>JALHNJ010000001.1 GCA_022843585.1 Chitinophagaceae bacterium
TATCATGTTAGAAAGGCTCTAAGGCCTATGGGGTTTTACGGTCTTATTCCACCTCTTGTTCTTTCTATATCTGTTCTTTTACTGTTACTAAATTTATTGATTTGTAAACATAGGATGGGGGTTTGCTGCTATGCTGGCAGACGAATAAATCCTCATCTTATTGTTCGCTATCAGCTGCAGTTCGGTCTCACCGAATTCTATTGAGCTTTTGTTATTATCTTCATCATCAGTAATTCTATTGGGCTTCAGTACCGGGCTGGACGAACATAAATTCCAGCACATCAGCAAGCCCTGAACGTTATCTCCTAATCTTCGCCAACAGCTTTGTCTTACATTTTAAAAAAGGCACACCGACTATTATTACTTCGCCACAAGAGTAGTTGAAAAAGTAGTTACACCCTTTGTTAGCTTCAGCAGGTACATACCTTTTGTAAGATGTTTATCTAATTCTACCACTACTAAATTTCCATTAAGCTCTTTACTAAAAGAAGTAACAAGTTTTCCTTCCATTCCATATAATTGTATAGTGTACGAACCGGCAGGAAGAGAAATAGCATTAATAGTAAAGCGATTTTCGGTAACTGGATTTGGATAAACCAGTAATTGTAATTTATTATCCATTACGATAGACCGGGTAACAGAATAACGAACAACTCCATTCTTATCGGTTTGTTTGATACGATAAAAGTTTCTCCCTTGTATTGGCCATGCATCTGTATGTACATAAACATGGGGACCGCTTCCCCCCGTCGCTGCGGTGATGCCAATAGAAAAAAAGTTGTTGCCATTCACACTTCTTTGTACTTCATAATTTTGTACGTCCGCTTCGTCGGCGGTCTTCCATTGTAACCTAACGTTGTTTTCCTGCCGCTCTGCCATGAACGAGATAAAACGAACAGGCAACGCAACGCTTTCTCCCATTAATGACCACCATTTATAAAGATCAGTATCGGCGATGCTTGCAACAGTTACGGTGTTACTGTTTATGTCGGCCACACCTGTTGGAGCAAAATCATCCCAGGTGTTGGTATCATCATTCCACCTCAAAGCATCAACAGTTGGTTCTGCAATGGTATTAGGCGCAGCATGTTCTGCATCTATATAGCCAAATTGCACATTGCTGAACGAAGGTTTTACAGTATAGCCTTGTGCATTCAGTTGCCAAAACCGGTCAATAAAATAAAGTGAGTGATCGGTACCACTTCGGTTAAGATTAGTAACACCGGTGGGAAGAGTTAAACTGTTTTGTGGGGCCGTTGAAAAAGTTGAAAAGAGAAAATTGCCTGCGCCAGTGCCAGCATTTTTGGTAAACGTCAATGGCATATAAGTAGTGCCATCGCTCCAGGGAATGGTATAGGTTCCGATGGTTTGTCCAATCATCCACTGTACTTTATTATTTTCTCCTTCACTGATGATGCTACCGTCGAATCTTGTTATAGCATTAGCATCATCATTTGCAATAACAAGGGTGGCGTTATTTGCAATGACCATTTGTGCACCATTTACTACAAGCCTTGCCTGGCCCGAAGCGGTGAATGCTATCATTACCATAACAGGTAATAACAGGTGTTTTATTACGGCAATATTTTTCATAAGGTTGAATTCAAATGATGTTAGTCGGTTATTCTAAATTGTAATTCCTCAACTATAATATTTGTAGTGCCATTATTATTCCGGATAAAAACTTCCAGATAATCACCGGTGATAAGTCCCAATTCAGTGATTAAAGTAATTTGAAAACTTTGGTTATTGGTAGCAGTAGCCATGGACCCATTAGGCGTGGGAATGATCGTCCCGTTTTTGGCAATAGCGATGGTAAAGTCGCTGCCATTGCTGGGAGCTTTGGCACCCATAACCACAGTTACTTCAACAGTAATTGGATCTTTTCCCGTATACGTTAATCTGTTAGTTGCAGCCGTAAACCGTTTGGTATTGATAGAACTAGTTGTTCCCGCAATTTTATAAAAAATATCCTCCGCTGATATGGTGGTTGACGAGGTGTTACCGCTCATAAAAATAAAGCCAAATGCCCTCGAGTTGGGGATACCGGTATTTTGACGCATTTCCCATTCCGGTGTATAGGAGTCAAAGCCATTGGTATAAGTACCCACACCACGAAACATATTGGTGGTCATTCTACCTCTGTCAATAGTAGCACCGGCATTTACTTTTACTCCTGTGTTCCCGGGATAAATAAAATAATTGTTGGAAAGATCAATATCGTTGATGGTGAGTCCAGAAAGAAATTCAATGCCAGCACCGCCATTAATACCTATTATAAAATTATAAGCGGAAGCAAATTTACCTACGTTGCCAGTAACCTTCATACCATCGCTGCAGTTCCAATAATTTTTCACCGTAGTTATAGCCTGAAAGCCGCTTATTTGACCAACCCCCAAAGAAGGAATACCGATTTCCACTACAGAGGAGCCGGAAAAAATATTGCAATATTTTGTTCCCGTAGCGTCTGCAAAATCATATGCTTTTGTGGAGCCGCTGGCTGGAATTACTGCCAGATTCTCTATAAATACAGAAACGCCGGTGCTACGTAGCACACCACCACTTACAGTTGACATCACTCCATCTTTACCGGGATCAACACCTCTTAGGCCGGCACCGTTCAAGTTGAGATAGTTCGGAGAGATATTTATAATTCCTGAAAAGACATACATCTTGGAGGCATCTAATGTAATAGCATTACCAACAGGCGTGGGCAGATCTGCCAATGAATAAACATTTATAAGGTTGGAAGAAGTTGGAGAATAAGCCAAAGCTTGCCACGCAACACCTTTATATATTTCCAGTGTATTGGTTGTGGTATTATATATCTGTAAACCATTCGGCGGCGTTGTTATTGCATCTCGTTGGGTTGTCGTCATTCGTGGAATAAGCAGTCCGGTAGTTGTAGAGGCAATGTCGAGCATGGCTTTTGCATCAGGCAAAGCTCCGGTGGCGTTGATGCCGATATTTTGCGACGACCCGTTTATAAATAGAACGGTCATTGCAACAAACAGCAGTGTTAGTTTTTTCATAGTGTTATTTTGGATTTTAGGATTTCAGCGCAAACTTAGTCTGCCCATAACGGAATTAATTTTTATTATGGAGAACTAAGGGAAACCGCTTATGCTTTAGGTATGTTAAACCCTATTAGAATTGTAGCGCAGACCATAAAGCTATTCTGCACTTTTTCAACAAAGAAAAGAATAGTGTTATATGAATGAAGAGATAAATAATTAATTTAATGAAGTGTTTTGATAGCATCGGCCCGTATTAATCGTTACTTAATGATCTCTGCCAACACCATCGTCTTACACTCTTTCTCTCTCTTCGCCGGGTTCATAAACTTCAGATCAAGTTTTGTTATTTCATAATCAGGAGTAGAAAATTGTTTGTCGAGCTTGTACCCTGCATCCAGTAATTCTTTTTCATCCCGGGTATCATAAATGATCCAGGTGGTTTGTCCGGGTTGCAACACAGAATCTGCAAAATTTTTATGGAGTGTGGCGGTGTAAAATGCAAATGACGAGCTATAATCTTCCTGCCAGTAATACACTTTGGCCGGATCTATTTTTCCCTTAGAAGCAAAAGCCAGTTCGTTGCCTCCCTGGTAGGTAAGCAGCTGCGGGTAGAAATTGCTGTTCAATAAAAAGAAGCTAAAAGACATAGCCGCTACCGGAACGATTATATTTTTTTGTGCAGTACTGTACGATTTGCTTTTTACAAAATGGAAGACAATAGCTAATAAAAGAATAGTACCAATAATTACAGCAACAGACCGCACCGGGAAGGCCCAGCCATTAATAAAGGCAGATAAGAGCAGCAAGAAGAAAACCAAAATGCTTTGAATGATGAGTATTGTTCTTATCCATTTTTCATTATGCCGGTGCTTCAATATAAATGTTGCCGCCGCCACCGCCGCAGTTGGAAAAACGATATTGATATAATGGGGCAACTTAAACCCCGCAAAGGCCACCACTAAGAACATAGTAATAAAAACACCCGTTGTCAGCCACTCATCTGTGCGCTGTAATAAATTTTTAATTCTTTCTATAAATGCAATTACGGTAATAATGCCCCAGGGAGCAAAGGCCCATAAAAATGAATGCAAAAAGAACAGGTAATCTTTTTTACCGGTAGTGCCCATGCCGCCACCAAATCGTTCAATACTTTGGTTCAATAAAATAAAAGCAACGCCGTCGATATTATTTTTTCCCCGCACTACTTTTTCAGGATGCAGGTTGTATTGCAGGTAATAACAATACACTACCGGGGAAATAAACAAAGCAAAAAGTAAAAGCAGTATTAACCATTTCCAGTCATAGAGCAATTTCCAATCTTTGCGATACAGTATATAGAAGAGAGCTGCAATGGCCGGAACAAATACAGCAATATGTCCCTTTGTGCAAAACCCAATTGCTAATCCGAGTGCAGCAGCAGCTACGTTTAATAGTTTTTTAGCTTGTATAAATATCACCAACTGCCAGGTAGCAAAAGCAATACAGGCGGTAAGTATTGCATCCATCCGCACATCATTGTTGGCTAATATAAATGCAAAGGCAGAAGCTGCTATTAGTGCGGCCAGCTTTCCGGTTTCCGCATCATATAATGCTTTGCCTAAACGGTAAACGGAATAGATACCACCGATAGTAAATAAGAAAGAAGGAAGTTTATAAGCGAAGGTTGTTACACCAAACATTTCATAGCTCAATGCGCATAACCAAAAGTGTAAATGGGGTTTATCTAAATAGTCTTTTCCAAAGTCAATAATATTTACGTAATCGCCTGTGAGATACATTCGCAATGCAATATTGCCATGGTGTGCTGAGTCATTATCCATCAACGGGACAAACAGGCCGATGCTATACACTAATCCCAACAGGGAAAACAAGAAAAAATAAGTGTTACGGGAAAGAAAGGGAGTATTCAAACGTATGCTTTTGGCAAAGTACGTAAAGAATGAGCAGTTTTTAAATATCGTCGGGTCTCTGATAGGGAACCCAACTATTAATTCCTAAAGAAATGGCTGGCGATTTTATTTTAGCGATGCCAATAAATCAGACACCAGCCCTTTTATATAATCTCTTACTTTATTAAACTCTGCTGGTTCCATGTGTTTAGGATCAGGTATTTGCCAGTCAATAAATTGTTTGGCTGGCATCCACGGACAAGCATCGCCGCAACCCATCGTTACCACTGCATCAAAAGGAGCATATTGTTTTACTTCTTCTAAGGATTTTGAATCATGCAGACTCAGATCATAGCCCAGTTCTTTCATTGCAGCAATTGCTTTAGGATTTACGATGCCTGATGGTTTTGAACCGGCACTGTAGGCTTCTACACTTTCGCCCCCCAACATTTTTGCAAAAGCCTGGCTCATTTGCGAACGGTTCGAATTTTCTACACAAACAAAAAGTAATTTCTTTTTCATTCTTATAAATTTTAAAAGAGGAGAGGCGATTAAGCCTCTCCTGAATTGTTAGCAGCAACCAATATCACCGCCATCGTTTCCACAGCAAATACTGCCGGGTTCACAACAGGTTGGGTCTTTCTGCATTTGATTGTTTGTTTTCATGGCTTTACTTTTTATAATGAAACAATAAGAGACGATTAACAGCAACCGCTTCCTGGCTCACAACAATTTCTATCATCCTTAGCCGGCTTTTCTGCATAAACTGTAATGCTGGTGATTTTTGTATTGCCTTTTTTGTAAGCCGCTATTTCTTCCGCACTTAAATAATCGGCTAGTATAGAATCAGGGATTACAATTGCTTTATCTTTTTGCAATACGATGTTTTTGAAACCGGCTTCTTCAATTATACCGAGGTATTCTTTTTTTTGAATAGCACCCGATACACATCCGGCATATAATTCGGCCACTTCTTTCCATTTCGCAGGAAGCTCACCTTCCAATACGATGTCAGAGATGGAAAAATGACCGCCGGGTTTTAAAACCCGGTACACTTCGCTAAATACTTTGTGTTTATTAGGAACAAGGTTCAGCACACAATTACTTACGATCACATCGGCTTTGTTAGCCGTCACCGGCATGTCTTCAATATCTCCTTGTCTGAACTCAACATTATTGAACCCCAATTTTTCTGCATTATCTCTTGCACGGGCAATCATGGCATCGGTAAAATCAATACCGATTATTTTTCCTTTTTCGCCGGCTAGTTTACGAGCAACAAAGGCATCGTTACCAGCTCCGCTGCCAAGATCAATTACTGTATCGCCGTCTTTAATTTTTGCAAACTCAGTTGGCAAGCCGCAGCCTAATCCGAGGTCGGCATCAGGATTATAGCCGTCGAGTTTGGTATAATCATCGGCCATTATATTATATACCCCATCGCCACAGCAGGCAGATGTTGCACCGCAGCAAGAAGCTGCATTGGTGTCTTTCGACTGGTTTGCGATTTCGCTGTATTTTTCTTTTACCAGCTGTTTAAGTCGAGAATCGTTATTCATGGCTTTATTTTTTAGTAATTAATTATCAGCAACAAGCTTTTTCGTTTTTTAATTTCAGGTTGGCGAAGAGAAAGCTAAACTCGCTATTGAATTTTTCAAAGGCTTTCCAGTTAATGCAATAGCAGCTGCGGGGACCATCAATGGTTCCGGTAATAAGTCCGGCGTTCTTTAATTCTTTTAAATGTTGAGAAACGGTGCTTTGTGCCAATGGCAACAGGTCAACTATTTCACCACAAATACAAGCATTACGCTGTGCCAGCACTTTTAGAATTGCAATGCGGGCAGGATGTGCCATTGCCTTGGCAAAATTGGCCAGATCTTGTTCTTTCTGAGTAAATTCTTCTTTCTTGTGAATCGCCATTTTATAATCTTATATCGCAAATATACGATAAGACTATCCAGACAACCAAATTTTTTGAATATTATTTTTAGAGGATGCTTTTACATTAACAGATACATTAACAGAAGTTGTTGGATATGCTTACATGAAATAGAATATGCTTATTGACCAATTGCGGGCCTTGTCCGGGGAATAAGATGAATTTGTTTTTGCCTTCCATTTATATAGCGAAAGCCCCTTTCGTCGAAATATCCGTCTTCTTCCAGCATTATGCGAATGCTCTTTTTCCATTCAGGAACATTAGTTGCCGCATTCAGCTCTATGGAATACACCGTTTTTTCGTATAACGGATAATCTCCCGATCCCGGAACCTTACCCTGGTTATCCCACATGCCAATAGTTGGTCCGGCAGCATGACCATGATAGCCCAATGGGTGTGTGTAGATGGTTGCCTGAATATTTTCCGCTTTTGATTGGGCTAATGCATCGGCTAATATTTGATTGCCTGTTTTTCCTTTTTTATACTGCCCCGTTAATATATCCTGCACCCGGCTGGCTGCGGCAAAAGCTTTTTCCAGATGTTCCGGCAATTTTATTTCACCGGGTAATAATATATAAGCATGTTGCTGGCAATCTGTATTGAGACGTAAATAGGTAATACCAATATCAACATGCAATAAATCACCGGGTCTTATCACATCATCGTTTGGCCGGTTAGAAAAGCTGCGGAGGTGTTCAAAGTTTGTACTATCACTTCGTTGTGCTGCTACCGATGGGTGAAACCAGGTATCCAAACCAAGGTCTTTTATTTTTTTACGAAACCACCATACCACATCATCTGTTGTAGTAATACCCGGGATGATAACTTTTTCCGAAAAACCCTCTTCAATTATTGCATGAGTTATCGATACTAATTGAGGATACAATTGCATTTCTCTTTCTGTTCTTGTCTCGAGCCAGCGAACCGCCAGTTTTTCTGCCGAAACAACTTTTTGTTGAAAAGCAGCCGGTAATTTTTTCATCAGTTCGGTATAAGAAGTGTGATCAAGTCCATTAGCATGACCAAAGTTTTCTGAAATATTGATACCGATCTGTTTAGGATTTCTAGTTGTAATTACGTTGACCAACGCATCCCATTGATCAGGAAAACGTTTCATATCCCAGCTTGCTTTTATGTTTTCACCTACATTGTAGCGGGCAATGGCCAACTTTTCAAACTGATCATTTTGTTCATTGCGGTAAAACACCAGCATGGTAGTTCGCCGGGCCGACATCCAGGTTGCAGGAAGCATTGTTTTCAATACCGGGTCTTCATTGTATTCTTCACTGATCAGCACCCAAAGATCTATTCCCGTTTCTTTCATCAGGGAAGGAAGTAAATTATCCAACCTTTCAGCAAGCACTTCATCAATTACTTTGGCTTGTTCACGGGGAGAAAGAATTTGCTGCGCATCTGCTTTTACTACTAATAGCAAAAAGGAAATAAAGAAGAGTAGCCGGTAAAACATCATAAACGGTTTGTTTACCGAATGTAAAAAACATGTTGCAGAAATCAACTTTTTGTCTTGCTTTTGAACACCGAAATAATTACCCCGCTAAGAATTATACAAAGAATACCTGCAGAAGACATCAGGTCCGGAAAAGCATCGCCCAATGCCATTCCAATAAAAACAGAGAAAATGATATTGGCGTAACCAATCGACGAAACAACACCTGCTTTATCTGCACCATACGCTTTGGTAACAAAGTATTGTCCAAATAAAGCAGCCAGGCCGAGCCACAACACATAAAACCATTCAATACCGGATGGCCATTTCCATTGTATAAAGAATACATCGTCGGGAGTAATATTAAAAATATAACCAATAAACATTAAGATGGTTGGTACTAACACTCCGGTGCCGATAAAAGCCAACACAATTATTCTTGAATCATAATAACCGGCCAGCCTGTTTACAGTTATGTAGGCTAAGGCAGAAGTAATACCGGATAACAACCCTGCCATATGATAATACCACGGAAAGTGCATGGCGGGTTTATAGATCAGCAACATTCCGGCAAAGCCGAGCAGCACAGCCAGTAAAACTATTCTGCCATGATACTCCCGGAATAATAAAAATGAAAACACCGCAATGAATAATGCAGAAGTGAGATTATACGTCATGGCAGTGCCCAGCGGCAGATGAAGTATACAATACAATAAGGTGTACAATGCAGTGGTGCCCATCATCCCCCGAAAGATCAGCAAACGAAACTTTCCGCCTTTGTTCTCTGGCGGTTTTGCAAGAAAGCCGGCAATTAAAACAAGCAACCCAACGGCGTTTCTCCAGAATACTAATTGGCCTGCACCAAAACTTCCTTTTAATAATTTAGCGGCTCCTCCCATTAATGAAAAGCCAAGTGCTGCTAACAGCATGTATAAAATTCCTTTGTATCGGGAGTCGATAGCCATTAGAACCAGGACAATTTTTCAACAGCGGCTTCTAATGTTTCTTTCTTTTTAGAAAAACAAAACCGCAAAACTTTATCATCTTTTCCATTATGATAAAAGGCAGATACAGGAATGGTGGCTACGCCAGCCTCTTTTGTTAACCGTATGGCTAACTCTTTATCCGTTTCGTCACTTATCCGTTCGTAGGTGCCGCAAATAAAATAACTGCCCGAAGATTGTTGCAGGGTGAATCTTGTTTGCTTCATTAACTCCGTAAAATAATCTCTTTTCGCTTGCATAAAAGAAGATAAAGACAAATAGGCTTCTTTATTTTTTAAAAATTCTGCCAACGCAACTTGTGCAGGGGTAAAACAAGAGAAGCAATTATACTGGTGTACTTTTCTAAACTCTTTTGTTAGCTCCGCAGGGGCAATACAATAGCCCAACTTCCAGCCAGTGCAATTATATGTTTTGCCGAATGAAGAGCAAACAAAGCTGCGTTGCAACAAATCGGGATAGCGTAAAATACTTTGGTGAGGAATATTATCAAATATCAAATGCTCATACACTTCATCGCTGATGATAAAAATATTTGTTCCGTCCACGATCTTTTTTAATTCTTGAACATCATTTTCACCAATCACACTTCCGGTTGGATTGTGCGGTGAGTTGATAATGATAGCTTTTGTTTTAGCACTAATGGCGGCTTGTACTGCCTCCCAATCAATATGATAGTCGGGATACACCAAATCAATGGTTATGGCTTTAGCACCGTTGATCTCAATATTGGGGATGTAACTATCATACGCCGGTTCAAAAACAATTACTTCATCACCCGGTTGCAGAATAGAAGTAAATGCAGAATAGATAGCATAGGTACCGCCGGGTGTGATGGTAATTTCAGTAGCAGGATTAATAGTCGCCCCATATAAAAAACTCGCTTTCTCCGCAATAGATTCCCGCAAAGGCATCCAACCCGGCATTGGTGAATACTGGTTAAAATCATTTTTCATGGCCTTATTCACCAAACTGGTTAATTCATCACTCATGGAGAAATCCGGAAAACCCTGCCCAAGATTAACCGCATTATATTCGGTGGCCAGCCCACTCATTATCGTAAAGATGGTAGTGCCAACATTGGGTAATTTTGAATTAATATGCAAAAGGAATAGATTGAAGATGAATGATGGGTAAAAATAAATCAAAAGCGTTTATCAACTGGGACAAACCATTTGCAGCAAATACCCGTTGGTAATAGCAAGGGAAATCGTAATGAAAAAACAACTACAAGCTTTTTTTAACCCGGAGCAGTTTCATGGCTGGGGAAAAACCAAAAATTACTTTGAGGGATGGTATTTTAAAGTAGTGAATGAAGCAGAAACAAAAGCTTTGGCATTTATCCCCGGTGTTGCGATGGACACACAGGGTAACCAGCAATCGTTTATTCAAGTATTGGACGGAAAAGACAAAACAGCTATTTACCACAAGTTTGATAGAAAAGATTTTATACCAACTGGCGGCAGGTTCTTAATTGATATTAAGAACAATCATTTTACGGCAGAGCAAATTTATCTTGATTTACCCGGCATTAATGGGCGGCTG
The DNA here is from genome assembly GCA_022843585.1 of Chitinophagaceae bacterium. Classification (GTDB taxonomy): domain Bacteria; phylum Bacteroidota; class Bacteroidia; order Chitinophagales; family Chitinophagaceae; genus JJ008. Next base: position 10,839 of record JALHNJ010000001.1, read on the forward strand.
AACTTTTCAGGAAATGTTCCATGGCCCAATAAAATTTATTCCCCTGGAATTATGGGCCCGTTTGCATTTGTTCCATTTATGGAATGTTATCATGGTATTGTGAGTATGGATCATCATGTCGAAGGACAATTAACAATCAACAACGAGTTGGTTGATTTTACCAACGGCCGTGGGTATATTGAAAAGGACTGGGGCCGGTCTTTTCCCTCAGCCTATGTATGGATGCAAACAAATCATTTTAGTGAGCCCGGCATTTCGCTTAAAACATCTGTGGCAAAAATTCCGTGGATCAGAAAATCCTTTGTGGGTTTTATCGGCGGTCTTTGGCTGCACGATAAACTATACCAATTCACTACTTACAACAGCTCATCTTTACGTAAATCTGCAATCACAGAAGAAAAAGTGGAACTGGTTATCGAAAACAAAAACTACCGGATTGAAATTTTGGCGCATCGGGACGAAGCAACCGCACTAGCATCTCCCATTGGCGGACTAATGGATGGACGGGTTGAAGAAAGTATGACAGCCAAGGTGGATGTACAATTGCTTAATAAGAAAACAAAACAGATTGTGTTTGAAGATTCTGGCAGAAATGCCGGGCTTGAAGTAGCTGGCAAAATAGAAGAAATACAGGTGGGATAATTATTTTTTCTTTTTTGAAACGAGATCATACGAATGGTCGATCCACTCTTTCACTTGTTTTGTAGCAACAGAACCATCAACAACTACTGTATTCCAATGTTTCTTATTCATGTGATATCCGGGAAGAACACAGGGAAACTCTTCTCTTAGCTCAATGGCTTTATCCGGATCACATTTTACATTAAAGCTAAGCTGTTCACTATCCAGCCCCGTTAGTAAAAATATTTTTCCCGACACTTTAAATACCAGTGTGTCCGGACCAAAAGGAAGCGTTTCCTCCACATCGGGTTTTGACAAACAATAATGTCGTAAGGATTCAATGTCCATATCAGGAAGTAATTATAGCCGTTGCTTCAATCTCAATTAAATATTCCGGAGCAATAAGTCCTTTCACTTCTATCATGGAAGTGCAAGGCTTTATTGCTGAAAAAAATTCTCCATGTGCTTTACCATATTCTTCCCAACGACTGATATCCGTTACAAACATTCTTGTTCTTACCACATTTTTTAAAGAAGCACCAGCATTTTGCAAAACCCGTTCTATTTTTTCTATAATGAATTTTGTTTGTGCATAGGCATCGTCTTCACCAACCAGCAAACTGTTTTCATCAACAGCCACAGTGCCTGTTACTTCAATAGTGTTTCCGACTTTTACAGCACGGCTATAGCCAACAACGTCTTCCCATTTGGCTCCGGAGGAATAGTTTATACGCTCCATTAGTTTTTTATTTCTATGTTTTCTTCTTTTATTAATTGTTCACCATTCATTCTCAATAAAATTTGTGCCACTGTTACTACATCTTTCTGGCAGTAGGTAACGATGCGCTGCAAATTTTTTTCTATCCAATATACTTCCCACACCCTGCTTCCGTCAATATCATCTTTGGGTGTTTTAATACCTAGTGTATGTGCCAGCAGGTTTAATGAAGTAAAACTTTTATAATCACCAAACTTCCACAACTCCAATGTATCATAATGATAAACCTCCCAGGGTTTCTTACCCGACATATTTAAGATGGAAGGAATAGAAAGGTTGTTAATTATCATTCTTCGGCATAAGTAAGGAAAATCAAATTCTTTTCCATTGTGGGCACAAAGAAATTTTGGTTCACCTGTTGCCCATTTGCTGAGCATATCAATAAACTGTTGCAACAGAAGTGCTTCATCATCGCCAAAAAAGCTTTTTAGAAGAAGCTTTTTACTATCTCCGTTTCCATGTAATATGCCACAACTAATACATACTATTTTTCCAAACTCAGCATAGATCCCAGCACGGGGGTATAAACTTTCATTGGTTTGTCCTTCATGATATTTTGAAAGCGAATTTGATTTGGTGTCCCATAATTGTTTCCAATCTTCGGGCAATTGGGTGTAGTCTGGATATTGTGGCACGGTTTCAATATCAAGGAAGAGAATATTATTGATTGGTAGTGCAGCCATAAAAAAGTTTGTCTATAAAAGTAAAAAACCCCGGACAAACCGGGGCTATTACTTTTAGGTAATTTTTATCTGTTAAAGGAACTTGTCGCCTTTGTTCCGCTTTACTTCCGCCACATATTCTTTTATTTCCTGCTCTTTATCTTTTTTGCAGATCAGCAACACATCCTTGGTATCAACTATAATATAGTCTTTTAGACCCTGCAACAATACCAATTTGTTATCGGGAACATGTACCATACAATTATTGGCATCCACCACCATTACGTTTTTTCCTACTACAGCATTGCCAAAATAATCCTTTTCTTTATTGTCCCAGGCACTGTTCCAGGTTCCCAGGTCGCTCCAGGAAAAAGAGGCTGGTATTACAAAAACATTATCCGCTTTTTCCATCACAGCAAAATCGATGGAGATATTGGTGCATTGCGGATAAATGCTTTCAATCGCTTCTTTCTCTTCGGCAGTATTAAAACGTTCTTTTTCCGCCGCAAATAATTCATATAATTCGGGTTCAAGCTTTTCAAGTGCTTTTAAAATGTTTTTTACTTTCCAGGTAAAGATGCCGGCATTCCATAAAAAATCACCACTTGCGATGAAGGCCTTTGCAATATCAATATTTGGCTTTTCGGTAAATGTTTTTACTTTATAAACAGCAGGTGCTGCTTCGGCAGTTTCATGCTGTATATAACCATAGCCAGTGTTTGGATAAGTTGGGGTTACTCCAATAGTAACCAGCGCATTAATATGGTCAACAAAATCAAATGCTTTTTTTGCTGTTTTTACAAACTCATCTGTTTCAAGAATTAGATTATCAGCAGGTGCTGCAATCATCAAGGCTTTAGGATCTTTCTTAATAAGCTTAAAAGCGATATAAGCAATGCAGGGTGCTGTATTTTTCCTGGAGGGCTCAGCTACAATATTTTCTTCGGGTAAATCGGGCAGTTGTTTTTTTACCAGACCTACATATTCCTGGGCGGTTACGATGTAAATATTTTCTTTTGGAACCAGTTTACTGTAGCGTTCAAATGTTTGCTGTATCAGCGTTTTGCCAATACCGAGAATATCTAAGAATTGTTTGGGGTAAGCCGTACGGCTCATTGGCCAAAACCTACTACCGATACCCCCGGCCATTATTGCTACGTAGTGATGTTTGTTCATGTTGATTAGTGAGTGGTAAATAAAGAATGAAACCTTCATTCTTTAGTTGCCGGTTTTATATCAATCCCTCTCTTATTAAATCATGCAAATGTATAATCCCTAAATACTTTCCGTTTTCTGATACCGCCAGTTGTGATATTCCTTTTTTTCGCAATTGATCCAGTGCATTAACAGCCATTTCATCTGGCCCAATGGATTGCGGATTTTTTGTCATAATATCATCTGCAATAATTTTATCAATAGCCGTGTTCTTTTCCAGCATTCTTCTCAGGTCACCATCGGTAATGATGCCGAGTAAATCATTTTCCTTGTTTACAACAGCTGTTATACCCAATCTTTTTTTGGTCATTTCAACAATCACTTCTTTTAGTGATTGTCCGGACAAAACCTTTGGTTTCTCGTTGTCTTCATATAGGTCAGCAACCCGTAAGTATAATTTTTTGCCCAACATTCCGCCGGGGTGAAATTTAGCAAAGTCATCTGTTTGAAACCCTTTTAACTCCATCAGGCAAACTGCCAACGCATCGCCCATTACTAACTGTGCCGTGGTACTGGTTGTTGGCGCCAAATTATTCGGACAAGCTTCTTGTTCAACCGTAGTGTTTAAAACTATTGTTGCATTTTTAGCAAGGTAGGAGTCTATGCTACCCACCATTCCAATTAGTATATTACCAAAATTTCTTAGCAGCGGCACCAATACTTTAATCTCCGGGCTTTCGCCGCTTTTGCTGATTACAATAATAATATCATCTTGTTGCACCATTCCCAAATCTCCATGAATGGCATCTGCGGCATGCATAAAAACAGAGGGGGTGCCGGTTGAATTAAAAGTCGCGACTATTTTTTGTGCTATAACGGCGCTTTTGCCTATGCCACTAACAACCACACGGCCTTTGCATACAGCAATGGCGTTTACGGATTTTTCAAAATCATCGTTGATGAATAAGGCAAGACCAGCAACGGACCGGGCTTCTAATTCAATCGTTCTGAGTGCAACCTGTTTTATTGATAGCGACATAATATATCTAAATACCGGTTATTTTGTCCAAACGAAAGTCCGAGAGCTGAACACAACAACCGGTAACGGCGGCAAATTTAGAGTTTTTGCAATGAAGAGCCTGTTATGCAATCGTTGTACCTGAATTTTAACTGATTCTCCTTTCGACAGCCGATAAAATAGCATAAATTTGCTCTCCTCTTTTTGACGGGTGCAGTTTTGTGCGACAAGAATACTTGCCTCTTGTTTATCATCTATAAGCATCTACCCGCCATTCAGACAGAAAAACACTTAGTTATCCGACGATTATATACCGTGTGAAAAAATATGTTTACCCGGTAAACTCCATTCGGGTAAAAAGAAGTATCTTAAACAATAGGCAATAGTAGCCCCGGAATTTTCGGAATGAAAGAAATAAATGAGTAATGGGAACATCAACAGTGAAGAAGGCAACAACCAAATCCAATCCAACTAAAACCGTTAAAGCGGTAAAAGCAAAGGAATCCGTTGCGCTTAAAAAGCGTTTTGACTTGCACAAAGCATTGCATGAACACTTTGGGTTTGACAAATTCAAAGGCACACAGGAAAAAGCAATCGAATCTTTATTGGCCGGCCATGATACATTCGTTATAATGCCAACCGGCGGAGGCAAAAGTCTTTGTTATCAACTGCCCGCAATGGTTAGTGAAGGCGTAGCGTTGATCGTTTCTCCTTTAATTGCATTGATGAAAAACCAGGTGGACCTGGTTCGTGGATACAGCAGCAATGATGAAGTAGCCCACTTCCTTAACTCCACCCTCAATAAAAAAGAAATTAAAGAAGTGCATGATGATTTGCTGTCGGGTAAAACAAAAATGCTCTATGTTGCTCCAGAAACAATGACCAAACAGGAGAACCTTGAATTTTTCTCTGATCTTAAAATTTCTTTTTTCGCAGTAGATGAAGCACACTGTATTTCAGAATGGGGACATGATTTTCGTCCGGAGTATAGAAGGCTGCGGGAAATGATGATTCAGATAAATCCTGATGCACCGGTTATTGCATTAACAGCAACGGCTACCCCAAAGGTGCAAAGTGATATTGTAAAGAATCTGGATTTGCGAAATCCAAATATTTTTATCTCCTCCTTTAACCGGGCTAATCTTTATTACGAAGTACTGCCAAAAATTAAGAAATCGCAGACCGATGAAAATATTGTTCGCTTCATAAAAAGCATGAAGAAGAAAAGCGGAATTATTTATACGTTAAATAGAAAGACAACAGAAGAGTTGGCGGATATTTTAAATGCCAACGGTGTAAAGGCAGTAGCATACCATGCAGGATTGGATAGTAAAGTAAGAGCAGCAAGACAAGACCAGTTTTTGGGGGAAGATGTGCAAGTGATTTGTGCCACCATTGCCTTTGGTATGGGTATTGACAAGCCAGACATCCGTTTTGTTATTCATTATAATATTCCTAAGTCTATTGAAAATTATTACCAGGAAACCGGCCGTGCAGGAAGAGATGGATTGGAAGGAAAATGTGTTCTTTATTACTCTCACAAGGATGTAAGCAAACTGGAACACCTGATGCGGGATAAGCCACTTAGTGAAAGAGAAGTGGGAGCACAGTTGATAAACGAAACCGTTGCTTTTGCAGAAACAGGAGTTTGTCGCCGTAAGATTTTAATGAGTTATTTCGGCGAAGAGTATGAAAAAGAAAATTGCGGACAATGCGATAACTGCAAACATCCAAAGGAAAGAATAGAAGCGAAGGACGACGTAGTGATTGCCCTAAAAGCTATTAAGGAGTTGGATGAACGTTTTGCTACGGACTATGTAGTACAAATCATCAGCGGTAAGCTTACACCACAGATACAAATGTTCCGCCATGATGTTTTAGGATCTTTTGCCAGTGGTAACGACAGGGATAATCATTTCTGGAACTCGTTGTTACGACAATTAATTTTAGAAGGATTACTGACAAAAGATATTGAAGAGTACGGTGTGCTGAAATTCACTAAAAAGGCAGAGGCTTTTTTAAAAAAGCCCAAATCATTCCAAATCGTTTTGAACAAATTGTATGATGATGCGAATGCAGATGATGAAGAGACAACCGAAACCACTGGCGGTGCGGCATTAGATGAAAAGCTAGTTGACATGTTGCTGGAGCTTCGCCAAAAAGAAGCAAAGAAGAAAAATCTTCCGCCGTTTGTTATTTTTCTTGAATCTTCATTGCAAGACATGGCCACTTTCTATCCAATTACTATGGAAGGATTGGAAAAATGCCAGGGAGTAAGTAAAGGCAAGGCGAATAAGTATGGTAAGCCATTTGTTGAATTGATTCAACGCTATGTTGAAGAAAACAATATTGAAAGACCGGATGATTTTGTAATGAAGAGTGTGGTGAACAAGAGCGGCAACAAAGTGTACATTATCCAAAATACCGATAAGAAGGTTTCTCTCGAAACCATTGCTAAAAATAAAGGATGGAGAATGGATGAAATGCTGGAAGAAATGGAAACCATTGCAGCCAGCGGAACAAAACTCAATCTCACCTACGCCATAGATGAAATGCTGGATGAAGATGACCAGGATGAAATTATAGAGTATTTCAAAAGCTGCGAAACTTCTTCATTACAGGTAGCGCAGGAAGAGCTTTCCGACTATAATTTTAACTGGGAGCAGTTGAAAATCATGCGGATCAAGTTTTTAAGCGAATACGGAATGTAATTCACAATAGATAATTTTTTAGATCCCTAAAGTCAATTCTGATTGTCTGATTTTGATGCTTGTTTTCTTAATAATTTCAATTATCAAAGCTTACTGCACATGAAGAAACTTTTAGTTTGGTATTGTATGCTTGTAATGGCAGCATGTACATCAAAACCCCGGTCAGCATCTATTCCAACCGACTTTCAGTGGATTGATTTGACTTACAGTTTCGATAGCACGACTCTCTATTGGCCCAATAATACCAAACCATTTTTGCATAGTACCGATGCAGAAGGTTTTACTGAACAAGGATATTATTATTCATCTTATTCAATTTGCACTCCCGAACATGGCGGAACGCATTTGGATGCACCAATTCATTTTGCCGCAGGAAAATATACAGCCGACCAAATTCCATTAAGCAGTCTTACAGGTGCAGGAGTAGTGATCGATGTATCGGAAAGAGCATTGAGGAATCGAGACTATCTTATTAATAAGGAAGATATAATTAAGTGGGAAGAAGCAAATGGAAGAATCGGGGACAGCACCATCATTTTATTCCGAACGGGCTATGGACAATATTATCCCAATCGGGAGAAATATTTCGGTACTGCTAAAACAGGTGCCGGGGCACTACCTGAGTTGCATTTTCCCGGTATTGATCCGACCGCAGCCGAGTGGTTGGTAAAAGAACGGAAAGTAAAGGCCGTTGGACTCGACACACCAAGCCTGGACTATGGACAATCTACAGATTTCAAAGCCCACCAGGTATTGATGGGCAACAATGTGCCGGGTTTTGAAAATCTCGCCAATCTTGACCAGTTACCGGCAAAAAATATCTATGTAGTTGCGCTACCCATGAAAATAGGTAATGGAAGCGGAGGCCCGCTACGAATTATTGCAGCAGAAATGAACCTTTGATAAGGCAATATTTGATTATAATGCGCTGATTTGCCTGTTTTATCCACCAAACCTTTTATATTTGCAGCCCCGAAGCACAAAAGCGAGGATAGGCTTCCACTTACCCAAGTCAATGTGTTTCAGGAATGGTGCGGTAGCTCAGTTGGTAGAGCAATGGACTGAAAATCCATGTGTCGCCGGTTCAACCCCGGCCCACACCACTTAAGACCTCAACAGAAATGTTGGGGTTTTTTGTTTTAGTGTGGTATCGATCTAAATATTGGTAAAGACAACGAAATTATCAATCTTTAAGAAATCAAGACATCTTCTAAACTCCCAAACCATGGACTCAAAACTCTCCCGTCGCAATGCGTTAAAACTTTTTGGAATTACAGTGGGCGGTACTTTCTTTCCAATTTCTTCCTGGGCAACCAATGAAAATGGAGAACCCTTGCTGCTTCCGGAAAATAGGGAGCACCAACCATTGGCAAAAGCTGTAACCGCAATTACATTAGGTGCAGGGTCAAGAGGCAATGTATATGGCGGCTTTGCGGTAGAGTTTCCTGATCAGTTAGATATTGTAGGAGTAGCAGAACCTATTGCTCTTCGCAATGAACGATACAGTAAGAAACATAATATACCTGCAGAAAATCGTTTCAACACCTGGGAAGATGTTTTTAAGCGACCAAAATTTGCAGATGCGATCATTATTACCACACCAGATTATTTACATTATGGTCCTTGTATGGCGGCATTAAAAATGGGGTACGATGTGTTATTGGAAAAACCAATTTCACCATCAGAACAAGAGTGCAGAGATATATTGGCTTTAGCAAAAAAGACGGGACGAATTGTAGCCGTATGCCATGTGCTTCGCTATGCGCCTTATTTTATAAAGTTGAAAGAGTTAATTCAAAACGGCTCCATTGGCGAAGTAGTAAGTATGCAACACTTTGAGCCAATCGAACATATTCATATGAGTCATTCTTATGTTCGGGGCAATTGGCACAACAGTAAAAAAACAACCCCGATCATTTTAGCAAAGTCTTGCCATGATCTTGATATTATTAAGTGGATGTTGGGAAAAGAATCAAAAAAGATACAGGCATTCGGAAATTTGAAATGGTTTCGTAAAGAAAATGCACCGGCAGGAAGTACTGAACGCTGTGCAGATGGTTGTTCTGTTGAAAGCACCTGCCCATACTCAGCACAAAAAATTTATTATCGGAAACGTAACTGGACTTATGTATTTGATCTACCCGAAGAAAAAGAAAAACAAGGCGATGCTATTTTGAATTATTTAAAGACCACCAACTACGGCCGCTGTGTTTATAAAATGGAGAATGACCAATGCGATCATTACGTAAGCAATATTTTATTTGAAGATGGTGTAACGGCCAGCTTTAGTATGGAAGCTTTTACTCCATGGGGTGGCCGTCGCACAAGAGTGATGGGCAGCATGGGTTTTATAGAAGGTGATATGAATAAATTTACGATCCATGATTTTCGTACCGGCGAAACAAAAACCTACGAATCAAAAGCACTGGACCAGGAAAATTATAAGAATCAGGGACATGGTGGTGGCGATTGGCGACTGGCTGCAGATTGGGTGCAAGCCGTTTCAAAACAAGATGCTTCATTACTTTCCTCAACCATTGATGCTTCTATCGAAAGCCATGTAATGTGTTTTGCGGCAGAAAAAAGCAGGAAAGAAGATAAAGTGGTGGAAATAAAAGTCTAATTTTTTACTGAAGCATAATTAACGGCTATCTCGGCTCCCACTTTCGCATTGTGTTTTATTAATGCGATGTTCGCTTCGAGGCTTTCACCTTTTGTATGCCCGGCTATATATTGTAGAAGAAATGGTGTTACATTTTTGCCAGTAATGTTTTTCTCTTTCGCTGCATTCAATGCCTGCAGAATATGTACTTCCATTTCAGCAGCATTTATTTCATATTCGGCAGGAACTGGATTGGCAATAAGTATGGTCCCGTTTAATCCCAGCTTCCATTTGGTATCAATCAGCGCAGCAATTTCCTTTGCTGTATCCAATCGCAACGGAGAAGCAAAACCACTTTTGCGGGAGTAGAAACTCGGAAACTCATCTTGTCCGTATGTAACAACAGGAATTCCCAATGTTTCTAAATATTCCAAGGTTAATCCAATATCTAAAATAGATTTTACCCCGGCTGATACAATTGCAACGGATGTTTGTGCCATCTCTGTAAGGTCAGCAGAAATATCCATTGTTTTTTCTGCTTCCCGATGCACACCACCAATGCCGCCGGTTACAAAAACTTTTATGCCCGCCATGGATGCAATTCGCATCGTAGCGGCCACCGTTGTTGCTCCATATAAATTTTGACTGATTACATAGGGCATATCCCGCAGACTTACTTTCCAAACATCTTTTGTCTCGCCTGAGGCGAGACCGAAATATTCCAATTGCTCTTTAGTCAACCCAACATGGCATTTTCCATTAAAGATGGCAATCGTTGCAGGTATTGCACCGTTGTCTCTTACCGCTTGCTCCACTGCGATGGCGGTTTCTACATTTTTTGGGTATGGCATTCCATGCGAAATGATAGTGGACTCCAATGCAACAACAGCTTTACCATTTGTTAGTGCTTCGTTTACTTCTGGATGTATAGTGAGAAATGAATTCATCTTAAATACCAGGAATATTTTCAATTACTAATTTGGCTCCATTTTTATCTAAGTAGGTAACCGTCATTTTATCCAAATCTGTAACCCATTTTTCTACCCCCGCTTCGGCTGATTGTAAACAGAAGGTTGGGTAATCCGATTGCCCGGCCTGGTGGATTTTTAGTGCTACTCTTAGATTTTCTGCTGACGATTCGTCTTTTACTATCATTAAGGGCTTGCCATAAGTTATTTTCAAACCCTCTCCTGATGCATCGTAAAAAACATTGGCACTTTCTGCCACCCAATGTTCATAGTTAACAACTCCCAATGCTTTAAAAGTTTTTATTAAGCCGGGAAAGTCTTTTCCACTTTTTACTTTAGACTGTGCTTCCAGTATTTGATCTTTTGTAAACATTTTGGTTTGATTTTTATTCAGGATAATATTTGGAAACAAGTCCCAATAATTTTTCTTGTGAAAGATGTGTGGCAATAGCACCATTCACTTGCAATATTTCTGCAGACAGCGTATGTGCCAGCTTTAAACAGTCAATTGCTTCTTTGCCAAGATGTTTGCCCAAAATATAGCCCGACAAAGAACCATCGCCGGCTCCGGTGCAATCAACTACTTCAATGGAAGGAGCATTCAGACTAATTGATTTTTCTTTAGTGTAAAGCGCAGAACCATGTTTGCCATTATGCAACCAGATATTTTGTACGCCACGGTTCAACAATTCTTCTACTTGTTGCTGTGTAAAGAAGGCTTTATCAGAACAAAGCACCGGTAACTCATCTTCATTTGGGGTGATCATATGCAAGCCGTTAAGATTTGCATTTTTATATTTTCTTGCAGGAGGAACGGAAACAGGTTCAATTACAAAGGGAATTTCTGTTTCGCAACTAAAATTTAATATCCATTCGGCAGTATCTACATTGATATTGGCATCGGCTAATATATAAGAAGCCGTTTTCAATAAGTCAATATGCTTTTCTAAATGCTGTGGCGTTATTAAATGATTGGCCGCATTAGTAAGAAATGCTGTGTAGAGTGAGCCATCTGGATTTAGAATGCCGGTATATTTTCCTGAGAGTCCTGTCCGGGTAATTGTTGCATCCAGTTTAACCCCAGCAGAAGTACAAACCTGTTTTAACCAGTCGCCATCACTATCGTTTCCAACAGCAGTTATTAGTTGAACAGGCACACCCAATAAGGCCAATTGATGAGCAATATTGCGACTTACACCACCGGCGCTTTTAGTTATGGTAGCATCCGTTGTAGTGGAGAGCAATAATTCTGTTGTAGTATGGAACAATTCATCAACCAGCGCAGCGCCGATACAAATAACAGGTCTTGGCATGTTGCAAATGTAATAGTGTGTTTTTGTTTTTTGATCATACAGGAAGAGATAAACAGGTCATTGCGGGTAGTAAAATCCACAATACACCCCAGCCCTCATCCGATTTAGGGAATATGATGGCCTGTTTTATACTAAAATCAATTGGCACGGAATTCACATTTATATCTATAAACCTAAACACAATTTGTATGAAACATTGGATAAACAAGAAAATCAGTTTGCTTGCGTTGGGAGTCATTTCGTCTTATTATTTGCTGGCGCAGGATGATAAGAAATTGGATATTGATATAGATGTGAATAAAGGAGATAATAGTACCTGGTACCAACAGCCTTGGGTATGGATAGTAGGTGGAGCTGTTTTTATTCTATTGCTGGTAGCTATGTTAAAAGGCAGTGGGAGAAGAAAAGACTAAAGAGTTGTAATGAAGATTCACCACTCGGTCATTTCCTGAAAAGGGAATGGCCTTTTTTATTCTCTACTCTTCTTTCTTTTTTACGATCAGGAACCAATCATTTTCAAGCGGCAGGTATCCATAGTCATAACAGTAGTAATAAGTTTTACCTGTTTTGGTAGTATAAATATGTGTGAGGTATTTAAACTGAAAGCCCAGCCGCTGCAATTTGTCTTTATTTGCTTTTGCTGTTTCTTCTGTTTCGGGAAGAATCGACTCTAACACTTTTCTGTTCTTCAATAAGGCATTATTAATGTTTCTTACCAAACTGCTGTGACTGCCCTTTGCTTTTTGAAGGTTGTTGTAGTTGTTTCGGCAATAATCATCGCAAAATTTTTTATCAGCACGGCCTTTTATTGTTTTGCCGCAGGCAAGGCAGTTTTTTGTATCTAATGCAGTCATAGCAAGGGTTTCAGCCCATGAATATAGCAAATATTATCCGTGTGCAAACGTTTTTACACGTTTAGCTTCGGGAGTAAACGGGTAAAAACCGATTAAGGCTTCATCGCACTATCATCTTTGTGTTGTCAATCGGCAGTTAACAAACCGGTTGGTTGAAATAAATAAATTTTAAAATCGTCTCGCAATGGCGGGGCACAAAACACAAAGTTATGTACGCATTAAAAAACAAAGTTCAATTGATTGGTAACCTGGGCAACGCACCAGAGGTTAAAACCTTAGAAAGTGGAAAGAAGATGGCCCGTTTCTCCGTAGCCACTAGTGAAAACTATCGCAATGCAAAAGGCGAGAAAGTAACAGAAACACAATGGCACAGCCTCGTTGCCTGGGGTAAAGTGGCAGAGCTTGTAGAAAAGTATCTGACCAAAGGAAAAGAAGTTGCCATTGAAGGCAAGCTGATCAACCGCAGTTACAATGACAAGGAAGGCAACAAAAAGTACATCACCGAAATACAGGTGAATGAATTGCTGATGCTTGGTGCTAAAGCAGAAGGATAATAAATTGGTAATTATTCAGGAACATTGCAAAGGCGAGAGCCGGGGCAATGTTCCTTTTATTTTAGGCTAACTACTGTATGATAAAGTATGATACTGATAACGAAATGTTTCAACTGGCTATTCAATTAGTCAATCAAAGCAATCGAAACATATTTTTGACCGGCAAGGCCGGTACGGGCAAAACAACTTTTCTGAAATACATCCGGGAGAATTGTCCAAAGCAAATAGCTGTTGTAGCACCAACAGGTGTTGCTGCTATTAATGCGGGAGGAGTTACTATACATTCTTTCTTTCAACTACCATTAGCACCATTTATTCCTGATGCAAGAGGAATGGGTTTTGGAGCGGCCGGACAAGAGATTTCTAATAAACATAGTTTGTTGAGTCGCCTTCGCTTTAATAGCGATAAAAAGAAAGTACTGCAACAATTAGAAATATTGGTGATAGATGAAATAAGTATGGTTCGTTGTGATACATTGGATGCTATTGATACAGTACTTCGTCATATCCGCCAGCGACCCAATGAACGTTTTGGCGGTGTACAAGTATTATTCATTGGCGATATGCTACAATTACCTCCAGTAATCAAAGAAGAAGAATGGAGTTTATTGTCCGAGTATTACAAAGGACAATATTTCTTTGATAGTAAAGTGCTGGAAGAAGATCCACCGGTATATGTGGAGTTCAACAAAATTTACCGGCAGCGGGATGAAAAATTCATCACTGTTCTCAACCAGGTTCGCAATAACGAACTGGATGAAGACGGAATGAACATTTTAGACAGTCGCTTTCAACCAACGTTCCGGCGAAAGAAGCAAGACGGATATATTATTCTCACTACACATAATCTTAAAGCCGCAGAAATAAACTCAAACGAATTAACCAGTCTTGACACTCCCATCTTTAGCTACGAGGCAAAAGTCCTAGATGAATTTTCGGACCGGGCATATCCGGCAGAACACACATTATATCTAAAAGTGGGTGCACAGGTAATGTTTATCCGAAATGACCCAGCGGAAAAAGGAAAGAGATATTTCAATGGAAAGATTGGAATAGTGTCTAAACTGGAAGCAGAAAAGATATTTGTGCAGTGTGAAGATGGCCCCGAAATAGAGGTAACAAAAGAAACATGGGAGAACATTCGCTATACCATGAATAAAGCTACCCGGCAATTAGATTCTGATGTGCTGGGCTCATTTACTCAATACCCATTACGGCTGGCTTGGGCAATCACTATCCATAAAAGCCAGGGATTAACGTTTGAAAAAGCAATTATTGATGCGGGGGCAGCCTTTGCTCCGGGACAAGTATATGTTGCACTCAGCAGATGTACGAGTATGGAGGGAATGGTGTTGCAAAGTAAGGTTAGGGCAGGAAGCTTATTTAGCGACAGACGAATAGTTGAGTTTTCACAACGCAGCGCATCTAGCGGACAACTACAGAAGGAATTAGCTATTGCTAAAAAGCACTACCAGCAAGTTCTATTGTTACAGACATTTGATTTTGCCATTGCTATTAATAGCGGAAAAGAATTGATGGAGTATTTGCTGGAACACACTTCTTCTTTTAACCCGGAGTCATTTACCTGGACTCAAGACCTATTGGATAAAATAGATAAACTACAGAACACTGCGGTTAAATTCCAGGCAAGATTGCAATTTTTATTTCAGCAATCCGAATCGCCGGAGGAAAATGAACAATTGCAGGAACGGATAAAAGCGGCAGCAAACTATTTTGTTACTGAAATAAATTCTATTGTTGAATTTATACAGCAATCTCCTGCTGTTACTGATAGCCGTCTTCATTCTAAAGAGTATAACGACAGTATTAAAGAAGTGTTTGCGCAATTAGCTATGAAACGATTTATGATGGAAGGGTTTACGGGTAAGTTCGATATGGAAGCTTTCCATCGGCGTAAGGCGAAATTTGTAGTTCCTCCCATTGCTATAAATGCATATGCAGGTTCGGCAGATAAGAAAACGCAAAGCCCCAGACCGATCCTTCATCAACAACTAAGAAAACTAAGAGAAAGCATTTGTGCAAAGAAAAACCTGCCCATATACATTGTAGCCAGCAGCATTACTATTGATGAAATGGCAATGTATCTCCCCCAAACATTAGAAGAACTAAGAAAAATAAGCGGCTTTGGCGATGCAAAAGTGAAGCAGTACGGGCAACAGTTCTTAGATGTGATTACTGCTTATAGTCAGGCCAATCATCTTTCATCTTTGATTCATGAGAAAAATCCCAAGCGGGAAAGGAAGGAAAGTACGGGTGTGGCAAAGAAGAAAGGCGATACACATGCCGAAACATTTAAACGCTATAAAGAGGGTAAAACAATTACAGAAATTGCTAAAGAACGAAGCCTTGCCGTAACAACTATTGAAGGTCATCTTACCAAATTTGTACGCAGTGGCGATATTAAGATCCATGAATTAGTAAGCAGTGAAAAATTCGTTTTAATTGAATCAGCACTTAAAGGCTTTAATGGAGGGAGCATAACAAACATTAAGAATCAACTGGGTGAAGGAATTAGCTTTGGAGAAATTAGGTTGGTAATGGCCGGACTTGGTATTGACCAGCAGAAAGAATCCGAATAATTGGATTGATGATTTAATGCCAGGAACTTGAATTTTAGTAGTTGTATCAATAGCTATTATTATTCCAACCTAAATATTTATTTAGAACTATTACAGTGAATGATCAATGATTAATACCTGTAATCATAGTTCACATTAATAATTAATTATTCACATTTAACGGGTACAAATTTTTTACATTAAACAATATATCTATCTTTCTATTACAATACTACTAACCCCTTTATGGATACATTAACCGCTCCTGCTTATCGCACAATAAGCAACCATCAAATTGCCGAGGTTCGGCAAAAATTATCCAACGAACAAAACGCATTATTTGCTCTTCGGTCCTATCAGCCGGGAGAAATTATTGCGGATTTTTCTGCCGGAACTATTTCTGCCGAACCAACGTATTTAACAGTGCAGGTGGGAGTTAATAAGCACATCACACTACAACCAGAGTTTTTGCAATACATCAATCATAGTTGTAACCCCAATGTTTTTTTTGATACCAGTGCTATGCAATTAGTAGCATTAAATGAGTTACAGGCAGAAGACGAATTAACCTTTTTCTATCCTTCTACCGAATGGCAAATGACTCAGTCATTCAATTGCTATTGTGGAAGCAATGCATGCATTGGTGATATACAAGGAGCAGCTTATCTATCCAAAGAAGTACAAGAAAGATATCGCTTTACAGATTTTATACAACAACAACTGGCCAAACGGGCGGCAAGAAAAGTAGCCTGAACTGTGATGAAGATTTCAGAAGCCTCCAGGTTATTAAAACCATACGTTATTTGGGTGTTGGCACCGCATCTGGAAACAGACGACCCCAATATTCAACACTACTACGATTTTACCCAAAGCATAAAAGAATACACAAAGGTTTTTGAAGAACTGAAGGCCGAATGGAAATGGCAGCCGGTTACAATGGACAACTTCAAAACAATAATCAAATCAATTGCTGATAGTAAGAACGGAAAAACTCCCTTGGTTTTAAATCTCTGCGATGGAGATGAAGTAAATGGCACTCCCGGTGTATCCGTTATTTATGAATTAGAAAAATACGGATTGATCTATACAGGATCGGATGCCCATTTTTATAATATTACCACTTCGAAAATACCCATGAAGAAGGCTTTTGATAAAGCCGGGGTAACAACGGCCAATTGGCGGGTAATTACGGATAAGAAAGGTTCAACAAAGGGATTGGCAAAAAGAGTGGGAACGCCTATTATCATAAAACCAGCGGTTTCAGGGGGCAGCATGGGTGTGTCCGTAAAAAATGTAGTGCATACAGAAGAAGAATTAAATAATAGAGTTCAGGAAATTTATAAAGGCTACCGTGGTTGGAATTTATTGGTAGATGGCCTTTTTGTAGAACAATTCATAACCGGTGCCGAGTACACCACTTTCATAACTGGCTCAGCTGATGATCAGGAAAATTGCATTGTATACGAACCTGTAAAAAGGGTTTTTCATGAATCACTTCCGGAGGCCGAAAAGTTTTTATCATTCGATCGTCTCTGGGAAATATATGAGGATGAATCGCCAATGCCGCAGAATGAAAATTTTTACGAGTATCGCCCAGCAGAAGCCGAACTCATACCCGAGCTGAAACAACTAAGTTTGGATGCTTACAAATCTTGTGGTGGAAAGGGCTATACAAGAATTGACATTCGCCAGGATTCGGCAACAGGTAAATTATATATGCTGGAAGTAAATGCCCAGTGTGGTTTAAGTGAAGATGAGGACTATACTTCTATTGGTGCTATTCTTAAGGTTTCCAACGTTTCTTTTACTGAAATAATGGGGGAGATTTTGAAAGATGCGCTGAGAAGAAGTGTTGTTAATACTGCTCCTGTAAAACGAACAACCGGCAAAAGATCAACTACTAAAAAAACCGCTTCGGTTAAATAACTATTTACCATTTTTATATTACTCTACTCATTACCTTAGCGGTGCATGAAAGTATGTGTACTACAACCTGATTATTCCACCACCGGAGTCGATTATAAAAATTACGATCCACCCAGGGACTTAACCCCATTCTTACCCGACGCAGAAGTGAACAATGTTTTTCTCAATAAGCTTACTACTTACAAACAACTGAAAGAACTTGGAAAACAGGGCTACGATATTTTTGTAAATCTCTGTGAGGGTTATCTGGAATGGGAAGTCCCAAGCATTGATGTTATTTATACATTGGAACTTTTGAATCTTCCATTTACCGGACCATCCACTAAACTTTACGACCCGCCAAAGGAATTAATGAAATACCTGGCTTATTGCGAAGGTGTAAAAACGCCGGGCTATGTAATCATTAATGAATTGAAAGATGCAGACGAAGCAGTAAAACATTTAAAGTTTCCGCTGTTTGTAAAACCCGCTAAAGCCGGCGATAGCCTCGGCGTAGATGAACATTCACTGGTGCATAATAAAATAGAGCTGCAACAAAAATGTATCAGCATTCTTGATGAGTATGGACCCTTGCTGGTAGAAGAATATATTGCCGGAAGAGAGTTTACTGTTTTAGTTGCTGCTAATACCGATGTTCACACTTGTACTGTATTCCGCCCGGTAGAATATTTATTTCCCGAAGGAAGAGAGTTTAAAACCTATGCTTTAAAAACATCTGAACTGCATCCGGACTGCAATGTACCTTGTACTGATGAGGTGTTGGACAAACAACTTCGCATCGACACAGAAAAAATATTCAAAGGCTTTAATGGGGTTGGCTATGCAAGATTAGATTTTCGTGTAAATGATAAGAACGAGATTTATTTTTTAGAGATCAATTTCACATGTTCTGTTTTTTATAAAGATGGATATGAAGGGTCGGCTGACTATATTTTAAAGCATGACGGTATTGGGCAAGCCGGGTTTTTAAAGCACATGATCGCCGAAGGCATTGCCCGACATAAACGGAGCAAGAAGCCTTTTATCATGAAGGGCAATTCAATTGCTGGTTATGGTATTTATGCTAATCGGAATATAAAGGAAGGCGAGACTATTTTTAAAGGCGAAGGCCGTTCACAACGAATCATCACTAAACGATTTGTGGAGAAAAATTGGAATGAGGATGAGAAGCTGCATTTCCGTCGCTATGCCTACCCTGTTAGCGAAGAGCTTTTTATTTTATGGGATGATGATCCTTCTGAATGGGCACCTCAAAATCATTGTTGCGATCCCAACACAGCATTCGATGGGTTAAATGTTCTGGCACTAAAAAATATTTCAGCGGGAGAAGAACTCACACTCGACTATGCCCATTTCCTAGATGAAAATATGGAGCCTTTTCAATGCCAATGTGGTGCAAAAGAATGTCGTGGTTTGATTGAAGGAATTCCTAGTAATTCGCTTACAATAAGAGAAAAAGACATGTCGAAACTATAATAGATTTTATCTCCCCATAAACACCATCAATATCTGCACATCACTAGGGTTAATACCTGAAATTCTACTTGCCTGGCCAAGTGTTCTTGGTTTTATTTTAGCCAGCTTTTCTCTTGCTTCATTACCAAGGGAAGCTATTTTTTTATAGTCAAAAGTCTCTGGAATTTCAAGCTCTTCCAATTGAGACATTCTTTTAACTAATTCCTTTTCTTTCTCTATATACGTGTCGTATTTGATTTGTATAGAAGCTTGTTCAAGTGAATCAGTAGTGAAACGACTTAATGCATCTTTCAACTTTGGAATGCTATTGGCTAGTTCATCCAATTCAACATCGGGTCTCAATAATATTTTTTGAGCTTTTTGTTTTTCTGTTATGGCCGCTGAATTGATAGTAGCAAAATAGGAATTTATTTCCTCTGGCTCTACAGCAAAATCTTTTAAAATAGTTTTTATTTCTTCTACACTATTTCTTTTATTAATCACTTTATCCATTCTTTCTTGCGATGCAAGTCCGAGGCGATAACTTAATTCTGTTAGTCGCAGATCCGCATTGTCTTGTCTAAGCAATGTTCTAAACTCCGCTCTCGATGTAAACATGCGATATGGTTCTTTTGTTCCTTTTCCAACAAGGTCATCAATCAACACTCCTATATATGCATCGCTTCTTTTTAAAATAATAGGCTCAAGAGCTTTTGCTTTTTGATGTGCATTGATTCCCGCCATTAATCCCTGGCAAGCAGCTTCTTCATAACCGGTAGTACCGTTTATTTGTCCGGCAAAGAATAAGTTTTGAATGAGATTTGTTTCAAGAGTGTATTTCAATTGTGTCGGCGGAAAGAAATCATATTCTATTGCATAACCCGGTCTGAACATTTTCACATTTTCAAAACCCACTATATTACGAAGGGCTTCGTATTGTGTTTCTTCTGGTAGCGATGTAGAAAATCCGTTCACATAAATTTCAACCGTATTCCATCCTTCCGGCTCAACAAATAATTGATGTCTGTCTCTTTCTGCGAAGCGATTGATTTTGTCTTCGATGCTCGGGCAGTATCTTGGTCCTACCCCATCAATTCTTCCCGCAAACATGGGGCTTCTGTCGAACCCGGTTTTCAGCACATCATGAACAGCCTGGTTCGTATAAGTTATCCAGCAACTACGTTGTGTTTTCGGTTTTTCAATATCCAGGAATGAAAAGCCAACCACCTCATCATCTCCTGGCTGTTCTTCCATTTTACTATAGTCAAGACTTCTTCCGTCAATTCTTGGCGGTGTTCCGGTTTTAAGCCGGTCGCTTTCAAAACCGAGGGAAACTAATTGTTCAGTAATTCCTGTGGCTGCTTTCTCAGCCATCCTACCTCCGCCGAAGTTTTTTTCTCCTATATGTACGATCCCGTTAAGAAATGTTCCATTGGTAAGTACCACCGACTTCCCTTTTATCTCATGGCCCAAACCAGTTATAACTCCTGTACACTTACCATCTTTGATCAGCATTCCCTTCACCATATCCTGGTAAAAATCAAGATTGGGAGTGTTCTCCAGCATTTCTCTCCATTTCAAATGGAAAAGCATGCGGTCGTTTTGGGTTCTTGGGCTCCACATGGCCGGACCTTTACTCCGGTTCAACATTCTAAACTGGATGGTGGATTGGTCGCTTACAATTCCAGAATATCCGCCCATAGCATCAATCTCCCTTACAATTTGTCCTTTGGCGATACCTCCCATGGCCGGATTGCAGCTCATTTGCGCAATTGTTTGCATATTCATGGTTACCAAAAGCGTTTTGGAACCAAGATTTGCTGCTGCCGCCGCCGCTTCACAGCCCGCATGGCCGGCACCTACTACTATTACATCATACTCTGGAAACATAAGTTGGCAAAGGTAATATAGGAATGGTGATTAACGAGATTAGATTGGATGAACAGGGCAGGATAAAATGTCTTAATGTTTCCCGTGAAATGAAAAATGTTTCAGGGTGAAACAGTTCCACGTGAAATCGACCGTTTGAATTATTTGAAATACTTCAAAAGATAAAAGGATTCTTTTTCTCTCATTTGCAAAGCCTCCTGTTTGCTTTTGTCCTTATATCCACACAAATGAAGTGCCCCATGAAATATTACCCGGTGGAGTTCCGATTTGAAAGAAACTCCTTCTGTTTTAGCATTATCCTTCACTCTATCTATACTTATATAAATTTCTGCCTGGGTAAAATCAGTTTCTGAAAGATCAAAAGTGATAATATCCGTATAGTAATCGTGGCGGAGAAACTGCTGGTTAATCTCCAACAGTCTTTTGTCGGAGCAAAATATATAATTGATAGAGCCCAGTTTCTTCTTTTCCTTTTTAAACAAGATTTCGATGAAAGCTTTCAATTCCGCCCGGCTTTGCAGACTAAACCCCTTTTCCTCAAAAAAGAAGCAAACTTTTGATTTTGAATGCATAATTTCAAAATTCGTAAAGAAAAACCAACCAACAAGGGTAGTTTTGCTTTATTAATAAATAAGGCTAATGATTGCGAGGTTATCGGAATTAAAACCAGGACAGGAAGGAATTATTAAGGAGTTTAATAGTGATGAGATTTCTCTTAAACTCATGGAGATGGGCTGTGTACCAGGTGAAAGAATTATGATGGAACAGGTAGCACCTATGGGAGATCCTATCTCTGTAAATGTAGCCGGATACCACTTAAGTCTTAGGATAAACGAGGCTGAACATATCTTGGTCGAAATAATATATTGATAATCAATGTTTTAAAATGAAAATAGGGCTTTATTTTGGTTCTTTTAACCCTGTTCATGTTGCTCATCTTATTATTGCCAATCATATTCTGAACGAAACAGATATAGAGCGGATCTGGTTTGTAATTTCTCCGCAGAACCCATTCAAAAGCGAAACCTCTTTATTAAATGAATACCATCGCCTTCACCTGGTAAACCTTGCTACAGAAAATGACAACCGCATAAAGGCATCTGATATAGAATTTGCTTTACCCAAACCATCCTACACAACAGCTACGCTAGCGTATTTAAAAGAGAAAAATCCAGAACATGAATTTTGCATAATCATGGGCAGCGATAGTTTTCAAAACTTACACAAGTGGAAAAACTATGAAGTAATTGTGAAGGACTATAATGTGTATGTTTACCTGAGACCTGGCTTTGATGTAACCAATCATGTAAATGCAAAACTGCATATAGTTGAAGCTCCATTATTACAACTTTCGGCTACACAAGTACGTAAGTATATTAAAGAAGGAAAATCCATTCGTTACCTGGTTCCGGCGAATGTAAGAGAAGAAATTGAAAGAGGCGGGTACTATAAAAAATAATCTCAAAAAACAAATCCCAAAGCCAGACAACCTAATACAATAAGTGGGGGTGCAATCTTTGTAAATTTGAGCAACAGAAATGTTCCAAGTATAGTAAGAACATTAATAATACTGACTGTTTTAAATTCTGATACGGATATATCTTTCATGATATAAAAAGTGGAAGCGATCATTATACCAATAACTACGGCATTAATTCCCTCAAGGGAACGATACACGGCGGCGTATTTTTTCAAATTATTCCAGATTGGAAAGAAGAATAATACGAGCAGTGCGCTAGGAAGAAAAATAGCAATCATTCCGATCAGACATCCCACCACTTGCATCTCGGTTCCCATATCCTTTAATGCCATTCCTCCGGCAAATGAAGCAATGGAAAAAACGGGTCCGGGAACGGCTCTTACAATTCCCATAGCTGTATACATGTCTCTTTCGTCTATCTGCACCACATTCGGATTTTTCACTTTCACTTTTTCTATTTCTGGCCGCACACTCCATTGCTCATACATCATCGGCATCAACACTTGTCCGCCACCAAATACCAGGCTGCCCATACGATAGGTATTTTCAAAAAGGTTGATCGGTTTTCTATTAGGCCACTCGTCAATTCTTGCCCGTTCACTTATAAACCCTGCCGCAATGAAAATGATTCCGAAAAGCCAAAAATTCCACCACTTGATTTTTTTTGGCTTTTGCTCAGTTTGAGGAATACGTTTTCGGCTGAGGTTGGTGGTAATTCCCCCAGCTATAATTAATGCAGGGATTACCCAAGGCTGGCCAAACAAGAAATAAGTTGCTACTGTACTTACAATCATTATTACCCAGGTGATCGTATTTTTTATAGCTAATGGAAAAGCAACGAATGCGGCATACACCAAAAAACCGGCGGCCATCGGTGGAATGAACTTAAAAATATCAGTTCCTAATTGTCGCTTATCGATATACTGTAATAAGAATGATAAAGCCCCCATTAAAATGCAGGCAGGCAAAATCCAAACCAATAGTGTAACAATTGCCAGCGGAACACCGCCTCTTTTATAACCAATCAATGTTAGTGTTTGGGTTGAAGAAGCGCCGGGTAGCAACTGGCAAAATGCATTGTATTCCATCAACTCCTGTTCTGTAACATAAGGCCGTTGCTGCACAAAAGTTTTCATCATCATACCTATATGCGCCTGTGGTCCGCCGAAAGCAGTAACACTATGCAAAAGAACAGCCTTTAAAAATGGTATATGGCGCAGCAGCATGGTAGATTAAATATAAATAAAATCACAAGGGCACACACATTAATATATATTAGATTTTTTTCATGAAGAAATGATTCAGGATTGCTCTTCAAATTCTAATGTACAAAAGAGGTGCGCCGGGAAAATAATAACAAGCAAAAGACTATTTGCAGTAAATTCATAAAAAATCAATTCATGCGCAAAATCCTTTTACCAGCTCTGCTCTTTATATCATGCTTTGAATTAACTGCACAGGCAGATGTTGCTAAATTAAAAGAGAAAGCTGCTGCCGCTGCTGATAAAATGGAAGCAAAAACGATTGCCTGGAGAAGAGATTTTCATGAATACCCGGAATTGGGAAACAGAGAAACAAGAACGGCAAAGATCATTGCTGAGCATTTGAAAAAATTGGGTCTTGATGTGCAAGAAGGCGTTGCTAAAACAGGAGTGGTAGCAATTTTGAAAGGAGGAAAACCGGGTCCATGTGTTGCACTTAGAGCAGATATTGATGCATTACCCGTCACAGAAAGGGGCGATCTAACCTTCGCATCCAAACAAAAAACAACTTACAACGGACAAGAAGTAGGAGTAATGCATGCCTGCGGACATGATACGCATACTGCAATGTTAATGAGTGTGGCCGAAATTCTGGCGGGAATGAAAAGTGAGATAAAAGGTACCGTGAAATTTATTTTTCAACCGGCAGAAGAAGGTCCACCTGAAGGAGAAGAAGGCGGTGGCTATTTAATGGTAAAAGAAGGGGTAATGGACAATCCGAAAGTAGATGCCATTTTCGGGTTACATATTTGGACGCATATTGAAGTGGGAAAGATCCACTATAAATCAGGCTCATTAATGGCATCATCCGATTGGTTTACAATTAAAGTAAAAGGAAAGGGAAGTCACGGCTCACAACCATGGGCAGGAATCGACCCGATACAAGTGTCTGCTCAAATAATTGATGGTTTACAGGCAATTGTTAGTCGTCAGTCTGAATTAACAAAAGCTCCTGTTGTAATTACAGTAGGAAAAATACATGGGGGTGTAAGAAATAATATCATTCCGGAAGAATGTATAATGGATGGAACGATACGAACTCTTGATTCGGATATGCAGAAAGAGGTGCATAAAAAAATAAAATTGACAGCAGAAAAGATTGCAGAAGCATCCGGTGCCACAGCAGAGGTAACGATCGATACTAAAACATTAGTAACGTATAATACTCCTGAACTCGTTAAAAAAATGCTTCCTACATTACAAACGACGGTTGGAGCAAATAATTTGGTTGAAACAGAATGGGTAACTAGTGCAGAAGATTATTCATATTATGGAACAAAGGCACCTTCCTTCTTTTTCTTTTTAGGCGGAATGCCCAAAGGGAAAGATTCAAAAACAGCACCGCCACATCATACAGCGGATTTTTATATCGACGAAAGTGGAATGAAAACAGGGATTAAAGCGTTTTGTGACCTGGTGTTTGATTATATGAATATGAAATAATTTTCCGTATGAGAAAAGCTATCCTCGCAATTTTGTTCTTACTTCCTTTTGTTGTTACAGCACAAAAAACGGATAAGAAATTACAATCCAAATTAGAAGAAGCTGTAAAAGGCTTCAACGGAGATATTGGTATTTATGTAAAAAACTTACGTACGGGTAAAACCTTTGCTATTAATGCCGCTACCATTTTCCCTACTGCCAGTATTGTAAAAGTGCCGATACTGGTTGGCATAATGGATAAAATAAATAGTGGCGAACTGAAATACGATTCTCTACTAGTTTACAAGGACTCATTACTTTATGCTGGCTCGGATATATTAGGGTCATTTAAAAACAATGAAAAAATATTGCTAAAAAAAGTAATGATGCTGATGCTTACTACCAGCGACAACACGGCAAGTTTGTGGTTACAAAGCCTGGCCGGAACCGGAACAAGAATAAACGAAATTATGGAAGCCATCGGCTTAAAGAGTACAAGAGTAAACTCCAGAACACCCGGCAGAGAAGAGAACAGAACTCAGTACGGCTGGGGACAAACAACTCCCGCAGAAATGGGAACACTGTTTGAAAAAATATACCGCAGCGAAATAATTTCTGCCACCGCCTGCGAACGAATGATGCGAAGCCTCGGTAGAAATTATTGGGATGTTGATGAAGCGATTTCAATGATTCCACCTACCATAGAAGTATTCAGCAAAAATGGTTGTGTTAATGCATCAAGGAGCGAAGTACTATTGGTAAATGCACCGAACAACCCCTACATCTTTTGCATTTTTACGAAAAATAATAAAGACGTTAGTTGGACCCATGATAATGAAGCCTGGACAATGGCAAGAAAAATTTCGAAGATGTTGTGGAATTATTTTGAACCCGGAAAAAATAATATGAATTAATAAAAAAGGGAAAAAACCCGATTTCAAAAAAATTTTATATGAAACCGCTACTGTTTTTAATTAGTATCAGTTTGATTTTTTTATCCTGCCAAACACATTCATCCATAAAACCGCATTCCAATTTAAAGACTACAGAAAAACAAAGGCAAGCTATCATACAATCTATTAATGGACATTTAAAAGTTTTAGACACTCGCCTTATAGATTCTCCAATGAATCAAAAATTAATTGTTTTAAAACGACTTATGATGGAAAAGCTTCAGAAATGGGAGTTAATTGCCGCATCAAAATAATGCACACTTTGTATTTACCTACTTAAACAACTGATACACCACCCAACTCATCAAATACGCCAACCCCGTCATATAGATCAATTGAATAACAGGCCATTTCCAGCTTTTGGTTTCTCTTTTTACAACAGCCAGTGTGCTCATGCACTGCATCGCAAACACATAAAATATCATTAGCGATAATCCGGAGGCGAGATTAAATACTGGTGTACCATCTGGTTTTACAGCCGCTTTCATTTTTTCTTTCAGTAACAAACTTCCTTCATCTTCATCACCCACACTGTACAAAGTTGCCATGGTTCCCACAAAAACTTCTCTTGCTGCAAATGATGTAATTAAGGCAATACCGATCTTCCAATCATAACCCAGTGGTGTAATAACAGGTTCAATCGCCTTTCCCATTCTGCCGGCATACGAGTTTTCAAGCAGGTCGGTTTGGTAATTTTTGCGTAGTTGGTTTATATCTGCACCAGGCTGAACTTTCTGCACTTCGTATCGTTGGGTAACTTGCTGCATGGAATTGCCGGGACCAAAGGATGATAAAGCCCACAACACCAAACTGATTATCATAATCACTTTACCTGCATCAAACACAAAAATTTTGGCCTTGCTTATCATGGTTGGCAACACATTGTTCCAGCGGGGAGAACGATAAGTAGGCAATTCAAGAATGAAAAAGCTCTTCTCGTTTATTCTTATAAACCACTTGGCTATATAAGAAACGATCAACGCCATCACCAACCCCAGTAAATACAATCCCATCATGACCAAGCCTTGTACACCCAAAAACCCTAACAAATACGTTTTAGGAATTACCAATCCTATTAAAATGGTGTACACTGGCAGTCTTGCCGAACAACTCATCAAAGGAGTAATTAAAATTGTAAGCAACCGTTCTTTTCTATTCTCAATATTTCTTGCACTCATAATGGCCGGAACGGCACAGGCAAATCCGCTGATCATCGGCATTACACTTTTTCCATTCAAGCCCACACTTCGCATTAATCTATCCGAGAGAAAACTGATACGGGCCATGTAACCAGTGTCTTCCAGCAATGTAATTAGCCCAAACAAGATCATTATCTGCGGCACAAAAATTAAAATGCCGCCAAGCCCCGCGATTACTCCATTTATTAATAAATCCGTCCAGCGACTTTCGGGCAATGCATCGGAAAGGGATTGTGATAATTCCGCAAAACCAATTTCAATCCAATCCATTGGATATTGCGCCAGCCAGAACACACTTTGAAACAACAAAAACAAAACACCCAGTAATATTATATAACCCCACACCCGGTGCAACAATAAATTATCCAGCTTTTCTGTGAATAATGTTTTTTGCAATGGATCTGGCTCCGACACGGCTTGTTGCATAATATGCCGGATGCGGCTGTATCGCTGTAAAATTTCTTCTGCCTGTGTTTTGGTCGGGTTAAAATTATTTCGCTTTTCGATCCGCTCTATTTTTTGTTGTAATAGTTCATCCAGTTCAAAACCTTCATGATTGATGAGGTAGTGAATAGCAGCATAATCGCTTATATGCGGAATTTCTTCTTTTACTTCTTCAATAGCCAGGGAGCAGAGTGCATTATTATCTATAAAATCACGGGCAGGGATATGATAAAGATGCTGAGCTGTTTGCTCAATTGCTTTTTTTAATTGGATAATGCCTTTATTTTTTCTGGGGTTAACAGCCACCACGGGCACACCCAGCTCTCTCTCCAATGCAGGAATATCAATTTTTATTCCTTTACGATTGGCCAGGTCCATCATCGTCAGTGCAATCACCACCGGAGCTTTAAGATCAATGATCTGTGTGCAAAAAAGCAAATTTCGCTTCAAATTACTTGCATCGGCCACTACAACCAACACATCAGCTTTTATATCCTTATCCTGGCTTAGCAGCACTTTGTAGCTTACCCACTCATCCAGCCTTTTGGGGTAAAGACTATAAGTTCCAGGCAGGTCAATTATTTCGGCATTTAAACCCTCTGATATAGAAGTAGAGCCGGTTTTTTTGTCAACCGTTACTCCCGGAAAATTGCCTACTTGCTGATTTAGCCCCGTCAAACAGTTAAACAACGAACTTTTTCCGCTATTGGGGTTGCCCACTAAGGCGATATGTAGTTTACCTGTTTTCAACTTGTTATAGCCTGCAAATGTAGAATTGCAGGGGCAAAACACTTTACGAATTGCGATTTTTAGACTGCTCTATCGGGAGAAGTTTTTTAGCCATCGTCCTGTTCTTTGGGCATCGTCCTTTGGGAACTTGTTCTGTTATTCTTTCCTTTTGGGAAAGGGAAGAATAATCACCCTTCATTTTTCCGTTCATTGGTAATCAACTCACCACATTTTCTGAAAGCGATAAAATTTCCTTAATTCGCCTTCTCTAACTGGCGCAAGGAGAAGCCTCGAAAATTTTACAATAATTAGCATTAACCGTCTTCCTGCTCCAATACCTTTGCAGCTCAATAACCAAACAAAACATGTTTTCTAATATTTCCAGGTCTGTCGTAGTAATATTATTCTTATCTGCCTGCTCATCGTCAAAAACTATTACCAAAACAGACACACAAACACTTGACAATTTAAAAGCACATATTCAATACCTGGCAGACGATAAATTAGAAGGCCGCCGCACAGGAACAGAAGGCGAAAGACTTGCCATGGAATATATTACCAACCAATTTAAAGCAATTGGGCTTTCTCCTAAAGGCACGGAGTATTATACGCAAACATTTATAGTTAATGATGGCAAGCAAATAGGGGCTGTCACTACTTTTTCAATTAATGGAGATACATTAGAAACAGGTAAAGATTTTTTTCCATTTCCCTACAGCCCGGATATTAATTTAGAAGCACTGCCTGCCATTGCTGTTCAAGAAGCAGAAATGCCCTGGTTTTTTGATTTAAAGGAATCGCTGGAAGAAAATAAAACTAACCCACATTTCGATTTACCGGATTATATCAGAACAAATGCAAAAAAAGCAAAAGAAAGAGGCGCTTCGGCAGTAATATTATATAATACATCTGCTATAGATGATAAACTGGTATTTGATGGTAAAGACAAATCTGCACAACAAGCAATCCCTGTTGTGTATGTTGCAAAAGCCCCAGCAAAAAAATATTTTAGTGATAATGCTGCTTCGTTAAATATAAAGTTGCGAGTGTCAATTGACGAAAAGAACAGGCAGGGCTTTAATGTGCTTGGATACATTGATAACAAAGCGGCGACAACTGTAGTACTCGGTGCACATTACGACCATCTTGGTTATGGTGAAGATGGAAACTCAAGACATACTGCACATGAATTAGCGATACACAACGGTGCAGATGATAATGCAAGTGGTACAGCTGCATTAATTGAACTGGGAAGAAAATTAAAATCATCAAAAGCCACTAGTAACAATTATTTGTTCATTGCTTTTTCCGGCGAAGAGCTTGGCTTATATGGTTCTAAATATTTTGTGGAAAATCCTACTATCGATTTAAAGTCGGTGAACTACATGATCAATATGGATATGGTAGGACGACTAAACGATAGTTCAAAAACAGTGACTATTGGTGGCTATGGCACATCCCCAATCTGGAGCGAAGTGATCAACAATCAATCGGCTCCATTAGCAATAAAAATTGATAGCAGTGGTACAGGCCCTAGTGACCACACTTCTTTTTACAGAAAAGATATTCCGGTGTTGTTTTATTTTACCGGCTTGCATACAGATTATCACAAACCATCTGATGATGCAGACAAAGTAAACTATGAAGGCGAGCAACAAATAATCAACCACATCACTAAGTTAATTGAATCAGTAAATGATAAAGGCAAGCTTGCATTTTTAAAAACAAGGGAAGCACAAACAACTACCTCTGCCCGTTTTAGTGTTTCTATGGGTATTATGCCAGATTATACCTATTCCGGAGAAGGCGTAAAAGCCGATGGTGTAAGCGAAGGCAAGCCGGCACAAAAAGCAGGATTAAAAGCCGGCGACATTATTCTTCAAATAGGTGAGTACAATATTTCATCTATGGAAACATATATGCAAACTCTCGGTAAGCTTAAAAAAGGTGATAAAGCAAAAGTGAAATTCAAAAGAGGTAACGAAACCTTAGAGGTGTTGGTTGAGTTTTAGTTTTTAGCAAGAGACAAGACTTTCGGCACAATGAATAGCTTATTCTGTACTTATCTGTGTAGTCAGTGGCTAACTCAAAATGAATTAACTTGTACTAGAATTTTATTCTATGGCTGAACGTAATCAAAAATTAATTCTGGATACCGACCAACTCACCGAGGAGTTTTTTGAAGACACCCGGCTGCTTGGCATCATGGCGTCGGTTAAAGGGTATCAATTCTGCTGGCATCTCAACAACAGCATCGGCGTAAACTTTCACGATAACAACCTCGAAATACAACTCAATAAAAAGAAACGAAATTATTTTTTTACGGTGTATGAATATGCAGAGTCTACCCGTTTTCTTTCTCATTACCTATATAACAATCAAAGAGATGGCGAATATTTATTGCCTGAATTCAAGCACTTGGACTTTTTGTGGTTAATGAAAGGCGATGAAGTAAGTGATGATTCCTTGCAGGAAACAATTCAAACTATTAAAACAATCAATACGGTTCAATTAGTGGTCGAGTTAACAAATGAAAAGATTAAAAACAAAGAGCATTTAGTTTTTTAAATTTCAAAAAACCTACCTGTCGGCAGACAGGTTCCAAATTCATGTGGCAAGAAATTGATAATAAACTATATAAAAAAGTTGAGTTCAAAAACTTCAGCGAAGCTTTTGCATTTATGACCAGGGTGGCTCTTGAAGCAGAAAAAATTGACCATCACCCATTATGGACCAATGTATATAATACTGTTGAAATTTGGTTAAGCACACATGATGCCGGTGATATTGTAACGGAGAAAGATCATCAATTGGCTAAAAAAATTGATTTATTAATAGAACGCTGATATTTATGATTGTGATGATTTGCGCAGCAAAATCATAAACCTTCTTGACTATCATAATAATCTGTGTTCCCCGAAACTAACAAATTGCCACTCGCTTCCACCATATTGATGGTTAGTCCTGCTGCATTTGGTTTCAATGCAGAAACCGCAGCGAATAATTATTTTCAAACCAAACCGGCACTTAGCAAAGAAGAAATACAGCAAAGAGCTTTAGTAGAGTTTGACAATATGGTGCAATCTTTACGCAGTCATGATATTGATGTGCTTGTAATCGAAGACACAAAAGAGCCTCCTAAACCAGATGCTATCTTTCCTAACAATTGGCTCAGCACTTCACCTGGTGGAAAGTTGAATATTTTCCCCATGTATGCGCCAAGCAGAAGAATGGAAAAGAGGGAGGAAATATTGCAAGAAATCGGAAAACATTTTATAATTCAAGATGTACAAGACTGGAGTGAGTACGAAGTAGAAGGAAGATTTTTAGAAGGAACCGGAAGTATGGTTATTGATTATGAAAACAGTATGATCTATGCCTGTATTTCAGAAAGAACAAGTTTGCCGGTGTTGGAAAAATATGCCGCTACCAATCATTTTCAAGCTATTGTTTTTTTAGCAACAGATAAAAATGGAATGCCCATTTATCATACGAATGTAATGATGGCATTGGGAGAAGGCTTTTGTGTGCTCTGCGAAGAATCTATTGAAGAAGAATGGGAACTGATTGCAGTGCGTCAACTATTAGAATCAACTAATCATACTATTATCCCTATTACCCGTGTGCAGATGCATTGCTTTGCTGGAAATATGTTGCAGGTTAAAAATAAAAAAGGGGACAAAATATTGGTGATGAGCAAAGCAGCCTTTGATTCACTGCGAAAAGAGCAAAAGGAAATGCTGGAAGCTTATTCAACCCTGTTACCTATTGCAGTTCCTACCATTGAAGAAGTTGAAGGCGGCAGCGTAAGATGTATGATAGCAGAGATTTTTTTGCAAAAACAGTAACCACCTCTACCGTCATTTTCTTTTTATGCTATCCTTTTTTACGTTTAGTACAAAAGCAATAAATAATATAACAAAAAGAAAAAATAGTGTAAGACCCATTTCACTCTCTTCGTTTATTTTTGTTGCCCGTAGAAATGATTGCACAAAACACACAGGAACTTCAAAAATTTATCTCAGACAATAACCTAAAAAGAAAGGATGGTATCATTCTTTTTAGCGCCATTATTGATTTGTATAAACCGGATGAAACTTCTCATTTTACTTCGGAAATAGAAGTACTTACGCTACCAGAGGAAATGGCTTTGTATATACTTGAATTTTTTGGAGCTGAAAAACCGGAAAAAGAAATGTATCGAACCAGCCAACAGCAGTTTGTGTGTTCGGATCAGAATCAACTTCAAATCCTTGATAAAGAATCCGGTATCAGACTGACAATTTCTTTGAAACAGGCTGAGAGCTCCCAATAAAATCAGAAGATTTCAAATATTATTATACATTTAAGTTTCAAACTACTTATTTGAATGAAGCTGTATATACGCAATATGGCCTGTGAGAGCTGCAAAGTGTTGGTAAAAGAAGAACTTATAAAACTGGGCAAGCAACCCTTACATGTGGAGTTGGGTGAGGTAGATGTTAAAGAAAGGCTTTCCGAAAAGGAAAAGAAACAATTTTCCGCTGCCATTAAAAAAGCCGGCCTTGAACTTACAGTCAGCAAAGAAGGAGTGCTGATTGATAAAATAAAAGCTACCATTACGGAGTATGTGGCCAATGCAGATCAAATCAGAAGCAAGCTCTCTACCTACCTTAGTAAGAAGTTGAACTACGACTATGCTTATCTGTCATCCTATTTTTCTACGATGCAAGCCAATACCATTGAGCAATTTACCATAAGCCTGAAAATTGAAAAAGCAAAAGAAATGCTGGCGGTAGATGGACTTACACTTACGGAAATAGCTCACAAGCTAAACTATAGCAGCGTAGCTCATTTGTCGGCACAATTTAAAAAAGTAGCGGGTCTGCCTGCTTCGCATTTTAAAAATCTGAACAAGGTGCGCCGGATAACTATACAGAACCTTTAAAATCGAAAGCCTACATTTTCACCAAAACAATTTTTTCATTTTGCTTTGTCATTCTTCCAATGGGAGAATCCAAAATGTCTTTTACATCCTCCAGATTATCTTCCCTTACACTCACCAACAATCCTCCATTTGTTTGAGGGTCGGGTAATAATGTAAAAGCTTCCATCACATTCACTCCCTTTTCAAATTTTACTTTATCGCTATAGCCATTCCAGTTTCTGGTGGTAGCATCAGGGAAAATTCGTTGAGCAATATATTCTTTCACACCTGCTGCAAAGGGTAACTTGTCATAATAAATTTCTGCACTTAACCCACTGCCTTCCGCCATTTCTATTAAGTGGCCCAACAAACCAAAGCCTGTAACATCCGTCATGGCCGTTACACCTTTTATTTTTCCCAACTCTTCACCAATTTTATTAAGTGTTGTCATTTGCTCTATCATTAAAGGCAAATGTTCTTCTTTTAGCAATCCTCTTTTTTGTGCAGTAGATAGAATGCCAACGCCGAGTGGTTTGGTCAAAAATAAATAATCACCTTCCTGCGCAGTATTGTTTTGTTTCAGGTCTTCTATTGGAACAATTCCTGTAACTGCAAGGCCAAAAATCGGTTCCTGCGAATCAATACTATGTCCTCCTGCCAATGGAATACCTGCTTCGGCGCAAATGCTTCTTCCTCCTTCAATTAATTTTTGTGCTAACTCAACAGGTAATTTCTCAACCGGCCAACCAAGAATGGCAATCGCCATTAATGGTGTTCCACCCATTGCATATACATCGCTGATAGAGTTGGCAGCTGCTATTCTTCCAAAATCAAATGCATCATCTACGATCGGCATAAAGAAGTCGGTAGTGGATATTAATGCCATACCATTTCCCAGATCATACACCGCTGCATCATCTTTACTATGATTACCGACCAACAGTTTATTATTATCCGGCACAACAAAACTGCTTTTCAAAATTTCATCTAAAACTTGGGGAGCAATTTTGCAGCCGCAGCCTGCACCACGGGAGTATTGTGTGAGTTTGATTATGTCTTGCGTCATTATTCAGCAAAGTTAGTCTTTCAGCTGATCAAAGATTCTGTCAACTGCTGGCTTACGAATGCTGAAGTGATTGGCATTGCCAATTTCATCTTTTATAATGCGAAGGCCGTTGTATTTTCTACTGGTAACAGTAATATAAAAACTTCGGGTAGAATATAGAACCTTGTTTAGAAATTCTAATCCGCCTACATAAATAGTGACATTCGCTTTTAGCTCTTTATTCTTTTTAAAGTATTCCGCTTCAATTTTATCAAGCTCATAATAATTAGCCCAGCAAGAAGGACTGATGGCGAAATGCCTGTCAAATAGTTTATCCTCTTTAAACAAAGTATATAAACAAAACAGCCCACCGAATGAATGACCGAAAAAAGCCCTCGACTTTTTATTATTCATCTTCTTTTCTACCCGGGGAATAAGTTCATTTTTCATGAACAGGTAAAACTTATCGGCCTTGCCAAAATTTGTTTCTACATTATTACTAATATCAGCAGGAATAAAATCTCGAGGACGTTTTACATTATAATCACCAATATGCCCGATGGCGATGATAACACAACTCGAAGGAATGGTAGCAGCCCATGATTTACTTTTTCCAAATACATAGTCGCCAATACCAATGCCGCCATCTGTCATGTATACATGATGATATTTTTTTGCAGCACCGAAGCCAGCAGGTTTTCGAACAGTGATTACATATTTGTCTTTTGTATTGATAGAATAGACAGTGTCAATCTCAATTGTTTGGCCAATTGTAATAATCGGAAGAAGAAAAAGGAAAAACCGGAATACATTTTTCATTCATTTAAGGTACTTCATTCTCTTAAACACAGCATCTTCATTTTTTGTACAGATATATCTGTTAATAGGATATGCCAAACCCAATAATTCAAGAATGCGTTTTCAAATAATCAGAGTACAAGAACCCTCCTTCGGAGGGCAGGGAGGCCGTTATTTTTTTCGCCTGAAAACGATTCCCGTATTTTTCTGAAAGTCGGAACTAAACCGAAGGTTGTACACATCATCCCCATCCCGAACAACAAGCAACCCAGTATTCGGAGGATATTTCCCCAAATTTTCTGCAAAAAGCACCAGCGTAAATTCTTCCTGGTCGGGAGTTAAGTAAATTGTTTTGCGGATAGCAGATGATTTTAATCCTTGTTTCGCCATGATGACCTCGCCGTTCATAAAGACACTCACGGTATCGCCATCAATTTCGCCATTATCATAAAGCGATACTTGTAAACTGTCTGATTTGAAATTTACCTGTTGTGAGAATTCAGATTTTCTTCCGGCAATGATGGCAGCTTTCAGTGTTATATCAATAGAAGGTGTTTTTATTTCAGGCTTTGTCGGGGTAATTGGCGATTCCGCTTTCACAATTTTATTTTCAGAAATAGTATTGCCTGTTGTTTCTGTTTTAGCTGCTGGTTTAGAAGTAGCAGTAATATCTTGCTTTACTGAAGTATTATTTTCTTTCTTGTTCGTATTGGTTGAAGCTGTTGAATTAGTTTTTACAGATGCTGAGTTCTGTGTTGGTTGAGTGGACGAATTATTATTTTTTATTTCTGTAGTTGTAGTAGTAGGAGTTTCTGTTTGTGAAACCGGTTTTGTATTTGCAGTAACATCTTGCTTAGTAACCGTTTCTTTCTTTTCAGACGCTACAGGAGCCGCAGTATTCGGTACCGTTTCTTTTTTTGTAATTATACCTACATCCTGTTTTTGGGTATTGTTATTATCTTTCTTATCAACAGTCGTCGTATTTGTTTTTACAACTTCTGGATTAGAAGATGGAGTATTACTAACCACTGCTTGATTTTTATTTGCAATAGCCTCTTGTTTTACAGTATTGTTTTTTGTGGCCGCAGAAGCTGTTTCATTTTTCTTTTCTAATACAGGAGAAAAAACAACATCAGGTACTACGGTACTATTTTTTTCTTCTGCAACAGGTTTCGTTATTGCTCCTATTTTGTTAGAAGAGGGAACTACATCAACTTTTGAAGACGAAATACTTTTTGTTTCTGTCTTCTGTGTATTATCAGTTCTTTTTACAGAAGCGAGATCTGTATTAACTACTGGCTCTTCTGTAGTTGTTGTATTTTTTTCGATTGAAGTTGAAGGTTGTTCTTTCTTTATTTCTTTAACAGCCACTGTTGTTTCAGTGCTGGTTGAGCTGCCTACTGATGAAGTTGTATTCTTCATTACTATGGGCTTATCCGCAATAACAATCGCATCGCTGTTAGTTGTTAGTGGAGCAATACTTGTTGAAACATTCGAACTTGTTTTTTCTGGCTTTGCAATTTTTACAATCGGTTGCCCTTCTTTTCTTTCTTTATAAAAAACTACTGCATCAGCTAGCTTCAATTCTTCCAGGTGAGGAAAAATTTTGGATGCAGTTAAATCTTTTTCTTCTTCCAGGTCTACACGGCCACTTACAGAGTAATATTTTTTGGTAACATTCGTTTTCCATTTGCCGGCCAAATACCATACACTATCTCCCTTATCTCTTCTAAAAGTGCTGGTCACTTTTACTTTTTTATCCAGCAGCTTGGGAAAATTATACGAAACGATTTCATCATCTGTTACTTCACATACATCGCCTTCAATCGTTCCGCTAACTCTTTTTACAATATAGTAGAGCACATCATCTACAATAAATTCGCTGCGGGAGTAGCCATATACTTTGCCTTTGTATTCCGTCAATGCAATTTCAAATGACTGATCTTTTCTTACCGTTGTACTGTCGTTACTAACGGTTCCAATCCACAATCCTGTAAGTGATTGCCCAAAAAAGAATAAGGGTAAAAAAAGAAATAAACAGGTAAGCTTAATGCTTTTG
Source organism: Chitinophagaceae bacterium (assembly GCA_022843585.1). Taxonomy (GTDB): domain Bacteria; phylum Bacteroidota; class Bacteroidia; order Chitinophagales; family Chitinophagaceae; genus JJ008. Next base: position 48,222 of record JALHNJ010000001.1, read on the forward strand.
CGGCGCAGGCCGGCTTTTGAGTAAAAGTTGGTTGGCATTTTCAGGAGTTACGGATTTACACGGAATTGTATGTAATAACGAATTTATCCCTTCCCGATTGTGTAAAGATTTGAAATAATGCTTGTCGTAATAGGCCAACAGGATTTCGAAACTTTCGGCAATTTTACCCTCTTTTTGCAGTAAAATGGCCGTTTTTGCATTCAAATGACCCAATTTCTGGCTAATTCTGCTAATTGCATCGATGATCATTTGCGGGTCCAGTTGTCCATATTCCTGTACAATATGCGCAAGCCGTTCGGCAAAAGGAATGTCTAAAAAGTAAACCGGACTTTTTCTCATGGTCTTCCACAATTCATGGGGAATGTTTACATGGCCGATGCGCTGAGATTCGTCTTCGAGCCAGATGGCAGTTGTGGGTTGTAGGCTGTCTGTTGTCGGGATTTGAGAATTAGCCTGACACCACACAACTCGCAACTGACACCCGAGTAAATTTTCAAACATTTCCTGCCCCGGTTGCGGTAGCATTCCAATGCTCCCAAAAGCAGAGCCTTTGTGACTGGCAGCGGCTTCCAGGTCAAGAACGGCCTCATTTTTCGCTTTTAAGGCGTTTAATAATTCCGTTTTTCCAGAGCCGGTATAGCCCCCCAATATGTTGAATTGAAAAGGAAGTTTGAACGTATTAAGCACATAATTTCTGAACTTTTTGTACCCGCCAATCAATGTATACACCTTAAATCCATACATATCCAACAACCATGAAACGGCACCACTGCGCATACCACCCCGCCAGCAGTAAACGAGTACGGAGTTCGGAGTCTGGAGTCTGGACTCGGCTTCATCAGGTTTCAGGTTTTTAACTCCCGACTCCTGACTGCTGATTAAAGACTCCACTTCCTCCACCATCTTTCTCATTTTCGGTCCAAAATAATCAAGTCCGATTTTTATGGCAACTTCACGACTTTGTTGTTTGTAAGCAGTACCAACTACTTTTCGTTCTTCATCTGTAAATAATGGTAGTGACTTTGCACCCGGAATACAGGCATGTGTATATTCTCCCGGCGAACGAACATCAATGACGGGATGATGTTTCGCCAGTTCAAGAAACTGTTCAATATGTATTCGTTCTGCCGCCATATAATTAATAAGCCGATTAGCAAATTAGTTAATTTGAAAATGCCGCTATTTGTACAATAAAAAAAGCTGCTCGTTTTATAGAGCAGCCTGTATTTAATTATCTAATTGGCTAATCATCAAATTGCCTAATTATCTATTCATCGAAGCAAGAAACTCTTCGTTATCTTTCGTTCCTTTCATTCTGTTTTGCAATTCTCTCATCGCTTCTTCTACATTCATATCGTTCAGGAATACTCGGAGTAGGTTCATGCGTTGCAATACATCTTTATCAAGCAACAGATCATCACGACGGGTGGATGAAGCTACCAGGTCAATAGCAGGATAGATACGTTTGTTCGACAAACGACGTTCCAGCTGCAATTCCATATTACCGGTTCCTTTAAATTCTTCAAAGATCACCTCATCCATTTTACTACCGGTATCCACCAATGCAGTAGCGATGATAGTTAGTGAACCACCAAATTCTATTTTACGGGCAGCACCAAAAAACTGTTTTGGTTTCTGCATTGCATTTGCTTCCACACCACCAGATAACACTTTACCAGAGGAAGGTGCGACAGTATTATGTGCCCTTGCCAAACGGGTAATAGAATCCAGAAGTATAACAACATCATGCCCGCACTCAACCAAACGTTTTGCTTTTTGCAAAGCAATAGTAGAAACTTTCACATGTTTTTCAGCAGGCTCATCAAAGGTTGAAGCAATTACTTCTCCTTTAATGCTTCGCTCCATATCGGTAACCTCTTCCGGACGTTCGTCAACAAGCACCACCATTAAGTAACACTCCGGATGATTTTCTGCAATAGCATTCGCCACTGCTTTCAACAACATGGTTTTACCAGTTTTTGGCTGTGCTACTATTAGTCCACGTTGTCCTTTACCTATTGGTGTAAACAGATCCATGATCCTAGTTGAAAGATCCGTAGGCTTTGTAAACAGGTTTAATTTTTCAAATGGGAAAAGCGGAGTCAGGTAATCAAATGGCACACGGTCTCTTACTTCTTCGGGACTTTTTCCATTGATCGTATCCACTTTCAATAAAGCAAAATATTTCTCCCCTTCTTTCGGTGGACGTACTGCACCATGTACCGTGTCACCGGTTTTTAATCCGAATAATTTTATTTGAGAGGGAGAAACATATACATCATCGGGTGAGGATAAATAGTTGTAATCGGATGAACGAAGAAAACCATAACCATCCGGCATCATTTCCAAAACACCCTCACCTAATATCACACCATCAAACTCCACATTGAATTGTTGTTCTCTGCGGGGAGGGTACACTTTATTTTGTCCGCCGTTGTTCTCGCCCTGTTGGGGCTGATTAGGTTGCTGCTGCTGTACCTGTGAATCACCAGCTTGCAACATTTCTATTACTGCTGCAGGAGTTGGGGCTGGTGGCGGTGGCACTATAAACGCAGGTTGTTGTTCTGGTTGTTGCGCCTCTTCTTTTTCTTCAGGTTTTTTTCGGGCCCGTTTAATTGGCGGCGTCTTGTCTTCTTTTTTAGGGGGCATTGGAGATTTTTTTATAGGTTTTTTATCGTCATCATCATCTTCTACCACAGCCTCTTCAGTAGAGTTACTGGTAGTAGCTTTAATAATTCGCTTACGTTTCCCATCATCGCTGCTAGGTTTAGCACCTTTTGAGCCGGCAAGAGCCTGGCTATCTAATATTTTATAAACTAAATCCTGTTTAGCCAGCTTTTTAGCATTGGGAATTTTTAATTGCTCAGCAATGTCAAGCAACTCAGGAACGAGCATGTCGTTCAGTTGTAGAATATCGTACATATAATCATCTTGAGGTTAGTCACAACTCGGGGTGAACCAGTCTTGAAATCAGAAAAAAGTTTGAATTTATGTTGAATGAAATCGGCAGGTAAAATGAGCTAAAAGCCATGGAGAACAAAACTTATCGGCCTCTTTCCAATGCAATTATAGGCTAAAATCGGCAAAATCAAAAATTTTTGGGTTTAGCCAGCCTCAGTTCCCTGATTAGGCAGATGTTGCGATGCTCCGTTCTGGGTTCTGTTCGCTTTTAGCCAGTCAAAATCCTTTTTAATCCGCATAATCAGTAGTTATCTTTGCCGACCTTAAATAAAGGATATGTTCAACAAACGAATCAAGATCAAAGAGCTCCTTTCCCAAGAACCAGAAGGGCAAGAAGTAACAGTAATGGGTTGGGTGCGAACTTTTCGCAACAATCAGTTTATCGCATTAAATGATGGCAGCACCAATAATAATATACAGGTAGTAGTGGCTCTCGGAAGCCAGGATGATGAATTGTTGAAACGTATCACCACATCCGCCTCTTTAAAAGTAACCGGCACTGTTGTTCCTTCTCTTGGAAAGGGACAAAAAATGGATTTGAATGCCACTTCAATTGAAATACTCGGTGATAGTGATGCAGAAAAATATCCGCTGCAACCAAAGAAACATAGTCTGGAGTTTTTAAGAGAGAAAGCACATCTGCGGTTTCGTACCAGCACATTTGGTTCCGTATTCCGTGTACGTCATGCACTGGCATTTGCAGTACATAAGTTCTTCAACGAAAAAAGATTTGTGTACATGCACACTCCCATCATCACCGTCAGTGATGCAGAAGGTGCAGGCGAAATGTTTAAAGTAACAACCTTACCGCTTGATGGAACGGCCCCAAAGAATGAAGACGGCTCAATAAATTTCAAAGAAGATTTTTTTGGTCGTAGCACTAACCTAACAGTGAGCGGACAATTAGAAGGGGAGTTAGGGGCAACTGCCTTTGGCGATATTTATACATTCGGTCCTACCTTCCGTGCAGAGAATAGTAACACTGCAAGGCACCTGGCCGAGTTCTGGATGATAGAACCAGAAATGGCTTTTTATGATCTGGAAGACAATATGAATTTGGCAGAAGAATTCATCAAGTACATTATCAAGTATGCGTTAGAGAATAATAAAGAAGATCTTGAATTTTTGGCGCAACGTTTAGCAGAAGAAGAAAAACAATTGCCACAGGATAAGCGCAGCGAAATGGGCTTGTTGGAAAAATTAGAATTTGTATTAAACAACGGATTTGAACGATTGACTTATACGGATGCCATTCAAATATTAAAAGAAAGCAATCACAATAAGAAAAAGAAATTCCAGTACGAGATAACCGGTTGGGGCATGGATATGCAAAGTGAACATGAAAGATACCTGGTAGAAAAACATTTCAAGAAACCAGTTATATTGTATAATTATCCTGCTGCCATCAAAGCTTTTTATATGCGGCAGAATGATGGATGCGAACCGGGAAAAGAAACGGTTGCTGCAATGGATATATTAGCTCCCGGCATCGGTGAAATAGTTGGCGGCTCTCAGCGGGAAGAAAGACAAGAAAAGCTGGAAAGAAGAATGACTGAAATGCATATACCACTGGAAGAACTTTGGTGGTATCTCGATACCCGACGTTTTGGCACCGTACCACATGCAGGCTTTGGCCTCGGTTTTGAACGCATGGTACAATTCGTTACCGGCATGACCAATATCCGTGACGTAATTGCGTTTCCGAGAACACCGGGAAGTGCGGAGTTTTAATCAAAAAAATTGAAAGAAAGACGGCACCGGGAGGTGCTTTTTTTGTAGCCATACCCGAGAGTGGGTATTGTGTGTGCCGTATCTATTCTTTACATTGTAATAAATGACACTAACTAAATCCATGAAATACATATTGACTTCATGGTTGGTATTACTTTTTTCTATTGCTGGTTTTGCACAGACATGGGATGAGCTAAGCGAACAGGCTTTAGGATTTTACAAGAATGGCAATTTCAAGCAGGCGATTTCTCTTGGAGAGAAGATGGTTGAAGCCGCTAATAAGGAGTTCGGATCCGAACACAAAAATTATATATTTAGCCAGGAGTTTTTGGGGTTTTTGTATGAAGGAGATAATCAGTACAAAAAAGCTGAGCCACTATACTTGCAGGTAAAAGAATTCAGGAAAAAAAAGCTGGGAGAAAATCATCCCGATTACGAAACAAGTCTTGCAAATCTTAGCAGGGTTTATTCTGGAATGGGAGACTATGGAAAGGCCGAGCCTTACTATATTCAAATAAAAGAATACCGTGAGAGAACAGTAGGGAAGACTCATGCCAATTACGCAACCAGCCTCAATAATCTGGCTTTGCTATATTCAAATATGGGGCAATACAATAAAGCAGAAACGTATTATCTCGACTGCATTGAAATCGATAAAATTAATTTAGGAGAATCCAATCCTGAATACGCAATAGGCATAGCTAACTTGGCTTCTTTATATGTACAAATAGGTGACTATGAAAAAGCAGAACTTTTTTTTGTAAAAGCAAAGGATATAATTTATAACACATTGGGAGAAAATCAGGAGAGTTATTGGACAATTCTCAATAACCTGGGTCTTTTGTATAATAAAATTGGAATGTTTGAAAAAGCAGAAGCTTCTTATCTCCGGGTAATAGAATCCCGGAAGAGAGTTCATGGTGAACACCATCTTGGTTATGCATTATCCCTCGCTAATCTGGCAGATTTATACAAGGAGATTGGCCAACTTTCAAAGGCCGAACTGTTTAGTTTACAAGCAATGGATATCAGAAAAAAAGTTCTTGGAGATAACCATCCCGACTATGCGCTTAACCTGAATAGCCTGGGTGTATTATATTTTTCAATGGGATTATTTGAAAAAGCTGAAACTTTTTATAAAAAGTCCATAGAAATCAGGAAAAAAATTCTTGGAGAAAACCACCCTGAGTATGGAGTTAGCTTAAACAATTTGGCTGTATTATATAATAATATGGGTCAATTTTCGAAAGCAGAAACACTTTACCTCGCCGCTTTAAAAATTACAAAGAATACAGTCGGCGAGAACCATCCTGAGTATGCGTTGAATCTTGACAATCTTGCGGCTTTGTACCACTCTTTTAAAGAATATGAAAAGGCCGCAGAACTTATGGCTAAAGCAATAGAGATTAAAAAGAATTCTTTAGGTGAAAACCATCTTGATTATTTGACAAGCCTAAACAATCTTGGTTCAGCTTATCACTCGATGGGTCAATTTAAAAAGGCAGAATTGTATTATACTGAGGCAAAAGATGGCAGAAAAGGAATATTAGGTGAACACCATCTTGATTATGCGGCAAGCCTGGATAATCTTGGTTTATTATATAATGAAATGGGGCAACCCTCTAAGGCAGAGAATTTCTTCCTACAAAACAGCCAAATTGTTATAGACAATATAACATCCGCTTTTACCATATTGTCGGAAAAGGAAAAAGGAAGTTATTTGGCCAATAAAGTTTCTTTAAACAACCAGCACAATAGTTTTTTATATAATTATCGGGCAGCAAGCCCCACTTTCTATTACCATAACTACAATTTGCAGTTGTTGCTAAAGTCACTCTCATTGGCAGATACAAAAAGTACACTGCAAACGATACGAAATAGCACCGACACATCGGTTAAAAGATTGCTCGAAGAATGGCAAAAAAATAAAATCCTTTTGTCGAAGCAGTATTCCTTACCTGTAGAGAAAAGAAAAGGAGATATAAAAGAGATGGAAGCCAGAACAGAGAGTTTTGAAAAACTGCTAAGTCGAAAATCATCAGAATTTAGAAATCAGCAAAATGCTACAAAAATATCGTTAGAGAATATTCAAAAAAACTTACAATATGACGAAATAGCAATAGAGTTTGTAAATTTTAAATTGTATAATAATAGATGGACGGATACTATAATCTATGCTGCATACATTTTGAGGAATAATGATTCGGTTCCGGTATTCGTTCCCCTTTGCGAAGAAAAACAACTGCAAAAGCTTTTTGATAGTGCAGGAACAACAGCTACTACAATGGTCAATAGTTTTTACCGAGGTTTAAAAGTAGAAAATAAAAATGCCACTACTTTTGGTAAAGAACTGTACCAATTAGTTTGGCAACCATTAGAGCCCTATTTAAAAAATGTAAAAAAAATTAGCTACTCACCTGCAGGTAAATTGTACAGTATTGCTTTTCATGCTTTACCAGTTGATAGTAACAGCATACTAATGGATAAATACCAGCTTCAGCAATACACCAGCACCAGGCAAGTAGTATTAAGAGAGCAAGAAAAACAAAATAGTAAGCCCCAGAATATTGTATTATTTGGCGATGCAACATTTGATTTAGATAGTTTGCAAATAGTAAAAGGAAAAACAGAAAGTACATCAACAAATATTTACTCGCCAGTAAAAAAGGGAACAAAAGGCGACGTATGGAACAATCTACCCGGAACCGCAAAAGAAGTAAAAACAATTCAATCGCTTTTTGAAAAAAATCAGATGACTACAAAGATTTTTACACAAATTGCAGCATCCGAAGAAAATCTAAAAGCATTAAATGGTAACTCACCACAAATTTTACATATTGCAACGCATGGCTTCTTTTTACCCGAACCAGATAAAAAGAAAATGGAATCAGGATTTGATGAAGGCAATACTTACACATTAGCTGACGACCCCCTACTAAGAACTGGCTTAATACTTTCCGGTGGCAATTATGCGTGGAGCGGCAAAGCACCAATAGATGGAGTAGAAGATGGCATTGCCACTGCGTATGAAATCTCTCAACTCAATCTCAGTAATACCGAGCTAGTTGTCCTCAGTGCCTGCGAAACTGCATTGGGCGATGTAAAAGGAAGTGAAGGTGTATTTGGTTTGCAAAGAGCTTTTAAAATGGCAGGAGTAAAAAAGATGATCGTAAGTCTTTGGCAGGTACCGGATAAAGAAACCGCCGAACTGATGACAGCTTTCTATACTTACTGGATGAAAGGAAAAACAATCAACGATGCATTTGCCCAGGCCCAGGCTGATATGCGCAAGAAGTATTCTCCCTTTTATTGGGCAGCATTTTTGTTGGTGGAATAAATGAACCCACGGGATATTTCTTATATTTAAGTACAACCTTTCTTTCCGGCAATGAAAAGTTTTTGCATAATATGTTTTTTGTTTTTTCTTCCATTTGCCGGGGTATCGCAAACATTGCTTGATCTTAATAAGAAATTTGTTGAACTTTTTCAGCTAGGAAAATATGAAGAAGCAATTCCTTTTGCAGAAAAGGCATTTGCAATGGCTAAGAAGGAGTTGAGCATTGATCATCCCGATTATTCTACTAATCTTGAAAACCTGGGCTGGGTATATTTAACTGCAGGATATTATCCTAAAGCAGTGCCTGCTTACACAGAACTAATTACAATCAAAGAAAATTTATTAGGGAAGGAACATCCTGCTTATGCTACGATGGTAAATAACCTGGCTACTCTCTATTATTATATGGGTGATTATGTAAAAGCGAAACCATACCATCTAGAAGCACTACAAGTGAGAAAAAAAGTGTTGGGTGAAGAGCATCCTGATTATGCTACCAGCCTGGATAACCTTGGCGCATTATATGCAGCAGTAGATGAGTATGAAAAAGCAGAACCTCTTTACAGACAAGCCATGGAGATTAGAAAAAAAGTACTGGGAGAAACGGATGATGATTTTGTTACCAGCCTGAATAATCTTGCTTCTTTGTATTTTTCGAATGAAAATTATGCTAAATCTGAACAGTTGTATTTAAAGGCTGCCTCTATCCGAAAGAAAACAAAGGGAGAAAGTAGTATTGAATTTGCCACCAGTATAAATAATTTGGGAGCATTGTATCTCGCAATTGGCCAGTACGACAAAGCGGAAGCAGCATTTGTTGTGTCGAAGGAAATAAGGGAAATTGTATGGGGGCAAAACCACCCTTCTTTTTTTATCAGTATCAATAATCTTTCTCAACTATATGCCGCTACTGGTCAGTATGAAAAAGCTATTCAACTTTGCCAGCAAACAATTTCTAACAGAAAACAAGTATTGGGTGAAGACCATCCTGATTATGCTACCAGTCTTAACAATCTTGGTGTTTTGTATATAGAGCTTGGAGATTACGAAAAAGCAGAACCCTTTTGTACGGAAGCAATCGGGATTCTAAAGAAAATATTTGGTATTAATCATACAGAATATGCCAACAGCCTCAACAACCTGGGAATGATATATAAAGGAAAAGGGCAATTCGAAAAAGCAGAGTCGTGTTACAATCAGGCTAAAGAAATTTTTAAAAAATTGCAAGGTCAGTATAGTTCTGCATATGCTTCAAGTCTAAACAATCTTGCAGTCTTATATATAACGGTGGAAGAATATGCTAAAGCCGAACCAGCTGCTGTTGCGGGGAGCAGCATCGCTTTAAATAATCTTATCCAAATATTTCCAACTCTTTCTGAAAAGGAAAAAGGAAATTATTTGGCTAACAAATCGGCAATTAACGAGATTAATAATAACCTGATCTATAGTTACCCTAAAGCCTCCTCAGCTTTACGGTTAAATAATTTTAATCTTCAGTTAGCACTAAAATCGCTGGCTCTTTCCGATACAAAAAATATGATTGCTACTGTTCGCAATAGTAAAGACAGTGCGGTAATACAAATGCTCTCTCAATGGATGACAGCAAAGAATTTTCTTGCAAAACAATACTCCCTGCCAGTGGATAAAAGGCAATTAAATTTAGAGGAGTTGGAAGTAAGAACAGAAAAAGTTGAGAAAGATCTTAGTCGCATGTCAGCCAGCTTTCGTCAACAACAATTAGCAGAACGAATTTCAATTACTGAATTACAAAAGAATTTACAGAAAGATGAAATAGCAATAGAATTTGTCAACTTCAATTTGTATAATAAAGGTTGGACAGATAGTGTGTACTATGCGGCGTATATTCTTAGTAAAGAAGATGCAGAACCTTTATTTGTTCCTTTGTTTGAGGAAAGACAATTGCAGCAGTTATTTAAGAGTGCAGGAACAACAGCTACTGCAATGGTTAATAGTTTTTACCGGGGGTTTAAAGTAGGTAATAATGCTAACTCCACTTTGGGTAAAGAGCTTTATCAATTAGTATGGCAGCCATTAGAACCCTATTTAAAAGAGGTGAAAAAAATTTCTTACTCGCCGGCCGGTAAATTATACAACATAGCTCACCATGCGCTGCCGATTGATAGCAATACAGTGTTGATGGATAAATATCAATTACAGCAATATACCAGTACCAGACAAATAGTATTAAGGGAAAGTGAAAAGCAAAATACGAAACCACAAAATATTGTATTGTTTGGCGATGCCAGTTTTAGTATGGACAGTGTAACATTGACAAAAAACAGAGTGAGTAAAGAAAGTAACAGTACAAGTATTTATGCTGTACAGAGCAGAGGAATAAGGGGAGGTACCTGGAGTAAACTTCCCGGAACAGCACAAGAGGTAAAAACCATACAATCTCTACTAACAAAAAATAAAACAAGTACAAAGGTTTTTACACAGGCTGATGCATCCGAAGAAAATCTAAAAGCATTAAGCGGCGTCTCACCACAAATTTTACATATTGCTACGCATGGTTTCTTTTTGCCCGAGCCAGATAAAAAGAAAAAAGAAACAGCATTTGATGAAGGCAATACTTACACTTTAGCCGACGATCCACTACTGCGAAGCGGATTAATATTAGCAGGTGGCAACTATGCTTGGGGCGGCAAAACACCTATCGATGGAATAGAAGATGGAATTGCAACAGCCTATGAAATCTCCCAACTTAATTTAAGTAACACTGAACTCGTAGTACTCAGTGCTTGTGAAACAGCACTAGGTGATGTAAAAGGAAGTGAAGGAGTATTTGGTTTGCAAAGAGCTTTTAAAATGGCAGGTGTAAAGAAAATGATCGTAAGCCTTTGGCAGGTACCTGATAAAGAAACAGCGGAATTGATGACAGCCTTTTATAGTTATTGGATGAAGGGCAAAACAATTAATGATGCCTTTACACAAGCCCAAGCTGATATGCGAATGAAATATTCTCCTTTTTACTGGGCCGCATTTGTACTTGTGGAATAATTTATTATCTGTATCTCATAAGCAAACTACGCTTATGTTACATATTGAAAGCACAAACAATAACAACTCGATATTCTTCCGAAAAAAAGCAGGTGTAAGAAGAATGGTAAAACATAACCTGAAAATTGATATGACACCGATGGTTGATTTGAGTTTTCTCCTCATTTCGTTTTTTGTCATCACCACGGAATTAAGTAAGCCTATAGCAATGGATTTAATTATGCCAAAGGAAGGCATACCTATGAAAGTCCAGGAATCAAATGCCTTAACTGTTTTAGTAGGCGATAACAATTCTATTTATTTTTATGAGGGTACATGGGAAGAAGCGATACAAAACAACATGATTTCCAAAACACAATATGCCGGGGCAAATGATCTTAGAACTATAATTAGTGCAAAACAAAACAAATTAGCGATGACAACTGCCTTGAAAGGAGGTAAAGATGGCTTGGTGCTAATTATTAAGCCTGGCAAAGGAGCCAGCTATAAAAATGTGGTGGATATACTCGATGAGGTAACTATCAACCAGGTAAAAAAATATGTTATGGTAAACCAATCAGCAGAAGAAAAAGAATGGCTAAAGAATCAATAGTTTACTGTTTCCAAAACATATCGATTCTTCTTTTTACATTTTCCCGGATGTTCATATAGTATAGATTAATATCTCCAACATGATAGTTGCGGGTTAAGTAAAAAAAGCTTCCAGGGAATTTGGGTCTATTCACATACAGCAAACCATTACTTATTTGTGCATCAGTAGTATTGGTATATACTTTATTGAAATTAATCAATATACTTCCTTTGTTTAAAGATCTGTGAGCATATGATGAGTTAGTTGTCCACGTAAGAGGGTTGGTAACAAATGAATTTCCATTTCCAAAAGAATTCTTCGAATTGGAATTTTCTTTTTTCATGTATGAAGGCACATAGCCTTTTCTAAAAGTGCGCCAACTACAGATGCATCCTGTTTGTAAAGAGTCTTCACACATTTTCAAAGTAGAAAAATAATCTTTAGGTACCGGCCAGCCGATTATATACGCCACTACTAATCTGTTGTGTAAAGTCTTGCCCTCAAAAAATTCTTTCAATAATCGTTCTGCTAAAAAACTTCCCTGGCTGTGAGATGCAATAATGATTGGACGGCTGCCGTTCCAACTTTGTAAATAAAATTCAAACGCATTTTTTACATCTTCATATGCCAACTCAAACGCCGCTGCGGCTTTTTCTTTATCTTTTGAAAAAAAGTTAGAGATATGTGCTTGTCTGTATCGTGGAGCAAACACTCTGCATTGCTGATTAAAAACACTGGCTTGGTATAAGATAGATGAGTAATCAGTCTTTGCATTGATATAATCATCATCAATTAATGCATTGTTATTTCCATCCTTTTTTTTCTTCGTGTATGATGTAGGATATAAAAAGAAAACATCTACCATTGAATCTTTTATTTCAGGTTTTAATGGTTGCGGTACACTATCCGAAGGGTCCCATTTCCAGGGATGAGCAGCCCAATAATTAAGATTGCTGTAATCTGGTTGCCCATCCATGCTTTTAAATTGATACTTGCTTCGATAAGCCTGGTATTTATCCGAACAAGAGTAAAATGTAATGATCAAAAATAAAAATGCGGGAAAAAATTTCTTCATGTAGAATAGTGAGCTGTAAAAATCGGCAAAATTTTCTCCCCGCCCTAAAGGGTTTTTCGCTCGGCTAAACAGATATTTTGCCTTTTGTGGAAGAGCAAAAAATTATTTTGTTTGAAAAAAAAAATCGTAAATATTTGATAATAAAGATATTAGAACTCGAAAATGTCCATTTTTATTAACCATTACCTCAAAATATTTAGTACTTTGTGTTGCATAGTACCAAATATCGCCTTATCTTTGAGTCATATTAGTAAAACGAAGGGCTATGAATATTGAAAATACACAGAGTCAGATGCGGAAAGGGATACTGGAATTTTGTATTCTTTCCATCATCCGCCGGGGTGAAGCTTATCCGAGTGATATAGTAGAAGAGATGAGGGCTGCTAATCTTCAAATATTGGAAGGAACTTTATACCCGCTGCTAACCCGGCTCAAGAATGCAGAAATGCTAACCTATCGTTGGGTAGAAAGCAACTCCGGCCCGCCCCGCAAATATTTTATGTTAACCGAAAAAGGAGAAAGCTTTTACAAGGAACTGGAACAAACCTGGAACGAGCTATCAAACGGAGTAAACGCTTTAACCAGTAAAAAAGTCAGCGAACCACTAAGTGAATAACCAACATAAACCTACTTCAACCAAAATAATATACAATGAAAAAGATCATCAACATAAACTTAAGCGGCCGGGTAATACCGATTGAAGATTCTGCTTATGAAAAGCTGCAAAGCTATATTGAAAGTTTACGGCGATACTTTGCCAATGAAGATGGCAGAGACGAGATCATTAATGATATTGAAAGCCGTATTGCAGAATTGATGAGTGATAAAGTTCGTAAAGGCACCACAGCTATTATAGATGCAGATGTAGAAGAAATAATCAGCTCTATGGGAAGAGTAGAAGATTTTGAAGCAGCGGATAAAGAAACAGCTTCCACAGAATCTGCACAGGCAACATCTGCATCTACTTCTCAACAATCTAATACTAGCTATACAAATACTGGTACTGGTGCAGGTACTAAAAGAGAAAGAGGAAGATTGTACCGTGATACCAGCGATAAATTTATTGGTGGTGTATGTAGTGGTATTGCAGCATACATGAATGTTGATCCTGCTATTGTAAGAATTTTATTTGCCATCATCACATTCGGTGGTTTTGGATTAGGCTTTTTAGCTTATTTAATATTATGGGTTGTGTTGCCACCAAAAGACCTGGAAGGGTTTGCCGGTAAAAGATTATATCGCAATCCGGATGACAAAGTAATTGGTGGTGTAGCAGGTGGACTTGCTGCATACTTTGGTAAAAAAGCAACTAACATCCGGTTGATTTTTGCTGCTCCTATTCTTTTTAGTATCCTGATGGGTATTCTTAATACGGACAACTGGCACAATGATTTTATAGTTGTTCCCAATATTGTATTTGGTTCATTAACGGGTACTTTCATTCTGATTTATGTGGTATTGTGGATGGTGTTGCCTGAAGCTCACAGCACATACGAAAAAATGGAAATGCGTGGCGAAAAAGTGGATGTGAACAGAATTCGCCAAAATGTAAAAGAAACTACAGCGGGTATTAAAGAAAGAGCTAAAGAATGGAGCGAAGAAGTAAAAGAGTCAGCGCATAACTTTAGTGAAAGGGCAAAAGAATTTGCGAATACAAGAGGTAAAACATTTGCTTCAGATGTAAATGAAACGGTGCGCAGTGGGGGAAGAGGATTAGGTCATGTAATAGGCGTATTATTCAAAGCTTTCTTCTTATTTATTGCAGGTACCATTGCATTTTCATTATTTGTTGCATTGATTGCATTGCTGTTTGGTGGTATTGCCTGGTGGCCAGTTAATAATTTTTTATGGACCAGTAAGTGGCAGCAAATATATGCCTGGGGTACGTTGATCTTCTTTTTAATAGTACCACTAATTGGATTTATCATCTGGGTGTTCCGTCGTATCACAAGAACAAAATCCCGTAACAATTATTTGGGCTGGACATTTGGTGCCTTATGGACTGTTGGTTGGGTAGCAGTAATTTTATTAGCATCCAGTGTTACCAAAGATTTCCGTGAATATGAGCATACGGATACTCCAATTACGATTACTCAACCTGCAAAAGGTAAAATGATTGTGGCGGTGTCTGCGCCGGAGCTAGAATACACAGGTCGCTTTGGCTGGATGAATGATGGTGGTAGCACCGGATGGGATTTATCATCAGACACTTTGAAATTATCAACCGTAGAATTTGATGTAAAAGCAAGTGCGGATTCTTTCTATCATGTAACCATGAAGCGATACAGTTTTGGCAGATCAGAAACAATAGCATTGGACAGGGCCGAAAAAATTAAATACACCGTTACTTCAAGAGATAGTGTTCTGGATCTGGGAAATGGATATGTTATTGATAAAGACAGCAAATTTCGTGGGCAGCATGTGGAAATAGAAATACAAATTCCGATTGGTAAAAAAATAAGATTTGATGAATCTGTGAACGATAAATTAAACCCGGTTAATGTAAGAGTAGAAAGAGGCCGTAGGAGAAACAGGGTTGTTAACTTTGATATTGAAAGTGATTACAGGTCGAATCGCTATCGCTCAGGTGTTGACTATATAATGGATATGAATGGCCGCCTGAAAGATGAAAATGGAACTGAGGTAAAAGAAGAGGTTGTACCGGATAGTAATTATCGTTATCCTGGTAATAATACCACACCTGTGAAAGTGGAAAAAAGTGATATTGAAAAGCAAATTGAAATAGAAAAAAAGAAAAGAGAGGAAAGCGATAAAAAAATAAAGGACCTCGAAGAAGCGCAGAAAAAAACGCAAACCAGTATTAAGAAAACAATCAACAAGGCAAATAACCAAGAAAAAGCATTTGCAAGTGGTCCGTTGCCGGCTTCTTCATTAGTTCAATGGTTTTAAAAAATAGTGATGAAGAAAAATAAATTAGCCTCGCTGGTACTTTTGTTATTAATACTTTCTGCTTTTACAGGAAAGAAGAATAGTACAAGCCCATCTGATGAAAAGGACGAATTGTACAAAGAGATTGCATATATGGATAGTGTAATGTTTGCTGCCTTTAATGCACATGACCTGGAAAAAACAAAAGCATTGTTTTCAGAAGACCTGGAGTTCTATCATGATAAGGGCGGCCTGGCAGACTATAAACAAACCATGGAGAATTTTAAAAAGCTATTTGATAATAACAAAACTACAGGTCTTAGAAGAGATTTAGTAAAAGGTAGTCTTGAAGTGTATCCCATTAAAGATTATGGAGCTGTTGAAATTTGTTCTCATACATTTTGTCATATTGAAAATGGAAAAAATGATTGCGGCACTTTTAAGAATATGATGATCTGGCAAAAAAAGGATGGACAATGGAAAGTAACAAGAGTGGTTAGTTATGACCACTAATACATAGGTTGAAGTCCCGGCAATAGAGCCGGGTATAACGATGGCCCTCTTAAGGGCCATCTTGTTTTTGTGGTTTGCTAATTTGGAACTTCTACTACGGTCCAGTTTTTAGTTCGCCTGTTCCAGAGAATACAGTAATCTTTTCCATGCAATAGTTTATAAACCCGGTGGCCATTATAATAAGGTAGTTTAAGCCAGCCATGTTGATATACTTCAAATTTAAAAACAAAAGCATTTCCGCTTTTGATCGTTGCCGGGATATAACTTTTTCCGTCATCGCTTAGCATCACCGTTTCATCTTTTACACTTTGTATCGTCAGGCTTATCCAGCTTGCATCATCTGCAGGAGTAGTAGGCGTTGGGTTGGTAGGTGGTTTTGGAGGGTTGTTGGTAGGATTTGGCGTCGTCGTCGCAGTTGTAGGTGTTGTGTTAGTATTTTTTGCTGCGTTCCATCCCCTGGTAATAGCATCTACCCTGTCTTTTTTTGCCGGGTGCGTACTACTTCCTCTGTCTGTTGCTATAGCACTAATAGCTGCAATCGATTCATTAAGACCGGCACCCAGCTTTTGCATTACATAACCGGAAAAAGCGTCAGCTTCAATTTCTTTTGGCGGTGTGCTGCCGCTACTGCTTACTACATGATTATAATAATGATGCCCCATTTCATGCGCCAGTATACTGATAGAAGCCCATTTGGTAGAAGTGTATGCATCAATATCCTCTAAAAAATTATTATCATAAATGATCCAGCGTCCCCGGTTGATGATGGTGGCATAGGCATTACGAATACCATTTTGTTCTCTGATGCTAAAATTTTCTTTCCACTGAATAGTGTCGAGCATGTTTTCCAAAATTTCTTTGGCCTCATATACCGATGCAAAATTGGATTTAAGTATTTGCCGGGGCGGCACCTTAAAACCACAACCGGTAATTTTTTGTGCGTTAGTAATAATAGCGGCTATTAAAAAAAACGAAATCACTACAATTCTTTTCATCGGGGATTATTTTCTATAAATGTAAAGATTTCAAACAGAACAAAATTTCTTTTACCGAAGCGGTGTAGTAAGGGTATAAGCATTTTGTCTACATTTGCTCACAATTTTGCTACATATGAATAACACTCCGTTTACAGATAAACACATTGCTCTCGGCGCTAAAATGGCCGAGTTTGCCGGATACAATATGCCCATTTCCTATACCGGAATAAATGATGAACATGCAGCAGTTAGAAAAAATGCAGGTGTATTTGATGTGAGCCATATGGGAGAATTTATATTAAAAGGAGAAGGCGCATTAGATCTGATCCAGCGGGTTACCAGTAATGATGCAGCTAAACTAAAAAAAGGACAAGCCCAGTACAGCTGCCTGCCAAATGAAGAAGGTGGGATTGTAGACGACCTCCTGGTGTATTGTATTGCAGAAAACAAAGTATACATGCTGGTGGTGAATGCTTCCAACATTGAAAAAGACTGGAACTGGATTCAAAAATTTAATACCAACGATGTAGAGATGCATAACATCTCTGATAAAACTTGTTTGCTGGCTATACAAGGCCCCAATGCGACAAAAATTTTGCAACCACTCACCGATATTGATGTACTAAATCTTAAATATTACACTTTCGAAAAAGGAATATTTGCAGGTGTTGAAAATGTATTGGTAAGTGCAACGGGATACACGGGAGCCGGTGGTGTTGAAATTTATTTTGAGGACAAAGACGGCGCTGCTGATAAAATTTGGGAAGCCATTTTTGCTGCTGGTGGTCCGCAAGGATTAAAACCCGTAGGGCTTGGAGCAAGAGATACATTACGATTAGAAATGGGCTTCTGTTTATATGGTAATGATATTGATGATACCACATCGCCTTTAGAAGCAGGCCTTGGTTGGATTACTAAATTCACCAAAGATTTTACTTCCAAAGAAATATTTGCTAAACAAAAAGCTGATGGATTGGAAAGAAAGCTAGTAGGGTTTGAAATGATAGAAAAAGGTATTCCACGTCAGGGCTATGAGATCAAAGATTTTACCGGAGCCACCATCGGAAATGTAACTTCAGGCACACAATCTCCAAGTCTCGGCAAAGCTATTGGCATGGGGTATGTACGAACAAACTTTGCTGCTCTTGATACGAACATTTACATTAAAGTGAGAGATAAATTGCTTCAGGCAAAAGTGGCAAAAATTCCTTTTTCATAAAAATAAAGAAGCGGTAAGATTTTTGTGTTGTAGTTCGTACTTTTTACATCGTTGTTCAAACTTGCCTCAATGCCAACTATTCACCTTACTACATTTATTGCTGCTCCTGCTGATGTAGTCTTCGATCTGAGCCGCCATATTGGTTTGCACAAACAATCTATGAGTGCATATAAGGAAGAAGCTGTGGCCGGAACAAGATTTGGATTGATTGAAAAAGACGAGACCGTAACCTGGCAAGCTAAACATCTTTTTAAAAACCGGTTGCTTCGTGTAAAAATTTCGGAAATGAAAAAACCGGAAATGTTTGTTGATGAACAAGCGGCAGGCGATTTTAAAATGATGAAACATGAGCACTACTTCAAGCCTTGCGATAATGGCACTATCCTGATCGACCTTTTTCATTTTGAATCGCCCTATGGTATGATTGGACGCTGGTTCAATAGTCTTTACTTTACCAAATACTTGCGCCGCCTGTTGGAGCAAAGGAATAATACTATTAAAGAGTACGCAGAAACAGATAAATGGAAAAAGCTGTTAATTCAATAACAAGCTACACTTCTTAATTTCTCTTCCTTTATTTTTGTGTTTTACCTACTATGACCAATAAGCCAACTCTTAATACATCGCTATCTCCCGCCTTATTACATTTATACGACCTCAGCAATAGTGTTGTAGTAATAATTGATGTATTCCGGGCTACATCCACCATAGCCTCTGTATTATACAATGGCGCAAAATGTGTGATACCGGTTGATTCTGTTCCCAAAGCGATTGATATCAGCAAAAGCATTGGTGGTATTGCAGCGGGAGAAAGGGATGGAATGATAGCAGAAGGATTACAACACGGTAATTCTCCATTAGAATATACAAGAGAGTTTATTGAAAATAAAACATTGGTATTAACTACCACCAATGGTACAAGATTATTACAAATGGCATTGGATAAAAATGCTGACACTATTATTTCAGGTTCGTTTCCTAACCTCTCAGCTGTTTGTGATTTTTTGGTAAAGGAAAACAAAAATGTAGTGCTGGGTTGCGCCGGTTGGAAAGACCGATTCAATTTAGAAGATACATTGTTTGCAGGTGCAGTTATTAACCGCATCGCCAAACACTTTACTATTCATTGCGATAGTTCATTGATGGCCGAAACAATGTACTTGAAGAATAAAAATAAAATGATGGATTTTGCACCAAAGCTTACACATTATCATCGCCTGGTAGAAAGATTTGGTTTGATTGATGATATTAAATATTGTCTTACTCCTGACCTGGCAAATGTGTTACCATTGTATATGGATGGGAAGCTGGTTGCGAAATAAAAACTTACTAAGATAATCCATTTTACCCGTACTAATTCCCAATAAAATTTATTTTTTATTTACCTCTTTTTACGAGGAAATCCGCTGCACATTCTTTTACATTTGCCGATTAACCTTTTTTGAACCGGGGTTTAGAATAATAAATTTTGGAATTTTTCTATGGCATTACCGCACCTTATTAAGTATGTATATACTCATGGAACTGATGAAGTAATTCGCAGGGGAAAGAAAATACATGCAATCGGATTTGTTGAATTAGTAGAGTACGATGATCTTTTTGGATCTGCTGTCTTCCGGGTAAAAGATGATAGCTACGCTACTTACTATAAAGTGTACATTCAAAAATTTAAAGACCCAAAGGCAACATCACTTCGTTGTGCATGCCCTTATAATTTGGGAGATATTTGCCGCCATGAAGCTGCTGCATTATTTCAGTTGCAGGAAATGATTGACCGAGGCCATTTGCAAGCAGAGTCAGTGAAGTACGACCAGCGGCATACGGTTGCTAAAATGAAAACCATTGATCTAAAAACATTGCGTCTTCTTTCATCACCCGAAACATTGGAAGAAGCAGAAGTTTTTTTGCGCACCAACAAAGCCATAATTGATTTTGCAGAGAATGAAACGGTAAAAGCAACCGTAAAGCTGGAGGGTAAAGAATACAAAGTTATCATCCGCAAGAACGAAGAAAAGAACTTTGATACCAGTTGCGATTATGAAGATGAAAATCATCCGCTTGGTCTTCCTAAAATAATTGTGTTATTGCAATTGCTGAATAAACACGGGGCTAATTATTTCGAAAGCATCCGCAATTGGGATAAAGAAAAAAACAAACTACTCGAAGCATATGGTTATTCATTAAGCGATGATCTAAAGGGAAAGTTTGAGTTTGCCTATAAAGACGGAAAACCGTTTTTGAGAGTACTGGATTCCAATATAAAAAGAGTAGCAACGGTAGCAGCAGTGCCAAAACCTGTTTTGCTGCCAATGAAAGAAAAAGAAATAACAGCAGTACCACAGGTTGTAGAGGACACGGTAACATTGCCTTCACAACGACTGGGTGTTGTTTTCAATTTTAATAAAAAAAATTATCCACAGTTTACTGTTGATGTTGTAATTGGCGAGCCAAATGAAAGCAACGATGCATTTGCAGGAACAGTAGAAAAGTTAGACATCAGCCGCTATGTAAATGCAGATAATTTGTCAGAAGCAGATAGAGAATTGCTAACCATGCTTCGTAAGCTACAAGAATCTGAAATTAATAAATACGTAAGCCGCAACTCTCCTTTCTCCGGCATTTGGGAAAATATAATTCATCACGAAGATGATGATCTGCCGGAAGAGACAAAAGAATTGGTAGCAGAATATTTGCTGCCTAAACTGAAAAAAATATTTATTGAAACATCAGGTAGTCCATTTGTTTTTTTATTACCCGATAAAAAGCCATTCAAAACAAATAACCTGGAGCCACTACAATTGCAGGCAGAAGAAGCCAAACCGCATTTTATCATTAAGAAAAATTCGCATTATACTATTCAATGCCGGGTAAAAACCGGTCCGCTTGAGTTTGACCTGGGCGATAATGAAGCTAACACACCATTATTCTTTTTATACAACAACCAGGCGCATTTGTGGAGAAACAATGAAGTAATCCACCTGGCAGAAAAATTTTTACCAACCGGTAAGATGAGTGTGTCTGCTGAAGAATGGAATAAAACATTGAATGAATTTATTATGCCGCTGGCGAAAGAACATAAAGTGGATTTTGATAAATCGCTGGTGCAGGAAATTAAAGATGGTAACCCGGAAGTGAAATTATTCCTGATGGAAAAAGGTGAGTATCTTGTTTTTCAACCTTCTTTTTCTTACAAAGGATATGAAACAAGAACAAGAGACCGGGATGAAATGATAGTGCCGCAGGGTGACAAGGTGTTGGTGGTGCATCGCAACAGGGAAAAAGAAGGAGAGTTTATTCAGAAATTACAAAACCTGCATTCGAGTTTTGCATACAATGAAGATTCCGGAACCCTGGCATTAAAAGGAGCAGATGTATTGAAAAACAACTGGTTCTTTTTATTTGTAGATGCCATGAAGGAAATGAAAACACCGGTGTTTGGATTTGAAGCGTTAAAGAATTTCCGTTTCAATACAGCTAAGCCACAAACAAAAATTTTCATTAGCAGCAATACCGATTGGTTTGATGCAAAAGTGGATATTCTGTTTGGCGACCAACAGGTAACAGTGGCCGAAGTAAAAAGAGCATTGGCCAATAAGCAACAGTTTGTACAACTGAATGATGGTACACTGGGAATATTACCCGAAGAGTGGTTAAAAAAATATTCGCTGCTTTTTAGAGTAGGAGAAGGCAAAACAGATTCACTAAAACTGTCCCGCTATCATTTAAGTGTAGTAGATGAACTGTATGAAACAAGAGATGAAGAAGAACTGATCGTACAACTAGAGGAGAAATATCAAACCCTTCGGGAATTTAATAAGATAAACGAGATCGATCCCTCCTATCATTTAAAAATGATTTTGCGACCTTACCAGGTGGCTGGTTTTCAATGGTTGAATTATTTAAAAGATATTAATTGGGGCGGAATATTGGCTGATGATATGGGATTGGGTAAAACAGTGCAAGCTCTATCTTTTATGGAACATTTTAAAAAAGAAAAAGGAACACTCAAAGCATTAGTAGTTTGCCCAACCACTTTGATTTATAACTGGGAGAATGAGATAAAAAAATTCACTCCTACACTAACCTATAAAATTCACCATGGCGGCACAAGAACCAGAACAAAAGAAGAATTGACCGACCATGATGTTACCATTACTACCTATGGCACATTGCGCAGCGATATAAAACTGCTAATGAGTGTGGATCTTGATTATGTGATTTTAGATGAAAGCCAGGCCATTAAAAATCCGGCAAGTAAAGTAACCAAAGCTGCATCATTACTGAATGCAAAGCACCGTCTTTGTATGAGTGGTACGCCATTGCAGAATAATACGTTTGACATTTTTGCGCAGATGAATTTCTTAAATCCCGGCATGCTGGGTACGATGGAATTTTTCCGGCAGGAGTTTGCCATACCTATTGATAAGTTTGGCGAGCAGGACAGAAAAGATCATCTCAAAAAAATTCTCTATCCATTTATATTACGACGAACAAAAGAACAAGTAGCAAAAGACCTTCCTGAAAAACAGGAAATGATATTATTCTGCGAAATGGAAGATGAGCAGCGCAATATTTATGATGCCTACAGAAATGATTTCCGCAACCAGATATTGGGCACTATTGAAACGCAGGGAATTCAAAAATCACAGTTAACTATCTTACAAGGATTGATGAAGCTGCGCCAGATTTGTGATTCGCCTGCAATATTAAATGAACAGGAGAAATTTGAAAATCATTCAATCAAATTAGATGAACTGGCCAGAGAGATAACCGAGAACATCGGTAATCATAAAGCCCTCATCTTCTCCCAGTTTCTCGGCATGCTTGCATTGATAAGGGCTAAGCTGGAAGAGTTGGGGGTGAAGTATGAATATTTTGATGGAAGTACATCGGCACCGGATAGAGAAAAAGCAATACAAAGTTTTCAAAACAATGATGAAGTAAGAGTGTTCCTGATTTCCTTAAAAGCCGGTGGTGTTGGCTTGAACCTTACTGCGGCTGACTATGTATATATTGTTGATCCCTGGTGGAACCCGGCAGTAGAGCAACAGGCCATTGACCGAACACACCGTATCGGGCAAACAAAAAACATTTTTGCCTACCGCATGATCTGTAAAGACACGATAGAAGATAAAATATTGCAACTACAGGAAAAGAAAAGAGCATTGGCGAAAGACATCATATCCGATGATGCCACTTTTGTAAAATCGTTGACGAGGGAGGATGTGGAGTATTTGTTTAGTTAAGCAAATAAATTACGTTCAAATCAGTAACCCGGAGCTTCTTTTTCCCGGTCATTAATGCCGTTTATCGGCTATAAAAGCAATTCATCGGGTTTTTGCCAAAATATACCCTATTCCCGAAGGTTGTTCTGCCTTATTACGTCTATTTTCGTACACTACACAAACCATTTATGAAGAAGATTTTTACCTTAACCCTGTTGATTTTCACCCTTTTCGCTACAGTAAATGCCCAAAAAGCAGATGGAAGTATAAAAGGAAAGCTAATTGACACAGCCTCTAAATTACCCGTAAGCGATGCGACTGTTTCAGTTTTAAACGCAAAGGACTCCTCCCTCGCCAACTTTACCTTGTCAAATAAGCAAGGTGCTTTTGAAGTAAAGGGCCTGGCAGAAGGCGAATACCGGGTAGTAATTTCAAGCAAAGGATTTGTTGAGATCAAAAAAACATTTTCTCTGACCGCTTCCGAAAAAGCAATTGACCTTGGAAGTATTGCAGTAGAAAAAGATTATAAAACGCTGGAAGGAGTTACCATCACCAGCGAATCTCCCATACAAGTAAAGAACGACACTGTACAATTTAATGCAAGTGGTTTTAAAACACTACCGAATGCAACCGCCGAAGACTTACTGAAAAAATTACCCGGTGTTGAAGTGGATAAAGAAGGTAATGTAAAAGCACAAGGCGAACAGGTGCAGAGAGTGCTGGTAGATGGGAAAGAGTTTTTTGGTAATGATCCTAAGTTGGCTACTAAAAATCTTACGGCCGATATGATTGAGAGTGTGCAGGTGTTTGATGATATGAGTGACCAGGCGAAGTTTACTAAAATAGATGATGGCAGCAGAAGCAAAACCATTAATATTAAATTAAAGAAAGACCGTAACAAAGGATATTTTGCCAGAGCTTTGTTAGGAGTAGGCGACCAGGGACGTTATGAAGGCAATGCGATGATCAATAAATTTAATGGCGATCAGCGGATATCGCTTTTATTCAACTCCAATAATATCAATAAGCAAGGTTTTTCTTTTTCAGACATCATTAGTTCTATGGGAGGTTTTAGCGGATTTGGTGGTGGCCAAGGCGGACAAGGCGGCGGTGGAATGCAAGGAATGTCAATGCGTGGTGGCGGCGGTGGATTTAGCGGTGGTTTTGGAGGAACGGGTAGCACTGGTATTATCCGATCTACTTCCGTTGGTTTAAACTACTCAGACATGTGGGGTAGCAAAATAAAAGTAAGCGGTAGTTATTTCTTTTCTGATTCAAAACCACAACAAGAGCAAAGCACTTTCCGCCAAACATTTTTTGCGAATGATTCAACGGCAAGTTTATCAAGAGAAACTATGTCGAACAACCTGAATCAGAATCACCGGTTTAATATGCGGATAGAATACCAGATAGACTCTGCTAATTCTATTTTATATACGCCTTCGGTAACGATGCAACATTCAGATAATTTTAGCCAAAATACTTCTACCACCAGGTCTGCTGTACCAGGTAAAGAGTTTTTAGCAATTGATGGCAGCTCACAAAATACCAATCAACGGAATGGTGTAAATATTGGCAACAACTTTTTATTCCGCCATAAGTTTAGAAAAACCGGCAGAACATTAACACTTGGCTGGAATAACACGATAGGTAATAGCCAAAGTGATGGACTCACACTTTCTACCAATAATTTTTACCTGGAGGATGGCACCCTGTACAATTCGTTTGTACAAAACCAAAATTCAAAACAGAAGACAGAAACAAACAATAATGTTATCAGCACTTCTTACACAGAACCTTTTGGACTGAATAAATTATTGGAGTTGAATTATGCATATACCAATAATAAAAGTGAGTCGAGAAGAGAAACGTTTAACTACAATGGCGTAACAGATAAGTATGATAATCCAAACCTTTTGCAAACGAATGATTTTATAAATACTTTCCTGGCGCATCGTTTTGGTGCCAACTTCCGGGTGCAGGAGAAAAAATATAATTACCAGTTTGGTGTTGGGGTACAAAGAGCAACATTAGGCAGCGATAGCTACCAGGCTGTTACGGACAAAACAACCATAACCAGTCAGACGTACACGAATATTTTCCCAACTGCAAACTTTAATTTTACGCCTACCAGAAGTAAAAACCTGAGGATTTCTTATAATGGCCGTACTAATCAGCCCAGCGTAAACCAATTACAAAATGTACCGGATGCAAGTGATACACTGAATATCAGAATTGGTAATCCTGAATTGAACCAGGAGTTTAATCATAATTTTAATATTGGCTTCAATACATTCAATATTCTTACATTCAAATACATTGCTGCAAATATCAGATTAAGCACTACTCAAAATAAAATTGTAAACAGCATTACAACACAGGGGCCATTACAAATTACGAACTATGAAAACGTAAATGGGTATTTTATGGGCTCTTCTTTTATAACATTGGGCTTACCATTTAAAAATCCAAAGTTGAAAGGCTCCAGCCTGAACTTTACCAACAACATGTCGTACGCAAATGATATAAGCCTTGTTAACCTGAAAAAGAATATTACAAAAACAGTTACCATATCGCAAGGAGCAGGCGTTAATATCAATAAGGAAAAAATTGATTTTGGTGTAAAAGCGAATCTTGCTTACAACAATGTAAAGTATAGCATCAACTCCATGTTGAACGAAGACTTCTTTACTCAAACCTATTCCGGAGACGTAGCATATACTTTTCCTAAGAACATTATTCTTTCAACCAATTTTGATTATTTAATTAATACAGGCCGTGCAGAAGGGTTTAACCAGAATATTCCATTGTGGAATGCCAGTGTTAGCAAACAAATGTTTAAAAAGAAAAACGGGGAGTTGAAATTATCTGTAAATGATATTTTGAACCAGAACCAGAGTATTGCCCGTACTACCGGCGACAACTACATACAGGATACCAGAAGTATGGTGTTGAAAAGATACTTTATGGTTAGCTTCTTATTTAACTTGAATAAAATGGGTGGTAAAGCAGCAACAACGCCAGGTATGCCGAGAATGATGGAAAGAAATATGAGAGATGTGCGGATGTACTAATAATAATTACCATTTAAATTAAATAGAAATGTCCCGCCAGTTGGTGGGACATTTTTTATAGCATGAGGGTTAGTAAAGAAAAATTATTTTCTTCTGTAGTGTGCTGCAGCTGCTGGCGATGAACCGGAAATAATAACCGATAGCACCGATTTAAACAAACGCAACATATTAAAAGAAGATTTGTAATAGTGGCGATAAATTTTCGCCGATTGATGGGAGTGAACGAGGTTTCTGTTTTTCATACTTGGATATTTTTCAAAGTTATTAACGTATGTGTCTATTTAAAAGTATGTAATAAAGTTTGCTTTTTATAATATTGCCCCTCATTACCAACCCTATAAATCCATACTGCATGAAAAAATCCGTAAAAACACTTGCCCTTATTACTATCAGCTTTCTTTTTGCCACACATTCTACTGCACAATTAAAATTGTCAGGCATCAATGGAGTAGCAAGCGATGTAAAAAAGGTAATTGAAGATTATCCCAACCGTTTTATCAATTTAATGGGCGAAGTATTGGCGCAAAATACCCAGTCAACAGATTATCATTGCAACTTTACTGTACATGGTGCCGAAGAAGCATTCATTACCCGCTATCCTGCAAAGAAAGAAATTTGCAGCTGGCAGGCATTGATGCTTACTACGGAAAATTTTGACAAGGCAAAACAAAAATTCAAATCATTGTTTAATCAGCTCAACAATCTTTCTGTTAAAACAGGTAATGGATCTTTTAAGTTGAAAGCGGATTATCAATCGCCGGAAGAATCAAAAAAATTCACCAGTGTTTTATTTTCTTTTGAGCCGGTTAATGAAGCCAGGAAGAAATTGAAAGTAGAAATCTTCATGCAGTACATAGAACCGATGGAGTGGAAAGTAAAACTATTGATCTACGACCGGGAAAGAGAAGATGATGAAAGAGGCAATGTGAGGGAGTAGTCTTGAGTCATTAGTCGGGAGTCTGGAGTAAGAAAAACTTTCAGAGGAGAGTCCCACTCCTGACTAACGACTCCGAACTTCCGACTCAAACATTAACCTTCATTAACATTAAACAAAGCCCCTTTAACCCACATTATTACCTGGTAAGAATATTTTCGTAGCTGAAATGGATTAGCTATGAGAAAAATTTTCCTCTTATTGGTATTGATTTGTACAGTAGCCATTGCACAGGCACAAAAAAATGGTATTGTAAAAGGAATTGCTTTTGATACCATCAGTAAGCAACCAGTTGCCGGTGCTACCATTTCGCTTTTAGAAAAGAAGGATTCTTCATTGGTTTCGTTTTCCATGACCGGTAATGACGGACGTTTTGAATTAAGAGGAATTGCCAACGGGGAGTATCGCCTGCTCATTAGCCATGTTAATTATCATAATAGCAATACATTTTTTACTATCAGCGATACCAGTAAAAATGCAGAGCTTGGTAATGTGGTAATGAATGATAAAAACAAAGTACTGGAAGAAGTAGTGCTGGAAAACGAAGCCCCACCTGTTACAATGATCGGCGATACCGTTCAATACAATGCCGGTTCATTTAGAACACAGCCCAACGCAAGTGTTGAGCAACTATTAAAAAAACTACCCGGTGTAAAAGTGGATAAAGACGGAACGATAAAGGCACAGGGAGAAAAAGTAACTAAAGTTCTGGTGGATGGAAAAGAATTTTTTGGCAACGACCCAAAGATCGCCACCAAAAATTTACCGGCCGATGCAATAGATAAAGTGCAGGTATATGATAAGCAAAGCGATCAGGCTCAGTTAACAGGATTTGAAGACGGCAATTCTGAAAAAACCATCAATCTTAAATTAAAAAAGGATAAGAAGAAGGGTATGTTTGGAAAAGTAAACGCCGGAGTTGGAAATAAAGAACGATATGAGGGCCGGTTCAATGTTAATTCATTTAAAAGAGCAAGACAGTTTTCTGCAATTGGAATGGGCAACAATACGAATGCAGAAGGATTTTCGTTCATGGATATCTTAAACTTTACCGGCGAGCTGGCAAGAATGCAACGGGGCGGCGGTGGCGGCAATATCAATATTAATATGAATGGCGATGAAGCCGCAGCCATGGGACTTAGTATGGGAGGCCGCAACAGCGGTATCAATACTGCCTGGGGCGGTGGATTGAATTACAATAATATCATTGGTACCAAGCTGGATTTTCAGAGCAATTATTTTTACAACCGCTTCAATCCAAAACAGGAAAGCCATATACAGCGGCAATACATTTTACCTGATACTTCTTATTTCTACAATCAAAATTCCTATAGTGATAATCTAAGCAATAACCATCGTTTTAACCTGAATATATTGTACCAGATTGATTCATTGAATTCCATTCGCATCATCCCATCCTTTAGTTATCAGAAAACAAATAACCGTTCCGCTACAGATTTTCAAATGATGTCAGAAGAGGGGGCTTTGACCAATGATGGATTTAGTAATACAACCTCCGCTTCCGAAGGATATAATTTTCGCAATGAAGTTATCTGGCGAAAGAAATTTGCCCGAAAAGGAAGAACATTTTCTCTTTCGCTGCAAACAAGTTTAAATGAAAGTGATGGTGAAGCAAGCCTTTCATCGGTTAATAGTTTATACAATCCCAATGGTACAGCTTTGCGAAGAGATACATTAAACCAGCAAAGTAGTACAACCGGCGATTTGAAAGGCTATACTGCCAGAGCGGTATATACGGAACCTCTCTGGAAACGTTCTTTATTGGAACTAAGTGTTGGTAAAAGCAATAGCATCAGCAGATCAAAAAAAGAAACCTGGGATTATAACAAAGGCAGCGGCAAGTTTGACCGGTTGAATAATCAACTAACGAATGACTTTGAAAATACCTATGGTTATACCACTGGTGGTGTTCGTATTCGTACACAAAAGAGGAAATACAATTATTCTATTGGCGCCACCTTGCAACGGGCTGAACTGGAAGGAAAAATTACTAATGGAAATAAAGACTCTATTATAGGTAAAACATTTACTGATATATTACCGAATGCAAGATTGCAATACAATTTTACCAAGTTCAAAAGCCTGACGGTTAATTACAGTACTTCTACTAACCAGCCAAACATGTCGCAATTGCAACCGGTGCCGGATAACAGCAACCCGTTGAATATACGGGAAGGTAATCCTGATTTGAAACAGGAATTTAACCATGCGGTTCAGGCAAACCTGCAACTGATAAGTCCCTACAAGAATAAAAACCTGTTTGTTAACTTATCTGCCAGAGCTACAGAAAATAAAATATCTAATTACGATTCTATTAACCTGCAAACGGGTGTAAGAAAAACAAAACCGGTAAATGTAAGTGGAGTGTATAGTTTGAACAGTACTATCAGCTATAGTATGCCCGTACGATTTTTAAAAGGTAATATAGAAATAAGCAGTGGCTCCGGCTTTAATCAAAGCAAACAGATATTGAACGATAAAGCAGGAACATTGATAACTAATAGCATTAAAACAGTAACACTGGGTCCTGATGTACGTATTGATATTAACCCAACGGATAAATTAAGTTTTACATTGGGTGCAGGAGTTAATTATAACAAAACAAAGTATTCTGTACAGACAGTGCCGGATGTTGATTTTTTATCGCAAGAGTACAACGCATCGGTTGATTGGGAGCTACCCAAAGGATTTTTCTTTGCTACAGATTTTATGTACACCATCAACAGCCAACGGGCAACCGGATTTAATGTAAAAGTACCCTTATGGAATGCAAGCATCAGCAAACAGATGCTGAAGTACAACAGGGGGGAATTAAAATTTAGTGCAAGAGATCTGCTGAATAAAAATATCGGCATCAGCCGCAATACCAATAATAACTATATTGAAGATTCGAGAGTATTAACATTACAACGATTTTTCTTACTCAGCTTTACCTATAGTTTAAGTAAAACAGGATTGAATAATGCAGGTGGGGGAATGAGGATTATTACGAGATAGCAGTTATAGCCACTTGTTTTTAGTTTTCGACTCCCAACTTTCCCTGCTAAAAGAATAAACCTTGCAATCATCATCGCCAAATTTTCTGTCTTCCAGGTAGGTAAAACCTATACGTTCGTAAAATTTAATGGCCCGAACATTTGATGCAAGCGGATCAATCAATACTGCATTTACTGCTGGTACAGAAAAGCATCTTGCCAGGCTTTGTTGCATTATCTCCGTACCATAGCCCTTACCTAAATCCGTTGATGAACCTATCCATATATCAATAGCCCTGTACCCTTCTGAAATTGTACCCCAATAATGGCTTTCCTCTTGTTCGGGGTTTATAATTTGAACAAACCCTATTGGCCGGCCATCTAATTCTGCTATCAATTGCTCCCGCCATATAGGAGTTCGGGGAATCTCATATTCCCAATTCCAATCATCATCCGGATCACAGTCAATTACATGCTGTTGATTATCCCAATATTTTAGAATTGGGATATCTTCAATTGTAGCATTGCGTAGTTGTATCATTAACTTTTATTACCCACAACCCACTAGTGATAGCAGTTGATTCTGGGTGCTGAAAAAATCACTAACATTCTTACAGGTGCTGATCAAACAAAATTGTATTCCCATCCGGGTCAGTCAACATAAAACTTGCTGGTCCGGTTGTAGTCTCATCTGCCTCAGATAATAATGGAATGCCATTGTTCTTTAAGTGCTGTTGAATTTTTCTTATATCATCAAATCCTTCTAAGGCCTGGGCATTTTCATCCCATCCGGGGTTAAAGGTTAGAATGTTATTCTCAAACATTCCCTGGAAAAGTCCGATCAAGGCATTGCCATTTTTCATGATAAGATAATTACTGTCAATAGCACCTCCAAACACAGAAAATCCCAATGTTTCATAAAATTGTTTGGAAGCAGTAATGTCTTTTACACTAAGGCTTATGGAAAAGGCACCTGGTTTCATGCGATTAGTTTTCTTAAAGTTAAATAAAAAATATATCGGCCATAGGTTAGCTTTTTATCAACCCCTTTTTGTTTGCAGCAATACAACTAATTTTACCTTAACAGTACAGTAATTATTATGTCAACACTTTCAATCACTACCATACAAACAAATCTTTATTGGGAAGATAAGTCCTCTAACTTAAAAATGCTGGAGGAAAAAATTAACAGCATACAAGAAAAAACCGAAGTAGTAGTATTGCCAGAAATGTTTAGCACCGGTTTTAGTATGAAGCCGGAATTGCTTGCCGAAACAATGGATGGTGAAACAGTACAGTGGATGAAACGAGTGTCGGCTCAAAAGAAAATCATTTTAACCGGAAGTCTGATAATTAAAGAGGGGGATGATTATTTCAATCGCCTGGTATGGATGTTGCCTAACGGACAATATGGAGTGTACGATAAAAGACATCGCTTTGCTTTTGCCGGAGAAGACAATCATTATACAGCTGGCTCTAAACGATTAATTGCTTCCGTAAAGGGATGGAAAATAAATTTGCAGGTTTGTTATGATTTACGTTTCCCTGTATGGGCAAGGCAACAACCACAAGCCGAAGGTCCGGAGTATGATGTATTAATCTATGTAGCTAACTGGCCCGAACGAAGAAGCTATGCCTGGAAAACATTGCTACAGGCAAGAGCTATCGAAAACCAATGTTATGTAGTGGGTGTTAACCGTGTAGGCAATGATGGTAATAATATTTACCATAGTGGTGATAGTATGATCATTGACCCGATGGGAGAACTGTTGTACACCAAAAAAGATGAAGAAGATATTTTTACCACCATCTTAGATAAAGATCATTTACAAACGATACGGGAAAAATTGCCTTTTTTAAAAGATGCGGATGATTTTAAGATCGAAAATCCGCTTTAGGGGAGATTTAGAGATGCCTCTTTATCTTTCTTTATCAACTCTAAAGCCTTCTCCACTTTATAATCAGCATTACGTTTTATTGCCTCTGCAGTTGGTAGCGAAGGCACTTCCGGCTGAACACCTCTTCCAATTTTAGGTATATTCTTGTCCACTACTAATCTAAAAATCGGCAAACGAAAACGAACACCGGTGACAGGTAATGTAACATCCGGTATCAGCCAGGCAGAGTTTCCATAAGCCCCACCACCCGTTTCTTCACCCACTACTGTTACATTATCTTGTTTTACTAATGCAGATGCAAATAAGGTTGTTGCAGAAAAAGAATTTCCCCCCGTAAGAATGTAAACCTTTCCATCATAATGGTTATTCTTTTTCGGTTTAAAATAATGCCGTTCAAAATAGCCGAAATGATAAAACCCGTCACGATGTTTTTTGGTAAAAAAGGTAATGAACAACTTATTCCAGAAATGATTTTGGATATAACCATCATAGTTGCTTTTTTTACTCGTGGCGAATAATGAATCAGCAATTTTAAATTTTTGCTTTGCAATGTAACGGGTTAGTGCCGTTGAATTATTTACACTACCACCACCATTACTTCTAACATCAATAATAAGATGACCGATATTATTTTTCCTAAGTGCTTTAAAAGAATTGCGGAAAAATTTTCTAAGTCCATACCCCCTGGTAAATGTGGCAAGGTCCATCATGGCCGTTCGGTTGGCCGAATCAATTTTTAATAATCGGGTATTATTTAATTGCAGCTGCCGCCGTTCTTTTTTAGAAGGTTGTGGTGCAGGCCGAAACGGACGGGTGCCAACTCTGAACATGGTATCAGTGGCAGCATTATACACCGGCACTACCAATGATTTTTCTTGGCCGGTACTATCAATATATCCTACCGTATATTTTGATGATAGTCCGAATAGCGAAGTGTACAAAGAACCAAAATATCCCCGGTTGCTAAGTGTTTGGTATTTGTGCGTACGATTATAACCATCAGTAGAAATATAATCAAACATGGTATCAACAATAGCCGCTGTTGGTTTATTGTTGATACTGGTAATAATAGTTCCTCTTTTTAAAATACTATCCCGGCGATTTAAGTTTTGGGTTACCACCATTGCACTATCCCACACTTTAACGCTTAAAGGAAAAATTCTTCCTAAGCGGATTGTATCGTTGAACTTTGAAAATGCTTTTGAAGTACGAACAGAAGTATGCCCGCAATTGATTTTGGAAGTAACATAAGTAAGCACCTTGCGAAACTCCGTTTCTGTCATGGAGTCCTTTAAATGCTCTTTACCCCAATTGAAAAAATAATCCATACTGTCTTTAGCCGTGTACCAATAAAGACTGGGATGATGTTTTTCTAACACTTGCTGATAAACGATATAATCCTGCTGCACCTGTTGTAGTGAGTATTTTTTACTGGGTGAGAAAGATGACTGGTTTACAGCACAACCCGTAATGACGATCGACGATATCCAAAAAATCAGTAAGCTCCTCATAGTCCTCATAAATCCTGTTAATCGTTCTCCAAAAATGCGGAGTTTATTTTAAATGATTCCATCCTTGTGCGGTAAGTGGATATTTGCTACCACCTTTTGTAATGATATGACTTCCTGCTTCTGGCTCCGTCATATATCCCACTACACTAATATCTTCATTTAATACCAATTTGTCGTACTCTGATTGTGGAATGGTAAATAAAAGTTCATAATCTTCTCCACCACTCAGTGCACATGCGGTTGGGTCAATTTCAAATTTATAAGCTGCCTTCTTCATCTCGTCCGCTACGGGTAGTTTTTCTTCATATATCACACAGCCCAAATTACTTTGTTTACAAATATGTAGTGCTTCAGAACTAAGCCCATCGCTAATGTCCATCATGGCAGTAGGCATAACTTCCTGTTTAGCAAAAAACTCCACCACATCTTTTCTTGCTTCGGGTTTCAGCAATTTGCCGATTACAAAAGTTTCACCTTCCAGGTCTGGCTGCACACCCGGACTCTCCATAAAAATTTTCTTTTCTCTTTCTAAAAAGAGTAACCCAACATACGCAGAACCCAGAAAGCCGCTTACACAAAGCAGATCGCCTTTTTGTGCTGTACTTCTTTTAACAAATTTATCAGGTGCCACTTCGCCAATTGCAGTTACAGAAATAATAAAACCTTTTTGAGAAGAAGTAGTATCGCCGCCGATCAAGTCAACATCATATTTTTCACAAGCAGCATAAACACCTTCATAAAATTCATCTAACGATTCAACACTAAAACGATTGCTGATACCAAGACTCAATGTTATTTGAGTCGGTATGGCATTCATTGCATAGATATCACTCAGGTTAACAACTACACTTTTATAACCAAGGTGCTTTAAAGGAGTATAAGAGAGGTCGAAGTGAACACCTTCAATCAATAAGTCTGTTGAAATAACGGTTTGCTTACCAAAATGATCAATCACCGCAGCATCATCTCCTACACCAAGAATCGTTGAAGCATTTTGTATTTCAATATTCTTTGTTAAATGCTCTATTAATCCAAATTCTCCCAGAGAACCAATTTCTGTTCTTTCGTTACTCATAATTCTTTTTTATTGTTGATCACCGCTACCATTTCATCATGTATTTTACCATTTGTAGCTAATACTTTGTGTTGATAGACAGAAAATTTATCACCTTTCAGATCGGTCACTTTACCACCAGCTTCTTCCACAATTAAATAACCGGCTGCACTATCCCATGGCTCCAGTTTATGTTCATAGAAGCCATCAAATCTTCCCGCAGCCACCCAACAAAGATCAATCGCTGCTGAACCTAACCTGCGAACCGGAACACCTTTGCGAATGAACCGTTCAAAAATTTCTAACGGGCCATCGGGCATATTAATATAGGTGTAAGGAAAGCCAGTTACCAAACAAGCTTTGATCGTTTCTGTTTGTTCGCTTACTCGAATTGGTTTATCATTTAATGTGGCACCTTTTCCTTTTTCTGCAAAGAAAAATTCATTCATATGTGGATTGTAAACGGCAGCCATTACAATTTCGTCATTATGCTCAATTCCAATAGAAACACAATTGAGGGGAATACCGTGTGCAAAATTTACCGTACCATCAATTGGATCAATGATCCATTTATATGAGGAGTCCTGTATAATTTCACCAGTCTCTTCGGCCAGTATCTGGTGTTCAGGAAAAGCAGCTTTAATAACAGCAAGAATGGCTTTTTCAGAAGCATGATCGGCTTCGGTCACCAAATTATTTACACCTTCTTTATTGCTGATCTTAAAATCGCTATTGAAAAAACGAACTATTTCGGCTGCACCAGCTTTTGCGGCTTCTACTAGAATAGGTTTAAGCATTGGCAAAGATAAACACGGATTGCAAGATTAATACAGATTAAGCGGATTCTCAAAGTAGGAAATTCTTAAATGCTGTACGAGAACTACTATTTTTGAGAAAATCATAATAACTCCCCTTTAGGGGATGGGGGTATGGAGTTATCAATTATTATAGTCAATTACAATGTAAAGCACTTTTTAGAGCAATGTCTCTTTTCGGTGCATGCCGCTATTGCTGATATGCCCGCTGAAGTGATAGTGGTCGATAATAACTCTACCGATAACAGCCTTGCCTACCTGGAACCAAAATTTCAGAATATCCGGTTTATAGCAAACAGCAACAACATTGGCTTTGGCAAAGCCTGTAACCAGGGGTTTCAACTGGCATCCGGAAAATATATATTGTTTTTAAACCCGGATACGATCGTTCCAGAGGATTGTTTTAAGCAATGCATTAGTTTTTTTGAATCGCATGCTGATGCCGGAGCATTGGGTGTAAAAATGCTGGATGGCAGTGGCCGGTTTTTAAAAGAATCAAAAAGAGCATTTCCCTCACCTACCACATCTTTGTTCAAACTTTTTGGTTTATCAAAGCTGTTTCCTCATTCTGCTACTTTTTCAAAATATCATTTGGGTCATTTAGATGAAAATAAAAATCATGAAGTAGATGTGCTGGCAGGTGCTTTTATGATGATCAAAAAAGATGTGCTGGATAAAATTGGATGTTTTGATGAAGCATTTTTTATGTATGGTGAAGATGTGGACTTAAGTTATCGCATACAAAAGGCCGGATACAAGAATTATTATTTTGCAGACACCAGCATAATTCATTTTAAAGGAGAGAGTACTAAAAAGGGTAGCATGAATTATGTAAAGATGTTCTATAATGCCATGAGCATTTTTGTGCGGAAACATTATGGTGGAAACAAAGCTGGCATATTTAATTTCTTAATTCATACGGCTATTTGGTTTAAAGCTTTGTTGACAGCAGTGTCTGGCTTTATAAGAAAAATCGGTCTTCCACTAATTGATGCCGGCTTGATCATGCTTTCTTTTTGGGCCATAAAAAATATATGGAGTGAATATGTGCGACCGGATATACAATATGAAACCAAATTACTGTGGATCGCCATTCCTGCTTATACGGTTTTCTATCTCATCACCGCTTATTATGCAGGCTTGTATGACCGTTGGTACAAAAAAAATGAATTGATCCGGTCTTCTGTAATTGCAACAATTGTATTGTTGGCAGCCTATGCATTGCTACCTGAGCAATATCGATTTTCAAGAGCTATTATTTTGTTTGGAGCCTTATTAGCATTTTTGTTGATTGGCATTTTGCGTTGGATTTTAGTAATGACAAATGTGTTGAACAGCAATAAGGATAAAGAGCAACGATATAATACGATCATTGCTGCATCTGAACCGGAGTATAATCAGGCAATTGATCTTTTAAAAGAAGCAGGATTACATCAACGAATTTTAGGAAGATTGTCTGTAAATGGTGATGAAGAAACGTCAATCGGTTCGTTGAAAAAAATTCAATCAGTTTCTACTGCCGTTCCGTTCCGGGAACTAATTTTTTGTCAGGGTTCTTTATCTTTTACTGATATAATTAACAGCATTCAGCAATTGCCAAATAATATAAGTGCAAGAATTCATGCAGCAGGCAGCGGCAGTATTGTAGGCAGTGATTCAAAAGATACATCCGGTGAATCTGTATCAAAAGAAAATGGATATAAACTGGCGGACCCTTACAATCGCCGCTTAAAAAGATTGGCTGATGTAGTTATTTCTCTCTTTGGCATTCTTACATTTCCGGTGCAATTATTTATTATAAAAAAGCCTTTTGCCTTTTTAAAAAACTGTGTGTTGGTGCTTTTTGCATACAAGACATGGGTTGGTTATACAAGCCATCAAAAAAATCTTCCACCATTGCATGCTGCTGTAATTGCTTGTAATGGTTTGCCGGTTTCTGCAAAGCAACAACTACCAAAAGAAAGTTTGTATATGATGGACTACTGGTATGCCAGAGATTATGAACCAGTGTCAGACCTCAAACTTTTATGGAGAGTGTACAGGAATTTGGGCAATTAGTGAACTTTCATTTTAACTGTTCGATAGATTTTTGTAAAGGGTAATGTTTTTAAAAAAGCCCTTTATATATTCGCAGCTATACCGACTAACATTGCGTAACTTTAAGACATACTTATTTAAGCTGGATGGCCACAATTATAGATATTAAAATACCCAAGGCAATTGCTGCCGCACTGCGCCTTCCGCCGAACGATCCCCGTCGCCAGCAGATACGGGTGTTGAAAAAATTATTGAAAAAGGCCCGGTTTACCGAGTTTGGTCAGCACTATCGGTTTGATGAAGCACTATTAAGTAAACATCCAGCCAAAAAATTCCAGGAGTTAGTGCCGGTGCATGATTACAATAAAATTTATGAGGAGTGGTGGAAGAAAACCCTGGATGGTGTTCCCGATGTAACATGGCCAGGTAAAATAAAATATTATGCGCTTAGTTCTGGTACCTCAGATGCGGCCAGTAAATATATTCC
Organism: Chitinophagaceae bacterium; assembly: GCA_022843585.1. GTDB lineage: Bacteria > Bacteroidota > Bacteroidia > Chitinophagales > Chitinophagaceae > JJ008. The sequence continues at coordinate 86,547 of JALHNJ010000001.1, forward strand.
GGTTACGAGTGAGTTGCTTCGAAGCAACACTGTTAATTACCTGCGACAGTTACTCAGCTTGATAAAATATGAAGACGCTAATAAAAGAGCCATGACGAAAGGCTTTTTAATGATTGGCGGCGCTACTGATCTGCAAAAAGGAAAAGCCGGATGGTATGCCGGCGACCTAAGTGGAATCTTAGCGAAGAAAAGACCTTTCTGGTTTCAGAGTTTTTATAAACCGGGTGGCCGCATTGCAGCCATGAGCGACTGGAATCAAAAGCTGAATGAAATAGTAGAACATGCAAAGGAGTGGGATATTGGCTATATAGTTGGTGTGCCTGCCTGGTGCCAGATGTGTATGGAAATGGTGATGAAGCAGTACGGTGCAAAGAATATACACGAAGTGTGGCCCAACTTCAGCTTTTTTGTACATGGTGGAGTGGCGTTTGAACCCTACAAAAAAGGATTTGAAAAATTATTAGGAAAGCCGATCGTATACATTGAAAATTATTTATCCAGCGAAGGCTTTATTGGTTATAAAACAAGAGAACATGCAAAGGGCATGCAGTTGATATTAAACAACAATATCTTTTTTGAGTTTGTTCCCTTTGATGATAAAAATTTCGATAGCGACGGAAAAATAGTGGACAATCCGGATGCCAAAATGATCCATGAAGTAGAAGAAGGAAAAGAATATGCACTGCTGATGAGTACGAATGCTGGTTCCTGGCGGTATCTTATTGGCGACACGATAAAATTTGTGGATGTCGAAAAAAGTGAAGTAGTAATTACAGGTCGTACTAAACATTTTTTAAGTCTTACCGGTGAACACCTGAGTGTGGAGAATATGAACAAAGCTATTGAACTGGTAAGTGAAGAGTTTAATGTTAGTATTCCCGAATACACTGTGGTTGGTTTTCCATACGAGAACTTCTTTGCCCACCGCTGGTATATTGCTACCGATGATAAGGTGGATGTAGAACAACTCCGCAAACGAATTGATGGATGCTTGCGGGAATTGAATGATGATTATGCTACCGAAAGAGACAGTGCATTAAAAGCAGTTTTCCTGGAAGTATTACCGGAAGAGAAATTTTTAAAATTTATGGAGCTAAAAGGAAAATTGGGCAGCCAGCATAAATTTCCACGGGTGATGAAAGGGAAGATGTTAGAGCAATGGAATAGCTTTCTACAATCAGGAAAAATTTAGAATAGCAGTAGCAGCAATTGTAACTATCTCCAAGAGACTTTCCGAAAAATAGCAAGACGTACTTAGTATTTATAACTTCGTACTTTAGCTACCATGACAGAAGCTTTGCTAAAAGGAATCACCATTGGTTTGCTGCTGAGTATATCAGTAGGTCCGGCGTTGTTTTCTGTAATCAAACAAAGTTTGAATAATGGTCATCGGGGCGGTATGGCGTTTGCCGTTGGAGTTTCTGCCAGTGATATTGCCCTGGTACTGGTCTCCAATGTTTTTACAGAACTCTTTAGAAGTCTGCGACTGTATGAAAAACAAATCGGCATTACCGGTAGTATTTTTCTTATAACGATGGGTTTGTTTTTTCTGTTCTTTAAAAAGGTAAAGGTAAACGAATCGGGAAAACAGATCTTCAATCACCGTAAACGGGACCTGGCTAAAATTTCCTTATCCGGTTTTTTTATGAACCTGCTTAATCCGGGAGTAATCATTTTTTGGATTACTATTTCCACCACTCTTATTACCTATTCGATCCGTCATCGGATCATTATTTATACAACCTGTCTGGTTATTGTTTTACTGGCAGATATTGCCAAGGTATTTATGGCGGGCAAAATTCGCAACCGGCTAACGCCGCATAATATTCATATCATTAATCGCATTAATGGAATTATTTTAATTGTATTTGGTATAGCCTTAATATGGGGGTTGCTTTTTTATGCCGATAAGTTCTGATTTTATTAACAAAACAAAACACCCTCGCTTTGTATGTTTGACGAATGAACCGGCTGCTTCTGTTGTTACCGTTATTGTTTGCTTCCCTCACTTCTTTTCAGCAACCCAACCATCTGTTTATTAAAAAGGGTATTCATAAAAAAAGAACTTATTCCGAAGGCGACAGAATACACTTTGTACTAACTAACGGGTTGGAGAAAAAAGGAGTAATTACATTATTAAGAAATGATACTATTTATATTAATGATGCACCCGTTCCCCGGGTACAAGTAGCAGCTGTAATACTCAACGAGAAAAAGAAGAAAAAATTTCCGGCCGATCTAAAAACTATGCTGGCTATTGGCGGCGGCGTTGCACTCACCACACTTGGGCTCTCCCTCAATAATGCTAATGAACCCAAAGATGCATTAATTGCAGCTGTTGTAATAGGCTACGGACCGCTACTGGTAAAATATTTTGCAGGCCGATTTGTGTACACAGTATCCCGAAAAAAATTCAAAGTTGGAAAACGATTCCGCTTACAGGTTTTCGATTTATACGTTCCGCCACAAAGGGGATTTTAAATACAGCAGTTTCTTTTTAATATTGCAGCACACAATGACTACAAAAGGACTTTTCCCCCGGCTCTGGCGTTGGACTAAAAAGATTTTCATCATTCTTTTTATAGCACAGTTGCTGTACATCATTATACTAAAATGGGTGAACCCGCCTATTACAGTTACACAATTAGTAAGCTGGGTAAGCGGCCATGGATTAAAGAGAGATTATGTAAGCCGTAGTTCTATTTCTCCCAACGCAAGATTAGCAGTAATGGCCGCCGAAGACCAGTTATTTCCTGATCACAATGGCTTTGATTGGAAGAGCATTAAAAAAGCCATGAAGTACAATGAAAAAAAGCCAGGTCGTATTCGTGGTGGTAGCACTATTAGTCAGCAGGTAGCCAAGAATGTTTTTTTGTGGCAGGGCAGAAGCTGGATCAGAAAGGGGCTGGAAACTTATTTCACTTTTATGATTGAATTATTGTGGAGCAAAAAAAGGATCATGCAAGTGTATCTTAATGTGATTGAAATGGGAGATGGTATTTTCGGTATTGAAGCAGCAGCACAATCCTATTTTAATAAGCCGGCAAAAAATTTATCAAGACAAGAAGCGGCCTTAATTGCAGCCTGTTTACCTAACCCAAAGCGATATAAAGTAAAACCGCCATCATCTTATGTAGCATCCCGGGCAAGAAGAATTGCACAACAAATGAATAATTTGTCAACGGATCCGGATATACAAAAAGTGATTGGAACAAGTCCGCCGTAAATGTTTATTCCACTACCAGCTTTATCTTTCTGCTGTTATGAGTTGCATTATTGTGACCAACGTTAATTCCCAAAATGAAATAATATGTACCGGATTCTAATTTCGGGTTAAATGAAATAGCAACAGTTTTTGCCGCCATCATTTTCTGTAAACTAAGATCAGTATACACATCTTTGATCCATCTTTCCTTATTAAAAATGCCTGCCCGTATAGTATCTGCAAGATTTTTCTTTTTCGAAAGAAAATGGGCATAGTGTTTTGGAATGATGAAACGACAATTCAATTCTACCGATTGATCTTCTTTTTTAACTATCACTTTTTCTTGCTCAACCTCCATTTTTAGTTTAGCAAAAGAAGCCAGCGAAGAATCATATTTATACCCGACCCATCCAATCGGTGTTTGTAAAGAATCGGTGAAGCGATGAAGCTGGTACACATCTAAAAAATAAACAGGTTTTCCCAATAGCGAATCTTCCACCGGCCAAAAATTATAATTATTGCGGTGTTCTCCCAACCAATTTTGCGAATAGGTCATTTGTCCTGAGTAAAACCAATACTTGGATGCCCGTTGATAAGAATTGCTGAATATAACCGGCAGGCCTTTTGTTTTCTCTTTCATAATCGCTGGCCATTCCTTCCAGGCATGATATCTTTTTTGAATGGCTTTTACAGGAACTATATCTGCGATCATAACAATCCTTACTGCGGCGACAAACAGTAGTGTAACAGGCAGCAATCGAACCAAAATTTTTAAACCCCTCCTAGAAAAATTTGTTTGCTGAAGTTGTAAGTATTGATGCGCCAACACAATTACCGCCACTAATACCGGCGATGTCCAGTTGGCTTCCACTTTTCCCCGTAAGGAACTCAGGAGAAAGAAAACATAAATACCGATGATCGAAAAACGCAATGCTTTTTCTGTAGTGTTTGTTGGTTTGAATAAAAATGCAGCGGGGAGTAATATAAAACCAGCAATAGGCCCTGCCAATAATAATTGCCCAATAAAATATTCTGAGGTAAACGAAAATTTATAGGCATTTACATTGCTTTCAAACAAATGATAGCGGAAGCTAACCCAATCATGCTGGTATTGCCACCAGAGATGCGGGGCAAATAACAACAATGCAATAATTCCTGCTAAATAGGTTTGATACCTGGTCAACAATCGCCAATTGGATAATAATACAAACAAAACGATCAATACTGCATGATATTTACTATACATGAGCAGCGCAACTGAAAGCCCTAAGAGAAAAGTATTGAACAACGAATAGTTCGCCGTAAATTTTTTATAACACCAAAAGAATAAAGCCGAGAAAAATATAAGCGGCGTATCGGGAACAGCAGCAAAACCGCTTAACTGCAAAACTGCAATTGATAAAACAATAGTATAAAAAAGCAATGGATTTTTCTTGTCGATCAGTTTTTCTATAATGACAAAGGAGAAAATATTCAGCGATAAAGGGAAAAGCCGAACACCTAATTCGTTTGGGAATATTGCATAGCCCATTTTCACTAGTAACCCGATCATGGGTGGATGATCGAAATAGCCCCAATCGAGATATTGACTATACACCCAATAGTAGGCTTCGTCGTCCTGTAATTCGGTTAGTCCGGATTGTATTAATCCGAGGAAAAGCCACAGGCCATAGAAAAGTATACGGTGATGTTTTTGTAAAACTGTCATGGAGGAAACGAAAGTATTACAATCGTATGGCCGCAACAAATGTTCATGTGTCTGGCCACTAATAGTTATACTTAATACAGAAGTACTTTAACCGTGGCCTGACACATACAACAGTAATTATCACAACAATTTATCGACTGCCCCAATTGCTTTTTTCAACCGTTCCTCATAATCTCCACTTATATCCACCCACGGAACTTGTTGATTTGTCATTAAGTCTTTATAGATCCGGTAGAGTTTTTTCCGGCTTTCAATGTCCGGGTATTCCCGTAGCTCGTCTTTTACCCAGGGCAGATCAATATTACAAAGCAAGTAGAGGTCGTATTCCCGGCGAACTATTTCATCCAGAATAAAACGATGACATTTTTCAAAAACAAATTCGCACCACACTTTCATTACATACATATCTGTATCAATGAACAAGGGAAGATGCTCCCCATTCTCCAGCATTGTCTGCGATTGATTCTCTAATGTCGTCGCATATTCATCTTCCAGTGCCAGTTGACCTTTTGCAATCGTTAGCAAATCGTCATAATCATAATTCGTTCCGTTGGTAAGCAGGTATTCTCTTGCAAACTCCGGGCACCAGGTAGTTTCATAATGGCTAGCCAGTTGCTGGCTTAGTACACTTTTGCCGGTACTCTCCGGTCCGATGATGACGATTTTTTTAAGCATGTTGTGTTGCTCTTTTTTTCCATTCCAGCAATCCAAAGATGGCCAGCACAAACAAAATAAGATAATATATACTGGTAATCATTAATCCCTTTACAAAATACAAAGGAATTGAGGCAATATTTGTTACGATCCACCAATACCAGCTTTCCACTTTTTTTCTGGTCATTAACCACATGCCAGTAAACGCCGATGCCGAAGCAAAAGCATCAGCCCATGGGATAGCTCCCGGAAAGAAATTGCCTTTCAAGTATACCAAACAGAAATAGATGGTGACATAAAAGAAAAGAAAAAACAGAATCTGGTACAACCACATTTGTTTGTTAGAAAAAGTGATGTGTAATAGTTTTTCCTGAGCCGGATTCTTTTTCGACCACATATACCAACCATATAAACTCATGACCGTATAGTAAAAATTTACGCTGGCTTCTCCCGGTAAATGATATTTGAAACTTAAATAAACAAAGACGATTGTATTGATCAACCCAATTGGATATACAAGAATATTTTCTTTTCTGCTAAACCACACACTAACAATGCCGGCAATTACAGCTATATACTCCAACCAGGTCGTTGCCTGCATGCCGCTAATGAATTGCTGATAGATTTCCTGGAATGACATGAGCAAAGTTAGGAGTGCAGGATGAAGGCACAAGGTATACGGCACAAGAAACCAATCGTGTTATCCATAGATGTAAATTGTTATCAGGGTATTTGTACTTCAAACTTCTTACTTCGTACCTACATTCTTATACTTTCCCCAGCTACGAAGATATTTGGGACCCTTAGATGTTTGAAACCGGGTGGCTACCTGCTGCCACTTCCCATTTTTTGAAGTCCATACTAAAAAGTGAAGATGCGGAACAAATGCATAACCTGTTTTTCCGCTCAAGGCAATTACCTGGCCTCTTTTTACGGTATCACCCACATTTACCAACGCACCATTGTGTTGTAAGTGCCAGTAACCAGCTCTTGAACCATCCGAATGTTGTATGACAATATTATTACCGTGCGAACGGAATTTGCTTTTCAATCCACCCTTTGTTCCATCTTCTTTTACTCTTGTCACCACACCTTCTCTTGCCGCTGTTATTTTAGCACCCCGTTTCATATTAAAATCAAGTGCCGCTCTTTCTTTATGGGTAAATTGACTGAAGTAGCCCTGTATCACCCGAAAGCTTTTTCCTTCTTCATACGGCAGGGCATACACATAACTCGTATCATCAGCAATAGTTCCATCTAATAACTGCTTTACTTCTTTGCGCATAGGGTTGTTGCTAACACTGCAAGATGCAAGTAATAAAATGACAATACAACTGTATATAGAAATGTAATTATTTTTTTTCTGCATTTTTCTTTTCTTCTTTAATCATCGCTTCATAATCGATTCCTTCTTCCTTCATCAGCTCCAGTCCTGCATTACGGATTGCTTCAATCAGCAAAATAATTTTTTTTCCTTTGGCAGTAAGACAATATTCGGTGTGCGGCGGTACTTTAGCAAATATTTGTTTATTAATTATCTTATCAACTTCCAATTCTTTTAATGTTTTGGTGAGCATCTTCTGGCTGATATGCGGGATAGCTTTTTGTAATTCGGTATAACGCAGCGTTTTTGATTTTAATCGCCATAATACCGGGGCTTTCCAGGTACCGCCAATTTGCTGCAGCACATAGTCAACCGGATTGTAAAACCGCTGGTTTTGTATAAATACATCAGGCATACATGAAATTACAGTTTCCGCACCAAAAAGTTCGTTACATCCTCAATAGTGCAGTACAAGGTTTTGGTAATAAACAACCCCACCTTTAGCAAACAAATAAAACAATTATGTCAACTGTAAAAGAAATAAACACCTACGTACACTTCCATGGTGCTCCTGCAAAGGGCAAAATTTTGATGGTGGCGAGCAGCCCCACCATTTCCAAACAAACTGGTTGGCCGATAGGCTTCTGGGCAGCTGAACTTACACATCCGCTGCGGGTTTTCCAGGAAGCTGGGTATGAAATAGAATTAGTTTCCACCGAAGGGGGGAAAATTGAAATGGATGGTTATAGTAACCCCAAAGATGCCAGTGGTTATTCTGCGCATGATGTTATTTCACTGGGTTATATGCAACAGCAATGGTTTAATGATATGCTGACCAATACCACCAAAATGACTGCAATAAATCCCGATAACTTTGTAGCCATTTTTTTAGTGGGCGGGCAGGGGCCGATGTACACTTTTAGGGGTAATAAAGAATTGGAAAAATTATTTGTTACTTTTTATGAATCGGGTAAACCCAGTGCAGCAGTATGTCACAGTACCACCCTGTTACTCGAAGCAAAAAAATCAAATGGTGAATTATTGGTAAAAGGAAAAACCTGGACCGGCTTTGCAGATGCCGAAGAAGAGTTTGCTGATAAAGCAGTAGGAATGAAAATACAACCCTACAGAATTGAGGAAGAGGCAAAGAAAATTCCGGAAACCACTTTTAAAGTAGCGGCTCCGTTTTCTTCCTATGCTATACAGCATGGAAACTTAGTTACCGGCCAGCAACAAAATAGTGGTGCGGCGGCAGCAGCCATGGTTGTTGAATTATTGAATAATTAAAACTGATACAATGAACATAGCCATCATCGGTACCGGGAATGTGGGCGGTACATTAGCCACTAAATGGGCAGCTAGCGGGCACCATATTTTTTTGGGTGTGCAGGATGTTAATGATTATAAAGGAAAGGACCTGCTTAAAAATCCAAACACCAGTGTGCAGCCAGTAACAGAAGCAGTACAAAAAGCCGATGTACTATTACTTGCTACACCAGCAGTGGCCACAATCGATGTAGTAAAGTCTTTAGGAGATACTGCTGGAAAAATTATTATTGATGCTATGAATATCATCATGGGTAAAGGACCCGAAGGATTCAACAATACTACTGATGCTATTCTGGCTCATACCACAACAAAGGACGTAGTGAAATCTTTTAACACTACCGGTTTTAATAATATGAAACAACCAATGTATAGCAATATGGCCATTGATATGTTCATGGCAGGCGACAGCGAAAAAGGAAAAGCGGTTGTTGGGCAATTAGCAAAAGATGCTGGCTTCGCTGAATGTTATGATATTGGTGGCAACGATAAGTTTCAACTGATGGAGCAGTTCGCCTGGTTCTGGATCAATCTCGCTATGTTTCGGGGACAGGGTCGGGAAATTGGGTTTAAACTATTGAAAAGATAAAAAGCTGCTGCCCTAATACCTAATATTTATGATAGTAAAGAAAATATTTAATCCATTGGCGGTAGCCCGTTACATGAAATTGGAATTGATTGTTGCCGCAATATCTGCAGCAGTTGTATATTTTATTTACAATACGGGAAGTGCCACTACGCCTAGTCTGCCCTTTTCCATTGCTGCAATATTAGGTAGTGCATTGGCAATATTTATTGCTTTTAGAAATAACAATGCGTATAACCGCTGGTGGGAGGCTCGTACAATGTGGGGAAGCATCATTAATAACAGCCGCATCTTTGCCCGCCAGGTAATTGCAAATTCCGACAATGCTGTACAAATAAATAAGACTTCAGCCGACGAAGCGGCAAATTATAAACGGGAATTAATTTATCGTCAAATTGCATTTGCGCATTCCCTTCGTTTACAATTGCGGCGACAAAAATCACCCGAAGAATTTAAACATCTTTTATCGATAGAAGAATTTCACCTGGCCATTCAAAAAATTAATACAGCCAATTATCTTTTGCTTCAGCAGGGAAAACGCATCAAGGAAGGAATGACATTGGAACTGCTTGGTCCATTTGATAGCATTAGTCTTGAACCTACCCTTGCGGGGTTTAATAATTTTCAGGGAAGTTGTGAACGCATCGGTAACACACCGTTGCTGCGGCAATATCATTATTTTACTAAACTTTTCCTGTTGGTGTTTATGCTTGTATTGCCATTCTCATTAATCGGCGAATTTACCAAAATAGGTATTCCTTTAGCAATGATTCCGACAAGCATTCTTGTTTCTTTTGTATTTGCAGTAATGGGAAAAGTAGGCGAAGTGAACGAAGACCCTTTTGAGAACAGAATTACTGATGTACCGCTTACTGCCATCTGCAATACTATTGAAAGAGATTTAAAAGAAATGTTAGGAGAAAAAGATCTGCCGGCTAAAGCAGAGGCTGCTAACGGATTCTTATTTTAAAGACCACTTGTTATTTTCTCCTGAAAAATCGCCTTCATAATTATTTAATTGTTCGCTAAAAAGAAACTGTGTAGCTTTTCTATCCAAAATTTTTAAACTAAAATCTACCATTATGACAACACAAGAAGTGGCCGCAAGGTTTAATGAATTATCACAAACCGGCCAGTACGACAAAATTCAGGATGAACTTTATGCAGCCAATGCAGTAAGTATTGAACCGGCTCATGCAGCTGCTATGGGCATGGTAAATGCCGAAGGAATTGAAGCCATTAAGGCTAAAGGTGCAGCATTCAATGCGATGGTGGAAGAAATGCACAGCGGTTATTCTACTGAACCTGTTATTGCGGGCAACCATTTTTCCGTAGCTATGGGTATGGATATAACAATGAAGGGTATGGGCCGCAGTAAAATGGATGAAATTGCTGTGTATGAAGTAAAGGACGGAAAGATTGTGAAGGAACAATTCTTTTTTTAACTAAGACAATATTATCTCGCAAAGACGCTAAGTCGCAATAGCCGAATTTTTAATATTTCTGTAGCGTCGTTGCGTCTTTGCGAGAAACTTCATTTGCTTTACTTTGCAGCATGCACAAAAAAATACTCCTCCTCGGCAGTGGCGAACTCGGCAAAGAATTAGTTATCTCCTTAAAAAGATTAGGACAAACAGTTATTGCAACCGATAGCTATGCCGAAGCCCCTGCTATGCAAGTAGCAGATAGCTTTGAAATAATTGATATGCTGAACGGAAAAGAACTCGATGCGGTAGTTGCAAAACATAAACCGGATTTAATAGTTCCAGAAATAGAAGCGATACGAACGGAACGTTTTTATGATTACGAAAAGCAAGGCATTCAAGTAGTGCCCAGTGCGAAAGCTGCCAACTATACTATGAACAGAAAACTGATCAGAGATTTGGCAAGTAAAGAATTGGGCTTGCGAACAGCCAACTATTTTTATGCTACTACATTCGAAGAATTTACAACCGCAGTACAAGAAATTGGATTGCCTTGTGTAGTAAAACCATTGATGTCTTCATCCGGTAAAGGGCAAAGTGTATTGAAGAATGATGCAGACCAGCAAACGGTATTTGATTATGCTATCAATAATTCAAGAGGTGATATTAAAGAAGTAATTATTGAAGAGTTTATTGCCTTTCATACCGAAATCACCTTGTTGACGGTAACACAGAAGAATGGTAAAACTTTATTCTGTCCGCCAATTGGCCACCGGCAAGAAAGAGGCGACTACCAGGAAAGTTGGCAGCCTGTTGCTATCAGCGAAAACGATTATACTGATGCTTGCGAGATGGCAGAGAAAGTTACCAGGGCACTAACCGGGGCAGGATTATGGGGCGTAGAATTTTTCCTAACCGACAAAGGCGTTTATTTCTCTGAATTAAGTCCACGGCCACATGACACCGGAATGGTAACATTAGCCGGCACACAAAACCTTTCAGAGTTTGAATTGCATGCAAGAACAATTTTAGGATTACCCATTCCTGAAATAAAATTGGAGAAGGCTGGAGTTAGCGCTGTTGTACTGGCAAATAAAACATTGGAGCAATTCACCATTACAGGAATTGAAAAGGCGCTGGAACAACTGAATACAGATGTAAGAGTATTTGGCAAGCCAACTACCAGACCTTACCGACGTATGGCGGTAGCATTAGTGAATGCTGAAATTGATGCGGATATGAATACAGTAAGAGTAAAAGCGAAAGCAGCGGCTGATTGTATTACCATTCAATAAAGAACTATGGAAAAAATAAACGTAGCTGAAAAACTATCAACCTTTAGCGATTACTTCAATCCAAGAATTGCAGGAGAATTAAACGGCCAGCAAGTGAAGCTGGTAAAATTCAAAGGCGAATTTGTGTGGCATCATCATGATAATGAAGATGAATTGTTTTATGTAGTAAAAGGAAGCTTTAATATGCACCTGCGAGATAAAATAATTACGGTAAATGCCGGAGAATTTTTAATAATGCCAAGAGGCGTTGAGCACAAACCAGTTGCTGCGGAAGAAGTAGAAATTATGTTGTTTGAACCTGCAACAACATTGAATACCGGAAATATTACGGATAGTAATTTAACAAGAACAGAATTAAAAAATATATAATTTAAAAAAAGAAATTTTGAATAGGAAGCCTACTTAACTAATATCCTAATCAATCAATCAACTATTCTCCACCATTTTTTTCAAATTTCCCAACCCCTGTTCAAACTGTTTGCTTAAACTTTTTTGTAGCATAGGTCCCATCAGTCGGGCAATAGGCCATGGCAATGCACCACTATTTTGCCAGGTAACTTTTGTTTCGCCATTTCCCCATTGTTCAAACAGCCAATTATCTTTTGCCTGACTTTTCCAGGGTTTCAAAAACTGCAGATCAAAATGAATATGTTTATCATCAATGCTATTAAGCGTTAAACTTCCAACGCCTACTTTTTTTCCTTCCCATGCATATTTATGACCAGGAGTATTGGGAGTACCAGTAATATCTTTTTTGGTAGTCGGGTCGCTTTGTTGCCAGGGATTCCATTCACTGTATCGGTTTAGGTTGCCTACCTTATCCATCACATCAGCCACAGGCTTTGAGATTACAATAGTTTTTTCAATATTAAAAACTTTTGGCAACAGTGCTGCAATGATCAGAAGTGTGAGGATCATGCCGATAAAAATATATACGAAAATCATGACAAGTATTTTAGAATGGTAAGGTAGCGATTTGCATTGGTCATTACAAACCGCTTATGGATAAGAAAGGAAATGATTATCAGAAAAAAGGTATTTTTCTAATTATGTAAACCGTAACCGTATCTAAGAATTATCTTTGTTTTTCCCTGCGGGTCGAATGTTGATATTGTTAATCTATTCCAATTTGATAGAATGCAAAATTAAACAACGGCATCCTGGCAAATAGTCTTTAAACAATTTATCATCAATACTTTTTTAACCACTTCTTTGTCTGAGGTAAGCAAACGTTCCATGCGATTGGGCATTGCTGCTTTTTATTTTTGCCAGGGCCTGTGTTTTGCCTCCTGGGCCAGCCGTATACCAGACATAAAAACGAAACTGCAATTAAGTGAAGGTGAATTAGGAAGCATTCTTTTGGCATTGCCGTTAGGTCAGTTGATAATGATGCCTATCTCTGGAAGACTGGTAACCAAGTATGGTAGCCGTTCTATATTATCCATTGCTATTTTATTTTATGCTTTTGAACTAACTAATATCGGATGGGCTTCGCAACCCTGGCAATTAGCATTGGCACTGTTCATTTTTGGTGTGTTGGGAAACATGTGCAATATAGCTGTGAACACTCAAGGGGTACTGGCAGAAAATATTTATGGGCGCCCTATCATGGCATCTTTTCATGGCGCCTGGAGTATCGCTGGCTTCACCGGAGCGTTGATTGGTTTATTAATGATGAATTTTAAAATAGCACCCCGGCTACATTTCTTTATTGTTATTTCAGTGGTGGCTATTATTGTTTTAATAGTAAGAAAATATTTAATTACAGGAATACCCGAAGCTACTGAGAAGAAAAAATTCTTTTCGAAACCAGAAAAGGCATTGGTACAATTAGGAATTATTTCGTTTTGTTGTATGGCCGCAGAAGGAACAATGTTTGATTGGAGTGGCGTTTATTTTAAAGAAGTAGTGAAAGCACCAGAATCGTTAGTAATAGTTGGCTACGCATCCTTTATGATAATGATGGCCACGGGTCGTTTTACTTCTGATAGAATTATTGAAAGAATAGGCAGAAGGAAAATGTTACAACTAAGTGGTTTGCTAATTTTAACAGGCCTGTTGACGGCAGTTTTATTTCCTTATCTTATTACTGCTACTATCGGTTTTTTAATTGTTGGCTTCGGGGTTTCGTCCGTAGTACCTTCGGTGTATAGTACAGCAGCAAGAGCCACAAAGTTATCTCCGGGTATGGCGATTGCAGCAGTTTCCAGCATCAGTTTTCTGGGATTTTTATTAGGTCCGCCATTGATTGGATACATAGCACAACTGGCAAACCTCCGGTATTCATTTGCCGTAGTATCGTTGCTGGGTTTATTTATTACAATTATGGTATCGAAACTTAAAGTGATGGATTAATTATTGTTGATACAAGCTCATTAATACTTTCTCGGGTGTCATAGGCGCATCAAATGAAATAATTGCCGATGGATTAAATGCTTTTACTGCATTGTGCAATGCAAAGTAGGCGCCTATTCCATACATCAATGGCGGTTCGCCAACAGCCTTACTTCTAAAAATGGCTAGATTATCTTTTTCAGTTTCTAAAAAATGAATTGAAATTTCTTTAGGTACAGAATATATATCCGGCACTTTGTAGGTACTTAGCGCATTGGATTTTAATTTACCTTCTTTATCATAGAGTATTTCTTCCATCGTCATCCAGCCAATACCTTGTACCAATGCGCCTTCACACTGGCCAATATCTATAATAGGATTCATGCTTTTACCAAAATCATGTACAATTTTTACCGAATCAACTTCATATATTCCACGAAGGCAATCTATTGTTACAGTAGTGATCGCAGTTCCGTATACATGATAAGTAAATGGATGTCCTTTTTCTTTTGTTGCATCAAACCAAATGCCGGGTGGTGCATAATGTGCATGTTCGGAAAGACTGACTCTTTTTACAAAAGCAGTTTGTACTAATTTATTCCAGATCCAATCTGTTTGCTTGTCATTTACAAAAACCCAGTCCTCCTTTATTTTAACGGAACCGACTTCCGTTTTCCACTCTTCTGCAGCTACTTCTTTCAATCGCTGCAAAATTGCGAGGCAAGCAATTTCTGTAGCCTTGCCATTTAAATCCGAAGAAGCACTGGCAGCAGTTGGCGAAGTATTTGCCACCCGATAGGTATTAGTAGTGTTAACTTTTATTCGTTCCGGGTTTATGGAGAATATAGCAGCAGCTACCTGTAATATTTTGGTGTTTAGCCCCTGCCCCATTTCTACTCCGGCAGTGCTTATACCAACACTTCCATCGGTATACACATGCACCAATGCTCTTGCCTGGTTCATTAATGTTTTAGTAAAGGAGATTCCAAAACAAATAGGCATTAAGGCTAAACCTCTTTTTGATAATTTATTCTTGCTGTTGTAATCAGTAACTTCCTGCTGCAGTTTGTTGAGATCATATAGTTCAACAGCTTTTTCCCAACATTCATTGGCTTCGCTTTGTGCAATTTGTCCATATGGAAATTCATCACCTGTCCGCAATAAATTTTGTTGCTGAATAACAATAGGCGAAATATTTAATTTCTCTGCTGCTTTAGCAATAGCCGCTTCAATAACAAACATTCCCTGCGGTCCGCCAAAACCACGGAAAGCTGTATTAGGAGGTAAATTAGTTCTGCAACTATAAGCCGTTGCTTTTACATTGGGAATAAAGTAAGAATTTGTACAATGAAACAATGTTCTTTCCAACACTGCAGGAGAAAGATCAGCTGCCGCACCTGCATTTTGGTAAAAGATTGCTTCATATGCAAGGATATTATATTCTTTATCCAATCCAATTTTAAAATCAGATGAGTATGGATGTCGCTTACCCGTCATCCGCATATCTTCCATGCGATGCAATGAATATTTTACTGGCTTCTTTAAATGATAAGCTGCTAATGCACATAGTACACCCCAGGTTGTTGCCTGATCTTCTTTACCGCCAAAACCACCACCCAATCTTGTCGTATCAACTTCAATATAATTCATCGGCATATTCAAAACTCTGGCGGTTGATCGTTGCACCTGTGTGGGTCCTTGTGTAGAAGAGTAAATACGGATAGCCGAATTTTCCTGCGGCACTGCATAAGCACCCTGCGTTTCAATATATAAATGTTCTTGCCCGTTTGTTTCTGTCTGTCCTTCAAAAATATGATCGCATTTGCTCCATGCTGTTGTTGTATCACCCAATTGAAATGTTCTTGGGGGGATGATTAATTCATTTTTTTCTTTAGCTTCTCTCGGATCTGTAATAATTGGTAAGGGTTCAATTTCCATTTTAATTTTCTTCACCGCTGCTTTAGCAGCTTCGTCTGAAGTAGCAATTACTAATGCTACCGGCATGCCACAAAAATGTACATGGGTAGAAGCTAATAATTCCTCATCAGCTATAATTCCGCCAATTTGATTTTCTCCCGGAATATCAGTGGCTGTAAAAATTCGTACCACGCCGGGCATTTTCATTGCTTCATCAAGGTGTAGCGATTTTATTTTTCCATGCGCCACCGGCGAATCATATACAGATGCAAACAAAGTTCCATTCACCAATGGAATATCATCCAGGTAAACGGACTCGCCACGAACATGAGTGTATGAATCGATGTTTTTCATATTAAATACAGGAACGCTGGTTTTTATGATGATCAAGATCTGCACTGATCATCATAATCATAACAATCTGCGTTCAATAAAATGTACTTTTATCAATTGTCCCAACAATAAAGTTTTATATTCTTTTGAACCTCTTGCATCACTGATCGGGGAAATTTCCGTTTTCATTACTTCAATCGCTTCTCCTATTAATTGGTCATTTATTTTTTTACCAGTAAAAAAAGCAGATGTCTTTTGCAAGAACATAGGCACTGGTCCCACCCCACCGGCAGAAAGACTGGCTTCGATAACACTATCACCATTCATTTTTAAATGAATAGCTGAGTTTACACTGGCAATATCCAAATGAGTTCGCTTGCTTACTTTTTCAAAATGGAAGTAACTATTCTTCTCCGGTAACTCAAACCATATCTGCTCAATATGCTCTTCTGGTTTTTTATCCAATAATTTATAACCCTTATATAATTTTCTAAGTGGCAGTTCTCTTGTGGTGTTGCCGTCCGATAAAATTAGCTGCGCATCCAATGCTAAAAAGAAAATGGTAAAGTCGCCAATAGGTGATGCATTGATAAAGTTTCCGGCAATCGTAGCCATATTTCGTATGGGTGTGGAGGAAATTAATTTAGCAACCTCTTGAAAGTCGGGGAACGCTTCATTTATTATTGGCGAAGCTTTTAAATCACTTACCGTTACAGAAGAGCCAAGAAAACATTTTTTGCCTTCATTACGGATGCCGTTTAGTTCCGGGTGGTCAAAAACAAAACGAATGTCGGCATTGGTGATGGCAGCATGTTGCTGCACATATAAATCGGTACCACCTCCTACGAGAAAAGTTCTAAGTTCCGGATCTTGAGTTCTGATTGCTTCCTCTCGCATCAACACCAGCTTATCTTTTATACTATTGAAATATCCAGGCAGTATTTTTTTTCGGGTGACAAATGCTGTTACCTCTTCTCCTTCTCTTTCTTTTAATATCGTTGCCACCTTTCCAGCGGCTCTTTCAATCGGTTTGTAACCTGTGCAGCGACAAATGTTTCCATCTATTGCTTCAATAGCAATTTGTTGATTGGGTTCTGTACTGCTCAAACAATAACCTGCCAGCGACATTACAAAACCCGGTGTGCAAAAACCACATTGTGTAGCACCTTCATCAGCCATTGCCTGTTGAATCGGATTTAGTTCATCTGCAAAATTTATTCCTTCAATACTTACAATATGCTTTCCGGCGGCATTACCAATTGGCATCAGGCAGCTTGTCATGGATTGATAATGCATCTCACCATTTGCTATTTCTCCCACCAAAATAGTACAGGCACCACAATCGCCTTCCCGGCAACCAATCTTTGTACCAGTTAAATGTTGATGGTAACGGATAAAGTCAAGCATAACCATACCGGGCGGCAGGTTTGTTGCAATTGTTTTTTCATTTAAAATAAACTGTATCAAGTTATCTTTATAATTGGTGTTTTAAAGTTAACAAATTGAAAGTACACAATCACCTGTTACGGCCAGCATCTAAGTATCATCGTTAATTTTTTTGATTTCAGTATGATGAACTGCAGCTATGAATAGTCAAGTTTATTACCGCCTTATAACTTTATGGGTCCTCTGCGAAGCGATGCTGGGCGGTATCATTCACGGATTTAAGATCCCTGTTTCCGGTTTGGTAGTCGGTAGTTGTGCTATCGTATGTATATGTTTAATTGCCTGGTATGTGCCAACTAAAGGAGCCATCATTAAAGCAACGATTATCGTTGCTGTATTTAAAATGATGTTAAGTCCGCAGGCGCCACCACCGGCATACATTGCTGTTTTCTTCCAGGGTGTAGTTGGCGAATTGTTATTCTGGAATAAACGATACTTTAAACTTTCCTGCATCCTATTAGCAGTACTGGGTTTATTGGAATCCGGTTTGCAACGTATCCTGGTACTGACTATTGTATATGGAAACGACCTCTGGAAAGTCGTCAATAACTTTATTAACGGATTGACCAAACAAAAAACAACCACCAACTATAGCCTATGGATTGGCGGTGGTTATGTGGCCCTCCATTTTATTACAGGCATACTAATAGGCTGGTGGTCCTCGCTGCTGCCCAAGCGAATTGAGCAATGGCGGAAGGAGAATAAATATAATATCATTGTAGAAGAAGCAGCTCCATTTTCTCCGGCGGTTAAAAGGAAACGTAAAAGATTAAAGACAGGCCTTCTTCTTATTTGGTTACTGTTGATTGCCTTATATGTGCAATCATATTTTGGTATCGGTACTCCGTTGCTTCCTTCCCATATATCATTGAAGATATTATTACGTTCGCTCATCATTGTACTCGGCTGGATCTTTATTATAGGTCCGATAGTAAAAAAACTACTCCATAACTGGCTGCAAAAAAAACAAAGCCAGTCGCAGCAGGAAGTACAGGAAGTGTTGCGTCTCTTACCTGCAACACAACAGCTAATTACACAAAGCTGGAAACAATCGGCTGCCAATAAAGGCTGGGAAAGAATAAATACCTGGAGTAAAATGGTATTAACGAATGCTCTTACGGTGCAGCCATCTCACGGACAACAAATTTTTATATTGTCAGCCCCTATTCAAACAGGTAAAACAACGGCATTACTAAACTGGTCCGAAAAAAGAACAGATGTATATGGCATACTTACACCGGTGATAGAAGGCAAACGAATGTTTATGAATGTACACAACCGGCAATTGTTTTCAATGGAAGCGAAAGAAGGGGAAGAAGCTGTGTTGAAAGTAGGCCGGTTTACATTCAATAAAAAGAATTTCAACCAGGCCATTGCCATCATACAGGGCGCAATAGATAAAGAGGGGTGGTTGATAATAGACGAAATTGGACCGATGGAGTTGAGAGGAGAAGGTTTTAGCGAAGTGCTAAAAGAAACGATAGCAATGCGGAAAGGAAAGATTCTATTGGTAGTAAGGGAAAACGATAATCTGCCGGAAATAATAAAAGAATTTTTTGCTATCCCCATCGCAACGATCATTGCACAGCTTCCGGCGGATTGATCACTATCAATAATGACTACAGCTTTTTTGCGGAGGAAAATTGTAATGATAAATACTATCTTTCCTGATATTATGCGTTTACACATTTTATTCATAGCCATTGGGTGGATTCCGCTACATCTCGCCGCACAAAAAAAGGAAACAACTTCGGAATACAATATTCGCATAGGAGTACTCCAAGCCGGAACATCAAATAGCATTACCGATGTAAGCGGAGTAATGGTAGGGCAAACAACTATAATAAAAGCCGACTCCATACGAACTGGAGTTACGGCTATCTTACCGCATAACGGAAACTTGTTTCAGCAAAAAGTGCCCGCTGCTGTTTATACCGGCAATGGCTTTGGAAAATTAGCCGGCACCACGCAAATAAAAGAATTAGGAAATATTGAATCTCCGATAATTCTTACCAATACATTAAGTGTAGCCACAGCCATGAACGCCGTAGTTGGTTTTACATTATCACAAAAAGGGAATGAAAATGTACAATCAGTAAATGCAGTAATCGGAGAAACCAATGATGGTTATCTCAATGATATTCGGGGAAGGCATGTAAAAGAAGCAGATGTACTTCATGCAATCAATATTGCATCTTCGGAAAAACCAGCAGAAGGAAATGTGGGAGCAGGCACCGGCACTGTTTGTTTTGGTTTTAAAGGAGGCATCGGAACAGCATCAAGAGTATTACCTAAAAGATCAGGGGGTTATACAGTAGGAGTGCTGGTGCAAACAAATTTTGGTGGCGTATTACAAGTGGATGGTGTACCGGTGGGAGAAGAATTAAAAAAGTATTACCTGCAGGATCAGTTGAATGAAACACCCGATGGAAGCTGTATGATAATAGTAGCAACCGATGCGCCATTAGATGCCCGCAATCTCGAACGCCTGGCAAAAAGAGCTTTTATGGGTTTAGCAAAAACCGGTGGTATTGCCAGCAATGGCAGTGGTGATTATATCATTGCATTTTCTACAGACAGTACATTGCGCATACCATCCAACAGCAGTGAAAAACTTACACAAACTGTATTAAGTAATGATGCCATGTCGCCTCTGTTTATGGCAGCAATTGAAGCAACAGAAGAAGCCATCATCAATTCATTACTGGCAGCAAAAACGATGAAAGGAAAAAATGGAAGAACTGTTGAAGCATTACCAAAAGAAAAATTGAAGGAGATATTAAAAAAATATAACCATAAAAACAATTAATATGGGAACCTATCTCGACAACCAGTTTGTAAACGATGGAGTAGCATTACTCCATGTACAGGATCTTTCTATACAGCGGGGCTATGCAGTCTTTGATTTTTTTAGAACGCTGAATACCGTTCCACTTTTTATAGATGACCACCTTGATCGTTTTTATACATCTGCCGCCGCCATGCATTTAAAATTGGATAAAAGCAGGGGGGAAATAAAATATATTGTACAGGAATTAATAAAACGGGAAGACCTGCCAGAAGCGGGAATAAGATTGATGCTCACAGGAGGATATTCCTCTGATGGTTATCAATTGGCGGAGCCTAATCTTATCATCACCTGTAACCCCGCAAAGACAACAACACCCGAAGATTTTGAAAAAGGCTTTTCCATTATTACACACCAGCACCAACGAGAATTGCCGCATATAAAAAGCATCAACTATTTAATGGCGGTATGGCTGCAACCATTATTAAAAGAAAAACAAGTCAACGATGTGTTGTATTATAATAAAGAAAGCGTCACCGAATTTCCCCGCTGCAATATATTTATTGTAACTAATGAAAATAAATTAGCAACACCTGCACACAACATGCTACCCGGCATCACCCGAAAAAATGTATTGGCTCTCGCCAATAAAATACTGCCAATAGAAGAAAGAAATATTCCGATAGATGAATTAACCACCGCCAAAGAAATTTTCTTAACCGCCACTACCAAAAAAATTATCCCGATCGTAAAAGTAAATGGCAAACAAGTAGGAGACGGTAAACCTGGTGTATATACAAGAAAACTCTACCAGCAATTTTTAGAGCTGGAAAATTTTTGGGCCACAGGTAAAAATTTGTAATGGAGTAAAAAATCTGTGAAAATCATTTCAATCCGGTAATCTGTGGTCATCTCGTCAACCGGTACAAAAACAACGCTGTTCTTTTTATCAACTTCGGATACTCTTTTAAGTTGATTACTTCTCCCGGTGCATGCGAACCTCTTCCCGCTGCACCCAATCCATCCAAACAATCAACATACGCCGCGATATAAGAAATATCACCAGCTCCTCTGGCACCCGGATTACCAGCTTTCACTTCGCCAAAACCCAACGCCAGATTAGCCCCATTCAAAATTTTTACCAGTGCATCATTACCAGCAGTGGGCGGCATAGAAGGAATACCATCTTTAAAAGTTATAGATGCTTTTGCACCAGGTAAATTTTTCGAAACGATGGCCCGCATATTAGCCCTTGCTTTTTCTTTTTGTGCTTCCGTTAAAAAACGTAAGTCACCAATCACCACCGTGCGGGGAGAAATAATATTCGTTTTACCGGACACATCACCCTGTTGTTTTTCATGATCATAATTTACTTCAGAGCCACCAATAAATAATCCGGGATTAAATGTTAAGTATTGTTCATTCCCTAATTTTTCTCTGAACTCATTAATGATACGGGATGCCTCAAAAATGGAACCATAACCCGCCGTTCCAAATACACCGGATGAATGGGCTTGCTTGCCTTCTACTTCTAGCATCCATTCGCTGGCACCACGGCGTGCAGTTGCAACCTGGTTCAAACTGCCGCCTTCAAAAGCCAATGCTATATCATGTTGTTTGGCCCGTTCTATAAAATCACCACGGCTTATATCTCTTGGGCGCCCTGCATTTTCTTCATCACCCGTAAAGTAAACGGTGATGCTGACATCCTTCAGCAAACCATGTTTATGCATCGCTTTCAATGCAGCGATCACCATCACATCACCACCTTTCATATCCTGCACACCTTGCCCGGTTGCCGTGCTATCATTCAACATCGTAAAAGGATTGGGTGGCATATCCGGCTCAAACACGGTATCTAAATGACCGATCAAAAACAATTTCTTTCCTTTTGTTCCTTTGCGGTATGCAACAAGATGTCCTGCTCTCTTCAATGAATCTGGTAAAGCAATCCATTCAACTGTAAAACCCAATGCGGATAATTCTTTGCCATATAGTTCACCCACTTGTTTTACGCCGGCAATATTATACGTACCACTATTGATGTTCACCGATTCTTTGAGCAAATCAATCGTGGCCTTCATATCAGTTTCCACAGAGTTAATTAATTGTTGCTCGGTTTTAGAAAGAGCCTGTGAAGAACCTGCAATCGTTATCGCTAAAAGAAAAAGTATGCTAACCAGTTTTTGCATAGATGAGTTTTAGGAAAGAAAGATACAGATTTTAAAACCACAGAGACACGAAGACAGGGAGTAACACGGAATAATAATACTGTGAATCTTCGTGCCGCTGTGTCTCCGTGGTTCAATAAAAAAAAGCTGCCCTATTAAAGGACAGCTAATACTGTAAACGACCCCATTCACAATTCATCATTCACTAAAGGCCCCACCATTAATTCACCTGGTATACTTTTATAGTACCATCGTTTTCGCTGCTTACAACAAGCAAGCTTTTACCAGAAGGGCTTTTGGTGGATGGAATAAATAACAAACCTTCCGGGCCATCGCCTGCTGGCAATAGTTTAATAAACTTTGGATTGTTCGGATTGCTCACATCATAAATGGCTACCGCATCAGCTCTTTCCAATCCTACAAATGCAATTGATTTTCTGCCAACCAATCCTAATGTTATTCCTTCCGGCTCCACACCTTTATCATCGCTTCTGTTATCATCATATATACCGGCCGCAATACATTTATTTTCCAGTTCATTCTTACTGTCAAAAACCAAATTTCCGTTTAGTCCATTCCATACACTAAACGAACGGGCACCAAATGAATATAACTCATCATAATCACCATCGCCATCTGTATCGCCCAAGGTATTCGTAACATTCAGGCGACCCAGTTTCGCATCTTGCTTTAAGGTAGCATCCGGAAAAGCAACTGCATCCAGCGTAAGGTCTTTAATGCGTTTGTTTTCTGCATAAGCCGGCCACTCTCTTACATCACCTTCGTTGGCGGTAAATAAAAAAGGAATTCCCCGATCTTCTAACACCGCAATAGCATCTGGCTGATACATTCCTTTTACAGGCCATACATTTTGTAACGGTCCGCCATCTCTATCACTTGGGTCAATTTTATTGGAAGGGGTATTATAGTTTTTAAAACCGAGTGGAAATAGTTTAGTGATTGTTTTGGATGGAATATCAATCTTAGCGATCGCATTATTTTCCTGTAGTGTTACCCAGGCCGTTCTTGAATCATACGAAATGGTCAGGTATTCCGGTTCCATATCCTGTGCAAAGCTGGCACCCGGACCAAACCTGCGAAGCCCTTTTGTTTTTAGTGCAGCTTCCTGTCCGGCAAAGCCACTAAAGTCAATAGTGTTCACAGCATAATTATTCCATACAGAAATAATGGAAACAGTACCCAAAGGGTCTATCGTATAACTATCGTTCGGCTCACCTTCATTAGCAGTAAGAATATATTTGCCATCATGTGTGTAAGTGATCATGTCCGGTAATGCACCAACGGTTACTTGTTTAACTACTGAATAGTCCGTTGTTTTAAACACTACCACTTTACCATTATCAGTTTTTACAAAACCTTCTATCGCAGCAGCCAGTTTACCATCATGTACAGATAAACTGTTTACGCCACCACCATAAGGGCTAACGTCAATAGTGCCCATAGCAACAGGCAATGCAGGATTGCTAAGATTTAAAACATCTATTTGTGTAACACCCGTATTGGTTACCACAAATAATTTTTTTGTAATAGGATCGAAAGCAGAAATTTCTGCCGCACCCTCCCCACCGATAGTGGTAGTGCTGATCAAATTAAAGGTAGAGGCATCTTCATTGTTATTAGGTAAGTCAGAAGGACTACAGGCCGACAGTGCAACGATAGCCGCCAGCGGTAAAAATTGTTTCAGGTTCATAAGCGATGAGTTGTTTTAGTTAAGGGACTGCAACTAACCGCATCATTGTTACTACAACATGAATAAACTGTTACCGTACTATAAACAATAAAAAAAGCTGCCCGTAAAGACAGCTTCAAATAATATCACGCAAAACTCCGAACTCCAAACTCCGAACTCCGAACTCTAAATCGTCGCCATATCAATCACAAACCGATACCTTACATCTCCCTTCAGCATTCTTTCATACGCCTCATTAATTTCATCCATGCGGATCAGTTCAATTTCACTTACAATATTATGTTGAGCACAGAAGTCAAGCATTTCTTGTGTTTCTGGAAGTCCACCAATTAATGAACCGGCCAAACTCTTACGGCCAAAAATGATGGAGAAAGCATGTACTGGCTGTGGCGTTGGTGGCACACCCACACATACCATCGTACCATTGGTGCGCAACAAGCCGAGGTAAAAATTATAATCATGATCAGCAGAAACCGTATCCAGTATAAAATCAAAATAACCGGTTACTGCTTTGGTTTGTTCTGCATCACTCGTTAATACAAATTTGTGAGCACCTAATTTCTTTGCATCTTTTTCTTTGGAGGGAGAATGACTCAGCATCGTTACTTCTGCACCCATCGCTACAGCTATCTTTACTCCCATATGTCCCAATCCGCCAAGGCCAAGCACACCTACTTTAGTGCCTTTGCCCACCTTCCAATGTTTCAACGGAGAGTAAGTAGTAATGCCGGCACAAAGCAAAGGAGCTACTGCATCCAGCGGAAGGTTATCTGCAATATGCAATACAAAATCTTCGTGTGATACAATAGACTGGCTGTATCCGCCATGTGTGATAACGCCGCTGCCATCTCTCTCCGGGCTGCCATAGCTAAACGTTGCACCGTTCGCACAGTATTGTTCTAATCCATCTTTACAATTTTCACAATCGCGGCAACTATCTACCAGGCATCCAACACCGGCACGGTCGCCTACTTTAAAATTTTTAACGTGGCTGCCAACGGCTGTTACTATTCCAACAATCTCATGTCCCGGTACACAGGGATAAATAGCATTGCCCCATTCGTTGCGGGCCGTATGCAGATCGCTGTGGCAAACGCCGCAGTATTTAATTTCAATTTGTACATCATGTGGTTTCGGTGCTCTTCTGTCAATAGTTAATGGAGCTATTGGGGAGGTGGCGGATTGTGCGCCGTAGGCTTTTGTGGCTGGCATAGTTGATTAAGTTTTGTGGAGTAACAAACTTACCAATTTATAGTTCAGCAAACAGATTTATAATTCCTGTGCAACCTTCATCCAATAAAAAACCCGCCTCGTATAGAACGAGACGGGGTATTCGTATTTCACAGGACGTTAAAAACGATTATTGAAACGATCGTCACGGTCATCATACTTATTCTTGTTCTTATGATGGCGGGCATATACCATTCTGATCTCTCGTTGACGTTGCTCTTGCAGAAAACGTAGTTGGCGTTGCTTATCAAAGCGGCTTAAATAACGGTTGCGTTGCAATTGCTGCATCTTAAAATCATACTCCCGGTTAATGGCATCAATTTGTTTCGCCATTTTTCTGTCCTTACCAGGGTTACTTTTCATATAGCGAACATCCCTGTCGTACTGGTCGTTGCTATAGTTATCAAAATCCCGCTGATTATGTTGAATAACTATTGGCCTGTCGGGTTGGCGATTGCCACGGTTATCACCGTTGCGGTTCTGTGCCTGTGCGGCGGTTAAAAGGCCTAAACCAAAAACCAAAGTAAAAATTCTTTTCATAGTGTATAATTTTTAAAGTGAATAATACAAGTAGTTATGCAAAGCAGGAACCAGATTTAAAAATGGAATGTTAATGCTTGGAAAATAGCCGCAACATATTCTGCATGCAAGGAAAAACGATAGCCGAACAGTAGTAAAAAGCAGTTACCCTTTATATTTTCTTATCATTTGTATAAGTATATTTTCTTAGCATAATAAGGAGTTTACTTCTATTGTATAAACTCATCACAACATGTATGTTTGCCCCTGTTATTTAATTGATAGCAACATCAACATTCTTAAACCAAAAACAAGCATTGCAGGTATTTACTGTTGATCGCAACTGTTCTTAATAAACAAGCTGGTAAATACACAAAAAAGAAAAACCTACTCACCACCACTCAATCTTCATACTTAAAATAAAATCCAATCCAATGAAATCAATCTTTACAAGAGGGGTAATAGCCATGCTTTGCCTTACCAGTATCTGTTACAATGCATCGGCACAATCACCCACTATTACCAGCAACATTACTATTCCTACCGGCAATGCCAATTCAAAAGGCGTAGCGTTTGGCAATGGTGTGTATATTACCATTTTGGGCAATGGCACTATTTATCAATCTACAGATGGCGATAACTGGACCAAAGTAGTAAGTGCTACCATTCCGACAGGTACTTTTAATAGCATTGCATTTGGTGCAGGTTTATTTGTGGTGGTAGGTAACGATGGTCTCCTCTTTACTTCACCCGATGGTACCACCTGGACCACCAGAACCTCTTCCACTGCCAATACTTTTTACAACGTACAGTTTTTACAAGGACAGTTTTTTGCAGTCGGTAATCTTTCTACTATACGCAGCTCGGCAGATGGCATCACCTGGAGTGTGATAACTCTCAGTGCAGGTATGTCAAACGATCTGTTCCTCCACATTACCTATGGCAGTGGCATCTTTGCCATTACTGCACGGGGTAATTCCGGTGGCAGCTATGTATATAAATCTGCAACAGGCGCATCCAATACCTGGAGCTATCAAACCATCTCCGCTTTTTTACTCATTAACAGAATACAATATTTAAAAGATCGCTTCTTCTGTTTCTTTGCCGGCAATTATATTTACACATCACCCACTGGTGCCACCTGGACAGATGTTACCGCTTCCGTTACCTTAACATTACCCGATACATCTCCCGGTGTATGGAACAACAATAACCAGATATTCAATGGTATTTATGATGGAACAAAATTTTGTTTCTTTGGCAGCAGCCAGTTTTACTCCGGCTATGGTTCCGTATGGACATCCACCACCGGGCTTGATATCACCTTACAAATAAAAACAGCCTACATCGTTCCGCAATCATCAGCCTATATCAATGGAAAATATTTTCAATGCGGTAACGAAGGCATTGTTTCTTCCAACGATGGTATCAGTTATAAATATCCAACCGGCAACTATGGTGCAGTAGCATCCAGTGGCAGCAGTTATGTAGGCGTAGGCACTATCGGGCAGAACGGTGTTATCTTTTCTTCCAATAATTTTAATACCCTGTCAGAAAAAACACCCACCGGCACAAAAGAATTAAATGCCATTGTGTACACCGCTGGTAAATACATTGCAGCCGGCAACCAGGTGGTAATGGAATCGGCAGACAATGGAGAAACATGGTCCACTATCAGCACCCCGGTTATGAATATCGGTGCTATGGCCAACGGCGCTGGCACACTGGTAGCCTCCGGCTATCATCCAATAAGCAGCACGGCGCAAATAGCTTACTCGGTAAACAACGGCAGCAGTTGGACGGTTTCCAACACGGCAAACAACTGGTACTACAAAGTAAAACAGGTGAACGGAAACTTTTTTGCACTCGGTTATTCCAATGCAGATTATTCAGGTGTTATCATGCACTCTGCAGATGGTATTACCTGGAGCAATATCACACCCAATCTGCCTTTCCTTGTTTATCATTATCATGATGTAGTGTACGATGGTACAAAGTATCATTTCATGGGGCAGGAAATTATAGATCCTGATCTATGGATCATGGGAAATTTCTTTTCTATATCTACCAGCACCATTGCCAATCCCAATTCGTTTATTAATAAAGGAGAGATCACCACATCACTACCCGGCCTTACCGTAGGTGGCGATTGGGGACAAGGAGCTTTTGCCTATAGCAACGGACATTTTGTAGGAGCCGCCAATGATCTTACAACCTATCAAACCTATGTACTTCATTCATCAGATGGAGTAAGCTGGACAGCCGTAGCATTGGATGAAAACACCAACATCTTCGGCATAGTAGCCAACGGCAACACCTTTAATTTAATAGGAACCGGCGATGGAAAAATTACCGTGGCTTACGGAATGACCACACTACCCGTTACCCTTAGCTCCTTCAAAGCATCGTTGGTAAATGAGCAATCATTGTTGCAATGGCAAACCGTCAGCGAAACCAACAGTGATCGTTTTATTGTGCAGCATAGCACCAATGCAATCAACTGGCAGTCTATAGGTACAGTAGCCGCAGCCGGCAATAGTCAAACACAAAAAAATTATCAGTTCATACATACCACACCAGCAAAAGGAAAAAACTTTTATCGCCTGGTACAGGTAGATGCAGATAGCAAGCAGGAGATAAGTGCCATCCGCCAGGTAGTTGTTGGCAACCGCCTCAGTATCGCTATGTATCCAAATCCTGCTACGGCATCGGTACAATTGGAATTACCAGAAGCCGCTCCTGCCACCATCACTATTTACAATGCAGCAGGCCAGCCGGTGTACCATCAACCGCACAGCCAAAAAATAGTAAGCATTTCATTAGCACATTTACCAGCTGCTGTGTACCGGGTAGTAGTGCAGCAGGCAGCACAGCAATACACACAAACATTATTACACCAGTAATAAAAAATAAAATCAATAGCACCATTAAAAGCAATTGCAAAAGCAGTTGCTTTTTTTATTAGCCGGGTTTTAGTGCAGTGCTGAATAAAGTCGGAGAAGCATTGTTTGTTGCAGTCTACCCCTACCTATTCGGGATGCCGTAGATAGAAGAGTTACTACTAAAACGAAAACGTAAAATAAAATGGGTGAACATTGAAAGGAAACAGGAATAAGTTTAAAAAGAATTTTATTGGACTTGTTTCATCAGCCCGGAACTCAGATCTTCTAATTTCATTTTTAATACCGGCAATTCTTCTTGTATTACATTCCATACCAGTTGAAGGTCTGTTCCAAAGTATTCATGAATAAGGCGGTTCCTCATTCCTTTTATGGCAGCCCACTCAATTTCCGGGTTTTCTTTTTTTATATCCTGTGCAAAATGGAAACTGCTTCGCCGATAATCTGGATATTGTACAGGCAGGCTTCCACGGCCATAAAGTGAGAAGTAAATTGTTCAAACGAAAGCCCTTTTGTATAAGTCTGAATGTGTTCTATAGACTTCAAAATATCTTCAAGTATAAAAATAGTTTTCCGCTCAGGCATACACAATATCTTTTTGAACGTAAACGAGGTATTTAGGTTTAATAGCCCGCAGGGGAACCACATCGGTTTTAATGCCAAACAGTTCTTCTATTTCATCGGCCATGGTTACAAAATTTAAACCCATTGTACCGTTTATTTCAACAGCAATATCAATATCGCTTTGCTCAGTGGCTTCACCTCTTGCATAAGAGCCAAACACACCCAGCTTAGAAATGGGATACTTCCGTTGCAGTTCCGGTTTGTGTTTTCGTAATATTTGTAATATGCTTTGCAGGGTATGCATACTGCAAAGTAAATAAATTTTTAGCAGCCCGGCCCGGTATTGTGTTTTGGCTGAATCTTGGTAGGTTTGCTAATGATCATAAAGCAGAGCTTCCCAATTCATTCACCACATTATTCAATTAATACAATGTGCTTATAAATACTTGCACAATCCAATCAATCTTGCAGGCATAAACCAATCGTTATGCAGCAAGCAAAACAAGTATCACTCTTCATTGCTATTACAGCCTGGGCTATTTTAATAGGCGGCATTATGTATGCACATATCGTTTACTTTCCGCCCTACCTCTCGCATTTACCAGAGAGCAATAAATTAATAACCGGTCCCTTCGGCTTGCGGGAAGAAAACTTTTGGATGCGCATACATCCATTCGCCATACTATCCACCGTTATAGCAGTAGTGTTGAACTGGAAATTAAAAGCCCGCCGAAAATTTATACTCCTTGCTGCCATTATTTATGCAGTAGTAATAATTGCCACCGCCACTTATTTTTTACCCGGCTTAGTGGCGTTTGCCGAAAGTGGAACCAACAGCACCCTTACTGCTGCAGAGTGGTACCAGCGGGGCCAAACATGGCAATACCTTAGCTGGATACGGGGAGCTTTTATGTTTGCGGGATTTATATTGTTGTTGGTAGCATTAACAAAAACGGAAAAGCTTATGAGAATTAAAAATAACCTTTAAAGGTTTGTGGTCGTAATGAACAAAAACTTTCATAATTACCTCTATTAATAAACATCTGGGGTTTATCGGTAAAATTAAAAACACGATATAGATAAAAATCTTTATTTTTTAATAAGGCAAACTTCCACTCATTTCTTGAAAAATATATTGGGGTCTCTTTTGCCAGTTTAGTTGTCTTTACTTCAATGAACATATCTTTTCCATTAGTTTGTTTTGATAAAATATCAAAACCAGTACCATCGCCTTTTTCTTTGGAAACCCATTCAACCCTTTCGGCAAGTTTTTCTTTTCCAGCTTTAATTAAACGCCACTTCTCATAATTATAAACAAGCTGCTCTCCCATTTCTCCTAAATTCCTATTACTTTGTTCTTTAGCTAAATAATTAGTTTTAATTGGTAAAAACACTGGCTCCTTCTCAGTCACTTTTGTTTTTGTGGGACTTTTTTTATCAATAAGGGTCTCAAAATTTATTTTCTTAGTATTCGGTTCAACTTTTTCGTCGGCAAATTTTTTAAACTCCTTTTCAAAAAAGGATTTATTGTTTTCTAAAAAAACAATCACCTCATCTTCTAATAACTGCTGATATCGGAATAATGGTTTGTATCCTTTAATATAAGGTAAACCCATATTTGCTAAAACACCACTGATGTTTCGATGCTTAAATTCAATCGAGTTTTCTCTATTGTTCAGTAAAGGGGCTAATTTTTTTCTATGAGATGTTTTATTGTAAGGCTTAGAATCCAATTCCAGTCTAAACATTTCAAAATAATCGTTTACAATAAGTATTACTTCTTCTTTTGTCCAATTCATATTTTAAAAATATTCTTAAAGTTATTGCTAACGTGACTTATAAGCAAATGCACAAGCCGATAACCGTATTATTTTGTGTCTTAAAAGATACCGACTTTTCTTTTTAAACAAATCAAATTTGTCAAATGAACAAAATAAGGCATACTCCAACAGCAAAAGGATACTTTTCAGGGTGCGGAGGAATGGAACTTGGTCTAATTTTATCAGGAGTTCAGTTAATCCAATCTCTTGACTTAGATAAAGAAGCAACAGAGTGTATGAAGCTCAACACTCACTATTTCAATCATTCTATTTTAACTGCAGATATTAAAGACAAGACAGTTTTAGAGCAACCCCAAACAGATATTATTGTGGGAACATATCCTTGTACTAAATATTCTCCTATCGCAGATATTCATGGAACAAGAACTGGGGACGATCTATTTCTACATTTTTTCAGACACATTGCTATTGAAAAGCCTGAAATGTACATTGTAGAGAATGTTCCCGGAATGAAAAAGTTTAAAGTTGTAATGGAAGCAATGACTAAATTACCTGACTATTATGTAAATGTCTTTTGTCCTGTTGATACTGAGAACTGGTTGCCACAAAGAAGAAAGCGGTTAATACTAATAGGAACAAAAAGAAATTTTACAATTCAGGCTCCTACACAAATTAAAAACAGGCCTACATTTAAAAGTATTCTTGAGAAGAAACCTAAAGTGGAAATGCCGGATTACGTAATTAAAAGAATTAAAGGAGTATATAGAGATTTTCCCATTATTGTTAACCCCGAAGAAAGAAATGCATTAGCACCAACTTGTGTAGCACACTATTCGAAAGACTTAAGTACAAGGCTGGTAGTAGATAAAAAATTCCAATATGGGTTGCGACCATTTTCAGTAAGAGAATATGCAAGACTACAAGGATTTCCAGATGATTTCATTTTCGAAAACAAAAGAAGTTCTTATCGTTTAATTGGAAACGCTGTTCCTGTTGATATGGGAAGATGGATTGGTGAAGTAGCAATGAAATATTTTAAATAAAACTCACCCCTTCTTCTCCAACCCATCCATAATCTCCTTCAACTTTTCCAGTTTACTCACCCTTTATTCAACTTTCAGTTCCCTACCGTATCTTATTGAGGGAAAGCAAATAAACCCACCGGACAAATTTTTACCGAGCAAAGAATCCCTAAAATGGCATAATGACTTATTTATAGAGTAATTTATATACTGTTTACTATAAAATTGGAGTTCTTTTTATTAAATTTCAAAATGCAAACAATTGCCTTTATTGATACAGAGATTGAGCCGAAAAGCGGAAAGATTCTTGACATTGGTGGTGTCAAGGGTGATGGTAATCATTTTCACTCAAACTCAATAAAAGACTTCGCTGTTTTTCTTAGGGGAACAGAGTTCATTTGCGGACACAACATTTTCAGACACGATTTAAAATACATTCAGAAAGCAGTTAATGATGCTGGTATAAATCCTTCAAATGTCATTGACACCTTATTTCTTTCTCCCCTGCTGTTTCCGACAAGGCCCTACCATCCTTTAGAGAAGGATTATAAGTTACAATATGAAGATTCAAATTCTCCTTTGAATGATTCAATAATAACCAAAGACCTTCTAAATGAAGAAATTTCTGTTTTTAATCAACTTGACAATTCTCTAAAACAAATTTTCTATTTGCTTTTGAATGACAAAAAGGAGTTTCACTCCTTTTTCCATTTCATTTTATACACAAGTAGCGACACAAATCTTGAAAAATTAATCCAGGAAAAATTTCATTCAGAAATTTGTGAACAAACAGACTTGAAAAAATTAATTTCTGAGCATCCCATTGAATTAGCTTATTGTTTATCACTTATAGATTGTAGAAATCGTTATTCAATTACACCACCATGGGTTTTGAAAACGTATCCTGATATAGAAAGGGTAATGATTGCGTTGAGAAACAAACCGTGTCTCACAGGCTGTATTTACTGTAATCAAGTATTGGACATACACAAGGGTTTGAAAACATATTTCCGTTTTGATACCTTCAGAACGTACGCAGGTGAAAAATTGCAAGAGAACGCAATGAAAGCAGCAATTGAGAACAAATCTCTCTTAGCTGTTTTCCCTACAGGTGGTGGCAAGTCAATCACATTTCAAGTTCCTGCTTTAATGAGTGGTGTTGCAACAAAAGGTTTGACAGTTGTAATTTCTCCTCTACAATCTTTAATGAAAGACCAAGTTGACAATTTGGTTAACAAATATGACATTACTGATGCAGTTACAATAAACGGCTTGCTTGATCCGATTGAAAGAAGTAAATCTTTTGAAAGAGTTGAAGATGGTTCTGTGTCACTACTTTACATCTCACCAGAATCCTTGCGTTCAAAAACAATTGAACGACTTTTATTAGGAAGAAAAATTGTTCGCTTTGTTATTGATGAAGCTCACTGCTTTTCATCGTGGGGACAAGATTTCAGAGTTGATTATTTATACATCGGTGATTTCATCAAACAAATTCAAGAGAAGAAAAATCTTGAAGAAACAATTCCTATTTCTTGCTTTACAGCAACAGCAAAGAAAAAAGTTATTGAAGATATTTGTGCTTATTTCAAAGAAAAGCTTTCCCTTGACTTGGAAATTTTTAGTTCCGATGCTACAAGAACCAACTTGCAATACAAAGTTTTTGAGAAAGAAGGGGAAGAAGAAAAGTATAATTCAGTAAGAGATTTGATTGAAGAAAAAAATTGTCCAACTATCATTTATGTTTCACGAACCAAGAGAGCTAAAGACCTTGCAGCAAGATTATCTGAAGATGGATTTAGTGCAAAAGCATTTCATGGGAAAATGGACGTAAAAGAAAAAATTGAAAACCAAGATTCGTTCATTAAAGGAGACGTTCAAATCATGGTTGCTACTTCTGCCTTTGGGATGGGTGTGGATAAAGATAATATTGGGATGGTTATTCATTATGATATATCTGATTCTTTGGAAAATTATATTCAAGAAGCTGGAAGAGCTGGAAGAAACGAAAGCATGAAAGCTGACTGTTTTGTGTTATTTAACGAGGAAGATCTTAGCAAACACTTTATACTACTTAATCAAACAAAACTTTCAATCAAAGAAATACAGCAGGTTTGGAAAGCGATAAAAGATATCACAAGATTTCGTTCTTCGGTTTCAAATTCAGCTTTGGAGATTGCTCGTAAAGCAGGTTGGGATGATAATGTAGTTGAGATTGAAACAAGAGTAACAACAGCAATTGCAGCCCTTGAAGATGCTGGCTATTTGAAACGAGGGCAGAATATGCCAAGAGTTTTTGCGAACAGTATTCTTTCAAAGAATGCGCAGGAGGCTATTGAAAAAATAAATGCTTCACAAAGATTTGAGGAGAAACAAAAAGAAAAAGGAATCAGAATTATCAAGAAACTCTTTTCAAGCAAGAGCAGAAACCAGAGCAATGATGAAGCAGCAGAATCAAGAATAGATTATATCAGCGATCATTTGGGAATTGTAAAAGAAGAAGTGATAAACATTGTGAATCTACTTCGTGAGGAAAAAATATTAGCGGATGCAAAAGATTTAACTGCATTCATAAAGAAAGGGGAAAACATAAACCGTTCATTGAAGATTGTAGAAACTTTTAGTCAGATTGAAAATTTTCTTTTGCCAGTCTTTGAAGAAAAAGAAAATACATTTCACATAAAGGAATTAAATGAAGATGCAGAGCAAAAAGGATGTAAAGAGGTTACACCAAACAAGTTAAAAACAGTTATCAATTTTTGGGCAATCAAGAATTGGATTAAACGACACAACGAACAGTATTCAAAGAATCATGTCATGATTCTTTGTGTTCAACCGAAAGAATTATTGAAAGAAAAATTAGAAAAGCGACATGAACTATCCAGATTTATTGTTTCATTCCTGTACGAAAAAAGCAATTTGTCAACTTCTGAAGTTGAAAATGAAGAGGTATTGGTTGAATTTTCAGTTCATGAACTAAAAGACGAGTTTGAAAAAAGACCAAAACTTTTTGAAATAAAAGTTTCAATTGGGGATATTGAAGACACCCTTTTTTATCTTTCAAGAATTGAGGCAATAAAAATTGAAGGTGGGTTTTTGGTAGTGTATAATCGGCTTACCATTGACAGAGTTGAGCAAGACAATAAAAGAAGATACAAAAATGATGACTACCAAAAGTTAAATCAGTTTTACGAAAATAAGGTTCAGCAAATTCATATTG
This sequence comes from Chitinophagaceae bacterium, assembly GCA_022843585.1. GTDB lineage: Bacteria > Bacteroidota > Bacteroidia > Chitinophagales > Chitinophagaceae > JJ008. The sequence goes on from JALHNJ010000001.1 coordinate 122,005, forward strand.
TTGGTGAGTATGCTAAGAAAATGATTGGCGATTACAAAGGAGCATTGCAATTTGTTGATGATTATTTCCAGTTAAACTACACTTCATTTCTCAACAAATACTTTCCCGGAAGTGAAAGGCAAAAAGAAATTAGAAGAAATTTAACTCCTGCTAAATTTCGGCAATTGTTTGGCTCATTATCTCCAACTCAATTAGAGATCATTAAGGATAATGAAACAAAACACATTGCAGTTGTGGCGGGACCTGGTAGTGGGAAAACAAGAGTATTGGTTCACAAATTAGCATCGCTGCTCTTGATGGAGGATGTTAAGCATGAGCAATTACTCATGGTGACCTTTTCAAGAGCAGCAGCAACTGAATTTAAAAAGCGGTTAATCTCACTGATTGGGAATGCTGCTCACTATATTGAAATAAAAACCTTTCATTCTTACTGTTTTGATTTATTGGGGAGGGTCGGAAGTTTGGAAAAGTCAGATGCCATCCTGAAAAACACTATTGAAAAGATTAAGAACGGTGAGGTTGAAGCAAACCGAATTACAAAAACAGTTTTGGTAATTGATGAAGCACAAGATATGAATGCTGATGAGTTTGCATTAATTAATACATTAATGGAACAGAATGAAGAAATGAGAGTAATTGCGGTTGGAGACGATGACCAAAACATTTACGAGTTCAGAGGAGCAAGTTCAAAATATTTAGAGCAGTTCATGGCGGAAAGGAAAGCAGCCAAACACGAACTCATAGAAAACTATAGAAGCAAAAGCAACTTGGTTAATTTCACAAACGGGTTTGTGAAAATGATTAATCACCGATTAAAAGAAACTCCTATTGCAGTAAAACAAACTGACAACGGAAATATAAAGTTGGTGCGTTATCAAAGCTCAAATCTTATTTCACCATTGGTGCAAGACATATTGACAACAGGACTTGCCGGAACTACTTGTGTACTGACAAAAACAAATAATGAGGCACTACAGATTACCGGTTTGCTTTTGAAATACGGAATGCAAGCAAAGTTGATTCAAAGCAACGATGGTTTCAGTTTGCAAAATCTTTTTGAAGTTCGCTTGCTTTTGAATGAAATAAGTATGGGGGATGATGTAAAAATTATTAACGATGAAATTTGGGCAAATGCAAAGAGTGCAATGAGAAAAAAGTTTCAGAACAGTTCAAAGTTGGAAGTGTGTAACAACCTCATTAAACAATTTGAAGACAGCTATCCTAAGAAGAAATACAAATCTGATCTGGAAGTTTTCGTAAGAGAATCAAAACTCGAAGATTTTTATAATGAGAACGGGGAAACGATTTTTGTTTCAACCATTCACAAAGCAAAGGGAAAAGAGTTTGACAATGTTTTCATCATGCTTGAGAACTTCAACCCCGCAACCGATGAAGCCAAACGCCAACTATATGTTGCAATGACAAGAGCAAAACGCAACCTGACAATTCACTTAAACGGAAATTATCTTGACAGCATTAAGGCTGAAAATTTAGAAAGAGTTGAAGATAGAGAAACACATTTACCTCCAAGTGAAATGGCAATGCACTTAACACATGAAGATGTAAACCTTGGCTACTTCGAATTTGTTCAGCATCGAATGAATGGAATTATCAGTGGTGATTTACTAACCAAAACAGACAAAGGGTATGCAAATGCAAAAGGAGATTTAGTTTTAAAATTTTCAAATAAATTTATTGAGGTATTAAACTCCCAAGAGAGAAAAGGATATAAACTCAATGAGGTAAAAACTAATTTTGTTGTTTATTGGAAAAAGCCAGAAGAGGAAAAAGAAATTAAAATCATTTTACCTGAATTGATTTTTAGAAAAACTGCACCTTAATTTAATAGGTTAATAATTTCGTCTCAAATTAACACTCACCCCTCCTTCTCCAACTCATCCAACAATCCTTTCAACTTCTCCAGTTTACTCACCGATAATTTTTTTATCCGGTCCACCGGGTTCACCACTTCATCCTTTGCTTTCAACTTATGCAGCGGGTGGTCCTTCGCCACGCCGGCAATATTAGCTTCACTCCAAACAAACAGTTCATTTGGCGTACAGGTACACAAAATGCAGAGATGTTCAATCGTCGCATAGGTAAGGCTATCCGTCTTTCCGGTCAGCAACCGGTTCACCGTGTGGTACTTCATGCCCTTTTGCACCAGGTACTTGCTCGCATTGTCGATACCACGGCTCTTTAAAAGGCTGGCAACATTCAAACTAAGCATAATTAATTGGTTTTTAAAGTTTGTTAGCTGTAAAATGCTCATTTACAGCTCCGGAAAGCCTTCTTACAGTAAAAGAATGTACACTTACCTTACAGGGTTGTACGCTTGCCTTACCGGGAAAGCCATTTACATCAAAAGGAACGCTACTTACAAGAAAATAATTGTCACTCACCTCAAAATAATTGTTTCTTACATCAAAGGTATAATCACTTACATTATAGGAATGGTCACTTAAAGGAAAGAGATAGTTATTTGCAACGAAGGAATTGCCAATCGCATTAAAAGAATGGTCAACTGTAATGACAAATTTGTCAATTTTTGGCCTGAAACCAGCACCAAAACCACTCAAATTTCAATCAACATTACCTGTTCTATTACCAGCAGCCGGTAAATAGTAAACTGCAGCAGGCAACTCTAAAGCTTATAAAAACTAAACAGGCATCGCAGAAAAATCAAGATCATTTACTTCCAAATTTTCAGGCAGTGGTTCATCGCAATTCATGGCTCCATCAAAAAAAGCAAAAGCATTTTCAGATTTTAAAACAGTTAGTCATTCAATTCATTTTTCATTTCACTCGTTAATTTTCCTTTATTTTCAATGCAACAAATAAAAACCCATGGAAGAAAATCAACCCCCGCAAGAGCAACATCTTTTTGATGATTTTAGTAAAGTGACACAAGCAAGCCAGGGCAAACGCCTCGCTAACTACCTTATTGATCTCGTAGGTTTTTATGTGTTCATGTATTTTTTCAGCTATGTAATTATAGAGATCAGTTGGGACCTCGCCGTATTACTCTATGGAGAAGACCAGGGCTTTAATCTCTTAGGCCGGTTAGTAATGCTATTACTTTATGGTATGTATATGGGTTTAGTAGAAGCCGTATTTAAAGGACGATCATTAGGAAAATTAATAACCGGCACCGTAGCCGTGTATGAAGATGGTACCCGCATCAGCGGACAAACAGCCCTGCTTCGGGGATTAATAAGAGCCGTGCCCTTTAATGCCTTTAGTGCATTAGGCAATCCGGCACATCCCTGGCACGACAAATGGAGCAAAACCTGGGTGGTAAATTATAAAGACATCAAACGGAATTAATAATTGAGTAATCTGCGGGTTATTTCTTCTTTCCTTTCAGGATCTTATTGGATTGTTGCTTTACTTTCTTTTCTTCTGTTGCTAATTTCCGTTGTACTTTTTTTACATCTTCGGCAGCGGGTAGTTGTTCCGGCAATACACCTCTTTCTTTTAGCATTTTACGAACGGCGAGGTTATTGTCAATATGTTCTTTGCTTATTTGTTGTTCGCCTTTCAGGTCTTTATCGGTAACATTATGGCTGGTAAGTTCTGTAGCAAAATCTTTTGCTTTAATGGTAAGTGTGGGCAGAAAATCTGCCAATGGCCGGGTGGAAGGTACTCCCAGTTTCTTCTTCATGTCTGTAGTACTGGCACCACCAAATAAGGCTTGGTCGCCTTTGGAACGAATGACAGCAAAACCTTTATCATCCACCCCTCTTTCGTAAATAATACCCGATAATTTCTTTTCGCTTTTGGTTAATTTTTCCCGGGCAGAAACCCTTGCTACATCCAGCAATCTTTTTTCAATAATCTCCTGGCGGCGGGTTTGTACGGCAAAATAAGTTTGGGCAAAAGCAATTTCATTTTTTGCTGAATCACCATTTTGAGCAACCAGGTAACAGGCATAACGGGTAAGTGCAATATCTTCAACTTCCCGTTTAGCAGCACTGCCTAGTTGGACCATTTTCGTGAAGCCACGAAAATGGTCAGTTACTTCTTCACCGGCATTCTCACAAGCCTTTCTTGCTTTCTCCAATGCATTGATAAAATTCTCCCATCGGGCATAGCCTAATATGGGTTGTAATTCTCTGGCACTCCAGCATTCTATTCCTTCATAGATATAGCAGGCACTCTCAAATTTTCCAAACAGGTCAGCGATTAGCTCTTTCTTCATGGGTTTAAAATTACCAAATAGGCAGTAGTTTGAACAACCGTAAATGATTAATTATTGATGGAAGAACTGCTTTTTCACAACTAAGGCTGGCAATTTTTATCATGCCCTTGCGGCGAATAATCGTCTAATCACCGCAAATTATGCGGTGATTTAGGTCAACAATCATCGAAATTGACTCATATCCCAAAAACATCAATCAAAAAAGGGGATTTCTGACTCATACCCCAATAACTAAAAGAGCTAATCGCTGTCAATCTGGCAATCTTCCGCCTGTTGGAACAGCTATTGCGTACCTTGCGCAGCACTTATAACTTAATACTTACAACTTAAAACTTACCTCACATCATGGTACAAGAAAAAGGAACCATTTCCATTAACACCGAGAACATTTTTCCTATCATTAAAAAATTCCTTTATTCGGATAATGAAATATTTCTGAGGGAGCTGGTAAGCAATGCCGTTGATGCAACGCAAAAAATAAAACGCCTTTCTACATTAGGGCATTATAATCAACCCACCGGCGACCTGAAAGTAAAAGTGTCCGTAGATGCCGATGCAAAAACCATCACCATTTCTGATAATGGTATTGGTATGACGGCCGAAGAAATAAAAAAATACATTAATCAGGTAGCATTTTCCGGTGCTACCGAGTTCATGGAAAAATTTAAAGAAGCCAAAGATGCCAATGAAATTATTGGCCGCTTCGGTCTTGGTTTTTATTCGGCATTCATGGTGGCGGATAAAGTAGAGATTCAAACATTAAGTTACCAGGATGCTGCAGAGCCTGCCCGCTGGATCTGCGATGGCAGCACCAGTTTTGAAATAAGCGAAGGCAGCAAAACCGAAAGAGGTACCGACATTATTTTATATGTAAATGCAGAGTCGGAAGAATTTTTACAGGAAAGCCGCCTCGGCGAGATACTGAACAAGTATGCCAAGTTTCTGCCCGTGCCGGTTCAGTTCGGTACCAAAACAGAAAGAGAACCAGATGGTGAAGATGAAGAAGGCAAACCAAAATATAAATCAGTAGAAGTTGATAATATCATCAACAATACCAATCCTATCTGGACAAAAGCTCCTGCTGATCTGAAAGATGAAGACTATTTGGATTTCTATAGAGAGTTATATCCTTTCTCCGAAGAGCCGTTGTTCTGGATACATTTGAATGTTGATTATCCTTTCAACCTTACCGGTGTTCTGTATTTCCCCAAACTGAAAAATGATTTTGAAGTACAGAAGAATAAAATAAAACTCTTCAGCCGACAGGTATTTATTACGGATGAAGTAAAAGACATTGTTCCGGAATTTTTATTATTACTACACGGTGTTATTGATTCACCGGATATTCCATTGAACGTAAGCCGTTCTTTTTTACAGGCCGATAGCAATGTAAAAAAGATCAACAGTTATATATCCCGCAAAGTAGCCGATAAACTCAGCGAACTGTTTAAGAAAGATCGCAAAGGCTACGAAGACAAATGGGGCGACATCGGCATCTTTGTGAAGTACGGTGCCTTGTCCGACGAAAAGTTTTACGATAAAGCCAAAGAGTTCTTATTGCTCAGCAATACCAACAAAGAAAATTACACACTGGATGAGTACAGCATCAAGGTAAAAGATTTTCAAACCGATAAAGAAGATCAACTTATTTATCTCTATACCAATGATCCGGAACGACAAGACAGTTATATACAAGCCGCATTGAAAAAAGACTACGATGTATTGCTGATGAATTCGCCGATCGACACACATTTCATTCATCATTTAGAAATGAAGCTGGAAAAAACATCGTTGAAAAGAGTGGATGCAGATGTAATTGATAAGCTGATCGTAAAAGAAGATGCAGCAACACATCAATTAACGGAAGATGAAACAACGAAGCTGAAAAATATTTTCGATAAAGCCATCAGCAACCCGGCCATGAAAGTGGAAATAGAAAGTCAGCATGCAGAAGGAATGCCGGTAACTATTACGATGGAAGAGTGGATGCGCCGTATGAAAGACATGAGTAAAATGGGCGGCGGTGGCGGCATGAATTTTTATGGAGCCATGCCGGATAATTATAAAGTGGCCATTAATGCCAATCACAAGATCATCAGCAAAATATTGAATGCAGAAGAAGGGCAACAAACAGCAATGGCAAAGCAAGCCTTTGATCTGGCGATGCTGGCGCAGGGCTTATTAAAAGGTGCCGACCTTACTGCATTTGTTGAACGCAGCGTTGAAACGATTTAATGACTGAGATTGGAGAGGTCCGGTTTTATTTCCGGGTTGAAAACCAGGAACTCAACGGATTCAGGCGCCGAGAGAATGATCTCCCGGTATTTGTCCTTTAAAGTTCGTTTGAATTTGCCCAGGTAACCGGGTACCCGAAGGTCCTGAACATTAATGGTCACGGATTCAATCAGGTCATTGCCTATGTACATCATTAGTTGCATAACAGGGATATTGGATAAACAAAGCAATTGATTTTTTTTTGCTTTGGCAATCCTATAACTACTCATTTTTGATAAGTAGTTTTTCTATAGACAGCTAAGCGTTTTTCCCAACCGTGGAATCTGTGGCTAACCTGTATTCATCGCTGCGCAACGCTGTGTTTACTTGTATTAATCTGTGTTCATCCGTGGTTAAACTGTATTTATTTTAGCAAGACAGCAGTCAAATTAGCGGCCTCTCAATTTTCCCTGTCGTAAATTTGCCCTTCAATTATCGCCATATGACAATCGCAGTATTAGGAGCCGGCATGGTCGGCCGTGCCATCGCCCTTGACCTCGCAGCAGAACATGCTGTTACCTCTTTCGATCTTAACGCAGCCAACCTTGAAGAATTAAAAAGCAGGAACCCCAACATACATACCGCCGCCGCCGATCTTGCTGATTTCAACAGCTACACAGAAATGCTATCGCCGTTTGATGTGGTAGTAACAGCAGTACCCGGCTTTATGGGATATAAAACATTAGAAGCTGTAATTCATGCCGGAAAAAATGTGGTAGACATTTCATTCTTTCCGGAAGATGTGTTGCAGTTAGACGAATTAGCCAAAGAAAAAAATGTAACTGTCATTACCGATTGTGGTGTAGCACCGGGTATGAGCAATTTCATCATCGGCCGCTACAATGAAGAAATGAAAATAGAATCTTTTGAATGTTATGTAGGCGGATTACCAAAAGAAAGAAAACCACCGTTCCAATACAAAGCACCCTTCTCCCCGGTGGATGTGATACAGGAATATATTCGTCCCGCAAGATTAGTAGAAGATGGAATAATTGTAACCAAGCCAGCATTAAGCGATATAGAGTTAATGACATTTGAGAATGCAGGAGAACTGGAAGCATTCAATACGGATGGTCTTCGTTCATTGATCTACACCATGGGTCATATTCCGGATATGAAAGAAAAGACCTTGCGATATCCCGGACATATTGATCTGATAATTGCCATGCAGCAGGCCGGTTTTTTTGATACGACTCCCTTACGAATAAAGGATGTTGACATTTCTCCATTAGACTTTACTTCCAAAATATTAGTGAACCAATGGAAACTCGGTGCCGAAGAACAAGAGTTTACGGTAATGAAAGTGATTCTAAGAAGCAACGAAAAAACAGTTGAATACAATTTGTATGATGAATATGATGCTGCATCAAAGCTTTCTTCTATGGCCAGAACAACAGGCTACACCTGCACTGCTGCTGTTAATTTAATAGGCAAGGGTTTGTTTATGGAGAAAGGAGTTTTTCCACCGGAATTAGTAGGCAAGCATCAAACCTGTTTTGATTTTGTGATGGAATATCTGAAAGAAAGGAATGTAATTTGGGAAAAAACGGAATCGTAAATCAATAAAAAAAAGCGGCACAGCCGCTTTATCATTTTTATCATTGTAATCAAATTAATCAGCGGTCTTATTCCGCCTCTGCTACCACTTCCTTCACTTCCGGTATCATCCGCTTCATCATTCCTTCAATACCTGCTTTCAAAGTGATCATTGAGGAAGGACATCCACTGCAACTTCCCTGCATGGAAAGATTTACGGTACCTGCATCATAACTTTTAAATTGAATAGCACCGCCATCCATTTCTACCGCCGGACGAACGTAATTATCTAACAACTCTTTAATACGTTTTACTACATCATCATCATCGGCAGATACTTCATTACTGCTGGTTTGTTTTACCGCGGCAAGCTCTTCTTCATTCACTACTGCTTTACCTTCTTCCAGGTAGTCTTTCAAAAACTGGCGGATAGAAGGAATTACATCCTGCCAATCTGTTTCTGTAGTTTTTGTAAGCGTTACAAAATTGCTGGCGATAAATACCGCTTTGATGAAAGGGAAACCAAATAATTCTGTTGCCAAAGGCGATGGCTTTGCACTTTCCGCATCGGGAAAATCAATGCTCTTGCCGGGATACAAAAGCTTGTTGGCCACGAACTTCATTGTCTCCGGGTTAGGAGTCATTTCAGTATAAATGCTGATAACGGGATTGCCTGTTTTAATCATAACTGCTCAAATTAGAACTACAAAAATAACAAGATTTAGCGGGGATTTGTTTACGAAGGAGGGAACGATTAAAAAGTCCGAAAGACCATAAGTCGGGAAGTCCGAAAGAATATTTCGCTTACCGCCAATGTCTTGCGGACTTTCTGACCCCTGACTTTCCGGCTACTCTTTGAACTTCCCCGTTTTTTTTAAATACCGGACCAACACATAAATAAGGAGTAAGGCACCCAGTATAATTCCAAGAAGGAGATTCCTTCGGCTTTCATCATGACCTGTCAATTCAGGATAATTGAGTAATAAGATCAGCGTAATACCGATCAACCAAATAAATTGGGTGGTATGTTCTTTTAGAATCCAACGTTTCCAGTTGAACTGCATGCTGCTGAAAGTTTTGCCAATACCGCCCAGGTTAGGAAACCAACGATTCACTTTTTTGCAATACTCGTCAAAGCCGGCTCCAAACTTTACCCGAAGAAAATTTTCTTCCGCCAACACAATAGCCTGGTAGATGAATAAGAAAATGGGAATAACAATTGCCACATACACTAAAGAGTTGGCAAGAATGCCAACACCCAGCAACATCAAAATATTTCCAACATATAATGGATTGCGGCAATGATTAAATATTCCTTCGGTTACCAATCCTTCTGCATAAGGCTTGCCTTCCTTGCCACCACGGATAATGTAGGCGAGTCCAATCGTCAATCCCCGTATCAATTGCCCCAAACAAGTAACGAATAAACCAATACCTATTGGCCATATATAATAAGAGCTTCCAAATTTTGCTGGTGAAAACAATGGCCAGGAAGGAATGAACAATGCACCGTAGAAAAGAATAAAGATCCAGTTGCGATACTTAAAGAAAAAATTACCGGTACTAATCATAGGTACATAAATTAAAATTCAACAGCACAATTGAGCTTTGTATGAATTGAATTTTCTATTGGTTATTTAATGCCTTATTTTTTTACAGCTATTAATCCTGCAAAATTATACCACTTAAAAAACACTTCGCAATGATTAAAACCTTTATCCCGTAGCAGTGTAATGTTCTCGGTAAGTTTATAGGGAACGAGTACATTCTCCAACGCTTCTCTTTTTTGAGAAATCTCCATTTCACTGTAATTATTACGGCGTTTATAGTTGTAATAGTATTTAATAAAGTCACGGTTGAAATTGCTTTCTTCCGCTAATATTTTTTCTACCAGTATCAACACTCCGCCGGGATTAAGACCATCATAAATATTTTTTAATACCTGCTCTCTGTAAACGGGGCGTACAAATTGAAGCGTTAAGCACAACACTACAACAGAAGCGTTTTTAATTTCAATGCCTTGCCCGAGGTCAGCGCAACGTAGTTCGTAGGGACGGGAGAAACCCAACTCCAATAATTTTGATTTGCATTTATCCAGCATTTCCTGCGAATCATCTACACCTACAAAGCGTATGTTTTGATTCACCATAGTATCCATTCCAATCAACGTAGTTCCGGTAGAGCAACCCAGGTCATATACATCAGAGCCCTCTTTGGCATGGTCGGCAGCGAGTTCGGCCATCATCCGTTGTATTTCTCCATAGTAAGGAACGGAACGGTTCACCATATCATCAAAAACCTTTGCTACACTAGCACCAAATTTAAAATCGCTGGCTTTTTCAATTTCCTCTCTGAAAACTTCATCTTTGCCCATAGTACATATATAAATAGATTCAAAGTTACATTTTTACTATTGCATGAACGAATAAGGGATAATGAGTGTTAAATAGTTTATTGTTATTAATATTTAAATATGAAAAAAATATATCATCTCGGAAACTGTACCACTTGCCAGGCCATTATAAAAGAAACAGCTATTGATAAAAAAGGTTTTGTTATGCAAAACATAAAGTCGGAGAAAATTACACCGGCCCAATTGGAGGAAATGAAAAAAATGGCAGGTACTTACGAAGCCTTATTCAGCCGCCGGGCTATGAAATACAAAGAACTTGGGTTAAAGGACAAAAAACTTACCGAAAAAGACTACCGGGATTTTATACTGGAGGAATACACTTTCTTAAAAAGACCAGTGGTACTCATCAACGATGCTATTTTCATTGGCAGTGAAAAGAAAGCAGTGGCCGCATTAAAAACACATTTGAAATCGATTAGAATTGTTTATAGGTGAAAAACAAACGTATTGCTTGATTAATTTCGAATATAGAAAGCATTAACTGATAAGTTTTTCCAATTAAATGATAAAAAATTATCATCTGGCATGTTTTTAGAAAAGGAATATTAACAAAGCTTCAATAGTAACCCGCATTGTTATTTTTAACTTTGCCACTCATTAAAATAAGGTAGTGGTCGTAAAACTATTATCATCTTTTCATATAAAATCAATGCACATGAAACTGAGCCAACTTGTATTAATCGCATCTTCTTCTGTATTATTATTCTCTTGTGTAAGCAGTAAAAAATTTAAAACTGCACAAGCGGATTATGTTACGTTGGAAACAAAGTATAAAACATTAGAAGGCGATCTGTCTGATTGCAGCACCGAAAAAGCAACACTGGCCCGTGAAAAAGCAGATCTGGAAAGAGAAATGGCCTTGGTGAATACCCGTGTAAAAGATTTGAACAGCCAGATAGATTTTTTAAAAGCAAATAATAATCAGGCCTTAAAACAGTTGCAGGACTTATCAGTTATTTCAAATACACAAGCAGAGAGCATAAGAAAATCAATGGAGAATATTGGCGCCAAAGATTCTTATATTCAAACATTGCAACAGCAAATGGCGCATAAAGATTCCCTGAACATGGCACTGGTAATGAATTTGAAGGGAGCGATTGGGAACTTAGATGACGATGATATTAATATTAAAGTGGATAAAGGAGTAGTGTATATAGATATTTCTGATAAACTACTGTTCACTACCGGCAAGTATGAAGTAACTAACCAGGCGAAAACAGTATTAGGTAAAGTAGCAACTGTATTAAAAAATCAACCAGATATTGAATTTATGGTAGAAGGGCATACCGATAATGTGCCTTTGAAAGGAAGCGGTGCTATGCTGGATAACTGGGACCTGAGTGTAAAAAGAGCCACAGCCGTAGTAAGAATTTTGCAAAATCAATATGGGCTGGATCCAACCAAGATGGCCGCAGCAGGTCGTGGTGAATTTAAGCCGATTGCAGATAACAGTACAAAAGAGGGAAAAGCATCTAACCGCAGAACAAGGATTGTGATTCTGCCACAGTTAGATCAGTTCTTCCAGTTGCTGGAAACAAAAACTAATTAATATAATAGTATGAATTAAAAAGGCCTCACAACTTGTGAGGCCTTTTAGTTTAAGAAATTTGTTGCAGTCTTGCTTCTTCCAAATCTAATTCCCACTCTCTTTCCCGTATCAGCTCTTCACTATATTCTGCTTTATGCCGTAAGTAAGTTAATTCTCTCCGGCGAATATGGATTAACTCCAGTAGCATTTGCCTGTATTGCGGTAAAAAAGAGGCTGATTCCTGTTCCTCATCCCCTTCGAGTTTTCGTTTGGTGATCTCGATCATTCTTTCATAACGATCTCTTACCCGTTTATAGGTATCATTATTTTGTGTTTCTTCCGGGTAATTGGTATCTAAATAGGAAAGAACAGATTCTGCTAATCGTATCCGTAAGGAAAGTGTCTTTAATTGTTCATCTTCTTTATTGCCTTCTTCAATATTCAGTATTCGTATCAATGGTTTTAGACTAAGCCCCTGCAATACCAGTGTAATAAGTATAACGACAAAAGTGATAAATAGAATAAGGTTACGATGTGGAAATGCCTGCCCGGCTAATGTAAGTGGTATAGCTAATGCAGACGCTAATGATACTACACCCCGCATACCACTCCAGGCAATCAAAAATACTTGCTTCCAACCCGGCTTGGGTTCTGTAGTACGTATACTCCTAAACAACCATCGGGGAATATAAGCTCCCGGAAAAACCCAGATGATACGAACTAAAATGGTAACGATACTGATTATTACACCATAGCCAATGGCTTCCCATACAGAATAGTTTCCCAGTCCTTTTACAATACCCGGTAGTTGCAAACCAATCAGTATAAATACAAATCCATTTAATAAAAAGATTAGCGTATCCCAAAGACCTGCAATTTGTATGCGGGATTCAGAATTAAAAATTTCATGCGAACGATAGGTAAGAAATAATCCTCCGCTTACAACAGCCAGCACACCAGAGTAATGAAAATGTTCTGCTCCTACATACATGGCGTAGGGTGTTATTAATGTAAGACCCGCATCAATACTGGCAGTAGTAGGAAAGAAACGGTGAATGATATAAACGATATATGCAATTGCCACCCCAATTACTATACCCATACCAGCTACCAGGGCAAATTGACGGGTGGCATCCCACATGCCAAACTGCCCGGTTATAATAGCAGCTAATGCAAATCGAAATACAATCAAACTGGATGCATCATTCACCAGGCTCTCTCCTTCTAAAATTGTAACTACTCTTTTCGGCACTTTTAATCCTTGTAAGACAGAGGTAGCTGCAACAGCATCGGGCGGAGAAATAATACCGCCCAGTAAAAATCCAAATGCCAAAGAAAAATCTGGAATGATAGCATGGGACACTACAGCAACAGCCGCTGAGGTAAATATCACTAGACCAAAAGCAAGTAAACTAATGGGCCGGCGTAATTTCCAAAAATCTTTCCACGAGGTATTCCATGCTGCTGCATATAATATCGGCGGAAGAAAAATCAGGAAGACCAGATCAGGTTCTAATGAAATAGAGGGCATACCCGGTATCAGGCTTATTACCAATCCGCTGATAACTAATAAAATCGGGTACGACATTTTGAGTTTCTCACTCAACATGGTCAGCATCGCAATGCCGAACAATAACGATATTACTACTAAGAGTTGCTCATGCATAATAAAATTCTAAAGTAAACTTTTTATAGAAATCATCGATAAAATGAATGACTGATGTAAAAATCCGACAAGGATTAACAAAAATCAACCCACTCATGCAGCTAATGCCACCCATAATATAGTTTAGCTCGCAAACCAGCGATTTTTAAACAACTTTTGAGCAAATGAATAGAATAACATGACAAGAATATTTTTGGTTTTGTCCATACTTACAAGCCTGGCAGCAAATGCACAACAGGGAAAAATAAGGATAACTGTGGTAAACGATCAACAAGCAGCAGTAGAAAATGCAACCGTTGAACTACTTTGGAATAAAGATTCTTCGATCGTAAAATTATCGCTTAGTGATAAAACAGGGGTAGCAGAATTTGAGAATATTAAATTTGGAGAATATCTTCTGCGAATAACCGTAGTAAACTATACTACTCAATTTTCATCTTCATTTTCATTGAGTGCCGAACAGGCGGATGTGACCGTTCCTAAAATTGTGTTGCAGCAAAAAGCAACTCAATTGGGTGGCGTAACTGTTACCGCTAAAAAACCATTCATTCAAAAACTGAGTGATAGAATTGTAGTGAATGTAGAAAATAGTATTGTAAGTGCAGGTAGTTCTGCTATGGATGTGCTGGAAAGATCGCCGGGAGTGAATGTAGACCAGAATGATAATATCAGCCTTCGTGGCCGCAGCGGTGTTATCATTATGATTGATGGAAAGCCAACGGCTATGACTGGCGCAGACCTCGCTAATTATTTAAAGGGCCTTCCGTCTGCTGCTATTGAACGAATAGACCTGATCACAAATCCTTCTTCCAAATATGATGCAGCAGGAAATTCTGGTATCATTGATATACGGATGAAAAAAGATCAACGATTTGGCTCCAACGGAACATTTACTGCGGGTTATGGACAGGGTGTTTATCCTAAAACAAATGCAGGCAATACTTTCAACTACCGGAATAAGAAAGTCAATATTTTCGGTAACTATAATTATGCCTACCGCATCGGTCTTAATCATCTTATTCTTGATCGTAATTTTTATACCGACCAGGGGGTATTTAACGGGCAGGATTTAAAAGATAATTATACCAAACCAAAATTCGGCGCACATACAACAAGGCTGGGTGCTGATTTTTTTCCTTCTAAGAATACTATTATCGGCTTTGTTGTTAATGGGAACTTCAATCATTTTCAACGAACCAATGATAATAATTCAATTGTGATCGATGACCAGAAACAAAGGACCAGTACTTTTGCTACGCAGGCAAGCAATAATGACCATGCAAGAAATTTTGTTTCGAACATCAACTTCAAACATACTTTCGATAGTACGGGCAAAGAAATTACTGCGGATGTGGATTATGGAATTTATAATTCTAATTCTCTGTCAACTATTGCTACACAGTATTACAAATTAGATGGTACAGCATTACAGCCTGACTATATTTTAGATGGAGATCAAAAAGGAAAGCTGGATTTATTTACCGTAAAATCTGACTATACCAATCCATTAAAAAAAGGTGCGAAGCTGGAAGCTGGATTTAAACTTAGTTTTGTTTCGGCCGACAACGATGCCAGGTTTTGGGATGTAAGTAATGGAACACCCATCAACGATGTAAACAAAACCAATCGTTTCAATTATAAAGAAAATAATAATGCGGGATATATCAATTTCAGCAAAGACTTTAAAAAGTTTGATCTGCAAGTTGGTTTACGTGGTGAGCAAACGAATATTGATACCAGACAGGTAAACGGAAACATACAATGGGATTCCAGCTATTTCCAATTATTTCCGAGTGCATTTTTTAATTATAAACTCACTGAAGAAAAAACATGGGGTGTATCGGTAAGCCGTCGTATTGGTCGCCCCGGTTATTCGCAACTCAATCCATTCTTATTTTTAATTGATGTTACTACTTATTCAACCGGGCAACCGGGATTGTTACCACAACTTACCTGGTCCTATGAACTTAGTTACACCGTAAAAATTTTAAGTTTTACATTGGGATACAGTCGCACAAAAAACAATCAGAACATTGCCATCGCCAGGTTTAAAGATGTATTTCCCAATATACCATCGGATGATAATGTAACGGTACAAATTCCATTGAATCTTGCTTCATCCGATTATTTTGGTCTTACTATTGCTGCTCCAATCCGCATCAACAAATGGTGGAACATGATCAATAATGGAAATATTTATTATGAAAAATTCAATGGCTCTTTAGGGACTACCCAACTCAACGCCGGAAGGCCTGCAGCATATATCCAAACTAACAACAGTTTTACATTTAAAAAAGGGTGGACAGCAGAGTTGAATGCCAGCATAAATACCGGCGGACAGTATGGATTTATGGTGGCTGACCCGCAATGGGGTTTAGCAGCAGGCGTGCAAAAACAAGTATTGAAAAATAAAGGAACCGTTCGATTTAATATCACCGATATTTTCTGGACCAACCTGCCGAAAGCGGTTATTACCTATGATAATTATATAGAAAAATGGCATGCCTACCGGGAAACAAGAGTAGCCAATCTGACATTTACGTATCGCTTTGGAAGCAATAAAGTACAACAGGCTCGCAGAAGAACTACCGGCTCAGAAGAAGAAAGACAAAGAGCACAATAATAGAAGTAGAAGTGTTATAAAAAGCTGGTCAATCCGACCAGCTTTTTATATTATTTCATTTAGGTTTTATGGTCTATCGTCTTTTATAATTGTAGTACGGGTAACTTCTTTTGTGCTATTACTACCACGTAATAAGGCTACTAGTATAATCAGTAACACTGCGCCGCCTACTACCCATACCCACGGTTCAGTATACCATTCGCTGGTTGTTGTAGTAGTAGTGGTGGTTTTAGTTACAGTCGCACCTGTGCTGTCTTGTGCCCAAATACCAAACTGAGTTAAACTAAGAATGAAAGCAAAAAAAATCTTGTAAAAGTTTTCTATGGTTACTTTTTTCATGATTGTGGTTTTAAAATAAGTAAGTGGTTGTCATTTCTGGTACTAACATAATCAGGCCAGATTTTCTCCGTATTAAAATCACGGAGCTAAAGGTTGAAATGGGGAATAGTCTCTACAACTTATTGTGTAAAGACTCAAGAATGATGAGGTGGGGCTGTATATTTTTCAATGTATTCTTTTGCAAAAACTGTTTCAGGTGTTTATAGAAATGGCTATGATCATAATAGCCATATAACGAATAGTTGAAATCATCAGGAGAGTTTACAATATGTGCCACGGCCTTTCTTATCCGCATAATTTGTAAAGCCTGCTTACAGCCAATACCGGTGCAGGTTTCAAAATAACGTTGTAAGGTGCGGGAGGAAATTTTATGCTTACCGGCTTCTTTTTCTAACGAAAGCGAAAAATCATTTTCCTGAAAAGCATGATCTAATAATTTACTTACAATATGAACGGCTTGCAAAGACCCTTCGTATTCATTTAATATATTGGTAAACGAGGTTGAAAGAATTGTCACCCGTTCTTCAAACGTTTTTACTTTTTTAACCCGTTTTATAATTTGTGGACTCAATAAATAACTTAATGGGAAAATATATCCTTTGTACTCGGCGAAATTTATTTTCTTCTCCAATATAACTGGCGACACACGGAACTTAATTCCAAATAAATGATTACCCGGTTTGTGAAAACATTCAATGGCATTATACCGCGGTAAAAAGCCATCGGTCTTCATAGCAAATTTTTTATCATCTACCTGCATTACAAAAGGAGTACCCAGATTGATAATATAGGTATAGCCGATATTAGGAAACTGTGCATCTGAAAAACCTTTGGGGTGTTTTTCCCAGAGCGCATCGAATTTCGTTTCCCAGAAAAAATCGATGAAATGACTAAGGGCAACAGGCGGCGGAACCCGGTGATAGTTATTTTCAAAATGGCTGTTATCCAGGAACTCGATATGCTGCATACTGCAATTTAAGATTTGAATCTCCTTTTTTGAACCAAATTACAGGACGTACGTTTGATAAAAAACCAAAGGTATTTTATCGATTCGCCTTAATACATCAACATGCTATTCGATTTCAACCGGTTTAGTTCGCTATTGCTGATCTTTTTTGTACATGGTTTTGTGTATGCAGCACTCTTGTACAGAAAATCATTGATTCAGGACACCCGTTCGGATAAGTGGCTGAGTCTTTTTCTCTTCTTATGCATTTTGTATATCACTCCCTGGATGGTAGGCTTTGCCGGTTGGTATGATGCACAGCCATACAGAGATGTTTTGTTTTATGTTCCTTTTCAACACTTATATTTTATCGGCCCTGTTATTTTCTTTTACGTACAAAGTTTGCTGAACCCTTCTTTTCGGTTTGGAAAAAAAGAATCGCTGCATTTATTACCCGGCCTTTTGTACCTGCTGTTTTGTGTAGTAATGGTGGTAACGGATAAGCTACTGTTGAAAAAATATTTTTTCCTTGCTTCTGGTGCAGATCCGGATTTTGATACCTGGTACCAGCTAACCGGTTTTGCCTCCATGTTGTTGTATTTCTTTTTGTCGCTGCGGTATTATAACCTGTATAAAAAATTAATAGTGCAGGTAATAAGTTATGCAGATATGGTTTTCTTTCGGTGGGTACGAAATTTCTTAGTGGCTTTTCTCATCATGCTTTGCGTAAAAGTTGTTTTTTTCATCCTTGGTGAAATAACGGACATGAGTTACTGGGACACCTGGTGGTATTTTCTTGTCTTTGCGATTTTGTTTTACTATATCGCCATCACCGGATATGCCAATTCAATTGAAACGAAAATTGGGTTTCAGCCCAATCTTTTGCAGTATCGGCCAGCTTTATTACTCAATTATCATCAATCTTCCATCAATGATTTAGAAATTATGGAGGAAGACGAAATAATAGATATTAATTCAATCCCTACAGTAGAGCCAATCCCATCTGAAGAAATAAATAGTTGGAAAGAAAGAATACTTCAATTGATGCAAGCTGGCAAGGCGTATGAAGATCCTGAGTTGTCATTAACACAGGTTGCAAAGCAATTGCAAAGCAACCCTTCTCATATTTCCAAAATGGTGAACAAAGGATTTGGTGTAAACTTTAATGATTTTGTAAATCAGTACCGCATAGTAGCAGTAAAAGAAATGCTGAGTAATGGCGAACAAAAACAACAAACATTGTTGGGTATTGCATTTGAATGTGGGTTTAATTCAAAAGCTACATTCAATAGGGCCTTTAAAAAAGTTACCGGGGTAAGTCCAAAGGAATGGTTACAACAAAACGGATGATAACAAAACATATCATACAAAAAATGGGTGCAGGACATATGCACTATATAGAACTGGATGCAAAAACGGTAAAACGGGTAACCGCCGGTGGCAATAAAAGAGTACTGTGTAAACTTAATGCAACTGTTCATCTGCATGCTGCGGTAATGAAAACAAAAGAAGGAATGTATTACCTGATGATAAGTGCCGCTAACCTGAAAAAGCTGACTGCAAAAGCCGGCAGCACCGTGAAGGCTGAAATAGAAATTGATAAAAGCGAATTACAATTTCATATACCGGAAGAATTTGCCGAAGTAATGGCTACGGATGCTACTGCAAAGAAAATTTTCGACAACCTGACGGATGGAAATAAACGAGGATTGATTGCGTTAGTGAACATGCTAAAATCATCAGATAAAAAGATTGAAAGAGCTTTGTTAATAGCTGCCAGGTTAAGATCTGGGATCACCTATCCTGCTAAAATTTTAAAAAAAGAATAAACCATGAAACAATTTATTACCTCCTTATTCATCTTAGTAAGTACAGTAGCAATGTCCCAGGTAGAAAAAAGCAATCCAGTGCCGGCGTTAAACAAACTTGTTGCAGACAGTGTATTGGGTACCTGGATCATTGATCTACGTCCTACCCCCGATAGCGAACCCTATCTCAAAGAGTTCAAGTTTACAAAGATTGAGGGCAAACAATTCGATGGAGAATTTTATGGCTATCCATTCCAGGGCGGGTTTTTAAATACGGATTGGGAAAAAAATTATTTTGCTTTTACTACTGCCGATCAGAGTGGCACCTATTTTCATTCGGGTTATATAGAAGGAGATATTGTGTTTGGGATAACATTAAATGAAAATAGAAAATTTATGTTGCCCTGGAAAGGCACCCGAAAAAAATAAATGCTTGATTTCTTGTGTGTAGGAAAAACGAAACCGTCTCAAATTCAAGCTGAGCCGGTTTTATTTTTTTGAGACCGCTTTATTATGTCTCAAATCATCTTTTGCAGCGACTGCCGCCATCCAACATAACATATTTGTGGAAATAAATCATTCACACAAATAGTTAGTTATGAAAACACAGTTCCGTCAATTTATGTTTGGCACCAGCATCGGCGAAAATAAGGTCCTGAATATTGGATGGCTTTTATTCCGGGTCCATGTTGGGTTAAGCATTGCCATTCATGCCGGGTGGCCTAAAATGAATACTATTTCAGCACCGGGCTGGTTTGCCGAACAGGTATCCGGTCTCGGATTTACATTTCCCTCACCGGAGTTTTGGGCCGTTACAGCCTCCTGGGGTGAGTTTGTTGGTGGTATCCTAATCGCCATCGGTTTGTTTACCCGATTTGCTGCTGCACAACTCGCCTTTCAATTTTTTGTGATTGCATTTTTGTGGTATGATAAACCGGAGCCAGTTACAGGCATGTATTTTCAACAATTATTTTTTTGGTGCTATGTACTGGTAACCTTTGCCGGTGGTGGAAAATACTCATTGGACAAATTAATAATGCAAAAGAGAAGCAGGAGAATTGCAGCGGTGCCTAAAATTGCAATAACAGCAGTATTGCTTATTGCAGGAATGAGCAGCTTTGGTCAAACACCAACAGTATCTATCAATGATTTTGCATCACTCAAGGGCAGGTGGAATGGCACACTTACCTATCTTGATTATGGCAATAATAAATTACAAACTATTAAAGCCAATGTTGATATAACGTTACACGACTCTACTATTTATGAGCTGGCCATTTTTTATACAGACGAGCCGAAGAAAAGCGTTAAAGACAGTTATCGAATCCATCAAAATGGCACCAAAGTAAATGAACGATTAGTGATTGAAAGAACGGTTGATGCGAATGGAAACGTAAAAATTATATTGCAGGATAAAGGAACAGATGGCAACGATTATAAACCAGCTACTTTTAACCATGTATTAGAAATTGGTAAAAATAGTTTTACTATAACCAAGCTGGTAAAGTTTGATGGAGAGAAAGAATTCTTTCAGCGTAATCAATATGTTTTTAGAAGATAATTTTTTGCCTGTGGCTGATCTTACTTCACTTCCTCAAACACACCCGTCTGTTTATTCTTCCGAACATTATCCCAATTAAAGTACCGGCCATTCATAGCTACATAAACACCAGCGGGTAATGTTTGTGCAAAAGCCAGGGCACTGCCCAGATTAAATAAACCATCGGAGCTACCAAACTTAATAGGTATCATAGCACCAGTAAGTACCACAGTTTTATTTTTTACTTTTTCAGCCAGCACTCTTGCAGTTTCAGCCATGGTATCGGTACCATGAGTAATGACGATTTGATTTTCATCAGCATTATTACATTGATAAACGATAAGTTCCCGGTCCTCATCCGTCATTTCCAAACTATCTACCATCATCAATGTTCTTATTTCAACAGCAGCTTTATTGCGACCCATTTCTAACAGGTCTGACATATGGGTGTCTTTAAAATACAATTGCCCGTTCAGTTCATTGTATTCCTTGTCAAAAGTGCCACCTGTAATAAAAATGCGGATAGCCATAGATCTGTTTTGTTTAGGCGTTGAAGGTAAACATTCAAATATTGGTAACTGAAATGCTGGAATTGAATGGATTCAATAAAAAGCAGTGGGGAATAGAAAAAATAAAAAAAGATGGAAAGAAAAGTGGTGGATATTAATAAAATGTTATTTTAGCTGGCCTTTAAACAAAAAAAGGCCCTTCCGTAGAAACGGACTGACCTCTAACGATTGCTTGCCATATGAAATTCTTAAAGAGTAGTTCTTGATTGCTGAACTCTTGTTGCCAATTATCAGCTTTTGAAGATTATTGGCTTTAACTTTGACCTCTGACGCTTGCCTTCAACGATTGTTTGCCGTATGCTTTAATCTTCTGAAACAAAAGTAGGTAGCGGCACCTTGTCCTTCAAATCAAATACGGCATCATTTCAGCATGCCTAAGCGGATGGGTAAAGTGCCAAACCCTTACTGGCAGCTACTTTCAGCAAAAACTCTTTATGATGCCCAACCGTCCGACAGACATATTATTTCAACTCATTAAATCGCTGGAAAAGGCCGAAAAACGGCATTTTAAACTATACATAAAGCGTAGTTCCGGCAAAGAAGAACTCAAAATTGTACGCCTTTTTGATGCAATGGACAAATTGAAGGACTACGATGAGAAACTACTGATGAAAAAACTAACGGGTGTTACTAAACCACAGTTAGCTAATCTTAAAACGCATTTATACAAACAAATTTTAGCCAGTCTTCGTTTACTAAAAAGTGCTGATAGTCTCGACTTACAATTGAACGAGCAGTTCGATTATGCACACATACTTTATAAGAAAGGATTGTTCCATCAAAGCCTTCGCATTTTAGAAAGAACAAAAGAGATCGCCAAAGCAAACCAGAAATTTAATTTTTTACCACAAGCTATTGCATTAGAAAAAAGAATTGAGAACCTGCACATCACCAGAAGTATGCAGGACAGAGCAGAGATACTTTCTGCAGAAGCCAATGAAATAAGTCGGCATATTGAAATGGTGGCACGGCTTTCCAATCTTGCATTAAAATTATATAGCTGGTATGTAGAGCATGGACATGCAAGAAATGAAGACGATGAAAAAGATGTACGCCAGTTCATGAAAGATAATTTGACCAAAGAAGTGATGGAGCAAACTGGTTTTTATGAAAGATTATACTTGTACCAGAGTTATACCTGGTATGCATTCATCCGTCAAGATTTTTTACAATACTATCGCTATACTAAAAAATGGGTTGATCTGTTTACTGAGCAGCCATTGATGGTTCGGGTAGAAACCGGTCACTATATTAAAGGCATACATAATTTACTGAATGCACATTTTGATTTGCGAAACTACCGGGAGTTTGAAAAAACATTGAAGAAGTTTGAAAAAGTAGCACAGTTGGACCGGGTAAAGGATCATGATAACTTTCGCATCCTTACATTTATTTACATCAGCACGGCCCGCATCAACCAGCATTTTATGTTGGGTACTTTTAAGCAAGGGCTTTCGCTTATTCCAGGCATAGAAGAGAAACTGGAAGAGTTTTATCTTTTTATAGATAGTCACCGCATATTGGTATTGAATTATAAATTTGCCATGCTTTCCTTTGGCAGCGGCGACTATAATCGCAGCATCGATTACCTGCAAAAGATCATTAATGATAAAACTAATCTGCGGTACGATCTGCAATGCTATGCAAGAGTATTGCACTTGATGGCGCATTATGAATTAGGGAATGATATGCTGATGGAATCACTCAGCAAATCAGTCTATCGCTTTATGGCAAAAATGAAAAATCTTACAACAGTTGAAGAAGCAATGTTTAAATTTTTACGCCATTCCCTTCCCTTATCACCCCGACAACTAAAACCTGAGTTTGAAAAACTCCTTCACACTATTAAACATTTAGAAAAAAGCCGTTTTGAAACCCGGGCCTTTGCCTACCTCGATATTATTTCCTGGGTAGAAAGTAAAGTGTATAATAAACCAATGGGAACGGTGATACATGAGAAGTATTTGTTGAGCAAGCGGAAGAAATAATTAGCCCAACTAATTACTACTAGCATCGTCAGTTGCGTCGCACTCTTTTACGTTCTGCCTGCCTGCCGTCAGGCAGGTTCGCTACTCAGCATTATGCAGATTTACGTTCTGTCTCATAGGGACAATTTATGGGTAGAAAAATAAACGAAGAAAGTATTTTACGTTCCGTCGGAACGTTTTATGTTACCATCGCTATAAATTCTTAATTTGTCAGCATGAAAAAGCTTTTATTTTTCTTACTGATTGTAAGCCTTAACACCTCCGCTCAAATCTCCCCCACCAACATCACCATTGCCCGTGATAGTTTCGGCATTCCCCATGTGTTTGCAAAAACCGATGCTGAAGTTGCCTATGGGATTGCCTGGGCACATGCAGAAGATGATTTTGAAACTTTACAATTAGTAGTGCTGAGTGGTAAAGCTAAACTGGGAACAGGCCTTGGAAAAAAAGGAGCCGAAGGAGATTATGTGATCAACCTGCTACGTATTAGAAAAACTGTAGAAGAACAATGGAATACATTAAGTCCCGATTTTGTAGAATTAATAAAAGGATACGTAGCCGGATTAAATGCTTATGCAAAAGCACATCCTAAAGAAGTGAAATACAAGAAAGCTTTTCCCTTCGATGAAAAGGAATATTTGACAGCCGTAGTTTTTTCTATTAGCCTTTTTTGTGGCGTAGATAAAGCATTGCCGGAAATACTCGGTGGTAAAGTAGCCACTATTCCGGGTTTTAATACAGATGGCTCCAATGCATTTGCTATGAATTCCACTAAAACAACAACGGGAGAAAGCTTTTTAGCCATTAATGCACATCAGCCTAACACAGGCCCCGTTGCTTTTTACGAAGCACATTTGCAAAGCGAACAAGGGTGGAATATGCTTGGCGGTTTATTTCCCGGCGGTTGTTTGATCTTTCATGGAACCAATGAAAATTTGGGTTGGGCACATACGGTAAATTACCAGGACAAAATTGACATCTTCCAGTTAGAAACAAATCCAGCCAATAAAAATCAATACAAGTTTGATGGGGAATGGATAAACCTGGAAGAAGATAAAGCTAAACTAAAAGTAAAAGGCATTCCTATTACAATCGGTAAAAAAATATGGTGGAGTAAATACGGCCCCACTTTAAAAACAGATAAAGGAACTTTTGCATTGCGGGTCCCGGCTATTATGGATATAAAAGCATTGGAACAATGGTACCGGATGAATAAGGCCAAGAACTTTACCGAATTTTTCAAAGCTCTGAGCATGACGAGCCTTCCCATGTTCAATATTATGTATGCAGACAGATATGATACGATCTTCTATGTGAGCAATGGAAAAATGCCAAGAAGGAATCCCGATCCAAAATATAACTGGAAAAGTACACTACCCGGAAATACAGCCGCAACACTATGGACCGAGTTCAAACCTATTATGGAATTACCGCAATATATAAATCCACCATCCGGTTATTTATTCAATACCAACCATTCTCCGTTTTTAGCTACCGATGCTAAAAATAATTTAGACTCAAAAAAGTTTGATAAAAATGATGGCTATGAAACATATCACAACAACCGCAGCCAGCGGGTAACCGAATTAATTAATAATGATAAAGTTGATTACGCCACTTTCAAACGAATAAAATTTGATCAGCAATTACCGAAGCAATTGAAATATACTTATGGTATTGATAGTATGTTTAACTTAAATGTAAATGATCATCCGGCTATAAAAGAAGTGATCAGCAATTTTCAAAGCTGGGATAAAAAATCAATTACAACCAGCAAAGGTGCTGCTGTTTTCTTGCTTACGTATTATTATCTCGCTGATAAATTAAAAGGTGTTGCGGCAAGACAAATTACCAAAGCAGAAGCTATCGAAACCTTTCAATATGTGAATGATTATATGATCAGGCACTTCGGAAAAACAGATCTGGTATTGGGCGATATTCAAAAATTAGTGAGAGGTGATGAAGAAAGTCCAGCATGGGGTTTCCCGGATGTACTGACCCCTTCTTTTTCCGAACCGTATAAAAACGGAATGTGGAAAGTAACCGGAGGCGATGCTTATATCTGTTTTGTTCGTTATCCAAAAAACGGAGGATTACCGAAAATAGAATCTGTAAATACATTCGGAGCTTCCATGCAACCGGATTCGCCGCACTTTAAAGACCAGATGGAAATGTTTCAACAACAACAAACAAAGAAAATGACGCTTGATAAACAAGAAGTATTGAAAACAGCAAAGAAAATCTATCACCCAGGTAGCTAAACTCCGTGTTGCAGGGTATTAATAATAATGAATCGATTTGATAATTTCAAGCATAAACAAACAACATGAAACGCATAGCTCTACTATTTACTTTTTTTCTTATTCTTTCCGCTAGTTTATTGGCACAAGGCAAAAGCAATCTTACTATCAGCACAACAGGAAATAGTAATCTGAAAATTATTTATGCTGGTAAAAAATACAGCTTGCAGGATAGAAGCCAGACCTTTCAAAATCAAAATCCAGGTACTTACACTTTGATTATTTATCAATGGCAAAACAAGCCAACCGGTGGGGAGTATGTGAAAGTATATGATGGAAATGTAAGATTAGCCAATCAAAAGCATCTCGAAATGTCTGTAATGCGTTTTGGAAAAACAGCCTGGGATGAAAGCGATATTGCCGACGACGAGTGGAATGAAAATTATACAAATCCACGACCAAATAATAACCAGAACGGCTATAACAACAATAATTATAACAATGGAAATAATCAGCAAGCTGTAAATACCACACAGTATGCGGAGGTAAAAAAAGCGTTGGGCAATGAATACAATGAAGAAGAAAAATTGAATCTGGCAAAAGTGATATTAAAGAATAAATGGTTTTCTTCTGCACAGATCAGAGAATTGGCCCAAACCTTTTACAACGAAGAACGAAAACTCCGTTTTTTAAAAATGGCCTATGATTTTTGCTGGGATAAAGGAAACTATTTTACGCTGGCAGATCTTTTCTATAACTCAGGGTATAAGAAGGATTTTATCAATTATCTCGGCACCCAATAATATTTAGGTAAAGTTGAAAGACTAAAATTTTTCTTTTCTGCCCCCTTCGTAACTTGCGGCTATGATTGATTATTTGCAGGGGTTAAACGACCGTCAAAGGGAAGCAGTTTTACATAAAGATGGTCCGATAATGATCGTGGCCGGAGCCGGAAGTGGAAAAACCAAAGTCCTTACCACAAGAGTTATTCATTTGATGTCGGCGCACAAAGTTGATGCGTTCAATATATTGGCATTGACGTTTACAAACAAGGCCGCCAAAGAAATGAAGGAAAGGGTTGAGAAGATCTTAGGCAATGGCGAAGCCCGCAATTTATACATCGGTACATTCCATTCTGTATTTGCAAGAATACTCCGCTTTGAGGCAGATAGAATTGGCTACCCAAAGAGTTTTACCATTTATGATACGGATGATGCAAAAAGTGTGGTGAAGACCGTCATCAACGAAATGGATTTAGATGATAAGCATTACAAACCCAATATAGTTTACAATAGAATTTCGGCAGCTAAAAATGCATTAGTAGGTCCGGCAGAATACAAAAATGATTATGGCTTGCAACAGGAAGATATGCGGAGCAATCGTCCTGCAATCGGGCAAATCTATGAAGCCTATGCAAAACGTTGTTTCAAAAACGGGGCAATGGATTTCGATGATCTATTGCTGAAATTTTATGAGTTGCTTAAAAATGTACCTGAGGCATTGTCCAAGTATCAACACAAGTTCAAATACATATTAATTGATGAGTACCAGGATACCAACCCTTCTCAATATGAAATAATAAAATTACTCGGAGCTATGCATGAAAATGTATGTGTAGTAGGAGATGATGCGCAGAGCATTTATAGCTTCCGTGGTGCTACCATTGAAAATATTTTACAGTTTCAGCGGGATTATGACGAAGTGAAAGTGGTGAAGCTGGAGCAGAATTATCGCAGTACAAAAAATATCATCAACGTTGCCAACGAAATAATCAAGAACAACAAAGGCCAGATTGAAAAAGTATTGTTTACTGACAATAGCGAAGGAGAAAAGATAAAGCTGGTGCGAACGATGACGGATAATGACGAGGGTAAATTTGTAGCTGATAGTATTCAGGAACAAAAACTCCGCAATCATTACAGCAATAAGGATTTTGCAATATTATATCGCACCAATGCACAAAGCCGTGCCTTTGAAGAAGCACTGCGCAGAATGGGACTTGCGTATACCATATATGGTGGTCAAAGTTTTTATCAGCGAAAAGAAATAAAAGATATTGTTGCCTATCTCCGCATCATTGTAAATCCACAAGATGAGGAAGCGTTGAAGCGGATCATCAATTACCCGGCAAGAGGAATTGGAAAAACCACCATTGATAAATTGGTATTATCTGCCAATGAAAATAATATCAGCATGTGGCAGGTGCTGGAGAAAGCGAACGAATTTGGTTTCCGTGCCGGAACTTTTACAGCGTTACAGGATTTTGTAACAATGATAAAAAGTTTTGCCAGCATGCTAACTAAGCAAAATGCTTATGAAGTAGCGGTGCATGTAGGCAAGCAAACAAGTTTAGTAAAAGAATTATTCAACGATAAAAGTACAGAAGGGGTAGCCAGGTATGAGAATATTCAGGAATTGCTTAACTCCATAAAAGAATGGACGGAAAGCCCCGACAATGAAGATGGCGAGTTAGTAGATAAAAGTCTCGCCTCTTATTTGCAACAAATTACATTGCTAACCGACGCAGATGATAAAGACCCTGATGCTGATACCATAAAATTAATGACAATACATGCGGCAAAAGGATTGGAGTTTAGCTGTGTTTTTGCAGCAGGATTGGAAGAAATGCTTTTTCCTAATGCAATGGCCATTAATACCAGGGAAGAGTTGGAAGAAGAACGCCGTTTGTTTTATGTAGTAATAACAAGGGCCAAGCAGCGTCTCTGGATCAGTTATGCTAATACCCGTTATCGGTTTGGTCAATTGGTACAAAATGAACCCAGCCGTTTTATAGAGGAAGTTCCGGAGCAATTTATGGACAGAAGTTTTGCAGGTGGCGGTGCAAAGAACCAGATCGGTGGCAGCAACTGGGGCAAACAATCTGCATTTGACAGAATGCGGTCCAAGAATGTAGATGATGGAGAATCGGGAACGGTAACCAAGCAATCCGGTACCTATTATAATTCGGGTCCGGCCGCAGCTAAATCAGCCCCTTCTTACTTACCACCGAAAGGAGTGCCGGCAAAAGTAAAAGAGCATGTGCCTTCTGCTGACTTTATTGCCAGCGATACTTCCGGATTAAAAGAAGGCCAAAAAGTAGAGCACCAGAAATTTGGTTTTGGCGAAGTATTAAAAATGGAGGGTGCGGCACATAATCCTATTGCCACCGTTAAGTTTGAGCATAATGGCGAGAAGAAGATTATGCTGAACTATGCAAAGCTGCGAATATTGGAGTAGTTGCTTTTCTTGCAACAGAATCCAAGTATAATTATATTTTATTTGATAAGGACAGTCCCGAACTTTTCTTACCTTATGGTATATTTTTAAGCATTACCACCAGCATCTGCTTTGATTAATCTTTTTCAACCTCCATCTTTTCAAAGGCAATTAATACTATTTGCAATAGTATTAATTAGCCTTACAACCTATGGACAACAGTCTGTAGAGGAAAAATTCAGGCAACAAATAGCTACCGCAAAATCTGATTCCGAAAGAATTATTAGTCTCGGACGATTTTCAAAGTATCAGTATGCTATTAAGAACTTTGTAGCGGGAGATAGTCTGATCGAAAAGCAGATCATGCTGGCCGAATCAACCCTAAAACAGAACCTTGTGTTGATGGTGTATTTTGGCAATGCTGGTTATTTATCTACCGGTACGGCTACAAAAGAAAGAGCAAAAAATACAGAGGAGTATATAAGAAGAGCCCTGGAATATGCAAAAGCCAACGATTTTGCCGATTACACTGCCCTGGCATATTCAAATCTTGCGACATTAAATAATTCCAACGGCTTATTCAATGAAGCATTCAAAAATGCAAACCTGGCGTTTACCACTGCATTAAATACCAATAATGATTCTGCAAAAGTGGTCACAGCTATTCAATTAGGAAATATTTACCAGCAACGTTCAGATGTTTTAATGGCTTTTAAGACTTTCATGAATGCGCAAAATATTGCCATTCTGGAAGGAGGTGAAACATTGTTACCCTTGGTATATCATGCTATAGCGGGGCTTTATAAGAAATTAGGAAAAGAAGAAACAGCGAAGCGATACATTCATCAGAGCCTGGCCATTAATAAAAAGAATGCTAATATAGAAGGGCAGGTTAATGATAATATTTTCCTGGCTAAGCTGAATAATTATCTCGCTGGAAAAGAATATTTACAACAAGCGGTATTGTTAGCAGATTCAGTACAAAATGTTCCATTGAAAATTGAAGGAGAACGAATCTTATTTTATCACATGCTTTTTCAGGAAAAACCTTCTTTCATGCTTGCATACCTGGATAAAAATCATGAATTAAGAAATGTTTTCATTAATTCCGGCCCGGGTTATATAAACTGGATATTGGCAGAAATAAATCTTTATGGCGGGCTACCTGACAGCGCATTATTTTATTTTAATAAGGCAGAACCATATTTTAAATCGGGATATGATCCGCAGACCCGAAAGAATTTTTTGAATGAATATGCTTATTGCTACACTCTTTTAAATAAGACGGCAGAAGCTATTGCTTATTATCAGCAGTCGTATGAGCTCAGCAAAACTGTTTCAGATTTAGCAGGACAGAAAAACAATACAAGTGAATTAAAAAAACTATATCAGCAACAAGGCGATTTTGAACAAGCATTTACCTACAGCCTTTTATACGACCATTTAAAAGATACTGTTGAATTGCTTGGAAAGGAAAAAGACCTGGCGTTACTGGAAATAGAAAATGAAGCTAAACTTCAACAACGGGAGATTGATATAAAGCAAGAAAAGCAACAGCGGCAATATAACCTTCAATACATGCTCATTACTATTGTTGTGGCTACTGCTTTTTTGCTGATGATAATGATCGGTATGTTTAAAGTGTCCACTACTATAATCCGGTTAATGGGCTTTTTGTCACTCCTCTTTTTCTTTGAGTTCATTATACTTTTACTGGATACCTGGATTCATCATTTGACACATGGAGAGCCCTGGAAAATTTGGTTGATAAAGATCGGGATAATCTCTCTCTTACTTCCCTTACATCATTTTCTGGAGCATAAGCTGATTCATTATCTCTTATCAAGGCATCTTATTACTGTACGTAGCCGCTTCTCAATCTCAAAGCTTTTCAAGAAGAAAAAGAAAGTTCTTCCGCCACAGGATGCAACGGAAGAACAAGCATAAAAATTTTAATCAAGTTCAGAATCGCAAGAGCCCGGGGGCGGACAAATAGTACCCAAACTAAAATACAAAGCATCTCCCGTTGCAGGAAAATCGCTGTAACCGGCATCAAGTTGTATTAAGCCGGCTGCCAATAAACTCATCATTAAGGGGTGGCCTGCTAAATTCGATTTAGCACTGGTAGCACCGGCAAAAACATGCCGCGGAACTTTGAAAACCAAAATTTGGCTGCCTTTTAATTGCTCATCTGTTGCGGTTGATTCAGGATGGCTTTTACGATAACGAACGATATCGCTCTGCCGGAGTGATACGATCATCACAGCAATTTCGGTAATGTTTTTAGCTGCGCAGGCATCTAAAATTGATTTTAATTTATCTACGGGTAAGGCAATTCGTTCCGTAGCATTTTTTTGTCCGCTGCCTTTTATCATGTTCAAATATGTGCTTTTAGCACCAACGGCATCATTTTTTGAAACGGTGTCTTTGCTCCAGTCAATCCCTTTGGGGCTTTGTGCTCGAACAACGAAAGAAAAAAGAAGAAGGAAGAAAAAAATACTAACAGGCTTTATGCCTGCAAACAGTGGCTGTCTCATAATAAATAGTGTTTGGTTAAAACGGTGGATTAACAATATAATATTTATTTACATTAATTACAAAAAAATTTAGTAAGCTAGCATCTTACTGTCAAAAGAAGCAGCAAATTATTTCTATCATTATATAGGAGTCTGAAAATCTTGAAAATCATTAATTAAGAATCTCATTAAACTCTCATCAAAAAAAAATCTGCAAGTTTTTCCACATTCATTAAACCTGCTGGTATAGTGTTTGTCTATTCTTCACAGTTATAGCATTGCGGATAGTTTATCCGGCCATAATCGTTTAACCACCACAAAAGATTCTGTCTATTATTTATAATAACAGATTCTTCTATTTTACCAAATAATAGAAAAGCAACATTGTATGTAGCAGGGTTATGTCCTGTTCATAATAAATATTTATTTCTAAAACAAAAACAATTAGCTATGAAGACGATTCAAAAAACTTTTGCCATTGTAGTGGCAACATTAACGACCACAATTACTTTTGGACAGCCAGGTCTTGGAGTAACATCAACTACACAGGCAGCAACAAAAGCTACCGTTAATACGATGGCTGTAACGCAAGCAACAAATGCAGTAACCACTGCAACAAAAGCTACAGTAAATACAACTGTAACAAAAGTAGCTGACATTAAAGCCGCTACTGGCGTAGCAGTAAAAACTTCCAGACAAAATGCTGTAAGTACAGTAAACAATGTAAAGAGTGATGTGAAAAACAAGGCCCATGTAAATGCTGGTGTAGGTGTACAAACGAGTAACAATACGCAGGCAGCAACAGGTGCTACACAAGCAAATTCTTCAACAAATGCGAATGCAGATGTTGCAGTAGATATAAGTGCCGCTAAAGTGATTGAGAAAGCAGAAGCAACTTCAGCAAAAGTTACTACGGCTGCAGAAAACAAAGTAGCATCAACAGTAGAAAAAACAAAATCTGTAAAAACGAAAGCCGTAACAGAAGTAAAATCAACTGCAGAGGTGGCAAAGCAAACTGCTTCTTCCGCTAAAACAGTTGAAGCAGATGTAAAAGCGGAAACAAAAACAACTGTTACAAAGCAGTAAAATAATCCGTAGACTTCCATATACAGGGCTGCCTGATGCTACAACAGTAACATTTATAAATGGCAGCCCTTTTTTCTAAAACCAAGTTTATGAAAACGGAAAAAATATTACCGAACTTTCTTTTAGTATTTTTTTCAATAGCTGCAATTGCACAAACAGATACAATACCTTTAAAAGACAAGCCTCAGTTTAAATTAGGTTTATATTATAATAGCAAGCTGAACTATTACGGTCGAACTGATAGTCTTCAAAGCAGCGGCTTTTTTCCAGTTACAGAGTTTTGGGTAAATAAAAACATTTATATTACTGCATCCCCGGTTTTTATATCCAACACAGCAGCCAGCTTAGAATATGCAGGCTCTGTGGCAACCGCAGGGTTTCGTTTTGAAAAGGAAAAAAAATCGATTAGTAATATTTACCTTGTAAAGCCGCTTTACAAAGACAATAGTCAGTTAGTGCAATCGGTATTGAAAGCACAAGCTATAGCAACTCACTCCTTTCAAAATAAAATCCTAAATATTACAATTGGCGGAGACATAAAACTGAGTGACCAGCTTGATTATGGTGCTACGGCAGGTCTTGATCATATTCTTCGTTTTGAATTACCTGGTCAAGCGGTATTGGTATTGAACCCATCCGCTTATATAAATGCAGGTACACAGCAGTTTACTAAAACATCGTACAAGCAAAGCGGCTTTTTATTCTTTCCGGGAGCACAGCAGGAAATAACAGAAGAAGTAAATAAGTTTAATATTCTTTCTTACGAATTTTCGATGCCGGTTGTTTTTGCCAAAGGGAAAATGTTGCTGATTGCCAATCCGGCGTATGTATTACCGCAAAATCTAATTACTATCTCCAATAGACCCGATCTTTCGGAGAGAGGCGAAAATATGTTCTATATCACAGTAGGCGCAAAAATGAATTTTTAATTTGCGGGTATTCACTCATGAATTAACAAATTGCTTGAGGGCTGGTAATTATATTTGTTTTACAGATATTTTATCAGTAGCCAAATCATGCCATCCGCCAAGACAAAAAAGCAGATCCGAAGCATCATCTTCGCTGTACTATTGTTTACAATAGTGGCTACTGGTGTGTGGATGATCTATCAATCACTTACTTACCGAAGGACAAAGTTTACCCGCTACCCGGAATTTGGTATCGTTATTCCCGAAAACTATTCCATTCATGGTATTGATGTTTCAAAATATCAATCAAGCATTGTATGGGAGGAAGTAAAAGCGATGAAAGTAAAAGAAGTGCAACTGGGGTTTGCATTTATAAAAGCAACTGAAGGTATTGGCAATACCGACCCGCAATTTAAACGCAATTGGAAAAAGTCAAAAGATAATGGGGTAGTTCGTGGCGCCTATCATTTTTTTATTGCTTCTAAAGATGGGCGATTACAAGCTGAGAATTTTATTAATCGGGTTAATTTAGAAACAGGCGATTTCCCACCGGTGCTGGATATAGAGCAATTGAATGGCACAACTGCAGCACAATTAAGAAAGGAGGCTAAAGAGTGGCTTGAAATAGTAGAAAATTATTATGGGGTAAAACCAATCATCTATACCAATGTTGATTTCTATAAACGAAATCTTGGTGCTGAGTTCGATAGTTATCCTTTATGGGTGGCGCATTATTACCAGTTACAACAACCCCGTATTGACAGGGGCTGGGTTTTCTGGCAGCATAGCGATATAGGGCTTGTAAACGGAATCAACGGTAAAGTTGATTTTAATGTTTTTAATGGCGATTCTACAGCGTTCAGAAACTTACTAATCCAACAGTAAAACTATTTTACAAATATTAGAACAACAGCTTTAGAAAATTGTTTTGAAACACAGGTCATTCAAATAATTGTATTTTACTTTCTTGTAACTTGTTTAAACAAATCAATTTCATGGAGCAAGGCTGGGATCCGGATGTAAAAAAATTTCTGCTGAAGGTATTGAACTCAATTAGCCTGGTATTACTTTGGATGCTGGTATGCGCCACTCTTGGTATTTATTATAAATTAGGGCACACATCAGGGAATCCAATTTTATACCCCATCATTTTTTATGCTTTCATGACCCTTACATTGTTCTTCATTATACGGCATCTTATCAAATTATGGAACAAATAACAGGGTAAGCCATCCAAAAATACCCGCCGCCCCGTACAATTATATTAGATAAAGTAGGTATTTTAGAAACTAAAAAATTTGCCGATGGAGTTGAAGCAACTTAGCAAGTGGGTGGTTATTACCGGAACTTTAATAATCTGGACTATTAAACTCGTCATTCGTCCTATGCAGCCGGGTGGAGGAGCAACCCAATATTTTTTAAATGTTGCACCTAATCTGCTGGGTTCCTTTTTAATTCCTTTTGGTGCTTGCTGGTTTTTTAGTGGCCGTAATTTTTTAGTGGCCCGGATTTTTAAATTGGAATGTCAGTACGATTTACGCCTGGTATGTTTGATGGGCTTTGGAATGTTAGTGGTGAATGAATACCTGCAACTCATCCCCTATTTTGGAAGAACATTTGATTATAACGATATTCTCTTTTCGTCTATTGGTTTAGTGATTTCTTGTATGGTGTTTGGAAAAATTCAGGCCCGAACGAAAGAAAATCCCGAACCCAGGCATATTTAACTACTGTGGTCTGCAATAACCACCCATTTACCATTTATTTTTTTAAATAGCAAAGTATAGTGGCCGCTAACGTCGCCGATGCTGCGTTTTAAGTACCACTTGCCTACTACATGATAATATTTTCCTGATAGTCTTTTTACTGTAATGATATTGAAAGCAAGCCTTCCCATAGCAGTAGTATCGGGGTAGCCTTTTTTATAATTGTTCAGTGTGTTTGTATAACCATAAGTAATACCGCTTTTACCTATGAACATCAGCGAGTCATTTTCCCAATAGCCGATCATAAAATTTTGAAGATCGCCTTTATTCCAGGATTCCGTTTGTGTATCCAGTATTTTGCGTATGGCTTTTTCATTTTTTGATTGTCCAATTGATTGAAATGTCAACAGCATTAATAATGTAGCAACGAGTATTCGCATCACTTAAAAATTTTAATGAAAGTAATTAATACCATTGATAATACATTTTGTTGCCCAACTAATTACTACTATTATTGTCCCTTGCAATCTAGGATTAGTTCGCAACTTTTTCTTCCAATAGAAGAAAAGGTGAGAGCCACCCTTGTACTTCAGAAACACAGATGAGCATTTTGAAAAGTGCCAAATAGAAATCAAAGTGTCCTTTAATGCTATATAAATGTTAGAAGTTTAAAGCCCTTTCTTGTGAGAGCCTATCCCATCCGAATGGCGGGAGGTTTGGCGAGGCTTTTAGTGGTCACAATCATCCGCATGTGCATGATCATGAACCCGACAGGATTTATAATTTAAGATATGCGAAGTAATAATTAACAATACTCCCGGAATGAGCAACCATACTTCGTATTCTAGAAAAAATTGCTTTAATACCAGGAAAATAAATCCTGCAAAGAACAAAGAAATTGGTACTAGGCTATGATGGTGTTTTTTATAACCATGGTACAATGAGTATGAACCAATGCCCAAAGCAAGCACAATCATAAACACTTCAAAAAAAGTATTATGAATAATGTTGATACCAAACAACGGAAGGCTGGTTAGAAACAATGGTAAAAGGGCACAGTGAATGGCACAGGCAAGCGAAGCACCTATTCCTAAAGCGTCCCAATTAATTTTTACTTTCATGAAGGACAGCAAATATAGATAAAAGCAACACGGTTGCAAAATAAAACGCTATTCCATTCGTACCTTTGCAGCTCAATTGGTCATAATGTCGAAAAAAAGAATGCTTTACATCGGGTTCTTCGTAGTGCTGGCACTGAGTTTCTATTTTATATTGACGTTGGTTATTCCGGGCTTTGGTAAAAAGACGATTCCGCCGGTAAGTTTCATTACTCCCTTTTCTTTTACTACATCAGAAGGAAAAACAATGACGGAGAAAGATGTAGCTGGTAAAATATATGTAGCCGAATATTTTTTTACTACTTGCAAAGGTATTTGCCCAAAGATGAATGAGAATATGAAAACGGTGTATGAGAAGTTTAAAGACAATAATAATTTTCTGATTCTTTCGCATACCTGCGATCCGGAAAATGATTCCGTAGCACAAATGAAAAGATATGCCGACTCACTGGGTGTAAATACAAGCCGCTGGGTTTTCTTGACTGGCAGAAAAGATAGTTTGTATAAAATGGCCAGGGTTAGTTACACAATTGATGATCCTGCCAATAATCTGAAAAGCATTAACGATGATTTTTTACATACACAATTCTGGGCTTTGGTTGATGGCAATGGTGATGTAAGAAAAGTATATGATGGATTAAAACAAAGTGAAGTTAAACTGCTGATAAGAGATGTTGAGAAATTGCTGAAAGAAAAAGAATAAAGTATTTTTATAATTGAATATGTCAAAAACGGCACACATAAATATTGATGCGCAGGTAGGCGAATTGCTAAAGCGAAACAGCCTTAGTGTAACCGATAGCCGGAAAAAAATTCTCCAACTTTTTTTGGAGCAGCAAGGTGCATTGGCACATGGCGATATTGAAAAAAGAGCTGGCGAAAAATTTGACCGTGTTACTGTGTATCGTACCCTGCAAACTTTTGTAGATAAAGGAATCATACACACAATACCTACTGCTGATAATTCCATACGCTATGCACTATGCAAGGATGAATGTTCTGCCGGTCATCATCATGACCATCACATTCATTTTGTATGCAATAACTGCAACAATACTTTTTGTTTGGACGATGTAGTAACTCCGGAAATAAACTTACCAAAAGGTTATGCGGCTGAACATGTTGAAGTAGTGGTAGAAGGAATTTGTAAGAATTGTAATAGTTAAAACCCCCGTTCCCTAAAAGAAGCTTAGACCTCCAGCTTACTATTTATTATATACCTGCTAAAAATGCAAGGTATAATTAGAAATTTTTTTTGCCAAACCACTTTTTATAAATCCAAACTGTTGCCTTTACAGCAACAAAAAAGAGTATAATGCAAAGAGCATATAATATGTAAGACCAAATGTTTTTCATTTCAATTTATTCTTTATAGTTGGCAGTTACTGCCGATTTTAATATTTCATGGATTCAAATATTAGTTCTCTATTTTTCTAAACTTTTAAATTACACCAGATGGTCTATAAATAGATTTTTATTGAATAAGCTGATATATGTATTTAGCTCAATAGGGGAAATATTTTTTTTAATTAAATGAGCGAAGAATAAAGAATTTTGATTTAGGTCCCCTTTAGGGATAGGGGCAAAAACAAAGCCCCGGTGTAGAAACATCGGGACTTTTTGGTTAAGGCTCTGATTAGTAGCTATGTTGAAATGCTTATACAGCATTTATAATTTCTTACTCAAAAATAGGTGCAACAACTCATATTTCCATATTTATCGCATACCCCTTTAGTGGTATTTTTTTACACAATTATACTTGCTCCATCTCTTTTTTTACAAATAACATCAACTGGCTGATATAAGCCGGTGAAAAATTGAACTCTAAACCTGCGGCTTTAAATAATTCAGGCAAAGTTCGGGTGCCACCCAGTTGAAGTGCTGTTATATAATTATTAAGTGCTGTTTCCGGGTTCTGCTTATACTGTTGCCAAAGGCCAATAGCTCCTAGTTGCGCAATTCCGTATTCTATGTAATAAAACGGTACTTCAAATAAATGTAACTGGCGTTGCCACCCAAAGCGACGATATTCATCTAATCCCGTAAAATCTATAACTGTAGACGAAAATTCTTCCTGAATGTTTAACCATTGATTGGCTCTTTCTTCAATTGTATGATTGGGTTTCTCATACACCCAATGCTGAAATTTATCAATCGTAGCTATCCACGGAAAGATAGTTATCACTCTTTCAAGCTGTTGTTCTTTTGCACGCAACAATTCATCTTTATTTTCAAAAAATACATGCCAATGGTTCATGCTGAACAATTCCATGGCCATGCTTGCTACTTCGGCAATTTCTGTTGGGTATTCTTTAAAACCGGTTAATGTAAGTTCATGGGCTAAAAAAGAATGAACAGCATGACCCCCTTCATGAACCATTGTTGTAACATCATCTAACTGACCGGCAGCATTCATAAAAATAAATGGCGCACCACTTTCTGCCAACGGGCAATTATATCCACCCGGTGCTTTGCCTTTTCTGCTTTCCAGATCAAGATGCCCCATCTCTTTCATCTTACGAAGACAATCGCCAAAGAAGGGTTTCAATTCATCAAAACAGGCAATTGTTTTTTCTGTTAACTCACTACCAGTTTTAAAAGGACGAAGTGGTTGAATACCGGCTGGTTCGGCTTCCACATCCCACGGACGTAAAGTATCTAAACCAAGTTTTTTCCTTTTTGCCTCATAAATTTGATTTACCAGCGGCATTATATGCTGCTTTACTGCTTCATGAAATTGGTAACAATCTTTGGCTGTATAATCAAAGCGACCTAATTCTTTAAAACGAAAATCACGGTAATTTTCAAAGCCGGTATTAATAGCTACCTGGTGACGTTTTTGTAATAGAGAAGAAAACAAATTATTTAGTTCGTCTTTATCATGTAACCTTCTTTCATTTATTTTTCTATAAACTTCTTCTCTTAATTGCCTGTTGGGATCTTCTAAAAATTTAGCGGCTTGTTGCAACGTATATTCTTTTCCGTTTACTTCAATCGTCATTTTTCCTGCAATAACACCAAATTGCTGTTGCAACACATTCAGCTCTGCTTGTATGGGAATATTTACTTCCCTAAAAAGTTCAATGTTCTTTTTTACATTTCTGAGGTAGGTATAATAAGTTGATTGATCAAGTTCATTTGTAAAAGAACAATCAATTAATTTTTTATTCAGCTTATCAGAATAGGATTGAATGTGTGGCTGAATTTCCATCATAAAGAAATTAAAAGCCTCTTCGAGCCTCTTGTTCTCCGTATCGCAGGTCATTTTAATTTGTCTCCAGCAGGCATCTTCACTTATTACAGCTTCCAGTTCGCTGGCATCTTTCAGCCATTGTTCCAAGTCCGCAGGTGAGTTAATGGTGCGTTCATCCAAATTAATAAAATACGGCTCCAGGCTTTTCCAATCTACAATTGCAAAATCAGCGGGTAAAAAAAGTCTCGGCAATTTTTTTATATCAGCATTATAATTCATAAGTCTTTCTTTTATAAACGAAAAAGCTACAATTATCAAGTGTATTGCTTGAGCCTTGTAGCTAGTTCCTTGTTCTTTATTAATTTATTCTGCTTTTTTCTTTGGCGTAGTTTTTTTGGCTGGCTTCTTAGCAGGTGCTTCTGCAATATCGCTATCAGCTTCTTTTTTAGCAACTGGTTCTTTTTTCTTAGCCACCGCTTTCTTTGCTGGTTTTTCAGCAGGTACTTCTTCAACAACTTCTTCTTCCTCTTCAGGAAGTTCGGTTAGTTTAATCTCCACATTATTCTTTTTCAACACAGCAAACCATTTTACCATCTTCTTCATATCGCTGGCATATACCCTGTCAAAATCCATATCAGGATATACTTTTTCGAAGTATTTTTTTACGGCATCTGCATTTTTATCATCCGGCAATTTTTCGGTTGATGTTTCCATGGCATTGAAAATATCCACCAGGTTCACATTATCCCGAACCGTGTAAATTTCAATACTTTCTAAATGCGAAAAGTTGTGGACACGGGTTGATACAAAACGGGTCGTTTTATCATCCAGGGAGCGAAGGATGGCTCCGTCGGTTTTGCTGTTTAATAACTCAAACAAACCGGGCAATCCGCTTACGGCAACAAGTTTACTATATTCCATACGTTTTTAGATAATTAAGGAAGTGCAAGATACTTGAGTTCGGGCAAATAGGGAAGATTGAAAATATCCACCCGGCGAATGTTTTCAGACCCTCTGCCGTCTCATAACAAACTACTTATCACAAAAACTACAAAAAAATGAAAAAAATAACCCTGTTATTGCTTGTTTCGATCATTATAGTGGGTGCAGCCAATGCCCAAGGTGGTGGCTTTCAACGCCGCACGGTAGAAGAAAGAGTGGCCATCATTCATGCTAAAATGGATAGTGCCTTTAAACTGGAACCTGCTAAAGCTGCTGAAGTTGACGCTGTTTTTACCACTTTTTATAAAGATCAGGACAAAGCAAGAGAAGAATTGATGGCTGGTGGCGAAAGACCAACCCGTGAAGCATCGCAAGCGAAAATGCAGCCTGTCACGGAAGCAAGAGACGAAAAATTGAAGAAAATATTACCGGAAGCGCAGTACGAGATCTGGAAAAAAGAAATTGAACCGGGTATGAGACCACAACGTCCAGGTGGTGGCGGAAACTAAGCATTCTCATTTTTGGCTATACATGATAACCGTTCTGTTGAACCGGGCCTTTTAAAGGGTTCATAAAGCAGAACGGTTTTTTCTTGCCCATACCTCCTATTCTTCCGGGTTTATTTTGCAAAGCCTTTATTAAAAATAATAGATTTACAGAGTAGCAAATAAAGAACTGAAAGCCTTTGCTATTTACTTCATGTTATTGCCAGTCTGTTTGAACAAAAGCCTTGGCCTGTTATTTTGATGGAAGCTAGTATTGCTGTGTGGCGATAATCAGGGATGAGTGTTTCAGCTAATAACAAAGCGAAGATGTCTATACCAAAAAGTAATATGAGAAAGCCATTATTAACTGCCATGTTTTTTTGCTTAGTAATACCTGTTATTTCTCAAAAACCTTGTAGCCGCCCGGAATATCGCCAGTTTGACTTTTGGCTTGGGCAATGGGAAGCATTTAATACTAACGGACAAAAAGCTGGCGATAGTAAAATAACCTTGTTGCTCGATAGCTGTGTAATACTTGAAGAATGGACAAGTGCTGTTGTAAACAGGGGTATTCGCTTTGCAGGAAAAAGTTTCAATACTTACAATGCTGGTACAAAACAGTGGCAACAAACATGGGTAGATAATGCGGGTGGGAGTAATGAATATTTGATTGGCAAATTTGAAAACAATAAGATCATTTATAGTTCCTCTCTATTTCCTTTTTCAAAAGATACCATGGCTATCCGTAAAATGACATTTACTAATATAAGTCCTGTGAAACTGCGACAGCACGGAGAAATTTCAAAGGATAATGGTATAAGCTGGACCACAGAGTATGATTTTGAATACAGAAGAAAAAAAGAAGAGAGAGTTTGTAAATATTAATAGCTTTATCGATATTTAAAACGACTGCTATATGAAATACTTTTTTCTTGTTTCTGCAATGATACTTTTAGCTTTTTCTTCCTCTGCTCAAATGGATGTGCCGGCAGTTGGGGGTAATCCACGAGCAACAATATCAGAAGAAGTAGGCATTACAAGCATTACCATTACATACGGAAGACCTGATGTAAATAAAAGGGAAGGTAAAATTTACGGGGATGGCAATGTTGTTCCCTTTGGTTTCAGCACCACTAGCTTTATTACAAACAAAGCGACTGCCCCATGGAGGGCCGGTGCTAATGATAATACCACTATTAGTTTTGAGCATGATGTAAAAGTTGAAGGCAAAGACATAAAAGCCGGCACTTATGGATTACACATGGCGATAGGCACAGATAATGTTACTCTTATTTTCTCCAACCAATCAGAAGCCTGGGGTAGTTTTTATTACGATGAAAAGTATGATGCACTTCGGGTAGATGTAAAGCCTGTAATGTTGGATAAAAGTGTGGAATGGTTAAAATATGAATTTATTGAGCACAAAGAAAAATCTTGTGTTATCGCAATGCAATGGGAAAGGCTATCTGTTCCCTTTAAGGTAGAAGTTGATGTAGATAATATTGTTCTAGCAAGATTGCGGGAACAAACTACCAGTCAGAAAAATTTCAATAGTACAAATATGATTCAGGCATCTTCTTATTGTTTTAATAAAAACATTAATTTGGAAGAGGCTTTAGGTTGGGCACAACGGGCTGTTATTGGTTTCAATGGTCAAAAAAGTTATGTAAGCTTAAGAAACCTGGCAACGGGCTATGAAAAATTAAATCGTTTACAACAAGCTGATTCGGTAATGACAGAAGCACTAGCCATTGCAAACATGAATCAATATGTAGGATACGGCAGGGTGTTAATCAGCCAAAAAAGAAATGATAAGGCAGTAGAAATTTTACAGGGAGCTAAAACAAAATTCGGAGATGTATTCTCTGTAAACAATGCGTTGATGTTTGCGTATTCCGCAAAAGGAGATTTTACGAATGCAATAAAAGCTGCCGAAAAAGCAATTACACAGGCAACCAATGATGCAGCTAAAAAGACATTGGAAGGGCAGCTTATCAAATTGAAAGAAAGAAAAGATATAAACTAATACACATGGCAGAAATAAAAACAAAAAAGAATGAAGCTAGTGTAGAGGCCTTTCTTCAAACAATAAAAGAAGAAGGAAAGAGAAAGGATTGTGAGATAATTCTTAAAATGATGAAGCAGGTTACCAAACAGGAACCAAAAATGTGGGGAACCAGTATTGTAGGGTTTGGCTCTTATCATTATAAATCTGAAAGAAGTAAACAGGAAGGTGATTGGTTTATCACTGGCTTTTCACCCCGCAAGCAAAACCTGACTATTTACATTATGCCGGGGATTGATTATTATAAAGACTTGGTAAAACAATTGGGTAAATGTAAAACCAGTGTATCCTGTTTATACATTAATAAACTGGCGGATGTAGATATAGCCGTTTTAAAACAGCTGATAACTACAGCGTATAAACGGATGAAGGAAATAGCAAAAGAAAAAAAGTAATAAATTTAACTACAACTAAAACCAACCAATAACATGAACAATGCTATCAGCTGGTTCGAAATAGGAACCACCGACCTCAACAGAGCCACAAAATTTTATGAAGCTATTTTTGGTATCACACTCATTCCAATGGACCTGGAGAATATTAAAATGCGGATGTTCCCATTAAATGACATGATGACACAGGTAGGCGGTGCTTTGGTAGATAGTGGTGGGTTTCATAAACCCTCATCAACCGATGGTCCATTAATATACTTGAATGGAAATCCGGATGTACAAAATGTTTTGGATAAAGTGGAAGCTGCTGGCGGAAAAATTTTTCTTGCCAAAACAGAAATTTCTCCTGAATATGGATTTATGGCGGTCATTATTGATACGGAAGGCAACAGGATTGGGCTACATTCAGTTCCTGCATAACATTTCATTTATAATTATAGAAACTCAATAACATGATAGTACTTTATATTATTCTCGGCATCATAGCAGCCCTATTAGTGGCAGGCTTATTTGTTCCAAAAGGAATGAAAGCTACCCGTGAAATTGTAATTAATAAACCCAATGCTGAAGTATTTAATTACATTAAGCATTTAAAAAACCAGGACAACTATAGCAAATGGGGCAGTATGGACCCGAATATGAAAAAAGAGTATAAGGGTACCGATGGAACTCCTGGTTTTATAAGTGCATGGGAAGGCAATAAAAAAGTTGGCCAGGGCGAGCAGGAAATTATCAGCATTGAAGAAGGAAA
This sequence comes from Chitinophagaceae bacterium, assembly GCA_022843585.1. Lineage (GTDB taxonomy): Bacteria > Bacteroidota > Bacteroidia > Chitinophagales > Chitinophagaceae > JJ008. The sequence goes on from JALHNJ010000001.1 coordinate 166,054, forward strand.
AAAATTGAATACTGAATTGCGATTTATAAAACCATTTAAATCAGTGGCTCAATCCAGTATGACAACTGAAGCAATAAATGATAATAGCACCAGGGTAAGTTGGGGTTTTGAGGGTAGTATGAATTATCCTATGAATACAATGAAGCTATTTATGAACATGGAAAAAGCAATCGGAAATGACTTTAGTACGGGCTTAAGTAACCTGAAATCGTTGCTGGAGAAATAACATTTCATATTGATATTGTGTACGAACCAATAAAATTGATTTTATGCAATCAAAAGCAACTACTGTTGATGCTTATATAGCAGAACTATCGGAAGAAAGGCAAAAAGCAATTAGTGAACTGCGTAAAGTAATTAAGAAAAATCTGCCTAAAGGATTTAAAGAGGAAATGGGTTATGGTATGATGGGTTGGAGTGTTCCGCATAGCATTTATCCCGCGGGGTATCATTGCAATCCAAAAGATCCTTTGCCGTTCATGGGTATTGCTTCGCAGAAGAATTCCATTAATCTATACCACATGGGTATTTATGCCGATCCTAAACTGCTAAAATGGTTTCAGGAGGCGCATGCAAAAGCAAGCCCTAAAAAATTAGACATGGGTAAAAGCTGCATACGGTATAAAAAAGCAGAAGACATTCCATATAAGTTGATTGGCGAACTGGCTACTAAAATAACAGTCGAAGAATGGATAGAAAAATATGAAACAGAGTTGAAGGACAGCAGAAAGAAAAAATAAATACGTACAAATGAAGGAATTACTAATACTCATCACTATTATAATATCGGCTCAGTGCATTGCACAAAATGGTACTGGCGAAAAGCGAAAAGAATGGCTCGGAGTGCTTACACTTACTGAAAAATATACAGTAGAAGCTAATTGGACACCGGCTGACCAGGCTGTGGTTGGGGAGCATTATAAACGACTTGTACAAATGAAAGATAGCGGAACTGTTATATTGGCCGGTAAAATGGAATTGCAACTCAATGATCCTGAGATGAAGGGGCTCGTTATCTTTTATGCGAAAGATGAAAAAGATGCGCTGCAGTTTATGTTGGAAGATCCGGCTGTTAAAAGTAAAATAATGCTGGCAAAGGTATATCCTTATGGGGTGGCTGTTAAAAAATGTGACTAACGATATTAAAACCAAAACAGTTTTTATGAGTAACGAATCAATTGACAAGGCAACACAAACCCAGATTGCCAATATTGAAAAAGCTACAGGAAAAAAACTAAACGATTGGATTAGTATCGTAAACAAAAGCGGCTTTGCAAAGCATGGTGAACTGGTGAATTTCCTGAAAGAAAAACATGGCTTTACTCATGGTAATGCAAATACCATTGTTCATTTTGCCAAACAATCTCATGCCGGTGCGCCAGAAAACGAAACCGATTGGATAGTAGAACAATATAAAGGCAAAGAAAACTTAAAGCCTTGGTATGATAAAATAATGGCAGCTATAAACAACTTTGGGAGCGATGTAGAAGTGGCTCCCAAAAAAACCTATGTAAGTTTGAGAAGAAAAAAACAGTTTGCCATCATTCAACCGTCCACTAAAACAAGATTGGATATAGGATTAAATATAAAAGGTGTAGCCGCCACTGGAAATGTAGAAGATGGTAAAAGCTGGAATGCTATGTGTACGCATCGTATAAGAGTTGAGGAAGAGGAAACAATCAATAAGGAGTTGGTTAACTGGATAAAGCAGGCGTATGAACAGGCGGGATAAAATCTGTGTACAGGTAGCAATGTTCTTAATGGTTATGCTATTCAGCAATTTTCTGTTTGCACAAAAGACTATGTATAAAATTTTGTACAATGTGCTGGAAGATCGGGAAAAGGACAACTATGATATTTATAGCATGAACATGGATGGCTCCGACAAAAAAAACATCACCAATACACCCGGTGTAGAATGGGTCTATTATGCTTCAGGAAATAAAGTGTACTATGTTAGTGATATTGATACTTGCCACCGATGTTATTTTTTGTATGAAATGGATGCGGGGGGAAATGGTAAAAGGAAAGTTTCAAGCCTGCAAGTAGAAGATAGCTGGATGAGCAGATATGATAATGTCCGGGGTGAGCACTTACTGGTGATGGGAAGAATCGGGAAGGCAATAAGAAATCAATTGTTTGAGGTTAATATTAATGATGGTACATACAAACAAATAACTGACGATACTGTTTCTACTAAGAGGGACCCGTTATATATTCCAACAAGAAAGGAACTAATAATGGTTTACCGACCTGATAAGGCACTCCGGAAAATAGTACCGGATGAATTATGGAGATTCTGCTTTGATTTTAAAGCCTGCAGTTCCAATCCTTTTGGTTCAGGATCGTGGAAATATCAGCTCACACATTTTCCGAAAGGGGATACAACTACACAATGGTTCGAGTATCATGCCGGTCCACCACAATGGAACAGCAAGCATCAATTTATCAGCTATTTGTCGAGGCAAAAAGGGCAACACCAGATTTATGCTATAACGCCAAATGGAAAAAAGCAATGGCAAATTACCAGCGGAGAAATGGGTAGCGGCTGGCATAGCTGGAGTAGTGATGGTAAATGGTTGGCAATGGATAAAAGCACACCGGACGAAAAAAGTTATGATATTTACCTGATGAATTATAAAACAAAGAAAACAATTCAACTTACTTCAGATAGTAAATATGAACAAGCCCCGGTGATTGTAGAAATAAAAAAGCCCTGATATGTTTAACCAGAGCTTTTGTGTATAGAATCAAAAGTTTTATTTTTTCCGCTTAAAAGTTCCCTCCATAAATTTTTGTTCCGACTTTCCATCATGCCCGGTGCCATACATCGCCATGGTGTAACTGTTATCATCATGAAATTTTAATTCTTGTCTTATATCAGTTTCCATTTTTCTTCCCGGGTCTGATTGTTTTCCAGACAGGTTCAATGTTTTTGTAGCATCATCATACGAGCCTTCCATTCGTACAATGCCCGAACCCATATTATCAATCCAGCTCAGCACAAATTTCTTTTTCATTTTATCATAGCCCATTAGGCCGTGCCCCATCATTGGTTGTCCCATCATGGAACTGCTAAAGTCACTCATTTGGTACAAGCCGTTCATTCCCATCGTTACTACATCAGTAGCTTTTGCTGTTGTTGGTGGTTGTGAAGGATCCATCCATTGTTTTACAGAATCACATACCCATGTTCCTGCATGGGTGGCCATCCAGGCATGTTCCGCACCAGGCTTTGCAAAATCCATCCAGGCTTCCATCATAGCAGCCATTCCTGCAGAATCAGTAGGAGCAGAAGGTATAGAAGATGTTGCCGGGGCTTCTGTTTTGCTATCATCAGTGGTAGCGGCATCTGTTTTCTTCTCATTATTGCAGGCTGTAAATAGTAATGCAGCCAAACAAAAGGCAATCAGGTTTTGTTTCATGTTATTTTGTTTAGGAAGAAAAGGTACAAACAAAGTATTTCCTTCACAAAAAATACTTGATAAGAGGCAGTAGTTTAATCTAACTGTTTGATTTTTATCTGCATCACAGTGGCAATGCTGGTAGCTCTTTCTTTAATTACAAAAGCATTTTGTCCGTCAAACAACTCATCTACTGTTGTTTTAAAATATCCAAGCCATGTATTAAAATGATGCTTTTCTAATGGAGATTTTTGATGTAAAGCAAGATGCGGCTGCATGGCATTCTTTTGATAAGTGCCTGATTGAAAAAGTACACTATCCCAAAAATCAACCAGCACTGGAAAATGATGATCGAGATTAATATTGGCGACAGCTGTAAATAAATAATTAATAGAATCGTCGGCTAATAATTTGTTATAAAACTCTTGCATGAGTAAAAGCAAATCGTCACGGTTTTCAATATCTTTTTTCATGCTTATTTTTTTCTGCTCGTTAAATTCTTTAACAGGGCACTGCTAAAAAATTATTATATAGAAATAGTGGCAAACAATTTTTCAGCATCAGCTTTATTAAACAACTGAGTGCCATGATTCATGGTGGCAGCACTGCCACAAGCCACACCAAAACGAATTGCTTCTTTCAAACTCACTTGTTTCTGCAACGAGTATGTAATGCCAGCCACCATACTATCGCCTGCGCCAACGGTACTTTTTTTCTCCACCAGTGGAGCAGCTACAAAATATTTTTCATCGGCTGTAACTAACCAGGCACCCTCTGGCCCCATGGAAACAACAATGATTTCTGCAAAGCCGTCTGCAATGGCCTGTTGTGCGGCATCCGAAATTTCATTTTTCTCCAGGGTCTCTACATTAAGCATTTTACACAACTCACTGCTATTTGGTTTTATAAGATAGGCACCTTTTCCCTTTAATGCCTGTAATGCAGGACCGCTTGTATCTACAATGCATTTAGCTCCCACTGCTGCTGCATTTTTTACAATTAATCCATAAAAATAATCGGGAAGGCCCGGAGACAAACTACCACTAGCTACTACATAAGTTGGTGAAAAGGAACGAATCTGGTCAACCAATGTTTTGATGGTTTCTTCTAATACCTCTCTTCCGGGAAAAGTAAAACGATATTGGTTATTGCCGCTTGTTTCAAGCACTATCCAGTTTTCTCTTGTTTCCACTTTTGTATCAACGGCATGAAATAAAATCCCTTCTTCTTTTAATAATGAACACAACATATTTCCATTATGTCCCCCGGCCGGAAATAGCGCAACAGAAGGAGACTCTAGTTTTTTTAGTGCTTTACTCACATTGATTCCACCACCGCCGGGTTCGTTTACTATCTCGGTACACCGAAGTTTATTTTCAGGTTTAAACTTTTCTACCGATGAGCTTTTATCAATGCAGGGATTTAGTGTAACGGTAAGAATCATAGTGGAGTATTAAGTTATGAAGAAGGAGATTGAGCTTCTTTTAAAACAGACTCGATACGCTGTTTTAATGTGTCATAGTCTGTATAACCTTTTGCCAGCAAATAAAATTTTTGTTCAGCCACTTGTAAAAGTACTTGCGGATAGCCGGTCACTTGTAATTGCTTGCAGAGGGCAAATTCATACTGGGCTTTTTCTTTGTATTCTTCGCTGCCCAACTTTTTATAAAAACCTTCTTTATCAATTTTATATTTTTCCAATAGCAAACGATACGCTTCATCATCCGTCAAATCTCTTCCTTCATAATGTAAGGCATATTGCAAGTCTGCAGCAAATGCTACCTGTTGTTCCGGATACAACTCTTTAAAAATGCACATAGCAATAGCGGCTTTTTCGGAATGTGGAAACCAATCGCTTTTATCCGGGTTTCGGATATGCCAGAGATAATCTTCACCAAATTTAATTCCTGTTAACTCTTCAACTCTATGATACGCTTCGTTGATATAACTGGCTGTAGCTGAAATAGGCCTTGGATTTTCAGCAGGGATCATTCCACCACTCAATACTTCAAACGAAAGCTTATTGTGGTATTCTTCTGCTATTTTTTTTATAACAGTACTAAAACCATAGCACCATCCGCAATAGGCATCATAGCAATAATAAATTACTGGATTCATAGGTTGCAAACTTACAACCTCTTTTGTGTTATGGTTTATGAGAGTGGTAAAACCTTTACTGAAAGTAGTAACTAAAGCAGCTTCACTTTAAACTTACCTGTATTAATAGAAGAGCCACCTGAAGTTGCCCGATAACCAAAGCCAAAAAAACTTCCTGTAATCATTCGGTCGTTATGGGTATAACTTTCAATTGTCACTGTAAATGGTGATTGCTGCCGGTTCATATAAATGTAGGTGTTGGCAACATTGTCGTAATAATAAAAAGCAGAACGGCTGTAGGTTATGTTATATAAATCCCTGTTTAATCGGGTGGTGTCAAGTATTATTGTCATAATAATTCCGGTATCGATAGAGCAGGCCGATGGGCCAAAAAAAGTGAAGCCAGTTCTGGTAGGATTTGCAATGGCCGTATCTATTATGCCGCAGCGAAGCAAGCCATTGTCGCTAAAACTCCATTTATTTTCTTGAAAATTTGTATTAGTAATACAGGAGGGGCATATGTATGGCTGGCTAACACCTGGAATATTTGTAGTGTCATTAGCTGTCGATATAGGTGAGCCTTCATAACTATACTCCTTTGCACAACTTGTATATATAAGGATAAGCAAAAGTGCAGGAACACTATTTCTTAGTATGAATACACAAAACCTCATAATTTATTTATAAAACGAACCTTTAAGAAAAAGTTGCTTCTGCTTTTAAATTTCTTGTAAGCTACGGCAATTCCAAAATATCCAGACTATTACTATCATTCGGCTATTTTCTGCTTTTTACTTCATCAAATCTCTCATCATAATCTTTTCGGATAGTTCCCATCATTCTGTCCCAGAATAGAAAATACAAACCATAATTGCCTTTAAAATACTGGTGATGCATGTTATGGTTAACTGAAGTGTTGATCCACTTTCCAATCCAATGTCGGCTAAACCCTTTGGGATAAAGTTCCCAGCCCAAGTGGCCATATACATTGTAGATTATCATAAATAAAAAGAAGAACAGTAAATGAAAAAGATGAACGGGAATAGTAAAAACAAATACCAAAAATATTCCTGCCTCTACAATAGCCTCCAAAGGGTGAAAAGCATAAGCCGCAAACGGACTGGGATTGGTTGACTTATGATGAATAAGATGTACTAATTTAAAAACCGAAGGATGGTGCATCAACCGGTGCATCCAGTAAAAATAAGTGTCATGCATGATGGCCATCAATGGGAAAGCAAGAATAAAATAAAGATTTCCATGCTGATTAATGTCCGTATAAAACTTTGTATGCTTTGCCAACTCCGGACTTCCTAACACCAAGGCCGGAATAAATGCCATTATAAAAACCGTTGCGATAGAGAAACCAATTTCTCTGGTATAGTCTATGGCTTTTGGAAAACGGTGCTGAATTTTTTTTGATTGAACAATGCGACGGAATAATACATACCAAATAATAAAGGCAATACTGGCTATCAGCAAATAGCGGCTACCAATAATTAATACATCCTGAAAATAAAAAGACCAGTTCATGAATTTATGTTTAATGAGCTTCCAGCCAGTTGTTGCCTTCCCCGCACTCTGCAATCACCGGGACTTTATGAGGGAGGAACATGGCAGATTGCATACATTCAATGATCAGAGGTTTTAATTCTTTTACTTCCGATTTTAATGCATCAAAAACTAATTCATCATGTACCTGCAACAACATTTTACTTTGCATTTTTTCTTTTTTCATAGCAGCATGCACTTTTTGCATGGCTAGTTTAATCATATCTGCTGCAGTTCCCTGAATAGGAGAGTTGATAGCATTTCGTTCCGCAAAACCACGAACTGTAAAATTGGCGGAGTTTATATCCCGTAGCCAACGTTTTCTTCCCATCAATGTTTCTACATAACCATTTTCCCTGGCGAAGTTGATCGTATCATCCATATACTTCTGAATACCCGGAAATTCTTTTTTATAATTATCAATAATCTCTTTTGCTTCTGTTCTGCTGATGCCGAGATTATCGGCTAACCCAAATGCACCTTGTCCGTAGATGATTCCAAAGTTTACACTCTTGGCTTTGTAGCGCATTTCTTTGGTTACTTCTTTTTCATCAATATTATATACTCTGGCGGCAGTAGCTGTATGTATATCTGTTCCATCCTGGAAAGCTTGACACATGTTTTTATCGCCGCTGATGGAAGCAACAATTCTTAATTCTATTTGCGAATAGTCTGCAGATAATAAAATATAATTATTATCTCTTGGTACAAATGCTTTACGCACCTCTTTACCTCTTTCTGTTCTTACGGGGATGTTTTGCAGATTAGGATTATTGCTTTGTAATCTTCCGGTTACTGCTACAGCCTGGCCATATGAAGTATGTACTCTTCCAGTTTTTCGGTTAATCAGTTGCGGCAATGCATCAACATAAGTTGATTTTAGTTTTGTCAACTCCCGGAAGATTAAAATATCTTCTACTATCTGGTGTCCTTTGGCTGCAAGCTTCAATAATACATCTTCACCTGTTTGATATTGGCCTGTTTTTGTTTTTTTAGCTGATGAATCCAGTTTTAATTTATCAAACAATACTTCACCTAATTGTTTTGGGGAAGCAAGATTAAAACGTACACCTGCTTGTTTGTATACACTCTCTTCTGCTTTCTTGGCATCTTTCTCTAACTCTTTGGAGTAGCTGTTCAGGAAGTCGGTATCTACTTTTATTCCTTCAAATTCCATATCCACCAGCACTTTTACCAGCGGATTTTCTACTTCATTAAATACTTTTTCTACTTCTTTGCTTTTTAGTAACGGAACAAATGTATTTTTCAGTTGGAGTGTTATGTCTGCATCTTCCCCGGCATATTCTTTTATCTTTTCAATCTCTACATCTCTCATGTTGCCCTGCGACTTTCCTTTTTTACCTATCAATTCTTCAATAGAAACAGGTTCGTACCCTAAGAAGCGTTCGCTAAGTGCATCCATACTTCTTTTCCCATCTGGCTCTATTACATAATGCGCCAGCATGGTGTCAAAAATATTCCCGGCCAGTTCTATGCCGTACCATTTCAATACCAGCATATCATATTTGGTATTTTGGCCTATCCATGTTTTGTTTTTATCAGCAAACAAGGGCTCAAATTGTGCTAATATCTCTTTTGTTCTTTCCTGATCCGCAGGACAAGGAACATAAAATGCTTCGCCGGGTTTTACAGCAAAGCTTAAACCTACCAACTCAGCATCATTCGCATCAATGCCGGTTGTTTCAGAATCAAAACAAATTTCAGTATGCTTTTGTAAATCAGTCACTAATTTCTTAATAGCAACATCACCTTCTATTGATTCATATCTATGTACTGTGTTGCTAATATTTTTATCGACTGGCAAAGCTGACTCATCATCATCGCTGTGTATAGGTTCTGCTTTTATGGGTTCAGGCTCAATGATATTACCAAATAGATCTGTTTGTATTCCCTGCGGAATCTCTTTTTCCACTACTCCTTTTGATCCGGTAGTTATAGAAAAATCATCACCTAATAATCGTTTTCCTAATGTTTTAAATTCCAGGTCTGCAAAAACTTCTTTCAGTTTTTCTTTATCCCAATCTTTGAGTTTATAATCTTCTTCATGAAATTCAACGGGTACATTCGTAATAATCGTTGCCAGTTTTTTTGAAAGAATAGCCATATCCTTTCCCTTCCTCACTTTTTCACCCATTGCACCTTTTATCTTATCTGCATTTGCTAAAGTATTTTCAAGCGAACCATATTCTGCTAAAAATTTAGCGGCCGTTTTTTCACCTACACCTGGTATACCCGGAATATTATCAACTGCATCACCCATCATGCCCAGCATATCTATTACCTGCATTACATCTTTTATATTCCACTTGGCACATATTTCTTCCGGCCCTAATATTTCTGCATCATTTCCCTGGTAGGCGGGTTTGTATATTTTTATTTTTTCTGAAACAAGTTGACCATAGTCTTTATCGGGAGTAACCATGTATACTTCATACCCTGCTTTTTCTGCCTGCTTGCTCAACGTTCCAATCACATCATCAGCCTCATAGCCATCAACAGCAATAACAGGAATATTAAAACCTTCAATTATTTTTTTAATATCTGGTACAGCAGCACTAATGTCTTCCGGTGTTTCTTGCCGGTTGGCTTTATAATCTGCAAAATCTGTGTGGCGTTCGGTAAGAGCAGAAGTATCGAAACAAACTGCCATGTGTGATGGCTTCTGTTTATTTATTAATTCCACCAGTGCATTGGTGAAGCCAAATTGTGCGTTGGTATTTTTGCCTTTAGAAGTTATTCGGGGACTGCGGATAAGGGCATAATAGGCTCTGAAAACAAGAGCAAATGCATCCAAAAGAAAGACTTTTTTTTCCATGCTGCTAAGGTAAAGATTTCAACTTAGCGATGTTTAAAGCAAAAAAAGCCCTTCCTGCGGGAGCAAGAAGAGCTTTTTTTTATTACAACTGTTTTGGGTTTAATTAATAGAAAGTTTTAGAGCTGTGTTACCTTCTTCTTCTTTAGTAGCTACAGGCTTAATAGAAGTAGACAGGTCAGATTTTTGTCCATTTTGTTGCGGATTGTCAACTAATACGGTACCGCTAAAAGCTGCTGTATTTTGCTGACTGGCCGTTTGTGTCATACCAGGAACACCTGTTTTATCTTTATGGATGAAGTTCAGGTATAAAGCGAAGAACAAAAGATTGAAGGCAAAAAAGTTGGCGATTTTACGAACTCTTCTTTTCATAAATAGTGGATTTATTGGATTTTAAAAATTTGGGTTTCTCTGATATTCTATTGCTAAGATAGACCTGCCATTGTGTGTGTGCAAGAACTAGGATAGTGTAAATGATAAAATCGGGCACAAGTACTTTGATGGGATTCGTAAAACTACGAGAGGCTAGTTCTTCATTTCCGTAAGCTTCTTCTGGAGCAGGAACATTTCATCCCTTAAACGGGCTGCTTCCATAAAATCTAGGTCTCTCGCCGCCTTCTCCATCTCTTTCTTAATTTTTGAAATGGCTTTTTCTGCCTGTGGGATGGTTTTGTATTCAGCCTGCTCTTCGGCAGCCAGTGTGATCATATCCATTTCATTTGGAATGGCGTAAGGATTCTTTTCATCGAAGCCCTTAATATCTAATACTGATGTTTGGGCAAATACATCTTTAGTTGATTTGATGATTGTTGTTGGAGTTACGCCATGCTCAATATTCCAGGCAATTTGTTTTTCACGGCGGCGGGTAGTTTCATCAATTGTTTTCTGCATGCTTTCTGTCATCTTATCCGCATAAAAGATAACAAGGCCATTTACATTACGGGCTGCTCTGCCGGCCGTTTGAGTTAAGGATTTTTCGTTGCGCAAAAACCCTTCTTTGTCTGCATCCAATATGGCTACTAATGAAACTTCTGGCAGATCTAATCCTTCACGAAGCAGGTTTACACCTACTAATACATCTATTACACCTAAACGAAGCTCCCGCAAAATTTCAACTCTGTCCAATGTATGTACTTCGCTGTGTATATATTTTGATTTGATATTGATACGATGCAGATACTTGTCCATCTCTTCTGCCATTCGTTTGGTCAATGTTGTTACCAATACCCGATCGCCTTTTTTAATTCGTTTATCAATTTCATCTAACAGATCATCTATCTGGTTTACACTTGGGCGAATTTCAATAGGTGGATCTAATAAACCTGTAGGCCGCACTACCTGTTCTACCACTACCCCACCACATTTCTCCAGCTCATAATCATCCGGTGTTGCAGATACATAAATGGTTTGATTGGTGAGTGATTCAAATTCATGAAAATTCAGTGGACGGTTATCTAATGCGGAGGGTAAACGAAATCCATAATCAACTAAAATGAGCTTTCTGCTTCTATCACCGCCATACATACCGCTAACCTGTGGAATGGTTTGATGACTTTCGTCTACTACTAATAAAAAATCTTTTGGAAAATAATCCAGTAAGCAGAAAGGCCTTGTGCCCGGTTTTCTTCTGTCGAAGAAACGGGAATAGTTTTCGATACCGTTGCAATAACCCAACTCCCGTATCATTTCAATATCATAATTCACTCGTTCACTCAATCGTTGCGCTTCAATATATTTTCCTTCTTTCTTAAAATATTCAACCTGAGCTGCCATTTCATCCTGCATTTCATATAATACCTGTTGCAGAATATCTTTTGGTGCTACATATAAATTGGCCGGAAATATGGCGGCATTTTCCATCTTAGCTATTCGTTTACTGGTAACAACATCTATGCTTTCTATTTCTTCTATCTCATCTCCAAAGAAAGTAATGCGGTAGCCATAATCAACATACGGAAGATTAATATCAACCGTGTCTCCTTTTACCCGGAATGTTCCCCGGTTAAAATCAATAGTAGTTCTGTTATAGGTTGAATTAACTAATGAATGAAGAAAAGCCTGGCGTGAAATTGTTTGCCCTTTATTAATACGGATGATTCCGTTTTCATAATCGGTAGGATTTCCCATACCATAAATACAGCTAACGGAAGCTACCACAATAATATCTCTTCGTCCGCTTAGTAAACTTGACGTAGCTCTTAACCGAAGTTTATCCAGTTCATCGTTAATGCTAAGATCTTTTTCAATGTATACGTCGCTAACCGGCATATATGCTTCGGGCTGGTAATAATCATAATATGAAACAAAATACTCAACTGCATTATCGGGGAAGAACTGACGAAACTCTCCATAAAGTTGAGCAACGAGTGTTTTATTATGCGTTAATACAAGAGTTGGTCGTTGTACATTTTGAATCACATTGGCAATGGTAAATGTTTTGCCACTTCCGGTTACGCCCAGCAATGTCTGGTATTTTTCCCCATTAAGAATTCCCTCCGTAAGTTGACGAATTGCATCGGGTTGATCTCCAGCCGGGGAAAAAGGATTATGAAGTGTGAAAGCCATTGTCTTGCAATTTAGCAAATGTGCTATTGAAAAAGAGAAAAGCCCTGCCATATAATGGAAGGGCTTTTAACAAAAAATGATATGTTGATTAAAACTGAACAGCAACAGCAACTGTTGGTTTTTCCGCCACTTTACCAGCATCAATAGCCTGGCCGGTAATGCCAAAATCTTTCAGTTTAATTGTGAAATTAGAAGTAGCAGATACAGCCCCTCCCTTTACAGTAACTTTTGCAGGCGCATTAATTGGTTGTGAAACACCTTTTACATTTATATTTCCAGACACTTCCACATCATAAGTGCCGTCTTTGGTAAAATTAATCTTGCTAATTTTATCAATTTTACCAATAAATGTAAATTTTGGAAAAGCTGCAGAGTTCATCCATTTTTCTTCGTTAAAATGGTCTTGTATCATTGGGTTTGTAAAGGCAAAATTATTTACCGCAGCTTCAAAAGCTAAAGCACCGGTTGTTTTATCAAAAGATGCGATTACTGTTTTATTCTCTGCTTTTGGTAAAGCATCTTTTGGCGTTGTAGCATCAAATGTTACCACAGCAGAAGAAGTAGTTAACTTTTGAGCCATTACTGTTGCAGTAAAAGCAAAGAAAGAAAGAGATAGAATTGTTTTTTTCATTTGTTTGTTTTTTATTTTAATATTTAATTTATTACCATAGCAGGGCTATGGATTATTTTTTATTTAAAGTTGCCCTTTTAAAACTTATAGATGTAGTACCTAATATTTCACTAAAAATACTTCCGCTACACACCCCTTTTAATGATATAGCATCCCCAGATTTTATATTCTTTACATTTTCAATCTCGGTTTTCGCTAAAGAGAAAATTGCGTAGGATCCGCTACTGTCTTCAAATTTAATTGTACTGGTTGAATCTGGTAACACATTTACAGCAGAAGCGTTCCCATTTACAACTAAAACTTTATCAAGGTATTTCTTGTTTGTAGCAGTATCATTTGTAAGAAACTCTTTAATTAAAGCGTCAGCATTAACGGTATAATCAGCTTTTACATTGGCTGTATCATCAAATGTCTCTTTTTCCAGGTGCTGCTGTATAAACATGAAACTCGCAAATGCAAAAACCGGCCCAATTATCACCCAGCCCAATTTCTTAACAACGCTGCCACCATTTGCAGAAAAAGCAAAGCCAATGGCAGCAACAGCATGTACATAAATCCATGGTGAAAGCATTGCAAACAATCCTTTACCAACGCCAAGACTTATTAATGTATTGGTGAACAAAACAAACACTGCTACCAGCGATAAGGAAAGAGCACTTGCTATGGCGGCAAAAAGAAATGATTTTTTCTTTTGAAAGCTTACTAGAATTGAAATGACAGCTAACAAAGGAATGAGCCAGAATATTAATAAAGTAAAATTGAATTGGGGAAAAGGATTGTCAAGCCCGAATTTTGAACCAGAAGTAGCAAAAAAATCACCAGCCGGCATCGAGTAACCGCTTATTGGTGAACCCTCCCAAGAAACCCAGGAAAGAAAAAATGAAGCAATCAGCAGAAGGCCAAATATAAGATGAGCCACTCCATTGTTACCTCTATTAGTTTTAGTTTGATTCATAATTGTAGTTTCTATAACGAGGAATTTCCAGCATTAGTTGGCCTTGTGAAACAAATATACAATGTTTAAACATTGAATAATGCAAAACACTTTAAATTTTTTGTGAATAAATGAAAAAACCCTTCTGCGGCTGCAAAAGGGTTTACTGACTAACCCATCTTAAATTCTTGATAAATATATAGTTAAGAAGCCTGCATTTCTTTTATTTTCTCCCTGATCTTTCCTTCTATTTCGTTGGCCAGCTCAGGATTATCAACCATCAATTGTTTTACTGAATCCCGGCCCTGCCCTAATTTGTCGTTATTATAGCTGTACCAGCTACCACTTTTCTGAACGATTCCCAATTCTGTACCCATATCCACTATTTCACCCGTTTTAGAAATACCTTCTCCAAAAATGATATCAAACTCAGCGGCACGGAAGGGAGGTGCCACCTTATTCTTTACCACTTTTACTTTTACGTGGTTGCCTATTGCTTCATCTCCATCTTTTACCTGCGTCATTCTACGGATATCCAAACGAACAGAAGCATAAAACTTCAATGCATTACCACCGGTAGTTGTTTCGGGATTACCAAACATCACCCCTATCTTTTCACGAAGCTGGTTGATGAAAATACAAATGGTATTTGTTTTAGAAATTGTGGCGGTCAATTTTCTTAATGCCTGGCTCATCAATCTTGCATGCAATCCCATTTTGCTGTCACCCATTTCACCTTCCAGTTCACTTTTAGGAACGAGTGCTGCCACAGAGTCGATCACCACTACATCCAATGCACCCGAAAGAATCAAACGGTCTGCAATTTCAAGGGCTTGTTCACCATAATCAGGTTGTGATATTAAAAGATTGTCAACATCAACACCGAGTTTCTTAGCATACGAGCTATCAAAAGCATGTTCAGCATCTATAAAAGCACACATGCCTCCTTTCTTTTGTGCTTCGGCTATTACATGTGTAGCGATGGTTGTTTTACCAGAAGATTCTGGTCCATATATTTCAATGACCCGTCCTCTTGGAAGTCCACCAATACCAAGCGCAACATCTAAACCGATAGAACCGGTAGAAATTACCTCTTGCATAGTTTCGGCTTTATCGCCCAGCATCATTACGCTGCCTTTGCCGTAGTCCTTTTCCAGCTTATCCATTGTAAGCTTAAGGGCTTTAAATTTTTCACTGTTGTTGCCAGTAGTTTCGGGTGTTTTGTCTGCTTTTGCCATGGGTTAAATTTATTTATTTGCGTATTGTAAGTCGGAAAATCCCGACCAGATCCAAAACTAAATGATTTAGTATTTAAAAACTAATAATTTGGGGAAAATATTTTTCAGTTTACTGAATCAATGGGTTTTCAGTGTTAGAGTATAGGTTTTTTCAATTCTATCCCGTAGATTTTGAAGTTAAGAATGTAAACTCAAAAAACTACCCATTGTATGGTATTGGGCAAATAAATTATTAGTCCTACTTTTTACTAAAGATTTGGTAATGATAATAAAGAGGCTATATGGCATTTGTTTATTGCTGCTGTTGTATAATATTAATTTATTTGGACAGCAGCCGAAGTTGGTGTTGCCATTTGTTCATTCAAATACTATTTATTCCACAAAATTTAGCCCGAATGGAAAATTAATAGTCACATCGTCTGCAGACTTCACTTCAAAAATATGGGATGTTGCAACAGGCAAAATGCTCTCTACTTTAGCAGGGCATTTAAGAGGAGTTACTTATTCAGAATTCAGTCCCGACGGAAAAAAGGTTGTTAGTTCGTCACAAGATCGTACAGCTAAAATATGGGATGTAGCCTCAGGTTCGTTATTATTTAATTTAACCGGACATTTGAAAGGGATAAACTCAGTTCAATTCAGTGCTGACGGGAAAATGATTGCTACATCTTCTGATGATAGTACTGCCAAAGTATGGGATGCCCTTACAGGAAGATTACTCTTTAAACTGAAAGGACACTATGCTGCCATCAATTCTGCTTATTTCAATTCAGGGGCTAATAAAATAGTCACCTCATCTGCAGATCTCAGTACCAGAGTTTGGGATGCTCAAACAGGTGATTTACTCCTCTTGTTGACCGGTCATAAGGGTGAGGTTACTTCTGCACGGTTCAGTCCTGATGGGAAAACGATAATCACATCATCTAAGGATCACACGGCTAAACTTTGGGACGCCGAAACCGGGGCTTTACTTTTTGAACTAACAGGTCATAACAAGCAAGTTAATTCTGCTTTGTTTAGTCCTGACGGAAAAAAAATAATAACAACTTCATCTGATAGCACGGCAAAATTGTGGGACAGCTTCGGTCGGTTGATACATACATTTAAAATACAAGAACCCGAAATTCTGTTTGCCCAGTTCAGTCTTGATAGTAAGAAACTAACCACTGCTGCCCGGTATTCTGCACAGATATGGGATCTCCAAAACGGGAAATTGATAAGCGACTTGGAGTCTCAAAGTGGTTATGCTTCATTCAGCCCAGACAGTAAAAAAGTTCTGACTCTTTCCGGAAAAATTTTCGATGCTGCAACAGGTAAGTTTCTTGGCGGTATTAGCGGATGGGTTTCTCCATGGATATATTCAATAGATTTCAGTCCCGATGTTCAAAAAATGGCCCTCATTTATGAGCAGCGACACTTAAAAATTAGAAATGTGAATGATGGGAATTTGCTTGTTGATTTAACGGCGAAAGGAAAATTACTTTTTAGTACAAACGAGTTGATTAACTCAAGTTGCAAAATAAAATTCAGTGCGGATAGTAAAAAATTTGCTACCGCTAATAATGCCAAGGCAGTCAGAATTTGGGAAATCGGCAGTGGAAAGCTGATCGCTGAACTGGGTGGGCATATCTCAAATGTTAGCTTTGTACAGTTTAGCCATGATGGTAATAGAATCATTACGGCTGACACGTATAATAGCCGAGTATGGGACATTAGAACTGGTAATTTGATTTGTAAAGCCGTGCATTCCGAAAAAATAAGCACCGCAATCTTCAGTTCCGACGACAAAAAAATCATTACAGCCTTATGGAACGGTACTTTTGAATTACTTGATGCAACAAATGGAAAAAATCTATTGACATTCGAAGGCTACCGTCCCCAGTTCAGTTCGGATGGTAGCAGAATTATTTGTGCATCTCAAGAAAATACGATTAGGTTATGGGATTCCAACACCGGAAAATTGTTATACGAATCTCAGAAATATGAAGGGAGATTCAATCAATTTAGCCCAGACGGTAAGAAATTCATCACCGTACTTTCAGGAGAAATGGCAAAAGTAGATACGGCAAAGCTTTGGGACGTTGCTACCGGGACTTCGATTGCAACCCTTGAAGGCTTGGTTATTTACCCGTACTCTTCTCAGTTCAGCCCGGATAGCAGGAAATTTATCGCTGCCTCCGATCACAATTCCACTAAAATATGGGATGCGAACACAGGCAGTTTAATTGAGGATCTAAAAGGACATACTAATATTATCATGTCAGCAAGATTCAGCGCTGATGCAAAAAAAGTATTCTCTACATCTGGCGATGGCCTTTCTAAAGTATGGGATACTGAAAATGGCAAATTGCTTTACACATTTGCTGAAATTAATAATAACGAATATTTCATTCAAACTGCCAGGGGCTATTATAAACGCAACAAAGAATCGGCCAGGCTGTTGTATTATATTACAAAAGATCTAAAGATAATCGGCTTCGAGCAACTCGATGTTAAATACAACCGACCCGACAAAGTACTCGAAGCAATCGGTAATACCGACACAGCATTAATAAAGTCTTATCGCAAAGCCTGGGAAAAAAGAATTAAGAAATTGGGCATTGATACCACATCATTCAGAGAGGGGTATAGCGTACCCGAAGCCGATTTTACAAACAGAGATGTAATTGAGTATGAACAAAAAACTGGAATACTAAAACTTCTAATCAAAGGGAATGATAGTACATATAAATTGGATCGTTTTAATGTTTGGGTAAATGAAACTCCCATCTTTGGTCAACGGGGAATTAATATTCGTAAAAGAGATAAGAATGATTTTGACACCACTATCACCATCAAACTTTCACAAGAAGAAAATAGAATTGAAACGTCCATCACCAATGTGAACGGAACAGAAAGTTACCGGATGCCGCTAACAGTAAATTATTCTCCGGCAGTTAAACAAAAAGAATCAGTTCGCTTTATCGGTATTGGTATAGACCAGTTTGCAGAAAGCCAGTACAACTTACAGTATAGTGCCAAAGACATCAGGGACTTATCGAAAAAACTGAAAGAGAAATATAAGGATGATATTATTATTGATACTTTGTTCAATGAAAATGTAACCACCAGCAATGTAAAAGCATTAAAACAAAAACTGCTTCAAACAACCGAAAATGATAAAGTAATTGTTGCTTATTCAGGTCATGGAATGTTGAGTAAAGAATATGATTATTATCTATCGACCTATGCTGTGAACTTTGAGAACCCAGAGCAAAATGGATTACCCTATGATGAACTGGAAAATTTGCTGGATAGTATTCCCGCCAGAAAAAAACTGATGCTGATTGACGCCTGCCACAGTGGTGAAGTTGATAAAGAAGATTTAATTACACTTACGGCCAGTTCTGATTCATTAATAAAAGGATTTAAACCCGTGGTCTATAAAAAAGACGAAAAGCATCTCGGTTTAAAAAACAGTTTTGAGTTAATGCAAAGCCTTTTTGTAAATGTTGGAAAGAGTACCGGTGCAATAATTATCTCTGCGGCAGCAGGAACACAATTTGCTTTGGAAAGAAATGATTTGAAGAACGGTGTATTTACATATTCAATCCTGGAAGCGATGAATAAATACCCAACAATGAAAATAGGTGAATTGAAAAAAACGGTTGGTGAAAGAGTAGAGCAATTAACCAAAGGATTACAGAAGCCAACATCAAGAAATGAAACTATTGCGGTGGATTGGAATTTATGGTAATCGTTTTCAAATTAATCTATTATTATTTGGGGCTGGGTACAACATCAGGCCATTATTCTACCACATGAAAAAAATATATTTATACATAGCGGTTCTTTTCTTGTTTTCAATCCGTGGGATTACACAGGATACAAAGTTGATACTGCCAGCTGCCCAGGGAATTAATATCAGATCGGCCAGTTTTAGTCCGGATGCGAAGTTTTTTGTTACTACCCAGGATAAAACGATAAAATTCTGGGAAGTACTCACGGGCAAGGTTGCTAAAAATATTGAACATAAAACAGATTACGCTATATATAGTCATAACGGCAAGTATATCCTAACTGATAATGGGCAAGTATGGGATGTTGAAAATGGAACAATTATATTTTCAACCGATGAAGATGGTTGCGACTTTAGTAAAGATGATAATTTCTTATTAACTACGAAGGGGAATAAAATAAATATTCATGAAATAAAGACAGGGTTGGTTAACCAGATTGAATTGGCTGGTGCTGGCCCTAAAATATGGGCGTTTTTTACCCCGGATGGAAAAAATATACTTGCATGGACCAATACTAAAGTAGAGGTTTGGAATATAAGCCAAAAGAAGCGGGTTGCTTCTTTTAAAGAAAACCACTATGTCAGGTGGGCTTCGTTTAGCCCAGATGGTTTACATATTATTACAAGTACGGTTGACAGTGTACTAAAAATCAGGGATGCCGCTACAGGCAATTTGCTAAAAGAGTTAAAAGGCCATTCTGGAATTGTTGCTACAGTTTCGTATAGCCCTGATGGATTGAGTATAGTATCAGCATCATACGATAATACAATAAAGATATGGGATGCTAAATCCGGGAAAATAAGATTTACGATTCCGGCGCATAGCGATAGAGTTAATTCGGCGTTTTATAGTACTGATGGCAAATGGATTATTACTTCTTCCTGGGATAAATCGGTTAAAATTTGGGAAAGTGCTACTGGTAAATTATATGGGCACTATATGGGCAGTATTAATCTTATTACTACCGCTATTTACAATGGTAGCGGAGATCAAATGGCGATACTTACTGATAGCAGTATTAAACTATGCAATACTGCTAACATGGAGATTACAAAATCGCTTAATGAAGGTAAAGGCTATCGGCAACAAGTGGAGTTTAGTGCAGATGGAAAATTCCTTATTACAAAAGGCGCAGTATCCTATTCACCACATCTCTGGAATCTATCTTCCGGAAAAATAACAAATGTTATACCCTTTAATGATTGGATTAGTAGTCTAAAATATAGTGCAGATGGAAAATATATTGCAGCCTCTGTCGTATCCACTAAGCCAGTTCAAATATGGAATGTGCAAAATAGCACTAAAGCAATGGAACTTAAAACCACAAAAAGTGCAAACACGGTGGCTTTTGATAAAAATAGTAATGTGTTGTATCTCGCCGGTGAAGAAATTTTTCTGGCTGATATTCAAAATCGCAACTATTTTAAAAAATATACATCAATTAAAGACAGTACAATCCATACACTACAATATAGTACCGACTTTCAATTTATATTTATTGCATCAAAAAACGCCGCAGCAGTTATTGATGCAGCAAGAGATTCTGTACTTATAGTTTTTGACAATCCATTAGTAAATTATGAAACAGCAACTTTTAGCCAGGATAGGCTTTTAGTAAAAGCTGGCGATTCTCTTGAAATAAGCAACACAACAGATGGTACGCTGCTTCATAAAATCGCCTTTAATAATTCAATGCTTTACAAAACGAGTCTTACTCCAGATAAAAAATTTATAATGAGTGCGGGATTTGATAATTCTTTAAAGTTTTGGGATATAAGCACTGGGAAACTCGCCTGGTCCTATTTTGTACTGTTCAACACAGATTTTTTTACCTTACTGAATAGCCAATCTGGGGTAGGATATTACTATGGCACAAAGAATGCTGTAAAGGAATTGTCATTTGAAGTAAACGGGATACGTTACCCATTCGAACAGCTCGATGTAAAATATAACCGACCCGACAAAGTACTGGAAGCGATTGGTAGTACTGATACAGCTTTAATCAAAAGTTATCGAAGAGCATGGGAAAAAAGAATAAAAAAGCTGGGTATTGATACAGCGGCTTTTAGCGAAAGCTATAGTGTATTGGAAGCAGACTTTGCTAATAGAGAGACCATACAGTATGAACAAAAAGGCAACAGGTTAAAATTGCATATCAAAGGATTTGATAGTACTTATAAACTAGATCGTTTTAATGTTTGGTTAAACGAAGTTCCTGTGTTTGGTCAACGGGGAATTAGCATCCGGAAGAATAATAAAAATAGTATTGATACTATCATTACAGTTAAGTTATCTGAAGGCAAGAACCAATTAGAAACTTCTATTACAGATGTTAATGGTACAGAGAGTTATCGGTTGCCATTGAGAGTGAACTACACACCAGTCGTTAAATCGAAAGAAAAACTTTATTTTATCGGCATTGGTATTGACAAATTTGTAGAAAGCAAATACAATTTGCAATATAGTGCCAAAGACATCAGAGACCTATCTAAAAAGCTAAAGGAAAAATATGGTAACAATATCATCATAGATACATTGTTCAACGAGAATGTTACTGTAAAAAATGTAAAAGCATTTAAAAGAAAGCTGCAACAAACTACTGAGAACGATAAAGTAATTGTGGCCTACTCCGGGCATGGTTTGTTGAGTAAGGAATACGATTATTATCTTTCTACTTACCCAGTCAATTTTGAAAGCCCGGAACAACATGGTTTACCATATGATGAATTGGAAAATTTACTCGATAGTATTCCTGCCAGAAAAAAATTGATGCTAATTGATGCCTGCCACAGCGGAGAAGTGGATAAAGAAGACCTTGTTACATTAAATGCAAGCTCTGACTCGTTAATAAAGGGACTAAAACCGGTCGCTTATAAAAAGGAAGGAAGCCTTGGTTTAAAAAATAGCTTTGAATTAATGCAGAGCCTGTTTGTAAATGTAGGTAAGAGCACAGGAGCCACTATTATTTCAGCCGCAGCCGGAACACAGTTTGCCTTGGAGAGAAATGATTTAAAGAACGGCGTATTTACTTATTCAATTCTGGAAGCCATGAATAAATATCCTACCATGAGAATAAGTGAGTTGAAGAAAACGGTTGGAGAAAGAGTGGAGCAGCTAACTAAAGGTCTGCAGAAACCAACATCAAGGAACGAGACAATTGCGGTGGATTGGAATTTGTGGTAATGCCTGCTTATTAAAAAACCCAACTCGCAATTAGCATAGAGGCTATTCCAATCGCTAACCCTCCATAAACTTCTTGCTGTGTATGATCTGAAACGATAAACCTCGCTGTACAAACTAAGCCAGTAACAAGTAAAGCAGCAGACAACCATATGCCAAAATTTAAATCTTGTGAAATGGCCATTAATATAAAAAGAGTAACCATTACTCCAACGGCAATGCTATGAAGGCTGATTTTCATTTTTATATTTGCCATCAATGCCATCCAGGATGCAATAAATGTGGCTAATGCTAACTGTACTGCTTCTTTTGGAATAGGAAGAGCATCTTCCATTTTATTACTGTTCCACCAGATATAAGTGATCCAGAAATACCATACGCCACAAGCAATCAGTGGAATGATACGATCTTTTTTTGTATGGAGATGAATAGAATCAATAAATGCCAGCCCTTTTAAAAGAAGTACAGTTATCAAAGGAAAAAATGTGAACATTAATGCGGCCATCATAACTATCCTGGTTTTATTCCATTCGCCCAGCGCAGTAAAAAGATAGGGATGGACATAGGCCAAGAAAATCACCATATAGAGCGGAACAAAAACAGGATGAAATAAATAGGAAATAAATTTCGCAACAAACTTTAACATAGCTGGTTGAGGTGAAAATAATGGACTTCTCATTTCTTGCAACTCATTGCTCTCATCTCTCATCATGGGTGTGTTCATAAAAACTGCTGTTTCTGCAAAGTAAAGGAATCTCTTAAAAGAAGCGGTTTTTGTATATTTAGGTAATTAATCCTAAAACCCCCTGGGTTTCCTATAAGGCAGTTTGAAATTATTTACTTAAAAAAAATTGCATGAAGAAACTATTAATTGTCACCCTACTCCTTTTTACATTTCAACAGGGGTTTTCTCAGAAAATTGACAAGGCTAAAATGCAGGCTATGTATGATGCCATTAAGGCTGCCGGAATCAGGCATCCAGATTTTGTAATGGCTCAATGTATGCAGGAAACAGGAAACCTTAACTGCAAAAAATGCTGTCTCCGGTATCATAATCTTTTTGGATTTTATGTAAAAGGAAATAAGTGTAAGAAATTTGAGTCAGACGAGGAATGTATTGAGTATTATAAAAAATGGCAGGATAAGCGATACGATAACTGGCGAAAGAAATATCCTAAAGCCGATTATTACCATTTTTTAAAATATGTGAAGTATGCAACGGGAGATAAATACACAGCCGAATTGAAACCTAAAGTGGCCTGGGTAAAAAAGAACCTTAGTTTATAGTTTATTGTTTTTCGATTGTAGTTGTTGCAATCGCCAAAAATTGTACTACTTGTGACACTTCTGCTCTTTAAATAGCAACAAAGAATAGACTATAAAGCCATAAACTGTTACGGTTTCGCCTTAGGACTGCCGGGATTCAATAATCCCTTTATATTACTGATATGAAAAGGTGTATGTGCAGCGAAGATATTGTTAAGGAAAAGTAATTCATTGATCCCTTCTGCTTTTAGCATAGCAACAAAATCGCCGCTATAATAACGGGAGTCAACAACGATCACTTTCTCATAATTGTTGAGCAGGAAAGGGGCAAAAGCATTTCCGTACGATTCTTTTACCAATGCGATCTTTCTCCCATTTTTTAATTGTGTTTCTATTTTACAAACAGGCAGATCGCCTTGCAGGAAAACAGAATAGCTGTTAGCACCACTTACCTGCTCGGCGTACATTTTTGATTTAGCCCAATAACCAATAGACTTGCTGCTACCAATATAAAAATTGACTGAATCAGGAAAGAGATAATACCTTACTGAGTCCGGGTTGTTTTTTAATACAACAGATCTTGTAAGGCGGTGAAATAAACCAAGAAACCCCGGTTTTACTTTTGATGGAATACTATCTAAAGAAGCTGGTGTAAGCGCAGCCGCATCACAAAAACTGCGATAGGCATAATAAGCACCGAGGCTTGTCCAATGGTGATCTGTATTGAAGTAAATGTATTCTGTACGATGTTTTCTTATTTCATCCGTTGGATTTATTTTAATAACCTCAGGGTCTTCAGCAGCAAAAACTGCATTGATGGCAATTTTGGCCGGTGTAATAAGCTTTTTATATTTTTCTGTTACTTCAAATTCAAACCCATTAGGTATAATGAGGTTATAAATTGTAAGCCCGGGTATTTTTAACCGATTGTATGTATTAATAACCGATGCATATTGCCTGCCATTCCCACCGCCGCCACTAAATAATTCGAAGCCCCGGTTTTTAAAAATAAAAACGGCTCCTTTCTTTACTCCTACTTGCCCATCATCAGGTAATACTTCCGGTATTTGGTATGGTGGCAGTATTATTTTCTGTACGGTTGATGCCGTATCTGTTCCGGCGGGGTGTTTTTTATTTTTGCCTGAATTACAAGCGGTCAGCGAAATAAAAAAAAATAAAACTATATGGCGAAGCCGCACCATTATTTTTTTAATCCTTTTATTTTATTAATATGAAACGGCGTATGCGCAGCAAAAATATTATTGATAAATAGTAATTCATTGATCCCTTCTGCTTTTAGCATTGCAATAAAGTCGCCGGTATAATATCGTTGATCAACCACAATTATCTTTTCATAGTTATTAATAAGAAAAGGTGCAAATGCATTACCATATGATTCTTTGACAACGGCAATTTTTCTTCCGTTCTTATGTTGCGTTTCCATTTTTACCACCGGTAGGTCGCCTTGCAGAAAAACAGAATAACTATTAGGGCCGCTGGCACCTTCGCCATACATTTTTGATTTATTCCAATAGCCAATTTTATTGCTGGCACCCACGTAAAAATTCACAGAATCTTTGAACAGGTAGTAACGAACAGAATCTGGATTTTCTTTTAGCTTGGGGTCTTTGGTTAATCTGTATAAAGAACCCAGGAAAGAATTTTTTGTTTTGGATGGAACTGTATCTAACGAAACAGGAGTAAGTCCGGCTGTATAACAAAATGCCCGATACGCATAATATGCACCAAGGCTGGTCCAGTGATGGTCGGTATTAAAATAAATATATTCACCACGATGTTTTCTTAATTCATCAATAGCCCATACTTTTTTAATGTTAGAGTCTAATGTATTATAAACACTTTCAATAGCGGGGCGATTGGGTTTTTGCAGTTTCGCATACTTCTCGGTAATTTCAAATTCTAATGCAACCGGTATAATTAAATTATAAACTTGAATACCGGGGCTTAACAAACGATTATATTCATTGATAACATTTGCATAAGATTTTCCCATCGCCGGGCCGCCACCAAACATTTCAAAGGCCCTGTTTTTAAATACAAATAATTTCTTTTTTACTTCGCCGGTAGCACCATCATCTGGCAGTGGACCGGTTTGTCCCGTTTCATCTTTTGTAGTATCAGTTTTTTCATTTGCTTCCGCATCATTTTCGGGGTCGTATATTTTTATTTCGCTGCTGCTAAAGCCAATATTATTTTTGAATCTGTCAGAAAAACTGATCCATTTATCTCTTAGGGGAAAGTTGTCAGCATAAAACTCTTCAATCTGTTTAAAATACTTGCCACTCCAAAATAAACTGTCGGAATATTTTGGCATAGCGGCTAGTTTTCTATTTTCCATTACCGAAACAGAATCCTTCTTTATGGCTAAAGAAGCTACAGCACCCAATAAAAGCAAGCTGCAAAAAATGACCACATTAACAGTGTGTATCTTTTTTGAAGCAGGAGAAACGTTTTCTATAATAGTTGAGTCCATTTTTACACGGATTAAAACCTGAAATAAATAAAAGGGTTATAGCTTTTCCCCACTAATTGTGCCACACATATAAAAAGTAGAACAACATTGAACCCTATTACAGCAGTATTATAAAAATTAACACGGCCAGCTCTTTTGTCTATCCAGTTTTTTACCGTATGATAAACAGGCATGCAAAGTATAAGGGCAAGAATCAGCCAGAACAAATGGGTACTAAGCGTATTCATTACTTCAAAGTTTCCATTGGCACCAGCCTCAAACGAGAATAGTTTTTGCACATAGGCGATAAGCATGTTTGTGTCTGTAAAATAAAAAATCACCCACCCTGGAATTATGATTGCCAGTGCATAAATATGTGAAATAAATGCAGGTGCTTTTTCCAGGAGTTTTAACAGGAAAGCTCTTTCCAACGCAATGAAGATGAAAAAGTAAAGCCCCCAGAAAATAAAATTCCAACTGGGGCCATGCCACATACCGGTTAAAAACCAAACAATGAACAGGTTTAGATAGACTCTTTTTTTATTTCCGCCAAGTGGTATATATACATAATCCCTAAAAATACTTCCCAGCGAAATATGCCATCGTCGCCAGAACTCGCCGATTGACTTTGAGATATAAGGATAATTAAAATTCTCCCGGAAATGGAAGCCGAACATTCTGCCCAGCCCGATCGCCATATCTGAATAACCTGAAAAGTCGAAATAGATCTGGATGGCAAACATGATCAAACCAACCCATGCTTCCAGGCTTGAAAGCGCAGATACATCGGTTAATGATATAATATTGGTTTGATCGCCCATGTATTTGGCTACTATCTGCGCAGCAATATTGGCGATGACTACTTTTTTAAATAAACCAATACAGAACCTTGAAACACCGAGGCTGAAATCGGTCAGGTTTTCTTTTCGTCCATAAATTTCCTTTTCTACATGGGCATAACGAATAATAGGGCCGGCCACCAGCGAGGAGAACAGCGATACATACATTAAAAAATTGGGGAAATTTCGTTGGGCTTTTATATCACCCCGATACACATCTACCACATAAGAAATAGTATGGAATGTATAAAAAGAGATACCTAATGGCAATGCATAGCCAGGTGCTGTAAATGATGTGCCGAGCATCTCATTTACTTGGTCCACTATAAACTTATCATATTTGAAAGTGGCCAATAAAGCCAGGTTGAACACTACTGTAAAAGTGACACCAATTTTAGCCCATTTGGTGCCGCGATGTTTATCAATAAAAATAGAATTGCCCCAATCCACCAGCGATGAGAGAATAAGAAGGGATATCCAGATCGGCTCGCCCCAGCCATAAAATGCAAGTGAGAAAACGATCAACACCCAATTTCTCCATTTTGGATTTTTGGTGGTGTAATAAAGCAATAAGCACAATGGAAGAAAGACAAAAAGAAAAATCAGGCTCGCAAATACCATAAAAAGTGGTTACTGTATTTAGCTGACTAAAGTAATCATTTGCTTATTTATTAAGAATGAATAAAGGGTTTTTTTAAAAAAATACCCTCATAACGGTACTTGCAAAGCAGTATTTGATTGCCTATGCGTACCTTCATCTTTTAAAATATTTTTCCATGCAATTAACGGCTAAGCTTATTCAATTATTACCCCCGCAAACTGGTGCAGGTAAAAACGGTACCTGGAAAAAACAAGATATTATTGTTGAAACCGAAGGTACTTATCCTAAAAAAGTATGTATTTCTATTTGGGGAGATAAAATAAGCGAAAGTGTTCTGAAAGTTGGTTCGCAACTGTCTATCTCTTTTGATGTAGAAAGCCGGGAGTATAACGGTCGCTGGTACACTGATGTAAAGGCATGGAAAATAGAACCAGCAGGTGCTTCAAATAGTACTGGTACCGATGGGCCTATAGATCAGCCTTATTTTGAAGAAGGACAAATGGAGAATAAAGACGATTTGCCGTTTTAAAAGCTAAAAAATTACAGTTCCTTTCTAAGCCTTGCCACCGGAATATTAAGCTGCTCCCGGTATTTTGCCACGGTTCTGCGGGCAATATTGTATCCTTTTTCCTGTAATAATTCAGTAAGACGTTCATCGCTCAGTGGCCTTTTTTTATCTTCTCCCTCTATCATGTCGCTTAGGATCTTTTTCACCTCTCTGGTTGATACTTCTTCGCCACTATCGGTACTTAATGATTCGCTAAAGAAAAACTTGAGACGATAAGTTCCAAATTCCGTTTGCACAAATTTGCTGTTAGCTACACGACTAACAGTTGAAATATCCAGGTTGGTTTTCTCCGCAATATCTTTTAAAATCATTGGCTTCAATTCTGTCTCATCACCCGTTAAAAAGAAATTATACTGGTGCTCCATGATGGCATTCATGGTGCTAAGCAATGTATGCTGCCGTTGCTTAATGGCATCAATAAACCATTTAGCCGCATCAATTTTTTGTTTGATGAATATTACCGCTTCTTTTTGACGTTTATCTTTCTTAGCACCCCGGTCGTATTCTTTCAGCATATCCCGGTATCCTTCGCTGATGCGTAACTCAGGTGCATTGCGACTATTCAATGTTAATTCAAGCTTGCTGGCATTATTAAAAATAAAGAAGTCGGGTACTACAAAGCTTTCTGCTTTGCTTATCTCTCCTACATTACCACCCGGCTTCGGACTAAGGCGAACAATTTGTTGCATTACTTCACGCAACTGGTCGTCATCAAGATTTAATCCACGTTGAATTTTTTCATAGTGCTTTTTGGTAAACTCATCAAAGTATTTTGTGATAGCTTTAATAGCGGTATCAACAGGTTTGCCTTCGTCTTTTTGTTTTTGCAATTGTATCAGTAAGCATTCTTGCAAATCTCTGGCGGCTACACCTGGTGGGTCAAATTGCTGAATACGTTTGATGATTGTTTCTACTTCTGCTTCATCGGTAATTATGTTCTGGCGAAAAGCAAGATCATCAACTATGGCAGATGTTTCTCTTCGCAGGTATCCATCTTCATCTATACTGCCTACTATTTGCTCAGCAATAGCCTGTTCTTTTTCATCCAGTTTAAGCAGACCAAGCTGGTCCAGCAACAGTTCATAAAAACTCGTTTCTGTTTTAAAAGGTAATTGTCGGCCTTCGTCTTCCTCAGGATAATTGTCATCTCGTAGTTTATAGTCTCCTACTTCATCATCCCCATCGGAAACATATTCGCTTACATCAATATTTTCATATTCATCTTCGCTACCATCTTTTTCTTCGTATTCCTCTTCGGGAGTTTCAAATTCATCTTTCAACTCATCAGCACCATCATCATGGGTGTCTTCATCCAGTTCCAGGGCAGGATTTTCTTCCATCTCTTCTTTAATCCGTATTTCCAAGCTTGCCGTAGGTACCTGTAGCAACTTCATTAACTGAATTTGCTGGGGCGACAATTTTTGCAGCATCCGCTGCTGTAAACTTTGGCTAAGGGCCATGGTTCGTTTAGGGGTTTTAGTGGCTGGGCTTTTTTTTCAAAAATCCGGCCAATCATCAAAAATAATGCCGTAAATTTAAATACAAATTAAGGAAAGATGTTGGAACGACTTTGTAGTTTTCTTGTTGTGTTGCTGTTAATGTTTTTCGGGGAAGTTTTTGGACAGATTGGGGCATCTAAAAATTCCTCAGGAGGCTCTTTTTCAAGTATATATAAGAAAAAGGCTCAAATGAGAGATAATTACTTCTTGTCTTTGCCCTCAATAATAATGGCGAACAAAAAAAGTAAAAAATTTGTAGGCTTGGGCCAGCCTTTTTTTGTAAGTATAGCGCCTCTTCATATAAAGAGTATAAGTCCATCGCTTTATTCAGATAAGCTTGGCTTTATTTGTAAAAAGGAATTGCAACTGGAAAAACTCACTACGGTTTCTTTCCGTTTTCGGCTTGGTTCGCTGGAATATGTAAACTATTTGGAGCAAAAACCGAATGCGATAAAGCCTCTTCAGTAGCCATTAATTTATAACAGATGATGAAGTGGATTTTTTCACCAGCAGAAATCCAATGACACCCGCCAATAATGATGACAACAGTATTGCAATCTTAGAATGTTGAATCACTTCTGCATCATTAAAGGCCAGTAGCGTAATAAATATAGACATGGTAAAACCAATGCCAGCTAATACTCCGGCACCAGATAATTGCAACCAGTTTACTTCTTCGGGTAGTTTAGCCAGCTTTAATTTAACAGCAATAACGCACAGCAATAAAATACCTAATGGTTTTCCAATTAAAAGGCCGGCAATAATACCCAGGCTATTATTGGTTGTCAATGTATCGGCCAGGCTACCGCTGAATATAATTCCGGTATTAGCAAAAGCAAATATGGGAACAATAATAAATGCCACAGGAATGTGCAGCCAGTGTTGTAATCTATAAGATACTGTTTTTTCACTACCATTACCAAATGGTATAACAAAGGCTAATAATACACCGGTAATAGTTGCATGCACACCTGACTGCAACATACAATACCACATGATGATACCGCCCAATATATACCATATAAGATGGTGTACTTTTAAGCGATTCAATACAAATAAAACTGCAAATATTCCTAATGCAAATAGTAAATAGGTTGTTTGTAATTCGCTGGTGTAAAAAATAGCGATGATCATTATTGCACCCAAATCATCCATAATAGCCAGGGCAGTTAAAAATACTTTAAGTACCAGCGGAACCCGTTTGCCTGCTAACGATAAAATACCTAAAGCAAAAGCTATATCTGTTGCCATTGGAATACCGAAGCCGTTTTGTGTAGTAGTGCCAGCGTTAAACGCAAAATGTATTAGTGCAGGAATTGCCATTCCGCCGATAGCAGCAGCGATGGGTAGAGAAGCATTTTTGATATTGGATAATTCCCCGGCATATATTTCTCTTTCAATTTCAAGGCCTACCAATAAAAAGAAAATGGCCATAAGCCCATCATTGATCCAATGTTCAATGCTTAAATTGATATTGAAACTACCTATAGAAAATCCGATTTTCTGATGCCAGAAATCAAGATAGCTTTCCCCGATAAAAAAATTGGCTAACAGTAGACTAAAAGCAGTACTGATAATAAGTACAATACCGGAACTCTTCTCGCTATTAAAAAAATCACTGAATAGTTTTGTAGGATTCATGCCGTTGATAATTACTGAATTTACAAAAGTAATCTATACAGCTCTTTTAAATTATTATAATAGCATTAATAGACTATTGCCCCGTTATGATAAGAAGAGTTTAGTCAGCGATTTTCTCTGCGCTTAATACTTTCTTAATTACAGCCACCATCTTTTCACCTTTCTCTTTGATCTGCTCTTCTGTCCAGAGCAGGCTGATAGAAGTAGAGATGCAGCGACTCATAATAGCATCACTGGCAGACAAATCCTTTGTTGCATGATGTATTACCTGTGCTTTTAGATCAGGATGTAATGCATTTAAGGTAGTAGAGTTTTTAAGATGATCCCATTTGCGGATATAGTGCCAGTTATTATCGAACCAATAAAAATTACCGGGCAATATTCCCTGTACCTTCATTTCTGTTATTACTGATTTTGTAATTTCTGCAGTAGGCAAAAACCAGCTTATAAAACTTCCACTGTCACCGGCAGGGTCGGGAACACGGCGGAATGTTACTTCAGGTAGTTCGGCCAGTATATTTTTTAGAAGAGCATTATTCTTTTTCTGAATAGTCAAAAACTCTTCTAATCTTTTTATTTGTGCCAGGCCTACAGCTGCATGTAATTCTGAAATGCGATAATTGTAGCCAATAAATGGGTGTAGGTCTGCTCCCCTGTCTGCTCCTTTATGATCATGCCCATGATCGGTGTAGCCATCACTTTTAATATAGAGGTCTTCACTATTCGTCATCACTACACCGCCTTCGGCACAGGTCATAGTTTTTACAAAATCAAAAGAAAAAGTTCCTGCATCACCAATAGTACCCAGATGTTTTCCTTTATAGGTAGCACCGATACTCTGGCAGGCATCTTCTAATAAAAAAAGATCATGTTCGTTACAAATAGTTATTAATTCATCCATGTCGGCCATGCTGCCACACATATGTACAGGCATCACAGCTTTTGTTTGGGGAGTTATCGCATTTCTTACAGCTTCAGGATTTAATGTAAGTGTGTCATCAACATCAACCAATACCGGTACTCCACCAACACTCAGTATCGCTTCAAAAGAAGCCACGAATGTAAAAGAAGGAGTAATTACTTCGTCACCATAGCCAATTCCCAAAGCACTCATGGCTGTAGTTAATGCCGCTGTACCGCTGGAAGTTAATTGTGCATATTTACAGCCGAATGTGTTACAGATAGCTTCTTCCAACTCTTTGCTTTTCCAGATCCCTTTTCTTGGCCCGTCAAAACCATAGCGCATCAGGATGCCCGTTTCCAGTACATCATTTACTTCTTTTCGTTCTTTATCACTCCAGAGTTCGTAGCCGGGCATGTGGGTATATTTAAGAATTATAAATTAGTTGCGGGTTTTGAGTTCCCGCAAGTTTCGCAAAGGTAAAACATGATACTTAAAGAAAAATTAAGAAGCATTTAAGTAACAGGCAGCTACTTTTCTGAATCATTACTCTAATTTGTAAGACAAACCGTTTTATGAGAAAAATAGTGGTTGCTGTTTTGCTTTACATACCCTTTTTAGCAAAGTCACAAACAAAATTCGGTATAAGGGCTGGTGTAAATTTAGCATCTATTAAGTTTTATAGTTTTGATCCGCAAAAAAGACTTCTCCCACGTTTAAACATTGGGACTATTATTGAAATTCCCTTTGACGAGAACTGGTTATTATTAACAGGCCCTTACTATGCAGGGAAAGGAGTTATTCATACAAGAAGCTTTATGACAGGTAGAATTGACTCTGTAACTATTCGCTTAAACTATGTTGAGCTGCCTATTCATTTCGGGTATAAATTTTCTGAAGAAAATGAAAACAGCTGTCTATTGCAGGTGGCCCATATGTTTCTTATGGTTTCAACGGTCAAATAAAAATAAGAAACAGCACAAATCCGTCAACTATACATTTGCATAAAAAAGAGACAGATCAATACAAAAGGCTAGACTTGGGATTTAGCTTTTCATCTCATTATGAAATAAAGAGCCGGTACGGGTTTCGAGTTGATTTTTCAAAAAGCCTCTTGAATATTGCAAGAGCGAATAAACAGAAAAATATAATATTTGGCTTTTCACTTTTCTGGTATATGAAGAGTCAAACTGAAACTCAGGAATAGGTAGATTTATGGCTTGTAAAAACTCCATTTCTTTTCTCCCGGCTGCACCAATATAGCGATCTCACTCAGGTCGCTTTCATTATTGTTTTTACCTACTGCAGTTATTACATAGCGATACGAGAAATTTTTAGAAGAAAGAACTTCTTTAAACTCAAAGCCAGCTGGTAGTGTAACAAAACGGGAAATATATTTAGGCACATTGCCAAATGTTTCACTGTGCGAATCAGTAGCGTACTGATACACCACATAATATTTTATTTCTATCCGGTTTCTCGGATCTGGTTTTACAATTAGCTGTATTACCGAATCCTGCGTAATAGTTCTTTCTACAATAGGCGGCCATGGCTTTTCATTGTCTATCCAGCGCATAGGAGGTAAAAGAGCCGGATACTTATAATAATTATCTTTTAAACTATCATTCCAGCCATTTGGATTTTTATCAAACAAACGGCTGCTGTAATAAATACTTCCCTGCACATTAGGATAGCGGCGCAACTGTTTTATCTGGTTGGGCAGTTCATTGGGATTGTTCCAACCCGGTTCTTTTTCTTCTACTTTATAAATACCATGACCAATATAAATATGACGGCCATAACTATTGCGGCTCCACCAGTCTACCATTTTTGCGTAATCGACTTTAGGATGGCCAATCGTAAAATAAAGTTGCGGAGTTACATAATCAATCCAGCCTTTTTTCAACCACAATAATATATCTGCATACAGATCATCATAGTTGGTTTGGCCGGCACGGGTATCGCTTCCTCTTACGGGGTCTTTATCCTTATTGCGCCAAACACTAAAAGGAGAAATGCCAAAACGAACCAGTTTTTTTTCTTGTTTGATAGCAATGCTAATTGCTTGTATAATAGAATCAGTATTGCTTCTGCGCCAATCGTCTTTGTTTAGCTTGCTTCCAGATCTTGCATACGAAGCTGCATCAGGAAATTCTTTTCCGGGTATGCGGTAAGGGTAGAAGTAGTCATCCATATGTATTGCATCTACATCATATCGCTTTACAATGTCACGAACAACATCTACCACAAATTTTTGTGCTTCTTTATTTCCGGGATCGAAGTATTTTTTATCACCATAGTTTAAAAACCATTCCGGATGAATACGGCTGATATGATTAGCGGCCACTGAAGAACTGCCAAGATTATGAACAGCTCGGTATGGATTTAACCAGGCATGAAATTCCATTCCTCTTTTATGCGTTTCTTCTATCATGAATTGCAATGGATCGTAGTACGGAGAAGGTGGCTGACCTTGCACACCTGTAAGCCATTGGCTCCAGGGTTCAAATGTGGATGGATAAAATGCATCTGCTGCAGGACGAACCTGCACAATCATTGCATTCATCCCATTTTTCTGGTGCATTTCCAGCAAACGGATATAATCAGCTTTTTGACTTTCAGGATTTGTGTCGCCAGATTTAGGCCAGTCAATATTATTAACACTGGCTACCCATACGCCACGGAATTCGTACTTGGGCTGGGCTTGTAAAAATAAAATAGAGGCAAGGGCGGATAGCAATAACCAAAACCGTTTCATGTTTTCAAATTAGTATGAATAATCAGAACGGTAAAAATACGTCATTCACCCGCATCACGGATTTTATCGAGCAAATTGCTGAGAATATTAGCATCATTTTCTGAAAGATTGCCCATTACCCCATCTATCTCATCTTGCCGGGCATCTAATCGTTCCAGCATTTTTTTACCCTTATCTGTAATAATTACATCCACCAGGCGGCGGTCTTTTTTGCAGGTAATTTTTTTTACTAAACCTTTAGCGATAAGGCGATCAACAATACGGCTGGTGTCACTCATTTTTTCCAGCATTCTTTCTCTTATTTGCAAGGTAGAAAGGGGGTTAGGAAAACTTCCTCTAAGTATACGAAGAATGTTGAATTGCTGCGGTGTAATATCTTCTGCATCGAAAATAGACTTAGTCCGCTCACGGATCCATCCCAATGTATAAATAAGATTAATACCCGCTTTTTGATGCGCATTGCGAAACTTTGTTTGCTGTATATCCTTATCAATGCCCATATCGTTAAGTTTACGCATTAAAAGTAAAAAGTTTCAGGCAAGCAAAACGCCAGGCCTGAAACTTTTTAAATGAATTGCCTTTTTCCCGGTATTAATTGTTGTAATAAAACTTCTCTTCTACAATTTTACCGTTTTTCCAGCGCTGTACAGATAACTGGCGATAGGTGCGGGTGCCATAGTCTTTGTGGGTATAATCCATCCACCATTCTACAGCCGAAACATCATCACTAATGATGGTGTTCAATATTTTGGCACCACGAAATTCAGTAAGGCCATTTACAAAGGCTTCTTCGTATTGGCGATTTACATCTTTACCTACACGGGCAGGATAATCATTATCCTGCATTACCACATCATCGGCATAAAATTTTTCAAATGCAGGGAGAATATTTCCTTCCAGGATCATCTGATTCAACTGGTCTACGTTTGTTCTTAAGTCGCTCATGTTATGTATTTTTTAATGTTTAAAATTCAATACCGCAAAATTAATGTTGCAACATTGAATAATCAAATTTATTTTTATTTCCGGCAGATTCTTTGCCTTTTATTAACATCAGCCGGGCAGCAATGGTGCAAAAAATCCCCTCTTTGTGGTATTGTTGGTTATTTTAAAATCAGTTCTTTTACAGTACGAACCTTAACCTGACATTTTATGAAGTTATTATCCGAATCTTTCCGTAATTTTTTTGAAGGTTTTACATCATTCTACACTTCTATTTTTGATGAAATGAAGAAGTGGTAAAAAAGTTGTGTAAGCAGATTTATAAATTTTTAGCTTCTCTTTTTAGCTCAGCTGCCAATTTAAAAATGACAAACAGATGATGTGCCTCATGTAGTAGAAAAAAATTAATCCATTGCAGAATATTCATTTCTCCAAATAATGGATGAGAACCTGTCTTAGAATAATCGGCATCCTTGAAAGTAAGCATCTCTCCGGCCATTTCTTTTCTTATTGTTAGCATATCATGCATAACTTCCCGGATCGATCTTTCGCAATTATCAAGAAACAGAGGGTCGGCATCGGCAGTATATCTTGGAAAACTTGGCTTTTCTCCTGTAAGTATCTCTTGAATTCTTTTAATGAAGGTGTGCTGGTAGGTTTGAAGATGTACAATGTTTTCAAATATGGACCATTTACCTGTAATTATGGGACGCCTTGCTTGTTCATCAGTTAATCCGTCAATTATATCCACGAGGGATTTGTGCTGGTATTGCAAGCGGGTAGAGATAGAGGATGAAATATGCATAGGTTGGTTTTTGGCAATCAATCACTACTCCACACTTTTGTGCCTTCACTACAGTTAGCGCAAATATCAATATTTCTACGGCCACTTAAAATCTTTTTTCTAAAACTATTGTATTCGCCGTTTTTCCAAATCTCTTTAAAACTTTTCTCCTTTAGATCGCCGAGCTGGTGTTGCGCATCTTTATCAAAACAACAAGGTGCTACGAGGCCATCCCAGGTAATAACCGGGTCATGCCATAGCCGCCAGCAATGATTTTCTAATTTTCCTTTGAATTTATTTCCCTCCGCTGTTTTTTTATAGCGGCTGTATTTATCAATGGTTGGTATTAACTGGTTGGGATCATTTTCATAATCATATACCTGTGCTGTTTTAAACCACACATCATCTACACCTACTTCTTTGGCTAATTTTTTTACATCTTCTATTTGATGCTCATTTGGTTTTACAACTAAAAATTGAAAAACTACAAAAGGCTTTTTACTGTTTAATTCTTTCTTCCACTTAACAATATTCGTAGCACCTTCAATTACTTTAGACAATGTGCCGCCTACCCGATATTGCTGATATACTTCTTGTGTAGTGCCATCGATAGAAATAATCAAACGATCTAACCCACTTTCTATTGTACGTTTTGCATTCGCATCGGTCATATAATGTGCATTGGTAGAAGTAGCGGTGTAAATTTTTTTCTTAGCTGCATATTCTACCATATCCAAAAAGTTGGGATTGAGATAAGGCTCTCCCTGGAAATAAAAAACGAGGTACAATAGATCTTTGTGCAGTTGGTCAATGGTTTCGCTAAAGAAATCTTTTTTCAGCATACCAGTTGGTCTTGTAAAAGCCCGGAGTCCGCTGGGACACTCAGGGCAACGAAGATTACAGGAAGTAGTGGGTTCAAAAGAAATGGAAAGTGGATAGCCCCATTGAACGGCTTTTTTGGTCCATTTGCTTACATAATAGCTGCTAAGCACTTTTACACCATTCCAGGCACGGCGGGGTGTAAGTTTGGATAGTAAATTAAAACTGTCACTTCGATTGAATCTTGCCATCAGGCGGTAAAGTTAGCCTAATTTGAAAATAAGCGACAAAGCAAAGAGGTTACACCTTTTTAAAAAGATGTAACCTCTTTGGGAGAACTATCTGGAGATGCTTATACTTCGACAAGCTCAGTAGAATTACTGAACGATGAAGAGTGCGACGCAACGAAGACGATAGTAGTACTACAGCTGGCAAACAAATATAAGTTCCGTTCTACGTTCTTATAACGAGAAGTTGTTATCTTGATAACAGTTAATCATGAGTTTGGCTACTTTATCATACCGTATTTATCCACTTGGAGATGCTGCTATCACTATTGAATTTGGAACGGCAATTAATGCAGCGATAAATAAGGAAGTGGTAGCAAGGTTTCAACAATTGCTGCAAAACCCTTTTAAGGGAATGATAGAAATAATTCCTGCATACAGCACCCTTACGATTTGCTACGACATAGTCAAAGTAAGAAAGGAATATCCAGCTGGTACATCTGCGTTGGAGAATGTAAAAAAAATAGTTGAAGAAAAATTACAGCAAACTATTCCACCTGTTGAAACTGTTGAACGCCTTATAAAAATTCCTGTTTGTTATGAGGAGGAATTTGCATTGGATATAGATGAACTATCCGCTGCAAAAAATATTTCTAAAGAGGAGATAATCAACATCCATACTGCTAAAAAGTATAAAGTATATATGCTCGGTTTTTTACCTGGCTTTGCTTACATGGGAGAAGTTGATGAACAAATTAAAATGCCACGAAAAACACAACCGACGCCGACTGCAGCAGGAAGTGTAGGAATTGCCGGAGTGCAAACAGGCATTTATCCGCTTGCATCCCAAGGTGGTTGGCAAATTATTGGACGAACACCATTGAAATTATTTAATGCTGGAAGAGAAGAACCTGCATTATTGAGAGCTGGTGATACAGTTCAGTTTTATTCCATCAGTAAAGAAGATTTTACTAAACAAGAAAGCGATTCTCTTTTTTGATATAGCAAGCAATGAATGTACGAATCATAAAAGCTGGTATATTGGACACTTTACAGGATCTGGGCCGATACGGTTGGCAACATCTTGGAATAAATCCTGGCGGTGCAATGGATAAATGGTCGGCACAAGTTGCGAATATATTGGTAGGTAACAATAGAAAAGATGCCGTAATAGAATTACATTTTCCCGCTGCCGAATTATTTTTTGAAGAGCCTGCATTGATCGCCATCACGGGTGCCAATTTTTCTGCGCATATCAATGCCGAAGAAATTCCACATGGGCAACCCGTATTGATAAACAAATACAGCATACTCCAATTTTACGGATTGAAAAAAGGTGCAAGAGCTTATTTAGCTGTGTATGGTGGGTTTGATATACCAAAATGGTTGAACAGTTATAGTACACAATTAAAAGCAAAAGCGGGTGGATATAGTGGAAGGGCTTTGCAGAAAGAAGATGAAATACCGATTCAATCTATTCCTTCATCACTTGCTGAACTACTTGGAAAAACAGAATTTTTAATACTTCCCTGGAAAGCAGAGGCAACAATGGAAACAACCAAGCAAGAAACTATTTTATTGCTGGAAGGGGAAGAATGGAACAGGTTAACGGATGATTCCAAACAAAAGATAATGACGTATTCTTTTATCGTCACACCCCAGTCTGACCGGATGGGTTATAGATTAAAAGGAGAATCTTTAACCACGACAAATAATGAAGAGCTGATATCATCGGCGGTAAGTTTTGGAACCATTCAATTGTTGCCCGACGGTCAATTGATCGTGTTAATGGCCGATCATCAAACTACAGGCGGTTATCCGAGAATAGCACATGTAATTTCAGCGCATCAATCACGACTGGCACAAGTAAAAGCTGGTGAAAAGATCCAGTTTAGCTTCACTAATCACCAAAAAGCAGAAGAATTATTACTGCAACAGCAACAACATTTGCAGCAATTGCAAAATGCCTGTACTTTCAGGTTACAGGAATATACTAATGGTAATAGACATTAACTGCGATTTGGGTGAAGGCATCGGAAACGATGAGCTCATGATGCCCTTTATCCACACCGCTAATATTGCCTGTGGTTATCATGCTGGTGATGTGACGACTATGCAGGAAACAATTGCACTATGCTTAAAGTATGGAGTAACAATTGGGGCACATCCTTCTTTTTATGACCGGGATAATTTCGGGCGACAAGAAATGAATTTGCCGTTGGATGAATTGTATGATCTGGTTACACAGCAACTTATTATTTTTTCTGAAGTAGCATCTTCGTTCGATATAAAAATGAAGCATGTAAAACCACATGGTGCTTTGTATAATATGGCAGCGAAGGATGCACTGTCGGCAAATGTGATCGCCAAAGCTGTAAGAGATTTTGACAGCAGCATTATATTAGTTGGCTTAAGCGGAAGCCATGTTATTGAGCAAGCAAAAGCAATTGGATTACAAACAGCTAGTGAAGTGTTTGCTGATCGTAGTTACCAAGATGATGGCTCCTTAACTCCCCGTTCTCAACTTGGTGCTTTATTTGAAAATACAGAAGATGCAGTCAAGCAAGTGATGCAAATGATAAATGAGGGAACAGTAACAACTATATCAGGAAAAACAATTCCAATTGTTGCAGAAACAATTTGCATTCATGGAGATGGTAAACATGCAGTGGAGTTTGCAAAAGCAATATCTAAAGCGGTAAATCGGT
Organism: Chitinophagaceae bacterium; assembly: GCA_022843585.1. Lineage (GTDB taxonomy): Bacteria > Bacteroidota > Bacteroidia > Chitinophagales > Chitinophagaceae > JJ008. Next base: position 206,292 of record JALHNJ010000001.1, read on the forward strand.
AATGAAAAAAAATTCTGCAATACTAGGTGCTGCTTTCCTGATGGCTACTTCGGCAATTGGTCCCGGCTTTCTTACACAAACCTCTTTATTTACCGAGCAGCTGCTTACCAGCTTTGGTTTTGTAATTCTTATTTCTATTTTATTAGATATAGGCGCACAGTTAAATATCTGGCGCATTGTAACGATGAGTGAGAGCAGGGCACAGGATATAGCGAATAAAGTATTTCCAGGCCTTGGTTATTTTCTGGCAGCACTCATTGCATTTGGTGGTCTCATTTTTAATATTGGGAATATTGCAGGAGCAGGATTGGGACTAAATGTATTAACTGGAATAGATGCAAAAATTGGAGCTGTAATAAGTTGTTTTATTGCACTTGGAATATTTTGGTATAAAGAAGCGGGTAAGCTGATTGATAGTTTTGTAAAGATCCTGGGGTTAATAATGATTGTACTTACCGTATACATCGCTTTTTCTTCCAGTCCACCGATAGGCGAAGCATTATACAGAACAATATGGCCAGAGAAAATTGATATGATGAAAATTGTGACATTGGTGGGCGGAACGGTTGGTGGATATATTTCATTTGCAGGAGCACACCGGTTGTTAGACGCAGGAATTAAAGGACCGGCCTATTTGCCACAGATTTCAAAAAGTGCGGTAAGCGGTATTCTTATTACTTCCATTATGCGGTTCATGTTATTCTTTGCAGCATTGGGTGTTGTTTCGCAGGGAATAAAATTGACTGCATCAAATCCTGCGGCATCAATTTTTCAATCGGCAGCGGGAGACCTTGGCTATAAATTTTTTGGAGTGGTGTTATGGAGTGCCGCTATTACCTCCGTAGTTGGTGCATCGTTTACATCGGTTTCATTCTGGAAAACATTAGTTCTGGCAGTAAGAAACAATGAAAAAATGGTGATCAGTTGTTTTATCATACTATCAACTATCATATTTGTTGCAGTAGGGAATCCAATAAAACTATTAGTACTGGCAGGAATGATAAATGGACTAATTCTTCCAATCGCACTAGCGGTAATTTTATTGGCTGCCAATAGAACTGATATTATTGAAAATTACAAGCATCCCTTACTCTTACAAATAATCGGCTGGCTGGTAGTAGCTGTTATGACTTATATGGGAATTATTACAATTCAACAAAGCATCGGTAAATTATAAAGACTATTTGAGGTGGGAATTCTAATCCGTGGCTAACTAAATACAAAAAAGCCCAACCATAGGGTAAGTTGAGCTTTTTGTTTTTCATCCATCCTTGTTAGTGTGTCCAATCAGCCGTTTAATATTTTAGATCCATTCAAATATGCTTTTCCTGGATGATATATGAACAGGCAGGTGCCATTCTTTATAGTTGTAATAATTTCTGCAGATTCTTTTTGCGGTACAGCTGGGCAACCATAACTACGACCCATAAATACTCCGGCTTTTGCTCTTGCCGGGTCAACATAGGCAGCACCGTGTATCACAATCGTTCTTGCTAATGCTTTATCATTATATCCTTTATCTACACCATTAATGCGTAGTGATAATCCATGAGCACCGATATAAGTATTAGCTGTTATATAAAAACCCAGACTGCTTTGTAATGATTCAGGTGTATTGGAAAATTTGGTAGCATATTCAATACCAGAATTTTTTCCGTGAGCTACATATGTATTAGTGATCAGTTTTTGATTTTCAACATCTACTATATATAATCTTTTTTGTGATGATGGCTGACTGAAATCGCAGATCGTAAGGAATTCAGTACGGCTGATCTGTTTATTCTCTATTAATTTCTGGTAACCTTTCCATGCATATTGAAAAGCCTCATCAGACAAACCATATTGCCGGAGGTTTGCAGTAACATAAATAGTATTAGCTGCATTGGTGTTGGTATTATTTAATGAATCGGGAACTACAGAGTGAGAAACCGCAGTTACAACAGACTCGCTGTTTACTGTAGAATGCGTTGGAATAATGGTAAACGAGGTACACATTACTCCCACTAGTATGGGAATTAATAGGTTTTTCACTTAGGGTACGATTATCAACCGGGTTTCTTTTTTTAAAAGTTTTACACGGCGTGGATTTAAAACGATACTGAGTGCAAAATATTATGCAATTGTTAAAAATGCAAGCAATAAATGTTTGTTTATTAATAGTTTGCGAAGAACTACGTAGAAGGTAATATATTAATGAGGAAATTTACGAGATACAATACCTATACAAATCCAATGAATCTTTTTTTAAATCAATTCTCCATTATTTTACTCGCAGCCCTTTGCTTAACAATAAACTCACTGGAATAAATTTTTAGCAAGAGCATAAATAAAGAAATAAGTAATGGTCCAAATATCAAACCGATAAAGCCAAATAAGCTTAAACCAATAATAACACCGAACACAGTTGTAAGCGGATGCACATTGCCTAATCTTTTTAATAAAGTAAATCGCAATACATTATCTATAGTGCCAATTATAGCAAAACCAAATATTAGCATAGCCACTCCCTGCCAGGTTTGGCCGTTGGCAAAAAATATAATGGCTAATGGTACATATGCTAAGGCGGCACCTACTACCGGAAGCATGGCAGCAATACAGGTTACACCAAACCAGAAAAAAGGTTCTTTAACGCCTATAATTAAATAACCAATCAAACCTACCACTCCTTGTGCAAAAGCAATTAATGGAATACCGATTGCATTTGATTTAACCATTATATGCACCTCATTACTCAACCTGTCAACGTTTTCATCTTTTAGTGGAATATATTCAAATAAAGTATTCTCCATGCTACGACTATTTACCAGCATGAAATAAAGAATAAAGTACATGAAGAAAATGGTAGTAAGGGTGCTAAAAGTAGCTCCCAGGATTTTAGGCAGACTTTGCGCAACCGAGTTCCCGAGTTTATTAATATTCGCTTCGCTGGCAAGAGTGATATTGAATTGCAATTCAATATCGGCGACTACTTTTTTTAAAGCTTCGGTAAGCTCTGCTGAATGCTGAATAGCATAACTTACTTTAGACGATAACATATTAATAAGTAATCCCACGGGTAGAAGAATAACAATAAAAGAAAATAACATCAGCAAAATCGCTGTCCATCCTGTTCGCCACTTCTTTTTTTCGGTGAGATACAGCATCCATTTATGCAATAACACATATAAAGTGATAGCCCCTAACAACGCAGGAAAAAATGCATACAGCTCTGTAAACAACAAAATGCCCAGTAATAAAATGAGGATGATAAAGAAGAACTGACGAAGCTGATTTTGGTTTATAACACTGTTATTCATTAGTGAAAAGTATTATACTAAATTAAGGAAAAGCCTGCAGCCTGCTATTATCTGAGTTTGTTTTTGCTAAAACAATGATAATTGATTTTCATTCCTTCGCTGGGCACTTTTCTTTAGTATCCCTGTTGCAGGTTCGTTGCCTGCTACATTAAAAACCGGCCCTGCTTCGTACCGGGAAGCCACCACCACTTTTGTAGTACCGGCATGTGGGGCAAATAATTGTTCTACCAATTCAGGTTTGTTATTATTCTTTGATAGATGCGAAAGAATAAGCAGTTGCAAATCGGGAGATTTATACTGTTGAAATAATTCTAATGCCTGTGCATTCGATAAGTGTCCTCTGTCACTACTGATGCGTTGTTGCAAGTGATATGGATAGTTGCCATTCGCCAGCATTGTATCGCAATAATTGGATTCTAAAAAAACAGCATGACAACGGCTGAAGAATTTCAACACTTGTTTGCAGGCATACCCGATATCGGTGATGATGCCAACATTTGTACCATTACCGGTTATCATAAAACTATGCGGATCGGCAGCATCATGGCTTTTTTGAAAAGCTTGTATGGATAATCCGCCAATAGTAACGGGCTTTGAATGATTAAAAGAATGAACCAACTGCGGCTCAATTGGAATCCTGGTATTGCGTAGCGTACCATCGGTAATATAAACAGGTAAACGATATTTTTTGGAAAGCCCCGCAAGTCCGGTAATATGATCGCCATGCTCATGCGAAATAAAAATGGCTCTTACTTTTTCCATGGAAAGATCCAGTAGTTTCATTCGCCGTTCCGTTTCCCGGCAACTTAGTCCTGTATCAACCAATACAGCTTCGTTCCGGTTTCCTATATAATAACAATTAGCGTTGCTGCCAGAATTAAGAGATGTGAGATAGAGAGACATACTGTAAAAATAAGCTGATAGCAACGGGTAAAAAATTTTACCTCTGTCCTGCCGGGTTTTTAATTCATTTAATACTTATATTTAGAACAGCTACCCGAAGGAAACTCCAAAACCAACCACATGAGTCTTACCTCCTTCAACCATTCGGGCAGTTCACCTTTGCAGGTAGTTCCTCCCGGTATTTCCAACGAAAGAATTTTTTCTCTTGATGTATTGCGGGGTCTTGCCTTGCTCGGAATCCTCGTCATCAGTATTGGGGAGTTTGGAGGCTTTATCACCAACCAACAAATATTTTACCGAACCGGCACACACGGGGGAAATTATAAATTACTGACAACGGTTTCTATTTTGTTTGAAGGAAAAATGAGAGCCTTGTTTGCCTTGGTATTTGGAGCCGGTATTATTTTATTTCTGCAAAAGAAGGAACATCCTGTTGATATCAGCAATGCCGATGCTTATATCCGCCGCCAGATGTGGCTGATGTTCTTTGGAATCTTCAATGCGTTTGTGTTGTTGTGGCCCGGTGATATCTTGTTTCAATATGGTGTAGTCGGCATTTTATTGTTTGCATTTTATGGAATGAAAACAAGAGGTCTTTTTATTTGTGCTATTATTTGTATGCTTATTTATTGTGGCAAACAGTATTGGAATTTTACTGATGATAAAAAGACGTATAAAAAATATGTGGCGATAACAGTGGTGGAGAAAAAGTTCAAAGCCGATAGCCTCAGCCGTGCAAAGAAGGACAGTATTGATAAGACAAAAGATTCTGTCCTTTTTAAGGACACTTTACTTAAAAACAAGCTTATTGATTCTATTGCCCGTAAAAATGACACACTAACTAAAAAACAAGCAGAGGAAAAAGGTGCCTGGGAAGGATTAGCAAAAGAAATGAAATATGATTCTACTAAAACGGAATCAGAAAATAAATCCATGCGGGCATCATACCAAAAAGTGTGGAAGCATTTGATGGGACGGTCGCAGTACAAAGAATCATTCTGGTTGTACCGTATAGGTGTATGGGATATTGGGTCGATGATGTTATGGGGTATGGCATTGTTTAGTTTGGGATTTTTCAGTAGTCGTTTTACATCTTCTAAATATTTATTGATAGGATTGATAACCTTAATTACAGGATTGGCATTGGCATGGCTTCGTATAAAGTGGGGCGATGAACGGCTGATTGATTTCACCAGATATGTGGAGAAAAGTACACTGCCTCATAACCTGTTCTTCCCGGTAGAAAGATTATTAATGGCAACGGGTTATGCATCGCTGGTGTTATGGCTGCTGCGAATGGGAATTTTTAACTGGCTTTGGAAAGCATTAGCCGCAGCCGGTAAAATGGCCTTTACTAATTACATTCTGCAATCTGTTTTCTGTACTTTCTTTTTCTATGGTTATGGCTTTGGTTACTTCGGCAGGTTGCAACAGTGGGAACTTTATTTTGTTGTTGTCGAAATAGCGTTGATTCAAATTGTATTTTCTGTTTTTTGGTTACGCTATTATACAATGGGTCCGCTGGAATGGCTGTGGCGATGTTTGATCTACAAAAAACGATTGCCCATTAAAAAACTTCCTTCTGTCAACGATTAATTACTAATTACGTAAACCATTTATATGGATCAATCTATTTCACCTGGTACCACACAGCCTGCACATACCAAGCCGGTAGCGGCTGCGGAACGTATCAAAAGCATCGACACTATTCGTGGTGTTGCATTGCTGGGTATATTAATGATGAATATTCCGGTCTTTGGAATTAGTCAAAGTGTTTGGAACGAGCTAATTAGTGGCTCCCGTTCAGGAGCTGATTATTATACATTCACCATGGTTTTTGTTTTTTTTGAGGGAACGATGCGGGGTTTGTTCTCTATGTTATTTGGTGCAGGCATGGTTTTGTTTATGCTCAGTAAAAAAGATGAGCCGGGCCAGCCGCCTGTTGCTACCTATTATTATCGTCGTTTATTGTGGCTGGTATTGTTTGGTGTAATAAATGCATTTGTAATTCTCTGGCAAGGCGATATTTTATTTTTCTATGGTTTAGCAGGAATGTTATTATTTGTTTTTCGCAAACTCCATCCTAAGTGGTTGGTGATGCTGGCGTTGTTATGTGTATCATTTGGGTTAATAAAAAAACAATGGAATTGGAATGAAACCAAAGAATCTAGAGCCGTATATCACCAGGCAATAAAAGCAAAAGAAGCTAAGAAAGCACTTACGCCGGAGCAGCAGGGTGCTATTGCACAATGGGAGGAAAGAGAAAAAAGTATGAAACCCGATACTGCAAAGGTAAATCGCCATGTAAATAAAATGCGTTCGGGGTATGGGACTATTTTTACTTATTTCATTCCGCAAAATTCAAATGGAGAAGTTTGGTATATGTACAACGAACCCTGGGATTTACTGGTCATGATGTTTCTCGGAATGGCTTTATTCAGCTGGGGCTTTTTTAGTAACCGTTTACGAACCTCTACTTATGCCATGTGGATGTTAATTGGATATGGCATAGGCATCCCAATAGCCTGGCAACTATTTAATAATGGATGGATGAGTTTTGGCCAGTTAGGTGTAGGAAGATTTACCGACAGATGGAGTTCTTCGCCAGAAATTTTTGTAGAGTTTCGCCGCATACTACTTACCATTGGACATGCAAGTTTAGTAATGTTAATTTTTCGCAGCGGCGTAGTAAAATGGTTAATGAGAGCATTGGCGAATGTTGGCCAAATGGCTTTTACCAATTACCTTATGCAAAGTATAATCTGTACTTTCTTCTTCTTTGGATACGGACTTGGTTATTATAATAAGTTGCGTTTTCACCAGTTGTATTATGTAGTATTTACCGTGTGGATATTCCAAATAATTTTCTCCGCCATCTGGTTGCAATTTTTCCGCTTCGGTCCGTTCGAGTGGCTTTGGCGGTCGCTTACGTATTGGAAACGGCAACCCATGAAAAAATAGAAACGAAAAACCATTCAATAAAAAAATGCTCCTGAAAATTTTCAGGAGCATTTTTTCTTTTGTCAGCTTTCTCAATTTCATAAATCCATATTTCAGCACGACTCAACTACAAACTAAAAACCCCAAACTCTAAACTTTTACTTCCTTCCATTTCCCTTTCTTAAAATAATAGTAAGCCGTTAATGCCATAATGGTTTCTGCAACTGGAATGGCAATAAATGCACCAACAGGTCCCAGGTCAAATGTTTTGGCTAATACATAGCCAAATGGTATTTGAAATAACCAGAACCCAATAAAATTGATCCAGGTAGGAGTTTTTGTATCGCCTGCGCCATTCAATGCCTGTATCATCACCATACCAATGCCATAAAAAATATAACCACTGCCGATTGTTTGTAAAGCCAATACGCCAAAGCGATGTACTTCTGGTTCCTTTGTAAAAATGCTGATGATAGGAGAAGCAAAGAATAAGAACGACATACTAACTACACCCATGAATATGGCATTATATTTTGTCGTTAGCAATACACTTTGTTCTGCCCGCAGGGGTTGATTAGCACCCAGGTTTTGTCCTACCAAAGTTGCAGCTGCATTACTCAATCCCCAGGCTGGAAGTATAAAGAACACGACGTTACGAATAGCTACCTGGTAACCTGCACTTGCATCGGTACCACCTGTAATCGAAACCAGCCACGCAAGAACGATCCAGCTACCGCTTTGAATAAAAAATTGCAAAGTGGCCGGCCACGATACACCAAACAATGTTTTGATGATTGGCAGATCCCATTTAAAATGCGACCACTTCATTTTAATGGAACGGTTGCCGCCAAATAAATGATAACATTGATAGAATACTCCTGCACCACGACCGATAGTAGTAGCAATAGCAGCACCTTTTAATCCTAACTCAGGAAAAGGACCATATCCAAAAATTAATAAAGGGCAAAGAACAATATTGATACCACTGGCAATCCATAAACTACGCATTGCCATGGCAGCATCACCGGCACCTCTAAAAATTCCATTAATAAGAAATAATAAAATGATGACGGTGGAACCACCCATCATGATGCGGGTAAAAATGGTTCCTTCTTCTACTACAATTGGAGCCGCTCCCATTAGCCGGAGTATGTCAGCAGCAAAAACAATTCCTACCACACTTAGCACAATGGCTACTATCATCGACATAATGATAGCTTGTGCTCCTGCATGAGTAGCACCCTCCGGATTTTTTTCTCCGATACGTCTTGCTACCACTGCGGTAGCACCAACGCTAAGGCCAATTGCAATCGTATAAACAAGAGAGATAACGGATTCAGTTAATCCCACAGTAGCAATTGCATTTTTGCTATTGGGCAAATGACTTACAAAATACATATCCACTACGGCAAATACAGACTCCAAACTTAATTCCAGTATCATAGGAATAGCCAGCAAAACAATTGCACCCCGAAGGCTGCCTTGTGTATAATCATGTTCCTTACCGCTGAAAGATTGGCGGATAAGGGCCATTAAATGAGAAAATTTATTAGTATAGTTAGTTGTTGACATGGTTTAATAATTTTTCCTGCAGATATTGCTTTTACAATAAGCAAGAAGCATTGAATATAAATAATAATGAAATAATCAACAGCAGCGCAAAGCGGCTATTGTATAAACGGTTGATATAAGCAGGTTCTGTTTGGGAAGAACCCGGCTGCCGGAGGCAGCCTTTAGCAGATCTTCATATGCATAAAATTGAAGGGGCAAAGATAAGTGGGGCAATACAGAGAAAAAAAGGAAAATGAATGAAACAGGATTTTGGCGGGATGAATTGGTTTTTACTGGAGAATAAGGTGAACCCTGCACATTATATTTCAGCAGCTTTTCAGCATTGATGTTTAATTTGTGCGTTGAACTATCATGAACAATCAAAAGACAGAAAGAGATAGCCTTTCTCCCCATCGCTACTTCATCCTCAACAAACCATACAATATGGTGTCGCAGTTTATAAGCACCCATGCGGTAAACTTACTCGGTGATATTGGATTTAATTTTCCCGAAGGTATACATGCTATTGGTCGCTTAGATAATTTATCAGAAGGATTACTAATCTTAACAACGAATAAAAAAATAACCCGGCTATTATTTGAAGCCAAAACACCACATAAAAGAACCTATCTCGTACTCGTTAATCATACCGTTTCAGAAGAACGATTACAACAACTAAGAGAAGGAATTACATTTAGAGTACGAGGTGGAGAATATTATACGTCCCTTCCTTGCGAAGCAGAAATAGTGTTGGAGCCAGACATTTTATTTCCATCTCCGTACACCATGACAAAAAACATTCCTTACACCTGGCTACGTATAACATTAACTGAAGGTAAGTTTCACCAGGTACGAAAAATGGTGGCCGCTATTCATCATCGTTGTAAAAGATTGATACGGGTAAGTATTGAAGATCTTACATTGGGAGATTTACAGCCAGGCTACATCAAAGAAATTGCTGAAAATGATTTTTTTGACTTGCTAAAGATCAGCAATGAATCAAAAGTAAAATCTTCTTTCGCAGATCAATAACAAAAATTAAGCTTGATCAATACCGAACCCACGCAGGCGTAACTGCCGCTGGTGTTGGGCCTAATCTTTCTGCAATACGACGGTAGCGGTCAGCCAGTGTACATAGGTATTCCTGTGCCTGTGCTGCATAATCTTTTAGTCCGGTAAGTCCGGCAATCTTCCATCTTTCCGTCAAGTGACTGATAATATTTGCATAATCCATCGTAGTATAAATACCCATCTTTTCTGTGATCAATGAAAAGCGGGTAAACAAACTGTCTTCATCTGCATTGTCCATTAATAAAGCCGGCATTGTTATCTTTTTCTTCATCATGGTTTGAAAAGCCAGTAATGCACCATCAGGGTCTACTTCAAAAATTTTTGCCATAAAACTTTTATAAGCTTTTTCATGACGGGCTTCGTCACCTGCAATTGTTTTGCAGATTCTTGATAACACATCATCACCGGCTTTATCTGCCAGCTTGCCTGTATTTACATGTGAAATTTTGGTGGCTCTTTCCTGGAAAGAAGTATAGATCATTGCCTGGTAAGGATCTTGCTCGGATTTAGCATCAAAACCATTGGTGATTAAATTATGAATAGTGATTTCCACCGCTTTCATATCAGCCCGGCCAGAGAGATAGAGATATTTATTCAATAGATCGCCATGACGATTCTCTTCTGCCGTCCATGATCTTGACCATTGTACCCAGCCTTTATCACTGGTCATATCTCCCTCTTCATTCACACCCTTTAATAAATTAAAAAATGATTGGTAATTAGGTAATGCTTCTTCAGTGATCATATTGCCCACCAAAGAACTAATTACTTCTATAGGAATAGCATCAGTTCTTTTCCGTAGTTCCGTTAGCTGCTCTAAACCTTCGGCACTTGACAAATCAGGCAAAAAATCAGTAGGCTGCCAGCAAGTTTGCGGATCCACTAAAAAATCATTAACGGCCTGGGCAGCAAAACTTTCTAATCCTGCAACAACTGATGCGTTTTTTTCTAATTCACTTCTTTGCATATTCACTCTATTGATTACCTGTTTGATTATTTGTAAACAGGGATATTAAAATTGATCCATTATATAATAATAGGAGTTATATAATTCTGTTGTGAGTTTATATAATTCACATATTGGGATAATAATGAGCAAAATTTTACGCAGTAAATTTTTTATACCATTACGGTATCAGATAGGTGCATTGCTCCATTGGATATTTTAGCATCCCGTGGCAAAATTTTGATGCTACCAATTTGTATGTTCCCGTCTTTTTCCGTGACTAACAGCTCTTTACCATTTATGGTAGTTAGTTTCTGTCCGTCTTTCAATTCGCTAAAAAGTATTTTACCACTAACGATGTGATTGTTCAGCAGATCTGCCAGCTTTGTCCTGTTCTGAGGTTCCAATAACTGATCCACTATTCCTTTTTCTAATTTTTCAAAAGCCAGGTCGTTGGGCGCAAAGAATGTATAAGGGCCAGTGCTGCTAAGCAACTGATCAATATCTGATGCATGAACTGTTTTTTTTAGTGTACGCATCGTTTTATCTACATTAATTACTTGTGTAATATTTGACATATGTGTTTTTTATATAGGGGCAGAAATGCAGCTATAGGCAGGAAGGTAGTCTTTACTTACCACCCATGCAGTTAAAGTTTAAATACGATAAATCAGTAATTTTAGATCATGCAAAAAATTAATGCCGCCTTATTACTATTGCTTGCCCCTTTGTTGGTGCTACATGCACAGGTTTCGGAGCCAGCAGATAGCGTATTTGTTGTAACACTTAATCAGCAAATAGAGGATTATGTAGTAAAACAACAGGTAGAACCTTTAAGTAAAATTTATGCAGACGACTTTGTGTTTAGCCATGGTTCGGGCAAAGTAGAAGGAAGAGAGGGATGGTTAAAGTCAGTAGCAAAAGGTAATTTCTTATTGCGACAACATGATTCTGTAACCGTGGAAATGCATCAGGAATTAGCAATAGTAAGAGGTAAATTATCGGTACATAAAAATAATAAGGATAAAATAGACCGGTATCATTTAAAATATTTTCGGTTGTATGCATATCGTAATAAGCAATGGCAATTAATATCGCATATAACAACATCAGAGTGGCATGAGAAGTAGCAGTTGCAATAGTTGAAAAGAATATTTAGTTTTTAACTATAAACATTAACCTATGTCTTCTCAACCACCAAATCACAACCAGGGGTTGGTTATCTCCTATCTTACACTTCGAAAAGTGGTAGGTGTTTTAGGAATGCTGCTACCATTTCTATTATTCATTGGTTATTTTTTATTTGAACGGGGTTGCAGCTTTCCACCTTCTATCAGTCATTTTTATTATACAGACCTCGGTAATCTTTTTGTAGGAACGCTATGCGCTGTATCATTATTCATGTTCTCTTATAACGGGCATGATAAAGGAGATATGATCGCTGCAAAAGTAGCTGGCTTGTTTGCCATGCTGGTAGCATTGTTCCCTACTGACTTTGGCACTTATGCGGGTATGAGTTGTTCAAGAATAGTTGATGGAGAAAATAAAGTAGCGAATGTGATTCATTACATATCTGCTACGATATTGTTTGCTACGTTTGCTTTTTTCTCATTGGTGCAATTTACCAAAACCAATAAGCCGGGTCGTATGGCTGGCGCCAAAAAAACGAGAAACGGTGTGTATAAAATTTGTGGTTGGGTGATTGTTTTTTGCATCGCCGGGATTGCATTTGTAAGCTTTGCTCCGGGTAATTTGTATGGAAAAATAAAAGACTTCAAGCCCACATTTGTATTAGAAACGTTGGCATTGCTGGCCTTTGGTTTTTCCTGGCTTATTAAAGGAGATACTTTTTTCCGGGACAATAAATGATCAGCCCACTTGTGCTGCAATATCATCCATATAAATTGACATATGGCTTTCGTCAAAAATACAGTCGCCGTTTTTTAAAAGCAACACCTGTGGCGACTCATGATACACTTTTAATTCGTCTGCAATTTTATTAGACAAAGAACGATAAGCAATTAAATCAAGAAAATGAAAATCAATATCCGGAGGAACGGATGATCTTTCCAATCTTGTTTTAACAGTGCTACTTATTGAACAGCGGGTAGAATGTTTAAAAATAACCTGCGGTCTGGTATGTGATTTTTCTACCAGGGATTTTAATTGTTCTTCTGTTGTAAGTATGGTCCAGATCATAATAGTTTTTTAGGGTTAAAGAAACAAATTCGGCCAACAGCAAAAATACCAGCTTATGGGTAGTAAAATGATAAATTTCAAAGCCTAGTATTACAAGATAGTAACAATCGAAAAATGAAAAAGATGAATGGGGCTAAAAAAATAGTAATGTCTCTGTATGTAATGTTGTTGCTGCAGCAGGTTCAGGGGCAACAATTCAATGTAAAGGATACTTCATTTATCCGGGTGTTTACCACTTTATACAATAGTGCCGGCAATTATTTTAATGAAATAAAAGGTAGGCCCATCGTTAGCACTATGTTTAACGAACCCGACACTATTGGCTACCGGATTAAATTGTTGCCGCTGGGTGTTACAGATTGGAAACACCTAAGTCTTGGTATTGGAAATGAGCTAACGGCTTTTTTTAAACTCGGCGAATATTCAAAAGACAGTACCGAAGTGGCACAGCGGTTCAATGACATGATTGCTTTAATAAAAGAAATTGATACAACAGCTTTCTTCGAATTTGATGATAGCTATTCGGATACAAAAATTAAGGAAGTGAGAATTTGTAGCGGAATTAAAGGTCCTTGTGGTGAAGATGATAAATGGAGAGTCAGCTTATATTTTCATAAAATGTTTGATGATGAATTTAATGTGTCAGTAAATATTGAATCGCACAGGGAATAAGCAAGTAATCTTTCTCTTTTTCAGATGAGAATAAGTTACCTTTTTAGTCACTTTCTGGACAAAAATTGAGAGATTTAGAGAAGGCCTAGACACAAAAAAGCCCTTAGAGTGTATCTCTAAAGGCTCTTCAAGCTCCCCCTGCTGGACTTGAACCAGCGACCCTCTGATTAACAGTCAACGGATTTTGGATTTCATATGATTTCACCTGTTTTATTAGTGCTTTATAATCATGAAATTAGATGAATTATGAGATTAAATTGGACCATAATAAATCAATAATCCTGTGCAAATCCTGTGCAAATTTTATCTACCTTTATGGGACTATGAATACAAATATTGTAGTGTCTCTTGACACACGTCGGTCTAAAAAAGGAGGTTTATACCCTTTAGTCCTTCGTTTAGGACATAATGAAAGAACTACTACGATACCCTTGAAAATTAGCATCGCAGAAAAAGATTGGGATGAGCAAACCCGAAAAGTTAAAAAGACTTATGTAGGAACAGAGTCGGTAAGTCGTATCAATAATATTATCCAGAAGAACAAGGCAGACGCAATGGATATTATTTTAAAGCTACAAGAATCACAGCAGCTTGCTCGATTATCAGTAGTGGAGGTGCGGGATAGAATAGTCAAGAAAAATACATCTACTTCTTTCTTTACTTATGCATCTCAATGTATTGAGGAATTAAAAGGGAGTAATAGGATCGGAACTGCTCGTTCCTATCAAGGTGTATCAGATGTTCTTACTACTTATGTTGATGAAAAAGATTTGTCATTTAAAGATATTACGTTTCAATTCCTCAAGAGATTTGAAAATTATCATCTTTCCAAAGGCAATGGTTACAATGGACTTGCTGTTTACATGCGCACTATACGGGCGATTTATAATAAGGCAATGAAAGAAGGTATTATTGAAAAGGAATTTTACCCTTTTGATGATTATAAAATTCGCACAACCCCCACCGAAAAAAGAGCTCTTGAATGGAAGTTGTTAGCAAAAATCATCGATAAGAAATTGAAGCCAGAACATCCATTGTTTAATGCCAGAAATTATTTTGTGGCTAGTTACATGATGTATGGAATGAATTATACCGATATGGCATTCTTAAAAAAGGAAGACATAGTTGATGGCAGAGTGTTGTATCGGAGAAAAAAGACGAGTAAATTGTATGACATTAAAATAACCCCTGCGCTTGATACGATACTATCTTATTATATTTCTCTCAATAAGGATTCGCAGTTTGTGTTTCCGATATTAAAGAGAGAGCAAATATATCTTCAGTATAAGGACATTCAATGGGATAGGAAACGGTATAATAAAAAGCTTAAAGCACTCGCAACAGATTGTAAGATTGGTGCAAACCTCACCTCGTATGTGAGCCGCCATTCGTTTGCAACACAAGCAATGCTATTGGAAATTCCTTTGAATGCAATTAGCACAATGTTGGGACACTCTAGTTTGAAAACAACCGAAGTCTATTTGAAAAGTTTACCCAACAATATCTTAGATAACTATAACGAGAAAATAATTCAGCAACATTTGAAACCGAACCAACGCAGCAAAGTAAAATAGTCTTGTGTCAATCTCAAAGCGTACCCCAATACCAACTGAGGTGTATCTGAAAAGCATTCCCAATAATGTTCTGGATGCTTACAATAAGGTGATTTTGGCACGTTAATGGCCTTTTGCTTATCAAAAGCTTTTTGAGGTGGTACGTTTTGGGCAAAAGCAATGGATTTTAAGTAATTATGGTCGGTTTTTACGAAGTTAGTTAGCCACTGATGTTAGTAAATACTCGCAGTCATTTTTACGCCAGAGTTCTTTATATTAGCCAGAATTGCCTTATTTTTAAAATAATTCAAAACAATTTCCGTTATTACCAACAAAATATTCATTTATGAAAAGGAGTAAAATTTCTAGCACAGATGCCTCGCTGAATAAGGCGTTTGACAATATCAACTCTGCGGTTGGCTCTGAATTAAATGAAATTGTAAATACCATTGAAAAGGACGGACGAAAGGAAAATCATTCAAAAAATGATTGCGCCAAAGTTATTTCTCTAAATAAGTTAAAAAAGAAGACAAGCCTTGCATCAGTGAGATAAATTCAATTACCTATTTATTTAAATGCTAGCCATACATTCTTTGGCAGGGTAAATGTTGTTTTGGCGGCAGAGAATTGATTGGGTTCCTCTCCTAGAATTAACCTAGTTCTTCGCAATGTGTTAGTCCAGGTCTTCTCCATTACTTCGTCTTTGTAGTCAAGCGGTAAGTCAGCCAAATGAGCAACTTCTTTGTCTTTGGTTAGTCTATGAAACTGCTCTTCAGGCTTTGGTTTTACTCGTATAGCAATTTCAGTGATTGGAGATTGTCTCGTTTGCGGGAAGTATGAATAGGGACCAAATGCCATTAGCCAAGACAATATGGTTCCATGCACTAAAGGAGTCCTTAAAGCTAAAGTTATCCAATCTCCTTTCGTCTGCTCATCCTCAAGAACTATACTTTTACTTTTTAACAACCACACAATTAACCTTGCGATTTCTTCATCCGTTGTGATTTTGCTAAACAATAAACTCAGCACTTCACAAGTTGGATCGTCAATTGCCTCTTGAATTTTAGCATCTATTTGTTTAACTGTTTTGCCACTTTCAATTTCGGTGATACTGCCGATAATTGCGAAATCATACCATCCTAACTCTTCAGCTTTTCGTGCTGCAAGTAATGCGAAGATGCAACCGTTTCTACCTTCTCCATGCCAATGCCGATGAATTATGCTAACATAAGATTTGTTATTCCATATTTCGCTCTCAGTCTTTACCGCTCCTGTTTCTATAAAATAGTTGGCATAATCTTTACGGGTAGGAAATTTTAGATTTCCAAATTGGGCAGATTTTTCAATATTCGGCTGTATTTCCATATCAGATGATTAAACATAAGAGATAAATTTAAATCATTTGAAATTAAAAATTAAAGAATTAGGTTTTGTTTTATAAGCAAAAGTGCTGAATGCAGTAGATGTCTATTTGATTCCTTAAACGACCATGTACTTACTCCTGACGGGTGCGGGAGAGGAATGACTAGTGTAGCTTCTGTTTTACCAGAAAAAGGAGAGAGGTAAAATGATTTGCCAACCACTTTATTCAAGTCAGGCTCCATATTTAACGTGTGTCGTATGGCAAGCTTGCCTACAGGAATCACTACTTTGAATTTATTAATGTTTATTTTTTTAATCAAATATGGCCTATCCCTTGCTATCTCAATTTCGGAAGGGATTTTGTGGCCTTTAGTTGTTTTACCGGGAAAAGCTCTAACAAGTGCATCAAACTCAAAAATGCTTTGCGCATGTTCTTTTGTAATGCTAATCTCCTCTAACCATTTATATAACCTTGTTTTGGAAAAAGGAATTTCATAATTTTTTTCTGGAGGGGCTTGACCTATTATAAGAGCAAGTTTTGAGTTTTGAATTGTTGAGTACTGGGTCATAAAAATTAATATATCACAAATGTTAGATAAACGAAAATAAGCAAACATCAAATTCTGTTTCAAATAAAAAAGCCTACTCATCGAGCAGGCTTTTGATGCTTCTAACTTTCAAATCAGAATTTCGGGTTATACAGCCTCATCTTTTGACTCACTTTCAAGATTTGGCTGGTTAAGGATAAAATCAACCGCCCGTTGCGCCATTCCAGAAGCTTGCACAATAAACCGTTTATCATCCTTTAATTTCGAAAGCCACCCCTTGATATACGCCGCTGAGTTTTTTAATTCCTCAGACTTAAGTATACCGGTAAAAGAGGAGAGATAGGCAGACCCAAGTTCAGCTATTAATTCTTCCATACTGTACGCATCACCACCATGTTCAAACATGTTGGTGATGGTATTCCTGTTCAAACGTTTTTCTGAACCGGTACTATGCACCAGTTCATGAAAAAGAGTAGAATAATAACCTTCACTGCTTTTAAACTTTTTAAGGCTTGGTAAAACAACATGATCTTTCTCTATGTCGTAAAAAGCCTGATTGCCAGTAAAGATTAAAAGGGGGCTGTTCGGCATACCGTTGATGATTGCTTCACATTCGGCAATACTGTTATGCTCTCTCTGAACAAGTGGTTCAGTAATGGTTTCGGGTATATCCCGGCATTGGGAAATATTGAACACTTTGTAGTAGCGAAGAATTGGAATTTTCTTTTCGTCATCTGTCGCATCCTCTTTTTTCTTAGCTGCTTTCCAATAGATAACGACATGGCCATGTTCGCCTTGCTTCACCGAAGCACCAATCTTTTTTAATTGATCCCAGGTGAGGAAAAGATTGCGTTCATAGTTCAAGGATAGCAATAGCCATAAGTTAATACCACGATAAGGCCGCTTGCTTAATAGATTTGCGGGAATACCATTATCAATCCACGGTTTTTTCCAAGGGACAGTTCCGGTTTCGAGCAATTCAATAATGCGATTAGTGACGATTGCATAGACATCCACCTTAGTGGATGAAGTGTTGTTTGAGTCCATAATTTGGAGTATTTAATTGTTAAAAGAACTGATACAAACAACAGTGTATAGAAATCAAGCAATGGATATAAGGGAGGGGAATTTGCGTGTAAGACAAATGGTGGGGAAAAAAAGTACAAACGCATATGTTAGCCCCGACATTCGTGCCATCTTTAGCCTTCAGATGCCCGAGGCATGTTCGTTAGAACATCTGCACTTATTCTGACTAACTGCGTTTGTATGAATTTAATCGTGTCTAAACTGTACTAGGTCTTTATAATCACTAGGAATCGGTAATCTATTTTGAACTATATTTTCAATTCGTTTGCAAATGCTTGCAATACGAGTTGTAGACAAATTAGCTTCTCTTGCAATGGTTGAAAACGGTAGGCCGCGCTTCCAAGCTCTATAAATGCTTTTATTTCTAGGCACTAGATCCTTCTTAGGTTTATCTGGATTACACCCAGTATTTATTAGAAGATTCCGATAGAAATCAATCTGTTTTCTAAGCTTTCTTTGTTTAGTTCTCGCAATTTCTAATTTTTCCTGAATTTGACTTGGCGTCATATTTTATTATGCTGTTCAATTGCAGAGTTACGAGCATGTGCGGGAACCTAGTTTATCAATCGGGATAAAGAATTTATCTATCGGGATTTTTAACACTATTCTAATCACATAAAGTAGGGAGGTTTGCCTAATATGCAAATACCGTTGAAAACAAAAACAAGACATAGTCCTGCTTTTGTGACTTACTATTTTTCTTTCTCTTTAAGGACAGCCACCGCTACCGCTTCAAATACTTTATGATAATACTTGTTTTTATTCCGCATCTCTTTCCGATAACAGATAGAAAGTTGAGGGAATAATTCACAGAGAGTTTTCATAAGTACTTTTTTGCTTTTCTTTTCTTCCGGGGGACAAAAAGAATGTATCGCTTCGGCTTGTACTTCACAGACCGGGATATTCTTTGATTTAAAGTATGTTCGAAGAGTGGCGATAAGCTCTTGATACGCTTTAGTTTGATGATGGGCATAGGGGATTGACAAAACGACTCTTTTAATACAGTATTGCCGCACACACGGCTCCAGGCTGGTGATTATCGCTGTTACTTTCGACGGTGACCAGGATGATTTATGAAGACGAATAAAATAGTCTAATAAAGCACCCTCTGAGATAATTGCTAATCCTAGGAGCCGTGTGTTCGTACTAATGCCCAGAATCGCCATTGCGGCTATTTTGGTTGATAAGGAAGGTATAGAGAGCAGCCCGGCTTCGCCTGATTTTGCTCTCTTCAAGAGACATTACTTTATTGAGTATCCTTCGGAGGAACTCTTCTTTATATTTTCTGGCATATTGCAGATGGAGCGTAATAGAATCTCGATCCTTTAATGTTTCCGCTATCTCATTGGCCAGCTTTATTTCATTGGGATGATAATCTTGATACATAGAAATTATGTTATTGATAATACTGCTTAATTGAATCGGAACTAAACGATACGTTCTTTTTATCATTCGTTATCGTTCGTTTATATAGTCAGATTTTTTAAAACTACACCCGACACAAAAAAGAGAGAAAAGAAAAGGACATCAAATGTCCTTTTCGCTTTTGATGTCGATAACAACATCAAAACAATTTAAGTACTCATAAATACATTGATTGATTACTACTAAACGGCCTACAATCATCAGCCAACAAACACGGCTCTGAACCAATCTGATTCCAGAGGTCTTCAAAAAGTTCCTGTGGCAGGGTTTGGTAAATCCGTGAAAGACGGAAGACTTGGAGCAGTCCTGGAATAGCTACACCATGCTCCCAACGAGAGAGGGTGCTGGTATCAGCAAGACCAAGGATACGAGCTACTTTCTTTTGAGAAAGACCACTGCAACGCCTGAACATTTTTAGTCTGTTAGGAAATCGATTATTTTCCATTCATAAAGTGTATGAAAAGAAGTGAATGGAGATAAGGGAGGGGAATTTGTTTTTAAGGCAAATCTGGGGATAACTATAGTTTTTAATATATTGAAATATTAATTATTCTAAAAAAAGTATGGAGTCCTGCATATACTGTGATAAAAAAGGTGAAAAGCTAACTGATGAGCATATTGTTCCATTGGGTTTAGGCGGGGATATAGTTTTACCTAAATGCAGTTGTTTGGAGTGTAATAAAAAGACTAGTCGCTTTGAGAACTTTATTTTAAGAGGGCATTGGCTGGGTATAAGAAAAAAATTGCAAACTGGTAGTCGAAGGAAAAGTCAAGAGCCCCAAAAGATAAAAGTTAAATTAGCAACACATAAGGGAGAGGTGATTGAGGGTACAGTACTTTCTGAAGATTGTAACTTTCAAATTATTTATGATTTATTTCGACCGGCTCTTTTTGACCTATCTGTTGTGATTCAAGATATACCTTATGCGAGAAGGATGGGCATGGTTGAATTAAATATTCAAGGGCCATCATTTTTAACTACCCAATCTGGCAACAGAGTTACGATTCAACCCGGCTGGCAAATTCAATATTTTATACATGAATTTACAGCGGAGCATTTCTTTAGATTTTTTGCAAAAATGGCTCATGGATTTGTTATAAAGGAGAAGGGTGAGAATGCTTGTAGTAGATATTTTTTAAAGAAAATAATCTTAGGCGAAACCGAGGAGGCTATGAAGTATATTGGTAGCGCCCCTATAGAAATGCAAGGAACCAGGCTTCCTAAATTAAATAGATTTCACTCCTTGCAGATTGTTGAAGTAGATAAGTATTTAACTGTATTAGTACAGTTATTTAATATGGGTTCATTTGAACCACAGCCGATATACCAGGTTGTAGTTGGTGAAAAAAGTATTGCATAAACAAAAAACACTTCTTATGAAGTGTTTTTAAAATAAATCTAACTGTATCGAGTCGTCTTTTTTTCTCTCACTAAATGGTGTTTGGTCAAGAATAATGCTTTCCGAAGAACTTTTCTTCTTTCCTTTCTCAAACGAGTTTTTCTGCAAGTACCATAATCTTGAATCTTCTTTTGTTTCAATCTTAAATATGCCCAGAGGAAGAAATGAAACCCTGTAAGCAATAACAAAATCGTCTGGCATTAGAGCATTGGCACAAAGTACTTCACTATTAAATACTCCATTAAGGAATAGGTTTAGTGCAGTCATCTTTACACAAGTCCGGTCAATATCTATACCGTAATATTCATGCCCAGGACCATTTGCTTTGCTGGCTGCAATAAGCATCCTTCCAGAACCGCAGGTGGGATCAACAATTCTAAGAGTTTTTTTCTCGCTACTATTTTCTTGCACAGCTATAGCCATAAACTGACAAACAGGGAAGGGGGTAAAATACTGGCCATTTCTCCCATTAGAGATATGTTGCTCAAAGAATTCACCTAGTACATCATTCCCAGCAGAAGAAGAAAACCGTTCTTCCATTTCTATTACCAAAGACGCAAATGCTTTAGGAAATTCATGTCGAAGTTCTGAGTCTTTGTATTTAGCAATAGTTTCCAGGTATTCATCCTCATACCATGATTTTTTGGTTACAAGGTTTTGAGTACAAGCTGCCATAGCTAAAGTTACAAAATCATCAAAAGCGGTAAATAAAGAGAAAAGTTGACCGATAGAAAAAATTGATTCAGCAAATAAGTGCTTTGAAGGAGCAGCAGTATTGGCTTTCATTCTTTTTTTGGATGCCATAATATTTTTTGCAAGTATTGTAGCAAACAAAATCGGGTAAGTCAGCCCTAAAAAGGCCCCAAGGGCTAAAATATACCACTAAAGTGGTATATACGTTCCTTGTTTTTCAATTTCTTTTATTGGAGATTTGAATACAAGTTTTAATACATCATTCCTTAACCAATTAAACCTTTTACAATGGCAAAGAAAACCTCTGTCTATTTCCAAATAATTAGAAACAATTTTGTCGCACTCTTTTCAATAAAACACCCAAAAGGAATAAGGTATGTTAAGACGATTAATGAATTGGGAAAATGGTAAGCTCTAAAAATATTCGAGGGATTCGATTTCCTATTGTTCAACATAAGATGAAGTAGTTCTTTCAACAGGTTGTTTAATAACTTTCAACTTTTTTATGAATACTTTCCTGGAGACCGGTATTTCTTTAGTACTAATTTTCTTTATTTTCAGCATCATTACCTATGTAATACAGGAACTGATTGCGGTAAACATGAAGTATCGTAGCAAAATGCTGTGGAAATCCATGTCACAACTCATGGATGGATTTATATTGGAAGGCCGCATAAAATTGATGAAGGCTCTACCAACGCAGACTACTACTAATACCAATACTTTCTATAATCATTCCCAGATACAAACCTTACAGAAAAATTTAAACCGGCGACCTGATTATATACCGGCGGCCAACTTTGCCTTGGCTGTAATGGACATAGTGGCAAAGAAAGCTGCGATAAAACAAAATGATTTATTTAAAGATTTTCAGACAGGACTGCAAACATATGTAGCTAATGATGGAAACCTGTATCAAGTGCTGAAGAACCTGCTGGCTACATCTGCTGATATAAAAGAATTACAAAAAAATATCGAAGATTGGTTTAATAATTATATGAACCGGGTAACAGGCTGGTATGAGTCGCAAACGGTGGTATCAGTAAGGCTGATTGCTGTAGCTCTTACACTGATTTTTAATATCAATGTTATCAAACTGGCTAAAGTAATTTATAAAGATGGGAAGTTACGGAGCAGTATGGTGGCCATGTCAGAAAGAATAGTTGACCATCCTGAAAAAGTTACTCCCTATTACACAAAAACATTTGAACAGCTAAATGAAAGTAAAAAGGCAGGGTTTTTAAAAAGACTGTCTGAAGCATCTACGGATTCACTAAGAAAAAGTATTCAGACTGAAATGGATACTGAGATGGGGACATTGGCAGATCAATACACTAAAAAAAATCGTACTGTTATAGATTCATTAACTATGGATTTGAAATCAGTTGGTTTACCATTAGGTTGGAAACATGATTCCTGGAAACAGGATGTACTAAGAGGCCAGATAAATGGTAATGCTATTATTAGTTTTTTCATTGCACTTATGGGATGGATCATCGGTGCCTGTTGCATATCAATGGGTGCACCATTTTGGTTTGACATGTTAAATAAATTGGTGAATGTTAGAAGAAGCGGAGTAAAACCAAGTAAGTGAATTTTAGTCAAGGAAAGAAAATCGCCAAAGAGGTAATGAAAATTTTCAGCACAATGCCGGGATTTTTCTAATTCAGTGGTTATGTTTAAAAACAAAAAGAAAATTTTAAATTTTATCAATGGAGACTGATAGTGTATTTATTCCGACTACAGAAGTAAAGCCTAAGCAGCCAATTATCAATTGCCATGCACATATTTTTACCGGCGATCATGTGCCACCCTACTTGGCTAAGTCTATAATTGTCGCCCCTTTTTATAAGTTGTTTAATTTTCAGTGGATATTTTTTTGGTTTCGAAAATATTATAAGAAAAAGGATACAAAACGATTTGATGGCTCTCAAAATCTGGAGGCAAGAACAAAATTTCAGAATGAAAAAAAATACAAAAAAAAGTATGTCCACCATTTTTTCAATTTTATCATAAGCACTTATCTTACCGTGTGGGCTATAGATATACTATTACACTGGCTCTTTACTATACCGACTTGGCCTCCTTGGCTGGCAAAATTTTTACAAAATTCCGACGATGTGTTGCACAAAATATATTTGCCCCTCAACAATATTTGGCTTCAGGTTGTACTAATTTTGTTCGTATTCTTGTTTTTTAAGACAGGGCGCAAGTTGATAAAAGCATTGTTGAAAGCTGGCATATACATTTTTCGGAATGTACCCAGCAAGCAAATCAAAGAACTGTATGACCGCTATATTACTATAGGCCGCTTCGCTTTTCATAATTTCCAATCAAAAACATTAGAGGATCTGGAAGAACAATATCCGGAAGGAACAGGTTTTGTTATTTTACCAATGGATATGATGTTTATGAATGCCGGCTTTCCGAAGAAAAGCTATATCGACCAAATGCAAGAACTTGCCCAAATAAAAGCCAGAAGAGATAATATCTATCCTTTTGTATTTGTTGATCCCCGGCGCATAAAAGAGGACAAAACTTATTTTGATTATAAAGTTGAAAATGGAAAAGTGGTACTGAAGGATTGCTTTATTAAAGATTATATAGAAGGGCATAATGTAAAAAACGAAGACGGTGAAGATATTGGCATCGTAAAATTCAGTGGCTTCAAAATATACCCAGCATTAGGTTACTATCCCTTTGATCCTCTTCTGTTGCCTGTATGGAAATATGCGGCACAGCAAGGATTACCCATACTTACACATTGTGTGCGGGGGCCGATGTACTACCGAGGGAAAAAGAAAGGAGAATGGGACTATCACCCAATTTTCCAAGAATTAATAAAGCCCGTGCCAAAAGGGACGAAAGTAACGGAAGAACATTTTACAAATATTCTTTTGCCCCAAACAAAAAACGATGAGTTTGCTTCCAACTTCACCCACCCTATGAACTTTCTCTGCCTTCTTAAAAAAGAATTTTTAATAAAGGCAGTAGAGATTGCTATGGAAGAAGCCGATGCCGGTACGAAACAAAATCTTAAGGACATGTTTGGTTACAATGGTGCTGTGCCTGCTAATGATAAAGTTCCCGCTATCGCTGCCAACATCACAACCGGGCTCGATGATCTTAAATTATGCTTTGGACATTACGGTGGTAATGATGAATGGATTAACTATTTTGAAAAAGACAGATTCAACCACAGTGCACAAGTAGCAAGTTATCCGGAGACAGGGATTGATTTTATATTTAAAGTCGGCAAAGGCCCTAAAGTAAGATCGTTGGGAAAACCTGAACAATTATGGAAATACACAGACTGGTATTCGATCATCAGCAGCATCATGTTGCAACATAAAAATGTGTATGCAGATATCAGCTATATACTTCATGCGGATGCGAACATATTGCCCCTCCTAAAGCAAACGCTGCAAAATAAAGGACTACGGGGAAAAATATTATATGGTACAGATTTTTTTGTAGTACGAAACCATAAAAGCGATAAAAATATGCTGGCCGATATGATGGGTGGGCTGGATGAAAAAGATTTTGATGTAATTGCAAGAGAAAATCCCCGCAAATTTTTAAACCTGCCCTGATCAAAAAACAGAAACCTTATTTGTCAACCATAATATTTTATTTATGACAAAACCCCGCTACCGCTGCCTAAGAGGCTATACCATTGACCCAGGTTTTTCTACCCGGCTTGATACGATGGTGATCAACGAATCTATTTATAAAATAAAATGGGAAGATCTGGAGCCTGGCCCCATTGGCGAATATCTGGAAATAATTGACTTCGACCCTGTCAACTATTGTTTTTACGAACCGGTTGACCTGGATTCAAAAGAAATACTAGGGATGAGTGGGCTTGCCCCAAGCGAAGGCGATGCACAGTTTCATCAGCAGTTTGTATATGCTGTCATTATGCAGACGATAGAAAACTTTGAAAAAGCATTGGGTCGGAAAATAATCTGGCGTTCCAACCTGGTATGGAAAAACGGAAAGGCCGATGAAGCACAGGAGTATGTGCAAAAGCTCAGAGTATATCCTCATGCCATGATGGACTCCAATGCTTTTTATACATCAGAAAAAGTGGCTTTATTGTTTGGTTATTTCCAGGCGGCTAATAAAATAGAAGGGTCTAACTTTCCGGGTGGTGCGGTGTTCACCTGTTTATCGCCTGATATAGTTGCGCATGAAACTACTCATGCAATTCTCGACAGTATGTATCCCCGTTATATGGAAAACACTAATCCGGATGTGCCTGCTTTTCATGAAGCCTTTGCAGATATAGTTGCTTTGCTGCAACGGTTTTCCAATACCAAATTACTCGAACACCAGATTGAGCAAACAAGAGGTCGATTAGATGAGTATAGCATCATGGGTGAACTGGCTACACAATTTGGCCAGGCATTGGAAACCGGCAGAGGGGCATTGCGAAGTGCCATTGGCGAATACGATAAGAAAACAGGTAAGTGGAAAAAGATAAATCCTAACCCGGCTGCTTATCAGAATGCAATGGAAGCACATGACCGTGGTGCCATATTAGTAGCAACCGTCTTTGAAGCTTTTATGCGGTTGTATAATTTTCGTGTGCAGGATCTATTAAGGATAGCCACACAAGGCTCTGGTATTTTACCACAAGGTTCCATCCATCCTGACCTTGTAAAAAGGCTGGCTACCGAAGCATCCGACATTTCATCACACCTGCTTTCTATTTGTATAAGAGCATTGGATTACTGTCCCCCTATTGATATAACTTTTGGCGACTACCTCCAGGCATTAATAACTGCCGACACTGACCTTAGCCCGGAAGATAATAATGGTTACCGAGTAGCATTGATAGATTCTTTTAGGGCCTGGGGCATTTTTCCACAACGGGTAAAGACTTTATCAGTATATAGTCTGAGATGGTTTCCTCCACAG
The DNA here is from genome assembly GCA_022843585.1 of Chitinophagaceae bacterium. Classification (GTDB taxonomy): domain Bacteria; phylum Bacteroidota; class Bacteroidia; order Chitinophagales; family Chitinophagaceae; genus JJ008. The sequence goes on from JALHNJ010000001.1 coordinate 232,860, forward strand.
CTAACCGCCAAAGAAGATCTAGCGATGAGCCTGATGGCAGCACATATAAAAGATGATATAAGAGAAATAAGCCGGTTAACAAATCGGGAATTGATTGCTGCAAAATATAAAGTCCTGCAAAAAAAATTACATACAATACTTGATAAGCCCATTACTACTTTGGATAAAAAATGGAAATCCAGTAAGCTGAAGCAAAAAGACTGGGATGGATTCTTAAAAAATATTGGCGTTGTAAAAAATATTAAGCCTTATTCAATACCTTATAGCGATGGCATACTTCGATTTTCTGCTAATCCAAAATTAGAAGTACATAATGTAAAACATGCATTTCGTAAGGGGCGGGAAGACCAGCAACTAGAGCAGGTTATTATCAGCCTTACTCAAACACATCGGGTAGAAAGTGGTGAGTACCGAGGATTCAAATTCAGGAGTGGTTGCACCATAATAATAAACATACTAAATGATGTGATGAATGTAGAATACATTATTCTGAAAAGATTTGATAAGGATGTAAGGCTTATCAAACAGGCCGATTATCAATTGGGCATTGGAGCCAGTATGACGATGCCAATTTCCAGCTATGATGACCCCAGGAAAAGTATAAACCTGAATTTTCAAAACCTTCATGCCCACTAATCAAAAAATAATTACTATGTCAGTATCTGTAAATATAAAAATGTACCGGGTAGGCGAACTGGGAGATTGCTTTCTTCTCTGCTTTACTAACGGCCCGGAAAAAACTCATGTATTGATTGACTGTGGTTCCTTCTGGAACAATGAAGAATCAAAAGAACGGCTGAAAGAAATTGCTGCTGATATAAAAAAGCAGGTGACCGGGCAAAAATTAGATGTGATAGTTGGTACCCACCAGCACAACGATCATATGTCAGGCTTTATACATGCAGAAAGCATATTTAAAAGCATAAAGCCAGAACAGGTTTGGCTTTCCTGGTTAGATGATCCAAACCCGGATAATAAGCTGGGAAGAAAAATTGGAGAAGATTATAACAACTATCTTACTAATCTGCGCCACATTAGCAAACAACTAAACAGTAGTTTTTTTGCGGGTAATCATGAACAAAAACAAAAAATAAACGACCTGCTTGGCTTTTATGGCATCAATAAGAATGAAAGGGCCAATGCAAAAACTGATAAGTTTCCTGCTGAAATACCAGCCCGGGCCAGAGAGGCATTGCAGAAAATGGGAAAAAAGAAACCAGCCTATCTTTCACCAGGAGAAGTGTTCAACCTGCCTGGGATAACCGGCGGTGCTGTAAAAGTGTATGTGCTAGGACCACCCAAAAGTGAAGACCACCTATATAAAAAAGAACCGAGGAAAGATGAAACCTTTGACCATAAATTGGCCATCAATGCAGTTACGGCAGAGAGAATGCTTAGTGCTATGAAAAAATTAACCGGCACCACAAAAACAAAAAATGACGATGCACCTTTTCCTTTTGATGAACCTTATCGCAAGTCAAAAGATTTGGACAAAGTGGAAAAACTTTATAATAAAGAAAAATGGCGGCAGATAGAATTGGATTGGCTAAATCAGGCAGAGCAATTGGCACTTTGGTTAGATGGCTTTACCAATAACAGCAGTTTGGTATTAGCATTTGAAATTGTAAAAACAAAAAAAGTATTGTTGTTTGCTGCTGATGCACAGGCTGGCAACTGGCGGTCGTGGAAAGAAATAAAATGGAAAAAAATGCCTGCTGATTTTAATTGGATTACGCTGATGAAGAATACCGTTCTATACAAAGCAGGCCATCACGGCAGCCATAACTCAACACTGAAAGAGGGACTGGATAACATGACCCATGAAGAACTGGTAGTAATGATACCGGTAGAAAGATCAGACCCCAACCTTACCAAGAAGAAAGATCCCTGGCAAATGCCAGCTACTAACCTGTATAAAGAAATGAAAAAAAGAAGCCAGTACAGGATCATACGCATGGATGATGGAATTTCAAAAGCAAAAGCTTGGGGCAAACTACTTCATCAGCCCTCTAAAAATGATTTGTATTGTGAGTATGAAATAAAGGAATGATAAAAAATATTCTTTAATACAATTTTATATTTCTAAAATTCTAAACCAAGAAAATTTTTACAATATAATCTAATTGTATTTTTTATAAACAAGTGTTGCTGAATCAGGTAAGCGGATATGCTTTTAGGGAAATTTGATACAACTTGATAAAGACTGCTTACAATATGATTGCAGTTTCAGTCATTCAAAAATAGCATGAAAAAGGTATAACACTCGCTGTAAGGTTTAAAAAATATATTGAAATTTAGGTACGAACTTTTAAATTATAAATTGAAATGAAGGAGAAAATAAAAGAAGCATTGAGACAACTGTTAGAATCGCCAGATTTAGATTCTAAGGTAAGCTTTACGTATACAAATAAAAAGAAGGATAAATCATTTATTGCTGAAGTAGCATATAAGGAGAATGATGAACCAGAAATCTCTTTGGTTTCTTATAACGGATATAACAAGTATTATGTTTCTACTAATTTGAAGCATTTTCTTGATGAGCTACGTAATAGCTCTAATTCTTATACCCAGCCGGGAGATATCATCCTAACACGAAAGTATATTGTTGACCCGCCAGCGCCAGGTGCTATCGTTACTTTAAGCAGTGATACTTATTATTATTCCGTAAACGGTGGGTTGATGTCATGCAATGGCGATCAGTTAGGAACTAGCCTTCAGGCAAAATTTATAAAAATAATTAATGCCAAATGTAACCCTAATAGTGGAATTATGGCATATAGTCAATTTAAACTTTTATAGTATGAAAGCTTTCAAACAAGTATGGTGCGTTATAATTTTTTCTCTTTTTCTTTCGGCTTGCGCAAAGCCTCTTATCAGCAATCTTCAAAAAGGCAGCTATCAGTATTTAACTACAACAGATGATGTGTTGAAAGTTTCGGTCAGTGTTCTGCCGTTACCAAAACCTGTCGAAGAGCAGGTGAAACCAAAATTATTTTTGGATTTAAGAGATTCTCTTCCTCATATCTATATGAAAATCCTGTCCTCTAAAGTAGCAGAACCGGATAAACTGATTGGATATCTCACAAAGCCTTTGGCTGAAGAAGCGAAAAGCACTCCTAAGAAGAAAGAAACTGATTTTACTTTTTATAAGGTAAAATTTTCATTTTCTAATTTAAAGAAATACTATAATGACATTAAATATATGCATCCCAATACCAGACTGGAGTATCTTACCACATCTTTAAATATTCCTGATAAAAGTGCAATTTCATTTTATAATATTGATAAATTGGAAAATGAGTTTGACGAAATCGATTTGGGTACTTTATCCAGAGATCAAACAGTTTCTCTGAATGCTAAAATAGCCGGAGAGTTGGGGGCGGGGAGTAGTTCAACGAGTGTTTCAGGTAACAAAAATGTAAACACTGCAAATGATCAGACGGTAAGTAAACAAAATGTGTATGATGGCAAAGGAAATGTAATCGGAACAATGGATAATTCTGCTATATCTGGCGGAAATAAAGAATCAACTTCAACAAATACTACTACCTCTGATGCAAAAGGGAAAGGTACTGGCGAAGTTGGCTATTTAAATACTCAAAGTATCAAAGAGGCGATAGCTGTAAAGTTGAAGAGGTTAAGAACAGGATTTCATTTTTCCCCTGGCAAATTAATCATTGCACAGAGGGGGCGTCCTTTGGGAGACATTTCCGATAACATCTATATTAGTACAACATTAAAAGTATCTAATCCAACAAATGTTTTTAGTTTAAATGTCTATGATTTTCAAGCACTTTTTAATTCGAGCAACGAACCATCAAAGGCTTCAGAGATTACCTTTTCTTCAAGAACGGTAAGTTTTGTGCCTTGTGATAAAGCAGAAGATATTACACTGACCACTGATTTTGAGGGTGCTATTCGAGCAGTTCAAAGTGATAAGAAAAATCCTGGTGTAAACGCTTTAGAATACGATGATAAAGTTATTTTTTACAAATTTGGAAATACAAAAGGGGATAATGTTGTGTTCGATAAAAATTTATATTGTAAAAATGCCTATAAAATAATTGCAAAGGATAAAAATGGTAACAACCTGGTTCTAAAGATCGCTGTCCCTGTTCCAGAGGAACTTGATATTTTTATTGATGATAAACCAGAATTGTTGCTTCAATGGATCATTGAACAACTTGTAAGCCCTGTAGCTTCAAATTTGGCTACTAATAAGTATAAAATGTATTTTGAAAATATCGTTAATAAAAGTAGAATATACCTGGTGAATAATACTTTAACTGCTACAGATATCAATATCCTGAAAGAATTAACTGATATTAAAATGGAAAAACGTGTGCAATGAGAACTGTAAGGTCCTAGCCATGATATATACTTCCTAATTTGCGTGAGCAGTAGATAGGCTACTAACGAGTCTCACCAGCATATCTATAGATTCCTGAATAGTAGTGTTACTTTTTAATAGTTCGGAAAGCCAGGTCTTTGGGTCACCAAAGACAACAGAATGGTCAGCCAAGAACTCAAAGCCTTTTTTACATTGAAACAAAAGGGTTTCTCCGGAAAGAGTGAGTTCGGAAAACAGTAATGTGATAATTTGCTTTTTTTCATCAGGATTTGCTAATAAGTAAGTAAAATAAAGGTCTTTTACAAGTTCGGAAAGAGTAGCTAAATCCTTTACTACTTCGTGCATTGAAGCATCAGATGCTTGTATTTTGATTGACAAATCATTCAAGGATTGATTTAATTTAGTTTCTTCTGATAGAAAATCTTCAGGTGTATATGCACCAGTTCTCAAAAGAGTAAGTTTATTGACTCTTAAATATGTTAATTCTTCACGAATTTTCTTTTGCAGCCTTTCGTTTTGCTCAAGCTCTTTAATTCGTTGCCCTTCAAATATTTCAACATCAGATATTATTCGGTTATTTAATTCATTAAGTTCTGTATCAGAGTAATAGAAAGTACTTATAAGTCTGCCGATGGAAGCCTCTATAAAGTCCGAGTTAATATTTCTTTTTAGGTTTATGCATTCTTTCGAACACCTGGCTCCGTAATAATGAATCCCTTTTTGTTCATAAGGAGTATAAACACGACCACAAGAAGCACAACGAAGTAACCCTCTGTATGGATAATCCAGTTTGTTTGTATAATAGATACTTACTTTTTTACCAGTTAAAACATGTTGCACTTTTGCAAACAATTCTTGATCTATCAATGGTAAATGGCTGACGCTTTGAACTAAGTTAGAATTAACTCCAATGATTTTTCCAATGTAAAAAGGATTAGTGAGAATTTTATGAATATTAGTAGCCGTAACTGGACGGGCTGCTGCTTCAATCACTATTTCTTCGTCTTGCAATAACTCGTCTTGAGTTCTTTTACGTCTCACCGGAGGCATTGTTAACCCTTGGTCATTTGCAAACCTACCTAAATCTGAAAGGCTCCAGTTGCCTTCAGCATATTTTTCAAACAATTGTCTGATTATTGGAGCCCGAATAGGGTCAAATGGTTTATTACGTGGATCTCCAGTGTTTATGTAGCCAACAGGCGCACGGTAAGTACATACTCCTTCATTTCTTAACTTGTTATTGGTGTTCTTAACCTTTTCCCTGATCACCCGTGAATAATGTTGTGCAAACATCCCATCAATATCCATATGCAATTCACCAGCACTTGTTTTATCGTAATTGGCCTGAACAAATCGTATATCCTTTCCTTGTGCAATAAGTCGATGAAGTATAGCATTGTCACTTTTATTCCTGCTGGCACGATCCCAACAAAGGAAGATTACACCTTTGAAGTCTTCTTTCCATAGAAGCTCAACAAGTTGGTGAAATTTTGGCCTCTCAATAGTATGCTGTACTCCCTGCTTACTAATACTAAACTCATGGCTTTCTTTAAATCCGGTATGCCGTTCAACAATGATTCCAGAGGTGCAAAAATTATCAATGTCTATATTGGCAATAGGAAGTTTTTCTTGTTTACAATACCGGAGAGCTTCAGTTTTTTGATACGAGATAGAATTTTTCTGATTATCTGAGTCATCAGTACTTTTTCGAGTATATATTAAATAGGAATTTTGATGGTGGATTTGCCCTTTCATATGTTATGTTTATCATTTCTGTATTATTTGTCAAAAGCAGTTATAATTCCTGACTGTTTTTTAAAACTGTCAATATCAATACAGTCCAAACGAAGTCGCATTCGTATTTGTTTAAGTACAACAAGTAACGCTGAAATATTATTTATTTCTTCCTCAGAGAAAAGGCGTTTTCCTTCAGGTAATTGTAATTGAATATGACTATATGATTTCATTTATTACCTTATTTTCAATCAAACAGACAATTTATATAAGACAGGGAATTTTGCTTCAAAGACAAAAACCCCTCTCTTATTTTCCATCCGGAAATTCGATAAGCTTGATGGATGTCTTCCATCACCTCTATTGGAATAACAAACTGGAGAAACCAGCAACAGGTATTTGGTATAAAGGAACAAGACCGTCTTGGTCATATTTATTGCCTTGGAAAAACAGGCGCAGGTAAGTCAACATTGTTACTCAATATGGCTATAGCTGATATTGAACAAGGTAAAGGGGTTGGCATTATTGACCCACACGGAGACTTAGCAGAAGAAATACTTGATTACATTCCTAAAGAAAGAATAAAAGATGTTATCTATTTAAATGCCGGAGATACTGAATACCCTATTGCATTTAATCCTCTATATGATGTACAGGAACAAGACAGATATTTAGTAGCGGCAACAATTGTCACTACTCTAAAGAAATTGTGGGCTGATTCCTGGGGACCAAGGTTAGAACATATACTTCGCAATACCCTGTTATCCTTATCGTATTATTCAGAAAGCACCTTACTTGATATTGTGCCTATGCTCACTAATTATGATTTCAGAAAGAAGGTATTGTATGCAGTGCCAGTACTTTCTATACTAGACTTTTGGCAGAAGGAGTTTGAGCCACTATCACCACAACTGAAAAATGAATTTATAGCACCGATAGTTAATAAGGTTGGTTTATTTACCAGCCACCCAATTATCAGAAACATACTAGGTCAACAAAAGTCAACTATCAGCATAAGGGAGATAATGAATACAAAAAAAATATTCATTGCTAATCTCTCTAAAGGTGTATTAGGTGAAGCCGGAACACAGTTATTAGGATCGCTATTAGTAACACAGTTTCAAACAGCATCTTTAGGAAGAGCAACCAGGCCTATACATACACGGACACCATTTTATCTCTACATTGACGAAGTACATTCCTTTATCACTAAATCATTTGCTGATATACTTTCTGAATCCAGAAAATATGGCTTGTCACTATTTTTGACGCACCAGTTTATTGACCAATTACCAGAAGAGATACGTCAGTCTATTATCGGCAATGTCGGAACACTGGTTACATTTCGTATTGGAGCAGCAGACGCCAGGGTATTGGCCGAAGAATTCTTTCCAGTCTTTACAGAAACAGATTTAATAAATTTACCCCGATACCACATTTATATAAAATTATTGATCGACGGTACTACTTCAAAACCATTCAGTGCTATAACGATACCTCTGAAAGAAAAGCAGTCATTTAACAGAACTGACATAATTATTTATTCAAGGAATTTATATGCAAAAAGGAAAGAGGAAGTGGAAATAGAAACGTCACACAGACAAGAAAAGCTAAAAGACAAACAAACTAATACGTTGTTTACAGGCCAATAAAAGGTATTTAATCAAAATCCAGCAGTTGCTTTAGCGAAACTTCAAGCTCCGAAGCGATCAAGTATAAGGTTTTTATTGTGGGGTTCCCATTTCCTTTTTCAAGATAGTTCATCCATTGTCTGTCTTTATCAATCCTTAAGGCAAGCTCAGTCTGACTTAACCCCGCTTTTTTGCGAATAGCAGCAATGTTTTTACCTAGTTTTTTCTGAAAGGTTTCAATACCCATACATTGTTTAAAGAACTACAAGGTTGGGTTTTTCAAAAAAAATAGTGTAATGATATATCTTTACAAACTTAATTTCCCTTAAGTTTGTTTCAAGTCCAGAGAAGTTCCTAAGTCATTTGAGCTGGCCTTTTCACAATTATTTTTTAACCTAAAACAATGTTGTATGAAACGGCTTATTGTTTATGTCTTCATCGTTAGTCTATACCTCAGTTCCTGTACAAAAGAAAAGCAGGCAGATGAAGTAACGTATGAAGTATCGCTCATCAGTTCCACTTCCTGGCATGGGGCATATCTTGATAAAGATGCCTCAGTTGTCGGTATTACCAGTGCCCCTAATAACTGGCGGTACAGTTTCAAGAATGACAATGATTTAACTGTAGTCACTTTACAAGCCTATCCTGATGGAACAAATCCTGCTGCTGATGCACTTATGAAAATCTATGTAAACGGAAGAGTAGTGGTAGAGGGAAGAAGTTCAATATTCCCACAGGTACAATATCAATTTCCCTAATAAAAAGTCTATATATGAAATTCATTATTTTATTGCTTGCACTTTTATTAATACTAAACGCCAATGCCCAACAAACCGAAGTAATCACCAATCACACTATTATACAGCTTCATACAGCAGGATTAGGCAAAGAAGTAATTAAAGCCAAGATACAGTCAGCTTCCTGCAACTTTGATCTGTCAACAGATGGACTAATAGCCCTCAAGAAAGCTGCTATTCCAGAGGAAGTGATTGCAGCCATGCTTTCGAAAATAAACACCCAAACTAGCACCTCACAGCATACCAACACTCAAGCGTCCATATCGCTTAGTTCAGGAATTTATTATTATGATTCGTCAGATAATAAACACCGAGAACTTGACCCATCTATATTAACTAATCAGAAGTCAGGAGGTTTAGGAGAAACACTGAAGCGTTCTGTCACCGGACTCTTTAATGCTAAACTCCGTTCTTCATTAAGTGGCAAGGAAGCAAATACTAAGATTAAAACCAATAGGCCCATCTTTCATTTTGTTTTTGATACTACCGCTGGAGGTTTTGGAAATAGTAATACGGTATGGTCATCCGTACAAAGCCCGAATGAATTTTTCCTGGTGAAGCTGACGGTGAATAAAGGCAGCAGGGAAGTAGTGGTAGGGAAAGAGAATAATGTAAAGAGTGATATAGGTATAGAAGATGAACTGAAAATACCTTTCACCACCCGTAAAATACAGAAAGGCGTATATGAAGTGATTCCAACAACAGCACTACAAAATGGTGAGTATTGCTTCATGTTTGCAGCTTCGTCTATGTATGCAGGGCAGACACATAAGGTGTATGATTTTGGGATTAAGTAATACAAAAACCTTTCTATTAAGTATTAACCCTTAATACAAACAAGATTTTATTGGTGTTCAGGAAAAAAACATTTTAAAACGTTTTTTCCTCATGGAAAATTAAATGGGCGATTATAATATTGTCAAAGCTATTTAAAAGTGAAAAAGCATTGCGGTTACTACGGGTGCAAATACCGTAGTAACCGCAATGAAATAGAAAAGAGAAAGTAGTAATGTTGAAGTAGAAATAAATAAGAGCAAAGGGAAGAAAGAATTTGTAAAAAAATAATCGTGCCAAAAATATACCTCTTTAGTGGTATTGTCTGGTATCAGATAAATGCACATATTCGCTTAACGATTTGAACACACTAGTAAACTGTATAAATTTTTATACACCCCCTCTTGAAAACAAATAGATAATCGCTGTCAGGTTTGTACAGCAACAATTAACATGAGAAAGTAAAACAGTTGTACCTGTTGTGATATTCATTCATAACATAAAGAGAGGGTATTGCTGTAACTACGCATAGCAGAACGAGTAGTTGTATTAAGAAAATATTAATAACCGGGTGCAATAGTTAAATAGTTGAAATGTCGTGCAGCAAATAGAATTGTTTAGTTGCCAATTGAAAGAGGATCAATTCACCACAACAGCCAAAACCTGTTAATGAGAAAACCAATAACCCAGCACTGTGTATACAAAGCAATACTAAGTTGTATTGTTTGTTTTCTGTTGTGTACTTCACCTATATATTCACAATCCCGCATAGATACATTACTTGGAAAAATAGATCCGCAGCAATACGCCAATACTGTTGGGGAGAAAGCAAAAAAGCTGGAAGATAAACTCACGGCTAAGAGTATGCAAGTGCTCAATAAATTACAACAGCAGGAAGAAAAAATATATAACAAACTACTAGCCACAAAAGATTCGTTACAGGCAAAAGAAAATCTTGCAGAGATAAAGGATAAATACACTGGATTAAAAAGTAAATTAAAGAACCCGGCCATTCTCAGCCAGGCAAAACAATATATTCCCCAATTAGACTCTCTTTCTACCTCACTAAAATTTTTAAGCGAAAATGGTATTGGTGGAAAAGTAAAAGATGCCTTAGCAAAAACAGAATCATTAAAAGATAAATTCCAGCAGGCTGAAGAAATAAAGAAGTTCATAAAAGAAAGAAAGGAACAACTGAAGCAGCAATTAGAGAAGCTGGGTATGGTGAAGCAGCTAAAGCAAATAAACAAACAGGTGTATTATTATACCGCACAGATAAAAGAGTATAAAGAAATACTAAATGACCCGAAGAAGATAGAGAAGAAAGCACTGGAGCTATTGAGTAAAACAAAAATATGGAAAGACTTTTTTAGAAAGAATAGTATGCTCGCAAGTTTCTTCCCAATGCCGGGAGGAGGTGCTGATGGTACAGCTGCTCAAGCAGGATTTGCTGGGTTACAAACAAGGGCACAGTTAGCCAATTTTTTTCAACAAACAGGAATGAATGGGCCCAATGCTATTTCACAGTTACAAGGAAACATAAGTGAAGTGCAATCTCAGATAACTGAGTTAAGGAATAAAATCAGCCAATTGGGTGGAGGGCAAAGTGAAGACCTGGCAATGCCCGATTTTAAACCAAACCAACAAAAAACAAAATCTTTCTTCAAGCGGCTTGAGTATGGTACAAATTTTCAGTCGCAAAAATCTGATCGATTTTTCCCTGCTTCCAGTGATATAGGGTTGTCGGCGGGATACAAATTGAATGACAAAAGTATTATTGGAATTGCTGCCAGTTACAAAATAGGATGGGGCCGTGGATTCAACAATATAAATATAACCAGCGAAGGAATTGGTTTGCGAAGTTTTGTTGACTGGAATTTAAAAGGGAGTTTATGGATAAGCGGAGGCTACGAACAAAATTTTCGCAGTGCTTTCAGGGATGTAGAGCAATTAAGAAATCTTTCGGCCTGGCAGCAAAGTGGATTATTGGGAATGAGCAAAATAATTTCCTTAAAGACAAAGATTTTAAAGAAAACAAAAATTCAATTACTGTGGGATTTTCTTTCCTATCAGCAAGTGCCAAAAACCCAGCCGATTTTGTTCAGGGTAGGGTATAATTTTTAAAAGAGTAAAAAGCAAAACATGATACTTATGCTACAAAGATGCCTGTTATGTGTATGTTTTTTGACAGTAGTTTTCTTGAAACCTTATGCACAGGTAAACTTGCAGACAGGAAGCGGAACTTTTTCGTTACCGATATTTAATTGGCAGGATGATAAGAGCCGGTTAAATTCTGTCGTAGCATTATCTTACAATTCTGGTAGTGGCTTAAGAGTGGGCGAAACAGCTTCTAATATAGGGCAAGGATGGAACCTGATCGCAGGTGGGGTAATTACAAGAATGCAGGCTGGTGAACCAGATGACCAGGCAGTTAAAAATGGAGCTGAAGATGATATTAAAAAATACCCTGCAGGTATATTACATGCACTGGTGCCGGCAGCCAATGGATATTCCACTTCCATTACGAGGTATCCTATTTATGGTTGGAAGAATCAAATTTATACACAGCATAATATAATTGCTGAAGATAAACAGTTGGATTATTTCAGTTTTCAATTCAATGGAAAGGCAGGAATGTTCGTTTTAGACCCAAGTAATTTAGGAGTTGCAAAGTCTTTGGGTGATACAAAGATGAAAATAACTTTTCAGCAGGATGTCAATTTGATCAACCAGGGAATAAGAACTACTATAACTTCTTTTACTATACAAGATGTAGATGGATTACTTTATAAATTTTCAACCAAGGAATTAGTGAAAGTGCTAAAGCCCGACTATTGTGATGAAACTTTTTCCTATCCTTTGAAACAACCCAAATTTAAAAATGGTAAAGTCTACTACCAGACATTGTTTGAAGCTGGTTCTAATGAGATTGCTAATCCATTTATAGTAGGAAGTTGGTATCTGACAGAAATAGAAGATCCGCTAACACAGCGAAAAATTACATTAAGTTATAATACCCGTAATATTGATGCGTTGATGGGTGATGATATAATGAATACTAATACCAATAAGGATTACAATATTGTATTTCGTAAAAAAGCTATCACGCAAACACCAGCCATCAGCCTGATTACTTATCCCGACGGGCATACCACTCATTTTAATTATGGAGCGGCCAGAATAGATTTTAATGGCGATTTCATTCTGTCATCCATTGATGTTAAATATCAAACCCGTTTTTTATCCAAACATGAAATTGCCACCTCCTATTTTATTCAAAACAGGTATGGCACGCCTACCACTGATTTTCAAAAAAGAATGGCGAGGCTTTGTCTCAAATCAGTTCGAAAAATTGGGATTGATCTAAAAGAGGATACACCACCCTATATTTTTGACTATTATCTTGGGGCGGGAAGTGATGATGTTGTTCCTCCTCCTTTTTCATATGCTAAAGACATTTGGGGCTTTTACAATGGATTTAATAGCGTCGGATATTGGGGTGAGCCAATAACAATGACTGCAAAGATCAATGAGATAAAGAACTTTAACCAGCTAAAAGGTCTTTGTTTTCGCAGGCAAAGCTCTGGCGATAATGTAGTTATTATGAATGCCAAAGCAGGCTATGCAAAAAATGGTCTACTGAGGCAAATCATTTATCCTACAGGAGGTACATTGTCCTATGAATATACTCAGAATACCGGCGTAATTAATGGTTCTACTATAAATGTGGGTGGCGTACATGTTTCCAAAACCAGTTCTACGGACGGGGGCTTCTCTAACAACTGTGCTTCTGCTATTTCTACCCAATATAAATATACTTTAAGTGATAATGTTACTTCTTCATTATGGGGTTTGGAGCCACCTGTAAATTCAATGATATCTGAGAATCATTATCAACCTGAGTGGAAAGATTATAAAATGCCACCCATTCCTTTTGGTAAATGTTACTGGCATTTTCAGTATCCCGGGATCATGTCCCAGCAGCAAGCAGTACCTACTAACAAAGGGATGGAAACCTTGTCTACCATCATGGGCGTTGTTTCAACGATTACAAGAATCATAGATGTTATAAAATTTATAAGTGCGGGTACAGGAATCGGTTATATAATTGTAGACCTGATAACAGATATTGCTACAGTGCTTATAACCTGTATAGGAAATCAATCTAAAGATGCAACGGCTGTTACTTTATATAACTTTGATCTGAATGCAGCGTCTCCTCTTCCAACGCAGTTTAAACGAGTGGAGGTTGTTGAAAATAATGGAGGTATTGGAAAAACGGTACAAGAATTCACAAGTGATAGTGATTATCCGGTTTGGGTCCCTGCCAACCCAGTATATTCTGCCAAACAGCGTTTTGCACCTTGGGCATATGGATTACCCAAAACAACATCGGTTTTTGATGTGAATGGCCAGTTGATTAAACAAACATTAAATACCTATAGTTTAAATGATAGCTGTAGTGTGCAGTTGGAAGGAGGAGGAAATGGAGGGGAAGCTTCCATTCCTATTTGTTATCCAATAACCAAAACTCCGCTCAATATTAAATCTGCTAAAGCACTTATTTTAAAAAGTTCCTCTTTAAGGAACACTATATGGTCTGATCCGGGTTTCTATAATAGTACTTATCAAACTGGCAATGATCAGAACATGAAGGTTGATATATATGACATGTTTACCGGAAGAGCAGAACTAAAGTCAACTGCTGAACGGATTTTTAAAAACGGCGACCCTAACAATTTTGTTGAGTCAAAGACAGAGTACTTTTATAATAAAGTCCATAATTATGACATCAATAAAATTGTAACCACCCAGAGTAACGGTGATGTTAATTCGAAGCATATCCGTTACAGCAGCGATTACAATACAGGAGTATTGGCCACATTGGTTCAGCATAATATGGTATCAATACCGGTACATACTGTAAACTCAGTCACCAAATTTGGTGTACCTGGTTATTTTGACCTGAGTATGTCTGCTACAGAATTTGTGCAACTTAGCAATGGAGACATAAAGCCAATGCGTACACTTGACAGGCGATTTGCAACTCCCGGAACTCCCTCCGGATTATATGGCGGACCGGGTAGCGATATTTCAGCGTATAAGATCTCGCAGGTATTTACCTATGACGCAACTGGCAATCTGGTAGGAATAAAGGATGAAGGCAACAGAAGTGTCACCAATATTTATGATTATAATGATAAGTACATTATTGCAACTGTAATCAATGCTGATCCCGCAAGTGACCCATTGGCATATACCAGCTTTGAGACTTCCAGTTTTGGGAAATGGGTAGTTACGGGGGCACCGGTTTATTCTACTTCTGCGGCAACAGGTTCTAGGTCTTTTGTTTTATCGTCCGGCAAGAGTCTTCAGTTAAGTTCGCTAAATACATCGAAACCATATGTTGTTTCTTTTTGGTCTACCACAGGAACTGTAACTGTTTCAGGGGGTGCTACGCTGACTAAATCTGCTCCTTCCTATAATGGGTTTACTTTTTATGAATATGCTATTTCACAAGGAACCGGTTCGGTAACTGTAAGCGGAAGTGGTACTATTGATGAATTGCGCATCCATCCTCAAAGTTCAAGGATGAGAACGACTACTTACGACCCTCTAATTGGCAAAACTGCAGAATGTGATGAGAACAACAGGATCATTTATTATGAATATGACAACCTTGGGCGGTTACGGTTTATTCGTGATGAGAAAAAGAATGCAGTTAAGATGTATGAGTATAATAATATCTCAACAGGTAAGCAAAATGGTTGCCCGGGTATTTATTATAATAACCTGATCTCTGAAACATTCACTAAATCAAATTGCGGTCCTGGTTATTTGGGCACAGAGGTAACGTTTACAGTGCCTGCAAATACTTATTCATCTACCATTAGCCAGGCTGACGCAGATGCTAAGGCCGAGTTTTACATTTTGGCCAATGGGCAGGCTTACGCTAATGCAAATGGCAACTGCCTTCTCATTTATTACAATGTAGCCATGTCGCAGAACTATATTTCGGAGGGATGTCCTGTTGGTATGATTGGAGGAACAGTAACTTATTCAGTCCCTGCAGGAAGATATAGTTCTACTATCAGTCAACAAGATGCAAATGATAAAGCATTGGAGGATATTGAAGCAAACGGAGATGCGTATGCAAATTCAGTTATTACCAGGGTGTGTAACTATAACCCAGACCCAGTATGGGAGTGGCCGGAAAATGGACCTAGTATGTGTCAGAATGTGGGAGGAGTACCTCACTTATTTATCCAGCAAGTTGATGTTAACCCGAATAGCTCCAGCTATGGTACTACCCGCTGGATTGATGTAGGCACCAATGAGCTATGTCCTGGCGGAGGTGGTGGAAATCTCTATTATAACGAAGTCCAATCATTAGCGTTTACAAGAAATAACTGCCCTCCCGGCTACAATGGAACCAGTGTAACCTACACAGTAAATGCAGGAACATACAGTTCAACAGTAAGTGTAGCCGCCGCCAATCAGCTTGCACTAAATGATATAGCAGCAAACGGCCAGAATTATGCAAATACAAATGGCAGTTGTGTACCTGCGGGATGTGCTTATGCAAACTGCCATGCACTAAATGAAGCAAATCAATGTATCAATGGACAATGTGAAATGGGTATCTGGGTATATATAGATACTTATTATGATTATGATTCGCAGTTATGGGTGTGTGTGTATCATTATGAGTATAGCGATGGTAGCTGGACAGCAGCATTTTATTCATACGGTAGTAGTCCCTGCTACCCTGATTAAAACGCAAAAAAATTTTAGTAAAATAGAAAAAGTTATATACAATGAAAGTAGTATTAATATTCTCACTGGTTTTTCTTTTTGCGAAAACAACAGTGAATGCACAGCCACAGGCAGATAGCCTGGCCAGAAAGATTGCCAAAAAGATGAAGGATACACTGAATCTTACCGGTAGTCAGCGTAACCAGATTTATAATATTAATATGAATCTGCATCAACAGAAAGCTATGGTACGTCAACAGCACACTAACATGGATTCATTGCGTCGTTATATTCAAAGGGTGGAAAATAAAAGGGACTCGTTGTATCGAACCGTACTACCTGAAAACAAATACCAGTTGTATAAGCAAAAGAAGAGAAACCTGGTCTCGGCAAATTAATGAACAGATAAAATGGATAGTGTAGCAGATTCTTAATCAAACCTGATTGTAAAAAATAAAACTTACCGGATGAAACGTATAAAAAGTTTACGGTTGCATTGGTTGTTTACGATAAGCATCATTTTACTTTGTGCTACTGCAAAAGCCCAGGTAATATGGAACCCTAACTATGCTATAGGAACGGTTACTGGTAAGTACCATTACTCTCTTTCTCAAACGCCGGACCAACTTGTAGAGTTGCATGCTCCAGGTACCATTACCGGGGGATGGGTAACATTTGTTTACCAGTGGGAACAAAGTACATTGCCTTCCGCAGGGTTTACGGCAATCCCTGGGGCTACCCAATCCAGTTATAATATTCCCGGACCGCTTACTACTACTACTTATTATAGAAGAAAAACCAATTACATTAATAAGGCCCAGTATTCAAATATTATTAAGATAGCTGTTGTATCCATCAACTGGGAAGACATTAATTATATCCGGGAGCATGATGTATTAACGACAGGTATACTAACAGAGACCGGTGTGGATCAATTAAATATTGGTCAAAAATTACAAACAACGACCTATCTCGATGGTCTTGGAAGGTCTATTGAAAAGATAAGCCGGGAAACTGCTACTCCAGCTAACCCGAATAACCTTTGGGGCGATATGGTTCAGTTTTCTCAGTATGATGCTTATGGAAGGCTGCCCGTCAATTTTTTACCCTATACTACCACCACACAATCGGGTAAGTTCAAAACTAATAACAGTATCGAACACTTTCAATATTATTCAACATTATACAATGAAACTTCAGCAGCATCCACTGTAACCTTTGACAACAGTCCTTTGAACAGGGTAATGAATGTAAAGCAACCGGGAACTGCCTGGGCAGCGGGAACAGGTAACTCTGCTCTTTATGACATTAATGATGGAAACGATGATGTTAAGATTTTTAGTACGGATTATATCCAGGGAAATGCACCTGTTTATAAGGGTACCTATGCTGCCAATCGATTATATAAGCTCTCTACAATTGATGAAAATGGAAAAAAAGTAATTGAGTACACTGATAAAAATGGGCAACTCATTCTTCGTAAAGTACAGTTGGATGATTTTCCTTCCACTACATACACGGGATGGATATGCACTTATAATGTGTATGATGATTTCGGCATATTGCGTTTTCAAATAATGCCGGAAGGTGTAAAATATTTAGCAGCCAATAACTGGTCTTTTGCAGGGGTAAATGGGGCAATGATATTATCAGAACAATGCTTCCAATATAACTATGATGAGAAGGGAAGGACCATTTGGACGAAAGCACCAGGCGCACAACCATTGCAAATGCTATATGATGTGCGGGACAGGGTGGTTTTTATGCAGGATGGTAACCAAGCGGCACAATCTACCCCTCAATGGACAGCGAATATTTATGATGAACTGGACAGACCTATAATTTCCACCTTATACAATACCACTAAAACTGTTGCCCAACTAAAAGCAGATATAAATTCTGCTGCCAGCTCAACAATTACGATCACTAACCCCGGTACAGTATCCGTAACAGCCAATACTAATTTAAATCCTATCTCGTCTGCCAGTTTAAATAATGCGGCCACCACTACCATATTAAAATATTTGTTTTACGATAACTATTCTTTTAATGCTGTAAAAACATTTAATAACGGTTATACCAATACCACTGCTTATAATACCAGCGACCCTAATGTACAGGCAATAGTCAAAACATTACGCACCAGCAGCATGCCTACCGGCAGTATGACAAGAGTATTAACCACCACTGCTTTTTTATCTTCTACTGTATATTATGATGAGCGGGGTTCGGCCATACAAACTCTGGAAGACAATATAAAAGCCGGAACAGATATTACCACGCTGCAGTACCATTTTGATGGTAGGTTGATGAGCAGTTGCAGTGACCACACTACACCCGGCACTGGTTATTCCAATTATAAAATTCTTAACAAGTATATTTTTGATAAGCTTGGAAGGGTAACTTCCATTCAAAAGCAATTAGGCAGCAACCCATTCAAGACAATTGCATCCTACGACTATGATGATGTGGGCCGGTTAAAAGTCAAAAAACTTGACCCTGGCTATACGGCAGGAGGAGGCACCAACCTTGAATCATTAAACTATAGCTATAATATACACAACCAGATAACCGGTATCAATAAAGATTATGCGCTTAAGAACCCTTTAAATTACAATAAGTGGGCTCACTTCTTCGGCTTCTATCTTGGTTTTGATAACCGGGATAATGTATTTACCAATCCAAATTTAACCGGACAGGTTACCGGGCAGCTTTGGAATACGCAAGGCGATGATGCGCAGCGTAAATATGATTATACCTATGACAATGCAGGCAGGCTGGTAAACGCAGCATTTAAAGAAAAGCAAAATACAGGCGATGCCTGGAGCAATACCAAGATGGATTTTTCTGTAAGTGGTAACAGCGGAAAAATAACCTATGACCTGAATGGCAATTTGCTGAACATGCTGCATAAGGGTGTGCTACCCGGAACGGCTACCGCTATTACAGTAGATAATCTTAGTTATACCTACTCTTCTTTTAGTAACAAATTGCAATCTGTTAGTGATGCCATGACCAATACAACGGTGAATGGACAGTTCGGCGATTTTAAAGATGGAACCAACGGTGCTGCACCAGATTATGTATACGATGCCAATGGAAATTTAGTAATTGATCTGAATAAAAATGCTAAGGACTTAGCAGGTGTCGTTGGAGCGAATGGTATAAAATATAATTTTTTGGATAAACCGGAAGAGATAAGAATTGCCGGTAAAGGACTCATTAAAATTGTATATAGTGCTGATGGAGAAAAACTGCAGCGTTCTTTTACACCGGAACCAAGTGGTGCAGTTATCACTACTTCTTACATCAATCAATATATCTACCAGGAGTCATCAGCAGGTGGTGGTTTGACTTTGCAATCAATCAACTTTGAGGAAGGCAGAATACGAATTATAACACCAACCAGTCAAGGCAATGGGCTGGATGCTTTGATAGTAGATGGAAATTTTGATTTACCCAATGGGAAACGTGGTACCTGGGATTATTTTATTATGGACTACCAGCAAAATGTACGGATGATCATTACGGAGGAAGTACATAGTGCCAGCAATACGGCCACTATGGAAACCAGCAGGGCTGTATTGGAGGAAAGTATATTCGGACAAACGGGTGGAGCAAACGAAGTGGCTGTAACAAGGTATGCAACTCCGGGTGGCTGGACAGGTAATACCACGGCAAAGGTAAGCCGCACAGGTACTAACAGCGGGTATAATGTAGGGCCAAACAGTTTGCAAAAAGTAATGGCGGGAGACAAAGTAAGTGCTACGGTCTTGTATTATCACCAGGGTGCAGCAGGGGGGAATAACAGTAATTTCCTAACTACTGTAACCGGTAGTTTGCTATCAGCAATTAATGGCAGTAATGCCGCTGGTAGTTTAGTAAAAGGCAACGCCGCTAATATTACCAGCCAGCTAAGTGGCACAGGAGGGTTTGTAACTGCTGTACAGCCTAATGGAAGTAACCCCGGAGGCAATACACCGCAAGCCTACTTAACTATTTTATTCTTTGATGAACGATTTAACTTTATTGCAGCAGCCGATGGTGGTGTGGCGCAGCAGCAGGTGCTAGCAAGTGTTGGCAGCAACGGCTCTTCATTAACATTGCCCAATATTAAAGCACCCAAAAATGGTTATGCATATATTTATGTAAGTAACCAGAGTAATAATGACGTGTATTTTGATAACCTGGTAGCAGGTATCGTTCAAGGAAATATTGCTGAGGAAAACCATTATTACTCTTACGGATTAAAGATTGCTACCCTGTCTTCTAAAAAGTTAGGTGATGTGTATCAAGGTTCTTTGAAAAATAATTATCTCTACCAGGGAGCATACTCTGAATTGGATGATGACATTGGCTGGCATGATTTCCCGTTGCGTAATTATGATGCGCAGATTGGACGCTTTGTACAGCAAGACCCATATCATCAATTTGCATCACCCTACACCGGGATGAGTAACGATCCTATTAACACTATTGATCCAAGTGGTGGTATTGGTTTACCCTGTCCCGGTACTTCTGGTCTTGCTATATTTTTAGATAATGCTTTGTTTGCAGTCGGAAGTTTTGTTGTTAAAAACTCATCGTTGTTAGGAGCATTAAGCATAGCAGCAAATATTGGTAAAACTGGAGTATTTGCCACACAGGCTATACAGAAATCTGAGCTGATTAATGGGCCGATGGCGGCGATGCAGATGGGGGGAAGTGAGGATGGAGCATCAAATCCGATTGACGGTGAGCCAATAGAAACTATAAAAAATGTCGACGGAAATGGATGTGATTGCCCAAAGGGCTATTCAAACAAACCGAAACCAGGTGGAGATGAGACACCCTACTTTTTAGGCCCAAATACAGCTGCTATTTACTGGGCTCATAAAGTGCGCAAGGATGCTATTTCAGGATCAATAGAATACTCTTCTGAGATTCGATCTTTTTCTGTTAAGAGTGGGAGTTCCTCAGTTTCTTTATATTACTCCACCCCGCCTGCACGGTTTCCTTCTGGCAACTATGCAGATAATCCTTCATCAAGCTCACCGGGTGTTGGCCATCCACTACATGGGCCATTACCTAAAGGCAGGTCTATAGCTGGCCACATACACTTTCACTGGATGGGTTCTGAGAGGTTATCAATTGGTACAAGAAGTGATAACAGGACCTTTAGCGAATCTGATAGAAATACAGGTAGTACCTTCCATCCTGATAAATATATGTACGTATTGGGGTCAATAGGTCAGCTTTGGGTTAGGTATCCCAAAAATTTACCACCGATGGATAATGGGTTTCCAGATCCTGATGCAGGAACAGAAAGGGTAATTGAAGCTGGTTTTTATGATAAAAATAAAGCTGGCCCAACACTTTGTGCATGTTATAAACAATAAAAAAATAGAAATGCGAAAACTCTTTACGGTTATACTTTCAATTATTGTATTTATATCAGCAGATGTAAATGTAGTTGCTCAAGGTTCTGATTGTATTGAAACTGATAGCAGTCAAAAAAAACTTTATTTGAATGGTAATAATTTTACTTTAATAGACAACGCTTTGCGTTGTTTTAAACTCACTTCTATTGGTGGAAGTAGAGATTCTTTAGTAAGAATTTGGGTTCTTGATACAGACTTTCCGGATACTCCCACAACTTGGCGGGTTAAAATGTTTGAATTTGGTAAGAGATCGGATATTCCATCTGCCCAATTGCACTCGCTTGAATGGGGTTACGACAACGGGGATAGTAGCTTTCCCGTTAAATGCATTAAACGAATAAGAATGAGCCCTGAGGAAGGTTGGCTTCGATTTGAGAAGGATATTAGGAGTCTTAATTTACCGGAGCTTTATAGAAAACCTTTAATTAATAACGGTTTTGTAACAACTGATTTCGGCATGTTAATAATTCAGTTTGTATTTGGACGAACTACCTATACTGTTGACTTTACAGGTTTAGTTGATGTAACTAGCCCTATAAATGCTTTACACTTAAATTACTCAAAAAAAATTACTTATTTATTTTGGCTTATTCAAAAAAAATTTTCAATCAAGCTTTCAACTGACTCGAAAGGTCGAAATTTTCTTGCTGAATCTATGATTTTTTTAAATCTCAAATAATGCCCTGGTTGTCCTGAGTATGCTGAATATTTTCTTGCCCGGAGTCTCCGCCTCAGTTCTCTTTAGAATGCTGAAGAAATAAAAAGAAAATGAAAGGTTGTGAGTAGTCTGTGACTACTGACGGCAACAAGGTCTCGGTCTCATTCCCTTGCCAACAAAAACACACGCCAGCTAAAGCGTAGCACTTTAATAAAGAGCTACGCTTTTTGCTTCACAGGACTTCCCACGGCTTCGCCTGGGTAAACTCCTGCTTGCAAACCGCTGTCATGGTTATTTGGCTGCGGTCACTTGCCTTCGTCCACTGCTTTTAAAGATGGATGTACTATTCGCTTCGCTCATACAACATCCATCTTCCGCAGTTCCACATATTAGCCCCCACTGCTTCGGCAATCCTGCAAAGTATCTCTTCGCACAAAGCTTAGCTGATACTTTTTGTCTGCCTCGCAATGGGAGCGCCACCTGCGGGGTTTCCTGTCGCTGGAACACAGGATGCTGATGAGTTTGTTTTGCTGACACAATGCCCTTTCACATTTGCATGCCACGCAAAACAAGCCACGCTATGCAGCAGCTTACGTATTTTCAATACTTGCCGCCGCAGCTACAGGAAACCCATGGCGCAGGCGGTGGCGCAGAATTGATTTAAGTATGGTAAACCAGATAATGCTTCTTAAAGTATATGAGTTGAAACTATTACTCGTCTTTATAAATGGCATAACAGATTGGAACAAGCTTGTTTTTGGCCTTATATAAATAAAGGGTACTTGAATAGCTTGGAAATGGGCAAACCTTTAATGTAGTTATCCCATATAAAAAATGGTCTAGCTTGATCTTTTCTATGCTTGCTGAATGCTCTTTAACTATAAGGCATTCAGTAAAGAGTGGAGTTATTGTTATTGAGTTTCCAAATAAAGTAGAAAAATAATTGAACCTTATTTTATCATTTGAGGAAATGACTTTTGAGAATGAAGTTTTAATTTGTTTATCTTCTTTAGGAGGGTCATATAAGGTGTGTAGTAGCTCTCCGGAAGCTTCCTCTATAAAATAATTTTGCAGTCCTCCTCTTTTCTTAACCACAAAAGTCGTATATCCCTCAGTTGTCATCGTGGCAGTACTATCGAGGAGCGATCTTGAAAAAAATGATTCTATTTTTGGCATCTTTTCTTTTAATGTTTTATCGCTTTTCAAAATATATGTTTTCCTGATCGAGTCATCTTCCATGTCTATTGGGAAACCATCCACTTCTTTTATGCCCAGTTGATTGTAAATATTGTTAATACCCTTCTTATCAAAATGAACAGTCATTTTAAATCGTTGAGGATAAAATTTAGTAAAATCAATGAACAAATAATACATTGTAAGAACTAAAAAAAGTAAAAAACCAATGATTAGTTTAATTGCCAGCACCTGCCTGATTGATAAATCTGTACTGAAAACTCCTAAAAGCGATATTGTAAATTTCCCATCTTGAGAGCCTTTTTTGCTTCTAATTAGAATTACTATCAAAGCCAAAAAAATAATTATAGGTAAGTATAATTCTAGAACAACTTTAAAAGAGCTCATAGATCAATGATTTAAAAATGCAGAAATGTGGTTGGCTGTAATATAAGGTTGCTCTTCATTTGGTACATGGCCACACTCATCAATAGTAACGAGTTTGGCATTAGGAAGTATTTTTTTCAGGGCTTCACCATTGGATAATGGAATTAACTTATCATTTTCTCCCCATATTATTAGAATAGGAATATTTATTAAAGAATAATAGTGTATTAATTTTTGCGGGTCTTTGGGATATATATTTTGTGCAGCAATTGTCATCGCTCGCTTGGCTCCGGGGAGCTTGAAAAAGAATTCGTAGGTAGAAAGGAATTTTTCTATTCCTTTTTCGAAATTATAAAATGTGTTTCGTATTGTGATTTTAGCATTAGTCCTGGAGGAAATAAGATTCAGGCTGATGAAATTCAGAATTGGGTTACGCAGAAATTTAAGGAACAGTGGCTGAGTATTTGGGAACGCAGGTGTATCTATTAAAATCAATTTTTGAACGGCAATATTTAGTTCTTTTGATTTGTTAAGGTAAAGCATATTTAACGCAACCATGCCGCCATAAGAATGCCCAATCAGTATTACTTCTTTTAAGGCTTTCGCCTTTATAAATGATGCCAGAATTTCAGCTTGCTCTTCTAAAGAATATGTTCCTTTCTCCCCCTTATAAGAAAAGCCAAATCCTTTAAGATCAAGCAAAAACAAAGTATAGCGAGTATCAGCTATTTTATTTTTTACTTCTGACCATGAATAGAGTGAAAGGCCAAAACCATGAAGCAGTATCAGTGAAATATCGCCAGCTCCAATCTTCTCATAATTTATGAAAACCTCCTCATCGTACTGAAATCTTTGTTGTTCTTGCGGCAGAGTTATAATGTCGGATTTTAAAAGACTCATACTTTAAAGATACCATTATCATTGGATTAGGAAAAGCACCTTCTAACAATTCACAGACCTTTCGGCTAGCCCGCCGGCAAAGTTATTTCCTTGCACAATTCGTCGGGCAAGGTAACCTGCGGTTGCTTGCGAAAAAAATCTCCACCATTTAATAAATAGGAAAAGTTTGCGGGTAGTATTTTTTTCTAGCAAACCTTGCCCTCCTCCCATCGCCAAATACAGGTGCCTACGGGCTCGCCGAATGAGGCAGAACCGAATATTTATTATTTAATCTTTTAAAGGACAGTTCGACTTCCGCAAGACCAGAATTGAGTTAAAACTCACATACTACCCCTTCTTAGTTTCCCTCTTGGATTACAAACTAATAAAGAAGCATTATGCTTCTTTATGGTTTTGAAAGAGCCTGGAAAGCCGCCACTGTATGTACAGCGGCAGCTTGGTAAACCGGAATGATAAAGTATACATGTAAGGGCTTCCATGTTATTATGAGGGAAAATTAATATTCCCAAGTACATCTAAAAACAAATAATTATGAAAAAAAATCTAGAAGAAAAATCTTGCATTGAAGACTTGCCAACTCCTACTAAATCTTTAGAATTCTGGAAAACAATTTCGCTAAAAAATGATTACACCTCATGTACACTAATAGATGCCCTAAGTACAAATTTTATTCACTTGAGTTTTGAAATCTTACAGTTTTTTGAGCTTAATGATATTGCAAAATCAAGAATGATTGCTGAGGTGGATTTAGTTAGAGTATCACTCTTAGATATGGGCTTCCCATTTGGTACAAGCCGTAAGAATGTTTTTAGTAAAGCCAGAGATTTAGGGTTAAAAGCTTGTCCTGAGTACTTGGCACCGCTGCTACGGTTAGACTATTTAAATCAACCCAAAGGAGAGGAAATTCAACTTGCCACAGAACCAATTTGGTTAAGAAAGCAAATCAATATGTTTTTTCTCTTAAGGCATGATTCAGAAGGACTATGGCTGGATATGGCGAAGGTTTCTCCAACAGAATTTTGTCAATCCTCAGATCAATGGATTTTTTGTAAAGCTTGAACAGTAATTGAAGAAGTGAAATTCAGCCCGGATTTAAGTTATCAGGGCTTTTTTAATGGCAATTTTATTTTTTTGACTCTATATTTCAAGGAAAGGATGGAAACCCATTGCGCAGGCGGTGGCGCAATTAGATATAAATTTTGCTATAAATGTCTTTTCTTTATCAGAAATAACTTACTTGCATTTATTAGCTAAAGCATATTAGCTTAAAAAACTAGCCAATTTGATCAATGAGAAAAGCAAAGAAAAAATATATTCCTAAGAAAAGATATAATCCCGCAGTTCAGGCTTTACGGATAGACAAGATTAAGAATGATTTAGATACTCATCAAAAGCATATTAAAGCGATTACTACCTCTCACGATAATCATATAACTCATTTAGCGAATTTTGCCAGGCATGACATAAAAAACACCATCCAAAATATTGATAGCATACTTTCAACAACCAAGGCTTCAGAATTTACAGATGAAAAAATAGACTCGCTTTCTTCATCTTTAGAAATAATAAGAAACACAATTGACAATTTTGCAAAACTAGTCCCATATTCAACCACCGGCAGATTTAAATTAATTGATTTAATGGTGGCCGTTGAATTATTAGCCCGAGCAGATATGCAAAGAAATAAAATCAAAAATGTTTCTGAATTCCCCCGGGATAGTTGTATTGAAATCGATCTTCCATTTCATGCAATTTTGCAAATGATGAATAATATTATCATTAACTCGGTTAAATCATTAGAGACAGTAGAGCGTAGAGAACTCTTGATAGCAGCTCAACTTCAAGACTCAATGCTTCATATTAAAATTAAGGACAGTGGCAATCCTATAAAGGAGGAAGATGTTGAAAAAATATTTGAATATGGTTATTCCACTACGGGGGGGTCAGGTATTGGATTATTTCATGCGAGGTTTTTATGCGATAATATTAAGGGATCAATCGAAGTAGATTTAACACCAGAGGAAAATTTTAATAAAACATTCTTAATTCAACTACCATTAACTTTACATACAAATGGAAAAGACGATTCTCATAATTGATGACCAGGCTGATCAGGCCGAAGGGTTGTACAAGCTTTTATCTGAAGAATTGCCTCATTTTAATTTTTTATGGAGTAGCGCAGAAAAAGATATTCTTCATTCCATAGAACATAAATTTTATTCTTTGGCGATTGTAGATATTCGAATGGATACATATGATTTTGATGGAATTAAAATCATTAATGACATTTTTACTATCAATCCCTTTGCCAAAGTTATTGTGCTATCTGCTTTCAAGGATGAATATTTTGGTTCATTAAAAGATCTTATGCTAACAGGTAAGATTGTTGATATTTTTGAAAAAGAGCAGTTTAAAACATTAGTAACTAAACTGAAATCTGCTATTGAGAATTATTATTCCAAAGTTGATGAAGATCCGTCAGAAATAAATAATGCTCTTTTAGAGCATTATGCTGAAACAAAGAATTTGATTGATACATATAAAAAGGGAGAACGGTTTGAGCGGTTCATTAGTCTGCTTTTTCAATCGTTCGGCTATAAAGAAATTACAAAAAGAGTGAAAGATAAAACACTCAATGAAGTTGACTTAATTATAAGGAACGAAACTCAGGATACCTTTTTGAATAAGTTTGGGAAGTACATTCTTATTGAATGTAAGAACAAGCCAGATGAGAAAATCTCAAAAAATGACTTCATTGTATTTCTTTCAAAATTGCGGCACACTAATGGCCTTGCTGAACTAGGAATTATTGCAACTAGCGGCTATATATCCTGGACTACCTACTATGAGGCGATTAGAGAATCTGCAGAGGCTCGTAAAATAATTTTTATGTCAAATCCTGAAATAGAGCAACTTATAAAGGCATCAGACAAACTAGAGCAATTCAAAAAGCTGATAGATTCTCAAGTAAAGGATAATTAACACTCCGAGTTTCATATTTCAATTAAATTTTAGTAACTTAATGACCAGATTTAGAAATTTGGTATTAAATTCGCCACATTCTAAAGGAAGAATTTACAGCTATGGCTAATAAAAACCTTATACAAACCTTTGACAATCTTCAAATTGACCAGTTTGTTGATTGTATTTTAGTAGAATTCTCGCAAAAAATCGAGGAAGTTGACGAAGTGTTTTTTTCTCAAACTGGGGAATACCCAGATAAGAATTCCTCAGTTCAAGCTGAAACAAAATCTACATTCTCGTCTTTCAATTGCATTGACTATGACCCACCACATTTAAATCAGTGGCACCGTATAAAAAAAGCAGCCTAATCAAATGATTAGGCTTTTTTAAGCTTGTGTAACGAAGTTTATCCTGCGAAAAAAACTAATTAGGACATTCATACTCCGCAAGTTTGTGTAGTGTTGATTCATCCCAAAGTTCTCCATTCTTATTGTTTAATTCATATGAGTGAGTCCTATGCCTTTTATAATTGATGAATTTTTTTAAGAAATTTTCACTTGTAAAATCTTTCTCATCATCATTAGAAAACTCCGCTATTAGAGTTTCATAATCATGATATTCCATAAAACAATTGGAAATGCGGGGTAATCCCGAAGTGTCAATAAAGGAGCAAAACCCCAAAGCATGTCTTACATGGCTTTCTCTTTCATGTATATAATTACCAGGGCAATTCATAAAAAAACTGATAGGCAGTCCATTCTTTTCATCCTTAAATGATAAAACAAAATTTGTGTTATTAATGCCTATAGTACCCTTGAGAATATTATTGTCATGAAAGAAATAAATGGCGGCGGTTGATAGGGTTTCCCCAGAAATTTGTATTGCACCTGGCCGAAA
This sequence comes from Chitinophagaceae bacterium, assembly GCA_022843585.1. GTDB lineage: Bacteria > Bacteroidota > Bacteroidia > Chitinophagales > Chitinophagaceae > JJ008. The sequence goes on from JALHNJ010000001.1 coordinate 261,302, forward strand.
ATGTAGATCATTTTCTAAAGAGTAGCATTGCCATAGCCCTCGTACCATCTCCATTTGACGAGTACTAATCGAGTCAACATTTTCTTTAGTAAGAGCGGTAAATTCATCCCTCGATAAGCCAGTAGCATATTGGTATAAGCTATCAATAAATCTTTTGCGAAAGGCAATAGGCTTCTCTTCTGTGTTCTTATTAGTCCAGAATAAACTAAGCAAAGGTTTAGTGCTTTTAATACCTTGCGATCCTAAAGATATCTTTTGATCAATGCTTGAATAGAGTGGCTGATAATTGGCTGGATTGGAGCTTATATGAAGAGGCTGTAACGGTCCAGCCAATTCTTCGTACTTGGAAGTTACCAATGTACGCAGAGATTTAATCTCCTGAACGCTCAGGACGACATTCCCACTGCTTGCCATAACTAAGGATTAAGATTTGAAAACAATGCCAAATAAGGACAAAGATAAGAGTATTTATTATAAAAAATATTTTCTATCGTTAAATTTGCCCAACGAATAGTATTTTTACTATAAATTGAGTATAAAAAAATAATAGTTAGGGTTATTTAATAATTTATTATACCTTTATTTAATATCCCTAAGTGTAGAAAGGTTTTGTGTAAAGTATCTGTCTTCTGAAAACTACTCAAGGTATAACCTCCATCGCTTCCGAAGGAGGGTCATCCCCAATAATAAATTTTTTGGAGTAAAGTATTTGTGTGCCAACAAATAAAATGGGCCCACTGTTAAGCAGACCCATGTTTGTTTGCGGCAAATCTGTTCGTTGCAGATTTGCCATACCGAGCACCGATCTTTTGCAGGAGGATACTCATGTATTATTATGTCAAATGTAGGAATTTTGGCAACTACTTGAGCATTTTGTATATGCTGCAAAAGGGTCGGTGTTTTAAAAGACATCGGCCCTTTTTTTATTCAAAAACTGAAAAAACCTTGACTATGCAACACTATTTTGACAATTTTTGGAAAACATCAGGAGGTGTTCACCAAGCATTTTCCTTGTCATCAGCACCCTTATCTAAACTCAATAGAACACTTGCATTCTCCTTAGTCAAGTCTGATAATAAGAAACTTGCCATAGCTGTATATGCCCTCAGCGATATGTTGAACCTGCAACAACTCTCTCTGACGATGCAGGCTCAAAGAGTAAGCGTAGTTCCAGATAAATTTTTCAATCATTTTTTTAAGTACTCCACACACACAATTCATCTCCTTACGCACTTACGAAATCTCCCTGTACTTATAGATACCCGAATAATTCTATTCCCCTCTGTCCTGGTCTCCATTGGAAAGCAAGTCATTGATATGGATCCTTTCCAGTTTATAAGACTCATAAAAGGTCAACTCTTCCGAATTACCCACTCATCATGTAGCAATAAGAGTAATATTTTATAACCTTAAAATTTAATTGTATGAAACATGAAATCAGTTACGCTCAAGCAATCTTCGACAAAGAAATCGAAGCATCTCTCATTGTGCATCACGACGAACTTAAAGAGAAAGCCATCATTAGAGGAATAGAAGGCGCTAAAAAAGTGGTGTATACGAAAACAGACTTTTCTATTGGGATGAAAGAACCTGTTAAGATCAGTACTCAAATGTTTATTGAAAAAATTAAGAATCGGCTACAACCCACTGCTACTTTCTTTGATGCCGCAGAAGCAGAACGACTTGCACAAAGCAAAATCCAAGACATTGACCACGAATCAAATGACCTTAGAGAAAAAAGGGCGTCACTCAATGCAAAGCTATCGCAATTACTAATGGACAATCTTAAAAGAATATTCGGAAAATGGTTAATGCCGATAGCATTAATTGTTGGCTTGGCTGACGGACTTCTTGCATATGTCGCATTGCGCAATGGCAGTTACAGTGCTGGATTAGCACTAGTTGCGGCAGGAGCAATTGGTGCAGTTATTTCAATTAGTCATATCCCGATAGTTCCCTGGATAAAACGAGCAAAAAACAGGCTAAACCAATGGTTAAAAATTGCATTTGTTTCTGCTGTAGCTAGTGTTTTTTTCTACTGGATCGGGCATTTGCGTTCTGAAGCAGCGAATCAAGCTGTAATTATTCCTGAGTATGGGAATGAAATTGCCGTATCATCAACTCCTCACCTAAACGGAAATGCTATTACCATTATCAGTCTTGTACTTTTTTGTGGCGTACTCGCATTCTCACTTATGGTATCAAAATCAAAAGAGGAGCGGGCGAAAGAACAAGAGTATATAAAGACTAAGAACGAGATTAATACAATCGATAATCAACTTACAAAGCTTGCGAGTGAGAGAAAACGTATTGAAGAAGAAGCATTAGTTCAAAAGAGAAATGCTCGTAAAATAATCGACTATGCACAGACGAGCATGAAGCGATGTATCTCTATAGCGTATAAATCAATTGCAACATTTAAAGACACCTTTATGCGGCATAGCCCTTCCGCCGTCCCTGATTATTTTTCAGAGCCGTGCGAGTTCGATTTTGATGTAAGCTTCCAATTTACAAACACGTCTAAAACCAATGAAGTATGAAAAAGATAACTGCAATTTTTCTTGTGGTGATGTTGTCTGGATGCACGAAAACTAACAAAAAGATTACCCTCACGACTGACGAAATAGTGAGTAGTGTAATAATTGATGTTACCGATCCACAACAATACTGGGTTTCACCGCAAGCAATTTTAAATCAATATCATTTTCAGCAAACCCCACAAGCCGCTTGCGTTTTTCGGATGAGAGTTGTTTCAGAGATTGAAATGACACCTGTAATAACATATCGCTTGGGTGACGCAAGCGAAACAAGTAAACAAAATTTATCAGATGACCCTCAACATCGAAATAAATGCATACTTGCTTTTAATAAGAGTATCCTGAAAGTATTCGAGAACTTTTACTTGGAAGAGGATACTGCACGATCAAAGGAAAATTCAGAAATATTTAGGGTGGTATGCAATGAGCTTAATTTCCTGATGCATTCCAAAGGGCAAGAAAAGGTTTTAACTATCAACTCAAATTTAATCGAACACAGTGATTTAGCTAATTTTTATCAACTTGCCACTTCTGATCCGGGGGAAATTGCAAAGTTGTTAGAACAGCATAAACTTCTTCCTGAGAAATTAACAGGCCTAAATATTTTTCTTGTATTTCATCCAAAAGATAGAGAGGAGGATAAATGGTTTCGGATTATCAGTCAGGCATATAAGCTACTTTTTGAAAAAAGAGGGGCAGAAGTACATATACAGGCACGATTGTGAGGTTTGTTATTCATAGTTTTTTATAATAAGCAATGTGGACTTAGTAAAATCTATTCTTATAACGATAAGTAAAGCATTACTATATGCAACAGCATGGCTGATGGAACTGTCAGGAGAACTGCTTTTAACAATATCTAGGTCAATTTATAAATTAAGGAAATGAGTATTATAGGTAGCATAATTGGTTTTATTATATTGTTATCAATCATTCATCATTTCTTCAGAGACAAGAGAAAGACAGAGTATGATGCTAATTTTATGAATATAAATGAACGGCTATCAATATGGAATAAGGGATATTGTTTGAATGGAACACACAGTGAAACTATCATGGATAGTATGCGTGGAGCAATTGTATTCGGAAGTTCAGGTAATTTTAAAAGCGTCGCTATAACAATTCCGAGTATTTTGAAAATGCATCGATATTCTTCTCTTATTATAAATGATCCTAGTTCGGAATGTAGATTAAAATGTGCCCGAGCATTGCATGAGGCAGGAGTTGATGTAAAGACCCTTAACTGGAATAACCCCAAGCTCTCTGAGGGTTATAATCCGATGAAGAGGATTAAAACAGTATCCGATAGGCAGAAGCTTGCCAAGTTGCTTGTTAGAAGTTCAATGGGAAGTGGTTCCAAAGATCCTTTTTGGAATATGAGTGCCGAAAGTTTAATTTCTTTTAGTATTGGATACATTATTCAATACACACCACCCGAACAGCACACACTTTCTAATGTATATCACTTTATTTCGACGATGCTTCATTCGCCTGAGAAGATTGATAAGATGATATTGAAGACCGAAGCGACAATTATTTCTGAATACAAATCATTTCTCTCTTACGGGAGTAAAACACTTGCCAGTATTATAGCTACATGCAGAGCAGCACTTTCAATATTTGCAACTGATCCTACTATAGTGGCGATAACAAGTAATGATACGCTTTCATTTTCTGATTTTAAAACAAAAAGAACAGCTCTTTTTATTAATACAACAATCCAAGATCAAAAATATTATTCGGTAATTACCTCTCTTTTTTAGAGCAATTTTTTGCAGAGCTTATGAGTGAATTGCCAAGTAATGATTCACAAATTCCCATTTTTTTTCTCTTAGAGGAAGCCTCGAGTCTTTACTGGAACGAACTACAAATACTCTTGGCAAACTGTCGTAAGTACTATTGCTCAATATTACAGATTTATCAATCCAAAGGTCAGCTTGTCGATCTCTACGGCTCGGCACTTGCACGATCTATACTCGACAACAGTTTCGCAATTGTATACCAAGGAGGCCAAAGTATTCAGGTATCACAAGAGCTAGAAGCTACAATGGGAAAGTTCGAGTTTATTGATGAAAGAAATGTACGTCAAGTACGTCCCCTGATGACTGCAAATGAGATACACGAGCTAGAAGAAAGTCTTATTATTCTTGGAAATAACAGAGTAATTAAAACCCGGACAAAACCATATTTCAAGCAGTATCATCTTCGTCGGTTAACGAGTCTTCCCCCTTATCAACCCGAAAGTAAACTATCAATTATAACACCGCCGTTATTACAATTTGATTGATAATGAAACAAAATAAGCGACATAAAGCCCTCTATGAATTTCTTCATCCTTTCTTGGAATCTGGAGCAGATGCAGAAACCTTAACCAAGGCAAGAAAAGAATATGCAAAGGCTTATAAAGCCAAATGGCAACGAGAACATAGAAAAGCGAATAAGAGATACACAATAACATTTAATAAATCTGAACAACGAATTATTGACGCTATTGCAGTAATGCACAATAGAAAACCTGCCGTATTTATCAAAGAAGCCAGTCTTGCTTATTGCAATAAAAAGTACCTTTCACTTAATGAAAATACAGTGAATACAATAAAGGAATTGTTGACAATGAATTATTGTATGCTTCAACAGATTGGGGAGGATAATGAAATTGAAAGTAGCAAACTGTTGAGTATAACTACCTCTCTTGAAAACAAAATTCTAGAGGCACTTACAAATCCAAAACAAATGGGATGATAATAAAGAATCTTACAAGAACCACAAAAAACACAACAGCAACTTTAATAAAGTATCTGTTGAAATATGCTTTGAATAAAGAGAAACAGGGTGTTTTAAATGAAGCAGAAAAGCCGTTTGTTCTGCGGCATAACATAAAAAATAAAACAATTTCCGGTTATGTAACTGAATTCAAAGAGAACGAATCAAGGAGGGTATATAAAAGAAAAGACCAGGTAGTGGCTCACCATACTATTCTTTCTTGGAATTCGCTTGATGCGCCATATATTTCTCATAAGACGCTTCGAGCCGTTGCAAAGGAATATATAAAGCTGAGAGGTGCTAACAATCTCTACATTTTTGCTGAACATAATGATAGAGAGCATACGCATCTACACTGTTGTATGAGTGGTACTCGTTTGGATGGCCGTTCTAGTTCAATAACAAAAGAACAGTTCGCTACAATCAAGATTAAAATGGAAGATTTTCAGCGAACCAATTTCCCTGAAATCCTCCATAGCTTTCCAGATCATGGACGTGGTAAAAAGCAGGCCATAAGTTTAGGTGAACCATCTATACTTCCTAAGAATGTTCGGCCTCTTCAAAAAGACATATTGTCACAAGCTCTTCTACATGCATATATAAATTCTCAATCATTGAATGAATTTATAGAGTCGTTACGAAATCAAGGATTTGAACCATACTATCGCAATGAAAATAAAATCATGACAGGAGTAAAAGCAGGTGCTCGAAAGTTTCGGCTCCGCACACTTGGTTATGATACACAAAAATTAGCAGTACTAGATGATAGAGAAAAAATGCAGGTTGGTTTAACTGAGCTCCAATCAATCCGTACACGAAATAAAGTGCAGGAAAAGAACAAAGAAATCGAAAACGAATATGTTCGAGAGATTACGATGGAGAGAGAAAATGCAACAGATGGTGAAGAATCCGCATCCCCTTTTTATAGTTCATTTGAGGGGTTTGGGGAATTCCCCGAAAGAGATGTTTTGCAAGGAGCATAGAATCATCCATAGCAAAACAATCTTGCCGAAAGTTGAAGCTATTAATTTTTGTCCGGACAAAATGCTTATTGACTACTTTAAAACATTACATGTATGGAAGTAATTTGCCTCCAAACAGAAGCCTTTCAAAAGCTCATCGAGGAAGTCGTCAGGCAGTTGAAAGAGAAAAATAATATCACAGAGGATCGCTGGATATCCCCTCAAGCGGCGATGAAAAAACTCAACATCAGCAGCAAAACTACTCTCTTGAAACTTCGACAGACTGGTGCGATACGATATTCGCAACCGGAGAAAAAAATCATTCTTTATTTTTCTCCAAGCCTTGATGAGTATTTAGAAAAACATGCCAAAGAAACTTTTTAATTATGAATACAGAAGTATCTCAAGAAGTCCAAGAACTTCATTCGGCAGATTTTGAAAAAGGGTTTAATCACGCTTCGATCCTTGCAGATTTTTCCCCTGATCTTTTGACTGAAATTGAACCAAAGAATAATCCGAGCGGGGAATATTTCGATGGCTTCTTTTCTGCGAAAGAGTTATACAATGAGCAGCGAAAAGAAAATTCCCAGGAATTAAAAGCTATGGAGGATTTGCGGAATAAATCAAAGGAAAGGGACAATGAGTTGGAACGGTAGACCTCTTCAATGCTAGCTTACCTTTTATTAACAATGATACCCCAAAAGCGTAAAATCATTTTTTTAAATATAGGGAAACGGCTTAAATATTATTTGGAAATATGCTTTTACTATATCCTGTTACTTATCTAAGTTTTTCTATAAATATGATTAAAATGCGCCTAATTGCATATTCTAAATATTAGTCATATTTTCACTAATACTCACAATCATAACGTATAAGCTATGCCAGAATTTGATGTGACTCCGGAAAAACGAATATTCCTTTCAGTAATTTCTGAGTACGATCTAAATAAGGCAATATGTGAGTTAGTCGATAATGCAATTGACATTTGGATCAAGAACAATCGACCAAATTTAGTCGTTAAACTTACTTTGGATTCAAGTCGTCAAACGATAGCTATTGAAGATAATTCTGGCGGTGTTGAGGCCGCAGATTTAGCCCTTTTATTCAGTCCAGGTAAAACATCAAATGAACTTAGCGACAATGTAATTGGATATTTTGGTGTGGGGGTTAAACGGGCAGTAGTGGCCATAGCGCAAGACGTCACGATAAAAACGAGGCATGCAAAAAAGAGTACTTGCATCATTCATTTCGATGATGATTGGATAAATTATGATCCTCTTTGGAAACTGAAGTATGAGATTGCAAGTAAGGATATTTCACCAAGTACCACAATAATTGAGCTATTCAAATTAAGAGTTCCTCTTGTTGCTTCAGACATTGAAAACTTAAAAATTTATCTTTCCGAAGTTTATGGGGAATTTATAAATGGGGGCTTAAAAATTAATATAAATGGGCAAACAATAGAGGCAACTTTATTTGACAAAGAATGGACTTACCCACCTAATTATCTGCCGGTTTCATTCAACGAAACTTTGCATTTATCTGATCGTGATGTCGATGTAGAAATACTTACTGGTCTTATTAATCACTCGGGAGACTCAGATAATTCATATGGGATCTTTTTTTATTGCAATGACAGACTTGTTACAAGAGGCCTAACAGATTTTTCGGTAGGCTTTGAAAGTGGACAAATTGGACATCCACACTATAACATTTCCCTTGTTAGAACAATTGTTAAACTTAAAGGGCAATCTCGTGACATGCCGTGGAATAGCAGTAAGTCAAATCTTGATACGAAACATCCTATATTTCAAGTATTGAGAAATAGTATTATTAATGTTACCGCAAACTATGCGAAAGCATGCAGAGCTTTTCAAGGTAAGTGGGATGAAGAATTTTTTGTCTATAAAAAAGGAAAAATAACAAAAGAGAATTCTATTTCTATTACAAATTTACCACGAACATATCGCCCGGCTCCACCTGCCCACAAACCACGTTGGCAACAAAGAGTTACAAAAGTAAATGAGCCTGTCGTAGCACAAAAGCCTTGGACTGTGGGTTTGCAAGACAGTATTATTATCGCAGATATTATAGCGAAATTGCCATTTGATCAAAAAAGCAGAGTTTCTCTTGTAGTGTTAGATAGCACTCTAGAAATTGCATATAAAGAATATTTAGTCAATGAACAAGGTATCGGAATTAATGCTTTTAAAAGACTCAATACTCGGGCTGACATCCAAGATGAAGTTTTTAAAACCATACAGGTGACACCATCAACAAAAAAGCTGATTGACCATTATTATAGACTTAGAAATGATTTGATTCATCAAAGAGCAACTCCTAATATCGCTGATTCAGATATTATTGGGTACAAAAAAATTGTTGAAGATTTACTTGATAAAATGTTCGGCTTAAAATTCCAGATATAAATCGCTTATTTACTTATGTTTTGTGCAAATCCTGTGCAAATGAAAAAGGGTTTCAAACGAAAATGTCTGAAACCCTTTACTGGCTTGCTCCCCCTGCCCGACTTGAACGGGCGACCCTCTGATTAACAGTCAGATGCTCTAACCAACTGAGCTAAGGAGGAATACCTTTACCTGCCGTAGCCTTCGCAAAGGCAGGTTCCCTTTCGGGGTTGCAAAAATAGGGGTTTTAGGATTTTCAACAAGCTATTCACAATCAATTTTACCGAAAAATATTCCATTCACTGCTCTCCTCCAGCCCCACATAGATTCCGTCCTCCCGCTGCTCCACCGGCCAATGCTTCAGATAATAGCCTTCGCCACTGGTATTTCTGCCATTTTCAATGTTGAATTTATAGCGATGAAGAGGGCAAACCACATTTCCCAACGCATCAATATGCCCGTCTGCCAATATACCACCGGCATGAGGACATTTGTAAGCGAATGCAAACAGGTTGTCATTATTCGCAGCCACACAAATTTTTTTATCCATTACCCTTACAACTGCAATCTTATTATCAGCAAATTCCAGTTCATTGATATGCTCTGCAACTTTATGCCAGCTATGTTTTTTTTCAGTCATGGTAGTATTCAAAATTAACCACCAAAACGATATTGAGGATTACAATCTCCAACCCTGAATTGGCTACTTTTGCACCGTTTATTACAAACATAATTTATGAAGGTAAGTACGATGCGTTCAATTGACAGGTGGGTGGGCATTCCCATTTGTTTTGCGGTAAGCCCATTCCGTTGGTTGGCCGATAGAATTCGTGGCGCCAGGAAAACAGCACCCGATACCAGCCGTACCTTATTTATCGAGTTATCAGAAATGGGCAGCGCCGTTATTGTTGATCCCGCCATGCGCAAATTGCAATTAGAAGGCAATGCAGAAATTTACTTCGCCATTTTTAATAAGAATTATAAAAGCCTGGAGATTTTAAAAACAGTAAAAGAAGAAAATGTTTTTAAAATGAATGCTGATAATTTTATTTCACTGGTGTTGGATGTTTTTCGGTTTATGGTTTGGTGCCGCAAGAAAAAAATCGCAACGGTAATAGATCTGGAATTGTTTTCCCGTTTTACAGGTCTCCTTAGTTTTTTTAGTGGTGCCAGAACAAGAATTGGCTTTACTAATTTTCATGATGAAGGATTATACAGAGGCCATATTGTAAATCGACCTGTTCGTTATAATCCACATGTACATATCGGGATCAACTTTGTTTCATTGGTCAATAAAGCCTTGGATAAGTTTGATAATCCCTATGCTACAGAACCTGTACATCTACATGAACTGCAATTGGCAAGGGCAATCGTTCCGCCTGAAGCGATCACCAACATCAATGCTAAAATAAAACAACTCTATCCGGCATGGCAAAGTGAGAAGATCGTCTTATTGAATGCCAATGCATCCGATATGTTGCCGCAACGCCGCTGGCCACAAGAAAATTTTGCGATGGTGGCTGCAAATCTTTTAGAGCAACAAAATGATATCATCATTGTTGCTACCGGTTCGCCAGCAGAAAAGGAATACGTAGAAGAAGTAGTGAAGAAAGTGAACCATTCTAAATGTATAAACTCATCAGGATTTTTTTCATTTGATGAGTTAGTGCCTTTATATACTGTTAGCACTTGTATGTTAACGAATGATTCAGGTCCTGCACATTTTGCATCTGTTACAGCATTAAAAGTTTTTGTATTGTTTGGACCAGAAACTCCACATTTATATTTACCATTGGGTGGAAATGCGGAACCTTTTTATCTCGGCTTGCCATGTTCACCTTGTGTAAGTGCCGCCAATCATCGCAAAACAACTTGTGTTACCCGTCCATGCATCACTGGCATTCAACCATTATCTGTATTGGAAAGACTGCATATGTTTATAAAAGAAAATAAATAATACAACTAGTAACCCAGCTGCATTACTACTATCATCGTCTGTTGCAATCCGAAGGATTAGTCTTTTTATTTCTTCCGGGGGAAGAAATAAAAAGACTAACTCTTACTCGTTTGGTAATCCTCTTGCTATAGTAATTTCACTAAATAATTTCTCGTCAACTCCTTCTCTCTACTTCTTTTATCAAGAAACTCTTTTGTCAACATTGTTACATGAAACTCGGGCAATTCTTTAAGCACAGTATGAGGCACTTCATTTTTTTGCAACTCTTTTAGATCGCCTTCCGTAATAAACCAGATTCCTTTTTTTGCAATAGAATCGGTTATTAATGTATTTGCGTCTGCAATGATCATCGTGTCTTTCAAATAAAATTCAAATGCCGGCGAATAAATATTCTTTCGTACTCCGGGCATACCGGGATGATTTTTGTTGATATAAAAAGCAGCTTCATCACCTGATTGGTATTTCATCAAATCCGGATAAAAACACCAGTTAAGATACAGGTTAAGAAGAAGACAAGCTAATCCTGCCCTAAAAAGCGATAAGGATAATTTATTTGTCTTGATTTTTAAATGCAGGAATAATAGTATTATTACCAGTATAACAATAGCGATTACTCCTATTAAAGATAAATGTGCCGGCGTATAAAAAACTTGTAAAAGCACAACACCGAGAATCAAAACTACAGTAATAATATGATTGATGATTGTTGCAGTTGCAACCTGCTTTAGTTTATAAACATAATTTGCTGTCAGAATGGCCAGCATCGGGAAAATGATGTTAGCATAATACGGCAACTGAAATTTAGACAGGGAGAAAATAAATAATGTTAGCAAGCTGGCGGATAATGTATACCATTCAGTACTTATACCATCTGCAGACTTTACTTTTTTAAATCCGCTTTTTATTTTATTGGCCAATGCTGCATACATTAATATACACCAGGGAAGAAAAGCCCACAGCAGTGTATGAAAAAAGAAAGTTGGATCGCCTTTTCCTTTTATTGGTCCGCTATTAGCAAAACGACCAAACTGGCTATCCCATAAAAAAAATCGAATGCCCGACACATTGTTTTTTCCAAACACTATCTTTTCAGGGTGTTTATCAAATTGGTACCAAAGGCTGTATAGCTCAGGCGTAATAAATAATGCAACAAGAATCCCGGCTATCAACCATTTCCAATGAAATAACTGCTTCCAGTTTTTGGTGATAATTAATTGTCCTGCTACTGCACCACCAATAGGAATCAATGTAAAAACTCCTTTCGTCATCACCGCACAGCCGGCGAACAGACAAGCGGCTACCAAATGCCAGCTAATATTTTTTTTCAATGCATTTGCAAAATGATAAATTGATGCAATTAATAACCCCGTAAGAAAAGGTTCTGCCCGAACATCTGTGTTAGAGATAATAATATGTAGTGTGCTGAGTAAAATAAAAACAGCCCACAATGCTATTGTTTTATTGTAATGTTGTTTGGCAAATAGATAAGTATAATAAGCACCCAGTAATGAAAAAAGAATACCAGGCAATTTATACGCCCAAGTGTTCATACCAAATACTTCAAAGAAAAGTGCAGTAACCCAAAAAGGAAAATGTGGCTTATCTAGCCAATCAGTACCTTGAAAATAAAGTTCCCAATAATTATTCCGCAACACCATTTGCTTAGACACTGACGCATATACTCCTGCATCAGGATCCATTAATGGTACAAACAACCCACTAAAATTAACCAGCACCGCCAGGCCAATAAAAAAATACAACCATCTATGCTCTTGGGAAGAATGGGCTTCACTGCTGGTCATCAAATATTATTTAATACAGAAAGTCTGTTTTGTATGGATACCGGATGCGGTACAGCTCTCTCACTTTTTCCAGAATGTTTTGTCGCAATACATCAATATTCCTTTTTTCAATGGCAGAAACAAAAACAGCATTGCCGTTGGTTTCATTATTCCATCTGTCTCTTAAGTCTTGCAGTATTTCTTGCTTGGTGCTGTCTTCCAACCACTCATCAAATGTTTGCGATTCGTATAGATCCATTTTATTGAAAATGGTCAGTGTCGGTTTTTCAAACGCATTCAATTCCTGCAATGTTTTATTTACAACACCCAACTGATCTTCATATGCCGGATGTGAAATATCAACTACATGTAATAAAATATCAGCTTCTCTTACTTCATCCAACGTACTTTTAAAACTTTCCACCAAGTGGTGAGGAAGTTTACGAATAAAACCAACTGTATCACTCAATAAAAAAGGAGTGGTGTCAAAAACAACTTTGCTGGTTGTTGTATCGAGTGTAGCAAACAATTTATTCTCCGCAAATACATCTCGTTTGCTAAGCAAATTCATGATTGTTGATTTACCTACGTTGGTATAACCCACCAATGCCACCCGAATAAACTCTCCCCGGTCTTTCCGTTGCGTAAAAGCTTGTTTATCTATTTCCTGCAATCTTTTGCGGAGCAATGAAATTTTATCTCTCACAATACGACGATCGGTTTCAATTTCTGTTTCACCTGGTCCTCTTGTGCCAATACCACCTCCCAAACGTTCAAGGTGCTTCCACATACCACGAAGCCGCGGTAATATATATTGATATTGTGCCAATTCTACCTGAGCTTTAGCCTGTGCAGTTTTTGCTCTTCTTGCGAAAATGTCAAGAATCAAATCTGATCGGTCAATTACTTTAACCTCAATTGCTTTTTCAATATTATTGATCTGTGCACCAGTTAGCTCATCATCGAAAATTACAACCCGAACATCTTTACCTTTTACAAATTTGCCTATTTCTTCCAGCTTTCCCTTGCCCACAAAACTGCGGCTATCCGGATGTTGTAATTTCTGTGTAAAACGTTTTACTGTAATAGCACCAGCTGTCTCTGCTAAAAATGATAACTCGTCTAAATACTCATTTACTTGTTGTTCGGTCTGGTCTTTTTGTATTACACCAACCAGCACAGCCTTTTCTTCCAGTAAAATATTTTTTGTCTTATCCAGCATAATTAAAAATGCCTTTCACATTAGCGAAAGGATGTGCAAATGTACTACTATCTTGATTTGTTGTTTAGTATGATGGCATAAATGAAAAAAGCGATTCGGTAAAATGAATCGCTTTTAATCAATATGTTTTAGTAATAAATGTTTTGCTTACAAGCCACTTAAGGTTAACCCGATAGAGAAAGGTCGTATTACAGGCCCTGCTCCATCATTCAGTAAAGGAGTAAAGGAGTAGCTGCCGAATAAACTAAAATGTCCTGCTCCTACACGAGCCATAGCAGACAATCTTATTTTGTTGAAAAAGTTCTTGCTGGCCTCTTTCATTACAAAATCATTAATATCGCTTCCGCTTTTGTTTTGCAGTTTAGCATTACGAGTATGCGCATTAATAAGTGTACCAACTTTTACACCAACAGCCGCTTTAAGCCCCTTACCTGTTAATGGATTAGTAGCATAGCGAAATTCAACCGGTGCTTCTAAATAAACAGTTGCCAGTTTCGATTTTTTGAAATTATTTGTATCACCTACATTGGTAAACCGCAATGTGGGGGTTGGATCTTTGATGCCGATATTAGTTTTGGTAAATAACATATGATCAGAGGCTATACCCGGACCGAATGCCATGCTTAGGTGGGGATTTGTTTTGAAAGGGAAGTCAAACATGAAGTACACATTGATGGTTTTTGAGATGCCACTTGTATTAAGTGTGTCCGGAATACCTGCCCAGCCTAGATAACCTAATTGAATCAAAAAATGATCATTTGCCCTGTTAGACAGGTCAATTTTTTCTTTTTTCTTTGGAGTTACAGGTGTTTCCTGTGCCATTAGTGAAATACTAAAAAAGGCACCAATAGAAAGCAATAAAATCTTCTTCATAATTTTTAAGTAGTGGGCAAATGTATTTTCATCCCGGTTAACAAAAGGTTAAAGAGCCTTGGTACAATATACTATAACAAAGCCCCGGCGAAAACCCGGGGCAATTTAAGTGGACCCTGCAGGGCACGATCCTGCGACCCCCTGATTATGAGTCAGGTGCTCTAACCAACTGAGCTAAGGGTCCTGCGGTTAAGCGGCTGCAAAAATATAAAAAAGCATTGTATTTAAGCCACTAAAATAATAATGGGAAATCCTTAGATTTACAAGGTTGAGGCTTATGGACCAGAATGATGATATAAAACGATTGCTTGCTGCTATTTCTATAAACGCTGATCAGGTAGCGTATAAGGAATTATTTGTCCTGCTCCATAGCCGCTTGAAGCAGTTCGCTTATTCCATTTTAAGGTCAAAAGAAGAAGCCGAAGAGCTGGTTTCGGATATATTTATCCGCATATGGGAAAAAAGAAGTCAGCTTACGAGTATAGAATCCCCACTCCTTTATTTTTATACAACTGCAAAAAACCTTGCAATAAACAGGTTAAACAAGCAAAAAAGACAACTGCCTCATTCTCCCGAAGGCTGGCAGGTTCAATTGCAAAGCATCCATTTCGATCCGGAACAACTGCTGTTAACGGAGGAGATCATGCAAAAAATAAGACAAGCAATAAACGATTTACCGCCCCGATGCCGCCTTATTTTCAAATTAATAAAAGAAGATGGCTTAAAGTATAAGGAAGTAGCCGAATTGTTAGAACTGTCCGCTAAAACAATAGAGGCACAAATGGCAATTGCATTACGCAGGTTAGGAAAATGCATGCAGTTGGAAATCAATCAATTAAATCCTAAAATGGCTATACCAAAAAAATAGTTAATTTTTTTTAGGGGTTTTCGGAACGTTTTATTGTCCTCATTCTAATAATCAACAAATCACTTAATGAGTCAGGAGAAGTTTTGGGTGCTTTTTTCCAAAAAAGTTGCTGCTGAGGCATCTAACGACGAAATATTCGAGTTGGAGAAGCTTATACAAGAACATCCTGAATGGCAGTTAGCGGTTCAAAATCTTGGAGATTTATGGCATCACCAGCCCCAACCGGTTGATAGTCTCGAGGCAGAAGATGCCTATATATTACACCTCAATAGAATCAATGAGCTAAAGATTCCTTTTGGCGATTATAAAAACGAAACACCAGTTTATTCCCTTCGCCACTATAAAAAATGGTATTGGGCGGCAGCAGTTTTACTTATTGTTTGCGCAGGCCTTATTACCTTATTACAGTTAAATAAAGGGGAGAAAAATAATACACCCGTTTCATATGTAAACGAAGTATCAACAAGGCCTGGCTCTAAGTCAAAAATTCAATTGCCCGATGGTTCTATGGTATGGTTAAATGCAGGTAGTAAACTAACCTATACAAAGGACTTTGGTAAGAAAAATCGGGAAGTAGTTTTAACCGGTGAGGCGTTTTTCGATGTTACTAAAAACCCTGAAAAGCCTTTTTTAATTCAGACCAACAGTATTAATATAAAGGTATTGGGAACAGCATTTAATGTAAAGGCCTATCCGGAAGATAAACAAACCGAGACCAGTCTTATTCGTGGAAATATAGAAGTGACAATTAAAAACCGTCCGAATGATAAGATTTTCCTCTCGCCAAGTGAAAAATTAGTTGTTGAAAATATAGTTGCAATAGAAAATAATAAAAAAATAAAAGTACAGAATAGTACATCCCGGCCCACAATAAAAGAGAATTTTTCTATTGCTCCTCTTGTTCCTAAATTATCCATCAATAAATTAAAATACAGCCCGGTAGATAGTACCGTAGCAGAAACACAATGGATCAATAACAGACTTGTGTTTAGAGACGAATCTTTTACTGAACTGGCTATAAGGCTTGAAAGATGGTATGATGTGACGATTGAAATAAATGATGCTGCTTTGGAAGAAGCAAGGCTAAACGGCATTTTCCAATCGGAAACGATTGTACAGGCATTGGAAGCTTTAAAAATTTCAGTACCCTTTTCATATGATCAAAAAGGAAATAATATAACTATTTACAGATAACTGATTTTTAATAATTATGATTGTTTTAAACAATACATCTTAGTTTGAGAAAGCCGTAGCAAGCGGTTGCTAAAAACTTGAATGTAGTTTTCCGACCGAGGAAGCCTGATTGCTTAACCTTTCAAATTTTTTATCATGAGAACAATACAAACGACTGCTTTTTTTAAAAACAAGTATCTTCATGGGAAGATTTCCCGAATTATGAAACTAACAATTGCGCTATTGGTATTTGCCTGTTTACAGGTATCTGCTAAAGGATGGTCGCAAGAAAGGATTACCTTAAAACTTACAGGGGTTGAACTCAAGAAAGTGCTTTTTGCTATCGAAAAGAAAAGTACTTATCGTTTCCTGTTTACAGAAGACGCTGTAAAGGGAAAGCCAAGAGTATCTGTTAATATGGAAGAAGCTACGGTTGCAGATATTTTAGATAATATTTTAGAAAATACAGGGATAACTTATAAAGTACTTGACTCCAAATTAGTAGTATTAAAAGAAGGAGCCAATGCTGCTGAAATTGTTTCGCAGGAAGTACGAATCACAGGAAAAGTAACTTCCGCAACCGGGGAGCCGCTTTCTGGTGTTTCTGTGTTTGTAAAAGGATCCAGAACCGGAACAGTTACTGACGCTAATGGTAACTTTAGTATTACGGTACCCGATGATGCAACACTTGTATTTAGTTCTGTTGGGTATGAGAATATGGAGGTTTCTGTAAAAGGAAAAACTACTGTTACTGTAAGTCTTAAACAATCTGAAAAGTTGCAGGATGCTGTAGTTGTAATTGGATATGGTACGGCCAGTAAAAGAGACTTAACAGGTTCAATTGTGAAAATAGCGGGTAAAGATGTTGCTGATAAACCCAACGTTAATCCGGTAGCAAGTTTACAAGGTAGAGTTGCTGGTTTGTCTGTTGTAAACAACGGCACACCTGGTGCGGCTCCGGATATTCGTATTCGTGGTACAATTAGTATAGGTTCTGTAAGGCCATTATATGTAGTTGATGGTGTATTTAATGATAATATCGATTACATTAACCCTAATGATATCGAGTCTATCGAAATTTTAAAAGACCCTTCGTCGTTGGCTATATTTGGAGTTAGAGGTGCTGCCGGTGTTATTGCCATTACTACTAAAAAAGCAAAAGCTGGACAGGTGTCTGTTAACTATAGTAATTCTTTTGGCTTTAAAAAGCTGGTTGATAAAATAGAATTGGCTAGTGCAGAAGAGTTTATTACGTTATACGAAGAAGAAAAAGTAAATATTGGTGCCAACTCTCCATTTGATTATACTTTATGGAATGCAAATACGGACTGGATAGATGCTGTTACCAGAACAGGTAAATTCAACTCACATAATATCAGTGTTTCCGCCAGTACAGAAAAGAATAAATTCAACATGGGCATTGGCTATATTGGTGATGAAGGGATTATCAGGCATCAAAAACTGGAGAAAATACTTTTCTCTATCAGCGATGAGTTTAAGATAAGTAAAGCAATAAAAGTTGGATTTAACTTTAATGGCGTTCGTCAAAACAATCCTTACGGGTATGCTGCTAATGTATTGAATGATGCCAGAAAAGTAGCACCAATTGTACCTTCCGGCACTAAAAATTTCTATACTAAAAATCCTTATGGAATAGATAGCATAAACCAGGTGCTATATTATGAACTTCCTTCTATTCAAAATTCCGGTGTGGTAAATCCATTAATACAATTGGAAAATGAATGGGATAAAACGATCAATATAGAATATCGCTCAGTAGGAAGTGTATTTGCTGAAATAAATTTTTTAAGAGATTTCACTTTTAGGTCCACTTTATATGCGGATATGAGTACTGTAAACAGGAGGCAATATGTGCCACTTTATAACTCATACGATCTGGCAAACGACAAAGCCTTTTTGATTAGCCCTGCTACCAAAGTGTTCGAAAATGATGACACTTATAGAAAATTTCAGCAGGATTATATCCTTAATTATAAAAAGAAATTTGGGGATCATAATTTAGCATTAGTAGGAGGATTTACTACCTATTATAGAGGTAAGTTTTTAAGAAGTGCTACTGTTAATCAAAGTTCAACAGGTGCTGCCATACCGGATGATAAACGTTTCTGGTATATTAATAATGGATTTGGCGACTTACAGTCACAGCGTTCGTCTTCCTTCCAATCAGAGGCTACAACTGTTTCTGGTTTATTCAGGGCCTTGTATAACTACCAGAATAAATATTATTTGAACGGTACGTTCAGAAGGGATGCATCCTCACAAATTTCTCCGGCCAACAGGGCTCAGAATTTCTGGGCTGTAGGTGCTGCATGGGAAATGACCAGAGAAAACTTTATGCAAAATCAAAAGATTTTTGATTTTGTAAAATTGAAAGCTTCAGTTGGTTTGCTGGGAAACCAAAATACAGAAATACCTAACCTGGGTACAGATTATCCTTTCTATCCCGGTTTAGTGGGTGGTGCAGCTGCCGTATTTGGCAACAATATTTACACGGCTTACCAGTCAGCCTTTATACCTGATCCTAATTTAAAATGGGAAACTGTTTCAGCAAAAGAAATCGGAGTGGAAGCTGCGGCATTCTCCAACAGGTTAACTTTTGAAATTGCTTATTTTGATAAATTGACAAAAGACCTGATGACATTGATACCCGGACCTAGCGGAACAAGACCGGGCTTAACTAATATCGGAAGTATTAAGAATAATGGCTTAGAGTTATCTGCTACCTGGTTACAAAAACTATCACGGGATATGACCCTTACCATTAGTGGTAATCTTACTACGTACAACAATAAGGTAGTTGAACTTGCCAGTGAAGATTTTGCAATTATTGATGGACCAAACAGAACAGTAGTAGGTCAGCCAATCGGCTCTTTCTATGGCTATATTGTAGAAGGTATCTACCAATCGTATGCAGATAAGTTAGCGTCACCGGTTAATACGGAGTTTTCGTATGGCCCAGGTGATTTAAAGTACAGAGATGTAAATGGAGATGGTGTAATTAATACAGCCGATAGAACATTTATCGGTAATCCAACTCCTGACTTTACATATGGAGGTAATATTAGTTTAGCTTATAAAGGGTTCGATTTAGGAGTAGATGTAAACGGTGTATATGGCAATGAAATTTTCAGAAACTGGGGTAGCACCGAATCGCCTTTTCAGCGTGTTAATTACGCTAAATTTAAAGTAAACAGGTGGAGAGGAGAAGGTACTTCTAACTGGGATCCAATCCTTGGACAGGATCGCCGTATTAATTATGAGGCATCTACTTATTCCATTGAGGACGGAAGCTATTTCAGGATAAGAAACATACAAGTGGGTTATAATTTTACAACCCAGGCAGCTTCAAAAGTTCGGGCAAAAAATATCCGGCTTTTTGCAAATATTCAAAATCTTAAAACATTTAAGAATAATCTGGGTTATACACCAGAGTTTGGGGGTAATGCAATATCATTTGGCCGGGACGATGCCGGAGGTGCTATTCCTGTAGTTACCACATTCGGACTTAATGTTACATTTTAAAAAATAATATAAACGACAAGCATATGAAAAAAAGAATAACTGGTACAGGAAGGCTTCTCCTTCTATTATTACTGCCTGTTCTGTTTATGGTAAGCGGCTGTAAAAAGTTTTTAGACCGTAAGCCGCTAACTGCTACATTAGACGATGTAAAACAGGGTGGAATTGAAGGGCAGGTTTTTGCAATTTACAGTGCTATTAAGGATTATGATATTGGCAATACATTCGGGGGTATTCCTTGGCAGGGTATGCATAACTTCCGTTCAGATGATTCTGAAAAAGGCAGTGATGCAGCCGATGGTGCAGAGTGGGTAGCTCCGATGGACAACTTTCAATATGTAAAAGATTTCTGGGCGTCTAATTTTTATTGGGATGGTCATTATCAATTAATAAGCCTGGCTAATATAGCAATTCAAACAGCTGACTCGCTGGGGTTAACTGGTCCAGAGTCAAACGCAAACATTGCAGAAGCAAGATTTTTCAGAGCATTTGCTTACTTCGATTTAGTAAGGAGTTTTGGCGATGTACCTAAAATTGATTTTAGAATTTATACACCCTCACAAGGTAATGTGGCAAAATCTCCAGCTTCGGAGATATATGCTCTAATCGATGCAGATTTGCAATATGCAGCTGCTAATCTGCCAGCTGTGTGGGGTGCTCAATACCCCGGACGCTTAAGCAGTGGTGCAGCGAAAGCACTTCATGCAAAGGCTTATTTATTCAGAGGGAATTGGGCCCAAGCATTGGCATTAGGACAACAAGTAATAGGCTCCGGCCAATATGCATTATACTCAAGCTATCATGGCATTTTTAAAGATGCAGGGGAAAATAGCAGCGAATCAATTTTAGAGTGGCAAAATTATATGGGTCCAAATCGTACAGACGACCGCGGCTCATGGTATGCTACCTGTCAGGGAGTAAGGGCTCCTAATTCCAGCGGCTGGAATCTGGGTTGGGGATGGAATACACCAACAGAATCTTTTGTAAATCATTTTGAAGCAGGAGATCCAAGAAAAGGTTCCTCTATATTGTTCAGCGGTCAATCTGATGATATTTCTACGGGTGGCTATGGCGGTACTTTGCCCAATTATATTTTAGACCCGGTAAATCCAGGACCACTTGCTAGAAAATACTGGAATAAAAAAGTATATGCTGATCCTGCGGTTAGAGCATCTACTGGTTGGCTAGATGGGGCTTATTGGATTAACCAACGGGTAATACGCTATGCGGATGTATTGTTAATGGTAGCAGAATGTTTAAACGAGACAGGTGCAGGTTCACAGGCAGAACCGTTAGTCAATCAGGTTAGAAGCAGGGTAGGGTTGCCAGGAATTGCTTATGTAGATCAGGCACAAATGAGAGCTGTAATTAAAAAGGAGAGAAGAAGTGAACTAGGTTTGGAAGGTGAAAGATTCTTTGATCTTGTAAGATGGGGAGACGCAGTTTCTGTGCTCGGACCATTAGGCTATCAAAACAGGTGCAGATTTTATCCAATACCACAACCTGCTATTGACAGATCAGGAGGTGTATTAATTCAAAATCCAGAGTGGTAATTTTTCAATATAAGTTACACTGCGGCTAAAATTTTAGCCGCAGTGTAACTCAAATAACAAACAAAACTTAGCATATGAAAAAAGGAATCTATTCAATAAAATATCTGGCATCCTGTATTGCATTGAGTACTGTTTTATTTTCTTGTGAAAAAAAGGATAGACCAGCACTTGGGGATTATGTGCAAGACTCGAACCCGCCGGGCGGCCCTCTAAAATTCTATACTGCATTTGATGGCACTACCGCTAATCCATTAATGAATGCTGTAGATAGCATAAGGGCCAACTTTGCTGCAGACAACCCATTTACCACCGTTGACGGTATATCAGGCAAAGGAGTCAAGGGTGTTGCTGCCAAAGACAAGGCGATCAAGTATCCATCAGCAAATGATTTTGCAAAATCTACGAGTATTACTGTTGCTTACTGGATAAAGCATTCACCAGCTACAGATGGTGAACCTGAGTTTCACTTTTCATTACCATCAACCGATTTCTGGCATGAGAGTGCGATGTTCCTTTTAGTAGAAAAAGGTGGACCAGATCCAAGTAATAGTACTACCTCTCAAATGGCATGTACGTTTGCGGTACAGGATAACTGGGTAGAGTTCAGAGGTGATAACAGGCTACCTAATGTATTAGATGGTAACTGGCACCATCTCGTATTTGTTTATGATGAAACAACTTCAAAAGTAACAGCCTATGTTGATGGGGTTGCTAAAAATTATACAGGGTCAGGTAATGTACTTGCTCCAGGCGGAACACCTTTAGGCCCATTGCAATTTAAAAATGTATCCAACTTTGTATTGGGCGGCTGGAACAGGCATGTTGCTGGTGCTGGCGGTGCACAAGATGCATGGATACATTCTTTCTCTGGTTCTATGGATCAGTTCAGGCTTTATGGTAAAGCACTTACTGCTTCTGAAGTACTGGCACTTTATAATAGCAAATTGTAATTATTGAAATTCTTTTAGGAATCGCAGAATATAAGCAGGAAAGGGGCTGAACAATCTTTGTTTCAGCCCCTTTTAAAATTTATTGGGAATATAAAAAGAATTTATTGCATGAACAGACATATTTTTCAATGGCTTTGCTTTTTTTTTCTTCTAGTGCCAGTGATATTGATGTATAGCAGTTGTAAAAAGAAATCTACATTATTTTCATCGCTGCCATCTTCACAAACTAATATCACCTTTGCCAATAATCTGGAAGAGAAAAAATTATTTAATATTCTCTATTACCTCTACTACTACAATGGAGGTGGGGTTGCTATTGGCGATATAAATAATGATGGATTACAGGATGTTTTTTTTACTGCGAATAAAAAAGGGGGAAACAAGCTTTATCTTAATAAAGGAAATTTTGAGTTTGAAGACATAACGGAAAAAGCCTCAATGGCTGGTAAAGCAGATTGGTGTACTGGCGTTGTAATGGCTGATGTTAATGGAGATGGATTACTGGATATTTATATCTCTACAGTAAGTCAAAAATATGGGCTTACCGGCCACAACGAATTATATATTAATAAAGGAAACTTAGCTTTTAGTGAAGAATCAGCTTTGTATGGGTTAAACACTTCCTGCTTTACAACCCAATCTGCTTTTTTTGATTACGATAGAGATGGAGATCTTGACTGTTACATCCTCAATCAATCACATCATCCACATGCCAATATCGTAGATACGATAAACAGAAAAGGATACGATTCTTTATCGGGAGATAGGTTATATAGAAACGATGGGCCGCCTTCTATTAATGCAGATGGAAAACGATCGGGTGGTTTCACAGAAGTATCGAAAGAAGCAGGAATATATCAAAGCAATCTGGGTTATGGACTTGGCTTAGGTATTGGTGACATAAATAATGACGGTTGGGATGATATCTACATTGGAAATGATTTTCATGAAAATGACTATTACTATGTGAATAATAAAAATGGAACATTTACAGAAAGTAGTGCAGCACATTTCAGGCATTACAGCCGTTTTAGTATGGGCAATGATATCGCAGATTATAATAACGACGGTCAGTTAGATATCATTACTGTAGATATGCTTCCACCAGAAGAAAAAATTTTGAAAACATATGGTAGCGATGAAAATCCGGATATTTATAAAGTAAAATTAGAATTGAGAGGTTATCAAAACCAATATTCCAAAAACTGCTTACAACGTAATAATGGGAATGGGGTAAGTTTTAGCGAAACTGCTTTACAAAGTGGTGTATCCGCTACCGATTGGAGTTGGGCTCCCTTATTTGCAGACTTTGATAATGATGGGAATAAAGATTTATTTATAACCAGCGGTATTGAACGTCGCCCGGTGGATCTTGATTTTATACGGTTTGCCGATAAACAAAAAGCACAGGGAATTGATAATACTGATAAATATGACCTGGAAACTATTAATGCTATGCCGGAAGGAAGCTCACACCCATTCATTTTTCAGGGTGATGGGGTTTCGTCTTTTAAAGATGTTAGTGATGTATGGGGAACAGAAAAACTAAGAGGATGTTCAAACGGTGCTGCTTATGCAGATCTTGATAATGATGGGGATCTGGATTTAGTAGTAAATAGTTTAAATGCACCAGCTTTAGTTTTAAAAAATAATACAGCAGCTTCCAATTATTTAAGTGTTTCTTTTAAAGGAGATAGTGTCAATACAAAAGGGGTAGGTACAAAAGCATGGGTATTCAGTAATGGCAAAATACAATATCAGCAATTAATGCCCATGCGGGGCTTTATGTCTTCCTCTACTATGCAATTGCATTTTGGATTGGGTGCTGCAGCAGCTATCGACAGCCTGTTAATAGTATGGCCCAATCAGCAATATGAACTTATTAAAAACCCGGCCATAAATAAATCTGTTGTAATTTCTGAAAGCAATGCACAGAACGAATTTTTGCAGGCTTCCTTTTTTCCTGCAGCAGCAGAACCCCTGCAAGATATTACAGCATATATTGAATGCAACTGGAAACATACTGAAAACGATTTTGAAGATTACAATGTGCAATATTTAATACCACACAAACTTTCTACCAGAGGACCTAAAGTAGCCGTAGCAGATGTAAATGGCGACGGGCTGGATGATTTTTATGTATGTGGTGCTAAACTGCAACCGGGAGCATTAATGATACAGCAAAAAAACGGATCGTTTACTGCATCTGACACAGTCTTATTCAACAAATATGCCATCGCAGAAGAAGTAGATGCTATTTTCTTTGATGCTAACGGAGACACATTTCCTGATTTATTTGTTTTAACTGGTGGCAATGAGATACCACAAAATGAATTGGCTTTACTTGACAGATTGTATTTCAACGATGGGAAAGGAAATTTTACAAAAGCAGAGAATCCTATGTCTGTAGTATTTGAAAATAAATCCTGTGTTACAGCGGCTGATGTAGATAATGATGGTGATCAGGATTTGTTTGTTGGAAATTTGGCAAGCCCTACTAAATATGGAATACCGGTTACTTCATATCTCTACCTCAATGATGGGAAAGGGAAATTCACAAAAGCGGGAGATAATATTATTCCTTTATATCAAATCGGTATGGTTACCTCCGCCTCTTTTACCGATATAGATAAAGATGGCTGGCAAGATCTTATAGTTACCGGTGAATGGATGCCGTTAAAAATTTATAAAAATAACAAAGGAAAATTTGCGCTATCTGATATTGCTGCCTCTACTGGCTTGTGGCAAACAGTTGAAACGGCAGATGTAAATGGAGACGGATATATGGACATATTAGCAGGCAATTGGGGCTGGAATAATAAATTCTGGGCCGGTAAGAATGGTCCGGTTAAGCTTTACGTTAAAGATTTTGATTTGAATGGTACTGTAGAACAAGTGCTGGCATATACTGTAGACGGAAAAGAGTATACCTTCTTAGCTAAAGATGAATTGGAAAGAGCACTGCCAGTTTTAAAGAAGGCTTATCTGAAATATAGTGATGTAGCTGGTAAAACTGTGCAATATATGTTTTACGATCTTTTTAAAGATTACAAAGAATTAAAAGCCGAAGTATTAGCTTCTTCTTGTTTTATAAATGATGGCAAAGGAAATTTTAAACGAATGGACTTGCCCTGGAATTTGCAAACAGCGCCTATTTTTTCATTTGAAGCTACCAGGTATAATAACAGGAACGGTTATCTGGCGGCGGGAAATTTTTCAGGGACTATTCCTTACGAAGGAAGATATGATGCACTACAGCCTACTCATTTTTTTTATAGTAAAGATAGTAGTGGTTTTGCTCATTCATATAGCCTTCCTTCTTTTCATGGCGAAGCCAGGGATATAAAATGGCTGAACACAATTGGAGGAAAAAAGATTTTATTAATTGCAAGAAATAATAAAGCAATTAAGTTTTATGCGGAACCCAATTAAGTATCAAATAAATTCTCAGTACTTATCTGATTTAGTGTACTGCAGTAAAATTTTTTTTATGAAAAAATCTGGCTTATCTATCTGGCTATTTT
The DNA here is from genome assembly GCA_022843585.1 of Chitinophagaceae bacterium. Taxonomy (GTDB): domain Bacteria; phylum Bacteroidota; class Bacteroidia; order Chitinophagales; family Chitinophagaceae; genus JJ008. Next base: position 287,416 of record JALHNJ010000001.1, read on the forward strand.
CTTTACTCACACTTTTTTTATGTGGAGATTGTTCGAATAAAGAAAGTGGTAGTCCGCCCGATCCAACACCACCCCCACCAGCCGTAAGTGATATGGATTTCTGGCTAACCAAGGCAGATCAATCTACTCTTTTGCAAAAGCAAAGCGGTATCCTGTCTTTTAATACTACTACCAACAGTTATCCTTTTGTAGACGTTGATTCAACAACGACTTTTCAATCCATAGACGGATTTGGTTACACCTTAACAGGAGGAAGTGCCTTTCTTATAAATAATATGTCGGCATCAGCAAAGTCTTCATTGCTTAACGAACTTTTTGGTAATAGCAGCACATCTATCGGCGTAAGTTTTTTAAGAGTAAGTATTGGTGCTTCAGACCTGAGTCAGTTTGTATTTAGTTACAATGATTTGCCAACAGGACAAACGGATCCAACGTTGGCTCAATTTACTTTATCAAAAGATACAGTAGATGTTATCCCCCTGTTACAACAAATACTTGCTATCAACCCTGCAATAAAAATCATGGGTTCGCCTTGGAGTGCACCGGTTTGGATGAAAGATAATGGAAGTACAATTGGTGGCAGCCTGCAACCACAATATTATGGCGTATATGCAAATTATCTCGTTAAGTATATTCAGCAAATGCAGGCAAAGGGTATTCCGATACATTCTATAACAATTCAAAACGAACCTGAGCATGGCGGTAATAATCCAAGTATGTTAATGACTGCTTCGCAGCAGGCAACATTTATAAAAGATCATTTAGGGCCTGCATTTCAGGCAGCTGGTATTACTACTAAAATTATTATTTTCGATCACAACTGCGATAACCCAGGATATCCTATTGCAATTTTAAATGATGCTGCTGCTAAACCATTTATTGATGGTTCAGCATTTCATTTATATGGCGGGAATATTTCAGCCATGTCAAACGTACAGTTTGCCCACCCGGATAAAAATTTATATTTCACGGAGCAATGGACCTCCTCTTCCGGCTCTTTCGATGGTGATTTAGCCTGGCATATAAAAAATGTAATGGTCGGCGCTACCCGAAACTGGAGCCGGGTGGTGCTACAATGGAACTTGGCAAATGATCCTTCTTATGGGCCACATACTCCCGGAGGATGCACACAATGTAAGGGAGCATTAACTATAAATGCTTCTGCTGTTACAAGAAATGTTAGTTATTATGTAATAGCACATGCTGCCAAATTTGTACCGCCCGGTTCTGTACGTATTAGTAGCGGGTTAGTTGCAAACTTGCCTAACGTTGCGTTTAAAACTCCTTCCGGAAAAAAAGTTTTAGTAGTGCTTAACGATAATAGTTCAGCTTTTGGTTTTAATATCCGGTATAAAGGTAAATGGGTTGCGGCTGCATTGCCTGCAGGTGGGGTAGGTACCTATATTTGGTAATTATTAATAATTATTTGGTATGAAAAAAAATATTTTGTTTACTGCTATTACCGCAGGCCTGATTTCTTGCTCAGATAAAAAAGATGAGGCTACTACAAATAAACTACCTGTATTTTCCACGGAAGGGAAGAAAGTAATTGTTTACACCACTGCAGACAGTACGGATTATCGTCTCTCTGTAACAGATACATTAGTGTTTACAGAAAAAGGACAACCTTTTGAAAATGAGGTGTCCGTATTTGTGGATCCGGAAAAAACATTTCAAACCTATTTTGGAACGGGTGCTGCTTTAACCGATGCATCAGCAGAAACATTTTATAAACTTCCTAAAGAAAAGCAACAAGAGGTTCTCACCGCTTTTTTTGATAAGGAGAAAGGTATTGGCTATACAGTAGCCCGTACCAATATCAACAGTTGCGACTTTAGCAGTGATATGTATACGTATGTAGCCGATAATGATAAGGAGCTAAAGACATTTACTATTGAGCATGATAGAAAGTATAAAATACCTTTTATAAAAGAAGCAATGAAAGCAGCTGGCGGTAAGTTGAATTTGTTTGCCAGCCCCTGGAGCCCGCCAGCCTGGATGAAGGATAACAATAATATGCTGCAGGGTGGTAAGTTAAAACCAGAGTACTTTAACAGCTGGGCTCTTTATTATACAAAATTTATAAAAGAGTATGAAAAAGAAGGAATACCTGTTTGGGGAATCAGCATACAAAATGAACCGATGGCTACTCAACGATGGGAAAGTTGTTTGTACACTGCACAAGAAGAAACCGATTTTTTGAAGAACCACTTAGGTCCAACCATGGAAAAAGAAGGGTTGAAAGAAAAAAAGATAATTGTGTGGGATCATAACAGAGATTTGATTTATCAACGGGCACAAACTTATTTTAACGATCCGGAGGCTGCTAAGTATGCCTGGGGAATTGGTTTTCATTGGTATGAAGACTGGAGTGGTGGCACACCTATGTATGAAAATCTACGCAGAGTGTATGAAGCTTATCCGGATAAACATATTTTCTTTACCGAAGGTTGTGCTGAAAGTTTTAATGCCAGCCGCTACAATGCGTGGGTATTAGGAGAGGAATATGGACGTAGCATGATTAATGATTACAACAATGGGATGGTAGGTTTTACCGATTGGAATATTATACTCGATGAAACTGGTGGCCCTAACCATGTACAAAATTTTTGTTTTGCACCGGTACACGGCGATACAAAAACTGGTAAGATTACTTACACCAACTCCTTTTATTATATCGGACACTTTTCAAAATTCATTCAGCCTGGTGCTAAAAGAATTGCCGCAACGGCCAGCAGAAGTCAATTGTTAACTACCGCCTTTAGAAATGACGATGGGAAAACAGTGGTAATTGTAATGAATCAGGGGAATACCAAAACGAAATATTATTTATGGATTAATGGCAAGGCAGCAGAAACAGAGGCTTTGCCACATTCTATAGCAACTTTGATATTTTAACCTATGATAAATTTTAACCGCTTATATTGTTTTTTTCTTGTTCTACTTATTTTGCCCGGTATATCCTGCGGAGAAAAAGATACTCCTGTACCACCGCCACCAGTAATAAAGAACCCTATTTTTACTTCTGCAACAATAAACAGTATAGCATTAGATAATACTGTATATGGAGTTAATACGCAACCTGTAATCAGATTAAATTTTACCGAGGCATTGTTGCAAAGCACAATTGCTTCAACAATTACTGTTACTGAAGCAAATGGTGCATCGGTCGCTGTTATAACTTCATTAGAGAATAGTGATAAATCTGTAGTAATTCAGCCAACTATTTCATTGGCTTATTTAAAAAAATATATTGTAAATGTTAGTACGAGTTTAAAGTCAGCGTCCGGAGGTCAATTACAAATTCCGATAAGTAAGACATTTATTACCAGGATTGACTCCTCCAGAAAGTTTGCTGCTATTTCGGATAATGCATTACTTGATCTGGTACAACAACAAACCTTTAAATATTTCTGGGACTTCGCCCATCCCGTAAGTGGTTTGGCAAGAGAAAGAAATACATCTGGTGATTTGGTTACTTCCGGGGGCTCTGGCTTCGGTATTATGACAATACCGGTTGCGATCAATAGAAATTTTATTACCCGGGCACAGGGTCTTGCCAGAATGCAAACTATAGTTTCTTTCTTAAAGAATACCGCTGTAAAAGTAAAAGGAGCATTTCCACATTGGCTCAATGGTGCCACAGGGGCTATCATTCCTTTTAGTGCAAATGATAATGGTGCCGACCTTGTCGAAACTTCTTACTTAATGATGGGTTTGCTTACTGCCCGTCAATTTTTTAATGATGCGGGTGTAACAGAAACAGCGTTAAGAAATGATATTAATACCCTTTACAATAATGTAGAATGGGATTGGTTCAGACAGGGCACACAGAATGTTTTGTATTGGCACTATAGTCCCGATAAAGGATGGATAATGAATTTACAAATAAGAGGATGGAATGAATGTTTGATCACCTATGTATTGGCAGCATCTTCTACCACCCACGGGATACCCGCATCTGTTTATACTAATGGGTGGGCCTCTGGTGGCGGATTTCTTAATGGAAATACTTACTATGGTCACACATTGCCATTGGGCCCTGCACAAGGGGGGCCATTATTCCTTTCGCAATATTCTTTTATGGGTATCAATCCAAATGGACTTACAGATGCCTTTGCTAATTATGCTACACAAACAAAAAATCATTCATTAATCAATAATAAATATTGTATCGCTAATCCAAGAGGATGGTTTGGTTACAGTGATAGTTGTTGGGGCTTAACAGCAAGTGATATTCAAAATGGTTATACCGCCAGCTCTCCAACTAATGATGTGAGTGTAATTGCTCCAACCGCCGCTATTTCTTCCATGCCATACACGCCGGTTGAATCGATGAAAGCACTGAAATTCTTTTATTATGTGTTAGGTGATAAACTCTGGAAAGAATATGGTTTCATTGACGCTTTTTCATTAAGAGACCTTTGGTTTGCAAGTTCTTTTTTAGCCATCGACCAGGGGCCCATGGTGGTGATGATAGAAAATCATCGCAGTGGGTTATTATGGAATTTATTTACCAGCTGCCCGGAAGTGAAAACGGGTATGTTGAGCCTTGGATTTACAGCACCGTATTTATAAAAAGATATGCGTAACATAATTTTATCCTTTATCGCTTCCCTGTTACTGATTGCATCAAAGTCGGCAACAGCTCAAGAAGAGATATCCGTTATATCGTTCAACATCCGGTTAGATGTACAATCTGATGGAGAAAACCGGTGGGATGCAAGAAAAGAAAAAGTTACTGGTCTGATGCGTTTTTACGAACCCGACTTTATAGGCACTCAAGAAGTAATGCATCACCAACTTTTATTTATTAAGGAGGAATTGAAAAGCTATGCACATATTGGTGTCGGCAGAGATGATGGAAAAGAAAAAGGGGAATACAGTGCAATATTTTATGACTCATTGAAATTTAACGTAAAAGTACAGGCTACCTTTTGGCTTTCGCCTACACCGGATACAGTGTCAAAAGCATGGGGCGCCAACATTAACCGGATTTGTACGTATGGATTATTTCAAAGTAAAACATCAAAAAAATATTTCTGGATTTTCAATACTCACTTCGATCATCAGAGTGCATTAGCAAGAGCAGAATCAGCAAAACTAGTAATGACAAAAATTGCTGCACTTAATAAAGTGAAGCAGTATCCGGTGATATTTACCGGAGATCTAAATGCACAACCAACTGATGAACCGGTTGTACATGTATCATCGATGATGGACAATGCCAGAACAATTTCTACACAACCACCCTATGGCGGCATCGATACCTGGAATGGATTTCAGTTTGCTAAAAAGCCAACGGGTTGTATAGATTATATTTTTGTATCTAAAGGAAGAGCCTGGCGAGTAGAAAAGTTTGCCACACTCACTGACTCTTATGATATGAAATATCCTTCAGATCATTTTCCTGTGATGGCGGTGTTGGTTTTTGGAAAAGACAAATAACTACTTAATAAACTAGCTTGTCAAATATGAGGAAAAGGAATCAGCTATATTTTGCAAAGTTTTTTTTACTGTCTCTATTTTTTTATGTTCCAGGATTTATAGTCGCACAAAAAACACCTGCAGGCTCCACGGCCTCTATTCCGGTATCAGGTATTCAAAAAAATCTTTCTGATTCAGCATTGCTTGATGTGGTACAAAAGCAAACCTTTCGTTACTTCTGGGATTTTGCACATCCTGTTTCTGGTATGGCACGGGAACGAAGCAATAAAACGTTTGGTTATGGGGATGAAGTGGTAACAACAGGCGGAACAGGTTTCGGTATTATGAGTGTGATTGTGGCTACCGAACGAAAATGGATATCAAGAGACACCGCTGCAAAGTTTATGTTGAAGATGGTCAATTTTTTATTGAAAGCACAAAGCTATCATGGCGCATTTCCACATTGGATGGACGGTGGTACGGGAAAAACAATTCCATTTAGCAGAAAAGATGATGGAGCGGATTTGGTGGAAACATCTTATTTATTCCAGGGTTTGCTTTGCGCCAGGCAATATTTCAATGGTGACAATCAAATTGAAAAAGAATTACGCAATCGTATTAATTGGATGTGGCCAGATATAGAATGGAATTGGTTTACACAGCACCAGGAAGTATTGTACTGGCATTGGAGTCCTAATAATGGTTGGGCTATGAATTTTCCCGTAAGGGGTTTTAATGAATGTTTAATTATGTACATTCTAGCTGCATCATCACCTAATGAAAAATACAAGGTTTCATCTGCTGTTTACCACAACGGTTGGGCACAAAGTAATTTCTTTAAAAACGGAAAAGAATTCTATGGTATCAAACTACCACTTGGTTTTGATTATGGTGGGCCTTTATTTTTTTCACAGTATTCATTTCTGGGTTTAGATCCCCGTGGATTAAAAGATCGCTATGCCGATTATTGGGAGCAAAATAAAAATCATACATTAATTAATCGAGAGCATTGTGTTCGTAATCCAAAGCAATTTAAAGGCTATGGTGCTAAAGGCTGGGGGCTTACTGCCAGCGATACCTACAATGGATATGCAGCTCATTCACCTACAGAAGATTTGGGAACTATTTCTCCGACAGCAGCATTGAGTGCATTTCCATATACACCAGAATTTTCTATGCAGGCACTCCGCCATTTTTATGAAAACCTGGGTAGCAAAATATGGAGTGAGTATGGATTTGTGGATGCCTTTAACGAAACGAAAAATTGGTATGCTTCATCACATTTGGCAATTGATCAGGGTCCAATAATTGTTATGATTGAAAATTATCGTTCTGGCTTACTTTGGAAATTATTTATGAGTTGCCCAGAAATTAAAATGGGTTTAAAAATGCTGGGTTTTGAAAGTCCTGCTTTAAAATGACATAGTAGCATTATTACTATGTAAAAGTGTTGAATGATGGCCGCCGGTAAACTAAAATATTTGTTTTTACTTTTTATGCTTGCAGGCAGTGTTGTTTTTTGTGCAGGGCAGGCAGGTTATGGTCAACCGGTTTTCAAGCAAGATTTTGGGATTGGAAATAGCGATGCAGCTACAATCGGCACTCCTTTGCCAGCAGGAAAAACATACTTTGCTTTTAATGCTACTACCTGCCCCTCTCCGGATACGTATACAATTATTCGCAGAGTACCCGTTGCCAATTGTTTTAACAATGAATGGATAGGGCTTAGTCAAGACAACAATCCACTTGTTGAATATGGAATGATGATGGTGGTTAATAATATTGTAAAGGGAATAAACAGAACAGTATATACGGATACAGTAAATAAACAATTATGCACCGGAGAAATATATCGGTTTTCTGCTGCAGTAATCAATCTTGATTTGATTGATGGCCCGGTGGCTTGCCCCGGAACACCGGACTATCCCGTATTTGAATTAAGAATTGAAGATGGCAGTGGTAACTTAATAAAAAAAGATACAACTTCGCCACTGCCATCTTACGCTGCACCGCCCTTAATGGGATACAAGTTTACAGAAGTGGGATTTAATTTCACTATGCCTGCTGCTGTTAATCAACTGGTGCTAAAACTGACTTTATTAAATCGTACCTATCAATGTGCAGAAGATTTTGCTGTAGACGATATTCAGATTCGGCCAATCGGCCCTGATGTAGTGATGGGTTTCGATTTAGAACCACCAACAACTATTGTAAAAAGTATTTGCTTTCAACATAGCAGTACAGTGCAAATGAGTGGCTCAATGGGCACATATTATCCCAATCCTGCATTACAATGGCAGCAAAGTACTGATAATGGAATAACGTGGATTGATATTCCCGGAGCTACAAATGCTGTGTATACAAGAACATTTTCAACACCTGATACTTTTTTATTTCGCCTTAGCGGTGCTGATGCTTCAGCAATTGCCAATCCCAATTGCCGGGTTGTTTCAAATACAAGAAGAGTGGAAGTAGATGGCTTGCCAAGAAATTATACCATCACTAATAACTCTCCCGTTTGTGCCGGACAAAATTTACAATTCAATGCCGAAGGTGCAGCTAGTTATATATGGACAGGGCCGAATGGCTTCTATGATAATATTGCTTTTCCGCATATATTCAATTCTTCATTGAATGATAGTGGGATGTATTATGTAGAAGTTTTTTCGTTAGGTGGTTGTCAGACTACAGATAGCACATATGCTAAAGTAATAGGAACGGATGTGGATGCCTGGCCTGATACAGTAATTTGTAAAGGTGAGTCAGTAATGTTGCGGGCAAGTGCAGGTGTAAGCTATGAGTGGCAGCCTGCCTCGGGAATGTCGTCCACTACGGTTGTTAATCCACGGGTTTCACCAGCTGTTACAGCTACGTATATAGTAAAAGTAAAAGATAGTTTAGGGTGCAGTGATACTGCTATGGTACAGGTACAAGTTCGCAACAATGTTCAAGTTAAAGCAGGTATTAAAGCTGATATGTATTTATGCAGGCCACAAGATTCGCTGGCATTTCAAGATAATAGTATTGGTGCTATTAAAAACTGGAACTGGGCATTTGGTAACGGGCAAATAAGTACTGCCGAAAATCCACCAACACAGCATTATACAATTCCTTCCAACCAAACTTCTCTGGTAGCTAGGTTGGCCGTTACGGATACAAGCGGTTGTAGTGATACGGTCTATCATTTTATCAACGTTGCAGAGAATTGTTATATAGCAGTGCCTTCAGGATTTACACCGAACAACGATGGAATAAATGATTTTTTATTTCCTGTTAATGCATTTAAAGCCCGGCAACTTATTTTTCAGGTGTATAGCAGAACCGGGCAATTAGTATTTGAAAGTAGAGATTGGAGCAGGAAGTGGGATGGGAAAATAGGTGGTGTAGATCAGGCAACAGGTGTTTACGTTTGGGTCCTGCACTATATAGATGCAGCCGGGAAAAAGATTTTTTTAAAAGGTACAACACTTTTAATACGATAAAAAAAGTAGCAGCGATAAATAAGAATTCTAAAATTGATAAAAGAGTAAGACCTTCAACCAATGAGTTTTAGTAAAGCAAAACGATTTTTGCAAAAAAAAATTTCTATACACAAAACTACGATTGTAATCATAGCGATTATGGGCTGTATTTTCACTGCAATACGTTGTACCAATAATAATAATGAGGAGAAAGAAATTTCAACTGAAGTTCAGTACAGTGATTATGCAGGTTCAGGTAAATGTATAAGTTGCCATAAAGAGGTATATGATAGCTTTGTGCATACGGCCCATTATTTAACTGGTAAACCTGCAGAAGAGCAATTTATAAAAGGAAGCTTTACACCAGGAAGTAATTCATATCATTACAATCCACAGCTACATATTGACATGGAAAAAACCGATAGCGGTTTCTACCAGGTAGTATATTACAAAGGAGATAAAAAGATGTCGATGCGTTTTGATATGGTGATTGGTTCGGGTACAAAGGGACAGTCTTTTTTAACATGGCGGGATAACAAACTTTTTCAATTACCTATTACTTATTATACGGAAGCCAATCAATGGTCAGTAAGTCCTGGTCTTAGAACCGATAAAGTCGTTATTGATAAAGCTATAACCTCCCGTTGTATGGAATGCCATTCTTCATTTGTACAAGCATTGGGAGATTCCCAATTGGAACCAATGGAGTTTGATCGTAGCAAAGTTATATTGGGAGTAGACTGTGAAAAATGCCATGGCCCTGCAGCAAAACATGTAGAATTTCAGGCAGCTAATCCACAGGAAAAATCAGGAAAGCATATTGTAAATCCTGCCTCTCTTTCCCGTCAATTACAATTAGATGCTTGTGCGGTATGCCATGCAAGTAATATTAGTAAAACAAAACCTTCTTTTCAGTTTATACCAGGAAAAAGCCTTTTAGATTATTTCAAAGTTGATTCATTAAGTCAGGTAGCTGTAAACAATGAAAATATTGATGTGCATGGTAACCAATATGGTTTAATGACTTCCAGTAAATGTTTCAGGATGAGCGATAAATTAACTTGTAACTCCTGTCATAATTCTCATGCGAACGAAAAAGGAAGTACCGCACTTTTTTCACAACGTTGTATTGATTGCCACAGCACAAAAGATGCTACTTTTCAAACAGCTTCCCATAAACAGGTAAACGCAATCGATAAAAATTGTATCGATTGTCATATGCCAACACAACCATCCAGGGCCATTGCGGTTAAATTGCAAGGCGAGGAGAAAATGAGTGCCTCGCTTATCCGGTCACATTTTATTTCGGTGTATGAGGAAGCGACAAAAAACTTCTTAAAGGCACAAAAAAAATAGGTTGCTGGAAGAGATAGTTTATTACAAACTGGCATTCAAAAAAAGTTTCCGGTATTTTACAGGACTCATTTTGTATTCTTTTAAAAACTGCCGGTTAAAGTTGGATACATTATTAAAGCCACAATCGTAGCAAATGCTGGTAACAGAGAGTTCATTTTCTTTCAGCAGCTTACAGGCTTTATGTAGCCTGAGTTCAGTGATATAACCAGAGAATGTTTTTCGGGTACGCTGAGAAAAAAATCGGGAAAAAGCATTTTCACTCATCCCGCACATAGCAGCAGCTTCGGCTATACGGATATCTTTTTCGTATTCTTGCAATAGCCAGTTCATCACTACACTTAATCGCTTCGATTCTTTTTCATTGTTGCCTATCAAAGATGTTTTGCAAATAGGTATCAACTCTTTAGATTCGGCCAGGAGTACTAAAATTTCCAGCAGGCAAAACCAGCGTTTCAAGCCTGAAAGCGTTAAAATCTCTTCTAGTTTTTTAGAAATGATACGGTTGGTTTTCCCCGTAATATCTATTCCTTTTACAGATTTATTAAACAGGGTTTTTATTGGTTGCGATTCAGGCAGTTTCAAAAAATCTTTTCCCAATGATTCCTCCGAAAAATGAATGACAATAGATTTAGCCCGAAGTTTTGATTTAGGCCGCAGGTACACTTCATCATTTTGGTAAGTATGTGGTAAGTTGGGACCAATAAAAGCCAAATTGCCCGGTGCAAAATTGGTAATATTATCACCAATAAAACGTTTGCCCGTACTTTCCGTTACCAATACCAATTCATATTCCGGGTGATAGTGCCACGGAGTGGGGTACGATGAATAATCAAAATATTTAACCACAAAGGATTCTTCATTTTCCTTGGGTAAATGCTCCAGCACAGGCTTCATAACCGATATTTTTCTACCAAAATAATTAAGGCTAAAGTTAGCTAAATGATAGGAAAGTATCAGTTTTTAGTTACATTGTAGTAGTTCTCTTCTCCCTGTTTTTTTAGATTTGTTAAGAAGGATTGCTGATATATTTTTTTGTCAAACTAATGTTGCGGTAGCTGTATGAAATTGCGTTTCCCCAAAAAGGCCTTGCTCCTTGTATCTGTCATTTTAGTGATGGCTTTTATAGTATTAGCCATCTACCCAAAACAAACGATTGATTTTAATGCACAGGTAAAACCTATTCTCAATAAAAAGTGTATTGCCTGCCACGGCGGTGTTAAGCAACAAGGTGGCTTTAGTGTTTTATTCAGGGAGGAAGCTTTGCAAAAAACAGAATCCGGCAACTATGCTATTGTACCCGGCAAGCCCGGGCAAAGCGAAATGATAAAACGCATTACCAATACCGACCCCGAAGAACGTATGCCTTATAAACATGAACCACTCTCCGGCGAAGAAATTTCTATTTTAAAGAAATGGATCAAGCAGGGAGCTAAATGGGGCAAGCATTGGGCTTATGTTGCTGTTGAAGAACAAGAAGTACCGAATGAGAAAAATGAATGGATTAAAAATGATATCGACCAATTTGTTTATAGTAAACTGAAGAAAGAAAATCTGCAACCCTCTGTTCTGGCAGACAAAGCCACTTTGCTAAGAAGATTAAGCCTGGATATTATTGGTCTTCCTGCAGATTCAGTGATAGGTACTAACTATTTACAAGACGCTTCAGAAAATGCATACGAAAAATTAACTGATGCTTTGCTTGCTTCACCTGCTTATGGAGAAAAATGGACCAGCCTTTGGATGGACCTGGCAAGGTATAGTGATACCAAAGGTTATGAAAGCGACCAGCCAAGAAAAATATGGAAGTACAGAGATTGGTTAATTAAAGCATTTAATAGCGACAAGCCATACAATGATTTTTTAATGGAGCAAATTGCCGGCGACCTGATGCCAGGCGCTGATGATGATAAATATATTGCTACAGCTTTTCATCGCAATAGTTTAAATAATGATGAAGGCGGCACAGAAAATGAAGAATTCAGAACTGCAGCAGTAATGGACAGAGTAAATACTACCTGGACTGCATTAATGGGTACTACATTTAATTGTGTACAATGTCATAGCCATCCTTACGATCCATTTAAGTTCGAAGAATATTATAAATTCATGGCTTACTTTAATAATACAAGAGATGAAGATTTGCCTGCTGAGTACCCACTGCTTCGTCATTATGCAAAAGAAGATAGCAGCAAGTTCATTCAATTAAAAGATTGGTTACAAAATAATTCAACCAATAGTGGCTGGTACGTTTCATTTTTAAAAACATTACAACCGGCTTTCAACTCACATCTTTGCGATAATTATACAAAAGGAGTATTATATCAAAACAATTATGCGAGTCTTGATATTGACGGCACCTGCCGCTTACCTGCCATTACTACCACAGGTAAAGCACATATGTTGCTGCGTTATTTAAATAATAAAGGCAGTGCTACTTTATTTATTTATGCAGACAGTTTAAAAGGTCAGTTGTTGAGCAAACTGGCGTTGGTCAACACCAATTCAAAATGGAAAGTTGACATGATTAATCTGCCACCCATTGCAGGTACACATGATTTATGGTTTCGGTTTGAAATAACCATGGAGAAGGATGAACTCCCATTATTATTCGATTGGTTTGCATTTGCACCTGCATTTCCTGGCACGGCCGATAAAAATTATGCAGCTGCAAAAAATAATTTTATTGAATTAGTAATGGCGGAGCCGGAGACTACTCCCATTATGGTAGAGAATAATAGCGAACAAAAAAGAGTTACTAATATTTTTGACAGGGGCAGTTGGTTAAGTAAAGGCGATGAAGTGCAACCCGATGTACCACATATCATGAATCCATTTCCAGCCAATGCGCCTCCTAACCGCCTTGGTTTGGCCATGTGGTTAACGGATAAAAAAAATCCATTGACAGCAAGAACCATGGTAAACCGTTTATGGGAACAATTATTTGGAAACGGTCTTGCAGAGACACTGGAAGATTTGGGTACACAAGGCGTTCCTCCATTGCATAAAGAATTGCTGGATTATTTATCGTGGAAATTTATGCATGAGTATAACTGGAGTGTAAAAAAATTATTGAAAGAAATGGTGATGTCGGCTACTTACAGGCAATCGTCTAAAACAACAGATGAGTTAATTCAAAAAGATCCCAACAATATTTTATTGGCAAGAATGACAAGAACAAGATTAACAGGTGAGCAAATGCGGGACCAGGCATTGGCAGTGAGTAATTTATTAAGTAAAAAAATGTATGGAGAAAGTGTAATGCCGTATCAGCCGGAAAAAATTTGGGCTTCTCCCTACAATCCTTTTCAATGGAAATTAAGCGAAGGGGAAGACCAATATCGGCGGGCAGTATATACTTATTGGAAACGAACAGCACCTTATCCATCTATGATAAATTTTGATGGGGGCTCAAGAGAAGTGTGTGTGGTTCGGAGAATAAGAACCAATACACCGTTGCAGGCTTTAAATAGTTTGAACGACTCTGCTTATTTAGTACTGGCCCGGCAATTTGCCATTAATATGCGAAAAGCAGATCCATTAGTAAAAAAACAAATAGAAACAGGGTATCAAAAAATGTTGTATCAGTCAATCACTCCAGCCAAATTAAATGTGTTGGTCGATTTGTATGATCAAACGTTATTGGAATATAAAAAAGACAAAACAGCTGCCAATGCTTTAATGGGGGATAAAAATAAAACTGCATTGCCGGAAGATGCAGCGATGGTGGTGGTAGCAAATGCTATGATGAATTTAGATGAGTGGGTAAATAAAAATTAGTATGACACAGCAAGAATTACACAACTGGCGGTTGCAACATGAAGCGCAGAATAAATATCTGCAGCATCATACCCGCAGACATTTCCTTAGTCAAAGTGCAATGGGGTTGGGTGCTTTGGCATTGGGCAGTTTGTTAGGTTGTGGTACCAATAATGCAACCAATTCAGTCGCAGAAAATTTCTTCGAACCCATCAATCCATTAGCACCACGGCCACCGATGTTTCCCGGAAAAGCGAAATCGGTTATTTATATTCACATGGCTGGTGCTCCATCACAATTAGAATTATTTAGTTACAAACCGGAGTTGGCAAAATTGGATGGGCAAGATTGTCCGCCATCTTTATTAAAAGGAAAGAAATTTGCATTTATCAGAGGTGTTCCAAAAATGTTGGGACCGCAAGCTGCATTTCGACAGCATGGACAAAGTGGATTATGGTTGTCGGATAATCTTCCGCATTTATCAACAGTGGTGGATGATATGGCAATGTTGCAGGCCGTAACTACCGACCAATTCAATCATGCACCGGCACAATTATTAATGCACAGTGGTGCCGCACGGCAAGGGCGACCAAGTTTAGGCAGTTGGGTTACCTATGGGTTGGGTACGGAAAATAAAAATCTTCCTGGCTTTGTAGTACTTACCTCTGGCGGTAATAATCCAGATGCAGGAAAAAGTGTTTGGGGCAGTGGCTTTTTGCCAAGTGTGTACCAGGGTGTGCAGTGCCGCGGAGAAGGTGATCCGGTATTGTTTATAAAAGATCCGGATGGAATGAACCGGGATATTCGAAAAGCATCTATTGATGCCATTAATAAGATAAATAAAGAACAGTACGAAGAATATAAAGACCCGGAAATATTATCCCGCATTGCACAATATGAGATGGCCTACAAAATGCAAATCTCTGTGCCGGAAGTAATGAACATTAATGATGAACCAGCTTACATTCATGAAATGTATGGTACCAAACCGGGTGAAGCAAGATTTGCTAATAATGTTTTACTGGCCAGAAAATTAGTAGAGAAAGGGGTTCGTTTTGTACAATTGTTTGATTGGGGTTGGGATGCACATGGCGACTCACCAGAAAATGCTGTAGATGTAGGATTGATAAATAAATGCCGTACGGTTGATAAACCAATCACCGCATTACTACTCGATTTAAAACAACGAGGCTTGCTCGATGAAACATTGGTGATTTGGGGTTCCGAATTTGGCCGTACCCCGATGATGGAAAACCGGGAAGGAAAAACAATGCCATTCAAAGGCCGAGACCATCATGGAGCTGCCTTTAGTATGTGGATGGCTGGTGGTGGTATAAAAGGAGGCACTACTTATGGCGAAACGGATGAGATAGGATACGACATCACCAATGGAAAAACAGAAGCATTCGATATACAGGCAACCATTTTACATCAACTGGGATTTGACCATGAAAAATTTACGTATCAATCGCAAGGCCGTCCATTCCGGTTAACAGATGTGGGAGGAAAAGTGATACATGATATAGTAAGTTAAAAGTCAAAAATAAAAAGTAATAAAACATATACTACAAGTGACACTCATTTTGACTTTTGATTTTTAGCTTTTGAATTTAACACTGATGAACCAAAACAGAAGAGACTTTCTCAAACTTACAGGCCTTACCACTTCAGCAACCTTACTTTCATCATTAGAAAGTTTTTCTACGGAGCCACAACCCATTGTACCCACCAATGGAAATTATAAACTAAAAGTGTTGGCTACCAACTGGGGTTTTGATGGAACCATCGATGCATTTTGTGCCAAAGCAAAAAAAGAAGGCTACGATGGAATTGAAAACTGGTGGCCTGAAAATAAAAATGAACAGGACGAAATGTTTGCCGCATTAAAAAAACATAATCTGGAAGTTGGATTTTTATATGGAGCATGGCAAACTAATCCGGCTGAACATCTGGCGCATTTTAAAAAAGTAATGGATACCATTGCAAAACAAACAATACAAAAGCCGCTTTATATCAATTTACATTCCGGCAGAGACTATTTTAGTTTTGATGACAATAAAAAATTTATTGAGTACACCAATGTCTTGGCAAAAGATACCGGCATCTCTATTTATCATGAAACACACCGGGGCCGCATGTTATATGCAGCCCATGTTACCGGGGATTTTATACATAAATACCCGGAACTAAAACTTACCCTCGACATTTCGCATTGGTGCAATGTGCATGAAAGTTTATTGGACGACCAACCCGAAACAATTGAACTGGCATTGCAACGAACAGAACATATACATGCAAGAATTGGGTATGCCGAAGGCCCGCAGGTAAACGATCCAAGAGCTCCGGAATGGGATGGAACAGTAAAACAACATTTTGCCTGGTGGGATAAAGTAGTGGAACGAAAAAAGAAAAATGGGGAGACGATGACGTTCCTCACAGAATTTGGTCCGCCATTGTATATGCCAACATTGCCCTATACATTGCAAGCCGTCAGCAATCAATGGGATATCAATGTATATATGTTACAATTGCTGAGAAAAAGATATAGTTGATCTTATAAAAGAAATTAAAAGACAGTGGTAGTACTAAGTATTGGCGATTTTATTGGAAAGTTTCACCCGGTGTTAGTGCATTTACCTATTGGCATTTTGCTGATGGCGGTATTATTTTATTTTCTATCTGGAAAAGAAAAATATAAATCAATAACACCGGCAATTAGTATTGCATTGTTTATTGGTATGTGCAGTGCCATTGCATCTTCCATCAGCGGATTTTTATTATCTAAAACTGCAGCGTATGAGGAACCACTATTATCCAGGCATCAGTGGTTGGGCATTGCTACTACTGTGGTGGCGGTAGCAGCGTGGGTTTTATATAGTAAACATTTCAGACAAATTAAATGGTTGATGATTTTACTGTCATTATTAATAATCATCACCGGTCATTTCGGTGGCTCTCTTACTCATGGTGCTGATTATATATTCTCCTCTGGCGATAAAAATGAAGAATCAGCCGTACCACAAAAATTAATTCCTGATGTACAACAGGCAGTAGCATATACAGATATAATACAACCTATGCTGCAGGCAAAATGCTACAGTTGCCACGGAACTGCAAAGCAAAAAGGTAAACTAAGACTAGATGAGCCGGATTATATTTTGCAAGGCGGTAAAAACGGGAAAGTATTCATAGCTGGCAACACCGGGGAGAGTGAATTACTACAACGAATTGTATTGCCGCATGATAATAAAGAACACATGCCGCCGAAAGAAAAGCCACAGCTAACAAAAGATGAAATAGCCCTATTACATTGGTGGATCAATACTGGTGCCAGTTTTACAGAAAAAGTAACAGCGTTGCCACAGCCGGCAAACATAAAACCTGTATTGGCAGCTTTGCAAAGTGGGAAGAAAAATGAAGAAATAGCCGTTCCCAATATTCCAGAAGCTGCAGTAGATAAAGCAGATGAAGCCACGATAAAAAAATTAAGAGAAAGAGGAGTAGCGATCACATCCGTTGCACAAAACAGTAATTATTTATCTGCGAGTTTTATAGCGGTAGACTCCATCACCATTCAGGATATCGAATTGCTAATGCCATTAAGCAAACAATTGATATGGCTGAAACTGGGCAATAGCAATTGCACCGATGCTACTATCAGCACTATTGATAAATTAACAGGGCTTACCCGATTGTCGTTAGAAAATACTGCCATCACAGATAATGCGTTTAGACAACTAAAAAATCTTACGAGGTTACAATATTTAAATGTGGCAGGTAATAATATTACAGCTACAGGAATAGAAAAATTAAAAGAAGTTAAGCTGTTGAGAAATTTGTATATCTATAAAACTAATATTTCTGCATCCGACTTTGCAAATTTGAAAAAGATATTTCCACGAACTATGATAGATACAGGAGGTTATGTGGTGCCAATATTAAATAGCGATACCACTTTGGTAAAGAAGCCGAAGTAGCAGGGTTCTAATATTTATTAAAACCGCTATTTGGTATTTTGATACCCAAATCTTTTATAAATGGAATCATATTTCAGTAGAAAAGTATCATTTTGGAGGTGCAGAGTAGTAGTTCTTCCCTGCTTGTAATTCTATATTTGGTTATTACTAATGATTGCCCCTATAGTTGCCATGCTTCGATTAAGTAGTAAAATATTCGTCTATTCTGTGGCTCTTCCGGCAGTTTTTGTTGTAGCATCTGTTCTTCTATCTTCTTTTATATCATTTGAAATAATATACCATGTTTAAAAAAAACCTCTTTGTTTTTACGGCTTTGATTGTTTGTAGTTTTTTCAGCATTGCTCAAAAACCAAATTTTAAATCAGGTTATCCCAACAATGTTAACCCGATTGGTATTGTAAAAAATATTGATGACACAACCTTGCTGGAAATTGTACAACGTCAAACTTTTCGCTTTTTCTGGCATGGTGCACATCCGGTAAGTGGATTGGCATTGGAAAGAAGCAATACCGTACTAGCAGAACATTATTGGGACTATATCAACGAAGCATGGGACGAACCGAATTTTTCTAAAACAAAATTTGGTCCTGATGCAGGTGCAATCGGCGGAACTGGTTTTGGCATCATGAGTACCGTTGTTGCAGTAGAAAGGGGCTGGATAGGAAGAGATACTGCTGTTCGTCGCTTAATTCAGATCGCAGATTTTTTAATTAATGCAGATTGTTTCCATGGCATCTACCCGCATTTTATGGATGGCAGAACTGGTAAAACAATCAAGTTCGACCGTTTAGATGATGGTGCAGATATTGTAGAAACCAGTTATTTGCTAATGGGCTTTTTATGTGCCAGGGAATATTTTACGGGCAATACTCCAAGAGAAGTGTATCTGCGAAAAAGAATCAACCAAATGTGGGGAGCAGCCAATTGGAAATGGCATACCAACAACGAAAAAAAATTATACTGGCATTGGAGTCCAACGAATGGTTTTGATATGAACTTTCCGGTGTGGGGCTATAATGAATGTCTGATCACCTATATCATGGCGGCTTCTGCACCTAATCCTGCCAAAGCAATTCCTAAAGAAGCATACGATGGTACCTGGGTCGGAAGTTTTGGTTTTAAAAACGGAAGAGAATACTATGGATATAAATTACCGCTTGGTAATTATGACAAAGACAAGGGCGGCCCGTTATTTTTTAATCAATATACTTTTCAGGGCATCGACCCGAATGGATTAATTGACTCTCTCGGGAATGATTATTTTTTACAAGGGAAAAATCACACCCTTATCCATAGAGAATATTGCATAGAAAATCCAAAAGGTTTTAAAGGATATAGTGATAAAGTATGGGGCTTAACCGCTGGTGATAGTTATAAAGGCTATGTAGCACACAGTCCAGAGAATGACAGAGGTGTAATACAACCAACGGCGGCCATATCATCTATGCCGTACACACCCAAAGAAAGTATGGAAGCATTACGCCATTTCTATTATAACCTTGGTGATAAAATATGGAGTAAGTATGGATTTGTAGATGGGTTTAGCATTCATCATAACTGGTATGCAAAAAGTCATTTGGCGATCGATCAGGGGCCTATCATCACCATGATTGAAAATTATAGAACAGGATTATTATGGAAACTGTTTATGAAAATTCCTGATGTACAAAATGGATTAAAACGTTTAGGCTTTTCAAGTCCACATTTTTCAAAATAAAAACGGAAGCGAATTATAATAAAAAATTTAGTGCTATGAACAGACAAGAATTTTTACAATCTACCGCCATGGCAGGAGCTGCAGTATTACTTTCTTCTTTAGAAAGCTGGGCTACAACTACCCCGGATAAAAAATTGAGAGTAGCGGTTATTGGTTGCGGCAGTGTAAGTAATCGGTATATACCACAGCTTTTATCTTCTAAAATGATTGAAGTGGTAAGCCTTTGTGATATAAAACCTGAAAGAGCAGTAGCTCAAAACAAACAATACAACGTAAATGCAAAAACCTATGCCAATATAGATGAAATGCTTAAAGGTGTACCGTTTGATATGATGGTAACGCTGACGGATATGCAGATACATGGCGCATTAAATAAAAAGGCGTTAATGGCTGGTAAACATGTGTGGAGTGAAAAGCCCATGGCGAATACCTATGCCGAAGGGAAAGCATTATTGGATTTAGCTAAGAGTAAAAAACTTCGTTTGTGGGGTGCACCTGCAGTAGTGAACTCACCGCAGTTTGCATTTATGAGTAAACAAATCCAAGAAGGTAAATTAGGGAGAATAGCAAGTGCACACGGACAGTATGGGCATACGGGGCCTACCTGGTCATCTTTTTTTTACGAAAAAGATGGAGGCAGTATGCCCGACCTTGGTGTTTACAATATGGCAACATTAACCGGTTTGTTGGGCCCGGCCCGTAGTGTAATGGCGATGACGAGTATTGTAAACCCCGAACGTACTATTGATGGTAAAGGAAAAATAAAAGTAGTGGCAGAAGACAATGCCCATATTTTATTACAGCATGATAAAGGAGTTATCAGCCATGTAATGTGCGGCTTCTGTTATTTTGATCCGCATGGACATGAAGCCGGCAATCAAACATTGCACTCTATTCAAATTTATGGCGACTATGGTAATATGCGGTTGATTGGATATGATTGGGAAACAAATGGTGTGATGCTGGATACAGATTGGGAAAAGCCGCCGGTACTGGTGAGTACCGATAAAGGCGGCTATGTTTGGCAGGAAGGTGCTAATGTGGTTGGTGAAAGTATCTTAACGGGTATTGAACCAAAAATAAATGTTGAACATGCGTTGCATGTGTTGGAAATTATTGAAGCAGCCAGAAAATCGCAGGCTACCGGTCAGCGGATAAAATTGAAAAGCAAATTTCCGTTTCCGGTGATAAAATAATTATATGCCCGATAATAACTACGATGCAATTGTAATTGGCTCCGGTATTACCGGCGGATGGGCTGCAAAAGAACTTTGCGAAAAGGGTTTGAAAGTTATTATGCTCGAACGGGGCAAGAATGTAGAACACATAAAAGATTATGTAAAAAGCAACGGCCATCCCTGGGAGTTTGCTCACCGGGGAATGAAGCCCACTACAAAAATGTTAGATGATTACCCCGTGTTGCAACGGGATTATCCATTAAATGAAAGAAATTTAGACTGGTGGGCCAATGAAAAAGAGGCACCGTTTACAGAAGTAAAACGTTTTGATTGGTTCCGTGGTTACCAGGTGGGTGGTCGTTCGTTGATGTGGGGAAGGCAAAGTTATCGTTGGAATAAATGGGACTTTGAAGCCAATGCAAAAGACGGCATTGCTATTGACTGGCCAATCCGTTATGATGAGTTGGCGCCATGGTATAGTTATGTAGAAAAGTTTGCGGGTATCAGTGGTACAAAAGAAGGATTGGATGTGTTACCCGATGGAGAGTTTTTACCTCCCATGCAAATGAATGTGGTAGAGAAAGATGTGGCGAAACGGGTAAAAGAAATTTATAAAGGGAATCGACATTTAATCATTGGTCGCAATGCCAACCTAACAGTGCCGCATAATGATAGAACCAATTGTCAGTATAGAAATAAATGCTGGATGGGTTGCCCCTTTGGTGGTTACTTCAGTACACAGTCTGCTACATTACCAGCAGCGATGAAAACAGGTAACTTAACATTACGTCCTTTTAGTATTGTTACAAAAATTATTTACGATAAGGATTCAAAAAAGGCAACCGGTGTGGAAGTGCTGGATGCAGAAACAAATCAAACCTATACATATAATGCAAAAATTATTTTTTTAAATGCGTCAGCATTTAACAGCACCTGGGTTTTAATGAATAGTGCAACAGATATTTGGCCGGATGGATTGGGCAGTAGCAGCGGCGAATTAGGTCATAATGTAATGGACCATCATTTTAAAGCAGGCGCAAGCGGAAGAGTGGAAGGTTTTAAAGACAGATATTATTATGGTCATCGCCCCAACGGGGTAATTGTGCCACGTTATCAGAATGTGTATGCTGATAAAAGAGATTATCTCCGTGGGTTTATGTACCAGGCGGGAGCAGAAAGAGGAAACTGGTTTCGCAATATGGCCGAGTTGAGTATTGGCGGCGATTTTAAAGATGCGTTATGCGAACCGGGTGAGTGGACATTTGGAATGAATGCCTTTGGTGAAATGCTGCCAGACCACAGCAATAAAATTTCATTAGATAAAAATAAAAAAGATAAATGGGGGTTGCCGGTGCTGGCGGTTGATGTGGAATTGAAAGGCAATGAAAAAAAGATGCGGCAAAGTATGATGCAAGATGCAAAGGAAATACTGGAAGCCTGTGGGGTAAAAGAAGTGGCCACCTGGGATAATGATTATGCACCTGGTATGGGCATACATGAAATGGGTACTGCCAGAATGGGAAATGATGCAAAGACATCTGTGCTGAATGCACATAATCAGGTATGGGATGCATTGAATGTATTTGTAACCGATGGTGCTTGTATGACTTCTTCGAGTTGCGTGAATCCTTCATTAACTTATATGGCATTAACAGCAAGGGCTTGTGACTATGCAGTGAATGAACTGAAAAAGCAAAACCTGTAACATGGTAAGAAGAGAATTAATAAAAATGATTGCGTTAGCAACCGGGGCTGCGATGGTTGGTGGTGAAGTGTTTTTGTCTGGCTGTAAAAGCAAAACAAACGAAGCAATTTCATTTTCGGAAAAAACAATTGCCCTGTTAGATGAAATTGGCGAAACGATTTTACCCCGAACAAAAACTCCTGGCGCAAAAGATGCCGCTATCGGAAAATTTATGCAAACAATAGTTACAGATTGCTATTATGCTAACGATCAGCAAATATTTATGAAAGGTTTGGATGAATTGCAACAACAAAGCAAGCAGCAATTCAGTAAAAGTTTTATGGATTGCAGTACAGAACAAAAAACAGAGTTGATAAAGAAATTTGATTCGGTAGCCAAAGAATACAATAATAAAAAGTTTGCGTATGATGCGGAAAGGAATAATAAAGCAAAAGGAACATTGCAATATAAAAAAGACGAAATGCCTGATCATTGGTTTACTATGGTAAAGCAATTGACAATGTTGGGTTTCTTTACATCAAAGCAAGGAGCATCAGAAGCATTGAGATATATAGCAGTGCCCGGAAAGTACGAAGGTGATGTGCCCTATGTAAAAGGAGACCGGGCAATTTATCCTTGTTATTGATGAATAGTGAACAGAACTCCGAACGGAGCGTCGCAACGGAAGCTCAACCAGGGAACAAAAGCTGGCAAACAAATAAAAAAATGAAATTAGCAATTCTCGGTTCAGGGTTTATTTCCCGCTTCTATGCAGAAAGCTTAGTAGCACAGCGTAGAAAAGACACTATTGTTTCTGTATACAGCAGAACAGAAGCGAATGCAAAAAAGTTTGCTAATGATTATGGAGTGCCTCATTTTACAACCAACATTCAAGAATGTGTAGCAAATAAAGAGGTGGATGTCGTCATCATCGGTTTATCAAACGATATGCACTTAGAAGCAGTGTTGGCTTGTGCCGCTGCAGGCAAACATGTGTTATGCACCAAACCATTAGGAAGAACTGCACAGGAAGCGATACAGATGCTGCAAGCTGTTGATAAGGCAGGAGTAGTAGGTGGTTATTTGGAAGACTTATGTTACACGCCAAAATTTTTAAAATCGTTAGCTGCAGTAAAAGCAGGAAATATTGGTGAGGTAATATGGACAAAGAGCAGAGAAACACATCCAGGCCCGCATAGCGATTGGTTTTGGGATAAAGAAAAATCTGGTGGCGGCTGTATAATAGATTTAGGTTGTCATTGTGTAGAGATAAGCAGAAATTTTATTGGCAAGAATATAAAACCAGTGGAAGTAATGTGCTGGGCGGATACAAGAGTTCATCCGATAGATGCGGAAGATAATGCAGTGGGTCTGGTGAAATATGAGAATGGAGCTATTGGTCAGTTTGAAGTAAGCTGGACATTCAGAGGAGGGATGGATTTGCGGGATGAAGTGATGGGGACCGAAGGAACTATCTGGGCCAACAATTTTTTACGTACCGGATTTGAAATGTTTACCAGCGGTAAAGGGGGTGATTATATTGCCGAGAAAGCAGAGAGCAACAGCGGCTGGTTATTTCCGGTAGGCGATGAAGTGCATGAGCTGGGCTATAATCATATGTTTACGGATATGTTTAATGCGATTGATAATAAAGTACAACCTGCCGAAACATTTTATGATGGATATATTGTAAATGCAATTTTAGATGCTGCTTATCTTTCTGCTAAAACAAAAAACTGGGAACCAGTGAAGATAGAAGATTGGAGAGGTGTTACAGAAGAAAAAATAGAAAAGCAATTAACAAGCTATGATGCGGATTATTATTTAATAAAAGAAGAGGTGCTGCCGAATGGCGATAAGAAAGTTATCATTAAGCATAAAATTACTGGTTCAATAGAAAGAAGATAATGAGTCAACTTAATACTAAAAACATAGTAATCATTGGCGGTACAACAGGGCTGGGCTTGTCAGCCGCCAAAGCATTTATTGCCAATGGTGCTAATGTAGTAGTAGTGGGAAGAAATGAAGAAAGTGTAAACGGAGCAAAAAACTTGTTAGGAAGCAAAGCTGTTGCGTTAAGTGGTGATGCTACACAGGAAGCTACAGCTGCAAATGCAATAGAAACTTGTGTAAAGGAATTCGGAAGCTTCAACGGTCTCTATCATGTTGCAGGCGGCAGTGGCAGAAAAATGGGTGATGGCCCTTTGCATGAATTAACGTTGGAGGGATGGAACAAGACTATAGAATTAAATCTTACTTCTTTAATGTTGAGCAACCAGGCTGCTATTAAAAAATTTTTAGAACAGAAAAAAGGCGGCACCATTTTAAATATGGGTTCGGTGTTGGGTTATTCGCCATCGCCACAATATTTTACTACCCATGCTTATGCAGCGGCGAAATCTGCTATTATTGGGTTTAGCAAATCCATTGCCGCTTATTATGCAGCAAACAATATTCGTATCAATGTAATAGCACCGGCGTTGGTAGAAACACCGATGGCACAACGGGCTGCCAATGATGAATCTATTTTGTCATTTATCAAAACAAAGCAACCATTGGATGGCGGACGAATTGGTAAACCAGAAGATTTGGATGGGCTGGCGATGTACTTTATGAGTGACGCTTCAGCTTTTACAACTGGCCAGGTAATAGCAGTGGATGGAGGGTGGAGTATAAGCGACGGACAATATTAATGTGATATATAATTGAGTAAAATAATTTCTATAGGAATTGATTTAGGTGGCACCCGCATTAAAGGTGTGGCAGTAGATGCTAATGGTAATATTCTGCATCAAACATATACACCAACCAATGATGGGGAGGGTGAAGTATGGAAGGGTGCTATTAAATCAACAGTGGAAGATTTAAAATACAAGCTAGATTCAGATGTAATGTCTGTGGGTATTTCAGCACCGGGACTGCCTAATAAAGAGAATACGACAATAGCTTTTATGCCAGGCCGGTTAGACGGTTTGGAAAATTTTAACTGGAGTGAATATCTGCAAAACCCGGTTTGGGTATTGAACGATGGAGTAGCTGCATTAGTGGCAGAAGCAAAAACCGGCGCCGCTAAAGAAAGTACCAATGCCATTTTAGTAACACTGGGAACGGGTGTGGGCGGAGCACTATTAATTAATAAACAACCTTATCAGGGTTCTTTTAATAAAGCTGGTCATATTGGCCACATGGTTATTGATAGTAATGATGATTGTGATGTAACGGGTATGCCCGGTAGCCTGGAAGAATGTATTGGCAATTGTTCTATCAAGAAAAGAACAAAGGGCAAATTTACTTCTACGCAGGATGTACTGAATGCATATAAAAATGGCGATGAATTGGCAAAAAATGTATGGCTGACATCCGTAAGAAAATTAGCTGTCGGACTAGCATCAGTAAGTAATTTTATTTCACCGGATACAATTATTGTTGGTGGTGGTATAGCAGAAGCGAATGAAGATTTATTTATTCCCTTAAATAAATGGTTTGATGAATTTGAATGGCAACCGGGAGGTATTCGTCCGCAGATTGTAAAAGCAGTGCATGGTGACTTAGCTGGGGCGATTGGTGCAGCTTGTTTTGCCTTGCAAAAAAATTTTTAGAATGATCGTAAGAGAATTAATCAATAACTACCAGTCCGGCTACAGCCTTGAACAACCTTTTTATACCAGTAACGAAGTGTTTGATGCTGAGTGGGATTGTATTTTCAAAAAGCATTGGCTTTTTGCCGGCAACATGGCACAAATACCAAAGCCGGGAGACTATTTTTTATATGCGCTGCAAAATGATACTGTCATTATCATTCGTGGAAACAATGACGAAGTGTATGCACATTATAATACCTGCACACATCGGGGATCAGCTATTTGTTTACAAGAGAAGGGGAATGCAGCAAAATTAATTTGCCCTTATCACCAATGGGTGTTTGATAAAGATGGAACTTTACTCAATGCCCGCATGATGCCGGATGATTTTTGTAAAGAGCAATACAATCTTCGTTCCGTTCATGCAAAAGTTGTTGGCGGATTAATTTTTATTTCCCTGGCTGAAGAGGTGCCTGATTTTTCCAGCATTGAAACAAGTCTCAAACCTTTTTTACTTCCTTTCGAAATCGCTACTGCAAAAGTTGCTTGTAAAAAAAATTATAAATTAAAAGCTAACTGGAAATTAGTGGGGGAGAATTTCCGGGAATGTTATCATTGCGGTGGTGCACATCCGGAATATTGCAGTGCCGTAATCGGAGCAAATCTGAGAGAAAATGCTGATATACTTACTTCTGATAAACAAAAAGAGTGGATATCAAAAGGATTAACAACTGAATTAGTGGAAGTTACTACCGGCACAACTACCTATGCTATCCGTTATCCATTGCGGCCGGGATTTGAAAGTTATAGTCTGGATGGAAAAAAAGTGTCGCTGCCAATGGGTTTGCATAAAGACCATGATGCCGGTGTGGTGGGGTTGGTAAATTATCCAAATTTTTGGATGGATGCCGTGAGTGATTATGTGTGGACAATGAAGGTAACACCGGTTGATGCAGCCACAACTGATGTGGAATTCTGCTGGTTGGTTGATACAAATGCCGTAGAAGGAAAAGATTATGATTTAAAACATCTGACAGACTTTTGGGAAATAACCGGCGAACAGGATGGCAAACTCTGCGAGAATAATTTTAAGGGCATACAAAGCAATGCCTATAAACCCGGACCTTATGCACCCGTAGAAGACCAGGTAATCAACTTTGTTGATTGGTGTGTAGAGCAATTGAAAAAGGGAATGGAATAGTATTCTTACAATACCTGTTTCTTTTTTTCTTTTAGAAAAAGCAACATCAACACTACAACGCCAAGAACTACTCCGGCATTTATCAAAAACACATCGGCCACTTTCATTCCATTATTTAAAAAATACTGCGTCCAGTAATTGCCGGCAATAGCCCCAATACCAAAGTAGGCTGCATATAAAAGCGACTGACCGGTGGCCATCCATTTTTCATCTACCAGTTTATTTACATACTCTACGCATACTACCCAAAATAAACTCCAGCTAAAACCATGCAGTAGTTCAACAGGTAATGTGGCTACTGGTGTGCTGATAAAATAATACAATAACATTCTTACTACAGTGGCTAATACAGTTATCAGCAATGTTGTTCTTAATCCTAACCGTAAAATTATTCTGGCAGAAAAATAAAAAATTGGCAACTCACACAATCCCTGAAACGATAAGCCATACCCAACTAACGAATCGGTTGCTCCATTGTCTTTCAAATAAGTGGAATAGAAATTCCAGATGGTTGTAGCCCCCATTGAAACCAAAAACACACAGAATAGTAAAAACAATAGCGACCGATTTTTAATTACATCCAATACGTTGCTATAAGCAGCAGTTTCTATTTTTTCAAATTTTTCATTTTGTAAAAAGAAGCAACACACAAAAGCCAAAAACATGGTGATGGCTGACACAATAAAAATTGCATTGATGTTGACTGCATCAATTACCTGTCCCGTAATGATTGTAGTAAATGCAAAACCGGCTGCACCATAAAACCGCAATGTGCCGTAAGAAAATTTGGGATTGTCTTTTGCAATCTGCAATGCCATACTATCCAGCACCGGCTGAATAGTGTTGTAAAATAATGACATAAAAATAGTAACAGCAATCAGGACTCCGTATCCATCCGCCACTAAAAATCCAAGGTAACTAACCGATGCAAGAAAGGTAGCTATCAATAATGTTTTTTTATAGCCTAATTTATCAGCCATAAAACCATACACTGGTTGCACCGCAAACATCATTACCGGAGTGATACTTAAGATAAGTGCAGCTTGAGAAACACTTAATCCATTAAAAATACAATAATCGTATAGCTTGGGTAACCAGGCACCCGTACAACAAAACACCAGGAAATAAATTATACGAAGGGCAGTGGCTTTACTCATTACGACAGCTTGTTTAATAAAGATGCCGCTGCTTCATCCACTAGTATATACCCATTTTTATGTTGCTGCATAATGCTGGCCGGAAATTGATTATTTATTTTTCCTTCAACAGCTTTTTGAACAACGGTTGCTTTTCGTTCACCATTGGCGAGTAAGAATACTTTTTTGGAATTCATCAAATGTTTTAAACCAAGTGTAATCCCTTTTTGCAATACGGTTTTTTCTTTAAAATATTTTTGTCCTACTGATAAGGTGGTTTCATCTAATTCAATCACATGTGATAATAAATCAACATCAACGCCAGGTTCATTAAAACCGATATGTCCGTTCATGCCAATGCCTACAATCATTAAGTCTATGCCGTCTCTGGATTTTATCACTGCATCCATTTTACTGCATTCGGTTTGTAAATCGGCTGCCAGTGCATCGAACATATGATATTGCGAAGCAGCTAATCCCAACGGTTGTATTAATCGTTTTCGAAAATCATTATGGCAACTGCCAAATATTTCAGGCGATAAACCCACCCATTCATCTAAGCCCACAAAGAAAAATTTTGAAATATCTATTTGTTGCTCCTTTACTTTCTCGCAAAATAATTCACAGGCCAGCTTCGGACTGTCGCCGGAAGCAACGCAAATAGTAGCAGTTGGATTTGCTTTAATAACATTTATCCATTCATTGGCTGTAAAATCAGATAGCAATTCGTAGCTCGAAAAAATTGTTGTAACCATAGTGTATTATAAGGCAATTAAATTACCAAAAACTATTGGTTTACAACCAGAATACTCCTCATTTTATTGTAGATTTATCACATCAAATATTAAGTCTGGAAATACAATCGAAATGAGTCTTACCCAACATTATTTGCAACATTGCAGCCGCATTTTGGAAGTCATACAATCACAGGAAAAAAAAATTCAACAGGCAGCTGAATGGTTTGCACAATCAATTTTAGCCGGCAGAATGGTGCATGTTTTCGGCAGTGGCCATAGTCGCATTATGGTGGAAGAAATGTGGCCCCGTTATGGTTCATTTCCCGGCTTCAATCCAATTGTTGAGTTGTCGTTAACCTATCATAATAATGTGGTGGGTGCAAATGGTCAGCGGCAAGCTATGTTTTTAGAAAATGTGGCGGGTCTTGCAGAGCGGATTCTTCGAAATTTTGTGTTGAGTAAAACAGACACTGCATTAATTGTTTCTTCCAGCGGATGCAATGTGGTACCAATAGAAATGGCAGAATTATTTCAGGCTAATGGAATAAAAACGGTGGTGTTGGTTTCTCAACAACATTTGGACGCCAGTACAAGCAAGCGGTCTGATGGAAAAAAATTAACCGACTTTGCTGATTTGGTATTAGACACCGGAGCACCAGCCGGCGATTCGATGATTTATATCGATGGGTTGGATACGCCGGTATCTCCTGGATCCACGGTAGGTGGTGTGTTACTCATCAATAGCATTAAAGCCGAAATAGCGCAACTGCTAACCACAGCCGGTCACCCACCAAAAGTGCTAACTGCTGGCTGTATTATTGGTGCCGAAAAGGCAACTCAGTTATTTGAAGCAGCTTATGACGAACATGCAAATCGATTGGCAGCACTTTATAAAAATAGTTAGGCTTTTTTACAAAAAATTTGACATTCACTTAGGGGAAGACGGGTTGTTTTATACTCCTTACAATGGTAGTAAGGAAGATGATATTCCATTTATTATTCCACCATATTTATTAATAAAATTCCCATTCGGGATTAATACATGATGACTCCTATCCGCACAACCGTTGTAGGCAGCTATCCCTTTCCGGGCTGGCTCGAATTTGGTGCTAAAAACCTGAACCAGTTTGGAGCAGCCGATGTAGAAGAAATGATTGAAGATGCAGTGATTGCTGCCATACATGATCAAACCACTGCCGGATTGGATGTAATAACTGATGGGGAACAAACCCGGTTGGATTTTAATTTATCCTTTTATGGTTTTATAAAAGGGATTGAAAACAATGAAGCAGAAACCAGAAAATTTGGTCCGCCTGCACATGATCAGCGGGGAAAAAACAATATCGTTGGTGAGTTAGTTGCTCCCAATGGATTAGGTGCCGTAGCTGAATTTGAGCGATTGAAAAAATTAGCACCAGCCGGCCCAATATTGAAAGCAAGTATTCCCGGTCCTTATACATTAAGCGGACGATTACTACCCAACAACAAATACAAAGACCGCTTTGCTATTACGGAAGCATTGTTGCCAATAATTAGTAAGGAACTGGAAGCATTGGTGGCAGCGGGTTGCAAAGAAATAACTGTGGATGAGCCCAGCATGAGTTGTTATGCTTTTAAAGAAGATACCAAACGCTTTGTTGATATTTTTAACCGCACTGTAAAATCAGTACTGGGAAAATGTAACCTCAGTACACATTTGTGTTTTGGAAATTTTAAAGGAAGACCTGTTGGTTACAGAAGTTTAAAACCAATGTTACCTGATTTTTTAGATATGACGGTAGATGAAATTCATATTGAAATGGCTAACAGGGAATTTGCAGAAATAGAATTACTGGTACCTTTTGCAGAAAAAATGAATGTAGCCGTAGGTATTATTGATGTAAAAAATTATTACATAGAAAGTGTGGAGGATGTGGTGGAGCGAATTAATAGATGTTTGAAATATGTGCCTGCCGAGAAATTATCTGTGGCGCCTGATTGCGGTTTGAGTCAAACAGCAAGATGGGCGGCTAGAAAGAAATTAGTAAACATGGTAAAAGGAGCGAAGAAGGTGAGAGAAACGTTGTAGTGGCCTCCCCAAACCTCCCGATGAATCGGGAGACTTTAGTTTTCTAAAGAATAAAATTTAAAAAATTGATTACAGCCATAAAAAAAAATGAAGCACTGATTACAGAAATGGATTCATTGCTGAATACAACTGGTTTTCATCTCTGGTGGCTGGGGCAAAGTGGTTATTTGTTACAATGGGAAGGCAAAAGAGTTTTAATTGACCCTTATTTATCAGATTCGTTGACCAAAAAATACCTGACTACCGATAAGCCACACACAAGAATAAGTGAGTTGGTGATAAATCCGGAGTTGCTTAAAAATATTTCAATAGTATCGAGTAGTCACAACCATACCGATCATTTGGATGCGGAAACATTGATCCCCATTTTAAAAAATAATCCTGGTATAAAGTTTATTATACCCGAAGCTAACCGAAGTTTTGCAGCAGAGAGAGTACAGTGTGATATTGATTTTCCGGTTGGCTTAAATGATAAACAATCAGTAACTATTGAAGAGTTTACTTTTCATGGCATACCAGCAAAACACAATGAAATTGACAGAGATGAAAATGGGAATTGCAAATACATGGGTTATGTAATAAAATTTTGCAACTATTCTATTTACCATAGTGGCGATACGCTTTGGTTTGATGGTTTGGCAGATTTATTAAAAACTTTTAAAGTCGATGTTGCAATTTTACCTATCAACGGTAATAAACCAGAAAGAAAAGTGGCGGGGAATTTGGATTTTAAAGAGGCTGCGGAATTAGGGAAGGCTATGAATGCAGGTTGTGTAATTCCCTGCCATTATGATATGTTCAGTTTTAACACAGCCGATGTAAATGAATTTGCAAAAGAAGCCGAAAAAATCAATCAGCCGTATACAATTTTAAACGGAGGCGAATACTTTTCATTCAATAAAATGCCAATCAATGAATAAGTTTTTTTCTGCAGCACCCATCACCCAGCAATGGAGTGTTGCTTTTTTAAGAATAGTAGTGGGCTTTTTTATTGCATATCATGGCTATGAAGTTTTTGATGCAGCTAAAATGAAAAGCTATACGGATTGGGAGGCTTTTAAGGGTTCCTCTTTTATGCCTTATCTGGGGAAAGGTGCGGAGTTTGTAGCAGGAGTACTGCTGATGTTGGGTTTATTTACAAGATTTGCAGCATTAATTACTATCGGCACATTTGCTTACATCGTATTTTTCATTGGCAAAGGAAAGTTTTGGATGGAAGATCAGCATCCTTTTTTATTCGTTCTGTTGGGGGTGTTTTTTTTATTTACCGGTCCCGGCGCATTCAGCCTGGATAGCACATTGTTTAAAACCAGAAGAACCGGTTACTAAATGCCAGATACTTCAGCAATAAATATTACAACAAAAGGAAATGCAGAGCATACTTACGATGCTATTGTTATCGGCAGTGGCATCAGTGGTGGTTGGGCTGCCAAGGAACTTTGTGAAAAAGGATTAAAAACATTAGTGCTGGAAAGAGGTCGTCCGGTGGAGCATATCAAAGACTATCCAACTGCTAATTTATCAAGATGGGAATTGCCGCATCGTGGATGGATTACCAATGAAACCAAACAACAGAATCCTCTTATCAGCCGGGCGGCAGGATATAGTGAAGACACAGAACATTTTTTTATAAAAGATGCTGACCATCCTTATGTGCAGGAAAAACCTTTTCAATGGGTTCGTGGCTACCAGGTAGGAGGCAAATCATTAACATGGGGAAGAGCTTGTGCAAGATGGAGTGAGTATGATTTTACTGCACCACAGCGGTATGGTTATGGTGAATCATTTCCTATAAATTATAATGATATAAAAGATTGGTACAGTCATGTAGAAAATTTTATAGGAGTATGCGGCGAAAAAGCCGGCATTCCTTCTATGCCAGATGGAGAATTTTTGACAGCATATGAGTTAAATGCAGTAGAACGTCATTTTAAAAAAGTAATTAAAGAAAAATTTAATCGTCATTACGAGTCTGGCAGATGGGCACATATTACTGATCCAAAACAAATTCATCTGGATCAGGGTCGGGGCCAATGTCTCAACAGAAATTTGTGTATGCGGGGTTGCCATTTAGGTGGCTATTTTAGTTCTAATTCATCCACATTGCCATGGGCAGCTAAGACTGGCAATCTAACTATTCGTCCGCATTCAGTTGTTCATTCTATTGTTTATGATGAACAAAAACAAAAAGCTATTGGCGTAAAAGTGATTGATGCCAATACAAAAGAAGAAAAAGATTTTTTTGCCAACATTATTTTTCTGAATGCTTCAGCATTAAATTCAAACCTTATTTTATTAAACTCAACATCCAAACGTTTCCCTAACGGATTGGGTAATGACAGTGGGTTGTTGGGTAAGTATATCAGTTTTCATAACTACCGTGGCAGCATGTGGGGCTATGTAGATGGTTTTTTAGATAACTATTATAAAGTGTCAAAACCGGCAGAATGTATCATTGCCAATTTCCGCAATGTAGAAAAGAGAGATACGGATTTTTATGGCGGCTATGTTATTTATTCTGGTGCAAGCAGGGAAAAATTAAGTGACAGAAACATCACTCCATTATTGGGTGCTGAATTTAAAGAAGCCATTAGCCAACCCGGTGGTTGGACAGCCTACATGTATATGCAGGGGGAAACGATCGCTAAAGAAACTAATCATGTTCGATTAAGTACTACCGAAAAAGATCAATGGGGTATTCCATTATTAATTACTTCTGTTGATTATGATGATAATGATGATAAAATGGTAATAGATTTTTTAGAACAAGGCAAAGCAATGATGGCAGCAGCTGGTGTAAAGGAGGTAAATACCCATGATAATAAACAACCTCCCGGATTAGATATACATGAAATGGGCGGCGTTCGAATGGGCGGTGACCCTAAAACATCATTACTAAATGAATGGAATCAATTGCATCATTGTAAAAATGTTTTTGTAACAGATGGAGCCTGTATGACAAGTACCGGTAGTCAAAGCCCATCCATTTTATATATGGCATTTACTGCTAGAGCTGTTAATTATGCAGTAGACGAACTTAAAAAGGGAAGCCTGTAATATGAAAAAACAAAACGAAATATTTTTCCTGACCTCAACACAACTTATAACTAGCCTTAAACTTATTCTTTGCAATGCCCGGTTGTATAGTTGTGGCTTATTAATTTTATTGGTGATATCAATAGGAGTTTCAATACAGGCAGAAGCTCAGAACCCCTCATCGGGGGGCAGGGGGGCTACCTATTGCAACCCCATCAACATAGATTATGGCTACACCCCCATTCCCAATTTCAGTGAATGGGGCCGGCACAGAGCCACTGCAGATCCCGTCATTGTAACTTATAAGGATGACTATTATCTATTCAGCACCAATCAATGGGGTTATTGGGTGAGCAGCGATATGTTGAATTGGAAATTTAATAACCGAAAATTTTTACGTCCCTGGAATGAAGGCTATGATGAATTATGTGCACCAGCCGTAGGAATTATCGGCGATACGATGATTGTATTTGGAAGTACATACACCAATAAGTTTACCATTTGGATGAGTACGAATCCGAAAGCAAACGAATGGAAACCGTTGGTAGATAGTTTTGATATTGGTGGATGGGACCCTTCTTTTTTTACGGATGATGATGGAAGGTTGTATATGTATAATGGTAGCAGCAATAAATTCCCCATGTATGGTATTGAGTTGAACAGAAAAACATTTCAACCCATTGGTACCCGAAAAGAAATGTATTTGCTCGAGCCTTGGCGTTTTGGGTGGCAACGTTTTGGTGAGCATATGGATAATACTTTTCTCGATCCCTTTATTGAAGGCAGTCATATGACGAAATACAAAGGCAAATATTATTTACAATACGGCGCACCTGGTACTGAGTTCAGCGGTTATGCAGATGGTTTATTGGTAGGCAATAGCCCGTTGGGTCCGTTTGATGCACAGAGTGATCCGTTAAGTATGAAGCTCGGAGGATTTGTTCGTGGTGCTGGTCATGGTGCAACTTTTCAGGATAAGTATAATAACTACTGGCATATTTCTACCACGGTACTTTCTGTAAAAAATACATTTGAAAGACGACTCAGTATCTGGCCAACTGGTTTTGATGCAGATGGTACAATGTATTGCAACACTACGTTTGGCGATTATCCGCATTTTATTCCTGCAGCAGGCTTCAATGGAAATAAATATGGAGACAATGGTAAGTCATCCTATTTCACAGGGTGGATGCTGTTGAATTATAATAAACCAGTACAGGTTTCTTCTACCTTGGGTGGCTATGTACCCAACAATGCAGTTGATGAATTAGCAAAAACATATTGGAGTGCCGCTTCAGGAAACAAAGGAGAATTTATTCAAACTGATTTAGGAAATGTATCAACTGTCAATGCCGTACAGATTAATTATGCCGATCAGGATGTGGAAGCGAATAGGCTTGGCAAATGGAACGACCAATTTCATCAGTATAAATTATCTTACTCAATAGATGGTAAGAAGTGGACAATGTTTGTAGATAAAAGTTATAATAAAACAGATGTGCCGCATGAGTATGTGGAACTGGAAAAACCAATACAAGCCAGATTCATTAAATTGGAAAATATTAAAATGCCTACTGGTAAATTTGCCATTAGTGGGTTTCGGATATTTGGTAATGGCAACGGGATGAAGCCAGCTTCTGTAGAAAATTTCATTGTGCTGCGCACAGAGAAAGATAAACGTAGTGCCTTTATAAAATGGAAGCCAGTTGATAATGCTTTTGCATACAATATTTATTATGGCACTCATCCCGATAAATTATACACCAGCATAATGGTTCACTCTAATAATGAATACTGGATGAAAGCAATGGACGCACAAAAAATCTATTATTATTCTATCGAATCAGTAAATGAAAACGGCACCAGCGAAAGAACAAAAGTTATTAAAGCAGATTAAAATGAGTAAGAGAGTAATAAATATTATTGTAGCTTTTTTTCTGTTCACTACTTCCGCTTGGTCGCAGGAAAATATTCCGTATTGGAATGAAGTACAAGCACTCAAAAAAAAGGATAGCATCCAGTTTCCGGCAGCCAATCAGGTTTTATTGATCGGTAGTTCTTCCTTTACCATGTGGAAAGATGTACAGAATTATTTTCCCAAGCATAAAATGTTGAACCGGGCATTTGGTGGATCCTCATTGGTGGATTTAATTCGTTTTCGTTACGATGTTATCTATCCATATCAGCCAAAGCAAATTGTAATGTATTGCGGGGAAAATGATTTTGCTTCAAGTGATACAGTAACGGTAGAAACGGTGGTGCAACGATTTAAAACATTGTATGGATTGATCAGAGCAAGATTTGCTACTACACCCCTATTGTATGTTTCCATGAAACCAAGCCCCAGCCGGGTGCACCTGATGAAGAAATTTGATGAGGCGAACAACCAGATTGCTATGTTTTTAAAAACAGATAGAAAAGCTGCCTATGCGGATGTGTTTTCAAAAATGTTGCAACCAGATGGAACACCAATGACTGATATTTTTTTAGGAGATAATTTACACATGAATGCAAAAGGATATGCTATCTGGAAAAAAGTATTAGAAAAGTTGTTACTTAAATAAAAAGCCACATGATTATGCAAAGAAAAATTTTGCTTCCTGTTTTAGCGTTTTGTATCTGCTGGATAAGTTGCAAACAAGAAACAACGTCTGTTACTAAAATTGCGTTCGGCAGTTGTGGCGATCAGGATTGGCCGCAGCCAGTATTAACGCTGGCTGCCAATAATAAACCTGATGCATTTATTTTTTTGGGAGATAATATTTACGGAGACACCAAAAACATGGATACACTGGAAAATAAATACAAACGGTGGCAGGCGCAACCTGATTTTAAACGATTAGATTCGGCCACCAAAATATTTGCCGTCTGGGATGATCATGATTATGGCTGGAATGACGATGGGAAATATTATGAATTTAAAAAGGAGTCCAAAGAATTATTTTTAAAATATTTTAAAGAACCAGCAGCAAGTGAAAGAAGAAAACACGAAGGTATTTATCATACAGAGTATATTAAAAGCGGAGAAAAAACAGTACAACTGATATTGCTGGATGTAAGAACCTTCAGAAGCAATTTATTGCTGTACAAGAAAGGAGATTCGTTACCAAGAAAGGAATATTTCTATACCCCGGATTATAAACCGCATACTTCACCAGATAGTACTTTGTTAGGTGCCGAACAATGGAAATGGCTGGAAGGCGAATTAGCAAAACCTGCCGACCTGCGCCTTATTTGCGGCGGCTCACAATTTAGTATTGAATACAATGGCTATGAAGCATGGGCCAACTTTCCGCATGAGCAAAAGAAAATGCTGGAGTTGATAAAGAAAACAAAAGCAAATAGTGTACTATTTTTATCCGGCGATGTACACTATGCAGAAATTTCAAAATTGGAAGAGCCAGGCCTATACCCAATTTATGATGTAACATCAAGTGGAATTACCAGTACCTGGGATTTTGCAACGCTGAATAAAAACCGGCTTGAAGGTCCAATTATGGAGAATCATTTTGGTTTATTGACCATAACCTGGGAAAAAGATCCGGTTATACGAATGGAAATTATTGATAAGCTTAACAATAGCAGAATTGAGTATACAATAAAAGGAAGCGAAATACAATTTAATTAAAAAGCAAAATCTAAGCGGTATGAAATGAGCCATCAGCAAAACTTACCAACAGGTAATGAATATTGGCGGCGAATTCCATGTGGCTAGTAAAAATAAAAAATATACACATGAAAAAATGGTTGTTTGTACTATTACTGGCAGTCACTGCAACTGCAAATGCGCAGGATGCAAAAATGAAAACCTTCATTGATGCATTGATGAAGAAAATGACAGTGGATGAAAAAATAGGTCAGCTAAACTTGCCGGGCAGTGGCGATATTGTAACCGGCCAGGCGCAAAGCAGCGATATTGGTAAAAAAATAAAAGAAGGAAAAGTAGGCGGACTGTTTAATATAAAATCGGTTGCTAAAATTAGAGAGGTACAAAAAGTGGCAGTAGAAGAAAGCCGTTTAAAAATTCCTATGATTTTTGGAATGGATGTGATACATGGGTATGAAACAGTTTTCCCTATACCGTTGGGCTTAAGTTGTACCTGGGATATGAAGCTGGTGGAAAATAGTGCAAGAATTGCAGCGGTGGAAGCAAGTGCCGATGGTATTAACTGGACCTTTAGCCCAATGGTAGATATCAGCCGTGACCCACGGTGGGGCCGCATCTCTGAAGGTAATGGCGAAGACCCGTACCTTGGTAGTGCTATTGCAACCGCAATGGTAAAAGGCTACCAGGGAAATGATTTGAAAGCAAACAACACCATTATGAGTTGTGTAAAACATTATGCCATGTATGGTGCGGCAGAAGCAGGAAGAGATTATAACACCACCGACATGACGAGACAAACAATGTACAATGTATATTTTCCTCCGTTCAAAGCTGCAGCAGATGCAGGTGTGGGAAGTTTTATGGCATCGTTTAATGAAGTGGAAGGTGTGCCTGCAACTGGCAGTAAATGGTTAATGACAGATGTATTAAGAAAACAGTGGGGCTTTAAAGGTTTTGTGGTAACAGATTATACTGGTATAAACGAAATGATTGACCATGGCATTGGTGATTTGCAAACCGTAAGTGCAAGAGCATTGAATGCAGGTATTGATATGGATATGGTAGGTGAAGGTTTACTGACCACTTTAAAAAAATCACTGGCAGAAGGCAAAACAACTGTGGCGCAAATTGATGCAGCTTGTAGAAGAATTTTAGAAGCAAAATATAAATTAGGCTTGTTTGATGATCCATATAAATACTGTGATGCTAACCGGGCAAAAACAGAAGTGTTTAATGCTGCACACAGGAAAACAGCAAGAGAAACCGCAGCACAAAGCTTTGTTTTACTAAAAAATGAGGGTAATATTTTGCCAATAAAAAAAACTGGTACTATTGCATTGGTAGGGCCGCTGGCAGATAATCCTGAAAACATGCCCGGCACCTGGGCAGTGGCAGCAAGATTCAGTGAAGCTATTACAGTATTAAAGGGATTGAAAGAAGTGGGTGGCAGCAATATAAAAATTTTACATGCACGGGGTAGCAACTTAGATAGCGATAGTTTGTTCGAAGAAAGAGCCGGCATGTTTGGAAAATCATTACGAAGAGACAGCCGTAGTGCACAAGCTATGATTGACGAAGCGGTATCAATTGCAAATCAAAGTGATGTTGTTGTTGTTGCTGCCGGCGAAAGCGCAGAGATGAGTGGCGAAAGTAGCAGCCGCAGTAATCTTGAAATACCTAAAGTGCAGCAGGATTTAATTAAAGCATTATTAAAAACAGGCAAGCCCGTTGTATTGGTTTTGTTTACCGGCAGGCCATTAGCTTTAAAATGGGAGCAGGAAAATGTTCCCACCATATTAAATGTATGGTTTGGTGGCAGCGAAGCTGGCTATGCCATTGCAGATGTATTATTTGGTGATGTAAATCCTTCAGGAAAATTGACAACTACTTTTCCGCAAAATGTAGGACAAGTGCCCTTGTATTATGCGCACAAAAATACTGGCCGCCCATTAGAAGAGGGTAAATGGTTTTCAAAATTCCGTAGCAATTATTTAGATGTAAGTAACGATCCGGTGTATCCATTTGGTTATGGATTAAGTTATACCAGTTTTTCTTATAGCGATATTAAATTAAGTAGTACATCCTTAAAAGGCAATCAAACGTTGACGGCATCAGTTACAGTTACTAATACCGGTAAATATGATGGTAAAGAAGTAGTGCAATTATACATTCGTGATGTAGTAGGCAGTGTGACAAGACCGGTTAAAGAATTAAAAGGCTTTCAAAAAGTTGATGTAAAGGCTGGTGAAAGCAAAACGGTTACTTTTAATATCACACCCAATGATTTAAAGTTTTATAATTACGATTTGAAGCATGATTGGGAAGCCGGAGAATTTCAAATAATGATTGGCAGCAACTCAAGAGATGTGAAAATGGGGAAAGTAAATTGGAGTAAATAAATTATTAATTATCATACAAAGGCTGCTGATGAAACACCTGCTGTCAACAATAATTGTCTCGTTGTTTACTGTAGTGCTGTTTGCTCAGCAG
This sequence comes from Chitinophagaceae bacterium, assembly GCA_022843585.1. Classification (GTDB taxonomy): domain Bacteria; phylum Bacteroidota; class Bacteroidia; order Chitinophagales; family Chitinophagaceae; genus JJ008. The sequence goes on from JALHNJ010000001.1 coordinate 327,828, forward strand.
CCTTTTTTGTTATTCTCACCAGATTCTTCGCTTCGGTTAGAAGTCAGGGCAAATAATAAAATAGCCTGGCAATTATTCGCTAAGGATCAATTACTGGTTCAATCATCTGCCATTGATATTGAATTGGTGAATGGCAAAAAAATGTCAGACAACATTCAAGTTGTTGAACATCGCTATGGCTCTCAAAAAACAGACATCCTTGTACCTGTTCCTTATCGGAGCAAAAAAATAATTTCCCGGTACAATCACTTACATATTGTTTTTAAAGAACCATTTAATATTCAATTTCGATTATTTAATAATGGCATGGCATACAGCGTTGGCACACTATTTCCAGATACAGTAACAGTTAAAAATGAAACGACGTTATTTGAAATAGATCCTCAATCAGCAATTTGGTTTCCACATATTGATAAACGACCAGGAATGGATCGCTATCATACCAGCTTTGAGGGAATATATAAAAAGGAAGTGCTGAATGAAATTCCTGATACGATGCTCACCTATACGCCGGTTACTATTGCATTGCCCAACGGGTATAAATTGGCTTTTTCAGATGCTAACCTGGTTGATTATCCAGGCATGTTTTTGCAAAAAACAAAAAGCGGTTTGCAAGGTGTATTTGCTCCGTATCCTTTAAAGGAAGAAATGACTGATGGGGAATTTCCACAGTTAATAGTAACAGAGAGGGCTGATTATATAGCAACAATCAAGGGGAAAAGAATGTTACCATGGAGGGCTGTATTGGTAGCAAAAGATGATATTGAGTTGCCGGTGAATGACATTCTTTACAGTCTTAGTGATTCGCCAGCACCAGCCACCGATTTCTCCTGGGTAAAACCAGGAAAAGGTACTGATGAATGGATAACAGGAATAAATTTATTTGATGTGCCGTTTGTAGCCGGCATTAATACTATTACGTATAAATTTTATATAGATTTTGCCAAACGATTTGGCTTCGATCAAATAATGCTGGATGCAGGCTGGAGTGATTATAAAGATCTATTTAAAATAAATCCGGCCATCAATATGGATGAGCTGGTGCAGTATGCAAAACAAAAAGGAATAAAATTAATGTTGTGGACACTCTGCTCCACCTTAGATAAGCAATTGGATAGTGCATTAACCCAATTTAATAAATGGGGCGTTCAATCCATAATGACGGATTTTATGGATCGGGATGATCAGAAGACCGTAAACTTTTATCATCGCATTGCAAAAGCTTGTGCCGATCAAAAGATCGCTGTCATGTTTCATGGTGCATTTCCACCAAAAGGATTTAACCGTACCTGGCCCAATGCCATTACACAAGAAGGAGTACTGGGTGCAGAATGGAATATCTGGAGTGAACTGGCTACACCAGAACATAATGTTGCACTGGCTTATACAAGAATGTTGGCCGGACCAATGGATTATGAACCCGGCTTATTATTAAATGCACAGAAAGATCAGTTCAGGCCGATTGGAAAAAATCCGATGAGCATTGGTACCCGTTGTCACCAACTCGCCATGTTTGTAGTGTACGATAGTCCCTTACAAATTTTTAGTGGCAACATAAGCCAGGGGTTTAAGGAGCCGACGTTTATGGAATTGCTCGGTAGCATTCCCACCACCTGGGATGAAACAAAAATTTTGCAGGGGAAAATTGGTGAGTACATTGTAACCGCCAGAAAGAAAGGCAATGATTGGTTTATTGCCGGATTAAATAATAGCACGGCAAGAGAAATTTCATTACCATTAAATTTTTTGGGCACTGGAAATTATAATGCAACTTCCTGTATAGATGGAATAAATGCACATAATTATGGAAGCGATTATAAAATAAGTATACAGCAAATCAATAGAAATAGTATACTAACTATTAAAATGGCACCTGGTGGTGGCTTCGCAATAAAAATCACCCAATGATTTTATACAAACAAATCACTTCCTTCAAAGCAAATTTAGTTTTCGACAATAGCACAGTTAAATGATTCGGTAAATATTAAAGCAATGACAAAATTTTTTATATATCCAGTATTCTTTGTTTGTATAACGATAACTACAAAGGCACAAAAGAAAACCATTGATCAAAAAGTAGATTCTGTTCTTCGCCTAATGACACTCGATGAAAAAATTGGTCAGATGAACCAGTACAATGGGCCATGGGCCGCAACAGGTCCACTAACTGGTAACGATGATATTGTCACTCAGATAAAGCAAGGCAAAGTAGGTTCTATGTTAAATGTAACAGGTGTTGCAAGAACAAAAGAGCTTCAGCAATTGGCTATGCAAACAAGATTAAAAATTCCATTACTATTTGGACAAGATATTATACACGGGCATCGAACAATATTTCCCATACCATTAGGGGAAGCAGCAAGCTGGGATTTAAAAGCCATTGAACTATCTGCAAGAATTGCAGCCACTGAAGCAAGTGCTGCAGGTGTGCATTGGACCTTTGCGCCAATGGTGGATATTGGCCGTGACCCTCGCTGGGGAAGAGTGATGGAAGGAGCTGGCGAAGATCCTTACTTGGGTAGTGCTATTGCTACCGCAAGAGTAAAAGGTTTTCAGGGAAAAGGATTTGGTAATATCGATGCGTTGATGGCTTGCGCCAAACATTTTGCAGCGTATGGTGCTGCTGTGGGTGGTCGGGATTATAATTCGGTGGATATGAGTTTGCGTCAATTGCATGAAGTGTATCTGCCACCATTTAAAGCTGCATTAGATGCAGGGGCGGCTACGTTTATGAATTCGTTTAATGATTTGAATGGAATACCGGCCACTGGTAATAGTTATTTACAACGGGATATTTTAAAAGGCCAGTGGAAATTTAAGGGCTTTGTAGTAAGTGATTGGGGTAGTGTGGGAGAAATGATTAATCATGGCTTTTCAAAAGATAATAAAGAAGCAGCCATGCAAGCTGCCAATGCTGGAAGTGATATGGATATGGAAAGCCGTAGTTATTTACCACATTTAGCACAACTAATTAAAGAAGGCAAAGTGAAAATGGTGGTAATTGATGATGCAGTAAAAAGAATTTTAAAAAAGAAATTTGAAATGGGATTGTTTGATGATCCATTTAAGTTTTCTGATGAAGCCAGAGAAAAGGCACAATGGAATAATACTACACATCTGGAAGTTTCAAAAGATATGGCAAAGAAAAGTATTGTGCTTTTGAAAAATGAAAAGCAAATATTGCCGTTAAGTAAGCAAACAAAAAAAATTGCCTTGATCGGCCCATTGGTAAAATCTATAAAAGATCATTTGGGTTTTTGGAGTTACGATTGGGATGATGATACAGCCAGAATTCCATCGTTGTATGATGCAATTCAAACAAAATTAGGGGGCAATTCAAATCTGCTATATTCCAAAGGTTGTAATATAATCGACACTAGCAAAGCAGGATTTGCAGAAGCAGTAGCAACAGCTCAGCAATCAGATATTGTAATTATGTATGTAGGCGAACATCGGGCTATGAGTGGTGAAGCCAAAAGTAAAAGCAATATTCAGTTACCGGGTGTGCAGGAAGAGTTAATAAAAGCCATACATGCCACCGGCAAACCTGTTGTTGTAATCATTGGTGCAGGACGTCCATTAATTTTTAATTGGACGGCTAACAATGTTCCGGCTATTGTATACTCCTGGTGGCTTGGTACAAAAGGTGCAGAAGCTATTGCCGATGTGTTGTTTGCTGATTATAATCCATCCGGCAAATTACCAATGACCTTCCCCAGAACCGAAGGACAAATTCCTGTTTATTATAATTATTATAAAACAGGCCGTCCTGCTGCCAATGATAGTGATGTAAATTATGTATCCGCCTATATTGATTTACCCAACAGTCCGCAATATGTATTTGGTTATGGATTAAGTTATACCAGTTTCAATTATTCAGAAATCGAATTAAGCAAAACATCATTAAAAGGTAATCAAACTCTAACAGCATCGGTTACAGTTTCCAATACGGGCAATTATGATGGAGAAGAAGTGGTACAATTATATCTGCGGGATATGGTGGCTTCTGTTGTGCGACCAGTAAAAGAACTAAAAGGGTTTCAAAAAATTAAACTTAGTAAAGGAGAAAGAAGAAAGGTTTCTTTTACCATTACACCTGAAGAGTTGAAATTTTACAACACCGACCTGAAATATAGCTGGGAAGCCGGAGATTTTCAGGTAATGATTGGTGGTAGTTCGACTGATGTGAAAACGGGAAAGGTAAGTTGGGTAAAATAGAAAATTGAATTCGATCGTTAACGCTAAATATTTTTGCTATGATAAAAAAAATAGTACTCCTGGTTGTTGTTAATTTATTATTCCAGCAAACCCAGGCTCAGGATATAAGCTTGTTTGAAAAGCATTTGTTTATTCAAAATGGAGATACGCTTCCTTATCGTTTGTTGTTACCTGAAAATTATGATGCCTCAAAAAAGTACCCGGTAGTATTTTTTTTACATGGTGCTGGCGAACGGGGAAATGATAATGAAAAGCAATTGGTACATGGTGCGAAATTATTTTTAAAAGATGAAAATCGAAAAAAATATCCCGCTATTATAGTTTTTCCTCAATGCCCCGCTAATAGTTTTTGGAGTAATGTAAAATTCGAAATGGAGAATGGAAAAAGAGTGCTGCAATTTCAGGAAGCAGGTGAACCAACTATTGCCATGAAGCTGGCACAGGAATTATTACACAATATTATGCAGACCTACCCGGTAGCTAAAAAGCAGATTTATATAGGCGGCCTTTCCATGGGTGGCATGGGCACATTTGAAATGGTTCGTCGCAATCCAAAATTATTTGCCGCCGCTATCCCAATTTGTGGAGGGGGAAGCACAGCTACCGCTTCAAATCTCAAAAAAACAAAATGGTGGGTTTTTCACGGCGGTAAGGATGATGTAGTGCCCGTAAGTTTATCAGAAGAAATGGTAGGGGCATTGAAAAAAGCAAAAGCTTCAGTAAAATTTACTATGTATCCGGATGCTAATCATAATAGCTGGGACCCGGCTTTTGCAGAACCAACATTTTTAAGCTGGTTATTTTCACAACGTAAATAAAATATGCATTGTTGATGTTTGTAAGGAATCAAATCTATTTTTACTTTGAATAACAAAGCTTATATATGAAAACTTTATTCCTTGCTATATACATTATTACACTCGCAGCCTGTACGGCTACACAAAAAAGCATTGCACCTGTTAAGTTTGCCGATAATCCGGTAATTGCCCATCGTGGGGCCTGGAAGAAAAATAAATTACCGGAAAATTCTATCGCTGCATTAAAAGAAGCGATCCGTCTTGGCTGCACCGGTTCTGAATTTGATATATGGATGACAGCAGATGATTCTATCGTTATTAATCATGATCCGCATTATAACAAATTAACGATTGAAAAAACAAACTATGCGGACTTGCTGGCTTTTAAACTTTCCAATGGAGAAAAAATTCCAACGCTACGAGAATATTTATTGGCGGGTTTGGAAAATAATCAACAAACCATGTTGGTGTTGGAAATAAAACCCTCTACCATTAGTGTTGATAGAGGACGATTAGTTGCCAGCCGAATCGTTCAATTAGTTAAAGACCTGAAAGCGGAACCTATGTCTGCCTATATCAGTTTTGATTATGAAATATTAAAAAAAATAATTGAAATAGACCCAAAGGCTTCCACACAATATTTAAAGGGTGATGTAGAACCATCTCAATTAAAGAAAGATAAAATAGCAGGACTTGATTATCATTTCTCCGTATTTAAAAAACAACCAACCTGGGCAGAGCAGGCCAAAAAAGAAAAACTGATCTTAAATGCCTGGACTGTAAATGATGCTGCTGAAATGAACCTTCTTCTCGATAATGGGTTCAAATATATTACCACGAATGAGCCGGAAATGCTTTTCGATATTGTAAGGAATCGTTCCAACAAGTAATAAAGTCACAATAGGTAGAATGCCTTACGATCTCACTTCCTCAAAATCAATATAATCGCCAGTTTTTGTTTTTGGCTGTGATTGGGGCGAAGATGGCTGCGTATTAAACCCTTGTTGCTGGTTCATCTGCTGCTCTTGCATTTTACTCTGCATTTCTTTAAAACCCTTTTTAATTTTTCGGCTTGCCGTGTACACAGGTATCACCAGCTTAAAAATGAACTGGTATAATATGTAGGCCAATATGGCGAATAAAACATATTTCATATTGCAAAGATAATCTTCCCACTTTTTTCTTAGCCGAGATAAACACAAAGCTCACCGAATTCTAACCTTCGCTTTACCTGCCCTAATATTTGGCTTAGAAAGGTATTTTCCCTTATATTTGCATTGGAATTAGCAGTAAGAAGGGAACGAAGTCGTTCCCTTCTTCTTTTATATAAAATGGCCGGAGAAGCACAAATACAACTACTGGAACAAAAAGTAAATGCACTGATTAGTGCTGAAGCAGACTTGTTTTTAGTAGAAATAAAAATCAAGCCTACAAATAACATTAAGGTGTTTGTAGATGGAGATCAAGGAGTTAGCATTGAAAAACTAGTCCAATACAATCGAAAATTATACAAACAAATAGAGGAAGAGGTCATGTTTCCAGGTGGCGATTTTTCTCTGGAAGTATCTTCTCCCGGTTTGGATGAGCCGCTGAAACTACACCGGCAGTACGTTAAAAATATTGGTCGTTTTGTAGAAGTAATGGATTTGGAAGGTAATAAAACAGAAGGCAAACTACTCAATGCGACAAAAGAAGCAATTACAGTAGAAGAAATAAAAGGCAAAGGCAAGAAAATGGAAGTGCTGCAACACAGTATCCCGGTTTCTGCTATAAAAACAACGAAAATTCAAATTAAATTTTAAAGCTTACGAATATCAAAAAATATGAGTTATGTCAAGTATTAATCTGATAGATGCGTTCCAGGATTTTAAAGAGGCGGAAAATATTGACCGCCCTACTATGATGAAAGTGGTAGAAGATGTCTTTAAAACCTTGTTACGTAAAAAGTACACCAGTGATGATAATTTTGATGTGATAGTGAACGCCGAAAAGGGCGACTTAGAAATTATCCGGCGCAGAATGATCGTAGAAGATGGCCAGGTAGAAGATCCACTGGCGCAGGTGGCGTACTCCGATGCAGTAAAAATAGAACCGGATTTTGAGGTGGGTGAAGAATTATACGAGCCAATCGACTTATATGACTTTGGTCGAAGGGCAATTTTGGCTGCCAAGCAAACCCTCGCCAGTCGTATCAGCGATTTAAAGAAAAATGTTCTTGCAAAGAAATATGGCGATAGAATCGGCGACATCATCAGTGCTGAAGTTTACCAGGTATGGAAAAAAGAGATTTTGTTGCTGGATGAAGAAGGTAACGAATTGATATTGCCAAAAAGTGAGCAAATCCCTCAGGATTACTTTAAAAAAGGCGAAACTACCCGTGCGGTGGTGAAAAAAGTTGACATGAAGAATAATAGTCCGGTTATTATTCTTTCCCGAACTTCACCAGAGTTTTTAGCGAAGCTTTTGGAAATAGAAGTTCCGGAAATTTTTGACGGATTGATTGTTATTAAAAAGATTGTAAGAGATCCGGGAGAAAGAGCAAAAGTAGCAGTTGAATCTTACGACGATCGTATTGACCCTGTTGGAGCTTGTGTAGGGATGAAAGGTAGCCGTATCCATGGTATTGTAAGAGAATTAAAGAACGAAAATATAGACGTTATAAATTGGACCAGCAATATCCAGTTATTAATACAGCGTTCGTTGACACCTGCAAAAATCACCAGCATGGAATTGGATAACGAAGCCAAACATGCAAATGTGTACCTTAAACCAGACCAGGTTTCCCTTGCAATCGGACGCAGAGGTGTTAATATTAAATTGGCCTGTGAATTGACAGGTTATGAACTGGATGTTTATCGTGATAAGGAAGGAGATGAGGAAGAAGAATTTGATATTGATTTGGAAGAATTTAGTGATGAGATCGAAACCTGGATTATTGATGAATTGAAAAGAGTGGGTTGTGATACCGGTCGCAGTGTATTAAACCTCACTCCGGAAGAATTAGAAAGAAGAACGGACTTGGAGAAAGAAACAATTGCAGACATAAGAAGAATATTGAAAGAAGAGTTTGAAAAAGAATAAAATGGTGAATGGTGAATAGTGAGTGGTCAATAGATCTATAACACAATTCACCATTGACAATTCACTATTGACAATTAAAAAACCTGAATGGCAGAATTAAAACTTCCGAGATTATTAGCAGCGGCAAAAGAATTTAACGTTGGACAGGATACTATTATTGATTTCCTGATTGGGAAAGGTTTTCCTAAAGATGAACTGAAGCCTACGTCAAAACTGACGGAAGACATGTACCGTTCATTGCAGCAGGAGTTCTCCAGTGATAAGGCGGCTAAAATGAAAAGCGATCAGGTGGATTTGCCGAAAGGGGCTTCCGCTGAGGCAAAAAAGAAAAAAGAGGACGAAGAGATAAGCTTTAAGAAAGACGAAAAAACAGCCAAAGCTGTTAAGAAAGAAGAACCCAAGCCGGTTGTTGCAGAAGAAGTTCCCGTAGTGGTTGAAGAAAAAGCAAAACCTGTTAAAGAAGAGCCCATAAAAGACGAAGAAAAGGCGGAAGAGAAAAAAGAGGATGTAGTAAGGGTAGAGGCTCCCGAAGTGGAAGGGCCTAAAGTGATAACAAAAATTGACCTTTCTGCCATTGACTCTTCAACACGACCGAAGAAAATTATCAAGTTAAAGAAAGAGGAGCAGCCCGCAGCAGCGCAAGAGGCTAAACCAGTTGAAGAAGTAAAACCGGTAAAGGCAAAAGCGAAAAAGAAAGAAGAAGAGCCATTAACAGCAAAACCGATTGAAGAAGTTGCTCCTATAAAAGAAGAACCGGTAGCAGAAGATGGGCCAGCAGTTATTGAAAATATTGAAGTTGAAAAACTAACGGGGCCTAAAATTCTCGGCAAAATTGACCTTCCGGTTAATAATGATACAAGACCGGTAAAAGAAGAAAAGAAAAAGAGAAAACGTATTCCTATTGAAAAGAAGGATGCGAAGAGAGAAATCTTTATTAATAAAGATACTGTAGGTGGTGGTGATAGAAGGCAAGGCGGCGGACCGGGTGGTCCTGGTAATTTCAACCGTGGCCGAGGTGGCAACACTGGTGCTGGAGGCAATCGCAGACACACTGGTGCAGGCCCGGCAACCCGCAGGGAAGATAAACTGATTGACGAAAAAGAAATTCAAGAGAAAATAAAAGAAACACAAGCAAAACTTGCAGGTGGTGGTGCCCGTGGTGGAAAAGGTCTTAAAGCAAGACAGCGTCGTGAAAAAAGACAAGAAGCTGTAGATGCACAAGGAAACGTTGGTGATGATAACAAATTGCAGGTAACAGAATTTATCAGTGTAAGCGAATTGGCCAGCCTGATGGATGTGAGCTTTGCAGAAGTTATCAGCAAGTGTATGAGTCTTGGTATCATGGTATCTATCAATCAGCGTTTGGATGCTGAGGTGATAGAACTAGTAGCAAGCGAATTTGGCTATGATGTTGAGTTCATCAACATGGAGAAGCAAATGGAGATGGAAGAAGATGATGAGGATGACAATGAAGAGGATCTGGAATTCCGTTCACCAATTGTAACAATCATGGGACACGTTGACCATGGTAAAACATCATTGCTTGATTATATCCGCAGTGCCAGCGTAGTAGCTGGCGAGGCAGGTGGTATTACCCAGCACATTGGTGCCTATCAGGTTACATTGCCCAATGGAAAAGAAATTACTTTCCTTGATACTCCCGGTCACGAAGCGTTTACGGCGATGAGAGCCAGGGGTGCAAAGGTTACAGACATTGCAGTTATAGTAATTGCAGCAGATGATGCGGTGATGCCACAGACCCGTGAAGCAATTAGTCATGCGCAGGCAGCAAATGTACCAATGATATTTGCGGTAAATAAAATTGATAAAGACGGGGCTAACCCAACTAAAATATACGAACAGCTTTCACAAATGAATATTTTGGTAGAAGAATGGGGCGGTAAATTCCAAAACCAGGAGTTGGCAGCCAAGAGTGGATTGAACGTAGATAAGCTTTTGGAGAAAATATTATTAGAAGCAGAAATGTTGAACCTTAAAGCAAATCCACACAAGGAAGCCACAGGAACTATCATTGAAGCCTCATTAGATAAGGGTCGTGGATTCGTTGCTACATTATTGGTAGAGAACGGAACATTGAAGCCGGGTGATCTGATAGTGAGCGGACAATATTTTGGCCGTGTAAAAGCTCTCTTCAACGAAAGAAATAAAAAAGAAACGCAGGCGGGCCCATCTGCACCAGCAGTTGTATTAGGATTAAATGGTGCACCACAAGCTGGCGAAAAATTCAAAGTGTATGCTGATGAAGCAGAAGCAAAAGAAATTGCAAATCGCCGTGCACAAATATTAAGAGAGCAGGGTATCAGAACTAAGAAACATATTACACTCGATGAGATAGGTCGTCGTCTTGCATTGGGAAGTTTCAAAGAATTGAAAGTTATCATCAAAGGTGACGTGGACGGCTCAGTAGAAGCATTAAGTGATTCATTGCAAAAATTATCTACACCGGAAATTTTAGTAAGTGTAATTCACAAAGGTGTAGGACAAATCAATGAAAGTGATATCGTATTGGCAGAAGCATCTGATGCTATCGTTATTGCCTTTAACGTTCGTCCATCATTGCAAGCATCAAAGCTTGCAGACAATGCCGGTATTGAAATAAAAATGTACTCAATCATTTACAATGCAATTGAAGAAGTGAAGAGTGCAATGGAAGGCATGTTGGAGCCGAAAGTACAAGAGAAGATCGTTGCCAATGTAGAGATCAGAGAAGTTTTCAAATTCGACAAAGCAACAGTGGCAGGATGTGTGGTATTGGATGGTAAAATTAAAAGAGATTCTAAAGTTCGCCTTATCAGAGATGGTATCGTTACGTATCCTTCCGGCGAAGGAGCCAGTGCTGAACTGGGTTCGTTGAAACGCTTTAAAGACGATGCAAAAGAGGTCTTGTCGGGAATGGAATGCGGGTTAACAATTAAGAATTTCAGTGATTATAAGGTAGGAGATGTGGTAGAAGCTTACGAGGTAGAAGAAGTGAAAAGAACACTATAGCAAGTTGCGAGTTTTGAGTAACGAGTTTCAGGAAGACCCGGAACTATAAGGCTCGCAGCTCGAAACTCATAGCCCGGGGCTTTTCTCCCGAAACTTTTGTTAAATACCTTTCAAATTATCTCCTGTTTTTGGCAGGAAAAGTACTTTTGAACTTATGCGTTATACAAAAAGAATATTGACTATCTGCTTTTTATTGTTTAGCGTTACCGCTATTGCACAATCATCGCAGGCAAAAAAAATTGTAGCCGATAAAATTGCTGCTATTGTAGGCGACAGAATTATACTACAATCAGATATTAAAAACTCCATAGCAGATATTGCCCGTCAGGGTGGTACTGTTCCTGATGATGCTCAATGCTTACTAATGGAGCAGGCGGTTATTTCTAAAGTATTGATGTTGCAGGCAGAAAAAGATTCGTTACCGGTAAGTGATGAAGAAGTGGAAGCAGAACTTGATCAAAAAATTCGCTATTATATTAACCAGTTGGGCACCCAGGAAGCATTGGAAGAAGTAGCAGGTAAAACTATTTACCAGATTAAAGACGATGCCAGAGAATCGGTGAAAGAACAAAAACTGGCTTCCGCCATGCAGCAAAAAATTGTAGGAGGTACCAGGATAACTCCCAATGAAGTAAAAGCCTTTTTTGATAAAATACCTAAAGACAGTTTGCCTTTTTATGAGTCGGAATTGGAAATTTGTCAGATAATTATTTACCCCAAAGCTTCCCGGGATCTGGAGCAATATATTATCGGGGAAATGAATAACTATAAAAAGCAGATTGAGTCTAAACTTGTAACGTTTGATCAATTAGCAAAAAAGGTGTCAGAAGATCCGGGTAGTAAGGATCGGGGTGGTCAGTACCAGATAAACAGGAATGAAAAAAGCTGGGATCCGATATTTATGTCAACTGCTTTTCGTTTAAAAGAAGGTGACATATCGGTACCTGTAAAATCAAAATTTGGGTATCACATTATTCAAATGGTTGAACGGAATGGTGATGATGCTATTGTTCGTCATATACTCCGAATACCTCCTGTAACTGATGATGAAATAAAACAAACGATCAGTAAATTAGATACAGTACGTTCCAAAGTTGTTGCTGGTACTATTGGTTTTAACGAAGCAGCAGGAAGGTATAGTGATGACGATGCAGTTAAATTTGCCGGACCTTGTGTTACTGGCAGAGATGGATCCTCGTATGTTACAATTGATGCATTAGATAAAGACATGGTAACAATGCTGGCCAAAATGAAAGTAGGAGATATATCTCAGCCTACAGCTTTTACGGATGAGCAAGCCAAAAAAGGAGTTAGAATTGTTTATTTAAAATCCCGTTCAGAACCACATCGTATGAATCTAGACGATGATTATAGTAAAATATCTCAGTTCGCATTGGAAGAAAAGAAAAGCAAAACATTAGATAAATGGCTACAGACAAAAGTTCCAACCTATTATATAATGATAGATGGCGAAACAGGTAATGAGTGTCCTAAGCTTATGCGGTTTGCTACTGATACAAAATCATTTTAAAACTATTAATATTATAAAAAGCCGTCTCGTTTCAAACGTGGCGGCTTTTTTATTAAATGTATGGTAGTAAGTGTTTATATTAATTCAATTGTTAGTTTTTTTATTTTTATCTAGCTACTTTTATACAACAGCATAATAATCCTTATCAGCGAATTCCACTAGCAATGCCAGTATCTGATTATTTACAAAATGTATCCGGCTACTTTCAAAAATCAGGACAATTCTATTATATCCTTGTTGATCAACAAGGATATTGTGTTGAAGCAAACCCTCTTTTTCGAACAATGGTTGCTGCGCAGCCAATGGCTTTTGCAGCCATACCTATACAAAATTTTCTTTCAGAAAGTGGAAATGTAAAATATAAGCAAGCGGCTCAGTTCTGTTTGGAGAATCCTGAAAAAAGTACCTTTATTTGTCTCGATGTAATTGGTGTTAATACCACTAATACCATTAATTGGGAGTTTTCTGCCATTACAAACCATGGTGATGATACAAAATTAATTTCCGGAGTAGGCGTTCTTGATACAGGTTCAAAAAGTGTTGGAGCAAGGACAGGAGAAATAATTGGAAGAGCGGCTGAACGAAACAAAGCTTATGAGCTTAGTGCCGAAGGGCTGTGGATGTTTGAAACAGAAGAATCCGTTTCTGTTAATTTACCTACAGATGCAATCATTAACTTCTGGGAACAACATGCGGTATTGACCGAGTGCAATGAAAATATTGCGAAAATGTACGGATTTAATACTGCAGAAGAAGTAATAGGAATGCGACTGAATAAATTTATTGATTTCAAAAATTCTATTTGGATCGATTCGCTTAAAAATTTTATTCAAAACGGATTTAACGCAAGCAAAGTAGAAACAGTTGAGTTTGATAAAGATAACAAGGAGTTGTTTTTTCTAAATAATATGAAAGGTGTTGTGGAAAATGGACTCTTGAAAAGAGTGTGGGGAACACAGCATGATATTACCCAGCAACGTACAGCAGAAAAGCAGCTAAAGCAAAGCGAACTTTTTTATCGAAACCTCATTGCGCATTCTTTAGACGGCGTAATACTAACCAATGATGATGGCGTAATTACCTTTGCATCTCCTTCCATAAAAGAAATACTGGGTTATGAAGCAAACGAAGTAATTGGAAAAACCACTTTTGACTTTGCACATCCTGATGATCATGCTCTTGCCACCTCAGCTTTTAATGATGAGCTCAGGCAGCAGCCAAAAAATAAATTTGTGTGGCTTCGTTTACAAAAAAAAACCGGAGAATGGATATGGTGTATTGTAAGAGGGCACAACCTTAAGCATAATCCTTATGTAGGAAAAATGATGGTTTATTTTTATGATGACACAATGCGTAAGCAGGCTGAAGATGCGTTGCGCCAAAGTGAGCAACGCTTCCACCACCAGGCAATTATTCTTAATAATGTAACCGATGTAATTGTTACAACAGATGTAAACAGGATAGTTACTTCCTGGAATAATGTAATAGAAAAGCTTACAGGTATAACAAAAGAAGAAGCAATAGGAAAGCGATTTCGGGAAGTATTAGTCAGTGATTATTCTCCTTATACACATGACCAGGTTGCGGAAATTGTTTTTAAGGAAGGTATATGGCGGGGCGAAATATCATTTGAGGGTAGCGACGGGGAAATGAAATATTTATTACATACTGTTTCATTATTTAGGGATGAAGAAGGGAATATCATTGGTTTGCTGGGAGTAGGGAAAGATATTACCGAAAGAAAAAAGGCAGAGGCTAAACTTCAGGAAAGTGAATTATTCTATCGCAACATGATTTCCTATTCACTGGATGGAATTGTTATGACGGATAAAAATGGAAAAGTTGTTTATTGCGGACCTTCCGTAGCTAAAATATCAGGGTATGAGCCGGCGCAGTTGCTGGGTCGTTCATTTACTGACTTTATACACCCGGATGATTTGGCAGCGGCCACGGAAGCCTTTTCTCTTGAGTTGGTAAAAAAATCTGTATTAAAATACCTGCTAATCCGTTTACGACATTCAAATGGTGAATGGATATGGTGTAGTGTAAGAGGCCATAATCTTTTGAGTAACCCGGGTGTTAATGCAGTAGTTATTTATTTTACAAACGACTCAAAAAGAAAAGATATTGAGGATAAGTTAAGAGAAAACGAAAAACAGTTTCGTAGTCTTATTCAAAATCTTCGCCAGGGTATTTTGCTACAGGATGAAAAGGGGCAAACTATTATCTGTAACCGGGCTGCTATGGATATGCTGGGCCTTACTGAAGAACAGCTTTTTAGGCAAACATCATTTGATCCTATATGGAATGTTATTTATGAAGACGGTACAAATTTCCCCGGTCACTTGCACCCGGTACCCGTTGCCATACAGACAAAGAAATCTGTTCAGGATATAGTAATGGGAGTTTTCCGGCCGGCAACCAATGACCGGGTGTGGCTACTCGTTAATGCAGAACCTGTATTTGATGAACAGCAAAATATTGTCAATGTTATTTGCTCATTTACGGATATTACGGAACAAAAACGTTTGTCGCAAGAGTTGGTAGAGCAGGAGGTGCATAAGCAAAAACAAATAACACAAGCTACTATTGACGGCCAGGAAAAAGAGAGACAGCAAATCGGCAAAGAACTACATGATAACATTAACCAGCATCTGACTACTACCCGCCTCTATCTTGAAGTAGCAAAGGAAAAAGCATCGGGTGAGTTAAAAGAAATGATTGATCAGTCGCATAAGAACCTTGTATCAATCATTAATGAAATAAGACACCTCTCCCAGTCATTGGTGCCACCTACTTTAGGGGATCTGGGACTTATTGAATCTATACAAGAGCTTTGTGACTCATTAAAAAGAGTTCACACATTTAAAATTGAATTCCTCTATCGCTATTTTAATGAACAATTATTGGCGGATAATTTAAAACTCATGCTGTTCCGTATTACCCAGGAGCAGATAAATAATATAATTCGCCATGCAGAAGCTGACACTATACAAATATGGTTACAATTAGATGCGGAGCATATTATTTTAACTGTAATTGATAACGGAAAGGGGTTTAACTCTTCTACTACCAAAAAAGGTCAGGGATTTAATAATATCACTAACCGGGCAGCTCTTTTTAATGGCAAAGTGGAGGTGGAAACCACGCCAGGCAATGGTTGTAAGCTTACTGTAGTGGTTCCGGTAAGGGAGAATTAACCCCAAACGAAATAGTAAAAAAATAGTGTTTATCGCTTACCTTTGCGCCTTCCATGAGTGATGCGATCAAACACGAATGCGGATTAGCATTCATCCGGCTACGGAAACCATTTTCTTATTACCAGCAACAGTATGGAACAGTGCTGTGGGGGCTTAACAAGCTGTACCTGCTTATGGAAAAGCAGCACAACCGTGGGCAAGACGGTGCTGGGGTAGCCTCAGTAAAATTAGATGTTGAACCGGGCTATCCTTTTATGAACCGCATACGCAGCAATGCGCCGCAAGCCATTTCAGATATCTTTCAGCAAATAGGAGCCGAAATTAGTGACCTGGAACAATATCACCCGGATATCAAAAGTCATCCGGGATTGATGAAAGGCCATGTAAAATTTTTAGGGGAGTTATTGCTCGGTCATCTTCGCTATGGCACACAAGGAAAAAATAAATTAGAATACTGTCACCCATTTATTAATAGAGATACAATACCTGCCCGCAACCTTGCCTTAGCGGGAAATTTTAATATCGTTAATTCGGATGAGTTGTTTGCATTAACAGGCAAAGAACCACATCATACCGTTCGCTTCAGCGATCTGGCTGCGATGATAGAATTGATGCACACATTTTTGTGTAAAGAAGATGAAGCTTCGCCACACAAAATGGATATTAAAAAAGTGCTTAAAAAAGTGTTGCCATTATTAGACGGTGGTTTTCATGTGGGCGGAATGACGGGTAATGGAATTGGATTTGTTTTTCGGGATGCACATGGTATCCGTCCTTCTTATTATTATATCAATGATGAAGTAGTAGTAGCTGCCTCTGAAAGAGCGGCTATCAGAACTACCTTTAATGTAGGTGAAAACGAAGTGCAGGAGTTGTTGCCCGGACAAGCATTGATCGTAAATGAAAAAGGAGATATTGAAATAGCGCAGATACTGGAACCCAAAGAAAGAAAAGCCTGCAGCTTTGAACGTATTTATTTTTCAAGAGGTAGCGATGAAAAAATTTATAAGGAAAGAAAAGCATTGGGCTATAACCTGAGTGAACCGGTTTTGAATTCAATTGAACATGATTTAAAAAATACGATCTTCTCTTTTATTCCTAATACAGCCGAAACGGCTTTTTTGGGGATGGTAAAAGGGATGGAAGCCTATCTCAATAAAATAAAAACAGAAAGAATACTTAGCTGGGGTAAAGACTATGATGAGGAAAAGCTGAGTGAAATGATAAACCGTCGTATCCGTATAGAGAAGATTGCTATCAAAGATGTGAAGATGCGAACATTCATTACTGAAGATTCCGGACGTAATGAAATGGTGCAACACGTCTATGATATTACTTACGGTACTGTAAGGGCCGGACAAGATACATTGGTTGTAATCGATGACTCCATAGTAAGAGGTACTACGTTAAAAGAAAGTATCATCAGAATGTTGGGACGTTTGAACCCGAAACGGATAGTGGTTGTTTCTTCATCTCCTCAAATTCGCTATCCCGATTGCTATGGTATTGATATGAGCAAGATGGGCGACTTCATCGCATTTAATGCTGCTGTAGAATTGATGAAAGAGAAAGGAAAGATGAATTGTATGACCGAGTTACTGGAGAAATGCAAAACACTTCAACGAAACGATCAACTGCATACTGAAAATGTAGTTAAGCAACTCTACAAACAATTTACTACCGAAGAAATTTCTGCTAAAATTGCACAATTGATAACACCTACGGGCCTTGATATTCCTGTGAATGTTATTTTTCAAACTATAGAAGATTTACATAAAGCCTGCCCTAATAATCTTGGCGACTGGTATTTTACCGGCAACTATCCTACCCCAGGAGGTAACAAAGTGGTGAATAAGGCTTTCATGAATTACATGGAAGGAAAGAATGTAAGGGGATACTAAAGAAGCCACTTCATATTCATTATTCTGCTTGCCATAATTTTTAATTTAATTAAAAAAATTGCTGAATGAAAACCTTATTACTTGTTCGTCATGCAAAAAGTGATTGGGGCAATCCCAGTCTTGGTGATTTTGACAGACCCTTAAATGACAGGGGAAAAGAAGATGCGCCAGCAATGGCACTTCGTCTTAACCATAAAAAAATTAAGATAGACGCTTTTATTGCCAGCCCGGCTAAACGGGCAAAGAAAACGGCCACTATTTTCGCCAAACAATATGGAGTGGATAAAGACGATATTATTTTCAGAGATGAATTGTATGGTGCTGCGACTGCCGTTTTTTATGATGTAATTGCTTCCGCAGCGAATAAGTTTGACAGCATTGCTATTTTTTCTCACAACCCCGGCATTACCGACTTTGCAAACCTGCTTACCAATACAAGGATTGATAATATTCCCACCTGCGGTGTGTTTTCAATAAAGGCCGATTGTAAGAGCTGGGATAAATTTGCCGATGCAAAGAAAGTGTTTGACTTTTTTTATTATCCCAAAGATGGGCTGGGAAGTTGAGCAAGAAAATCCTGAATTATTTTTTTCAACTGGCTATCATTAGAAAGTGGGAACGGCATGTAGGTAAATTCTTTTGCTGAAGCAAGAGCTTTTTCAAAATTGAAATTTTTCTGCGAAATAGAAAAGGCCATTTTATTTTCCATTAAGTATTCTCCTAAATATTCTTGTTCTGTTTGTCCCGGTGTAGGAATTAACACACTTTTCTTTTGCAATGCCGTAGTATCCATAACAGTACTGTAACCACTGCGACTGATAATATATTCTGCTGCCTCCATTTCTTTATTTAGTGCTGCCGCAGGCAAATGATTATAAAATTTGATCATATTGGTAGAAGGAATCAACGATGAAGAACCGGGCAGGCCTCTTACTATAACTGCAGAATGGTTATAATGGCTAATGCCAGCAATAATTTTATTCTCCAACAATGTTCGCTGTGGCTCTGGTCCTGACAAAATCACCAACAACTGATTTTTATTTTCCGGAATTCCAGTTGCTTTAAATCTTGATAAAGACCCTATGTATTGAACAGGAGTTGTTGGTTTTTTTTCAGGATGTGATAAATCACCGGCCAGGCTTTTTGGTGATGCTGTATCCGGTACCCAACATGCAGTAAAACGATTAATGTATTTATAGTTTTTTTTCTGTAAAAACTTTTCCGACCATTTGCCTAATGGACTTTTTATTTTTAATTGATGTGTGATAAAAATGCAAGGTATTTTATCATGAAACAGTCCATACCGGTTATCGCTAATAACAGCGTCAAATTTATGTTCTCCTATTTTTTGGTGTAGCCATTTTTCTTCTTCTTTTATCCGCTTCAAAATTTTCGGCGTTTGAAAAAGTATGTTCTTCAACAGCCCCCATGCAGTGGCTGCATACCGAACCCGGTATCCGGGCAATTTTAGAAAAGAAAGTGTAGGAAATTCAGCTTTCAACAAAATTTCCTGCTGCCCTTCAGCAGCCAGCCAAACCTCAGCACCCTGCTCCATTAACTCCCTGATAATCGGGATGCAGCGGGTGGCATGACCCAGCCCCCAATCGAGCGGCGCCACCAGGATGCGTAGTTTTCTCTGTTTTTTTTCCTCCAATGGCTGATCCATGTTAATTTTTTAGTCGTTTTCGTTCAACGGCATACTAATTTGTTTGTAAAATAGTTTTAATTTAGAACTTACAATTATGAAGACAATCAACAAAATAGCCTTTTTACTGTTATTAACAGGAACGCTATTGATTTCTGCCTGCAATAAAAATTATTATTCAGGTTCCGGTAAAGGAGGCAAAGGGTGCGGCTGCCCCAGCACCAAGGGAATGAGTGGTTATTAATGTTCTGATTAATCTATGCTAAACGCTAATCGTGACATATTGGTGCTGCTAAAAAATGAGCTTTTAACAGAGCAGGAAGTTGAGCATGAAGTAGAGGCATTGAACACACTACTCAAACAGGTTGAAACGGACGAAGCTTTTTGCAAAGCTCATGAACTGGTGAACCGAAACAGGATCACTTCCAACCCCAAAAAAATTTTGAAAGAATCCCGCTTCTTTTTAATGAAACCATTTCGGTTTTTGATCAATAAAAACTGATTTTTATCAGGATAATTTAATCAATGCTCCTCTGAGTTTACCAATCATTTCACCGATCTCTTCTTTTTTACAAGTGCCAACACTAAGCCGGTACCAGGGCGAACTTTTATCTGCACCAAATGCATAGAATGGAACAACGGCAAGGCCCGCAGCACTCAATAAGTAGGCTGTTACATCCCCCTGATTTTCCAATATTTTTCCTTCGGCTGTTTTTTTACCGGCAAGGTCAACTTTTATAGTTAAGTAAATAGCTGCTTCGGGAGTAATAGCATCAACAGAAAGTCCTTCGCTTTTTAATTGAATAAATCCATCATAAATAGAACGTAGTCTTTCTTCAATTTCTTTTTTAAAATGCGATAGATAAGTTTTGATACTTTCTCTTTTACCCAAATAATTTGCTACAGCTTTTTGTTCGGCCATCGGTGCCCATGCACCAATATGTGTAAGGATGGCTTTCATTTTTCCAATCACCATTGCCGGCCCCATACTCCAGCCAACCCTAACACCGGTAGCTGCAAAAACTTTGCTGATAGCGTCAATGTAAATAGTGTACTCTCTCATTTCACTTCTCAGCGAAACGGGATCGTAATGTTTAATGGCCCCATAGGTAAGATGCCAATACATTTGATCGAACATTACATAGAGTTTCTTTTCACCTTCCCCTCTTCTTTTATTTTCTGCAATTACTAAATCACAAATTGCTTCCAGTTCTTCTTTTTTGAATGTAGTGCCTGTTGGATTTTGTGGGGAACATAAAGCGATGAGTGATGCTTCTTGTACATATGGCGCAATGGATGCTGCGGTAGGCATAAAATTGCTATCGGCATTTGCTTCCACCACTATATGCTGGCCTTCTACAAAATGTGTGTAGTGATTATTGTTCCAGGAAGGAACAGCATAAATAATTTTATCTCCTTTATCACAAATGGCCCGGAACAATGCATAGATCAATGGGCGACCACCCGATGCTACCAATATTTCGCTGATGCCATAATCCAGCCCTTCTTCATCTTTTATAAACGAATGAATTGCTTCCCGCAGATCGAGATTTCCTTCTGCAGCCGGATAGTTGGTAAAATGTTTTCGATAAGCTTCAACGATCGCATCTTCCAGCTCTTTAGGAATAGGAAAAATAGAAGGGTCGAAATCTCCCACGGTGAAATTGTAAATACGTTCGCCCTGGCGGATCTTTTCCCGGATCTCTCCACCGAGTTTTACAATTTCAGAACCGATCAATGTCTCTGATAAATGCGACAACTTCATAACCTGACCTTTGGCGCAAAAGTAAAGGGATTGCAGGATATTGCAAGGGAGTGTTGGATTAGAAGGGTATTATATTAAGCTGACCGTTCTATTACAATTTTGCTGTTGTCATAATAGTCGTACTTCACAAATATCTCAGATCCAGGTTGGTATTTGCTGGTAGCCGCTTCGCTAATTACTCCTTTTGTTTTGCCACTAAAAGCAACACTGTTTTCTGGTAACACTTCAATCTCCAACTCTACATATGGATTATTGCCATTTACGTTTACACCCAACCAGGTGTACCTTTTTACAATAGCTCTTGCAGATCTGCCGGATGCAGCGAGAGCTTCATTGTCTTTCTGCAATTGTTCCAGTTCTGCTTTTAATGCAGCCTCATTAGGTGGAGAGGCAGCATTGCTGTTTTGTTGTGTACGACTAAAATCAACCACCACATTCATTTCATTTTTCGGATCAATTTTTACCGGTAATTCCATACCCGCCATATAGATACCGGGATTTATTCTTGATACCAGCACCCGGGTCTCTGTGCTGTAGGTTTGACCGAATTGATTTTTTACTTCCAGTATTAATTTTACCTGCGGATGATTATTAATGGTAACGCCGGTATCCCTTACTTCCAGAATTTTTGCTTTGCCGGGCAAGCCTGTTTTTTGTAAACGGCTTGCATTGATCATCGGTTTAAAAAATAACCGGTAGAATAAATAAAACATACCACCAAAAAGAACCAGCATACCCAACCCGATATAAATACCCTCTTTGTCGGCGGTGGCAACTACGGCGCCAACACCTACTAATAAACCGATGATACCGCCAACGATACCTATCCATACTCCTGCATTCATTTTTAGCATAAGGGGTGATTTTGGAAGAGTAAATTAAATAAAATTGTTGGGAGAGGGAATTAAAGCAAGCTGGTAAAGAGAATAAAAATAGAGAGTTTTTTGTTTTACACAGTTCATGTTGTGCCTAGTTTTTATTATGCGTCTGGTTTCATAAATACTCTTATAGGAATATTTGTCACAATATTTATTTCAACTGCAATTCTATTTCCTGATTTCAGATTATTTATAGGACGAAATTCTATTTCATAAATTTCTGGTTCCGCTTCTAAATAGCTGTAACTTATAATTCCAAATTCAACTTTTTCCGTCTGTGAGAAAGGAACATTATAAGGTCCTGGGTCAGCTGGAAAATTTTCGCTTTTTTGGAATTCGGCTAATTTTAAATTTTCAATAGAATTATAAATTGTTTCTATAGCTGTTTTTGTAGTTTCTTTTGTCCAAGGATAGTCTGCTTCTAACTCACTTTCCTCTATTGTCGGAATATTAATCAAGTCACCTTGGTTAGTGGATTCTTTACAACTCTGGATAAATATAATTAGCAGTGTCAGTATTATTAATTTCATACTTTTAAAATTAGGCACAACTCATAAATATACGCAACTCGTTGTATAACATTTAACGACAATCAATGGTAAATTATCCAAAAAATACAGCAAACCGACAACAAAAAAGGGCTGCTTTGCAGCAACCCTATCAGTAAAAAATTTATAAACTATTCAATCGGTTTATAATCTTTAAACAAATTCAGTTTTGTTCCTTCTGCCTGTTGGCGGTAAGCAGCCCATTTAGTGGCATAAAAATTATTGATACGTTTTATGGTATCATTAATTTTATTTTCTGCATTTATTATTAACTGCTCTTCCTGTGCACCCGGTGCTACATTTTTAGAACCAATATATTGCATAGCAACTTGCATACTTCTCATAACAGTTGGGCCGGCATCCCTGTTGATGCCCTGCTTATCAGAAACTTTACCACTGATCGTTTCCCGGATGGCTTTAATGCTATCCTGCATAGCTTTTGTTGACTTCCGAAGCGAATCAACATCTTTGCCGGTAAGATCTTTTAATTGCGCCATCATTTTCGTACACACTTCATCACTTTCCGTAAGCTGGTCCATTGCATCAGTTAGTTTGTTGGCACTTTTCCGAATGCGGTCATACATATTTCGTTGCGCCAGTTTTACATTGTTGCGGTTGCCTAATCTCGGATCGTCATTCACCGTTACAAAAGTAGAATCCATGTCTTTGTTCAATGTCAACACCACTTTGTAAGTGCCGGGTAATACCTGGAAGCCTCCGGGCTCAGGTGCACCGGGTCGTGGTTTTGGTGAGCCGGGTTGACGGAAACCTTTTTCTTCCATGTTCCAATACCTCCGATTGTAACCAGAATCCACTTTCCATTTTAGGTTCCTGATATTTTCGTTTTTATCATTATAAATTTTTACCAATACACTATCAGCTTTCGCTTTTTTAGCATCTGTATCAGCGGCATGATTTACAAAGAATGTAATGGCTGCACCACGGCTACGATTGGCTGCATCCCACAATCCCATGGTACTCCACTCATATCCGGGAGCTGCACGGTATTGCGATTGGTATGCAGCAGGAGCAGTAAACACGGTTAGTTTTTTTGCTAATGCACCTTTATCAGCAGCAGCTTTTCTTAACGGACGAATATCATCCAATATCCAAAGCGAACGGCCGAATGTGGCGATTGCCAAATCAGCTTCTCTTTCCTGTATAGCTAGATCATACGTTGATACAGAAGGATAATCATTTTTCCATTGTTGAAAAGTTGTACCATTATCTAAACTTACCCAAAGACCTTGCTCTGTTCCAACAAAAATTAAATTAGGTTCTGTTGGGTCTTGTATCATACACAATGCATAACCAACCACTTTTTTTTCATCTACTAATCTTGTCCATGTTTTTCCAAAATCGGTAGTGCGGAAAATATAAGGTTTAAAATCACCACGGCGATAATCGTTAGCAACAACAAATGCTTCGCCTGCATTATATCTTGAAGCTTTTATTTGTGGCACCCATGCACCTATTGGTAAGCCCGGAATTTTTCCTCTGAAGTTGGCCCAGGTTTTTCCGCCATCGGTAGTTAATTGCACATTACCATCATCGGTACCAACCCATATCACCCCTTTTTGTTTGGAAGAAGGCTCAATAGCTAAAATAGTACAATGATTTTCTGCACCGGTAATATCGAGTGTTAATCCCCCCGTTGTGCTTTGATCCATTTTTGCAGAATCGTTCGTTGTTAAATCTGGAGAAATAGTTTCCCAGCTTGCACCTTTGTTGATGCTTTTATGTACATGCTGACTTCCGTAATAAATAGTTGCTTTATCAAATGGATCTTGTGCAATTGCAGCGTTCCAGTTAAAGCGATACACTTTCTTTTCATCTGTTCCTAAATAGGGAGGACGAATATTCCAACGTTCACCGGTTTTGTAATTCATGCGGCCTACATTTCCTCCCTGGCTCATACTATATACCCATCCATCTCCATCAGGGTCGGGCATTGCATCAAAGCCATCGCCGCCACCAATATTGCTCCAGTAATAATTTCTGATACCACCATTGGTAAAAGTATAGGCCGGGCCATGCCAGGTTCCATTGTCCTGCATACCACCCATTACATTATACGGAAATTCATTGTCAACATTAATGTGATAGAATTGCCCTACTGGTAATTTTTCATCAAACACCCATGTCTTACCACGGTCTCTTGAAATACCAATGCCGCCATCGTTTCCTTCTATGATCAGATTCGGATCTTCCGGGTGTATCCACCATGCATGGTGATCCGGGTGAATGCCACTATATGGCAGCATAGTGGAAAATGATTTTCCTCCATCCTCACTAAAAGTTACGGTGGAGTGAATATCATAAATACGATTTTCGTTTTTGGGATCTACATAAATTTCCTGGTAATAGAAAGGACGGTCTGTAACATCTGCAGGATTGCTATTTACTAACTGCCAGTTAAAACCACCATCATCACTTTTATACAAACCGTTTTTAGTAGCTTCTATTTTTGCATATACTCTTGAGGGCATGCTGCGGGCAAATGCAATACCGATACGACCCAGTTGTCCATCAGGCATTCCATCTTGTTTGGTTAAACGTTTCCAATTTTTTCCACCATCAATAGTAATATACATACCGCTACCAGCACCGCCACTTGTCATTCGCCATGGCTGGCGAAAATGTTGCCACATAGAAGCAATCATTTTATTTGGATTGGAAGGATCCATTACTAACTCAGCACAACCGGTAGTATCGTTTACAAAAAGAATACGATTCCAGCTATCACCACCATCGGTTGTTTTATACACGCCTCTTTCAGGATGTTGTGCATACGGATTTCCAATGGCAGCAACATACACTGTGTTTGGATCAGTAGGGTCAATAATTACACGATGAATATTTCTTGTTTTTTCTAAACCCATTCGCTTCCAGGTTTTGCCGGCATCCAAACTTTTATAAATGCCTTCGCCAATATTTAACGAGTTGCGGGGATTACCTTCTCCGGTTCCTGCCCATACTACAGAAGGGTTTGATTGTTGAATGGCCAACGAACCAATATTTAAAATGGGCTGATCATCAAAAATGGGTTTCCAATCGGCACCGCCATTTTCTGTTTTCCAAATGCCACCAGAGGCAGCACCCAGATAAATGATTGATGGATTTTTGTGCACAGCATCTATCGCCACTATCCGACCACTCATGCCTGAAGGGCCGATGTTGCGGGCCTTCATATTTTTAAATTGATCTAAGGAAATTTTTTGCGCAGCGGCAATAAGACAAAAAGTAAATGACAGTACTAATAAAACCTGTTTTCTCATGTATGTAAATTTTGGAGCTTAAACTTACTGATAAAATAGGAGTATGGAAAAAATTAGGATGGATGGCATAAGCAAAAGGGATGTTTTCCGTAAATGAGCTGGTAATAGTTCCACAAATTGGGAATGGTTCTTATATGATCTGCTTCTACTGGGAGATATTAGTATGTTTTCTAACATTTCATACGAAGGTTTTATCAATTCGTTCAGGTATGGGTTTTTGTATCCGGCTTATGTGATAACATTTGTGGAAACAAAAAACCTTATCATGCAAAAGAGTACAGATCAAAAAACTAAAAACATAGCCCGGTTATTTTTTGTGGCAATGTTTATTTCAGTTGTAATGGCTGCTTTATTTTCATTTACTGTTTATAAAAAGATAAATGAGGAGTTCTTAAAACAGTTAGGTATTACAAAAACGGATGCAAATAGCAAGATTACAAATAGTATTTTGGGAGGTTATTTAGATGAGTATGGTGTTCGTAATGCAAAAAATATTGCTTTAGGTAACCGCACCGCAGTAACAAAAAACCTGCTTGCATATACGAAACAGCATGTAAACACTCCGGCATTTGCAAAAGAGTATACAGCACTTCGGGAAAATCAAAAACCAACTTTTAGTGTTGCACAAACACCGGAGGAGATGCAACAGCAAATGATAGCACAAAGTAAAAAGGGAATTGCCGATCTGGAAGCCAGCATTAAAAAAGCAGATGCAGCTAATAAGAAAATGTTTGAAGACATACTGGTAACTGCAAAAAAACGATTGCAGGAAGCTGAAGACCCGAATCACAAGATATTTGCTAATTACAGAAAGAATTATCCTGCTATGGTAAAAAGTATAGAAGCAGGCAATCAAAAACAATTGGCGGATTGGGAAAAGAAGTATCCAGCAAATCACCTGCATTTTATTAAAGGTAGATTGCTGCAATTTTTAGAAGAAACAAAAGATATTGATTACAATGCCGAGCTGGTTACAAAGAATGGTAAAAAATATTTCGTAAACAAAGCATACGAAAGCAAAGGTAATCGCTGGAAGATGGCTTTTAGAGCCGGCAAAGAAGTGGTGGAGCCAGCCAGAGAATTTGTGCAGCAATGGATTGCTGAAATTGAAAATTAGAGAGTTCTTTTTAGTTTGTTTGATAGATAAAAGGTTTACTGTTTTGTAAACCTTTTTCTTTTAGAAAAATAGCTATTGTTTTAAAGACTGGCTTTTTTCAATTGTTGATTTTAAATTGCTTAAGCCATCTTCAAAATCTTTTCCAATTTGTTTATCCATACTGCTGAATAGATTAAAGATATTTCCGGGTCTTGGTGTGGCGATAGCAAAATCCCAGGTAACGGCAGTTCTTGATTTTTCAGTTTCATTCAACATTATCGTTGAGGTGGCATTGATTGCCCGGGGTTTTATGAAATGAAATTGTTGAACTATTGTTTTATCCTTTTGCAAACTGGCAATTTCAATTTTTCCTTCTCCGGATATTTCCGGGTGTCCTTTCCAGTAAGTGGTAGCCCCAGCGGTTCCATCGATGCCCGTAAGTGTATAAACAGCGGATGAGTCCTCTTGTGTCCACACCGACCATTTGTTGAAGTTCTCCAGCTTCTCAACGTAATTATATATTACAGCAGCAGGGGCATTAATAGTTATGGTGCGACTAATTTTTTGACTGGTAGGTAGCATGAATGTCATTACTGCTATTGTAACAATCACAGCCAATAAAAAGAATACGAAAAGCCGGAAAAACTTCATGTAGGTTATTTAAGTGTAGGAATTAAGTATAAATTAAAATCCTTTTAATGGGGCATCTTCTTTTTTATCTGGCTTTAATGTTGCCCGGATATAACTATTTAGATTGATATACTTCTTAGCAACATCCTGCAGCATTTTTGAGTTAAGTGTTTGAGATTGCTTTTGTCTTTTCATTATATCAGATGGATTATTGCCAAGATAATATGCTTCAAAAAGAGTGTTGAGCCAAAATGAATTTTGTTTTATATCAACCTCTAGTTTTCTTTTTTGCTGCTCTTTTACTTTTTCAATGTCTTCTTTGCTAACACCAGTTGTAATTATTTTTTGTAGTTCATCAATAGCCGCCTTGCTTAATGTATCAACATTTTCCGGCGCACAGGGAAATGAAATACTAAAGGTAGAATAAGCGTAAGGAATGCGGCTGATGCTTCCTTGTGCACTTACCCCATATACACTGCCTTTTTCTTCTCTTAATTGTTCTACCAATTTTATGTCCACCACCTCTGCAAGGCTTTTAAGTGCAAAAGCATCGCTGCTGCTATACGTGACAGGGCTGGTAAAAACCAAATTAACCTGGCTCTTAGGATCGCTGCCTTTTGTAATTACTTTATCAATTTTGCCGGAAGGAGGACGAATACCAAGGTCTTTAAAGTTTTCTTTCTTTTGCGAGAAAGGAAGACTGCCAATATATTTTTCTAATAAGGGTTTGATAGTGGCTTCTTCAAAGGAACCAACAAACAGGAAGGTAAAATCACCAGCATTGGCAAAACGTTCTTTATAGATCTGTATGCTGCGGTCTAAATTGATCTTATCAAAATCCTCTGGCTTAGGTAACCCGCCTGCACGGGGATGATTTTGTGTCATCATTTTTTGAAACTCTGCACTGTAATATATCTGCGGATTGGCGGCAAGGTTTGCATACAACTGCTGCTGCCTTGTTTTATACGATTCAAATGCATCCTTGTCTTTTCTTGGAGCAGTAAAATACAAGTGTATTAGTTGTAATAATGTTTCTGTTTCCTTTGGAGTGGTGCCCCCATTTAACCCTTCGCTGTACAACGAAATATTCGGTGATAATGAAGTGCTTTTTCCTTTAAGCATATTGCCCAGGTCAATAGCAGAAAAATCACCCACACCGCTTTGTGAAATGATAGCTGCCGCATTAGTAGCAGAATAATAATCTGCATCACTTACTAAAGAGTGACCTCCTTTACTAAAAGCCCTGAATACGATTTCGTCGTTTTTAAAGTTGGTTGATTTTAAAATAACGGTGGCGCCATTTGATAATTTGATTGTAGTAGTACCGATTTCATCATTCGTTGTGGCATTGATGATTTTTCCTGGTTTTAATTTACTCGCATCCATTAATGTAGTAGCAAGAATTTTTTCTTTATAAGGTTCAATAGTCGCTACATCTACATCTTTCAGTAATTTATTTATTTCATCAGCGGTTGGAATTTTTACTCCTTCCTTATCAGGTGCATTAAAGGTTACCACCATATTGTTCTTGGTGATCCATTGAGACGCCAGCTTGTTTATATCTTCCAGCTTAACAGTGTTGAGGTATTGCTTTACAAAATCATATTCCCACTCAATACCGGGGATAGGTTCATGAATAAGAAAATTATTTACATATTCATCTACGTAATGAAAAGATTCTTCTTTTTCCCGTTCATTAAAAATGCGGTCGTAAAAACTCTGTAATTGCTTTTTCTGTAAATCAAATTCACTTTTGGTAAATCCATGCAATAAAATACGACGGTTTTCTTGTAGCATGGCAAACAGCGAACGGGCCATTCCTGTATCGCTGGTATTAGCATACAGTTGATAGGCATCTTTTGTTCTGGCAAGACTGCTGCCATAATAAGAACCTGCTGCAACAAAAGGAGGATTTGATTTTAATGTTATCTCCCGCAACCGGGTGTTAAGCATGCCGGTAAACAAAAGTTGATTCATATAGCGGCAATAATCACCAATGGTGGTTTCTGGCTGCGGCTCTTTTTTAAACAACACTTCTACTGTAGGAAAATCTGTTTCTTTATCTTTTGCTACTACGGATAATGCTTCTGTATGGTCGGGGACTGCAAATACATCTCTTCTTCTGGGTGATGTTGCTGCAGGAATATCGCTGAATATTTTTTTGATCAGCTGTTCCATATCGCTTACATCAATATCGCCTACAACAACGATGGCTTGCAGATCCGGACGGTACCAGTCTTTATAAAAACGTTTTAGGGCTGCATGTGAAAAATGTTGTAAGGTTTCAATTTTCCCAATGGGCAACCTATCCGCATATTTTGAACCCTGGTATTGAACAGGCAATGTTTGCTTCATCATTCTTTCATCAGCACCGCGGCTCAATCTCCACTCTTCAATTACAACCCCTCTTTCTTTTTCTATTTCTAATGAATCAAGTTGTGCATTGTGTGCCCAGTCTTCCAATATCTCCAAACCTTTTTCTACCAGCCCCGGTTTATCAGTAGGCACAGGAAGTATGTAAACGGTTTCATCAAAGCTGGTGTATGCATTAAGGTCAGCGCCAAACTCCACACCAATACTTTGCAAATAGCTTACTAAATCATTTTTGGGAAATCGTTTGGTGCCATTAAAATTCATGTGTTCCATAAAATGCGCCAGTCCCTGCTGGTCATCATCTTCTAATACAGATCCTGCATTCACAACCAACCGGAGTTCAACTCTTTTTTCCGGCAATGTGTTCTTCCGTATATAATACGTAAGTCCATTAGAAAGCTTTCCAATTTTTACATTCGGATCTACAGGCATCACCTGTGTAATATCAATTTGAGAGAATGTAACTGGTGACAAGGAAAGTATCACCAGTACAAATAGCCAAAGCTTTTTAATCACCGGTATTGTTTTAGTTGTGAACGTAAATTTATCCAACCGCCGTTGCTTTGTAAAATAAAAAACCTCCTTTTATGTAAAAGGAGGTTTTGCTATTAATTTGGCAATTCTATTGCTGCGGTTTTTCTTTAAAATTCTTTTCTGCCTCTTTAGCTTTTTCAAAATCAAGCACTACGCCGTTTATGCAATACCGAAGGCCGGTTGGAGGTGGTCCATCGTCAAATACATGTCCCAAATGTGCTTTACAACGGCCGCATTGCACCTCTGTTCTTTGCATACCATGTGTATTATCAGGGGTGTAGATGATGCTGCTCTTACTTACCGGCTCATAAAAGCTGGGCCAGCCGCAGCCACTTTCAAATTTGGTATCGCTTTTAAATAAACCGTTGCCACACGCTGCACAATAATAGGTCCCCGCTTCAGAAAACTTATCATATTTACTGGTGCCGGGTCTTTCTGTGCCTTTCATTCGGGCTATATAGAACACATCTTGCGGTAATATTTTTTTCCATTCTTCATCGGCAAGCACCACTTTGCCGGTATCTGATTTAGAATAAACAGGGTTGTTCTTTTTTGTTGTGTCCATTTTTGAAGAATTTGTGGTGGAAGAATTATTTTGGGAATAGCTGCATTGTTGCAACAGACCAGTAAATGCCAATATCGTTATCAGTTTGATCATCTTTTCATTTATTATGTAACAAACTTACGGCAAGCTTGTTTGGCTGGATTGTCTTATTAGTGACAGCCTGCTATTCTTAACAATTTGTGTACCGGGTTGATTTGCGGTAAAACTTACTCTGGCAGCGGGGAATTTAACCTGTGTATATTATATTTGTCACTAACCAAGGTTAAAGTAGCTTATGTTTAATTTGATATTGTTTGGCCCTCCGGGCAGTGGGAAAGGCACACAGTCAGAGAAACTGGTGGAAAAGTATGATCTGGTTCATCTTTCTACAGGTAATCTTTTACGTCAGGAGATCAAAGACAAAACTCCTTTAGGTATTGAGGCTAAGAGCTTTATAGATAAAGGCCAGCTGGTACCGGATGAAGTGGTGATAGGTATGGTAGACTCTTATTTCGACCTGCATAAAGGCGCAAAAGGTTTTTTATTTGACGGCTTTCCCCGCACAGTGGCTCAGGCCAAAGCATTAGATAATTTACTGGAGCTTAAAAAAACAGAGATTGGAAAAGTGCTGATATTGGATGTAGATGAGGAGGAGCTTATCAGCCGCTTAGTCAACCGGGGCAAAACTTCTGGCAGAAGTGATGATATGGATGAAAAAGTACAGCGAAACCGCCAGGAAGTGTATAAAAAGGAAACGTTACCGGTGGCCGCTTATTATACAAAAGCAAAGAAGGTTGCCAGTATAAATGGTATGGGAAATGTGGATGATATTTTTGAACGTCTTTCTACCATCATTGATAAAAAAATGAAGTAAACAAAAAACTAGCATACAGGCCCCTTTAAAAGAGGGGCTTTTTCATTGTAAGGTTTTCGTAATCTTGCAATTCAGAATATTGCCATATGAGCCTTGAGAAAGAAAATTTTCTTAGAACTAAACTTATTACCTACCTGCAACGATTAGACCCATCAACTTCTCCGCAGTGGGGTAAAATGAGTGTGCAGCAAATGGTAGAACATTATGGAGGCGACGCAGTACGCAATGCGAATGGTCGCTTAAAGATGGAAAAAATTATCACCCCTCCCGAAAATCTTGACAGGATGCGGGAGTTTATGATGAGCGATAAGCCATTTAAAGAAAATACAAAGAATCCGTTAATGGGAGAAGAGCCACTTCCATTACGATACAAAACAGTACAGGCTGCTATTGGTGCTTTGCAACAGGAGCTGATTTATTTCTTTGAAGCTTTCGAAAAAAATCCGCTGCTTATTACCCGCAATCCTTTCTTTGGTGACTTGAATTTTGAACAGAATGTACAACTATTGTACAAGCATGCCATGCATCACCTGAGGCAGTTTGGCGTGGTGCCGCTCAGTAGTTAAAGTTTTGCTTTTAACAGCGAATCGGCTTTAGCAACACTGTTCAATACGGCTTCTTTTACTTTGTCTACCTTAATCTTTTCATCGGCAAAATATTTAATACGCTGATCAAGGTTATTAAGTGCCGAATCAAAATTTATTTCCGCCATCCATTTATTCATGGCATTGTCAGCATAGTTGAGTTCATTTACCAGTTCTTCCAATTTAGCTCTAAGCGGGGCTGAAGCTTCTCTTGCTTTTGCAGGCAAAGTTGAAATAGAATCAATCAGTCGCTGTGCTTCTTTTTGCAGCTTGGGAATTTTCATTGATTTGGGCATGGCCACATCATGACCTTCAACTACTTGTTTTTCGAGACTATCGGCCTGTGCTTGCAAAGGATCAACCTTCGCTTCATCAGATTTTGAGTTATTACAGGCGGTTATTGATAAACATGCGATAGCAATGCTAAACAATGTATTTTTTTTCATACCAATCTTTTTACTGCACAAAGATACGTTTCGAAATAATTGTTACCTACCTTAAATCTATCTTCTAAAATTTTTGGAATTCAGGTAATTTCGTTGAATAATGATTGCTATGAACAAACTCGGAAACTACATTAGCGGCAACTGGATTACTGGCGATGGAGAAGGACAAGTTTTATACAATGCAGTAACAGGTGAACCTATTGGCGTTGCTACTACAAAAGGGCTAGACTTCAAAGCCATAACAGATTATGCAAGAACAGTTGGCAATCCTGCATTACGCAAAATGACATTTCATGCAAGAGGTAATATGCTGAAGGCATTAGCAATACATCTTCGAAGTCATCTCGATCTGTTTTATAATATATCTTATCAAACCGGCGCTACCAAAGCGGATAGCTGGGTAGATATTGAAGGCGGTATTGGTAATTTATTTGCTAATGCTTCTCTTAGAAGAAAATTTCCGGATGAAGTTTTTTGTATAGATGGGGAAAGCCACAACTTTAGTAAGAACAATACTTTTATGGGAACGCATATTCTGGTTCCCAAAGAGGGTGTTGCCATTCATATCAACGCATTTAATTTCCCCGTATGGGGAATGTTAGAAAAAATTGCCGTGAATCTATTGGCAGGAATGCCCTGTATTGTAAAACCAGCAACAGTTACCAGTTATTTAACGGAAGCAGTAGTAAAAAAAATTATTGCCAGTAAAATTTTACCCGAAGGAAGTTTGCAATTGATCTGTGGTAGTGCAGGTGATTTGTTGGATCATGTTACTTCGCAAGATGTAGTAACATTTACCGGTAGTGCAACAACCGGGCTAATGCTGAAGAAAACTACGTCCATTCTGGAAAACAATGTTCCATTTAATATGGAAGCCGATTCGCTGAACTGCATTGTTATGGGCGAAGATGTGCAACCCGGTATGCCGGAGTGGGACATTTTTGTAAAAGAGATCAGAAAAGAAATGACTTTGAAAGCCGGGCAACGTTGTACCGGAATCCGCAGAATATTTGTTCCCCAAAATAAAATGGAAGATGTGTGGAAAGCTATTGCTACTTTATTATCGCAAACTGCCATCGGTAACCCGTTGAATGAAAAAGTAAGAATGGGTTCTTTAGCCGGACAAACACAACGAAATGAAGTAAAAGAACAGATACAAAAATTATTAGCGTCTTCTCAAATTGTGTACGGATCATTAGATAGTGTAAGTGTAATAGATGCTGATGCGGAGAAAGGGGCATTTATGTCGCCGGTATTATTGATGAATGAAAATCCTTTTGCAGCAATAGAAGCACATGAAATAGAAGCTTTTGGTCCTGTAAGTACCATCATGCCCTATAAAAATTTAGATGAGGCAATTGTATTAAGTAAACTGGGGAAAGGAAGTCTGGTCAGTACAATTGTTACTTCAGATTATAAACAAGCAAAAGAATATGTTGTTGGTGCAGCATCACATCATGGCAGAATTTTAGTGTTGAATAATGAATGTGCTAAAGAAAGTACCGGACATGGTTCACCATTGCCGTTATTGGTACACGGAGGTCCGGGGCGAGCCGGTGGCGGAGAAGAAATGGGTGGCTTGCGGGGAGTAAAACATTATTTGCAACGAACGGCATTGCAAGGTTCACCAACTACGATAACAGCAATCACCAATGTATATCAGCCGAATGCTATTGGTAAAAAAACGGGCAAGCATCCGTTTAAAAAATATTTTGAGGAGCTGCAGATTGGTGAGCAGATCATTACAGAGAAAAGAATTATTACTTCCGACGATATAGACAAGTTTGCGGATTTGAGCGGCGACCATTTTTATGCGCATATCAAAACAACAGATTTTACAGGAACCATGTTTGAGCAACAGGTGGCACATGGCTATTTCATCATGAGTCTGGCAGCTGGTTTATTTGTTGATAGCTATGAAAAAAACCCGGTACTGTTAAATTATGGTATAGATGAGTTACGTTTTACTAAACCCGTTTATCCCGGTGCTGAAGTTTACATACGATTTACCTGTAAAGAAAAATTGCCCAACGATAAACGTATCATTGAAAAGCCGGAAGATTTTAAACGAGGTGATGATATTGATAAAGGCATTGTAAAATGGCTGGTGGAATTTTTGGATGAAACAGATGAAATAACCGGTGTGGCAACAATATTAACAATGGTAGCAATGAAAAATCAATCAGTATAAAATGTATTACGTTTCAGAATTGTATATCTATCCTGTAAAATCGCTTGGCGGTTTTAGTGTGAATGAAGCAACGGTAACAGCTACCGGCTTTGAACATGACAGAAGATGGATGCTGGTTGACAGAAATGGAAAGTTTTTAACACAACGGGATGCTGCAGCCATGGCATTATTACAAACAGCCATTATTCCGGAAGGACTATATATTGCACATAAACATTTCCCTGAAAAAAATATTACTATTCCTTTTATAATATCCGGGCACTGTACAAGAAAAGTACAAATATGGGATGATACTTTTGATGCCTGGTGTTATGATGATCAGGAAATGGATGCCTGGTTCAATGAAATGCTTGGAGTTGATTGCGAACTGGTTTATATGCCGGACACTACCAAAAGAATGGTAGAACTTCCATATGCAAAAAATAATGAGATCACTTCCTTCTCGGATGGTTATCCATTTCTAATCATCGGGCAATCATCGTTAGATGAATTGAACGGTAAACTGGAGGTACCAATTTCGATTAATCGCTTTCGACCGAATATTGTTTTTACAGAAACTGTTCCTTTTATTGAAGACAATTGGAAACATTTTACAATAAATGCAATTGATTTTTATGGTGTAAAAACCTGTGGACGCTGCGTAGTAACAACTATTGACCAGGAAACCACTGTTGCCGGAAAGGAGCCATTAAAAACATTAGCCACTTATCGTACGATTGACAAAAAAATAAGATTTGGTATGAACCTGTTACACAAGGGCAATGGAATAATAAAAGTAGGTCAGGAAATTAAAGTTCATAACGACTAAAATATTTTTTATGGAAGCATATGTAAAGTCAACCACACACAACGGAATAACAAGTATTGAGTTTTTTCATTCACAGAGTAATTCGTTGCCGGCTCATGTATTAGCTGATTTAGCAACAACAATTCGCCGTGCAGGAGAAGATCCCAATACTGTTGTTATTATACTTCGTTCTGCAGGTGAAAAAGCATTTTGTGCTGGAGCATCTTTTGATGAATTGGTAACAATAAAAAATGAGGAAGAAGGATTGAAATTTTTTAGTGGCTTTGCAAATGTTATTAATGCCATGAGATCTTGTCCCAAATTTATTATTGGCCGCATACATGGTAAATGTGTAGGGGGCGGTGTGGGTGTTGCAGCGGCAGTTGATTATGCAATTGCATCGGAAGGAGCCGATGTAAAATTGAGCGAATTGGCTGTAGGTATCGGTCCGTTTGTTGTTGGCCCGGCGGTAGAAAGAAAAATAGGATTATCTGAATTTTCTCAATTAGCTATTGATGCTACAATGTGGCGCAATGCGGATTGGGCAAGACGAAAAGGATTGTTTGCAGAGCTGCATCCTGATA
Source organism: Chitinophagaceae bacterium (assembly GCA_022843585.1). Taxonomy (GTDB): domain Bacteria; phylum Bacteroidota; class Bacteroidia; order Chitinophagales; family Chitinophagaceae; genus JJ008. The sequence goes on from JALHNJ010000001.1 coordinate 364,322, forward strand.
TACAGGGTATGGATGAATCAATAATGAAACTTGCAAATGCATTATCGCATTCAAGTCCGGCAGCAATGGCAGATATGAAAAAAATATTCTGGCAGGGAACGGAGCATTGGAATGATTTTTTGATGGAGAGAGCAAAAATAAGCGGACGTTTGGTGCTGAGTGATTTTACAAAAAGGGCAATTGCAAAATTTAAAACAAAATAGTAGCTATCATTTAATCTCTTTCATCTTTTAATTTAGCTTTTAGCTCAAACGACACTACCTTTTTATTAAGCAGGTAAAACACCATAGTGTAAGCATCTTTACCATATTCCTCAGCACTAGCTATATCATCCATAATTGTTAGTGTGCTTTTCCCTATTCCTTTTTCTGTTTCATAATAGCTATAAAAGCCTGGTTGGATATTTACATGGTAATTATCATAGGCCGCAATGATCTTTAATTGATCGGTTCCGATACCTAGGCCTGTTGCTGTTTTACATAAAGGGCTGCTGCCTCTTATCCCAATCAGTCGCATTCGAAATTTATTAGGAGCATAATAGCTACGGTCAAATTCAAGCTGCACATCAATATTTTTATATTTTAGTTTAGCTGTATCCTGGTAATTATTGTTGATTGTATCCAGGGAGTTTGGCAGAATGAATTTTTCATTCAGTAATTTTTCTACTTCATTCTGCGACATGCCAAGTTGTAAAGCACCCAGTCCTTTCATGCTGATAATGTAATCGTTTTTTTGCGCAGCCGCACAATTGGCAGCAATAACAAAAAGGAGAAGTATTATTTTTTTCATAACAGTAAATTGTCTTTTCGGATTTGAATAAATGATACGGCGACCTGCTCACTCTTCATCATCATAAATTGGATATATGCTAAAGGAAGTCACTTTATTATTCAGAAGGCTAAAAACAATAGCATAACCTTCCCTGTCTTCTTTAACAGTTATAGAGCTTTTATTCTTGCTTTTTATTAGTTTGTCACCATCCTCTGTGTAATCAGGTCTCGCATCAATATGGTAACCATCATAAGCTGCTATTACTTGTAACTTGGTAGCACCAATACCAATTCCGGATTTTGTTTTACATAAAGGACTTTTAGTACTTATTCCATCCACGGCAATATAATCTTGTCTTTTGATTAGGTCAATCTCAACATCAATGCCTTTATATTTTGTTTTGATTGTTTCCACAAGAACTACTGAGTCAATGTCAATTACTTTTAATGTAATTTTTTTTTGCAATAATTTTTCAAGGTCTGTCAATGACATTCCTAATTTTATTGGCCCAATGCCGTCTGTACTCAATAGATAATCCTTATTTTGAGCAACAACAGTTGTTGCATGGAGTATGAAAAGAAAGAGAAGAATCTTTTTCATAGCAGGAAGGTTTGTGGTTATACGTAAGTTAAACAATAATTTGAATGTCGTCGCCATATCTTGTATTTAATGAAACCAGTTTTGCAGCTATTTGTAAAAAGCTGGCAAAAAAGGATGCTGATCTTGCCGGCATCATTAAGCAGCACGGTCTTCCACCCATGTGGACGAGGCCAAATACGTTTCAAACATTGATTCTTACCATATTGGAGCAACAGGTTTCTTTAGCAGCTGCATATGCGGCATTTAAAAAACTGAAAGACAAGATCGGCTATGTAACACCGGCAAAAATTTTAAAGCTCACCGACGAAGAAATGCGGGCCTGCTATTTTACCCGGCAAAAGATGGGCTATGCAAGAGGATTAGCTGTAGCGGTGCAGTCAAAAAGAATTGTATTGAAAAAGCTGGGGAGTCTACCAGATGAAGAAGTGAGAAACATTCTTATTCAATTAAAAGGAATTGGCCATTGGACGATTGATGTGTACCTGATGCATGCACTACAACGAACGGATCTGTTTCCTTTGGGTGATATTGCCTTAGTCAATAGTTTGAAAGAAGTAAAGCAATTGCCAAAAGATATTAGTAAAGAGGAGATGCTGGCAATAGCAGAACTATGGCGACCGTACCGAACTGTTGCTTCAATGATATTATGGCATTCGTATATTAAAAAACGTGGTATAAAGTTACAGGGATAAAAAGGCAGTTGATATAACCTCCTTTTTAATTTTGTAGTCTTTTCTTTACATATTTAATCCACCGCAAACACTCAGGGTTTGTCCTGTAATGTACGACGACATATCAGAAGCGAGGAATAGTGTGGCATTAGCAATATCCTCAGTACTGGCAAATTTTCCTAACGGTATTCCTGCTTTGTATTTATCTGCTGCTTCCCCTTCTTTTAAATAACTGGTCATATCTGTTTCCACAAAACCCGGCGCAATAGCATTGCAACGAATATTACGACTGCCTAATTCTTTGGCAACGGATTTTGTAAAACCAATAATGCCTGCTTTGCTGGCTGCATAACTGCTTTGGCCGGCATTGCCAATTTCGCCAATGATAGAGCTCATATTAATTATTGAACCAGACTTTGCTTTCATCATGGGACGGATGACTTGTTTCGTCATATAGAACACACTGTTCAGGTTTACCTGTATCACATCATTCCATTGCTCTGGTGTCATGCGGAGCAATAAGTTGTCTTTCGAAATACCTGCATTGTTAACGCAAACATCAACTTTTCCCAATTCTTTCAATACATCATTTACAAATGCTTCACATTGTGCAAAATCACCTGCATTGCTTTTATAGGCTTTTGCTTTTACACCCATTCCAGTTAGTTTGCTTTCCAGGGCGGCAGCTTTTTCTGCACTACTATCGCTTACATAGGTAAATGCTACGTTAGCGCCATGCTCAGCAAATTTTATAGCGATGCCTTCGCCAATTCCACGGGCTGCGCCGGTCACGATGGCAACTTTTCCTTCTAATAATTTCATTGTTTTGGTATTTATATTAGCAAATGTAATTTTTATCGATCAATAGAATTTCTTCTACTAATGTTCTTTCATTACTCAACCGGGGTACTTTATGCTGGCCGCCTAATTTCCCTTTGCTGCGAAGCCACTCTGCAAAAGCTCCCTTTTTTATTGCATGAATAATGGGCATGCGAAGTGCAATACTCTTATGTCTTTTAGCTTCGTAATCGCTGTTGATGTTTTTTAAAGCAATATCTAACTCTTTGGTAAAATCTTCAAGGCTGGCAGGAGCTTTCTCAAATTCAACCAGCCATTCATGAGCACCATTTGAACTTTCCGAAAAATAAACTGGTGCTGCTGTATAATCATTAACTACGGCACCGGTTTTTTCTGATGCAATGGCAATTGCTTTGTCTGAATTGTCAACGATCACTTCTTCGCCAAATGCATTCATATAATGTTTTAGTCTGCCGGATACTTTAATACGGAACGGTTTTAAAGAAGTAAACTGAACAGTGTCGCCGAGCATATATCTCCACAATCCGCCATTAGTACTTATGATGAGGGCATAATTTCTACCGATTTCTACCTCATGCAATCCAATAGTTTGCGGATCTTTTTTTCCATATTCATGTACCGGCATAAACTCCATAAAACTGCCATGGTCTGTAAACAGCAACATACCTTCTTCGCCTGGTATGTCTTGTGCAGCAAAAAATCCTTCGCTGGCATTATACATTTCAAGGTAATTGATCTCTTTTCCAATCAACTTTTGAAACTGTTCTTTATAGGGAGCAAATGAAACCCCGCCATGCATATATAATTCCAATGATGGCCATACTTCACTCATTGTTCTTTTACCGGTGAGTTCTAATATGCGACGGAAAAGAACCAGTGTCCAGGTAGGTACACCGGATATAGAAGTTACATTTTCTTTAATAGTGCTTTCTGCCAATTTCTCAATCTTACTCTCCCATTCATCCATTAATGCAATACTTAGATCAGGAGTTCGTAGCCAATGTCCCCAGAAAGGAGTGTTCTGCAACAATACCGCACTCAAATCGCCGTACTGTGCTTCATTATTCATGGGGTTAATATTATGACTCCCGCCTAATACCAAACCTTTGCCGGTCAATAATTCAGAATCCGGTTTAAACTGATAGTACATCGACAACACATCTTTGGATGCTTTGAAATGGCCATCTTCCAGGCTTTCATCGCTTACCGGAATGAATTTACTTTTATCGTTGGTGGTGCCGCTGCTTTTAGCAAACCAATAAATTGGAGTATTCCATAAAATATTCTGTTCTCCATTCATGATCCGTTCTATGTAAGGCTTCAGATCATTGTACTCATGAATAGGAACCGCATTTTTAAAATCACGGATCGTAAAAAGATTGGAGAAGTTATATTTCCGGCCAAACTCTGTGTATTGTGCTGATGTAACTAAATCTTGCAATACTTCCCGTTGTGCATCCAATGGGTTGTTTTTCCAGGCTTCTATACGCCAGAGGCGCATACGGGCAAGAGATGATATGGCAGGGGATAGAAGCTTCATTGCTGAAGGCAAAATAGAGAAATTAAAGCAATAGGAAAAAATTACTGTTGTTGTGATTCTTCTCCAGCCTTAATAGCGGCTTCTTCATGCAAATAATCCTTGCGTTTCAACTCGAAATTTCTTCCGAGGTACAATTTTCGTACCTGTTCATCTTCTGCGAGTTCTTCGGCGGTACCGTGTTTAAAAATTTTTCCCTCAATCAGCAAGTAGGCTCTGTCACAGATAGATAAAGTTTCTGTTACATTATGGTCGGTAATAAGTATGCCAATATTTTTGTATTTCAATTTGGCAACAATGGCCTGGATGTCTTCTACCGCAATCGGATCAATACCTGCAAAAGGCTCATCCAATAAAATAAATTTTGGATCAACAGATAAAGCCCTCGCAATTTCAGTTCGTCTTCTTTCGCCACCACTTAAAACATCTCCATTGCTTTTGCGAACATGTTGGAGGCGAAATTCATTGAGCAGGGATTCCAATTTGTCCCGTTGCTGCTGCTTCGTAAGCTTTGTCATTTCCAGGATTGCACTAATATTATCTTCCACACTCAATTTGCGAAAAATAGATGCTTCCTGCGGCAGGTAACCAATACCCATTTGCGCCCTTTTATACATGGGTAATTTGGTGATATTTTGATCATTCAGAAAAACATCTCCCTGGTCGGGCTTTATTAACCCCACCACCTGATAAAAGGAAGTCGTTTTACCGGCACCGTTTGGCCCTAGCAACCCAACGATCTCTCCCTGTTTCACTTCTAGGGATACATCATTAACAACCGTACGGCTGCCGTATTTTTTTACCAGGTTTTTGGTGCTAATGGTAACTGCCATAAGTAGCAAAAATAAGGGTTCATAAACAGAAGCCTGCTATCAACAACTGATTTAACAAGTTGTAATTATTATTATATTTAGATGCAGATTAGTAAATAACCAAAATTACGACCTTGCAAGGTCTCCCTTCTCCAAGTCAATTTTTACGATTTTTATTATTGATGTCATTCCAATTTTATAAAAAGTAATAATGAAAAAAATAATTACACTTATAAGCTGGCTTATAATTACAGCTACAGCAAAATCTCAGAAAATAGCTCCTTGTAGCTGTAAAGAGCCAGCTACGGGGAAAATACAATATGGATATTGTGACTCTTTACGCACAAAATATGTTATACAATGTCAGTTTGATTCTGCTTATTCGTTAAGTAATGGATTAGCAAGGGTTATTAAAGAGGGTAAAGTTGGCTACCTTGACATTTCCGGAAAGTTGGTGATTCCCGCTGTATATGAAGAAGGTGAAAATTTTAGTGATGGGTTCGCCTATGTTAAAAAGGATGGCCATTATTTCTACATCAATAAAACTGGCACTAATCAATTCAAGAAGAATTTTCCGTTGCCTTCCTTACCGAAAATGGAAGGGTTAAGCGATGGGGCAAAAAAACTATTGGCACAACAGATGGCATCGATGCGACAGGAATCTTCGTTCAAGGATGGCCTTGCCAAATTCTATGATACCGTTACTAAAAGAATAGGATTTATCAATACCAAAGGAATCGTTGTATTACCGGAGAAATATGTTTTTGCTACAAAGTTTTCGGGTGGAATTGGTATAGTAAAAGAGCAGCCTACTGAACCAGCTAAGGCTATTGATAAAACAGGGAAGCAACTATTTACCATGGACGCAGATATGATACCGTTAGGAGAATACAATAATGGGTTTATAAAAATAATGAAGCGACTTACCAGTAGTTATAAATTTAATTACCTGGATTTAAAGGGCAAACCATTATTTGCTAATTTCTATGATGAGATTAGCGGAATTGAAAATGGCTATTTTATCCTTACCTCCACCAGTTCTTCCGGGGGCAAAAAAATGGGTGCAGGAAATACTGCGGGCAAAGTACTGATCGATCCGGCTTATGATTACCTGGGAACATCAGTTGTGAAAGGTGTTTTTTATTATTCCAACAAGAACAGTAAAGGAGCTATAGAAGCGTATGGATTGATGGATAGTGCTGGGAAAAGGATGACCGGAGCCAGCTATTTTGAATTTGAAAAAGCAAATGACACTGTTTTAGTTGCAAGAAAAAAGGAAGGAAGTTATGATTTACAATATTGCCATTACACTCTCCTTTCTGTTGTAAGTGGCAAAGAGTTGTGCAAGCCAGCATATTTGTATAAGGAATGGAATACTGTAAAAGGCCAACCAATCCTATACTTATTCCAAAGCAGATATAACACAGGTGGGTTTAACAGGCAGAACTGGTGTTTTTTTAATCCCAAGAAAGGGGTACTGGCAGAATATGATGATGACCTTGTAAACACACATTATAAACTGGGCCTTTTTATTGCACCGAAAGAAGGAAGAATTTTTGATCTTATGGGGACAACCCTTCTGGACAGTGCAAAATGCATTACGCTGAACGAGTATCGGAAAGATATCCTGAATAAAGAGAGTGATATTGTTTTAGTAAAAGGAGAAAAGACTAAAAAATGGTATGCATACAACCTGGTTACAAAAAAAATAATTTTAAGTGATATAGAAGCATATGGGGAAAATTATGGGTATGGGGTGCATAAACATTTTACGGAAGGAATGTTGCCAGTACAAAAAAATGGATTGTGGGGCTATGCAGATGCCAATGGAAAGATGGTTATTCCCTGTAAATACAATGAAGCAAATTCATTTTATTATGGCTGGGCATTGGTGGTGGAAGAAGGGTCCAAACGCTTCTTTATTAATAAGGCCGGAAAAAAAATGCCGGGTGTGGAGACAGACTGGGCAGAAGATTTTTATGATGGTATAGCCAAAGTGAAAACACCTTTCGATTCACCAAAAGGAGAACAAGTGCATTATATTAATGCAACGGGCAAAATAATCTTTACTCCTGAATTGCCAGAATTTTTTGAACAAGGGGATATGAGTGAAGGACTTGCAGCCGTGTGCAATAAGAATAAAAAATATGGCTATATAGATAAAACAGGAAAACTGGTGATACCTTACCAGTTCGATTTGGTAAAAGATAAATACCCGAAATCAATAGCATTCGAAAATGGGAAAGCCACAGTGAAGAAAGATGGTAAAACGATTACAATAGATAAAACCGGTAAAGAAATTAGATGATGATGAATAATTAATCAAAGTGAAACTAATGAGATGAGTTTTTTACTAAATCAAATTAATTTTAATAGCCAAGTGACAGGGGTTTAAAGATCTCGTTTTTCACATCTGGCAAGTAAAGAACATAGGATAAGTTTACTTATTAAAATTAAAACACATCGAATATTTTAAACAACTCAATATGAAAAAATTTCTCTTATTCGTTTGTATTCTGTTCATGGCTGGAATAGCCAATGGCCAAGAAGAAGAAAAACCTGTATTCGATAAATCAATTATCGTTAAATGGTCTCCAGCCAGTCTTTCATTTGGGAAAATAGGGTTAGGCTCAGAGTTTAACTTTAAACAAAAGAAATCTATTACACTCAACGTCGGCATTCCCTTTGAAAAAACGCTGGCGGCTGAAATTGACGGTGAGGACCGCAGTCTTATGATGAAAACAATGTCAGTAATGGCGGGCTATCGTATGTATTTTGGTAAAAAACCAATGCGAGGTTTGTATTTAGAGCCCTACTTGAAATATTTGAAGAATGAAGCCACTACTAATACTGATTTTGAAATTGACGGAACGGAACGGGCTTTTCTGGTAACAAGTGATTACAGTGGTTTTGGTGTAGGAGCCCAGTTAGGTGTTCAGTTTTTGATAGCCAAATTAGTAGCGATTGACTTTTATTTTTTAGGTCCCGAAGCAAATAGTGCTAAACATGATTTCATGGCACAGGAAACAGGAGCTGGTTTACCCTGGAGCAATGCCGAAGTACAGGATGCTGAGAATGAAATAAATGATTTTGTCAATGATATTCCGTTACTAAAAAACAATCTTGATGTTACAGTGAGTGCTGCCAACCGAAATGTAAAGACCAGCTACAATGGTTTTTTACCCGGTTTTCGTTTTGGTCTATCTATTGGAATAAGATTTTAATATAACTGATTGAATTGGATCTTGTGTCTTTTGCATATTGCTTTTGATATGTTTAGCTTCCAGCGTATGTTTGCACGAATTTTGACGAGCAATGAAAGTAACAGACCATATAGCACAGGCGAAAGATACTCTGATTTCTTTTGAAGTTTTACCCCCCTTAAAAGGTAAAGGTATTGAAGCATTATACAAACATCTTGATCCCTTAATGGAGTTCAAACCTTCTTTTATTAATGTTACCTACCACCGAAGTGAGCATGTTTTTAAGAAAACGGCAGACGGTAATTTTCAAAAAGTGGTCATTCGCAAACGACCGGGCACGGAAAGTATTTGTGCTGCTATCATGAATAAATACAATGTTGATACTGTGCCGCATCTTATCTGCGGTGGCTTTAGTATTAATGATACAGAAGATGCGTTGATCAATTTACGTTATCTCGGAATTGACAATGTGTTGGTGCTGCGGGGCGATGCAGCAAAAAATGAAACAACATTTGAACCAGAACCGGGCGGTCATAAATATGCAAGTGATCTGTTGAAACAGGTGGCCAATCTTAATGCAGGAATTTATTTAGAGGACGAACTGAAAGGAACACATAAAACGGAATTCTGTATTGGTGTAGCTGGCTACCCGGAAAAACATTTTGAAGCACCTAACATGGATACCGACCTGCAATATTTAAAAGCTAAAGTAGATGCAGGTGCAGATTATATAATTACACAGATGTTTTTTGACAATGCAAAATTCTTCGCATTTGAAAAAGCTTGCCGGGATATTGGAATCACTGTTCCAATTATTCCGGGCTTAAAGCCAATTTATACCAGGAAACAATTAACTGTGTTGCCTAAAACATTTTCTATTGAACTACCATCTGATCTCAGCACTGCTGTGATGCAATGTAGATCAGATGAGGATGTGGAGAAAGTAGGGACTGAGTGGTTGTTAAATCAATCAAGAGAATTAAAGAAAGCCGGTGTACCAGTCCTTCATTATTATACATTGGGTCGACCGTTAATGGTGGCAGAGGTTGTAAAAGGGTTGCTGTAAGCTAATTATAAAATAAAATAACCATCTACTTTAAGATGGTTATTTTATTTTGGGCAATTGAATTATTTTGATATATCACTCAGCACCTTCTTATCTATAACTACGGGGTATTTCTTTTTCAACGCTTCATCCCATTGCTTTTCTATGATAGTTTGATAGTCATTTACAATCAATCCCCTTGCTTCGGCAAATGTTCTTTGTATGGGTTGGAGGTACACATTTACGATGTAAGCAAAGGAAGCAGTATTGTCATTTGTATTTATCAGTGGTGCAGTAACCATCCCTGCTTTAGGAATGGTTGTTCCAAGATTAGGGATCTGATCCCAGGTATATTTTGAAGAATCAGTTACTACTTTTTCACTTAACCCAATAATAATTTTTCTCCAATCGGCGGGTGTCTTTTTTAATTCCTTGTAAATATTGGTAGCTACAATCTGATCGGAGCAGAAAAATACAACTGCGTCAGCACTTTGTTTCCAGGTGTAATTCTTTTTGTTTTTACTATACATTTCAAGCAGAGCAGTTGAATCACTTTGTGCTTTATCCCACACTTCCCGCTGCATTATTTCAAAAAACAGATTGCCATCTGTGAACTCTGTCATTTGCTCTTTAAAATCAGCATTAAAATCTTCCAGGTGATTACGATAATAATCTTTCATTGCTGATTTCTGGTATTCATCCAACACCTGGATATGTGCTTTGGCACCGCTGCCATCTTCATTAAACCGGTTAGTGCGGCCATAGCCTATCCAATTGCCAACGGTATAAGCAGAATCACCAATAGAAAACAAGGGAGTTGTTTCGCTGATTAATTTACCAGTCTCTCTCATCGGCTGAAAATTAAACATACTATCTGCCACTGCCCACAAAGCATCATTGTTGAACGAATGCTTTTTGTAAAGCCCCCGGCTGTTTATCCGCTCATAAATAAAATCGGTAGAAGTTTTCCATCTTTTATCGGCCATTATTTTCTGCTCAATATCTTTTAAGTTGGCTTTGTTTTGTTCATCAGTAACAATAGGCTTTCTTGAAACTCTTTTCACAATATGCCAGCCATGTGATGTTAGGAAAGGCTTTCCAATTGCTCCATCTTTTGGCAACGACCACAACATATTTTCAAAAGCAGGCTCATATTGGCCAACACTTATATCCGGAATGTTTCCGCCGGTAGCTGCACTAACATAATCATTACTGAATTGTGTAGCCAGTGTAGAAAAATCACTTCCTGCAAGCAGACGTTTGTATATGGAATCAGCCAATAATGAAATTTGTTTTTTTGACGGCTCATCAGAACCCGGAGGAATGGCTAACAATATTTGCTGCACTTTAATTTTACCTGCTGCTTTTCGTTCACCCAAGTTTTTAAATAGATGAAAGCCAGCTTTGGAACGATACAAAGCAGAGTGTTTTCCAACCGCTGTATTGAAAACTAAATTTTCAAATTCATAGGGAAGTGTAAAAGCAGTGATAAATCCCAAATCACCTTTGTTTGTTTTTACTGCCGGGTCGTCTGAATATTGCTGTGCTACAGTTAAAAAATCTGTGCCATCATTTAACTGCTTTAATGCTGCTTCTTTTTTTTGCCAGGCAGTGGCGGTATCAACCGCACCATAAGAATTTTTAAAGGAAATGAAAATATGCGCAACATGAATATCTTTTTGGCTTCTTTGAAAAGCTTCTTTTGACAAACGATCCATGATAGTCGGGTCTGTCATATAGTTATCTGCAATCTGTGCCCGAAGATTTTTTATTTCGTTTGCTACCTGCGGTAAGGTATCATACCTTCTTTCGTAGGCTTCCCGAACTTTTAATCTTGAACTAATGTACAGGTCAAGATAGTCACTTATAGATTTTGCTTTATTAGTCGTGGTAGCCGTGTTGTTTTTTTTGTAAGCCTTTAAAAACTCTTTGGCATCAACAGTTTGGTTGCCATAGGTAAAAAGTGTTTGCGAAGAAGCGGCCGACATTACACAACAAGTAATGGCGGCAAAGATGATTTTTTTCATAGTATATAATATTCAGAAAAGACGATTGCTTATTGTCCCTTCATCTTCAATTGCAGTACCTCATCAATTTGCTGGTAACTCAGTTTCTTGGCAATAATCCGCTTGTCTTTGTCCAGCAAATATAATGTAGGGAACGATTGTATATCGTATAACTGTGAGTAGCCGGGAATGCCTGCAGTAATTCTTGCCTTGTCATCTGCTTTGGAGTAATAAACATGTGCCCACTCCTGCAAATGATATTCATTTACAAAACCCATCCAATCTTTTTTAGGCGCATCGGTTTCTTTGGCTACTGCAAATATTTTTAATCCCGCAGCTTTCCATTTTGCATGATAAAAGGAATCTAGTTTTGGAAGCACTTCTTTACAATGACCACAAGCCGGATCCCAAAAAGCTACCACTGTGTAAGCAGCCTCTATGTCATACATAGAAATTGTTTTACCGCTTGAATCGGGTAAGGCAATTTCTGCAGCAGGAGTGCCCATTATATTTGCCATCAGGCTATAAGCTCTGTCGGTAATTGTTTTCTTCCCTTGTTCGTTAAGCCATGAATAGTTCTTATTCGCAAAATATTTTTCAAACAGGTGAACAAACACCTGATCTTCCCACATGTATTTTTGATTCAGGTAACGGTTCACAAATTTTATTAGCAAAAAGCGGCTCATCTCTTCGTTTATGGATGCGGGACCGAGCATAAAGTCTAATTCTTTAATAACAGAATCTGGTTGTGGCACTACTAATTGCTCAAAGTATTTGTCAACCTTATCTTCAAAAAAAGGAGTGTAGGATAAACGGCCATCCCAAAAATTTACACCATCCCAAAAATGACCTTTATAATATGCATAGGCCGCCAGCGAATCTTCTTTGGTAGCAGGGTCTTTTAACTTACCTGTAAGTACTGGCTCCTGCATAGATGCTAAGAGTGTACTGAGAATAGTGCCCTGATTTTTGGTAATGATATTTTCACGATAAGCAGATACTGCACTATCTTCCTTAATAAGTTGTGTTGCAATTAAAACAGAATCTGTTTTTGAAGCTGTTTTTATTTGTTGTTGCAAACCCGCAATTTTTTGTCCTTTTGCAGACATGAATTGCTGGTAACCGGTAAACATTACATTGTCTGGAGAGTTTTGAAATTGAACGCCATTTTTTATTGTGGCAGTATCCGCAATGATGGAGAATTTTTGTTGCTTATCAATTAATATTTCAAAAAAACCAGTCTTATTTGGATAGCCAACTAAATAGATGCCACCGGGTAGTTTTTTATTGCCCTTAAAAACAGCTTCACTTTTCTCATTCAGCAAAGCAGAATCAATGATGGGATAGGTTTTACCAAAATAGTGACCCAGGTAAATGTATTGCTTCTTAAATGGCTTAAACGTTACTTTAATTTCGTAAGCATTTTGAGCAAAAACAGTAGTAGAACAAAGTAGCGTCAGTAGAAATAATCCTTTTTTCATACGTAAGAATAAATCAGGTAAAGTTATCTAAAAACTCCAAGCCGCTGAAGCGTAAAAGTGAAAAGTTCTCTAAAGAGGCGGATGGGGACAATTTCGTTGCTTTTAAAAGGGTAAAGACGATGTTTATTCCCTTTACCGGTTAGGGGTATATTTGCGCCGTGAAAAGAAAAAAGAAAAATATACTACTGGAGAAAGTATTGGTAGAAGACTATGCCGCAGAAGGCAAAAGCCTGGCCCGGTTAGATGGAAAAGTTGTTTTTATAGAAGGGGCGGTGCCGGGAGATCTGGTAGATGTACAGCTTTCCAAAAGTAAAAAGGACTGGGCGGAAGGAAGAGCAGTACAGATTCACTCATTTTCTGCTGATAGGGTTATTCCTTTTTGCTCCCATTTTGGAGTATGCGGCGGTTGCCAATGGCAAATGCTGCCGTATGAAAAGCAATTGCAATATAAGACCCAGCAAGTAACAGATGTGTTGACACGGATTGGCAAAGTAGCATTACCTGCTATAGAACCTATTATTGGTGGAGCAGAAACAAGGTATTACCGGAATAAACTGGAGTATACCTTTGGAAACAAGCGATACCTGCTAAAAGAAGAAATTAAAGATGACACTGTCAATGGTATGCAGGATGTGGCGGGGTTTCATGCCAAAGGGTTTTTTGATAAAGTGGTAGATATTCAAACCTGTTATTTACAAGCCGAACCGACCAATGAAATTAGATTGGCGGTAAAAGAATTTGCTATTCAGCAGGGCTGGCTTTTTTATGATATTCGTAATCATGTTGGTTTTTTAAGAACCATGCAGGTGCGACTTTGTACTACCGGTGAACTGATGGTAAATATCATGGTAGGTGAAGATGATGCAGCTAAAATAAAATTGCTGATGGAATATGTCGCCAATAAGTTCCCATCTATTACTACATTGCTCTATACGGTTAACTTAAAATGGAATGATAGTTTGTTTGACTTGGAGCCGGTAACTTATTCAGGCAAAGGGTATGTGATTGAAAAATTAGAAGACTTTCAATTTAAAATCGGACCAAAATCTTTTTTTCAAACCAATACTAAGCAGGGTGAACGGCTGTACCAGGTAACAAGAGAGTTTGCAGAGTTGACGGGCAATGAAATTGTGTATGATCTGTATTGCGGCACCGGGAGCATCGGCATTTTTGTAAGTGGTAAAGCCAAAAAAATTATTGGGGTAGAGATGATCGCAGCCGCAATAAACGATGCCAAAGAAAATGCAGCATTGAATAATTTAACGGGAGCAGCATTTTTTGCCGGCGATGTAATTGATATTTGCAATGATGAATTTTTTGCTACACATGGCCGGCCGGATGTAATTATTACTGACCCGCCAAGAGGCGGTATGCATGATAAACTGGTACAGAAAATTTTGGATATCGCCGCACCAACCGTTGTATATGTAAGTTGCAACCCGGCTACCCAGGCAAGAGATCTGCAATTGCTGGATGCAAAATACGCCGTAACAAAAGTGCAACCGGTTGATATGTTTCCGCATACACACCATATAGAAAATGTGGTGCAATTGAAGTTGAAATAACAGTTAAAATAAGTTTTTATACAAAACCGCCAATTAATTAAAACTATTTTTGCCCTATGAGTAATTTTCGACCAACCCGTGTAGATAGATTTCCGCCGATCGTAAAAAATCTTATCATTATTAATGTATTGGTGTTTGTAGCGCAGCTGCTATTACAAGATTATGAATTGACAGAAAAGGTGATGATGTGGCCTCTAATGCCAGAAAAGTTACATGCTTTTTTAGTTGAGCATGGCGGACTGGAAAGCTCTCAAAAATTTCAGCCTTATCAGGTTGCCACGCACATGTTTGCGCATTCTCCTTCCATAATTTTCCATATATTTTTTAACATGTTTGCTTTGTTTATGTTTGGAAGAGTGTTAGAAAATGTATGGGGTCCCAAACGATTTTTATTCTTTTACCTTGCTTGTGGTGTTGGTGCTGCTGCACTTCACCTTGCTATTCAATACTTTCGTTGTGAGCAATTGTTACAACTAGCAGAAGCTAACGACATGATAGGAGTGCAGGCTAAAATTGGAGCTGCAGCTCCAGCATTAGGTGCTTCCGGAGCCGTAATGGGGGTGATGGCAGCTTTTGCACTCACTTTTCCGAACACAGAATTACATATAATGTTTATTCCAGTGCCTGTAAAAGCCAAATGGGCTATTCTGGGTTTTGTAGCCCTTGATTTATTTGGAGGCGTTGCACAAGTAACAGGTGACAATATTGCTCACTTTGCTCACCTTGGTGGTGCCTTAACAGGCTTTATTATTGTAATGATCTGGAACAAAACCAACAGAAAGACGTTGTATTAAATAAGAATAAATAATAAAAAGTCAAAATATAGCGACCTTTGTAATTGACTTTTCACCATTGTCAATTTACCAATGTACTCCGAGAAAAAATACAAACAGAAAATAACACTGGGACAGAGCGATAATGCACTGATATTGCTGATTGCTATTTGTCTTATTACATATGTTGGGCTTGCCTTTATGAAGGCAGTATCGTATTTCACTTACCAGCAAGACCTGGCACTTCCTTTTTTTAATAAGAATGTATTGGGCTTATTTGTGTTGCCTGCTGATACAGATAAATTATTAAGCAAGCCGTGGACTATCATCACTCATATGTTTGTGCATGATAATGTTTGGAGGGTTTTTACCAATATGATCTGGCTCTGGGCTTTTGGCTATATCATGCAGGATATTACCGGTAACAAAAAAATAATCCCTGTTTTTATATATGGAGCTTTAGGCGGTGCCATAGCTTTTTTATTAGCTGCTAACCTGATGCCATCACTAAAAGAACAACTTCCTTTTGTTACCACTATGGGAGCTTCCGCAGGTGTGATGGCAGTAGCTATCACTATCACAATGATAGCACCGGGCTATAAAATTTTCCCCTTATTAAGTGGTGGTATGCCGTTATGGGTATTAACAGCTTTTTACGTTGTTACCAGCTTACTTACTATTTCTTTTAGCGATACGATCAACATTATAATAAATGTAGCAGGTGCCTTAACGGGTTTCTTATTTATATTCTTTCTGCGTCGTGGGTATGACTGGAGCAACTGGATGAGTAATTTCTTTGATTGGTTTGGCAATCTTTTTAACCCAAACAAACAAAGCAAGAACAGGAATCTGAAAGAAGAACTTTTTTATAAATCTACATCGGCTCCGTACATTAAAACTCCCAATGTAACAACCCAACGGGTAGATGAAGTTTTGGAGAAAGTTCATCAAATGGGCTACGACCATCTTTCAGAAGAAGAGAAAGACCTATTACGAAGAGCCAGCGAAGATGATATAAATTGATAAGTTCAAGGTTCTCTTAGCAGATATTCCTTTGTACTTTATTGCGTTTCAACAATTGAAATATGCCTCTTGTCAAGAACTCTGGTTGTACGGATGGCTATTCTTCTCTTTTTCTTAAATTGCATCAATGGCCAATAAGTTTGCAATCTTTACCAGGCGTTTTTTTATTTATACTAACATAGCGGTTGTAATTTTCTTTTTACTGTCTTGTTTGGCATCATCTCTTAATCCAGGAAAATGGTGGTTCATTTCTTTTTTAAGCCTGGCTTTTCCTTTTTTACTGGTGGCCGTTATTACATTTGCTATAACATGGTTGATGGTGTTAAAGCCCCGGTTGGCTATTATTTCAGGGGTGGCATTAGTATTGGGGATTAAAAGCATTATTGTGTTTTTTGCTTTTCATGCACCAACTTCATTTAAATCTAAAAAGGAACAAGGAAATCTACGGATAGTAAGCTGGAATGTAGCCCGGTTTATTGAATTAAAACGTAACACCAATAAAGGGAGCCAGACAAGATTAAAAATGCTGGAATTGATCAAACAGCAAAATGCAGATGTGCTTTGTTTGCAAGAATTTCATACCTCTCTTGACTCTTCTTATTACAACAATATAAAAGCTGTTCAGGATCTAGGCTATCAGCATTTTTATTTTTCTTTTGATACGGATGGCGATAATCACTTTTACAGCTCTATTATTTTTTCCCGCTACCCAATTGTTGACAATGGTAAAATTCGTTACCCTCGTCCTAGTTTACCGGATGCACTGATCCATGCAGACATTAAAATAGGTGCTGATACTATCCGTATTTATACAACCCACCTGCAATCATTACAGCTTGGCAAAAATGATTATGATAGAATTGGAAAAATAAAAAGTGGGGAAGACAGCCTGGTGGCCAATTCGAGAAATATTTTATCAAAAATTAAACGGGGCTTTACTAACCGCAGCCTGCAGGCAGATGTGGTGAGTGAGGTAATTGGCGATAGCCCACATCCTGTTTTGTTTGCTGCTGATTTGAATGATGTGCCTAATTCGTATACCTATGCAACGGTGCGGGGTAGCCTGCAGGATGCTTTTTTGAAAAAAGGATTTGGCATTGGCCGCACTTTTTCCGCATTATCACCCACACTTCGTATTGATTATATTTTTGCCGATAAAAATTTTAAGATCAACCAGTTTAACCGCATTGTTCGAAGATATTCCGATCATTATATGATAGTGGCAGATGTAGAGTTAAAGAAATGAGTCTTTAGTCGGGAGTTTAGAGTCGGAAGTTGGCGTGCAAAGGTCCCTGACTCCGCTGTGGGCATAACAAATAAAAATTCTCTGCGAACCCCGTGCCCTCTGCGTGAAAAAGCTATCTTTGAAACAATGAAACACATTGTATTTCATACTTCTTATTGCTGTTGTCCCTGTTGACAGCATAATTGCTACTTTTGCCGTGCCGGCACAATACCCATTTCAATTTTTCCATTTTAGCCAATCAGTATTATGAGTGAACTGAAGATTTATAACACTTTATCAAGAACAAAAGAGCCTTTTGAACCACTAACACCCAACCATGTTGGTTTATATGTTTGCGGCCCTACTGTTTACAGCGATGTACATTTAGGAAATTGCCGCACTTTTATTTCATTCGATATTATTTATCGCTACCTGAAATATGTTGGGTATAAAGTGAGGTATGTGCGAAACATAACTGATGCTGGTCACTTAGAAGGAGACAGAGATGAGGGTGATGATAAATTCTCCAAGAAAGCAAGACTGGAGCAATTGGAGCCCATGGAAATTGTACAACGCTACACTGTAGGCTTTCATAAAGTGATGGAGTTGTTCAATACATTACCACCAACGATTGAGCCAACTGCAACCGGCCACATTACCGAACAAATAAAAATGGCGCAGCAGATCATTGATAATGGTTATGCGTATGTGGTGGATGGTACCGTTTATTTTGATGTGGAGAAGTATAATAAAGAAAAGCCTTACGGTATTTTGACCAATAGAAAATTGGAAGACTTGCTGGAAGGCACAAGAGAACTCGGTGGGCAAGATGAAAAAAAAGGACGACTGGATTTTGCACTTTGGATAAAAGCAGGTCCGGAACATTTGATGCAATGGCCATCGCCATGGGGAATGGGTTTTCCCGGCTGGCATATTGAATGCTCGGCCATGAGTGAAAAATATTTGGGAAAACAATTTGATATACATGGTGGAGGAATGGATCTGGCCGCCACACATCATACCAATGAAATTGCGCAATCACAAGCTTGCTATAAAGTATCACCGGTAAAATACTGGATGCATACCAACATGCTTACAGTAAATGGTGTACGAATGAGTAAGAGTGCTGGTAATGGTTTTTTGCCGGAAGAATTATTCAGTGGCTCACATCCATTATTAGAAAAAGCATATTCGCCGATGAATGTCCGCTTCTTTATGTTGCAGACGCATTATCGTAGTACATTGGACTTTAGTAATGAAGCATTGCAAGCGGCAGAGAAGGGGTTGAAAAGGTTGTGGGACGCTTATGAAAAGTTGGCAGTCATGAGTCATGAGTCGGGAACAGATTCTGTAGATGCAGAGCTTGATGCGAAGGTGAAGGGTTTGGTTGCCGAGTTTGATGAACACATGAATGATGACTTTAATACTGCAAGAGTATTGGCCAGTATGTTTGAATTAGTGCCGGTCATTAATTCTATAAAAGATAAAACGATCCCGTTGTCGGCGTTGTCAAAAGAAACGTTGACATTGCTACAAACCAAATTCAAAAGTTATTTGGAGGATGTATTTGGATTGAAACCTTCTAATGAAGCAGACAATACCAAATTGCAAGGTGTAATGCAATTGCTTATTGACATTCGCAAAGAAGCCAAGACAAAAAAGGATTTTGCAACTTCTGATAAAATAAGAAACCAGCTTGCTGAATTAGGAATTACGTTGAAGGATGAGAAAGGCGGAGATATGAGCTGGTCTGCCGACTAATTACTACTTTATTTTAATATGATGCCCGTTCTTTTCGTAGAATGGGCATTTTTATACCAACCGTTAAACACAATTCACTCCGTTTAAACTACAATTCACTCCATTCACCAGTTTATTCATTCCTTCCTGCACATCCCCGGCCATTTGGTTTTGTTATTCTATTAAACAAAAATTAATCAATTATGAAACCAAATCAGTTTTTTAAAAAAGCAGGTCTTGTATTGGCCTTAGGCTTACCACTAGTATTTACCAGTTGCGATAAAGATGATGATGACTCAACTGTTCCGCCAAAAACAATTACGGAAACAGTAGTAGAGGGTGCCAATTTTACATTGCTGGAAGCGGCGGTGGTAAAGGCAGGGTATGCAGGTTTACTCGGAACAACAGCTAATCTTACCGTTTTTGCTCCTAATGATGATGCTTTTCGCCAGTTAGATATTACTGGTGATGGAGTACCGGATTTAGATACAGAAGCAAAGATTAATGCGTTAACCGGTGCTGGCTTAGATCTGTTGAGAGCTGTTCTTAATTATCATGTGCTTACATCAAGAGTACCTGCCAGTGCAATTACTACTGCCGGAATTTCATCTCCTACATATGCAACTGCCGGAGCAGGGCCTACACTATATGCAAAAATAAATGGGGGCAAAGCGTATATAAATGGAGTTGAGGTAGTGCAGGCGGATGTTTCTGCGAGCAATGGTATCATTCATGTAATTAATAGAGTATTGGTGCCACCAGCTACCACCATTACAGGAACTGTAGCGGCTAATCCTAATTTTTCAAGATTGCTATATGCTATCAACCGTGTAAAAAATAATGGCGGTGCTGATATTGCAGCAGCTTTAAGCGGTGCTGGTCCGTTCACTGTTTTTGCACCAACCAATGCGGCCTTTACGGCTAGTGGTTTTGCTACTGATGCCTCATTGGATGCGGTTCCGGTTGCAACTTTACAAAGCATCTTACTACATCATGCAGTAGGCGCAAGAGTATTCTCTTCAGACCTCGCTGCGGGTACGGTGAACAGCCTTCTTACTGCAACAGATGCTACTAAAACATTGACCATTAATTTAACAGGTCCTGCGGTGTATGGTGCCGGAAACGGAGCCGCTTCAGCAACCTGGCCAAAGATTACCGGTGTTAACCTGATGCAAACCAATGGTGTTGTACATGTTATTGACCGGGTGATACTCCCATAAAAAAATTACCCCTATCATGGAAAACCATTATCAGTCCTGTTCGTTATTTATAGCGGGCAGGACTGATTAAATATGGGCACTATGTTATTTAACCATAAATACCGCTACCTCTTTATTGCCATTCTTTCTGCATACACTTTTTTAAATACAGTGTTATGCGATGTGTATTATTACTTCAATATTGAAATTGAATGGTATTATGCACTGTTGACTATTTCCGGTATAACCTTTCTCACATGGGAAGGCAATCGTCTTATTAAACCGTATTTTAAAAGAAAATTTTTAGCACAAAAAGGAAAAATTCATTTTTTAGGTTTCTTTTTCCTGGCAGGAAATGTAGTAGCACCGCTATCTGCTTTACTGGTAGTTTTTTTGGTGGGTAATATTTTTCACGGCTATACCTGGGAGCAAAACAGCAATCCACTTAAATTAAATATCATCTATGCCAGCCTCATTAATCTTTTCTTTCATTTACTAAATGCCATTTTATTTTTCTTCCGGGAGTATAAAAGGCATTGGATGGAAGTGGAAGACCTGCGAAAAAAAACTACACAAGCACAGGTGCAATTAGTTAAAAGTCAGATTAACCCACATTTTTTATTCAATAATCTTAATGTACTATCGGGGATGGTTATAAAAAATAACCCGGAGGCCAATCATTTTATTGAAGAGTTTTCAAAAGTGTACCGGTACATATTAAGTAACCAGGATAAAGAATTGGTAGAATTAAAATCAGAGTTGGAATTTATCACACCGTATCTTTTTCTTTTACAAAAAAGATTTGATGAAGGCCTTGTAATTAGTATAAACATACCGGAGCATTATAAAACCTGGCATGTGGTACCCGCCGCCTTACAAATGCTGATTGAAAATGCCATCAAGCATAATATAGTAAGCAGGAATAAGCCCTTGCATATTGATATACATGCCAATGGCAGCCAAACATTGGTAGTAAAGAATAACCTGCAGCCCCGCCAAATGGTGGAGCCCTCTACCAAAATTGGATTACAGAATATTAAAAAAAGATATGAGCTTATCAGCGGAAGAGATATTGATATAAAAAAAACAGCAACCGAATTTGAAGTAAGCCTGCCGCTGCTCAACTTAAATTGATACGTATGAAAATAGTAATAGTAGAGGATGAAAAGCTGGCTGCCGAAAGGCTTCAAACCATATTAAAAGAATATGATAAGGACGCAGAAGTAGTTGCCTGCCTCGAAAGTATTGAAGAAACAGTTCAATATTTTAAACTGCATCCGCATCCGGATTTATTATTGCTGGATATTCATTTATCCGACGGGCCAAGTTTTGAAATTTTTAAACAAGTTAACTATAACAAGCCAATAATATTTACAACGGCTTACGATCAGTATGCATTAGAAGCTTTTAAACTATTCAGTATCGATTATATTTTAAAACCCGTTACGCTGGAGGCATTGGCTGCAGCTATCAATAAATTAAAATCATTAGAGGGTACTTTCACTGCTGTTGATTTCAGGCAACTGGCACCAGCACTTGCCGCAGAAAAATACAAAAAACGTTTTTTAGGAAAAGTAGGGCAACGACTTTTTTTCTTAGAATCCAGCAATATCGCTTTTTTCCAGGCCGATAATAAAATTGTTCATGTAGTAGATAAGGAAGGCAACAGATATGTGGTGGATTATACCATGGAGCAATTAGAAGATGTATTGAACCCGCAACATTTCTTCCGCCTCAACCGCAGCTTTATTGTACATATAGATGCAATACAACAAGTAAAACCATATTACAACAGCCGGCTAAAACTTTCTGTAAAGGGAAGTACGCAGCAAGATGAAATGATCATAAGCCGGGAACGGGTAGCACATTTTCGGGCCTGGGCTGAGGCATGAAAGTAAACTTCTAGCCAAAACAAAAACACTGATGGAGGCCTGCTGCCAATTTAAAATACTGTAATTTGTTCCTCACAAAACAGTAGCAGCATGTCAACCAAAATCTTTCATTTTATCACTGCATTATTTTTATCCATCCCCCTCCTTGCACAAATACCAAAAGCCCCTGAGAAAAAAGAAGGAGAAGGTCAATTTGCACAACTCATCATTCGAGGGGTAACATTAATAAATGGTAATGGAGCACCACCTATTGGTCCGGTAGATATTGTAATTGAAAAAAATCGTATTGTACAAGTAGCCAGTGCCGGTAGTCCGGGTATGCCACCAAGTAAGAGCCGACCTAAATTAAAAGAAGGCGGCAAAGAATTGAATTGCGAAGGTATGTATGCATTGCCGGGCTTTGTAGATATGCATGGACATATTGGAGGAAGCGGGCAAGGCACTCCGGCTGAATATGTTTTTAAATTATGGATGGCACATGGCATTACTACTGTAAGAGATCCATCAGCAGGTAATGGATTAGATTGGACACTGGATGAAAAAAGATTAAGTGCCGAAAATAAAATTACTGCACCCCGGTTATTAGCCTACACCGCTTTTGGTTCGGGTGCTAAACAACCAATCAATACACCTGAACTGGCTATTGAATGGGTAAGAGAAAATGCAAAGAAAGGTGCCGATGGAATAAAATTTTTTGGTGCAGCACCGGAGATCATGGATGCGGCATTACGGGAAAATAAAAAACTGGGTCTTCGTTCCTGCTGTCATCATGCACAAATGTCCGTAGCAAGATGGAATGTGGTGAACAGTGCAAAAGCAGGCCTTACATCAATGGAACATTGGTATGGCTTGCCCGAAGCATTGTTTACCGATAGAACCGTACAAAATTATCCGGCGGATTATAATTATGCGAATGAATCACATCGCTTTGAAGAAGCTGGTAAATTATGGAAGCAAGCCGCAGCACCTTACAGCGAACATTGGAATAAAGTGATGAATGAATTATTAGCACTTGATTTCACACTCGATCCTACGTTTAATATTTACGATGCCAACCGTGACCTGCACCGTACAAGAAGGGCCGAGTGGCATGAGCATTATACATTGCCATCACTCTGGAAATTTTTTGAACCAAGCCGGGAGTCGCATGGCTCTTATTGGTTCAATTGGGGAACGGAACAGGAAATTGCCTGGAAAGAAAATTATCGGTTGTGGATGACGTTTGTAAATGAATATAAGAATCGTGGCGGCAGAGTAACTACCGGTTCCGATAATGGATTTATTTATCAAACCTATGGCTTTGGTTATGTGCGGGAATTGGAATTGTTGCGGGAAGGCGGCTTTCATCCGTTGGAAGTAATTCGCAGTGCCACACTCAGTGGTGCGCAGGCGTTAGGAATGGATAAAGAAATTGGAACGGTAGAAGCAGGCAAGCTGGCCGACATTGTAATTGTGGATGCCAACCCATTGGAAAATTTTCAATACCTCTATGGCACGGGTGCTATTTATATGAATGATAAAAATGAAGTAGTACGCAAAGGCGGAGTAAAGTATACTATCAAAGACGGAATTATTTATGACGCCAAAAAATTACTGGATGATGTAAAAAAGATGGTAGATGAAGAAAAAGCAAAAACAGGATGGAAGTTGTTGCAGCCGGGAGTGAAATGATTTCGGAGTCATTAGTCGGGAGTCAGGAGTAGTCGTAAATTTTATTTCAGTGTTTCTGTGCTTCAGTGGCATTGTTATTTTACCATCTGCATTGCAACTATCAGCCCAATTGCGTCGCACTCTTCATCGTTCTGCCTGCCTGCCGGCTAAGGCAGGTTCGCTACTGAGCACTTTCTCAGCGAACTCTGTATTGTATTTAATCTGTGTTCTCTGCGGTTTAATAAAATAAATAATTAAATGGACTATATCATTCACCTTTCAAAAGACAAGAAGCTTAAAAAACTTGTTGAGAATGGCCAAACACACAAACTAATAAAAAGAAAAAACATCTGCACCTATCTCTGCGCTTCCATCATGAGTCAGCAGTTATCCACCAAAGTTGCTGATGTAATTTATAAACGGTTCCTTACTTTATATGGCGACAAAGAACCAACTGCACAACAAATACTCGACACCCCTTTTGAAAAATTACGAGCCATTGGTTTATCTAACAACAAGGTGAGTTATGTAAAAAATGTAGCCCAGTTTGAAACAGCGTTTGGTATGGATGCCAAGAAGCTGGCTAAAATGACCAATGATGAAGTGATAGAATACCTCATCGTAATAAAAGGAGTGGGAAGATGGACAATAGAAATGCTGCTGATGTTTGCTCTCGGAAGAGAAGATGTATTCGCCGTAGATGATCTCGGTATTCAAAACGCCATGATCAAATTATACAAGCTCGACAATACCGATAAAAAGAAACTAAAAGAAGATATGCTCCGCCTCTCCAAAAAATGGAGCCCTTACCGCACTTATGCCTGTGTGCATTTATGGCGATGGAAAGACAATGTGCCGGTTGTGAAAGAGAAAAGACCGAAGGAAAAGATCAAATAGTCCCTGCGACTTTTATCATTACGTATTATACATTGAAGCTGATTATTCCTCCCACAAAATTTTTGTATATAAGCTCTGTTGCAAAAGGGGTTACTATAAAAATGGCAGAGCTGATATTTTTTTCTTCTCCTTGTAATTTTTAATGAGGTGTTGCTACTAATTATCCGTTAACAGTCCGGACAATTAAAAACGTTTAATAAACATTATTAAAATGACTACTTATCATTCGACAAAATTTATAAAAGAAAGAATTTATAAGGTACGAATTGCAGCTACACTGTTGCTATTTATTTTTGGAATCGGATCAGGTCTTACAACTAATGCCCAGGAGGCCAGCCAACAAAGTAATTTTTATGCTATTACAGGAAATGGATTAAAAGACACTTCTTGGTTGTTTGGAACTTATCATTTAGTAAAAAGTAGTTATTTGAGTGAAGTGCCTGAAGTGCTGCGGGCCTTTAATAAAGCAAAAGCAGTAGCTGTGGAATTAGTGCTCGACTCCGCAAAAACAGTTGCTGGCAGATCCATGGGAATGCTTCAAAACAAAACACTTTCGGATTTGCTGGATAAGCCTTTTAAAGATAGCCTGGATAAAGAACTGAGAACTACATTAGGCGTTGGGATAGAACAGATAAACCAATTGAAACCTATAAATGTTGCACTTACTCTATCTATGGTTTACCTGATATCAGATTTGAATTCGCCATTACAAAAATATTCGGGTGCTATGCTGGATGGTTATTTTGCCGAAGCAGGTAAGCAGGCAGGTAAAACAGTAACGGAATTTGAAACTATTGAAGAACAGATGAATTTATTATTTAACAGTGCTACTAATGAAGAACAGGTTGATCAGCTAAAACTTTTTTTGCGTAATAAGAATGATATGATCAACCAGGGAAATGAACTGATAGATAACTGGTTTAAGCATGATCTTGAAAAAATGTATGCCGTTTCTGAAAGGGGACTAGCCGTATTTGGCAATGAAAATGATTTTTTAACGAATCGAAATAACAAGTGGATGAAAACACTGCCCGGGTTGCTGAAAAAAGAATCGCAGTTTATTGCAGTGGGTGCATTGCACCTGGCGGGTTCATCCGGATTGATAAAACAATTGCAGTTGCTTGGATATACCCTTACTCCAATAAAACTTTAAAACTTGAGCGAAGCAGCATTTTTAGAACAGGTACGGCAAAACCAGGGTGTTATTTATAAACTGGTAGGCTTGTATGCGAATGATACAGAGGAAAAAAAAGATCTGTACCAGGAAATATTGCTACAGGCCTGGAAAGGGTGGCCCAGTTTCCGCAAGGAAGCTAAGTTTAGTACCTGGCTCTACCGTATCTGTTTAAATACCATCTTAACACAAAAACGAAAGCCCCAACGGGTTGACTACAAAGATTCGTTGGAAAGTATTTCTCCTGCTGTACAAAACAGTGTGGTGCAAAATGAGGATGTGGTACGATTGAGAATGGCCATACGGCAATTACCTGAAACAGACCGGGCCATCATTTCTATGAATATTGATGGATATGAAAATGCAGAAGTGGCAGAAATGCTGGGTATTTCTAATAATCATGTGGCAGTGAAACTGCATCGGATCAAACAACAATTGGGTAATCTTTTAACAACATAAAAATGAGTACCAATAAAACATGGAACGAAATAAATGAGCCGCAGGATGATGATTTATCCTCACTATTGAAATCATCCAGGCTTTCAACTATTTCTTCGCATAGCCCATTGGAAAAAATAAAAAAGAATTTACTGCTCAATATGATCTGGGGTGTATTGATCTGCCTTTTATATTTGGTAGCTATCTTTTATTTCCGGATATGGCAGGTACAGCTATGTATATTTTTGGTATTCCTCTTTTCAATATGGGCTTTATATACGGCCTATATGCAATACAAAAATATCAATGCTGCTATTTCGCCTACTAACCCGGTGCTGCATGAACTGAAAAGGCATTATCAATCCATTACCAACTGGATGAATATGCAGCAGCGGGTGGCCTTGTTCATTTACCCGATAAGTGCATCCGGTGGTTTTATGCTGGGTGGTGTTTCCGGCTCCGGAAAATCAGTTGCTGTTTTGATGAGTAAACCGGTAGTATGGATCGCATTATTGATTGCACTTGCTGTACTGGTACCTGCCTGTTGGTATGTAACTAAATGGATGTTCAAATACAGCTTTGGCAAGCATATGAAAACATTAAAAGAAAATATTGAGGCGTTGGAAGAGGAAAAATAATGTAAGGCTTCTGTAATAATGAGCAGGAAGATGCAACTAATAAATAAAAATAGGCGATGGAAACAAAAATAAACCCGGCAGTACGAAATTTTAATAAACCAGCTTATGTTGTTTTTATTTTAGTGGGCAGTTGGTTTTTAATTCAAAAAGATATTTCACAGGCCGTTATTTTTTGGGGGTTAGCCCTGGTGTTTGACCCGTTTGATATACAGAAGCCTTTTAATAAGCGTCCGGTGTATCAGCAAGTTTGGTTAGTGTTGCATTTATCAATTACCCTTGCATTGTTTGTGTTAGATATAATGGGGAAATAAATCAACTTAGGCCTTAAAGTACGTATGGTTGTTGTGTGTATTTATGGCTTCAGAAAGACAAGGCACTAATTGTTAAAGAGAAAAGCCGGAAAAGGAGAACAAGTTGTGGTTACGTAATTCACAATAAGTATAAACTTTCTTTTATAGGCTATTTACTTTTTTCGTCCTACAAATCTTATTACAGATCCAGTTCCGTTATGAAAAATGCCTTCGTTTAATTCAATTTCCTTTTCCAATAGTTCTATTATTTCATAATTCGGAAAGTCCGCCTGTATTTCTTCTATTGAGAATAAACTTTCTATGTCTTTAGGTCCACCCACCTTTTCATTTGCTGTTACGTAATCAATGTGCTTTTTACTGAATGCTTCAAAAATAATTACTCCCTCCTTTTTCAAATAAGAATCAAATGTTTTGTGGTAAAGTGATTTAATGGATGCAGGAAAGTGAGCATAAATTAAGGCGATCGCATCAAACTGTTCGGCTTTAAAGTTCAATGTTTGTAATTCGCCAACCTGGTAATCAATTCCCACCTTATTTTTTTCAGCAAGCTTGATAGCTTTATTTTTTCCTTCGTTACTAATATCGAATGCAGTAACCGTCCAGCCAAGTTTGGCGGCAAAAACTGCATTACGTCCTTCCCCTTCTGCGGGAAAAAGTATTGTGCCTGGAGCTAACTTCTCCAATTGCTCTTTTAGATAGTTATTAGGCTGCTCGCCATATGCAAATTCGTCTTTACTATATCTTTCATTCCATCTTTCTATCCAGGGATCTGTCATACTATTTTTGGTTGTAGGTGTTATAGCGGTTCGGGTATTGCCGAATACAGAGAATTTCAGCTCTTCCACTTTATAGATTTACTGGTGCTTATATTCCGAATAAGTAATAAACGTTTTTCCATCGTAAAGGTACAGACCTGTTTCCCTGGTACCCACCCAAATATTTCCAGTTTTATCTTCCAAAATTGACCAAATACTGTAATTGAGTAGGCCATCTTTTGATGTAAAACGAGTGAAAGACTTGCCATCGTAACGGCTAAGTCCGGCATTAGCATCACCGCCAAACCAAAGGTTTCCCTTTTTGTCTTCTATAATCCGTGTAACACCACCGTGTAAGCCATCTTTTTTTGTAAAACTTGTAAATGATTTGCCATCATACCGGTAGGCCCCACCCCAATTGCTGAACCAAATATTCCCGTTTTTATCTTGTAATTGAGGCCATGCCCAATTATGAGGTTTTGGCTTTGGCCCATCTTGAAATAATTCCTTTAGTTTAATGTTGGTTACAGATTTACCATCATATCGATACAACCCTTCATTACTTCGTCCACCAAACCAAATGTTACCGGCTTTATCTTCTAACATAAATTCTATGTTGTTGTTAGTGCTTGCAAAGCCACCTGCACTTTCATTAACTATAAATGGAGTAAAGCCTGCCTGTCCGGTAGGCAGGGATTTACCCTGCCCGACTTCGTCATTCAGGCGGGCATCGTAGATATAAACACCATTAATTGTTGCGAACCATAGTTTTCCGCTTTTTGCCTGCATGATACTGAATACCCAATGCGAGTTGCGATATAACTCATTCTTGTTGGGAGGGAGGTTTTTTGGTAAAGGAATCTCGATTTCAGCAAATGTTTTACCACCTGTACTGGGTGAAGTCGAAGGGTCGTAAAGACAAAGTCCTGCACCAGTACCTATCCAAATTTTACCCTCATTATCTTCCAAAATGCAAGAAATATTATTACTGTTTAGCCCATCAGCCACTAAAAATTGGGTAAACGATTTACCGTCATATTTATACAAACCATTTTCTGTGGTGCCGAACCAAAGGTTACCGGCTTTGTCCTGCAGAGCACATTGAACATTACCATATTTAGGCGAGCCAATGGTTTTTATAAGTTTTGGATGTGTACCAGCTATTTTATTTGATTCACTTAGCTTTTCTTTTGGCAAGTCTTTTTTAACGGGTCCGTTACAGGCAGTGGCAAAAAGTACTATTGTCAGAAAAGTAAAAGCCTGCGTTGGTGAGAAATATTTTTTCATTGTTCAAATTGTCATTGAGGTTTTTATCTATTTGTTGGTTGGGCCGTTGCTCTGCAATAACCGCTAATGTACAGGTATTGCAGCAGGCGGGATATTTATGATGTCCATTTTGGTTGATTTACTGTCAACCTATTTCAGGACAAGACACCCAATGTTATAGGCAGTTTCGTCAGAGTCTCTTCAGTTTCCGTCTATACAATTTTCTGTCTATTAGAATGTCGCCTGTCTTAGTAAATGTAAAAAATAACTCTCTAACTCTATCTAAATCAGTTGGGTCACTAGCATCCATTATTGTCGGTGTGCTATAAGTAGTGTCCCTATTATTAATAATTGTATCTGTTTCTCCGTATTGCCATACATGGGTTTCAATATTTAAACTATCCTTCGATTTTAAAGTGTATTTCCAAAAATCAGGACAAGTATCGCAACTCATTATCATTAACCAACCAGAATAAAATGGTCCGTTGTTATAACCTGTCTTGTGATGCCTAAAGTCACCTTTCCAATTCGTATACTTTTCACCAGGAAGAATATTTTTTCCATATTTCTTTCTCTCAAACCAAATAGAGTCTTTTTCAATTTTGATAACATTCTCTGTTCTTATGCCTAAAGAATCAGTTTCAATATTTATGAATGTTCCGTCAACTTTTCTCTGTCCTAACACAGTATGGGAGAGAAAAATAAAGAATCCTAGGAATAAAAATCTTAAGACAGATTGCATGTTTTCTAAATTGCCGCTAACATATATATTGTCGAATATACAAAGCTTTTAATTTTTGAGTAACGAAGTGTTGCCAATCAGATTTACAATTTATTAACTGTATTTATACAAGGTTTGTAACCACACTCCAAATCAATCAACATGTATTAAACAATTACTTTCTCCATCTTACTCAACCAGCTTTCATCAATCGTAGCACCGAGCCCGGCTACTTCCGGTACTTCTACCACACCATTGGCTTTGTATTGTATGCCACCGGTTACCGGGTCTTCTCTAAACATTAGTGCCGTATCAAAATCAAAATGTTCTATTAATGGGCTGCATAAAGAAAAATGTGCAAAGGCGGTCATGGCTAACCTAGATTCGATCATCGCTCCCACCTGCAAATGAATATTAGCTGCTTCAGCCATTCTCACCATTTTTAATCCTTTAAAAATGCCACCTGATTTGCCGAGTTTGATATTGAAATAATCACAAGCATCTAATTCAATTAATCGTTCGGCATCATGGTCATCACCACAACATTCATCTGCCATAATAGGAATAGGACTGTTCTTTTTTACTTTTTTTAGTTTCATAAATTTCCAGCGGGCAATTGGTTCTTCGCAATGCTGTATGTCAAACTCATGTAAAGCATTTAATGTTTCAATCGCTTCATTTACTTTCCATCCCTGGTTGGCATCAATACGTAAGGGTATTTCATTGCCTACTGCTTTGCGGATTGCTCTTATTCTTTCAACATCCTTCTTTCCATTTTTACCCAGCTTAATTTTTATAGCCGGGTAGCCCTGGTTTTTTATTTTAACTGCATCAGCCGCCATTTTTTCTGGTTCACCAATGCTTACAGTATAATCAGTAATGATCGTTTTAGTATTGTCGCCTCCTAAAAATTTATACAGCGGTACTCCTGCATGTTGCGAAGCGATATCATACAAGGCCATGTCAAATGCACTTTTAATACTGGTATTGGCATAAATGATGGAATCCATTAATGCAATACAGCCTTCAATATCCAATGCATTTTTTCCTTTTAAGGCTTTGGCAAAATATTGGCCGGTAATAAAACAACTGGCCTGGCTCTCCCCGTTGATCGGCATATACGGACTGCATTCACCAAAACCAATGATCCCTTCGTTGGTAAATATTTTTACAACAACATTCTCGGCCGCTTCATCCGTTCCTAACGACGTAATAAAGGGTTCAATAAGCGGAATATAAAGTTTGTATAACTCTACTGACTGTATGGTAACTGTATTGCTCATGTGGTGATAATAAGACGTTAAAGATAATACCAAACTCAATAACTGTCAGGCCATTGAAAGAGCATTTGCACTATTCTGGCCTTGTTTTTGACAATTAGCCTATGTTATACCAAAAACACAAAAAAATCGTTTATATATTCTGATACCATCGAATCCATTATTATGAAAAATTTTCTTACCGCTTGCTTATCCATTTTTTTGTTTGCCTCCTGTAATAAAGAAGTAGAAGAATTGCCACCTGCTACACAAACAGGGGCTAATACTTTTGGAGCAAGTGTAGACGGAACGCTTTGGGTGCCTAAAGCATTTGGGCCTATTAATGCAAATAGCATAACGGAAGTAAGAGTGTTGGGAGGCCAGGATTATATTATACATGCCCGCAACTTTGCAACTTCTCCAACAGAAACCGAATTTGAATTTTTTCTGAAAGGGGTTACTGCACCGGGTACTTATGTTTTAAATACCAACGTATCGTATCCATCTTCGGCAGCCAGTTATGGGTATTATATAAAAAGAAGATTGACTCCCCTTAATCAATGGATCACTTCAGCTACAAATACCGGTTCTGTTACTATTACTAAAGTTGACCTGGTAACAAGAATAATAGCAGGAACTTTTCAATTTACTGCTGCGGATATTGCAGATGCTTCTAATCAAATTACCGTAAGTGAAGGCCGCTTTGATTTAAAAATTCCGTGAGCCGGTTAATTAAAAAAAATGCGAAGCCCAAGGTTTAACATACCAACAAAGGGAGCATTATCATTTACAAAAATATAGTTGCTCGGGTAGTCGGTAGTAGGTACCCATACTCTTCCTTCAGTATAAAAAAAGAAATCGCCGCCCATAGGTATTTCCCAGCCCACCGCAAGGTCAAGTGTAAGTCTTTTAAAATTAGCCTTACCACTAAAAACATGCACATTATATAGAGAAGTATCTATTGCAACAGAGTGAGTGTTTTCAATGCGGCCCATTATTATTCCAAGCCCTGCATTGGCATACACATTCCAATCTTTTTCTGCATCCGCACTTCCTTTTAAATATTTTCTATAGCCAATAGAAAAATGTTTCAACCGCATCTTTCCGCTGTTTACATAATTTATTTGCTGCGGAAGAGTAAGGAGTGATTTTGCTGAAGCTGTTACATCATTTTTAAATTTGCCATTAGAGTAATAATTGAAGTTGGTATACACCGCATCTTTACCTTTAAGGTGTAAAATGGCATTGATGGTTTGCCCGATAGAAGTGTATTGTTGTTCTTTCTTAAAATTGCGTTGCAAGCTTACATCCGTAGCAATACTGACTTGCGGAAACTGGGCAAAAGCATTTCCAATGATCAGAGTAAGTATAACAGATATGGTGATTTGTTTTTTCAAAAGAAACTGTTCTGCAATGTTAAGCAAATAATTTATGGGTAAAATAAGAAAGCCACCCTGATTTGCGCAGGATGGCTTTTTGTGGAGATGAATTATTTATTTCACCAACTTCAATTCTTTAATAATATTAGCACCACCTCCTAATTTGTCAATACACCACAATACGTAGCGGATGTCAACACAGATAGTACGGTTAAGATCTTTATCAAAAGCTAACTTATGGCTCAGGGCTTCGTAGTTTCCATCAAAAGCTAATCCAATCAATTCGCCTTTACCATTTATAACTGGTGAGCCGGAATTGCCACCCGTAATATCATTGGTGGTAATAAATCCAATTACCAGGTCTTTTCTTGTGGGGTCCATATACTGGCCGAAATCTTTTTTCTTCAGCAATTCAATTTGTTTGGCTGGTAAATCAAATTCATAATCGCCGGCCTTGTATTTTTCCAGCAATCCTTTGGAAGTGGTTACGTAATCATAAAACACCGCATCTCTGGGACGATATGATTTTACGGCACCATAACTTACCCGCATCGTAAATGTTGCATCGGGGTACATCATTTTTGCTTTGGCAGGATCCATTTCCATAATACCTTTTAAATACAATCTTCCAAACTCTGCATTCTTTGCATTGAACTGTTGAAAATAAGTGGCATACTTACTATTGTAGCTGGTAAAAAATGTGCTGGCATGTGCAAAGGCCGGGTCGCCTTGTAAGGTTAATGCATCCGGGTTAGCTACAAAAGCCTTCCATTTGGCATCATCAAAAATCATTGTTTTGCTGAACATATCCGCTGCATATTTTTTATAAGTAGCATCATCATCCAACGGACCGTATGTATTTTTTAAAGTGCCATAAAAGCCCACCGGGTGCTGGTCCTTATTTACATCATCATAAAACATTTTTGTAACGGCTGCCACAATATTTTGATCGGAGACTTTATTCTCTCCTTCTAAAAAAGACATCCGTTGTTTGTCAGCAGCATCTAGTGCTTTTCTTACATCAGCCTGGTTGCTGCCTGTTTTTACCATAGCAGCTTCTACTTGTAATAAAGAAGCAGCAAAGGAAAGAAGCGGGGAACCGGCCACCCCTTCATTCATATACTGGCGCAGTTTTGTATAGGGTTTCCAGGCATCATATGCTTTGCCCCAGTCTGCAAAAAGATTTTTGTATTCTGGTTTATTAGCGGCCCAGGCATTGAATTTTTCTTCTGCTTTTTTCTTTTGGCCAAACACATCATACTTTAAAAGCTGTTTGGTTTCACCATCAAAAAACTTCCAGTAGTTAGCAATACCTGCATAAGAAGATGATAATTGTAATTTCACCGCCGGGTCTTTCTTCATTTCTTCAAACATATATTTCAATCGGGCATCACGCAATTTTACCAAGGTGGGATTGTTAATATCAGTTGCTAACGCAATGCCGTAAGAACTTTCATAACGGTTCGTTCCACCAGGATAACCCCATATCATTGCAAAGTCACCATCTTTTAATGGCTTTAATGAAACAGGTAAATACCATTTTGGTTTCATTGGTACATTAGCTGCAGCATATTTTGCTGGTTTGCCATTGGCATCTGCATATACACGGAACACAGAAAAATCACCAGTGTGGCGTGGCCATTCCCAGTTGTCTGTATCGCCACCAAACTTACCTACACTTTCAGGAGGGGTTCCCACTAAACGAACATCAGTATAACGCTGATATACGAAGGCCAGAAATTGATTGCCTTTAAATAGTGAACTTACTCTTGTTTCAATATTTTGATTGGCATCACTCAATCTTTTATTAATAGCCGCTAAAACGGCGGCTTGCTTTTGTAATCTTTCAGTTCCACTCAATCCTTGTAAAGAATCAAGTACTTCTTTTGTTACATCATCAATGCGCAACAGAAATTGAACAGAAAGAGTAGTAGGAATTTCTTCTCCTTTGTTTTTAGCATAAAAACCATTTTGCAAATAGTTTTGTTCTACCGTGCTTGCATTGGCGATGGCATCATAGCCGCAGTGGTGATTGGTAAATATCAACCCTTCTGCACTTACAATTTCGCCGGTGCAGCCGCCACCAAAAATGATGATCGCATCTTTCAACGATGCTTTGTTGATATTATACAACTGGTCTTTGGTGAGCTTTAATCCTTTTTTCACCATGTCATTATACACTTGCTGGCCAAGTAGCAAAGGCAGCCACATACCTTCATCGGCAAAGGATTTAAAGAACAATCCTACCGAGAGAACAATCATTAGCAAAAACTTCTTCATACAAAAAAATTTAGGCGACAAACCTACTGCAAAAAATAAGCGTAGCCAAAATGAATACAATGGTTGGGTTTAGTATATTGTTGCTTCAATCAGCTGTATGAATCGTACCAAAATTATCCTGTACCTGTTAGTTATAGCTTTAGTTATTAACTCTTGTAGTAAAAATGGTGGGACTACAGCTCCACCACCACCGCCACCTCCGCCTTTGCCGGGTTGTGCAAGCAATAGTGCTCCTGCAAATGGCAGCTTTGCTACGAATACTTCCGTAACACTTTCATGGAGTACAGTAAGCGGGGCTACCGGTTATGATGTATATCTGGGCACCACAAGTACTCCAACAACTGTAGTTGCGGCTAATCATAGTGGAACTACATTAAACTATAACATACCTGCCACAGCAAATGCTACGTACTATTGGTATGTACAACCCAAAAATGCAGCCGGTAATGCTACCGGATGTGCTACTACAGTTACATTATTTACATATATAGTTATACAGGCACCAGCACCATTTGGTTATTATGTAGTTGGCTATTTTCCTTCGTATAGAAATCCTGCAGATGTGCCGGATGTAAAATTCAGAATGACGAATGTTATTGTATATGCTTTCTTTGGAGTTAACACTGCTGGTACGTTGACGGTAAACAGCCCGGCTACATTGGATGCGGTGATAACAAAGGCAAGAGCCAATAATGCAAAAGTATTTGTAGGTATTAATGATGGCAGTGGCGATGGCAAAACAAATTTTAAAGCAATGGCTGCCACAGCAGCAGGAAGAAATACTTTTATAAAAGATGTGATGGCCAAAGTGCGGCAATATAATTTTGATGGAGTGGATATGGACTGGGAATTCCCTACAACTACGGATGGTACAGATTTGACATTTACCTTATTGATGAAAGAATTGTCTGATTCACTACACCGGGATGCAAAATATTATTTATCATCTGCAATTACTGCAGGGAAGTATGCCGGCGGTATCAGGGATGCAGTGCGCAATGAAATTTTTCCTTATGTAGATTTCTTCAATATTATGGCCTATGATGATTTTAATACAACAGTTCCTTACAAACACCATAGCGATTATGCATTAGCTACCACCTGTTTAAATTATTGGTTGACGACAAGAGGAATGCCCGCCTCCAAAGCGGTACTTGGCTTACCTGCTTATGGAAGGCCATCGGGTATTACACAAAGCGGCACTGTACTAACCTATAAATCTATTTTAGCCCAAGGTGCCAATCCGCAATATGATTCGGCGGTTGTTACAGCCGGAGCATTTACTAATTATACTATTTATTATAACGGACAGTATACCATTAAGCGAAAAGCAAAATTGGCAAAGGACATTGCCAATGGGGTTATGCTTTGGGAAAAATGGCAGGATGCGACGGATGTAAATTCACTACTAAAAGCCGCTTGCGATACAGTAGGAAGAGCTTATTAAAAGTTACTGTTTATGTTCTTTGTCAGAAACATGATTTGTTTCTAACAATTTATTTGTTTCGCAATTGTCGCCATCACAACAAGGTAAACAATTCGTATAACAAACAGGGCATTGGTAATGGCCATGCACATGTACCATTTCAACCGTATGACCGCAGAATAAACAGGTTTGTAATTGCATGAGCTTACTCAACAGGTTGGTTCAACACTTTCCATAACAGGTCTTTTAATTCAGTCAATCCTTTATTGGTAAGCGATGAAATGAAAAGATGCGGAATGTTTGCTGGTAGTTCACTTTGGATAGCCGCTTTTAATTCATCATCCAGCATATCGCTTTTGCTGATGGCAATAATAAATTGCTTATTCAATAATTCAGGATTGAACTGCTCCAGTTCATTCAGCAATATGTCAAATTCTTTTTTATGATTGTCGCTATCAGCCGGAATCAAAAATAGCAATATTGAATTTCGTTCTATGTGACGAAGAAAACGATGGCCTAAACCTTTGCCTTCTGCTGCGCCTTCAATAATGCCCGGCAAATCGGCCATGCAAAAACTTTTCCCTTCTCTATATTCTACAATACCAAGATTAGGTGTAATGGTAGTAAAAGCATAATCAGCAATCTTTGGCTTAGCTGCGGTAATAACAGATAGCAATGTTGACTTACCCGCATTTGGAAAACCAACTAATCCAACATCTGCCAATACTTTTAACTCCAATACTTTCCAACCTTCCAATCCCGGTTCACCGGGTTGTGCATGTTCGGGGGCTTGATTAGTAGAAGTTGCAAAATTAGCATTACCAAGTCCGCCTCTTCCGCCGGGTATCCAAACTACTTCCTGCCCATCTTCCAATATTTCTACTTCTTGTTTACCGGTTTCTTCATCTCTTGCAATAGTACCAAGCGGTACATCTATAATAACATCTTTACCGGCACGACCACTGCTGTTATTGCTGCTGCCGCCTTCGCCGTTTTCGGCCAATACGTTTTTATAATAACGAAGATGGAGCAATGTCCATAGATTACTATTACCCCTTAATATTATGTGGGCACCTCTTCCGCCATCACCACCATCGGGGCCACCCATTGCGGTAAATTTATTGCGCACAAAATGCTTGCTGCCTGCACCACCATGACCACTGCGGCAAAAAATTCTTATCTGGTCAACAAAGTTACTTTTCTCCAAAACTGTATTTTATAAAATGGTAATCCGCTTGTTCAACTTTGCGGAAAGTGCAAATATACCTAATCACAAGCCGATTGCCCGTTTAAGCAATGGCACAAAAAAACCCGCTTTACTTTCGCAAAACGGGTTTGTTGTTGTGACGGGACATTGTTTATTGTACAACAATCTTTGTGTTAAACACTATTTTACTTTGTGCATCTGCAATCTTTACCAAATAAACTCCTTTTGAAGCAGATGAGGCTAAATTAATTCTTTGTGCCTGGTTATCGCCATTAATACTAATGCTTTGTTGCAATACCTGGCGGCCTGTTACATCAGTAACTTGAAGAGTATAATTACCAGCTTCCAGTTTGTTGAAACGAACAGTAAAATTGTTATCGGTAACCGGGTTAGGGAAGATGCTTACTTTGCCATCCGCAACAATAGCAGGCGCCGTTTTTAAATCTGTAATTGCAATTTCTGTAATCGGTTTTTTACTGTTTGTTATTAGTAAGTTACTGTTCGCCAAATCCGAACTTTGCCAAACAGTACCGGCTATTTGATAAGGAACAGCTTCTAATGATTTATAATCAAATGCAAAATAGGAAGCCGATTGAGTAGCGGACCCAATGATGATTTTGTTGTCATCGTTCACCGCAGCACCGTTCGTAGTAAAATTGGCTGGCAATCCTTTTATAGTACCAAGATGTGTAGCTACTTTAGTTTCAATATTTACCTGGAAAACATTGTTGCGGGCAGAAAGAACATAGAGATTGCCATTATCATCAGCAATCATATCGCCACCAAAACTGCTGCAAGAACTATGAATTGAAGCAGCATTATTTGCAGGGTTATCAACTAATGAACCTAAATCGGTTATTTCCATTTTCTTTCCGGTGGTAAAACGAATGAGTTGTCTTGCATCATTCGTCATGGCATAGCCATTACCATCCGATGCTATTACCATGCGGGTAACAATATTTCCCTGGTCGGGAGATTTTTGTGGCTTGCCGGTAAAAGAACGATCGGTTACATAAAACACCTTCATCGTTTTTAAATCCAGGTAACGTAACTGGTCAACCAGCATGGGAGTGTAATAAAGACGGTTATTCTTTTTATCATATGCCATGGCGGCAACACCAGTACCAAAAGCAGCATTAGCGGCACTGCCATAAATGGCATCCGTAACCGGGGCAGTTAATTGTTTTTTGGTGGATGCATTATAGGCTAGCAGTGAAGCATCGTTACCATTTAGTAATACAGGGCTATACTCGCCGGTTTGCAGATTTAATTTGCGTAAAAAACTCCAGTTGCCACCTTGTTGTTGCATATCCGTAACGGCATATGCAAAACGATCAGTTTGCTGAGCGTTGATAGAGGAAGAAACTAATAAAGTGGCCAAAAAGAGGGAAAGAATAGGTAAACTTTTTCTCATACACTAAGGTTTTAGATTATTAAGCGAAGATTAAATTACAACTATTTGTCGGCTGGAAAAAGAAATTTTTATGGGTGGTTTTAGAGAGTAAAACTGGCCATTGAGCATGGAGGATAAGTTGCCCTCGTCGGTGTTTCGGGTAATTTGGCTTCGGTTAGGCTTTGGATAATCTGACTTGGTTTGATGGTGCGGATAACCCGCCTTCGCTAAAGCTTTGCGGATAAATAAAAAACCCCTCCGCATGGGCCAGAGGGGTTCAAGGTCTAAAAACCCTGAGCATGATCGTCTGATTTACTAATCAATATTATTCGTCTATAAGCAACGCCGTACTTTTTTATTAAGAACAGGGTACTTTGCAGAGATTGGGAAAAATGGGGATGGCATTGCGCCATCCCCATATTAATACCGGTTTAAATTATTAACGGGCTATAGTGAACTTGGCTGTTTGTGTTCCTGCGCCGTCGTTCATTTGTAATACATAAGTACCCGGTTGTAATCTATCAACACTGTTGATAGCAATACTGTTATTTCCCTGTGCTACATTATTGCGTTGCGTTGCAACAATACGGCCAGCCATGTCAATTACTTTAAAATCAACAGTGCCTTTTGCGGGAGCATTATAAATTACTGCAGCTATACCACCCCTTACAATTGGATTAGGGTTGATAGTAAAGCCAAGTTTTCCTGTTTGTTCTTTGCGGATTACAATAATGCTACTGTATTTGTACGAGCCATCAATATCAACCATTTTTAAACGGTAGTAAAGTATGTTAGCATGTTCCGAAGAAATATCGTCCACAAAACCATAGTTTACTCTGCTAGTAGATGCCTGTGCAGCTTTAGATCCAATACTGCTGAACTCGATTCCATTATAGCTACGTTCTATAACATAGAAAGAGAAATTGATTTCATTTTCTGCTGTCCAGTCCAGATTAGCATTATTGTTAGCATAAGTGCCAGTAAAGCTCAATAAAGTAACAGGTAATGTAACCCCGGTACAGAAGTCAACAAGGGAAGGATCATCTGGTGCAGGAGTAAGAGGGTCATTTGACAGATCAATTGAACCTAAACTTGCAGGAAGTCCTGATAAAGATGATTGTAATGGAACAGGCGAATAAGTTCCACCTAACGTAACTAATTTAAGCTGCAATGTAAAGTTCAATGTTGTATTTACAGCACCTGTTTGTACACCGGTAACAACCAGTTTATTGTTTAGACCCGATGTTGATGAAATAACAACATCAGCAACTGTAGCAGATAATGGCAGCACCTGAGCTGCTTGTAAAATTGCCAGAATAGCAGCCGGTGTTTGATTAAATGAAAACCTGTTGCCTGGTATATCCAATGTATAGGTAAGACCTGTTTTCGGATCACTGCTTTGATTTGTTATTGCAACAGTAAAATTGAAAACCGGATTAGGATTACCTTGGGAAGGACAAATATCCCCCACATTTAACGTGTGAAATACACGACCGAAACTACAGCTACAACCATCGGCACCTGAATAAGCTATACCAGAACCGGCAGGAGTAAGAGCTGCAGTAGTTTTATTGATTTTAGAGAATGAGCCATCTGCATTATAACCATACAACTCACCTAACTCATCAAAAAATAAACCGGCAAAGAATTCGCCACCAGCATTGCCACCAGCAATAGTAGTTACTGCGCCGGTTCCTTTATTTACTGTTATAAGGAAGTTAGCCCCCGTGCTGGAATTAGTTCCATACATCACCCCATCAACAGGGTTTATAGCAAGGTCATAAATACTACCGAAGCCAGAAGCGGCTACCTCTGTAGCAGTACGAGAAGCAAGGTTTGCATTTGTAATTTTCATCAATCTTGAACCACTGGTAAAATAGTAATCACCATTTTCGTCAAAGCAGCCTGCATAAGAAATTTCACTAGTAGCCATTGCAGCTATTTCACCAAGATCTGTTTGGTTTGCTCCTGTGTTTCCAATTCTCACTAAACGGCCTTTAGCACTTGTAGCCGGGTAGCGAATGGCATAAATATACCCGTCTATCGGATTTAATCCCATGGAATTAAAGCCAATACTGCCTGGTGACACAGGGAAAGAAGAGGCTGTTAAATTACTACCTACAAATGTAAGCTTGTTCATAAGTGTGTTACCATTAGCCCCAGAAGTAGGTCCATAGCTCACATAGAATTGGCCATTACAACCAAATGGAGAATTAGGGGCCACTGCTTCTACCGTAGTAGCAGAAGTATTTATACTTGTTGCTGTGCCGGCTCTTGTAACAGTTACACTAACCAAATAATTATTTACTGAAGAAAAAGTAATTGATTTAGAATTAGTATTTGAAGCTACTGAAGCCGGATTAGGCACCGGAATAGTTGCAGCTGGGCTAGATGACCAGTTAAAACTATAGTTACCGCCGCTCGGAAAATTATAAGCAGTTGCTGTGAAATTTACAGAGCCGCCGACGCTGATTGTTTGCGTAAGAGATGGGGTGAGTATTACATAAGGATCTCCCTGGCGCAGGGCAATTAGCAAACCTGCATTACGGCTGCCATTACTCATTGTAACAGTTCCGTTACCGGTTGTTCCTGCAAGTGGCTGAATAGCGAATGCAGCACCTGCGGCATGGTCTGCTCCACTACCTGTGTTGACATCAAAAGCCTCAGCTAATATCAAAGTATTAGTGGCAACTCTCCAGCTACCCGCACCATTACCTCCGGTAAATGAATTATCGTTTCCGGACATTCCAAACATTACGATACCGGCACTTGCTGTACTTGTTGTAATAGCTGGTGCAGTAACTCCTGTGCTATTATTGGCAGGCCCGAAATTACCCGCAGCCACATCAAAAGGGCCGCTTCCTGTTCCATCGGGACCAACACCACCGGATGCATCAACATTATAAAATGCCACTATGCCTCCAACAGTCGCGTCGTTAGAAACATTGGGAACAGTAAATGAAAAATTGGTCGCATTCACATCTGCTGTAGTAGCCACTTTGTATAAAACAGTGCCATACCAGGTATTATTACCGTCAACTCCAAATTGCACTCCTTTAACCAGTGTCCATGTAGCATCGCTGCTTGCGGCGACGGATGTTGTACCACCTCCAGTTTCACTCTGTACAATATTTACCAGCATTACATCACCTGCTTGCAACCCCGTAGGTTTTGCAATTGTAAGTGTTGCTCCGGTAGTTGTTGCAGTAGTACCAGTACCTCTTTGGGTTATCTGCCCAAAGGCATTACTGCCTAAAAATAGAATCGCTATAAAAGCGAAGATTAAAGAAAAAATAATTTTTTTCATGCTCAAGGGTTTATGGTTACTAAATAAATAAATCCGATACCGTGGTGGTTTGGACATAGCGGATAATAAACCGTTGGCTTTATGCAGGATTGGACCCGATATGGGTAATACAAAAAATAAAAATTCCTATGAGGTTTTTGCAGTGGAAAGGGTGGATGCGTACAAATGACGCTGGTTATTGTGGCTCTTGTATAGGTACGAATTCTGAAGTAGCATAAAAGTAAAAACCCAACGTAATACCTGCAAGGTAATTTTACGATTTTTGAAAAAAAGTTTAAACTTTTTTTCAAATAATTAAATAAGAGTGAACAAAGGTTTTATTATTCATTCTTTACTATTGAGTTGCACATTTAATGTAGATTTTCTTTTGTGCTATGCGAAAGAAGTTGCGAGTAATAAATCTTTCCCCAATTAAACTTGGCATAATTTGCTTGTCTTTTTGCACATGAGCTTATACAATTTATCCGCCTTCGCTAAAGCTTCGGCGGAAAATAAAAAACCCCTCCGCATGGGCCAGAGGGGTTCAAGGTATAAAAACCC
The DNA here is from genome assembly GCA_022843585.1 of Chitinophagaceae bacterium. Classification (GTDB taxonomy): domain Bacteria; phylum Bacteroidota; class Bacteroidia; order Chitinophagales; family Chitinophagaceae; genus JJ008. The sequence continues at coordinate 407,325 of JALHNJ010000001.1, forward strand.
TGAGCATGTATCATCTATCAGTCTTTCATTTATCCATATGTAACTGAATCTTCGATAAGGTTATCCCGTAAGGGCAGTGCTATAAATAAAAATGAAAAGAAAAAAAGGGATGGAGAAACCCATCCCTTTATATTGAAATATTATTGTGCTACGATGAACTTGGTTGATTGTATTGTCGTGCCATCATTCATTTGCAAAATGTATGTACCAGGTTGCAAACGATCAAGGCTGTTAACCGGCACACTGTTGATACCTTCCGCAACATTGTTCTGCTGTCTCAATACGATGCGACCAGCCATATCAACTATTCTGAATTCTACAACACCTTTAGCACTTGCTTCAAAACGTAAAGTAGCTACACCACCAGTTACAACCGGGTTCGGGTTGATGCGGATACCTTTTACATTACTTTCTTTACGTACCAATATTACATTGCTGTATTTGAACTGGCCATTCAGGTCTATCATTTTAAGGCGATAGTAGAATACAGTACCATTTACAGCAGACAGATCATCTGTATGTAAATAGGTAGTTCTGGCTGCGGTTTGTACCGGAGCTTTAGTAGCAACAGTAGCAAAATTGCTTCCATCAGTGCTGCGTTCTACTTCAAAACGATCAAAGTCCTGTAAGTTTTCAGTTACCCAGTTAAGATTAGTTTTCTGGTTGCTGTATGCGCCGGCAAAACTGATCAGGTCAACTGGAAGAGTTGTTTGAGTAGGGAATCTGTCTGAACCAAGGTCAGTTAATGACAATCCACCTGTGTTGGCAACTAAAGTTGCCTGAACTGTACCCGAATTAGTGTTTGCAGTAAACTGGTCGATAAAATATATACCTGTGCTTGTAGAGAAATGTAATGAACCTGACTGTGTCCATGCTAATCCATTTACACTACCGGAGAAAGTGTTCCCACCTTGTTGTACTGTCCATTTGCGGGTAAGAGTGGTTGGGGTGTTAAGAGAGTTCAATACATACACATAAGTTTCACCGTCTGTTACGTTTGCAACAGCGTACATCGTACCATTCGCAGTAATAGCCAAATCACCATTTTGGAAATCCGTTGCAGCACCCGGAGCAGCAACGTTAAGTGTTGCATTTCCAAAAGTATTTACACCACTAATTGCATTAACTCCATTTCCCTGGAAGGAAGCAATATAAATAGTTCCACCTGTACCGGCTAAAATCCAACCTCTTCCTAATGCATCAAAACCAAGACGTACAAAGCTGAAATCAGAATTATTAGCAGGGCCGTTCATATCAATTGTACCTCTGCTGCCATGTCCGGTACCATCAGGTCTTAAAGAATATATTGTTACAACTCCATTTTTTGTATCATCATCATCTCTGTCAAGGTAATATATGCAACCGTTTACATCGTTTGGTGTAATTTGATTTTTGGCAACGGCCGCAGTAGAAGTTAAAGGAGTAACTACAGTTGCAGGTCCTGCTAATAAAGTACCGGCTATAGGATCCATGGTATACTTTCTAAGATCACCTGTTCCTGATACAGACCATAAATTTGGATTTGGCACCGGGTCTATAAATGGTCTCAAAGCAATCAATAAAGACCCATTAGGATAATTTCCAGCTAGTGTAGCTGTACCTGTTGGGCCAGTAGTTCCGGTACTTGCTTTTGTAGCCCAAGCAGCGCCTACACCTCTTCCCCTTGTACCAGTTGCACCAAAATCAACAAGTTCAGCTAAACCACCAGGACTTGTGGTATTCCAGCCGCTGAAAATATTACCGGTTCCGGTATTTAGGCCAACAAAGCCAAGCATAACAATAGCGGTATTAGGAGATATAGGAGAAATTGCAGTAGGTGACAAACTGTTATCTGTGTTTACACCCGTAAGCGATGCACCTGGTGTTACATCAAAAGGAGTAGTGTTATTAACTCCCCTAAAAGCAATAATACTTCCAGACGCTGCATTATTAGAACCATCCAGATCAAAAGTATAATCACTGGCCGTTACATCTGCTAAAACAGCAATTTTATAAAACGCATAGCCATAAAATTCTGGATTGGTTCCAGCCAATGTTCCTTCGCTCATTAAAGTCCAACCAGTTAAGCCATTTGAACCACCAAGGTCAGTTCCGCCAGAAGCTTCACTTTCCACAATGGATGCAATCATTAAATCACCAACTTGTATGCCCGTTGGTTTGCTAATTGTAATTGAACCAGTTGTTGAGGAAGCAGTTGTTGCAGTCCCAACAGTTGTAATCTGCCCAAAGGCTGTTCCCGAAAATAGTATCGCTGCAAAAGCGATCAGTAAAGAATAAGTAAATTTTTTCATGCTCTGAGATTTTTATGTTATAAATAATAGTAAATCCTAAACCGTTGGGCTTTAGTAGAATTGGAACGGCATATCAATAGGATTCGAGACTCAGAGTTTCAACTAGAGGAATAGATTTTGGTTACGGTATATCAATAGGATTGTAAGACTCGGTGGTTCAACGAGGAATAAGTATGGAACTTAATTCGATGGTCTTTTTGGAGGAGTGGAGTTCAATTGGGAGAACGAAACTAACCATTGGGTTTAAATTTTGCAAGCTTTTGTAGAGAAAAATCTACAAGAAGGGATAATTATTTTTTAAAAACATTTATAACATGTTGAATATTAAAATATTAGGTTTATTAATATAAATATTTTTGAGCAAACATATATTGTAAGTTCTAGCGGCTTTTTAATGTAATTAGTGCTCAAAATGAAAAAACCCCTCCGCAAGGGCCAGAGGGGTTCAAGGTATAAAAACCCTGAGCATGTATCATCTATCAGTCTTTCATTTATCCATAACGGTGCTGAATCTTCTATAAGGTTTGTCCTACAGGGCAGGGTTATAAATAAAAAATGAAAAGGAAAAAAAGGGATGGAGAAACCCATCCCTTTTTAGTTGAAATATTATTGTGCTACGATGAACTTAGTTGATTGTATTGTTGTACCATCATTCATTTGCAAAATGTATGTACCAGGTTGCAAACGATCAAGGCTGTTAACCGGAACACTGTTGATACCTTCTGCAACATTGTTCTGCTGCCTCAATACTATGCGACCCGCCATATCAACTATTCTGAATTCTACAACGCCTTTAGCAATTGCTTCAAAACGTAAAGTAGCTACACCACCAGTAACAATCGGGTTCGGGTTGATGCGGATACCTTTTATATTACCTTCTTTACGTACCAGTATTACATTGCTGTATTTGAACTGTCCGTTCAGGTCTATCATTTTAAGGCGATAGTAGAATACAGTACCATTTACTGCAGATAGATCATCTGTATGTAAATAGGTAGTTCTTGCTGTAGTTTGTACCGGAGCTTTAGTAGCAACAGTAGCAAAATTGCTTCCATCAGTGCTGCGTTCTACTTCAAAACGATCAAAGTCCTGTAAGTTTTCAGTTACCCAGTTAAGATTAGTTTTCTGGTTGCTGTACGCACCGGCAAAACTGATCAGATCAACAGGAAGGGTTGTTTGATTAGGCCAAACATTAGAACCAAGATCCGTTAAGCCATCAATTGCATGGACAAAATCGGCCTCAACAGTATTATTTACACTAACGGAGTTTTGATCAATAAAATAAAGTCCATCAGCCGCAGAGATATATAAATTGCCCTGAATATCAAATGCTGCACCGTTTACTGTTCCTACAAATGGATCGCCTTGTTCATCAAAAACAAAAAATTGTCTCTTTAAAGTTGGTGTAACCGCAGTTGGATTTAAGCTGAAAATAGCTGTAGAAGTTGGTGTGGTTGCACCATCATTTGCAAGGATATACATTGTTCCGTTTGCCGTAAATGCTAAATCGCCATTTTGAAAAAGACTGGCATCTCCACTATTGGGGCCGAACGGAACATTAGAAGAAACTACTGTTATAGGAGCAGCAGTAGTACCATTTGTTGTGAATCTGGCAAGATAAATAGTGGTTCCATCGCCAGCAAGTATCCAGCATACACCCGTAACATCAACACCTAAACGAACGAACCCAAGGTCTGCACCTGCCCCACCATTTATATCTAATGTACCTATAATTCCGCCACCAGTACCTGTGGAAGTACAGGCTCTTACAGTTACAGAACCATTATTATTTGCAATATTTTCAATATAATAAATAAAGCCGGCTTGGTTAATAGCTACGGCAGAAACTCTTTCGGTAACGCCAAAATCAAACATATTTTTTTGGCCATTAGCATTACCTGCTAATACGCCAAGATTAGCCAAAAAGCCACCAGCCCACTCACCTCTGTTTCCGAAGGTACTGTCATTGGCAACGGATGCGAGAATGTTGTTGAGTGTAACAGAAACTGAACGGCTAACACCAGCTCTGGTTAATGTAAAAATATATACACCAGATGCGGAAGAATTGAAAGTGACATTCACGTCGCCAATATTAGTACCGGAAGCTACTACAGTACCAATAGTAACTCCAGTGGGGTTATTCACGGTCCAGACATAAGCAGCATTTCCGCCTCCCCATTGCCCGTTTGAACCTGATCTGTCTAAGTATACAGTAACTGTATTTCCGGCAAGGGGTTTCATGATGTTTGCCGGACTAGCCTCTACAGTTGCCTGACCCGACAGTTTTATGCTGGCCGTAGTTAGAATAAATAAAATGAAAATAAAGCCTTTAAAAGTAAAAGTTTTCATGCTCTGAAATTTTTATGTTATAAAAAATAGTATACCCTTAACCGTTAGGCTTTACAAGAATTGGAGCGGTATATCAACAGGATTTGAGACTCAAAGGTTTCAGTCAGAGGAATAGATTTCTTAAGGTATATCAACAGGATGTAAGACTCGGTGGTTTCGATGAGGAAAGTATGGAACTTAATTCTATGGTCTTTTTAGAGGAGTGGAAATTGTAATGGGAAGCGAAAGTAGTTTGCTTTGTTGACAATGCAGTTGTATTTCAATTTATTTTTTACATTATTCCTATTATATTTTATACAATTCCCACATTCATATATAAACGAAGTTTATTTTGTTCTCCAATTTTTGTAGGAAGCAGCATGAGTTACATTTTTTTCGCATATACTATCCAGTGAGTCGCATACTTTTAAGGTTTTATAGCAATCAGTGGGTAGTTGCTGGTAAAGCTTTGTTCCTTCGGTTTTCCATTTTATCATCTCATCACTTACCTGCTTAATAATTTTTCCGGGGTTGCCCGCTACCAGGCTTCGGTAAGGAATTATTTCACCTTCCTTAACAAGCGTTAATGCACCTACAATACATTCATCACCCAGTTGCACATTATCCATTACAACTGCATTCATACCTACCAGGCAATTTTTTCCAATTGTTGCACCATGTATAATTGCACCATGCCCAATATGTACACCTTCTTTTAATAATACCGTTACGCCGGGAAACATATGGATGGTACAATTTTCCTGCACATTGCATCCATCTTCTAAAATAATTTGACCCCAATCTCCCCGCAATGCTGCGCCCGGGCCGATATAGCAATCTTTGCCGATGATTACATTGCCTGTTACCGCAGCTTGCGGATGTACGAAGGATGATTTATGTACAACAGGTTTTATGCCTTGGAATTCATAGAACATAATAGAATCAGTTTTTAGGTAAAAGGGATTTATCAGTTCTGTAGCAAAGACCTTTAAACTGCGCAATCAAATGCTCTTTTTGGTTGGTAATATTAATATGGTATAGTCCGGTTGACTTCCCATTATGCAATTCTTTTGCTTCAGCAATTAATATATCATCTATATGTACTGGCTTAATAAAATTGATAGAAGTGTCTAATGCAACAGATAAAACATTTCTGTTGTTGCAGGCAAATGCAAAAGCACTATCGGCTAACGAAAAAGCAATACCACCATGAACAATTCCAAAACCGTTGATCATTTCTTTTCGCACCATCATTTTTATTTTACTGTAACCTTCTTTTACCTCCAATACTTCAATCCCGAGCCATTGAGAAAAAAGGTCATGCTCCATCATATGAGATACAACAGCATTAGCAAGTTTATCTTTTTCGTGGTTCATAGAAAATATTTAATCAAAATAATCAATGGTTTATTCGCCTTTGAAATTTGGTTGTCGTTTTTCCAGAAATGCCTGCACACCTTCTTTATAATCGGCTGTTTGAGCAGCCCGGTGCTGAAAAATATCTTCATCCTGTAATTGTTCTTCCCAGCAATTGATTACAGAATTATTCAATACCAGTTTTGTGTAGGCTAATCCTTTTGTAGGCATTTTGGCGAGGTAATGTGCAATCAGCAATGCGTTCTCTTCAAATGTTTCCTGAGTAAATACTTTATAGATCATTCCCATTTTTTCGGCATCAGTGGCTGATACCTTTTCTCCCAGCATCATTAATGCGGATGCTTTTTGCCAACCAATTAACCGGGGTAAGGTAAATGTGCCGCCGCTATCGGGTATCAATCCTATTTTAGAAAAGGCTTGTATAAAAGATGCATTTTCGGAAGCCACTACAATATCACAACACAATGCAATATTAGCTCCGGCACCTGCAGCCACACCATTAATAGCAGCTACAACTGGTTTTTCTAATTTTCTTATTCTTGTTACAATAGGATTATAATGTTCGCTCAATATTCGTTGCATACCGGGGCCGTCAGGATCTACCACTTCTGCCAAATCCTGCCCGGCACTAAATGCTTTACCTGCACCAGTTATATAAACACAGCGTACAGATTCATCTTTGCATTTATCCAAAGCGTCCTGCATTAGCAATGCCATTTCACGGTTAAATGAATTGAGTTTCTCGGGACGATTTAATGTAATAAAACCGATAGAGTTTTTTATTTCGAAAAGGATAGAAGACATGTTGAGTTGCTTTTATTAATGATAGATATCAAATCTAAATGCTATATCCGGCAACTAAAAATTTATCAGTGGCATTTAAAATAATCGAACGGCTCTTTGCAATCATCGCACTGATATAAGGATTTGCAAGCCGTACTGCCAAACTCACTGATGCGGTGAGTATGATGAGAGTTACAATGCGGACATTGAATCGCTTCCGCTGCAGCAAACAAATCATTATTGCAAACCTGCTGTCTTGGATTGGGCGGTGCAATACCGTATTCTTTCAATTTTCTTTTTCCATCTTCACTCATCCAATCGGTTGTCCATACGGGAGAAAGAACAGAAGTAATTTTTATATTTTGAAAACCATTTTCTATTAAAGCCAGTTTAATATTCATGGCTATCATATCCATGGCAGGGCAGCCTGTGTAAGTAGGTGTGATGATTACCTCAATGCCCCCATCCCCTAAAGGGGGGTGAAGGATTACATCTCTCACAATTCCTAAATCAGTAATGGTAAGAACAGGAACTTCCGGGTCGGTTACAGTTTCAAGTATCGACCAAATATTGTCTTTTGATATGGTTGGGGTATTTACCATTCTGCACCCGGATATGTTCTTTGTAAATATTGTAAGTCAGTAAGTATATAGCCAAGTTGTTCGGTATGAATTCCATTCTTGCCACCGTTTTGCATAAACATTTTTTCAGGAATCGATAAAGTGGCTTCAGAAAAAATGTTCATTACTTTTTGTTGCCATTCATTTTTTAGTCTTGAAACTTCAACAATAGTTTCGTAAGCTGCAGGCACAAACATTTCACCTGTATATCTCCACAATTCATCAATGGCTTTTAACATTCTTGTATGGCTTTCTTCTGTGCCATCTCCCAATCGAATTACCCATTCACTGCTCCAACGTACATGGTAAGTCGTTTCTTTTATAGATTTTGCAGCAATAGCAGCTAATTGCGCATCATTACATTGCTGTAATTTTTCAAATAATAAGTATTGAAACTGGCTGTATAAATATTGACGTAAGATCGTTTGACCCCAATCGCCATTGGCTTGTTCTACTAATAATAGATTTTTAAATTCTCTTTCTTTTCTTAAATAGGCAAGTGAATCCTCAGAAGCATCCCCGCCAATTAATGTTGCGGCGTATTGATAAAAATTTCTTGATTGCCCTAACAAATCCAACGAAATATTAGTGATAGCAATATCCTGTTCCAATATCGGTCCATGACCACACCATTCTGCATTTCTTTGCGAAAGAATTAGTGTGGTATCTGCTAAGTGCAATGTATAATCAATCAGCGGAGAGTTCATCATTCAAATCATTTAATCCTTTGAATCAGTGGTTACATGTGGTTTACTTCATCAGGTAGTTGATAAAAAGTAGGATGCCGGTAAATTTTATCAACTGCCGGTTCATACAATTCACCAGCTTCTTCAGGGTTGGAGGCGGTTATATATTTACTTTCCACCACCCAGATACTTACACCTTCCATTCTTCTGGTATAAACATCTCTAGCATTTTCAATGGCCATTTGCGCATCAGCAGCATGAAGACTGCCGGCATGTTTATGATCCAGCCCTTGTTTACTGCGAATAAATACTTCCCACAAAGGCCAATTTGCTGTATCATTTATTGTTTGATAAGAACCGCCACCAGCTTTCTCTTCCGGGATATCTCCGTAATAAAATTTTCTAATAAAATTTTTCATTGTTACTGCTTTAGTAGGGTTAAGCTGCTTTCTGTTTTGATCTTCTTTTCTCTGCAAATGCCATCGCCGCCTCTCTCACCCATTGTCCTTCTTCATGTGCTTTACGTCTTGCTTCTAATCGTTGCTTGTTGCAAGGGCCGTTTCCTTTTACTACATTCCAGAATTCATTCCAATCTATTTCGCCAAAATCATAATGTTTTCTTTCAGCATTCCATTTTAGTTTTTCATCCGGCAACGTCATTCCTAAAACTTTTACTTGTTCTGCTGCCATATCAATAAATTGCTGTCGCAATTCATCATTTGTTTTTCTTTTGATCTTCCACTTCATACTCTGATCGCTATTAGTGCTTTCACTATCCTTGGGTCCAAACATCATCAGCGATGGCCACCACCAACGGTTAATGGCATCCTGGCACATAGCTTTTTGTTCATCCGTACCTCTTGATAAAACTAATAATGTTTCAAACCCCTGGCGTTGATGAAAACTTTCTTCTTTACAAATTCTAACCATGGCTCTTGCATAGGGGCCATACGATGTTCTGCATAACATTACCTGATTTAATATTGCAGCACCATCAACCAACCAACCAACAGCACCCATATCAGCCCATGTTAATGTGGGGTAATTAAAAATGGAAGAATATTTTGCTTTGCCACTGTGTAAATCGTTGATCATTTCTTCACGACTCATTCCCAATGTTTCTGCCGCAGAATATAAATACAAACCATGCCCTGCTTCATCCTGTACTTTAGCAATTAAGATGGCTTTTCTTTTTAATGAAGGAGCTCTTGAAATCCAATTGCCTTCTGGCAGCATTCCCACTATTTCACTGTGGGCATGCTGACTGATCTGGCGGATATTTGTTTTGCGGTAAGCATCCGGCATCCAATCTTTGGGTTCGATCTTCACTTCGTTGTCGATCTTTTTCTGAAATAGTTGTTCAAAATCCTGAACAGGCATAGCATTCATTTTAAGTTACAAATCTACTAAAACTAACGCCTGTTTGCGTAGATTGTTGAGGAAAGAAGCAGCTTTAACAGGTAACAAAAAAAGGCCGCCCATTGTAGCAGCCTTATAGTATAACCATGAAAAACAAAACTATTTGGAGAAAACGGAGAATCTTACCGGTTGAATAATCTTTCTATTGTAAAGAAAACAAACTGCCAACTCATATTCATACCGGGCTGAGGGTATTTTTGAATCAAGCAGTACAGCAGTGTAGGCTCATCGGGTAATAACTATTGGAGATGTCCCCAGTTTTCACCGGTTTTAATCCGGTGTATTTGCATATCACTTACCATGAATGTAGCAGCTAGTTCCTTGAGTGTTTTTCCTTTTGCCAGCGACCTTTTTATATACTTTACGTTAGCTTCTGTTAGTTTTGTGTTATAACCACCTTTGCTTATGTTTTTTCGCATCAATTGTTTTGCCTTTATTACAGCCGGGTTCTTTTTAGAATGCTCCGTTACTTCTTCTTGCGTGGCCCATTTTAAATTTTTGTAATGGTTGTCTGTCTTCTTATGATTTAGATGTATAAGTATTGTTTGATTTTTTAATGGGGGGCTTAAAAAGTATTTGGCTACCAGGCGGTGAAATAGAATATGTTTATATTTTCCATTTTTCAGATAGCGCCAAATTGGATAGCCTTCCTGCAGACTACCTTTCAACAGTGAACCGTCTTTAAAAGTCTTTGTAAATTTTACCAGACGCCCATGATTACTGATAGCATATTTTTCCCCATAAGCAGATTTCTGTTCACGGATAACTGACCATCTTTCGCCAGGAAAAGAAATAATTTTTTTGGTGCTTACCATATTCAGGAACTAAAGAATTTATTTTATGTCGAAATCAACCACAACTTTCTCCGTCTTGGGATGGCTTTGGCAGGTAAGTATATAACCTTGCTCCACTTCTTCATCTTCTAATCCCCAATGTACATCCATGCTAACCTGTCCTTCTAATAGTTTGGCTTTGCAGGTACAGCATACGCCACCTTTGCAGGCAAAGGGTAAGTCAGCACCTTCTTTTAGTGCAGCATCCAGAATCGTTATATCACTTGTCAAGGATAAATCAAAGTCAAAGCTTCTGCCATCCAACTTTATTGAAATATTACTCTTAGGCCCGGTATCAACTCCCGCCCCCCGACTAACAACTTCCGACTTTTTTTGCCCCGGTTTAGTAAACAATTCAAAATGAATTTTCTTTTTATCAATTCCTTTTGATGCTAAAAAATCTTTTGCTGTAAATATCATTTCTTCCGGTCCGCAAATAAAAGCTTCGTCGAAAGATTTATAATCAACGAGTTTTTCAAGCTCGTTTAACTTGTCTGCATTAATTCTTCCAAAATTAATTGTTGCATCAGTCCGTTCCCGGCTAAGTATATTGATGAAATTAAATCGCTGCAGGTATTTATTCTTTAGTCCTTCCAGTTCTTCAAAGAAAATAATTGAACTGCGATTTTTATTTCCATAGACCAATGTAAAACTGCTTTGTGGCTCTGTTCGCAACGTAGTTTTTATGATAGAGAGTAACGGAGTAATACCGCTTCCAGCAGCAATAGCCAGGTAATTTTTTTTATGCGATGGATTTAATTCTACATAAAATTTACCAACCGGCTGCATTACTTCCAATACATCACCTTTCTTTAAATCTGTATTGGCAAAAGAAGAGAATAAGCCACCATCTACTTTTTTAATGGCGACTCTCCATTCATTATCTAAAGGAGAACTGCAGATAGAATAAGTGCGGCGAACATCTTCATTGTTTAATGTCTTTCTCATGGTAAGACTTTGCCCTTGCTGAAAAAGGAAACTTTCTTTTAAGTTGTCGGGAATTTCAAATACAACAGAAACACAATCTTCTGTTTCCTTTCTTACTTCTTTTACTGTAAGCTGGTGAAAATGAATGGACATAGATCAGGAGTGTTTTCGTAAACCATCAATCATTATCATCACCATATTGTCTTCTAATTCCTGTGCATTGATTTTTGCCTTACTGCGATGCCAACTTTCAATACCACTCACAGCATGAAGAATTATTAGCACAGCCGTAGGAGCATCTATTTTGCGTATTTCATTTTTGGCAATGCCATCTTCAATTATAGCAGCAAATTTTTTGCGATAGTTACGTCGCTGTGTTTGAAAATTAGATAAATAAGGTTCGTCCAAATGCTTCCACTCTCTGTCACTCACATACACTTCTTCATAATTTTCGATCATCTGACGAATATGAAACCGAAGCAGGTTATCAATTTTACCAATCGATTTTTGGTTGCTTGCTTCAATCGTTTCAATATTGGTGTTAAAAATATTAGCCACATCAAAGCAAATTGCTTCGAGTATCTCATTTTTCGACCGGATATGATTGTACAAACTGGCGGCTTCAATGCCTACCATTTCTGCCAGGTCTCGCATGGAAGTAGCTGCAAATCCCTTTTCCCGAAACATAGCCGCCGCCCGACGAAGAATCAATTCTTTTTTGGAAGCTTTTTTTCTTACTGATTTTGCCATAGCCAAAGATAATAAACGAATAGGTAAAGCGGCCGATGTTATTGGTAAATGGTTTTTTCAGGTAGGTAAATTTCATGTAGGTTTGCACGCCTTTTAATTAGTCAGGAGCCCACTCCCGGCTTTTCTATAAAACTTAATCTGATATTTATTATGTCGCTTATTGCAGTTGGTACCATGGCATTTGATGCTATAGAAACACCTTTCGGAAAAACAGAAAAGATTATAGGGGGCTCTGCTACATATGTGGCTTATGCAGCCAGCAATTTTGTAAAACCGGTACAGCAGATATCTATTGTAGGGTACGATTATCCAAAGGAAGAAATGGAAGACCTGAAAAAAAGAGGCGTTCAGCTGGAAGGAGTGGAAGTTGTACCTGATAAAAAATCATTTTTCTGGAGCGGCCGCTACCACGAAGACATGAATAGCCGTGATACATTAATAACTGACCTGAATGTATTAGCAGATTTTAATCCAAAAGTGCCCGACAGCTACCAGGGAGCAGAGTTTCTAATGCTGGGTAATCTTTCACCAGATGTTCAATTGAGTGTAATCAACCAAATGAAAAAAAGGCCAAAGTTGATTGTAATGGACACCATGAACTTTTGGATGGAGATTGCATTGGATGGCTTGAAGGAAGTGTTGAAGCATGTAGATATGCTGATGGTGAACGATGCAGAAGCAAGACAATTAACGGGTGAATATTCTATAGTAAAGGCAGCTAAGAAGATCTTAACAATGGGCCCGCAGTATCTTATCATTAAAAAAGGGGAGCATGGAGCTTTATTATTTGATCAGGATAGTGTGTTCTTTGCACCTGCGTTGCCATTAGAAGAAGTGTTTGACCCAACAGGTGCCGGTGATACATTTGCTGGTGGCTTTATCGGTCATCTGGCCAAAACAGGTGACATCTCTTTTGAAAATATGAAGCGGGCAATAATTGTTGGTTCAGCCATGGCAAGTTTTTGCGTAGAAAAATTTGGCCCAACAAGACTGAAAGAAGTAACAAAAGAAGATATTAATGAACGTATGCAGGAGTTTAAAGATTTGGTGAGCTTTGAAATTGAGTTAGGATAATTAATTTATCAGCTACAAAAGAAAAGGCTTCTCGTTTCGGAGAAGCCTTTTCTTTTACAAGAAATGATGTATATAATTACTCGTTGCAATCCAACAATACCCGCTTCCAATGCGGACTATTTATTTTATCTGGAATTAAGTATTGTGCTTCCGAAAAAATGGGTAGTCTCAGCTCGATTTTTGAAAGTGCACAATCACAATAATTTCTTGCTTTTAAATCACTCATTGTTTTTTTAGCTTCTTTTATACAATCATTTGTAAACACAACTTTTTCAGCACCTGTCCAGCCTCTTGTGCAATCTTGTATCATTTTTTGAAATTCTTCTGATTGAAGCTCGGTTTCAGTTATTTTACCGGCTTCGCTTACTGTGGGGTACTTTGCTTCTACTTTTACCTGCATACAGTTACAATAAAAAGATGCTTTTTCTTCGCCTAATGATTCTTGGGCAGTTGCTACACATTCCTGTATAAATTCAGCTTTGTCTTTATTGGTCCAGCTTTGCAGGCAATCGTCAATCATTTTTTTCCACTCCGGAGTTGCCAGTACCTCTTCGGTTAAATTTCCGGCATCTTCTATCCTTGGATATTTAGCTTCTACTTTTGGAAGCATGCAATTGCAATAACTGCTTGCTGAATCAATACTCATACTTTCATTGGCGCTATTAATACACTCTTTTATAAAATCGATACGGTCTTTGGTGGTCCAATTGTTATTTGCGCCAGCTGTTTGTGCCATTGTGTTTATTGCCAATACAAAGAGGCATACGAGTAAAACAAGTTTTGTTTTCATGTAATTATGTAGGATAGTTGAAAAAATTAATTGATTTTTCTTGCGAGTACGACTGCATTTTTAAATGTAGCTTTCTTTCCCTGCAAGTTAAATAACTCAGTAAAGATAATGTAAGTGCCAATGGGTATTTTCCTACCCTTATCATCCAATCCATCCCAGTTCCAATAACCCTTTAACCCTACTGTTCCATTGCGTACCAAATTGCGAACGGGTCTTCCTGCTGCATCAAAAATAGTGATGTTGGCTATATAACCGGTTTCTGTTACTTCATATTGAATAGTAGCAATATCATCCCGTCCATCATTATCAGGAGAGAATACTTTTGGTGTTATCTGTATTGTTGCATCAATTGCATTTAATAATTTATACTGCGAATTTTTATAGGTGGGTGTTCCGTACCCTGCAGTTGAAGCAGCACTATGCCAATTATTTTCATCCTGCGAAATGCCAGACGGATCAATTCTTTCTAACGAAACACCTTCGTCATTGTCGATAAGTTTAAAATGCCAGTCGTCTTTATATTTTACTTCGTCTACAACATTACCCTGGAAATTCAATGCAACTACAGTTCCTTCATCGTCTGGAAATGAAGGCGGAGAGCTAATTATAAATAAATTATCCGGATTTTGAACAAGATATTGTAACGACAAATTATCCGCATCTTCTGTTTCAACAATATAATCACCAGGAAAAATATAATGAGGTACTGTGCTTAATGGTTTGATGGAACCGATAATGCCGCTGCTATTGCGATTGGCAATATATAATTTCGACGCATCAAGTATTTTATTGCTGTTGTTATAAAATTCTACAAAGTCAAAGGCATTTGATTTGGGATTAAATAATATTTCATTTATTATCCATTCGCCCGGCACAGGATCGGAAGGCAAACCTACTTTTGCTTTATTGGCAACACCAATAATATTTCCTTTACAATCTGTAATGTTGGTAGCAGTAATATTATAAACCGTATTGGTCGCTAATGGTCCGGTTGTTTTTAATTGTACCAAATTAAATAACGGAGCTAAGCTTGTTGCGCTGCTAAATGTTAATCCGCCATCAATTGAATAGTTGGCTAATGTGGCACCGGCTAAACTATCAACAGGCTCATCATACACTAATATAATTGTTGTGTTATCTGTTGTATAAGCTCTTTTTAGTTGTGGTGCTGTTGCATCATTTATTATGGCATCAATAGAATTTTTTGTACCTGGCGTGCCTCCTGCCGTATTTATTGATGCTTTCCAGTTGTAGCCACCTGCACACGGATTTTTTGTGTCAATCATTTCTAATGTCCAGCCTCCATCTTTCTTTACCTCATTCTGATACCAGCCAGATGTATAATTAACTGCATGAATTGTTCTTCCATTAGCAGCCCGCAAAAAAAGTTGGTCACCATCATTGTCTAATGAGGGAAAACTGGTAACTGAAATTACAGACCCAAATACAGACATTGCTGCTACAGCACTACCGGTACAAATAATTACATAACCATCAGGGGGTAGAATAAAACTTGGCATCGGTCCGCTCTGGCCTGTGGCATCACCTATCCGCCAGTTTTGTAAGTTGATTGGTGCAGTGGTTGTATTTTTTAATTCGATCCACTCGTTGGTGGGCATTCCAATTTGTGGAGTTGGATCGGCCATTATTTCGTCTATCACTACATCATACCTGTTTTGCGCCATTAAAAAAGATGGCAACAGAATAGCAAATAATAGCGATAAGACTGCTTTCATTATATCAAGTTAAAACAAACGGTTGTAATATATTCAATTCGCTATTTTTTTTGTTGATTGTTTGGGATAAAGGTTTCATCCGCTTATTTTTGCAATCATCATGGCAGCAACGAAACATACGAAACGCAATAAGAAACATCCCTGAGGGAGGTTTGCAGCGTTATGTGTGTATCAACATAAAAATTTTGCAGGCCTTCCTAAATGGAAGGCCTCTTTTTTTGCCCATTCCAAAAAGGAGCAAGGCAGATGCCATTAAAAAAATTATTCACTACTTAAAACTTCATCCTTTGAGATGAAAATTGGGGGAACAAAAAATGAAAGTTGCAGTTGTAGGAGCCACAGGATTAGTAGGCACCAAAATGTTACAGGTATTAGCAGAAAGAAATTTTCCGGTAACGGAATTAGTTCCGGTGGCATCAGAAAGGTCAGTAGGCAAGGAAGTTGAATTTAAGGGCAAGAAGTATAAGGTGGTTAGTATGGCTGATGGTATTGCTGCAAAGCCTGCAGTTGCAATTTTTTCTGCTGGTGGCGGTACATCATTAGAGTGGGCACCAAAATTTGCTGAAGCAGGTATTAAAGTAATTGATAACAGCAGCGCCTGGAGAATGGACCCCACCAAAAAATTAGTTGTGCCGGAGGTAAACGCAGATGCATTAACGGGAGATGATTTTATTATAGCAAACCCTAACTGTTCTACAATACAAATGGTAGTAGCCCTGCAACCACTGCATGCAAAGTATAAAATTAAAAGAGTAGTGGTGAGTACATACCAGAGTGTAACAGGAACAGGAGTGAAAGCTGTTGAACAATTGATGGGAGAAAGAGAGAAGGCTGTTAAAGGGGTAACTACTGAACATCCAATGGCCTATAAATACCCGATTGACCTGAATGTTATTCCGCAGATAGATGTGTTTTTAGAAAATGGTTACACTAAGGAAGAAATGAAAATGGTGAAAGAAACTTGTAAAATTATGCGGGACGATTCTATCCGGGTAACAGCTACTACTGTTCGTATTCCGGTAATAGGTGGCCATAGTGAAAGTGTGAACGTAGAATTTGAAAAGGATTTTGATTTGACCGAACTTAAATCACTATTAGCAGCTACGCCGGGTATTGTAGTACAAAATGATGATGCTGCACAGCACTACCCAATGCCGATAGATGCACATGAAAAGGATGAAGTGTTTGTAGGAAGGTTACGAAGAGATGAAAGTCAGCCAAATACGTTGAATATGTGGGTGGTTTCCGATAATCTTAGAAAAGGAGCTGCAACAAATGCGGTACAGATTGCAGAATATATGCTCTCGAAAAAATTACTTTGATTTTACTCCATACTCTTATTTATAAATTCTATCACCGGTTGCAGAGCTTCAAAAGCTGCAACCGTTTTTTTTACAAGATCTTTGGAAACAAGGTCTGTGTCTTTGATCTCTATCATCGCAATAAAACTTTTCATTTTTAAATATTCCGCTGCGGGGTTATCAGCTTCATATCCTTTTGGTACCCGGCTTAGAGTATATTCAGCACTTTTATTTAAATCGCCATAAATGGATTTGAATTTTTTGGCAGTGATTATTTTTTTGAAATCTGAAAAATTATAATCAATCTCTTGTCTTACTTTTTTTAATTCGTCGGGCATGGGCATCCAAATGCCCCCACCAGTAAAACTGCTTCCGGGTTCTAAATGAAAATAATACCCCGCAGAGCTGTTTGCTTTTCTCCCGCCTTTATTAATGCTGGCGCCAAAGTTTGATTTGTAGGGCGATTTGTCTTTAGCAAAACGAACATCTCTGTTGATACGGAACATACAATCTTTGGCAACAATATTTTTTATAGATGCATCTTTCTTTCCATGCTGATCAATAACTGCCTGAATGAAATTTGCAAAATCAGCTTTTGCACTCTCATATACTTTCCTGTTAATGTCAAACCAGGGCTTGTTATTGTTCCCTTTTAAATCTTTCAAGAATTTAATAGTAGCAGGACTTAGCATGTTTATTTTTTGCTAAGTTACCACAGAGTAGTATAACAATAAACTATGAACCAAAAACTACAAACTCACTTTATTCTTCCCCAGTTTTCTCCACTCTTAATTCTATATAACGTCATTTCGCTAACATTATATTTTTCTGCCAGTTTTTTTATAGTAATGTTGCGGCTTTTGCTATTAAGAATTGTTTTAATTTTTTTTACCTGTGTTGCCGAAAGCTTTAGTCCTTGTGTACGGTTGGCTTGTTTTATTTTATAGGCAATTTTGGCAGGGCTTTGTTGTTGGTGAGCAATCATCTGTTGTAAAGTTACCCAACGAAGATTGCTGATGTTATTATCAAGCTTATTATGATTGCGATGAATTACGTATTTATGTTGCGCAGAAGGTTTGGTTAAAAAAATATGTGCCATCTCCCGATGGATATAAAGAGTGCCTTTATTGTTAGGGCGATGGAGGTTGAGAGTGCGGTAGCCGGTCGTAAGCGAACCGCTCAATAGCTTTCCATCTTCCAGCACTTCTTTTTTATAACTGGCTATTCGTCCCTTGTTAGAAACTCCATAACGATTGCGTAGTTGCCTCCAGCCGGAAAACGTTAATGGTTTCCAGATTTCACCGGCTATTTTTTTTATCATAAAAAATTTTTTAGCCAGGGCCGGGGTGCAATTAATAACGGCGGTACGTAGAGGTTATCAGAGCAGGTAGTTAGTATCTGTACTAAGTTAAAAAAAGAAATGGATAACAAATATTATTTCTTACCAATGATTTGAAGGAACTCGGTTTCTGATATAATCCGGACGGTATTTA
This sequence comes from Chitinophagaceae bacterium, assembly GCA_022843585.1. Classification (GTDB taxonomy): domain Bacteria; phylum Bacteroidota; class Bacteroidia; order Chitinophagales; family Chitinophagaceae; genus JJ008. Next base: position 425,733 of record JALHNJ010000001.1, read on the forward strand.
TCTTTTTTGCTTTCTCTAATTTACTTCCAGCGTCTTCACCTACAACAAGATAGTTCAGCTTGGCACTAACACCACTGAGTATTTGTCCGCCATTTGCTTCTGCCATTGCTTCGGCATCGCTGCGTTTTAAAGTAGGCAATGTGCCGGTGAATAAGAAGGTTTGCCCTTGCAAATTGCCGCCAGTTACAGCATGTTCTTTCTTTGGATTTTTTAACTGTAACCCGAGTTTTTCCAATTGCTCAAGCATTTCAATATTGTTTTTATTGCTGAAGAAGTGATGAATGCTACCGGCTACTTTTGGGCCTACATCTTCGAGATTTTGTAAATCTTCTAAAGAAAAATTTTTAAAATCAAGTAAGTGGTTTACAGCTTGTGCCAATGTTTTGGCAGTCGTTTCCCCAACAAAGCGAATACCTAATCCATAGGCTAGCCTGTGCAAAGGTTGTTGTCTTGATTTTTCTATGGCGGCTTTTAGATTTTCTATAGATTTTTCTTTAAACCCTTCTTGTTTGGCGATTGCGACATAATCTAATTGATAAATACCTGGAATATCTTTTAGTAAGCCGAGTTCATAAAATTTTCGCACATTCGCTTCTCCAAAACCACGAATGTCCATCGCATCTTTACTTACAAAATGTATAATGCGTTCTACTACTTGAGCGGGACATTCAATATTTATACAACGCCAAACGGCTTCTTCTTCTTCTTTAAATAATTTACTGCAACAAACAGGGCAAGTAGTCGGGAATACAATTTTTTTCTCTTTACCTGTTCTTGTATCAGGCAGTGATTTTACGATTTGTGGAATTACATCGCCTGCTCTTTCAATTAACACCGCATCGCCAATGCGCAAATCTTTTTCTTTTATATACTCTTCATTATGAATAGAAATGCTGCTTACTGTTACTCCCCCTACGGCTACTGGTTCTAATTTTGCAACCGGTGTTACTGCACCCGTTCTTCCTACCTGGTATTCCACATCTATTAGTTTACTTGTTGCCTGCCTTGCTTTGAATTTAAAGGCAATGGCCCAGCGGGGATGATGAGATGTCATACCCATTTTATCCTGCAATTCAATTTCATTCACCTTTATTACCATACCATCAATTTCATAAGGCAGGTCATCTCTCTTTACTTCAAATTCGTTGCAGTATTTTATAACTGCCTCAATTCCCTTGAATACTTTTTTTTCTTTTTGTGGACTGCGAAAACCAAGATCCCATAGCATAGCTAATGAGCCAGAGTGGGTAGTTAACTCAGCCGGTATTTTTTTGCCTTTTAATAATGAGAAATAACTTACATGATAAACGAATGCTTCAAGGTTTCTTTTGGCCGCTTCATTGGGGTCTTTAATTCGCAATGTTCCTGCAGCTGCGTTTCTTGGATTAGCAAGGGGGGTTAAACCTTGCTCAGCTAGTTTTTCATTGTATAAACTAAAATTCCTTTTATTGATGAGCACTTCACCTCTTATCTCCACTTGTTGCAATCCATACGTTGAAAACTTTGCAGATAATGGCACTGAGCGGATTTGTTTGATGTTGGTTGTTACTTCATCACCTTCTACACCATTGCCACGGGTAGCGCCACGGGTTAGTAAGTCGTTTTCATACACCAGTGAAATACTACCACCGTCAAATTTTGGTTCAACACAATATTCAATCGAGGATAAGCCAGTTAATTCTTTTGCTTTTCTGTCAAAATCATTCAGGTCGTTTGCATTATATGAGTTGTCGAGAGAAAGCATGGGAACAAGATGCTGAACAGTAGGGAAATCTTTTGTCAATCCTTTTGCTATCCGTTGTGTTGGAGAATCCGAACTAATTAATGAAGGATTTTCATGTTCAATTTTTTCCAGGGCTTTGTATAGCTGATCGTATTCATAATCTGCAATCAATGGGTCGTTTAATATATAGTAGCGATGTTCATGAAAACGAAGTACATCCCGCAACTGCTGTAGTTCTTTTTTTGATAAGGTTCCGGCAGACTGTTTTTTATATAATTCTGTTGTGAGATGTTGAAAAGCAAGGGTCGTTTCTGTTGAGTACATAGCTTAATGTTGGCTGGTAAAGTTAGCCCAAACAAAATAATACCCCATGCAGGGTTTAATAAAAATTGTCTTCGAAATGTTGGTTGGCTAAATAGTTTGCCTGTAGGCATATATTTGCTGAAATAGAAGCTATCATTTAATTATTGTAGAGCGGACAGATGCGTAATAAATAACTATCAATGGAATTTGATGTATGGCAAATGAATTAAAATTGAAAACAGCGGAGAGTGAAAAAATAAGTCACCTCGATTATTTCAATATCGCAGTATCTGTAGACTGTGTCATCTTTGGTTATGAGGCTAAAGAAATAAAAGTATTGCTTATTAAATCTGATTTAAAAGAGTTTGAAGGATTGTATTCGCTACTTGGCGATTTAGTAAAGCCCGATGAGGATCTTACCAAATCATCTTACCGGGTATTAAAAGAAAGAACAGGGTTAGATGATGTGTACCTGGAACAGGTGCAGGCATTTGGCAGTGTTGGGAGGCATCCGTCGGGCAGGGTGATTACTATTGCTTATTATTCTCTTCTGGATATTAGCAACCACAAACTAAAGCTCAGTCACAATGAACTGCACTGGCATTCTTTAAAACAAATTAAAAAGCTGGCATTCGATCATAAGAAAATATTAGAAAGCTGCTTGCACCGATTGCGGGAACAGGTAATGGAGCAGCCGGTAATTTTTAACTTGTTACCTGAAAAATTCTCACTAAGGGATTTGCAGGAAGTATATGAATCAATATTGGGAGTGTCGTTAGACCGCCGCAATTTCAGGAAAAAAATTTCAGTGAAAGATTGGTTACAGGATTTAAATGAAATGGAAACCAATCTTTCTCATCGTCCCGGAAAATTGTATGGATTGAAAAAGCAATACCAGCGAAAAGTATAGCTAGTAAATTTGTTGTTAACTCCAAATGATTACAGGGAATTTCCTTCTACAAATCTCGAAGGCAGCATGATAGCTTTTATTGGTGTTTTTGCTTCCATGTTTTCCAGCATCCTTTTAATGGCTAGTTTACCCAATTCAAATCCACTGGTTTCTACATAGCTTATTTCCGGGTTAAAAAGTCCCGGTATAAAACCATTACTGATAGCCAGTACGGATATATCTTCTGGTATTTTCAACGGAGCATTTTTCAACACCTTCATGGCTCCAATTAGTATTTCATCACTCATGCAAAATATATGGTCTGGTGGGTTTGTTTTGCTTATAGTTTTTGTAACATGTTGAGTGGCATCTGCCCCGTTAATACAATACTGCACTTCTACCACTACAGTTTTTTCTTTCTCCAGTATTTTTAAAAAGGCATCCTTTCTTTTTTTAGTAATAGATAAAACCGGGTTGCCAAATAGTGCCAGCACCTTTTTCTTTTTATATGTAATAATAGCATGTGCTGCCATCGTAGCTGCTTCTTCATCAGCCATACACACTGTATCAAAGTTGCCAGCTTCCGGCACTCTGTCAAAAAAAATAATGGGGATGTCTGCAGCTATATATTTAGTAAAAAGTTCACTGGAATAACTTTCAGCTGCCAGCGAAATAAAAATTCCATCCACCCTGTAATGTTTACACAGCTTTAGATTTTCGCTTTCTTGCAGCGGGTCGTCGCCGGATTGTAATATCATTAATGAATACCCACTTTTTCTGGCTTCATTTTCCACAGCAGATATAAATGACTCGTTGAACATGTTTGAAATGGCAGGTACTATCAATCCCAGTACTTTGCTTTTGTTGGTTCGCAGGTTTACCGCATAGCTGTTGGGTTCATATTCCATGAGGGCTGCCAGTTCTTTTACCTTTCTTTTCGTGTTTTCAGATATATCAGGGTGATTTTTCAAGGCCCTGCTCACAGTAGAGATGCTCATATTGAGCTGAACGGAAATCTTCTTTAAAGTGGCAGTTTGTCCCATTTTGTGGCAATTATATTAAAATTACGTTCATTATTTTATCCACCGCAAACATTTGCGAAAATGTTTGCGGGCAAAAACCTGCAAATTTTGACTTGCAAAGTGTTTTTGGTACACATAAATCAATATAAATTTATAATGTATTTACATTCTTTTAACATTCAGATATAAAAGATTGAGTGCTAAAGTTGTAATACAAACCTTATCTGTTTAATCATTCAGTCCTGTTTGCCACGGGATCAATGTATTGTATTTAGTATTTAGATTATAAATTTCAAAAATCGATTGCTTATGTCTGCACAAAAACTGCTTTCTGCTCTATTTAGCATCGTATTCGTTCTTATCCTTCAAGTATCCTTTGCTCAGGACAGAACGATTACCGGAAAAGTTACAGATTCAAAAGACGGATCTCCTGTTGCGGGTGCATCTGTTCAGCCCAAAGGCGCTAAGGGTGGAACTACAACCAAATCTGACGGTACTTTCAGTATTAATGTAGGTCCGAACGTAAACACAATTGTTATAACCTCTATCGGCTATGCTTCTCAGGAAATTTCAATTGCCGGAAAGAATTCCGTAGATGTTTCATTTGAAGCAACTTTCGGCTCTAATTTGAATGAGGTTATAGTAACTGGTTATGGCTCTTCTAAGAAGAAGGATTTAACGGGTGCAATTGCATCTGTTAAAGCTAAAGACTTTAATAAAGGAGTGGTTACTTCTCCTGATCAATTAATTCAAGGTAAAGTTGCCGGTTTGCAAGTTACCAATAACAGTGGCCAACCGGGTGGAGGTGCTACAATTCGTATCAGGGGTGCCAGCTCGGTGAGAGCAGGTAATGGCCCGTTGATCGTTGTAGATGGAGTGCCTTTAGAAGGTGGTTCTGGTCGCCCGGGTCTGGGTCTTAATAATATTGGTGATAGCCCTGGTGGCAACCCGCTTACATTTATTAACCCGGCAGATATTGCCAGCATGGATGTATTAAAAGATGCGTCAGCTGCAGCAATATATGGTTCAAGGGGAGCTAACGGTGTAATTTTAATCACTACTAAAAGAGGTACAGGTGGCGATCCGCAAATTGAGGTAGGATATTCTGTAGGTACCGCAAAAATTTTAAAACAGTTAGATGTTTTAGATGGTAATGAATACCGTGCTGCATTAGCGAAGTATAGTTTAACAGGTGGCGACTATGGCTCTAACGTTAATGCTATGAATGAAATTTTAAGAACCGGCGTTACACATAATCTTAATGTAGCGGCAAGTGGAGGTAATACCAATGCCCGTTACAGATTTTCTGCAAGTGCCTTAGGCGAAAATGGTATTATAAAAGAATCTGGTCTTACAAAATATACGGTAGGATTTACCGGAAATTTTAAATTTCTTGATTCTAAAAAATTGGGCTTAGATGTATCCCTAAATACAGCGCAATTAAATGAAGATGTAGTTCCGGTTACCAGAGATGCCGGCTTTGAAGGTAACTTAATAGGTCAGGCATTACAGTGGAACCCTACACACCCTTTATTCAATCCTGATGGCACCCCCTGGATCCAGCCGCAATTTGGCGCTAGTTCAATAAATCCGGTATGGTTTCTCCGAATGTATGAGGATAGAGTAAATACCTCCACAATTTATGGAAGCATATCTCCCTATTATAAATTTACAGACAACTTGGAATACAGGTTTCTCTATGCCATCAATCAGAGCGATGGAAGAAGAAAAGCGGCTGTAGGGAGACAATTATTAAATATAGACAGGTATAGAGACAGGGGATTTGCTTCTGTAGGAAATAACCGGGTTAGAACGCAGCAGTTTATTCATACGTTAAGCTATAATAAGAAAATTACAACAGCATTAAATTTAGATGCGGTGTTAGGATATGAGTACAATAAGTTTGAATTCACCAGCAATTCAATAACAGCTCAGGACTTTCAAGATGTTGGTATTCCTTACTATAATATGCTTGGCTTTTCAACCCAAGCTTCCCGTACAATCAGCAATTATGAGGCTCCAACCAATGAGCTGCAATCATATTTTGGAAGAGTAGCTCTTAATTTTAAAGAAAAGTATTTATTAACTGCAACTGTTAGAGCTGATGGATCTACAAAGTTTGGGGAGAATAATAAGTATGGTACTTTCCCTTCATTTTCTGCAGCATGGAATATCAGCAATGAGAGTTTTATGAACTCTGTAAGTTTTGTTAAAGGGCTGAAATTAAGATTAGGATGGGGACAAACTGGTAATCAAGAGTTTCCTTCTGGAGCTTCTCAAACAAGATTTGGAGTTTCAGGTCCAGGGTCTCTTACCCAGCAAAACGTTGGAAATCCAGAATTGAGATGGGAAACATCTACCACTTTTAATGCAGGGTTGGATTTCTCCCTACTTAATAATCGTATTAATTTCTCTGTTGATTACTTCAATAAAGAAACTGATGATGTGTTGTTTGAAGTTGATTTCCCACAACCCGGTGCATCAAGTGCAAAACAATGGCAGAATTTTCCGGCACTTATTACTAATAAAGGGGTTGAGTTGACATTAAACTCAAATATTATTGCTAAAGAAAATCTATCCTGGAATTTTGGGGTTAATGCAGCGTTCCTGAAAAATCAAATTGACGGTTTGAATGGTACATATAACACTGGCGCAATCTCCGGACAGGGTAGCACAGGTGCATTCGTTCAGAAATTAGCTTCAGGATATCCTTTAAATGTTTATTATTTACGTCGTTTTGAGGGTATAGATAAAACAACTGGCCAGAGTATTTATGCAGAAGATGGAGATGTTTCTTTTTATGGGGAAGATCCTAACCCCAATATGTTATTGGGTTTAAGCACTGATGTTACTTACAAAAAATTTAGCCTGGTAATTAATATGAACGGCGCTTTTGGCCACTATATCTACAACAATACCGCTACTTCAGTTGTTCCTATTACAAATTTGGGAACAAGAAATGTGGTTAGTTCTTTAATTAATAGTCCTGATAAAGAAGATCTTTCTAACCCGATTACAACTTCAGACAGGTACCTGGAAAAAGGAAATTACCTGAAAATGGCAAATGCAACACTTTCTTACAGCCTTGGGAAGATTGTTAAGTTTGTAAAAAATTCAAGCATTTCTCTTACCGGGCAGAATCTTTTTATCCTAACTAATTTCACTGGATTTGATCCGGAAGTGAACGTTGATAAGAACATTGGCGGAATACCTTCAAATGGAATTGAATATATTCCTTACCCAAGTGCCCGCAGGTTTATTTTCAGTATAAACTTTGGACTCTAATCAGTTTATGATCATTAATAAATTAAGTCATATGAAATATAATAAAATAATATTGATTCTTACCTCAGTCCTTATTATCTCTTCCTGTACCAAGCTTGAAGAGAATTTTAAGAGTGAAACCGCAGTAGGTGGTTCCAGTGGTGGTGGTGGTTCGGTTAACGCAACTGCATTATTAGTTGGTGCATACAGGTCAATTGAAAATCTATATAATAACCAGGAAAGACTGTTTGCTTCTTTTGAACATACTACTGATGAATCGGTAGGACCAACAAGAGGTGGTGACTGGGATGATAATGGTATTTGGAGAGTGTACCATAGTCATAGATGGAATGATGAACATGCATATCTTACAGCTACATATCGTCAATTAGCACAATCACAGTTTGCTGCAACTACGGTATTGGATGCAACTACTGCTACTGCTCAACAAAAAGCTGAAGCTACTTTCTTACGGTCATTAGCGATGTGGTATGCATTAGATGGTTGGGACCAGGTTCCATTCCGTTCAACTTCTCTTGGAGATTTAACAGCGTCTTTGCCTGAAGTAAAAAAAGGTACGGAGTGTGCAGATTTTTTAATAGCGGAATTAAATGCAGCTATACCAAATTTACCGGCAACAGGCATAGGTATAGCGAATAGAAATGCTGCCAGAGCATTGTTGATGAAAATTTATTTGAACAAAGGAGTGTATGCAAACAGAGTTGCACCTACTTTTTCTGCAGCCGACATGAACCAGGTTATTTCATTAGCCGACCAAATTATTAATAGCGGTAGTTATAGTTTTACCGCTAATTATTTCGACAATTTTGCTCCTAATAATGATGTTATCGGCACAGAGCTTATTTATACACAACGCAACGATAATGGTTTAGGTATTGGTGGTAACGGTGCAATGTTTATGAATTTTCAAGGCTTGCATTACAACATGAACCCAAGTGGTTGGAATGGGTTTTCAACTTTAGGCGATTTCTATGATAAGTTTAGCTCTGCTGATAAAAGAAGAGGTGGGCCAGGAGCAGTTGCAGGACCTCCGGCACCCGGTCAACCTGGTTATTATCCGGGCTTAACAAATGTAACGGGTCTTTGGGTTGGTTTGTTGGAAGGCCAGCAGTATAACCAGAGCGGAACAGCATTACTGGATAGAAAGGGTAATCCATTATCATTTACCAAAGCTGTTCAATTAAAAGAAACCGGAAACAACCTGGAAATAACTGGTGTGAGAGTAATGAAATATGTTCCGGATCTTGTAAGCCAGTTTCCTTGGAATAACGATTTTGTTATTTTCCGTTTGGCAGATATCTTATTGATGAAAGCAGAAGCTATACTTCGTGGCGGTACCGGTACAGCAGCAGGTCCTTACGGTTCAACTCCTGCAGCTATAGTTGATTACATCCGCACACTTCCTAGTCGTGGTGTTCCTGCATTAGGAGCTGTAACACTGGATGCTTTATTTGATGAAAGGGGCCGTGAGCTTTACTGGGAATTATGGAGAAGAAATGATATGATCAGATTTGGTAAGTTCCTTGCTCCAAGAGCATTGAAACCTGCCGTAAGTGGAAATGAACGTTTACTTTTCCCTATCCCTAACGAGCAATTGATCATTAATCCTAATCTTACTCAAAATCCGGGATATTAATAGTTTCGAATAAATAAGCAGTTAGTTTAAGCAATCAAAAGCCATTTTAAAAAAATGGCTTTTTTTATGAAATTGACCGTAGGATTTTACACATATACTGACTGCTTGTACTTAAAAGTAATAGATTTGGATTTTAAACTTTAATCAACGAAAAGTGAATAAGGCATCGCTGTATTTTTTCTTAGCATTTATTGTTACTTCGCTAAGTTGTCAGCAAAGTAAAAAAGAGCCTCCCTTGTTTTCTTTACAGGAAAATACAGGTATTGATTTTAAGAACATAATTCAAAACACTCCTGATTTTAATATTTTCAGTTATCGCAATTTTTACAATGGCGGCGGTGTAGCTATCGGGGATATTAATAACGATGGACTATCAGATGTTTTTTTTACCGCTAACATGGGTAGCAACAAACTGTATTTGAACAAAGGAAATTTTCAATTTGAAGATATTTCTGTAAAAGCCGGATTTATTCCAAAAAATGACTGGAGTACGGGTATTGTGTTTGTTGATATTAATTACGATGGTTGGTTAGATATTTTTATCTGCAATGCAGGCTACGTCAATGGCCAAATTCCAAAAAGTCAATTATATATTAATAATAAAGACCTCACCTTTACGGAGAAAGCGGATGAATACGGTTTGACCAATGAAGGAGGTTATACTACCCATGCTGCTTTTTTTGATTATGATTTAGATGGGGATTTAGATTGTTTTATTGTCAACAATAGTTTTATTCCGGTAAATACATTGAACTATGCAAACAAAAGAAATTTAAGAGCACCTGATTGGCCTGTTGCTGATTTTTTGAAAGGCGGAGGAGATCATCTTTATCGAAATGATGGCGACAAATTTGTAGATGTAAGTAAAGAAGCCGGTATTTATGGTAGCCTTATTAGTTTTGGATTGGGAGTTACCATAGGCGATGTGAATGGGGATCATTATCCGGACGTTTATGTTTCGAATGACTTTTTTGAAAGAGATTACCTATACATTAATAAGAAAGATGGAACTTTTAAAGATGAAATAGAAGAATGGACCCAGCATGTTAGTCACTCATCAATGGGAGCGGATATGGGTGATATTAATAACGACGGTTTTCCTGATATTTTTACTACAGATATGCTGCCTGATGATGATTACAGGTTAAAAGCAAATACTTCTTTTGATAATATCGATGTAAACAGGCTGAAAGAAAAATCGGGATTTTATTACCAGTACACACAAAATACATTACAGGTAAATACGCAGAATAACAGGTTTGCAGAAACTGGGTATTACAGTGGGGTAGCTGCCTCCGACTGGAGTTGGGGCGGATTAATTTTTGATGCAGACAATGATGGCCTTTCTGATATTTTTGTATGTAACGGTATTTACAAAGATGTAACCAACCAGGATTTTATTGATTTTTTTGCGAATGATGTGATTCAGAAAATGGTATCAACCGGGCAAAAAGACAAGTTTGACGAAGTAGTAAATAAAATGCCTTCTATTCCGATACCGAATAAATTTTATTTGAATAAAGGAAATCTTCAATTTAATGATGTAGCAAAGGAAACAGGTTTGGGAAAACCATCCTTCTCCAATGGCTCTGCTTATGGCGACCTTGATAATGATGGTGATCTTGATCTAGTTGTTAATAATGTAAATCAGGAGTCGTTTGTTTATAAGAATGAAAGCAAAAAATTAGCAGGTAATAATTATATCAGTTTTTTACTCAAGGGAAAAGGTAAAAATACTTTTGCAATAGGCTCTAAGATAAAAATTTATCAGGGAAGCCAGATTATAAGCAGGGAACTATTCCCTTCTCGTGGGTTTCAGTCTTCAGTAGATTATAAGCAAATTATCGGGCTTGGGAAAGGACAGGCTGATTCGGCTATTATCTATTGGCCGGATAAAAGTATTTCCAAAATTATCAGGCCCGGGGTAAATAAAGAACATATCATATTGCAGGGTCAAGATTCAATTACTATACAATCGGAAGAGCAATTACCGACATCCCTTTTTACAAAAAGTGATAATGTCTTTTTTGAAAAACATACAGAGGATGAGTATGTAGATTTTTATGCAGAAAGAAATATACCAGTAATGCTTTCCAGGGAAGGCCCTCATGCAGACACTGCAGATGTAAATGGGGATGGTATGACCGATGTTTTTATAGGCGGTGCATCCGGGCAGCCAGGCATACTTTATATACAAACATTAAAAGGATTTGTAAAGGGCAATAATATTTTTGAAAAAGAAAAGGATTTTGAAGATATAGCTGTACTATTTTTTGATGCAGATGGAGATGGAGATCAGGATTTATTTATAGGCGCTGGAGGAAATGTTCAACCGCCAGGCAGCCGTTTGCTTTTTCACCGGTTGTATAAAAATGATGGCAAAGGCAACTTTGAGCTAGCGGACAATGCTTTTCCGGATTATGCATATAATGCGGCAGTAGCAGTTGCTGCAGATATTGATGGCGACGGGGACATTGATGTATTTGTAGGCAGCAGAAGTGTGCCACAGAATTATGGTGTAGTTCCAGAAAGTTATCTCTATACAAATAATGGCAAAGGAGTTTTTCAAATTTCCGAAAAATTAAAACCGGGGATGATAACAGCAGCAGTTTTTGCTGATGTTGAAGGTGACCGCAACAAAGAGTTGATAGTGGTGGGTGAATGGATGGCGCCGGTCGTGTATTCATTTATTAAAGGGAAAACCACACAAGTTAGTAATACACTAAGTAACATGAAAGGATGGTGGCAGTCAATTTCAGTAACCGATATTGATGGGGATAAAGTAAATGATATTGTGTTAGGAAATATTGGAGAGAATTTTTATCTGCAACCATCTATTGAAAATCCTGTCAAATTATGGATTCATGATTTTGATGGTAATGGAACACAGGATAAGATTATTTCAAGAACTGTAAATAATAAAGATGTACCGGTCTTTATGAAAAGAGATATTACCGATCAAATACCCGGGTTAAAAAAGAAAAATTTGAATTTTGAAGATTATGCAAGAAGATCTGTGCAGGAATTATTTTCGGATGCTAACATAAAGAAAGCAGCGGTATTTGAATTTAATTATAATTCCAGCTGCTTATTAATGAATAAAGGTGGCGGAAAGTTTGAAGTCAAAAAGCTGCCCGTTTTCACCCAACTATCCAGTGTAAATGCAATATTGAGTACTGATTTAAATAAGGATGGCAAAAACGATTTGGTTTTAGGCGGCAACCTTTTTTATTTTCAACCTCAGTTTTCAAGATTAGATGCCAGTTATGGTCATGTATTGATAAATAAAGGCAAGGGAGATATGGAATGGATAAAGCCTTCAAATTCTGGTATAGATGTGCGGGGTGAAATAAAGAGTATTATACCATTTCGATCGCAATCAAAAATACAACTGCTAATTCTCCAGAATGGTACTTATCCGATACTGTATAATTTAAATAAGTTTTGAGCTGATGGGTATGATACAAAAAAATAAATGGTATTGTATTATTAGCTCTTGTCTCCTTTTTTTAGGTGCTTGTTCAACTAATAAAAAACAAGAAGGTCCTATTCTTTTTGAAGTTTTAGAAAGCAAAACTACCGGGCTTGATTTTACAAATGCGCTGACGAATAAACCAGACTTTAACATGTTGAAGTATATGTACTTCTATAATGGTGCTGGTTTAGGTGCTGGTGATTTTAATAATGATGGGTTGGTGGATCTTTTTTTTGCTTCCAATCAATCGCAGAATATGATTTACATCAATAAAGGAAACCTTCAATTTGAAGATGTTACAAAAGATGCTTTAATACCTGATGATGGGGGTTGGTCAACAGGAGTATCGGTGGCAGATATTAATGATGATGGCTTGTTGGATATTTATGTTTGCAGGGTTGGTAACTACGGTCCTCTGAAAAGTAAAAACCAATTATTGATTTGCAAGGGAATTAGTAAATCAGGAGTTCCTTATTATGAAGACCAGGCAAAAAATTATGGGCTTGATTTTTCCGGATTTAGTACGCAGGCAGCTTTTTTGGATTACGATAATGATGGGGACCTGGATATGTACTTATTAAACCACTCACTTCGCTACAGCAGCACTTTTGCTGATCGTAGTAGTTACAAAGGAACTATAGATTCATTATCCGGAGATCGTTTTTACCGGAATGATGGTAGCAGGTTCAATGATGTTTCTCGAGAAGCCGGAATACAACAAACTATAATCGGGTATGGATTGGGCATTGCTATTTCAGATGTTAATCTTGACGGGTATCCAGACATTTATATCGGCAACGATTTTCATGAAAATGATTATTTATATATCAATAATAAGAATGGCGGATTTACGGATGCCCTGTCGGAGAAAATTATGCATACCAGCCAGTTTTCCATGGGTGTAGATATGGCAGATATTAATAATGATGCACATCCTGAAATTATCTCTGCAGATATGCTTCCTTCAGATCCGTATATTCTAAAACGATCACTGGGTGAAGATGAATATGATGTTTTTTCATTAAAAATTAGTAAGGGGTACAATCATCAATATGCTCACAATGCTTTGCAATTGAACAGGGGTAATGGATTGTTTAGCGAAACCGGTTTTTATTCTGGCATCTATGCTACAGACTGGTCGTGGGCTACATTATGGATGGATTTCGATAATGATGGAAATAAAGATCTCTTTGTGTCAAATGGAATTCCCAAACGATTAAATGATATTGATTATATAAATCACATATCCAATCAGGAAATACAGGAAAAGATCAGAAGCAATAACTTGATGGAAAAAGATATAAATCTGATTGAAAAGTTTCCGCAAATAAAACTCCCTAATCGTTTTTTTAAAAATAATGGACAAGCTGCATTTTCCGATGTTGGCACTAGCATAAAAGGATCTGTTGAAACTTATTCAAACGGAGCAATATATGCAGACTTAGATAACGACGGCGATCTTGATATTGTTGTTAACAACATAGACGAGCCAGCTTTAGTATACCAAAATAAAATTAATGATAAAAAGTCTGCCAGGTCAACGAAACTGATTCTTAAAGGCCCTGTTGGCAATAGAAATGCTGTCGGAGCCAAGGCAATTGTTTTTTCAGGAGGACAAATTATATTTTCTGAAAAGTTTCCGGTTCATGGTTTTTTATCTGCCATGGAGATACCGATGCAAATAAGTGTAGGTACTATGAAAGTAGATTCAGCTTTTTTAATCTGGCCGGATAATTCTTTTCAACCTATAAATATTCATACTGATTCGCTTCAACTATATTGTAACTATGCTGAAGGCTTAGATGATTTTGATTATTCAATGCTTACAAAAAACAAAGGATCAGAAAGTAGCAATATTTTTTTAGATGTAACAGCATCAACCAGACTTTCTCTTTTGCACCGGGAGAATACATTTGTTGATTTTGACAGAGAGCCGCTAATACCTTTTATGTTTTCTACTGAAGGGCCAGCGTTGGCAAAAGGCGATTTCAATAATGACGGACTTGAAGATATATTCATCGGATCTTCTAAATGGCAAAAGAGTTCAGTTTTTACTCAACAGCCCAATGGCATATTCATAAAATCTATGCAACCCGCTTTAGATTTAGATAGTACTTATGAAGATGTAGATGCAATATGGGTAGATGTGAATAATGACTCGTTTACTGATTTGATTGTAGTTAGTGGCGGAAATGAATTTTATGGTATCAATGAATATTTAAAACCTAGAGTATATCTTAACGATGGAAAGAATAAACTGGTTAAAAAGTCAGATGCTTTTAGCAATGTATTACTAACCGCCTCTACTGTTGTAGCCGATGATTTTAATGGTGATGGGAATATAGATCTGTTTATAGGCGGCAGGGTAGTTCCATGGGAATATGGTAAAATACCCGACTCATATTTACTACAAAACGATGGAACCGGTAAATTTTCAGATGTTACTACAATACTTGCAGATGGTCTGAAGAATGTTGGATTTGTTAAAGATGCACAATGGACTGATATAGATAATGATGGGGATAAAGACCTGGTATTGGCACTGGAATGGGATGGAATTGCTGTATTTGTAAATAATACGGGGAAATTTTTAAAGCAATTTATTACGCTTAATAAAGGGTGGTGGAATTTTTTACTTCCCTGTGATATTGATAATGACGGAGACATTGATTTTATTGCAGGTAACCAGGGCCTCAATAGCCGGTTAAAAGCAAGTGCTGCAGACCCAGTAAAAATGTATTACTATGATTTTGACGGAAATGGTAAAAAGGAGCAGATTGTAACATTTTCTCAAAATGGTAAGGATTATTTATTTGCAAATAAGGCTGATCTGGAAAAGCAAATGCCGTTTTTAAAAAAGAAATTCCTGTACGCAGAAGATTTTGCCAAAGCTTCGCTCAAAGAAATATTTGGTGCCAGCAAATTGAATGATGCAGCCATTTTCTCAGCAAATTATTTTTCTAATGCTGTTTTAATAAATAATGGAGGATTAAACTTTACTGTGCAGGCTCTTCCATGGCAATTACAGCTTACCCCGCTGAAAGCGGGAGCTATATTTAATGCAAACAGTGACCAACTGCCAGATATTCTGATTGGTGGAAACTTTTATTCTAATAATGTTCAGTTGGGCCGGTACGATGCTGACTTTGGATCATTATTGATTAATGCAGGGGGAGGTAAATTTAAATATGAGGCTTTAGATCAAACTCCTATTAAAGGGGAAGTAAGAAATATTCAAAAAGTAACACTGCTAAATAAGCAGGAAATATTTATAGTAGCAAGAAATAACGATAGTCTTAAGGTTCTTTCCAAAAAGAAGCAGTAGTTAAAAAATAGGAGAGTAGATTTTCATTTGTACTATCTGTTCGTCAGAAAAATCATATCCATCACTTATAAATTTTTGGTAAGGAATAGCAATTGAAGATAAATTACGGTCGGATAAATATTTTTTTAAAGCATCAAAAGCTTTATCTACCTCTCCGTATGGTCCCTGGTAAGTTGCTTCCAGTAGGTTTTTTTCAAATGGCATTCTTTTAATTTCAAAATTTTCATTTTCCGGAATTATAAGTTCCTTGCTAATTCCTATACTTGCAAACAACGTTATATTGTCTTCTTCTTTTTGGCTATAAAAAATTCTATTACCATTATAGCCCAGGTTATGTTTATCTGCATAGGCAATCAGATTGTCAAAAATTAACTTAATTCCTTTTTTCTTATCAGCCAGTGGTACTGTTTCTCTTTTAAACAGGAACAAAGTATCAACTACTTTAACAGGCACTATTTCATATCCGTATACACGTTTAGTGTCCTGAAGATATTCTTGAAAATCGGCGAAACTTTGCTTTGCTTTTTTTTCTAAATCCCCGGAAAACAATAACTCTTTTAAATAAGAGTTATTATAATAAAAATCAATTGTGGTAGCTCCTTCTTTTGCTGTATCAGGCAAAGCCGAAACCAAAAAAGATTTAGTTTTTTTTGCGTCTGAAAAGTTCAATATACAGCTGTAAATAGATTTATTTATTACTTCTAACCGATAACTGCCTAACGTTAATACTTTGTTTGTTTCAATAAGAGTGTCCGTGGAATTTGTTGATGCACTTAAAAAAGGCATAAACCATTTTTTAAGATTTGACGGGGAATTGAATTGTTCTGTTACAGCAATAATAGGCAACTGAATGCTTACCGTTTTTTTAAACTGATGCTGTACGAATGATATGTAGTATACAATAAAAGCAATAACTAATACTATAAGAGATGCTATGATTTTTCTTTTCATTTCCAGTCAATTTCTTGGTTTGCAAAATAGATAATTGGGTCCATCTTGAAGCAAATAAATCGGGCAAATAACTAGTTCTTATTGTGGTTTATTTCTCAACATCAAACGTTTGCAGGTTTCTGATATACAAATAGTTATTAGAAAAAAACCGCTTCATTCTTTATTTTAGGACTATCAAAACGATTGCTTATGTCTTTGCAAAAACCACGATTAAGTTTTTGGCAGATTATTAATATGAATGTTGGTTTTTTTGGCATTCAATATAGTTTTGGTTTGCAGCAAAGTGCAGTCAACCCCATTTATGATTTTTTAGGTGCAAAGCCCGATGAGATTCCACTACTTAACCTGGCAGGTCCTTTAACCGGGCTAATTATTCAACCTATTATCGGCGCTTTAAGCGATAAAACATGGCATCCAAAATTTGGAAGACGAAAACCTTATTTTTTAATAGGGGCCATCCTATGTAGTCTTGCACTGTTTCTCTTTCCTTTTAGTTCAGAATTATGGATGGCCGCTGGCTTGCTATGGATTTTAGATGCAGGAAATAATACAGCGATGGAACCTTACCGGGCTTTTGTTGCTGATAAACTGGATCCCTCCCAACAGGCAATGGGTTTTCAGGCCCAAAGTTTTTTTACGGGCTTCGGACAAACACTGGCTAATTATTCATTGGCCATCTTTCCGATAGTATTTGTTGGATATTCTGGCAAATTGCCTACCTGGGTTTTTGCTTCATTTATATTGGGTGCTATTTGCTCAATTGTATCTGTTTTATGGAGTATGCATACAACTCCGGAAATTCCACCTACAGCAGAGGAGTTAGCGGATATAAAAAAGAAGAACGAGGGAATGCCGCATCCGCTTGTTCAATTTTTCTTATCCATTTTCACTACCATTATTGCTTACGCCGTAATACTTGTTCTGTTAATCCCATCCCTTTTTGTAAAGGGCCTGCTGAAAAATGTTGTTAGAAAAGTGGAGAAAAATAAAACGACTAAAATTTTATTTGCACAGAATATTGAAATCATTGAAGCCATATCTGTAATGCCAAAAATAATGTGGCAACTGGCTCTCGTTTATCTTTTTCAATGGTATGCTTTGTTTTGTTATTGGCAAAATAGTGCCAAGAGCATAGGGTTGTCTGTGTATAATACCACACCAGAAAATAAAGAATTGTATGAAAAGGCAGTGAGTCTCGCAGGATCCGTAAATGGTTGGTACAATATAGTAACATTTGTTACTGCTTTTGCACTGGTAGGGTTTGCCAGAAAATATAGCCCGAAATGGGTTCATTTCTTTTGTCTTGTTTTAGCCGGACTTGGTTTCATTGCCTTCCCGTTTATTGAAAGTAAAACCCTTTTATTTTTTGCCATTACCGGTTTTGGTATTGGCTGGGCCAGTATGATGGGTATTCCATATCTGATGGTGGTAAGTGAAATTCCCAAGGAAAGATATGGCGTATATATGGGTGTGATAAATATGATGATAGTAATACCAATGTTGCTGCAGACGGTAACTTTTGGCTATATACTAAAGCACTTATTAGGAAATAACCCCGGTAAGGCGATTGTATTTGCGGGTGTACTTCTTTTAATAGCAGCAATATTTACTACACTTCTTAAATCTAAAAAGATAACAGGAGATGCTGTTTTGCCTGCGGCAACTGGTCATTAAATTAAATGTATGAGAATTAATAAGAGCCTCTTAGTTATTTTGTTTTTTGTTTTAGCATCCCTTGGCTGCAAATCAAAAAGCAAACCTGCTACAACAAATAGTACCATCGAAAAAAAATGGTGGAAAGAGGTTACGGTGTACCAGATTTATCCACGCAGCTTTAAAGACAGTGATGGGGACGGGGTGGGTGATGTAAAAGGTATCATCTCAAAACTAGATTACATTAAAAGTTTAGGAATAGATGCAGTATGGCTGAACCCTATTTATGCATCACCACAAAAAGACAATGGCTATGATATTAGTGATTATGAAAATATTCATCCGCAATTTGGCACCATGGCTGATTTTGATGCGTTGCTAAAAGGATTTAAAGAAAGGGGAATAAAAGTAATGATGGATATGGTGCTCAATCATTGCAGTAGCGAACACAAATGGTTTAAAGAAGCCAGTAAGTCAAGAGAAAGTCCCTACTATAATTATTTTCATTGGTGGCCAGCAGAAAAAGGAGAACCGCCCTATCGCTGGAGTATTTTTGATGAAAAAGCATATGGTTGGGAATTTAATAAAGCAACGAACTCTTACTACCTGCATTACTTTGCCGATTTTCAGCCAGATTTAAATTGGGAGAACCCGGCCTTGCGGCAAGATATTTATAAGATGATGCGGATGTGGCTCGATAAAGGAGTAGATGGTTTTAGAATGGATGCATTAGCATTTATATCAAAAGATACTACCTGGCCACCCTTGCCTAAAGAATACAATGGAAATTGGGGTTTATATTATGCCAGTGGTCCCCGGTTGCATGATTATGTGCAGGAAATGAACAGGGAAGTATTAAGCAAGTATGATGTGGCAACTGTAGCAGAGGCGATGGGCGATGTAGAAAGGGTTAAAAAATTTGTGGATGAAGACCGCAAAGAATTGAACATGGCTTATCATTTTGAAGCTATTGATTTTGGCTATTTACCGGGTGAATATAAAATGCCAGACCCCAAAGGATATGATTTTGTAAAATGGAAAAGTATATATGCAAAATGGGATAGTGCATTTATAGATAAAGGTTGGGGAACGATTTATTTGGCCAATCATGATCAACCACGTATGCTTACCAGGTGGGGAAATGATGCACCGGAGTTCAGGGATTATTCATCCAAAATGTTGACTACACTAATACTAAGTATGAGAGCTACACCTTATTATTATTTTGGAGATGAAATAGGAATGAGCAATATCAAATTTGATAGGGTAGAGCAGTACAACGATGTGGAATTACTTACTAACTATGCACAGGTAAAAGCAAAAGGGGGCGATCTAAAACGTTTTTTGGAAGGCATGAAAATTTCTTCCCGTGATAATGGCCGCACACCTATGCAGTGGGACACAACATTGAATGCAGGATTTAGTAATGCAAAACCGTGGCTGCCCGCCAATGCTAATTATACAACAGTAAATGTAGCTGTGCAGGATAAGGATAAAAGCAGTGTACTTAATTACTTTCGTAAAATGCAAAGACTTCGGAAAGAAAACGAAGTGTTGGTTTATGGCAAGTTTAATTTGGTAGATCCAAATAATTCTGATGTGTTTGCATACACAAGGGAACTGAATGGAAAAAAATTATTAGTACTGCTTAATTTTTCTAAAAATATAGCAAGTGTTAAAACAGGTATAGATATCAGCAAAGCAAAAGTGCTAATCAATAATTATTCGGCTGCTTCTAATAATGGAACGTTAAAGCCTTATGAAGCTATTGTTTTTGAATTATAAAGTATGAATAAAATACTCTGCATTGGCGAGGCTTTGATTGATATGATTTGCACCGACAAAGGCAAAGCATTATCAGACGGTGAAAATTTTTTAAAAAGACCCGGGGGCGCACCTACTAATGTTGCTGCGGCAATAGCCGCATTAGGTGGCCAGGTAGAACTGGCAGCCAAAGTAGGTATTGACCCTTTTGGAAAACATTTGATAGATGTAATGCAATCATTCGGCGTAAGTACAAAATGGATGCTGCAGGATGAAAAGCATTTTACAACATTCGCTTTTGTATCATTAATGGAGAATGGAGAAAGAGATTTTTATTTTAATCGGGGGGCAGATGGGCAATTAAGCAGGGAAGAAGTTGATGGAATCGATTTAAAGGAATTTTCTGTTATTCATTTCGGATCTGCTACCGGATTTTTACCCGGCCCTTTACAAGCTGCATACCAGGGACTGTTGCAAAAAGCATTGCAGAAAAATATTTTTATCAGCTTCGACCCCAATTACCGGCAACTTTTGTTTAAAGACGAGCAGCAATCTTTTATTGATCAAAGCTGGAATTTTTTAAATAGTTGCCATTTTTTTAAAGTAAGCGATGAAGAAGCATTAATGATAACAGGCAGAGCAACGATAGCCGATGCGGCCAACGAATTTTTACAAAGAACCAAAGCAGTATTTGCAATTACCATTGGAAAAGACGGTACTCTTCTAGGTGTAAATGGAAAAACAGTCGTCATACCAAGTATAGCAATAAAACCAATAGATACTACTGGTGCAGGTGATGCCTTTGTTGGCGCAGTATTGTATCAGCTTGCTGATAAAACAGTAAACGCAATAAACTACATGACTGCTGAGGAATGGGCAGCCGTCATTTTAAATGGTAATAAAGCAGGTGCCCGAACCTGCGAATATCTTGGAGCTATGGAAGCGTTCAAGCATTTAAGCAGTGATATATTTAATTAAAAATTTTAGTTGATAAGATGGCGACAGTATCAGCAACAGAAGCAAATGAAATAATTTTTGACACTGCATTCAATGAACGGTTACAACAGCAGTTGGGAGAATTGAGCAATTTGTATAATAAAATATATGCTTACCATCCGGCAGGTAAAGATAATTTTGAAGCACTGCTGAAAACAATAGCTTTTGCATTTGCCAACCGTTCTACTCAGTTGAAGCAGCGGGATCTGAAAAAACTAAAAACGGAACCAGAACATTGGTTTCTTAGTAATCATATTGCTGGAATGAGTTTATATGTGGATCGGTTCTGCGGCTCTATTAAAAGCCTGCAGAACAAACTTGATTATTTTGAAAAACTGGGCGTAAACTTTTTGCATCTCATGCCCGTTTTTGAAAGCCCGGAAGGAGAAAGTGATGGCGGATATGCAGTTTCTGATTTTAGAAAAGTGAACCAGCGATTTGGTACCATGGATGATTTGCTGGAATTACAAAAGGAAATGCAGCAACGCAATATGTACCTGATGCTCGATATTGTTTTAAACCATACCTCTCATCGGCATGGATGGGCAGAAAAGGCTAAAAATGGGGAACAGCAGTATCAGGATTATTATTATTTCTTTAATGACAGATACGAACCCGATGAGTTTGACAGGCATATGCCAGAAGTTTTTCCGGAAGCTGCACCCGGAAACTTTACTTGGGTGCCCGAATGCAACAAATGGGTAATGAGTGTTTTTCATAGCTATCAATGGGATCTGAATTTCAGAAACCCAAAAGTATTGGTAGAAATGGTTGACACGATTTTGTATTATGCAAATCTTGGTATTGATGTATTAAGAATTGACGCACCTGCTTTTATCTGGAAAGAAAAAGGAACGGATTGTCAGAATCTCCCGATGGCACATACGCTATTGCAGCTAATAAAGCAATGTGTTCAAATTGCTACACCCGGTATGGCTTTATTGGGCGAAGCAATCGTTGCCCCGGAGGAGATCATGAAATATTTTGGTACAGGTAATAAACTGGCTCAGGAATGCGACTTCGCCTATAACGCTACCCAAATGGCTTTGCAATGGGATGCATTAGCAACCGGAGATATTAGAGTAATGATGGCAGCCCAACATGTTTTATTGCAAAAGCCATATGGAACATCGTGGATAACATATACCCGTTGCCATGATGATATTGGATTGGGGTATGATGATTATATGATTGGCAAAGCAGGATATGATCCTTTTGAGCATCGGAATTTTTTAAAAAATTATTATTCGGGAAATTATGAAGGCTCCCCGGCAAGAGGTGCTTTGTTTAGTGTAAATGAAAAAACTGGTGATGGACGAATAAGCGGTTCTTTAGCTTCGTTGTGTGGTTTGGAAGCGGCATTAGAAATGAGCGATAAAAAAGAAATTAAGAAATCGGTTCAAAAAATATTATTGATGCAGGCGCATAGCTTTTTTCTGGGTGGAATTCCTATGATCTTTTATGGCGATGAGTTGGCTCAAACAAATGATTATTCTTATTTACAGGACGAAGGTAAAAATTATGATAACCGCTGGATGCACAGACCGGTTATTAATTGGGATAAAGTAGAAAAAATCAATGAACCCGGTTCTGTTGAAAAGGCTGTTTTTACTGGCACACAACAATTAATTGCTATTAGAAAAAAATTGGCGGTGATAGCAGATAAAAAGAACCTTACCTGGCTGACACCGCATAATATTCATATTGCAGGATATTTAAGAGCATGGGACGATAAAAGGGTTTATTGCCTTTATAATTTTAGCGATAAAGAACAGCATCTTACCTGGTATGTATTTAAAGAGAATGGAATGAAGCCGGGAAAGTTGTACGACTATTGGAGTGAAAAAAAGATCATCGTGAAAAATGATCATGAATACTTTACACTTCCGCCTTATTCTTTTTTTATTTTAGAGCCGGTGTAGGTTCAATCAGATCCCAAAGGTTGCCATACAGATCTTTAAATACACACACGGTACCATAGCTTTCTTTAGAAGGCGGTCTTGTAATTTCAATATTATTTGTAAGCAAGTTTTGATAATCTCTTTCAAAATTATCAGTATATAGAAACAAGAATACCCTTCCTCCAGTTTGATTACCTATTCGTGAAAGCTGTTCTTCCCCTACCGCTTTTGCTAATAATAAGCTGCACTGAGAGCCCTTGGGCCTTACTACTACCCAGCGTTTTATTTCCGATAGAAAGGTATCTTCAATTAAATCAAATCCTAATTTGTCTCTATAGAATGAAATGGCTTCATCATATTCATTTACTACTAAAGCAATATGGGAAATTTGCTGTTTCAATGTAATTACTTTATTTTTTAGAATCATACTTATCAATCAAAGCTAACAATACTCCATTCGTCCAGCCAAAACCATCCTGGCCTTCGTATTCACCGCCACCAGCTTCTAATTGAGTGTCAACAACATTATATTTCTCCATTAATTTGCCGGTGCGGTTAAAGACATCAGAGTTTAGTTTTATCCAGCGCTGTGCTATAGTTGCAGCAATATCGGTATAGCCATAGTTTTCAAAACCGATTATGGTCATCCATTGCAACGGCGCCCATCCGTTAGGAGCATCCCATTGCTGGCCAGTAGTATAGTTGCTGCAAACTACACCACCATTTTTTAATAAAATAGTTTCAACCACATGCTTAACTTTCTCAGCTTGTTCTTTCTCAGCAAGGTTAAAAAACAAAGGTGCTATACCTGCTAGACTAATAATTTTCTTTTGTTTGTTTTCGGAAAAATCAAAATCAAAGAAGAAGCCTGCTTCATTATTCCAACAATATTTTTGAATCGCTTTTTTTCTATTAGCAGCTAATTGTTGAAACTGCACCTGCTTATCTTTTTCTGCTAAAAGTTGATATGCTTCAGCAATTGTTTGCTCAAGATGATAGAGTAAGGAATTTAAATCTACAGGTATTATCTCCGTTGTATGAATCGTTGAAAAATCAGATGAATCTTTAAACCATCTGCAACTATAATCCCAGCCAGACTCAGCTCCTGCCCGCAGGTGTCGGAATAAAACAGATGCCTCATGTTTTGATTGGTGAGAAAGTTCCACATCTTCCCGGTAGGATTCAGGCCTTGGGGTATCACATTCATCCCAATAGCGATTTAATATTTCGCCACCGGGCATTCTTACTGCACGGTTTGTTGTATTATAGTTGTCAGTTAATTCGTTTCCGCCTTTCATCCAATACTGATATTCTTTTTCTAATTGCGGCAGGTATTTAATTAGTGTATCACTGCCTTTTGATTCTGCCAGCAATTTTATCATCAACGAATAAAATGGAGGCTGCGAACGACTGATAAAATAATCTCTGTTTCCATTGGGAATATGGCCATATGTATCAATAAGAAAAGAAAAATTATTAACCATATCCTCTATCATATTCACCTTGCCTGATGTATGTAGCCCAAGCATTGTAAAATAACTATCCCAATAATAAATTTCACCAAACCTGCCACCCGGTACAATGTAAGGGTAAGGAAGTGTAATTAAAGTGCTGTGGCTTTCAGGTATGTTTGTCTTCCGTGTAAGCACTTTCCAGAGAGATTCAATATTGTTAACAACGCCTTTATTTATTTCGCTGGTGTAATTTGAATTTTGCGGAACAGGCACTTCAAAATTTTCTAAAACAAAGTTGGAAAGATTAAAATCTGCCTCGTTTTTTATGGCGGCATATTTTTTTGCTATTTCTTCAAATGGATGCCTGGGAGTACAGTCTACAAAAGTTTTTCCATCAGGAAAGATTTTCTGTAGTTGAACATCTTTGAAAAGAGGGTCGTTATATAACATAAAACAAAAAAGAAAGGGTTGCCTTTAATTTTCTGCAGCAGCTTTTGTAGAAAATCGTTTAAAGATTATGAGAAGTATGATTAGAATAGCTACGGGAATCAACGAACAGTAAAAAGCTGTTTGTCCACCATAATGTTCAAATATATTTCCGGTTATAACGGAACCGGTGGTACCGCCCAACGCAGAAAAAACTACAATAAGCCCTGACATAGACGCATGCTTGTGTTTAGGAAGACTGCTCAGTATTACTGAATTAATAGCGGGATAAACGGGTGCTAAAAACAATCCAATTAAGGGAAAGGCGAAGGCTGCCATTGGTATATCACCAAGGTTGTTGATAGGAATACCACTAACATTTTTTGTAAGGGGCACAGTTATTAGCACAATTATGCTGGCAATAACAAGGCAGCCTGATAATACATACAACCAATCTAATTTTTTTAAAACTATCCCGGCAAAAAAACGACCAACCGCAATAGATAATGAAAGGATGCCTGCCATTTTTATACTCAGACTGGTTGAAAGTTTTAGCACATCGTTGTTAAATGTAGGCAGCCAACTCATTATACTTTGCTCAATCAAAACATAAAAGAAGGCACTGCAGATAAATACTAATACCAGCGGTAGGGCAATTAGTTTTAGCATCGCCATAAAATCCTGGCCGGGTGAATCAGCTTCTTTTTGCCTGTCCTGTTTTACAGATGATTCATCAAGGGGCGTAGTTAATAGCAGAAAGAAAGCAATAAAAGCTAAACCAGCTAATAAGTAATATACATTAAACCAACTGGTAGAGGTCGGATTGTCGTTATCTACAAACGAACTAAAAATAAAATACCCAGCCAGTACGCCAATCATAAAGAATGATTCCAGAAAATTCATCAGGCTCAGGTGTTCTTTTTTATCTTTTGTCACCAGCCCAAGCGTAGAAAAAACGGAAACTTTTATAAGTGCAAAACTCACTCCGATGGTGGCAAACAAAACCTTTGTCATCCAGAAAGTACTAACAGATGGAATAATGAGACACATAATTGTTACTAGTGCTAATGCAATAAGCATTGTTTTTTTGTAACCAATACGTACTACATAGGAAGCAATAAGAAATGAAGCAATGGCAATAGGAATATCCTTAAACCCTTCTAAAACACTGGCGGCACCTTTTGTTATTCCGAAATTATTTTGCACCTGTAGTATAACTGTCCCCACACTATTGAGCAGCATGGCAAAAACAAAATAATTAAGAAAAAGGGAGATTTTGATTTTAATGTTTGACATGCAGTTCGTTTATGAAATGAAAAGTACAAACTTCATTTTCAAAAACTAAGGGTAACTAAAAACTATAACGTTTGCGGTGATTAAATAATATGACTAATCAAATTCACCAGTAAAAATTTAGATGGAGCCACCTTGTACTAATTGTGATTCAACAATAGTCAACTGTTCGGCCTGTTCATTTTTTAAACGGCGAAACATTTGCTGGGAAGCCTGTTTACCTAATTTGTAGCCACTTGTTTCCACATGTGTGATCTTTGGGTTATATAATGTAGGAATAAAACCATTGCTGATACTTATTACAGCAATATCATCCGGCACTTTCAGGTCAAGATGATGAATGGCATTCATAACACCGATCAAAATCAAATCGCCCATGCAAAAAATCACATCCGGACGGGTATTGCTTTGAAGATATCGTAAGGTAACTTTTTCAGACTCTTCAATTACTTCCGGATGTTCGATCATAATATTCGTTTCGGGTGATTGCCGGCGAAACACTTCTGTAAATGCTTCCAGTCTAATATGTGAAAGACTTAAATGAGGATGTCCGAATAAGGCCAGTACAATTTTCTTTTTCTTTTCAATAATGGTTTCAGCAATCAATTTTGCAGAAAATTCATCTGCCATACATACTCTGTAATATTCACCGGTTTGCGGCACTCTGTCTACAAACACTAAAGGAATATTTAAATTTTCAAGCTTATCAAATGCCTCCATACTTTCCGTTTGAGTAGATATGGCAGCAAATACACCCATCACCATATTTTTTCTGAAAAGCTGAAGATTAGTTGCTTCAATGTCGGCGCTATCCCTCGATTGCATGATCATTACAGAGTAGCCATGCAAACGGGCATCTTCTTCAACGGCTGAAATAAAGGAGTCGTAGAAATAATTATTTATAGTAGGAACAAGAATTCCTAAGATGTTACTTTGCCTGGTCCGAAGTTGTACGGCAGAGCTATTCGGTTCATACTCCAATGCAATAGCCAGTTCTTTTACTTTCTTTTTAGTAGCTGCCGATATATCCGGATGATCTTTTAGGGCACGGGATACTGTAGATATACTTATGCCGAGAACTTCTGACAGTTTTTTCAGTGTACTTTGCTGCATGAGGGATGTTTAGCAATCGATTAAACTATATGCAGTTAAAGATAACGGATTATGTACTTTAAATAAAAGTCATCCACTATAACACTATCAGGTTGAATACTCATATTCTCAGAAACGCTGAAATTTTAAATAAAAGAAAAGAGGCGTCCGTAAAGAATTACAACGCCGGATTGCTTATATCTTTATTTTGAGTTTTGCAGGGTTATTTAAAATCTAAATGAAAATCCTGCTGTAATTGCATAATCAGCAAATGCTGCATCGCCATGAATATCGGTTCCTGTATCGGCACTACGCAATTTGTCGGAGTAACTTTTTGTTCTGTTCCTTTCTATGGCAACTGGTACTGATAAATAGAAAGTAGCTTTTTTGGCCTGGTATGAAAAAACTGGTTCAAATGAAGTTACAAACCCGGGTCTGCGGAATCCTTTGTCGCCCCCAATAAGATCGCTGCTGGGAATAGCTTCCATACGAATACCACCGGTGAAACTAAACTTGCCGGTCATATAACTGGCACCACCTCTTATCATATACTGATCGGGTACACTCATGGTATTAGTAAAATATTTTATTGCCGTTGCATTTGGAGTGCCACCTCTTGCAGTAGAAACACCATTCTGTTCACGGGGATTAATGAGGTAATAAAAATTTCCATACATACCAAATTGATGGTTGAACTGATAATAACCGTTTAACTCAAGACTAAATCCAGTACCCCCATCACCCAGCTGTATAGATTGGTCAACTGGTCCTAATACTACACTGCCATCTGCTTTATAAAAATAATCCTGGTATTGATAATCGCCGGTTGGTAATTTAATACCAATGCCAGCCTGAATATTTCCTTTAAAATTTTTAGCGGGATTGAATAACCAACGGTACACACTTACTCTCATATCGCCTATACCAAAAGACCTGGTATTATGACGGGCAGCTGACCCACCCGAATTTCCGCCATGCTCATATAATGAAGAACGGGTGTTGGAAATTAAAGGTAAGGTCATGCCTACAGACCATCTTGCATTAAAGTGGCGGGTAGCTGTAATATCGAGAGAATAAGTATGATTGATAACTTCAGTGGCATTTTCTTCTCTTTCTTTTTGTTCAACACTTCCTACAAAATGCTTGTAGGATTTAAAGTAACGATTATTAAAATTCATCTGCCATCCTTTGGCAGCTTCCGGATTACCGAAGCTGCAGGAATTGCCATTACTGCGGATGGCAACACAGCCCTGTGCATTTGTTTTTATTGTAGCTATAATTAGTAATACAGATACAGCAATTATATAGATATGTTTCATGGTATTTTTCTTTTTTATAAAACTATTTTTTAAAAAAGGCGTCAGCAGAGAACTACAACGCCGGATTGCTTTTGTCTAAAAAATTTATTCTGCTCCATCTGTTCTTGCTCTTAAAATAGCATAGTCTCCTACCTTAATTCCAGCTTCTAATCCTTTTTCACAATCACTGCGGTAATGTATAGCACCATACATGCGACTAAGCGATGCCTCTAAAGCCATAGCATTATAGACAGCCGCTTTGGGTTTTATAATATGGCTGAGTATAGTAGCTGCAGCACCACTAAATGTAGAGTGCCCGGATGTATAAGAAGGAAAATTAGGTACACCAGCTACTGATTTTATCCGTGGATCCATTTGCGATGGACGTGGATTAAAATAAAAATACTTGCTATCCCAGCAGGTTACTGCAGCGTCCATCAATGCCATATTCAACAAGCCCATATTTCTGGCCCATCTTACTTCACTATAATTTTCTTTTACAAAATCTTCACTGGCTATTGCATTCCAGTGGCCAGGTGGTGTATATGTCCCGATACCATCTGCCCAGAAATGGGTGATACGAATTTGTTCTGCTGAAGGATTTTTGCTGAACTGATAGATTTCTTCCAGCTCCGATTTAAATTGTGGCGATGAAGTAGAAGGAGGTGCTGGGGCCCTGATAGTTGTTACCATTGTTAAAGAGTCAAACAACCAGGTGCGAACCCTTCCAAATAAAGGAAGCATGCCCGGACGTATTGGACTTTCCTGGCTTATCCAGGGTGTTTCTCCTCTTGCAATTGCATCATTTTCCATTTGTGTCCAAATGGTTTGATTTGCCACCGCAGCACCAGCTCTGTCGCCTCTTGCCCGGGTTACAAATTTTCCTGCTATAGATTTACCCAAGGCTTCTCCAGCTTCTAGATCACTGCGTACGTTGGCACCTGAAAGTATTCTTGCCCTTCTGTGTTCTTCTGCTTTTTGCTGAATAAAATCCTGATCGCCGGGAAATAAAAGTTTTAATATTTCTGCACTTACTCCAATTACTACTGCATCTTCAGATGGATAAGAAGGTAAATCTGATTTTGCAATCAATACTTGTAAGCTTCCATCTACTTTGTATGGTGCTGGCCTGTTATACACAACTTTATAATGCCACGCTGCTACTAATGCATCGTAGGTAGCGGCTGATAAGTATGCATATGCTCTTGCAGCGTAAGGAGGATTAGCAAAGGGAAAAGTAGGATAAGCTAATGGATTGGCTGCATTTGGAACCGGATAAGTGCCGTCTTCATTTTGAAAAGGGGGTCTGTTATGTTTAGCAACTAATTCCCGCATTATTTCATTCCAGCGAAGAACTGCACCAGCACCCCAGTACTTTACAATTCTTTTTTCTTCGGCAGTAAGTTCTGCCTGCCAGGTTTTTATTTCATTGATTTGTGCTACATAATCAGGCGATGTGGTAGCAATTGGTGCAGGGACCGCAAACTCTGTAGGCCCCGTTAATAATATGGGACGCCAGGTGCCTGCGTTCAAATCTTGTGATGCAGGATTTAGCGTTGTAAATTCAAGACTAGTATCCGTTAGTTCTTTTGAGCAGGAACCAAGTACTACAGATGCAAAAATGATATATAAAAGAAGATTTCTTTTCATGGTAATTATTTTTTTGATTTCTCTGAATCTGTTTTTTCTTTTTTAGACAAGTCAAGCACATAAAAGATACCGGCATTAAATCCAGTTGATTGTCCTATATTTCTTCCGGCCACGGTAGTCATTATATTACCGGTTACAGATAGTTGTGGCATAAATGGCATAGGGTATTTAAAATTGAAGCCTATCCTCGTTGCATTCATCTCATTACTAACAAAGGGCATATTATTTCGGGTTATATCAAAGCCTCCTAATGTTTTCCAGCCGTCAAGTATTAATTCTGCATAGGCACCCTTATCTCTGTAACCAACCCTTACATTGTACGATGCTGCATCCGGCATTTTCACTTCATTGCTGTAATGCATTTCCGTAGTGTAATAGGCTGTGCGATCTATCTCAACATTACTTCTTCTGATGTAGGTACCGGATACAGTTGCGAACCAACTATCTCGTTGATAATCCGCCATAGCCCTTACAGATAGATTTTTACTTTCCAGCCCAATAGACATAGGTAAGAAATCTGCAGTATAATCAGAAGCAGGAAAGGAATACCCGCCAATTGCAAATAATGACAAACGGCCCTGCCCTATTTTTTTAGAATATGCTTTCCATTTAACCCAAAAAGAAAGGTCTTGTATTCCCTTTAATCCTTTCAATTGTCCGGCTGATGCTTTTGTTTTAACATATGGCAAACCAAATAGTACATTAAGCTTGTTGCTAATGCCATAGTTACCCATAATACTATACATGGTAGTAGAAACTTTACCAAGGTTAAGGTTATCTCTTTTTAAAGTGCCTTCCCAGTAATTTTTCCAACTGCTGTACCCGGCCATAGGCCCGATGCAAAAGGCATTTTTTTCCATCATCACCCCATCAATTTCTGTTTGTGCTATAGCTGGCTTTAAGAATAAAAGCCATAGTAACACAATACATATTCTTCTTATAATTTTTTTCATAGCAATTTTTTATTTTTTAAATTTTAGTCGTTGAACAATAAATTCACCAAGCCTTGCTCCGGCCTCGGTTCCATGTTCGTTATCAAACCGATAGTGAATGCCACCATATAATCTTGACATGGCAGCTTCTCTGGCGGCTAAACGAAATGATTCTATCTGCCTGTTTTTTATACCAAACTCAAGTAATGATGTATCTGTAAATGATAAATTGTTGCCAAACCAGTTGGTCATCGTTTCGGCAGCTGCAGCGGAAATAGTGGCATGCCCGCTGGTATGCGATGGGAAAGGCGGCGTTTGTATATAAGGCTGCCAGTCGCTGGCTATATATTTATTGATAATTGATTCTGGCCGCACCAGATTGCTCCGGTATTTTTCATCCCAACAACTGATAAATGCATCAAATAAGGCGATAGATGTTTGAGCGTAAGCTGCCACAGTGGTAGAGAAATCTGCTCCGGCTTTTTGTGCCCCTATGCCTACTATATTCATCCAATGACCCGCAGGCGAGAATTTTTTTGTAGCAAACATAATGTGCCCACTTACATTCATCTTAAACGGGTTGTCGTCCCAGAAATCTGCAATATGCTTTTGTTCTTCGGTAAGGCTGTCACCTATGGCTTTAACTTCCAGTAAGGCCTTGTAGAAATCACTGCTTTTATTACTGATTGAGTAAGGCGGATGTGGCGTAGGTTTATATTGAGAAGCACTATCCATTACCATTGGTCTTATTTCCATCCAATGTGGTTCTAAAGCTTGTGCATACATTGGCGGTGTAGGTACCCAGCGGCCTTCCTCAATTGTAATTGCAAATTTTGGCGCCGTTCTTAATTGGAGATAATTGTCTTTTTTGCTCCAACGGATAATATGTGCAGACATACTATCAGCAAAACGCTGCGACGCATTTATAACATTAGAGGATACGCCGGCACTATCGGCATCATGCTTTATTTTATCAACATAGGTCTGCATGCTCCCTTCCGGAAAAGTAACTGCTTCGCCTACTTTACAAAATGCCAGTAAGGCAGCTAGCTGGTAGCTTACATTAGCTGTATCGGTTGCAGGAAATTCAGGTAAATGTTTTATCTGCCCGGCTAATGAAACAAAGCGGTCATCAAAAGAAGCCACTACTTCGTAAGCAGCAATATTCGCATATACATAATTACGACTGGCAATCATGGGCGGAAAATTATTTTCCAACACGACGTTGTTCAGTTGTTTTACCGTATTGCAGTATAAAAATGGATTATTAATATAAGCACTATAATCCCCTTTTTGCTTACATGATACAAGCAGGCATATGGTCATGCAGACCACGCATAAATTTTTGAGCATATTTCTGAATTATGGAAGAAAAATTGAATGCCGGAAAGGCAAACTATAAAATGGTGTAAGACCTAAGCTGATTTTGGCGGATGGTAGGGAGTTTGTAGCAGCGCTTCTTTCAGGTCATCCGAGTACCTGCCCGAAAGAATGCTGTTGGAAAAATAACTAGCAGCGAGGCTGTAATTATAATTTTTGTCATCAAAGTCACCACTGAAAATTTTCTGCAGTGAGGAAGATTGTTTTTTATTATTTTCCTGATCCTGGTTGCTATTAGATTTTGCTAGATTATCTGCTGTAATTTTTAACTGCTGCTTTGATTCATTGGCAATACACTTCAGTACCAGCACATCGCCTTCCACCTTTCTTTTTACATAAGTGTATACTTTCCCGTCAATGTTTATTTCACCATAGTGCCTTTCAAAGTCGGTGTACCTGTTTTGGTAGGGCATATTTAACGATACCCGCATTTCTATCAGATCGGCCTCGTCATACTCTTCATTATCAATTACAACTTCCAGTTTCGTATCAGCTTTAGTTTGCAGCAGGGAGATCACAAGGCGGTAGCCCCACATATTAAATGCAAGGATGGAAATAAAGAATATGGCAGCAGTTTTCTTCAATCGTTAAATAGATAGTACTAAATTAACCAGTTTTTTGAATTATAGCTATAGAATTAGCTGAATTGTGAGTTTAAATTAATTTATTTCCCCACCGCAAACGTTTTCTTTTCTGTACCTACTCCTTTAATAGTCAGTTTTTTCCAATTTGCCGGTAGCACTGATTTAAGTTGAACAATCCCTTTTGGCGTAATCTCCAGGCCTCCAAAACCCATCAATACACTTTGTAAAATACCCCCGGCACCAGTAGCAAAGTAAGGGTTAGTGCCACCTTTTGTTTCTGCAATAACTCTAAATGGAGGATTTAAGTTGGGTATATAAGCGTCTTTAAACCAATAATAAGCTTTCTCTCCATCACCAAGCCGTGCATAAAGTGTGGTAAAAACAGCCTGTGTCATAGCCGGGGTACCTTCATTAGGAACTCTTTTTTCATAATACTCCAAATCTTTACGGATGTCTTTTGGGTCAGTTATTTCCTTTAACGGATACGACAGCAAGTTTACATCTGCCTGTTTAATTCCTTCGCCATTGTATGAAGCATGTTCCCGGGTAACACCATCAGTAAATTTTAAAATAGGAATGTTGTTGGACACATTCATCCAATCCGCATCGGGAGAAATTCCTAAAATTTTTGCAGCTTCTGTAGCAAATTGTAAGTTGGCTTTTGCAGCAGCGTTAGTAAAAGCGTTGTTATCTACATTCTCCGCCCATTCATCTGCAGCTACTACGTTCTTAATATCAAATTTTCCTGGTCCGTTTCTTTCCACCCGGCTGGCCCAAAAATCTGCGGTAGCAGCAAGTATAGGATAACCTTTTTCTTTCAGCCATGTTTTATCCTGTGTTACACAATAATAATTCCACGCAGCTATGCCAACACAGGCAGTAATGTGATGTTCAAACGGTCCGCTCAATGCCCATACCGGTGTTTCTTCTACGCCTGTCTCGGCACTTTCCCACGGATACATGGCTCCTTTATATCCTTTACTAAAGGCATTTCTTTTTGCAGCTTCTAATCGTTGAAAACGATATTCCATCATACTTTTTGCCAAGGCAGGTTGTAATACCAACATGGCAGGGTACATCCATAATTCGGTATCCCAAAATACATGGCCGTTATATCCCAGACCGCTCAATCCCATTGGCGAAGGCGATAGTGCCGTGCCTTCTCTTGTAAATGAATACAGATGATACAACATACTGCGAACATCCTGCTGGCTTTGCTCATCCCCCTCAATTACAATATCACTTTTCCAAAGTTCGTCCCATGCTTT
Source organism: Chitinophagaceae bacterium (assembly GCA_022843585.1). Taxonomy (GTDB): domain Bacteria; phylum Bacteroidota; class Bacteroidia; order Chitinophagales; family Chitinophagaceae; genus JJ008. The sequence continues at coordinate 460,033 of JALHNJ010000001.1, forward strand.
ATTGTGAAAATTTAAAAGCCGGTCCCGACCTTCCAATTTAGCATAGATGGTTAATCGTTCAGCTTCGTTCAGTGGATCATCGTGGTGGGCTGATGTGATGGACGAACCAGCAATAGAATAGCGATATGTTTCACCTGCTTTGATTTTTTTACTGAATTTCATCAGGTGCATATTGTTGTCCCACATTTCATGAATTACTCGGGGCTCTTCTCCATGATGTTCGTTAAATAAAAATGTATTGGAAGCACACATTAATAATTTTCCTGTGGGACTTTTAGCAGAGGAAGTAAGTAAACTGATTACTACATGCGGCCTGTCAATTTCATTATAATAATTTTGAACATCTTTTAATGCATCCGGGGCTTCCATTACACTGCTGCTATTGATCGTTATATCTTTTTTAGCAGTCACGGTAATATCCATCAGCACGGTAAAGGGAAGTTGGCGCAAAGAATAGTAAGTATATGAAACAGTAGCTTTATCTGTATAATTGAAGGAAGTAGTAAAACTGGCATGCTGCATATCTAATTCTTGTTTTAGCCCGGTGGCGGCTTTGGCATCCATCCTTTTTCCATCAATATCCAATGTGGCATTCAATAAATTAAAACTGCGTAAGAAATTACTGACCCGTCCTCTTCCATATAAATCGTATGCGCCGGCAAGCACAACGTCTTTAATTTTAAATGGTTCCGGGGCAGACACAATGCCAATCATTCCGTTCGCTACAGTAACACCATAATAATCTGCAGGATTTATAGTGGTGGCAGTTATTTTCCACGGATCAACCTTTTGTGCTTTAATTGAATAAGAAATACATAAAAGTAACAGCGGGGCAATAAGTAAGCGAAACATATGGGCAAGTTTATTGTACGAATAAAGTTCCTGTTTTAGTAACAGAAAAAATTACTTCAAACGATTGCGGTTTACAAGTTTTATAGCAATGCTACTTTACAGTTTGCTGGTGGCGAATGATAAATTCAATCAGTTCTTCAAGTGTAACATCAATTCTCGATACAGCATTAGCAATATCTTCTCTGCTTACTTGCGCAGCGAATGCTTTTTCTTTTAATCGCTTCTTTATACTTTTTACTTCCATTCCTTCATATCCACCAGGACGCAGCAAACTATAAGCATGTATCAAACCACTTAACTCGTCAATAGCATAGATCATTTTATCCATATTATTGACCGGCTCTACACCAAACACAGCAGGTCCATGCGATGCAATACAATGAATAATATCCGGATCAATATTTCTTCTTTCTAATTCTTCTACAATTACTCTGCAATGGTCATCCGGATATTTTTCCCAATCAGCATCATGTAACAATCCTGCCAGTTCCCATTTTAATGCCGTTTGTTCATCTGCCTTTTCTCTTTCAATGGCCCATGCCTTCATATTCGCAGCTACTTGCTTCATATGCAGGCGAAGTTTTTCGTTGGGCACCCATTCATTAAGTAATGTATGCGCATCTTCCAGCGACATCAGGTTGCCAATATTTTTCGGATCTCCAAAATTGCTGCGGCCTAGTAGTCGGGTTGACATAGAAAACAATTTAGCAATAAATATAAGTAGTAATTTATTTGTTATCGTCGTTCGGTTCCCGGGGCATCGTCCGTTGCGCCTGCCTGCCGGCAGGCAGGTCGCACACTTCAACAACATTAACACAGATGAGCATATTGCAAAATCATCTGTATTTTGTAAAGAGCATTAAATTCAACATGCCAAACTCTACACTTTTAACTCAAAACTCGTAACTGTTCCCCGATTGCTTACTTTTGCACCAACATGGAGAAAGATGATCAAGTATACCGGGGAAAAATTTCGTTTATCAATTACGAAAAACAATTTGCAACAATAGACTACCTGCATAACACCAAACAAAAGTCTGTTAATTTCAAAACCAATGCACCCGATAGCGGGAAAAAACCACACCAGTTTAAATTAAGCGACAGTGTCGATTTTCAATTGCGGCTATCTGACAGAGGTGATAAAATGACCGCTTTCAACGTAAAATTTATACATAATGAAGCAGTTGATCTGCTGCTGCAAAAAATTGATAAAGAGAACCGGTTCGCCGGGTATTTAAAAATAGTAGACGGAAAATTTTTTGTAAAAGAGATTGAGAGTTATGTGTTATTTCCTATTCAATTATCAAAATGGGAAAAAGAACCAGTAGAAACCGCTGCCAATGTAGCCATCAGTTTTAAATTGATAAATATTGATAAACCCAATAGTATTGCTGCCGAACTCTTCTCTCACAATTATACAGCAGAATACAAAAAGGCATTACAACACTTCGAAAAAAAAATAAGTATAGAGGCAGTTGTTGCCAGAGTTTCTCCGCATGCGGTGTACCTGAATTTATTTGGAGAAAAAATGCAGGCTAAGCTAATGGCAACGGAAGAAGAAAAAGAAGCAATTAAAGAAGGGGATATAATACCTGTTAATATCGTTCATCTTACCAGCAATAGAGTAGTAGTAAAGAGAGTTGAAAGGTGAGTAAGCAACTGGATATTCCCGCCACAGCGGTTTAAATTTTTATTCACCATTCAAAATCGTTCATTCACCGAAATGAAGTAACAGTTTGAAGCTGTCACTGGTAATTTGCAGCTTGAAAAATTGTTATTATGTCATTAAAAATTACCGGCAAACTTCCATCAGGAAAATTGCTGCAAAGCTTACAACAATCTTCTAACTATAAGAAAGGTGCTTTCCAGAATTTATCACCCACAGCTATGAAACCTGAGGACGTTTCGTACTGGAAAATGCTGAAAACTTTTTTCAAAAAGCATCCTGAAACTTCACCACCCAATAAACTTCCTTTTGTAAAAACCGATCTAAAGAAATTAAATGGCGATGAACCAATCATAGTTTGGTTCGGCCACTCCTCTTATTTTATTCGTATTGACCATAAAAATTTTTTGATAGATCCTGTGTTCAGTGGTAATGCGGCACCTGTTTCATTTATGGTAAAAGCATTTCCGGGTAGTAATGAATATAAGGAAGAAGATATGCCGCCAATTGATTATCTCATTCTTACACATGATCATTACGACCATCTTGACTTCAAAACTATTCGGAAACTAAAAAGCAAAGTTGGCAAAGTGATCTGTTCATTAGGTATCAGCTCTCATTTAAAGCACTGGGGATTTGCTACAAATAATATTACCGAATTAGATTGGTGGCAAACAACGCAATTGGAAGATTATATTCAATTAACCGCCGCACCTGCCCGCCATTTTTCAGGCAGAGGAATAAAAAGAGGGCAAACATTATGGTCTTCTTTCATTCTAAAAACAGCAACACATAATTTATACCTCGGAGGCGATTCAGGCTACGATTCTCATTTTAAAGAGATTGGTGAAAAGCATGGTCCGTTTGATATTGCTATTTTAGAATGTGGTCAATATAATACCATGTGGCCACTAATACATATGATGCCCGAAGAAACAGCACAAGCTGCGGTTGATCTGAAAGCAAAAGCATTACTACCTGTTCACTGGGGCAAGTTTAAACTCGGAATGCATCCCTGGAATGAATCAATCATACGAGTATCTGCTAAAGCCTCGGAATTAGGTGTGCCGATCAAAACCCCAAAAATCGGGGAGCCATTAATTATAGGAGGTGAATATTCGGGAACAAATTGGTGGGAATAATAACCGTTCAGTGAAGACGCTTATTTTTTCCGTCAAAATTATTATTGAAAATCAATAAATTACAAAGGTCTCGTAAAAATAAACTCTCCAAATTATAGGTTTCAATTCTTCTCCAACCTACCTTTGCACTCCCATTTAAAAAGGGAACAAGTTGAGGGATAGCTCACTTGTTTATTATTTAACTGCTGAAAGCGATGAGCCAACAGCAAAAAGATTTCTAAAAATGAGCAAATTACATTTCACAACGAAACATGCGAACGAGGCTACCGTGCAACGTACTTGGTATGTTGTAGATGGTACTAATCAAACCGTTGGACGTATGTGTGCTAAAATTGCTGCGATACTTCGTGGTAAGAACAAAGCATACTATACTCCACACGTTGACACTGGTGACTACATCATCGTTATCAACTGCGAAAAAATTGTTTTAACTGGTAACAAACTGGATCAGAAAGTATATGATACTTTCAGTGGTTATCCGGGTGGCCGTAAAGAAGAAGTTGCAAGAAACCTGATCAATCGCCGGCCAGAAGTGGTTATCGAAAGAGCAGTAAAAGGCATGCTTCCTAAAAATCGTTTAGGCCGCAAGATGTACAAAAAATTATTTGTGTACACTGGTGCTGCACATCCGCACACTGCACAACAACCAAAAGAACTTAAATTCTAAAAACCAGCTATTAGCTAAAAGCATATAAAAAATGGAAAAGCAAAAAAACGGAATTGGTCGTCGTAAAGCAGCTGTGACAAGGGTGTTTCTTTCAAAAGGAGAAGGCGCTATCACAGTAAACGATAAAGACTACAAAACTTATTTTCCTCTGGTTTATTTACAAAACCAGGTGGAACGTCCACTTAAAACAGTTGATGTTGCCAGCAAATTTGATGTAAAGATCAATGCAGCAGGTGGTGGTGTTAAAGGACAGGCAGAAGCAGCTATGCTGGGCATTGCAAGGGTATTGGTAGAGATCAATCCTGAGTTTCGTCCTGCATTAAAAGCAGCTGGCTTATTGAAAAGAGATCCAAGATCAGTTGAACGTAAGAAATTTGGTCATAAGAAAGCTCGTCGTAGCTACCAGTTCTCTAAACGTTAATCTGGTTATTGGTTGCTGGTTTTACTACCAGCAGCCAACAAGCAACATAATTAGAATATAAACTCTTTATAAAAAAGAAAATGGAAAATAACACTTCACTACAACAGCAACTTTTGGAAGCAGGTGTACACTTCGGTCACTTGAAGAAGAAATGGAATCCTAAGATGTTGCCTTACATCTTCGCTGAAAAGAAAGGTATTCACATCATCGACCTGAACAAAACAGTTGAGTGTCTTCAGGAAACTGCAGCTGCGATGAAACAAATTGCACGCAGTGGTAAGAAGATCTTATTTGTAGGTACTAAGAAGCAGGCAAAAGACATCGTAAAAGAATCTGCACAAAAAATAAACATGCCGTTCGTAACAGAACGTTGGTTAGGTGGTATGTTGACCAACTTCAACACGGTTCGTAAAAGTGTTAAGAAAATGCAGAGCATTGAAAAAATGTTAGGTGATGGTTCTTTCGACAGTATCACTAAAAAAGAACGTTTAACATTGAGTCGTGATAAAGACAAAATGGAAAAAGTATTAGGTGGTATCGCTCAGTTGGGCCGTGTACCTGCTGCTTTATTCTTAGTTGATATCGGGCATGAGCATATTGCATTAGCAGAAGCGAAGCGTTTAGGCGTTGCTACTTTTGGTGTAGTTGATACCAACTGCGATCCAAACAAAGTTGATTTCGCAATTCCAGGTAACGACGATGCTACTAAATCGATCGCCATCATTGTTAACTATATCACTGCTGCTATTGCAGAAGGTCTTGCTGAAAGACAAGCTGCAAAAGATGAAGAAGTGGATGATGTAAGCGATGATGAAAAAGAAAGAAAAGCAGCAAGATTGGAAGCTGAAGCACAAGCTGAAGGTGGCCGTGGCGGCAGAGGCCGTGGTGCTGGCGGACCAGGCGGCGGTGCAGGTGGCGGACAACGTCGTCGTACTCCGGGTGGAGCAGGCGGTGGTAGCAGAGGTCCGGGTGGTGGAAGAAGATAAGATTAGTTTGTGGTTCGGAGTTTATTGTTTGTAGTTAAATACAATCACTGACCCAGCTGAATTACTACTATCAACTTCGTTGCGTCGCACTCTTGTACGTTCTGTTCATTACTGAGCATTGTGTAGGGAGGCTGCAAATAGAAAACCAAGTGCGTAGGAGAATTTTTAATTCCTAATTATTAATCATTAATTATCATGAGTACTGTAACAATAAGTGCACAAGACATAAACAAACTTCGCCAGGCTACTGGTGCTGGTATGATGGATTGCCGTAAGGCATTAACAGAAACAAACGGCGATTTTGAAGCCGCTATCGACTGGTTGCGTAAACAAGGCCAGAAAGTAGCTGCTAAAAGAAGCGACCGTGAAGCAAAAGAAGGTGTAGTAATTGCACAAACAACTGCCGATAATAAAAAAGGTATTGTAGTATGCGTAAGCTGCGAAACTGACTTCGTATCTAAGAATGAAGACTTCATCAGCATGGTAAAAAGCATTGCTGATGTAGCTATTAGTTCCGGCGTAAAAACAGTAGCAGAGTTAAACGAACAAGTAATAAACGGCGCTAAAGTAGCAGACCTTATCAATGATAAACTAGCTTCTATCGGCGAGAAAATTGGTATCACCCGTTTTGAAATAGTAGAAGCTCCTTTTGTTTCATCTTACATACACGGTGCTAATCGTATCGGTGTATTAGTAGGATTGGATAAAGAAGCGGCTGAAGTAGGTAAAGATGTAGCCATGCAAATTGCCGCATTGAATCCTGTTGCAGTTGATGCTGCAAGTGTACCTGCTGAAGTTGTAGCAAGAGAAAAAGCCATCGTAATAGATGTAATGAAAGAAGACCCTAAAATGGCAGGCAAACCAGAAGAAATGCTGGCTAAAATTGCTGAAGGCAAAATGGGAGCTTTCTTTAAAGAGCAAACATTAACAGCACAGGCTTTCGTAAAAGATGGCGGTAAATCTGTTGGTGATTACCTGAAAGAAAGTGGTAATGTAACCGTTACGGAGTTTAAGAGAGTAGCGTTAGGTTAATAAAACATATTATAGAATACATTACAAGGCCCCGGTTTATACCGGGGCCTTGTTGTTTTATACAGTAAGATGTTATTAATAGGAATTAGAAACATCTCCAGCATCTTATTTTTCTTCCGAAAGACCTGGGGCATTTATATTGAACACAGTCTCTAACCATATTCGTTAGTACCCGTTGCCCTCCTCGATAAGTTGCTATTAGATTTTTTTTATCATACACATAAAAAACGTGGTTTTGAGGAACAACTGAGTTGGGCATCACTCTAATCGTTGTGTCATTTATTTTTGTAATTAATTCTGCTTTTGCTGAGGCAGGAACTTGAGCCAGCGTACACTTAGACTGATACAAAAAAACAAGAAGGGTGAACATAAAATACTTTGTCATAAAATTTAATTTTTTGGTTTTAGAATAAAGACACTTTAAGTTTCTTTCTTTACTTGGGATTATTATAACAATTGTAGCTTCATTTAAATCATATGCTTATTTTTTTGATAAGGGATGACGATTAAAATGGATATTGATTTTTTGAATTATTAAAGCGAAAACTTATATATTCCCGCTATCGGATCATCTCCTTCATTCACAGCTCCTCCGGCCGAGTAAATAAAATTGTTATACGAAATGACAGATTGAAACAGCAGGTCGGAGTCCATGTACGTGTAGTGCCATGAATTGTTGAGTGTATTATAAATCTCAATTTTTTTGGAGTGATTAAACCAGCTCAACATTCCACCTATAAAGGCTATTTTATTATTTGAAGTACCAATAGGTATCCAAACTTTTCCTTCTGTAAGTGAAATTGTGGACCAGGAATTGGTAGCAGAATCATACATTTCAACAATACTCTGTAACAGACCATAATTACTTCCCGTGAAGAAAGCTTTGCCATTCAGTACTATTGATGTTAGACTAATATGTGGTAAGCTAAGCTCTGTAGTACTCCAGCTATTTGCAGTTGCATCATATATATCTACTCTTTTTGTACTTCCGTTAATAGTTCTCCCACCGGCAAATAAAATTTTATTATCTACAACAGCAGCAGTGAAATCACCACGGGCTTCACTTAGTTCGGCAGTTGACCATGTATTAGTAGTTATATTATAAATATCAACCCGTGATGTAACAGCAGGGTAATTTGTAATGCCTCCGGCAAAAAATACTTTGTCGCCAATAGCAGCAACAGCCATGTGGTGCCTGGCAACACTAAGCTCCGCAATGCTCCAGGCATTTGTTACTGCATCATAAATATCAATCCGTGAAACCGGGTTTTGCCAGCCGTTGCTACATCCGCCTGCAAAAAATGCTTTATTTCCATTGGCAATGCCTGCAATGTTGTATCTGGGTATGCTCAACTGACCAATTTGTATTGTATTAGTAGCGGGGTCAAAAATATCAACCTCAGGTGTTGCAACGTATTGAGTGGTGTAGCCCCCGGCAAACACAAATTTATTATTACAGACTACCGATGCCATTTCGGCTCTGGCAGATGACAGACTTCCAACTTTTTCCCCTTGTGGAAAAGGTGATATAGATGAACCACTACCCGTTCCTGTCCCGCTACCACTGCCACTTCCGGAAGAGCCACTACCGGCACTATTGCCTCCACCCTGGTACAATGCGACAGGATCGCTTTTTGAGCAACTAATTGTAAGAAGGATAATCAATGAAATACTAAAGGCTTTTTTCATAGCGCATTACATTTTATTAACGAAAGCGAATTGTTAAACGGCCAGTAGGCGGATGTGAAGTATAAAGGGGAGTTCTTGGTGCATAATAAATTTGAAGTATCCACTCATATTCCCAACCGGGTCCGGGTAACCATGTGTGTAATATTTCTTGGTGAAAAAACCCTCCATTATTAATAGTGTCAAGAATATTAATGATATTTCTATTGTTCTCCAATATGGATAATGAATCAATCCTGTCGGCAGTTGAACTATTGCTGTTAAATATGCGTTCGTTAAAATTGATCCGGTTGTATACAGAATTTCCACTTATAAAAGTTCCATTCCATGAATAGGGTAATTGTAAATAAATGTATGGTGAATTAGAATAAGTGTTAGTTGGTGGTATGGGCGGTATAGGAGGTAATGAACTTGCGTTTAATCTATTGACTCTTACTTCAAATAGCTCTCGTTTACTACAGGAACTAAGTATAGAAACAAATAAATAAATAGTGATTTTAATCAATAGTATATTTTTCATAAAGAAAATTTTGTATGCCGGGGAAATACTTTCCCCGGCATAAATGAATCATTAATTCTCTTGCAAGATTTTATTAGCATTCCACTTGCCAATGCTTTTTCCTAACTCTTCACCATCCATACAAGCTTTTCGAAAATGATAACCCACATAAATTCTTGACAACGAATTTTCTCTTGCTGCTTGTGATAAACTGGTGAAATTTCTTGTATGTCCGGGTAGCGAAGTGCTTTCAAGCGAAAACGAGAAGTTGTCTTTATCAAAATATTCTTTTAGCAATTCTGAAGCCGCACCTCCTGCTGTAGCATGGGCCGATGGATGGTCGGCAACCGGTGGAGTAGGGAATACTAAAACCTGCCATGTATTATCACCCACAGTTAGCGGATTGCCGTCTGAATTTCCTAATTCAATAGCGGTAACGGGCCTCCAGAAAAAATGATCCATTTTAGATTTAAGACAAGCGATATATGCATCAGCTTCTGTTATTTGCAACAAGGCAAGTACATGGGCCACCTGCCAGGCATTCATATTTTTTTGTGCAATAATTTCCCTCGTTACTTTATTCCAGGCATACGGCGAACTTTCCACCCAGAACTTTGCAATATCTTCTTGTTCTTGTGTTCGTCCACCATTGCCTGTGCAACCAACACAGCCTAGCCTTTTCACTTCATTATAATCTTCCGCATATTCTGTACTACTTATTGCATAAGGCGCTGGTACAGGAAACTGTGTGCTGCTTTGAATTCCAAATGTGGAAAGGTTACCCCAGCCTGGCGAATCATAAAAACCAGTAAATGGTGGAGGTAATGGAAACGGTGGAACAGTAAACGGAAAATAAAAACGATATTGACCTGGTTGTGTTCCTGCTGTTACAGGAAACATTGTATTTGCAATTCCATCATTATTCCTGTTTTGAATAATCGCTTGTGCAGAAGAATGGCCTAAGGCAATCCCTTTTGTTTTGGCAGCGCCATTGGCAATGGAACTTAACGATTGTACATGTAGATTATTTATATAATCCTGAATTGGCTGTGGTGTTACAGCGGCAGGTGGATTTAGTTTGCCAAAGAAAAAACTAATTACCTCATACGCAGCTTGTGCTACGGCCGCATCTGGGTCCGCATCTTTATCTCTCGCATTTTGCAATGCAAGTGTTTTATACTTAGGTACAATATTATTAAGCGCATCATGCATGGCTACATTTACCATTGCATAATACCGGCTTTCATAAAATGGAGGAATAGGGGGGTTAGGAATAATAGCTTGGGTTTGTAATACTACATAAGTAGCAGCTTCATTCCAGCGTAGTACCATTTCCGGGCTACTGTTACCATTTCCTTGCCCGTTACCATTTTTTTCTGTAAGTAAGCTGCCCGCAGTTCCTTCATCAGCATTTAAGGGAGCTGATTCTTTTTTGCAGCCAAAAGTAAGTACAGCCCATGTTGATAGCAGTAGCCAAAATGATAGAAAGCAATTTTTGCTGCTAATAGAATGAATAGTCATAAAAGTTGGTTTAATGATTAATGGAAAAATTATTTACGGGGTAAGTCATCAAAAATGAAGGGTAGGTTTTTTACAGGACCTGAAAGTTAATTTGATAGGCAGATAATTTTTTTCCTAATCGCCTTATGAAGGCAATAATCGAAATATAGCAGGGGATTAACTTCAACACCCTTAATAGTCAAATAAGGCTGTTTATCGAAATATTATGCTGTTTATCAATAAACCGGAGAGTATTTGGTAAGGTTTAAAAGGATATTGTAAATTGTAATAAGATTAGTTGCAATGAATAACTTAAATGAAAATTCATTTATTTTTTCTTCCCGGTACCGTTTGCTTCGGCACATTGTTTTTTGGTTAGTGCATATAGTTATTTTTTCTTTTCTCTATAAGCTTCCTGAAAACTCCTACTGGCAACAACATATATTATCTGCAAGCTGGGTACCCGCTTTTATTATTTATAGCTACCCGATTATGTACTGGTTTATACCAAAGATGTTGTTGAAGGGAAAATATACTCCTTTTGCCATTACATTATTGCTATGGGCCGGAGTTGGCTTTTTTTTAAACTATTTTTCCAGGAAGTATATATTGTTTAATATATCGGATGTTATGCATTTGAAAATTGGACCGAAGAATCCCTGGGCTCCGGCGGGTTTTATTGTGATGAATTTAATGGCGGGCTTTGGTAGTATGATTGTTTTATTCAAATATTGGGTGAAAAAACAAAACGATTGGCTGCAAGCAGAAAAAGAAAAAGTAACAGCAGAACTACAGTTACTGAAAGCACAGGTTCACCCTCATTTTTTATTTAATACACTTAATAATATTTATTCTTTTTCATTAAATGCTTCGCCGAAAACGCCGCAGATGATCCTGAAGCTTTCTTCACTACTTAGTTATATGCTGTATGAGTGCAAGGCCAATGAAGTGTTGCTGGAAAAGGAAATTGAAATCATGAACAACTATATTGACCTGGAAAAAGAACGGTATGCAAACCGGCTTGAGGTTTCTATCAATGTAGAAGGTGATATAAAGGGTAAGTGCATAGCCCCGTTACTTATTTTGCCATTTCTTGAAAATGCATTTAAGCATGGCACCTCAGAGCAATTGGAAAAAACCTGGTTGAATATGGATATTTCTGTAAAACAAAAAATGTTTCGCTGCAAAATAGCCAACAGTAAAAATGAAGAACTAATAAAAGCAACTGGAGGGATTGGAATAGAGAATGTTCAAAAGCGGTTACAATATTTATATCCCGGCAGACATGAGTTGAAACTGGGTGACGAAGGCAATTTTTTTGTAGTTTCATTACAGCTTGAATTAAATGAGTCGCATGGTGTTTCAGTAAGTGCAAAACAACCAATGGCGACAAGTATTGTATAAATAAATTTGTATGAAATTGCGTTGCCTGCTTGTAGATGATGAGCCACCTGCTTTAAAGGTGCTGGAGTCGCATATTTCTAATAGCAATGGTCTGGAAATTGCGGGCGTTTGTAAAAATGCAGTGGAGGCAATGGATGTGCTGCAGGAAAAAACAATTGACCTTATCTTTCTCGACATAAAGATGCCTAAATTATTAGGTACTGATTTTTTAAAAAGCTTGTCTAAACCGCCAAAAGTAATTTTTGTAACTGCTTACCGTGATTATGCTGTAGAGGGCTATGAACTGGATGCAATTGATTACCTCGTAAAACCAGTGTCGTTTGAAAGGTTTCTGAAGGCAGTTGCCAGGGTAAAAAAAATGCTTGGATATGAAGTTACTGTGCAGGCGGAAGAATATAAAAACAACCCGGAAGCATTTGTTTATTTGAAAGTAGATAAGAACATGCAAAAAGTAGTTGTAAACGAAATTCTGTATGTGGAAAGCTGGAAAGACTATGTAAAACTTATTTTAGATACCGGAAAAAATTTCATGGTAAAGCAATCAATCAGTTCTATGGAGAACCTGTTGTCGGGTCATAATTTCGTAAGGGCCCACCGGTCGTATATAGTTTCTATGAATAAAGTAACAGGCTACAATAACCTGGTGTTGAAACTAAACGACAAAGAAATTCCTATTGGGCGGCTTTATAAGCAACAGGTGATGGAGGCTATCAACTCCCGGTAATTGGTTGCAATCATAAATTAATTCTGATACCAAGCTGGCTTATCCATCTGGCACTGCTGCCCGGTGCGGTGCTGGGGTTTATTGACCAGGGCTTGCCGGTAAATGGTGTAAACTGGTATTGTGGAGTAAGGGTTGTTGTATTGGAAAAACCAGCAAAGCGTATCAACGCAAAATTATCTGCTGACATTAGATAAATACGACCCCAATTTTTATTCAGCAAGTTGGTAAAGTTGAAAACATCGTAGATAATACTTACATCAATCGGTTTCTTTTTTGATTTGATTACAAAATTTTGCTGTAGCCGCAAATCAACTACCTGGGAGAAAGGGAGTTTGGCTCCGTTACGGTCAGCAAATTGCCCACGGTGTTTTCGCAGGTACCTATCGGTTTCTATAAAGTTATTCAATGCTGTTTTTTGATCCTGCGGTGAATAGGTACTATTGTTGACAGTGTTTGGAAGAAAGACCATATTGTCAAGCTCATTCGCAGCAGGAATATAAATAAGATCGTAATTGCTGTTTCTTCCATTATCATTGGCTATACTTCCACCGTACACATAGCTGAATGGTGAACCCGATTGCCCCGTATAAAATAAAGTGAAAAGAGTTGAGACCCTTTTTTTCGAGTACTGAAATTTTCTTGTAACGCTTGCTTTGATAATATGGCCGGGAGCAAAATCAGAAACAGACCTTAGCGTATTATTTCTTCCCTGTGCAGTTTCAATAGCACCCCATTGAGCTGCATTACCACTGGATGTTCCAGTGGGTTCAAACAGGGCGGTTGAATTACCATAGCTATAAGATGAAGTAATTTCCAGCTTATCGCTGATTACTTTATTGATAACCGCAGTTAAGTGATAGGAGAAACCTTTCTGCTTTTTATTATTGCTCAGCAATATAATAGACGTGTAAGGGTTGCCGCCACTCATTGGGATAAGTTCTGTTGATGTATTAAGCGAAAACACATTTCTGGTGCCGGGACCAGCGGTTCTTTTATCAGCCGGAAGAATATTTACATTGGTGTGTTTTCCTTCATGTATATTTTTTGTAAATAGCACTTCCGTTGTAAAGTTCCATCCATTATCCAGTTTTTTATCAGCGCCGAAGGAAGTTCTGAATACGGTTGGGTATTTGAATTTGCGGGCCACCAATGAAACAACACCCTTTGCCCTCTCTGGATTTATCCCTAATGATTGCAGATCTGGTTGGTTGAAAGGATCCGGATTAAATCTTAACCCATACAACAATGGGTTGATTTCAAACGAGGAAGTATTGACATTATAAATTTCCGAGTACCATAAGTTTAAAATGTGCCCGGTAAAAATGCCAGCACCACCTCTTATAGTTAGTTTTCCGCCGGGCATCTTGTAAGAAAAGCCCAGGCGGGGGGATAGTTGCCAATGGGTTTTCATTGGCACACCTGGAATGGCTCCTTCAAGATCGTAGTAATTTTCTATGGCGGCTTTGGCAACAGTATCAAAAAATGGGTCAGTTTTAAATGGCCTTGGTAAGGAGTTGCCATCTAGTCTTAATCCGGCGGTAATCCGGAAGTGGGGATTAACTTGTATTTCATCATTTATAAAAAACCCAATACGGCTTGTATTGAAAATAGAACCGGCTTTTGAATCATCATTTGTTGGTTTGTCAACCAGGGAAACTGTTCTTTGATACCTGAAAGGAAAGGCATTACTCAAAAAGTCATTCAGGCTGCGATACTCGTAGAACCCAAAGTAGTTGGGAATAATAAGGTCATTCAGTTTTGAAAAATTTATGTCAATACCTGTTGTAAAAACATTTTTCTTTTTTATTATCCGGAATATATCGGACAGGTTAAATTCTGATCCTTTAAACAAGTTAATTTGCGAGCCACTGTTAGTGCCCATCCCTATTGTACCGGCTCCATCCATAATTCTGATGGCAGGAAAGGGATGACCAGAAATTTCACGGTTGTTTTGCTGACTAGTATAACTAAACAATAGCCGGTTATTAGCAGCAGCATTAAAAAATGATTTCCATTCAGCCGACGCCGAGTGAGTAGTGGTGGGTGTGCTGAACCCACTGCTAAAAAAGCGAATCGAAGTGCTGCCCGTAACACCTGGCGAGAACCTGTCTGCATGATTATACCGGTAGCTGAGTACGAATTTATTTTTAACAGAAGGGTTCCAATCAAGTTTTATCATAAAGCGGTTAGCATCTAAACGGTTGTTTAAATCCAGGAATGAACCTGCATCATACTTATATCTGCTCTGTAATGTATCTGCCAGTGCAAAAAGTTGTTGCATATTACTATTGCCGCGGTATTGTGAAAAAGAAAAGGGTTGTGGCTGCTGTTCTTTTTGTTTTTCAAGCAACAGAAAATAAAACAATTTATTTTTTTTAACCGGGCCACTTACCCAAATCCCGGCAGTTTGATTGGTAAAAGAAGAAAGTTTGAGCCGTTCAAAAACACCGGGAGAACCGGGTCTTTCCTCCAATATTGGAGAACGGCCAGCCAATTGCTCATTTCTAAAGAAATACCAGGCCGATGATTTAAAATCATTACTACCCGAACGGGTTATGGCGTTGATACTGCCACCCGTAAAATTGCTGTATTGCACATCATAAGGAGATTGTAATACTTTTATTTCTTCTAATGCTTCAATAGAGATAGGAGGGGAGCCTGTCGGGCCGCTGTTAGTACCGCTCAACGCTGTTCCCAGCATATCATTATTATTGGAGCCGTCAATAAAAAAAGCATTGTATTTATTGTTTTGACCACCGAGCGACATCATCCCATCTCCATTCACTTTCGATTGCGGCACCATCCTTACATAGTCTTGCAGGTTGCGGCTGATGGAAGGCAAAGAAAGGAGTTGATGTTGACTAATATTCGTTTCAGCTCCGAATTGGGGGACAGCTTTTTTATCCGCCCTGATAACAGCTTCTTGTAAGGTTATAGTTTTTTCTGGTAGGATAAACTCAAAAAAGTTATCATTTTGTGATTGGGAAAATTGAAAATAGCGATTGGCCTCCACTAAAGTTTCATAACCGGCATGGCTAATGGTAAGTGTATAAGGGCCGCCGGGGCGAAGATTAAAAAAATGGAAATACCCTGCGGCACTCGTTTTTGTAATAAAAACATTTTTAGTTGGCTCATGTACGGCAGTAATAGTGGCATTTGTAAGCCATTCCTTTTTTTGCGAGATAACAATACCAGAGATATGACTATTAGTTTCCTGGCTGTATAAACTAACGGCAGAAAGAGACACAAAAATCACCGTGTAAAGCAGGGCAGAGGTATAGGTTTTTACATTTCTCATTGTTGCTGAGGACGGCTTCGGTACAATAAGCTACAACAAAGGAAAGAAAGGAGGAGGCAAAATTTTTGCTATCGGTCGAAAAAATTTGTAGTTAGTCGAAATTGGGGCGGTCATTAATTAAAATTGCACTTTTTCTTTTATTCCTTCGGTATCGCCGTATTTGAACCAGTAAAGAAATCTTTATTTAATGAAAAAGCCGCCCTCAACAGGCGGCTATTTTTCTTTTAATTTCAATTATATCGTCATTCTGCCTTAATCCTGTATTCAAACTGGTTGGCCACCGAATTGTTTCTCATGGCCACACTTATTATTTTTCCTTTGGCATTGTTGATAGTAAATGTTTTTATCTCCCTGTCATTCCCATTTGGAAAAACATACGTTGCTACCGTAGTGGTTACGCCTGCTTCAGTATGTGTACAGATACTTACACCCGTTTCCGCTCTTCCATCTGTTTTATTAATAGTAATAACTACCTGGTTATTATATGAGGGATCCGTAACGAAAGTTCTTTTTGATTGCCCTACTATGGAACCAAATTTTTCCTCTTCGCCAATATCTAATTTTCTGGGGCCAATAGTGGCTATACTGTTAGAAGATATCCAGTTCCAGTGGCGTTTCATCCTTGTTATTTCGGTTTTAAAAGGTATGGGGCTTATGTCAGGTTTCCATATTCCCCATTTATTCCAGGTGTTTTCTGCCAACTTTTCTCCCTGGTTACAGTTGGGTACATTTTGAGCAGGTGCTGTTAAGCTTATTGCTGAAATAAATAAGACTGAAATGAATATCATTTTCATATTGTTAGAATTTTGAGTTACTTACCTTTAAAATAATTTGATAAGAGTTATATAACCGTTTTTATCATCAAACTAAATTTTCTTTCTGTTACACCTTTTGGTGCGGATACTCCAATAATGATGTTATATGTTTCGCTTGTTGGATTTCTGAATTCAATTTCTCTTTCATCTGTTAATACTTTTCCTTTCATTGGCTTATCTCTTTTATAATCTGCTTCACAGGTAATACATTGCTGTAGTGCAGGCACCATGTGATAGTCATTTTTGTCCATCATATAGCCGTATAAGCTTATTTCTTCTGTATTGTTTCCAGGTTTAGCTTTTACTTTTACAATAGAGCCTGGCTTGATGGTGATGCCATAAAACACATGATTGCCCTGGTAGCGATGAAATTGGGATGTGGTAAAACAGGCAACTGCACTACTGGAAGCCCATCGCAGGTCGCTGATTATTTTGCCAGCACTAAGGTTTCCTTCCGTAACAACCGAATCGTTAGCAATGGTAGTAATGCCAGTTACACTTGTTGGCCAAGATTGTGCTGAAGAAGCAAATGATACAGTTATAAAAACTACACAGATGATAATTATTTTTTTCATGAGAAGTTTTGTTTATTAATTAATGTTTATTGATTCAATAATTCTTGACGACTCTTTTCTTTTGATCTCGCTTCCATCTTTATATAAGCAAATAACCTGGTACATTGTATTTCCTTTGTTTAAGATGGCCATTTGCAATTCCTTTTTATCCTTATTGCTATTTGAAAAAGTGGCTTGAACAGTAGTAGCTTCGACGCCGTTAATTTGTTTTGTTTCATCTTTCCGGTTGGTGATTTCTCCCCCGGCTTTCATCTTCATTTCAGCTAATGCGCCATTCATTGCTCCACTTTTTGAAAACGAAACATCCTTAGCATACTCAGCTACATTGACAGCATAGTAATTGCCTTGACTCTCATATACAAAAGTTTCCATTTTATTAACCATCTTTCTTACGGACGGTGTTAGTTGGCTCTCTATATTTTTTTTCTCGTACTCAAAAGGTGCCTCCACAGACAATCCCATTGTGCCGAGCTGTGTTTTTTTCCAATCTGCTTCTGTGGTTGAACTTGTGCAGGAGAATAGTAAAGTAACTGTGGTAATAATGAGAGCTGAAGTGATTTTAGTATTCATACTTTTTATTTTTTAGTTTAAAAAAGTGGGCTGTTATCTTCCTACTTTAAAAGTAAAATCCCTGAAATTGCCTGCTGCATCAAATGTGCGACCGTTCATTAATAAGTGAACTCTTACTTTATAACTACCAGAAACACGGGGAACCTTGAACCTTGGGATATTAAATTCCTCACTTCTCCCGGGGTCTAAATCCCATTTTTCAAAAATCCTGGGTGTAAAGTCGAACCGGGCTTTGTCTTCTTTGGGAGCAGCACTAGGAGAGGAAAGCAATTCAAATTTTAAACTATAAGTTGCACCATCCGGCCATCCTGTATTGCCGCTATTAGTAACTTTAAAATTTAAATCTACTGTGTTGTCGGCATCAAAACTTAATGCAGACGCACTTATTGTTGCTTCATAATTAGCTTCAACTGTAAAATTTATTACCTCGACCTGGCTTATGACCCTGTTTCCCCATATAAAGGAAATCTCTACGGGATAGGTTCCCGGATAGATGGGGGATTTATAAGAGATGTTGCTAAACGTATAACTTTCTCCTTTCTGAAGTGTTTTGGGCAACTTAATTGTTTGATTAAAGACCTGGCCAGCATTGGTAGAACCATCATAATGCATATTAACAGCAAATACACTTTTGCCTATAATAAAAGGGTAGTCACAGGTATTTGTAACTTTTATACTCATTGTTTCTATTTCACCCGGTGAAAGAGTAGCAGCAGTTCTTACCGCTATTTCGGCTTGAAAGGCTTGTGAAAAGGAGAGTGTTGTAAAAGCCAGCAATAAAAAAGTTAAATTGATTTTTTTCATAGCTCTTATTTTAATTGTGTTTAGTAGACCTCTAAGTTGAATTAAATGTTACCCCAGCCGATAACACCAGAGTGGGATTTTATATAAAACAGGAGATGAAAAAGAAAGTAGTCGTGTGCGAAATTATTTCAGCATATAATTTCGGATAAGTGTAATTGCTTCTGTACGGCTCTTAGTATCGAGCTTGAAGTAAACATTTGTCACATGCCTTTTAACCGTATTCATTGCAATAAAAAGTTGGTCGCAGATTTCCTGGTTATTCTTGCCTTCATAAAGCAATTGAAGGATTTCAAATTCTCGTTCGCTAATCGGATCAGAAAGGTTCTTATTTATTTTCCCCAGTGAAAGTTGTGGCACATGATTATTGCTTTGTTGAGCAAAGTTGCTGACAGCAATCTCTAATGTGGCTAACAAGGTGTTTTTATTAAAGGGCTTAACGATAAAACCTGCCGGAGAGGTGGCTTTGGCTCTCTCCATGATGGCTTTATCGGAATAAGAGGTAAGGTAGATAAACGGCATCGGGCAGGTCTTGTTAATATACTCAGCTAATTCTATTCCATCTTTATTACTATCCAGGTTAATATCAAGAATAGCAATATCAGGAGTTTTTGTTTGTAACACTTGAAACGCTTCATCCGCATCATATGCAATGGCTGAGACAGAGAATGCTGAATTTTTTAAATGTAAGGCAATTCCTTCTGCTATGAGTGGTTCATCTTCAACAATCAATATTTTTATAGGAGACGTAAACATATCAGGCTATTTTGTATTTAGCTATCAATAGCTGTACATCTGTTCCGTTTTTGTTATTTATGGTCATTAATCCCTTTAGCTTTTGTGCAAACGCTTTTATTATTTTATAGCCAAACGAAGCTCCGGTTGATACATCTATATTGTCTGGTATGCCGATGCCATTATCTTTTACTTGTAGCAATAACTTTTCATTTATTCTTTTCAATACAACCTGTATTTGTCCTTGTTGTTTATTTTTGAAAGCATATTTTAAGGCATTGCTTACCAATTCATTTATTATCATTCCTAATGGGATCACTGTATCAGAATGTAGCTTTATGGCTTCAACATCAGCCGTCAATGTAATTTTATCAGCATCTGCATTATATGATTGCATTAGATTGTTGGTAAGCATGTTGATGTATTGTTGAATATCAATGCTGTCAATGCTTTCTCCCTGGTAAAGGTTTTGATGGATATAAGCCATGCTTTGTACCCGTTGACTTCCTTCCTGAAATTTTTCTGCAGTTTTACTGTCATCGGTTGCCTCCGATTGAAGGTCTAGCAAACTGGAAATAACTTGTAAATTATTTTTAACCCGGTGATGTATTTCCCGGTTTAATACTTCCAAATCGGCTCTTTGTTTTTCAATGATACTATTTTTGCTGCGTTGCTTTCCGTACTGATACAATATTACTGCTCCGGCAATGGCAAGCAATCCAATTCCCGATAGTAAAAGACGGTTTCTTTTTTTACCATCGGCAAGTAACTTTTCCTGTAAATCATTTTCTCTGGCAAGAGAAACAGAAAGTAATTTTTCTTTTTCCAGTTCGCTGAACTTTAATTCTTTTTCTCGTTCAGCCAGAGCTGCTAATTGTTGTTGTTGCAGAATAGTAGAGTCTTTTAAAATATTTTCTCTTTCCAATCCAATTCGTTGTTCCATTTCACGCTGCAGTTCCAACGCATTCAGTTTGCTTTGGGAGTTCAATAATTCAATTTCTTTTTCTTTTTTTGCTGTTTCATACTTTTTTTCAAGCTCCAGCGCCATTTCATTATTAGTAATGTCAGAAATTTTTGCATTTAATTCCATCAACTGGTTAGCAGTTAATATCGCTTCGGTTGTTTTTCCTGTTTTTATTTGTAATTTATATATGTACTGCAGGTTGGGATATACATCAGCCGGTACACTTTTTGAAATAAAAAAATCCCTGTTTTCATACAAATATTTAAGGGCCTCTTCCGGCTGTTCTTCAGCTTCTAATAGTGCTGCAATATGTATATTGGTTGCTGCGGCTGCCTGGGTATAACCAGTTTTTATATTTTCATCTCGTACCGACTTCATAAAACTAATTTTTTCGGATAAGGATGTTTTTCCCCAGTTGATAAAAAGGAGGCTATGTACCGGGTCCTTCCGAAAATCTTTTTTGCCAGCTTTTACAAATTCTTCATGTTCCCGAAGTATAGTAGCAAATTTTTCCGGGTTATTTTGCAGCGAATACAAATTTCCAAGCCGGTTTATCATCAGGCCATGATCCATACGGATACCTTCTTTTTTAGTAAGGTTATAGGCTTTGATATAATATTCTTCTGCTTTGGAGTAATTATTATAAGCATAAAAGACCTCTGCCATTCCATTATAAATAAACCAGTTTGAATAAGGGCTAAAGGAGTTGTTCAATTTTTCGGCTTGCTGTAAATAGTATAAAGATGAATCATACTTAAGCATCAGCCGGAAATATTGGGAACTGAAGTAAAAATAGTTGGCGAGTGTGCCCTTAGTTACGCTTGGGTCAATATATACATCTGCTTTTCGAATAGTGGTCAGTGCTTTTTCTGGTTGCCGTTGCATTTGATCAACTTTACTTAACTGGCTATAAAGCTGTACTATTTGATTATTATTTCCCTTTACTTGTTTGGCAAAAGAAAGACCCATGTTAAAACAATAAGCAGCACTATCTGGCAAGGCTCTCATGTGAAAACGTCTTCCCAAAAATTGCAGTGTATCTGCCTTTTGCTGAGGGTCAGAAATAGCTTGTAGTATTTTTTCAACAGATTGTCCTTGTACTAGCTGGCAGTAGCAGGCGATGAATAGTATGATAATTATTTTTTTCACGAACGATATATTGCAGAAGGTACGAATTTTATAAAAAGGGGACAAGAATGCCAAAGTTCCCGACTGCTTTTTTTCTTTGATAACACTGGGGTGTGATTTTGGTTACTTTCTGGTATTTATTTTAAGTTTGGCCTATGAATGATTACCAGGAATATTTTGATGCCAATAAGCAACTTTGGAACCAGCGAACGGTAGTGCATAAGGACTCATCATTTTATAATCTTGCCGGTTTTAAAAATGGCGAAACAGTTTTAACTCCTATTGAACTCAATGAATTAAAAAATGTGAGTGGCAAAACAATGCTGCACCTGCAATGCCATTTTGGAATGGATAGTTTGGATTGGGCAAGAAGAGGTGCTTTTGTAACAGGAATTGATTTATCAGACATCGCTATCAGTGAAGCAAAAAAACTAAATGATGAATTGAAACTGAATGCAAAATTCGTTTGTAGTAATGTGTACGATTTAAGAGAACAACTTGATGCAAAATTTGACATAGTCTTCACCTCATACGGAACAATTGGCTGGCTACCCGATTTAGATAAATGGGCTGCTATAGTGAGTCATTACTTAAAGCCGGGTGGATTATTTTATATCGCAGAGTTTCACCCGGTGCTATGGATGTTTGATGATGATTTTACACATATTAGATTTCACTACGACAATAGAGAGATAATAGCTACAGAAAGTGAAGGCACCTATACAGATCGCAATGCACCTGTTTCCGGTAAAGAATATAGCTGGAACCATAGCATCAGCGAAGTACTGAATGCATTGATAAATGCCGGTCTGAAAATTGAATTTTTTAATGAATACATGTATTCGCCTTATCCTTGTTTTAGAAATACTATTGAGACTGAAAAGGGTAAATGGCATATTAAAGGGATGGAGGAAAAATTGCCAATGGTGTATAGCATTAGAGCTGTTAAACAATAATCAAAACCCTTATCTTCGCCCCGAAAAATTAGCTCCATGTTACCGAAGTACAAAAGAATCCTCCTCAAACTTTCTGGCGAAGCGTTAATGGGTGATAAAAGTTTTGGCTTTGACAACGATGTCATTGCACAATATGCACAAGACATTAAATCCATTACAGAATTAGGTGTTCAGGTAGCGGTAGTTATTGGAGGGGGTAATATTTACCGGGGAATGAATGAAGCTGAAACGGGAATTGAAAGAGCACACGGCGACTATATGGGCATGCTGGCTACGGTTATTAACGGTATGGCGTTGCAGGCTGGTCTTGAAAAAGTAGGAGTCTATACCCGCTTACAGAGTGCTATTAAGATGGAGCAAATTGCTGAACCTTATATCCGCCGCCGTGCCATCCGCCATTTGGAAAAAGGCAGAGTGGTAATTTTTGGCGCTGGTACCGGCAATCCTTATTTCACAACAGATACAGCCGGCTCTCTACGGGCTATTGAAATAAATGCTGATGTAATATTAAAAGGAACAAGAGTTGATGGCATATATACAGCCGATCCGGAAAAGGATTTAACAGCTACAAAATACAATGTCATTACTTTCCAGGAATGTATCTCACAAAATCTGAAAGTAATGGATATGACCGCCTTTACACTTTGTATGGAGAACAGTCTTCCTATTATTGTTTTTGATATGAACAAAGAAAGTAACCTGCGCAGGGTAGTAACCGGCGAGAAAGTTGGTACATTGGTTCGAGCATAGGGTTTTACGTATCTATCCTAAGTATATTTACTATTTTTTTCGCTACACAATCTACTATATTGCAGCTTGTCCAATGCCGCCTGTGAAAAACTATTGATATCAATCTCCTTATTTTTCAATAGTTTTCAAATCATTTATTGTGTATTATGGCGAGCCTTTCACTTACCCTTGTTGAGATAATTGTGCTGATGCTGGGGGCTATTACGCTTGGCATTACAATACACTTTTTTATTACCAGCCGCCGTTCGCTTTCAACAACAGTTACAGAAGCATCCACCAAATTGGCTAAGGAATTGGAAGATTGGAAACTTCGTTATTTTAATGATGTGGAAGTAAGAGATAAAGAACTTGCACAATTAAGAGAAAAACTGGCTGATACAGAAGAAAGTAATGATATCAATTCTATTGAAGCCGATGAAATGCGGCAGTTAAATAAAAAACTAAAAGCCGAAATTGAGTCACTTCGCAATACTTCTCAATCATCAGCTGAAGCTGATGAGCTTCGGTTGATGAATAGCAAATTAAAAGCTGAAATAGAATTACTTCGTACTGCTTCACCTTCATCACCCGGTACTGAAAAAACTGGTGGTTATATAGAGCAATTGCGTTTGGCGCAAAGCAGCTTGCTGGAGCACAATGAAAAGATAAATAAACTCCTTGGCCAGATTGATATTGTAAAAGAAACAGAAGAGAAGCAACAAGAAATACAACGGTTGAATGAAGAATTGACCAGCCAAATTGATGACCTAAAGTTCATGCTCTCACAAAAGGAAAAAGAAATTAGTAACACCCGCCAGAAAGAGCACCTGACCAGTGAGATGACATCGATGCTGGATAGTGCTTATAATGAATTCAATGCGCTACAGGATAAAATTCACAAGCTGGAGGGACAAGTAAATAATTCTAAGTTGGTTAGTTTAGATTACGAAGATCTTAAAGAAGCGCATCAGAAAGTGGTAAGGGATTTTGATACACAAAAAGTGAAATATAATGCTGCTATAACAGAAAATCAGCAATTACAGGCAGCTTTTAATGAAGTACAGGATAAGTTAAAGGAAGCAAACTTTCAGCGTCAGCAATTACAAAAAAGGGTTGTTTACCTGGAAGAATTGAATAATGATATGCAGGCTGTTTCAGAAGCGAATAAAAAATTAGAAACCCAGCTTAAACGGGTAGGCGAATTGGAAAGTATGTTGAATGTAATTGCAGAAGAAAGGGATGAGCTGGCCAGGAAGCAAACCAGAACATCGTAACTAAATTGTAGTGAGCCCCGAAAGGGCTTTTTTTATTGCTTAGATTTTGAGCCATTACCTTTGTAATTAAATTTTTTAATATGTCGGCCAATATTGCAGCTATCAGAAAAAATTATTCGCAAAAAAAACTAACCGAAAAAAAAGCCGATGCAAATCCGTTGCAGCAATTTGCTAAATGGTGGCAACAAGCTATAGAAGCTAAAATAGATGAAGTTAATGCAATGACGCTGGCAACCGCATCATCTGATGGAATACCTTCTGCAAGAATTGTTTTATTAAAAGGCGTGTCAGAAGAGGGCTTTGTTTTTTTTACCAACTATAATAGTTTTAAAGGCCAGCAATTAGCTGAAAATCCCAAAGCCTGTCTTGTTTTTTTCTGGAAAGAATTAGAGCGGCAGGTACGCATTACCGGGTTAGTAGAAAAAATAACTGCTACAGAAAGTGATGATTATTTTTATTCAAGACCAGTTGGAAGCCAGTTAGGAGCAGCGGCCTCTCCACAAAGCCAGGTAGTGGAAAGCAGGGAATGGCTGGATGATCATTTTAAGAAGATAAAAAAATCAACTAAAAATAACAAGGTGGAAAGACCGGAACATTGGGGTGGCTACCGGGTAAAACCAGTAATAATTGAATTTTGGCAGGGGCGACCTAGTCGCTTACACGATCGATTACAGTACACAATTGATGAAAGTGGAAGCTGGAAGATTGAGCGGTTAGCTCCATAATAGTATCAAGTAAATAAGGTACAAAGCACTATTGCACTCTACACCTTATTTACTATATATACCTTTTCTAATTAAGCCTTTTTAGCAGGAGCCGCTTTTTTGGCAGCCGCTTTCTTTGCAGTACTCGGTGTTACTGGTCTGCTTTTGCCAAAAGAACCTTTAAAACGTTTTCCTTTAGCTGTCTTTTTATCTCCTCTTCCCATAAAAAATAATTTATTAATGATTTAGTGCAAAAATACGGGGTGAAAACTGAAAAAGCTCCGGTACTAAAAATAAGCACAGGAGCTTTTTAATGCAGTTAGTATTGGTGCAGTTGGTAATTATGCTATTATAGTTTGCCAGCCAGTTCTTTACCTGCTTTAAATTTGGCCACTTTTCTTGCTTTAATTTTAATTACTTCGCCAGTTTGTGGGTTACGACCGTTACGGGCAGCTCTTTTTGATACAGAAAATGTACCGAAACCAACCAGGGTAACTTTTCCACCACCTTTCAATGTTTTTGTTACAGCTTCAACGAAAGAATCCAATGCAGCATTTGCTTGTGTTTTTGTTACACCAGCATCATCAGCCAGTTTTGCAATTAATTCAGCTTTGTTCATGTGTTATTATTTTTTTTATTTTTTTGTAGCGCACAAATTTAGAAGCTTTTTAGTTTCGGCAAAATATTTTTATTCGTCTGCTGCATTTCGTATTATTCAGTCGAAACCGCACGGGATAAGCATTGTAGCGAAAAACAGAAGCAAGTAAATGTAGGGATTAAAAACTACAATCAGATAAAACCCTTGCCAGTAAAGGGTTTTGAAAGAATGCTTCGAAAAGGCTTGCCAGTAAAGGGTTTGCGGGTAATATACAATTGTTTTGAATTGGTTGAGATTAAATTAATTCTTTTGCACACTCAATGCACAACTTCCATTACAGAACGAAAGGCTATCACTTTTTGTCCCCATTTATCAGCACTCTTCTTTCTCATATCATCAGAAAAATGTTGAATGTACCTGTTGTACAATGCTTTACTTTCTGCATGATATTGTACAGCAAAAGTGGGTCCGTCAGTTTCATCAACTTCCAATAAGCGGAGAATTTTAGCTGTTGTAAAACATCCTGTTTGTATGATGTCGGGAATATGTTCTTCTTTCAACCAGTTAACATAATCAGAAGCGATTACGGTTTCGGTTTTTACAGTAACATTATAAATGATCATAAGGGCTTAAATTTTAATGTCAAGGTAAATTGGGCAATGATCGCTATGTTTTATGTCCGGAAAAATCTCTGCATCCTTTAAATTCTTTTTCAACGGAGCAGTTACTGTAATATAATCAATCCGCCATCCTTTGTTTTGTGCTCTAACTGTAGGGAAACGCTGGCTCCACCAGCTATAACGATGCGGCTCTTTATGAAACTCACGGAAAGTATCTATCCAGTCGTTCTCTAAAAACTTAGTCATCCATTCTCTTTCTTCAGGCAAAAAGCCGGAAGATTTTTTATTTCCCTTTGGATCATGAATATCAATCTCTGTATGGGCAATATTGTAATCGCCGCATAAAATCAGTTTCGGAATTTTCTTTCTTAGCTTATTCAGGTAAAGATGAAACTCATCTAACCAGGCGTATTTAAATGTTTGTCGCAGATCGCCGCTGGTGCCGCTGGGAAAATAAGCATTGATCAACCTCACATCTCCAAAGTCAAGCTGAATAATCCTCCCTTCATCATCACTCAATTTATTACCGGTACCATATTCAACTTTATCGGGTTTTATTTTGGTGAATACTGCAACGCCGCTATAGCCTTTCTTCTGTGCACTATACCAATAGTGATGAAAGCCCAATTCTTCCAAAGCCTTTACATCCACATCACCTTGTGTAGCTTTTGTTTCCTGTAGGCAAATAACATCGGCAGGGTTTGTTTTCAGCCAACCAGTAAAATCTTTTTTAATGGCGGCTCTTATTCCATTTACGTTGTATGAAATTATTCTCATATTAGTGCTATATTAAAATTTACAGCGAATTATAAATTTATTTGAACTCCTTTAAAGGATGGGGGTTATTATTGTTTAATTTGGAAGGCAATTTACAACTATGGAGGCATCAGCAAAGTCAAAAGATAAAAGTTTAATTCCTGCCAAAGAACATGTATACCTCGATGGACCCAAAAGCCGGGGGTATGAGTTAAGTTTTGCATGGCGGGTGTTCTGGCAGTTTATTAAAGGGTTTCGTCAGCTCCACTTTATTGGCCCTTGTATTACGGTATTTGGTTCAGCCAGGTTTAAAGACGATCACCCGTACTATATAAAAGCAAGGGAATTTGGTAAACGCATTGCCGAACTTGGCCTTACTACGATGACGGGTGGCGGCCCCGGTATTATGGAAGCAGCTAACCGTGGTGCATTTGAAAATAATGGCAAATCTGTTGGATGCAATATTCAATTACCGTTTGAGCAACATGAAAACCCCTATGTGCAAAAATCAGTCACTTTTGAACATTTTTTTGTTCGCAAAGTATTGCTGGTAAAATACTCCTATGCGTTCATCATCATGCCCGGGGGCTTTGGCACCATGGACGAATTGTTTGAAACATTGACATTGGTTCAAACAAAAAGCATTAGTCAGTTCCCGGTTGTACTTTTTGGGAAAGAATATTATGCACCATTACTGGCTGCCATTGCCGATATGGAAATGCAAGGAACCATATCACCGGGAGATATGAATCTGGTATTGGTAACAGACAGTGTAGATGAGGCGATGGAACATATCAGAAACTACATCAGCACTAATTATAAAGTAAGACCCCGCAAACGTTATTGGTGGTTGTTTGAAAAGAGATAAGGCCTCCCTGCCCTCCGAAGGAGGGTCCTTGAACTCGGTTATTGATAATTTTTATTACCCACCATAATGGGGCTTGCTTTGGCTATCGGTTTTCTTATGTATTAATCTACGGCTACGTATTCATTTATTATCTTATCAGTATCATTGCAAAATAATCATCTATCATGTCAGGAACTGATATATTAGGCTATGCAGCCGGAGCCATCACTTCGTTAACTTTTTTGCCTCAGGTTTTAAAAACATGGAAAGAAAAATCTGCGAAAGATGTTTCTTTATTGATGTTTATTATAGCAGCAGTAAACGAAGTAATGTGGATTGTGTATGGTGCATTGCTGGACAATTGGGTGATCATTCTTACCAATGCGATTGTGCTTGCCATGTCGTTAACAATGATTTTTTTAAAACTCAGGTACAATAAATAATGGCAGCTATTAAAACAATAATCTTCGATTTAGGCGGAGTGCTAATTGACTGGAATCCGAAGTATGTCTTTAACAATACCTATTTTGAGACAGAAGAAAAAAGAGAGTATTTCTTCAATCATATCTGCACCAGTGATTGGAACGAAGAGCAAGATGCAGGACGTTCAATTGTAGAAGCTACCGAAGAATTAATACAGCAGTTTCCTGATTGGGAAAAAGCTATCCGTGATTTTTATGGCCGCTGGACGGATATGCTCTACGGACCAATACAAGAAACCGTAAATATTTTCCAACAACTAAAAGAATCTGGTAAATATAAAATTTATGCATTGACCAACTGGCAGGTTGGGCTTTTTGATATTGCACTTGTTCGCTATAACTTCTTACATTGGTTTGATGGTCGTGTTGTTAGCGGCGAAGAAAAAATGAGAAAGCCCTTTCCTGAATTTTATAACCTATTGCTTAATCGCTATAATGTAAAAGTAGAAGAAGCTTTGTTTATTGATGATAATTTGAGGAATGTAAAAGCGGCGGAGGAGTTGGGAATTAAATCTATTCATTTTCAATCTGCGGAGCAGATGAGTGAGAAACTGAAAGAAGCAGGAATATTCTAAATGTAATGGGAGCAATTAATAATCTAAGATTATGGTATTATCTTTTTGCAGCCGGATAAAAATTTTAAGGTATGACCTTACTGCTCTTCCTCCTTGTAGAGAAGGAGTCCAGCTTTTAGGTATTGTTAATATATCCATCATCGCCTGGGAAAATGGAGAATAATTCCCTTCAATTAATTCAACTCTTTCCATGCTACTGTCCTTCCCACTAAGGACTGCTGAAAAAATCAGCACTGAATCCTGAATATTGTTTGTTAGAGAAATTTTTTTTGCGTTTAAAGCTTGTTCAAGATTCGATTTTAATTTTTTAGTTCCACCAATGTAATCTCTGATTATTTCTACTTTTTCAAAAATTTTTACTTCTGGGTCAACATCAACGGGAATGGTTACACAAGTATAGCTAAGTTGAAGATTTATAGAATCTGGTGTTACAATCCCTCTTATATCGCAATGGGTATTACAAATTTTTTTTATCAGTATTGCAATTTCTTTCTCGGGGAATTGAAATGCTCCAAATTTTTTCTCTAATACATAAACATCTCCTTCGAAGTCAAGGTTATAGGACTCGTAATTTTTCCAATTAGTATAATTTTCATTTTCTTTCGCTTGCCAGATTGTTTTAGGGTAAATAGATAATGAACGGTATTGAGCTTCATTGGTATAAAATACAATCTTTTTAATTGAAGGATTAGTTTGAAAATATTTAAGTGACGAAGTGTTGGTAAAAGCAGTGTCGAATTTTACTTCTATTTGAGCGAAAGAAGGCAAATAAAAAAATCCTAGGCATATAATACAAAATGCAAGTGCTTTATTCATTCTCTGAAGTTATAATTTACTCCAACACCGGCCTCAACCATTTCTCCGCTTCTTCCAAACTCATTCCTTTTCTTTTGGCGTAATTCTCTAACTGGTCTTTACCAATTTTACCCAAGCCAAAATAATGACTTTGTGGATGAGCTATGTACCAACCACAAACAGAAGCAGGTGGGTTCATTGCCAAACTTTCTGTTAACTCAATGCCGATGTTTTGGGTAACATTCATTAAGTCGAACAGCTTGATCTTCTCTGTATGGTCAGGACAGGCAGGATAGCCCGGCGCAGGGCGAACACCTTTATATTCTTCTCTTATTAACTCTTCGTTGGTAAGTGTTTCATTTTTTTCATAGCCCCAATATTCCTTCCTTGTTTTTTGGTGCAGGCATTCAGCAAAGGCTTCTACAAAACGGTCGGCTAATATTTGTACTAATATTTTATTGTAGTCATCATGGTCATCATTGAATCGGTCAATATGTTTTTTGGCACCATGAATAGTAACAGCGAATGAACCCATGTAATCATTACCCAATTCTTTGGGGCAAATAAAATCAGCTAATGAATAACTTGGCTGTCCCACCGCTTTTTTCAATTGCTGGCGAAGCGATTCTAATTTTACTTCTCCTTTTTCTGTTTGTAAGGTAACCGTATCAGCATTGTTGCTGGTGGCCGGCCAGAAACCAATAACACCTTCCGCCCTGAACCAATTCTCTTTTATGATCTGCTCCACCATTTTTTGTGCATCATTGTAAAGACGGGTAGCTTCTTCTCCAAAAATTTTATCGGATAATACTTGCGGAAAATGACCGGGCATTTCCCAGGCGATGAAGAAAGGACCCCAATCAATATATTTTGCAATAGTGGCCAAGTCAAAATCTTTAATGACTTTGGTGCCTTCTACTGCAGGTTTGGTAGGCGTATAATTTTTCCAGTCGAAATATTCTTTGGTAATAACAGCTTCTTCATACGAGATCATTGATTTCTTACCCTTATTCAGAAATTGAGTTCTCAATGTTTCGTATTCATCTTGTGTTTTTTTGATCAGGGGTTGTTTTTCTTTACTGAGTAAAGTGCTTACCGCTGTTACACTTCTGGATGCATCCAGAATGTGCAATACTCCATTATCATATTGCGGTGCGATCTTTACAGCTGTATGCATTCTTGATGTAGTTGCACCACCGATTAACAACGGCTGCTTCATCCCACGGCGTTTCATTTCATGTGCCACATGCACCATCTCATCTAATGACGGAGTGATCAATCCGCTTAATCCGATAATATCTGCTTTTTCTTTTTCAGCCGTATCTAATATTTTA
Organism: Chitinophagaceae bacterium; assembly: GCA_022843585.1. Classification (GTDB taxonomy): domain Bacteria; phylum Bacteroidota; class Bacteroidia; order Chitinophagales; family Chitinophagaceae; genus JJ008. Next base: position 491,168 of record JALHNJ010000001.1, read on the forward strand.
TCGGCAGGTACCATTACACCAAGATCGATAATATCATAACCATTACAGCCTAATACAACGCCGACAATGTTTTTGCCAATATCATGTACATCACCTTTTACCGTAGCTAATAGAACTTTTGGTGCACCTGCTGCTTCTTCATTTACCGTTCCGGCTGCTAAGTGAGCTTGTTTTCTATCTTCTTTTTCCTGTTCAATAAAAGGAGTGAGGACGGCTACACTTTTTTTCATTACTCTTGCACTCTTTACTACTTGCGGTAAAAACATTTTACCGGCACCAAACAGATCTCCCACGACATTCATTCCATCCATCAACGGGCCTTCAATTACATCTAGAGGTTTAGGATATTTTTGTCTGGCTTCTTCTGTATCTGCATCAATGTAATCAGTTATACCATTTACCAATGAATGTTTTAATCTTTCTTCAACCGAAGTTTCTCTCCAGCTTTCATCTTTAATATTCTCTTTGCCTTTTGCTTTTACAGTTTCTGCAAAGGAAATAAGGCTTTCTGTGGCTTCGTTGTTATCATTATTGCGATTCAGGATTACATCTTCGCACAGTTGTTTCAATTTCGGTTCTATCTCATCGTATACTACCAACTGCCCGGCATTTACAATGCCCATATCCATACCTGCTTTAATTGCATAATATAGAAATACGCTGTTCATAGCTTCCCGCACATGGTCGTTGCCACGAAATGCAAAAGAAAGATTGCTCACACCACCACTCACTTTTGTCAATGGCATCAATTGCTTTATTTCTTTGGTAGCTTCTATAAAATCAACGCCGTAGTTGTTATGTTCTTCCATGCCTGTGGCAATGGCGAAAATATTGGGGTCGAATATGATGTCCTGCGGATCGTAGCCAACTTGTTCGGTTAATATTTTATAAGCCCGGTGACAGATCTCAACTTTTCTTTCTTTTGTATCGGCTTGTCCTTTTTCGTCAAACGCCATTACAATTACTGAAGCTCCATAGCTCTGGCAAATGATTGCCTGCTCAATGAACTTTGCCTCACCTTCTTTCATGGAGATGGAATTCACAATACATTTACCCTGCACACATTTTAAGCCGGCTTCTATGATCTCGAACTTGGAACTATCGATCATGATGGGGATCTTGGCAATATCCGGCTCACTTTGTACCAGGTTCAGGAAAGTTGTCATGGCGAGTACACCATCCAGCAATGCATCATCCATGTTTACATCTAATACCTGTGCACCGTTTTCCACCTGCTGACGGGCCACACTTAATGCTTCTTCGTATTTATTTTCTTTGATAAGCCGGGCAAACATTTTAGAACCGGTAACATTGGTACGTTCACCAACGTTCACAAAATTTGTTTCCGGACGAATAACGAGTGGCTCTAATCCTGATAACCGTAAGAACGGTTTTATTACAACACTGTCCTGCATTTATGAAGTCTTTTTTACAAACAACTTTTTGATCATTGAAAAGTTGTTTACAATGAGAATAAGTAAGGCGACGATGATAAGAATGTTTGCTGTTGTCATACAAGTTCTTTTTGAACAACGGGTAGTTGTCTTGGTGCAATATTTTTTACTTCGTCTGCAATATGCTTTATATGATCCGGAGTAGTGCCGCAGCAGCCACCCACAATATTAACCCAACCTTCTTTAGCCCAATCTTCTAAATAATGAGCTGTATCTGTTGGATGTTCATCATATTCTCCCATGGCATTAGGTAATCCAGCATTAGGATAAGCCGATACATAGCAACTTGCTATTTGCGAAAGCTCTTCTATATGCGGACGCATTTCTTTGGCACCTAAGGCACAATTTAAACCGATGCTTAATGGCTTGGCATGCATTACGGATGTATAGAATGCTTCTAATGTTTGTCCGCTTAAAGTTCTGCCGGATGCATCGGTGATTGTTCCGCTGATCATAACCGGAAGCGATTCTTTCTGCACATCTCTGAAATATTTTTTGATAGCAAAGATGGCTGCTTTAGCATTTAATGTATCGAAGATGGTTTCGATCAATAACAGATCAACACCACCATCAACCAAACCTTTTACCTGTTCGTAATAGGCTTCTACAACTTCATCAAATGTAACTGCACGGAAACCGGGATTGTTTACATCTGGTGAAAGGGATAATGTTTTATTTAAAGGGCCGATAGCACCAGCAACCCAAGCTTGTTTACCGGTTTGTTTAATTGCTTCTTTTGCACATTTTGCGGCGGCAACATTTAACTCGTAGGCTAATGATTGCATTTCATAATCGGCCATGGCAATGGTGGTGCTGCTGAATGTATTGGTCTCAATAATATCTGCACCGGCATCTAAATATTCTTTGTGTATTGCGGTGATGATCTGCGGTTGAGTAATATTCAACAGATCGTTATTGCCTTTTACATCGCTATGCCAATCTTTAAAACGTTCGCCACGATAATCTGCTTCGGATAATTTATACCGCTGTATCATGGTGCCCATGGCACCATCGATGATGAGGATTCTTTTTTCCAACTCTTTTCTTATATCACCCATAGTTGTATTTTTTCTCTTGCAATGACGCAAAGGCGCAAGACAAGAGGATTTTTTGACAGTGCTCATCTGTGTTACTACTGCACAAGTGTGCGACGCAAGGGACGATGCTAGTAGTAATGCAGCTGGCTACATAAATTTTATTCAATGGAACTATAAACGTTGGGAAACCGTATGCGGTGTTCTTAGACGTTTATTAGTTCTTTTTTTAGCAGGCCGAACAATAAACAAATCCGCCTGTGAATGTGGGGCAAAGCTACATTATATAGGTTGAATAAGCAAGTCTGTCAGCATCAACGATGGGATACATAACTCTCTACCGGTAAGCGGTTTTGCAGGCTGCGGGCAAGGGTCATTTCATCGGCATATTCCAGCTCTCCGCCAAAGGCAATGCCTCGGGCAATGGTGGTGATGCGGATGCCCGTTGGTTGCAGCTTCTTTTGTATGTAATAAATAGTGGTATCTCCTTGTATATTAGGGTTCAATGCAAAGATGAGCTCTTCTGTTTTTTCCTTTTCAATACGATGGACAAGAGAATCTATATTGAGTTGATCGGGGCCAATACCATCTAATGGCGAGATAACACCGTTCAATACATGGTAAGTGCCGTTGAATTGTTGGGTGCTTTCGATGGCGATAACATCACGGATACTTTCAACTACACAAATCACTTCTTGCTTGCGGCTGGAGTTGGAGCAAATAGAACAAATATCTCCATCGGCTACATTATAGCAACGCTGGCAAAATTTTATTTCGCTGCGCATACGGGCAATGACTTCGCTGAACTGCCCTACTTCTTTACTGTCTTGTTTTAATAAATGCAATACCAAACGTAACGCTGTTTTTTTACCAATACCGGGTAGTTTGGCAAATTCGTTGACGGCGTTTTCCAATAAAGAAGAAGAAAATTGCATGAAACAAAGATAGTCAATGGTGAATAGTGAATGGTCAATAGGATTGCTGAAAGAATGGGATTTATTCACAATTGACTATTCACTAAAGAGCTATTTCAAACTCATTCACCCAATTGGGTTTTATAATTATTTTTCGTTCTACCGGTTTTACGAGTTCGGGCTGTTTGCGTTTGCCGAAGAATTGGCCGGGATCCCAGATGCCGTTCTTATTTTCATCATACAGGAACCGGAGTTCATATTCACCTGGGATGAATAAGGTTTGTGAAAATTCCGGGCTGGTCATTGGTACAGATTTGATAATTTGACCAGCACTTACAAAAAGCAAAACGGGATTTTTAGAGATATCAAGATTGCGGAATCTAAGTTTTAGTCCGCCGTAGTCGCCTGTTTTTTTAGTGATAAAACTGAGGGTATCGGTCTTTAATAGTTTTTGTCCCGTAGTATCTTCTGCAAAATCTTTATCAATAATGATGTGGTATTGTGTAGCAGGGATCCAGGTGTTGGTGAGAAGTAGTTTTTTTCCGGTACTGTCTTGTGTAAACTTTGCAGATGTATCAGGAATAAAGGTAGAGTCGGTGTATAACCTGATTTTTGATGAATCAAATTTTCGAAGTGGTAAGCTGAATGATAATTGAAGCGGGGTTAATAAATCATGCAGGCCATTTACCACAGTTGATTGCGGACGTAATCTCCTTTCTATAGCAATGCCACCGGGCCCGGTACGTCTGCCCCCGCCATCAGTTGTTGTTGTAGTTGCAGCAACTGGTTTTGCTGTTGCATAAGCATATAAAATAATTGAATCTCTATTACCAGAAAGTACAATAGGTTTATCTGAAAAGGCGAACAGATCTTCATCTTTTGAATACCGGAGTAAACCACTTTCATCTTTTAATGCATAGAGATAAAAAGTTTTGGGAGGAAGATTTTTAAAATGGAAGTTTCCCTTGTTGTCAAGTTTAGCAAGATACCGTGGCCTGTCTTTCATAACAGCAGAATCATTGGGATTGGTATGCAGCATTACAATCAATGTAGTATCAATTTTACCTGTCTCAGCCAGTATAACGGAGCCTCTCAATTCCAGGGAATCAAAATAGTTACCGGTAGTGAAAGTGTAGGTAAAATTTTTCAGCACATTGCCTTCGTTATAATCTTTTATGGCATTGCCAAAGTTTATGGTGTAAGTAGTGTTAGCTTCAAGGCTATCCTTCAAGGGAACGATGATCTGATTTAATCTTACATAAGGTTCGGGGGTATTTACCGGTAAGGGAGATATCAACAAATTTTCCCGTGCATTTTGAATATCAACAAATTCATTAAAGGTTAATACAAATCTCTTTTCTTTAAAACCTCTTGTTGAATCAAGCGGAGTAGCTTTTATTAATATGGGTGGCAACGAATCTCTTGGACCACCTTGTGGCGGAATAATGTTGGCGCAACCGGAACCACTGAATATGCTGATAGCAATTAGTACAATAAAGGCCGCTGCTGATATTAAACTTTTGGAGTTCATTAGGAGTGCAAACTTAACTGGTTTGCGGGGAATGGGTTGTTTTTAAAATCATAAATCGTCAGTAAGTTCAGCATCTTCTTCAACTGGGTGAAGTGCGACAGCAAGATTGTTTGTTTTCACAAAATTACACCACTCGCAATCTGGTTTGCCACAGCCAGTTTTAAATTCTTTATTCTGAATTTTTTGCCAGGTTGCAACTATTTGCTGTGTAACTGTCGTTATGTCTGCCGGATTCACTTCTATTATTTCTGTTTTATACTGCTCGTTGACTGGTTCGATAAAATCAAATTCAGTGCTTACTGCCTGCCAATCATTGGTGCGGTCATTATCCAATAAAATTTTATAAAAAACAGCTTGTCTCCAGTAATCACCACCATTGGGTTCTTTTTCATTGGGGGATAATAATTTCTTTTTCGCATTTTCGTATTTGCCTGTTTTATAATCCACCACATTAACTTGTTTTCCATTAAACTCAAGCTTATCTAATTTTCCATTAATAGGTACACCCTGTACTGTTACATTTCGTACAGCTTTTTCTACAATGACGATTTTGTTCCATTGGTTGATGTGGTATTCATAATAAGCAGGTAATATTTTTTCGCCATAATCGGTTTTTAATTTGAATGCCTCTGGAGTAAAAGCTTCCCGGTTGTTTTTCATATACCAGTTAAAATCGTTTACCAGATCTTCTTTTGGTGGAAAAACATTTTGATTCTCCCTCATTTTTGTAAATAATCTTTCAATGGACCAGTGAATAGCACTACCAAAAGCCATGCTTTCATTTTTAGCAGCCGGCACTCGTATGAGGTTTTGATAATAAAAGCGTAATGGACAGTTTAAATAATTATTGAGATGAGTAACACTTAAAGTATAACGTTTTAATAGCTGATCAATGTAAGAAGCCTCTACCAATTCAATTTCTGGTTTTGCTTTTTCTGCAAATTGTATTAGCAGGTAGTCAGCTAACAAAGCATCCGGTACATATGTGTTTGTTATACTCAAATTGCTTTCTTCTATTAGCTCTGTTATAAATGTGCTTTTGATCTGGTCTTTATCTTTCTCGTCTTTTGCAGGAAACGAAACGTGTAAATGTGTTTTTGCACGGGTAATGGCTACATAAAAAAGCCGTCGACATTCTTCCAGGTCTGATGCATGGCGATTTGTGTTTACAAGATTGTCTGGTAACTTATAATTGCGGTTCCCTGATTTGCTATTATCATCCCATATTTTTTGAGTGCAACCTATTACAAATACATGGGCAAATTCGGAACCTTTAGCACCATGTGCAGTTACCATATTAACACCTTCATCATTAGCAGTGATTTTATAAAGCGAAATAGGAAGCCGATTTTTCTTCATCATATCAATATCGGCAAGCCAATCAGCCAAGGTTAGTTCTGGATTTCGTTTATTCTCATCTTTCACCTGGTTGAAAAAAGCATTTAACACCTGCATAAGCCATGGTTTTTCCGGACTCTGCATAATATATGACAGAACACCTGCTTTTTGTATTACGAGTTCTACTAATTGTTGCAAAGTGTTATTAACTGAAGCTTTAACTAAATCTTCCAGCACATTGCTTACTTCTTTTATCGAATGACCATCAAGTTGTGTAAACAAATCCTCTTTAGGAGCCGGTGATTCTGCTATAAGCCGGCGTAAGGTGTATTTATCTTCGCTACTTCCCCTGTTTCTGGAAGCGATTTTCATAGTAAGAGTTGCTATTTCTAACGAGGATATTTTGAAAAAATCGCTATGTAAAAAAAGAAACAGTAAATCGTCGGCGCTGGAAGAATAGGGTTTCTGACTTTCTTTATTGATCCAATTTAGAATTAGTAATATATTTTGAATAAAAGGCAGTTGAAGTATATCGACTTTTCGTTTTGTATTGATCGGAATTTTTTTTCCTTCCAGCATGGTAGTGATTGTAGCTACCTGCGCATGATTTCGATAGATAATGGCAATTTCTTTTCCGCTAATCCCTTGCTGAATCAATGCTTCAATTTGCATAGCAACATCAATGGCTTCTTGCGCAGGATTGGCGTATTCAGTAATAATGGGTTCAATAGAAATGCCTTGCAGGTTATTGTTGGCTGCAATAAGTGGCTTGTCGTTTTCCGGAAGAGCAGTCCGAAGATTATTGTTGATGATCAAACGATGTGCTGCTGTAAGAATATTTTGAGTAGATCGGTAATTGTTGATAAGATCTATTTTGGTTAGGTCAGCGGTATATTTTTTTTCAACCTCAATAATATTTTCAACATTGGCGTCCTGAAAGGAAAATATACTTTGGTCAGCATCGCCTACTACAAATAAATTAGGTACCTCCCAATAGCTAGTAAGATACTGTAGTAATAAATTTTGCGAACGGCTGGTATCCTGAAATTCATCTACTAAAAAGTACTGATAACGTTCCTGGTAATCCAGCAGCAGGTTTTTATTTTTATCAAAAGCATCCAGTACCCACAATATCATGTCATCAAAATTATAACGGCTTTCGGCTGCCATCATTTCATTATACCTCGGATAAAGATTGACTGCGGCTCTGAGCATTTCCATTTTTTCCTGTTCATCTGCAATGGCAGCAGGTTTCGGATCACCGGTATTAAATTCTTTATATTTTCTTTTATAAAAAAAACCTTCTTTGGTTGGAAGCTCAGCAATGTAGGCATCAATACGTTCATTCAAATAGGTTGGTGTCCAGGCCTCTTTCTTCATTAAACTGTATAATGATTTGAGACGATCCTTTTCATAATATACTTCCCCTCTAAAACGCTTTAGCGGATTGTTTTTTTCAATGCTGTCAATAAGTTTGTAGAACAGGTCAATTTCTTCAAGGTCGCCAATTGGCGCAAGGCTTAGCTTTCCAAAATAGGTAAGGTTATCTTGTATTACTTCATTGCAAAATGAATGAAAAGTATGGATTCGAACATTATATGCTGCGCTGCCAATAATTTTTAACAAGCGGTTTCGCATTTCAATAGCTCCGTTATCAGTATATGTTAAGCAAAGAATATTATTAGGATTTATATCCGTTTGTTGTAGAATGCTGGCAATACGCAAAGCCAGAATCTGTGTTTTTCCAGTGCCGGGTCCAGCATTAACCATTACAGGTCCTTCAATAGTACTAACAGCAAGTTGTTGCTGAGGATTAAGCCTTTCGTATTCTTCTTTAAACTTATTTTCTAATTTTTCTTTATTAAATGACATATTGCAAGTGAACTTTTCTTATTGTAAATCGTTGTTCAAACGAATTTAAACCAATAATCTCCATGGCAGCACATTCCATTAAAACTGTACAAAAAATCCCTATTTCGCTGGAAAGAGCCTGGGATTTTTTCTCTAATCCGGCGAATCTGCAAGCCATTACACCTGATGACATGGGGTTTAAAGTAATATCCAAACATCATGGAGATACGATGTATGCCGGGCAGATTATTGAGTACACCGTAAAACCAGTGCTGGGCATTCCACTATATTGGATGACAGAAATAACACAGGTAAAAGACATGGAATATTTTATTGATGAACAACGTTTCGGGCCATATTCGTTGTGGCATCATCAACATCATTTCAAGGCAATACCGGGTGGTGTTGAAATGACAGATATAGTACATTATAAAAATCCGCTGGGTTTCTTAGGAAATATTGCCAATGGAATATTTGTAAGAAACAAGCTCAAACAAATTTTTAACTATCGTTTTCAAAAGGTAGAAGAGATGTTTGGTCAATGGCCAGGTGGGCAAGAAATAGATACTAAAATTCACTAGCTCTTCAGAGTCAAAAGCTGTTTTTTTATGACATTATGTTAATGTCTCCGGACTCCTAACTCAAGACTTCGGGCTCACTTTATCCCTGCTCTCTTTTTTAACTCTGCTATCGTAAGTACCATCATTCTTCCAATTGACTTATTATTCCGGTATGTGATCAACTTGATGGTTGCAGCATCTCTGGGTACCGTAAGTTGTTCTTTATACACTGGATAATAATTATCCGGAAAGGAGTTGTCGAAACTGTAATGAATGGATAAGCCTTCAATTTCTGTATCTAATTTTACCAGTATTGTAGTATCTTTTTTACTGACCGTGATGATAGGGTCATATATTGCCGGCGAATATTTTACGTTAGCCGTTTCTAATCTTCCAAAATGATGCTCCACTCTTTTTGCAAAATCACTCCAGTTTCTTTTTTCTTTTGGACTCCATAGTGCTTCTGCAATGGCAAAAGCTCTGGGCCATGTCATGTATTGTGCATGACGCACATTATAAACCTGTTCTGTCCACAAGTTGGCTTGCCCACCTTTTATCAGTTTTGCATCTACCCCTTCTGGTAAAGGCTCAAACTGGTAAGCTTTTTTTAATCGCAGTGATGCATATACAGGTGGTTCAATAGAAGCATCCCCCTGCATATAATCTATATAAGCAAAATCGGTAGGGCTCATCACTACTTCATGTCCCATTTTTGCAGCTTCAATGCCGCCTTTCATTCCACGCCAGCTCATTACTGCTGCATTGGGAGCAAGGCCACCTTGTAATATCTCATCCCAGCCAATCATTTTTTTGCCTTTGCTGTTGATGATCTTCTCTACTCTTTTTACAAAATAGCTTTGCACTTCATCCAGGTCTTTCAGGTTTTCTTTTTTCATCAGTGCTTTTATCTGCTCACTCTTTTCCCAAAAATTCCTGGCTGTTTCATCTCCTCCCATGTGTATGTATCCAAAAGGAAAGAGTTGTGCTACTTCTGTAAACACTTTATCCAAAAACTCATAGTTCTTTTCAATCGCAGGGCAAATAGTGTTGTCCAATGTGCCGTAAAAATGTTGACCACCACCAGGCCATATCATAAACTGGTCGCCGGGACTTACATAATATTCGCCGGGTGTACATGACAACTCAGGGTATGAAGCAACGGCTGCAAGGCTGTGACCGGGTACATCAATTTCGGGAAGAATATTGACAAAACGATCTGCTGCATACTTCACTAATTCTTTAATGTCTTCATGTGTATAGAAACCACCATAGGTAGCTTTTTCACCGGGATCTGGTTTGGATAGTCTGCCGAATGTGCCTGTTCGTTCTACCCGCCATGCACCTACTTCAGTTAGTTTCGGTAAACTTTTTATTTCAATACGCCAGCCCTGGTCATCAACAAGGTGCAAATGCAACAAATTGAATTTATATTTCACCATCTGGTCAATATAATCTTTCACTTCAGCCACAGTAAAAAAATGACGGGATACATCCAGCATCAAACCCCTCCACCCGAAGCGGGGATGATCTTCAATGGTTACTGAAGGAATATTCCATCCACCCTGTATTGTTTGTCTTTGATCACTTGCAATTTCTTTTGGAAATAATTGCAGCAATGTTTGTACTCCATAAAAAATACCTGCCGGTTCATTGGCAGTAACTGAAATGCCGGTTGCAGATGTTTTCAATCTGTATCCTTCTTTGGGAATTGTTTTATCATTTACCAACGAGAAAAAGATTGATCGGGGCGATGCTATAGTTCCTTCTTTGGTTGTAAAGAAATAACCAGTCGCTTTTTTTATTTGCTTCACAAAATCGCCAACTATTTTTTTTACTTCCTCGTTTTTGGGTATAATAATAACAGCCTTCTGAGGCAAGAAAAAAGTTGGATCGTTGCCATAAACCATTGAAAAAGGTTCAGGAATCAGGTAAACTTTAGCAGTAGTCTGACTAAAAGAACATGCTGCAAATGAAACTAATGTTATTACAAAGACTATCTTTTTCATATAGCAAATTAAATGAGGCTACAAGTTATGAAATAGAAATAAAAAAGGCTGACAGTTTCCTTGTCAGCCCAATTAACTAATTAACCAATCAACCTATTATCCCGGCATTCTTGAAATATATTTTTCAATCTGTTTTATCTGGTCAACGATCTGAGGTGTTGTTGGTTTTAATGCCTTACATTTTCTAAAAAAATCTTTAGCGGCACGAAATTCTCTTTTGTTCATCATAATACTGCACATCTGCAAATAAGCAGCCGCTTCGTTTTCTTTATCGGGTAATCCTTTGCGAATGGCACCACGGATATAACTTTCAGCCTGCTTCAGATCATTTTTTTGCATCATCAGCATTCCCATCTGTAACATGCTGGCTCCTTCTGCTTCTTTCATTGGCATACCGAGGTCAAGCCCTTTCTTCATGCTTTTTTCTGCTCCCACAAAATCTTGCTTCATCATCGCAATATTTCCCTGCAGGGTGTAATAAACAGAACGGATAGGTTTGTACAACAGGTTAGGATATTTTACAGAATTCAATACTTTTTCTGCGCCATCCATATCGCCTTCTTCCATATAAGTTTGAATCAACCGAAGTGGTCCGAAGAAAAAATGTCCCAGTATTAATATCACACCAACCAGATATAAAGGAAAAGCAGGCCAAAATTCGGCTGCATAATTTACATAGATACCAATAGCAATAAGTGCAATACCAACCCACAGACGGTATTTGATTAGGAGATTATAAAACTTCATTTCTTCACTTTTAAAGGAGGGCAAAGATAAGGTCTTACAAGAAATATGCTTTTTTACTCTTTGGCGTCATTAATCTCAATCCAGTATCCATCGGGATCTTTAAAATAGAGTTGTTTTACCCCATCCACACGGGTTGTAACCGTATTTTTTTCGCCTGCCCAGTTTTCATACTCAATATTATTTTTTTTAAGGGATGCAATGAAAAGGTCTACGGAACCGACACTAAAACATAAATGGCTGTTCTTAGAATGTTCAGTAGCAGCAGAGGCACCCTGTATCAAATGCAGATGGCTTTTAATGCCAATACTGAACCAGGTGTGTTTGCCATCATGAAAAGGCTCGGGAATTGTATCGAGGCCAATTACTTGCTGGTAGAAGAAAGTGCTTTTTTTCAAATCAACCACATAAATAGCAATATGGTTAAGTGCTGGTTTATTGGCAGACGATTGTGCCCGTAAATGTTGAAGCGACATAAGACTAACGAATAAGCCGAAGAGTAATATTTTTTTCATAGTGAAATATAATTCGGAAAGGTAAAATTTTACGCTGACTATCTATAAAGAACCCGCTAGTTTATCGCAAAACTGTTATTTTTGCTCTCCTGTTTTATACCGGTCCCGTAGTTCAATGGATAGAATAGAAGTTTCCTAAACTTTTGATACAAGTTCGATTCTTGTCGGGACTACTCTTTTTATTTTGAATAGATTACCAAAGAGAGTATTCAAAATTTAATATAATACGAATGAACCTTTCTTAAATTGCCTTGTTAGGCAACCTGTTTTCATTTTTTTTGGACGTTTTGCATAAGAATCTTCTCCACCAAATTTGTTTTATATCGTCCCGTAATAAAATTTTAAAAAGGACTCATAGCTTAGTATATTTATTACAGCATCTTACTCTTTCCCATTCTTATATAATCAATAAAAACTAGGATGTAAAGTCCCGGAATCAGTAGAAAAAGTTACCACTATGGAGGCTTAACTTAAACAACTGTTTATATGATTGGCCTATTCCATATTCCAGATAAGCAAAGGAACTACCAGGGCTACATGGTTTATGCACTTACCATCATCTGGTCGGTGGTAACTGGGTTAACAGTTTCCATGGGATTTTATTTTTTCCCTTATTTATGGCAACGCTGGCTGGCACTGTTAGGCTGTTCTATTTTCATCGCTGCTTTTAATCTTGGTTTAAACCGTTTGGGGTATGTACGCATGGCAAGCTGGACACTTACCTGTATGCTATGGCTGTATATCACCATTCCGAATTACTCAGCGGGAGGTATTATGGCACCGGGTATTATTTCGCAAATGAGTGTGATACTGACAGCAGGTTTTTTACTGGGCTGGCGGGGTGGTTTAGCTTTTGGATTATTAACGATGGCTACAGACTTGGGGTTGGTTTTCCTGCAGATTGAAGGCAATTTGCCCGAACCAACCGTGGTACATACTCCCTTCACCCGATGGATAGGTGCCATCATTCCCTTTGGAACTATACTTGCCCTTCAATATTATGCTACTAATCACTTGCGCAGTAGTTTGATTACAATGCAGGAGGAAATAAAAAAAAGAGAGAAAGCAGAAAATATAAAAGACCAAACCCTTTATACACTTCGGGAAAGAGTTAAAGAACTGAAAGTACTTTATACAGTAAGCCAGATTTTACAAACAGACGATTTCTCTCCAGAAAAACTTTGCCGTAAAATAGCAGAAGTTCTTCCGGCAGGTTGGCAATACCCGGATATTACTGCGGCACTTGTGTGTATTGGTAATACAGAATATCATACATCAAACTACAAAAGTTCTCAATTTTCTCAACATGCAGAAATGAGAACAGCTAAAGGAACTAAAGTTGGCATCCAAATAATATACCTGGAAGCAAGACCTGAAATGGACGAAGGCCCATTTCTAAAAGAAGAACGCAGCCTTATTAATATGCTGGTAGAGATGCTTAAAATTGATTGGGACGGCCGGGAACGACGGGCCGAACTTAAGGATTATAGGTATGCATTGGATATAGCATCTATTGTAAGCATCTCCGCAGTAAATGGTTCCTTTACTTTTGTAAATGATAACTTCTGCAAAGCCAGTAAATATAGTGCAGAGGAATTGCTGGGTAGAAATCAAAGTATAATTTGGTCGGGTGCACATTCCCCTGAATATTTCAGGCAACTTAGAAACGCCATGCAGCATGGTAAGCCTTACCGGGGAGAATTTCTAAACAGAGCAAAAGATGGCACATTGTATTGGGTAGATAGCAGCATTGTTCCTTTTTTGAATGAGGAGGGGAAAGTGTATCAATACCTTTCTATCAATCATGATATTACGGAACGAAAAAAAGCTGAGACCGAATTAAAAGAAAGCGAAGAGAAATTCAGAAGCCTTGTGGAACAAACACTGGTAGGAGTTTTTATTATGCAGGAGGATAGGTTTATCTATATAAACCCCGGGTTTGAAAAAATTGTGGGCTACCCCAAACAAACGCTGCTTAAGGGCATGGGATTTGGAAATCTATTACATGAAGCAGATGCTAACAGGATGTTTAAAGAATATGTAATACCGGGTGTAGAACCTTCGAGCAGTCCTGCAATTTTTAGATTAATACGCAATAATGGAGAAGTGGTATATATTGAAGCAATCCTTTCTGCTATCATTTACAATAATCATCCAGCCCTGATAGGAACTGTGGTAGATATTACCCACAGGATGGAGGAAGAAAAAAGGATAGGCAAAGCCGTTATTGACGCACAGGAAAATGAACGATTGCAGATAGGAATGGAATTGCATGACAATGTAAAACAGATACTCGCAGCATCGAATATGACATTGATTTTTGCCTTAGATAAATTTGAGGATAAAAAATTATCTGTAGCGGCAATTATTGCAGTAAAAGATTATATCTCCGAAGCTATTAATGAGTTAAGACGTTTGTCGCATCAACTAGCACCTTCGGTGGATTCTTCCATTTCGTTAAGTGAAAAGATCAATAGTTTGATAAAGAACATGAATTCCGACAACCGGCTCAGCATACAAATTCATGTGGATGATCTGGGACCATCAATAAAAAATGACATACCGCTGACTCTTTACAGGATCCTACAGGAGCAGTTCAGCAACATAATAAAATATGCTGATGCTACCCTTGCCGAAATTAGCATTACGGTTGATGATGGAAATACAAGATTGCTAATAAAAGATAATGGAAAGGGTTTTGATGTCAACGAATCTAAAAACGGTATTGGCCTGGAGAATATTAAAAGAAGAGTGCAGGCTCTTCAAGGCGAAGTACAAATATTTTCGGCACCCGGCCAGGGCTGTGAGATACAGGTGCAAATCCCGGTTGCCTGATAAACTTTCCCTGATTTATTACACTTATGACTTTGCAATTCTTAAGCTACTAGCAATTTTATTACTTTTTATTATCGCTATTTTGTTAATAGCCATTAACAGCTATTAACATTTTCTAACCTTTTACCTTTTTATTTCAATTCATGTAATAGTGATTACACTTCATACAGTGTAGCCTTTCTTTCTGTAATTGTTGTTTGCATCTTTGGTTAAGAAATCAGAAATGCAAAAACCTTTTTTATGAAACAGCAATTAATCAGCAAAAGCATAGTATGGATAAAAACCTATTTGGTTACTGCCGTACTAACCATCATTAGTTTTTCTTTTGTGATGAGTGAGTGGAAAGTAATTTTTGATACAGGAAAACAAATTTATGAAGTGGCAAGACCCATTGCAGAAAAAATGATGATGCAGGTATGAATGGGTGAACGGGTGGCTATGTATCAATAAAATATTCAATTCATCCATGTCGCATAGCAGTTCATACACAAGCTTCTTTTTTCAAAAAAATTACACTTCCATCTTTACACTCTAATTAAAAACTTTTGACCATTAAACCTTCTTTTATGAAACAGCTTACTTTAAAACAATGTGTGTTGTTGCTAAGAACATGTATCGTGTTGCTGCTATTATGTGTTGTTTCAGTATTCCTTTTTTCTGTAATCAGTAGCAACAAACCTGTAGAAGATTCAAATAAGCAAGAGGATACTGCTTTGCAAAACGGGGATATCAGCTATGCTGAAACCAAGCAAGAAACTGTAATGCTTAACCATGTTGCTACAAATAGAGACAAGATGGTTTCTTTACTACCATCCGCACTTTCAGAACAATTTATGCAATAGCATTTATCAAAAGCCTATACATTCAAAAATCAATAATCATTAAACCTCAAGTATGAAAAAGACAGCACTTATTTTCTCATCCGTAACAGTTCTTGCTGCCGTTGCAATTATTATTTCCTGTACCAGCAGCGAGGCAAAAGACAAAGCAACTACTGATACAATGGGATCGGTATTCACTCCGGAGAATGTAAAGCATGGGGAATACCTGGTTACTGTAATGGGTTGTGACGATTGCCATTCACCAAAAAAATTTGGCCCTAAGGGGCCTGAATTGGATTTGGAACGGCGATTTTCTGGTCGCCCTGCGGATGCGCCGATGGCTAAAGTAGATACTGCCATATTAAAATCTTGGGCATTAATGGCGCATGATCTAACTGCGGCTGTTGGTCCGTGGGGTGCTTCATTCGCTGCTAATATTACGAGTGATGCAACGGGTATTGGCAACTGGAGTTTTGATCAATTTAAAACTGCATTACGAAAAGGTAAATACAAGGGTATGGAAAATGGCCGTGACTTATTACCACCCATGCCATGGATGCAGTATAAAAATCTTACAGATGAAGATTTGCGGGATGTCTTTGCTTTTCTAAAATCAACAAAACCAGTTCAAAATGTGGTGCCTGCGCCAATACCGCCGCAGCAATTAAAATGACCTGGTCAGGTATTGAATAAAACATGATTTTTATGAGTACTAAAAAAATATTTCTTTTAACCGATGATACGGGCAAAAAAGATAAAAGCGAAGTAAATCATTTGTCTGAGCAAGATAATTTTCTTCAGCGGGCATTGATTAAAAATGCAGCATCAAAAAAGAGATATACTTCTAAAAAACTATTTAACGAGCCAATTGAAACATTTGAGAACAGGTTCCAGTTGCGAGCTGCAGAATCATGGTTGCTTACAGGATAGTGATTTTTGATTTACAATTCATACAGTCAATATAACAGCCTGTATGCTCTTGTGCCAATTTATTCCTGCAAGCATGTAATTTATAAAGCAGGTTGTTTAAATTTGGTGACCACAAAACCAATTTCTCTTGTTTCGGCTGCTTTTATTTTTTTCTATTATAATTACAGGTACTCCCTTGCTGTCACAAAACGGCGGGCAATACCTGTTTTCTCATTTGGGTACAAAGGATGGTTTGCTTTCCAATAATGTTCTATCAGTACAGCAAGATCCTAAAGGATATATATGGTTGGGAAGTAGCGCTGGTTTGCAGCGATATGATGGCAAACGGTTTATTTCATTTCGCCATAAAGCAAATACACCCGGCACAATACTCGATGGCGCTGTTCATATAATACAAATGGATACTAAAGGTCGTCTCTGGATTTTATTTGGCGGCTTTAGGGTTGGATACATGAATACTGTTGACCTTTCTTTTCATGAAGTGTCACTGCAGGCTCATTCGGATGTATTAACCCGGTCTAAGGGCGGAATGTATATTGACAATGACGGAAATGTAATGGTTATAATTGTAGGTCATGGTGTTTTGGTATATAACGAACAAAAGAAAGCATTCATAAAGGAGCAGCAACTTTTTTATTTACCTCCTCAATGGAATGTTCTTTTTATCTGGCAGGATAAAATAAAAAATTATTGGATTGGGTGCGACTCTGGTCTTGTAAAATTTAATACACAGCAAAAATCTATTTCGTACCGGGGAAACAATATTGATAATGATCCGGTCATACATGCATTTTCAGACCTGGAGAAAGTTATTTTTGCCTATATAGACAAAAGCAAACGCTTCTGGATCACTTCATGGCCAAATACCGGGCTTAAGATTAAAAGCTATGATTCGGCTACGGATAACACATTAGTGTGGCAAGATATATTAGGTCGTTCTATTAATGGAAGGTATTATGAATTGCATGGGATTACAGAATTAGACGATGGGTCCATTTGGTTTGCAGGACAAAATTTATTTGCAAAACTTAATGGCAGTAAAACAGGCGTTGAGCCTATCCCTGCAAACTTGCCGGGAGAATATAGCATCCGGTTTGATGGTATAAGCCGTGTATTTGAAGACAGGGAAAAAAATATATGGGTAGGAACTGATAAAGGATTGTTTCGGTTTAATCCCTCCGGGCAACGGTTTAAAGCAGTGGCACTCCGGCAATTTGGTAAAGATTCTATTTATACTCCTGATGTTACCGACGTATTGCAAATAAAAGACGGAACAATCGTAGTAAGTACATGGGGGAATGGCCTTTTTTCATTCGATAAAAATTTTAATCCTGTAAAAAGCTCAATTGCCGCACAATCACTTAACGATCATTCAGGAATGGTTTGGTGCCTTCACCAGCGGGATAACGGCGATGTTTGGAGAGGTGATCAGGGAGGAATAATTTTTATTTATCATCCGAAAACAAATACAACCGAAAAGATTCATTCTCCTGTATTTGGGAATAGCACCATTCGCCAGCTTACAGAAGACAAAAATGGCAATCTCTGGTTTGGTACTCAACGGGGCGATATTGTGAAATGGGATGCTGTTACCAATAAGTTTTCTTTGCTGCATAAATTTGAGAGTGTCATTCCCAGGATGATTACCGATAAACTAGGGGATATATGGGTTACTACGGAAGTAAATGGAGTTTTTAGAATCAATGGTAACGATGGAGCTATCATCAAACATTACACCTCCAAAGGAACAGATGGTAAAAGACTGCGGGCTGATCATGTACCGGATATTGCTCAATACAACGATAGCCTTTTTGTTATTGCAGCCAATGGTTTAAACATACTTAATATAAAGAGTGATAGTATTTCTCACCTTACTACTGATAGAGGTCTTACTACTAATGATATTTCTAATCTAATAGTAGACAAGAATGGATATATATGGATGGCCACCGCATTTGGTATCGAAAGCTATCATCCGGATAAAAGAAAATTGAGCTCTTATATTGCATCAGATGGGGTGCATACCACTTCATTCAACACAGCTGCTGCCACATTACTTGATGATGGTCGAATTGCTATTGGTACAGCCCACGATATACTTGTTTTTGATCCCGAACAGATAACGATAGTTAATTATAAAGTTCCTGTGGTCGAAATAACGGCCGTTTCCATAATGAATATGCCCGTATCAGTGGATTCACTAATTAATGAAAAAGTTGTAAGGTTATTATACAAACAGAATTCAATTATAATAGATTTATCTACTCTCACTTTTCAAAATATCTATCCAATTTATTATATGCTTGAAGGGCTTGATAAAGATTGGATACAAGCGGGTAATAATAACCAGGCTATTTATAGCTATTTGCCGCCAGGTACCTATACTTTTAAAACAGCAAGCAGGGATGAGAATGGAAAATTAGGACCTATTACCAGTATAAAATTGCAGGTACAGGCACCTTTCTGGAAAGCCTGGTGGTTTTATAGTTTGCTGGCATTAATTGTAGGGGCTTTGTTTTTTAGCTTTGACAAGCAGCGGATGCAACGATTAAAAAAAGAGCAGGAAATTCGTACGGCTATTGCTGGCAATTTGCACCAGGATGTAAGTACAGCGCTGCAGAACATTAATGTACTGAGTGAAATTGCCAGTATAAAGGCAGATAAGCAGCCAGAGCAATCAAAAGAATTTATACACCAGATACAGCAGAAAAGCCGCAACATGGTTATTGCAATGAACGATGTTTTGTGGAGCATAGACCCAAAGAATGACAGCATGCCTAAGACAATTGAGCGGCTGCATGAAGTAGCCCATGCTATGCAAAACAGGCATGCAGTAACAGTGGAGGTGCAAACCGATAATAATGTGGCAGCCTTAAACCTGAGTATGAAAATCAGGCATGAACTTATTATAATCTATAAGCTTGCATTGATGATGTTAGTAGAAGAATTGGGTTCAAAGAAAACGATTGTACAGTTTGACTATGATAAGCCCTTATTGCATTTAAGAGTATTGTCTGCAGGGGTTGAACTATCAAATTCTGATAACCCCGCTTCAAAACATATTAATGAAATAAAAAGCCGGGCTGCTGCTATTAATGCAAAAGTGCATGTGCAAAGTGACGTAAAAGGCACCTTTATGATCCTCATAATAAGGGTGTAATGCCTTTCAATTCATACCCCGTTTTCTACAGCTTATCCGAAACAAATGCAACCCGGACAAGGCAGTGGTGATTCTGCCATGGCTTTATATTAACTTAGAGATATGGCGTCTGACAGGTATAATAGAAAAGAATTTTTGATTTTTGTATGGGTCATGTTTCCTTATGTGGCAGGCTTAAATGCCATTGTTTTTGGCTCCTGTATCTTTCAATCACTTCAGCTTTTTATCGTTTCTTTTAGCTTAACGGGTATCTACGTTATGTTTTTAGGCTATTATCTTTTTGGGTATGTGGCCGCCATAATAAATAAGAGATTTCCTTTAAACAGTGATTTGTTCCGGCGTATCGGCACCATGCTGCCGGTTTTTTATGTAATGAACATTTTGCTGATAACCGGTTTATACACTTATCATAACCTGTTAGCAATGCTTTCTTGTCCGGCATTAGCCAGCCGTTTTTGGTGGGCTGTTTTGTATGCCTGCGTTACCAGTAGTATTCTTACGTTTATTAATGAGGGAGTAGCTAACTGGGAAGCCTGGAAAATTTCGGTAACAGAAACAGAGCAGCTTAAAAATAACTATCAAAAAACAAAGCTGTTAGGATTAAGAGGCCAGGTAAACCCTCATTTTTTATTCAATTGTTTTAACTCCCTTTCCAGTTTAATTAATGAGAATGAAGCAGAGGCAGAAAAATTTTTAAATGAAATGACAAAAGTGCATCGTTACATGCTGGGATGCGATGATGAGCAACTGGTAACGTTGGAAGAAGAATTGAAATTCGCAAACTCTTATTTATACCTTATAGAAGCACGATTTGGAAATGCAATAGCTACTTCGATTACAATTACTAAGGAAGCTGAAAAAAAATACCTGCCACCGTTAAGTTTACACATTGTTCTCGAGAAGATAATTTATACAAATTCTGCCAGTAGAACAGAGCCTCTTCAAATTAATATTACCAGTAATGAAAATAAACTTCTTATTACTAACACAGTAAATCTGAAGTGTATAAAGGAAAATGCCGCTTGTGAAGAAGGGCTCGATAATTTGGTAAAAAAATATAAACTGCTGAATAAGCCTGCAGTAGAAATAAACAATACATCAGTTGTTTGTGAGATTGTGTTGCCGTTGATAGACAAAGAGGAGGTTGCAGCATGAAACTATATAAACCACCCAAAATATATACCTGGGGCTTTTGGCTTTCCATGCCTTTTATTACATTTTCCCTTTGCTATATTATGTATGGTAAACGAATGTACAGTGAATGGGAACCCTGGGTATATGGCTACTTATTGATTTATACGATTGGATTCTTTTCCTGGTATTCACATGCACAGTATGATCTTTGGATGAGGCGAAAATACCCATCACTGGAACAGACAGGAAGAAGAGTTGTTTATAAGCTTTTTGTGAATCTGCTTATAATGACACCATCGGTATTGCTGATATTTCTTGTATTTGATGTTTTTAACGTTGCCGGTTATACTATGCGGCAAAGGGATTTAAAATACGGTTTCATGGTAGGACTTTCCATCAATTTGATATTTGAAACACTATGGGAAGTGATTTATATTCTTAATAAATACAAAGAGAGCTTGTCAGAAAAAGAACGGGTAGAGAAAATGGCTATCGACCAGGAATTAGAAAATTTAAAGGGGCAGGTAAACCCACATTTCTTATTTAATTGCTTCAATACCCTTTCCAGCCTGATTGCGGAGGATAAAAAACAAGCAGAAGTTTTTTTAAATGAATTAAGTAAAGTGTACCGTTATTTATTGAGTAGTAATGAAAGCAGTATGACTACCCTTGACCGGGAATTGAAATTCATTAATAATTATTATCAACTACTACGAACAAGACATGGTGAAGCATTACAACTTCATTTTGAAGTAGATAAAAAGTACTACCCTTACTTATTGCCATCGCTAAGTTTACAGTTGTTGGTAGAAAATGCAGTAAAGCATAATGTACTAAGTAAAAAATATCCGCTGATTATAGAAATATTTACAACGTCTGGTAAACAGCTTGTGGTAAATAATAATTTGCAACGCCGTCAACAGCGGGCAACATCAGCTGGCATTGGTTTGAATAATATAAGGGCAAAGTATAAATTGATGAATGAAAATGGTTTCCAGGTATTGGAAGGCGATAAAAACTTTATGGCGGTATTACCCTTAATTTGGAATAAGCAAACTGTGCCCGAAATCAAAAGCTAAAACAACTGATCTCTGGACAAATAGTATTTAACACACAAAACACCACATATGAAAATTCTAATTATTGAAGACGAAGAGCTGGCTGTAAAAAAATTAAGGAAAACATTATCTGCTGTAGATGAAGAGGCAATTGTAGCAGGTACTGCAGATAGTATAAAAGCTGCGGTAGAATGGCTGCAGGAAAATCCGAAGCCAGATCTGATATTAATGGATATCGAATTGGCAGATGGCCAAAGCTTTGAAATATTTAATTTGGTAGAAGTTAAAAGCCCCGTTGTATTTACTACCTCTTATGATGAATACGCTTTGAAAGCTTTTAAAGTGAATAGTATAGATTATTTATTGAAACCCGTGCAGCAGGAAGAACTTGCAGCCGCATTAAGTAAATACAAAAAATTAAAAAATATTTATGCCGGAAAAGAAACCACTACGGATGGATTTAATATGGATAGCCTGGTAAAAGAATTACAACAAAAATTGCAGCCGAAGGAATATCGCAAACGTTTTTTAGTAAAGCAGGGACAGAAATTGGTTTCAGTTGATGTGGAAGAAATCGCCTATTTCTTTAGCGATGGCCGACTTAATTTTTTTAAAACATTCGATAACAGAAAATTTGTAGTTGACTATACAATGGATGATCTGGAAGATATGCTAGACCCCGAAAGTTATTTTCGCATCAGCCGTTCTTTTTATGTAAGTATTGCCAGCGTAGATAAGATTGATGATTACTTTGGTAATCGCTTAATACTCGGATTAAAGCCGGCCGTTGATAAAGAGGCATTGGTGAGTCGGGAAAAGGTTACGGATTTTAAAAAATGGATGGGAAAATAAAAATTACCGCAAATATTGTTTTAACGCACTGTGATAATTATGTCGTTTCCTATTTTTTAATGCGATATTATCAGTATTAGTTTTATTTATAACCTATTACTGATATTATTTTGCAGACATGTTGTAAGTTACACCGCAAAACAACCACAGCATTCGTTGACAGAAATTGAACTGATACAAGGCCTGCGAAACGGCGATGAAGCTGCATTTAAGTTCCTGGTAGACAACTACAAGGATAGGGTATTTAATACTGCTATCGGTATTGTACAAAATGCGGAAGACGCCGAAGATGTAGCACAGGAGGTATTTATACAGGTATTCCGCTCAATCCATTCTTTTAAAGCAGAGTCCAAGCTTTCCACCTGGATGTACCGGATTACAACAACCCGGTCTCTCGATCTTTTAAGAAGCCGCAAAAGCAAGAAACGATTTGGTTTTTTACAACGTCTATTTGGTGATGGCAACGAGCCGCTGTATGAAATTCCTGATTTTAATCACCCCGGTGTGGCGATGGACAGGAAGGAAAATGCATCGAAACTCTTTAAAGCCATCAATCAATTACCAGAAAATCAAAAAACAGCTTTTACCCTTCATAAATTGGAAGACCTTAGTTATCAGGAGATAAGCGATATTATGCAAACCTCTGTGCCGGCCATTGAGTCGCTGATGCACCGGGCAAAGCAAAATCTCCGGAAAATATTGGAAAAAGAAAAGGATTGAGTAGTTTCCGGTGGTCGAAGGTTTTTAGAGGGCTTAACGTCAAAAACTATGAATTATGGATACTAAAAGAAATAACACAACAGATGAGGTTCTAAATAGCCTCGATGGTATACAACGGGCTACAACCCCAGATTTCTTTTATACCCGGTTAAAGGCCAGGATGGAAAAGGACATGGAACCGGCAGCTCCAAAATCATGGATTTTTAGACCTGTATATGCCGTAGCTGCACTTTTACTGGTATTAATTATTAATGCTGCTGTTATTTTTAAGAATAGCGAAACAAAATCGGGCAGTAATCCAGAAATTGAATCACTACAGTCTATTGCAGCAGAGTATAACCTCAATGAAACTATAACAGAGGAGGTTTATAAATAATGAAAACTCCCATAAATAAAATTCTTGCTTTTTTTACGGTTGCGTTATTAATTACAAACGTAGTGCTTGTTTATTTTCTTTGGAAAGACAAGAAATCAAATTCGCATGGCGACAAAGGAAAATCTAACAAAGGCGATTGGATGGTAGATGAATTAAAGCTGGACGATAAACAAAAAGTACAACACAAGGAAATAAAGGATGCGCATTTTGCCCGGTTGAAACCTGTATTCGATTCAATTACTTCGGGTAGAAGTAATCTGTATAAGTTATTAAAAGAGCCGCAAGTAAGCGATAGTCTTATAAATCTCTATACAGAAGCTGTAGGAAAACAACAATCGCTTATTTCTCTATATACATTTGAGCATTTTCAAAAGATGAGGGCTATCTGTACTCCTGAGCAACAAATAAAGCTGGATGAGGTAATTCAAAAGCTTGTTCAAAATATGGGGAAGCGGGGAGGTAAACCCAAGCCCGACACGAAATAATTTTTTACAAAAGCAGGTACTACCTGCTTTTTTTCTTCCAGATAGTTCGTACTAAAACAGCTTCCTTGTAAAAATTGCCGCCATTGCATTGGTTATTAGCATGGCCGCCAAACCCGCCCACATCACATAAAGTATTGCAATTTTCATCTTTGATAGTGGTACTGCCATCGGCTATAATATTTCCATCGGGAAGAAAAGCATATACTGTCTTATTTTGAAAAGTAAATTCTTCAATGGCTCCAGTTTGCCAATCCGGATTATTCATATTGGCTTGTATTTCTTTTTTAATACAGGAAGCAGTGCCAGATGGAAATCCATTTTTATTGCAGGCTGTTAGCCACACTAGTAATAAAGTTATAAGAAGTACAAGTTTCATACAGTTGCTTAGAGCACCATTGTAATTAAGATGCATAAATTCTTTCAATAGCATCCCGGTATTTTTCCATCACCACTTTTCTTTTTAATGACATTTTTGGTGTCAATTCCCCGGAGTCCACACTCCATTCATGTACCAGCAATTCAAATTTTTTAACTTGTTCTACATGGTTGAAGAATTTATTAAAACTTTCTACTAATTCTTTAAATAAAGCAATCACTTTGGGATGATGTATCAGTTCTTCATTACTGCACTCAGGAATTTCATTTTTCCGGCTCCAGTCTTTTAAATTCGGGAACGAAGGAACGATCAATGCACTTACAAATTTTTTATCGGCACCGAGCAACATTACTTGTTCTATGAAAGGAGATTCTTTTAGTTTGTTTTCTATTGCTAAAGGCGCTACATATTTGCCACCGCTGGTTTTAAAGAGTTCTTTTTTGCGATCAGTAATTTTTAGAAACTTGTTATCTATTATTACACCAATATCTCCGGTATGGTACCAGTCGTTTACAATGTCCTGTGCTGTTAAGTCCGGACGTTTATAATAGCCCATCATTACATTGGGCCCTTTACAAAGTATTTCTCCATCTTCCGCAATTTTTACTTCTACACCCTCAATCAAAGGTCCTACGCTTCCAAACATTCTACCGCTAACTTCAAACCGATTTACAGAAATAACGGGTGATGTTTCAGTAAGTCCGTAACCCTCCATAATAGGAATACGGGCTGCAGTAAAAATGCGGATCAAACGTACCTGGCAGGCAGCACCTCCGGTTACAATACATACGATATTTCCACCCAACGCTTCTCTCCACTTCTTAAAAATAATTTTATTGGCAATGCTCAATTTTAAATTGTAGAAAGCACCCTGGTTTTTGTTGATCTCAAACTGTTCTGCAAGACTGTGGGCCCAGAAGAATAATTTCTTTTTAATACCTGTGAGTTCATTGCCTTTCTGCATTATTTTATCATACACTTTTTCCAGCAGACGGGGAACGGTGGTAAATAAATGTGGGTTTACTTCTTTCAGGTTGTCGCCAATAGTTTCCAGGCTTTCGGCATAATAAATAGATACACCCCTGAATAAATACAGGTAAGAAACCATTCTTTCAAAAATATGATTGAGCGGTAAAAAACTTAATGAACGTAAATCATCTCCCGGCGGAAAACAGGGGATGCTCGCATTTACATTTGAAAGAATATTACGATGCGACAACATTACACCTTTAGGAGTACCGGTAGTTCCCGAGGTATAAATTATTGTTGCAAGATCCTCATAGTTGATTTTATCAGCAATAGGTTTTATCTGTGCTATTAATGCTGGAGTACTTAATGCCGTTACTTCTTTCCAGTGTTTTGCATTCGCTACATGTTCAAACGTATAAATATCTTTTATAGTGGGAGCTTTATCTTTTAGGCTTATTGTTTTTAGAAATAAGTCCTCATCATTTACAAAAACAATTTTTACCTGTGCGTCACTTAACACAAACTCTAGTTCGTTTACATTAATAGTAGGATAAATAGGAACGAGTATAGCACCAATTTGCTGAACTGCCAGATCCAGCATAAGCCACTCAGGCCTGTTTTTACAAAGAATAGCAACTTTATCACGGCCTTCAGGAGTCATGTCGCCACCGCTAATACCAAGGCTTAGGAGACCTGCACTAAGATTATCTACTGTTTCTTTTACAGCAGCTGTACTGTATGTTTTCCATTGACCACCTTCTTTTCCGGCAAGCATATCCGGAAGGGGCTTTTTTTCAAGGTGATACTCAAGGCAATCGAATAATCTTCTTGGTTCTGTCATGGTGCAATCGTTAATTGTAAAAAATCAGTATCTATAACCTAATAGACAGACAATTTAGGCAAAAACTTATAGATAAAAAAACAGCCCCGTACATTAATACGGGGCTGTTTTGAAGCGATATTTTTTAAGCTAGTTGACTTGGTAATATTGTCCCTGCGGCATTTTGAAAATCCTGCTACGTTGAAAGGCATTAAAACCATTGTATTCCTCAGCATTTGTTTTTGTCCAGTTCTCGTAAGCTGCCAGGTTTTCTGAAGCACCAAACAGCCATTGGTTATAGGCTGTAAACATTCCTTCAGATATTAATTGCCGATGATAATCAAACAACCGGAAAGGATATCGCACAGCATTGGTAGCAAACCAATCAAGTATAAAACGGGTACGTATCATTGTCAATGTTTCAGTGGTAACGCCTTTGCTTGTTTGGGATGCCTGTTTATTCATTGACTGTAAAAAAGATATTGCAAATGGGCTTTTGTTATTTTCCTCACCTTTCATCAAATCTGGATTGCTGAATAATTTTTCTTTATAGCCTTGTAATAAATATTGTTTCATGGCAGCACCTCTTTCTCCCAGGCTTTCCATATTTATAAATATTTCTCCATATATCAAACTCCATACTTTATCTTTTGTATAGAAATAATGCATGGCAGCATTGTAATAATTACCACTATAACCAGGGTCTATTTTAATTCCGTTCTCCCAATAGTTTATAGCTGAATAATCTTTTACAGCCCATAAAAGCTCCCCATATTCACTATGCAGGGGGCCACTTTTTGGAAATTTTTTTAATGCCTTTTTGTACATTTTATCGCATTCTTTTACCATTTCCAGCGCCTTATATACATTACCGGCTATTTGGTAAGAAACAACATCTGCATCATCTCTTTCAATGAGTGCTTCTGCTCCTTCTAATGCTTTTACGTAGTCTTTTTTCAAATAATAACTCATCACCAGGTCTTTCTGCATTTCCAGGTTTTTAGTATCCTGCTGCAATGCCCTGATTAAAATAAGAATAGCATTGTCGTAATCGCCGGAACGCATAAATATTCTTGCATTTTCATGCATAGTTTTCGGATGATCGGGTTGTGCAAAGGAGATACATGCAACTGACAAAACCGCTATTAGAGAAAGAATTTTTTTCATACTATAAATTAAAAAAGAAGAGACGCTGTTAAAACGTCCCGTGTTGCAAAATAACAACAATTTTGAGCAAGCAGACTGTTAAATAAGATGTGTAAGCAGTCCATCCCGAAGCTTTGGCTCAAACCAGGTACTTTTAGGCGGCATCACATTTCCACTGTCTGCTATATCAAATAACTGCTCGATAGTGACCGGGTACAAACTAAATGCCACTTTCATTTCCCCACTGTTCACTCTTTTCTCTAATTCCTCTAATCCACGTATACCACCCACAAAGTCAATTCGTTTGTCGGTTCGCTGGTCCTTTATATCAAGAAATTTTTTAAGCACATTATTAGATAGAATGGTAATATCAAGCACACCAATAGGATCTGTTGTATAGGTATTGGCCCTTGAAGTTAGTATGTACCATTTCCCATCGAGGTACATGCCAAACTCATGCAGTTGCGAAGGTTTTACTGGTTCAGTACTTAGAGTTATGTAGAAATCTTCTTGTAAATTTCCCAATAGTTTCTCTGCTGTGAGTCCATTTAAATCTTTTACTACACGGTTATAGTCTAAGATGGCTAACTGGCTGGCAGGAAAAATAGTAGTCAAAAAATATTTTGCATCTGCACTATCCGATAATTGCTTACTTACTTTGGCAGCAGAAGCAGCCCGGTGGTGCCCATCAGCAATATAGGTAAGCGGAACATTTTCTTTGAAGAGTTGTGTAATAGTTCTTACGGCAATTTCCATATCCACAATCCAGATGGTATGTTTTATGCCATCTGCGGCAATAAAATCGTAAACGGGTTTGTTGGAAGTTTTCCAATCATTGATCAGGGCATTTAGTTCCTTAACATCTCTATAAGCTAAAAAAACATTGCCTGTTTGTGCCCGTATAGCAAGCATATGGTCAATTCTGTCCTTCTCTTTTTCTGGCCGAGTAAATTCATGCTTCTTAATAACATCATTAAAATAGTCATCAACTGATGATGCACATACGAGTCCTGTTTGACTGCGGCCATTCATTACTAATTGATAAATATAATAGCAAGGTTTATCTTCTTTTATTAAGATACCATTGGTAATTAAGTTGTAGAGATTTTCTTTTGCTTTTGCATATACCGGTGTACTGTGTATATCAATATCAACTGGTAAATCAATTTCTGATTTGGTAACGTGTAAAAAAGAATAGGGATTATTTCCTGCTTCTATTCTTGCTTCTTCGCTATTTAAGACATCGTATGGTCTTGAGGCCACTTGTTTCGCCATTGCTGGCTGTGGTCGTAATGATTGGAAAGGTTTAATGATTGCCATTTTTTTGAATGTTTATCCTTGGTGGTATAAATTAATTATTATGATTTTGTTTGTGCAAAATGTTTCATGAGATCCGTAATTGCTTTTACACTTTCCACTGTTAATGCATTATACATGGAAACACGGAAACCGCCTACACTGCGATGGCCTTTTACGCCAATCATATTTTCTTTTTTGCAAGATTCAAGGAATTCTTTTTCCAATTCCGGGTTATCCATTACAAAAACGGCATTCATTTTACTGCGGTCTTCCTTTGCTACTGGCCCTTTGAAAATGGGTAATGAATCAAGAGTTGAATAAAACAGCGATGCTTTTTCCTCATTCAATTGTTCAATTTTTGCTAAACCACCCATTTTTTTCAACCAACGTAACGTAAGCATGGCTACATATACCGCAAAAACCGGCGGCGTATTCAACATGCTTTCTTCTTTGATATGATTACGATAATCAAGCATGCTGGGAATGGCTCTTTCAACTTTCCCTAAAATATTTTTATTGATCACAACAAGATTTACTCCTGCTGCACCCATGTTTTTTTGAGCACCGGCATATATCAGATCAAACTTATTAAAATCAAGCCGACGGCTTAATATATCACTACTCATATCTGCAATTAACGGAACTCCGCAATCGTAAGGAATATTATGCCATTGAGTGCCAGCAATAGTTTCGTTAGAAGTAATATGTAAATAAACTGCTGTAGGAATAACAGAAAGTTTATTTGGAATGCTTGTATAATTATCTTCTTTAGAAGAACCGGCAATTTCTACATGGCCAAATAATTTTGCTTCTTTTATTGCTTTGCCCGCCCAGGTACCTGTTTCAGTATAAGCAGCAATACCGTTTTCTGTGAGCAGGTTCATCGGTATTTGCATAAACTGTGTGGTAGCACCACCATGCAGAAATAATACTTCATGGTCATTATCCAAATTCATTAGTTCTTTCACTAATTCTCTTGCTTCATTCATTACATTTTCAAAAGGTGGCGTTCGATGGCCGATTTCAAGAATAGATAATCCGGAGTTGTTAAAATTGAGAATTGATTGGCTGGCTTCTTCAAATACTTCTTTTGGTAGAACGGAAGGCCCTGCATTAAAATTATGAACCATGGCGCAAAGGTATTGATTGAAGGTTTTTCTTAATAAAAAAAGTCCCGCCTTTTTAAAGCGGGACTTGTGTCATAAATTATATGATTTTTCTTATCTCACATGTACTTTGCCTTCTGCTAATCTGCGTCCGGCTGCATCACCTACTACTACAAAATAAATACCACGGGCTGCATTGCTCATGTTTATTGGTATCAATGTATAAGGCCCGGTGATTGGGAATATTTTGCTGAATGCTTTATTGCCTTTTGCATCATAAACATTGATCGTTCTGGAAGTACTGTTACCTCCATTGTTATAATAAGACACGGTAAAGTTCCCATCATTTGGGCTTGGGAAGATGAACAGTTTATTACTTACTGTAGCATCAATTATTAATTCAGGAGATTGACTAGAGCAGGTAACACCGCTAAATGCTTCCTGTATAGTTACACGATAGGTGCCAACTTGCTCAATATTTACTGTTCTTGTATTACCCGGATTTGCTACTGCAGTTCCATTAAACAACCAACTTGTAGTTAATACACCTCCTGAGGAAACACTTGGTGTAGCCGTAAGTAAGCTTGTTTGTCCAGGTAACAAGCTGGTTAATGTAGCTGTTAAGCCAACCGTTGGTAACTGACGAACAGTTAATATTCCCGTACCAGATATTGTTGGTGCAGTACAAGTAGTATTGGATAATTGTACACGATATAAATAACCATTCATACTTATCGGTGCATTGGTAATGGAGAGGGTGGCTGTATTAGCGCCGCTGTAAACACCACCATTGTTTATATTATTAAAGCCTCCACCAGTATTTACCTGCCACTGATAGGTGATAGGTTGTGTGCTTGAGGCTGTTACATTAAAGTTGGTGTTGCTGCCAGAACAAATTTCTCTTGCAGTCTCAACTTGCGCTGCAATCGACACTGGACTTATCACCGTTAACGTAGCAACGGCTGATGTTGCTGCCGGAGCACAAGTACCTGTTACCACAACTCTGTATTGATTGCCATTCATACCGGCAGTTGCGCCTGTTACCGTATAAGAAGAAGCGGTAGCAGTTGGAATATCTGTAAATCCTGAACCTGTATTTACCTGCCATTGATAACCAATACCTGTTCCACTTGCTGTTGAATTAAATGTATTATTGCCACCCACACAAATTGTAGCATTGGTTGGATTAGCGGAAATTGCGGGCAATGTATTTACCGTTAGTGTTGCTGCATTGGAAACACCTGGTGTGGTACATGTAGCATTGGTTAGTTGAGCCCGGTATTGGTAACCACTCATTGAATTTGTAGCTCCAGTTATAGTTAATGTAGCAGCATTAGTACCCGAATAAGGAGCACCAGCAGGCACATTTACAAAACCAGATCCTGTGTTTACCTGCCATTGATAAATAACTCCTGTTCCACTACCTGCTATCGTAAAGCTGGCATTTCCTCCATCACATACTGTTGTATTTGCTGGTTGACTTGTTACGGCAACTGATGTTACTACGGTAAGTGTTGCTGCATTAGAAGTAGCTGGTGATGGACAATTTCCTGAAACTACACAACGATATTGGTCGCCATTCATTGCGCCAGTGATACCAGTAATAGTATACGATGATGATGTAGCAGTTGGAATATTAGTAAAGGCTGGAATAGCTGCAGTACTAACTTGCCATTGATGAGTTAAACCTGAACCTGTGGCTGCAACGCTAAATGTATGATTACCACCAGCACATAATGTGATGCTTTGCGGATTTGCAGTGATAGCTGGTGCTATATTTACAGTTAATGAAGCCGCAGCAGAAGTAGTGCTTCCACACTGAGTACTAACAACTACACGGTATTGATTTCCGCTCATACCTGCAGTTACACCGGTAAGATTTAAGGTAGCAGCAGTTGCACCACCAATATTGGTAAATGCGGGCACTGCCGGAGTGCTTATTTGCCATTGATAAGTACCAGTGGCTACAACAGTAAATGTAGCGTTAGCACCTGAACATACCGTTTGTGATGCAGGTGGGGTAGTAATAACCGGACCGGCACCCGGGTTTACAGTAAAAGTGATAGCTCTTGTTTGAACTACGGTTCCCGCAGTGCCAGTAACTGTTACGGTATATGTTCCAGCATGTAATGCAGCAGCATTAGTTATTGAAACGGTTGTACTTGCATTACCAGTAGTAAGCGGATTTGTTCCAAATACTACAACGGGTGCTACTGGTGTAGTTGGACTAACAGATGATGTGAGAACAATATTATCTGTGAAACCTGGTGAATAAGTTGCGGTTAATGTTGTTTGCAATGCACCTGGTGCAGGGCATGGTGATACTACGGGTGTTGGGCTGCTGAATGTAAAGCTAGATGTTGCAAGAGGGCTTTCCCAAACACCACGGCCATATGTTGCTACTCTAATTTTTTGAGAGGAGGCCTGAATTTCTAATTCATTAATAGCAACCATCGGCAGATTATCAGAATAATCTGCCCAGATGCCTGCACCTTCTATCTGGTGGTAAACACCAATGTTCATTCCAACATAGAGATTGCGGGGTGTATTGTTATCTACAACAATTGCTCTTGCAACAATTCCTGGAAGATTAGACGAAATATTTGTCCAGTTAATACCGCCATCGTTTGATACAAGAATTCTATTAGTAATGCTGTTGCAAGCAACCCAGATTTTTGAAGGGTTAGTTGGGTCAACTGCTATATCATTAATGGTAGAAGGAGCAGATCTTGTTGCCCAGTTAGCCCCATCATCTGTTGTTACCCATAAGGTAGCACCTCTTGATGCGTAAATGGTAGTGGGGGCAGAAGGTGCTATTGCAAGGTCGGTAACTAAGGAGTTGATTACACCGGATGATATATTTGTCCAGCTTGAACCACCATTCACAGATTTCCAAACTCCTGTCCAGCCACCATATAAAATAGCTTCATTAGTGGGATGGATTTCTAAAGGAGTTACCCAATCACCCGGAGCCGGCCTCGGAAGACTAGAATAACTATTTCCTCCGTTAGTAGACCGATAAATACTACCGTTTTGACTGGTACCCCAAAGATTTAAATGATTAGTAGGACTTACCAAACCTTCCATACCATCAGCACCTAACCAATCTACCCAGTTTCCAGCAGCTTGCCGGGTTGCACTTCCATTATCTTGTGCGCCACCCGTTATTACATTTGGATTGGTTGGAGAATTATCAAAGCGATAGAATTGGCGAATGCCTAATCCGTTTGAAATATCGATCCAGTTATCTCCGGCATCTAAGCTTTTAAAAATACCGCCATCAGATAAAGAATAAAGAGTGCTGTTTATCCAATACAATCCGTGTACATCAGCATGATTATAACCGATGCTGTTTGGCAACGACCAGGCAGTGATAGCAGTAAAACTATTTCCTTCATTGATTGACTTGAAACAAATGATTCCTGCAATATATACTTCTGCAGCATTAGTTGGAGATACATCCAATGCCATATCGTAACCAGCTTGTCCGGTTGTCCCTGTGCCATTTGTTTCATAACCAAAAAAGTTAGTTCCACTGGCAGGGTTGCCAACTACTGTAGTCATATAGTTTAATCCGGCATCAGTTGATTTATACATTCGTCCAAATAAATTTCCACTTGCTTGCACTATATACACATAGTTTGGATTAGCAGGAGTTACAGCTACCATGGAACGACCCGTATTAGTAATGCCCTGGGCAACTCCAATAGCTGTCCACGAAACACCCATATCTGTTGATCTTATTACTTCAGTATTTCCAACAGCATACATAATATTCAAATCGTTTGGCTTGAATTCTATATCTTCTTTATGTCCACTACGTACTTGTGTCCAGCTTGTACCTCCATTAACAGATCTGTAAAGACCTACACTGGTACATGCAAAAACAATATTTGTTGAAGTAGGATGTAGTAGTATTTTATAGATAGTGCCCGAAGGACCACTACCAGTATTTGACCATGTTGCGCCTGCATCAGTAGATTTAATTAAACCGTTGGAACCGCTTGTGCCCGCATAAACAATATTTTGATTAGCAGGGTCAATTGCTAATGAAAATACAGACATCCAGGTGGAGTTATTATCAACAAGGGGTGCCCATGTTGCACCCGCATTAGTGGTCTTCCAAATACCTCCTCCCGGGGAACTTACATATATTATTGACTCGTTAGATGGATGAATAGCCATTGATGTTAATCTTCCGGTACCCGGATTCCAGCTGGTTGTTCTAACCCATGTTGAAGGCCCTAACTCTGTCCAGCTTGCTGCTTCAGTTTGGGTAGCTTCCAATGAAGGCCGGCTCTGCAGGTATTTATTCCATTCTTCCTGTGCAGAAATGAAAAATCCATTTTCATCTATATGAAATTTGCGTTCATAATACCAGCGTTGAAAATGCTTATATCCAGTACCACGACCAGTGCCTATAGTTTCAAATAGTCTGTCAGCCTGTCTTTTTGCTTCATCAATCGAAATATCATTTCGATCCATTATTTCGTAAACATTTTGTTGCGCAGAAGCTGCAATAGAGAATAATGTAAGTAAAAGGAAGGGGATAATTTTTTTCATAAATAGTAGTTCTTGAGTAGTTGTTTGGGGAAATCAAAAATATATAATATGTTCTAGAAAAGGTTATCTATAAAGCAATATAGGCAAACGATTGATGGACATTGAAGTACTTTTACCATGAACATTGCGTATAATTTTATTCATGTTCTCTTCCTTTAATCGTTGCATTTTTCCAGGAGTTGTTAAGTGTTTCAAATTCCTTTAACTCTTCTGCAGAAAATTCTTTATTGGAGAGTTTGGTTAAATCAGGTTGTCCCGCATTTATCCAGGCCGTGTACCAGAAAGATGCCACTGCAAAAATGGATTGGCGCATTCTTCGTTCAATCATTCCTAATAATTTTTTATCATACGCTTTGGAGAATGCTGATGAGTATTGGCGAATCGTAATGCCATTTCTTTCTTCATAAGCAAATTTTTGATCGCCGGGAAAATTGTTGGATAACTCTTTCTCAAATTTTAAAACCGTGTCGGCTGCCGCCGCACTTTCCATTACACGTTGCCAGATAAAATCAGCCGGATTTTTAATGTACTCTGCTTTGCCAATAAAAAAATCCCATTCTTTATCGGCCAATAATTCTGGTACACGACTTTCCCAAAATCCATGAATACCTTTTTGATCAGTGAATTGACCATTGTGATTTTTTGTGGCATGTAGCGGAACATGTGAATCCGCAATATAATGACCTATCTCGGCAGAGTATTTTAAAATTTTAGCCTGGTTTTTTTCTTTGAATGCATCGGTAAGCCGGTATAACATGGTTTGCAGCCACCAGGGAACAATGCCATATGTGTTAAGTGTGTCTTCTGAATATTTAGCCACTGCATCATTCCATTTTCTGGGCAAAGAATCATATGGGTAAACACCGTAATGATCAATATCTATGTAATGGCGGGGGCCTTCCTCGGGTATAGCATATCTTCTTTTGTCGGGATCAACAGCATGTTCGGATAAAAAATCAATCTGTGGTTTATATAGTGCTATCATCTCAGGCGGTAATAAGAAAACTGCATAGTAGTTGATTTTCTTATGCGCAAAAAACCCCCAACAGAACGACTGTTGTGCAATAAATGAAAGGGTTATAAGAAGAAGAATTTTCTTAAACATGTTGAATGACGTTTAACTGCTAAGATTTTTTGATTCAATCTTAGTATCCCCGCTTCTTTCCGCATCCAAATCTACCACACCGCCAGTTACGGCATATTTCATAGCTTCTCCGGAAGTGATGTGTTCTATCTTTCGTACTTTATCATTTGGTAAAATGTAAAGCTGCCCGGCAAAGTTGTAAGCCTGCGGTACATAAACGGCTACTTTATCAGCACCCATTTCAAATTTTTGCATTTCTTCATCTGTAAGAAAACCAATGATCCAAACATCATCAGAAAATACGTTGGCTAAAACGGCTTTGTTGAATTTTCGTTTATCGCCGGCAAAAGCTTCAAAAAAATCTTTAGTAGAGGTGTAGATAAATTTAATACCCGGTGTTCGTTCCATCCATTGATCAAAAAAACTAAGGAAACTCCCCATTAAGAAAGTGGAACTTACCCATCCTACAAGTATCACAAATAATATAATGATAACAAAGCCGAGCCCGGGAATATTGACATAAGGCCGTAAAATGCTATCCACTTTATCAAACAACCAGTATAAAATATAACCAGTGATACCAATAGGTGCTAGTATAATAAGACCCTGTATAAAAAAGCGGAGAATCTGCTTAACAGTGCTTGTTTTTGCCTTCAATGTCTTACTCATAAGCTGGTTTGCAAGGCTAAGGTAGTATAAAAAACAGGTGGTATGCTAAAGCTACAGCGGTCAGTTGGCATAAAATCAAATTAACGGTTGTATGTAAAGTAACCTTACAAAGTATAATAAGTGAAAAAAGTCGGTAAAAAATCGGTGAACGGTCGAAAATAAAGGATGGAAACTTTGGCAACGCAAAAAGTTTCCATAGTTTTGTGTCCGATTTTGAAACTATGGAGATAAAAGATAGAATATTATTAAAAGCAGAAGAGTTGTTTATGCAGTATGGCATCCGCTCCGTGTCGATGGATGATATAGCCAATGGTTTGGGTATGTCCAAAAAAACCCTGTATCAATACTTTGCTGATAAAGATGAGCTGGTTGAAGCGGTTGTAAATGGGCACATTTCCATATCTGAAGGTGATTGTATGAATTGCCGGGAAGGAGCTAAAGATGCCATCCATGAAATTTTTCTGACGATGGAGCATGTTAGCCAGGAAGTGAAGAATATGAACCCGATGCTTCTTTATGATTTAGAGAAATTTCATTTTAAAGCATTCCAGCGGTTTAAAGACTATAAGGATAAGTTCCTGCTGCAAATTATACGTAACAATATTGAATGGGGTATAAGGGAAGAATTGTATCGCTCCGATCTGAATATTGATATTTTATCAAAATACAGGATCGAGTCTATCATGATCCCTTTTAATGTAGCCGTTTTCCCCCCGGGTAAATATAACCTGGCCCAAACGTCGGCTATTCTGATCGAAAATTTTACGTACGGTCTTGCTACTATTAAAGGACACAAGCTGATTCAGAAATACAATGAACAAAGAAATAAAAACCTTTCGTATGAAGAGAGTAAGAAATAACAGATGGTTGTTGGTAGTATGTATGTTGCCCTCCATTGCATTTGCGCAAAGCGATACTGCAAAAATTATCCGGCATGAATTTACCATTCAACAAGCGGTTGATTATGCAATCAAGAATAATGTGAATGTAAAAAATGCATTGGTAGATATACAATTGCAGCAAGAGCAAAACCGGGAGTTTACTGCTAATGCCTATCCGCATATTAATGCACAATTAGGTACCACGTATAACCCGGCCGTAGCTACACAGGTGTTGCCCAATTTTATTTCGCCGGCTACTTACCAGGTGTTAATTGACCAGGGAGTAAAAGATGGTAATGGCAACCCCATAACAATGCCTAACGATTTTGGATTTATTGCGGCGCAGTTTGGAACCAGGTTCAGTGCCACAGCAGGCATCAGCCTTTCTCAAATATTATTTGACGGGCAGGTATTTGTGGGATTGCTGGCACGGCCCACCGCTGTTGAATTTAGAAGAAAGAATATGGAAGTAACGGCTGAGATGATAAAAGCCAACATCTATAAAGTGTATTACCAATTAGTAGTTAGTAAAACACAAATAGAGTTGCTGGATGCAAATATTTCGTTGCTGGAGAAATTATTGAAAGACACCAGGATTATTTATGAGAATGGTTTTAGAGAGCAATTGGATGTAGATAAAGTAACCGTGCAACTGGCTAACCTGCAAACGGAGAAAACGAAAGTGTTGAATGTTATCTCTAATGGATATTATGGTTTGAAAGTATTGATGGGCATGCCAGTAAAGGATGAGTTGGTGCTTACCGATAAATTAACTGAAGATCAAATAAAAGAAGGGATACTGGAAAAAAGCATCTATTCGTACGAAGACAGGAAAGAATATCAGTATGCACAAATTGGTAAAACATTGAATGACTATAATGTTCGCCGCTATAAATTAAGCCAGATACCTACGATCAGCCTGAATGCATTATATGCTAAAAATGCCCAGCGGGATAAATGGAATTTCTTTGGAAGAGGAGATTGGTTTTCTGTTTCTAATATCAACCTCAATATCAACATTCCGATCTTCAACGGATTTCTTACAAAATCTAAAATTGCACAGGCGCAATTAGAAGGTAGGAAAATTGACAACCAACTTGATGCATTAAAACTTTCTATAGATAATGAAGTGGCAATAGCCCGCAATAATTACCGCACAGCAATTACCACCATGGATTTTCAAAAGAAGAATATGGAGCTGGCAGAGAAAGTGTACCAGCAAACAAAAAAGAAATATGAAATAGGTACGGGTTCCCAAATGGAAATTAATACAGCGCAAACAGATATGAAAACCGCACAAACCAATTATATAACCGCATTGTACGATGCTATTATTGCTAAGGTTGACTTTATGAAAGCAACTGGCAAACTATAAACACTGATTAAATGATTAATATGATATCACTGATTAATAAATTCAAAATGAAAAAAACTACATCTGCAGTACTACTTATTGCTGTTACAGGTCTATTTCTCGCATCCTGCGGAGCAGGCGCAAAAGATAAAAAAGGTGGCGTAGGTGATTTGAAAGTGAAACTGGAAAAATTGAAAAAAGAAAAATCATCACTGGATGCGGATATCCGTAAACTGGAAGATGAAATTGTAAAAGCTGACCCAACCGCTGCACAGCAAGTAAAAAAATTAGTGTCGGTAGATACATTACGTATTCAGGACTTTGTACACTTTATTGAGCTGCAGGGAAAAATTGGTACGGATGGAGTTGCTTATGTTTCTCCAACCGGGCAAGGTGGAGTTGTAAAAGCGATTTATGTAAAGACCGGCCAGAAAGTAAGCAAAGGTCAGGTTGTAGCTAAGTTGGATGATGCAATGGCAAGGCAAAGCGTAGTGGCGGCGCAACAACAAACCGGTCAATTAAAAGCAAGACTGGCGCAGGCACAAACGATATATGAAAGATACCAGAATTTATGGAAGCAAAATATTGGAGCAGAAATAAATGTAATTAATGCAAAAGCCGATGTCGACGCATTAGCTGCACAACTAAGAGCTGCAGAGGCACAAGTGGGATTGGCACAAGAACAAGCCAATATGTCGAATGTTCGTGCAGGTATCAGCGGGGTTGTTGACCAGGTTAATGTGAGAGTGGGAGAGTTTTTCTCTGGTATGAGCCCCGACAGAAAACCACAGATTATGATTGTTAGCTCTGCAGGGTTAAAAGTTGAAGTGCCGGTGCCGGATAATTATGTTTCAAAAGTGAAGAAAGGAGATAAGGTGGAAGTATTGGTTACGGAAACTGGTAAACCTGCCTTTCAATCAACCATCAGTGTGGTAGGTGCTGCTATAGACCCAACTACCCGATCATTTATGGTAGAAGCAAAATTGGCTTCAGATCC
Source organism: Chitinophagaceae bacterium (assembly GCA_022843585.1). Lineage (GTDB taxonomy): Bacteria > Bacteroidota > Bacteroidia > Chitinophagales > Chitinophagaceae > JJ008. Next base: position 530,750 of record JALHNJ010000001.1, read on the forward strand.
ATTGCTAAAGCCAAATCAAACAGCTGTAATGCGAATCCTTGACTATGAAGCAAAAGCTGCGGTGTCGGTTCCGGTTAATGTGGTACAAACTGATGAGAAAAGTAAGTATGTGTATGTAATGGAGAAAGCAGGCGATAAAATGATAGCCAGAAAAAAGCAGGTAACTGTAGGTGAAGCGTATAATGGACTAATTGAAATTAAAAGCGGATTGACAGGGGGGGAGCTGATAATTACAGAAGGTTATCAAACGGTGTATGATGGACAAACTGTAACGACGAATTAGAGTGGTGAATGGAAAAACCCCGAAGGGATTGAATTTGAATAGCGATGGATGAAATTCAGTGTAAAGAATACAGTTGCAAATGCTGTAAAGCGAACAGAACGACGAATAACCTGCCTGACGGTAGGCAGGTGCGACGCAACAAAAGGTGCTAGTAGTAATGTCGCTTGGCTTCATAAATTTTGGCGACAAACAGCCTAAATAATAAATCAAAACACGGGGAAATAGCTTCGGCTCCGCCTCGCAACCAATTGATGATTAAAATATTTTCAGATGAAAATTTTAGAAGGAGTTACTAAAAAATTTAAACAGTTCGGACCTACCAGCTGGGCTGTTGATAACAGAACTGCTGTTTACATAATTGCCATACTTATTTCGGTTTACGGTTTATGGAGATTCAATACGATGCCGAAAGAGCAATTCCCGGATATTGTGGTGCCTACTATTTCTGTAGCTACAGTATATGCAGGTAACTCACCCAAGGATATTGAGAACCTCGTAACAAGACCTATCGAAAAGCAATTGAAAGGTATCAGTGGAGCTAAGGTTATTAAAATTCAAAGTACATCGCAGGCTGATTATAGTCTTATTGTGGTGGAATTTGATACGGATGTAAAAACGGATTTGGCCAAGCAAAAAGTAAAAGATGCGATTGATAAAGCCAGAGCGGATTTGCCAAATGATTTAACCAAAGAACCGGATGTACAGGAGTTTGCATTTAGTGAAATGCCTATCATGTTTGTAAACATCAGTGGTGATTATGATGGAATGAAGTTGAAGCAGTATGCTGATAAAATGCAGGATAGATTTGAAGAGCTGAGCGAAATTACCCGTGCCGAAATTGTAGGGGCGCCTGAAAGAGAAATACAGGTAAACGTAGATCCGTATAAAATGACAGCAGCCCGGGTAAGTTTTATGGATATCGAGAATGCCATTGCTAGGGAGAATAATGATATTACCGGTGGTTTGATTGAAGTGGGTAATATGAAAAGAACGTTGAAGGTAAAAGGCCAGTTTGCCAGTGCAATGGATTTGCAGAATATAGTAGTAAGAAGTAGTGCACAGGGTGCTACCGTTTATTTGCGGGATATAGCACAACTGATAGACACTGTAAAAGATAAAGATAGCTATGCTCGTTTGGATGGTAAGAATGTAGTAACACTGAACATTGTAAAAAGGTCTGGCGAAAATTTGATTAATGCTGCAGATAATATTAAAGAAGTAGTGGCTGAGATGCAGAAGAATGAAGAGTTACCTAAGGATCTAAAAGTAGTTTTTACTGGTGACCAGAGCAAGCAAACAAAAACATCTTTTAATGAATTGATCAACACAATTATTATCGGATTTATTCTGGTGTTGCTTATCCTGATGTTTTTTATGGGTGTTACCAATGCCTTCTTTGTAGCATTGAGTGTTCCTTTAAGCGTATTTGTAGCTTTCTTGTTTTTACCAGTTGCCGATGCAATTGTAGGAGCTCCGGTAACACTCAACTTTATTGTATTATTTGCGCTGCTCTTTGGATTGGGTATTATAGTAGATGATGCAATCGTAGTAATTGAAAATACACACCGTATTTATAATAATGGAAAAGTTCCAATTATACGAAGTGCCAAGGAAGCAGCTGGTGAGGTTTTTATTCCGGTATTAGCCGGTACAGCTACTACACTGGCTCCGTTCTTTCCGTTGCTATTCTGGAAAGGATTGATTGGCAAGTTTATGATTTACCTGCCAACCATGCTGATACTAACATTAGCGGCATCGTTGATTGTAGCGTTTATTTTCAACCCGGTTTTTGCGGTAAGTTTTATGAAACCGGAAGGCAAAGAGTATGAGAAGCCGAAAAAAGCGGTGTTTAAAAGTAAATGGTTTATTGTATTTATAGTGGCTGGTGTATTGATGCACCTCGGTGGTATGCATGGTGTTGCTAACTTCTCATTACTGATGGCTATATTGATGGTATTCAATGCCTATGTTTTAAATGATTTGATTCATACGTTCCAGAAAAAAGCATTGCCCGGGTTGATGAACCGGTATGAAAAATTATTGGGTTGGATTTTGCAAGGGAAGCGGCCTATCTGGGCTTTTGTATCCCTGTTTGCATTATTTGCTGTTGCAGGACTGGGGTTGATGTTGCGTGGAAATAAATCAACTTTCTTCCCTAGTGGAGATCCCAACTTTGTATATGTGTATTTAAAAATGCCGGTGGGAACTGATGCGAAGTTTACGGATAGTGTTACCCGGGTGTTAGAAAACCGTGTTTTAAAAGTATTAGAAAATGATCCGCCGGGTAAGGAAGGTAGTATTACAGAAAGTATTATTACCAATGTTGCAGTAAGTGCCAATAATCCAAGAGATAATAACCGGAGTGTACAATCTCATCTTGGAAGGATACAGGTTTCGTTTGTTGAGTTTGAAAAGCGGCATGGTAAAAGCACTATGCCGTATAAGGATGCAATAAGAGAAGTGGTACAAGGAATACCCGGCGCTAACGTAGAAGTGGCGCAGGAAGATGGCGGTCCGCCCACTGATCCACCGGTAAATATTGAAGTGTCTGGCGATAATTTTGAAAGTATTGCCAGTGTGGCAACACAGTTATTCAATTACCTGGATACTAATCGTGTTGCGGGAATTGAAAACCTGCAGCCGGATGTTGATTTGAATAATCCTGAAATTACTGTGAGTGTAGACCGTGAAAGAGCTATGATGGAAGGTGTAAGTACGGGGCAAATTGGAATGGAAATTCGCACCGCTGTTTTTGGTAAAGAAGTAAGCAAGATAAAAGATGGTGAAGATGAGTACGAAATAAACGTTCGTTATACCGACCTGATGCGGAACAATGTTACCGACCTGATGAATATGCGTATCACTTTCATGGATATGAATACGCAGCAGGTAAAATCAATTCCATTAAGTTCGGTAGCTAAGATAGATTACACCAATACAACCGGTGGGGTAAAAAGGAAAAATGTAAAACGTACTATCCAATTGCAAAGTAATGTACTTGACCCTACCATGGTGGGGCCTATCAATGCAGAGTTGGAAATTAAATTGGCCGACTTTAAAGAGAAAGTGAAAATACCAGCTGATGTTACCTTGAAATTAAGCGGACAAAGTGAGCAGGAAAAAGAAACACAATCGTTTTTGGGTTTAGCATTTGCAATTGCAATCGGTCTTATCTTTTTAATTCTTGTATTACAGTTTAACTCCATGAGTAAACCGTTCATAGTAATTACAGAAATATTCTTCTCCGTAATTGGTGTGTTGATCGGATACGCTGTAACCGGTATGACGATCGCTACGATCATGTTGCTGGTGGGTATTGTTGGGCTAGCAGGTATTGTAATTAAAAATGGCATCCTCATCATAGAGTTTACGGATGAGTTGCGGGGAAGAGGAATGCGGACAAGAGAAGCAGCTATACAGGCAGGTAAGATCAGGATCATACCCGTATTGTTAACAGCGGTGGCAACTATCTTAGGTTTATTGCCATTAGCAGTTGGTTTCAATATTGACTTCGCCGGATTATTTACGCATCTGCGTCCTAACATTTTCTTTGGTGGAGATAGTGTAGTGTTCTGGGGGCCGTTAAGCTGGACGATCATCTTTGGATTGATATTCTCATTCTTCTTAACATTAGTAATGGTGCCAAGTATGTACCTGATGGCAGAACGCTTAAAACGTCCGATGCAAAAATTTTATGGCACAAAATATATTGCACTGCTAGGATTTGCTGGTCCCTTCTTCTTCATCTTTGTAGGTATCATGTTCCTGGTAAGAAGAATACAAGGGAAGAAAATCTGGCTGGGTGCACCTCCCGCAGTAAGCAAACAGCTAAAAGCAGAAGTATAAGACATTCCTATGGTAACCGTGTTTCCATAGTTGGTTTTGGTTAAATAAAAGCGGCTCTCTATTTTGAGGGCCGCTTTGTATTTGTTGAGTTGAACCACGGACACACGGTGACACAGAGAAGGACTAAAATTTTGTAGCTCTCACTTAGCTCGTAAGAGAAGTTCAAAATATTCTCTCTCTGTGTGTTGCTTCGTGCCTCTGTGATTTCGTGGTTCAAAAAAATAAAAAGCCGCCTCGTAAATGAGACGGCTTTTTATTTTATATCTATTGTTTCTTAAAACCCCTTCTTCTCAATCTTCTTGCCATCCACATCCAACTCTACAATCTCATAACCCAATTTCTTAACCCCTTCTAAAATTTTGGCTTTATCTCCCACTAATAAAATATTCATCTTATCAGGGTTCAATGTTCTTTTAGCGACTGCATCCACTTCTTTCTTGGTCAGGTTTGCCAAAATTTTATTCTGCTGATCTACATAATTCGCAGGCAAGTTATAATTTAAGATGCGGCCAATAAAACCAGCTTTTTGAAAACCTGTTTCGTAGCTGCGGGCATCTCTTTGCCCCAATGAATTTTTCATGAATTTCAACTCGGCTTCTGTAATACCATTAGTGCGGAAATTATTGATCTCTTTCATTACTTCTACTAATGCACTATCCGTAGCATCGGCACGGATGCCAGAGCTGAATTCAAAATCACCGGCATGTTCGTCTGCACTAAAACCACTGCGGGCACCATAGGTCCAGCCTTTATCTTCCCGCAGGTTCAAATTTAAACGGCTGTTGAAATCACCACCCAATGCATAGTTGGTTAACATAGCACGGTAATAATCACCTGTGGCATCATATTTTAAACCAGTTGCATAGCCCACACGGAATTGTGATTGTGCTGCTTTAGGAATATCTACCAGGAACACTTTTGTTTTATCAATAGCAGGAGGAGTGCTTTCTACTTTTGGAAGCACCACTTTTTTATTTGGCAACTTATTCAGGAAAGCAAGTTTCGGCACAATCTCTTCCTGTTTTACATCACCTACTACTACTACATTTGTTCCTTGTGATGTAATGAAGTTGTCATAATAATTCTGGATGTCTTCCAGCTTCATATTTCTTACTGTATGTTCTGTTCCTGATTCGCTCATGGCCAGGATATTGTTAGGGCCATAATTTACTTTAGCAAAAACAGCACTGGCGACAGATGCAGGATCCGCTTTCGCTTGTTTAAAGCTTTCTAAATTTTGTTTTTGTATACGGGTGAAAGCAGCTTCCGTAAACTTGGGATTCAGCAATCTTTCTTGTACCAGCTCCATGGTAGCATCTAAATTCTTTTTTAACGATTGTATATTGATAGTAATGCCATCAAAGCTGCTGCCGACATTAACCGAGCTGCCTAATTTTTGCATGGCGATTGCCATTTGCTCTGCTGTATAATTTTTGGTGTCCTCGTTCATCATATCAGCAAAGAAATCAGCCAACCCAATTTTAGCAGTATCTCTTGCCTGTAAAATATGCCCTCCCGGAATGGTGATCGTAACAGTAACCGTTGGCACTTCAGTACTTTCAGAACCGATCATCCGAACACCATTCGGCATATCCTTTCTCCAGAACTTTGGCACTTTTACAATGGGGTTAGGACCGTTGCCAGGAATTTTGCTTCTGTCAAAATTATCTTTTGCTTTCGCATACTTCAGTCCGGTATAGCCATAATCCGGCGCATCGTATTTGGAAGAATCAATTTGGTAATTATCGGCAGCAGCAATTAATTTTTCCTGTCCTTTTGGTAATACGCTTAAATAAACGGCAGGTTTGTTGTTGATGTACTTATTAAATACTCTCATTACATCCTCTTTGGTAACGGCCTGGTACATTTTAAGTAATTCAGCAATTTTATTAGGATTGTTAGTGAAGGTTTGGAAATTTGCTAATTGCGAAACTTTTCCCGACACACTTTGCAAACCATTGATCAATTGTGATTCGATACCGCCAATAAATTTGGCAATATCATCATCTGTTGGTCCAACAGCAGCAAAAGCTTTTAAAGAAGCTCTATACAAGCTATCCATATCAGCCAGCGATTTGCCAGGTGAGGGTATAATGCGAAACGAAAATTCGCCAGCTAATTCTGACAATTGACTGAAGGCACTTGCCTGTAAAGCTTTTTGAGTTTTTACTAATTCCTGGAACAAGGTTGAGTTTCTTCCTTGTCCTAATACCTGTGCAAGGCAAGCTAAAGCCGCCATATCTTCATGATAGTTTGGAACAGTAGGATAAATTACGGTGAGTAATGGAAGACGGGCATAGTTATCAATATAAGAAACATAACGGTCTGCTTCTAATACTACTGCTGGTACCACCACCGGTTCAACTTTTGGTCCTGCCGGAATTACACCAAAATATTTTTCTACCAACTTTAATACTTCCGCAGGCTTCACATCGCCACCCACAGTTACCGTAGCATTGTTTGGTCCATACCAACGCAAAAAGAAATTCTTCAGATCGTTCACATCTACTTTATTCAAATCTTCTACATACCCAATCGTTAACCAGGAATAAGGATGACCATAGGGATAAAAATTCTTAGCACCCACTTCAGATGCCAATCCATAAGGACGGTTATCATAATTCTGTCCTCTTTCATTTTTTACAGTTGAACGCTGTATCTCAAATTTTCGTTGTGTAACAGCATCTAATAAAAAGCCCATACGGTCAGCTTCTAACCACAGCATTTTTTCCAGTTGGTTGCTTGGTACTGTTTCAAAATAATTGGTACGGTCACGGTTAGTAGTTCCGTTCAATGTACCACCGGCATCGGATACAATTTTAAAATGTTGTTCATCCGCTACGTTATCACTCCCCTGGAACATCATGTGTTCAAAAAAGTGAGCAAATCCGGACTTCCCAATTTCTTCCCTTGCCGAACCTACATGGTAGGTTACATCCACATGTACCACCGGGTCGCTATGGTCTTCATGCACAATTACCGTGAGGCCGTTTGGCAACACATACTTTTCGTACGGGATAACGATCTCGTTACCTTTCTTGGTTACTTTTTCTACCAACTTTGCCTGGCCATTTACAATACCTGCCAACAGCAGTGTAAAAAAGCTGAGCAATAAAAAAGACTTCTTCATATTCATTAAAATTAGTTTTAGAAATAATCCCTAAATGCGGGACAAGCAATTTAAGCAATCCCCTGTTTAAACAAGCACCATTTATCATTAATATGAACCACGGCGACACAAAGGCTTACAGCGAATTTACACCGTGTATCTCCCTGTCTTTGTGACTCTGTGGTTCAAATACTAACTTTATAAAAAATTATTGTACTATGAGTTATGCTAACCGCAACAACCATGAAATAGATTATAAAATACATGGTGAGGAATTACAATTTGTAGAAATTGAACTCGATCCAACCGAAACAGCCATTGCTGAAAGTGGGGCCATGATGATGATGGACGACGGCATCCAGATGCAAACCATATTTGGTGATGGATCTGCACAGCAGCCAACAGGATTTCTGGGCAAACTAATGAGTGCCGGAAAAAGAGTGCTAACCGGGGAAAGTTTGTTCATGACTGCCTTTACTAATGAAGCACAGGGAAAGAAAAAAGTAAGTTTTGCAGCTCCCTATACCGGTAAGATCATTCCGTTGGATTTGCAGGAACTCGGAGGCACAATCATTGCACAGAAGGATGCCTTTCTCTGTGCGGCAAAAGGTGTAAGTGTGGGTATCCACTTTCAACGCAAGTTGGGAGTGGGCATTTTTGGAGGTGAAGGATTTATTATGCAAAAATTAGAAGGCGATGGATTTGCTTTTTTACATGCCGGTGGTTTTATTGTTGAAAGAGAATTGAAAGCCGGTGAAATAATAAAGATTGATACCGGCTGCGTGGTTGCTTATACACCCCAAACACAATTTGATATTGAGTTTGTAAGAGGCGTAAAGAATTTTATGTTTGGTGGCGAAGGATTATTTTTTGCCAAATTGCAAGGACCGGGCAAAGTATGGATACAATCATTACCGATAAGCCGCCTTGCAGGACGAATAATTGCATACGGAACTTACAAACGTAAAGAAGAAGGCAGTGTGCTGGGTGGTTTGGGTAATTTGTTTGATGGAAGGGAGTAATGCCGTTTTAAGGTTGACAACTCTCTAAAAGTTGTCAACCTTTGAAGTATTGTAAAGCGAAGACATTGGCTAGATTTTAATATCATTTATGTTCTTTCGATACCTGGTTTACTCTTTTAATCAATTTTACAACTTCAAACCAGATGACTGAAATGAAACCAATTGCAACACCAATTAATAGTTGCTGAAAATTTAATGTTTCAAATTCAAAAAACGATGTCAACGGTTTTACGAACAGAATAAGCCCCACGATAGCGATAGTAATAAAAATAATGAACAACACCATATTGTTCTTATACTTTAAAGTGGTAAGTATAGAGTAATAAAACGAACGGTTAATTAAGGTCAAGAAAATATTTGCTGTAATCAACACCGTAAAGGTCATGGTCCTTGTTACTGCTTCATCGTAACCGTTATACACTGAATACTGGTATGCAAACAATGTTCCAGCCGTAATCACTAATCCCTGAATGATGCTGATGGAAAGTTCTTTCCAATTAAAGAAAGTAGTTGTTAATGCTTTAGGTTTCTGCGACATGGTATTCTTTTCCATCGGTTCATTTTCGTAAATGATGGAACAGGTGGGCCCCATTATTATTTCTAAAAAAATAATATGGATGGGTGAAAAAATATTGGGGTACAGCCATCCTAAAGCCAACGGAATAAACACCGTTAATATGATTGGTATGTGGATGGAAATTATATATTGGATGGCCTTTTTTAAATTGGTATAGATCTTTCTGCCCATGGCAACAGCATTTACCATTTTGGATAGATCATCTTCTACTAAGATCAATGAGGCTGCTTGTTTAGCTATTTCGGTTCCTTTTTTACCCATGGCTATCCCAATATGCGCTGCTTTTAAAGCAGGTCCATCATTTACTCCATCGCCTGTCATGGCCACTATTTCATTGTTCGATTTTAAGGCATTGATAATTTTTAATTTGGCTTCCGGGAACATGCGGGTAAAAATAGTAGTGTCCGTTACGCAGCTCTTTAATGCAGACTCATCTAATTTCATTAACTCATCGCCGGTAATAGTTTTCTCATAACCTTTAAAACCAACTTGCTTGGCAATAGCGGCGGTAGTAGCTGCATTATCGCCGGTAATAATTTTTACAGCAATGCCTGCAGTATAAAAATCTTCTAATACTTTTTGAATATTCTTTTTAGGAGGATCGTAAAAGGCAACGATACCTTTGAATTCAAATGGCAGCTCCTGTTGTTTTGCGGGATATTTATCTCCTTCAAAATTTGAGAGGCCTACACCCAACACTCTATACCCATCCGTTGCCAATTTCTCAATAGCCGAATGTACTTGTTGTTTTTCAGCTTCATTAAGATTGGCAACATTCATTAATGCTTCGGGAGCACCTTTTGCGGCAATGATCCGGTGGCCTTTTTGGTTTTGAAAAATATGTGTCATCATTGGTGGCTGGCCACCTAATGGATATTCATGAATGAGTTTGTAGCCCGGCCTTTCATCATTTTGCAGAAGAGTAGAATACGTTTGGTGCAAGGCTACTTCCATGGGGTCAAACGGAATAGGTTCGCTAGCCCACATGGCCATTTCAACAAGTTCTTTTTCTTCTTCGTTCAACGTTTCAGTAGGTTCCGAAATTTTATTGGATGACAGCAAGAACAGCTTTGCTAAACTCATTTTGTTTTCAGTAAGCGTACCTGTTTTGTCGGTACAAATAACGGTGGCACTACCCAGTGTTTCCACCGTTTTCATTTGCTTTACCACGATGCCCATTTTCATTAACCGCCATGCACCCAGGGCCATAAAAGTGGTAAACGCTACAGGAATTTCTTCGGGCAAAATGCTCATGGCCAGCGTAAGCGATTGCAATAAACTGTTTAGCAAATTGTGCGAATGCCAGTAATTGATCGCCCATACAATTAAAAAAACTGCCGCCCCTGCAATGGCCATCTTCTTTACAAAATTGGCAATTTGTATTTCCAGCGGAGTTCTTTCTTCCTGGATGCTTTCTAAACTGCTTCCAATTTTACCGAGTTTTGTTTCGTTGCCAATAGCCGTGATGGTTGCAATAGCTAAGCCACTGGCAACGGTGGTGCCATTATAAATAAAATGATCTTCTTTTGCCTTATCCTTAAAAACAGCAAACGATTCGCCGGTAAGAATGGATTCGTTGACAGAAAAATCGTTGGAGTGTACAATACTTCCATCGGCGGTAATAGCCGTTCCTTCTTCTACCATCAGGCTATCACCCACCACCAGGTCTTCGCTTTTTATTTCTTCAATGTTGCCATTGCGAATTACTTTACAATGCGGCTGCGAAAAATCTTTCAGCTTGTCTAATGCATTTTTGCTTCTGGAGTATTGATATAAGGAAATGGAAGTTTGAAATACGATAGCAGCCGTTAGAAAAATGCCGTCACCCGTTTTGCCACTGATAAAGTAAATGGATGCCGCCACCAATAACATAATCAGCATGGGGTCTTTGGCAATGCGTTTTATGGTATCGAAGAGACTGCTTTCTTTTTTGTAGTCTAATTTGTTTTGTCCAAATTCTTTTCTTGCCAGAATAACCTGCTCATCGGTTAAACCTGAGATGTTGAAATTATTTGCAGGCATTGCCAAAGATAGCCTCAATTATATTGGATAATTTGTTTGATGGGAGGGAGTAAAATGATTTCAATTTTGAGATGTATGACTTATTAAAGGCAAATTTATTTTGGAAAACCTTTAGCCTGTTTTATTTTTTTGATTTGTTTTAAATGCCGGTCTGTATGACCAAAGTGAACGACCATTAATGCATGTATACTTCTTCGCTGCTCTTTCCCCCAGCGGTAAGTAAAATGAGCTTTTAAATCATATGTTGTATTGGAAATAAATGTAAGGATATGATCTCTTCCAAATAGAAAGAACGTTAGATTATCTGCTCCTTTCATAAATCCTAAAGGTTCTGCATTCCATTCAGCCTGGTGTGGGCTGGGATCATTCATCCAATTTAGGTAAGCAGAATCTGACAATGAGAGGCTATCCAGTTCCGGGTCGGGTTTTGCGCTAAGCATAATATCTGCTTCTTGCGCAAAAATTCTTTCATATAAGCCCAGGTGCTCAAGAACTTGTGCTATTGACCACTTGGTTGAATCTTCTTTAAATGACCATTGTGCTAACGTTAAGTTTTGTGTTTCCTTGAAGATTTCACGTTTTGTTCTTTCAAGATTGTCTATTAAAAATTTTTTATCAGCAGCTGACCATTGATGTTTTGCCTGGCAATAAACATTATTAGATTTAAAAATTGTTGTCAAAAAAAACATTAAGGCTAAGAGTTTGACCATAACTAAAATTATTTAGTTTAAAAATGAAAAGGTTTTCGGTTTAACATTGTTCCTTTTGTCAATGGGCTATAAATTTCGATTTATATTTTCTAATAAATGCTATTTTATAAATACCCGCAACTCCCTGTGTAGAAAACCTTCACTTCCTCTCCAAAAATTCCCCTCCAAAACCACCCATAACTTGTTTAATTTCGCAACATCAAAATTCAGCTATGGTACGCAAACAGGAAGTATTACAGGATGTAGTTATAAAATTCGCCGGCGATAGTGGAGATGGGATGCAGCTAACCGGTACACAGTTTACCAACAATACCGCCATGCTCGGTATAGACCTTTCTACCTTCCCCGATTTTCCGGCGGAGATCAGAGCCCCGATAGGAACACTGCCCGGCGTGAGTGGTTACCAGCTCCGTTTTTCCAGCGATAGAATTTTTACTCCCGGCGATAGTTGCGATGTGCTGGTGGCTATGAATGCCGCTGCATTAAAGACCAATCTATCGGCCTTGAAAAAAGGTGGTAAGATCATCGTTAATACCGATGGCTTTGATGGAAAAAATCTTCGCCTGGCCAATTATCCCGAAGGAGAAAATCCAATAGAGAACGATAGTCTCGCCAGCTACGAGGTGATAAAAATGGATGTGACGAAGATGACAAGAGAGGCGTTGAAGGATTTTACCATGGGCATGAAAGAAAAGGACAGGGCCAAAAATATGTTCGTTCTCGGCTTCCTCTATTTTATGTACAACCGGGATATGGAGAACACCATCAGTTTCCTGAAAGAAAAGTTTGGTAAGAAACCTGAGATATTTGAGAGTAATGTAAAAGTGTTGCAGGCCGGGTATAACTATGCTGATACTACAGAAATTTTCTCCACTACTTACACGGTTGAGAAAGCAAAAATGGATCCGGGTACGTATCGTTCAATCATGGGTAACCAGGCCGTATCGTTAGGATTGATTGCCGCTTCACAAAAAAGTGGGTTGCCGATGTTCCTTGGTTCTTATCCTATTACTCCCGCCTCCGATATTTTACATGAGCTGGCGAAGTATAAAAATTTTGGTGTTCGTACCTACCAGGCCGAAGATGAAATAGCGGCTATCACTTCTGCTATTGGCGCTGCCTATGGCGGTTCATTAGGTGTTACTACAACTTCTGGTCCGGGTATGGCTTTGAAAGGTGAAGCAATGGGACTGGCAGTAATGTTAGAAATTCCACTACTCATTATCGATATACAACGTGGCGGTCCGTCAACAGGTCTTCCTACCAAAACAGAACAAAGCGATCTGTTACAAGCCTACTATGGAAGAAATGGAGAATGCCCAATGCCAATTGTTTCTGCATCTACTCCTGCTGATTGTTTTGATGCGGTGTATGAAGCAGTACGTATTTCTGTACAACATATGACACCGGTTATTTTTTTAAGCGATGGTTATATTGCTAACGGTGCTGAGCCATGGAAGTTTCCTAATTCAGAATCATTACGACCGATACCCGTAAAATTTAAAACACAGTTGGGCGACCAGGAAGAAAAATTGCAGCCTTACTCAAGAGATGAAAAACTTGCAAGACCCTGGGCAATTCCCGGCACTGCTGGGTTGGAGCATCGTATTGGTGGATTGGAAAAACAAAACGTAACCGGTAATATCAGTTATGAACCGGAGAACCACCAGTTGATGGTAAAAATTCGCCAGGAAAAAGTGGATAAGATCGCTGAATATATTCCCGAACAAAAATTAGATAGCGGTCCGGAGAAAGGAAAAATATTAGTGCTGGGCTGGGGTTCTACCTATGGTGCTATCAAATCTGCACTATCAGAATTGCAGGCAAAAGGTTATGCCATTAGTCATGCACATTTGCGATATGTACGTCCTTTTCCTAAAAATTTGGGCGATATTATTAAGAACTTCGATACGGTTTTAATTCCGGAGATCAATAATGGCCAGCTGATAAAGATCATCCGTGATGTGTATTATGTAGATGCAAAGGGATACAATAAAATAATGGGTGTACCCATTACTAAAACAGAATTGGTGATGAAGCTGGAGGAGATGTTGGCGGAGTGAAACCCTGTCCCTAAAGGGAACTTAGGTCAATGATTGATTTATTAATAGCTGTTTATCTCAAAGCAGTAAGTTGAATAGGTAGAACCACGGAGACACAGGGACACGGTGATTCACGGTGGCCTTACTCTGTGCCTTCGTGTCTCTGTGGTTCCAATCACGCCGTCAATAGAGTTTTAACTTTCATTAACTCCTCTCCTTATTATATTCGTTAAAACATTTTTTATGAAAAGGATAATAGTATTACTTTTTTTATTTCAATGTGCTTTTTTGTTAACGATGGAGGCGCAAAACAATACCATACAAAAAAGCAAATGGCATTGGGATGATCCTTTGAAGCAAGATACAAGTGCTGGTTATGTGCAAGTAGTAAAAGTAGATAATGTATTGTATATATCTGGTGCCGTAGCATTGGAGGTAACACCGGAAGGAATTACAAGTGTTTATAAGGCATTGGAAAAATCGTTGAAAAGTTATGGTGCTACTTTTCAAAATGTGGTAAAAGAAAATCTATATACTACGGATATGGAAGCGATGAAGAAGTATAATGATGCCCGTAAGGTTTTTTACAAAGGAGATTATCCTGCGGCCACCTGGATGCAGGTGACGAGATTATTTATGCATGAAGCAAGATTGGAAGTAGAACTGGTGGCTCATTTGCCTAAGTAAAGTGGGCTATACTAAAAATGCCTTCAGTAACTGAAGGCATTTTTAGTTGATAATGATAAAGTTTTTTATTGTGGTGGCGCATACACTTCAACAGGTGCGGGCATTATAAATGCAAGAGCAAAAGCCAACATTGATAATATCAATCCGTACATGAAAATATTATAGGCAATGCGCAAGAATTTATATTTCTTGGCTAATACTACCCCTAAAAAATAATTATCTTTCACTACACTGCTATAGAGATAATCCCTGTCAGCCATCATTTCATTCATCGCCCAATCATAATCTGGTAAGGTCATTTTGTAGAAATTACCAAAGAACAACAGATTGGTCCTTTTATTATGAATATCTTCTTGTGTAAAAGTTCCGTGATTAATATTTGGCCGTGTCGCTAAAATGGAAAATACAATTACGATTACACAAACAGTTACCAATGTTACAACTGGTATTTGTAGGTTACTATTCGTTTCTAATTTTGTAAAAAGAGTAGAGATAACGATTGAAAGAATAATTGCATTTACCGAAATGAGAATGTTGGCTTTCGAGTCCGCCATCTGGCTAAGGTTGTTCTGCGTTTGCGATACAATACGAAAAACGGTAGAAATACCTCGTTCTGATTCTTTTGCTTTTTTGGCGGCTGCAACTTGCTCAGGAGAAAGGCCGAGTTTGTTTTTTTCTTTTGGCTTTTCCTTTTCTTTCGTATTTTTTTTATCAGGTTTAGGCATAATATCCTCCGGTTTTTTTTCTTTTAACTCAGCCAGGTGTCGTTCTTTTACTGGCTGTAATTTTTCCTGCCCAAAGGCAGTAAAATATTTATGAGCTTCCAGGAAAGCAATATTGTTTTGCCGCCATTCTTTTTTCGACAAGTCTTCGCCACCAAATTCTCTTAGTTCTTCAAGGAGCAAGCGGCTTTTTTCTTTAAAGGCATCTGTTCCGAGGTGAAAAAGATCGGCATCGCATATAATTTGCTCGATCGTATTTTTGGGATTATGGGGCATTTTAGTAGCATTGATACAGCCCATCACCTTGCCAACAAATTCTGCGGTAGCGGCATGTTGTGACAAAAATCCTGTAGCTATCTCTGCACTAACCGATTCGTGGTTTCGGGCATGGCCCGTGCTGTAGCCAGTATCATGAAACCAGGCTCCTACAAGCAATGCTAAACGGTCTTCTTCTGCAATTTGTTCATGATCTGCAATTCTTTCGCATGCAGCTACTACTTCTTCCGTATGTTGCAGGGTGTGAAATTTTACACTTTTACTAACTTTGGTCAATATCAGGTTGGAAGCAAATTCCCGGGCATGTGTTAAAAGAAGCAACTGATTCTCCATGATGCTATAAAGATAAGTTTTGATAAATTTAAACAAAATAAGAAAGAATGGCTATTTTAAAATTTCGCCTACCGTTTATTGCAATATTCGCTTTTATGCTTTTGCTGCTAGTCAGCTGCAAGCAAAAGAAGATTATTCTAAAATCTCCGCCTCATTATAACTTTTCTGAAGTTTTTGAGCATAAACTGGATTTGAAGTTGAAGGAAATCTCGGGTCTTGCCTGGGATACCAAAAAGGATGAGTTTATTGCTCATTATGATGAATCTGGCAAATTGTTTTTTCTTGACCGGGAAACAAAGGCTATAAAATCAGAATACGTTTTTGGTGGAAAAGGTGACTATGAAGATGTAGCACTGGTAGGTGATGTGCCTTATATTTTGCGCAGCGATGGAGTAATCACCAAATTTATCAAGGATAGTGCGAATAAGGCTTATGGTGAAGAAGTAGGTAAACTAACTATTGCTGGGCCTAACGACTTTGAAACAATGTACTATGACTCCAGCAGAAAGGCACTGGTAGTGATTTGCAAAAATTGTGAAATGGATGATAAAGCTTCGGTAAGTGCTTTTGCTTTTTATCTGGATTCAATTGGCTTTGATAACAAACCATTATATAGAATTGACGCAAAAGCTGTAGAAGCAATGTCTCCTAAGAAGACCTCTAAATTTCAGCCATCAGCAGCAGCTATACACCCGGTTTTAAATAAGCTATTTATTATTTCCTCTGCCAGTAATTTATTGGTGATTGCAGATTTAAATGGCAAACCGGAGTCGGCTTTCGCACTATCAAAAAAACTTTTTCCGCAGCCGGAAGGTTTGACCTTTAAATCTAAAGGAGATATGTACATTTCGAATGAAGGAGTAAACGCAAAAGGGAATATTTTGCGTTTTATTTATAAGCCTTAATTTTTGTTGATAATAGTGGAGGCCTCCCTTTTATCAACAAACCAGATACAGGCTAACAGCCAGATATAAGCGAAACAAAAACCGGCCACTACATCGCTGGCATAATGTACCCGCAGGTAAATGCGGCTAAAACCTATTGCTGCAATTATAAATGATAAGGTTAATATGGTTGTAAGTCGCAGCCATTTGTTGTCAATATAGGCGGCTGCATACCAGATCATCAACCCATAAAAAACCATACTCATAAAGGAGTGGCCGCTGGGAAAACTGAAATTGGTAATCCCATCTACAAGGGGAAATGGTGGCCGTTCCCGCTGAACTAACCGCTTTAGAAATGACATTAGCAGCACACTGCTTATCATAACCGTAAAGGTTTCTATAGCCATCCATTTTTTTTTGCGAATAACAAAGTATATGATCAACACAATACTTACCGGGGCTAGAAAAATATGATTACCCAGAAACGAAAAGAAGTGCATCATGCTTGTTGTGCTATCTGATACGAAGGGATTGATGGCATCAAAAATTTCATTGTCGATAGAATGATTGCGGTTAACAAGAATAATAGTAAGTACCAGCAGCAGTAGCACCGCTATTGGAATAACAACGGTAAGCGGTCGTCTTGTAGAAAGTAATAGTACCGGGTCTTTTTTCTGTAGTTTGGCAGAACGTTCTTTCATGCAGCAGTATTCCCCCGAATGTAGGTTAAATTTTCAAAGCGAATAATTCCATGTTTTCATTTTTACCTTTCATTTCTACAGGGCCTACGCTTTCTGTTTGCCAATCTTTCATATCAAGCAGGTCAGCCACCTCTTTTGAAACGAGGTATTTTTGATTCACATCGTTACAGGCCGATCTGATACGGGCGGCGGTATTAATTGTATCTCCGCTCATTACAAGGTCTTTTTTTACAATACCTACCTGGCCTACCGTTACAATGCCAATATGTATACCGGCTTTGTATTCGGGGATGGTGCCATATCTTCTTCTAAAGTATTCTGCTCTAATGTTCAATTCTTTTCGTGCAGTAATAAGAGCCGCCACTGTTTTTTTTGCATTTGCTTCGGAATTGGGCCACCATACCACAATCTCATCTCCTACATATTGATATATACGGCCATCATGCTGAATGATCCCTGAAGAAATATAAAATATAAAATCACGGATGAATTTGAAGTACTCCATATTTCCCAACCGCTCTGCAATCGGGGTGGAATCTTTCAAGTCAAGAAACATGATAATCCTTTTCTCCTCTTTTGGCTGCAGGTATTTTCCCATCATAATGTTCAGGAAAACCCCACGGGAATATTTTTCATTTATTTCAATCGCTAAGAGAGTAACCAGAAAAAGCACCACCCATTCCGGCATCTTTTTGAGTAGCCATTTGGTATGAAACATATTGTAAGCGAATTTATTCAGCGCTTCCCCAAACGTTTCTTTGGCAATCAACCACTCATAAGTAACATAAATGAAAAAGTTCATTACAAATGAAGCTAAAACAAGTATGAGTGTTTTAAGCAGGAGGTTTTTCCACAAGGATGAGTTGCGTAAATAATTTCGGAGCACTGAAACCAGGAAATAACCAATAATCAGGCTGATCAAAAAAACATTGAACTCCCGTAATGCAACTTCTTTAAAAAGATTTACACCGGGGTCCAGGTATTTTAACGAAAGCCCTTCGGTAGCTCTGCGGTATAAAAAATGTACGAAATCAAAAATTGTCCATGCAAAAGCGATGCTGAAAACAACTTTTATTTCATGCTTTTTACTGGGAGATATTTTTGAGATTATTGATCTGGAGAATTTCATTAGTTTTTAACTCTTTTCAAAATAGGTTATATATTTCGAATGCATTATAACTTAGGCCAGTCTCTCCTGGTTCTTTAGTTTCATTCGATTCCTTATTTCACATTCTTTATATATATGTATTAATACAGGCGGATATTTATGAGGGAAAAAACTTCCGTCTGCTTTATTAAGATAAGAATCATGCCGGATTAATACGCAAAATTTACTTTAGTGCCAATTGTAAAGTTTGGCAGTTTTTCACCGTCAGAGAATCCCAGTGTTGCTGAAATGAGAAAAAGTTTATAAGGAAGAAAATAAAAGCCACCGCCAAATGCACCATGATAAGTTCTTGATTTTTCCTCTTTAATACCCACTCTTCCTATGTTATAAAAACCGATCAGTCCAATATCACCGGGTAGAATATAGGAATTGAGCGAAAACAATTTAGCTTTCAAATCCAACCCTGCATAAAACATTGAGCGGCCGGCATACCGGTTTTTTCGGAAGCCATACAAGTTGTTTTCCAGCCCAAAACTCATCGCCTGAAAATATTCAAAGTTCTTATTGAAGATACGACCACCTCCCATTTTTAATGCTAAAACAAGATTAGCAGGCTCTTTAAAGCTTGCATATAAAGCCATGTCGTAATGAAACTTCATGTATTTATAACTATTGCCAGTTATACCATCAGCCAGTAATAATTCGCTATTCCAAAGCAATCCACGGGTGGGGAATAATTCATTATTTCTATTATCAAATCTGACAGCAAGCTTTGCACCGAGATATGATTTTTTTGTGAATACCCGTGCAGAATCAAGCAAACCTGAATTATCCCGTTGACCTGATATGTTATCTACATTGTCTTTGTAATTACTTTTATAAAGATTGAACCACGGCCCTGCCATTAATTCCAATCGTTCAAACAGGCGTTTACGAACCAATGCTTCAAATTCAAAAGTCTTATACCGGGTTTGATAGAAGGAGAATTTTTTGGAATCATCCACATCAGCATTATTGCCAAGGCCAAAAAAGTTTCTTAATGCAGGATTTGCATAATGCCCCTTTAACACCAGGTCAATATTTCGGGTAATATGATTAAGTTCTCCTGCGTACCTGAATTGGTAGGCATTTCTGTAAGGAGCATATAAAACAGAAAACCGATGGTCAGAGGCATAAGGAAGATTTCTAAAGCCATAGGTCCTTATAGAAATACCTCCCCGGATTATAAATCCATCATCAGCATTATAATTAAAGTTTAGCTGTGGCAGTTTGGTTGTATTATAATTGAACCCAAGTATGTTTTGGTCATTAACAGGAACCGCTGCAGAAAACCTGTTTTTAGCCTTGCGGTTGTTTGAAATTAAATTCCCTTCGGATTTAAGGTCGTATAATAAACTTTCTACGCTTCCTTTTAAATCAAAAGTATCATTCCCTTTTCCTCCTATTATGCGAATTTTAATTCTGGAAGTTGTATTGGAATCTATTACAAATTTGTCATCGTCATTTAAACCAAACAACCTGATTTCTTTGGTTTCAGATGGGAAAAATACCCTGTCAAATATTATGAAAGTTGTGTCTTTTTCACGGGAACGTCCATATACCCTTACCTGCAACCCACTCCCAAGATTATTTACTTTAAAATATTCTTTTTCGTTGCTGCCTATAACGTTAACAGTTTTTGAAAGAAAGCGGTAGTACTTCATTCCATCTTTAGCAATCAAATCACGACGACTAATCATTTTTTTTATAGTCTCTTCGCCACGGATAGCAAATGCTTCAGGAGGCATTTGCTTAACTGAGTTCGTAATAACAGAATCAGTCAATTTTTGCTGCACATCCGTAATTATTCTTTTCCAATCATAGGAGTCAAGGTCGGTAAGGTATATCCGGTCAAAATCTTTTGCCCGATAGCCCAGCCACTCTACTTTTGGAATTTGATAGCGAAATCCTTTTAAAAAAGGCATAGCCCGGCCACTTGCCACTTTTATGATGAAGCCATCCGAATTAAAAAGTGCCTGCCCTCTGTTTTTGGGTATAGGATGATAAATTCTCCCTTTAATGCTTTTTCCTTTTGTAGAATCTACGGTGCCCCATTTCCATTGATCAAAATGGCGGTCAAAATCACCAATAACAATATCTAATAACCGGGCCCGTAAAACAAGCTGTGAGTCAGGCCGATGATCATTATCCTCCAACATTTTATTGAGAAGCTTGGCGGTGGTTTTTGTTTCAGCCCCATCTGCCGAAATATCCTGGGGTTCTAATATGCAGATATTTTCAGCAAAGAGTGGCTCATAAAATCCAAAAGCCGGATCTTTCGGAACAAAGAATAACTCCGGACTAGGGGTAGATAAGTCTAAAGCTCTGGCAAGTCCGGGGATAGCAAAAGCCGCATAAGGATGGGTGGAAGAATTTAATTCGTTGATTAAATTCTGTGCAATATTACCCCGAAGATTTTCTGGAATGGCCCGGGTTGAATTTTTATTAATACTTGATAAAACCCACTCTTTACCTGTTTTTTTATTTCGTAGCCGTAGTGATTTTGTTTCTTTACCGCCCGCAAAACTTATTACTTCAAAACCACCTTTTTCTTTTTGCAAATTGAATACTTTCATATTTACCGGTGTAGACCATTCCGGCCGGTAATTTTGCCCCATAAAAAATTTCTTGAGGCCTTTTACAAGAGGGTACTTGTTGCTGGCTGGAACAGTAATGGTATCCTTGTATTTTGCAAAAGGATCTACTATTTCTACTTTGATTGATGAGTCGATTGCCGCTTCAGGAATAGTTGAAAAATTGAGTAAGGATGCACCATACACTTTGTGAAAGGAGTCTATAACCGAGTAAAAAGTTAGGGTAACATTTTTGTTTTTTGATATTTCCATCACCCCAAATCCTGCATCCTTAGAGTTAAAAAGACTGCTTGGATGTTTTACGGTGCGATTTTGTTTGTAACCACCACTTCCGCTTACAATGTAATTATGATTGCTGTCTACAATATGTTGCAGGTTATGATCATGACCAGAAATAAAAACCACATTTGGTATATCTTTTAAAACTTCGGAGATATCTCCCACCATATTCGCATACACAGGATGCTTCAAATCCTGCGGCGAACCAAATACACCTCTTGCCAGTGGGTAGATTGAACCTATAACCGGCAATGGGATATACAAGTTTTTTTTAATATCGGTAAAGGGAAAAATATGTTGTTTCAAGGTATATGCATTTCCATGCGTACCATTCGTTTTAAAAGGATGGTGTGAGGCAAGAATTATTAATTTTTTTGAATTACGGGCAGCAATATCCCCAATTTGGGTAGCTAATTCCTCCTTTGTTTTATAAGGGCAATCCGATTCTATTCCAGGTTTGTCGTGGGGATGCAGCCACCACTGGCTATCAAAAATTATCATGGTAATATCATTACCAAGACTTACTTCTATTGGTCCTGGACAACCATCTTCCGGGAAATATTTTACATTGGGAATGCGCAAAAAATCCACATATAATTGTTGGCGGATGATGGCATCCAAACCTCCCCGCCCACCACTTTCCCAATCATGATTGCCGGGTATCATGTATACTTTTGCCGGCGTATTTCGGGCTATGGAAAGTTGCGAGTCGAGTATAGCTCTTGAAGTGGCATAATTAGCACTCTGATCATTGGGTAGACCTACTTTATAAAGATTATCTCCAAGGTATATAATAGTGGTTTTTTGGTCGAGCTTAATATTGTCTCTCACGGCATCTACTACCGGATGCTTACCTAAAGTAAGCTCCCCGGCATCACCAATCAAAATTATACGCTGTATGATAGTATCTTCTTGTCCTTTCACTGAAAGGGATAATAGAAGGAAACAACCAATCAAAAAAACATTACTTTTTCTCATTACACCCTTTAAAAACGTATACAGTGGTTTTTTGTTTTAAATAATTACATTAGTTGTAATCCATGTGTTAAGTATTGAAAACTCCATGCCACATAAAGTTTTCAAATTACTGAAAAGTTCTTCTATTATGTAGCGTATTTAGAAAAAAATGCATTTGGCGATACTTAGTTTTATGTACTAAAAATATCTGCATAGCAGTGATATATTATTTATTTTTATGAGATTTTTCAAAAAATCGTATCTTTTCCACTCTCGTAAAACCTTAACTATCTCAACTAAGAGAACAAAAACTGCAACCATGAAATTTAAACTGCTTGGCTTATTAATTATAAGCTCATTTTTTTCCATGCCGCAAGTACAGGCACAATCCCGGGACTCTGTGGCTGCTCCCGGCTCTAAATTTAGTACCAGCGGTGGCCGGTATTTTTGGATGGGAAAAAACTACCGGGCCGAATGGAATACACCTGTTAAAGCTCAGGTTATCAACCTATCCACCGAAAAAGGTGGCCTAACCCCCGTAAAACGTGGTGGCGGCAAACAAACAAAATCATTACGATTGGAAGGAGCCGATGGCAGAGATTATATTTTGCGATCTATTCAGAAGTTTATTACCGATAAAACATTGCCGGGCGACCTGCAAAGTGAAGCTGCTGCTGATCTAGTTTCGGATGGGGTTTCTGCTTCATATCCGTATGCTTCCCTCTCTGTGCAAGTGTTAGCAGAGGCTGCCGGAGTTCCTTATAGTAAAGTAAAACTGGTTTATGTACCCGATGATCCTAGGTTAGGAGAACATAAGGCTGATTTTGCTAATACATTAGCAACACTGGAAGAAAGAGTACCCGAGAGTGTTAAAAAGCCTTTCGATACAGAAGAAGTAGTGGAAAAACTGGAGGATGATAATGATAATACCGTAGACCAAATGGGCCTGTTAAGAGCAAGGATACTTGATATGTTTGTAATGGACCTTGACCGGCATGAAGGCCAATGGAATTGGGGTGCCATTGAAAAAGATAAAGGCAAGACTTATTTTCCAGTTCCCAAAGACCGTGACCAGGCTTTCTATATTAATCAGGGTGTATTGCCCGGCTTGGTTAAAGGCCGTTCATTAGTACCTCAACTGGAAGGATTTAAAGTAAAGGCTAACCATATTGGCCGTTTCAACTTTGCAGCAAGAAATCTAGACCGTTTTTTTCTTAATCAACTCACTGAGCAGGACTGGAAACAGGCAGCAGAAAAGTTTGTTTCGCAAATGACAGATGCTGTTATTGAAAGAGCTTTGGCTATGCAGCCTGCAGAAATAAGATCTATGCCCTCTAATGGCCAGATCATACAAACACTAAAAGAAAGACGCAATTTTCTTGTAGCTGAAGTAATGGAATATTACCGCTTTATTTCTGAAATAGTCAGTGTAACGGGTAGCGATAAAAAGGAACTATTTAATGTTATCCGTAACGATGATGCCTCTGTATTGATAGAAGTATATAAAATTGACAAGGATGGCCAACAGTCAAGTAAAATGTACGAAAGAAAGTTTGATCCATTAGTAACAAAAGAATTGCGATTGTATGGCATGGATGGAGAAGACAAATTTGTATTGAATGGCAAGAACGATAGAATAAAAGTAAGAATGATTGGCGGAGGCGGGGCAGATGCATTTGAAAATGCCAGCAACTCCCGGCCGGAAGTATTGGTATACGATAAAGTAGATGGGGCAAATACAATTAAGGGAAGGTTTAAAAATAAAATGAGTAACGATTCCGCAGTTAACTCTTTTGATAGACTTTATTATAAATATCCATATCAGTCAGTTTTCATAACACTGGGTTTCAATCCTGATGATGGTTTGTTTTTGGGGCCCACTTTTAAGCATATACGTCACGGATTTAGGAAAAACCCTTATAAGTCATTGCATCAGGCAAAAGCTTCGTATGCATTTTCTACAAAGGCTTTCAATTTTCAATATCACAATGAGTTTATGTCTGTGTTAGGTGATAGAACAGATATAGTAGGCGATGCTGAATATCGGGGACCTAACAACACCAGTAACTTTTTTGGATATGGAGTAACTACAGTCTATGACAAATCCAAAACAGGAAGATTCCGCTATTATAGAGCCCGATATGATTTAGGAGAAATTTCATTGCAGCTTCGTCATCGCTTCTCCGATAAAGTAAATCTAACATTGGGACCTACTTTCCAGTTCTACTCCATGGATTCAACTGATAAATTAAACAGTGCAAGATATATAGTGGCTGATGCAGAAAATAATGATCCATTACTCTTTGATAAGACTACTGCATTTGCAAAGCAATCTTATTTCGGGGCAAGGGTTTCGTTAACTATCGACACAAGAAATCATCCTGTATTGCCAAGCACTGGTATTAACTGGGTAACTGCTGTTAAACACTTGTCTGGTATCAATGACAATAGCTATGATAAGGTAACGCAGGTAAATTCTAATTTTACTTTTTATCTAAACCTGATAAATGACAGGCTGACTTTTGCCAACCGTTTGGGTGCCGGCGTTACAATGGGCAAAGAATTTGAGTTTTACCAGGCACAATACCTTGGCAGTGATGATAACCTGCGGGGCTTCCGCAGAGAACGATTTGCCGGAAAGTCTAAAATTTATAACCAGGCAGAACTTCGCTTACGCTTAGCAAATTTCAGAACCTATTTATTCCCGGCTGCTTTTGGTATTCATGCATTTGTTGATGCAGGCAGAGTGTATTTAGAAAATGATATTGATGATAAAATGCTATTCGGTTACGGAGCAGGTATTTGGTTTTCGCCACTACGCCGCTTCCTGATTACTTTCACCTTTGCCATGTCTGATGAAGATAAAATTCCATTGGTGGGGTTGGGCTGGAAATTTTAAATAATAATTTTCTTACGATATAAAAAAGAGGTCGGCTTTTAAAGCCGGCCTCTTTTTTATATCGCTTATAAACTGAGCTTGTTTATTATTGAGATGTAGCACTAAGCATTTCTGCTTTGGCTTCGGACTTAACATCATTATCGAAATTTATATCAACCCTCAGGGCTTTTAATCCTATAACCCCTTGCAACTCTTCCAGATCATGTTTTTCTATACCAGGTTTTATTAAATTTTTATGTTGCAAGTATTCGATGTACTCAATATATTCAGCCGCATCTTTAGCCTGCGAGTAAACGATGGCAATTTTACCGGGTTGTGTAAGGCGTTCGTTGGTTTCTTTTATTTTTACTTTATCAATTCTCTTTTTTACAATTTCGTAACGGGTATTATAGGCACCATCTACATCAAATTTTCTTTCCTCTGTCCGAAAACTAATTGAAAGAGGCTGGCTGTGTGAGAGGATTAGTTGTGTGGTGCGTAAGGGGTGACTGAGTTCTTTTTCTAACTGATTGGTCATCCTGGCGGCTTTTGCAATTACCGTTAGTTGCCACATCTTCATATTTCGCAGATAAATTTCATCAAACCTCTTTCGGGGAGTAATGGATTGTCCCATATGAATATTAAACTCTAACCCATCTGTAACATATCGTTCAAAGTAATGCGGATATACTTTTTGTGCAGCCGCTTGTTCTTTATCAATAAACCGGGCCAGGTTATCATTAATACGGGAAATACTTTCTTCGTATTCTTTACGATGATTGTAGAGCATGCCCAACTGCGGGTCTATAGATGAAAAGTAGTTCTCTATTTCATTTTTTACAGAAGGCTCAGTATGGAGCAGGTGATTGAAAACAGAAACAATCTGGCTTTGCATAAACTCCTGGATACTTAATTCTTCTTCTGCTTTCAACACATCTTTTGCAGCGTTAAGATGCTTTCCGATTTTGAATTCAATTTCCTGCAATAAATCTTGTGGTAATACAGGCTTTGCATTTTCTACTACACCCCTGGCTAATTGCAATTGTTCGATCATATCCAATTGTATAGCACGGGCCCTTTCTGTAGATGAGTTTCTTATATCAATAGCACCATATAGCGGGTACACATCATTGAACGCTATACGTTCAATTTTTAAATCATCTTTTTGTTGATGGTTAACAATGAAGTTTAATGCAGCCTCTGTAAACTTCCATTCAACAGCAGGTTGTACCGCAGTGAATTTTCGTTTTATTAACTTATCTACCTGGTTATTTAGCAACTCCAGGCTTTTTTCCAACCCAAGACTAAATAAAGGAATAGCTGCTTCAATTTTACGTACATGCCCCGGCTTTAACTGGTTAGGAACAGTGGATATAATTTCAAGCATGCCAATAAGGCTGTTATCTAACTTTAACGGGCAGATAATAAGACTTCTTCCTCCATCTTTATAATAATAAGGCAGGCATTGTACTTCGGTAATTACCTGCTCATCCAATGTTTCAAATAAAAGAGGTTGACTGTTTTCCCGGAATAATAATTTACAATAATCGCTGATCTCATCTTTTTCGGAAGAAGACTGGAAGTGTCCGAACAACAAGCTATTGGTATTGTGTAAATCCGAATAAATGTAATGGCCATTTATTTTGAAAAAAGGAGTTATTCCTATGCTCAGATCTTTTAAGCCAATAAGGCTTTGAATATATTTCTCCAGTTCCCGGTAAATAGCAGCATCCGAAAAAACATTACTATCCAATAAGCGATCTTTCATTCTTGATATTACCTCTTGTTCGGTAACATCATTTACCCGCATTACAGTAATGCCCTCAAATACAAATTTGTCAATTGGTATTTGCTCGGTTAGTTCTTCAATAGTTAGTAAACGGTTTGTTTGAGCATCTAATAAGCTTTTGGGTAATACAGGCATTTCGCCGATAGGTTGAACATCTATAAACCGGCCATCTAATCGCATTTCCATATAGCGGGTTAATCCGGTTTGTTCATCCTGCCGGGAATAAATTAACCGGGAAGATTCGGGGTTGTTAGCGCCAAGATATTTTTTTAAAATCAAGCCGTAAGCAAAATTTAATCGTTGCTTAGCAAGACTGTCACCTGTTTGATTTTCCGGGAACTGTATCTCGTTACTATCGGGCTTTATTAAATGAATTTTGAAAAGTGGTGATGCATACACCGCCAGCAGGCTAAAGGGATATGCAACCCCATACATATAATTGGCCGTAGTGGGAGGAAAAACTGCTGAAAGTAACTCTTGTATCAACTCTGCATGTGGCGTTAATACCGAAAGGTCTGTAATCGTACGCATCAACTCAGGATGCTGTTCCAGTTCCCGAACAACTTGTCCATACAGTTTTTGCATGCCAGGGTTGCCCTCAGCAATATTCTTTTTAAGTGCATCAGCTAAGGGGCGAAAAGAAAGTGAGCTATTAAGTGATGACTTGGCCTTATGTAAAACTCCGTCTTGCATAATAAAATTAGTTTTGCTGGAATTTCAACAGGCCGGACTTTCATTAGATGAGGTATACACAAAACTACTGATAAGCTTTGTATGATGCAAGTATAAGAATAACCTGTTTTACCTGCGGATAAATATGCGTTTTACAAAGGCAAATACATGATCTCTAAAAAAATCCCCGATTACTCATTTATCTTCTTTGGCGGCCTATTACTATCCCAACTTTAAGTTGAATTGAAAAAAATGCATCATTATCTTTTGAGTCGCCCCGTTGATCGCCGGAAGACGGAGGAACATCGCTGGGATTTAATTCCCCTCTTCTGCTATATAATTGTTGTGCAATGGCTGCCCTGTTTGCCGGAAGGTAGTTATAGAATAAAGCCGGATCAATATAGGTCGTACTTACATCATCCAGATAGTCGGTAAATAAAACACGGTGAACCGCTTCTAACCGGGCATTAATCATTGAATTTACTTCATACTTAACTCCCAATCCCAGAGCTACATTGATTTGGTTAAGCTTATACGGTTCTCTTTCACGATACTCTCTGAAGCCCTGGCCTTCAGTACGCAAAGGTTGTAATGCATACCACTGTCCTCTTAAATTGGCTTCCGGGTTGAAGGAGTAATAGCCAAGTCCTGCTACTCCATAAGGAGAAAATACAGGGGGATCGTCATCAGAATAATTTTTAAAGAACAAGGGGTGTATTTCAAATGCCAGTTGCACATCGGTGATTTTACTTCTGAAACTAAGATTTCTTTCATAGCGGCCTGAAGTAGAAGCGGCTACATTTTTTAAAATGCTATCATAACCAACTACTGAACCAAACGTACCCTCTAAGCGAACCCCAATCATATTTTGATACATACCGATTGCATAAATACTATAGCTGGGCTTTGCTGTTTTCCAATTCAGGTCTTTGATGAAATTTTTCCCAATACCTTTTTTTCCACCAAGGTCAGTTAGAGAGTTCATTATTCCAAAGGAACCGCCTAGCTCAACCACAATAGCATTCTCGTAATATTTATTGTTGTAATAATAGTATTGTGCTTCCAATGTTTGGTGTAGCAAAATGTTGAGTACCAATAATGCGAAAAGGTTTTTTTTCATCCTCCAACAAATTTATTCTTGCAATTGACTAGTGGTTTTTAGCAGCGGGTTGGATTTCGAAAGAGAGATAAATGTATTGAATTATCAGATTTAATAAAGTGTAAAGTATTCCACAATTTAAAAAACCGGCAGAGCCGGTTCGGGTTAGGGTAGTATAAAATTTCTAGTTATTGAACCTTCAGCACACTGAGCACTTTTTGAAGAGATTGATTTTGAAGTCGAATAAAATAGGCACCTGTTGGCAGGCCATCGTTGTAAATATCAAGATTGTAAGTCCCGGCTGTATAATCGGCATTAGCAAGCACTTTTACAACTTGCCCGAGTGAATTGAGTTGTTGTATCATCGTATTACCGCCCATTGTTGAAAACTGGATAGTAGCATTAATGGTATAAGGACTCGGCCACATTTTCAGAATCAATTTATCTGCATTGTTATTATTGGTATCGGGATCATCTGCTACACCACAAGGCCCCGTTATAAGTGGCAGCGACTGGTAGTTTTGTAATAGAATTGATTGCAATGCTGGTTGTTTTACACAAAACCATTGCTCTAACACTGATGCATACACACTGCGAAAATCATACTGGAAAGGAATATTGTTCACTACTTGTATATCAGCAGGAATATCCGGACTGGTTCCTAATATACCCTTCTTGGCATGTTTGCCAAACATGATCAATGGAGCCGCAGCACCATGGTCGGTACCCAGACTTGCATTTGATTTGATACGGCGGCCAAATTCAGAATAGGTCATACCCATTACACGGTCATCCAATCCCATCAATTCTAAATCTTCCTGAAAAGCACTGATGCCGGATGAAAGATCTTTCAAAAGTCTTGCATGAAGACCAGTTGTTGTGTCGCTGGCGTTTACTTGCCTTTTATGCGTATCAAATTGACCCATTGAAACGGTGTACACTCTTGTTTTTAATCCACCTTTTATTAAACGGGCAACAATTTTTAATTGCTCCGCTAAACCATTGTCGCTTGGATAAGCAGCCATTGTAGATGCGTTTTGATAGGCAGCTCTTATGATGTCTGAATAGATCTTTGTTTTCTCTGAAATGACCCGTAAGAATTTTAATTCTTTATTGGCTGGGGCGGAGTTTAATGGGTAATCAGAAAACGGATTGACAAAGGAATATATTTTTTCAGGATCAGTAATAGATAAACCCATGGAGTAGATAGAACCTTGCACAGCCAATGTTGGAAAATTACTTATTTGTATCGCCAGCGGATCGGGCATTTCAGGATTAGGAAAAGCATCAGGATAACCCGGATATTCACTTTCTAAATAGCGACCCATCCATCCGGTTTTCACTCTTTCTCTACGGTTTCTAGTGGTATCACCACTATTCCATACATCCGTATCACGGAAATGAGAGAAGCTTGGGTTTTCATATCCTACCGATTGAACAATGCTCATCTTTCCTTCATTGAACATATTCTGCATGGCTGTCATTGCAGGATGCAAACCAGATTTATCTGAACCATCTAACCGCAACACCTGGCTTTGCGGTATTGCGACATTCGTTCTTGCATTGTAATAATTACCGTAGATATCTATTGGTATTACCATATTCAATCCGTCATTACCACCGGCTAACTGTACTAATACAAAAACATGATCTGTGTCGGTCAATGTCTCTTCTAACAAACGGGCAAGGCTGCTTTCTGCGCCTTGTGCAGTAAACGAAAATCCATTTAATAAAGCAGGCATGGTAACTGCTACCGGAACTGTATTGCGTAAAAATTTTCTTCTGTCCATACTGTTGGTTTTACATAGCTTTTATAGGCCTTAGCATAAATGAAACTCAGGAAGGTTCATCAGGAATTTGAACATTTCATTTAGCGAAGTATTAATAACGGGATTGTTGTTACTGTTCCAGGCATTGGTCCACACCGTATCATCCGGTGTATTGTTCAGTAAAAAATTTCTTTTTACATAATTTTTGGAATTAGCTGATAAAGGATATCGTAACAATAAGGCTGTTACATCATCTATCAATTGATCAGGATTAGCAGGATTGGTTGAATAAGCAGCAAATGTTCTCACATCAATTACCGCATCATTTACTAATGCATCTGTAAAATCTGCTCTCTTGGGTAATGAATTGCTGTTTACCCATAGTTCATAATGCATGGGTTCCTGGTAATAGGAGGGCCATCCCGAAACATCCGGTGGTTGAAATAATTCCTGCTGCATATCTGCCGCATTACGGAAAATGGAGAAGAACAACGGATAACCAGTTGTATAATTTGTATAAGGTGGAAAATTCACGTTAAACTCCCGAAGCGTACCCACAATAATATCATACGGGTTTTTGATATAGCAAGCCTGGTTGATTGCATCAAAAAAGTGTTCACTCTTAAATAAAACTTCCAGTGCTGGTTTTACATCGTAGTTGTTAGTGCGCAGTAGCTCTGCCATTGGAATAATTACATCAGTTTCTGTAGCATCATCAATTTCATAATACACAAACCACTTGTATAGTTTGCGGCAAATAAATCTGGCTGCTTCTGTTGTATTGAACAGCATATCCATCAACGCATCTAGCTCCTGGTTGGGATCGGTACTTCCGCTAATGGTTGTATTGTTATAAAATGCCGAAAATGATTTTGCGCCAATATCATGAGCACCGGTATCTAAATAAGAAGCTAATGGGTTTTCATTGATACGCCAGCCTGTTAGAACCCTGGCCGCTGCGATTACATCATTTTCAGTGTACTGTGAGTCATTGCCTTTGCCGATTGCAAATAATTCTTGTAATTCTCTTGCATAGTTTTCGTCTGGCGCCTGTCTTGAATTTAAAAAACCATTCAAGTGCACCAGCATGGCCGGGTCAATTGTTACTTCTCTTACTAAAGTTTTAAAATTGCCCAATGCATTTGTACGTAATAAATTATGGTGACGGTATAGAAACGCCGCATTATCAATTTCTGATTGCTGTATAGAAAAATGATGATGCCAGAACAGCACCATTTTTTCCTGGATACTTCTTTGCTGGTTAATAATAAGACCTGCCCACCATTTTTTTAAGCTATCATTACGGCGGCTGTTTATCTGTCCTCTTATTTCTGCGGCACTGGCTGTGTTGGGATCGTTTACCCATGTTTGTCCGATTGCTACGCCCAGGTCATCATAGAGTTCACCATCATCTTCTAATAATCCATAATCTCTTAGCGGTGGACTTGGAACGGAAGTAGTATTGAGCAACTCATCTACAGCATCTGCAGGAGACAAGGAAAGAAAATGATCTACGTCTGCTTTTTTAGCACCGAACATTGTACGTTTCAACAGGTGAGTTACTTCATTAACAGTCCAGCTCCCTGCATACGGAGCAAGCCCTGCAAATTCCGGTCTTGTTGTTTTCTTTTTCGTAGAAGTATTGACTCTTCTTCCGGCTCGTTTAAAAAAATCTCTTCTGTCCATAATAAAAATTTTCCGTGATAAATAATTATCTGATCAATACAAAAGTTCCTTTCTGCTGGTGAAATTTATTTTCAATGTCTTTGTACTCTACTACATAAATAAAAACAGATGATGGCTGAAGCACTCC
Organism: Chitinophagaceae bacterium; assembly: GCA_022843585.1. Classification (GTDB taxonomy): domain Bacteria; phylum Bacteroidota; class Bacteroidia; order Chitinophagales; family Chitinophagaceae; genus JJ008. The sequence continues at coordinate 562,961 of JALHNJ010000001.1, forward strand.
TTTGAAATAGCCATTCCATCGTTGGTTCATTTCAGAGCTTCTAAAAACCATTTCACCATTTCTATTAAAGATCTGTAAGCGATAGCCGTCGGGCACTTTGCCCAATGGACCGAAATGATCATTTCTTCCATCTCCGTTCGGTGTGAAGCCGGTAGGAATATTTACCAGTGCATCATTTAACACTACTACTCTGAACTGATCGGACACCTGGCAACCTTCGGTAGAGTAATTAGTAGCGATATAAACAGTGGTTGTTAGTGGTGATGCGACTGGATCTTTACAATTATTACAACTAAGTGAAGAATGGTCAACCCACATTATATTAGCATTACCACTTGCATGAAGTACAACACTTTGTCCTACGAAAATGGTATCTGCTTTTCGTGTATTGTCAAAAGGGCCACTAACGGGAATGGGTAAATAGTCTACTATTACGGAGTCATAACCACAAGCATCTTGTAATGTGTCCCTAAATGGAATAAATGTATTTATATTACATACAACAGAATCCTGTGTAGTGATCTGTGGTATTTTTAATTTGATAACTGCGAAGTCTGCATCGCCCCGTGAATTATTAAAATCACCATCACCAGATTCTGAATCACCGGCGAGATAGTATTCATCTCTTTCGGGGTCTCTTACCATAAAACGCATATGGTCGTTGCTGCTGCCGCCCCAGTTTTGCTTCCATATTATAGTGCCGGTGGAGCTCAACTTTACTGTCCAGAAATCACCATCACCAAGGGAACCGGTTACATCTCCATTATTGGAATAGGTAACACCGCCAACTATATAACCACTATCTCTATCGGTAATTATTGTTTTCGCATATTCTGCATCGGTGCCTCCTAATACTTTTTGCCAGTTCAGTTTTCCCCGCAGGTCAACATTTATAATCCAATAATCCTGGCTGCCTTTTGCGCCGCTTATATCGCCATCGGTTGAAGTGGTATAACCTGCTAGGGTTAATGAAGCATCGGCGCCTTTCGTCATGGTATAGGCTACATCATTTTGTGAACCGCCATAAATCTTACTGAATATTTTATTGCCATTGCCATCAATGGCCAGCAGCCACATGTCGTAGTTTTTTTGACTGGGCGGAATATCACCATCAACAGAGTTAGTAAAACCAGCGGCGAATATGGTGCCGTTAATAATTTCAATATCGAACAACTCTTCATTTTTGCTACCACCATAGCATCTGCTCCATTGCAATACACCAGATGCATTTATTTTTAGCAGCACTCCATCGGTATAAGTACCGGTGCTATGATTGCCTCTTATATCGCCATCATTAGAAGAAGAAGATGCAGCAATCAAAAAGCTTCCATCGGGAGTTAAGGTAATATGGTTACCAATATCAAGACCAGAGCCGCCAAATCTTTTTTGCCATTGCAGGTTGCCATCGGCCGTTAATTTCAATAACCAAATATCTTTTGTGCCACCAAAGCCAACCACTACTCCACCATCGGTAGAGTTAGTTTCGCCAAGCACCATATAACCGCCATCACTTGTTTGCACTACATCTCTTGCACTTTCATAACCAGTGCCACCAAAGGATCTTTCCCATTGAATGATACCGCATTTATCAAGTTTTAAAACCCAAAGATCCCAATAGTCACGATTAGGCTGTGCACTTATATCACCATTTCTTGAATCGGTATAGCCTACTACAATAGTGCCGCCATCAGTAGTGATTTTTATTGCGAAAGGAACATCTACATTGCCGCCGCCATACTGCATTGCCCAATGGCGGGGAGGTAATTGTGCATATAATAAATAGCTGTTGCAGAAGAGTGCAGCAAAAAATAGTAGTAAAGATTTTCTCACAAGTTGGCGATTCATAGAATAATTGATCTGCCAGTAGTTGCAAGTATTATGCTAAAACTTTATTTATAAAGACAGGTAGAACATTTTCATTACTCTTTGCGGAGAAAAAGTTTTGCCGTAGTATTTTACTAAGAATTGTACTGGGATTTTTTCTGTTGAAAGTACCTGCATCCTTCCCGTAATCCGCATTTATTGCATTTTGGATTGCGGGCAATACATACATAACGGCCATGGAGTATTAACCAATGATGTGCTTTATGAACCAATGATTGCGGAATATTTTTTATCAGTTCTTTTTCTACAGCCAGTGGAGTGGAAGCTGTTTGTGGTACGAGGCCAATTCGTTTGCTTACCCGAAACACATGTGTATCAACCGCCATGTTAGGTTGCTGGTCAATTACTGATGTAATTACATTGGCTGTTTTTCTTCCAACGCCGGGGAGTTCAATTAATTCATCCACCGTCATGGGTATTTCACCATTAAATTTCTCCATCACCTTATTGGCCATGCCAATAAGATGTTTGGTTTTATTGTTGGGATAGGAAATACTTTTGATGAAGGGAAACAGATCATCGAAGCTGGCTTTGCTAAGTGCCTGCACAGTTGGATATTTTCTGAAAATATCCGGGGTGGTCATGTTCACTCTTTTATCGGTGCATTGAGCAGAAAGAATAACGGCTACCAGTAATTCGTACGGATTATCGAAAGTGAGTTCGGTTTCCGCCACCGGCATATTTTTTTCGAAATAATCAATGGTGAATTGGTAACGTTCTTTGCGGGTCATTTTATTTTCCTGCTCTTAAAGATGAATTTGGAAAAGCAAGATAAGGAAAGATGTTACTCTTCAGTAGAGTACTTAACGGTGATGGAAAGAAAAATGAAAGATGTTCAATAGAATTGCCGGACGATGAAGAGTGGCTCTCACCAATTCTTTCACTGGAAGAATTTGTTGCGAACAATCCGCCACAGGCGGATGCAACAGACGATGATAGTAGCAATGCAGCTCGTATCAAAATAAAAAAAGCATCCTGAATTTCAGAATGCCAGTAATTTTTAAGCCTTGTTGGTTAATTATACTTCCTCTGTCAAATGTTCTTTGGCATGATTCAGTACATTCAATACTACTTCGGTGCGGGGCGACTCAGTAAGCTTATCCAGCCTGTGCATGGAAGCTTTAAGAACGGCCAGTTTTTCACGAAGCGTCCAATCACTTTCCAAAGCGGCTTTAATTGCTGCTGATTTTTTCAGCGAGGTTTCTTTGTACAAATACAATAATAAATCCTCAGGTGTAAAATTTTTTGTCATTTTAGCAAACCGGTTAGTGTGTCCAATATATGTGTGTGTGTCCAGAGTGTAGCTGGAATTTAAAACGTCCGTTCTATTAACGGGGGCTTGCTTTGGCTTATTGTGTGCTTGCTGGTAATTCTTTATTGCGCAGTAAGTGTAATAGGAATTTTACGGTATGATGAAGATCTCTTCATTATCTCTTTTCATGAAATACTTTTCCCGGGCATATTTTTCCAGTGTAGCAGGATTGTTCTTAAGTGCCTCTAATTCTTTACGTTCGGTAGCTATTTCTGATGTGTAATGGATTTTGCTTTGCTGTAAACTTCTTAACTCTTTACGGCGTTCCATCTGTGTTAAAAAATCGTTTTTATCCAGGAAAAGGATTACTACGCAAAAAGCTGCAAAGGCAATAAAGTACTTGTTCTTAAGAAATGCGGGGATATGGGTTAGTAATCTCATAAATGGATATTTGATAACCGATGACCGTTGGCCGGCATAAACGACGAGCAACGATCATCGGAATTCGGTCAACTTTTACCTGCCAAATTTAATCTTTCCTTTTGGATATACAGCTGAGCTACCTAATAATTCTTCAATTCTTATCAATTGATTGTACTTGGCCATCCTGTCGCTGCGACTTGCAGAACCAGTTTTTATTTGTCCGCAGTTCAATGCTACTGCCAGATCTGCAATGGTATTGTCTTCTGTTTCTCCACTGCGATGACTCATGATGGTGTTGTATCCGCTATGTTGTGCTAATGTAACCGCATTGATCGTTTCTGTAATAGTTCCTATCTGGTTTACTTTAACGAGTAATGCGTTGGCAATATTTTTATCAATCCCTTGTTGCAATCTTGTAACGTTGGTTACAAACAAATCATCACCTACTAGTTGGCATTTGCTTCCAACCGCTTGTGTTAATGCTGCCCAACCATTCCAATCATCTTCTGCCATTCCATCTTCAATAGAAACGATGGGATATTGCTTTACCCATTTTTCCCAGAATTTAACCAACTGGTCGCTGCTTAATTCTTTTCCATCGCTTTTATGAAATACATATTTTTTCTTTTTGGCATTCCATAGTTCGCTGTTGGCAGCATCCATGGCAACTACAATTTGAGAACCGGCTTTATAACCAGAACCATGGATAGCTTCCATTACCGTATCAATAGCTTCTTCATTGCTTTGAATGTTGGGAGCAAAACCACCTTCATCTCCTACATTGGTGCTAAAGCCTTTTTTCTTCAATACCGTTTTTAGTGTATGAAATATTTCAACACCCCAACGCAAGCCTTCGCTAAAGGAAGGTGCACCAACCGGCATGATCATAAATTCCTGGAAATCTATTTTATTATCTGCATGTGCACCACCATTCAAAATGTTCATCATGGGCATGGGCAATGTTTTGGCATTGGTACCACCTACATAGCGATAAAGTGGCAGGGATGCTTCTTCTGCCGCAGCTTTTGCAATGGCCATACTTACTGCAAGTATGGCATTGGCTCCTAATTTAGATTTGTTAGGAGTGCCATCTAAAGCAATCATCATTTCATCAATACCGGTTTGATCGGCTACATCATTACCTATTAATATCGGTGCAATTTTATCATTCACATTTTTTACTGCATTCAACACACCTTTACCCATGTACTTTTTCTTGTCATTATCTCTTAGTTCGGCAGCTTCATGTATACCGGTGCTGGCACCACTTGGTACAGCGGCACGGCCTAGTGCTCCTTCATCTGTAATAACATCTACTTCTACGGTAGGGTTTCCTCTGGAATCTAAAATTTGCCTGGCGAAGATTTCTGAAATGTAGCTCATGATTTGATTTTAATGTTTATAATGAATAGAAGCAGGCACGCAATCGGAATGCAAAGAAACAATGTTTTGCCCATCAGTCCAAAGCGAATACCAGATAGGATTTCAACAATTTATGTGGCGAAGATTGTTAAAAAACAGCCGCACATGTAATTTGCAAAAACCATAGGCACCTTTTAATTATATTAGCTTCTTTATAAGTGCTTATGGGAACAGGGGTATTCTATAAATTTTCTTTGCTTTTATTTCTATGCACCTCCTTTTTATTAGTGAGATCGCAACCTGTTACCTGCCCTCCGAATATTGATTTTGAATTTGGAGATTTTAACGGATGGGAATGTAACGCAGGGACTGTTAGTGTTGCCACAGGCGGAATTAATGTATCACAATGGAATTTATCGGGGCAAATGGATGGCCGTCATACTATAATTCCAGCGAGTAATAAGGAACTTGATCCGTATGGCCTCTTCCCTAAAAGCTGCCCCAACGGAAGCGGGTATAGCATTCAATTAGGCAATGATAATAACGGCTCGGAATCGGAAGGGATATCGTTTACTTACCTCGTTCCTGCTAACGCTACTAAATTTTCACTAATTTATCATTATGCTATTGTGCTGCAAAATCCGGGTCATGCTGCTGAAGAACAGCCCCGGTTTAGGGCAAAAATATTTGATGTATTAACGAACCAGGAAATCAATTGTGTATCGTTTGATTTTACAGCCTCTTCCAACTTGCCGGGTTTTTTACCATCACCTACATTAGACCAGGTTGTGTATAAAGACTGGACCCCAATAACTGTTGACCTTGGTGCTTATGCAGGAAGAGAAGTTCGGTTGGAATTTATATCCAGCGATTGTACCCGCAACGGTCATTTTGGATATGCTTATGTAGATGTTGGTTCAAGTTGCAATGGTGCTATTGCTGGTTCATATCAATGTGCAGGCGACAACTTTGTTAATTTAAATGCTCCTTACGGATTTCAAAGCTATAGTTGGTATTCGGATAATACTTTTTCTCAGGTAATCGGCACTTCACAAAGTTTGTTACTTGACCCCACACCGCCATCTGGATCAGTTATTCCTGTTATTATAACGCCTTTTCCAACTTTTGGATGTGCTGATACTTTGTATGCGACAATTTCCGGAGCACCTAAACCTGTTTCTCATGCTGGTGCAGACCGTATTGTTTGCAGTAAAGACAGAACTCAACTTGGTAAGGTCAGTACTTCTGATGACTATCTATATACCTGGACTCCTGCAAGTGCCTTAAATAATCCCACACTTGCAAATCCATTTATACAAGTCAACTTAACGGCACCCACGCAGTTTATTGTAAAAACAATAGATAAAATTACAACCTGCTTTTCAGAAGACACGGTACTCATTACACCAATAGTTGTTGATACCTCCAGTGCTATAGTTGGAAAATTGGAGTATTGCCCGGAAGATATATTGAATAATCAACTAACTGTATTGAACACTTCCTCAACCGTGCAATGGAGATTAAATAATACGGTGATTCCAGGTGCTACCGGATTAAGTTTTAGCCCGGCAAAAGCTGGTAGTTACTGGGGAGAAATAAAACAGAATGGATGTATTGATACAACCAGGATTTACAATATTGAGCTGTCAGAAATGCCAAAGTTAAATTTTAGTATAAACAGACCCACTCAATGTTTGAATGTTCCTGTTGATTTTTTGAATACCACTACTTATTCAGGCAATGGTTTAATATATAACTGGGTATTTGGAGATGGAACAGTTTCAAACGATATGAGCCCGACAAAAGTACTTACAAGCATAGGTAATAATTCTGCAAAGCTTATAGTTACAACTCCGCAGGGATGTAAGGATAGTTTGCAAAAGATCTTTTATGTTATGAATGATTGTGGCGTACTGATGCCATCTGCTTTTACACCAAACAGGGATGGGGTAAATGATATTATACGGCCCAATTTATCTGGTGTAAAAGCACTTAAGAGATTTGCTGTTTACAATCGTAATGGCCAAATAGTTTTTACTACCACAAAAGAAAATGAAGGTTGGGATGGCACTTATAATGGGGTGAACTTAGAAACAGCTGTATTTGTATGGGTAGTGGAATATACTACAAGCGACGATAAGTCGCATTTGCAAAAAGGAATATTTACATTGATACGATAGTAAAACGTGGTGCTTATTTTTTTTCTCCGGTCAGTGTTCTGAATACTTCTTCCAAACTTCGATTGCCGGTTTGCAGCGAAACAATATTTAATTTTTTTTCTAATGACAGCTCTAAGAGTTGTTTTCGGAGTTGCTCCGGGTTGGTAGTAGTTATTTTCCAGCTATTACTGTCCATTTTAGTTACACCTGCTGAAACCGGTAAGCTTTCAAGTAATTGTATATCTATAGCTTCATTAAAGCTCACACTTATAACATCTGCTGTAGAAGCTTTTTGCAGATTAATTAATGAGTCATCTGCTACAATGCTTCCTTTATTAATAATAATTACCCGGTCGCAAATAGCTTCTACTTCCTGTAAAATATGCGAAGAGAACAATACGGTTTTATTTTGCCCCTGCTTTTTTATTACATCTCTTATTTCTATAATCTGGTTAGGGTCCAGGCCGGATGTAGGTTCATCTAAAATCAATACTTCGGGATCATGAATTAATGCTGCTGCTAACCCTACTCTTTGTTTATATCCTTTGGATAGTTGCCCAATTTTCTTTTTGCTTTCTACTGTTAATCCGGTTAATGCAATTACATCTTCGATTTTTGATTTTTGATTTTTGACTTTGTGAACTTCTGCAACAAACCCTAAAAACTCTCTCACATACATATCATAATACAAAGCATTCAATTCCGGCAGGTAGCCAATCTTCTTTTTTGTTTCCAACGGTTGCTCAGCTACATTGATGCCACTTACCCAGGCTTCTCCACCGGATTGTTGCAGGTAGCCTGTAATGATTTTCATGGTTGTTGATTTGCCAGCCCCGTTCGGTCCAAGGAAACCAACGATCTCTCCCTTGTTCACTTTAAAGGAAATATTATTCACGGCCTTTTGTTCGCCGTATTCCTTCAACAGATTTTTTACTTCAATTGACATATAGCGAAATTAACACCCCAGCTTCATATATAGCAAAGCGTATTTAATTAAAGGTTTCGGGATGCCTGTTTCGGGAAATTAGAATACTTTTGACCGAATCGAAATAAGAAAAATGGCAGATAAGAAAAAAGCACTTAAGGAATTAGAATGGAGCGGAAAATTGTTTGGTGGATTTCTGGCCGATATACGTAGAAAAGCACCTCACTATATCAGTGACTTTAAAGATGGAATGCATTCAAGTGTAGCAGGTGCTACACTATTCTTATTTTTTGCCGCATTAGCAAACGCTATTGCCTTTGGTGCATTGACGGGAGTTTTGACCGGTAATGAAATCGGCATTATTGAAATGATTGTGATTTCGGCAGTAGGCGGAATTATTTTTGCTCTTTTTTCCGGCCAACCCCTCACTATACTGGGTGGCACGGGTCCAATTGTAATTTTTACCGGGCTTCTTTATACCATATGCCAGCAAATGAATATACCCTTTCTGGCAACCTATGCCTGGGTTGGTATATGGTCAGGTATTATATTAATGATTTCGGCTTTTACCGATGCCAGTGTCTTGATGAAATATTTTACCCGGTTTACAGACGAAATTTTTGCAGCCCTTATCTCAGTAATTTTTATAGTAGAGGCGGTAAGTGAAATAACAAAATCTTTTAAAGGAGAATCTAGTGATATTTCAGGTGCATTCTTAACGCTTATTTTGGCATTAGGTACCTTTATGCTTTCCCGGACATTTAAAAACTTTACTAAAACACCCTATCTCCGCAGTGGAATCAGGAATTTTATTAGTGATTTTGGTCCCGCACTGGCCATTCTGCTCATGACCGCTATTGCGTTGAATTTCCCGCAGGTGACACTTAATACGCCTAAGGTGCCAGATACGATCGGAACTACGTCGGGCAGACCCTGGATGGTTGACCTCTTTAACTTGCCGACATGGGCCATTTTTGCATCGATAGGGCCTGCATTACTGGCTTCAATTTTACTGTTTCTAGATCAAAATATTACTACAAGACTTGTTAACTCACCTGATTATAAACTGAAGAAAGGCGGTGGTTATCATTTGGATATGGCTCTTGTGGGTTTGCTTGTATTAATGAGCAGTTTGTTTGCCCTTCCCTGGATAGTAGCGGCAACTGTTCATTCGCTAAACCATCTAAAGAGCCTTGCTAAAACTAAAGTTTTGGAGATTGAGGGTATAAAAAAAGAAATTATTACCGGAATCAGGGAAAATCGTTTGTCCGCATTAGCAATTCATTTTATGATAGCAGGCTCGATATTCTTTCTTCCCTATTTTGGATATATTCCAATGGCTGTACTGTTTGGTTTATTCCTGTATATGGGTTTTGCATCGTTGGGTGGCAATCAGTTTTTTGAAAGATTAATGCTTTGGGTCACAGATCCGCGGCTTAGTCCCCAAACAAACTATATTAAGACTGTTCCCCTGCGGACTATCCATAAGTTTACATTGATTCAGTTAGCCTGCTTCGTAATATTGTGGTTTTTAAAAGCATCCAAATTTGGCATACTCTTTCCACTTTTTATAGCTGCGCTGGTACCTATAAATCTTTTTATTAAACGTTACTTTTCTGAAGAGCATATGGAAGCGCTGCTTGCAGAAAATGATGATGAAGATGATGATGAGCATTTATTAGATTAATTAGAATCAGGTTATGGTCGTAATTATTTCCATCATTTTTATCGTTGGTTACCTCGCAATAGCACTGGAGCATCCATTGAGAGTGAATAAGGCAGCTTCTGCACTTATTACCGGTGTTCTTTGCTGGACTGTATTTGCATTGATGGGTGCTGGCGATCATTCCCCATCACACCAACTTACAGAATACCTGGGCGAAGTAGCCGGTATTTTATTTTTTTTGATGGGAGCCATGACGATTGTAGAATTAGTAGATGCACATGATGGATTTGAAATTATCACCAGCCGTATTCAAACAACCAGCAAGAAAAAATTAGTTTGGATCGTTGGTTTTATTACTTTTTTTCTTTCTGCAGTATTAGATAATCTTACCACTACAATTGTAATGGTATCGTTATTGCGAATAATCGCACCCGACAAAAAGGACAGGCTGTTATTTGCAGGTCTTGTAATAATAGCTGCGAATGCTGGTGGAGCCTGGAGTCCTATTGGCGATGTTACCACTACGATGCTGTGGATAGGAGGGCAAATAACTGCGGGAAATATTATCATTCAAACAATCATCCCCAGCCTTGTGTGCTTTTTGTTGCCGGCATTTATTATTAGCCGACAGGTAAAAGGAAATGCAATACGTAGAGAAGATGTAGAAAAAAGTAGAAATTACACCAGTAACAGTAGTGAACGCAATACCGTTTTTTGGTTAGGTATAGGTAGTTTATTATTTGTACCCATTTTTAAAACGGTTACTCATTTACCACCCTATATGGGTGTTTTACTAGGCTTGGGTGTAATGTGGGTGATAACGGAATTGATACATAGCAAAAAGGACGAAGCAGAAAAAGGATTATATTCTGTTAATCATGCATTGCGAAAAATTGATACACCAAGTATTTTATTTTTCCTGGGTATTTTAATAAGTATTTCAGCTTTGCAGGCTACGGGTATTCTTACAGACCTTGCCACCAAAATGGATAATTCAATAGGGAATATAAAAGTTATTACTATGTCTATTGGATTATTATCTGCTGTTGTTGATAATGTACCCCTGGTTGCTGCGGCACAAGGCATGTATAGCTTAGAGCAATATCCAACAGATCATTTCTTTTGGGAATTTTTAGCGTATTGCGCCGGCACCGGTGGAAGTTGTTTGATCATTGGTTCTGCAGCAGGAGTAGCGGCAATGGGATTAGAAAAAATTGAATTTTTCTGGTATATGAAAAAAATTGGCTGGCTTGCATTGATTGGTTACCTCACTGGCGCAGCCACATTTCTTTTACAACATTATTTAGTTGCATAATCTTTTACAAATTATCATATTCATATAGTTCGTCAATATGTGTTCCGGCTTTCATTTCATAAACAGGTTTGATTAAACCATCTTTAAGGCCGTACACCCATCCATGCAAATCAGGACGCTGTTCATTTTTCCAGGCTCGTTGTATGATGGAAGTTTTGGCTAAATTAAAAACTTGCTCCATTACGTTTAATTCAACTAGCCGATTAGTTTTTTTATCATCGTCTTGAAGTAAGTCGAGTTCTGACCGGTGAATACGATATACATCTTTGATATTGCGCAGCCACATATTCAGTACTGGCTTAAAATCGTTATTGCTGATGGCAGCTTTTATACCGCCACAACCATAGTGGCCGCAAACAATTACATGTTTTACTTTTAAATGATTAACTGCATAATCTAATACACTTAAAACATTCACATCCGTATTTACAACAAGGTTGGCCACATTACGGTGCACAAAAATCTCTCCCGGCATGGTGCCGGTAATTTGGTTGGCTGGTACCCGGCTATCACTACACCCAATCCATAAATATTCGGGTGTCTGGAGTTCGGAGAGTTTATTAAAAAAATCGGGGTCTGCTTTCAACATATCAGCAGCCCATGTTTTGTTTTCTTGTAATAATAATTCGTAATTCAGCATAAGGCCTTGATTTTGGTCTCAAAAATAGCGTTAAACAGGTAGTGAAATACAAACAAGTGTTCGCTTTGGACAGATTAGAATGTTTTAATGAAAAAATGACACTAGAATTGAACTAATAGCAGCTTTCCATGTTATTTTTGCAGCCCAACCTATCCAGAAGCGGTTTGGATTAAAAAATGCAAAGCCTTATTTTGCAGTACTTTCAATGAAGAATAAAATATATACCACACTTCAGCTAGGTTCTGCCGTATTGATGATACTGGCATTGCTGTGGCTAACAGTAAGTGCTCCTTTTGTGCAGGCAAGTCAACAAGCATTAGCGGAGCATGTGGCTACTTCATTTGAAACGGCATTACCCCTTTCTGATAATGAGGATGAAAATTCCAACCCTTTTGGAAATAATACAGAAGAAAAAGCACCAACCAGCAACACTTCTTTTTCTGAAGAGTATTTGCATGATAGTCACAAATCGGATTATTTGCTCTCTATAATATCCCTGTACCACAAATGTGAGAACGCAGGCATATACGTAGCCTTTCATGGGGAGTTGCTCGTTCCTCCGCCCAACCAGGCATAATTATTTTCTATTTAAAGGATAATGGCGCATTACAACGTCGTTCAATTACCTGTTTAATTTATTAATCAATCCTGCTGTCATTTTTTTAATGATAGTCACTAAACTTATAATAAAATGAGAAAGCATTCTAAAGAATTTTTGGCAAATATGACTCCCTATCAGGGTTATGAATTATTAGTAGAAGGCAATAAGCGATTCCTCAATAATTTAAGCAAAGACCATGACCATCTGGAGATGATAAACGAAACAAGAGAAGGTCAGTATCCTTTTGCTGTTGTGCTAAGTTGTATGGACTCCCGTGCTTCTGCCGAATTAGTATTTGACCAGGGACTCGGAGATCTGTTCAGTATTCGGGTAGCTGGTAATATAGTTAATAATGATATACTTGCAAGTATTGAGTATGCAGTAAAATATATTGGTTCAAAAGTATTAATGGTATTGGGTCATACAGAATGTGGAGCTATTAAAAGTGCAAAAGCAGGAGTGGAAGATGGACATATTACAGAATTGCTTAGCAGAATACAGCCTTCCATTAGCAAAGCGATGCTTAAAGATGATGGGGATTATTTATTCCATGATAGCGTTGCTTATACCAATGTAGAAAATAGCCTGGAGGAAATTTTAACCCGTAGCGAAATAGTAAAGCAAATGTTTAAGAAAGGAGAAATCGGTCTTGTAGGCGGTGTATATAATATCAAAACCGGGGAGGTTGATTTCTTTAAGAACCTTACCAAAAAGAAAAAAGAAGACAAAAAGCAAGTAGCAGCTTTAAACAATAATTAATTAAGGCTATAGCAGATAAAAACCGAACCACAACATGAGTATTAGTACGAAGCATCTCAAATCAGATTTACCAGCAGGTCTTGTAGTTTTTTTAGTAGCACTGCCTTTGTGCCTTGGCATTTCCATTGCCAGTGGGGCCACTCCCTTTAGCGGTTTAATAGCCGGTATTGTTGGTGGCATAGTTGTAGGTGCATTGAGTAATTCACCCTTAAGTGTAAGTGGCCCTGCGGCAGGACTTGCTACATTGGTAGCCGGTGCTATCACTGCTATTGGTGGCTTACAGAATTACAACCTGTTTTTATGTGCCGTTGTATTGGCCGGTGTAATACAAATTGGTCTGGGTGCACTTAAACTGGGTGGTATTGCCAATTATATTCCCGGAAGTGTTATCAAAGGGATGCTTACGAGTATTGGTATTCTCATTATTGCTAAACAGATTCCGCATGCATTCGGAAAGGATACAGATAAGCAAGGGCATATTACAGAACTATTCCCGTACGGTAATGAAGACTGGCATGAATTATTGATACCCCTTCAACAAATCGAAGTAGGAGTGGTCATAATTTCGATTGTATCGATTTTAATAATGATATTTTGGGATCGTTCCTCATTAAAAAAGAAAATCCCTTTTATTCCAAGTGCTTTGGTAGCGGTGGTTGCCGCTGTAATAATTAATCAGATTTGGATTTCGTCTGGCAGTAAAATGCAGATCGTAGAAGCACCCCATCTGGTTAATTTGCCAGTAGCACAAAGTGCTGGTGATTTTTTTAGTTTTTTTACCCTTCCGGATTTTAGCGGGTTTACCAATGGGACAGTTATTATGTATGCATTTATTATTGCCTTAATTGCATCGTTAGAAACATTGTTAAGTATTGAAGCGATTGATAATCTTGATCCGCAACGAAGAGTTACCAATACCAACAGGGAGCTATTTGCTCAAGGAGTAGGTAATACAGTATCGGGTATGATTGGAGGTTTACCTATCACTAGTGTAATTGTTCGAAGCAGTGCCAATGTTAACGCAGGGGGAAGAACAAAGTTATCCACTATCTTTCATGCATCGTTATTACTTGTAAGCGTAATATCAATACCGCTGATATTAAATAAAATTCCGTTGGCCGCTCTGGCAGCTATTCTTATTCTAACTGGGTGGAAACTGGCAAAGCCAGCTGTATTTAAAGGCTTTTGGAAAGCGGGGAAATACCAGTTTATTCCATTTATTGTAACCGTTATTGTTATTATTGCAATTGATCTTTTCCAGGTGGCTCCGGTTTTAAGCGGAAAGGGTTTAATTATTGGTGTATTTGCGGGTATTATTGCTGCAACAGGCGCTATTTTACATGGAAATCTTAAAAATTCCTATTATTTCCATAGCGCAAAACATAAGCAAGGCGATACCATTACTGTACGCCTTTCAGAAGAAGTATCCTTTTTAAATAAAGCAGCCATACGGCAAACACTGGACCATATGCCGGAGAATTCTTCTGTTGTAATTGATGCATCTAATACCAAGTATATCGACTATGATGTATTGGAACTGATTAAAGAATTTAGCAGTATCAAGGCCCCTTTGAAAAATATTTCGCTGGAATTGAAAGGATTTAAAGAAGTTTATAAAATAGAAAACACATCTATGGTTCAATCTGGCACTAAATAACGTTAAATGGGTTCAAACTTTGATGAAGACCATATACTGCATGAATTAAAACATTATTTGCCTTCGCAGCAGGCATTGAAGGATTTTATCCATCACAATTCGTTGCATGCTTTCCAGCATATGAAATTTTATGACGCCATTTTTAAGGCGTCTAAAATTTTTGGATTCCAGGTGCATTTGCAATTGCCGGAATACCGTGCCATGTTCACAACCGGAAGAATACGGGAAGATGTGCTTCATATGGTGATTGCAAATAAGAAGGGCAAAGATGCTGTACAAGAATGGAAACAGAAGCTTATCAAGCAGGATTTCGATACGATGAATCATCCAAGAATAGGACAATTAAGAAAATACTGGAAAGAGGTATATCACTTCGATTTAGATAATAACGTTCACCCACTCCTTTTTCGCATCCTTTGTGCTTTTTTAGATCAGGGCATTGCAATTGATAGTTTTCCGGTAGTGAATAAGCCTTTTATTGAAAGTGTAAGGGAGTTGGAACAAAATAGTTTTGTCAGTTTCTTTAAAACAAAAACTGTACGACAAAAATTTCTATCCGGTAATTATTCTATCCTGGAGTTATTAAAAACAATTGTTGGTAAAGAAGAGTACTTCGAACAATACATATTCGACCAGCAATTTGCGCATCATGGATGGAGCGGTTTTGTAAGTGCGGTGGAAGACAATCCACATACTTTGCTTGACAGGAAGCAGATAACTTTGAAAGAATTACTGGAGTTTGAGTTGTTGATGGAACTGGATGCACTCCATCATGCATTGGGGAATAAATGGCAACCGTTAACTAATCATGTTACGGTACCGCCGGTTAATTTATTTGCTGATGTTCCTAAAACAGAATTGGCAGAAGTAATAGAACTCTGGCAAGATGCTTTTGAATGGAGTTACTATGACTCGGTGTTGAAAGGAATCAGCATGTCTGATGAAAAAAGAATGGCCGTAAATGGCCAGGGCCTTATCAGTACATCTTCAACCGAACAGGCCGGCCCTTCGCTTCAGGCTATTTTTTGTATTGACGAAAGAGAAGATTCAATCCGACGCCACATTGAAGCTGTAGATAAAAAATCGGAAACATTTGGCGCACCGGGTTTCTTTGGTGTTGAATTTTACTTTCAACAAGAAGGCGGTAAGTTTTACGATAAGCTTTGCCCGGCACCCGTTACACCAAAATACCTGATCAAAGAATCTGATGCCAAATCAATACGAAAAGGTGAATTGATCTATACAAAGCTTACACATGGAATTTTATCAGGATTTCTTTTAAGCATCAGTTTTGGTTTTTGGGCACTTGTAAAAAAGATACAGTTATTGTTTAGCCCTAAAATGAGCCCGGCTATTTCGGATGCTTATGCGCATATGGATAAGCTGTCAACACTCACAATCGAAAATAAAAATCCGGCCAATATTGAAAACGGATTACAGGTAGGCTATACTCTGGATGAAATGGTAACCAGAGGGGAAAATTTTTTACGGGGTATTGGCCTGATCAAAAATTTTGCACCTATTGTTTATTTTGTGGCACATGGCAGTAGTAGTGCCAATAATCCGCATCACGGCGCACATGATTGTGGTGCCTGCAGCGGACGACCTGGAGCAACCAATGCAAGAGTACAGTCCTTTATTTTAAATCATAAAAAAGTAAGAGAAGTATTAGCAACAAAAGGAATTGTTATTCCTGCTACTACACAGTTCATCGGTAGTATGCATGATACAGCGGCAGATGTGTGGGGTTATTATGATGAAGATATACTCACTCCTGCAAATGCTCAATTGCATTTAATCAACAAACAAAACTTCGAAACAGCTTTGAACCTTAATGCAAAGGAAAGAAGCCGCCGTTTTGCTTCCATCAATACAAAACAGGAATTAGAACAGGTACGCAAAGCCATTCACAGCCGGTCGGTTTCTTTGTTTGAGCCAAGACCTGAACTGGGACATGGCACCAACACTTTAGCTATTATCGGTCGCCGACAAACAACTAAAGGTTTATTTCTCGACAGAAGAGCTTTCTTAAATAGTTATGATTATACAACAGATCCAGACGGAGCAATTTTAACAGCGGTAATGCGGCCGATCGGTTTGGTTTGTGGTGGTATTAATCTGGAATATTATTTCTCCAGGGTTGATAACATAAAAATGGGAGCTGGTACTAAACTGCCGCATAATGTAGTGGGTTTGTTTGGTGTGGCTAATAGCAGTGATGGTGATTTGCGCCCTGGCCTTCCCTGGCAAATGATTGAAGTACATGATCCTGTTCGCTTGTTGGTGATTGTGGAGCACCAGCCGGACATTGTTTTGAAAGCTATTCAATCATCACCAGAAGTGTTTGAATGGTATAATAATGAGTGGGTGCATATCGTAGCATTGCACCCGGTAGAAAAACAATTTTACTATTTTAAGAAAGGTTCCTTTGTAAAATATGATCCCATTACTAATGCCAGTGAGATAAAAACAATTCACAACATGGAAGAGTTTATTGAAGGGGCAAAGGAGATGGAAACAAATCAAATTGTACATGCCACGGAAGAGAATTTGCCAGTGTATTTGCTCGATTAGATAAAGAATAAAAACTACATGAACCAGTTACTTATTTTATTTATCGCCATACCGCTGCTGGCTTTCTTTGCTACTTTGCTATGGCAAAATAAAAGTGAAAAAGCGATTGGTACAATTGTGCGGTTCGCCAAGGTTGCTAACATTTTAATTGCACTTGTATTTCTGGGCTGGTGGATAGTGAATGGTTTCGACTCTTTGGCTTATAGAGCGGTCACTCTTTACCAAACTGACAATTTTGTTTTTGCTATTCAGTTATATTATGATGAGGTAACAGCTGTTTTCAGCATTGTCGGTGCTTTCTTATTCTTTTTAGTAGCAACCTTCAGTAAGTATTATATGCATCGGGATGAAGGCTACAAACGTTTCTTCAACACAATATTGTTGTTTGCAACAGCGTATAACTTTATTATACTGGCAGGCAACTTTGAAACCTTATTTATCGGTTGGGAGATTAAAGGTGTATGCTCTTTTATTCTAATCGCTTTTTATCGCAACCGCTATTTGCCGGTAAAAAATGCTTTCAAAGCAGTTTCCAACTATCGTATCAGTGATGTGGCTTTAATGCTTGCCATGTGGATGATGCACCATCTTACGCATCAAAATATCAATTTCTCTCAATTGGGCGAAGCCAAGGAAATTGCTATCGCTGCAAACCATGCTGGCATGGCCATCTTTATAGTTTGTATGATCATATTACCGGCAACTATCAAATCGGCGCAGTTTCCTTTCACTACCTGGTTACCACGAGCAATGGAAGGTCCCACTGCGTCCTCAGCAATTTTTTATGGTTCACTAAGTGTACATATTGGTGTTTTCTTATTATTACGTACCCATCCTTTCTGGGAAGATATGTTGTTGGCAAAAATCGTCATTATCGTTATTGGTGCAATAACAGCTATCATGGCAACTATGATTGCAAGAGTGCAGCCTACGGTTAAAACGCAAATTGCTTATTCATCTGCGGCGCAAATTGGGTTGATGTTTATCGAAATAGCATTAGGCTTTCATTGGCTGGTATTGGTGCATTTTGCAGGCAACGCATTTTTAAGAACCTACCAGCTGCTGGTTTCACCTTCGGTATTAAACTATCTGGTGCATCACCAGTTTTTTCATTACGTCAAGCCAACCCAAAAGCTTTTATCTAAAGTAAAGACGTCTTTCTATATGCTTGGGATTAAAGAATGGAATCTGGATACAGTTATGTTTAGATTCCTGTGGAGTCCTTTTAAATGGATTGGCAGAAGATTACAATTTTTACAGTCTAATATTTTCATTGCTATGCTGGGTATTGCCGGTGTAGCACTTTTGATTATCGGGTATATGAACAAGGAAACTATTCCATCATTGAATGGTGCCTTGCCTATTATTTTAATGAGTATTGCATTATTAGTTATTCTTTTTGCATTTTCTTACCGGCAGTCTGCATTAAAGGCCTGGATATACCTGCTGACAGGACATTTGTTTATCATGGCAGCCGTATTGTTCAATGCGCCTCATATCTACCTGGTAGAAATAATATTTTATGCCAGCGGTGTGTTGGTCGCTTTTCTGTTGGGCTATTTTTGCCTGCAAAAAATTAAGGGTATTGATAATGATATTTCACTAAACCAGTTTCATGGTTATGTGTATGAAGAAAATACAACAGGATTTTTATTTTTAGTAGCAGCAATGGGGATGCTGGGGTTCCCGCTAACTGCGGCCTTTATAGGCATTGACGTACTGTTTACTTATGTTGGCACTAATCAAATTGTGTTGATAGTGCTGATGGCACTCTGTTTCATCTTTATTGAGTTGTCGGCTTTTCGTATTTTACTACGTATCTTTTTTGGTCCACATAAAAAGCTTAATCATCCGGTAGCATTCAGAAGTTCGTAATGAATTTATTAAGGTTTAGCATCTTCTTCTGAAAAATGCTCATTTAATTTAACGGGAGTTGATTTTTTACCTGCCACTTTCATTTGTATCACATCTACAAGTAATGAAAAAGCCATGGCGAAATAGATATAGCCTTTTGGTATATGCACCCCAAAGCCTTCCACCAGCAGTGTAAAACCAATTAACATTAGGAAGCTCAAAGCAAGAATCTTAAATGCCGGATGTTTGTTTACAAAATTGCTGATAGGTGCTGCTGCAATGAGCATAATAATTACGGTAACAATAACTGCCACATACATTACCCATAATTCATTGGCCAGGCCAACAGCCGTAATTATTGAATCAACGGAAAAAACCAAGTCCAGTAAAAGTATTTGCCCGATAATACTTGCAAAACTGGCCGTGGTTATTTTCTTCTCGCCATCTTCATGCTCCCCTTCAATTTTATGATACATCTCTTTTACACTTTTATATAGTAGAAATAGACCTCCTAGTATCAATATCAGGTCTTTCCCACTAAAGCTGTTGTTGAACAACAAAAACAACTCATTATCCAGCTTCATAATTACGGAGATAACTGCCAGCAATCCTAGTCGCATAACCATGGCCAGCAGAATACCCACATTTCTTGCTTTTCGCTGCTGTTCTGGTGGTAGTTTACCTGCAAGAATAGAAATGAAAATAATATTGTCTATACCCAGCACTACTTCCAAAGCAATAAGTGTAAGAAGCGAAATAATGAGTTGGTAGTCCATAATAAAATAATTAATCTTTTTTAATCAAAGTCAAACAAGTTACTTAAAAATCCGCCTCGTCTGCGATTTGGGTTATCATTGTTATTGTTTCTTCTGCCTTGGCTAAAGAACCCTTCATCATCGTCGTCATCGTCATCATCCAATTGGTTTCTTTTTTTATCATTTTGTTTCAACTGTTGGTTTGATTCCGCAGTCGCCGACTTTTCAATTATTTTATCTAGCTCGCCTTTATCGAGCCAAACACCCCGGCACTTCGGGCAGTAGTCGATTTCTACTCCTTGTCTTTCTGCCATTACCAATAACTCTTCGCAAGATGGACATTTCATGATTTTGATTTTTAGGGTTATGAAATTATTATAATAAATTTCCTGCTGCCCATTGCAGCATATTTTCTGTTTTAAAAAATTTGGCTTTCAGCTCTTGTAATTTTTGCAAGGCCTCCAATGTTTTATTTTCCCTCGCATTGATAAGGAATAAAGAACTTTCCCCCGCCTGGAAACGAATTTCTTCGCCCCGCTGCAAGGCATAATAATTCTTGTAAGCCTTCTCTTGTAATACAATCTGTGATTTTAATGTCAATAATTCATTATAGTAGCTTTTCACTTTGTTTTCTATTTGCAATTGCTTCTGACTTTGTTGCAATCGGGTTTCTGTGATTTTTAATTTTGCTTTTCGGTATTCACCCCTTCCTTCAGATAGCCGTAGTGGTATCCCTACTGATAATCCATATTGAAAATTATTTTCAAATAAAGGGCCAGTTGCTGTTTTCAGCACATTATATCCTTTGCCTAGTTGATTGTAACGAAAATTTGCAACCGGTAATAAGTTCTGGAATTTTAATTTCTTTTCAATTCCCAATGCAGCCAACGCATAATTGTATAGCAACAGTTCCGGATGATTGATGCGGGCAGCAGACAATAAACTATTTAAGTCGGGTATGATTGCTGTATTAAGGTTGATAGTTTGTAAATCAGCATCCGGTACTACTGTTTCCGGTAAATCATAAGGTTGTGAATCGGCTGTCCATAAATAAATGGATAAATCCAAGCCTGCATTTTGAAAATCTAACCAGGCCTGGCTTTGTAACAACTCAAAATTTTGTAATTGGGTTAATGCTTCTGTTGTATCAATAGCGGGTCGGTCGCCTAGTTGAAAAGCTGTTTTTACTAATTGCACCCTTTTTTCATTTATCGCTACCGCATCGGTTAGTATTTTAAAAGCCTGGTATTGCTGTGTCCACGTCCAATAGCTTTTCATTGCATCCAGCAGCAAGTTGTTCAGCATATTTCTTTTTTCTGCTTCTGAAGCAGTACGATAAATTTTTGCTGTTTGTAATGATGCCCTTCTTTTATCCATCAGCAAATTTTTTGCTAATGGTATGCTGATGCCGAAATAGCTGGTTTCTCCCAAAGTTTCCTCTGGGGATGTGCGGCTGCCGGATAATTTTTCTAATCCCGTGCTTACTTCCACGCCAAACCAGGTGGGAATGGTTAATTCCGGACGGTTATACAGATAATAGTCACTGCCATCAAATGTTTTTTGTGCGGATTCAATTTTTAGAACCGGGTCAAACATTCCGTTGGCAATAGTTACATCGGCTTTTGCTTTTTCAATAAATATATCGGCTTGCTTTGCAACCGGATGAAATTGTTTTACAATTTCCATTACCTGTTGTGGCGAAAGTGTTTTTTTATTTTGATTATTTTGTGCAGCCGAGAATAGAGATAACACTAGCAGTGTAATTATCAGGAAGCAAATAATAAGCAACATCTTGCGCCGGTTATTTCTTCTACGTAGCCATTTATACGTTCTGTGTTTTTTATGCGTAATCATTTTATTTGTTTATTTGCATCCAGGAATGGTTTATAATAATCTGGCGGAAAACCATTGATATTCCGCCATAGTTCATACCACACCGGTACATCTTTTAATAATGCAATGCCCTGTGCGCCGGCACCAATTTTTAATTGCTTTGGCCAGGGTTTATCTGTTGGATCTTCTTGTACCAGTACCCTGAATTTTCCATTTATACTTACATTACTTTCTACTGCTACTATCACCCCGCCAAATGTGCCGGATGATGCATTGGGCCATCCGCTAAAGACGATTGCCGGAAAACCATCAAAAAGAAAGCGAACTTTTTGTCCGGAAGCTAATAGTGGTAAATCCAGCGGACGAACAAATAGTTCTACTGCATACTGAATTTTATCGGGTACTATTTCGGCAATCATATCACCCTCTTTTACAAATTCACCAATGCCGGCTTTTTGAGCTTTTACTACTTGTCCGCTTTGCGATGCCAATACATAATACATACCGTTACGGATATTATAACTGGCGTATTGGTTTTCCAGCTTGGCTATATCTGCCTGTCCGCTGGCGATTTGTGTCAGTGATTGAAACTGTTCTCCCTGTGCCTTGGTTACTTTTTCAATGTTCTCCTGCTGCAGGGCATTCATTTCGATTTTTGTTATAGTAAGATCCTGTTTGCTATTCGCTAATTTATTTTCAGCACTTATTTTTTTAGCCAAGGCATTTTGGTATTGCTGGTTCCTTATTTCTAATTGCGTTAAGGAAACAAGTCCGCTATCATACATGGCTTTTTGGCGGTTGTATTGTTTGGTACCAATTAAAAAATCATTGTTGGCGGCAGCAGCTTCAGCACTGTCGGCCTGCACTTTCAAGTTTAATTGGTTCAGTTTATTCAGTAACTGGTTTAATTTTAATTGCAAACCAGTATTGATAGCGCCGATCTGCTGGTTGGCTACACCTACTTTGCTTTTATAATATTCAACTGATAATTGTTTGCCGGCCAACTGCTCTTGTGTTCGTTGCAACAGATTTGGGTCGAGGTAATCTACTTTTACCTCTGACAACTGTATTAAAGTGTCACCAGCTTTTACATAGTCGCCTTCTTTGATATGCCATTTCATTACCCGCCCACCGATAATCGTATTGACTTGTTGAGGCCGCTGATCCTGGTACAAAGTGGTAACTGAACCCGTTGCTCTTATGTTTTGTGTCCACGGTAGAAATAGGAAAATAATAAAGATGCCTATGCAGAGATAAAACCAAAGCCTTACTTTACTTTTTTTATCATGCTGATAAATTCGTGTATATGATTTAAAGTCGTTCATATTTATTTAGTTTAATTTTTGAGACTACCATTTTCATTCATCACTAGCTGCTTAGTACATTGTTTGGCAAAATCATCATCATTGCTTACTACCACCACAGTTGTATTTTTCAAACTCAGGAGTAATTGAACAATTTGTTGGCGGTGGCTATTTTGAAAATTCATCCACGGCTCTTCTAATAAGAGCAGGCTAGGCTTGGCCGCCAGTGCCCTTACCAATAAAATCTTATGCACTACACTTCGGGATAATCGCTTTCCAGTTGGGTCGAGCAACGTGTCGTATCCATTCTTAAGGGTGGCGATAAAATCATTTAGTCCGGTTTTTGCAGCCAGATCCTTCACGGTTTCTACATTTACCTTTTCATTACCTAGTGAAATGTTTTCCCAAAGTGTACCCTGGAAAATATCCTGTTGGCTAAGAAGCACACCAGTTTGTGCCCGTAAAGAATCGAGATTGTAATTACCGACCGGCATATCATTTAGAAGAAAAGCTCCGGTAAAATCAGTGTAAGCACCAGTCATAAACTTTAATAAAGTTGATTTGCCTGAACTGTCCTTGCCGGTGATACAAATTTTTTCGTTAGCATTTATTTCCAGGGAAATATTTTCTAGAATTTTTTTCTCATCGTTATAACTAAAACTAACATCCTTCATTTCGATCTTAAGACCCTTTTCAGTTGTCTGTAAAAAGATTGACCCATTTTGTTCAACTGGTTTATCCGTTATTTCCGAAATTTTTTCTACGGCAGTAAGCGTATCATACACACTGGTGAGGTTGATGATGAGTTTTTCAACCGAGTTCAGTACCAGCAGTATTACTATTTCGCCGGCGATAAACTGGCCAACGGTTAGTTGTTGATTTACCATGAGTAAAGTACCTACAATCAGCATGGCTGCTGTAATGAGGGTTTTAAAAATCACCAGTATATTAAATTGGAAAAGCAATACCTGAAAGTGTTTATTTCGGGCATCGAGGTAATTACTTACTTCGTCATCAGCTTTTCGCATATGCATGGAATTGTTTTTACCGAGCTTTACTGATAACAGGATGCGAGCCATTTCTTCCAGCCATGCTGCTACTTTGTATTTGTATTTACTTTTTTCCAGGCTGGTTTGCAATCCCTTACCGCCAGTAAATCGGAGAATTAGTATAAGTACTGTTATCAGAATAATCCCAAATAAAATAAATGCCGGGTGATAGGAAGAAAGTAGTATCAGACCAAATAGAATTTGTATTACCGCTGTAGGAATTTCAAGCAAAATTTTTGACAGGCTTTTTTGTAGCAATGGCACATCAAAAAAACGGTTAACCAATTCGGGAAGGTAAACAGTATCATTTTTTTTCAGATCCAGATTTGGCAAATGATTGGCAAACGCAAAGGAATATCTTACAAAAAGTTTTTGCTGAATTTTTTCAATAATCTTCATCTGGTTTACCTGCATAATGCCTGCAATGAGTACCCCGACTACTACCAAAATTATAAGTACCACTAATGATGCCCGCATAGAAGCACCCAGTACATAACCAATAATGGCCTGTACTCCTACAGGCAGTGAAAGTTGTATTAGCCCATTCAGGATTGCATAAAAATAGATTGCAGTTATTTCTTTTCGCTCCAGTCGCAGCAGGTTTAATATCCTGGCAACCGGGCTTGCTTTTGTTGGCATTGGTTGGAATTTAGTACTTACTACTTTTATTTATCAATTTTTAGAGATCTCTTTGAGGAGGACGAGATAATTGTAATATGATACATAATATAAAAAAATACTTCAGGCAGGTTGCTAACGCTGCCTGAAGTGGTTTTACTTAGGACTGTTAATAATTAAAGTATCCTCATAAAAATTTACAGCACCTGATGCAATGTCATGTGTGCCTCCAGCAATCCCAATGGCACCGCTTTCAATCAGTTCTTTTAAAATAGGGCTACGCTCCATTATGGCATGTACTGTTCTTTTTACATTAATGGTGGCAACTTTTTCTACAAAATCATTGTTGCTGGAATTTCGGTTTTCTGCTACTGTTTTTTCATCGTACACAGCAGGTTGGATTTTACTTAGTAAAGCTGTAAGGTTACCCATTTCCACATGGTCACAGGCGCCTTTTACAGCACCGCATTTTGTGTGGCCAAGCACGACTATAATTTTTGCACCGGCCACTTTGCAACCAAATTCCATGCTTCCTAATATATCTTCATTAATGATATTGCCTGCAATGCGAACACTGAATACATCGCCCAATCCCTGGTCAAAAATTAATTCAGCAGATGTACGGGAATCAATGCAACTTAAAATAACAGCAAAAGGATGTTGCCCATCTGATGTTTCATTTGCTTGTTGCAAAAGGTTCCGGTTAGCTTTCAGGTTATTTATAAACCTGTCGTTTCCTTTTTTTAAAATTTCCAGAGCCATGGTGGGAGTTATGGCTTCTTGCATTTCTTTCGTTAATGTTTTCATTATACTTTTTTTAATTGTTTATAAATAGGCTGTTTCAATAAATTTTATTTTTTCAACAGTAATGTTTTTTGTTTTAGCATTAACTTCATAGTTTTTTATTAATTCAATTACATCGTATGCGACGGATTTTGAATTGGAAAAATCAATAATCACTTTTGAATTGGCCGGAATTTCTTCCAGTTCCTTTATTACACTGGCTTTATTAAAAAACGAAACTTCCTCTGCTAAAACAAGATGATAAGTTTGTATGCCACCTACAGTGGTAACAGTTTCTTTCATGTAGTGTGAGTTTCGATAGCTGTGAAGCAATGCATAAAAACCACCCACTATCAATCCTGCAGTAATTCCTTTTAGTAAGTCGGTTAATATAATGGCCACTACAGTAACAATAAATGGTACAAATTGCTCCCAACCGAGTTTATACATCTGCTTAAAAAGAACAGGCTTCGCTAATTTAAAACCTACAATAATTAATATAGCAGCTAAACTGGCAAGCGGAATCATATTAAGCAGACCGGCAATAGTAATGGCACTGATTAATAAAAATACACCGTGCAGTATGGCCGACAATTTTGTTTTACCGCCAAATGAAATATTTGCAGAACTGCGGACAATTACCTGTGTAAGAGGTAAACCACCAATGAGACCTGAAATAACATTTCCTAGCCCCTGTGCTTTCAGCTCTCTGTTAGTAGGTGTAACTCTTTTTTGAGGGTCCATTTTGTCTGTAGCTTCAACACATAATAATGTTTCCAAACTTGCCACAATGGCTAACACAACCGCTACTTCCAAAACTTTTAGATTGGAAATGGCAGAAAAATCAGGGAAAGTAAAAAAACTAAAGAACTCGGTTAAGTTATTAGCTACAGGCAGCCTTACTACCTGGTCTTCGGCTAAGCTAAAGTTTAAAGTGCCTGACTGATATAGCGAATTCATTACAATACCCAGCACAACTACTACAATAGGCCCTTGCAGTAATTGAAAAATACGGTGCTTTTTCGTGAGCACTTTGTCCCATAATATCAATAATGCTATTGAAATTGCCGCAATTAAAAAAGCTCCGGGTGTAATAGCATTTAAAGCATTGCTAAGGGCTGAGAATGTAGTGCCTCCGTCCGCTTGTAAAAATGAAAGATCACCTCCGGCATCCTTATCATATCCAACAGCATGAGGTATTTGTTTTAAAATAATCAAGAGCCCAATACCGGTAAGCATACCTTTTATTACCGAGGAAGGAAAGAAATAGGCAATAAACCCGGCTTTCGCAAAGCCCATGATAAGCTGTATAATTCCGGCCAGCACAACTGCTAATAAAAAAGCAGGCCAAGAGCCTAGGGCAGTTATAGAAGTTAATACAATAACGGCTAAACCGGCTGCGGGGCCACTAACACCGAGGGGCGAACCGCTGGCAATACCCACAACAATACCACCAACTATTCCAGCAATAATACCTGCAAAAAGCGGTGCACCCGAAGCGAGGGCAATGCCTAAGCATAAGGGGACAGCTACAAAAAAAACGACTATACTCGCCGGGAGGTCGTTTTTAATTTCCTTGAAGACGTTTTTTGTAACCATAATCAGTAGTTTTTAAGTTAAGATGGCAAAGATAGTATAATTATTTTAAAAGATAGTATTACTATCATTTAAAATTGTAAAACTTTTCTTAGTTTTGACGTTTAAAAGTGTAGAACCGCTATTTTATTGGAGTTGAAGACCATTTACATAAAACTGAAAGTCATGGAAATAGAGTTGCAGATAAAAATGAATGAAAAATTGTTTTTGCGAAACCCTGAGCATTCCGAATTGGGCAAGAAAATCATCCGGCACAGCATACAGCTCATTTATAAAAATGGGTTTGAGTCTTTCACTTTTAAAAAACTGGCAGAAGATATTGGCACAACTGAGGCAGGTATTTACCGGTATTTTGAAAATAAACACCGGCTGTTAATATATATCGCAGCCTGGTACTGGAGTTGGCTAGAATACAGAGTTTCTGTAAATACTAACAATCTTAAAGACCCCGCAGTTAAGCTAAAAAAAGTAATTAAACTATTGGCAACTGCTGTTGAAGATGATATTAAAACCACTCATGTAAATGAAAATATTCTTCATCAGATAATCATTGCAGAAGGGAGTAAAGCGTATTTAACCAAACATGTTTCTGAAGATAATAAGGACCAACTTTTTAAACCCTATAAAGATCTTTGTGCTGCTATTGGTGAAATCATTCTTGCTTGTAATCCCAAATACAAATATCCAAAATCAATGGCAAGCACCATTATTGAAATGGCGCATTTTCAGAATTTTTTTATGAATAACCTGCCTGCGTTAACTGATTTTGGAAAAGAGAAAGATGAATTAAAGATTGTTTCTTTTTTAGAGGAGCTGGTATTTAGTAGTATAAAAAAAGGATACCCTGGTTAAGGATTACAATTCTTTGGATTTGGTTGGCAGATAGTCGTATTCCCCCCTAAAAGCATACCAGCCAAAAATTACCAGCCCGATAGCAATGGGAGTGAAGATGGTGATAATGATAACCCAGATAACGGGGTTATTAATGTCTTTTGTTCCGTTTGCATCAATATTATTAATAGCCCCAACGATCAATTCATAAATAAGCAGCGGGCCAATTATTAAGAGGAGTAACCCGAAATATCTTTTAAAAGCATTCATAGTTTAATCTTTTATATTTCTATCAATCTTATTGGTGAGGTATAATAAACCAATTATCAGGCACAAGGCAGCTACCCCAATCGGATACCAAAGGCCTACCAGTGGGTCGGCGGGAAAGGTAGTAGTGAGTAACAAACCAATAAACGGAACCAAACCACCAAATACGCCATTGCCAATATGATAAGGTAACGACATTGATGTATAACGGATCTTTGTGGGGAACATTTCAACTAAGAAAGCAGCGATAGGTCCGTACACCATCGTTACGTATAATATTAATAAGAAAACAAGGCCGATGAATTTCCAGTATTTAGAGGTGGATAGACTTTTATTTACGTAAGTAATTTTTGGTTCACTAGCTTGTTTGTTTTTGTCAGAGTAGACAGTGTCAATGGAAACCTTATGTAAAAAAGGTATCCCTGTACTTTTGTAGTCTTCGGTTTTTGTTCTTAACGAGTCGCCAGTGTTGTTAATTTTTTTAAATGTTACATTTGCGATTGATTGAACTAGATCTCCTTTGAAAAAATATTCAGGATTTGTCACTTTAGTTTCACTTAGGAATTCTTTAAATATCGGCCGATAAGTAAATATCGCCAACGCCATCCCCGCCATCATAATCCATTTTCTGCCGATCTTATCACTTAGCCAACCAAAAAATAAAAAGAACGGTGTGGCAAATGCAATAGCCCACAGCATAATGGTGCGGCTCTGTTCAAATTCTAAAAAGCATTTTGTTTCTAAAAAACTTTGCGCATAAAACTGGCCGGTGTACCAAACCACTCCTTGTCCCATAACTGCCCCAAATAATGCCAGCAACACCATTTTAAAATTGGCTTTGTTCCTAAAACTTTCTTTTAAAGGGTTAGTAGAGGTTTTTCCTTCGGCTTTTAGTTTTGAAAATATCGGCGATTCGGCCATCTTCATCCGTATGTAAATAGATACACCAACTAATACAATAGATATCCAAAACGGATAACGCCAACCGCCCCATTCCGAAGTAAAGGCTGCATCACTCATATTTGATTTTACTAAGAGGATTACACCCAAAGCAACAAACAAACCTAAAGTGGCAGTTGTTTGTATCCAGCTGGTATAATATCCTCTTTTGCCAACAGGTGCATGTTCAGCTACATACGTAGCTGCTCCACCATACTCGCCACCCAAGGCAAGACCTTGTAATAAACGTAATAGTAACACTAATATCGGCGCAGCAATACCAATGCTTGTATAACTCGGTACACAACCAATTAAAAAAGTAGAGCCGCCCATCAATACCAGCGTAAGCAGAAATGTATATTTTCTGCCGATCAAATCTCCTAGTCTGCCAAATACCAATGCGCCAAACGGACGAACAATAAAACCTGCTGCAAAAATGGCCAGTGTACTAAGTAATGCCGCCGTAGGATTTCCTTCCGGAAAAAATTGTGTGGAGATAGTTTTGGCAAGCATGCCGAAAATGTAAAAATCGTACCACTCAATCATAGTGCCTAGAGAAGAAGCGGTAATTACAGAGCGGACTGTTTTTGCTGAACTTGGTTGATTCATGCGATTAAGATATGAAAAACTCTCTAAGAGTTAGTTCTAATGAAGGAGAGATTTTTAACATCTAACTCTTAAAAGAGGGTGTAAACTAGAATTGACTTTTACGATAACGTTGCCGGAGTGATAAATTTTTAAAAAAACTCTGGACAGAGATAAAAGAGAACAAGAGATACAGTGAATTAATTGTGAAGTAATTCTCCTCTTTTATCTCTTTGCGATATTTCTTTTGTATTCAGTAAATTTAGCCTCTCAAATAAACAAGCCTTTTATCTATAACGTATGTCATATCCATTTCAAATAAAATCACTAGAGCAATATCATCTAGATTACAAGAAGAGTATCGAAGAACCTGATGTATTCTGGGGAGCTATTGCAGAAAATTTTCAGTGGAGAAAAAAGTGGGATAAAGTATTGGAATGGAATTTTAAGGAACCTAAAATAGAATGGTTTAAAGGTGGTAAGCTCAACATTACAGAAAATTGTATTGACCGTCACCTTACAACAATGGGCGATAAACCCGCCATCATCTGGGAGCCTAACAATCCCGATGAAAGAACAAGAATAGTAACGTACAGTCGTTTGCACAAACGAGTTTGCCAATTTGCACAAGTATTAATAAACAATGGTGTAAAAAAAGGCGACCGTGTTTGTATTTACATGGGCATGGTGCCTGAATTGGCATATGCAGTATTGGGTTGTGCAAGAATTGGTGCTATACATAGTGTCATCTTCGGTGGTTTCTCTGCACAAAGTATTGCTGACAGGTTAGAGGACGCCAAAGCAGAATTTATTGTAACCTGCGATGGTGCCTATCGGGGCGGAAAAGATATTCCGTTAAAGAGTGTAATTGATGATGCATTGATAGGAAATAAAACCGTGAAGAGAGTAATTGTTTACACCAGAACAAGAACTCCGGTATCAATGATAAAAGGAAGAGATGTGTGGTGGGAAGATGAAATGGAACATGCGGAAACGCAAATTGAAAAAGATGGAGTAGTTACTTTTCCGGCAGAAGAGATGGATGCAGAAGACCCGTTGTTCATATTATACACATCTGGTAGTACGGGCAAACCAAAAGGGGTAGTGCATAGTGTGGCGGGTTACATGGTGTGGACGACTTATACTTTTGTAAACGTATTTCAATACAATCCCGGCGATATACATTTTTGCACGGCTGATATCGGTTGGATAACGGGCCATAGTTATATTGTTTATGGTCCGCTGAGTGCAGGTGCCACTTCAGTTATGTTTGAAGGGATTCCTACATGGCCTGATGCTGGAAGGTTTTGGGATATTGTTGATAAACACAAAGTAAATATTTTATACACCGCCCCAACTGCTATCAGAAGTTTGATGGGCTTTGGAGTAGAACCATTAAAAGGTAAAGATCTTTCTTCCTTAAAAACATTAGGAACAGTTGGTGAACCCATCAACGAAGAAGCATGGCATTGGTATGATGAAAACATTGGAAAAAAGAAATGCCCGATCGTTGATACTTGGTGGCAAACCGAAACTGGGGCTTGTTTAATTTCCAATTTAGCAGGTGTAACTCCAGCCAAACCATCATGGGCTACGTTGCCAATGCCGGGTGTACAACCATTATTAGTGGATGAGAATGGCAAAGAGGTAATCGAAAAAGATGAACATGGATTGTTGAAAGGTAATCTCTGCATCAAAGCTCCATGGCCGGGAATACTACGAACAACTTATGGCGACCATGAACGCTGCCGTACTAATTATTTTGCTACCTATGAGAATTTATATTTCACCGGTGATGGTGCATTAAAAGATGAGAATGGAAATTATCGCATCACTGGAAGAGTGGATGACGTATTAAATGTTAGCGGCCATCGCATTGGCACTGCGGAAGTAGAAAATGCAATTAACATGCATGCAGGTGTTGTAGAAAGTGCGGTAGTAGGTTATCCGCATGATATAAAAGGCCAGGGAATTTATGCCTACGTTATTTTCAATGGCTCTCATGGGGATGAAAATTCAAGACGACAAGATATTCTGCAAACAGTAACAAGGGTAATTGGTCCCATTGCCAAGCCGGATAAAATTCAATTTGTTGTTGGTCTCCCAAAAACAAGAAGCGGAAAAATTATGCGCCGCATATTGCGAAAAATTGCGGAAGGGGAAATAGCTAATCTTGGTGATACTTCCACTTTGCTTGATCCGGGAGTGGTGGAAGAGATAAAAAATGGGAAGTTGTAGATATACCCGTTCAACGGTATTTCAAATTTTCAGTTCTTACTTATCTTGAATGAAAAATATTTCATGCGCCGCATACTATTCTTACTATTTATTCTTGCTCCTGCTTTTGCAGGTGCGCAGGAACTATCTATAGAAAAATTAGGACTTAAACCACCATCAACTTCCAATTGCACTCCTGTTAAAGATCAATACCGATCCTCCACCTGCTGGAGCTTTTCAAGCACTTCTTTACTCGAAAGTGAGTTACTAAAAAAAGGAAAAGGGAAAGTTGATCTGAGTGAAATGTTTATTGCCCGTTTTTCCATGCTTAGAAAAATAGAACGTCACCTCCAACTAAAAGGAGGAAATTTTTTTACACCCGGTGGTCAATTTCATGATGTGATATGGGTGATGAAGAATTATGGCATCGTTCCGGAAGATGTATATACTGGAAAACCTTACGGTGAAAACAATCATGACCATGCAGAATTGGATACGCTACTCAGCCATTTTGTAAAAGAACAGGTAAGTCGTGGTGTAAAGATATTAGGTAAGCAACAACGATCTTTTATAGATAGTGTTTTAGATTATTATATGGGCGAACTTCCCGAAACATTTATTTACAAAAGCAAATCTTATACAGCAAAGAGTTTTTTACAACAGGCACTCCAACTCAATCCTGATGATTATGTAGAAATAACTTCATACACCCATCATCCATTTTATTCCAAATTTATTTTAGAAGATAAATATAACTGGACGGGTGATGAATACTGGAATGTTCCTTTAGCAGATTTTTCCCGCATCACAAATTTGGCATTGGATAATGGTTACACCGTAGGTTGGGATGGTGATGCTACCGATGCGGGATTTAAATTCTACGATGGACTGGCTTATATTCCAACTGAAATCAAGAATAGCAGTTCTACACAGCGACAAGTAGATTTTGAAAACCAAACCACCTTGCTAGACCATATGATGCATATAGTTGGAAGAACAAAAGAATTAGGCGATAAATGGTATTACGTTAAAAATTCATGGGGCGATTATTCTAATTCACTTGGCGGCTTTCTGTATATGCGGGAAGATTATTTTAAATTGAGAACCGTTGCCATTATCGTAAATAAAGCTGCAATACCATTAGATATCCGCAAGAAACTGGGGATATAACTACTTAAAAAATAAAGCAGCACGGATAGGCTGCTTTAAATGGTTTTTTCTAAATCTTTTTATTGCTAGAGCAATGATGCAAAATAAGTAACAAAAATTATACCTGACATCTTTTGCGGAAATTTATTTTCTACACTTGCCAAAAAATTTGGCTATTCATTAGCTGGTATGCCTCCGAAAAATTACTTTTGGCCACTTGCCTGCCTCGCCGAACGGCTATAAGTTGATGGAAAAACAAAGTATAAAACAAAAAATCTTCTCTTCGCTCCGCTGGGTGGGCTGGGTGATATTGGTTCAGTTTGTACTGCTTAATATTAGTGCAGCAATGTATGCTCACCGGTTCACTCATTTTTATAATGACCCTTCGGTAGAGGAAACAGACGACAATCCCAACGTATTTAAAAAAACCTGGCGGCTCTTTGCCGGTCAGCGATACGCCAAATCCGTTGTAACCAACGAACCAGATTTTCCGGTTGATACAGTTCATTTAACTACCAAAAAAGATATGCTCATTGATTGCTGGTACAGCAAGCTTGATTCGGGCGCAAAGGGAACCGTAATACTTTATCATCCTCTTTCAACAAGTAAAATTAGAATAGTTGCGGAAGCAGAAGAATTCAGGAACTGGGGGTATAATGTTTTTATGATTGATTTTCGGGCACATGGAAATAGCGAAGGCAATAATACTACCATTGGCTACCGGGAGGCAGAAGAAGTAAAGCTTGCCTATGATTATGTGACAGCCCTTGGCGAAAAAAATATTTTGTTATGGGGTGCTTCAATGGGTGCAGTAGCTATTATTAAAGCAGTGGCCGATTATAATATTCAACCAGCAGGTATTATTGCCGAAATGCCTTTCGAAACATTACAAACTCATATTAGTGGCCGTGCAAGAAATATTGGCTTTCGGGGTTTTCCGGAAAAACCATTTGGTGTGCTTGTTACTGCGTGGATTGGTATTGAACGGGGCTTTAATGGTTTCAAGTTCAAAACCACCAACTATGCAAAAAAAGTAACCTGCCCTATTTTACTACAGTGGGGAGCATTGGACCGGTTGGTAGAAAAATCTGAAACCGATAATATATTTGAAGCATTGGCTTCTCCGCAAAAGAAACTGGTAGTGTATAATAATATTGATCATGAAAATTTTCTGCAGCGGGATCCGTTGAAATGGAGAATTGAAGTTGAACGTTTTCTTGCCAGTATAAAGTAAAAAATTTTTTGTTTGCCAGCTAAATTGCTACTAGCATCTTTAGTTGCGTCGCACTATTCATCTTTAGGTAATCCTACTCACCATTATCAACATCTCTGATAAATAGCTTATTCTACGATTATTAAGGCTTCTTCTTTACGCCTTGTCTCTTTTTAATCTCACTTACGAATAGTCACTTTTGTTCCTGCAGGAATAAACCCATATACTTCTTTTACATCTTCATTCTTCATGGAAATACAACCCAGCGTCCAGTTTTTATACCGGTCAATTACAAATCCTTCATGTGGCCAGGTGCCATGTATGCCAATACCTCCACCTATACTTGCATTCGCCGGAATTTCTCCCCGCTGTTTTCGCTGGTTAAATTTCTCCCGGCTTTCTGCTGTTGGATAATCGATACCAATAAAACGAGACCATTTTTCATGTACTCTTTTGCTGGTAGTCCGAAAAGTTCCTTCGGGAGTATTTTTATCACCTTCCATTTTTTTATCAGCCAGGCTATTATTACCAAACACTACCGGGTAGGTAGCGTACCAGCCTTTATCATCATAGATACTTAATTCGTAATCCGATTTGTCAATGATAATGGAAACTGTTCCGATGGGGGTGCTGCTGCCCCAGCTAAACCTTTTATTGGATTTTGACCGCATACTGTTATTGGTAACAGTAGAGGCCAATAAACTGCTACCCAGCAATACAGAAGTAAGCACAATTAGATTTTTCATCAGGTGTTTTGTTTTCATAACCGCCAATTGTATCCTGCTTGAAGGTGGGTAAGCATTTATATCATGGCTTAAAATCAGTCCGTCCAAACGTTCAAACGCAATGCCACAAAGTTTTATTTTGACCTGTGGATATGTTTTAACGGCTTGTTTAGAAAAGATACTTGATTCCACAGAAGTATTCTTGCGTAGCATCAACAAAAAAGCCGCTGGTAAAAAACCAACGGCTTTTATCGGGAAAAAAATAAGTCTTACCAGTTACTCAAACGGAATCCAAAATTGTAAGGTGTCATGTCCAATCCTTTTTCCCACATATTCTTCATGGCATAGCTTCCGTAAAGGCGTACCGGGCCAAGCGACAATTCTCCGATATAAGATAGTTTGAAACGTTCGAGGTTAAAATCATCTTTAACTTTATCTACATTATTGCCCTCTTTTGATTTGTAACGGGAAGAATATAAATACCCGCCACTAATACCAGCACTGATGCCAAATCCTTTTCTTCTTTTCGGTGTAAAGTCAAAGTTCAACATAATTGGCACTGTAAGATAATCGGCAGCCAATTTTACTTTTTTAAATTCAGTAGCTCCCTGGGAAATAAAGGTTGGGTTTTTGGCCATTAATATAGTGCCGTCATCAAAATGATAATTATTCAACTCAAGACCTAAACCATACTTCAGGTTTACCACATGCTTGGCTACATTTAGCTTTTGCATAAAGAACCATACATTCACATTTCTGGACCTTCCGGTTTTCAATTTCATTTCTTCTTTACCAATGCCCGGGGCTACAAAATTATTAAGTGTAGCAGCAGTATAGTTTGACTCATCATTGTAATTGGAAAAGCCAAGATCCACGATCCACCAGTTAGTGCTTAGGTTAGAGGGTTTATCGCCACGGCGGTTCTTCATTTTGTATTCCCTGTCCCGAACTACTTCTCTGTCTTTGCTACCCGGTTTGCGGATGATGATCATTCCACCGATCCGTATGGTATCGCCTTCCGGTGCTTTGGTGCTGTCTGTTTGAGAAAATCCTGTGATAAAAGTGCATAAAGCAACGCACAGGGTAGAGATCCTTTTCATGTTCTTCACATTTAAAATTTAAAAAGAAATTATTTTAGTTTGATGGCAAGACCAGCTACCAGTAATTTTCCATCATCATCAGTAGCTTCAATATTGGTTCTTTTTTCAAACGTCCGTGTAACTTTCCGGAAAAATCCACGGAGTTTATTTTTTTTGCCATCAGGTTCGTCTATTTGCTCATTATTATTAGCAAATTTTAGTTCCGCTTTGTCTAACGGTTGAGGATTCAGAGTTGTTACATTTGGATTTGTTAATACATCATTTCGTTGTGTATTTTTTGTAGGCACATCAACAGAAGCGATAGTGTTATTGTCAATAATATTCGGATTGTTTAATGGCTTCGGTAAATTATTGTCCTTATTATTAGTAGCTGCAATAGCAGTTTCCTCCTTCCTTGGTTGAATAACTAAATCATCTTGTATTTTATTTTTAGGAGCAGTGTTGTTGTTTTTAACTGCAACAGCATTGTTAGTTTGCTTTACTGTTTCACTAGTTGTAGTTTTTTCTGGTGCAACAATATTTTTTTCTTCTACAACAGCTACTGGGTTTTCAGTAGAAGTTTGTTCTGGAAGTTGTTGTATAGGAGCTGTTGTTTTTTCTGTGCCGGGTATAGTAGTTGCAATATCATCAGCACTATTTTTAGATTTGTTGTTTACTAAAACCACAGTTGTTCCAATAATAACGATTAATACAGCAGCAGCCACTCTCCACCATACAGGTGTTATGCGGCGTACTTTTTCTTCTTTTCTGTATAATGACTGCTTATCAGCAAATACAATTGTTTCAGGTTGAAGCTTACTACGTTTATAAAGAGATAGTTCAATATTGATAGCAGGATTTTCAGCCAGAAATTTTTCTACGTTTCCTCTTTGCTCAGCAGTCAGTTCATTATCTATATACAAAGACAACCATTCATCGTAATTGGTAAGTGTAACCGGGCTGCTGCCGTCTATCTTCATCAATTCTTCTTTGCCGGTATAAGTAACAGCAGTATCAGGCTCCAGTTTAAATTGCTGCAACAATTCCAACTCTTCTTTCAGGTCGGGGTGTTGTGCAATAAAAGCCTCCACCATGCGGCGGTCATCGCTGCTGAGTTCGTTATCCATATACAGGATAAAATACTCTTCGTAATTATGGCGGTTAATACTCATTATTAAATTACATTTTCCATTTTCACCAAATACTCTTTCAATTGCACCCTTGCCCGATGAAGATAAACTTTTACCTGGCTGGGGTTAAGGTTCATTATCTGTCCTATTTCTTCGTAACTATATCCTTCGTAATCTTTCAACAGCACCAGCGACTTTTGTGTTTCACTTAAACGGTTAAGCGCCTCATCTAAAATTTTCTTCAGGTTATTAGCCGGCCTATCCTGCACTTTTAATTCTTCGCTAAATTCATCTCTCAACTGTATTCTTTTCACTTTCCGTATATGATCGATCATTTGGTGATAAGCAACGGTAAAAAGATACGACTTACTTTTTTGTGCATCTACATCTTCCCGGTTTCGCCACATTTTTTCAAAAGCAGTCTGTACCACATCCCTTGCATCTTCTTCATGGCGAAGATTTTTCAGGATGAAACGGTACACATTATCTGCATACGTAGTAACACATTCGTTGTATTCTCGTTCAGTCATAAACAGCCGGAAAGCAGAGGTAAAAGTAATTTAAATAGCCTGCTTTGGTATGTAGTACGGGCAACAAAGCAATAAGTTACAGAAATGGGCAATTTTTTTTTAAAAGTAGAGATTGAAAATCAACGAATAAGGCTGGGAATGCTTAAAAACTGGCGGGAAAGGCTTTCAACGATCATTTCGCCGGGGGCATTGCTCTTTTGAATGGGGGTGCAGTTAGCAGTTTTTACTTCGGAACAAATGGGTTGTACTTGCTTTTTTGTTGGCGCTGGGTTGGTTGAAGCCGCTGACTGAAGAATAAAAAAACCAGCGACCACTATTACTGTAAGTACTGCCAGTGGTATCCAGGTATTTTTTCTCATGTTAGCCAATTTTATGATTTGACGAAAGTACTCTGCCAAATGTTACAGGAAGCATAAAATTTTCCCACAATGCCTTTTTTTAAAGCGAAGGCTTAAGAAATGGGCTTGTTATATTTGCGCATTAAATAATTGCTATATGAATGAAAAACTGGTACAACGCATTGCAACTGAACTGTCAGAAATAGAATCAGCCGGACTTTTTAAAAAGGAAAGAATTATTGCAAGCTCACAAGGGGCTGAAATAACGGTAGGTGGCAAAACGGTATTGAACTTTTGCGCCAATAATTATTTGGGTTTGTCTAGTCACCCAAAAGTGATTGAAGCTGCACATAAAGCAATTGATAACAGAGGTTATGGGCTGAGTAGCGTTCGTTTTATTTGTGGTACACAGGATATTCATAAAGAACTGGAAGAAAAAATATCCACCTTCCTCGGAACAGAAGATACTATTTTATATGCTGCTGCTTTTGATGCCAATGGGGGTGTGTTTGAACCTTTATTTAATGAACAGGATGCGATTATTTCTGATGCATTAAATCATGCTTCTATTATTGATGGAGTAAGATTGTGTAAAGCACAGCGTTTCCGTTATGAGCATAACAATATGGCCGACCTGGAAGCGAAATTGCAGGAGTCGGCTAACCTGCGCAGCCGCATCATCGTTACCGATGGTTCATTTAGTATGGATGGAACCATTGCACAGTTAGATAAAATATGTGACCTAGCCGATAAATATGATGCAATTGTAATGATCGATGAATGTCACTCCTCCGGCTTTTTAGGAAAAACAGGCAGAGGTACCCATGAATACCGCGGTGTAATGGGACGAATAGATATTATCACCGGTACATTGGGTAAAGCTTTGGGCGGTGCATCCGGTGGTTTTACTTCTGGAAGAAAAGAAATTATATCAATGCTGCGCCAAAAATCAAGACCTTATTTATTCAGCAATACCGTTGCTCCTTCTATTGTTGGTGCTTCTATTGCAGTATTGGATATGTTAAGTGAATCAACAGATCTACGGGATAAATTAGAGTTCAATACTAAATACTTCCGTACTAAGATGACAGAAGCTGGGTTTGATATTAAACCCGGCGACCATCCTATTGTACCTATTATGTTGTACGATGCGGTGCTGGCACAAAACTTTGCAGCAAAATTATTGGAAGAAGGTATTTATGTAATTGGCTTCTTCTTCCCGGTGGTAGCAAAAGGACAGGCAAGAATTAGAGTACAATTAAGTGCCGGGCATGAGCAACAACATTTGGATAAAGCAATTGCGGCATTTACAAAAGTGGGAAAGGAGTTGGGGGTGTTGAAGTGATATAACAATTAGTGTGAAAATAAAAAACTGCGAAGCTTTTGGGTTCGCAGTTTTTTATTTTTAGAGATAAATTATTTAGTCTTTAGAGTTTTGGCCACATCCTTCAACGTATTGATCCCTACATTATCTCCTTCCAACGAAATTAAAAGACGGCCACCGCTGAAATAGGTAAGGGTGCATTCATTTCTATCTTTCCGGCAATTTTCAAATGCTTTGCCACCATTAAAGTCAATGGTTTTAGTGTATTCATCTTCATCTTCTTGCTGAATGTTCATCATACCCAGGTATTGCATACTGTAAATGCCTGCACCGCCGGGTCCGGCACAATCAATAATGCTTATTTTGATATCTGTGCTGTCGTTTACTTTGTATTTAGCTTCTGCAGTTGATGCACCCATAGCAGATGCAACTTCTACATCAGAAACTGCTGTGCCCATTACTTCTGCTGGAAATATTGCTTTTAATTCATCGGCAGTAAGCGGAGTTAATTTGCCCAGCTCATCTTTTGTCTTCTCCATTTCTTCTGCCACCTTCTGCATTTGATTAGCATCTGCAGTAACCTGTTCCGTTCCATCTTCGCTGGTAATCGTAACTGAATCTTTAGGTTTGTTATTATTACAAGCTGTAATAAAAAGGGCAGAAGCCATCAAAAGTGCAACAATTGTTTTCATAATTAGCTATTTAGGTTTTAATGCTGTAAAGCTAAAGCAAATAGGGATTTTACGATAATTGAAATTCCCTTGGTATTTTTTTCCACTTATCAGGAAAAATACCATCAAAAGTTATGAAAAGCAATATATGGGTGTTACTTTCGTTTTCTACTTATCTGCATGGTCTAATTCTACCGAATCCCTACCTCTGAACTTCCTTAATTAATTTGTTGACCCAATTATTTATTTAATCGGTATGAAAAAGTTTTTTCTTTGTTTAGCTCTTGTAGCTACAGTTGCTTTTGTTATGAGTTCTTGCGCAGCCACTAAAAGGGATTGCCAGGGTAATAAGCATTATAAGCAAAAAGGCGGCTTTTATATGTAAGACCTTATAAAAAATTATTGATCCCGTTTCGTTTAATCGAGGCGGGATTTTTTATTTTTATTAAAAGATGTTTATGCGAGTTGTTTGGTTTTTTCTATTTCTACTTTCCTTTTCAGTTGCTGCAAATACCCAAGAATCATTCCCGCAAAGTTGGGAAGGCAAATGGCGGGGACAATTGAAATGGTATAAAACCGGGAAAGCAGAACCGCAGGAGGTAAATATGGAATTGCGCATTCATCCGACTGATAGTATTAACATCTGGACCTGGCAAATTATTTATGGGGATGCCACAAAAGATAACCGGCCTTATTTTTTGAGTTGCAAAGACAGTGCAGGAGTGCATTGGCAGATCAATGAGAACAATGGAATTATACTTGATCAGTTCTTCGTAGCTAATAAACTAAGTGGTGCCTTTACCGTGCAAAATTCAACCATCATCAATAATTATTGGATGGAAGATGATAAATTAATGGTGGAATTTTATAGCATTAGTGCTAAGCCCATTGCTACAACAGGTAGTGGCACAAAAGATAGTCCATCTGTTGATAGTTATAAAGTAGGTAGCTATCAGAAAGCAGTGTTGTTGAAGCAGCAATGAATGTTTTATGATTAGCCTAAATGATTCAGCTAAGCAGAATAAAATCTGTGGTATTATTTGATCTTCGGAATCATTCCCCGAATTCCCATGTCCACTACTCCTTCGCCTTTGCCCGGTTCCCATCTTCCATCTGCTACAACTTCAGTCCATTCAAAACTTTTATTGGTGGAAAGTGATACTTCAATGACGATGTCGCTGGATTCGGTTCCCGTTATTTTTAATTTTCCCGGAGTAATGGCGGCAGTAACAACACATGAACCTGCCGGAATGGGCGAGGTAGCAAAAATTGGATTAGGCACCGTGGTAGCACCCGCCGGAGCCTGGCCTGAGGATGTAAAAGGATAATTAGTTCCGAGATAATTAATGTTTGTTTCAAAAGCCCAAAAGCCCTGTGCTTTGTTTGCATTTACCGGGATAGTTTGATTTTTGATAGCGAGATTTTTGATATAGGTTCTGTAACCGATAAAGCCTGCAGCAGTTCCCGGAAATGATGATTTGATAGGGAAGCCACTGATAACCGTGTCTACATAATACTTAACATCAAAATTTTGGTAGGCCAATGATACCCGCAACCATTCGTACTCCCCGGGAGCAATATTTTTAAGGGGAATGGAATAAAAAGTTTCATCATTACCTGCAAAAAATGCTTTTTCAAAATCTATAGCCGTTGAACCACCTACAGATGTTTCGGTAGCATGGTATAAAACCGCACCAGCACCAAGTGCTGTTAATGCGGATGGCGCCAACTCCACATAATGAGCACTCATTTTATTAAACACCGGACTCTGACCCGCATTGCCCGCAGGTATAGTGGATGGTTGACCAATATTATTAAGTC
Organism: Chitinophagaceae bacterium; assembly: GCA_022843585.1. Taxonomy (GTDB): domain Bacteria; phylum Bacteroidota; class Bacteroidia; order Chitinophagales; family Chitinophagaceae; genus JJ008. The sequence continues at coordinate 604,789 of JALHNJ010000001.1, forward strand.
TTGCCTGTGTAGAATCAAACTTGAATTTGAAAACCAATTTGGCTTCACTGCTGTTATTGCCGACTTCTTTTTCGCAACTGGTAAAGAGAACAACAAATAGCATTGCAAGCAGGGTAGGGAAAATTACTTTTTTCATGAGGACATTATTAAGCCTTTATAAACGGATTTAGCGGCTAAAAATTGTCTTATTTATTATTTTTTAAAGGTCAAAATGAAAAGACTTTAGCGGTTAACTTTGCACAAATTCTTACATCAATGAGGCGTTTTTTCCATGTATTGCTTTTGCCGGTATTAATTGCAGCTTGTTCTCCCAACAATGTAAAGCAGGATAAAAAACTGAAAAAGTATTTTGATGAAAATAAAGTTGACGGATGCTTTGCATTAATGGACAATGGCACCGGAAAATTTACGGTGCACAATCTTGGGCGATATAGAGATAGCAGTTATCTGCCAGCTTCTACTTTTAAAATTGTAAACTCATTAATTGGTTTACAAACCGGCAAGATTAGCAACGATAGTATGGTGATAAAATGGGATGGAGTAACACGCCGTATCGAAGATTGGAACCAGGATCTGAATATGTATAATGCTTTCAGAGCTTCATCAGTAAATTATTACCAGGAAGTAGCGAGAAGAATTGGAAAAGATACGATGCAGTTTTGGTTAGACTCCTTGAAGTACGGTACCCAAAGAATTACCAGTGCAATTGATTCCTTCTGGTTAGATAATTCGCTAAAAGTTTCTTCAGATGAGCAATTGGGATTGGTAAAGCGTTTATACTTTAATCAATTACCTTTTTTCAAAAGCTACCAGGAAATGGTAAAAAGAGCCATGTTGTTTGAGAACAACAGCAACTATCGTCTTGGGTACAAAACCGGATGGGGTTTTACAGAAAACGGCCATTCTATCGGCTGGATCGTTGGCTGGATCGAAGAGAACAATCATCCCTACTTTTTTGTACTGAATATTGAATCACCAGATAAGGATTTTGATATGTGGGCGGTAAGGATGAAGATGCTAAAAGATATATTAAAGGAACTTGGCTTTTTTGAAGGAGAAATGTGATTTGGAAAATTAGCCGGTGTGATGAGGTGAAAATGCCTTACTCTTTCAGGTTTAGCAATATTATGGCGTAATTCTTGGTTATTGAATGGCATGTTTTAATCATCAAATCAGCTAATCATCACATTTTCAAATTGACTTTCCAGTTTCAATACAAAGATTTTGTTTTGCTTTTTGCCGCCATTGGTATTTTGGTGCTGCTCTTTCTTGCGTTGTTGCAATGGAAAAGAAAAGTAAAAAAAAGGATGGGTGATGAAAGATTAGTAAAAGTATTAACGGCTGGTTATTCTCCTGTAAAGTTTGCTATAAAATTTATTCTTGTTTGCATCGCATTTGCATTCGGTGTGGTGGCAGTAATGAATCCCCGCAAACCCGGCGCATCAGACAGTACAACTAGAAAAGGAATTGATGTAGCAATAGCATTGGATGTAAGTAAAAGTATGCTGGCTACAGATCTGCAACCAAGTCGCTTAGAAAGAGCAAGACAGTTTATTGGAAAGCTGATGACGGAGATGCCGAACGACAGAATTGCATTAGTATTATTTGCAGGTAAAGCTTATTTACAAATGCCATTAACAGTTGATCATGGTGCTGCTAAAATGTTTGTTGCATCGGCTGGTCCTGATGCGGTACCGCAACAAGGCACTGTTATTGGCGAAGCATTAACGATGAGTGCTAAAGTCTTTAATCCTGCTGAAAGAAGATACAAAGCAGTGATACTAATTTCTGATGGGGAAGGGCATGATGAAGAAGCAGTAAAAACGGCAACCAATCTTTCAGAAGAAGGTGTAATGATCAATACCATTGGCATCGGTTCTCCGGAAGGTACAACTATCTCTGACCCTGCAACCGGCGATGTAAAAAAAGATGAGACGGGTACAACGGTAATTTCAAAATTGAATGAGCAAGTGCTAAAAGATATTGCACAACAAACAAATGGTGTTTACATTCGGTTAGAAGGTAGTGATGAAGCGGTTAAAGCCGTGAAATCACAATTATCACAAATTGAAACCAAAGCTTTCAGCGATGTATCCCAAATGAATTTTAAGACGTACTATATGTGGTTGGCACTTGGCATGTTTGTATTTTTATTGGTTGAATTTTTCATTCCGGAAAGAAAAAAGGTGATTGCATGAAGTACTTAATAATCATAGTATTATTTGTTGCAAGTTTGCAAACTGTATTTGGGCAATCAGAAATTGCACAAAAAGCTATACAGGCGGGAAATGATTTATACAAACAGCAAAAGTTTGACGAAGCTTCCTCCGAATATGAAAAAGCATTAAAAGCTGACCCGGCAAATGCAACCGCTAAATTCAACAGGGCTAATGCATTAGCTAAGCAAAATAAAAGTGGTGAAGCCCTTAAAGCATTTACCCAAATAGCAGTAGATGCAAAAGAGGCTGGTTTGAAATCTAAATCTTACTATAACAAAGGGGCGGTACTAAGTCAGCAGAAAAAGCTGGAAGAAAGTATTGAAGCGTATAAAAATGCCTTGCGTCAAGACCCCAACGATAAAGAAGCCCGGGAAAATCTTCAAAAAGCATTGCTTGAATTAAAAAAGAAAACCCCTCCTCCAAAAAAACAGGACGATAAACAAAAAAAGAAAAATGAGCAGCAACAGAAAAAGCAGCAGCAATCTAAGTTAAGTCCCAAAGAAGCTGAACAACGCCTTAAATTGCTGGAACAAAAAGAGAAAGAAGCCCAGCAGAGATTGCAGAAATTAAAGTCTAAAAGCGGCGGGTCTCAAACTAAAGATTGGTAAACTTTGCTGCCTCATCTTTGTTAGTTTTGCAGCTATGCAATTGTACTTCGAATCTCTTACACAATATAAGCGTCTTCATACCAAAGAAGTCAGTATCGGCGATCTAAAGCTCGGTAATTTTCATCCTATTCGTATTCAAACAATGACCACAACAGATACGATGGATACCATTGCCACCGTAGAGCAAAGTATCCGATGCATAGAAGCTGGCTCGGAGTTGATCCGCATTACAGCCCCCTCTAAAAATGAAGCAGAAAATTTACTGAATATAAAAAATGAGCTTCGGAAAAGAGGGTATACTACACCGATTGTAGCCGATATACATTTTACTCCCAATGCTGCAGAGATAGCTGCAAGAATTATTGAAAAAGTAAGAGTGAATCCCGGCAACTATGTTGACAAGAAAAAATTTGAACAGATCGAATACACTAATGCAGAATATGCAGAAGAGATAGATAGAATAAGAGAACGTTTTACGCCTCTGGTAAAAATTTGCAAAGAATATGGTACTGCTATGCGAATTGGTACCAATCACGGTTCGCTTAGCGACCGAATCATGAGCCGCTATGGCGACACACCCATGGGCATGGTAGAAAGTGCAATGGAGTTTTTGCGTATTGCTAGAGCGGAAACCTATCACAATATTGTGCTGAGCATGAAGAGCAGTAATCCGCAAGTGATGGTGCAGGCTTATCGATTATTAATTAAAACAATGTTTGATGAATTCGGTGAAATTTATCCATTGCATTTAGGTGTTACAGAAGCTGGCGATGGGGAAGATGGAAGAATAAAATCTGCTGTTGGTATTGGTACATTATTAGAAGACGGCATAGGCGATACAATAAGAGTATCATTAACTGAAGACCCGGAATTTGAAATACCGGTGTGTAAGGATTTAGTGAAAAGATATAGTCGGGAAGACTTAAAGACAGGAAGTCTGAAAGAAAACTCAGGAAATAGTGAACAATCTCACGGACTTTCGGACTCACGGACTTCCGGACTTTCCTATAATCCATTTGAATACAAAAGAAGAGAAACATTTGCAGTTGATAATATCGGTGGCAAACATGTGCCTGTTGTTGTTGCTGATTTAAGTAAAATAGAAAAAATAACTCCATCTCATTTGCAAAGTATAGGTTACACATATGATGTAGCCACTGATAAATGGACAATTGGTGATGCAGCGGCAGATTATATTTTTACCGGGAATCAATTAGTAGATTTTGCCTTGCCCGGTACGTTGAAAGTGATTGTATATCCGGCTGCATGGGCAGATGCTGCTGATAAAACAAAATACTTCCCCATATTTAGCGATAGCGGTTATGCAGAAGCTAAACAAAAAAGTGAAATACTGAATTTTGTAATGGTTGATTGTTATAATAACGATGCAACTGTTAGTTCTTATATGGATCAACTGGCGAATGATCCTACAGTGGTTATTTGTCTTAGTTCAACCAACAGCAATGCTATGCAATCTGTTCGGCAGATGTTTACAGAACTAATGACCAGGCAAATAAAAAACCCGGTTGTATTAATAACAGATAGTAACTGGCAAACACCTGATGAGCACTTGATTCATTTTGCAACAGAAACAGGTGCATTGTTCTTAGAAGGTATGGGTGATGGAATTTGTTTGGGCTACAGCGGTGATTCAAAATTAGAAAACATTAAAGCCAGCGGCAGAACATATTTAGAAGTAAAAGATATTTATCAATTCACTAATAATACAGCGTTCAGTATTTTACAAGCAACCCGGACAAGGATATCCAAAACAGAATATATCAGTTGCCCTAGTTGCGGCAGAACTTTATTTGACTTACAGGAAACCACCGCTAAGATCCGTGCCGTTACCAATCACCTCAAAGGAGTGAAGATTGCCATTATGGGCTGTATAGTAAATGGTCCTGGTGAAATGGCAGATGCCGACTTCGGTTATGTGGGCAGCGGTCCTGGAAAAATAACCTTGTACAAAGGCAAAGAAGTAATGAAGAGAAATGTAAACAGTGAAGTAGCCGTAGAGGAGTTGATTAATTTGATTAAGGAAAATAATGCGTGGGTGCAAGTATAAATTTGTAGTATGAAAAAAGAATTCTGGTTCATTGCTTTTATTGTTGTTCTTGTTGCTCATATTACAGGCATTCAATTAAATTATGAATTGATGCAATCCATTTCTAAGCCGTTGTTGATTCCGTTATTGATAGCCTATTTTCTTTCTAAAACAAATACCGTTGCAAGTGATCTGAAGAAATGGATATTACTAGCCCTATTTTTTTCGTGGGGTGGTGATGTGCTGTTGATGTTTGTTTCTAAAAATGAAATATTTTTTTTACTGGGTCTCGTTTCTTTTTTACTGGCTCATATTTTTTATGGATTATGTTTTACACGAATTATAAAAAGGAATAAAATTGATAGAAACAATTTTTTCTTTATTCTATCCATAGGGTATGTTATTTTCTTATTAAGATGGCTTACTCCACACTTAGGAGAAATGAAATGGCCGGTAGTTATATACGGCAGTGTTCTTGGTGGAATGTTTTGCAGCTCTTTACATTTGGAAGCGTTAGCAAATAAAAAAGCAGGCTATTTTATTATTTTCGGTGCCTTGTTATTTGTCATCTCTGATTCTGTATTGGCCATCAATAAATTTTACCAGCCATTTGAGTTAGCAGGAGTAGTGATAATGATCACTTACGGGCTTGCTCAATTATTTATAGTGGAAGGCGCAAGCCGTTATATCCGTTCTAAAGACAATCAATAATACTAATCTTGCCGCTGTATCTTAGCAGCCACAAAAATTATTTTTCGTGAACAGGGTTGACCGACTTCATGCTATACTCGTACACTTGCAGGGAAAGAAAAGAGTAACTGCACAAGAGCTTGCCGATAGATTCAATTTGAGTCTGCGAACCGTTTACCGTGATATAAAAGCATTAGATGAAAGTGGTATTCCCGTTATCGGCGAAGCAGGAATTGGCTATTCCATCATGGAAGGTTATCGTTTGCCACCGGTAATGTTCACACAGGAAGAAGCCTCTTCTTTACTATTAGGCAGTAAATTTATTCAGCATTTTACAGACGAAGCAGAAATGCGGCAGTTTGATTCTGCGATGTATAAAATAAAAGCAGTGTTGCGGTCAACTGATAAAGATTATGTAGAAGAATTAGATGAAAAAATTGCTATACATACCGGGCCAGTTCCTGTTGACGAAGCATTGCAGCTACATTTATCAGCCATGAGGCAAGCAGCGGTTGATAGAAGAGTAATTAGTTTGGAATATTATTCTGCTTATAAGGAAGAAACTACCGTAAGAGATGCGGAGCCAATCGGTTTATTCTATTACGCCAACACCTGGCATTTTATAGGTTGGTGCCGTTTAAGAAAAGATTACCGGGATTTTCGCCTCGATAGAATTCGCAAACTGATTATAAAAGAGGAGCGGTTTGATGATACACCACATCCTTCTTTAAATGAATATATACAACAGTTGCAACAGGAAAGAGAGTTGCAGGAAGCCGTAGTTAGTTTTGAAAAAAATATTGGCAAGTACATACAGGCACAAAAATTTTATCATGGTTTTGTGTCGCAGGAGGAAAGAGGCGACCGCATTTATATGAAATTTCTGGTAGCCCATCCGGAATATTTTTGCCGTTGGTTGCTCATGTACACTGATAAAGTAAAAATAGAATCTCCCTCCTCATTTCTTTCTATTATGCAGCAATTGGTTAAACTATTGGGCGAACAGTACAACTAATTTTTTGCTGCTAAAAACTTGCTGACACAGGGTTGTCAATACCCGGTTGTTGTTTTGAGATATAAAAAACAAACAGCTATGGTAATCAGATCAATCCCCGCTATTCCGGTACTATTTTTCACCACCCGAACTGCATTAAAAGACATTGCGCAGTATGTAGGCACAGTTGCCAAACAATTATTTGCTGTTGCAGCAAAGCAAGAGCTGTTGCCTACCGGCCCCCTTCAATGGATCTATTTGGGTGCTGATGAAAAACCTGACACAGTATTTACATTAGAAATTGCTTTACCTGTTGACGGACTGCCAAAAGAAGAGTCCTTGTTTCTTTACAAAGAATTACCGCCGTTTGAGTGTGTAACTGCACTGCATCATGGAGCATGGGAGCATTTGTATGAAACCTACGACCGGGTAATTGGCGATGTATATGCTAATGGAAAACAACTTTCCGGCTTTTGCCGGGAGCAATATCTCTACATGGATTTTAATGATCCTGCTAACAATCTTACTGAAGTACAAATTGGTATTTAAATAAAATGTTATGGCAAAAACCTATGCCGCTCTAATTATAATTGCATTTCTCACAGACATGCAAATAAATTCAGCTACTCTAAATTCAACAGAAATGAAATTGAATGCCGGAATCATTACTACTAAACTGCAGGAAACAAAACAGTTTTACCTGCAAACATTAAACTTTACTGTAAAGTTTGAAAATGAATGGTTCATTCTTTTTCAAACACCCAATGGAAGCGACCAGCTTGCATTTATGCAGCCAAATCATCCATCTCAGCAGAAAATATTTCAATCTGCATTTCCAGGCAATGGTGTTTTTATTACCATTGAAGTTGATGATGTAGATACGGAATTCAAACGGATCAAAAAATCCGGAATTTCTGTTGAAGTAGAATTAAGAGACGAACCATGGGGTGACCGCCATTTTGCAATCGTTGATCCAAATGGCATTGGTGTTGATATTGTGAAGTATACGACTCCACAGTAAATAGTGTCCCATACATCTTGTCATCAATCGGCGATGCAGTACATTTGGGATTACAAAAAGTAGTATGCAAACAGATTTTTTAGTGATAGGCTCAGGTATTGCAGGTTTAACATATGCGTTAAAAATTGCGGAACAATTTCCCGATAAAAAAGTGGTGGTAATGACGAAGGCCGCAGCAGACGAGACTAATACCAAGTATGCACAAGGCGGTATTGCGGTTGTAAATGACCTGGAGAATGATAGTTTCGAAAAACATATCGACGATACATTGATCGCTGGTGATGGATTATGCAATAAAGAAGTAGTAGAAATAGTAGTAAAAGAAGGACCGGAAAGAGTGAGAGAGTTAATTGAATGGGGAGCAAGATTTGACAAAGAAGAAGACGGCGATTATAAACGAGGCAAAGAAGGCGGACACTCAGAATTTCGCATTCTGCATCATAAAGATGTTACAGGAAAAGAAATGGAAAGAGCATTGATTGATGCGGTGAACAATCAAAAGAATATTGAGTTCATCAAACATTGTTTTGTAGTTGATATTCTTACACAACACCATTTCGGTTATTTGGTGAATAAAGCAACACCGGATGTTGAATGTTATGGTGTATATGTGCTCAATTTGGAAACTAACAAGATCGAAAAAATTCTTGCTAAAATAACATTGCTGGCAACAGGTGGCAACGGGCAAGTATATCGCACTACCACCAATCCTGCCATTGCAACTGGTGATGGGGTGGCAATGGTGTACCGTGCTAAAGGACGAATCGAAAATATGGAGTTCATACAATTTCATCCTACAGCATTGTATGAGCCAGGTGTAAGAGGCCATGCATTTTTAATTACTGAAGCGGTAAGAGGCGATGGTGGTATTCTTCGCAATTTGGATGGTGAAGCTTTTATGGAAAAGTATGACGAACGAAAAGACCTTGCACCAAGAGATATTGTAGCAAGGGCAATCGATAGTGAAATGAAAAGAACAGGTACAGAACATGTGTGGTTAGATTGCCGGCATTTCACCAAAGAAAAATTCATAGAGCATTTTCCCAATATTTATGAAAAGTGTTTATCGATTGGTATCGACATTACAAAGAGCATGATACCCGTTGCACCAGCAGCACATTACAGTTGTGGTGGTATTAAAACCGACGAGTGGGGAAGAAGCAGCATCAGAAATTTGTATGCTTGCGGGGAATGTGCCAGTACTGGCCTGCATGGTGCAAACCGGTTAGCCAGCAACTCATTATTGGAAGCAATGGTTTTTGCGCATCGTTGTTTTGTAGATGCTGCGGAAAAAATTAATTCTCTATCATTCTCTAATAATATTCCCGACTGGAATGCAAGAGGTACTACAGAACCAAAAGAAATGATCCTTATTACTCAAAGCCTGAAAGAATTGCAACAGGTAATGAGTGATTATGTGGGTATTGTGCGAAACGATGTTCGTTTGCAAAGAGCTATGCGCCGTCTCGATCTGCTATGGGAAGAAACAGAACAATTATACGAAAGCAGTTCTTTATCACCACAGTTATTACAGTTGCGCAATATGATCACCGTAGGCTATCTTATTGTAAAAGGTGCCAGTTTCCGCAAAGAAAGCCGTGGCCTGCATTTCAATACCGATTATCCAAACAAAAGCAATCTTGTGCAGAATATTGTATTATAATTTTTATTGGCCCGGCTGCAGTACTACTATCATCGTTCCTTGTGCCTGCCCGCCGCACTGCTAAGGCAGGCGGGTCGCACACTTGTGCTGATGTAATTCTAATCATCATTTGCGAACACTCTGTATGAAAGGAGAATTTCCGTAATGCGAAGTCTATTCCCGACTAACACTCCCAACTCCTGGCTCAAATCCTCATTCTCTGATTGTATCTTTGGCCTCTTATGTATTATTTAATTTACGGTTTTCTCTGGCTTATTTCATTACTTCCATGGCGGGTCATGCATTTTTTGGCGGATTGTATTTATGGATTTGTGTTTTACATGCTGAAATATCGACGAGCTATTGTAATGAGCAATCTCGCAATTGCATTCCCCGAAAAAACAGAAAAGGAGCGGTTACAAATTGCAAAAAAATTCTATCATAATCTTATTGATACTTTTTTAGAAGCTATAAAATTTATTTCCATTACCAAAAAGGAAATTCAAAAAAGAGCTTCGGGAGAGTTTGACTTAATTAATAACTTAACTGATAACGGATATAATGTGCATATAATGGCGGGACACCAGTTCAACTGGGAGTTTGCTAATACATTAACCGCTATGAGCCTGAAGGCGCCTTTTGTTGGTATCTATATGCCCATTAGTAATAAACATCTCGATCGCATTTTTTTTAATTTCAGAAAAAAGTACGGAACGGTATTGATTTCAGCTCCTGATTTTAAAAATAAAATGCACCAGGTTTTTTCCATGCAATACACCATGGGATTAGCAGCAGATCAAAATCCCGGTGACCCTCGAAATGCATATTGGATGAAATTTTTTGGGCGACCTGTTCCATTTGTTACAGGACCCGCAAAGGGAGCGGTAAAAAACAATACAGCCGTGGTAATGGTTGGCTTTAATAAAATCAAAAGAGGTTACTATCATTTTTCTTCTAAACTATTAGTAGAAAACGGTGCTGCATCTACTCCGGAAGAATTAACGATACTCTATCGAAATGCGCTGGAAGAAGTTGTTCGAAATGATCCTTCCAATTATTTATGGAGTCACCGTCGTTTTAAATACGAATGGAAACCAGAGTATGGCAAAATTATAGGATAAAATAAAAGACCGGATTTCCGGTCTTTTATTTTAAAGAAAGGAAATTAATTAAACTATTTTCTTTTTCTTCTTGTTCTTTATTTGCAAGTAATCCAGAAAGTAAATTACTTTCATCGATAAGTTATTTATCTGATCTGCCTCGAGAGTGTTACTAAAGTTTTTTATATAATTTTTTTCAACAATATTATTGCCTTCTTCAACGGAGCTTTTCCAAACCAGGTTTAAGAAGCTCCCCGGAGCAAACTGCCAGGTATAAACCATGTCAATATTAAACAGGTTCAGGTTGCGGTTTACATTCTTATTGAATGTGGGATTAGGATTCAGCTTGCCATCGCTGCGTAATGTAAAATACTCCTTATTGTCTACTGAACTATAGTAGTGGCGCAGCCTGAATGTTAATCCCATTCTATTCGTAAAATTATATTTAGAACTTAATACATTCTCAACGGTTCTTCTATTACGACGGGCAAAAATGATTTCACTATTGTTTTCTGAGTAAGCATACCCAACATTGTTGAAACGAGGTTGTATACTGATACGGTAGGTCAAAGAAAGCTTACTGTTGAACCGATAATTCTGCTGTAAAAAATAATCGAATCCAATTCCATCATAAAAATTGAATAGTTTTCTTCCGAATAATTCTGCATAGAAAGAATATTTTTTGGCACTGTTACTTTCAAACCAACCGCCAAAACCAAGGCTTGCATTACGGCGGAAAAAATGCCCTATCCAGCGAGGTTCGTAGAAATCGTTTTCTCTAAATGTCATTCCCAAATAACCACCTGCCCACCAAAGCTTTTTACTTTGCATATTTACATTAATGTTCAGGTTAGATGTTTGATAGCTTTGATCAATAGGGTTTATTTTAGTGAGCAATTTGCTATATCTGGTATTTACATTTATAAAAATTCTGTTATACCAGCCTTTGGGTTCGGTCCATCGATATCCCACCCATAAACCATGAATTAAAAAGTTATTGTTGGTAAAGAAACCAAGATCCCGGTGTGTATATTTTGTATCTGTAATATCCTGGAAAACATTAAAATTAAAACGGCCACTGGTTTTCCCAAACGATAAGTTTTGGCTATACCCGGTTAATGTTTTCCCGTCAGGCAGATAGCCTATTTGGTTACTTAATGAAGCTTTGCCCGACACATTCCACATATTCTTTTTGTCATTCAAGCTAAAAAGGGCTGCTGTTACATTTGCATCATAAGCAGTACCATTTCTCCAAACATTTGTATTAACTAATGATATACTTGAATTATTCTTTAGTGTTTGATCAAGTACCAGTACATTATAATTTGTCAGCGGTTCAACCTCTACTGTTCTGTGTTCTTTGCTAATTGTATGTTCCAACGTGGCATATCTTGGTTTGGTAACTGCATTTAATAAACCAATACCTAAACCTTTTTGTGTTCTGCCGGAAATTTTAGTGGCATTAATAAGTTTCGACTCCCGGGGTTGTTTTATCACTTGTTCATCTGTTCCTATGGAAAGCTGATTATAAACTGGTTCTACTCCAATTCTTCTGGAGTAAAATAAATCTCCTTTGCTAAACAACTCGGTACCTTCTGTAAAAAAGGCTCTGTTTTCATTAAACTGTACATCAAATGGAGTAAGATTAAGAATTCGGTTATCACTTTGTACTTGTCCAAAATCCGGAATCAATGTGGCGTCTAATGTAAAAGCAGGTGTAATCCCATACTTTACATCTAATCCACCATTAACCTGGCTTGTCCAATTACTTACACCGGCAATATTTGCAGGAAAATGATTGGCATACGTAGAAAAATAAGGAGAGAATTGTAAACGTAGCGGGGCTTTAATATTTGTTATACCTGTCCAGTAACCTTCTTGTGTAAGAAATCCATTTACATTGGGATCAACAGGGTTCCACATATATTGCTGACCTGTTTTTTGCCGACGACGGGTGATATTCAAACCCCAGTCCTGTACATTTTTGTTTCCGAAGCGAATAGCAGCGTAAGGAATAAATATTTCAAACGACCATCCATCAGCATGAATAACTGCACCACTTTCCCATACAGCATTCCAGCTAAAATCTTCTCCACCATTATCATTGTTGCCCGGAGAAACTTTTGCATCCATTTGTTCATTTAGCGGGGTAATGAAATACTCAAAACCATTTTGATGATCCTTGTATGTATCGAAAATAATTCCAATGAAATCATTATTGCCAAATCCATCACGGCCTCTTAATTCAGTAGATATGCTGTCCTTTGTTCTTTCATATAAATAACCACCAAAATAAATCCCTTCGTCATCATACATCAGATATGTTTCACTTCGGGTACTATTTTCTTCGGGAGCACCAACTTTGGGTCTGAATTCAATCAATCCTGTAGCCACGGTAGCATCTTTCCAGGCTGAATCGGTAATTAATCCGTCAATCTTTACCTTTTGGTTTGTCCTTTTTGCAGGCAATGTTTTAGGTGCAGGTGCCTGGCAAAAGCTGGCTACCGACAGGAGCATAAATAGCCCTGTCATCAAATTGGTTTTGATTCTCATGGTTATACTTTACTTTAACGTGGTTGTGTAACGCAGCAAGCGAAATACTGTTACAGCTTAATTGGTTTGATTAAGGGCACAACTACTAAAAAATTCGTATTTCAAATATAGTAGCGCATCGAGGCCGTAAATACTCTATTTATTTGAAAGGAAACAATTTCCTGACGAATGGTTAAAAACAAGTGGCGTTAACTTTTCATTTGGAAATGAAATAATGCAAATGAGATAACATCATTTTTTGTTTATCTGATATTTGCTACTTTAGTGCTTCTTTTACTAAAGTGAAAATAAAAGCAGACTTTTGGGTTTGTAGAAATATTCACCTTTTAATTTATAAAGTATGTCATCTCAAGCACCTGCCATATTCTGGCCACATAGCGAACACTGGTCTGTAAAAATCCCTTTAAAAACATCACACTATCGAATGCCAAGTGTTGATGAAAAAGGATATGTAATTCTAAAAACATTGAACCTTGCTCATATTCCTGCCAGTGAGTGGGAAAATCTTACTTACATGGATTGGAAAAGTGGAGGGGATACCAACTTTGCACCATTAGCTTCCTGCGATGGTACGAATGAGTGTAAAGGATTTTGGGAAAATGGTAAAACGGATAAGGATGCCATTTTTACGCCTAATTCTGAGTTGTGTCCGAACCTGATGGAATACATTAAATCTATTCCTGCAAACTTTGGCCGGGTAAGGATTATTCGGTTGGAACCACAAACACATGATCAGGCAATTCGCTCTGTACATCGGGATGACAACAATCGTTTAAACCCGGAAGATGAAGGCTGGGTTGTAAGAATGTGGATTGAATTAACGGATAATCCGGATAGCTATATGCTGTTGTATGATAGTGATGAAAATAATTTGCCGATTAAAGAATCAGAAGCAAGAGTACCCATGCCTAAAGGAGCACATTTTATTGTTGACTCACAAAGGCTATGGCATGTAGGTGTACACAATGGAACTAAATCCAGATACGCCGCTATTATTAGTGTAGAAAGTAGCCCGGAGTTGGAGGAGTGGGTACATTCAAAAAAATAATTTAAAAAAAATCCTCACTATTTGTGAGGATTTTTTTTAGTTCAATACACTTGTTTCTTTTACTATTTCTGCTTTCTCTTGTTCTTTTATTTTGCCCCAGCCTCCTACTATATTTCTAAGATTATGAATGCCCTGGCGTTTTAGCATAGAAGAAGCAATCACACTTCTGTAACCGCCGGCGCAATGCACATATAAATTTTGATCTTCTTCCAGATTGGCCATTGATGCGGGATCTGTCATCTCATTTAATGGAATATTTACCGCATCTTTTAAATGTCCATCAGCAAACTCAGGTGTGCGGCGAACATCTACCACAACTAATCTATCATCATGTGGAATATCCATCATCAATTCATCTGCTTCCACGTCAATGATCATATCAACTTCTTCGCCTGCATTTTTCCATGCCTCAAAACCACCATCCAGATAGCCTTTCACTTTATCAAAACCAACTCTTGCTAACCGTACAATGGTTTCTTTTTCTTGCCCTGCTTCTGTTACTAATATCATAGGCACATCAAAAGGTAAAAGACTGCCAGCCCATTCTGCAAAACGACCTTCTAGTCCAATGCTGATCGAAGTTGGTACAAAACCCTGTGTAAACACATCAGCTCTTCTGGTATCTAGTACAACTACATCATCACTAATAAGTTGTTTGAACTCGTCAATTGATAATGGTTTCATTCCTTGTGTTAATACCTGATCAAGACTATCATATCCTTCTTTATTTATTTTGGCATTGATAGGGAAATAAGATGGCGGTGCCGCAATACCATTAGTAACTTCTTTGATAAAATCTTCTCTACTGGCAGCTTTCATAGCATAGTTTGTTTGTTTTTCTTCACCTATGGTGCTGTGTGTATTCGGACCAAGATTTTTTCCGCAAGAGCTGCCGGGTCCATGTGCAGGATATACGATTACATCATCTGCTAACGGAAAAAGTTTTGCATGCAAACTATCATACAACATGCCTGCCAGATCATTCATTGTTATTTCTGCACCTTTTTGTGCCAGGTCAGGACGACCTACATCTCCAACAAATAACGTATCACCAGTAAAAATGCAATGGTTTTTCCCAGTTTCATCTTTCAATAAATAACAAGAAGATTCTAAAGTATGTCCAGGAGTGTGTAATACCTCAATAGTAAGAGCACCTACTTTAAAAACTTCTCCATCGGCTGCCACATGCACAGGAAATTTTGTGTCTGTTCCTGGTCCATATACTATTGGCGCACCAGTGACTTTACTCAAATCAAGATGGCCGCTTACAAAATCAGCATGAAAATGAGTTTCAAAAATATATTTGATTTTAGCTTTTCTCTCATTGGCCAGTTCAAGGTATGCATCAATATCACGCAACGGGTCAATAACAGCAGCTTCGCCGTTGCTTTCAATATAATAAGCGGCTTCGCTAAGGCAGCCGGTATAGAGTTGCTTAATGAACATAAAAAATGATTTAATCTTACACTTGTAGTAAAAGTGCAAAATTAAATCATTTACCGCCAATCTTTCGGAGAAAGGCTAAGGGTAAAAAACGATGTAATTAGTTTAACAACTCCGCTAGAAACTTATTTAGCTCCTCCATCCGGTTGATGTTTACAGAGTAATAAATAAACTTTCCGTCCCGGTCCGTGTTTACAAAGCCAGCTTTCCGCAAAATGGCTAAGTGTTGGGACGCAACTGATTGCTCAAGTCTTAGCTTGAGATATAATTCAGTTACCGTCATCCTGCCGTTTTCATCAATCAGGCGAAGAATTTGCTGGCGTAGTTTGTGATTAAGGGCTCTTAAAATGAGAGCCGCTTTTTTTACACCCAAAAGATCTACCTGCAAATCTGCCGTGCTACTTTCGGCAGGGTTGTTCAATGTTAGGGAATAATTGTTCATAGATTGACTGGTTGGTGATAAAAAATCAGAGGTTGACATTACCTGTTTAAAATTTTGATATAAAACGTACGATTTCTGAGAGCCTTAACACCGTATGAGACGAATTTTTTGAAATTACCTTGTGGCAGGATTATAAAATTCTTTTATATAGAGTGGTTCTGTATAGGCCAAATCTGCAAAATCATTTTTGTGGAAGGAAATTGCGGCTAAATTGGCCAGGTGGGCGGCGTTGGCCACTGTATTACTGTAAGTTGTAAACGGGTTCGTGTAGTAAGCTTGCAGTTTCTTGCTACCATTCCCGCAAAAGATTATTTTTTCATTAGAACCCAAGAGCTGGCTAAAATTTTCATCAACAATTACGGCTTTAGGTGCTATTTTTTCAATTAACAGTTGGTCGTAAACAGCCGTAAAAACTTCCATCCGGCGGGCATCGATCATAGGACAAATAACTGCATCCGGCACTTCATCTTTTACTGCAAAAGCCATCATCTTTAAAGTGCCGATTGCAATAAGCGGAATATTTAAAGCATAGCACAATCCCTTTGCGGAAGCAAGGCCAACCCGTAAACCTGTATAAGAACCCGGGCCAATGCTTACCGCTACCGCCTTTAAATCTGTAGGGGAGAAATTATTTTTTTTCAACAAAGAATCTATTGTTTCATGCAGCCAGCCGGCATGATCCTTTTGATTATTATTCACCAGCATATCTTCTAACCCTTCATTATTCTTGAGGCAAATAGAAGCAGTGCTGATTGAAGTTTCTATATTTAATATAAGACTCATTGTAAAATCGCCTCTTTTGTTAATAACGCAGCTGGTTGATAACGAATATTTTTTTTACTTAGTGTTGCAAGCAACTCCTGCACATTCCGAAGCCCAATTTTTTGGCCCCATTCAAATGGTCCGAAAGGGTAGTTAGTGCCGAGTTTCATTGCGGTATCAATATCTTCTTTGCTACTTACTTGTTCGCCTACCGTAAAATATGCTTCATTTATAATCATGCTGATTATGGTAGCAGTAACAAAGCCAACTTTGTCCGGCACCCATTCGGTGGATTTGTTAAAACAGGAAAATATTTTTTCAACTTCTTTTTTTATTGATTCATTAGCAGCAGTTGCTTCTACAATTGCCCGCTGTAAAAATCCTGGCCATCCGTTAATGCGAATAAAATTTTGTGGCAATGTTTCCGATGTAATAGTTACAGCGTTTATAATTACAATATTGGCTTGTGTTTTTTGCAAAGCTTCAATTCTTTCATTAGTACAATTGAATAATAGGTCAATGCAACAGTCGGCTGATGTTGAAGAGGGGATAGTAGCTTTCCAGTCAATATCGATATCGTCCTGCAATCCTTGTGCAAGTAATTCTTGTTTTAAATCATTATCTGCTACCACTAAAATCTTCATAATTCTATTTTTTGCAAAGAAAGTGTATAAAGCTAAATTCGTTGAGCTGAATATAAAAAACTACCAATGAGTAAAACAATTATCACCGCTTCAAATGCTCCCGCCCCTATTGGTCCTTATAACCAGGCAATATTATCCGGTAATATGCTGTTTATTTCCGGTCAAATATGTATTGACCCTCCAACCGGCGAATTACGCAATAAAGATATACAGGAAGAAACCCACCAGGTAATGCATAATTTAAAAGCTATTCTTCAAAAAGCAGAAATGGGATTTGCCAATGTGGTAAAGACAACAATTTTTCTTACTGATATGCACCAGTTTGGGCAGGTAAATGAAGTGTATGGAAAGTATTTCGACAGTGATTTTCCGGCCAGGGAAACTGTCCAGGTTTCAGCTTTACCAAAGTTTGTGAACGTGGAGATCAGTATGATTGCTGTTAAGTAATAGATGTTATGCGTAGGCTGCTCCGAATTATACTACTGCGACCTGTACTGTGGGTAGCAGCCAAATTCTCTTCCCGGCCTAACCGGCTGCGTATATTTGATGCGCTATCAAAACTTTTAGTACATATTCGGGAACATCCCGGCAAAAAGGGGTTAGTAATTCCTTTTGAACAACTGGCCGGAAAGTTCATCATCTTTTCTGACCAGCATAAAGGACGAAGAAATGGGGCGGATGATTTTACACAAGCTGAACCAAACTATTTAGCTGCATTGGAACATTATGCTGCAGAAGATTTTTGTTTTATCAACTTAGGTGATAGTGAAGAACTGTGGGAGAACACCTTCTGGCAGGTAAAGAAAAAAAACAAAGCCACCTTTGAAGCGGAGAAAAAATTTATAGCCAATGGCAAATATGTAAAAATTGCCGGCAATCATGATCTGTATTGGAATACCAGTCCCTTAGCGGCTTTTGATCTGAAAATGATTTATGGAGAGAAAGTGGAAGTGTATGATGGAGTGGTGTTGAAGTCTTTAGTCCAGAGTCAGGAGTCGGGAGATAATACGCAGGACTCGGAACTCACTATCTTCCTCACCCATGGTCACCAGGGAGATGCGCAAAGTGATGGCAACTGGTTCAGTAAATTTTTTGTTGGTTGGATATGGGCACCGCTACAGGCATTGCTTCGCATTAATCCCAATACTCCGGCCTATGATGCCGAAAAGAAAACGCTGCACAATAGCATTATGTATGAATGGTCTCATGCACAGAAGAAATTATTACTGATAACCGGGCATACACACCAGCCGGTATTTGCATCATTAACACATATTGAACGGTTGTATAAACAATTTCAGTTTGCCGGGAAGCAAAATGATGAACAGCAATTACAATTATTGTTAGACGAGATTAAAAAAAGAGAAAAAGAATTTACCGCCGTAGCATTGGATTATATGAGTATGAAGCCTTCTTACTTTAATAGCGGCTGTTGTTGTTTTAGTGATGGCGATATTACGGGTATTGAAATTGCGGATGGCTGCATCCGGTTAATTAAATGGACATTGGTAGAAGGAAAACCTGAACGGCAGTTATTGGAAGAAATGGAGTTGGGGAGGTTGGTGGGGGAGTTGTGATTATTGCGACTTGCTTTCCATCGAGCAGATTTTATAAAGCTGCTATGTTGAGTATAGTTATTCTTTTTCAGATAAAAATTGTTCAAATCTTTTTTGACTTTCATTCCATTTCCATATTTCAGGATGGCAATAAGCACAATCATCATAAAAGCCCGTTGAGTCAGGGGGATTTACAATAACCAAAGTGCTATTGTTTTTAAAGTCATAGCCTAATGCTGACTCAGGTCCGTCATAAACTCTTCCATCTTGTAAATCTATAATTGCACTTTGCTTACAAGGTGAACCACAGCCCCACCAAACAAAGCAATAGTGTCCGGCGAAATTTAAGCCTTGTTCCTGATAGATATTCGTTAAACGACCTTTATATTGCTTTGCAGTAACATTACTTTGATAATTTATTGCAGCTTTTTGTCCATTGAATAATGCTTTTACCTTAAAATCATTAAATGATAGAAAAGGTTCAAATTTATATGAAGCATAATCAATTCTTGTTTTTCCATTTGAAGTATCACCCCAAATTTTTACATGATCAGTACTCCAAATAATTTGTGAATTGAATGTTTTACTGTTTTCTCGGCGGTGGGTCTGATTTATTAAAGTGTCTTCTAATACTTCTTGACTTTGCTTTTGTGTTGTAGTATTACAAGCAGATAATAGAAGAAATATAAAAGTCAAAACTCTCATTTTAATTACATAGATGCCGTCATTAGGCAGCTCCTTATTTCAAATTTAATAGTTTCTAAGACAAAATAGAGTAGTAGTGAGAAACTTCGCAAATGCTCATCAGAATTACCGAACGATGAACAGTGCGACGCAACAGAAGATGCTAGTAGCAATGCAGCTGGCTCAATCCTTCGACAGGCTCAGGATAAAAAAACCCTTCGCTTTCACGAAGGGCTTTTTATTAAAATGCTTTTTTCTTCCAGGTATTATTTTCCCGGTTCCATTCAGGCAATTTTTTATCGGGGTCGAGTACTACTTCTTTTATTTCGCTGGTGGTAGGTACACCAAATGTCCATTGTGCGCCACGCTGCCATACTTCTACCGGTAAATTTATTTTATGTTCTTTACCATTGGTTTCTTTTACTAATACCGTTACGGGCATTACCATTTTTTCTAAATTCTCAATAGTAATATCTGCTCCATTGGCAGGAGACTCTTTTACATACTCCACAGATTTTACAGTTTGGTCAAGCTTCCAGGTGTTTAATACCCATCCTCTCCAGAACCAACTGAGATCTTCTCCAGATACATTTTCCATGGTATGAAAAAAGTCCCAAGGTGTGGGATGCTTAAATGCCCAACGATTAATATACTCCCGGAAAGCTGCATCAAAACGATCTGGCCCTAATACTACATTGCGCAATGCATCCAGCATTTGTGCAGGTTTTAAATAAGCAACCACGCCTAAGTTATCTTGTTGTATTACTTCCGGCACGGTGTACAATCCATCCATATTATCATCAAAAACATATTTTACCATGAAGGAAGAATTTGGATCGCCAAAGAAACTTGTTTCTGCAAATTCTCCTTTATTAAAAGCTTCGGTAGAAAGTCCGTTTATAAAGGTGCAGAATCCTTCATCCATCCAGGCATATTTTCTTTCGTTGCTGCCAACGATCATGGGGAACCAGGTATGACCAAATTCATGGTCAGTAACTCCCCATAAACTTCCACCTGAATCGCTATGACTGCAAAAAACAATTCCTGGATATTCCATACCGCCTACAATACCTGCAACGTTAGTAGCAGCTGGGTAAGGATATTCGAACCATTTGTTAGAGTAATGCTCGACAGAACCTTTTACCATTTCCGTAGAACGCTGCCAGCCATTTTTTACAATGCTTTCAACAGGATACACACTGATGGCCATTGATTTCTTGCCACTTGGTAAATTGATCCTTGCTGCGTCTTGTACAAATGCTTTGCTAGCTGCCCATGCTACATCTCTTGCATTGGTCATTTTAAATTTCCAGGTAGAGTTGGCTTGCTTGGGTCTTGATGAAGGATCATTCACTTCTCTGTCGCTTCTTATGATAACCGTTTTATCACTTGCTTTTGCTGCATTCCATCTTGTCATTTGTTCAGGTGTATAGCAATCCTGCGGATTTTGTAATTCACCAGAGCCAACGATTATTAAATTAGAAGGAGCGGTGATAGAAAAATCATAATCACCATACTCACAATAAAACTCTCCGGCACCTACATAAGGCAACGTATTCCATCCTTGTATATCATCGTATACACACATTCTTGGGAACCATTGCGCTACTTCATACACAATGCCATTTTTTGTTTTCAGTCTTCCCATTCGGTCGGTTCCATATTCAGGTACGGTAAAGGCGAACTTCACCGAAATTTTTACTTTGCCACCGGCACTCTTTAATGCATCCTGCATCCACACCTGCATTCTTGTATCGGTGATATTGTATTTGGGTGTAATTGTTTTTCCGTTGTATTCTATGGAAACGGATTTGATGTTGTAGCCGTCGGTGAATTTTGAATTAGCCCAACGTCCGCCAGTTTCGGTTGTGGTAGCTGAACCTCTTGAATCTTTTTTATAAATATTCTGATCTAATTGCAGCCAGAGAAATTTTAAATTATCAGGGCTGTTGTTGGTATAAGTAATTTCTACATCACCACTTACTACATGTGAGCCTGTATCTAATGCTGCACTGATCTTATAATCGGCTCTGTTCTGCCAGTATTTAGGTCCGGGTTCGCCACTTGCACTGCGATAATCATTACCGGGGTACGGATAAAATTGAGGGTTGAAAGCTTCTTTGTGGTTATAAACTGATTGGGCAAACAATCCGCCAACCAAAAAAATTACCAGTACACTCAAAACTGATTTCTTCATCATACTAACGATTTATTTAAAGTGGGAAAGATAACGCAAAAGGATGCAAGGGCAGTACCGCTGGTAGGGTATTTGCAATACTTTATAAAAAAAGTGATTGCTCGCAAAGACGCATAGGCGCAATGAATACAATCTTGGGTCCTAAAGTTTTCGCTTTGCGTCTTTGCGAGAGGTTTTATGCAAAAAGTAATTCTGCAACTGCTACAGAATCTGGTTTACCTACATCCACCAGTTTATCCCCGGTATGGTCGAAACCCATAATGCGATGATCGGCTGCGAGTTTCAAGTACACATCGATCAATGAGAATTTGCCGCTAAAGCCGGCTTCATTCATTAATCGAAAAACTTCATATTCAAAAACTACTACGCAGCTGTATGCTTTTTCAATAAATTTTTTACCGGGAATAGAAATCCTTTCTTCACCTTTACTATTATTTCTCCAGCCGCATAAGCGATTATTTTCATCAAATAAAAGATTGCGGGATGTTTTGCGGTCGGTAACAGCAAAAGAGATCAGGGCATTGTTTTGCTCATGAAATTTCAGCAGCTTGCTGATGTCGAGATCGGTAAGAATGTCAACATTGCAAGTAATAAATTTTTCTCCGGGATTGAATAATTCTTCCGCTTTTAATAAACCGCCACCGGTATCCAACAGTTCATCTCTTTCATCACTCACTAAAAGATCACTTCCCCATCCATCATTTTCAACAATAGCATCTTCTATCTGCTCTGCAAAATGATGCACATTTACAATTACATCTTTTATGTTGTGTTGCTGTAAGTATTCAATATTACGTTGGAGTAATGGCTTGCCATTTACAATCGCCAAAGCTTTGGGATGTTTATCCGTCCATGGTTTGAACCTTGTACCTAAACCAGCCGAAAAAATCATTGCTTGCACTCTGTTCTAATTTATTTTTTGAAATAATAATGAATCTTCGGGTTGAAGAACTAAGAACCATGAACTATGAACTTTTCTCTATCGGATTTTGCCATTTTTTTTCATCCTGCACCCAATGATTCAATTCAATCTTCACTTTAAATTTATTTTTTAAATGCCTTACCATTGCATCGGCAGCATATACACTTCGGTGCTGACCACCGGTACAACCAAAACTAACCATCAAACTTTCAAAACCTCTTTTAATATATTCTTCCACCGTTACATCCACAATATCAAATACACTGTTGAGAAACTCCGGCATTTTAGTTTGTCTTTCCAAAAAATCTTTTACTTCTTTATCTCTGCCGGTTTGTGTTTTCATACTATCCACACGACCCGGATTTAAAATACCTCTGCAATCAAAAATAAAGCCACCACCATTGCCGCTATCATCTGTTGGCAGTTGTTTGCGAAACGAAAAGCTGCACACTTTTACTACCAGCGGTGTGTTTTCATCTGCTTGTGTTGGTGTAAATTGGGCTATCACTTCATCACTCACACACATATCCAACACCTTTTTAAATTCCGGAACAGCAATACCCAGACTTTGATTTTGAAAAAAGTCTCTCAGGTTTCTCAATGCTAAAGGAATACTCGTAAGAAATTGTGCTTTTCTTTCAAATAAACCTCTGAAACCATACGCACCCAGCACTTGAAGTATACGTATCAATACATAACCATAATATTGGCTCCGAAAAATTGGACGGTCAATTGATTGGCCGACCACTTTTTCAAAAGCAGTCATATAATCTTCCAATAAATTAATTTTCCATTCATCGGTAAGATTAGCTCTTGCCTGCCAAAGCATTGAAGCCACATCATATTGTGGTGCGCCTTTCATGCCACCCTGGTAATCTATAAAATGAACTTCATTATCTGGCGTTACCATAATGTTCCGGCTTTGGAAATCACGGAACATAAAATATTTATACTCGGTATGCGTAAGATAATTGCTTAGGGCATCAAAATCTTCGATCAGCTTTTGCTTATCATACGGCTTTCGTAGTGCATCTAAAAAATAATACTTAAAATAGAGAAGGTCAGATAATATTGCCTGCTTGCCAAATTCAATACTGGTAAGGCAGTATGTTTTATAATCAAGTTTCTCATCACCTTTTACTTGTAGTGCGGCTAATGCTTCCAAACTCTTTTTAAAAAGTTCATATACTTCATCTGTAAAACCTTTTGCTTCCAGGTGATTTAGTAGTGACACAGTACCGAAATCTTCCTGCAGGTAAAACATTTTATCATCACTAATGGCCAGTATTTCCGGCGTAGCAAGATTTTTTTTCTTGAACTGGCGGGAGAAGTAAATGAAGGTTTCGTTCTCCGGAATATTGGCACCATACGCACCAATTACTGATTCATCTTTACCTTGTAATCGGAAATATCGTCGTTCACTGCCACTTTGTGGGAGTACATCAACAGATGCTGGTTCCACGCCTTTCCATTGTTTGTATAAGGAGGATATAGATTCTACAAGTTGTTGCATTCAGCAAATGTAATTAACCAGCTTCAATCTCAATACCGGATCGGCTAACGGGCATTAGTTTTTTAAGCTAAATTTGCAGATTCTTATATTATTATGAGCTATACACCTTCCAACAAAGTCAGAATTGTAACCGCAGCAAGTCTTTTCGATGGACATGATGCTGCCATTAATATTATGCGCCGCATTATGCAAAGCAAAGGCGCTGAAATTATACATCTGGGTCATAATCGTTCTGTAAAAGATATTGTAGAAACCGCCATTGAAGAAGATGTACAGGGAATTGCTATTACCAGTTACCAGGGCGGCCATGTGGAGTTTTTTAAATACATGAAAGATCTGCTTGCAGAAAATGGTTGCGGCCATATTAAAATATTTGGCGGCGGGGGTGGAACTATTTTACCTGCTGAAATTGAAGAGTTGCATAATTATGGTATCACCCGAATTTATAGTCCTGACGATGGACGTCATATGGGATTGGAAGGAATGATTGAAGATGTGATAAAACAATGCGACTATTCATTGAATGGCGATGGTGATTATAAAACACCAATGCAACTTGGCGAGGTAAAAGATGTGAGACAAATTGCAAGAAAGATTACGAATGCGGAAAACGGTACAGAGACCACTGTCAACGGTCAACAGGCCACAGCCATTATACCTGTGTTAGGTATTACGGGAACTGGCGGTGCAGGTAAGTCATCGGTTACGGATGAGATTGTTCGTCGCTTTCTCAACAATTTTACTGATAAAACAATTGCAGTTATTTCTGTTGATCCATCCAAGAAAAAAACAGGCGGTGCATTACTGGGAGATAGGATCAGGATGAATTCCATCAATCACCCGAGAGCTTACATGAGAAGCCTTGCCACCAGGGATGATAATACAGCATTAAGCAGTGCTGTTCAAGATGCAATTGATATTTGCAAAGCAACTGGATTTGATTTTATTATTCTTGAATCGGCTGGTGTTGGACAAAGTGATGCCTCTATACTTGACTACTGTGATGTAAGTATGTATGTGATGACACCGGAATATGGTGCTGCTTCACAATTGGAGAAAATAAATATGCTTGATTATGCAGACTTGGTTTGCATCAACAAATTTGATAAAGCTGGCGCATTAGATGCACTGGCAGATGTGAAGAAGCAATACAAAAGAAACCATCAATTATTTACGGCGAAGGACGAAGACCTACCCATCATTGGCACCATGGCCAGCAAGTTCAATGATGATGGAGTAAATCATTTGTTTGAATTAATGCTGAAAAAAATTCAAACAAAAACACAAACCACTTTTGGAGATTACAGTTTTGCGGAAACAGCTAAAGTATCACAGGCTGTTATTCCTGCTAACAGAACAAGATACCTGAGTGAGATCAGCGAAAACAACAGAGGTTATGATAAGTTGGTAAAAGAACAAGCAGCTATTGCAACAAAATTGTACCAATTACATGGAGCCTTGGCAACATTAAAAGAGAAGGCAGATAAATCATTACAGGAGGCCATCCAACAACAAATTAATTTTTACACAGACCACCTTACTCCGGTAGCTAAAAAGTTAATCAACAACTGGCCAAACAAAGTAGCGGAATACCAGAAAGATTTTTATGAATACACGGTCAGGGACAAGGTGATAAAGCAATCCATGACTAGTAAAAGCTTAAGTGGAACAAGAATTCCAAAAGTTGTTTTGCCAAAGTATAAAGATTGGGGCGACCTTTTGCAATGGCAGGGACAAGAAAATGTTCCCGGTCATTTTCCATTTACTGCTGGTGTATTCCCATTAAAAAGAGAAGGAGAAGACCCTACCAGAATGTTTGCAGGTGAAGGCGGACCTGAAAGAACAAACAGAAGATTTCATTATGTAAGCGTAGAACAACCGGCAAAACGTTTATCAACTGCATTTGATTCTGTAACACTCTATGGCGAAGATCCCGATTCTCGTCCTGATATTTATGGCAAAGTTGGAAACAGTGGGGTTAGCATTGCAACCGTTGATGATGCAAAGAAACTATACAGTGGGTTTGATTTATGCGATCCCAAGACTTCTGTTTCCATGACCATAAATGGACCTGCACCAATGCTGCTGGCCTTTTTTATGAATGCTGCTATTGATCAGCAATGTGAGAAGTATATCATTGCTAATAATTTAAAAGCTGAAGTAAATAAGATCATTGAAGCAAAATATAAGGCAGGAGAACTCCCAACTTATATTGGAACAGATGGTAAACCCATTGTTCCTAAAAATGGAGAATTAAAAGGAGCTTTACCAGCTGGTAACAACGGTTTAGGATTGCGTCTCCTCGGTTTATCCGGCGCAGATGTATTGCCTAAAGAAGTATATGAGAAAATAAAAGCTGAAGCATTATCACAAGTAAGAGGGACGGTACAAGCGGATATTTTAAAAGAAGACCAGGCGCAGAATACTTGTATTTTTTCTACTGAGTTTGCATTGAAGTTGATGGGCGATGTACAGGAGTATTTCATAAAAGAAAAAGTAAGAAATTTTTATTCTGTTTCCATCAGCGGTTATCATATTGCAGAGGCAGGGGCCAATCCAATTACACAATTAGCATTCACTTTATCGAATGGCTTTACATATGTAGAATATTATTTAAGTCGTGGAATGAATATCGATGACTTTGCTGCTAATCTTTCATTCTTCTTTAGCAATGGAATGGATCCTGAGTATAGTGTAATAGGAAGAGTGGCGAGAAGAATCTGGGCCAAAGCGATGAAGTATAAATACAAGGCTAACAAACGCAGCCAGATGTTGAAGTATCATATTCAAACATCCGGAAGAAGTTTGCATGCACAGGAAATTGATTTCAATGATATACGTACTACACTTCAGGCATTATATGCTATTTATGATAATTGCAATTCACTTCATACCAACGCATATGATGAAGCGATAACCACACCCACTGAAGAAAGTGTTCGCCGGGCAATGGCTATACAATTAATTATCAACCGGGAGTTAGGCACCGCTAAAAATGAAAACCCTAACCAGGGTTCTTTCCTGATTGAAGAATTAACTGACCTTGTTGAAGAAGCCGTTCTTAAAGAATTCGACAGAATAACAGAAAGAGGAGGAGTGCTCGGAGCCATGGAACGAATGTATCAGCGAAATAAAATACAGGAGGAGAGTTTATTTTATGAACATCAGAAGCATTCAGGCGAATTACCATTAATTGGGGTAAATACTTTTCTGAACAAAAAAGGAAGCCCTACTATTTTGCCTACCGAAGTAATTCGGAGTACAACCGAGGAAAAAGAAATGCAAATACAAAACTTGCGGACTTTTTGGAAGCGAAATGAAAGCAAATCAGCCGAAATGCTGAAGCAGCTTAAAGCAGTTGCCATCAATAACGGAAACCTCTTTGCCGAATTAATGGAAACCGTAAAATACTGCTCACTCGGGCAAATAACCCATGCTCTGTATGAAGTGGGAGGCCAATATCGACGAAATATGTAACAGTAAACTGAAATTTGTTGCTAAACTGTTAATGGCTTTGTGGCAGTTTCATTATACCTTAAATTGCAATTTCTGTTCTATGCTAAAAATGAGGCCTGCAATGAGTAAAAAAATAGCTGCGTTTTGTATTCTTTTTTTATCTGGCATTATTTCCTTCGGGCAAAATATTGACTCTACCATTTATAAATATGGTAGCGAATTTGCACAGGAACGTACTTACCTGCACTATGATAAATCCAGCTATGCTCCCGGCGAAACAATTTGGTTTAAGGCCTACCTGATGGAAGGTACTTATCCGGCATTTGCAAGTAAAAACTTCTATGTGGACTGGACAGATGACAAAGGAAATCTTTTGCATCATACGGTGAGTCCAATGCAGGCAGCTACCACTAACGGTCAGTATGATATTCCGGCTGATTACAAGGGTAGTTATATTCATGTAAAAGCTTATACCAAATGGATGCTCAATTTCGATTCTGCTTTTGTATATGAAAAAGACATCCGTATCATTTCAAATAAACCCATTTCTGCTCCTGCAGTAAAAAATGTTCCTCCAACAATTACCTTCTTTCCTGAAGGTGGAGATTTGGTGGAAGGCATCAGTAATAAAATTGCTTTCAAAGCAGCTAATCAATTTGGAAAACCAGTAAAAGTAAAAGGAGTAATAAAAAATGGCGAAGGAAAAATAATGGACAGCCTTCGTGTTTTGCATGATGGCATGGGATTTTTCTTCCTGCTACCAAAGCCAGGAGAAAAGTTTACTGCAAAATGGAAAGATGAAATAGGAATTGAATATACTACAGCATTGCCAGCAGTCAAATCCGAAGGTGTGACTTTACAAGTTTCTTTAGTAAGTGGCAGAAGAAACTTTGTAATATATGCAGACCCAACTATTGCAGAAAAACTCGGTAAAGTCAATGTGATAGGTACAATGAATCAATACCAGGCATTTAAAGTT
The DNA here is from genome assembly GCA_022843585.1 of Chitinophagaceae bacterium. GTDB lineage: Bacteria > Bacteroidota > Bacteroidia > Chitinophagales > Chitinophagaceae > JJ008. The sequence continues at coordinate 633,309 of JALHNJ010000001.1, forward strand.
TCAAAAGACATTTCAAAGGGTAATGCACAAGGAACAATTCCCACACAAGATCTTCCATCAGGTATCTTAACCATTACTGTGTTTGATGGGCAATGGAAACCTTTGGCGGAACGAATAACTTATATTGATAATGGAGAGTATAGCTTTAATGCCGAAATGAATGTGTTACATTGGGGGTTGAATAAAAGGGCTCGTAACGAAATTGAAATTGCAGTGCCAGACAGTTTATATGCCAATTTTTCTGTGGCAGTAACGGACGCAGCAATTGATACCGATAGTAGTAATAGTATCATCTCCCATCTTTTATTAACCAGTGAAATAAAAGGACAGGTATACAACCCAACTTATTATTTTAATGCCGCTAACGATAAAAGGGAGCAGCATTTAGATTTAGTAATGCTCACTCACGGCTGGCGCCGGTTTAAATGGGAGGATGTAGTAAAAGGTAAGCTACCGGCTATTAATTTTGAAAGAGATACCGCTTATCTTTCTTTATCAGGAAAAATTTACGGAGTTACTCCCACACAATTGAGAGACAAGCCACACATCATAATTGTACTAAGCCAGAAAGAAAACAACGAAGGCAATAAAATGATCTTTACACCCGTAGAGCCAAACGGAACATTTGGTGATCCTTCCACCATATTTTTTGATACGGCCAATGTCTATTACCAACTTTCAAAAGGAATAAAAGATGCAACAGTAAAATTTATGGAAAGCCGTTTGCCGGCATATAAGAATAGAATCCCGGCTGTTGGTTCATTTTATAACCAGGTTGGAGATACAACAGGAAATGCCCGGCACTTTCAATTATCTGATGAAATGACAAGACTGTTAGCTCAATACGAGGGAAAAACGTTAGAGAATGTTACACTAAAAGCAAAAACAAAAACGCCTATTCAGATTTTAGATGAAAAATATACTTCCGGTTTATTTGGTAGCGGTGATGGATATCAATTTGATTTGGTGAATGATAAATTGGCAGGCATTGCACAAAACATTTTTACTTATTTACAAAGCAAAGTGCCGGGGTTAAATATTACCATGTCTGGTCAAACACCTTCCGTACAATGGCGGGGCGGCACTCCTTTATTTTATTTAGATGAAGTTCCTGCACAACCTGATTTTCTTAGTTCTATCAGTGTAAGTGATGTTGCTTATATAAAAGTATTTCGTCCGCCTTTTTACGGTGGAGCAGGTGGCGGAGCCGGAGCCATTGCCGTGTATACAAGACGTGGAAGTGATATACAAAATACACCAGGCAAAGGATTAGCCAACAGTAGTGTGAGTGGCTATTCCATGATCCGGCAATTCTATTCTCCGGTTTATAGCAGCTTTACTCCGGCCAGTCAATTAAAAGATCTGCGTACTACATTATACTGGAACCCCCAGGTGGTAACCACAGCAGAGAAAAATAAAGCTAAGCTTACCTTTTATAATAATGATGTAACAAAAGCTTTCCGTGTTATTATAGAAGGTATGACGAAAGACGGCCAGCTAGTACGTTTAGAACAAATAATGGAGTAGCTAATATTTAAAATCAAGCACGGCGGTATTTTTATAAGTAATATGTGGCTGAATGGAAACTCCCAGTTTCTTATAGTCGCCCAGGCAAACATAGCGATGCCCCAGTGATGGCACATTTTCATCTATCAATAAAGAAAGTAAAATATCTATTGCTGTATTGTTTCCATAATGGCAACATTCACCATTAAAATACTCTTCCTTTTTACATTTATCTGTAACCCGTTCATGCGAAACGGAGCCATTCTTACCTGTGGTAACAGCATGACAATAGGCGCTTTTATAGCAAAGCGAATCAGGATATAATAATTTTAGCGGCTTCAAGTTTTGCAAGGTGTCCATCAATGAAATAAAGTAGCGGGAATTTCGATTTATAAACCATTTGCTTTTATCGGGATATTGATTCACTACTGTTTTTGCAAAAAGCGGGGGGTTCATTCTGGCCATATTCAGTATGTAGATGACATTCCTTTCTTCGGGTGTCATATAATACGCTTTGGCAGCCGTATTACATGTAAGGTATTTAGCATCATTCCACTCCGTAGAATAATCTGCCAGTGGAGAAGGAGGTGCTGCTTTTTCAACCAGATTTTTAACCGGTGTAAATGATATAACCAGGGAGGATAGAATTGCGGTAAACAAAACAGCTACTTGCATAAATGAGGTGGTAAACCTAATTACGTTGACAGGCCCAAAATATTGTAGCATATACTCTAAAAAACTGTGAAAGAAACTTCCCCCTAAATTCAACTACCTTCGCCACTGTCTAAAAATATTTGAATTGCGTTTTACAGAGTTTAATTTTCACCCCAATTTACTGGAGGGCATAGAAGCTTCTAATTACGAAAATGCCACACCCGTGCAAGAGCAGGTAATACCGCCGATAATGGCTGGTAAAGATGTAATAGCTTCCGCACAAACCGGCACCGGAAAAACAGCTGCTTTTTTATTGCCTGTAATGAATGGTCTGCTCTCTAATCATGTAGATGGAAAAGTAGGCGCATTGATCATTGTTCCTACAAGGGAACTAGCCATCCAGATTTCGCAACACATGGAAGGGTTATCCTATTTTTCGAATCTTAGTTCTATAGCTATATATGGAGGCAATGATGCACAGAGTTTTGTAGCAGAGAAAAAAGCCCTGCAAATGGGGGCTGATATTATTGTTTGCACTCCGGGTAGAATGATTGCCCATCTCAACATGGGTTACGTTAATATGAAAGGCCTCCAATATTTAGTACTCGATGAAGCAGATAGAATGCTGGATATGGGTTTCCAGGATGACATTAATAAAATATTGCAAACCTTGCCTGCCAAGCGACAAAACTTATTGTTCTCCGCTACGATGCCGCAAAAAATCAGGCAGTTGGCTAAGAAGATCTTACATGAGCCGGTGGAAATAAATATTGCTATCTCTAAGCCACCGGAGAAAATCATTCAAAAAGCCTATGTAGTATATGAGCCGCAGAAATTACCGCTCATTAAAAAACTGCTGAAAGAAACACCCTATAAAAATGCATTGATCTTTTGTAGCCGCAAGCAAACAGTAAAGCAGTTAACGAGAGAATTAAAACACGGGGGCTTTACAATCGCCGAAATCCATAGCGACCTGGAGCAGAATGAAAGAGAAAGTGTATTGAGTGCATTTACAGCCGGTCGTATTCCAGTTTTAGTTGCAACGGATATTTTAAGCCGGGGTATAGATATTGATACGATTGATCTGGTAATAAACTATGATGTACCCGGTGACGGCGAAGATTATGTACATCGCATTGGACGTACAGCAAGGGCAGAAGCAGATGGTGCAGCGTTTACGTTGATTGGAGAAAAAGAGCAAAATAAATTTGCAGCTATTGAACAATTGCTGGAGAAAGAAGTGGAAAAAGCACCTGTACCGGCAGAATTTGGTGCGGCACCACAGTACAACCCTCGCCACCGTACAGGGGGTAACAGAAACCCGCAACGAAAATTTTACAAAGGCAGACCGAAAAGCCGTTAAGCAAAATTCTTTACTACTTTAGCGTTTCATCAATTATTGATACATGAAGAATCTTTTTATTGTGTTCAGTGCTTTTGCATTGGCTACAATTATTTACGGTTGCTCACAGGGAAAATATACAGCCACTAATAAATCATATAAGAAGCAAGTTGAAGGATATGCAGCGTTATTGAAAGAATATCCAATAAAAGATTCTGCCGGATTGCCCTATGCAGAAGAGTGGGTGGGTACTACCAACCTTTCGATGCGTCGTCCCAATTTTGTGATCATACATCATACTGCACAAAATAGTTGCGAGCAAACATTAAAAACATTTACGTTACCCCGTACACAGGTAAGTGCACATTATGTTATTTGCGAAGATGGAACCGTTTATCACATGTTGAATGATTTACTAAGGGCCCATCATGCCGGCGTAAGCAAATGGGGAAATACAACTGATCTGAATTCATCAAGTATCGGTATCGAATTAGATAATAACGGCTTTGAACCTTTTGCCGAGGCACAAATGAAAAGTTTGGTGATACTATTGGATAGATTAAAGAAAGCATACAGCATTCCTACTTCCAACTTTATTGGTCATGGTGATATTGCACCAACAAGAAAGAATGATCCTAACTGGCGGTTCAACTGGAAATCGTTAGCCGAAAAGGGGTTTGGTCATTGGTATGATGATGCAACAAACGTTACACTGCCGATTGGCTTTAATCATTTGCAGGCATTAAGGGTTATTGGGTTTGATATTAAAGACACTACTGCCGCCATTGTTGGATTTAAGCGTCATTGGCTACAGGATACAACAAGAGGATTGAATAATGAGCAGTTAAAAGTATTGTATCAGCTTAGTAAAAAGTATCAGTGATGTTAGTTTAACTCGCCTGCCTTTTCATGATCATCGTATTCGTTCCGCAGTTTTAGTAATTCCAGTTTTAATTGCTTGATGGTAGCTTGCTGTGAAGCGAGGCTAATCAGATTTTTTTGTTCCGCAGGATCTTTTTGCAAATCATATAGTTCCCATTCGTTTACTTCGTAAAAATAAATGAGCTTGTATTGGTCGCTTCTTATTGCAAGATGCGGTAATACTGTATGATCTTTACTGTATTCGTAATAATGGTAGTAGAGATATTTTCTTGGTAATGTTTTTTGTTTTCCGGTTGCTACAGTCTTAAAACTTATTCCATGCATCCATTCAGGAGCTTTGGCACCGGCAATATCAAGAAGGGTTGGAGCATAGTCAATGTTTTGCACCATCGTATTTGTTACCGTTCCCGGTTTAATTTGGCCCGGCCATTTCATTAATAATGGTGTACTCATTGAAACATCATAAGCGAAACGTTTATCAAACCAACCATTTTCACCAAGATAAAAACCTTGATCACTCGTATAAATAACAGCCGTGTTGCCAGCCAGCTTATTGTCATCAAGATATTGTAACACTTCTCCCACACTCTCATCAATAGAAGCAATACAAGCCAGGTAATCCTGCATGTACCATTGATATTTATACTTTAGTAATTCTTTTCCAGATGGTTTTTTATCACGGAGTACTTGTCCTCTTTCCGCATATATTTCCTCAAATCTTTTTCGTTCTCCTTCTGGCATTCTTCTCATTATTGCATTGTAGGTGGCAATATCATTGGCATCGGGTTTCAATTCTGGAATGTCTAGTATGTATTTGGGATCAACTTTCAGATCACCACATAGTCGCATATCTAACAGGATGCTCATGGTTTGTCTTTTCCATGCACTGCCCCGTCCAGTGGTGTCTGTAAACAATGTTGCAGGCTGCGGGAATTTTTTGGTATGAAATTCTTCCAGGTATTTTAATGCCGGAACAAAATTTCTATGTGGTGCTTTGTGATGAAAGAAAAGAGCAAAGGGTTTATTCTTGTCCCGGCTATTGAGCCAGTTAATGGCATCTTTTGTTAATGCATTGGCTGAATATCCTTTTTCAACAATTGTGTCGCCATTCATAGTGATCATTCTTGTATCAAAGTATTGTCCCATGCCCGGTAATATTCTCCAGTAATCAAATCCTTTGGGATAAGAGTGTAAATGCCATTTTCCAATTAATGCTGTTTGATAGCCAGCTTGGCCTAGCAAATGCGCAATAGTCGTTTTGGAAGAATCAAACCGTATAAAATTATTTTTCACGCCATTTTTATGTGAGTGTTGACCAGTTAATAAGGTAGCTCTTGCCGGAGAGCAGATGGAATTACCTACAAAAGCTTTATTGAATTTCGCTCCTTCTTTTGCAATTCTATCTATATTAGGCGTTTTAATAAATTGCTTATTGTAAGCACTGATGGCATCATTATCATGATCGTCGCTCATGATGTAAAGAATATTTGGACGCTGTTGTGCAAAAGAAGTAATCGATAAAAAGAGGAAAGCAACAACTAATCGCATAATAAAATGTATTATGTGAAAGGTACAAAAATTTCCTCCTAATTTTATTGTGTATATAAATTGAGTGACTATGGATTTTGGACGGGTATCAGCAAGTGAATTAGACAGTATTGATTTCTCTTTGCCAAAAGAACCTGCTTCTAATAAAGCAATATTAAAGGATAGGCCAGCAAAAGATGCTAAAGTATACATTGGCTGTGCCAAATGGGGCAGGCCTGAATGGGTAGGGAAAATCTATCCTCCCAAAACAAAGGAGAAAGATTTTTTACAACACTATGTTCAACATTACAACTCCATTGAGTTAAATGCTACACATTACAGAATTTGGGGCGAAGCCGGGATAAGCAAGTGGGCAGAGAAGGCCAAAGGAATGGATTTTAAATTCTGCCCAAAAATGTACCAGGGTGTTACACATCGTGGAAGTTTAGCAGGAAAAGAATTTATAACCAGTGAATTTTTCCGGGGTATTGTAGCTTTTAAAGAACATCTTGGACCCATCTTCGTACAGGTAAGTGATAGTTTTTCTCCTAAGCGGAAAGATGAGTTGTTTACTTATTTGAAATCACTACCTATCGATTTACAATTCTTCTTGGAGGTTCGTCATCCTGACTGGTTTGCTAAAGAAAATATCAGGGAAGAAATGTTCGATTTTCTAAAAACGAATAATATAGGTGCCGTAATTACCGACACTGCTGGCAGAAGAGATTGTGCTCACATGCACCTGACGATTCCCAAAACTTTTATCCGCTATGTAGGAAACAGCTTGCATTCTTCTGATTATACAAGAATTGACGCATGGATAAAAAGAATGAAGCAGTGGTTAGATACAGGGATGGAAGAGCTTTATTTTTTTATGCATATGCATGATGAAGCTACCTCGCCAGAACTCACCGTTTATTTAGTAGATAAGATTAATAAGGAATGTGGGTTGAATTTAGGAAAACCTGGCTTTTGGGATGATGAAGATCCTCAGAGTGTTTTATTTTAATCAACTCACTTCAAATAATTCATCCCATTGTGTTGTATAACGGTCGCTGATAAAATTCCGCTGCATTTTCCAGTTTCTGGTGGTGCCGACTGCAGCAAATTTCAACACATCATTCCGCTGGCTGAAATTTACATTGTCGATCATATCCATCAGCTTGCGTTCGCAATTTTTTGTGTCGGATAAAAACAAATTGCCTTGTATCGAATTATCCGGAACAATACCGCTCAGCATTACACCGGCTTTTTTATAAGAAGTTCCGTTTTTAAAGAGCTTATCTGCCAATGCAATAGCAGGTTTTATTAATTCATTAGTATAGGAAGTAGCAGTGGGTAGTGTAACAGAGTCGCCATGGGTAGCTCCTCTAAAATCTACATTATGATCTTCTCCTTTTGCAACTACAAACACACTAATAACTCTTGCCGCACTGTGTTGCCGCCTCAGCTTTTCCGCTGCTCTTGCTGTATAGGTTGCAACCGCTTCTTTTATTGAATCAATATCTCCAACAGGGCTGCCAAACATTCTTGTGGTGGCAATCATTTTTTTACTCACCAGCTCTTCTTCCATGTCTTTTGATGTAACACCTTTTAGCTCCCGAAGCAAGCGGCTACCTACAACTCCACCGAGATGTATTTTCCCAAATTCTTCGCTCATCTTACTTAATTGCAGCGCATCATAAATGCAAAAATTCTCTTTTAATTTTTTTGCATATTGTCTGCCAATGCCCCATATATCGTCAATTGCTGTTTGTTTTAGTGCAGCATTAATTTCTTCTTCATTTGCTAATACCATTACGCCATTGTATTTGGATATCTGCTTTTTTGATAAGCGATTAGCTACTTTGGCCAGCACTTTTGTGGGGGCGACACCCACTGACACTTTAATGCCTGTCCATAATTCAACAGTATCTTTTATTTCTTTGGCAATTTTTTTCAGTTCATTTTTCGAAAAAATGCTCAGATCTAAAAAGGCTTCATCTACCGAATACACTTCTACATTCTTTTTGCCAAGCATTATCCGCAATGTTTCCATCACCCGCCAGCTCAAGTCGCCATATAAATTATAATTGGAAGAGAAAACAGCAACATCATTTTTTTCTACCACTGTTTTTGCCAAAAAATAAGGACCTGCCATTTCTACTCCCAGCTTTTTTGCTTCATTGCTGCGGGAAACAATACACCCATCGTTGTTGCTTAGTACAACAACAGGTTTATTTTCCAGGTGCGGTTTGAATAAACGTTCACAAGAACAATAAAAATTATTACAGTCAACAATTGCTTTCATCTGTCCATGTTATTTCATAATGGATGTATAACATACATTACCACTCCCCACACAGAAAAATTGCTAAACTCTGCCAGGTTTATATTCTTATACCGGCTGTTTTCCGGTATTAAAAAAGCTGAAGAAAAATTTTTATGAAACCGTCTCACCAATAATTCTCCATTCAGAATGGCAACGATTACTTTTCCATTCACCAGCTTAACAGAACGATCTACAATTAATATGTCCCCATCAAAAATGCCAGCCTCCTTCATCGCATCGCCTTTCATGCGAAAGAAATAAGTGGCAGGTTTATTTTTGACAAGCTGTTCATTCAGGTCAATGCCCCGTTCCATATAATCATCTGCAGCAGCACCAAAGCCGGTAGCGTTGGCGGTATTTACTTCCTGTTGGGTAAATTGTTTTGAGCCCTTATAAGCACTGCCGTAAAATTCATCTCCTTCCATATAAATAATTTTTCGGCTATAAAGGTGATAAAATTAATTTGTAAAAACTAAATAATTTAGTAAGTTTATGCTAAGAAAATGGGTAAGCATTTTTTAACCTCAAAATCAGATGGGTATGGAAACGATTATCAACACAATTCCCGGTTACCGGGTTTACGAGTATTTATTGGTACTCAGTCCGCATGAAGAATTATGGAACCGCATCATGAAAGTGAAAGAAAATTTTGCAGAACAGTACAAATCTGATCATGCAAGATGGGGGAAACCACATGTCACCTTGGCAAATTTTCTCCAATATGAAATGAAGGAAGACCGAATTGTCAATCACTTAAAAAGAATTGCCATGGGTTATCCTCCGTTCAAAGTTGAGTTAAAAGATTTCGGAAGCTTTCCATCACATACTATATATATTAATGTTACCAGCAAATTGCCGATTCAAAATTTGATTAAAGAAATACGACTGGATGGTAACAGGCTGATGAAACTGAATGATGATAACAAACCGCATTTCATAATGGAACCGCATCTCACCATTGCGAGAAAACTAAAACCCTGGCAATATGAAAAGGCCTGGCTGGAGTACAGTAACAGTCATTTCACCGGCCGGTTCATTGCCGATACTATGACCTTGTTGAAAAGACCTGCGGGTGAAATGAAATATCATATTGCTAAAAAATTTGAGTTTCAAAACCTACCAGTAGCAACAAGGCAGGGTGAATTATTTGGATAATAAGTTGAACCACAGAGACACTATGACACAGAGTAGCACAGAGAAAATACATAAGCCACTAACAGAAAGAGAAAGATGGCTTACCTCGCAAGTAATGGATATAGCAATTACAATTCATAAATTTTTGGGCCCAGGTTTGCTGGAAGGTATATATGAGAAATGTTTTTGTTATGAGTTGGCAAAAAGAAATATTCGGTATGTAGTTCAAAAGAATGTAGAACTAATTTATGATAAGCTGGTAATTAGTGATGGCTTGCGAATTGATATATTAGTTGATGATTTAATAATTGTTGAGTTGAAGGCACAGGATATTTATCATCCGGTTTGGGATGCGCAACTTTTAAGTTACTTGCGACTGACTCAAAAGAGACTTGGATATGTCCTTAACTTTCATGTGCCATTAATGAAAGATGGCGTTAAAAGAATGATTCTTTAATTGCCTGGAAGGCAATTACTCAGTGTTTCTGTATTTAATAAGTTAACTACTCTGTGCTTCCCCCTGTCGCTGTGTCTATGTGGTTCAAACTATTCTGTGATTAATCATACTCTGTGCTTCTCCCTGTCGCTGTGTCTCCGTGGTTCAAAATACTCCAAGCGTCAATTCACTCCCAAATATTTTTTATCATGAACAATGATTTACAACAAGACCATTTTAAAGTAATACCTAAAAAGGAAGACCCAGAAAATCCAACTTATCTCGCAGGCCGTGGGGCACAGATAAATACAAAAAATCGGTTTCAAAAAAACGAAGTTACAAGAGAACATATTGAAGGCATTGATGATTGGGAAGAATCAAATGTGCCAACCATCTACATGGAACAGGAATCGAAGACGATCGTCAACAAAGTAGAAAGTAAAGATGTAGGTATGAGCTATAGCATGAACCCCTATGCCGGTTGCGAGCATGGCTGCATCTATTGCTATGCAAGAAATGTACATGAATACTGGGGCTACAGTGCCGGTCTTGATTTTGAACGAAAAATAATCATCAAGAAAAATGCACCACAACTGCTCCGTAAGTTCTTAATGCATCCAAAGTGGGATGGTACGCCTATCATGCTAAGCGGTAATACGGATTGTTATCAACCTGCCGAACAAAAGTATCGCCTGACAAGAGGCTTGCTGGAAGTATGTAATGAGTTTAATCAACCCGTTGGCATACTTACCAAAAACTCCTGGATACTAAAAGACAAAGATGTATTACAGGAAATGGCAAAGAAAAAATTAGTATCAGCCATGGTTTCTATTACATCTTTTAATGAAGACCTGCGCAGAATAATGGAACCAAGAACTACTACGGCCAAACAAAAGCTGAAAGTAATAAACGAATTAAGTAGTGCGGGGGTAAGAATGGGCATTATGATGGGGCCCATGATACCGGGATTGAATGAACATGAAATGCAACGCATCATGAAAGCGGCGGCAGATAACGGAGCCACCTTCACCGCCTACACTTTTATTCGCTTAAATGGTGCCATCAAGTTTCTATTTCATGATTGGCTATATAAAAATTTTCCTGATAGGGCCGATAAGGTTTGGCATTTGATAGAACAAAGTCATGATGGAAAAGTAAATGATACCCGCTGGGGTGTACGTATGCGGGGCGAAGGAAGTATTGCGGAGATGGTAGCACAGCAATATAAAAAATACGGTAAGCTGTATAAAATGAATGCGGAAGAATGGAGTTTAGATACTTCCATCTTCCGCAGACCAGGTTCTCAGGGAAAATTATTCTGATGCAAACTCCAGCAATATCTTTTCACCCTGATATAAGGAAAGGATATTACCTTTTATTTCAAACCGGGTTGCTTTTTCTAATTGTTTAAAAAAACTGTCCTCTGTTTTCTGCACCTCTTCACAATACATCTTGGTAGAGAAAATATTTTTAAAACTTATTTCATTGTTGTTAATGGTTATACTGCTACCAAAGCTGTTGCAACTTCCATTTCCACCGGCACTTTTATTCAACTCAACAAATTTGATAAAGGCTTTTGTGTGCACATTTTCCGTACCCGCATCTGTATAAATTTTCTTTAGCGACCATTTGGTTTCATATAGAGGAATTGCGGGAGTGCTAATTTTTTTGTTGGCTGTGCAAGATAAAAGTAGTGTTGTAATACCAATACTTAAGAGTGTAATCATTTTCATGTTATATTTTTTTTGTGACATGTACCAGATGCAGAAAGACGTTCTATTACACAATGATTGATTAGTAGGCGAAGCAAAAGTTTGTTGTAAAAAATGCAAAAAAGAAGACCTCTGTAGAAACAGAGGTCGTAACCAAAACTAACTGCTTATGAGAAAAAGTTGAATTAAATATTTTATGCTGCTAACGTTTTGTAATTAAGGCTTCCAAAAAAACCGCCTTCTCTTTCTTCCTGCGCTGTAATTACAAAGTCTTCTTTATAGTTAGCAAATTTGAACTTCTTTAAAAGCTCTTTATGTAGTTTTATCTTTTTTAATGAAGAGCTTAATAATCTTCTTATAGGCTTTTTCATATTTGTTGATTTAGTTCCGTCATCTAATAGCCAATTACTATGCCATTGGACGTACAGGCAGGATTTGACTTAGTTAAGGAAAACTAAAAATTGAGAATCAATAAGAAAGATATCTATCGAAAGCAGATAATGTTTTATAGCCGGGAAATTCGGGGAAAATATTCTGCAAATGGGGAATCAGCATTAAACCTTTACGTAGATTTTTTTCTTATCCATCCAGTAGCAAATAGCCCACATGAATAGAATAACGCAAATCGCATAAAGCAGTGAGCCGTTTTCCTTCGCTCCCGGCGTATGTATCAATACTTTTTTGTAAAGCCAGTTCCAGGGGTTAACACCATCCCCAAGGCGAATAAGACTAAGCCCTTTGGGTAAAAAAGCACTTAAGGCAAAAACAAAAAGAGCATTTTTGCCGAACACATCGAAGAATTTGGCTAAACCTCCTTTTATATTTTTGAACTCGATCATGTAAATCATTGTAGCAATGGTGATCATAGCAAGGCCGGTAGTGTAAACAACATAGGAGCTGGTCCATATTTTTTTATTAATGGGAAAAACAATATCCCAGCAAAAGCCTGCCAGTAGTAAACCAGTTCCGGCAACAAATAATCCTGTTACCATTTCATAGGTCTTGCCTTTTTTAATAATGTAATCGCCTACCATGTATCCAAATATTACTTGCACAATGGCAGGGATAGTACTCATTAATCCTTCCGGGTCAAAGAGCATCCCTTCGCCTTTGTACATATGGGCAGCCCCTAATATCTTTTTATCAATATCATTTCCAAACCAACCAGCCATACTATACGGGTCATGCTGATCGCCTAATAATAAACAAAGTGCCCAGTAAAGTAAAAGCATGAGCATTCCAACAAAAAATGCTTTTCGAAGTTTTAGGTAATAAACAATAATGGCGGCGAAAAAATAGCAAATGGCAATTCGGGGGAGTACCCCTAATATGCGAACGCCTTGCGGATTTCCTTTATCATCTACATAAGACCAGGGTTTAAATACAAGATCCCCATCCGCCCATTTTACAAAAGGCCACCAGGCAAGAAACAATCCAATGGCAAAAATTAAAATACTTCTTCTGATAACCTTTTTCCAAAATAATGCATCACCCCCTGCCTCCAGTTTTGGCATTACAAAAGCCATAGCATTACCTACCGCAAAAAGGAAAAACGGGAATACCAGGTCAGTTGGAGTTAGCCCGTGCCAGGGTGCATGTTCCAGCGGGTCGTATATACTTCCCCAGGAGCCTGGATTATTTACCAGTATCATCAGGCAAACAGTAGCGCCTCGAAAAACATCGAGGGAGTAAAATCGTTGGTTCAAGAAAATTGGTATTAGTGTTTAAATGTAACAAATTCACCTTTATAAATTAGTGCTGAACTTGCAAATGAATTATTTTGGTGCTATGATCGAGAATTCATTTTTTGTTCATCCCTCTTCAATTGTTGATAATGGTGCTGAAGTGGGTAACGGCACCCGCATCTGGCATTTTTGCCACCTGATGCCTACTTGTAAAGTGGGGGAGAATTGCATACTCGGACAAAATGTGTACATAGATAGTAATGTAGTAATTGGCAATGGAGTAAAAATTCAAAATAATGTATCTGTATATAACGGGGTAGTTATTGAAGATGATGTTTTTCTCGGACCCTCAATGGTCTTCACCAACGTCATCAATCCCCGCAGTTTTATTGAACGCAAAACGGAGTTTCAAAAAACGGTAATAGGAAAAGGAGCATCGATCGGTGCCAACGCCACTATTTTGTGTGGCATAAAAATTGGAAACTACGCCATGATCGGTGCCGGTGCCGTAGTTACAAAGTCAGTTCCTGGCTTTGCTTTAATTACGGGTAACCCCGGAAGGCAAACGGGTTGGGTAAGTAAAGCAGGATTAAAATTAGAATTTGATACAGAAAACAGGGCAAAATGTCCCCAAACCGGGGACATTTATACATTAGATAAATTTGTGGTATCCTTACTACAGTAGTTATCAACTCTTGGGGGTAAATCCTTCAAAATCTGCACATTTTATTCTTTTACCACTCAGATCTTACCCTATATTTGCAAGCAAAATTGGGGGTATATTTCGTGTTTGCCCCAAATCTTTAGTCTAATTCAATGAAAACCAGTCATATAGTAGAACTATTATGTGATTGAGATGGCGAAGCCATCCGTAAAACTAAATGGCACAACCCCGTAAATGGTTAGCCGTATATACCCGGCCACGTTGGGAAAAAAAAGTAAACCAGCTTTTACAAGAGAAGGGAGTCGAAAGTTACTGTCCGCTGAATAAAGTAAGGCGAAAATGGAGCGATCGGGTCAAAGTAGTAGAAGAGCCGCTATTCAAATCCTATGTTTTTGTAAAAGTGAGTGAGAACGACCGGGCTGCAGTGCGGATGACATCCGGTGCCATTAATTTTGTTTACTGGAATGGTAAGCCTGCAGTAATAAAAGAGAAAGAAATTAATGCCATCAAGCGGTTTTTGGATGAGTACGAAAATGTAGAAGCTATGCCGGTGGAGCTAAAAGTAAACCAACGGGTACGTATTACTAATGGCAGCATGATGGACCAGGAAGGAAAAGTACTGGATGTAAGGCACAAAACAGCCAAGATAGCTATTGACAGTCTTGGGTATATTTTGGTGGCCTATTTTGACAGAAGTAAATTAACTTCGGCACAGCCGAGGTAAAATAGAACCTTATTTAAAAGCGTTACTGCTTTTTCAATTAAAGATGTATCAATGAAGTTCACCCGGATCTTGTTATTGCTTGCACTACCTATTTATTTATTTTCCTGCCGCACACAGCAAAAAATTCCATACTACCTGGAAAATGTAAACGACTCTACAGGTAAAGGAGATGTAAAAATCAATCCGTTACTTATTCAAAAAAACGACTTGTTGTCTATTCAGATTTCCAGTTTAAGTACAAAGCCGGAGGCAGATTTAATTTATAATCAACCTACAGCAGGAGGTTCTACAGCCGCCGGGTATTTGGTAGATGTAAATGGAAATATTGACCACCATCGGCTTGGAACCATACATGCAGAGGGATTGACCAAACAAGAATTAGCAGCAGAAATAAAAAAAAGGCTTACACAACCTGTGGAGCTATTATCAGACCCCACAGTTGTAATTCGGTTTTTAAGTTTTAGCGTAAATGTTTTAGGGGAAGTAGGAAAACAGGGGCCTGTAACTATTCAGGGGGAAAGTCTAAACATTTTACAGGCAATCGGTTTGGCAGGTGGCGTAAATGATTTTGGTAAAAGAAATAGTGTCAAGGTAATGCGGGAAACCAACGGCAAGAGAGAGACAGGTATAATTGATCTTTCTTCAAAAGATATTTTTGAATCGCCCTATTATAACCTGGTGCAAAATGATTTAATAATTATTGAACCAACAAAGCAAAAGCTAAAAGATGCTGACCAGGTACGCACCTTTCAAAAAGTATCATTTGCTTTTGGCGTCATAACAATTATTGCTACACTAGCCAATATTTTTATTAAATAGTAGTAGACAAAGATTTAATCTTCAGTCAATAAAATGGACGAACAGCAAAACCCAACAAGTAACAATCACAGAAGCGAACTCTGGAGTTTAAGTTTGCGGGATCTATTTTATAAATATGTCCGGTTTCTACCCATATTTATTTTATCAGTATCAGTAGCATTGCTGGGAGCCTATGCTTATTTACGATATGCTACTTCAATTTATAGTACAAACGGAACCTTAATAATAAAATCAGAGAATCAGAACAGCAAGGGGGGTGATAAGTTTGATGATATTTTTGGGGGAGGTAAATCACAGAATATATCCGGGGAGATAGAGATTTTAAAATCGAAGGGATTGATGGAAAGAGTGGTGGCCAAGCAAAATCTGCAGTTCAGCTATTTTGTAAAAGGAAAGTTTAAAACCATTAATATTTATAAATACGGGCCTTTTATTATTGATGCGGCTCAGCTAACCGATTCATTCCGGTCATTTACGCTTAAGATTAAATTTGTAAACGATAAAGAGTTCAAGGTAAATGAGGATAATACACTTGTTCAGTTTGGAAGATATTTCAAAAACAATTACGGAACGTTTCGGCTTTTACGTAATCCTTCCAGTGGAGTTGCTAAAGATTATGTAGTAGAGTATAAACCGTTGGCAACTGCGGCAGCAAGCTATGCTGGAATTGTGCAGGTTTCCCCTAAGGCAGCAGGCTCTGGTATTCTGAATATTGGTTTGCAAAGCACCAATCCTAATATGGGGGCTGATATTGTTAATCAATTGATGGCGGAGTATGGTGATTATACCAAGGAGCTGAAAAACAAAACAGCCGACCAGATGATTGACTTTATAGACAATCGCCTGCGGGTAGTAAGTAAAGAGCTGGATAGCGTACAGAATAATATGCACCGTTATGCAATTGATAACAATCTGATTGATATAGAAAAACAATCGTCTAACTATTTTGATAATATTAGCTTATCTGATAAAGCTATTAATGAGCAGCAGATGCAAATAGTGATTGCGGAGAGTATTGAGAGCTACCTGAAAAATAAAAGAAACGAATTTGACCAGGTAATCGTTCCTTCTTCGTTTTCGTTGAGTGATGTTACCTTGAATGAAATGATTGGTGGTTATAACGAAGCTCAAATGCAACGGCAGCAATTAAAAGATGGCAATGTTCCGGAAGGAAACCCATTGGCCGTGGAAAATAAACAGCAGATAGAAAAACTGCGGCAGAGCATCCTGGAGAATCTCTCCAACATTAAAAATTCGTATGCAAAAACAATAAATTCTTTACGGCGGAACAGCGGCGAGTCGCAAACTCAGTTAAAATTGATGCCGCCAAAAGCCAAAGAATATTATGAATTAAAACGGCAGGTAGATTATAAGCAGGGATTATATAATGTATTGCAGGAGAAAAGAGAAGAAACGGCCATCTCAAGAGCATCTACAATTTCGAATGTCCAAATAGTAGAAAAAGCCTATATTTCTAATACCCCAGTAAAGCCTAACCGACGTTCAATACAAATAATGGCAATTTTGGCCGGTCTTGCAATTCCTGCATTGTTTGTATTTGCCGGTGAGGTATTAAATGATAAAGTAAGTACCCGTTTTGATATTGAAAAAATAACTACGGCTCCTATACTGGGAGAAATAGGCCACTCTTACTCAGATAAAGTGCTGATGGTAAATAAAACTACCCGCAGCATGGTGGCGGAGCAATTCAGGATCGTACGGTCCAATCTTCAATATATCATTGGCAAGGCTGATAAATTTACCTTACTTGTTACCTCTTCTTACAGCGGCGAAGGAAAATCATTTGTAAGTACTAATATAGGAGCAGTATTAGCATTAGCGGGTAAAAAAACAGTGATCTTGGAGTTTGATATCCGTAAACCTAAAGTATTGTCCGGGCTGGAAATGTCGAAAAGGCCGGGTATTACCAATTACCTCGTAGGCAAATCAGAAAATTTACAGGAGTTAGTTGCACCCGTACCTGACCAGGAGAACTTATTTGTGCTAGCCTGCGGACCTATTCCTCCTAATCCATCGGAACTTTTGTTGGGAGCAAAGGTGGATGAAATGTTTGCCTGGTTAAAAAATAATTTTGATGTAATAATTATTGATACAGCACCGGTGGGTATGGTAAGTGATGCGCAAACATTAAGCAAATTTGCAGATGCTACTTTGTACTTAGTACGGCAAGGGCATACGTTTAAAAAACAAGTAGTACTGATCGATGAATTTTACAAGGAGAAAAAACTACCTAAAGTTTCCATCATCATCAATGATGTGAAAATGAAAGCCGGCTATGGTTATTATGGCTATGGCCGCTATGGCTATGGCTATGGCTACGGATATGGAAGTTATTATGAGGAAGAACATCCTCCTAAGAATTTTCTAGACAGGGCTGTTGCATGGCTCGACTTCCGTCGTTTCTTTAAGAAATCAAACAAGTAACAGAGAATTAATTTATATGAGAGTATTGGTAACCGGGGGTGCCGGTTTTATTGGTTCCAACCTGGTTGAAACTTTATTGCAGGATGAGAGGGTAGCATTTGTAAGAGTGCTGGACAATCTTGCTACCGGCTCTTTGCAGAATATCAGCTCTTTTTTAGACAATAAAAAGTTTGAATTCATTGAAGGCGATATAAGAAGCTATCAAACTTGTGTAACAGCCTGTGCAGGTATTGA
Source organism: Chitinophagaceae bacterium (assembly GCA_022843585.1). Classification (GTDB taxonomy): domain Bacteria; phylum Bacteroidota; class Bacteroidia; order Chitinophagales; family Chitinophagaceae; genus JJ008. The sequence goes on from JALHNJ010000001.1 coordinate 651,384, forward strand.
TCGTATTTCTCACCAGGCTGCATTAGGTTCTGTTCCCCGTTCTATCAACGATCCGCTTACTACCAACGAGGTGAATATTACCGGTACGTTGAATATTTTTACAGCCGCCAAAGAGAATGGTGTAAAAAGAGTGGTGTACGCAGCCAGTTCCTCCACCTATGGGGATCATCCGGGTTTACCAAAAGTAGAAGATACAATTGGCAAACCACTATCGCCGTATGCCGTTACTAAATATGTAAATGAGTTGTATGCAGGTGTGTATGCAAGTTTATACAATATCGAATTGATAGGTCTTCGTTATTTCAACATCTTTGGTCCAAGGCAAAACCCCAACGGGCCTTATGCTGCAGTGATACCCCTTTTTGCAGAGGCATTGATCAAAAACAAACCGCCAACCATTAATGGTGATGGTAGTCACAGCCGGGATTTTACCTATGTTGCCAATGCGGTACAGGCTAATATTCTTTCATTGTTCACGGATAATAAAGAAGCCGTTAACCAGGTGTACAATATTGCCTGTGGCGAACAAACATCTTTGCTCCAATTATTCAACGGTTTGAAAATGGAAGCTAATAGTAGTCTTGAACCGATACATGGCCCCGAAAGAAAAGGTGATGTAAAACACAGCCTGGCAAATATTGATAAGGCAACAAAATTATTGGGATACGATCCACTAATTACAGTAAAGGAAGGGTTGAAGAAAACATTTCAATGGTATAGCAAGCGGGAAGCGCAGGCCGGAAGTTGATAAAGGAAAAGTGTCAATCTTGACTTTGTCACCCCGACGCAGGAGGGGTCTCCCATAATAATCGGTATTTTTCTATACTATCGGGCAATTAACAGCAGCTCATGTTTTTAAACAACAGAGAATATTACGTTTACATAATAACAAATCTCAATAAAAAAGTACTTTATACAGGAGTCACAAATAATCTCCCGCAGCGTTTGGTGGAGCATTATTTACAAAGTGGGAACCCTGTTTTTTTTGCAGGTAAATATCATGCTTATTACTTGCTTTATTATGAGGTTTCAGCCTATATCAACAATATGATTGAAAGAGAGAAGGAAATCAAAGGCTGGCGAATGAGTAAGAAAGAGGCGTTAATAAATGAATTTAATCCTGACTGGAAGTTTCTGAATGAGGAAGTTTGTGGAAAATGGCCACCGGATAATATGTTTCATAGAAAAGAGGGGTGACGGGAGTCTTGTAAGGCAGATGCCTCGTTCCTCGGCAAGACAAGATACGAGAGGCTTTCATTTTTCATCAGGCAGTTTTGACCATTGTTTATTAAATAATATCCATACATAAATGTCCAGAACAATCATCATCACCGGCGGTGCCGGATTTATCGGTTCACATGTAGTAAGGTTGTTTGTTACAAAATATCCCGAATACACAATCATCAATCTGGATGCATTAACCTATGCAGGTAATCTCGAAAATCTCCGTGATATTGAAAATGCACCCAACTATATTTTTGAAAAAGTAAATATTCTGGATACTGCTGAATTAGAAAGAGTATTCAAACAATATAATCCTGATGGTGTCATTCACCTGGCAGCAGAAAGTCATGTAGATCGTTCCATTCTTTCACCGCTTGATTTTGTTTATACCAATGTAATTGGAACTGTAAACCTGTTGAATGCAGCCAAGCAACAATGGAGTACAACACTCAAGCCCTCAACTCCAAACAACTCAACCCTCAACCGTTTCTACCATGTATCTACCGATGAAGTGTATGGCGCATTGGGTGAAACAGGCTTTTTTACTGAAGAAACAAAATACGATCCGCATTCACCATATAGTGCATCCAAAGCCTCCAGCGATCATTTTGTACGAGCCTACCATGATACATTTGATTTGCCCGTTGTTATTACCAACTGTTCTAACAATTACGGGCCTTATCATTTTCCGGAAAAATTAATTCCGCTGTTCATCAATAATATAATTACTAAAAAGCCATTGCCGGTATATGGCGACGGGCAATACACAAGAGACTGGTTATTTGTAAAAGACCATGCAGTAGCTATTGACCTTGTTTTTCATGAAGGGAAAAATGGCGACACCTATAATATTGGCGGCTTTAACGAATGGAAAAATATTGATCTTGTAAAACTGCTTTGCAAATTGATGGATGAAAAACTAGGAAATGCAGCAGGTACCAGCGAAGCGTTGATTACGTATGTAAAAGACAGGCCGGGGCATGACAGACGCTATGCCATCGATGCCTCAAAAATAAATAAAGAGCTTGGCTGGAAGCCTTCTGTCACATTTGAAGAAGGATTGGCCCAAACTATTGATTGGTATTTAGAAAATACAGAATGGTTAACACATGTTACATCTGGCGCATATCAACAATATTACAATCAACAATATTCAAAAGGATAAACCACAGCGACACAAAGTAGCACGGATCTGTGTTCGCCGTGTTTAAATTCAACAGTATGAAAGGAATCATTTTAGCAGGCGGCTCAGGCACCCGTTTATACCCAATAACCAAAGCCATTAGTAAACAGCTAATGCCCGTTTACGATAAGCCAATGATCTATTATCCGCTTTCCACCTTAATGATGGCGGGCATAAAAGAAATTCTGATCATCACTACTCCGGAAGACAATGCCTCATTTGTTCGTTTACTGGGCGATGGTAGCCAGGTGGGTTGTCGTTTTGAATATGCAATACAGGAAGTGCCCAATGGGTTAGCCCAGGCATTTGTAATTGGCGAGTCTTTTATCGGGAATGATAAAGTGGCATTGATACTTGGCGATAATATTTTTTATGGCAGCCGGATGGGAAAACAATTAAAAGAACTTGCCAATGTAGAAGGCGGATATGTATTTGCGTACCCCGTGGCAGATCCGGAACGCTACGGAGTGGTTGAATTTGATGCACAATTTAATGCATTGAGCATAGAGGAGAAACCAGCAAAACCCAAATCCAATTACGCCGTTCCGGGCTTATATTTTTATGATAATAGTGTTGTACAGATCGCCAAAGAATTAAAGCCATCCGCAAGAGGAGAGTATGAGATCACCGATGTAAACAAAGTGTACCTGGAAAATGGTACATTAAAAGTGGCACTTTTGGATAGGGGAACAGCCTGGTTAGATACCGGTACTTTCGATTCGCTGAGCGATGCCAGTGAATTTGTACGGGTTATTGAGAAAAGACAAGGCACTAAGATCGGCTGTATTGAAGAAGTAGCGTATTGGAATAAATTTATTACCAAAGAGCAGTTGTTACAAACAGCCAAAGCCTTAGGCAAAAGCGGCTACGGTGTTTACCTGGAAAAATTAATCAGCTAATTTAATTATGAATAATCGAATAGTTATAGAACCGGGCCGCACCGAAAAAAATTATTGGAAAGATCTGTGGAGGTACCGGGAGTTGTTTTACATTTTAAGCTGGAGAGATGTAAAAGTAAAATACAAACAAACTGTACTGGGAGTTTTGTGGGCCATCCTTCGGCCATTGCTTACCATGATCGTTTTTACCTTTGTATTTGGGAGGGTTGCAAAAATGGATACCAATAGCAGCGTACCCTATTCCATAATTGTTTTTGCAGGGTTATTGCCCTGGCAGTTTTTCTCCAATGCACTTACGGAAAGCAGTAATAGCCTGATCGGTAATACCAATCTTATTACCAAAGTTTATTTTCCAAGGCTTATTATCCCGGCTAGTTCGGTAATTACCAGTTTTATTGACTTCTTTATTTCGTTTGCTATATTACTGCTCCTATTCCTGGTATATGGATATATGCCCCCGGCAGAGATCTTTATGATGCCGCTTTTCTGGATACTGGCTTTCTTTGCTTCATTCGGCCCCGGTCTATATTTAACGGCATTGAATGTAAAGTATCGTGACTTCCGGTATATCATACCTTTTATAGTTCAGTTTGGATTGTTCATTTCCCCGGTAGGATATAGTAGTTCTCAAATACCGGAAAAATGGCAATGGGCATATTCTTTAAATCCGATGGTAGGAGTAATTGATGGATTTCGCTGGTGTATTGTAAAAGATGCACCGAACCCTTTAATGCACTATCCTTTTTATATTTCATTGGCGGTAACTATTTTAATGGTGTGGCTCGCCATTTATCAGTTTAGAAAAATGGAAAAGAATTTTGCTGATTTGATATAAGAGCTAATACAAAAAATATGAGTGATTCTATAATAAAAGTTGAGGGGTTAGGTAAAAAATATATTATCTCCCACGAGGGGCAGGAACGGTACACAGCTTTGCGGGATGTAATTTCTCGCAATACTAAAGGAATCTTTAAAAGAAACGTAGCATCTGTTTCATCAAAGGAAGAATTTTGGGCACTAAAGGATATAAGATTTGAAGTGAAGCAAGGTGAAGCGGTGGGGATAATTGGACATAATGGGGCCGGTAAAAGTACCTTATTAAAAATATTAAGTCGAATTACTGAACCTTCTACTGGACGACTTGAAATAAATGGGCGAGTAGCCTCATTGCTTGAAGTAGGAACAGGATTTCATCCGGAACTAACAGGACGGGAAAATATTTTTTTAAACGGAGCCATTTTAGGAATGACCCGAACTGAAATTCGTAAAAAATTTGATGAAATAGTTGACTTTAGTGGGGTAGAAAAATTTCTCGATACACCGGTCAAACGTTTTAGTAGCGGCATGTATGTAAGACTTGCTTTTGCAGTTGCTGCACATCTTGAGCCTGAGATACTGGTAGTAGATGAAGTACTGGCGGTGGGTGATGCAGAATTCCAGAAAAAGTGTTTAGGGAAAATGAATGCAGTAAGCAAGGAAGAAGGTAGAACAGTAATATTTGTCAGCCATAATATGGCTGCCATTCGTGAGCTAACATCAAAATGTGTTCTTTTAAAGAAAGGTCAGGTAGTTAAATTTGATAGTACAACTGAAGTAGTAAATCATTACATGACTGCTTATTCAGAAGATTATTCAAAATTGTACTATGAGATAGGTCATCAGAATATAGTAAAGCTGGGACATTTATTAAACGAAGTATCAATTAAGTCAGCTGAAATTACTGACAGGCCTAATAATCAAATAACAACTGGAGAAGATGTGCATTTTAAATTGGTTATTAATGGTAATGAAGACAAAGATTTTGAAAAGATGGTGATTGGAGGTAGGATTATGACCATTGACGAAACCCCAGTAGGTGCATTTTTTAGTTCTCCATTTGTTAGCGTAAAGAAAAATGGTCAGGTTGAAGCTAAATTCTATTGTAAAAATATTCGGCTTGCGCCAGGTAAATATTATTTTACATTTTGGCTTGGAGAAGGTGATTATAGAGTTTATGGAAGGGATTTTTGTTCCGTTGACAGAGTTTGTTATATTGAAGTTATTGCAGACAACAAAGGAGGAGTTGCGCCTAAATGGTATAATCATTCTTGGGGCTCAGTCATTTTTGATAATTGCGAATCAAATTAAAATGAAAATAGTAATTCTTGCAGGCGGCTTTGGTACAAGGTTATCAGAAGAGACTTCCCTGAAACCAAAACCAATGGTTGAAATTGGTGAAATGCCAATACTTTGGCATATCATGAAAATCTACTCAGCGCATGGGTTTAATGAATTCGTTATCTGTTTGGGTTATAAAGGTTATATAATCAAAGAGTATTTCGCCAATTATTTTTTACATAAGTCAAATGTTACCGTTGATCTTGTCAATAACTCACTTGATTTTCATAACTCCAATGCTGAGCCTTGGAAAATAACACTTGTAGATACAGGGAATGATACAATGACAGGCGGACGTATTAAACGTATAAAGGATTATGTTAACAATGAAACATTCATGCTTACCTATGGAGATGGGGTTGGTGATGTGGATATTAAAGGGTTGCTGCAATTTCATAAACAGCATGGAAAACTATGTACTGTTACTTCTGTTCAGCCATCTGGAAGATTTGGTGCCATAAATATGGGAAACAATAACGAAGTTGTTGCATTTACTGAAAAACCAAAAGGAGATGGCTCTTGGATTAATGGCGGTTTTTTCGTGTGTGAACCAGAAGTTTTTGATTATATAGATGGCGATGCTACTTTTTGGGAAAAAGAACCAATGGAAAAGTTAGCAGCGCAAGGGCAGATGACTGCTTACCAACATGAAGGTTTTTGGAAACCTATGGATACACTACGTGACAAATTTGAACTCGAAAAAGAATGGCAAAGCGGTAATGCCCGCTGGAAGAAATGGTAGTATGAACTTAACAGCAAATTACACAGGAAAAAAAGTATTTATAACTGGTCACACTGGCTTTAAGGGCTCATGGCTTATAGCATGGTTGAACCAACTTGGTGCTATTGTAAAAGGATATGCACTAAATCCGGAAAACGACTATGATCTTTATAATGCGATAAGAGGTAATGAAATATGTGAGTCAGTAATTGCGGACATCCGTGATAAGCAAAGGATTAAAAAAGAGGTACTCAACTTTCAACCAGATTTTATTTTTCACTTAGCTGCACAGCCGTTGGTGAGACTTTCGTATGAACAACCATTAGATACATTCGAAATAAATGCTCAAGGCACAGCGAATCTTTTGGAGGCACTCCGTTTTTTAGACAAGCCTTGCGTAGCCGTAATGATTACTACAGACAAAGTATATCATAACGTTGAAACCGGCCATTATTACAAGGAGGAAGATCGTTTGGGAGGATATGACCCATATAGTGCTTCAAAGGCTTGTGCAGAGCTATTAATTGATTCTTACCGGAAATCTTTTTTTAACCCAGCTAGTTTTCAACAGCATCAGAAATCAATTTCTGTAGCCAGGGCCGGAAATGTAATTGGGGGTGGAGATTGGGCAAAAGATAGAATTATTCCTGATATAATACGGGCACTTTCCATTGATAAACCAGTAGTTGTTCGAAATGCAGTTTCTGTTCGCCCATGGCAACATGTACTAGAGCCACTCCATGGATATCTTATACTAGCAGCACATCAACATACTAACCCTGTAGAATTTGCAGAAGCATTTAATTTTGGGCCATTAAAAGAAGATAATCTTACCGTAGGAGAACTCGTAAAAAAAGCAATACTATATTGGGGAAAAGGAAGTCAGGTTGCTGATACTATTATTCATAAACAACATGAAGCTGGGTTGTTGAGATTGGATATTACCAAAGCGACAACAACACTTAACTGGAAACCTAAATATAATGCTGAGATAGCAATTCTTAAAACTATTGACTGGTACAGGATGTGGAAGAATAATGGTAATGTAAAAAATTATACAGATTCACAGATACGGGCATTTATGCAAACCGCATGATACAATTTAAAAAGCTGGAAATAGAAGGGGTTTATCTGGTTGAAAATTTTGTTTCTCGGGATCATAGAGGAGTTTTTGTTAAAACTTTTCATGCAGATAAATTCATAGACCTTGGCTTTAAAGAAATGTTTAGGGAAAGTTATTATTCCCAATCATCAAAAGGGGTGCTTAGAGGAATGCACTTTCAGCTTCCGCCTCATCAGCATGATAAACTTGTTTATGTAACGGCAGGTGCAATCTGTGATGTGATATTGGACTTACGGGCTTCTTCTCCAACATTTGGCCAGTATGCAGCAATCGAATTAATGGAATTTGGCAATTCGGTGTTGATACCAAAAGGATGTGCTCATGGATTTCTAACTCTTAGCGAATCGGCTACAGTTGTATACAATGTAACAACTGTACATAATGCAGAAGCAGATAGAGGTATTCACTGGAATTCGTTCGGTTATAATTGGTTAATTAAAAACCCGTTGCTTTCAGAGAGAGATAGAAATTTTCCATCTTTTAGCAGAGAAAAAATATTTTTTGAATGAAATTCCTGATTGTTGGCGCTTCTGGGCTTGTCGGTAGCAATTGTATGGTTTATACAAAATCACTTGGTCATGAAGTAGTAGGGACACATTTTTCTTTTCCAACTAAAGACACTATTTATTTTAATTCAACTAATCTTACGGACGAAGCGAATGAAGATGTAATGAAATTACGACCAGATGCAATTATTCATTGCGGTGCTTTAACAAATGTAGATTTTTGCGAAATTAATCCACAGCAAAGCTATAATCAAACTGTTCAATCTGCTACTAATGTTTCGGAATTTGCGAAACGCTGGGGTTCAAAGCTTATCTACATATCCACTGATTATGTTTTTGATGGCGTATCTGGGCCATATACAGAAGACGCAACGCCAAGACCTATTAATGTTTATGGGAAACATAAACTTGAAGCCGAGAATATAGTCCGGAAAAACTCAGATAATAACATCATCGTTCGGGTAACAAATGTATACGGTGATGAAATTCGGAATAAAAACTTCATTGCAAGGATCATTAATAATATCTATGAGGGCAAGGAGATGAATCTTTTGTTACCGTTCGATCAATTTGCTACACCAATAAATGCATTAGATATTGCAAAGGGAATAATTCTTTTGCTTGAGAACGAATGTAAGGGACTCTATCATTTTGGCTCAACTGACTTTTACAGCCGTAGTCAATTATTTTATAGGGTAATCAAACATTTTCCAGAATGTAAGACATTTAATGTTCGTTTAACATCTACAAAAGAATTGAATCAGTCAGCAAAAAGGCCTTTGTTCGGCGGATTAATCTCAAGAAAATTATCATTTGAATATCCGCATTTCCAATTTTCAAATGTTGATGATTATTTAACTACAATTATTAAATCAACCAAAAGTGAATTTTAAAAATATTAATAATGAGCTTGCAGAAATTTTAAAAAAAGCTGCTGCATCAAATATTTCGCAATTTATTCTTCCTGGGAAGGATTATATCCCTGTTACAGGAAAAGTACTTGATGAGGATGATATTTTACACGGAGTAGATGCTGTTTTAGACGGATGGCTAACTACAGGAAGATTTGGAAATGCATTTGAGAGGGAATTTGCACGGTATTTTGGTAGCCGGTTCTCTGCACTCGTTAATTCGGGATCATCGGCCAACCTTGTGGCTTTTTATTCACTTACTTCTCCAAAATTAGGAGACCGGGCCTTAAAGCCCGGTGATGAAGTAATAACTGTAGCAGCAGGTTTTCCCACTACAGTAAATCCTTTGATTCAATTTGGTTGTATTCCTGTGTTTATTGATGTGGATATTCCAACATATAATATAAAAGCTGAATTAATTGAAGCTGCTATCTCCTCAAAAACAAAAGCCATTATGCTGGCCCATACGTTGGGCAACCCCTTTAACTTGGATATAGTAATGGAAATTGCGAAGAGGTATAATTTGTGGGTGATTGAAGATGACTGTGACTCACTTGGGGCTACTTATAATAACAAAAAAACAGGAACCTTTGGCGATCTGGCTACAGTATCATTTTATCCTGCACACCATATTACAATGGGCGAAGGCGGGGCTGTCCTCATCAATAACGCTTCTTTAAAGAAGATAGTCGAAAGTTTCCGGGACTGGGGAAGGGATTGTTGGTGTGAGCCTGGTAAAGACAATACCTGCGGAAAAAGATTTGATTGGCAATTGGGAGAGCTTCCCTGCGGCTACGATCATAAATATACATATTCTCATATCGGCTTTAATTTGAAAGTAACGGATATGCAGGCGGCAATCGGATTAAGCCAGTTGAAAAAAGCGGATCAGTTTGTAGAAAAACGTAGGGATAATTTTAAGATACTCTATTCAAAAATGAAACAATTAGAGGAGCATTTTATCTTACCTGAACCAACTTTGAACAGTAACCCTAGCTGGTTTGGGTTCTTACTTACTTTAAGAGAGTCGAGCCCTGTCGACAGGAATGAATTAGTTCGTTTTCTTGAAGACAACAAAATTGGTACACGGCTTCTTTTTGCCGGTAATCTAACTAAGCAGCCTGCTTATGCCAATGTTGAAAAAAGGATATATGGAGATTTAAGTAACACGGATATAATTATGACCCGGTCATTTTGGTTGGGTGTCTGGCCAGGACTAGAAGAAGCCCACTATGATTATATTATTGAAACCTTAAAGAATTTTCTTAAAAAATATGCTTAATCTGAACAACAAGTTACTTTCAATTAAAATAATAGGGCAGTTATAAAATTTATTACTCTGTGAAATTACTATCAATAGTTATTCCAACATATAACAGAGCAAAACTTGTAGATGCTCAAATTAAATGGGTAGTTGAGGAAGCAGAACATTATTGGAGTGAGATTGAATTCCTTGTACTTGACAATAATTCTTCTGACGAAACAGAAGCTGTTTGTGTTAAGTGGATAAAATTGCTAGGTAATAAAATTACCGTTTTTAGAAATGATAAGAATATAGGCTTGGTTCCTAATTGTATAAAAGGTCTGCAGGCTTCAAGTTCATCTTTTGTGTGGTTGATTGGTGATGATGACCCTATCGAAACTGGATTGCTGGGTAATGTACTTTCAATTATAAAAAAGCATAAGGAATCGCTTAATTTATTACATCTGAACCACAGATGTGTTAAAGGTTACAACGGTGAAGTTGTTATTAAGTCGTTTTATAAATCAGATGGAGATTTGTATAGTGAAAAAGATGGTTGTGGCGTTGTCAACACTTTACTTGAAACAGCCTATACAGGAGGGTTTATGTTTATAACGGCAAACATTTTCAATAGGGCGAAGGCATTGGATGTTCTTGAGTCAAGTGCCGAAAATCATAAATCATTTCTTGCTTATCCAATGTACCTCAATATAAGACTAGCCTGTACAGGAGGATTTTATTATTATAATGATATAAAACTTACTTGTGTTTATGGCGAATCAACTTGGATGGAAGACTCTAATGAACTAAGTTATTTTCAGATTCCGCTATTCTGGATGAAATTGAATAAGTATGGACTTGATAAAAAAAAGATTGTTTCCTGGTTGAGTAAAAGTATTCCCGGTGTGGGGGTTGATTTTTTAAGATTTGTATACCATAGTAAAAAAGCTAGTTCCATTTTTCGTTTAATTGCCTTAAAATTCAAAATTCTTTATTGGAGAGTATCCACTTATAAACAATAATCTAATTCTTTTAATGACTCCAGATATAGCTATTATTATTTGCACCTATAATCCCGATATTAGAGTTTTAAGCAGATGCCTTAATGCAGTCGCGGCTTTAAAAAAAGCTCACCTAAGCATTGAATGCATTTTAGTGGATAATAATAGCAACCCTGCTATTATTGATTTAACAATTGTTCAAAATTTTCTTTCTGAAAATACTTTTGCAAAATTATTAATAGAAAAGAAGCAGGGTCTTACTAATGCTCGTATATGCGGGTTTAAAAATAGCAGAGCACCATGGCTTATTTTTTTTGATGATGATAATGAACCAGACGAGAACTACCTAATCGGAGTTGCAGATTTTGTTTCACGAAACTCAGATATTGGAATGTTCGGGCCGGGACATGTTTACGTTAGGTACATGGATAAGGTGGAACCTTATTTAGAAAAAAACAAAGCTTGGTTTCAAGATGCTCAACTAGATGAAGAACTTAAAAGCACCGCTAAGGATGCTTCATTCTACCCTGCCGGAACCGGAATGATAGTAAAAAGAGAAGTAATGAGTGTGTATGCAGAAAAATTTCTTACAGGTGTTTTGCAAACAAAAGACAGAAGTGCTAATAATCTTGGCGGGGGTGGAGATTCGCAAATATTATGGACAGCACTTTCAAATGGCTATTCAGCGGGCCGCACACCTCTGTTAAAACTTAATCACCTTATTAGTGAAAGCAAAACTAAAATGCCATACTTGAAGAATATTGCATTTTATTCGGGATTTGCAGCTTTACCATCAAGAATTGATTTTTATCCGGAAGAAAGAAATATTGTTAAAAGTACAGGTTGGGAGATTTCTAAATTTTTATACAGAGCTACTAAAATTATAGTACTTAATTTTTATAAGCCTCGGTACGTTTATTTTAGCCTTCTTTGGCAGTTAGGGTATATATGCGGTATCTACCAGGTAAAAGAAAAGCCCACACCAGTAGTTCTCAGTTGGGTAAAGCGTCAGCAAGGAATTAAATAATATTTTTTTAGTCAGTTAATATGTCTACAGCTAAAGATTTTAATCCTACCATCTCTCACCGTTTCTATTTTATGCGCAAAGGACTTTTGTCCTCCATCAAAAAAAATGCTTTCTCATTAAATGGGAAGCTTCTCGATTTTGGATGCGGAAGCAAGCCATATCAATCATTGTTTACAGTGGAGGAGTATATTGGTTTGGATTATGAAAAGACAGGGCATGATCATCGTAATGAACAAATAGATGTTTTTTATGATGGAAAAACAATTCCTTTTCCCGATCAATATTTTGACAGCATTCTTTGCAGCGAGGTGCTTGAGCATCTCTTCGATCTTAATGCTGTCCTTAGTGAAATGAACCGGGTGTTGAAAGACAAGGGAAAATTATTAGTAACCTGTCCATTTGTATGGACCGAGCATGAAGTTCCATATGATTTTGCCCGGTATACACAGTTTGCATTGAAAGATATATTTGAAAAAGCAGGTTTCCGGATACTAGAATATAGCAAACAAGGAAATTTTGTGGAGGCTATTACTCAGTTAAGAGTACTGTATTTTCTTGAATGGGCAGAACCAATTTTATCAAAGCTTTCTTTTCCAGGTAGATGGCTGCAACAGACAATAATATTTTTAATGAATGGCTGGGGTGTATTGAAAAGTAAGATATTGCCTGTTAAGTATGATCTATATCTTTCCAACGTATTATTAGTTGAAAAAGTAGGGAACCAATAACAAATGCCTTCTCAAAAAAAAATCCTTCTTTTCAGTACCCTTAATCCTTATCCATTTTGGGCAGGCTCAGAAAATTTTTGGTACGACTTCGTTAAAGACAGTAGAGTTAAAGAAGCCTTTAGCTTTCATATTTGTCTTGCTGATAGTCCTGTAACAAGAAAGAAAGCTGCAACTATAGAAAATGAAGCTGTAATAGTAGAGTTTTATAAACATTTCAACGTAAGTTTTACCCGGCGTAATTTATATCGCATCAGCGATAAAGTAAGTGGCCGGAATAATCGTACACTGCCCTGGTACGATGTAATAAAAAAAGATAAGTATGATCTGGTTTGGTTCAGCGTAGCTGCACTGGCCGATCTGGAAGATCTTGCTTATCCAATACAACTTTGTAAAAAACAAGGCATACCCTATTCACTCATTTTGCAACATGGGGATGAAGATTTTTTTCTTTCATCTGCACAACAAATCGATATTGTTGCTGAAGTTGCAATGTCGGCCAAGCGATTCATCTTTATTGCCGAACGTAATCGTCGGTCGCTGGAAAGAGGCATTGGTCAAAAACTTTCAAATGCAGTGCATTTAGTAAATGCGTTGCCGGCCTCTACCATTGCAACAGTAAAAACTACTGGTCTAAAAAAAACTCCTGCTGCCACCGGCACGGCAAAGTTTTTTAACCTGGGTCGCTTTTCACCAAAAGACAAAGCCCAGCATTTATTACTGGAATTGTTTGCAGATCACCAATGGAATGAACGGGATTGGCAATTAAGCTTTATCGGCGTTTCGGAATTTGGAGAATTTTACCTGCAAAAACTAGTTGCTTATTATGGATTAAACAGCGACCGCATAATAACTAAGCGGCATACAGAAAATGTGTTAGAAGAAATTGCAGATAATGATGTGTTGCTGATGCCTTCTTTGGCAGAGGGAACTCCCTTTGCCATGATCGAATCGATGGCTTGCGGCCGCCCGGCTTTGGGCACACCTATCGGTGGTATACCCGAATTAATAATTGATACTAAAACCGGCTGGTTGAGTCGTACTGTGCAGGTACAGGATATTGCTGAAAAAATGGAACAGGTATGGCAAGATCGGAGCCGCTGGCATGTAATGGGCCAGGCTGCTCAACAGCATATTGAAGAAAATTATAACCAGGATACCATATTTGCCCGGTTGCTAAAATTGTTTATGGAAGATACGCAAGCATGAGCCCGGCATTTGATATAAGCATTGTTATTTCATCATACAATAGAGAAGATAAAGTTTTTAAAACAATTGATTCTCTTTTCAAAAGTGATCTTACTGTTTTTACTGCCATTGAGCTCATCATTATTGATGATGGTTCGCCAAAGCCAGTTGAAAATGTGCTGCATCGTGTTGGTGATAAACCTGCTTGTATCAGCCTGCGTTTATTACAACAAAAAAATGCAGGTATCGGTGCTACCCGCAACCGGGGTTACCGGGAAGCAAGATCACCGGTTGTATTGTTTATAGACGATGATATAATTTTATATGAAGACACGGTAAAAAAAATATTTCTTGCACAACAAGAAAATATTGGCCCGGTAATTTTCGGCAGTTATCCTTTTATTACACACCAATCTCCGGGGTTGGAAAAATTTGCGCAGCATTTGTACGGTTATAATGATATCACCAAAGAGCCGTCCTATCAGCAAGTAGAAGGAATTACCAGCGGATTATTATGTGTGAACAAAGCGAAACTACACCTGCCTGATTATTTTTACCGGGATGATCTGACAGTGCCAGCCGCAGAAGAACATGAAGTGATTGCCCGTTTTTACCGGGAGAATATTCCAATTTTTCATGCCCGGCATATAGTGGCTATTCATAATCATCATTTAAAGTTGGACTGGCTTATTATACAACAGTATAAGTATGGATTAGGAACGGCTGAAGCATTTATTAAATATCCCTCTATAGCGGAGATGGCAAAATATGCGGAATTGAAACGAACAATGGATACTACTTCTACCGGCGGATGGAGGGGAGTTATAAAAAACGTTGCCGCATCATTGCCCGGCAGAAAACTTTTATTGCTGTATGCAAGTCTTGCGGATAAACTATTGCGCAACCGAAATCATAATTTCATCTTTGGGTTGTTGACAAGTGCCTATTACCGGGCTGGTTATCGGGACGGACTAAAAAAATTTAGCAGCGAAAATTCACCTCACTAATGGATAATTCTAATTTGATTTTATCTTTAACCGGTCATACTGACTTCCGGTTAAGATCAATTGGCAAACAGGATATTGAAAACCTGCGTACCTGGAAAAATGATAATAAAACTTCGTTCTTTCTAAACCAGGACATCACCCCGGAACAACAAGAGAAATGGTATGGCAATTTTGTTAACCGGCAGAACGACTATATGTTTGTGGTTGAACAAAAAACAGCGGGAGAGTGGGAAAAGATTGGCTGTATGGGTTTTCGCAAACTGGAAGAGGAGGGATGTATTGATGCCTATAATATTATTCGCTCCCGGAAGATAGAACCTGCCTCCTTTACAATGAGTGATGTATTTAGAACCATGTTGGCGTATGCCGCATCTGTTTTTCCTGATCTGCCAATTCGTTGCAAAGTGTTATCAAAAAATCCGGCGGTAGAATGGTATAAAAAAAATAGCTTTTCAATTGTAGCTCCGGTAGATGATTATTATTTAATGGAATTAGCAAAAGACACTATAAAGAATCTTGATTGGTCAATTAAAAAAACAATATGATAACTGTATTTGGTTCAAAAGTAGGCAAAGAAGAAATTGCCAATGTATCTGCTGTGCTGGAAAGTCAGTGGATGGGCTTTGGAAAAAAAGTAACAGAGTTTGAAGAAGGTTTTGCAAAGCGACTCGGCCTGCAAAACTTTGCGATGGTGGATAGCGGTTCCAATGCATTATTTCTGGCGGTTACACTTTTAAAATTGCCTCCCAATTCTGAAGTAATTGTTCCCGCATTTACATGGGTTTCCTGTGCGCAGGCTATTTTGATGGCGGGACATACACCAGTATTCTGCGATGTAGAGTTGGATACATTGAATGTTAGTCGTGCCACTATAGAGCCCTGTATCACAAAAAATACAGGCGCAATAATGGTGGTCCATTTTGCTGGTAAGCCTGTGGATATGGATCCGATATTAGAACTCGGTCTGCCTGTGATCGAAGATGCTGCACATGCGGTTGATTCAACTTATAAGGGCAAACCTTGTGGTGGAATTGGCGATGTAGGAATTTACAGTTTCGATGCTGTAAAGAATTTAACTACTGGCGAAGGCGGTGGTATTGCCACCCGTAATAAGGAGTTAATCGACAGGGCGAAAATTCTGCGTTATTGTGGTATCGGAAAATCAGGATTTGAGGCAGCCGCAGCAACCGCCAGTCAAAAAAATAGGTGGTGGGAGTATAATATTACCGAACCCTTTATCAAAATGCTTCCCACCAATATTGCCGCAGCCATTGGATTGGCACAGTTAGAAAAAATTGATGACCTGCAAGCCTGGAGAAAGAAGATCTGGGATATTTATCAAACAGAATTCCGTGATGTGTCCTGGATAATAACCCCACCAGATCCGGAAGAATATGAAAAGCACTCTTACTTTACATATGTTATACGGGTGCCCAACCGTGACAAACTGGCCCGTTATCTTTTTGATGCAGGCATTTATACTACATTAAGGTATCACCCACTGCATATGAATGCGCTGTATAAAAGCAAGGCAGTACTTAAGAATTCCGAAATACTAAATGAAGATTCACTAAGTATTCCTCTTCATCCAAACCTGACCCTGGAGCAGGTATCATTAATTGTTGATACGATTAAGAAATTTGAAAAATAATTGCTTAAGAAGATCTCAAAAAAAGTACAACTATGAGTATCAGAACTGCTTCGCATAAAAAATATATAACCAAAAATGAAGAGGGACAGGCCAATGGTTTCCTGGTACCCCTTTACAATATCCATGAGCAATTTTTTCAGCCTGGAAAAGAACCGCAACAGGTTTACCTTACAACTATATTACCCGGATTGGTAAAAGGACCTCACCTTCATTTTATTCGTACCGGGTTCTTTACTTGTATAAAAGGAAATGTGCGGATCGTTTTAAAAGTAGGGAATGAGTACCAGGTATTCTTTAGTGGAGAAGATCATGAGTACACTTCTATTGAAGTGCCAACAGGAGTTCCGGCGGCCATCCAGTGCCTGGGAAACGAAGAAGCCTATATGTTGAATATGCCCAACCCCGCATGGACACCAGAGATGAATGATGAGCACAGTGCAGATTTTAGTGACTTTGATTTTAATAGTAAATAGAAACGGCTAACCCGTTTCACTGAAATAGTATCCTGATAAAACCCAACGTTAAGTTCAATAGCAGATGTCCCCTCAAGAGAATAGAAAAGTGTCCATTTGTATGATTACCTATAATCATCAGGAGTATATCGGCCAGGCCCTGGATAGTATACTGAATCAAAAAACTACATTTCCGTTCGAGATCGTTATTGGCGATGATAACAGTAAGGACGATACACAAAAAATTTGCCTGTCGTATGCTGCAAAATTTCCTGAAAAAGTCAAATACCATCGTCGGGAAAAGAATATGGGAATGATGCCAAACATGATCGATATTCTCAGCAAATGTGATGGAAAATACATCGCCTTATGCGAAGGAGACGATTACTGGACTGATGAGAACAAGCTTCAAACCCAGGCCAATTTTTTGGATGACCATCCAGATGCTTCTTTGTGCTGTCATAATCATTTTGTGCTTACCAATAATCAATTCATTCCTGCAAATAAGGATGCTGCACAAAAGCTGAGTTTCTTAACTACAGAAGATTATTTGCTTGATCCTTTTTTTCATACATCAAGTTATTTCTTCAGAAATTCGGCACAACCGACCGTTTACCCGGAATGGTATAATAATGTATTGGCCGGGGATCATTTTTTGGTTTTGTTTTTATCGATGAAAGGAAAAATCGGATACATTGATAAGAAGATGTCGGTTTTCCGTAATCATGGAAAGAGTGTGTCCTTTACAAGAGCTGCGTTGGATATAAAGGAAAATTTTGTTTACCACCTGGAAAAATTCGATCAGTATTCAAACGAAAAGTTTCAACAGACAATCCATAGGGTCATACAAAAATGGAATGTGCTGTATAAGGTATATGAGCCAGTAGGATATTTTAAGAAATTAGGTTACCTGTTTGGCAAAACGAAGTTTTATATGCAAAACTTTAAAGCCGTTGGGGGATTAAAATTATTAATTAAGTACCTGGTGCCGGGCAGTGTTTTGCGGCAGATAAGAGGTTAATATGATGGAACAAAAGAATCGGCGCAAGGTAGTCTATATCATATCTCATATTGATAAAGCTATCGGGTTTGAATGGATAACGGAGAACCTGGATAAGTCAAAATTTGAATTATCGTTTATTTTATTGAACGATAAGCCATCTTATTTAGCCAACTATTTGCGGCAAAATAAAATTCCTGTTTATGAGCTTCATCTTACTGGCAAGTGGAGCATGCCTTCTGCTTTGTTGAAAGTGATTGCTGTATTACGAAAAATAAAACCCGATGTAATTCATACACATATGTATGGGGCTGACATAATAGGTCAGTTAGCAGGCAAAATATTGCGGATAAAAACAAGAGTATATACCCGGCACAGTTCCAACGAAAACAGGAAGTATCATAAGAAAAGTAAGATCGATAAGTTCGTTAATTCAATGGCCACTCATATACTCGCCATCAGCGAGAATGTAAAAAATATTCTGATCACAGAAGAGGGTGTAGCTTCCCAAAAGATCAGGTTGATCCATCATGGCTTTGACCTCGAAAGATTTACCAAAGTGCCACAGCAGGAAGTTGAAAGTTTGCGGGCAAAATATAACCCGGCACAGAAAAAACCGGTGATTGGGGTAGTAGCCAGATACTCCCATTGGAAAGGCATTCAATACACCATCGAAGCTTTCAAAAAAGTGCTGCAGGATTATCCTGACGCACTATTATTGCTTGCCAATGCAAAAAAAGGCGACTACAAAGACGAATTGGCAAAGCTTTTATCAGCACTTCCGGCAGGTAGTTTTTATGAAATTGAATTTGAGCAAAATTCATTTGCCTTGTTTCAACTCTTCGATGTATACGTACACATTCCAATTGATGAGGAGCTGGAAGCATTTGGTCAAACATATGTTGAGGCTTTAGCCGCAGGAATACCATCTGTATTTACTAACTCGGGTGTAGCCCGGGAATTTATCAGGCATGAAAAAAATGCATTGGTAGTCGATTTTCAAAACTCCGAACAGGTGTATCACTCGGTACTGAAATTACTGCGCAATTCAGGCATGCGGGAAATATTGACCAAGAATGGCCGGGCAGACGTTCAGGAAATGTTCTCTTTAAAAAAGATGATCGGAAACCTCGAAGATCTTTATATGGAACAAGCATCTTAATTTATTCCATGCAATTGCATAAATACCAACAATAAATTTTTTTTACGATAACATTTTAATTAAATAACAAACATGAAAATTCTCGCTATCTATCCCTACATTCATCTCTCCTCTGCCGCATTATTAATTGACGGTGAAATTGTAGCTGCATCACCTGAAGAAAGATTTGACCGGCAAAAGATGAGCACTAGTTTTCCAAGTAAATCTGCGGAGTGGTGTTTGAAAAGCCAGGGTTTGAAATGGGAAGACCTGGATATGATTGTAGTTCCCTGGAACCCGATGCGCAATGTTAATCATGCATCAAAAAGATGGGTATCAGAAATGAACTGGCGGGGCCAATTGCTTTCGCATGTACCCATCCAGGTAATGAGAGCTATTGATGGACCTATGGAAAATGAAATGGAAATTCGCTGGGGCAAAACAAGGATCATTTATATGAACCACCACGAATGTCATGCCGCCAATGGATTTTATTTATCTCCATTTGAAGAAGCAGATATTCTAACTATTGATGGACACGGGGAAGATGAAACTTGTTTCTTTGGGTCAGGTAAAGGAAGTGTAATAACTCAGCGTAGTAATGTCATTTATCCTCACTCAGTTGGTTTATTCTACGGGGTGTTTACAGATTTTCTTGGTTTTACTCCCGATGTGGATGAGTGGAAAGTAATGGCCATATCATCTTACTCCCAAGAGAAAAATGAATACGATGAAAAAATAAGAAGTCTTATTAATTTAACGGATAAAGGATTTGAATTAGACCTCACTTATTTCGATTACTTTTCGTTTGATCGCCGACCTCACTTCTATCATCAAAAATTAATTGACCTTATTGGTGAGCCAAGAAAAAAGAATGATCCGATCACCAGCCGTCACCAGGCTATTGCCGGAGCTATGCAAAGAGTGTTCGTAGAAACAGTTACTCACTTGTTGAAATTGTCTGAGAAACACGGAACCAAGAGCGGTAATATTGTTATCTCCGGAGGGGCAGCCATGAACTCTGTATTTAATGGCCTTCTTGATAATATGGATATTTATAAAAATAGCAGCATCTCCAGTTGTCCTGATGATTCAGGTGTGGCTATCGGTGCTGCATTATTGGCATGGCACCGCTATAGTAACAAGCCAAGAAAAATACAGGAGCAAACACATAATTTTTGGGGGCCCTCTTACTCTGATGATGAAATAAGAGACACCCTACAGAAGTTTAAAATACATTACGAAGAACCGGCTAATCTTACCGAACAAATAGCCAAAGAAATAGCCGATGGTAAATTGGTGGGTTGGTTCCAGGGGGCAATGGAGTTTGGTCACCGGGCATTGGGTAATCGTTCTATTCTTGCTGACCCACGAAAAGAAAGTACTAAAGATGTAGTAAACGCAGCGGTAAAATACCGTGAATCATTCCGCCCCTTTGCACCAGCCGTATTAGAAGAAAGGGCCGAAGAAATTTTTGAGCTTCGTCCGGGAAGAAAAGTGAGATTTATGGAACGGGTAGTTCCTATCAAACCTGAATGGACCGATAAACTCGGAGCTGTAAACCACGTAGATGGAACAGGAAGGGCACAAACAGTGGAGAGAAATTTAAATCCACGCTACTACGATTTGATCAAAGCGTTTGGAGAAATTACAGGAGTTCCTGTTTTATTAAATACTTCTTTTAATTTGAATGGGGAACCAATTGTAATGACTCCGGAACATGCAGTCCGTACTTTTTTCTCTTGTGGTTTGGATATGCTGGTAATTGGAACATGCGTTGTTCGTAAGAATAAACTCTGATACTGCAATTTAAAAAACACCGGTATCGTAATTCTACGTTTTTAAACAGGGTTATACTACGCAATTTTTAAAGTTTAAGCTTTAGATAGATATTGATTAAGGTTTTAACAGGTAGCTTAGCATCGTTATACAATACCTGAAGAACCTATTTGACCAATATCTATGAAGAAATTGTTTTTTGCCTTACAGTTACCGCTGTTTGTTGCATTTAATTTTTTTGTTTTTACAGCAGTGCTGGATATAACCACTGAGGAGTCGTCTGCGTATAGTAGTACCGCTTCAATACCAAAATATAATGGCAAAGAAGACTTCGATCCATCTTTACTTCGGATCAATTCTTTCCAAAAATTTGAAGATTATTGTGACAGTATTTATGCCGTAGAAAGTGCTACGAAAGAAAATATCTATTTTGAGGAAAGCTATCCCGAAATAGTTGTTTCAGCAGTACGGCAAAGATTCTATCATGGTTATTCCAGATTCTCATTAAACAACAATCTTCCGGCCCTTTTATTTGAGCCTTTTACTGGAAAAGATTTAAGTGCTATTGTACTACCCGATGATATTTTAAAATATCCCTATGGTGCTTGTAGCCAGCAGTCAATTGTAGTAATGGATTTATTACGGAAAAAAGGGTTTACAACAAGAGTAGTTGGTTTTAACGGCAATTCAACAGGGCATTTTGGGTTTGAGACTTTTTATAATGGCACCTGGCATTTCTTTGATCCCAATATGGAGCCTGATCAAACCGTTTTGAAAAAATATAATCAGCCCGGCATAGCATTTTTGGCAAGTAATCCGGCAATTCTAACAGCGGCTTATAAAAATATACCAGCAGATGTAGCAATGGATATTTTTACTACGTATAAATATAGAAGAGCCAACGCTACTGTTGCGCCATGGGCTACCCTTTATCAGAAAGTAACTAAGTTTTTATCATACACATTATGGATATTTTTCTTAATGGCCTTTATTTGGGCAAGAAGAAAATATCGTCGCTTAAGCAAAATACAGCATGTGCGGAATAGCAGGATTCATCTCCCCCAATTACAAACAACAGCATCTCCAGCGTATAACATCGGCTATTAGTCATAGAGGCCCGGATGCAGAGGGCTTCTTTTTTGATGAAACCGACCAAATAGGGTTAGGCCATAGAAGGTTGAGCATTATTGATCTTTCTGCGGCAGCTAACCAGCCGTTCTATTCGCATAATGGCCGGTATATTATGATATTTAATGGCGAGGTATATAATTATAAAGAGTTAGCTGTAAAATATAATATACAAACCCGTACTACTTCTGATTCAGAAGTTATTTTGGAAGCCTTTGCGAAAGTCGGTATTGCATGTGTCAATGATTTTAATGGCATGTTCTCGCTTGCTATCTGGGATAAGGAAGATAAGAAGCTTTTTATTATACGGGATAGATTTGGAGTAAAGCCGTTAGTATATTATCATAAAGACAGTGACTTTGCTTTTGCATCTGAGCTAAAAGCTTTATTGCAATTGCCAATAGAGAAAAAAATTAATATGGCCGCTTTGCAGGATTATTTTTTCCTGGAATATGTGCCGAACTCTCAGTCAATACTTGAAGGGTTTCAGAAACTTCCAAACGGACATTATTTAATTGCTGAAAAAGGAAAAATTGAAGTAAAGTCATATTATAAATTCACGGAAAAGATAATTGCCCGTCCACTGGCACCAAGAAATGAAAAGGATGTGCTGGATGAGTTTGAAGAGTTGTTAGCTTCTTCTGTAAAGTACCGGCAAATAAGTGATGTGCCTATTGGTGCATTTTTAAGTGGTGGAACGGATTCTTCATTGATTTGCGCATTGTTCCAAAAACAAAATGTAAATCCCGTAAATACTTTTACGATCGGCTTTGATGTAAAAGGATATGATGAATCGGGCTATGCATCGCAAGTAGCAAAAATTCTTAAAACCAATCATAGCGAAACACATCTTTCGGATAAGAGTTCCATTGCTATTGTAGATAAAATCGTTGATTTTTATGACGAACCTTTTGCGGCACCTTCTACTATTCCTAGCTATCTTGTTTGTAATGTTGCCCGTAAGAATGTTACGGTAGCAATGAGTGGCGATGGTGGCGACGAATTGTTTATGGGCTACGGGTATTATGATGTGTACCGGAAAGTAAAAACTTTATACAGGATGGATTTGGGAGTAGGTCGCCACCTTGTCCATTCGTTATTTAAAATGCGTGGCCCCCGCTACGAAAGGGCTTCACGACTTTTTGATCTTCCGTCTAAAGATTTGTTTGCACATTTATGGTCAGAGCAGCAATATATGTTTTCTGAAAAAGAGATTGGTTCGTTGCTCAATCTTTCTTCTACTGATTTATCTATAAAGGATAACTGGCGTAAGATTGAAGGAATGAATCTTTCTGATTTTGAAAAGATTTCTTTGTTTGATATTGACCAATATCTTACGCATAACTTATTGTATAAAATGGATGCGGCTTCCATGGCTAATAGCCTCGAAGTTCGAAATCCATATCTCGATTACCGGGTGATGGAGTTTTGTTACAATCTTCCGCAGGAATTTAAGATCAAAAATGGTACTCCCAAATATTTAATGAAGAAATTACTGCAACGTTATTTGCCGGATGAATTGGTGTATCGGCGTAAGTGGGGCTTTCCGGCTCCTATTGGTAATTGGCTAACCAGGGAATTATCGTACATGATCGATAAATGGCTTGATCCGCAACGTATCAAATCACAAGGGCTTTTTAATGAAAAGCAGGTGGCTCATTACGTAACCGCTTTTCGCAACGGAAAGAATTTTCACGACAAACGAATCTGGTCATTGATATTCTTCCAGATGTGGCATTATAAATACCTGGAAGGCAATGTTGATTAGGAATTTTCTTTTTCACCGGGTAACTGATGAAGTGGATGCTATGTGGCCACCAATGAAGCCGGAACTGTTTTCAAAAATTATACAATACCTCGGTAAAAACTATACCGTTGTTGCACTTGAACATTTTTTAGAAAATCCTGCTTCATTTAAAACTAAAAAACAAATTGCAACAATTTCTTTTGATGATGGCTATAAGGACAATATGGAAATTGCGGCACCAATTTTAAAGAAGTACAACTGTCCCGCATCTTTTTATATTGTAACAGACTGTATTGATAAAAATATCCCTACCTGGACTTATCTGGTAGATAGAGTTTTTCAACAAACTCAAAAAAATCATATTGAATTTATATATGATTTTGTTCCGGCGAAGTTTAAAAGCATTCAGGTTAAAGCTGCGGCTGTTTCTAATCCTTTACTAAAAGAAATAAAGCCCTGGATGAAGAGCTTGTCTAACCCACAACGGGTGGCTATAACAAATGAAATCTTACAGCAATGTAATGATGTACAACTTCCTCAGAATAAAATGATGAATTGGGATGACATTCGTCAGCTAGATTCAGCTGGATTTATAATCGGATCTCATTCACATACACATCCAATGTTGGCATCTCTTCAACAGGAATCAGAAATTACTGACGAGTTAAAAATTTCTGCTGACAGGATTAGGGCGGAAATTGGCAAAATGCCAATGACAATATCATACCCGATAGGCAGCTTTGATGAAAGAGTAATGCGTTTGTCGCAGCAGCAAGGCTATAAGTATGGATTGGCAGTAGAGCAAAAATTTTTTACCTACCCGGCTAATAGCATGGCAATACCAAGAGTGGAGTTATACCAGGAGGGATGGTGGAAGGTAAATCTTCATCTTACAGGTAATTATTGGAACAGGCTACGAAGAATGATAAAGTGACAAAGCGAATAGTAATATGGTGTGGTGATGCGCCTAATCAACGGGCATTAGCAGCAAAAATTGCAAAACATTTCCCGATAGCAGGAATTGTAATAGAGCAAAAAAAAGTAGCAGTTGCAAAAAGTAATCTATTGCACTTGCCGGTTAAAATTTTGGACAGGTTTCGATTTGCTTCTATTTACAAGGCCTGGAAGAATATGCAGCAATGGTATAGTGCCAATTTTCCTGAATGGCCTGCTGCTAAGATTCTTAAAACTGATTCTATTAATAGTAAAGAGGCAGAAGATTTTTCAAAAGCATTAGCACCCGATATTATTATTGTATCAGGAACAAGTCTTATCAAAGAGCCTCTCTTAAGTATTCCTGCAAGTATTGGTATTATTAATCTTCATACCGGATTATCTCCTTATGTAAAGGGTGGTCCCAATTGTACAAACTGGTGTATAGCGAACAATGACTGGCATTTAGTAGGAAACACAATTATGTGGATTAATGCTGGGATTGATACGGGGAACATTATTACAACAGAAGCTATAGATATCCGGCAAACAGCTACATTAACCGATGCGCAAAGACTGGTAATGGAACAAGCACATAATCTTTATCTGAAAGCCCTTCAATACCTTTCAAATAATCAGGCTCCTTATATCTCAATTAGCCAAGCGGATTTTCCAAAAGGGAAAACATTTTATACAAAAATGTGGACGGCTGAGAAACGTTCGGCTTTATTGCGTAACTGGGCTAAAAGAAAAGCGGCAGTATTAAACGAAACGCCAAAAACAATTTCTCTTCCTTCTTAAGAATTGCATTAACCGTGAGCAAAAAAATACTTTACATATCTTATGATGGAATGACTGATCCACTGGGTCAATCGCAGGTAATACCCTACTTACGGGAATTAACAAAGTTGGGCTTTCGATTTACATTGTTGAGTGTAGAGAAGAGTGATCGAATGGCTACGAATGGCGAGCATGTAAAGCAGGTGCTGGCATCTGCAGGAATTAAATGGGAGACATTGCGGTTTACTTCTACGCCGCCTGTTCTTTCAAAGCTGTATGACCAGATTCAATTAAATGCTAAGGCATCTCAATTGCATAAGAGGGACAAGTATGACCTTATACACTGTCGTAGTTACGTAGCTGCTGAAGCCGGATTAAAGTTATTTAAACGATTTAATGTCCCTTTTCTCTTTGATATGCGTGGTTTTTGGGTGGATGAAAGAGTGGATAGTGGTTTGTGGAAACTGAGTAATCCATTGTATAAATGGGTTTACAAAATATATAAAAGAAAGGAAAAGGAATACTTTGCTAAATCAACCCACATAATTTCATTAACCAATAAAGGGAAGGAAGAATTAGTGAAAAACTACCGGGTTGTGGCGGATAAAATTTCTGTAATTCCCTGTTGTGCAGATTTACAGCATTTTGATTACAGGTTAATTACTGAAGAACAAAAGCAACAGGTCAGGAGTAAATTAAATATTGATTCCTCAAAAAAGGTATTGACTTATCTCGGT
Source organism: Chitinophagaceae bacterium (assembly GCA_022843585.1). Classification (GTDB taxonomy): domain Bacteria; phylum Bacteroidota; class Bacteroidia; order Chitinophagales; family Chitinophagaceae; genus JJ008. The sequence goes on from JALHNJ010000001.1 coordinate 677,647, forward strand.
TCACTGGGAGGTTGGTACATGACCAATGAAATGCTGGATTTTTTTGCCGTACTGAAAGTGAAAATTCCCGATGCCATTTTTTTATTTATTACTCATGATAAACCAGCTGGAATTATAAAAATAGCAGCAGATAGAGGAATTAGTACAGAGTATATACGAGTTCAGGCTGCTGCCCGTAATGATGTTCCGCTATATTTATCAATCAGCGACTGGAGTATATTTTTTATTAAGGATGTCTATTCTAAAAAAGCATCTTCGCCAACCAAACAGGGAGAAATTATGGCTATGGGGATACCAATTATTTGTAATGATATTGGAGATACCGGATCTATTGTTAGTGAATCTGGTGTAGGGTTGGTAAATCAAAAATTTGATGAGATCAACTATTCTGAAATTACATCGCAAATGAAAGAGCTTTTACAAATAGATAAAAAATTAATACGCCAGGCTGCCGAAAAATATTATGATCTGCATTCTGGTGTTATAACTTACAATAATGTCTATCAACAAATAAGGAGTAGCTACTGAATTTATGATTAGAGAACAACAACAACCCGCAAGTATTATTAAATCCGGTACTCATACTATTAAATGCTATGATGAGTTAGGCGAAAATATAGATTTAACAACGGTACATTCATTTGGTGAGGAATGGAAGGCGTTTCACCAGTTTAAAGATGATGAAATAAAAAAAATTGGGGATACATATTTTGATATTGTCGCCGATAAAATGACTGGGTTGGATAAAATTGCTGCAGATTTTGGATGTGGTACTGGCAGGTGGTCAAAATATTTTCATAGCCGTGTAGGTGCTGTAGCGGCGATTGATCCAAGTGAAGCTGTACTCGCTGCAGGAGAACTGTTAAGCGGGATAGAAAATATTCATTTATACAAAGCCTCCATTGACAATCTTCCATTTTCCGACAATTATTTCGATTTTGGATTTAGTCTCGGCGTTTTACATCATATTCCTGATACGCAAAAAGCAATGAATGCCTGTGTGAAAAAAATAAAGCCTGGCGGTCATTTCCTGGTTTACCTTTATTATAGTCTGGATAATCGGGGATTTTTATACAAAACATTGTTTTCTCTTTCTAATCTTATTCGCCGGGTAGTAAGCCGGATGCCGGATACATTAAAAAGAATTGCCTGTAATATAATGGCCTTAATTTTTTATATGCCATTTGTTCTTTTCAGCCGGTTTCTTAAAATACTGGGTGTATCAAAAAAAATACGTTCCCGTGTACCCTTACATTCGTACGAAAGCACTTCATTTTATATTATTCGTAATGATGCGTTGGACAGATTTGGTACCCCGCTTGAACAACGATTTTCTCGCCAGCAGATTCAGCAAATGATGGAAACAGCAGGACTTACTAATATTATTTTCTCAGAACAAGCTCCTTATTGGCATGCAGTCGGACAGAAAAAAAAGTAGAAAAAAAGCTATATATTTCATTGTTCCCGCCCCTTTGGGTATTTCTCCTGGCCAACGTTTTAGGTTCGAACATTATCTATCATTATTACAGGTGAACAATATAAAATATAAAGTCAGTAGTTTTTATACATCTACTGGCTGGAAAAATTTATATACACCCGGTAATAAGCTTAAAAAAATTGCTTCTGTTCTGGCAGGTTTTTTACGACGTTGCGCAGATGTATTTAAATTAGTAAGCTATTCTCATATCTATATATACCGGGAAGCAGCACCAATTGGCCCGCCTTTATTTGAATGGGTCATTTCTAAAGTGCTGAGAAAAAAAATTGTTTACGATTTTGATGATGCCATCTGGATACCCGTTAGTTCACAGTATAATAAAACGATTTCCAGGTTGCGAAATTTCGGTAAAACAGCAAAAATTTGTAAGTGGGCCTGCAAAATTTCTGTAGGTAATAAATTCCTGGCTGATTACTCTTCTCAGTATAATACACAGGTTAATATTATTCCTACAGTTGTTGATACCGGGCATGTGCACAATAAATTACAGCAGCAAATGACAGATATGCCATCAATAGGATGGACGGGTACATTCAGTACGCTAAAATATCTTGATATTATTTTACCGGTTTTGCAAGAGTTACAGGCATCACATGCTTTTAAATTTGTGGTAATAGCGGATAAAGACCCCCAATTGAGCTTGCATAACTACCAGTTTATTAAATGGAATAAAGAAACTGAAAGTAATGATCTTTTAAGTTTTCATATTGGCCTTATGCCACTATATAATGATGAAATCTCAAAAGGAAAATGCGGCTTTAAAGCAATACAGTATATGTCCCTGGGCATTCCTGCAGTGGTATCACCTGTTGGGGTCAATTCGGAAATTGTTGATCATGGAGTAAGTGGTTTTATTTGTGCAACTGAGCAAGAATGGAAAGAACGACTCTTGCAATTATTAACGCAAGCTAAACTGCGGGAGCAAATGGGTATAGCAGCCCGAAAGAAAATCCAGGAGCACTACTCTGTGGAGTCATCGGTAGCTCTTTTTATTAATTTGTTTGATTAAACGCATCATATATCCCATTGTGAATATTAAAAAGCATGCTTCTCCTTACTCGTTTTTTTTCACCAGCTGATTTATTTTACTTTCCGGTTTGTTTTCTTATTTTATTTTTTATAATAAGGGCCAAAGCAAAAAAGTATAAAGATGAGCGGATTAAAATGCTTTATTTCCGGGCATTTTACTTTAAGTTGATATGTGTACTTGCATTTACCCTCCTTACAGAGTTTTATTTCAAGGGGGGGGATACTGGTTTATTCTATCAGGCAACTAAAAATCTAAGGGCAGCAATTGCTGATAATCCAAATAACTTTTGGGTGGCATTGGAGTCGCAAAAGCTTACTTATAAAAGTCCGTTGTTTGATTATTTCTATTACGATAATTATGAATTTGATCTTACGTATAACTATATGTTTGCCAGTGCTAATTTTTTCCCCGGAAAACTGGCATTAATACCTTCATTCATTTTCGGGAATAGCTACATATGTATCAACATGATTTTTGGTTTTTTTGCTTTGGGTGGAGCTATTCGTTTATTTAAAACATTCTATTATTATTATCCCAAGCAATGGAAAGAAATTGCTTTTGCCTGTCTTTTTCTTCCTAGTGTTTGCTACTGGAGTTCGGGGCTGCTCAAAGATCCAATTTGCTTTGGGGCAGTTGGATATATTACTTATGCCTTTCTTAATATTTTTGTAAAAAAGAAAAAGATATTAGTTTCACTAGCTCTGATTATTGGTTGCGGTTTATTAGTATACTTTATCAAAGTATATATTCTCTTAGTTTTGGTGCTTAGCCTTTTAATATGGCAGTTTGCTGAGTTTAATAAGTTAATTGAAAACAAAACGCTTCAACGAATTTTTGCGGGAATGACCTTTGCTGGCAGTTTGCTTATAGGCTTGTTATTACTAAACTATTTAACCTCAACAGAGGCAGGTCAGCAATATCAATTGGATAAAATTGCCGGTAATGCTGAGCATCAACGGGAAATGTTTGCGGTCATTAACCAACAGACGGGAGGTACTGATTCTCATTTTGAGATTAATACTTCTAATCCTGTATTGATGGTATTTGGAGGTATTACAGCTACATTTTATCGTCCTTTTATTTGGGAGGTTAACTCTCCAATTATGTTATTATCTGTATTGGAGTCTTCAATTTTTCTTTTTATAACTCTTTTCTTTCTATCCAAAAAGGGGGTGAAAAATTTTTTCCGACTTTCTTTTTCTGAGCCAAGAATATTAATGTGTTTTATTTTTGCTTTTGTATTTGCTGTTGCAGTAGGTATTTCATCAGCCAACTTTGGAGCTTTGTCAAGATATAAAATTCCTTGTATGCCATTTTATCTGATCATGATGATATTATTGTATCAGAAAAGTAATTTGCCATATCCGAAGTGGTTCAATAAAATTTTAAATTTCGCTGTTCCTTCCAGATAACTCATTGTATGTGTGGTATTGCAGGCTCCATTAATTTTCGACTAGATATTCCCCGTCTCACTAAGGATTTGTATCATCGGGGACCCGATGAACAAACCACATTTGAGGAAGGTTCATTGCTATTACACCATCACCGGTTAGCCATTCTTGATATTGCTGAAGGGCACCAACCGATGCATCATGATGAGCTCAGCATAATTTTTAATGGAGAAATTTATAATCATAGTGAGGTAAGAAAAAAACTGAATCTGCAGTGCAAAACAAATTCAGATACAGAAACTATTCTCCATGCTTACCAAAAGTCTGGCCCAAACTGCCTGAATGAGTTTGACGGAATGTTTGTCATTGTGATTTTTGATCGAACCAAAAACGAATTATTTGTTGCCAGGGACCGTGCAGGAAAGAAACCAATTTATTACTATTGTAATAAAGAATCGTTTGTTTTTGCCAGTGAGTTAAACGCCTTGCAAGGACAGGTAAAGGAAACAATTAATGAACAACATTTGCAGCAATATATCCGTATGGGGTATTTTTATAAATCATCAACTCCCTATAATAATGTGTGGGAGTTGCCAGCCGGTTCTTATGCTACCGTTTCACTAAATAATCCCGAAGTAAAAATTACTAAGTGGTGGGATATACATACTTATTATCAACGGAAATCGACTGTAAATTTTGAGGAAGCTCTTCATACCGTTGATACCCATATTCATGCTGCAGTGAGACGAAGGGTGGAGTCGTCGGACCTGGAAGTTGGTTCGTTCTTGAGTGGTGGCATTGATAGCGGTGTAGTAAGTGCCATTGCAAAGCAATACAATTCTTCGCTTAAAACGTTTACAGTATCATTTGCCGGTGAGTATAATGAAGCTCCACTAGCTAAGCTGGTAGCGGATAAGTACAATACTGAACATCATGAAATAGCGATTTCTTATGGTAATTTAAAAGATGATGTAGAGGAGATACTGGCTAATTACGGCGAACCCTTTATGGACAGCTCTGCTATACCAAGTTATTATGTAAGCAGGGAAGCTAAGAAGAGTCTCACAGTTATTCTTAATGGAGACGGGGGCGATGAAATTTTTGGCGGTTACAGGCGATATGTTCCATTTGCAAAATATGACTTCTTTAATGCAGGCTTTCTAATTAAGAAATCAGCAACCATTGCGCACACATTACTACCGGTTCCACATAATAAAAAAAGCAAGTATAACTATTTATACAGGCTAACAGATCTTGCAAGAAAAGATAGCCTGCGTACTTACTTATCAGCAACAATCGACAGTTTTGAAGGATTTGAAAAGAATATAATAACCAGTTCTGGTATTTTGAAACAGGTAAAGGATGATTTTGACAGAATTAATAAATCTTCACTTTCCGGGTTGCAAAAAATCATGAATCTTGATTTTGATAATATTCTCAATGGAGACTTACTTGTAAAAATGGATATAGCCACTATGGCTCATTCTTTAGAAGGAAGAAGTCCATTGCTCTCCAAAGAGTTATTAGAATTTATACCGGGATTGCCAGATAGTTATAAAATTAAAGGTGGTCAAACAAAATATTTGTTGCGTAAACTGGCAGAGAAATATTTGCCAAAAGAATTAATAAACCAGCCTAAACGGGGGTTTGAAATTCCATTAAAGAAATGGGTGGATAATGAATTACGAGATTTGATCGCATCGTATATATTGCCAAATGATGCTTATTGTCAACAGTTTGTCGCTAGCGGTTTTATAGATAATCTTTGGAATAGAAGAATAAAATCAGGAGATGAGAAAAGAGCCAAAATGATATGGACTCTTTTTGCTCTTGAGGTTTGGTATAAGAAATGTTATTTAAAACATGCCTAAGTTAATCCGCATCACCACCAGCCCGTTATCGCTAAAATCACTTTTGGCAAACCAAATGCGATACATGAATGAAAATGGCTTTGACGTAATTATGGTAAGTAGTGATGGGAAAGAGTGGCCCGATTTGATTAAAAATGAAAGATGCGGTTACCGAAAAGTTCCGATGGCAAGGCAAATAGCACCATTTCAAGATTTAAAATCTCTATGGAGGCTTTATAAGTTATTTAAAGAAGAGAAGCCAGATATTGTGCATTCTCATACCCCGAAGGCGGGATTACTGGCTATGCTGGCTGCAAAATTTGCCGGTGTAAAAATTAGAATACACACTATTGCGGGGTTGCGTTTTATGACGGCACAGGGAACGTCAAGACGTATACTTGTATTGATGGAAAAGCTTACGGGAAAAGCTGCGCATCATGTATGGCCCAATAGCTATTCCTTACTTAAGTATATCCGGAAGAAAAAATTAGTGAATGAAAAAAAACTGCATGTAATTGGTGCTGGTTCGAGTAATGGGGTCGATCTGAATCGGTATTCAATAAGTGCGTTAAGACCCGAAAAGCTGGACGAAATAAAAAAGCAACTTAAGTATGAGGAGCGATTTTGCTATTTATTGAACATGGGAAGAATTGTAAAAGATAAAGGTATCGATGAGGTTTTAACAGCTTTCAAAACACTTTATGAAAACAACCAACAACTTCGCTTAATATTATTAGGATCTTTTGAAGATGAACTTGACCCGATCTCTGATATTGCAAGAGACATACTAAAAACCTATCCGGCAATAATTCATATTGAGTGGAGTGATTATGCGGAATATTACATGCATCTTTCTACTATTATGGTTCATGCATCATACCGGGAGGGTTTTCCAAGTACACTATTACAAGCCGGAGCAATGAGTTGTCCTATTGTTTGCTCTGCAATTGAAGGAAGCGTTGATATCGTCACTCACAAAGAAACTGGTCTCTTGTTCCAGGCTGGAAATACCAGCGAATTATTGGAGCAATTGAAATATGCACTAGCCCATTCAGAAGAAATGAAACAAGCTGCATCTAATCTGCGCCAAAAGATTGAGGAGAATTTCAGCCAGGTTTATGTACATGCTATGATGAAGAATAAATACATGGAATTACTTCAACAGGCAAACTAATTATCTTTACAACAAAAAAATTTTCTGGCTTATTGCCGTTATTATAAATATGGAAACAACAATTCAGCATATCTCCCGAAGCCCGATCACCAATAAAGAATATCCCATACCATCATCTGTAAATGACAAAGCAGGGATTGATGATTTTATTGCATTGCATCCCGGAAAGAAAGTCGTCGTTGTACAAGGACTTGGTTTCGTAGGTTCGGTAATGGGATTAGTAGTAGCCAATGCATTAACAGAAGAATATGCTGTTATTGGTATTGACTTACCAACAGCATCATCATATTGGAAAATATGTTCTATTAATGAAGGAGTGTTTCCCATATTAGCCAGCGATCCTAAGATTTCGCTGTATTATGAAAATTCAAGACAGAAGAATAATTACTACGCTACTTACGACCCATACGTATATAGTAAAGCAGATGTTGTTGTTGTAGATATTAACCTCGATGTTAAAAAGCAAACAGGAGCTGGTAACAATCTTGAAGATTATAGTGTTGACCTTACTCCGTTCAAAAAAGCAATTGAAAGTATTGGTAATAATTGTCGCCCCGATGTATTGGTGTTAGTAGAAACAACAGTACCACCGGGTACTTCCGAAAAAGTGGTAAGGCCATTGGTGGAAGACTGTTTGCAAAAAAGAGAATTGCCGATTACTGAGCTAAAAGTGGCTCACTCGTATGAGAGGGTAATGCCGGGCCCTAAATACATTGATTCGATTCAAAATTTCTACCGGGTATTCGCAGGCACAGATGACAGAAGTGCAAATGAAGCAGAAAAGTTTTTGCGAACAGTTATTAAAACAGATGAGTATCCATTAACAAGATTGGGTAATACCAACGCAACAGAAATGGCGAAAGTGCTGGAAAATTCTTTTCGGGCTATGAATATTGCTTTTATGGTGGAATGGAGCCGCTTTGCTGAAGAAGCCGGTGTTGATATTTATGAAGTGGTGAATGCAATTCGTATGCGGCCCACACATAAAAATATCATGTTGCCCGGATTAGGAGTAGGTGGATACTGTCTTACAAAAGATCCGTTATTGGCAAGTTGGGCAAAAATGAATTTGTTTGGAAGTAGTGAAGGGTTACAGCAAAGTGAAAAAGGCGTTCGCATTAACGATAAAATGCCTTTGTATGCTTTTGAATATTTACAAACCCAATTCAACGGTTCTTTAAAGGATAAAAAAGTTTTACTGCTGGGCGTAAGTTATTTGAATGATGTTGGCGACACCCGTTACACGCCGGTAGAAGGTTTTTACGATCATCTTGAAATAGAAGGGGCTATTACCTCGCTACATGATCCGCATGTTTTGTATTGGGAAGAAAAAGATATTTGGATCAATCAACAGTTAGATGAGTTGCTGAAAGAACAATACGATTTGATCACTATCACTACCGGCCATAAGGATTACAGAAATAATCCTCAGTTGATTGATAAACTACTGGCACATGCTCCCACATTTATTTATGATACAATTGGTGTACTTACTAACGAAGAAATAAAAACACTTTCCACCCGCCATACCGTTAAAGTAATTGGCCGGGGAGATTTATAATTACCCGAATAATTTAAATTGACTATGACTAAAAAGGTTTTGATATTAGGCGGTGCAGGATTTATTGGTTTTAATTTGGCCAAATACCTGGCAGAGAACCGGGATTATGAATTGACTATCGCCGATAATTTTATGAAGAAGAACCGGGATGAAGATTTTGATGCCCTTATAACAAAGCATAAGATAAAACTGATTGAAGATGATTTTTCTTATCCTGAAGCGTATGAAAAATTAGATAATGAGTACGACCAGTTGTATATGATGGCAGCTTTAGTTGGTGTAGACAATGCTAATTCAAAACCACATGAAGTAATTCGTATCAATACATCATTGGCACTTTATACTTTGGAGTGGATACGTCGTTCTAAAATCAGAAAAGTGGTTTTTGCATCTACCAGTGAGAATTATGCAGGTACGGTCGATGCTTTTGGTTATGCCATTCCAACTCCGGAAGAAGTGCCGCTGACTATTCAGAATATTGCACATCCAAGGTTTACCTATGCGGTCACAAAAATTTTAGGTGAATCAGGTTTTCTTAACTATGCTAAGATGTTAGGATTCGAAACCACCATCATTCGCTATCATAATGTGTTTGGTCCAAGAATGGGTTTTAATCATGTAATACCTCACCTGGTTATTCGTTTCAGGGATAAACAAAATCCTTATTTAATTTATGGTCACGACCAGACAAGAGATTTCTGTTATATCACCGATGCTGTGGAAGGAACTGTCCTTGCAATGGAAACACCTGGTACCAATGGAGAAATCTATCATCTTGGTACTGGAGTAGAAATTACTATTGAAGCATTGACCCGTGCAACTGGTGAGTTAATGAACTTTAAAGGGGAGTATACCAATGCGCCAACATATCCCGGCTCCGTATCACGCCGCAGTCCGGATATTACTAAATCAAAAAAAGATTTGAACTTTATTGCCAAAGTGGATTGGAAAGAGGGGCTCAAGGAAACAGTTAATTGGTACAATGCTTACTTTGATTCAGGCAAAACTGTTCCGGATAAAATTACGTTTCAATAAGAATTTATTGACCCGGCTGCATTGCTACTAGCATCGCCTGTTGCGTCGCACTCTTGTACTACGTATCATTATTCGGCATTTTGCAAAATATACTCCCGTATTAATATGTATAAAATTATTAAACGTTTCTTCGATATTCTTTTTTCCCTGGTAGCATTGATCATCCTGCTACCTTTTTTTATTCCCATCATTATTCTTTTATTGCTTACGGGAGAGCATGAAGTTTTTTATAAACAAGATAGGATAGGGTATAAGAATAAAATCTTCGGCATCCTCAAATTTGCGACCATGTTAAAGAACAGTCCAAATATGGGATCAAAGGATCTAACCACAAGGAACGACCCAAGGGTAACATCTGTGGGTCGTTTCTTGCGGAAAACAAAATTGAATGAGCTACCACAAATGATCAATATTCTTACCGGTGATATGTCCTTTGTTGGCCCACGTCCACTCATGAAAAGTGGGTTTGAACGTTATTCTTCGGATATGAAAGAAAAAGTGTACAATGTAAGACCGGGACTTACCGGCATTGGTTCCATTGTATTCAGGGACGAAGAACTGGTAATTACACAAAGCCAATTATCTCCGGAAGAAACCTACAGAGATGTGATCCTTCCTCATAAAGGTGCCCTTGAATTATGGTATCAGCAACACCAGAATTTCTATACCGACTTCATGCTGTTATTTCTTACAGCCTGGTATGTTGTATTTCCCCAAAGCAAATTAGTTTCAAAAATTTTCCCTTCTCTTCCCAAAGCCAATTTTTAAAATTTCATCTAACAACTTTATTCACGGCAGAAATGAGTAATTTAGGCCACTGATTAAAGTATGTTTAAATTATTCTCCCGTTCAAAACCGGAATCCACGAAAACTGATTTCAGCCAGGTAAAGGTTGATATGCATTCTCACTTGCTTCCGGGCATAGATGACGGTTCTCCTGATATTGAAACCTCTCTCCAATTAATCCGGGGCTTAGCTGCATTAGGATATTCTAAACTTATCACAACGCCACATATAATGTGGGATATGTATCGCAACACAAGAGATGGGGTACTTAGAAAGCTGGAGTTATTACAGGAGGCTGTTAATCAGGAAGGAATTTCAGTTGAAATACATGCTGCTGCAGAATATTTTTTGGACGATCATATGGAGGAATTATTGCGAACGAACCAACCATTGTTAACAGTAAGCGGCAAAATGGTTTTGGTGGAGTTTTCATTGGCGCATGCACCAATGAGCTTGAAAGATATTTTATTTGAAATGCAGATGAAGGGATACCAACCTATCATTGCACATCCGGAGCGATACATTTATCTGGCAAACAACAAAGAGTTTTATGAAGAACTGAAGGAAATAGACTGCCTGTTCCAGCTAAATATTCTTGCATTAACGGGCTATTATGGAAAATCAGTACAGGAACTTGCTGGTTATCTCATTAAAAAAGGACAATATAATCTTGTAGGAACAGATTTACACCATCATCGTCATCTTGAGGCGTTGAAAACCCCTTCCATCAGCCATAGCCTTTCCAAATTAATAGAGACTGGAAAAATCAGAAATAGCCAGCTATAAAATTTGGGTCTAATCAAACTTTTTTAAAAACAGGTTGTAATAGTATCCTATGAACGCCTTTACAATAAAGGATTTAGAAAATCTATCCGGGATTAAAGCTCATACGATACGTATATGGGAGCAGCGATATAATTTTTTGAAGCCCCAGCGTACAACTACTAATATTCGTTATTATTCTAACGAGGAATTAAAAACCATACTTAATATAGCATTGCTTAATAAGTATGGATATAAGATATCGCACATAGATAAGATGCAACCGCAGGAGATTAAGGAGCGGATACTTTCTTTCGGTGATGTTAAGATTGTGCAGGAGCGAATAATTAACGAGCTGGTTCAGGAGATGGCGGATCTCAATATTGACAGTTTTGAAAAAATTTTGTCACAATACATTGCTGAAAAAGGGATTGAAAGAACTGTAGTACAAATAATTTTTCCTTTCCTGGAAAAAATTGGGATTCTATGGCAAACAGGACATATTAATCCAGTGCAGGAGCACCTGGTTACCAATATTATCCGCCAGAAATTAATTGTCGGAATAGAAACAACAGTATCTACCGTAAAAATTGATAAGACTTTTTTACTATTCTTACCTGAAAGTGAGCACCATGAACTTGGGTTATTGTTCATGTATTACTTGCTAAAAAGTCGTGGTGCCCGAACAATATATCTTGGTGCAAATGTGCCCATGAAGGATATGGAGTATATCATTAACTACAAAAAGCCCGATGTTGTTTTTACACATCTTACAGCCACAGCGGCACATTTCAACTTTGAAAAATTCCTTGCTAATATCCAACAACGCTTTGGAAATACTCCTACACTGATTTCTGGTTATTTAACCCAACAGTACAAAAAGAAAACTCCAGAAAATGTCTACTTTAAGAGATCTCTCTCAGAAGTAATGGAGTATTTGTTTACATTATAATTTCCCTGCCTTTGTAATAGGTTGATTTTTATTTGTTTAATAATATTCTTAAAATATTAAACAAAAATATGTTTATCAGCAATCTTTTTGTTTAGCTTTGACGTAAATTATTTAAACAAAAAGCTATGTCAACACTTGAGTTTAATGAAATGCTACTTAACAATGCCAGTTTTCTAAAGCCATTTGCTATCAATCTTACCCGGGATAATGAGGCCGCTAACGATCTTTACCAGGAAACATTATACAAAGCACTGGCTAATAGAGAAAAATATAATGTTGGCACCAATATTAAAGCATGGTTGTTTACCATCATGCGCAATATTTTTATAAATAATTACAGAAGAAAGGCAAAGCAAAAAACAATTTTTGATAGTACGCCTAATGATTATTTACTTAATCAAAACCAGGCTACCGTTGCCAACGGTGCGGAAAGTGAAATGAGGATTAAAGAAATAAAAAAAGCTATTACAGAGTTGCCTGAAATATTTAAAACCCCTTTTTTGTTGTACTTTGACGGATACAGGTATAATGAAATTGCAGATGTATTAAATGAACCGCTGGGAACTATTAAAAGTCGCATTCATTTTGCTCGTAAACTTTTGAAAGAACAAATCAGCAGATTCTAAAAAACTAGTAGTGAGCAGTAGAAAAGCGATTGTTATTGGCAGTGGGTTTGCCGGGTTATCCGCAGCGTCTTTTTTAGCCAAAGAAGGGTGGCATGTCACTGTAATTGAAAAAAACCCTACACCCGGAGGCAGGGCAAGGCAGCTAAAGGAAAACGGATTTACGTTCGATATGGGACCAAGCTTTTATTGGATGCCCGATGTATTTGAACGATACTTTCAACAATTTGGTAAAAAAGTTACTGACTATTATTCGCTTCATCGCCTTGACCCTTCTTATCGCATTTATTGGAACGATGGACACACAAATATGCCGGCCGATTTTACTGAATTAAAAAAGGTTTTTGAAGCAATAGAACCAGGTAGTGCTGAAAAACTCAAAAAATATCTTAAGGGTGCTGCATATAAATATGAGGTTGGAGTAAATAAATTGGTTTACAAACCGGGCCAGTCACTTTCTGAGTTCATGGATTGGGAAACAATAAGTGGTGTTTTCAAGCTTCAGGTTTTCTCTTCTATAAAAAAACATATTTATCATTATTTTAAGCATCCAAAGCTCCGGCAAATGATGGAGTTCCCGGTGTTGTTTTTAGGTGCTCTGCCAGAAGATACACCAGCATTATATAGCCTGATGAACTATGCTGATATTAAAGGCGGTACCTGGTATCCTGAAGGAGGAATGTATGCAATTGTGGAGAGCATGTACAAGCTTGCTGTTGAGCTGGGGGTAAAATTTAATTTTAATGAAAACGTAAGTGAAATTGTTATTGATAAATCAACCGCCAAAAAAGTAATTACCAATAAAGGTAGCTATGATACTGATGTAGTGGTAAGTGGTGCGGATTACCATTTTACGGAAACGAAATTATTACAGCCAGAATATAGAACTTATACGGATAGCTATTGGGCCAAAAAAATAATGGCACCATCTTGCCTGCTGTATTATGTTGGGCTGAATAAAAAATTAAAACAACCTGTTCACCACTCATTATTTTTTGATGTTTCTTTTGATGTGCACGGCAAAGAAATTTACAAGCAACCGAAATGGCCAACGGCACCATTATTTTATGTAAGTATTTCATCGGTAACGGATGAAACCGTTGCACCAGCAGGCCATGAAAATATTGTTTTTCTGATTCCTGTGGCGTCGGGATTGGAAGGAGATACAGAAGAACTAAGAGAAAAATATTTTTTGCAAATAGCCCGGCGAATGGAAAAGCACCTGGGAGAGTCAATTATTGACTCAATTGTGTATAAGAAATCTTATTCGGTAACAGAATTTGTAAATGATTACAATTCGTTTAAAGGCAATGCTTATGGGCTGGCTAATACATTGTTGCAAACTGCAATATTTCGGCCTTCTTGTCAAAGTAAAAAAGTGAAAAACCTATTTTATACCGGACAGTTAACTGTACCTGGTCCGGGTGTTCCGCCCAGTTTAATAAGCGGTGAAGTAGTGGCTAAACAAGTAATCAAAACAATGAGATAATTTATTAATTTAGAATTATGGTTAAGTTGTTTCATACTACAAGTGAAGATTGCAGTCGTATAGTGACAAAAAATTACAGTACTTCTTTTTCTTCTGCCATACAAATGCTGCATGTTGATTTGCAGACACCTGTTTATAATATTTATGGTTTTGTAAGATTTGCAGATGAAATCGTTGATACTTTTCATGAATATGATAAAGGCTTATTACTGGAACAGTTCAAAATAGAAACCTATGCAGCTATTGAAAGAGGCATTAGCCTTAATCCTGTATTAAATAGCTTTCAGCGAACAGTTAATGAATATAATATTGATCATAAATTAATTGATGCATTTTTTCATAGCATGGAATTAGATTTATGTAAAACGAAATATGACAAAAAGGGTTATACGGAATATATATATGGTTCTGCTGAAGTAGTTGGGCTTATGTGTTTGTATGTTTTTTGCGAAGGCAAAAAGGAGCTGTATCAAAAATTAGAGAAACCAGCAAGAGCTTTGGGTGCGGCCTTTCAAAAGGTAAATTTTTTGCGGGATATTAAAGCTGATTATACCGGCCTGGCGAGGGTTTATTTTCCCGGCTGTGATTTTGAAAATTTTACGACACAACAAAAAAGGGATATTGAAGAAGAGATTAGTAATGATTTTAAAGAAGCATACGAAGGGATTTTAAACTTGCCATTAAAGGCAAAGTTTGGGGTATATGTAGCGTACAAGTATTATCTCTCCCTATTTAAGAAAATTAAAAGTATGCAACCGTCTAGAATATTGGAAGAAAGAATTCGGATTCCCAATTACCGTAAGGCATTAATAATTTTCAGGGCAGGAGTAAAGAATCAGTTGCGATTAATCTAACTATGCGAGTAGAAAATGTAATATTAGTTGATAGCCAAGACAATCCTTTGGGAATCCATGAGAAATTTGATACACATGTAAAAGGATTATTGCATAGGGCATTCAGTGTTTTTATTTTTAATAAAAAAGGGGAGATGCTGCTGCAGCAAAGGGCTTTGGGTAAATATCATAGCGGCGGATTATGGACTAACGCCTGCTGTAGTCACCCCGCTCCCGGAGAGTTAACAGAAAAGGCTGCCTTGCGAAGGTTAAGCGAAGAGCTGGGTTTTCAAGTACCGGTAGAAAAGGTTTTTGACTTTGTTTATAAAGCAGAACTTGGTAATGGATTAATTGAGCATGAGTTTGATCATGTATTTGTGGGTGAGTTTGAGGGAGAAGTTAATTTTAATACTGAAGAAGTATTGAATTATTGTTATGCAGAAGTATCGGAAATTCGGATATCGCTGCAGCAAAAACCACAGCAGTTTACTGCCTGGTTTCATTTGGCTTTTCCTGCAATAGAAAAATGGTGGGCAGAACATTATCAAATTAAAATGGCAGGTTAAAATATAGTAAAATGGATGTTGTAAGATATATATTGGTTTTGCTGGCAACCTTTATCATAATGGAAGGTATTACATGGTGTACACATCGTTTTGTGATGCATGGATTTTTATGGTATCTCCATAAAGATCATCACCAGACAGAGCCGGGATTTTTTGAAAAAAATGATGCTTTCTTTATCATATTCGCCATCCCAAGCATGTTGTTGATTTATTTCGGCACTTTTGATAAAGTATGGTGGATGCAGGCCATTGGCTTCGGCATTATGGCATATGGCATTGCTTATTTTATAGTGCATGATGTAATTATTCACCAGCGGTTCAAATGGTTTACAAGAAGTAATAATTCCTATGTAAGAACTATCCGGTGGGCACATAAAATGCACCATAAGCATTTAGACAGACATAAAGGAGAGAGTTTCGGAATGTTATATGTCCATAAAAAATATTGGGAGAAAATTCGCCGGGATAAAAAATTGATGGCCGGCAACCGAAAAGTGGAGTATGCCCCCGAAGCTGCTGATTAACTACTTGTTCTAGTTCCTATCTTTAGTATTCAAATCTTTCCTTGCTTAGATCCAACTCATACGATTATATTATATGTGGTGCCGGCTGTGCAGGCCTTAGCTTATTAATGCGGATACTCTGCCATAAAAATCTTGCAGACAAGAAAATCTTACTAATAGACAAAGAGGCTAAAACAAAAAATGACCGAACCTGGTGTTTTTGGGAAGCTGCCGATGGTTTTTTTGATGAAATCGTCTTTAAAAAATGGGATCGCATATCATTTTTCAGCAATGATTTTTCTTCTCCGCTGGATATTGCACCTTATCAATATAAAATGATACGGGGAGCCGATTTTTACACCTATTGCTTTAATGAAATAAATAAAAAAGGCAATGTGGAAGTTGTATATGGTGATGTGAAAGGGTGTAAATATGACAAGGAGTGGATCATTTTTAAGATAGATGATAAGGAGTTCAGGTTATTAGATGCGAGCACACAAATTTTCAATTCTATTTATAAGCCAGCAGAGGTAAAGAAGGGATCTGTCAAATTATTGCAGCATTTTAAAGGTTGGGTAATTGAAACAGCAAAACCATCTTTTAATCCAGAAGAAGCTACTATGATGGACTTTCGGGTACATCAACAACATGGTACTACGTTTGCGTATGTACTTCCGTTTAGCAACAGCTCAGCGTTAATAGAATACACTCTTTTTACCAAAAACTTGTTGGAGGATAAGGGGTATGATAAAGCGTTAAAAAGCTATATAAATGAATTTTTGAAAATTGACGAGTACGTAATAAAAGAAGAGGAATTCGGTATAATTCCAATGACAAACGAAAGGCTGTCTTTCAAAGGTCAAGATGAATGGATGATAGGAACAGCAGGAGGACAAACCAAAGCTTCCAGTGGATATACTTTTCAATTCATACAAAAACAATCCCAACAGATTGTTGATTATTTAGCCGCTAACAAATCATTGAATAATCTTCCGGAAACACCGGGGCGGTTTAGATTTTATGACAATACACTACTACATATACTCTTTTATAATAAACTGCCCGGCGATCAAATATTTTCGCAGCTCTTTAAAAAAAATAAACCCCGGCAAGTGCTGAGGTTCTTAGACAATGAAAGCTCTTTACTAGAAGAGTTGAAAATTATCTCGTCGCTGCCCACCTGGCCTTTTTTAAAAGCGGCCATTAATCAACTGTAAGGTTTATTGATCTGGGTCCATTTGCATAAATTCTCTTTTCACAGCTTTGAGCATACTAAATAGTTGGGCCACCTGTATCAGCAACAGTACCATCAATGCTAATAAAACATACCAGGGAAGGTTTATTACTTTTACGCCTTCAATTTTTTGAAACTTTTCAATATGATACCCGGTAAGTGCAGAGCCAAACGCCATGCCTACTAATAAGAATGAAATAAGTGAATACACCACTTTCATGAACATGATTCGCATAGTAGAATACCCCACTTTAAAATTTTCCAAGATTGCGGCTGGAATGATCAGTACCAATGCTATCCAGCTCCAGTTTTTGCTAAACCATTCATTGTTTAGTGTCAGATTTAAACCGAGTACCAGCACAATAGAAAGAAGCCCCCAGGGGAAAATAAGAAAAGTGGAAGGTTTGCGAGATGTAGTTGGCATATTAGTTGGTTTTGTTGTAACAAGAAAGGTAGAAAATATATCGGAGATAATAAAAAAGCCATCCATTGGTTAAAGGATGGCCTTAGTGGCCTCGCCAAGAATCGAACTTGGATCTGGAGCTTCGGAAACTCTTATACTATCCATTGTACTACGAGGCCAGAAAAATCGGAGCTATTTTATTAGTCCCGGCGCATTGGTAGCGAATATTTTCACCGCAATGGCGAGCAATATTACACCAAAAAATTTTCTTACTGCAATCAAACCTGCCGGACCAAGTAGTTTGGCGATTGGCCCCAGTGATTTTAGTACTGCGTAAACAATAATGAGATTAATGAGTATGGCAATTAATAGAATTGTTTCCCCATAGTTAGCTCCTCTTAGCGACATAATAGTGGTAAGCGTACCCGAGCCGGCAATCAATGGAAATGCAATCGGTACTACTGTTGCCGCCTTTACGTTTTGCTCACTTTTAAAAAATTCTAATCCTAATACCATTTCAAGACCGAGAATAAAAATTACGATGGAACCGCCTACAGCAAAGGAGCCAACATCTAAACCAAGAATTCCTAAAAAAGCTTCGCCGATAAACATGAATAATATCATCAAGGCACCAGAGATCAACGTTGCCTTAAACTCATTCATGCCGCCCATTTTTTGTTTCAGCGAAATTAAAATGGGAACAGAACCTACAATATCAATTACTGCAAACAGCGTAAATGTTACCGTAAGCAGTTTATTAAAATCTATACTCATAAAAGAGTTTTGGCAAAAGTAGGATAAGCTAAAGAATAAGGCGGCAACAATCTGTTACCGCCTTATTGCATTTACCGATAAATGAATTTTTCCTTGAATAGTTCTACTTCGTTTTGCAACTGAGTCAAACAGTTGCGGCATAAACAATCACTGTATCTCAATTCTATATATGCTTTTTGCTCTACTGTCATTGTAATGCCAAAACATTGACATTGGGTGATGTTTCCCGGCTTACATTCAAAAGCTTTTTTACAACGGGGGCAATTTTTGGTTTCATGCTGGCACATAAAAAAAATTTACAATTGAAAGCTTACACCAGCCGTAACATTGAATCGTCTGGTATTGTATCCCAAGAAATCAACATATAATTTGTTGGTAATATTTTTTAAATCAAGAAACAGTTTTGCGTTTTTGGCAAACTTGTATTCACCATACAGATCAATTGTACTATAACCCTTTAGTATTTCGGGGGCACCTGCATATATATATTCATCTCTTTTACTAATAGCATGAATTTGTGTACTTACATAAAATGCATTGGATACTTGTACCCCTGCTGTTAAGTTGAATGCATGTTTTGGGATGCGGTACAAATTAAAATACGAAGTATCTTTTGCTAGTGGAGAACCTGTGCCATCAAAAGCTGCGGTTGTTTCACCATTTGTGTACGTATAGTTAGCAGCAATATTCAATTTGCCCATTGTATAATTGGCTTCTACTTCTATACCGTAGTTAGTTTGTTTTGCCGCATTTAAATAGTTGCTTTCAAATGTGGCCGGGTTAGAGGTATACACTATCGCATCTTTTGTATTCCTATAGAAGCCAACGATTCTTGTTTTAAATGATTTGATAGATAATAGCTCAGTACCAACTTCCCCCACAATCCCTTTTTCTGCTGTGAGGCCTGTATTACCTGCAAACGCATCAAATAATTGATAGAGTGTTGGTGCTTTAAAGGAAGAGTAAAGGTTAGCAAAAATCTTCGCCTTGTTTTTTATAAGATAGGAAGGGTTGAAGCTAAAAGTAACATTGGTTCCGTATTCAGAATGAAAATTTAGACGGCTGCCAAGCTCTACGTTAAAATCATTCTTATTATAGATTACGGATGCGTAAGGACTTATTTGATTCATCTTACCAATTAATGGCTCAGGACTGTAAGGTCCAAATGATCCTGTAGACCAATAGGTTTGATTTGTATTATTAAATCTATAATCACCACCAACCAACAATTCCCAATTAGTAAATTTCCAGGCAGTGTACAATTCGGCAAAATGTGTGCGACCGATATAATTACTTTTTTGATAAACAGAAAAGGGGTTTGGCTTGTGTAAAGAGTCGTTCAGGTAATCTCTTTCTGCCCGGTTAAAATTATAATTGGCATGAAGCGTCCCTTTGTTAAAAGTATACACTACTCCCAGTCCTGCTTGTTTATTTATATTTTTTACTGCATAATCTCTTTCATCATTAAATGCTGAAGCATCCAATTCTGTATTGTAATTACTATAGGTGCCCGATAAATTGATTTTTATTCTTTTGCCTGCGGCAAAACCAAATCGTCCGTTTGCAACATGCTGGTCGTAACTATCTTTATCAAAATTGCCTACGTTGTTTTTATCAGTTGCTGTAGAGAATCCATCAGATGAAAGATGTGTATAGTTTAGAGAGTAGTCGACAGTACTGTTTTTGCTACCAATACCAAGTGATTGTTTTAATGTATTATAACTTCCACCTGTAAAGTTTCCATTCACATTTATTTTATTAGTCGTTGCTTTTTTGGAAATAATATTTATAACTCCCATCACCGCATCAGAACCATATAAAGTTGATTGCCCACCTTTTAATATTTCAATTCTTTCGATCTGGTCAGTACTAATAAAATTCAAATCGAAATAATTGGTAATAACAGAAGGATCGTTGACAGGTATGCCATCTAGAAGAATTAATACATTACCTGCCGATGCGCCACGAATACTCGCCGTTAAGTTGGTGCCCGGATTATTGTTGGCTCCGATCATAGTGGTGCCCACAACCGTATTAAGCAATTCGCTTAATGTTTTGCCTCCGTTTTTTTCGAGATGTTCCCGGTTAATTACGGAGAGCACTTTTCCCGTTTCACTTTGTTTTTTGGGATACTTGTTTGCGGTAAGTACCACTTCGCCTAATGAAGTCGTGTCTTTCTGCGCCTGTAGCTGACTGCCAATGATAACAGCAGCCACTACAAAAAATTGTTTTTTCATGTTACATGAAATTTTTGTTGTGACTGCTTCCGGAAAAAGTTGTTGGTGAAAACACCAAACAACGGGATAGAAATATAAATGTCCTGCGACTTTTACATCTCATGCCTTTCACCCGAAAGCTGAATGTTGTTTACTTGATGTGGCAGGTCTTCTGGCTAAAGCGATGTTGAAACCTTCCCATTCGGATAAGCCGAAACAGTGGTAACTCTTCAACAATTTTACTCTTAAAGCCCTCCATCGGAGGGTTTGGGAGGCTTCTTACAGCTACGGGGATAGCGTCAGATTTTGACTGACTTCCCTTTTAACCCCGACAAGTCGGGGACCAAATCTGTGCAAATGTAGGCAGCACAAAATATTTTGGAGGAAGAGTTTTCAACAAGCATGGTGGAGAAGATTTTGTAATCAGCGTTAGTTCCCTTCTATATCATTCAACTAATATTTTTTATTGGAATAAACTTTGCTGTATTTAATCAGTCAACTCTTTTATTATAACTACATGAAGCAATTCTAAAATCCTTACTGCTATTTTAACAAAGATGAATGTACTGAACGCAGCTTTTTTGCGTTGAGTGATTACGGTCATCTCTCTTTTACCTTTTCCTGTATTATTTTTTTTACCAAAGCTGCTGTGTTTATCTACCCGCAGAAGATGTTCATTCATTTTCTGATAAAAAACATATACCATGCACAACAGCTTAAAGTGTATAATAATTATTATTGTAGCCTCTTCTCATTTTTCATTGCAGGCACAGGTTAATGTAGCAAAATATGAAATTGGTATTGCTGCAGCAGGCTTTATTTACCAGGGTGATCTTACACCCAACCGTTTTGGTTCTTTTGAAACCATGCGTTTCGGAATCAATATACATGGAAGTAAAATTATGGGCCGTTCTTTTTTAGTACGGGTCAATATTGCTATCGGTGGTTTAAAAGGTGATGATGGAATATATAATGAGCCGGAATTTCGAAAACAACGAAATTTTAATTTCCGTTCGCCGGTTACAGAACTATCACTGTTACTTGTTTGGAATCCGCTGGCAAGCAACTATGCCGACAGGGGCTTTTCGCCGTATCTATTTGGCGGTGCGGGATTAAGCGTAGTGAATATAAAAAGAGACTGGAGTAATTTTAATGCAGCTTATTTTGGAGATGGTTCTGATTTACCAGATCGCATAGCTGCGGATGCTGCACAATCACTGCCCAGATTAACTCCTGTAATTCCATTGGGAGTTGGCATACGATATGGACTCACCCAACGAATTGCTATTAATGCAGAAACGTCTTACCGGTTAACTTTTACCGATTACTTAGATGGATTTAGTCAGGCTGCTAATCCCGCAAAAAAAGATCATTACCAAACAATATCTGTTGGAGCCATTTATAGAATCGGCAAAAAGAATATGCTGGATTGCCCGGTGGTTCGGTATTAATTAGCTGTTCTTATTTTTTTGGTGACTTTATCCATTGAAAAGAAATACCGGCATAGTAGTTTCGTCCTGGTGCAGCATTGTAAAAACGGTTAGCTGCGGCATTAATATCGTTGCCTAAGCTATATGTTTCATCAAGCAGGTTATCAGCACCTGCATAAAAATTTAATTTATATAGTTTGCGCAATTTTTTTTTCCATCCTACTCTGCATCCTAACAATTGATAGGAGTCCGCAGTGGCACTATTAGCATCGTTCAGGAAAATAGCGGAAGCCGAATACCAGGTAATATTTGTATAAACGCCATTTTTTAATTGAAGATCTGCTAATGCAGAAAAGGTATTAGCTGGTACAGAAGGAACTGTTTTCCCCGAAAAATTATCTGTGCCTTTTATAAAACTGCCATAGCGGAAATGATTATACGTGTAAGCTGTATTGATACGTAAATAATCAATAAAATCTTTTCTTGCAATAAGTAACAGGTCGGCTGTAAGCTCCAATCCTTTCTGTGTTACATTGCCGGCATTTACAAAAAAATCAGCTCCGGAAATATCACGGCGCTGCACCAATGCATTATTTAATTTGAAATAGAAGCCAGTAGCTTCAAGCAGCAATTTCTTTTTAAAGAGGCTGTAACTGGCGGTCATTTCATAGTTCCATCCATATTCAGCTTCCAGGTCGGTACTTATCACACCTGTTGATGGAAGTAACTCTGCTACTGTTGGTGGTGAAAATCCCCTGGATACAGTTCCTTTCAATGAAAGATCCTCTGTAACTATTTTCTTTATGGAAAGCCGCGGTGCTATTTCATTTTTATAGGTTCGCTTTTGCCTGTTAACCGGAAAAGAACTCAATCTTGCAAAATTTACACTTGTCTTATTTAAACTAACACCGCCATTGATGAATAATCCTTTTTGCAACATTAAATCTCCCTGTACAAAAAAACTATAGGTGGTATAATCAATGTCATCATTTGTTTGTAGTGTGTCTGGATTTCCGTTTCTATTCTTTGAAACCTGGGTATTAAAAAAGCCCTGCTGAAACTCACTTCCGGCAACTAATTGAAAGTTGCTTTCATTACCAGTTCCAATTGTGCTGTTATAAGAAAAAACAGTTCTTCCGCCAAAGCCCGGTTCGTTTCTTCTTTCATAGTTCCGGATAGCCGAGTTTTTTATTTGTGCAAACGCACCATATAAAGTAGTGGTGTTTTTAAAAGATGGGTTGAATTGGTAAAGATTCGTAAAACCTGCGGTAAGTGTTTTTTGAAAAATAGCAGCCTTTGCATTAACAGCAGAAGGAAAACCACCACCAGCAGGTCTAGAAGCTTTTGGATTAGTGTTATACTCTGCCAATGTCAATGCTCCCGGTGTTTGATAATACATATCTGTAAATAAAACGGAAGCTGATAATTGTTGTTTATCAGAAAGCTTTAATTGCGTTCGCCAGGAAAAATTATCCCGGCGCATTTTTGTTTGTGTTCTGTAGCCATCACTTTGATTGTGTGCATAGGTAAGCTGGTTTTTATTTTCCTCCGATCCAAACCGGGCAGATGTAAAAATATTTTGCAGGTTATAGCTACCGGTCACATATTCCAGGCTTGCACCCGGCTGCCAGCGATCGAGATTATTCAGTAGAATTAAGCCGCCTGTACCAGCACCGTACATACTGCCAGCCGGACCTTTAAAAATTTCTATATACGAAAAATTGTTATACGCAAACTGGTTAAAATAAGTATTACCACCGGGATCAGTAATCGGAATATCATTCCAATATACTTTTACATTTCGTATGCCGAAGGGAGAACGCAATGAACTGCCCCGGATATTGATACGATAACTTCCGGGTGATCGTTCTTCCATTCTAACACCCGCCACGGAATTAAATCCATTTACCAGTGATGTTTTATTATAGCGGTCACCGTTATTAAGACCGATTATTTTTACGGAGGCAATTGCTGCAGTTGCTTTGCGGTTTTGTTCGAATGAACGAATGGTTACTTCATTCATCAATTTGGAGGAATCTGTTTCATCTGGTTGCGCAAAACAAGGTATAGACAGCAGCAGGAAAGCTGTTACAACAGCTATTGGGTTTTTCATGTTTGGTCGATGGTTAGTTGGGTAAAGATAAAACCTTTATTTGTTATCTTCAAGCCATGACAGCAAAGAATAAACTCGGTCTATTCGACTTTACTATGATTGTGGTGAGTCTTGTTATTGGTATGGGTATTTTTCGTACACCAGCTAATGTTGCAGCGGCCTCACCCACACCGGCTATCTTTTTTATTGCCTGGTTTGCGGGTGGCTTGGTAGCACTTTGTGGTGCACTTACCTATGCTGAAATAGGCTCCCGTCTTCCGGTGATGGGTGGATACTATAAAGTTTTTTCGTATGCGTATCACCCCTCTATTGCTTTTGGCATCAATTGTATCATATTAGTTAGTAATGCTGCTTCGGGGGCAGCAGTAGCTTTAGTAGGTAGTGAATATATTACCAGTGTTATTATTCCCAATGCAGAGGATGCGGATTATATTCAAACTGTTCATATATCAATTGCTCTAGCAGCTATTGTTATTTTTTATGGTATTAATATGCTGGGGCTCCGTTTGAGTGCAAAAACACAAACGGTGCTTACCGTAATTAAGATCGGGTTGGTGTTATTATTAATTACACCCTTGTTTTTTACTTCTGGTAATGCTGCTACTTCATCTTCATTAATTACTTCTTCTATCGATCCGGGCTTTATGGAATACATTAAAGCATTTGGAATTGGATTGGTTGCAGTAAGTTTTACCTATGGCGGTTACCAGCAAACTATCAATTTTGGATCAGAAGTAGATAAGCCGAATAAAAATATTCCCCGGGGGATTTTCATGGGCATCTTTATTATTATTTCTTTATACCTCACCATCAACTATGCATATGTGCATGTAATAGGTTTCGAAGAATTAAAAACGAGTAAAAATATCGCCGCCATCATGGCATCTAAAATATTTGGAGTAGATGCAGAACGCATCTTATCAATGCTGCTATTTCTAAGTGTGCTGGCATACATCAATGTATTGTTATTAAGTAATCCAAGGGTAATGGTGGCCATGAGCGAAGACAAAATATTGCCTGCTGCCTTTCAGAAAAGAAATAGTCGTGGCGCATTAACATTAGCGTTGACCGTTTTTGCAGGATTGGCTGCTGTTATCGTATTTTGGGCAAAAGAATTTGATACGCTGTTGAGTTTTACTATTTTTTTAGATTGCTTTGGTATGGTGCTTTCTGCCGGAAGTATTTTTATTATTCGTAAACGTACTAAGCATCTGAATGGGACTGGTATTTTCAGTATGAAACTATACCCGCTGTTGCCAATTATTTTTATTGCTGCGTATTCTTTTGTTGCTATCAGCCTATTAATTAATGAAACAAAGTTATCCCTGATAGGCCTGGGTGTTTTGGCCGGGTTTATCGGATTGTATTTTATTGTAAAAGCTGTTAAACCAGCAGAACAAACAAATTCCTGATATGGATATTTCACAAATCATCAATGAACTGGGGGAGGACCGGGAAAATTATTTTAATGCGGTGGCGCCACCGATCATGCAGACCAGCAATTTTACTTTTAAAAAAGTAGCTGATCTGTATAAAGCTTTTGAAGATGAAATGAGTAGCTATTTGTACAGCCGTGGCTTAAATCCTACGGTTGATATTTTGAGAAAAAAATTGGCCGCATTGGATGGTGCGGAAGATTGTTTGGTATTTAATAATGGAGCAGCAGCCATTTTTGCAGGCATTTTTGCTAATATAAAATCCGGCGATCATATTGTATCGGTTGCAAAGCCCTATACCTGGGTACAAAAAATGTTTGATGTGATTTTACCCCGCTTTGGAGTAACAGTTACTTATATTGATGGAACTACTATTGCCAACTGGCAAAATGCCACAAAGGATAATTCAACATTTTATTATCTCGAATCACCCAATAGCTGGGACTTTGCCATTCAACCGATAAAAGAAGTTGCTGCATTGGCAAGATCAAAGAACATAACGACCTTAATAGATAATAGTTATTGTACACCGCTGTATCAAAAACCAATTGAAATGGGCATTGATATAGCCATGCAAACAGCCACTAAATATATCGGTGGTCATAGTGATACATTAGGCGGTGTGTTAAGTGGTACAAAGACCATGATTAAGAAAATATTCGATAGTGAATATTTGAATATTGGAAGTGGCATTCAACCCTTCAATGCCTGGTTGCTGATTCGTGGATTAAGAACATTGCCTGCAAGAATTGAACGAATTACCAAATCAACAGCAGCGGTAGTTGCTTTTATGCAGCAACATCCAAAGGTGAAATGTGTTTTGTTTGTTGGTGATCCATCTTTCTCACAATATGAATTAGCTAAACAGCAAATGAAAGGGGCTTGCGGACTTTTTACTTTTGTTTTGAAAACATCGGAGATGTCATCCATTGTTCGTTTCTGCGAATCATTGCAACATATAATGATGGCGGTAAGCTGGGGCGGACATGAAAGCTTGATCATTCCCAAATGTGCCGGATTAAAAGAGGAAGATTTCGATCCTTCCAATAAGGAACATCGTTATATCCGCATGTATGTTGGGCTGGAAGAGCCGGAATACCTAATTAAAGACCTTGAACAGGCGTTAGATATAATATAATTAGCGAAAACCTTTCTTTTCCTAAACTCCTTGCGGGCATTTCATTTATTTTTGTTCCGGATTGATTGGAAATATAAACTCTCTTTATTATGCGCAAGTCATTGAAATGGATATTGTTGATTGCAGGGATCATAGCTGTTGTCTTTCTTGTTATGAAAATGAAAGGAAGTGGCGACAGTACGGAAAAAGTAGCCGTAGAAAAAGCAGTGAAACGAACGATCATTGAATCAGTTTCCACCAGTGGTAAAATTTATCCCGAAACTGAAATTAAAGTAAGCCCCGATTTTTCGGGCCAGATAACAGAATTGAGAGTGGAGGAAGGAGACCAGGTAAAGAAAGGGCAGATACTGGCGAGGATCAATAACCGTATAAATATTGAAGCACCTATTGACGGGGTGATATTATCCCTGAAAATAAAAAAAGGAGAAAGTGTAACGGGCAACAGTTTTAGTATTGGAACAGAAATGATGACCGTTGCAGATATGTCGTTGCTGGAAGTTAAAGCAGAAGTGGGAGAGAATGATATTGTAAAAATTAATGTGGGAGATTCAGCCGATGTAACAGTAGATGCATATAATAACAGAAAGTTTAAGGGAGTGGTTACAAAAATTGCCAACAGCACTACTAAGAGTTCAATAGCTGGCATGAGTAATAATGATGTGACCAATTATGAAGTACGTATCCAATTAGATTCTGCATCGTACAAAGATCTTGCTGTCAATAAATTTCCTTTTCGCCCCGGTATGAATGCCAGTGCGGAAATACGAACAATGAGAGTGGAGAATGTTTTGTCCGTTCCGATCGTGGCGGTAAATGCCAGAGTAAAAGGAAGCGATAAGAGTATGGAAGATAAGCGGAATGATGAAAAGAAGAAGGAAGAAGAAATAGTGGCGGGAACGGCAGCCGTGGATGAATTGGAAGAGGTTGTATTTGTGTTGCAAAAAGATGGAACGGTTAAAAAGAAGATCGTACAATCAGGCATACAGGATATTAATTATATACAAATTGTAAATGGATTAGATGAAGGTGAAGAAGTTGTTATTGGTCCTTATACGGCAGTTAGTAAAAATCTGAAAGATGGAATGAAAGTGAAAGTGGTGGCGAAGGATAAATTGTTTGAAGAGTGAGGAGTTGAGGTGTTGAGAAGTTTAGGGTTGAGAGGGTGAGAGTTTATGATAGCATGCTTCTTTATAGTATTTTAAAATTTTAGTTACAAGCTAATGACGTTCGGAATAATTGGTAGCGGCAGTTGGGCAACAGCATTGGCAAAAATGCTGGTGGATAATAAACATGCTATTAACTGGTGGATCAGAAACAGTGATACTATCAAACATATACAAGAGCATGGGAGCAATCCGAATTATTTACAAGGAGCAACATTCAACACTTTGTTGCTTACCATGTCAGCCAATATAAAAGAAGTAGTAGCGAAATCGGATGTATTGGTAATTGCTATTCCATCAGCTTATGCCGAAGAAAGTCTTGCGTCTTTAACTGCCGAAGACTGGAAAGACAAAAAGGTTATATCAGCAATTAAAGGCCTGCTTCCCGAAAAAAATATATTACTCAATTATTATTTGCAGCAGAAATTCAATCTTCCCCTCGAAAATTATTTTGCAGTGCTCGGTCCCTGCCATGCTGAAGAAGTAGCAGAGGAGAAACTATCATACCTCACTTTTTCTGGCACTGATATTATTGCAGCTTCCGAAATGGCTTCTCATTTTACAACAGATTATATAAGTACGATTGTTAATCATGATATTTTGGGTGTGCAGTATGCAGCAGTACTAAAAAATATTTATGCATTGGGTGCAGGTATAGCTCATGGTCTCAATTATGGCGACAATTTCTTAAGTGTTTACATAGCCAATGCTGCAGATGAAATGGCGGGGTTTCTACGAAAATTCGGTGTTGAACATATTACAGTTGGTGAACATGATGGCGAAGAAGATCCAATTACGCATCGTAAAACTCCTAACTATGCTGCTTCCGTATATCTTGGTGATTTGCTGGTAACCTGTTATTCACTACATAGCCGTAACCGAGCATTTGGTAAAATGATCGGCAACGGAAAGTCGGTTCAGGATATAAAAAAGGAAATGAATATGGTAGCCGAAGGCTATAATGCGTCGAAATGTATCTATTATATTAATCAGTCGGTAGGTGCAGCGATTCCGATTGCAGAAACGGTCTATAAAATATTATGGGAAAATGTTAAAGCCGCAGACGGTTTTAAACGGATTGAACAGGTGTTGGTCTGAAAAATGAAACCCATATTTTATATGACTTAAATTTTACCCTATGCCACTCTCGTACCATGGATTTGCACCCGCTGCCATTTTAATAATGGTACTGTGTCTTGTTGCAAAGCAATTATATACTTACTGGAAACATCATCATCAAAAATTATAATACCGATACGATATTTGTAATTGTCTAAAATTTGCTCCGCTCTAACGTTGGGAACGGCTGATCAATCGGTATAAGTCAAAGAATTTTTGACATAAATTATATTACTATTGATTTAACTTCACAGGTAATAAATAATGCCCCATGATCCAGTTTTTCCAGGTTTTGTTTTTGATAGCCGCCATTGTGTTGCTTGTAATAAACATACTTGATTTTAGTAAATGGCAGGAAAGTAAAAAAGAAGGTAACTTAAAACCACATCCTATCAAGTGGTTTAATTTTATCCTCACATCTCTGGTTGCGTTAGGTTGTTTATTGAATATTATTATCGGCTGGATCAGTAAAGCTTAAAAGAATAAATCAGCCGCAATTCCATCGGCTAGTAATTTTCCTTCTTTGGTAAGTATAAGCGAATTGTTTTCGAGTTTCATTAAACCCGAATTAATATACTTTCCACTTTTCTCTACTAAACTATTTCCGGTAATAGAAAGTTTTGTTCCTTCCATTGTTCGTAATGAAGTCATGATGTACTCATTGAGTTGCTGCGTTTCAGACAGCACTTCTTTTTCCAGCGGAATCTCTCCTTTATTTATTGATTCAATGTAAACATTATTGTTAGCAATATTCCATTGTCTTTCTTTTCCATTAAAGGAATGGGCTGACGGGCCCAGTCCAAGATATTTACTTCCTTGCCAGTAAGAGGAGTTATGCAGGCTTCGCCATCCCACTTTTGAGAAATTCGAAATTTCATATTGCTCATATCCGGCATATTCCAGCCATTTCATCAGCAACAAAAATTGTTCTGATTGCTTATCTGGATCAACAGGTAAACTTTTATGCTGCTGTATCATTTTATCCAGCGGTGTCTTTGGTTCCACCGTTAATGCATAACATGATAAGTGTGGGATATTTAAAGCAATGGCCGTATCAACATTTTGTTTCCATTTCTCATTGGTCAATTGTGGCGTACCATAAATAAGGTCAATGGTAATATTATCAAAATATTGGAGAGCCAGTTTTAAATTATTGATGGCTTGGCCGGCATTGTGTGCCCTGTTCATCCAAATTAAATCTTCTTCAAAAAAACTTTGAATACCGATGCTGAGCCGGTTTATGCCAATTTCTTTCCACCCTATTAGTTTTTCTTCAGTAATATCATCCGGGTTTGCTTCCAATGTAATTTCTGCTTCTTTTGATACAATAAATGTTGAACGAGTTGCAGTAATAATACTTTCAATTTCTTCTTTGGTACAAAGACTGGGTGTGCCACCGCCAAAATAGATTGTTCCTACTTGCTCTTCACCCAGGTATTTTTTTTGCAAGGGAATTTCTTTCAATAAAGCTGCTATCAATTCTTCCTTATAACGAAGTGATGTAGCGAAATGAAAGTTGCAATAATGGCAAGCCTGCTTACAAAAAGGTATATGAATATAAATGCCGGCCAAGTTAATTTGAGATTTAATGAATAATTTAGCTGAATATCCCGGCGAAAAGCCCCATGTCAATATTCAGACTACAAATATCGGTTCTTGTTTTTTTGTTGCCGGGTATTTATCTATCCGCACAAAACCTGCCGGACAGACAGGCTGGCAATTATCAGCTTTCCATCCGTTCTGTGGATAAGGATGCCGCATTTATTTCAACTCAACTGGGTTTACAAACAAATTTTGCAAACCGCAATGCATGTTTGGAGTATGTTAATCAGCTACCGTCACAACTTCAATCCAAAGGTTATGTTACCAATTCGATAGATAGTTTGAAAATTGATTCTTTATCTGCTTCCATGGTAATATTTGTGGGAGAGCTTTACCTCTGGGCACAATTAGATGCAAGATCTGTAGAACCTGATTTATTAAATGCAGTAGGTTGGCGGGAGAAACTGTTTGCTGATAAGCCTATGGATTTTACACAAGTACAACTCTGGCAGGATAGATTTTTAACTCAATTAGAAAATACCGGTTACCCCTTTGCAAAAGTTTACTTAGATAGTTTACAACTTGAAGCTGAAAAAGTCTTTGCTCTACTCAAAGTAAAAAAAGGGCCACTGTATAAGATTGACAGTATCCGGGTATATGGCAATGCTAAAATTTCCGGCGATTATTTGCAACGGTATCTTGATATTCCGAATGGCAGTATTTACAATAAACAAAAATTGCTCGCTATAAGTAAAAAAATAAGGGAGTTGACTTACGTTGAAGAAGAACAACCAGCTAATCTAACTATGTTGGGTACTGGATCGGTAGTAAATTTATACCTGAAACAAAAAAAGAGCAGCCAGGTAAATGTTTTAGTTGGCTTTTTGCCGAATAATGATCAGCTATCGAGTAAAAAATTATTACTCACCGGTGAAGCAAATATTTTATTGAAGAATGCTTTAGGCTCCGGAGAAACAATTGGCGTTAACTGGCAGCAGATACAGGTTAAATCGCCCCGGTTAAATTTATTGTTTCAGTACCCATATCTTTTTCATTCACCCGTTGGTCTTGATTTTACATTTGATATTCTTCGTAAAGACAGCAGCTTCGTCAATATCAACCTACAATTAGGAGCACAATACACATTGAATGCAAACCAGTCGGGCAAATTATTTATTCAGCGGCAGCAAACGTTTATCAGCTCTGGTTCTATTAATCCGGCACAGATCATTCAAACAAGGCAGTTGCCGGAAGTAGGAGATGTAAGCTCCTTTAATGTTGGAGTAGATTATGAATTAAATACTACTGATTACCGCTTTAATCCAAAGAAAGGAAATGAGTTTCGGGTCATTACATCTATTGGCACAAAAACAATAAAAAAGAATAACGAGATTGTTACATTAAAAGATCCCGGCGATCCATCATTCGATTTTGATAAACTTTATGATACCATCAAATTAAAATCTTACCAGTTCAGGGCAAGAGCAACGCTGGCAAAATATTTTCCATTAGCAAACCAACGCAGCACTGTAAAGACGGCTATTAATGCAGGGGCATTTCAGAGTGGAAATATTTTCAGGAATGAACTTTTTCAAATTGGCGGCTACAAATTGCTTCGTGGGTTTGATGAGGAAAGTCAATACCTGTCACATTTCGCTATAGCAACCCTAGAGTTTCGGTACCTGGTGGGTCAAAATTCTTTTTTCTACGCATTGGCTGACGGTGGCTGGGGTAGAAACAATAGCCAGAATGTAAAGGCGAACTATACTTATTTTGGAACAGGCCTTGGACTTGCTTTTGAAACCAAAGCCGGCATTTTTAACCTGGCATGGGCGGTTGGTAAAAGAAACGATACAGAGTTAAATCTGCGTCAATCAAAAATTCATTTCGGCTTTGTAAACTATTTTTAAAATTCTGCACCGAGTCATTTGTCCTTCAATACTTTTGCAAAACAAATTTCACTATTGAACAAGGTATTTTTTTTCGTATCTTATTTATTGCTACTTGCTTCAAGTAGTCCGGCTCAAACAGCACCGGATTCTACCCTTGCAGCTGATACGCTGATCGTAGTAGATAGCACCATTCTAAAACCTGTCTTGCCGGTAATAGAAAAAAAAGATTCAGTATCAAGAAGACCAAAAGAAGATACCAACTGGCCACTTGAGGTAGTAACTACCCCGGGCTTTAGCTGGCAAGTATTAAAGCGACACCCTTATTTTGGTTTTGGCACTGCTGTTATAAAAAATGAAGTAGGGGATATTCGAAAGATAACAGGTAAAGAATCTCTTTTCTATTTCATTCTCCTGCTATTGTTCATTTTTGCAGTGCTTCGCCAAATCTTTCCAAAGTATTTCAGCGACTTATTCCGTCTTTTTTTCAGAACTACCCTAAAGCAACGGCAAATAAGGGAGCAGTTAATGCAAACGCCATTGCCTTCACTCTTGCTCAATGCATTTTACATACTAAGTGCTGGATTATATGTTAGCCTTTTGTTTAGCCACTATAATATTAACCCGGTACAAAACTTCTGGTTACTGTTCGTTTACTGTTGTATTGGTTTGTCGGCAGCCTATTTTGTAAAATTTTTATTTCTTAAAGTTGCAGGCTGGGTTTTCAATGCAGAGGAGGCCGCCAATGCATATATCTTCATTGTCTTTATCATCAATAAAATGATTGGTATTATGCTACTGCCATTTATCGCCATATTGGCATTTAGCGTTGCCAAAGTTTACACGGCAGGCCTTGTACTTTCATGGTGCCTGGTGGCAGGACTGATTTTATACCGATTTATTTTGACATATGCATCTGTTCGTAATCAGGTCAAAGTCAACCCTTTTCATTTCTTTTTGTACCTCTGTGCTTTTGAGATAGCGCCTCTTTTGCTGATTTACAAGGCGTTGTTAGTATATTTTAAGTAGAAGTTCCTACCTTTGCACTCAACTTTAGCTGAACAGAACATGATTAAAAATGGGGTTAAAAAGGCCGACGTTCAGGCCAAAGCAATACAAAAAATCCTGATTACCCAACCAAGGCCGGAGAGTGAAAAGTCTCCGTACTTTGAGCTGTCCAGGAAATATAGTGTGGATCTGGACTTTCATCCTTTTATACGCCTGGAGGGTATTCCTGCCCGGGACTTTCGTAAACAAAAGATTGAAATTCAGAACTATACAGGTGTTGTTTTTACGAGCAGAAACGCCATTGATCATTTTTTCCGCACTTGCGAAGAGATGAAAGTAAGCGTATCGCAAGACACCAAATATTTCTGCATCACTGAAGCAGTTGCCTTATATCTTCAAAAATTTATCCTTTACAGAAAGCGGAAAGTATTTTATGGTGCCGATGGTACTAATAAAAGCATGTTTGATGTAATTAATAAGCATAAGGCTAATGAGAAGTTCCTGTATGTATGTTCAGAAAATCAGCAGGATAATGAAATAGTAAACTGGCTTAAAGCGAATAATTGTGAATTTGTATTGGCATTTATGTACAGAAGCGTAAGCAGTGATGTAAAGGAAGTATTGACGAAGAATGAATATGATGTTATTTGCTTTTTTACACCGAGTGGAGTAAAGAGTCTTTTTGATAATGTTCCCAAGTACAAACAAAACGGAACTGTGTTAGGTGCATTTGGCAATAACACGTCTAAAGCAATTGAAGATGCAGGTCTTAAACTGGAAATAAAAGCACCGCTTCCACAAGCCCCAAGTATGGTGGCGGCATTGGAGCAATTTTTGGCATCAACAATTAAGAAAAAATAAAAATTTCACTTTAAATAATTGAGAAGGGCGCCAATTCGGTGTCCTTTTTCTTTTATACGAACTTAGCAGTAACTTATAGTACAGCGATGAAACATAGCAATCAACTTATACATGAAACAAGCCCTTATTTACAACAGCATGCACATAACCCGGTCAATTGGTTTCCATGGGGCGATGAGGCACTCGACAAAGCAAAAAAGGAAAACAAGCCAATTCTTGTTAGCATTGGATATGCAGCCTGTCATTGGTGTCATGTAATGGAAAGAGAAAGTTTCGAAGATGAGGCCACCGCAAACATGATGAATGAAAATTTTATCAATATAAAAATTGACAGGGAGGAGCGGCCAGACCTAGATCATATTTATATGGATGCGGTACAGGCAATGACGGGTAGCGGTGGTTGGCCATTGAATGTTTTTTTAACACCGGATGGAAAACCTTTTTACGGTGGAACTTATTTTCCGCCACAGAAAGCATTCAATCGTCCTTCCTGGCAAGATACGTTGCTAAGTGTAACACAAGCTTTTAGGGAGAGGCGACATGAAATAGATGCTCAGGCAGAAAATCTAACACAGCATCTTACTCAATCAAATTCATTTGGCTTGCAAAAAGTAGCCGAAACAGATGTTTTTACCAGTGAGAAATTAGATGAAGCATTTCGGAACTTGATGAAATCGGCAGATAAGGAATGGGGCGGTTTTGGAAAAGCCCCAAAGTTTCCGCAAACATTTTCAATTCAGTTTTTGCTGCGGTATCATTATATCACCAAAAATCAAGAAGCATTACAACAAGCAATTTTATCGCTGGATAAAATGATTGAAGGCGGTATTTATGACCAGGCAGGCGGTGGCTTTGCCCGATACTCAACCGATACAGAATGGCTGGCACCCCATTTTGAAAAAATGCTGTATGATAATGCTTTGCTGGTAATAGTGCTAAGCGAAGCTTTTCAATTAACGGGTAAGGTTCGTTATAAAGAAGTAATAGATGAAACATTGAAATTTGTACAAAGGGAATTATTACATCCAGACAAAGGATTCTATTCAGCTTTAGATGCCGATAGCGAAGGAGTAGAAGGAAAATTTTATGTTTGGAATTTGGAAGAAGTAACATCCTTGCTGGGAAAAGATGCGGCAATCTTTTGCGAATATTATGATATTACTGCTCATGGAAATTGGGAGGAAACAAATATTCTGCGGGTAAAAAAACCGATGGAAAATTTTGCGGCAGCAAAAAATATTTCAATAAGCGAACTAGACAGCATACTGGCTGAAGGAAGAAGCAAGCTTTTAGAAAAAAGGACTGGGAGGGTACGTCCTTTATTAGATGATAAAATCTTATTAGGGTGGAATGCTTTGATGAACTCTGCTTGCAGCAAGGCTTTTGCAGCAACAGGCAACGAACAATACAAACAGCTGGCGAATGATAATATGTATTTTCTTTTAAAACATTTTGCTGCAAAAAAGGAAAACGAGTTTTATCATACCTGGAAAAATGGAATCGCAAAATACCCGGCTTTTTTAGATGACTATGCATATTTGGTACAATCCTTAATTCATCTGCATGAAATAACAGCGGATACAAACTGGTTAGTTAAAGCAAAAAATGTTACCGGCTTTGTGATTGAAAATTTTAGTGAAAAGGATACAGGGTTTTTCTTTTTTACTTCCGAAAGCCAAACTGATGTTATCGTCCGCAAGAAAGAGGTATATGATGGAGCGGTGCCATCTGGCAATGCTGTGATGACCTTTAACCTTTATCACTTATCTATCTTTTTCGATCTTCCGGATTGGAAACAAAGAAGCTTTGATATGATTTCTTCACTTGGTAATGCCATAACCCGTTACCCTTCTTCTTTTGGTGTTTGGTGCAGCCTGTTGCAAGAAATTGTAGCAGGTACCAATGAAATTGTGATAGTGGGGTTCGATTTTGTAGAAATTCAGCAGGAAATCATTAATTATTACCTGCCTCATAAAGTGCTGATGGCATCCATCGGCCCTCTTTCCGGCTTTCCTTTGCTTGCGGGAAAAAGCGGGGGTGAAAGAACTACTGTTTACCTTTGCCGTAGTTACACTTGTCTTAATCCCGTATTTTCTGCAAAAGAGCTTATATCCCTGATAGACAGACCCCAAAATGGGTAATTAATTTTAAGTTAATACAATAAAGCAGACCCGGCTATCGTTTGAAATTTTACTTCGGAAAGTACGCTTTGATTTAATAAAAATAAATTTTAACGTTGTGCCAGAGAATAGTTCAAAACATTATATTTGCCCAATACCCTTTAAGTGTATGAAAATGAAAAACCTTAACTACATCTTGAGTGCAATCGCCTGTATGGTTTTACTGGCCAGTTGCGGCATACTCGGGAAAAAGAACAGCAAAGGCGGAAGCCTTCCTAATGATGGACAAGTACATGGCGTTGCTCCGGGGGGAAAGTATACCCTACCGAGGCCTCCGGGCATGGTATATGTTCCTCAGGGAACTTTCCATATGGGTCCCAGCGATGAGGATCCTGCTTATGCATTTAGTGCCCGTAACAGATCTGTTTCTATCAGCGGATTCTGGATGGATGCCACTGAAATTACCAACAATGAATACCGCCAGTTTGTACAGTGGGTTCGTGACTCTGTAATAGCCCGTAAAATGGGTTATGTAAAAGCAGGGGCTGATGGTAATGAGTATGTGGACTGGGCTAAAATGAAAACCATGAAATGGGGTGATCCTAAAGTAATGGAGCAGCTTAGCAGCACAGATATTATCCTTCCTCCGGATGATAGAATTTTCGGTAAAAAAGAAATTGATCCAAGTAAAATAGTATTTCATTCTGAAGTGTTTGATCTAAAAGAAAACGCAAAAAGAGAAAATGCAGGTAAACCCCGTTCTGCTTTTATTATAAAGAAGGATGTGGCAATTTATCCTGATACGTTGGCCTGGATCCGTGACTTTGCGTATTCTTACAATGAGCCAATGACAAAGCGTTATTTCTCTCACCCTGCTTTTGGCAACTATCCTGTAGTTGGTGTAAACTGGAAACAAGCAACAGCATTTTGCGAGTGGAGAACCCATTTGCTTAATTCATATTTAGATTCTAAAAAGAGAACACAAGAGTCAGATTTCCGTTTGCCAACAGAAGCACAATGGGAATATGCAGCCCGTGGCGGTCGTTCTCAATCAATGTTCCCCTGGGGTAACTATTATCTCCGTAATAAAAAAGGTTGTTTGATGGCCAACTTTAAACCCGGCCGTGGTAACTATCCTGAAGATGGTGGTTTCTACACTGTTCGTGCCGATGCTTACTGGCCTAACGATTATGGTTTGTATTGCATGAGTGGCAATGTAGCCGAGTGGACTTCTTCTATTTATTATGAAGGACGTAATAACTTCCAGCATGACATGAACCCTGACGTTCGCTGGAATGCAAAAGATGATGATCCTCCTTTGATGAAGCGTAAAATAATCCGTGGTGGTAGTTGGAAAGATGTGGGTTATTACCTGCAAACAGGAACCAGTACTTACGAGTACCAGGATTCAACGAAATCTTATGTAGGCTTCCGTTGTGTGATCGACTTACCCGCAGCACCAACAAAAGGTCGCCGTTAATAAAATAATATATTCAACTACGATATAAAAATCTTGAGAGGACAGTAAAACGAACCTGTCCTCTCTTCTTTCTCTCTTAATTAAAATTCACCTAAAACCTCTTAAAAAAATCCAATTATGGCAGCAGCTATCCCATCCAAAGTAAGTAAGTACGTAGACGTATTCGTATCTTTTGGTGCGGCCCTTGTTATCTGGGGAGCACTCAGAAAAATCACCCACCAGCCCGATGCAGACACCTGGTTGTGGATAGGTCTTACTACCGAAGCCATCATCTTTGCCGTGTACGGTATTCTCTATCTTGTATAT
The DNA here is from genome assembly GCA_022843585.1 of Chitinophagaceae bacterium. Classification (GTDB taxonomy): domain Bacteria; phylum Bacteroidota; class Bacteroidia; order Chitinophagales; family Chitinophagaceae; genus JJ008. The sequence continues at coordinate 715,932 of JALHNJ010000001.1, forward strand.
CCTGCAGTAAAAGACGCTTCTCATGATGAAGAGCAGTTTTCAGTTGCTGGTGCAAAGTCCAGAGCTACTTTTGGTGCAATGGACAAAATGTTAACTGAAGCAGATATAACTCCAGATACCATGAAACGTTTGGGCGATGGCTTCAAACAATTAAATACAACTGTAACAGGTATGAATGGTATCGGTGATACTATTAGTGCTACAACAGACTTTACTGCTAAAACAAGAGAGGTTACCGGCCAATTGGAAAAAGTAAAAGATGCTTATACTACAGCAGCTTCTTCAGTAGGTGCATTTAACCAGGCTACAGAAGGTGCTAAAGTATTCCATGATCAAATACAAGTGTTGACTAAGAACTTGTCATCATTAAACACTATTTACGAATTAGAATTACAAGAAAGTAACAACCACCTGAAAGCATTGAATGCATTCTATGGTAAATTGGCTGAAACATCTAATTCAATGCTGAACAGTGCGGAAGATGCGAAGAAAGTTCAGGAGCAAATCGGAAACCTGGCTACTAACCTGGGCCGCCTGAATGGTATCTATGGAAATATGTTAACAGCCATGCAGGGTCGCAGCTAATAAGCTGAACCCTGTTCGTTTATATTCCGTTCCGGTGCAGTAAGACAAGTATCGGAAATTGAAAGACAAGTCATCATTACCAATCAAATTAAACGTAAATAGTCATGGCTTTACCTAAAGAGCCCCGGCAGAAGATGATCAATATCATGTACCTGGTATTAACGGCCCTATTGGCCATTAATATCTCGGCTGAGATCCTCAATGCCTTTAAAACCATAGATGAGAGTTTGATAAAAACTAACACGGCAGTAAATGCCTCATCTACTCAGATTTTAAAATCACTTGCTGATAAAAAAACAAAGCCTGAAACTGCAGAAAGAGCCAATATATGGCATCCTAAAGCTGAAAAAGTAACACAGGAAGCAGCTAAAGCGTATGCATTTATTGATAACCTTAGAAAGGAATTAATTGAAGCATCTTCTTCTGGCGGAAAGTTAAAAGAAGATGACCAAAATGCTACTACCCGAATTCTGGTTAAAGAAGGAAAGGGAAAACAATTATTTCAAATTCTTTCCGATTATAAAAAGAATGTGCTGGGAGTTGATTCTGCAATTGCTGCTGAATTTGCAAACAATTTTCAGGTAGAATTGACAGCTCCTAAATCTCAAACTTCTAAAAAGAAAACTTGGGAAGAAGCTTATTTCTACATGTCACCAACTGTTGGTGCATTAAGTATACTGAGTAAGTTTCAAAATGACATCAGAACTTCTGAGAATAATGTCGTTACCTTTTGCCATAAGAAAGTTGGAGAGGTTGATGTAGTATTTGATTCTTATGCTGCAATTGTTGGACAGAGCTCTAACTATGTAATGCCAGGCCAAAAAATACAAATTACTGCTGGTGTCGGTGCATATAGTAAGGCAGCGCAACCAACAATTACAATAGGTGGTACCCCTACTCCTTTAGGTGAGGAAGGGTTTGCTATGAAAGAGTTTACTGCTGAAGGTGCTGGAGAAAGGTCTGTCCCTGTAAAGATTTCTTACTTTAATCAGACTACAGGTAGAACTGAAGATAAATTAGTTGAAGTTAAATACACAATTGGTACTCCCGGAGCAGCTTCAGTTGCCTTGGATAAAATGAATGTTTTATATATAGGGGTTGATAATCCTGTTACTATTGCATCAAGTGTTGGATTGGATAAAACTACCGTTTCAATATCTGGTGGTGGTGGTTCATTATCAGGAGGTGGAGGCAAATACATTGCCAGAGTGAACAGTGTAACAGATGATTGTATGATCACTGTAAATGCAGACGGCAAGCCATCAAGTTATAAATTCCGGGTTCGTACTATTCCAGAAGCTCAAGCTTATGTGGGTAATCAGCCAAGCGGTGCTAATATAGCAGCAGGTGCTTTTAAAGCACAGGGCGGTGTTGGAGCTGGTATAAAGAACTTTCCTTTTGAACTGGACTATAACGTAGTAAGCTATACATTTACCTGCGACTCGGATGATGATATCGTTTCTATCCCTGTTCAGGGTGCTGCTTTCTCCGGTGCTGTAAGAAGTGCTATGAATCAGCATGTACAGGCAGGCAGAATGGTGACAATTGACGAAATCCGTGTAAAAGGTCCGGACGGACGTACTACAAAGGCACCTTCTCTCGTTTACTATATTAAATAACCTGTGATATGAAAATGAATTTTTTAAAAATAGGCTTATGTGTGGTTTTTGCGGGTCTTTTGACTGCAGATGCCAGTGCGCAGCGTACACCCAGAAAAAGAAATACAGGCGGTACGCAACCTACAACTCCTACTCCGGGTAATACTGAGCAGCAGCAGAATAATAATAACCAGCAGCCGTCAGGTTATGATCCATACGCCAATCTACCGATTGAGTATGATACAACCGGAACCGATAATACATTGAAAAAATCTTTGAGAAATGACAATGCCTTTGATAAAGGCAATCTTACTCAACGGGTTCCATTGCCTTACGAGCATTTACGTTGGGACGATGCCCTCTATGCAGAAAAAGTATGGAGAGAGCTTGACCTCCGTGAGAAAATGAATAAGACATTCATGTACGAGGCAGTAGATGATAATGGAAGCCAGATTTTTGTAAGTATGTTGATGAATGCGGTACAGAAAGGAGAAGTAACAGCATTTGCTGATGACAGGTTTACTACCCCAATGTTAGTAGCTGATGTTCAACAGCTGACTTCAGGTAAAAATGACACCGTTGCTAAGTATGATATTAAGCAAATTGATAAAATAGTTGGTTATGTAGTTACCAGATCTAGCTTTGACCCTAAAACTGTAACAAAAATCCGTTTGAAAGAAGAATGGGTTTTTGACAGAGAGTCAAGCAGAATGTTTGTTCGCATATTAGGTATTGGATTACTTAAAACTGAGTATTTCCCTAACACTACTAAAGAAAGAGGTACTTCCAACTTGTTCTGGGTTTATTATCCTGATCTAAGACCCATTTTAGTTAAAGCAGAAGTTTATAATCCTAAAAACATGGGACAAAGCCGCATGACATGGGAAGAGCTTTTTGAAAGCCGCATGTTTAGCAGCTATATTGTAAAATCTACTTTGGATAATCCAGGTAACAAGATGATAAGAAATTATATCAAAGACCCAATTCTTGGATTATTGGAGGGAGATAATATTAAAGAGAAGATCTTCAATTTTGAACAAGATCTATGGTCATACTAATTGAAAGACTAAGTAGATATATAAGATATTAAAAAAGCCCCTTTTTAGGGGCTTTTTTAATGGCTAACTATTTAATAGATAATCAATAAAAAACTTTCGAAAATCGTAAAAGTCCTATAGGATAATTGGATAATTGTCGTATTTTCGTCTCGGTTTTTCATAGGATATTGGATTTTAAAAACGGGGCTGAATTTCTATTCTGGCCCCACTTTTTTTTTAGCCTGAGCCTGACCAAGGGCAGTTATTATTCCTTGCTAAAATAACGTACTACCAACTTGGCTTTTGCAATGCCTATTACTTTTCCAATTTCAATTTCACCTTTCCCTTCTCTAATAACTTCTCTGATATTTTTAATAGACCTAAATTCTTTCAATAACTGGTCGGCTGTTGCTACTCCAATACCCGGTATACCTTCCAGTTCATTCTTAAAAGTGCCCTTACTACGTTTAGCCCGGTGGAAAGTAATGCCAAAGCGATGCACCTCATCCCGGATACGGCGAATGAACTTTAAACTGCTGCTGTTGTAAGGCAGTTTAAGTGATTCTTTATCTCCGGCAAAGAATATTTCTTCTTCATTTTTAGCAAGCCCTACTACGGTTGTTCTTCCGCCTACATCCAATTCATCTATAGCTTCCATAGCGGCGCTTAACTGGCCTTTTCCGCCATCTATTATAACTAACTGCGGAAAAGGCTGCACTTCCTCCTGTAGCCTTTTATAGCGACGAAAAACCGCTTCTTTCATGGTGGCAAAATCATTAATGCCTTCCACCGCTTTTACATTAAAATGGCGATAATCTTTTTTACTGGGTATTCCATCTTTAAAACAAACCATGGCAGATACCGGGTAGCTTCCCTGGAAGTTGGAATTGTCGAAACACTCAATATGTACGGGAGTTTCTTGTAGCTGCAAATCTTTTTGAACCTGTATTAAAAGTTGCAGCTTGTCGGCGTTTTTATCATCCAGGCGAAGCCGTTCTTTGTTCTTCAATTCGTCCATAAAATGCTGCACATTTTTTTCTGCCAATTGAAGCAATTTTTTTCTATCACCTCCTGTGGGAACAGTTACTTTTAACTCCACCGCCGGATAATCAATTGAAAACGGAACTACAATTTCTTTGGCATCACTATTAAATGTGGTTCTTAGTTGTGCTATAGAAAAACTAAGAATTTCTTCCACCGATTCATCCAGGTGAGTTTCTACTTTATTGGTTTGTGTTTGTATAATGGCGCCATTTCTAACCATCAGATAATTGACCCAGGCCGTATCAAGCTCTTTTAAAATATAGAAAACATCCAGGTCGCCGGCTTTTGCATTGGCAACTACGGAGCGGGATTGGTAATTTTCGAGATAATCAATTTTCTTTTTTACCAGCTCAGCTTTTTCAAATTCCATAGAAACTGCTTGTTGTTTCATCTCCTCTTTAAAATGGCGAATAACAGCTGTAAGATTTCCCCGCAAAAGATTCTTTAGCTGTGCTATATTTTTGTCATAATCTTCCAGGATTTGGAAACCCTCACAGGGGCCTTTGCAGTTGCCCAAATGATATTCCAGACACACTTTAAATTTCTTTTTTTGAATGTTCGACTCAGTAAGATTAAGCGTACAGTTACGAAGCTGTATTGTTTGCTTAATGAACATAAGCAGTTCTCTCACTCTTTTCACAGATGTATAAGGACCGAGATATTCAGAGCCGTCTTCTATTTTATTTCTTGTCAGATAGACTCGGGGAAAAGGTTCTTTTTTTATAACGATATATGGGTAGGTTTTATCATCCTTCAGATTAATATTAAATCTCGGCTGAAATTGCTTGATCAATGTGTTTTCTAATAGAAATGCGTCCTGCTCTGAATTGACGATTGTAAACTCTATACGGGCTATGCGTTGTACCAGCTCATGTGTTTTGTAACTGGTAAACGTTTTAGAAAAATATGAGCCCACTCTTTTTCGAAGATGTTTGGCTTTTCCTACATACAATAACTGGTCGGCAGTATCATAGTATTTATAAATACCAGGCTGTGTTGGAATAGTAGATGCTATATGTTGAAACTCTGCAGGAGTCATTCTTGGCTATGATCATTCCAGGTAACCCTGGTAGTAGTAACTATTTCTGGTTTTCCGGGTTGTTGCGTTGTAGTGGTAATAAGAAAGCTGTGGTCTACTTGCCAAAGCATTTTCTTTTCCAGGTATCCATTTCTGTCACTTTTTACACTTTCAATAATAATGTTATTCACTTTATCACCGATGGCAATATTGGGTGTAACCAGTATTTCTTGTTTTTGGATTTCTTCTTTTTCGGGTTTTTGAGGTGTGTAGGTAATAATGACTCTATTTAATAGTTCATCAAACCTGGTTTCTTCATTATATCTTTTGGCAATTTTTTGAACGGATAAGTCCGGTATATCCAGAAAATCTTTTGCTTCAGCCCTAAAATTTTCACGGCTTATATAGAAAGTATCGCTGTGCAGGCTATCTGTTGTAACCACTTTTATAATAGCATATAAAGAAGTATCAATATGTGTAACTTGTTTTTCAATAAGAGAAAGTACGGAAATGAATTTCTTTGGTTCCCCTTTTTCTTTTCCCTTACAGGATGTAAATAATGTAACAATTGCGAAAATGAATAAAGAGTTTTTCATGTGTATAAAAATTTCAAAACTTATGTAAGCCATAAAATTAGCGAAAAAAAATCCCGTACTGATTTAACAATACGGGAGATTATAAGCAGTTTGCCAGGGAAATTATTTATTAATGACTACAGCCACTTTTAATCCATAGTTCATGAGGTGTTCTTTTACAGGGTATTTTTTATAAAAGCTCGATAGCACCTGGTAGCGAATTTGTGGCCCAATTTTCCAATCTAATTTTTTGGTTGAATATCCTGCAAAAATTTCGAAGCTTGAATTTAAGTTCCAGTCCCGGGTAAGTGAAGGAAGCTTGGCATAGTTCTTAAAATCAGTGGAAATAATATATGCTCTGTCAATTAACGTGTAAGTTGGTTGAATGGTACCGCCTATTCCCAGGTAACCATTATTGGATTTAAGCCGGGCAAGTTTCAACTCTGCACCAATTGGTAATGAAGCTGAAACATAATAATTAGACAGCCAATGTGGTTTTGTATAGCTTTCCTGGGCTCTATAATTTGTTTGGATAGTAGAAACGGAAGTTCTTCCATATTCGCTGCTCATTGCTATTCTTGCATCTTCCCGTTGGTAAGGATAAGCTTTAATATCATACTTGCTTACGTTTAATTGCAAGCCCGTGGTGAATTTTAAGTTTTTGGAAATTGGAAACCCAATATTGAAACCTGCCTCCAAACCAACATCAGGTTTGTGGGTAACCACATCATTTATATTTTCATTAATTGAACTGTTGGCAGGAGCATTGTTGGCCTGGGAATTAAGTAAGAAATTTTTATTTTCTGATAGTTTGCGGTAGCTGATAGTCGGTAAGAAATAAATCTCCCAGGAAGGTTTTCTTTTTTTACCAAGTCTTATATAGCTATTCGTTACACTTTCAATCGTTAAAGGATATATGTCATTTTTTTCAACCAATGATTTTTCTTCAGTAGTGATAGATTGCTTTACCTCTTCCTTGCTGTATTCATCACTATCAATAATTGAGATGGACAGTTCACTGTTACTTTTTTCAGGTGTTTTGTTTGTTGATGCTAGAGGCAGGACATCTGGTTGGGCAGATGTTACAACAGGGGCAGCTTGTTTTTTTGAAATTGCTGCAGCGGCTTTACTATTATTGATTGCAACAGGGGGATGATTAGAAACATTTGTTGCCGTTACGGGTAATTGCAAAACTGGCTCATCTTCAGTCACATTATTTTCAGCGGAGGTGATTAATAAATCAATGGAAGAATTAACCGGCGTGCCAGCATCAGCCAGGAAAAGATTTTCTTGTTGATTGTCCGGTGATGCAACAAAAGAAGGCTTATTGTTGATAGCTTTTACCGGAGCAATAACGAGTTCGGGTATTTCATACTCTTGTTCAATAAATTCTTTTGTAGTAGTAGTAACAGGAGTGCTGGCTAGTTGTTCTTGTTTGCTGGATGGACTGAGAAGCATTATCCAAGTTACAGCGGCCGTAGTAAGTAATAACAAAGAAAGACCTATGCCATACCAACGTCTGCGGGTGTGTAAGGTATTATGAATACCATTCCACACCTTTTCCGAAGGAAACATCCGGTATTGGTCAGCACTTTGCTTTACAAACTGCTCAAAATCCCTGTTATTGAATCTATTTTCCATAACACAGCGGTCAGTTTAGGATACGGTTTAAAATCAACGCTGACTAACGGCAGCAAGCCAATCAAATTCAGTTTTCGGTTTTTGTAATATTCTTTTTCTGATCAAAATATCTTCAAGCATTGCTTTAGCCCTGGTGTACTGGCTTCGGCTGGTGCTTTCTTCTATATCAAGCATATTCGATATTTCCCGGTGACTATAACCTTCTACAGCGTAGAGGTTCAATACTGTTCTATAACCAATAGGCAACATCCGGATACACTCTACTACTTGTTTTGCCTGTATAATTGCCGGTACACTATCCTCTCTTACCTGTATTCCCGTTGCATGAATAATATCCACACTCTCATTGAACTTTTTATTCTTTTTCAGGATATTGATACAAGTATGTACCACAATCCGTCTTATCCAACCTTCAAATGCACCTCTACTCTCAAAAGTGTGTATCTGCAAAAAAACTTTAATAAATCCTTCCTGAAGCATATCCTCAGCATCCTCCCGGTTGTGAGCAAATCGATAGCATACAGCCAGCATTTTGGGACTGTACTTATTGTACAATTCCCGCTGTGCGGCGGCATCATTATTCAAACAACCTCTAAGTATGGCTTCCTCGGTCATAATTTACTTTGGCTGCCTGTAATTTAGACATTTTTTTGGAACGAATGCTGCATAGAAAAGTAAAATTTCAGTAGAGTTCCGATTGTTATTTTTCGCTTGTGGCGGGGATTACAGCGGGTTTATACTATTTGTCTATTCAAGAAGGTTCAAAAAAAAATGCTGAAACGGTTGTTTACTGCATTTCTAAAAAAATAGCAAGTGAACAAATTGATACAATATCGGATATCAGGGCTGTGCTTTTTTGCTTTTGCGGAGTCTTTTTGGGCCATACCAAAGCCACATACCAGTTACGATCAGCATAAAAAGGCTTAGGCCCATAATGACTGTATAGCTTATTTTAACCTGGTCATTACTGGTGCCAAAAATTTTATCGAGAATGGAACCATCATGAAGTTTTTCAATGAAATCACTTCTTCTTTTTTCTATGACTAATAATTGCCCGGTAGTGCCATCTAACTGCAAACCCTGAAAATGATCCTTGAAAGTAAATTTCACAATGCCTTTATCAGGACGTACATCAATTCTATCTACCTCTGTTGAAAGATTTCCCGGAACGGAGTCTTTCATAAAACGAATAGCATTTTTTTGCAAGCTATCCAAACTTAACCAGGTGCTTAGATCGGCAGATACACCTTTTTTGGTTGGAGCCAACAAACCTGTTTGTTTTTTGATACCTAATAATATTCCGGTAATGGAAATAACCAAGAAAAACACAAATAAGAAGATGGCAATTTTTCGATGGAGCCAGCGAAACCATCTTATCCATTTTGCTTGTTGCTTAGTATTACTCATAAATTAAAAATGAAGGCCTGTCCTGCAGACAGGCCTTTGTGATTTAAAGAGATGCTCTTATTGAAATAATAAAATTAGAACCAGCCGCTACAATACCAGATGAGTATGGACGATAACGCTGACTGGTCATATTTTCCCAACCAGTTGTTATCGCCAGGTTTTTTATACCCTGGTAGGATGCTTTTAGATTCAATGTGTACCAATTTGGTGAATAAGGTTTTCCATTTTCATCCTTTGCATAAATATCTGTCTTAGCTTGCTCTGAGGGAGCCAAATCTTCATTTTTTACCTGGCTGTTGTACATTGCAGAAGCTTCAACAAATATTTTTTTCACCCGGTAGCGTAAGGAAGTGCTTCCATAAAAAGGTGGAGCATGCCGAAGTGCTACCTGTTCGTTTTTTGTATCATCCGTTTCTTTACCATTTATCCAATTAGCATGGCTGGTCAATGAAAAGTTGCTGGTGAAGAAAAATTCTGTACTAGCCTGCAATCCCCATACAGTAGCTTTGGCTACATTTTGTAATGCTTCTACACGGCTTAGTACTCCATCAAAAAATATACTGTCTTCCCCATTAAAAGTTGTGGGGCGACGTACGATAGCATCATTTAAAATGGTATAGAAACTATTCAATTCTATCCGGAATTTATTAGGAATGTTCTTTGACAATCCAGCTTCAAAATTCCAGGCATACTCCGGCGTAAGATTCGGATTGGGTACAGTAATGTTTCCGGGTACACTTTCAAACAGTTTGCCAATATCGTCCACATTCGGCATACGATAACCGGTGGAGATATTTCCATTCAATTGCCAGCCTGCTGCCGGACGAAATACCAACCCTGCATTACTCGTTAATGCACCATCTTTCAACTCGGCTTTTTCATAAGGGAAGTTGATGAAAGTAGTAACAAATTTGGCATCCAATGTATTATAGCTATACCGCAAGCCTGTAACTAAAGTGAGTTTTGGTTGCACATTGATCTTGTAGCTACCATACACACCCATTGTGTTCCATGTGCTACCATCCGGATACCTGCTTACATAGGGAGTGACGGCATTGGTAGAAATATTTGTCCTCTCTCCAAACGATCCAACTTTGTTGTGTACATACTCAACCCCATAAAACAATTGCCCTTTACCAATACCTTTGGTAGCATCCCAGTTGGCACATATAGCATCAACCTGTTCAATTTGTTTGTTACGGTTATTGTTGTTCCTGGTTCGGTCAATGCGGCTTTCTTCATAATTCTGATACGCAAGCGTAAAACGGGCATCATCATAAATGCTTGTTTTTTTGCTGTGCATGATCTGAAGGTTGTGCATTCTCCAAAGCATAGGGCCGTAATACCATTCAGCAAAACGAAGTGCCCCATTCCGGTATTGAATCAACCGGTCGTATCTTGGGGCATCTCCTGTGCCAGCATACGTAAAACTGTATTGCATGTCCCAATATTGATTTGGCTTGAAACGAATTTTTTGTAAAAAATTTGTTTGTTTGTAGCCACTAAAATGTTGAATACGGGGGTCTGTATTTTGTACAATTACATCTGCATTGTTTTGCCGTTCTACATATTCTGGTCGCAGGTAACTATCCTGCCCGCCATTTTTCCCCATTTTTAAATCATCAAAATCACTGAATGAAAAAGAAGTAAGAAAAGACCATTTTTTGAAACCCACATTGATGTCGGCGTGGATGGTTTTTTCTTTATTGGCAGTTGAATAGCGACTGATAAGATTGCCTTTCACTAATACTTCGCTGTCTTTCGCAAATTGTGCATTCAATGTATGAAAATCCATAACACCACCAATGGCATCACTTCCATAAATAAGTGAGCCGGGGCCAAAAACCACTTCAGCAGTTTCTGTACTTAATGGATCAATGCTAATTACATTCTGCAAATTGCCACTACGGTAGATGGCATTGTTCATACGAACACCATCTATCACCAACAGCACACGATTGGTAGCAAACCCACGTATCATGGGGCTTCCTCCTCCCAATTGGCTTTTTTGAATGTAAACGGTTCCTGTTTGCCCTAATAGATCAGCAGAAGTTTGAGGATTGTTTCTCAAAATATCAGGCCTGTTAATTTTGACAATTTTGTTAGGAACCTCATTTAATTTTTGTTCCCATTTATTTACGGAAACAATTACTTCACCCATTGTTTTTTCTGCCAGTGTATCTTGTTGAGTATAGCCGCATACTGATATGCACATAACGCATAACAGAGCAAGCACATACTTATTGCTCATAAATAGTTATTAGTATAAAGAATATTGTTTGCTATTTATTAGCAACAAGCCTTGGGTGGAGGTGTAACTATTTCTTTATACTGGCTAATAGAGTTTTGCGAAGTATAAAGATTAAAACAATGATGAGAAATTGATATGTTTAAATCTAAAGAAGTCGTATTGTAAAAACCAGGAAGATGTTTAAAAAATTGAGCAAGTAATTTGTTTTGTTCAGTAGTGTTTCCTGTAGCTTTTCGTTCTTTTTTTACCAACTCTGTTTCGTCTTCATCATATAAACCGGTAAAAGTATATACGCCGTTTTCCAATTTTTTAGAATGAATGTCAAACATGTGTTCGTTTACCCAAATTTCATGTTTATCCATCCATATCACTTTTTCTTCCGGCAGTACAATAGTTTGAAGTTTATCTGTTTCCAGTTTTTCTTTCATTCTTTCCCGGATCTCTCTTTTTTGCATTACCACAAATAAAAGAAATAGGATTGGTGCCAGCCCAAGCAATAAAAAGAAGCCACTTATTATTTTTCTGCGGTTGTTTTTCACGGAAGAATTAGTGATGAACAAATGTACCATTAATTCTTTCGTATCAGGCTATCTATGGGATAGAGAGCTTTCATAGTGTCCATTATGCTGTTAGCCCAGCTAGTAATTTTACTTTTTTCTTCCTGAGTGAGTTTGGCATCGGTATGTACCCATGTATAAGAGTTCAATGGCATTTCTCCTTCTTTTACCATTTCGATGGTTTCCTCCATTTTGTGAAACTGGTAGCGAAGGTTGCGATTGGTATACTCATCGTAGTTAAGATGTTTCTTGCCGTCTTTTATATGATTATCCAACCACCATAGTACAGGTTGAAAATTTGAATACCAAGGGTAATTTGTGTTGTTGCTATGACAATCGTTACAAGCTTTTGCTAAAATGGATTTTACATCTGCAGGTATTGCAAACTTATTGCCAATGTAATTTGGTTGTGAACCTTCTGCTTTATTCTTCTTGGGGCGAATAAATTGTATTATAATTAATGCAAAAAGCAAAATGAGAAGGATTTTTTTAAACATGGTAGCTGTTTATTAAGTAGAGTTAACAATTTTAAATTAAGATATTTCCTGTCATTTCTTTTGGTATTGGCAAATTCATCATAGTTAAAATGGTAGGCGCAAGGTCGCCTAATTTGCCATTTTTAATAGGCCCGGTCCAGGTGTTATCAATAATAAAAAAAGGAACCGGGTTAAGTGTATGTGCTGTATTTGGTGAGCCGTCTTCATTTATCATATAGTCGGAATTGCCATGGTCTGCAGTTAGAAAAATAGTATAATCGTTTTCTAAACCTGTAGTAACTATCTGCTCAACACATTTATCAACTGTTTCAACAGCTTTAATGGCCGCAGTCCATATACCAGTATGTCCAACCATATCTGCATTGGCAAAGTTCAGACAAATAAAGTCGGCGGTTTGGTTTTTTATTTCTGGCAAGAGGGCTGCTGTTAACTCGTAAGCACTCATTTCTGGTTGCAGATCATAGGTAGCAACTTTTGGCGATGGCATCATAATTCTTTTCTCCCCTTCAAATACTTTTTCTCTGCCACCGCTAAAGAAGAAAGTAACATGCGGATATTTTTCTGTTTCTGCAGCCCGTATTTGCTTTAAGCCATTTTGTTCCAATATTTCTCCCAATGTGTTATTAAGGTTGTCTGTCTCAAAAACAACATTTACGTTTTTGTAGGTAGCGTCATACTCTGTCATACTGGTATAATGCAGCGAAAGTTTCTTCATATCAAACTCAGGGAAATCCAACTGTGTTAATACCTGCGTTATTTCTCTTGGCCGGTCTGTTCGGAAGTTGAAACAAATAGCTACGTCTCCGTCTTTAATTGTTGCGATGGGCTCTCCAGTTTCGGTTGTTATAACTGTAGGAAGAATAAATTCGTCCGTTATATTGTTTATATAAGCATTTACAACAGTTTGAATAGCATCAATTCCTTTTTCACCTTCTCCCTTAACCATAGCATCATACGCTAATTTCACCCGTTCCCAACGTTTATCTCTGTCCATTGCAAAATAGCGACCACTAACACTGGCAATGGTTCCGGTTGTTTGTTTACAGAACTCCTGAAGCTCCTGTAAAAATTCCAATCCGCTTTTAGGATCACAATCCCGACCATCAGTAAAAGCATGAATAAAGACATTGAAAAATTTTTCTGTTACACAAAGAGATAAGATTGCTTTTAAATGGTTGATATGTGAGTGAACACCGCCATTGCTAACTAAGCCCAGTAAATGCAATGGCTTATTGTTATCCCTTGCATACCTGATAGATTGCAGCAATATTTCATTTCTGTAAAAGTCACCATCCCTTACTGCCACGTTTATTCGCTGCAATTCCTGGTAAACTATACGGCCAGCTCCTAAATTCAGGTGGCCAACTTCTGAGTTTCCCATTTGTCCATCTGGCAAGCCCACATCTTCCCCACAAGTAATTAATGTAGAGTTGGGGTATTTTATATACAACGATTTAGTGAAGGGAACATTTGCGTTTTGAATTGCATCTGCTGAAGCAACTTTTCCTAATCCCCAGCCGTCCATGATGACTAAAATGATTTTTTTTCGATCCATTACTTATCAACATTTTTTATTTAGTACAATTACACTCATTATCAGGTAACAACGCCAATCCCACCCTTGTAAAATTACAATCAAATACCCTAATTTAGTTACTGTCATGTGGAAAAACTGCTGGTTTTTAGTACTTTAGTATCCTATCAAATGCCCTTATTACTGTGGCATGTTTTTAGATTAAACACCTGTGAAAACCTATTTTGTTATGAAACCGATATTTACAACACTGCTGCTTGGGTTTATGCTGCTCCTTTCTTCTTTTGAAAGACAAAAGGGCATTGATGAAGTTATCAACGCTTTGCGTTCGGGAAGTTCATCTCAACTTTCTACTTATTTTGATGATAATGTTGAATTGACATTACCTGATAAAAGCGATAGCTATAGTAAAGCACAGGCACAGCTTATTGTGAAAGATTTCTTTGGCAATAATGGAGTTAAAGGATTTGACCTGAAACATAAAGGTGATGCACCAAGTGGTGGACACTTTTGTATTGGTACTTTACAAACCAATTCAGGAAATTTTCGCACCAACGTATTTATGAAAATACGCAACGGTAAAGAGGTGGTAAAAGAAATCCGCTTCCAGGCAATTGAATAATCGTTAGGAAAGAATATAGTAAGCCCTATCTTGTTTATACGAGATGGGGCTTTTTTATAATGGTCTTTCGAGCAAATTTAAAGCAGTGATGTGTTATTTTTGCTTCTATGAGTTTTGATAAAAAATTAGAGCATCTGATAGACGAAGCTTTGCGGGAAGATATTGGTGATGGCGATCACTCTACCTTGTCTATTATATCACCAACCGAGAAAGGTAAAGCTGTGTTGAAAATTAAACAGGATGGAATTTTGGCGGGTGTAAATGTTGCCCAAAAGATTTTTTTGTATAAGGATACTGCCGCCATTTTTACTCGGTTTAAAAATGATGGGGATGAAATGAAGTTTGGAGAAAAGGCTTTTGAAGTTTCAACAACGGTACATAAGATTTTACAGTGTGAAAGATTAGTATTGAATTGTATGCAGCGGATGAGTGGAATTGCTACTTTGACGAAGCAGTACACCAATAAATTAAAAGGTTACAAAACAAAGCTGCTGGATACTAGGAAGACGACTCCTAATTTTCGTTTGCTGGAAAAGGAAGCTGTAAGAATAGGAGGAGGTGTAAACCATAGGTTTGGTTTATACGATATGATAATGCTTAAGGATAATCATATTGATTATTGTGGAGGAATAGAGAAAGCCATTAACAAAGCAGCAGCCTATGTGGAAACAGAAAAGCTGGGATTAAAAATAGAAGTAGAAACAAGAAGCATAGACGATGTGAAAAGGGTAATTGCAATGGGGAGGGGAAAGGTTTTCCGGATTATGTTAGATAATTTTACCCCGGAACAAGTAAAGCAAGCAACTGCTTTAATTAAAGAAGATTTTGAAACGGAAGCCAGCGGCGGTATTAATTTAGAAAATATTGAAGCGTATGCAAAAGCCGGAGTTGATTTTGTAAGTGTAGGTGCTTTAATACACCAGGCAACAAGTTTAGATTTGAGCTTAAAGGCGGTACCTCTATAAACCTCCCCTAAAAGGGAATTTCAGACACCGATCTCCTGAGCTTTTTTCTTTTGAAATGAAACCTTTTATGAATAAAAAAAACAAGCCAGATAAAAGAGGATTTGTTTATAGTACCGATCCTGATTTTTCTTTTGAGGAAGAACATTCAACTGCTGAAACATTGCCACCGGTTCAACAAAAACTAAAGATCAGGTTAGATACAAAGAATAGGGGTGGTAAGGCTGTTACACTGGTTGAAGGTTTTGTTGGTAAAGAAGAGGATTTAGAAGAGCTGGGAAAAAAAATAAAATCGTTTTGTGGTACTGGCGGCTCTGCTAAAGCAGGAGAAATAATTGTGCAAGGCGACCAACGGGAAAAAGTGTTTCAATGGCTGGTAAAGAATGGGTATAAACAAATTAAAAAAATATAGCTTTTGGAAGCTCTTGTCCTTTTTTATTTTATTCCCCATACAGTGGTTTTTTTAATTGGCTTTGGAGTGGCGGCTCTGTATTTGTGTATGGGGTCACTTTTATTGGCAAAGGGCTATAAAGAAAAGAGTTCTATAAAAATAAATAGAGGCAGCCTGGCTATAATATTATCGTTGCCGATGGCTTTTGCTTTAATCTATTTTTATATTGAATGGATTTGGCTTTGGTAATATTTATTCCTTAAAACCAATTTTCCTATGCCCGCCATCACAGTAGGGTTTATTGGAAGAAGCACCACAACGACATAATGCTACAGTACCAGTTTTTGTTTCTTCTCGTCCATCACTATGTACAATTAAACATTCGGTTTTGATAAGATACGGCCCATTGGGAGTTACTTCTACCTTCAATATGTTGTTAGACTCCGCCACCACATCGCCGGTTGCCTCTGTAGCATCTTTTTCATTCATGTAATAACTTAATGCGCCACTTGGGCATTTACGTACCTGTTCAATAATTTTTTCTGTAGTTGACCCTTCCAATTTTATCCAGGGCCTTTCTTTAGGATTGAAAACTTCTATCAAACCCTTCCAGCAAATGGTTGAATGAATACACAGTTTCGGTTTCCATACAACGGTTACTTCGTTGTTGCTATATTTTAATGTTTCTTTTGGCATAGTAATAAGTTCATGATAAATACATAATGGTTTATAGTCGTTACAAATTACAAAACTCAGCAAAGAAATCACGATGTGAAGAAACAATAAACTACAAACCCTAAACTATAAACTTTTATTGGCCTTGTGCCTGTGAATAGCCTCTCATGTTGCCCCACATATTCAGCAATTCAAAAGAACATATCTTAAAATTGCCGCTCATGCTTACATAAAGGCCTATTACATCTTGCTGGTTCAACGGTTCATCACCAATACTTTCAAAACGGACATTGTATTGATTAACAAGATTGGTATATACAGAACCTGTAGGCCATACTTGTGTGCCACGGTTACTGATATTGATAAGATTAAATTTTACTCCACCATGTCGTTTGCATTTTTCAGCAATCGCTGTTGGTTGTTCACCGCTTTCAATAAATAGGTCAACACCAACAATGGTTTCACTTTCACCTTCTTTAGAGATCATCATCGGGTTGGTTTCTAATTTCAATGGGGCAGGAGTGCCGGGTTTATTAGCAATAATTTCTCTTGCACCAACCTCAGGTTTTTTTCCAAAATTGCTGATGATGGCTTCTGCAAATTGTGTTGTATTTACAGATGCTTTGCTTTTATCGCCAAAGTCGCCGGTATGAATACCATTTTCTAACGTATAGAGCAACGCATTTTCTATGATGGATGCATTTTCTGTAAGTCCAACGTGGCGAAGCATTGCAAGTCCGCTTAATAATAATGCTGTCGGGTTCGCAATATTTTTTCCGGCAATATCCGGTGCAGTACCGTGTACGGCTTCAAAAATGGAGATATGGTCGCCGATATTTGCCGATGGCGCAAAACCTAAACCTCCTACTAATCCTGCGCATAGATCTGAAACAATATCACCTTGTAAATTCGTTAGCACCAATACATCAAAAAGATCAGGGCGGGTAACTAATTTCATGCAGAGATCATCAACAATAATATCATCCGCTTTTAATTCAGGATATTCTTTGGCGACTTCCTGGAAACATTCTAAAAATAATCCGTCCGTAATTTTCATAATGTTGGCTTTGTGCACACAGGTGATGCGACGGGCCTTTTTTTGCTTCGCCATTTCAAAAGCATAGCGAATAACCTGCATACTGCCGGGACGGGTTATAAAGCGACGACTCAATGCTACATCATGCGTTAGCATATGTTCTATACCGCCGTAGGTATCTTCAATATTTTCTCTAACTACGGTTATGTCAATTGGTATCCCTGCTTTACTGAAAACCGTATCAACACCATGCAATGTTCTAAAATCTCTTTTATTGGCAAACGTATTCCATGTTTTTCGGGCCGTAACGTTGATGCTTTTTACACCTTTCCCTTTCGGTGTTTCCATCGGGCCTTTGAACAATAAACCCAATGCTTCGATGGTGACTTTGGCTTCTGGTGTCATCCCGTTATTGAAGCCTTTATCGAACACCCATTTGCCCATTTCCACAAAATCATAGTCTAGCGGAACATTGTTGGCGGTAAAAATTTTCAGGACGGCTTCCATTATTTCCGGGCCTATTCCATCACCTTTTGCAACAGCTATTTTCATATTTAGATACTTTTTAATTCGTGCCGCAAAATTAAGCCCTGAAAGGCTATTTAGGCGTTAAAAAAGCATCAAGTTTTCATGTGCTTCCTTTTCGTTATTTTTACTACATGACCAGTATGATATCGGAAGGGGTGAAAGTAAGCGTAGAGTCATTCTACCAGCCTGATTACAGCAACCCGCTGCAATCAGAGTTTATGTTTGCTTATCGTATAACACTGGAAAATCACAATTCTTTTCCTGTAAAATTGCACCGCCGCCACTGGTACATTTTTGATAGCAATGGCAGTAATCGTGAAGTAGAAGGGGAAGGTGTAGTAGGCGTACAACCCACTTTGCAAGCCGGTGAAAATTATCAATACGTAAGCGGTTGCAATCTCCGCACCGAAATGGGCCGTATGAAAGGTACTTACCAAATGGAAAACTTGCACAGCAAAAAGATGTTCGACGTAAGTATTCCTTCTTTTGAAATGATAGTACCGTTGAAGAATAATTAAACCGCTATCTTCCTCGTCCTCTCCTTCAACAACATAATCGCTTCTTCCTTCGATTGGAACATATTGTCGTTAATGTTCACTAAGTTATCAGCTAACTTATCGTAGCGTTTGGTAAGCAGCCAGGTAAAAATGTGCAAGTAGTGAATGCCATCAAAAACAATGGCTTTGTTCGCCGCAAACTCATCTTTACGTTTTAAAAACTCAGCAGGCATTTCTGTGTAGTGCATGCCCGGACGAAGATGATGAATGATATGATAACCATCATTCCAGCATTTGTGATTGTACACTGTATTGATGCAATTAATAGAACTCTTATAAAGATTGTCGGGCTCCTTGGCATCAATAAAAGAATGTTGCGCCCAGTTGCCGAGCATCATCACCAATCTTGCAAATAAAAGCGGTACAATAAAAACCAACATTGTCGCTTTGAAGTTTACAAAGCACATACCAATGCAAAAGGCCAGGTAAACATATTCACCTGCTGTAAGTCGCTGCCCAAGTTTTTTTCTTTTGCGGTTGAATAAATAACGAATGGTATTGATAACGCCTACAAAAATGAAAGTAAAAAAATAATGAAGAAAACCTCTTAAACTATCCCGTTGATACTTCATAGTGCTACTGGTATCATCCGGCATGTTGTTTTCAATATGGTGCATACCCATATGGTGACTAAAATATCCTTCAGGGGCATGACCAAATAATGGGCATATAATCCAGGTTATATAAGTATGAAAGGGTTTTTGCCACGGAGCTTTTAATGTTTTACGGTGACAAAAGCAATGAAACATTAATCCAAAGCTTCCTTTAAAATATAATTGAGAAAGATAGAAATAAGGAACAGCAACTGCCCACCACCACCAACCTTGTAGCACTGGCGTAAACAATAAAATTGCTATCGGTAATATCAGTAAGTGAATAGTGGTAAGTAAATAAATAAATGGCAAATCCCGTTTATCGTTCATAAAACGTAGCCAAAATTTATCGTACCAATTAAAATTTTCTTTGGGGGTATAAACCGGGTCTGTAAGTGTTGCTGCGAGAGACTTCATGAGGAAGCGAAATTAAGGAATTTATCAGCCAGAGAGCCGTTAAAAAGGCAGTAATTTCTAAAAATACGGTTGTGCTAAATAACAGTTGCAAAACGAATGTTTATTTCGGTTTGTACTTTGCTTCATCTAATATTTTTTTTGCATCTGTATTCATGATATCTTCTGGTTTTAAACTACTGTTTTTGCTGGCATATTTTTTAATGATTTGCCAGCCGATCCAGGGGCCGAGGTTTCCCGGCGAAAGTTCTTGCGAAAAGCCTTGCGTAAAAGGACTTTCACCAATATATGCCTGGATAACAGCAGGGTTTAACGAGTAGAGGTCTTCATTTTTTACAATATAAGTCCAGATCAAACCTTCGTTCTCGTTACACCAATCAAGTTGTTGTTGTGTGTAACCGATCTTAATGGAATCGGGTGTAGTTGGTAAAAACTTATCTAACAAATACCATTGCTTGCCTCTCTCAATCATTTGCTCAATTAATGGTTTACCACGGCTTTTATCCGGGAAAATATCTGCGGCCACTAATTGCATCGCATCGGCAATAATGTATTCTTTACTAAATCGACGACTACGGTATCCGGGAGCCACATTTTCAATAAAAAAAGGATCGTTGTAAACAGAAAAATTTTGACCGAGATAAAATTGTAAGCTGATACCTAAAACACCGGGAGCTAAAAAATTAGGTGTAGGTCCCGTTTCAGATTGTGCCAATGCATCAACCGGTCCGGCAATGGTAGCAATAGTTGGTACTTTATACTGCGGGAAATAATATTTTACAAATTGAAATGCTTGTTTAAAATCTTTTTCAAGATTGCTGGTGTTTTTAAAAACATCATTCACCGTATCATACAAGCCACCGCTGAGGCTGATGAATTGTTTTACACCGGGTAAGGTGGAGGCACTGTCAAGTCCCAAAATATTTTCTAAAAAGATGGAAGTAAGAACCGGGTATTTATTGTTCAATTCATTTAAACCTGGCAGTACATTATTGCTATCAATAGCAAAAAAATCCCTGTCAAACCGGTCTAATAGAATATCCACCTTTATATCCGAAACATTGGGAACATCTTTTTTGTCTTTACAGGCGAAAAGCGAAATGGCAAGCAGGAATGCGATGGCGGTTTTTTTCATAATGATTAATAACGAATAGTTGAAATGGATGTTGTATGCGAAGATAATACAAGCTGAGTGCATGTATTTTTTATCCATAAATTTGTAAAATGAAAATTGCACTGGCGCAGCAAAACTATCACATTGGAAATTTTGAAGAAAATACCCGTAAAATAATTGAAGCTATTGAATGGGCAAAGCAACAAGGAGCAGACTTGGTGCTGTTTTCGGAACTTTGTATTTGCGGTTATCCCCCCCGTGATTTTTTAGAATTTGATGACTTTATTGCTAAGTGCAACAAGGCAATTGATGATATTAAACAACATGCCGATACAATTGCTGTTGTAGTTGGAGCTCCCGATAAAAACCCGGTTCGGGAGGGAAAAGATCTTTTTAATGCCGCCTGGTTTCTCTATGAAAAAGAAGTAAAAGCGGTGGCACATAAAACCTGCCTCCCTAATTATGATGTGTTTGATGAGTACCGCTATTTTGAACCAGCATATAATTGGAATACTATCGAGTTTAAAGGGAAGAAATTAGCGATCACTATTTGTGAGGACATCTGGAATCTCGGCGATAATCCCTTGTACCGCAATTGCCCGATGGATGAATTGATGAAGCAGCAACCGGATATTATGCTGAACATTTCCGCATCTCCATTTGATTACACACATGTGGAAGATAGAAAAGCGATCCTGAAACTAAATACTGCAAAGTATAAATTACCAATGCTGTATTGCAACTGCGTGGGCAGTCAAACAGAAATTGTTTTTGATGGTGGCTCATTGGTTTTTGATAAACATTCAAATCTTGTAAAACAATTGCCTTTGTTTAAAGAAGCAATGGCAGTATTTGAATTAAAAAATGATGGAACTTTTGTGCAACCGGTATTAGCTGCTGCAAAGGATTTGCCGGATGCAGAATTTAATCCCGCAGAATTAGATCACAATTTATGTACGGCTGAAATTTATGATGCCCTCGTAATGGCCATCCGGGATTATTTTTCCAAGATGGGTTTCAGTAAAGCAATTTTGGGAAGCAGTGGTGGTATTGACAGTGCTGTTACCTTAGCAATAGCTTGTGAAGCATTGGGAAAAGAAAATATAAGAGCTATTTTAATGCCTTCGCAATATTCAACGGGGCATTCTGTAAGCGATGCAGAACAGTTGAGCAAAAATCTTGGCAATCCTTACGATATTGTTCCTATAAAAAATATTTATGAAAGTTTCCTTACGGAACTAAAACCAATCTATAAAGATCTCCCATTTAGTTTGGCAGAAGAAAATATACAGGCCAGAACAAGAGGTAATTTATTAATGGCCATCGCCAATAAGTTTGGATACATTTTATTGAATACATCCAACAAAAGTGAGTTAGCAACAGGGTATGGCACTTTGTATGGTGATATGACGGGCGGCATTGGGGTACTGGGTGATTGTTATAAAATGCAGGTGTATGCACTGGCCAACTATATCAACCGCATGCAAGAGATCATTCCCCAAAATATCATTACAAAACCACCATCTGCTGAACTAAGACCAGAGCAAAAAGATGCCGACTCCTTACCTGACTATGCCATTCTGGATCGAATACTCTATCAATACATTGAAAGAAGACAGGGGCCAAATGAAATAAAAGAGCAGGGCTTTGATACTGCTCTCGTAGACCGGGTATTAAAAATGGTAAATGTAAATGAGTATAAACGCAACCAGTTTTGCCCCATTATCCGCATATCGCCAAAAGCATTTGGAGTGGGCAGAAGGGTGCCGATAGTGGGAAAATATCTTTCCTGATTTTAGTGAATGAATGTAACCACTGCATTTTGAGGTGTACCTCCAACAGTGATGTTTTGCGATACAACTAATTCAGTTGCTGTCAAACTAACCAATGTAAAAGTGCTACTACCTCCTGTAAATAATGGTGTTGAAATATTTAGTACCGTTTCGCCACTGGCAAAGCTCCATGTAAAAGCACTTGTTTGAGGATCGCTAGCATTGCATTTAGTAAGGCCTTCATCTAAAGTTCCGGTAAGTCCGGCAGCCGTGAAAGTCATGATATTGTCTTTCTGACAAGCTTGTAATAAAGCATTTACATTAGTCCCGCCTACTGTGGCGCTACTAAACTTCCAGCTACCGTTTGTAGTCAGTAATTCAGTTTTTGTTTTTGGAGGAGGAGTATTGTTATCATCTTCTTTACTACAAGAAGCTAAGAATAAAGTGGCACTTAGCAAGATTACGATGGCGAGTATTCTTTTTTGCATATATGTTGGATTTGAAGGTAAAATAAGCAATATTTTCTAGTACAGGAAAGTACAAATACGCTAAAATAGTGCCGGAATATCAGGGTTTTACAATAACGGCAAATAATTTGCATAAGGCTTGTCGTATTTTGTGTCACCATAAATAAAGTTCATGCTAAAAACCGCAGAGGATATCCGGCAGTTAAATGAAAAAATTAGCCATGCCGGACAGTTCACCGACAAATTAAGAGAAGAAATTGGACATGTGATAATAGGTCAGAGCCATATGCTTGACAGATTGCTGATTGGATTGCTAAGTAATGGCCATGTATTATTAGAAGGAGTGCCGGGATTGGCCAAAACACTTACGATAAAGTCGTTGGCACAGGCAATACATGCAAAGTTCAGCCGTATACAGTTTACTCCAGATTTATTACCTGCCGATGTGATTGGTACGCTGATCTATAACCAGCAACGTAATGAGTTTGTAGTTCGTAAAGGACCCATTTTCGCCAATTTTATTTTGGCCGATGAAATAAACAGGGCACCGGCAAAAGTGCAAAGTGCTTTATTAGAAGCGATGCAGGAAAGACAGGTAACTATTGGTGATACAACCTACAAACTGGATGAACCCTTTTTAGTATTGGCTACCCAGAATCCATTGGAGCAAGAAGGAACTTACCCATTACCGGAAGCACAGGTGGATCGTTTTATCATGAAAGTAGTGGTGGATTATCCTAAAATGGCGGAAGAACAATTAATTCTTCGCCAGAATATTCAAGGTGCATTTGCAACGATCAACCAGGTTGTTTCCATACAAGAAGTAACCAATGCAAAAGATCTGACCCGCCAGGTATATATGGACGAAAAAATTGAGCAGTATATTCTTGATATTGTATTTGCAACAAGACAGCCTGAAAAATATAAACTGGAAAAATTAAAACCACTTATTTCTTACGGGGCTTCTCCACGGGGAAGTATCAATCTTGGTTTAGCAGCAAAAGCACAGGCATTTTTAAATAAACGTGGCTTTGTAATTCCGGAAGATGTAAGAAGTATTTGTAAAGATGTGTTGAGGCATCGTATTGGACTTACGTATGAAGCCGAAGCGGAGAATGTAAATGTTATTGATGTAATAGAGGATGTGTTGAAACAGATTAATGTACCTTAATGCTCACTACAGAAGAAATATTAAAAAAAGTCCGTCAGCTTGAAATTAAAAGCAAGAAGATCACTACCGATTTATTTACCGGGGAGTATCATAGTGCTTTTAAAGGAAAGGGCATGTCGTTCAAAGAAGTGAGAGAATATGCGGCGGGAGATGATATACGTTTTATTGACTGGAATGTATCAGCAAGATTTGGCCATCCGTTCAGCAAGGTATTTGAAGAAGAAAGAGAGTTAACCGTAATGTTGTTAATTGACATTAGTAACAGTGGTTTATTTGGAACAGTGCATGCAACAAAAAGAGATATTATTACGGAGATAGCAGCAGTAATTAGTTTTTCTGCGGTGAATAATGCTGATAAAATAGGAGTGATTTTTTATAGTGATGTAGTGGAAGCATTTATTCCTCCAAAAAAAGGGAAGCAACATGCTTTGTATATAGTTCGGCAATTATTGAGCCTAGAGCCAAAAGGAAAAGGTACAGCGGTTAGTAAAGCACTTCGTTATTTTAATAATTCTACCCGCCAAAAAAGTATAGCATTTGTATTAAGTGACTTTATTGATGCTAATTATGAAGATGCATTACGTATTGCCGGAAAAAAACATGATGTGATTGGCATTAAGTTATACGACAAAATGGATATGAAATTACCCGATGCAGGATTGTTGCAGGTACAAGATGCCGAATCCGGAAAAACAAAATGGGTAGACAGCAGTAATAATTTTGTGCGGTATAGTTATGAGCAGGAGTTTTTTAGAGTCACCGATTACAGCACCCGGGTTTTTAAAAAAGCCGGATGCGATCTATTGCATGTCCGTACCGACGAAGATTATGTAAAAGTGCTGCAGAAATTTTTTATCAGCCGCAACCGGTAACCCACCCGTGGCAGCATTCATTTATCAAATGATCAACAAGGAATTTTATAGAATATTTTTTACGGCAATTTGTTTAATTGTTGCATTGAGGGGTATTGCTCAAAGCGGCACAACTGTTAAAGCGACAATTGATAAAAACCATATTCTGATTGGTGAACCAATTGAATTAAGACTGGAAGTAAATATTCCGGAGAATGAATCGATCCGCTTTTTTTCAATTGATAGTATTTCGCATTTTGAATTTTTACATCCGGGTAAAATCGATACTACTAATACAAGCAATGGCACAAGACTTATACAAATTATTCCGATCACCAGTTTTGACTCTGGCAGTTGGGTAATTCCTTCTTTTTCATTAACAGAAACTTTGAAAACTGATAGCCTTCCGGTTGATGTAGGGTTTTCTCCATTTAACCCGGAACAGCCCTATCATGATATAAAAGATATTATAGAAGTAGAACCGGCAGAGAAGAAACAGCAATGGTGGTGGTATGCGGCAGGGGCAGGAGTAATTCTGTTGATACTGATTATTTATTTATTGACAAAGAAGAAGCCAGTACCTGTAGCTGCACCGAAAGCGGTTATTAATCCGTATGAAGAAGCGATGAAGCAAATAGCAGCCATCGAAAGAAATAAGCCGGAGGTAAAACAGTATTATTCAGAGCTTACAGATGTTTTTAGATTATATATTTTTCAGAAAAAAGGAATTCTTTCCCTGCAAAAAACAATGGACGATATGGTGATACAGTTGAAAGGATTGAATATGGGAAAAGAAAGATTCGATCAACTTTCACAGGCATTACGATTGAGTGATTTTGTAAAATTCGCAAAATATATTCCCGGTCCGGAAGATGACCGCATGATATTGGATACCATTAAAAAATCAATTGAGGAAATTGAACAACTACGCTAATGCTGTACGAGTGGATTAAAAATATGGACTTTGCGTATCCTTATGCGTTTGCATTATTTGCTTTGCTGCCAGTTTTAATATGGTGGTATGTAAAAAAGCATGACAAACAAAAAGCCACCATAAATGTATCCACCAGTCGGGCATTCACCGCATCTTCCTGGAAAAATCGTTTTCGTCATTTCCCTTTTATACTTCGCTTGCTTGCACTGGCTTGTTTGATCCTTGCATTGGCCCGTCCGCAAAAAAGAAATGATGAGCAACAAACACAAGGGGAGGGAATAGATATTGTATTGTGTATGGATGTAAGTGGTAGTATGGGTTCGAGAGATATTTTACCATCAAGAATGGAAGTGGCTAAAGAAGTAGCCGAAGCGTTTGTGCGAAGTCGGCCCATTGATAGAATTGGCCTTGTTGTTTTTGCAGGAGAAAGTTTTACCCAATGCCCTATTACTACAGACAGAAATACATTGATCACCCAAATTCAAATATTAGAAAGCCGCCGGTATTTGATTGACGGAACAGTAATTGGTGAAGGATTGGCTACTGCAGTCGACAGACTTTCTAAAAGCGGAGGGAAAAGCAAAGTGATAATATTATTAACTGATGGTAAAGAAGACCCGCCGGAAACAAGATTGATCGATCCGCTTACTGCATTGGAAATTGCAAAGTCGAAACAAGTGAAAGTATATACGATAGGGATGAGTGCGGCGCCATCTACAATTGTAGAAAACAGCGTTACCACAAAGGGAAAGAAGAATCCTGCCGGTGATTTTTTGGATGAGGCATTGCTTGGTAAAATTGCCAACGAGACCGGCGGTAAATATTTTAGAGCAAGAGATAAAGATGGACTGAAGAGTATTTACAACCAGATCGATAAATTAGAAAAGTCGAAAGTAGAAATCAGTTCTTTTAAACGGTTCGAAGAACGTTTTCTTTGGTTTATCCTCGCCGCATTGTTTTTCTTGTTTGTAGAAACTGTTTTAAGATTTACCGTGTTTAGAAAATTCCCCTGAGAATTTATTCAGTTATCTTGCAGCCAATGAAAGCCCTCGTTTATAAATCAACCGGTAGCTGGTATATTTTAAAAGATGAATCCGGAAAATTTTGGAATGGCCGTACCAAAGGTGCCATGAAGCTGGATGATATTACCAGCACCAACCCGGTAGCAGTAGGCGATTGGGCGGAAATGGAAATTGAAGATGAAACAGCAGGCACTGCAATCATTAGTGATATTCATGACCGGCGCAATTATATCAACCGTCAATCACCCCGACATAAATTCCAGCATCATATCGTTGCCTCCAATCTTGATCAGTCGATGCTTGTTGCTACTTTAAAAGAACCAAAAACATCACAAGGATTTATTGACCGTTTTTTGGTGGCTTCAGAAATGTATCATGTACCGGCAGTAATTGTTTTTAATAAATCAGATCTCTATAAAAATAAAGAGCTGGAAAAGTTTGCACAGTGGAAAGAAATGTATGAAGCGGTCGGTTATAAAGTGTTACTGATGAGTGCCGAGAAAAAAGAAGGTGTGGAAGAAGTAATTGAAGTGCTGCGACATAAAACAACATTGGTTAGCGGACATAGTGGTGTGGGAAAATCATCTCTGCTAAATGTAATTTTTCCCGACATAAATTTGAAAACACAGGATGTAAGTGGCTGGAGTGGCAAAGGGCAACACACCACTACGTTTGCAGAAATGTATGACTTACCGGGGGGCGGAAAAATAATTGATACTCCCGGTATGCGGGAATTTGGATTAGTTGATATTGAAAAGCAGGAAGTATCACACTACTTTCCGGAAATGAGAAATCGGTTAAATGGGTGTCAGTTCAATAATTGTTTGCATTACAATGAACCGGGTTGTGCTATTAAAGAAGCAGTCAACAATCAGGAAATTCATGAAGACCGCTATATAAGTTATTTGGGTATTATGGAATCGATAGAGGAGAAGAGTTATTAGACTTTACACTAGAGGAGAAGGCTATAAAAATCTTAACCATACTCTTTTGCAGATTCTCAATAGAGATATGCATTACAAGAGTGCGATGCAAGGAACGATACTAGTAGCTCTTAGCTGGGCCAATGATTTCTTTACGCAATATTCCTTCGCCCCTCATTAAATAATCTCTCTTGTAGTACAGCCGCTAGTTCCACTACCGCTTTGTTATCCTTGTTGAGGGCATCACGGGTTTTAGTAGGAAAAATAGAAATGCCGTTGTAAATGTTGTAGTGAAGAGTGAGGTAATGACCTTTGAATTTGAATTCCCAATCAATGGTATCAAAGTCATCTTCTTTGTGCGAAAATTTGATGCTGAAGTCCTGGCTCAGCACATCGGCAACATGATAGAATTGTTTTAATCCGCCATCATCGGAAATAACGGCTTCGGTGCAGCCGAGGTTGGTTCGTAGGGTGAGGCTCATAGATAAGGTATTTAGGTTTAATCATAAGACTGTATTGGGTGGTGTTTAGCTGCACAAAACAATTAATTAACTTCTGAATTTCTTTGCTTTTTTAGAAGCTTTGGTACCATCAGGATCGCCACTCAAAATTTTCTCTGCTCCTACATTCTTTCCATTGGTAGGGCATCCTTGTTTACGTTTAAATAAATTGCCAAACATACCACAAGAAGAGAGTAAGACCGTGAGGCTCAAAGCGACAGCTAAAAATCGAAGGTTTTTCATATGTAATCTTAGTTAATAATGATTGTCATATGTTATTCGTCATAAAATTTTCTGCGCTAATAAAAGATAGCTTAAAAATTTTATGGCTCATTTCATTGTTGACAGCATATGTGAATAACGAATTTACGCCTAAATAATTGCATATGGAAGAGCCGGGAGCCCTTAGTCAGCAGTCGGGAGTGGAGAGTCTTGACTCAGAAGAAGTTAGTTATTGATTTAATTTTTGAACTAGAGAACCGTAAAAACACTTAGCAATCAGGAGTCTGGCTCCCGACTATTGACTCAAGACTCCGGACTCTCCCTAAACCAATCCGCATACCGTACATAATTATTCGCAATCCGATAAATTTCGCCGCTAATCATCTCCTGCGAAATGTCTTTTACTTTTTTAGCAGGTACACCTGCATAAATGCTCCCCGGTTCGCAAACACTGTTTTCTAATACAACTGCTCCCGCAGCAATTATAGTGTTGCTGTGTATCACACAATTGTCCATTACAATGGCACCCATTCCGATCAGCACATTATCATGCACCGTGCAGCCATGCACAATAGCATGATGGCCGATGGACACATTATTACCAATCGTAGTTCCATATTTTTCGAAAGTGCAATGAATACAAGCACCATCCTGCACATTTACTTTATTGCCCATTTTAATAAAATTCACATCGCCCCGGACAACGGTGTTGAACCAGAAGCTGCAATCGTCACCTGCAATCACATCGCCAACAATAGTGGCATTGGGTGCAATGAAATTATTGTTACCAAATTTTGGAAACTTATCTTCTACGGACAATAGAATCGGCATAATATTTTTTGTTTATTGCGAGGAACTGTACTCCTGCAAATTAGAGAATTTCTTTGCGCCTTTGTGTTCCTTTGCGTTCTTTGTGTCAAATATTTCAATTGAATCAAAGGGAACTTTTTTTACAGCATGTAGCACAAACATCGCCGGCACCACTTGCACTCGAAATAGTGAAAGCAGAAGGATGTTCATTATTTGATGCAGCCAGGAAAGAATATATTGATTTAATAGGTGGCATCAGTGTGGCAAATGTAGGTCATCGCCATTCCGCAGTAATTGAAGCCATACAAAAACAACTGGATGCTTACCTGCATATAATGGTGTATGGAGAATTTATTGAGTCGCCACAGGTGCAGTATGCCAATTTGCTGACCGACCATTTGCCTGTAACATTGAACTCCGTTTATTTCACCAATTCTGGTGCTGAAGCAGTAGAAGGCGCCCTGAAACTGGCCAAACGGGTAACGAACAGAACACAGATCATCGCTTTTAATAATTCTTATCATGGTTCTACACATGGCGCATTAAGTGTAATGGGAGATGAGTATTGGCGAAATGCATTTCGTCCCTTGCTACCAGATGTATTGCATTTGGAATATAATTCTTTTGCATCTTTAGAATCAATAACAGAATTGACGGCATGTGTAATTGCAGAAACTGTGCAGGCCGAAGCTGGGGTTAAAGCACCTTCAAAGGAATGGATGCTGGCCTTACGAAAAAAATGTATTGATACAGGAGCTTTGTTGATTTTGGATGAGATACAAACTGGTTTTGGCCGAACCGGAAAATTATGGGGCTTTGAACATTTTGATATTAGTCCGGATATATTATTATTGGGAAAAGCATTGGGCGGCGGTATGCCGCTGGGAGCATTCATTGCTGACAAAGTATTGATGGATGCATTTACAGAAAATCCTGTGCTGGGTCATATCACCACATTTGGTGGCCATCCTGTTTGTTGTGCTGCCGGTATGGCGGCTATGAAGGCCCTGCTGGAGGAGGGAATGATTAAAAGAGTACAGGAAAAGCAAGACGTTTTCAAATCCTTATTGATTCATCCCCAAATAAGAATGGTTCATTCTTTTGGTCTATGGCTGGCAATAGAGTTCGATTCTTTTGAAACGAATAAAAAAGTAATTGATCATTGCATTGAGCAGGGTGTATTGACAGACTGGTTTCTTTTTGCTCCTGCTTGTTTGCGAATATCACCCCCATTGATTATTTTGGAAGATCAGATAAAATATTCAGTTGGTATTATACTAAATGCGCTGCAACTAATAAAAAATTAAAATCTTTTCATGAAGAAATTCGTACTCTTTTTTCTTATAACTTTTATTGCCCATCTGTCACCAGGACAGGATACAAAACTGACCAATACTTTACTTTGGAGAATTTCAGGTAATCAATTATCAAAGCCCTCGTACTTGTATGGAACGATGCATCTTACGGATAAAAGAGTTTTTCAGCTTGGTGATTCTGTTTATAAAGCATTGGAACAAACAGAAGGTTTTGCAGCCGAGTTAGATATGAACCGGGTAGGTACGCAAATGGTCAACCATTTTATTAAAGAAGCAGAAGAGAAAGCTGCGAAAGAACCTGTTCGGGTAAAAGATGAAGTAAGTGCAGACGTTTGGAATTTATACAAGGAGAAACTTGCAATACGATTTAATAAAAAGGCAAATAAAATTACAATAGATGATCTGGATGCTATAGAAACACAACTTCAAACAGATTTATTTAGAAAAGGCGATATGCCTACTTTTTTAGATGCCTGGTTATTTGGGCAGGCCCGCAAACAAGGCAAATGGGTGGGCGGAATAGAAGAGATTGAAGACCAGCTTGAGCATACCTCACTTGATTCAGATGTAGAAGAAAAAATACAAATGGCCTTATTTGATGATGCTTATTACCGGGAAGGGTTGGAATCTTTCATCAAAACGTATACGAATCAACAGTTGGATAGCATTGACGCATTGATGTACAGAGCAGCCAATGGCGACAAGGACTATATCATGATCAAAAGGAATTTAAAAATGGCCCGGAGGATGGATAGCCTATCAGCCATTCGTAGTACTCTCTTTGCAGTAGGTGCAGCACATTTGCCCGGCGATTCCGGGGTGGTAGCACTTTTGCGTAGTCGGGGATTTACGGTAACACCTGTTATTTCCTCAAGAAAAGTAAGCTCTGATAAATATGCTCCAAAAGTAGTTGCCGCCCAGTGGGTTCCTGTACAAACACGGGACAGCGGCTATTTACTTCAAATGCCTGGTGTGGCAGATGCGATAGAGATGTATCAGGCTATGGGGCTTGAAATGAAAATGTTCTTTGATATTTCATTTATGAAAATGTATATGACGCTGGGGATTGATATGCCTGAAGAACGAAAGAAAATAGGTGCTGATAGTATATTTAATAGTCTTAAATATCAGTATGCTAAGAACGGAAAAGTAATAAGTGAGAAAAAAATTACTGTTAATAGTCT
The DNA here is from genome assembly GCA_022843585.1 of Chitinophagaceae bacterium. Lineage (GTDB taxonomy): Bacteria > Bacteroidota > Bacteroidia > Chitinophagales > Chitinophagaceae > JJ008. The sequence goes on from JALHNJ010000001.1 coordinate 747,740, forward strand.
AGATGGTCGTGAATACCGGTTTAGTTCAAATGAAGGAGAGATCAAGATGCAGATATTCTTACCCGGTATGGAACAGGTTATTATAAATGGGGTGTTCGCTTTCAAAGAAAAAGCACTGACGGAACCTGATACAGAAAAGTTTTTTCAATCCTTTGTATATAATCCGAACAGGCCAAAAAAGCCGACTTCAGAAAAAGTATGGACACAAATGAAATTTCCGTTGCAATCATTTTCTGTTGAAATACCAGTTATGCCAAAGGAGGCTAAGGATGTAGTTTCAGAAGAAGGAAAAACTGTTTATACCTGGCAGGCATACGATATCCAGGACCAGGTTTTTTATGGTATGCGGGCGGCATTAATGAAAGAAGGGATGTACGATGCAGGAGATGATACCGCTTACTTTATAACTGTAAAAGAAAATCTTAAAGCAAACTTTGAAAATGTTAAGCTTAGCGATTCTGCTTTTTTTTCAATAAATAATTATCCTGCTTATACAGTGACACTTACGGGAAAAGCAGAAGGAGATTTTGTTGAAACTAAAATGATTACAGTGGTTCGGGGAGGGGTAAGTTATTATTTGTATGCACTATACATTCCAACAGAAACTGGTAGTAATGCTGCAAAAAGATTTTTAAATTCATTTCGATTATTACCTTACAATCAACCTGAATGGGAAATGGTTACATCGCCTGATAAATCTTTTACTACCACTTCTCCTTTCCCTTTACGAAAAGTTGAAAATGTAGAAGATGATATTCATCCCGGTTCAGAGAGATTTATGATATATGATTCATTAGCTGCGGTTACCACTTATTTTGATAAAACGAAATTGCCGGATTGGTATTGGTTTAGTTCTGACACTGGTTTTTTAAGAAGAAGAGCAGGGCAGTATATGGTTTACGGAGACTCACTAGCAGATTATAAATATTTTAAAACAGGCAATCTTGCAGGAGTTGGCTTTACGGTTATTAAACCCGGCGAGCATCTTGTAAAAAAAGTGCAACTGGTTTTAAATGGCAATGAACTTTTTGAATTATACGGCCATTTTGCACAACAAGATGTGGCGGGTATGTTTAGCCGTTCTTTTGAGGATTTTAAAATTGCAAATGAAAAAAAGTGGGATGGTATTGGAGTTTCTAAAATGAGTGAGCTTTCAAGAACTTTAAAAAATGCAGATAAAGCAACGATTGAGGAAGTGAAATTATGGTGGGATAATTTAGAATTTACTGCTGCTGATATTCCAGCCTTACAAAATTTGGCACTAACTATTTATCCAGATTTTGATACAACCTATTATCAAAACCTGAATAGTGAAATCTTTCGGCAGATAGAAATAGTAGATAGCAATCATACAACAGTTGATTTTATTAAGAAGAATTACGCTTCTATTCAGCCTAAAGATGATTTCGTAAAACCTTTAGTGGTTTCATATTTGTCGGGAATTAAAACCTTAACTTCTTTTGCTGTTTTAAAGGAATGTTTGTTGAATAATTCCTTTGTAGAAACTAAAGTGCCTTACTATCCTCACTCATTATATGATTCGCTGGAACTTACCGCCACCTTATTTCCAGAGCTGATGGAAGTGGCAGGAAAAGAATCTATGTGGGACCTGGTAAGCGGACTCGCCACTTCATTGCTGGATGATAGTTTATTTGAAAAAAGTATAATCAGGCAATATAGCAAATCATTTATCGACGCAACTAAGCGGATACTGGCAAATGATAAGAAGGATATCGAAGACGGACTATATAGTTATGCCGATTTGATCCGTATACTGGGTATTATTAATACTGCTGAGTCAAACAGTCTGCTGGCAAAATTTGACACCTTTAATGACCGTGGAATAAAATTCCAGACTTTAATTGCTCTTCTGGAAAATAATCAGCCCGTTAATACAAAGACGATCACTACGCTGGCTACTACTGATGAATTCAGGCATGAGCTGTATGACCATTTAAAAAAAATGAACAAGCTGAAACTTTTTCCCGCTGCTTATCTTACACAGAAAGAGCTTGGCCAAAGTAAATTGTATAGTTATGCTACGGATGAGGAAGCCCCTACCATGATTACTAATGTGGGGATGAAGACAATTTTATATAAAGGGAAACAACAAAAATTTTATTTATACAAGGTTGCATTCTCCGAAGACGAGACAGTTTACTATTTAGGCGTAGCTGGTCCGTATTCACTCAATAGTAAAGATGTTACAAGCACCCATACTGTTACCGGGGTGTATTGGGATAAAGAGTTTGGGGATGAAACAATTGACAAGCTTTTTAATGAGTATATGGCATCTATAGAAACATACGAGGAAGAAAACAAGGAAGGGGATTCGCCCCCAGATGAGAAAGAGAATAAAAAGTAGGAGAGAATTTTAGTATGTTCTACTATTCCTGCAACACGACCAAAAGGTGGGCTCTCAATAGTAAGCCTGCGATTAGAAGAGCATCCAGGTAGACGGGGTAGTGTATTATAAAAAGGCTGCTGGTAAATTTCAGCGGCCTTTTTATATAAATTAAAATTTTTAATCTTCTACTTCCACAATCATTTCAATTTCCACCGCCATATTCACCGGCAATGAACACATACCTACGGCTGATCTTGCATGTTTTCCCTTTTCGCCAAACACTTCTACCATTAAATCGGAAAAGCCATTGATAACTTTTGGATGGTCTTTAAAATCGCCTTCGCTGTTTACCATGCCTAATACTTTTACAATTCGTTTTACTTTATTAAGACTACCAAGTTCCATTTTTAAAACGGCCAATTGATTGATAGCAGTTAATCTTGCAGCCGCTTTTCCTTCTTCAATCGTCAGATCTTTTCCCACTTTGCCGGTGGTGTAAACACCTGCGGCATTGGTGGGTCCTTTACCTGCTAAAAATAAAAGATTACCTGTTCTAACAACATGGACATAATTAGCCATTGGTGTACTTATGACTGGCAATTCTATTTTCAATTCTTTTAATTTGTCTTCTGCAGTCTGGCTCATAACAAATATGGTTGTGTTTAGTAATAAAAGAAGGGATATAAACTTTTTCATAGTGAAAGTTTTATTGTCAATTAAACTCTTCGCAAATGCTGAGTAGCGAATAGAAACCTGAAGAGTGCTACGCAAGGGACGATGATAGTAGCACTGTAGCTGGTTACAAAATTATATTTTACAATAATCCAAATGCCCATGCTCCCAACAAAGCACCTGCAATAGGCCCAACTACTGGTATCCAACTATAACTCCAATCGCTATTTCTTTTTTCGGGTATGGGTAAAATAAAATGTGCAATCCTTGGCCCCAAATCTCTGGCAGGGTTAATAGCATAACCGGTTGGTCCGCCCAATGATAAACCAATGCCTAATACCAATAGTGCTACCGGCAACGCATCTAATGTTCCCATTGAGGATGCAGGTTTCGACATGGCTAATGCGCCAAATGTCAATATAAATGTACCGATGCACTCGGTAATAAGATTATAACCCACATTACGAATAGCAGGTGCATTACAGAACACCGCCATTTTTAAATCAGCATCCGTTGTTACATCAAAATGTTGTTTATAAGCCAGCCATGCAATACAGGCTCCAACAAAAGCACCACCAAACTGTGCAAGGATATAGGTGGGCATTAACGCAGCATCAAAATCACCAAATACCGTGAGTGCAATAGTAATGGCGGGGTTCAGGTGACCACTGCCACCCAAATTAGTAGAAGCATATACTCCAAGAAAAACAGCCATGGCCCATCCAAATGTAATAACGATCCATCCGCTATTTTGACCTTTTGTATTGGTAAGAAGAACATTGGCTACTACACCGGCACCCATAATAATGAGTAAAGCTGTTCCTGCAAATTCACCGATAAATGGAGACATAGATTAGAGTTTTAAATTTTACTATTCACTTATTGTAATTATGATAATCAATTGGAAAGAATGTTTCCGGTTGCCAGTTATAAGTAACCAGTAACAGGAAACTGGTTACTTATTCCTCCGTCCAGGCTTGCGCAGCTTTTACTGCTTTCTTCCATTTTTTTTGTAAGTCATTTCTTGTCTCATCCGTCATGGATGGAGCAAAAGATTTATCTTTTTGCCAATACTGTTGCAGCTCATTAATGTCTTTCCAAAAACCAACTGCTAATCCTGCGAGATAGGCAGCACCCAATGCAGTTGTTTCTGTTACCTGTGGTCGTACAACATTTGTTTTGATAATGTCTGCCTGAAATTGCATCAATTGATTATTTACTGTGGCACCACCATCTACTCTTACTTCTTTAATTGGTAAGCCAGCATCTGCTTCCATGGATTGCATTAAGTCCATCGATTGAAATGCGATGCTTTCAATAGCGGCTCTTGCAATATGGGCATCACTGCTTCCTCTTGTTATTCCCACAATTGTTCCTCTTGCATGTTGATTCCAGTAAGGTGCACCCAAACCTGTAAATGCAGGAACAAGATAAACTCCACCATTATCTTCTACTTTAGAAGCTAATGCTTCTACATCGCCGGAAGTTTGAATAATCTTTAATCCATCTCTCAGCCATTGTACTACGGCACCACCAATAAATACACTTCCTTCTAATGCATAATGAACTTCGCCATTTACTTTCCATGCAATGGTTGTGAGCAAATTATTTTTTGATGTAACGGGTTTTGTTCCAGTATTCATCAACATAAAACAACCCGTACCATAGGTATTCTTCACCATCCCTGGCTGCGTACACATTTGTCCGAACAAAGCAGATTGCTGATCACCAGCAATACCACTAACGGGAACAGGTGTTGCCGTTAATATATTTTCTGTATGTCCATAAATTTCGCTGCTGCTGCGAACTTCGGGAAGCATATTAGACGGAATGCCGAATAGCGACAACAATTCTTCATCCCATTTCAATTCATGAATGTTATACAGTAAGGTTCTTGATGCATTCGACATATCTGTTGCATGCACTTTGCCGTTGGTTAATTTCCAAAGCAACCAGCTATCAATAGTTCCAAAACATAATTCACCTTTTTGTGCTTTATCTCTTGCGCCTTCTACATTGTCCAATATCCATTTTACTTTAGTGCCGGAGAAGTAGGCATCCGTAACCAATCCTGTTTTTGCCTGGATGGTTGGTGCATGTCCGTCTTTCTTTAGCAAATCGCAATAGTCTGCTGTTCGTCTGTCTTGCCAAACAATAGCATTGTAAATCGGAAGATGGGTATCTCTATCCCACACCACGGTTGTTTCCCGTTGATTGGTAATTCCGATAGCAGCTATATCTGTAATGTTTAGCCCTGCCTTAAGTACTGCTTCCGTAGCTACGCCTAATTGTGTGCTCCAGATCTCATTGGCATCATGCTCTACCCAACCCGGCTGCGGAAAAATTTGTGTAAACTCTTTTTGTGCGGTAGCAACAATACTTCCTTTCTTATCAAATACAATAGCTCTTGAACTGGTAGTTCCCTGGTCCAGGGACAAAATGTAATCGGGCATAGCAATCGTTTATTATAATGACTAAATATAGTTTGAAAACTTTAAAAGAAATGGGCTGATTTCAAAGAGAACCCAGGTCTTTAAGATTTTTATTCAGTTCTCTTTGTTCTTTCTAAATCGACTTCTAATCCTTTACAAGAGGCTTCAATAACATAGCCCACAACTTATAGCCTTCTGCATTTAAATGCAGCCCGTCATATGTGTATTTTTTATCCAATTTTTTATCATCGTCTAAAAAACTTAGGTGAATATTTAATACAGCAATTTTTTCTTCCGCAGGAAATTTCATGATTGCAGAATTGACAATAGCAATATGATCGTCTTTGCCATAATGATTTTTTGCCGGAAAAGTATTATTCACCGGAAGCAGGGTTTGAAAATATATTTTGGTTTTTGGCGATTCATTTTTTATTCGCCTGATCATTTTTCTGTAGTTGTCAATTATTACACTGTCAGGAATGTTCCGTGCAATATCATTAATACCAATAAGAATAAAAACCTTGGCTGGTTTGCCTTCTATTATCTCATCTAATCTTTCCAATATGCCAAAAGTTATATCTCCTGAAATGCCCCGGTTACGGGCATCATTTATTTGTAACAGTTCGTTCCAATCGGTATAATCAGTAATACTATTGCCGAGGAAAATAATATCCTTGTCACTATTAGGGTAGCTGCGAAAATTTTCTACCCGTTGCACATAGTTGTTGGGACGAAAAGTGCTATCCCATTTTGCCGATTGTGCAGAGGTGGAAATACTCCCACTAATTATCAAGAGTAATAGAATAATTCTCTTCATTAATTATGCTTTATATATTTCAACAAATTTTTTACCGAATCGATCTGTGGCTATCACTTTTACTTCTTTTGTAGTTGCCGGAATCATTGCTTTAAACATATGTTCCGTTTTTCTTGGTTCTGCAAATCCTCTTGGCTTTGGAAGGTCTGGTCCTAATAATGTTTTGTAGGCAACAGGATCAAATCCGGTGAATTGTTCTAATGAACCTTTTGATACACCATCCACTATATATTCTGTTTTCCACGCATCATCGTGGTTCCAGATATTTACGAGTAATTCTTTTTGTGAGTCCGGTTTGTCTTCTGCAAAAATTTTCATTTGGTGGTTAGGATCTTCACCGGTTGACTGGTATCGCCATTCTAATTGATTTCCTTTTACATTATACACACCATAACCGCAAGGAGTACCATCACCACAAATGGCACCTGTCCACCAGGCACCGCATACAGTACCATGATTATGTTCGTAAACATTATCTGTAATTACATTGCGATGATAGTGAGTGTGGCCTGACATGATATGAACATTTCGTCCTGCCAATAAAGGATACAATTCTTTATTATTCTTGATGCCATTGTGCACTGGTATATGTACACAGAGAATGACTAGATTTTCTTTTGGAACAAACGAAAGGTCTTTTTGCAACCAATCTAATTGTTGCTGTGAAATATGCCCATCATACTCCCGGTCTTTTCCGAGATAGCGAACATCATCCATCACTATATAATGCGCCTTACCCCGGTTAAAAGAATAATAAGTTGGCCCGTATGTTTTTTGAAAAGTATCATCCGATTTTTCATCACCACCTTTATTGTAATCCATATCATGGTTGCCGATACATTGGAAGAAAGGAACTCCCATCTGTTCCACCGCTTTATTATAATCCTGGAACAGGTGTAATTCGTCCCAAACAATATCACCAACCGTTATTCCATGTAATAGAGCTCCGCTGCCAGCTGCTGTTACCCATTTCTGTACATCGGGTACCGATTGCTTCATCATTTTTTCTACATCACTTGCATTTTTTACTTGAGGGTCAGCCCAAATTACAAAGCTGTGATCATTATCGTTTTTATCAAGTGGAGTAAGTGTAAAATCTCCGTCTTTCTTCCCTTTTATATTTTCAATGAATTTATAATGACTGGCAACGCCTTTCTCCTGTAAAAATTCATAACCGGCAGGGGTGCTAATGAAAATTGTTGTGGCATCAGGATGTGGTTCCAATTCATATTTTCCATTACTATCTGTTACTACTACAGAATATCCATCGCTAACTACTACCGATTTTATTCCATAGCCTTTGGCTGAAACTCTTCCTTTTATTTTTTTACCGGTTGTTATTGCAGGCAATGAGCCCGCCATCATTAATCCACCGGTAAGCCATGCGGTATGTTGTATAAACTTTCTTCGTTGCATAATTTATTCTTCAATAGTTGTGGCTCCTTCAATTTCAGCAACAGTTGAAGCAGCGGTTAATCCAATTGCATTTAATGTGCGGGCTGTTGTCCATCTGCCCGTTATAATATTATAGGTGCCTCCAAGCCTTACAAAATTGGTGGCGGGAGGAAAAGCTAATTTGCCTGTATTGGACCCCTGGTTAAAGTATGGCTGTAATTGTAAAGTTGATGGATTTGTGATATCGTAGTAATCAGTATTACTAATCTTATAACCTCTTTCGGGGGGGCCAGCTGTGTAAAGACTGCCACCACCACCATAAAATAACACATCGACTGGAATAGTATCATTGGTAACGTTAGTAAGATCGAAGACTGCTATCCCACCTGCATTTCCACTATTTGCTAACAAATTAGTAGTGGCAGTGCCAAAGCCATCTCCCGCAACAGAGGCATACATTTTACTTATCCAAAAAGAAGAGCTAATATTAGTAGAGCCTGCACCCCAAATATTTTTATTAGCACCTACATAAATATATTGGCCTTTTGTAACTGTACCTGAAGTAATATTTATTTTATATGTTCTTGCACCACCAGTAGCCCATCCATTTGCCGGAAAACCTGTTGGTACATTAGCTCCGGCATTATTTGTTGTTACTAAAGAAAAATTATTTACAGCAAAATCAATATTTTTTGTAGCCAATAATTGTACATACTCATAGTTGGCATCTGTTCCTGTTGGGTCAACTAAGTATCCCGTAATTACTAATGGAGCAATTTTGGGTGCAGTCGCACTAAGAATAACGATGTCTGCAATTGTTCTTGGCCACAACTGTGGAGATGTTGTTTCGTTTTTGAAAATTATACCTGTAAAGTTTGATAAGAAAGGAATAACGTTGTTAGCATAACTGGCAGTGGGTTCTGTATGCAATATCAGGTTTCCAAAACCATCGTTGATGATTTTGTCTCCCAGATATGTAGTGCCTGCAGGATAGGAAGCATCAAAGCCAACTCTTGTAACAGTTATTAATGTACTTTCAAAACCATCAGGATTGGCTAATACTGCATTAGCTTTTACAATTAAAGGCGTTACGGTATTACCAGATGAAATTTTTGTGATGTCGCTGCTTTCAATACCCGTTACCTGAAGTATGCCATTTATTCTTTTTAAAACAGCACCAACCATATTAATAACCAAAGAATCTCCAGGTTGGTAACTGGCTGCATCAGGACCAATGGCTATTGAAATTCCACGAGCCTGTGAAAGACGACGACTATCTTGTAAAATCAATAAACCTGCAGGCAAATTTCCACCTGAATGATCTGAAGTTACAATACCGGTGATTTTATCAGAGCCAAACATATTGTCTATGCCCAGGGTAACGTCAGCTCCTTTATATAAATCCCGAATATCAAAAATAGAGATATAGGGACTGATTTTCCCTCCCGGATAATTTTCTTTTTTGCATCCTAACAAACCAATCATGGCCGTTAAAATGAATAAGTATATTATATTTTTTTTCATTGCTGTTATTTTAAAAAGTGTTTTAAACATTTTTATCATTATGGTTTTTGCCACCAAACCTGTGTTGATATTACATCTGGTCCCTGTGCTGCAACAGCTAATTGATAATTGGTTGGATTAGTTGACTGAACATACACTGGGTATGTCATTCTTGCGGGCATTATACCATTATTTCTTAAGCCAGCTCCAACTGGCAAAACAGGGTGCCCGGTACGACGATACTCAAACCATTGTTGATGATCCGCCAGAAACAGTGCATAATATTTTTGCAAATGAATCTGTTCCATTTTATCATTCAATGTTCCTGTATTGTCCCAGGCTATATCTGCTGCTGCTAAATAAGTTGCAATCGGAACAGACCAACCGGGAACCCATAGCGTTATGCTATTTAAAACACCATCGTTGTAATGAGTTTCTGCTGAACTGCTAATCCATCCTTTTACAGCAGCTTCCGCCATTATAAATTTTAGCTCCGCATAATTCATCATCATACCTGTTAACGGATCAGTTTGCAAGCTGACAGCGGAAGTATTGGAATAGAAATAGGACTTTTTAATAGGATCTGCTCCGGGAGAGTAACCACTGGGTACACCACTAAAAGCGCCTTGATACGGAGCTATACGCCACCTGTTAATTCCACTTGTTCCCAAGCTTATGTCAATACGTGGGTCATTCCATACTACCAGGTTATCAATAAAGAAACTGGCAATACCCGGCGCTCTAAAATCTTGTTCTCTTACATTATTATAAGGAGATGTATAAGGTCCAGCCCCTGTCCATCTTAAAATAGCCGATTCGTCGTTATTAGCCATTACCGGATATTCAGCAGGACGATCTTGCAAAATGTCTTTAATTTTTGCAGCACATAAACTGGTTACTTCCGCTTTTCCGGAAATTCTTAATAGTAAGCGTAAGTATAAGGAGTTTCCAAACTTACGCCAGCGGGAAACACTGCCACTGTAAACAGGATCGCTGGTGCCAATGATTGTTCTATTGAGACTTAGTAACATATTAGCTTCTTCCAATTTTTGAAAAATATCAAGATAAATATCTCGTTGTCTGTCAAATCTTGGTTCAAAGATGCTACTATCACGGGCAAGATTTGATTGAGAATAAGGTATATCACCATACGTATCTGTAAGTATCGAGTATATCCATGATTGACAAATAAGAGAAATGCCCATATAGGATTCGTTGCGATTAAGATCTGTGCTTGCAATCTTATATACATCTTTAAAATTGCTCAACTCGGAATATAATCCGTTATAGAGATAATCTGCCCAGTTTGCTCGGTAGTCATACCTGAATACTTTCCCTTCTCCATCACCAAGATCAACAGAAACCTGCATCAATTCGTTATTAAAGTTCCTGTTACGAATCATATTATAGGTTAGTGTATTAACAAGTGCAGGAGGTAGCAATTGCTGTGGTAAAGCCACAGGGTTGGCATTAGGGTCAGTATTTATCTCTTCGAAATTTTTTGTGCAGGATGCAAGTACAATACTGAATAGTATTGCAACATATGATAATTTATATAACATTGTTTTCATTGTTTCTAAATTTATAGTCCAACAATAAGATTAAATCCTAAAGTCCTTGTAGATGGGAATTGGCCAATTTCAAAGCCTGTTACTATATCTGTTCCGGCCAATGTTCCAAACTCAGGATCAAACATGGGCCATGGAGACCATATAAAAAGGTTGCGTCCGTATATGCCAAATGTTAATCGTTGTAACCCCAGTTTCTTTGTAACTTTTGCATTGAGGCTATAATCGAGCCGGGCTTCTCTGAATTTGATAAAGTCGGTACTAAAAGTGCTGCCTTCAGCATTATCAATTCCCCAATGAGAACGGTAATATTCATCTATATCTGTAGCAATGGTAGTATTCGGAATATATTTTCCATCTACATCCAATACAACTCCATTACCTATAATACCGTTGTAGCGGCCGGGTAAGGTCTTTGTTAATTTTCCCTGCTCCGCCATTTTATAATGCATAAGAGAGTGTCCAACAGCACCAAATTGTGCATCAAACAAAACGTTCAGCGTAAATCCTTTTAATGAAAATTCATTACCAAAACTTACTTTACCCTTAGGTATGGTGTTGCCCAAGTAAACAACATCTTGCGAAATTTGTGCAAATCCTGTTGTAGCATCATATACCACTTGTCCATCAGGGGCTCTTACGTATCCTCGTCCGTACAAGTCTCCCATACTGCCGCCAACTTTAGCTACGATCTGCCCACCACCAACTGGTCCGGTACGAAGAACTACTGAACTATCTGCAAGCTCTGCTACTTTATTGCGGTTAGTTGAGAAAAGTATACTAGATGTCCAGGTAAGTCCTTTGGTCGATTTTATTGGAGTGCCGAGAAGTGCTATTTCCAGTCCTTGATTATTTACCCTACCGGCATTTATTATTGCCCTGGAAAAACCAGCCGAACGATCAATAACTCTTTCCAATATTTGATTCTTTGTATTTCCTGTATACACAGCAAAGTCGAAGCTCAAACGGTTTTTAAACATTTTTATATTGGTTCCCGCCTCGTAGGTGATTGTTTTAAGCGGCTTTAAATCGGGATTGGCTAATGTGGCTGGATTTTGCAGACCACCATTGTATAAACTTCCTGCAGTTGCAAAATTAAATGCTGTACGATAAGGTACTGTTCCACCTCCACCAACTCCGGAAATGGAAAATCTGAATTTTGCAAAGTCGATTGATTTTGGCAGATTGAAAATTTCCGAAGCAATAAAGCTTACGTTAGCCGATGGATAAAAGAAACCTGCATTAGTAGTGCGTAGTGGGGTAGCTAATACGCTGTTCCAATCCTGACGACCTGTTAAATCCAGGAATAGAAAATTTTTATAGGCCGATGTAATTACACCATAAAAACTATTGATACCATATTCACTTTTCCAGGGGATAGTAACTAATGGGCCGGCACTGTTTGACATGGAATACACACCGGGGTAAGTAAGTGAGTCTGCACGGTTTTCATCCCTGTTATAATTGTTACGTAAAATGCTACCGCCACCAGTTATAGAAAAATCAAAATCATTATTTATTTTTTTACTGTATTTCAACAAAAAGTCGCTGCTGGCTTCTTGTGAGAAAATGTTCTGTGTTCTATAACTTCCTTTTTGAAATCTTGAACCTGCATCATATGGACGTTCTTGTGATCTTTGCTCATAGCTCATATCCATCGATGTTCTTACTTGTAAGCTCAGGTCTTTTGTAAAATTATAAGTGGCCTGAAGGCTTCCGGTAACGCCATGCCTGTTAGAGCGGTTAAGAAATTCGTAAGCAACAGCGTAAGGGTTTTCTGGAAATGTACTGTAAGGATATAATATTCTTCTTCCTTCTTGCCCGTTAACCCAATAGTTTTTCAACCAATCAAGGTCGGCATTTGGTTGCCAGAAAATAAACCAGTACATGATGGATTGGTTGCCATAACCATTTCCAGGAAGGTTATCGCTCCATTTATTTGTATAATTTATTTTGGCTGCAATCTGTAGTTTGTCACTAATTTTTGAGTTTACTGACAATGCTACTGTATTACGCTTATAACCCGTGTTGGGCATAATCCAGTTATTAGAAACGTTGGTTAGTGAGAAACGGGCCGTTGTTTTTTCTGTCCCACCGCTTAAACTTATGCTATTGGTGATAGTATTACCCTCTTCAAAATAATCTCGCAGCTTATTTTCATAGCCTACCCATGGAGTTCTTTCTACACCCCGGGCTTGTGTAACCGGATCAAACTGATAAAACGATTGGCCATTAAATCGTGGGCCATATGCAGAACTTGTTGCACTGGTACTTGCACCATCCGCAGACGCTCCGAAAGAATAATAAGGGGTGCCATCAAGTCCCTGGCCATATTCAAATTGCATATCAGGCCACCTGTTTATTTGCTCAATTGAGGCATTGGAATTAAAAGTGATGCCGATACCTTTTTTCTTGCTATTACTTCCGCCAGATTTAGTTGTAATAACTATGGCACCATTGGCAGCTCTTTCACCATACAACGCAGCCGCGCCAGGTCCTTTTAATACTGTTACAGATTCAATGTCCTCCGGGTTTATATCATTCAAGCTGCTTCCATAGTCAGCAGGCATATTATCACTACCAGTGCCATACGGCGTTTCACCACTAATACTGCTACGGCGACCGCTTCCCTGGTTTATAATTACTCCATCTACCACTATCAGTGCTTCGTTATCGCCGGTAAGATTATTTTCTCCCCGCAAAATTATTTTGTTCGAACCTGCAGGGCCTCCATTGGAACGAACAAGATTTAAACCAGCTACTTTTCCGGATAGTGCATCCGTCCAGTTGCTGGATAAGGCGTTGGTAAGCTCTTCTCCTTTTACAGTAGTAGTGGCATAGCCTAATGCTTTTTCCTCTCTTTTTATACCGAGTGCTGTAACTACAACACCTTCCATCTCTTGATTATTATTTATTAAATCAATATTGATGACAGTGCGATTGCCTACTCTGGTTTCAAAATTTTTATAACCAACAGCTGAAATAATCAGTGTTTGATTATCACTTGCTTTTAATGAGTAAGCTCCTTTGTCGTCGGTGAGTGTACCTGACCTGGTGCCTTTTATCTGCACCGAAGCATTCGCAATCGGCGAACCATCTTCAGGGTTTTTAACTACACCACTAACTGTTTTTTCCTGTGCCAATGCAGCAAAACTGATGGTAAGGAGCAAACAAGCCAGCAACAAGCGGGGGCCTGCAAGTAATTTTTTTGCAGCAGTTGTTAGCGATCTCATAATGATTAAATTATTAGGGTTGAAAAAATAAAAAATTGGGGCAGACAATGCAGTAGAGTGTCGAAAAAAAGAATCGACAGCTTTTGAACTGTTATACAGCTCAATCTCTTTTCTTTTTTTCTGCCCGCAAAGAAATGACAGCTTCATATGTGCAATCGTTATTGGTTGTTATGAAATAATTAAGTTCTGTCCGTACTATTGTACAATTCAGAAATTATTTTAATATATACTGTTCTGCTAATTGATTGAAACTGGTAACCTGCTCATCTATCCACTCCTGGTTTCTTCCTAATGCTTTTGCCATCACCACAGCTACTTCGGCCGCAATGCGACGGCTCTCTCTGGCATCCAATAAAAGTGCTCTTGTTCTTCTTGATAAAAAGTCTTCTATTGTTCTGGCCATTTCATGTTCTACTGCCCAGGTAATTTGTGTTTTATGAATTTTCAATTCCTCACTGATCCATTGATTAGCATCGCCATTCATTTGCTGGCGAATTAATTTTGCATCACTTCCATAGAAGTACAAGGGATCTTTCCAGTTAATATTATTTTCGTAGCCATGAATATGTAAACTGGCGGTGGTAGGTTCGTTGTGTTGCCAGCGTAAATCTTTTTCGATCCTGTTTACCATGTCTTCTCCCATTTTGCGATAAGTAGTCCATTTGCCACCAAGAATAGTAAACAGATGGGAGGCAGAAACAATGATCTTATGACTGCGGGAAATTTCTTTCGTTTTCTGTTCTCCATTTTGTGGTGCTGCTAATGGACGGAGGCCTGCAAACACACTCAACACATTACTGCGCTGCGGTTTTCTTTTCAGGTAGCTACCTGCTGTTTCCAATATAAAAGAGATCTCTTTTTCCAATGCCTGCGGTTCAAGCGATGCTTCTTCAACCGGTGTATCCGTAGTACCCACTACTACTTTACCATGCCAGGGTACAGCAAATAATACACGGCCGTCACTTGTTTTTGGTATCATCAACGCATCGCTGCTCGGATAAAATTCTTTGTCCAATACAATGTGTACACCCTGGCTTACACAAATGGTTTTGGCACTGCCGGGTTTATCCATCATTAATATATCATCTACAAAAACACCCGTAGCATTTACAACGGCTTTAGTTTGTAGTTGAAAGATTTTTTTTGTTTCAGTATCTTCTGCCACCACACTGGTAATATTTCCTTTATCATTCTTTAAAAGGTTCACCACTTTTACATAGTTAATAGCCGTGCCGCCGGCTTCCAAAATACTTTGTGCTAGGTTGATGGCAAGGCGGGAATCATCAAATTGTCCATCATGATACAGAACGCCGCCTTTTAATCCCTTCTCATTTATACCAGGCATTTTTTCTAATGCCTCTTTACGGGAAATAAAATTGGATGGACCAAGGCGAAGCTTGCCGGCAATACGGTCGTACAATTTTAAACCGATGGTGTATTTCAATTTGTCCCAAAGGCTATAAACCGGAACAATAAAAGTTTGATTTTTTACAAGGTGTGGCGCATTTTGGTGTAGTAAGCCTCTTTCAATACTGGCTTCCCGTACCAATTTTACATCGCCTTGTGCCAGGTAGCGAACACCGCCATGTACCAACTTGGTGCTGCGGCTGGATGTGCCTTTTGCAAAGTCAGACTGTTCAAGCAGTAGGGTTTTATATCCCCGGGAAACTGCATCCAATGCAATTCCTAACCCGGTGGCACCTCCTCCAATAACAATAATATCCCACTCGGAATTGGGGTTGGCCAACCTTTCTAATTGTTGACTGCGGTTGGTAATATTGACTGAATTGAGTAAATCGTTCATTTTCAATCCCTTCATTAGGTTTCATTTTAACTCAAAACGAAACTGATTAATAAGAAAATGAAAGTAAAGAAAAATTTAACTAAACAATTAAAAATATTTCGAAATAACAGTGATTTTTTATTGTTTCGTATCGGGAGGTGGCTTTAGACTTATTTTATCTTTTGAAATTCAATAACATCTGATTAAATTGACGCATGGCTGTCTCTAAAAATATAGTGGTACATACGCTGGCCGAACGGCACCAGCATATCCTGGATACCTTAAAGAAGGAAGGAAAAGTAAATGTGCTTGACCTTTGTAATGACTTAAATGTTTCGTCGGTTACAATTCGAAAGGATTTAAAACTGCTGGAGACCAAAAACCTTTTATTCCGCACACATGGTGGTGGCACACTCAGCAATCCTTATACTGCCGACAGGCATGTGAGTGAGAAAGAAAAAATAAAAGCAAAAGAAAAAGCAGACATCGGTACTGTTGCAGCAGAGTTAATAGAACAAGATGATTGTATAATCATTGCATCTGGTACCACCGTTCTTTCTTTGGCAAAAAGTATAAAACCGCAAGGTCATCTTACCGTTATTACAGCAGCATTGAATGTGGCTACTGAATTAAATCATGATCCTGATATAGAAGTATTGGTATTAGGTGGCATACTTAGAAAAAGTTCTTCTTCCGGGACAGGTTTGTATGCAGAAAAAATGCTCGAAGATTTTTCTTGCAGCAAATTATTTTTGGGGGTGGATGGAATTGATATCGAATTTGGTCTAACTACCACCCATGTAATGGAAGCTCAACTCAACCGCAAAATGATTGAAGCCGCACAAAAAACAATTGTACTCACCGACTCAAGCAAATTTGGCAAACGGGGCTTTGGAAGAATTTGTGGCTTAGAAGAAGTAGACCAGATTATTACTGATAGCGGCATCTCTGAACATCTGCAAGAAAAATTGAGAGGGATGGGAATTGAGGTGACGATTGTTTAAAACGCCACCCTAAAACTTCCAAACACTCCAAAGTTTTTATCATTCACCCTTGTAAGAGTAGTTGGCAGCACCCGCCAGATAAAATCTATTCTGAACACCCGGAATATATTGTCCACACCAGTTCCTAATTCTAAATAAGGTTTGCCATCCAATGTTTGAAAACTATGTCCTTGTTTAAAATTAAGCTCTTTATTTTTTTCTGAAAGACTACCTACTAAAACTTTAGCCGTCCAGAATTGGCGGAAGCGAAGTTTGGGAAATAAGCGGAAGATGCCATTACCAATATTATGTTCGATGTTGGCTCCTGCATATTGATCATGAATAAATTCCCAGCGGTTCATCATATTAAATGCATACTTATTATAATAATACATTTCATTGCCCGGGGCAATATCAAGCAATGTATAAGGTAGTGTGCCAAATGTTTTTCCGCCGTATACATACCAGGAAATATTGCCAAAGGGGGGGATTTTAAAATAATCAGAAACGCTGGCCGAAACTTTAGTGTAGCTATAGTTGCTTCTAAAAACTCCTGCAAACCCTCTGCTGATATTTATTTCACCAATAGGATATATGCTACCAAGGCTGGTGCGGTAAAAATGACTTTCTAAAAAACGTTCAAGGTAAGCAAAACGAAAACGTACCGACACTTCAAAGTTGGTAAGCGGTTTATTATTACCAGTAGCTTTAAATGAGTCAATCGGTATTAAATTTCTTAAAGGGAGGTATGATTTATGTGTAACCGCAACAAGGTTCGACAACCACGGTATTACTTCTTTAAAAAACTCAAACCTTTTTTCATTCACCTTAATATTTTTTACAACAATCCCTTTTTTACGAACGGCTAGTGCAAAAACATTGTCCTGCGATATTTCTCCATAATAGTTTTGCCCCCAGTCCAAATCGTTGGTAAAGGATGCATATAAATAAGTACGGGGGTCCTTGTTGGGTAGAAAAAACATTTCTCCCATACCTTTTAATTTTTTATCGCCAAACCCATAGGCTAAATAAGTATGAAAACGGAATCGTTTATCAAAGTGCTTGTTAGTGCCAAAGTCAAACCGAACCCGGAAGCCTTCCCAGCCATTAGTGGTTATCCAGTTCATCCAAGGCCCTAATTGAAAATTGCCTACATCTAAATAGCCAGTACCAATAAAGCCCATTGTTTTAGTAAACTTTTGAAACACCGGAGCATTGGTCAATGTATCGATCATTTTAATTATTCCACTTTCTGTTTTGCTCAACGGCTCATGGCGTGCAACTGCCCAAAACGATTTTTCTTTTTCAGCTGCTCCGGCTAGTGTAATTATTTCTTCCTGTATTTTGTTTTTATTTAGTTCAGTAACAACGGATGAATCGTTGACAACAATGTTTCTATAAGTAGTTGTTTTTCTACCAATAAAACCTGGTCTGTCTTTTCCGGCGGGAGAGAGGTCGATCACAAATTTATCTTTTGATAAAAACCAGGTGGAATCATCGATCATTTTATACTCCTGTATCAGGCTCAGGTTCTCCACAAAATTTACATTGGCTTCTTTGCCAAGCCGTAGGTTCATTCGTTGAATGGCAAATGTGCCAACATGTACCCAGCAGTCACCTTCAAAAGTATCACCCCCCTTTCTGCGGGGAGTAAACACTAAATGGAAATAACGTTGGTTGGCAATAAGCTGAGTATCTATTACCTGGTAATTATAATAGTAATCGCCATTATCACTGGCAGGACTTACAAATTGTTTATCAAAAACAGGAATGAAGTTGTTGTATATATTCACTACCTGGTCCATACCGCCTAATAATTTCAGTACACTTTCATTTTTTACACCGTTGGTGTTTGCAGCTTTTATTATTTCTCTTCTTTTTTTGGGAGACTTTTGATAATAGTAGTCAGAGATAGCTTCTGTTAAGTAAGCGGGCAGGTATCTTAATCCTTCGGATGTATCAATGTTTTGATTAATAAGATTAGTAATGGACTTTAGCGGTTTTAACTTACCAAACTTTTCAAAATTTATATTCTTCAGATCAAGTTCAAGTTTGTTGTATAATTCGTAGGAGAAATTATCAAAACGGTAGCGGTCATTATTTGGTTTGTTTTGAACGATCTTTCGCCAAACCAATAATCCTTTATTCACTTTTACTTTTAACTGCGCACCTTCATTAAAAGTGCCTCTTTCCATATTAATACTTAAAAGAATGGAGTCTTTGCCTTTTTCTAGTAGGTAACGGAACGGTTGATAACCTACGCAGGTTATTTCCAATGTATCTGCAGGCCACTCGTTGAAGTAAAAAGTAAAGCTGCCCGATGAGTCAGTAAGCTTACCCATGGTGGTGCTTTTGAAACTAACGGACGCAAAGGGAATAGTTTCTTCACTATGCGAATCCTTTACTACACCTCGGATGACTTTTCTCTGCGCCAGTGTAGGCTGTAGAAAAAGGATGAATAAAACAGAAAAACTGAAGAGTTTGTATAGTTTCCGTATGGGCATTAGAGCATAAAAATACAGTCAGTTGGTGGATTTTGGATTGTTAAATGATTGATAACAGGAGAAAAAACTGAAAAACTATTTGGAGGAGTGAGAAATAAAATACTACTTTGTAGTACAAAGTGCTTTTTATGGAAGAAAGAAACCAACAACCCACCGAAACATTAAAGGATATTAAGCAGTTGATGGAGCGAAGCAGTCGCTTTATCAGCCTTAGTGGGTTAAGCGGCATTGCTGCAGGAGTCTGTGCATTGATAGGAGCATGGATTGCTGATGATATACTTTCAGAAGCCGGATGGCGGTTTCCTGCTGATCCATTCCGTAATATAACAGGTGATTTGGTTACGATGCGGTTATTATTTTTAGGAGCAGCTGTATTTGTTGCGGCACTTCTGCTTTCTTTCTTTCTTACGTACCAGCGGTCGAAAAAACTAAATCTCCCTATATGGGATCATACATCCCGCCGTTTGTTATGGAACCTCTTCGTTCCTATTGCTGCCGGCGGATTATTTGTATTAGGAATGTTGCAATATGGCGAATGGAGGTTTGTAGCACCTGCCTGTTTGATATTTTACGGGCTTGGTTTAATTAACGGAAGCAAATACACCTGGACAGATATACGATACCTAGGCTATCTGGAAATAGTTCTTGGTGCAATTAATATGTGTTGGATTGGCTATGGCCTCTATTTCTGGGCAATAGGATTTGGAGTGCTCCATATTTTTTATGGAGCTATTATGTGGTATAAGTATGAAAGAAACGCATAACCAGTATGAAGAACCCTATAACAGGTTTAAATAAAATTTTTGAAAGCCGCATTCGTCTGGGTGTGATGAGTATTCTGATAGTGAATGAAGAAATCAACTTCAATGATCTTAAACAACTACTTGAAGTAACCGATGGTAATCTTGCAACCCACCTGGTAAACCTGGAGGAGAATGGGTTTATCAAAGTACACAAGGGGTTTATTGGTCGAAAAACTAACACAACTTATTCAATAACAAAATCCGGCGAGAAAGCTTTTGCGGAGCATATCACTGCATTAGAAAATATGATCAAAGGAGTAAAATAAAACTTATGCAAAAATATTTTAAACGTATTCGCTCATCCATACTGGTGTTTCTAACACATAATATTGCGTTGCCACTTTTACGTCAAGTAAGAAAACCAGCAACATTCACTTATTCAGAATTGGAATTATATATGTTGCCAGAAGGTACATTAGGTAATGATCTTTTTTACTTTCTTGAAAAGAGAGACCTTCCACTATTAAAGCATTATGCCCGGCATGATCTGAAACATGTATTACTGGGTTACGATACAACCGATGAAGGCGAAGTGTGTCTGCAAAGTTTTATGTTGGGCAATGGCCGTATTTCATTTCCGGTATTGGCTACAGTAGTATATGGGTATCTTACCATGCCAGAGTATTGGAAAGCGATGCGTTCGGCTTATAGGCAAGGCAAAAAATGTGCTTCTATTCATGGATGGAAGTGGAATGAATTACTGACGGAAGAAACTGCTGTATTGCGAAATAAAGTTTATGGTAACGCTTAAATCATTTTATGAAAACTAAAATAGCTATATTAATAATTTTCGTTTTGATACATGCTTCCTGCAAAGACTCTCTTACGGAAAACCAACAAAGTGAAGAAACTCCCAGATCATTGGAGGATAAAAATTCTTCTTATGATATAGGTTCAAAACGTGGGTATGGTGATATGGTGGAAAGCTTATATAGCGAACTAGTAGAAAAAAAATCCCAGTTAAAAGAGCTTGAAAAGGGAATTGATAATCTCCCTGGAAGTAAATATGATTCAATAGAGTTATTTAATTACTATAAAAGTAAAAACCAAGCATTTTATAGTTCCGCTGAAAGACATATTGCTAAAATCCGAGATTCGGTTTTGCAGGATAAAATCAAGATATTGATTGCAAAAAGTTTTACTAAATACAATTCTTTAATTTCTCATCATAGCAATGTTCTAGAATCTATTGAGACAAAAGAAATGAATCTGGCTGATTTACATCTAGTACTAAAAATTACAAGGACTTTGCCTATAATTGAAAAGTATCAGGAAAGAAGTCTTCCTTCTGTAAAACCATTAGAAGGAATTTTGAAGCAATATGATAATGTGATTCAACTTGTAGATACTCTCACAAGGAGATAATTCTAAGCGGAAAAGCAAAATGAAACAAAAGAGGAACATACCTTTCTCACTTCGGGCAAGAGGGCAAAGTTTTAAGTATGCTTTTGAAGGTATTAAAGCTTTTTTCAAAGAAGAGCATAATGCCCGTATTCATCTTGCTGCAACTGTTATGGTAGTTATCTTATCAATTGCCCTTCCTGTTACCATAATAGAAATTATTGCTTTAACTCTCTCCATTGGGTTTGTTTGGGTAGCCGAGATATTTAATACAGCTATTGAAAAGGCAATGGATTTTATGTCAACTGAAAGTGACAGTCGCATCAAAGTAATAAAAGACTTATCTGCTGCAGCGGTATTAGTAGCAGCCGCTGTTGCTTTGGTTACAGGCTGTTTAATTTTTATTCCTAAAATATTAGCATGTATAAATTAAAAAATATAGAGCTGGCTAAACTCTCTATT
Organism: Chitinophagaceae bacterium; assembly: GCA_022843585.1. Lineage (GTDB taxonomy): Bacteria > Bacteroidota > Bacteroidia > Chitinophagales > Chitinophagaceae > JJ008. The sequence goes on from JALHNJ010000001.1 coordinate 769,583, forward strand.
TCCAGTACTATCCACGATTGGTTACTACTATCATCTGCTTTTAGCTGCTTGCTATTATTTGCAAGGATGATAGTAACCGGCTCCATAGAATATATTTTTCTCCCTTGGAATTTATTTCTGGCCTTTGTACCATATTGGATTACGCAATGGATTACAACCAATATTTCCATTATTGAAAACAAATGGAAACTCTTGCTTGCGTGTGCAATATGGTTGCTTTTTATGCCCAATTCATTTTATATCATTACAGATCTTTTTCATCTTACACATGTTGATTCTGCACCCAAGTGGTTTGATTTATTATTAATTTTTTCCTTTGCCTGGAATGGTATTATTGCTGGTGTTTTATCGCTTCGGCGGATTGAACAGATTGCTGCTTTACTAAAAGGAAATAAATTTTCTATTGCCTTGGTGTTTGGAGTAATGTGGTTAAGTGCTTTTGGAATTTATATAGGCAGGTTTCTTCGCTTTAATAGTTGGGATGTGGTAACCGACCCGTTTTCATTAGCCGCAGAAATTTTAGCTATCATCGTAAATCCTTTTGAAAATGGGTTTGCGTGGGGGATGACAATTTGCTATTCTGCATTTATGACCTTGTTATATTTCACCGTACAAAAATTGGGTGAAGCCTTGGCTAAATCGTAAATTAAAAAACCCTTCATAAAGAAGGGTTTTACTATTGCAAAAATTGGTTGTTTTAAAAATCTAATCCCATGGCAAAATACCAGCTTGGTTTTCCTCTAAACACTCCTTTCATTTCCCAGGCGGCATCTACCCGAAGGAAATAACCGAGCAGAGTACTCCTGGCACCAAAGCCATATCCACCTGCAAAAGGTCCTATTCCACCAGCTTTTATTTTTATATTAATTGGAGAAGGAGGAGCCTGGTAAATTACATTAGGCCTTTCAAACTTATCATATGCCCCGTTCCATGCTGTACCTAAATCAAAAAACTGAACAACCTGAAAGTTTCTTAGAAAGGCATTATTAATAGGTTTATTAAAGAAAGATGTAAATACAGGTACTCTTATCTCACTGTTTATTACAAAAGCGTTGTTGCCATTGGCTACGTTTTGTTGAAAGCCTCTTAGGTTAACTGCGAGTGACTGGTAAGCATAGCTATTGTCAGGATCGGGTCTATTGGCATTATTGAATTTTGGAAATAGCCAGTTGTCAACACCACCTAAATAGTAGATAATTTTCTGATCGCCCCATGAAAAATCGGCAGCACTCCGTACGGCCCATATGATGTTACGGTAAATAGGTAAGTAATGCCTCGCATCAAAACCAACATTCATGGTAATAGGATAATCACCCGTTCCTTTTGAACCAGATTTACTGATTTGGGTATTAAAATCGAGAAATGCTTTCCAGCGAAGGCCTTTCCAAATATTCATAGCAGGCGAAACAGCATCGTCATGTACATATTCAATATGTGCCAATGCATAGCCAAGCCTGTTGTCAGGAGTTGTAAGTGATGTTGGGTCTGTTGATAATGTAACATACTTATCACTACGGTATGCTACATTAAAACGGATACTTTTTATTTTATTGAAAGGATAGGATATCGTTGCCTGGTAAAGATTAGTAAAGGACTTGGCAAAATAAAGAGAATCATCATATAGTGGTGGATTATTAACGGAGTTCCGGTAATAAGTGAATCCATAATCTAACCTTTTCTTCAGGTATTGTGCAGTAAATACATACTCATTATTATCCAGATTAGGACTGATGCGTAAGCCACCGGCAAATTTCCAATCTTCAAATAAATCGGATGTCCCTAACCGAAGTATACCATTAAATGGATTGCCATTGCTAAGATTGATGGGGCCGCTGCCTCCCTGGTATGCCTGAAAACGGGTTACCAATACATTATTATTAAAACCACTAACCAAATAATCAGTAAAAAATTTAGGCGGACGATACTCAAATATTTTTGCCTTTTTTAAAATAGGATCTATTGCTGGTTGATTTGTAGTTGTAACAGCACCAGTAGTTGCACTATCTCTTTTTTCTTCATCAAAACCAGTATTAAAGAAGTCCTGTGGTTTTTTTGTAGCGGTATCTACAGTAGGTTGATAGGTGGCGCCTTTGCGAGCCGCTTTCTTTTCTTCCTCAATTAGTTTGCGCAGATACTCCGTTGGACTTGCATTTACATTGCGGCGGCGCAATGTATTTTCATCTACCCGCAGGCGGTATAATAATTTTGTATCACCCAGCTTCACCACTTCACTTACCTGTTGATTGTCGCCGGCGGTTCTTGTTTCCAACATACTACTTTGATAGTTGGTCAATGGAAATACATACGATGAATCGTTGGTAATAGAAACAAATCCTACGGAATCGATATCCGATTTCTCCCATACTTTTAATACACTGTCCACTTCTTCTTTTGGCGGGTTGCGCAGCATTTCATCACCAATAAAAACCAAAGTATCCAATCCGGCTCTTTCAGTTTTAAAGAAACCGGCATAGCGGTTATTAATACCATTTTCATCGCTGATGAAGGTGAAATGCGACTGGTTGTATTGCGAAGGGAATCTTGCATTGCCAAATTTCAAATCCGTCATTTTTGAAATTTGCTTCACATCTGACTTATTCCAGTTATCAACGAGATAAATATTAAAATGCTTACCGGGCAATGAATCATCACTGCTGGCAGCAGTGGCCGATGGCCTGTTGCTGGAATACAATACACCTGTTTTATTCGGAAATGCTACAAACGATGGGTCTAAATCATCATACACATCATTGGTAACTTGCTCAATAGTTTGTTTGTCGATTTTATAAATAAAGATGTCCGTCTGGCCACTTCTTACAGCACTCATCAATAGGGTGTTATTGTCCAGCATGTATTTCATATCCTGCACCTGGTCAAACTTATCAATTTCCTGTTTCCAGAGTTTTGTACGGTTCACCATATCATACACAAAGAATTTTGTTTTTCCTTCTTCGTTATATAATACAGCAAGGCGGGTTCCTTTACCATCCCAAGCCAATATCGGGTAGTTAGGATGTTTATCATCTTCACGGCTGCGAACACCGAGTTTTAATAATATTTTCCTGTTCACAAAATTTTCCATCAACACTACTTGGTAGCGGCCTTGTGTAAACTCCACCAATGCATAGGTAAAGCTGCGGGGAACAGGATTTGCATTAAAGCGGATATAGTCTTTTTTACCAACTGTTTCGCTAATAGATAACTGACCTTTTGGAGTATTACGACGGCCACGAATGTCTTTAAAATATTGTTGTTGCACATCCACCATAAAATCCTGCAACAGTTTTTTGAATTTCTTTTTTGCAATTTTATTGGAGGCGTTGTTCAGGTTGCGATAGATACGGGACAGGTATAAAAAATAAGTGGTTTTGTTTTTACCATATTTATCAGCAATATATTTCCAAAAAGAATGACCGGCCAGCAATGGTTTATCAAAAGCAAACTGGTAAAAATTATTGTAAGAACCCGCCAGCATAGCGGAACGGAGCTCATCATCTAAAGAGGTGCTCCAGTTTTCAGCGGCATAAGAAATAAAACCATCGGTTAGCCATTTTGGTAGATCAAGCAAAGCCTGGTTAGCAGCAAACTCACCCAGATCGTCACCAAATAAAACATTATCAACCAAAATTTTTGCAATACCCTGTCTGATCTGGCGGCGAAGATTATCATGATTGCCATCAAAATAAACAAGCATTTTATTATTCACCAGTTTCGTGACACCACCAGTGGTTTGCCAATCAATACCCAGCCCTATGTTAGATTGTTGCATTTCATCGTAGTTGTTATACACTACAATATTGGCCCGACGTTGTAAGCCATACTCCACAAATTCTTCAATACCCGCCAACTCAAGTTCGGCAATCTGGGCTACATATTTGCCAAGCCCCAAACCATCCTGGCTAAAATAGCTGTTGAAATTTTCTGTCTGGTAATATTTCCATTTGAATTTTTGGTATTGCACACGGTTCTTACCAAATTCAACGGTGTTCACTTGCGCTGCAGTTTCCATTGCAAGGAAAGCGGAAAGGCAGACAATCAGGCTTAATACTTTCTTCATAAACTCTTACGTTTCTAATATCTTATTTAATCGTTTTTACCAGCAGCCGGTATTGATTTGTATGTCCGGAGGTAGCAAGACAGGTTATCTTTGCATCTGGTACACCGTTCCATTTTTAAAAGTACGAAAAAACCATCCATGTTAACTGTTAAGTCATTCACTTTTAGTCCCGTTCAGGAGAATACCTATGTTTTGTATAACGAACAAAAACAGTGCTGCATTATAGACCCCGGCTGTTATTTTCCGGAAGAAAGGGAGGAGTTAAAAACGGGCATTGAAAAGACAGGCCTGACCCCAGTTTTGCTGCTTAACACACATTGCCACCTCGACCATGTTTTCGGCAACAAATTCGTTCATGATACCTGGGGACTAACCCTCTACCTGCACGAAAAAGAAAAACCAGTGCTGGATTTTGCCCCACAGTCAGGTCTGATGTACCAACTTCCATTCGACAATTATGAAGGACCTTTGGTTTACTTAAAACCCGGAAATTTGATAAAAATCGGGGAAGATGAACTGGATATCCGGTTTACTCCCGGTCATTCGCCCGGCAGCATCTCTTTTTATCATGAAGCTGGCGGCTTTATTATCGGAGGTGATGTATTGTTTAATGGAAGTGTGGGAAGAACTGACTTACCCGGTGGAAATATGAGTACATTGGTAAATAGCATTCAAACCCAATTTTTCACCCTGCCGGATGAAACGAAGGTGTATTCCGGTCATGGGCCGGTAACTACGGTCGGTTTTGAGAAAATGAATAATCCTTTTGTGAAGATGTATTGAGAATAAGATGGAGAAATTTCCTAAAATACTGAAAGGGCAAGCTGTTCCATTGAGAGCAGATACTTATACAGGTCATGTTTTGGATGAGTCTTATAATGTTGCAAGGAATGAGAATCAAAAAGTATATACAGTTTTTGAGACAGTCCACGAAGCTTTAGATTTTGCAAAATCAGTCTTGGAAGAAAAGTATAATCAAGTCGAATGCACTATTTATAATCAAAACCAAGAATTGCTGCATTATCTCAATCCTTTTCAAAAATGAATAGCACTTTTGTGAAGATAAAACTCTCCGTTTAATGAATCAGAAGTCAGTTTGGTTGAGAATATTTTTTAGCATTATTCCATCTTTCTTTTTATTTCTTAACTTATCTGATATTATGGATGTTTGGAAAGGTGGATATGGCTACCCATTCGGAAGTGAGTTCTTTTCCCCAAATTCAATATATCGTTCCCGGAATTTTTACATTGGGTTCGTATTATTTTCAATCATATTCCTCGCAATTACCCTTTTCTTAATCTGGAAACAAAAATGGAATTGGCTGCTAATTGTTGTACTAATTGATATCGCCTTTTTGGCCTATCCATTCTTTACAATGGACGAGTAAACTATTTTTTCAAAAACCTCCCCACCACCGGCATCCGCTCAAACTCCTTTCGTTCTACATTCAATACCAGCAAAGTAAATAAACCTACAAAGAACAAGCTTACTCCACGGTTTATCCAACTATTCAAATCCATTAAAAGAAATGCCTGGTGTAATCCAAATAAAATAAGGCAGACTGCTATATAAGCCAGTATCTTTTTTCTTGCATATGGAATAGGATAATGTTTTTGCCCCAGGGAATAGCTAACGGCCATCATAAATCCATAACATAGAACAGTGGCAATAGCACAAGCCATATAGCCGAGTATGGGAATAAATATCCAGTTGAATGCAATAGTAATTGCAGCACCTCCCAGTGTTATCCATGCACCGGTCAATGTCTTTTCTTTTATTTTATACCAGATAGAAAGGTTGTAATAAATGCCAAGGAAAATTTTAGCCAACATTAATAGTGGTACTATTTTTAAACCGGTATAATATTCAGGGTAGCGGGTACCCATAAAGTATTTCCAGATGTCGAGAAAAAGTGTGACACCTAAAAAGCAAAAACAACAGGCAATAACGAAGAATTTCATCACTCTTGCATATGTACGTTGCGCATTTTCCGAAGTTGATTGTTTAAAAAAGAAAGGCTCCGCACCCATACGAAATGCCTGTATAAACAACACAATTACTACGGCCAGTTTATAATTGGCTGAGTAAATACCGGATTGTGAAAATGCTTCTTCTGTAGTGCCGGGATATAATTTCAGCAGCATGATGCGATCAATGGTTTCATTGATCATTCCACCAAAACCTACAATGATTAACGGCCAGCTATAGCGCATCATTTCTTTCCAGAAACCCGGGTTTAGCTGGAAACGAAATTGAAAAAATTCTTTAGCCAATAATAATAAAGTAACACCGCTGGCGATCAGGTTAGCAATGATAACATAGCCCAATCCTATTTTGGGATTATACAACGCAGCAAAAAAATTATCGGCATCTTTTTCATACGCATTCTTACAAACCACCAGGAAGAAAATAACCAGCCCTACATTAATTAGTATGTTCAATATTTTTATGGCCGCAAACTTTCTGGGTCTTCCTTCATGCCGGAGTTTTGCAAATGGCATTACGGCCAATGTGTCTAACGCCACAATCAGTATCACCCAGGTAATGTATTCCGGATGCTTGGGCATTTCCAAGAAAACTGCAAAGTCGTTTGTAAAAAGAAAAAGGAAACCTGTTAATAATGCTGTGGTTATAAGGATGGAGGAAGAGCATGTATTGTAAACCTTGCTTTCCGGCTGCAATGCCGCAAAACGGAAATACGAAGTCTCGAGACCGTACGTATAAATAATATTCAAAAAAGCGGCGATGGTAAAAAGGGTGCTGATCTTGCCATACTCTCCCGAAGCGAAAATGGTAACCAATAGCGGCGTAAGCAGGTAATTAAGGAAGCGGCCGAAAATACTGCTTACCCCATACCATAAAGTTTGCCCCGCCAGTTTTTTAATACCACTCAAAGGATTGGAAAATTTAGTTTTAGCCGTCAACTACAATGCCAGTGTAACAAAAGTAATTGATGCTCAGACAAAAAACGAATTCATCTGTTTGCCTATCAATATTTGGGATAATTGCAACGATTTTGCCTCTTACTGTATCTTTATCCCAAATTATTCTGGTATGAAATGAGCCTAAAGTAAAACTTACCAACCGGTAATAAATATTTGCGGCGAATTACATGTGACAAAATTTAAAAATAAAAATATACACATGAAAAGAAATATGTTTACCCTTTTATTAGTAGTTGGATTTGTAACAATAGCTTCAGCGCAAGCTTATGAAGGCACTATACAATACGGTAAGAAAAAGCAGCGGGCAGTAATGATTGATTATGGGTTTACTCCTGAAGCCGTAGAAAATGCCTTTGTGCAGAAAATGGCAAAGTTGGGATATAAGCCCAAAGAAGAAAAAGGAATTTTAAATAAGGACAAAGGATTTCTTGTTTTCAAAAATTCCTATGTAACGGATATCAGTAGCGAGAGTATTGACTATGTAGTTAAAGTAGAACGGAAAAGTCGCAAAGAAAAAGACGAAGCAGTGCTATATGTTATATTAAACAAAGATGATAAGAACCTGATGGATGTTTTGTCGCCAGAAGATATTGGGAGAGCAAAATCATACTTGAATAACTTGCTGCCAGATGTGGAAGCTGCCAGTTTAGAACTAGAAATAAGAGCACAGGAAGAAACAATTGCAAAGGCGGAAAAAAAACTAAGAGACCTACGAGACGACCAGTCCTCACTGGAGAAAAAATTAGCAGATAATAAAACCGAACAGGAGAATACGCAAAAAGATATTGAGAACCAAAAGCAATCTTTGGGTGTATTGATTGGCAAGAGAAAGCCTTCTTTCTAATTTACTTCACTTTATATATAAACTCTCCGGTATTAGGGGAGTTTTTTATTTTATACCCAGTTGATTAATCGGGTTGACGAAAACGGGTGTCTTGTATGAATGCAGAATCTGTCAATGCCCGGAGAAATAATAAAAGGTCTGTTGTTTGTGCATTGGTAAGTGTAATTCCGTTTGTCAATAAGGGGTCCAGTGTGCTGCTTTGTTGAACTCCCGTTCGATAATGATTGACACATTGCAATAAGGTACCCATTCTTCCATCATGCATATAGTTAGCGGAAATATAAGTGTTGCGCAGCGTAGGTACTTTAAATTTTAATGAATCTTCTGCCTTGCCTGTAACGATTAAGCGGCCATAATCTTTCAAAAAATTATCAACCGGCAAGCCAATATTCCGGTAACTGTAATCTGTAAATAAAGGTTCTGGGTGACAAGTTGCACAATTTGCTTTATACACCTGGTAGCCATTTTCTTCCTGTATTGAAAAACTCTCCATTCCTTTTTTATACCTGTCGTATTTAGAATTGGCAGAAACCATGTAGCCGGTAAACTGTGCCAATGCTTGTAAAATATATTCAGGCCGTATAAAAGGATAACCAAATACTTTTTTAAATGCATCTCTATATTCTTTATCATCCTGTATTTTACTGATAATACCGTTGAATGATTCGCCCATTTCAATATGCCCGTTAATAGGTTGTGCGATAGCATCTACTAACGAAGAATATTTTCCATCCCAATGAAAACTGGTATTCCAGACAAGATTAAATAACCCCGGCGCATTGCGTAAAGTATGAGAGTTGTTTACACCATGGCTACGGTCATGCTCAAAAGTACCGAAGCCGGCTATTTGCTGATGACAGGATGAACATGGAGTAACATTGTCAATAGAAAGGCGGCCATCGTAAAATAGTTTTCTGCCCAATTCAAAACCTTCTTTGCTTAATGGATTATCCGAAAAAGCATAAGTCGGTTGCGGAAACCCTGCCGGTCTTTCCTGTTGTAATAATTGCAATCCGATTGTATGTGGCCCTTTTCTGCAAGAACCTAACAGGTAGGAGAAAGTAGTAAAAAATATTAGTAAAAAAATTATCGTCAACAGGCTTTTTCGCACAACATTCAATTGAACATCTAATTTACAATTATTCCGGCAGTTTGGTTTTAGTAATCACCTCTTTTAATTTTTTGCCTGCCGGATTTTATATCTGCATTTTTCTTTTTCCAATCCAATCTCTTTTGTTTCGATGCTTTGCTGACTTTTGTAGCAATGCGGGGTTTTTTCTTTTCCAGGGACTTACTAATCAGTTCGTTTATTTTTTCAACTGCTTCTGCTTTATTGGATAGTTGGGTACGATGGGTTTGGGCTTTTACCTGCAAATAACCTTCGGCCGTAATACGGTTGGATAATTTTTCTTTCAACAATTTTTTATGCTCTTCGGTTAATATCTGCGAAGAGTCAACATGAAAAGAAGCAATAACAGCAGTTTCCACTTTGTTTACATTTTGCCCGCCTTTGCCACCACTTCGGGTAGTTTGAAAATTTATTTCTTTGCTTACGTCCATCTTTGTACTGATATTTTCTGTAAAGTTAACATCGTTGCAATAATGAAATTAACTTTATAGGATAACCATAAACAAACATATGCGGGCTGTTATTCAACGGGTATCAAAAGCTAGTGTAACCATAGGCGGAAGAATTCATTCTCAAATAAGTAAAGGTTTGTTGCTTCTTGTTGGAATAGAAGATGCAGACACCTATGAAGATATTGAATGGCTGAGCGGCAAAATTGTAAACCTCCGAATTTTTGATGATGCAGCAGGTGTAATGAATGAGTCGGTAAAAGATAAAAACGGAGAGATAATATTGGTAAGCCAGTTTACATTACATGCTTCAACAAAAAAAGGAAACAGACCTTCTTATATTAAAGCCAGTAAACCAGAAATTGCAGTTCCTTTATATGAAAAAATGATTGTGCAGTTAACTGCTGATTTAGGTAAGCCAATCGGTACAGGCATATTTGGTGCAGATATGAAAGTAGAATTGCTAAATGATGGACCAGTGACAATAATTATAGATACAAAAAGCAAAGAGTGATTTATTCGCCATTTACTCTCTTATTCCAATTTTCTCCGTATAAATTTTTCCGTCACTCAATCCCACCATCAGAAAAAATGTTTTTTGACTCACTGGGATATTGATCACAAATGAACTGTTGTTGACTTCCCGTTGTTCAACCACCCGGTTACCACCAGTGGTCCATAACATTACATGTTTTATTTGTTTGCTGCTTTTAATAGTAATTTGTTTTCCGGCAGTCAACAATTTGTAAGGCTTGCTTTCTTTTGCTACAGAAGACATTTCAGGCTGTGCCTGGGAAACAAAAAGAGATGCGGACAAGATAGTGACAGCTAATAGCCGCCGAATTACGGTAACCATCATAGAATACTTTTAATCTTTTAAAGGAATTGGTTTACAACGTTCTTCAGAGGGTAGGAGGTTCAATTCATCCCGTTATCAACTGGCGGGAAATGCTAAACGCCAAGAATCATGCTATATTGCGATCATTCTCTAAATTTTTTGTTATGACTATTGCAAATGCCCAGCTACAAGTAGACGAATGGATAAAAACAGTTGGTGTTCGTTATTTCAGCGAGTTAACTAATATGACAATACTAACTGAAGAAGTTGGAGAACTGGCCCGCATCATGGCCCGTAAATATGGCGACCAGAGTTTTAAAAAAAGCGATGAGGGCAAAGATCTCGGAGATGAAATGGCGGATATATTATGGGTATTAATTTGCATGGCCAATCAAACTGGTGTTGATTTAACTGTAGCGTTAGAAAAGAATTTTGAGAAAAAGAATCTGCGAGATAGGAACAGGCATAAGAATAATGAGAAACTGAAATAATACAACTGTTTGGCATAGTTTTTAAACCGTACCAGTAATGACAATCAAGGATCTCTGGAAAATTACAAAACACTCCTTTACTGATTTTATTGACAGTAATATTTTAGGGTTAAGTGCTGCATTGGCTTTTTTTACAGTTTTTTCGTTACCCGGCTTACTCATTATCATTATTTGGTTCAGCGATCTTTTTTATGGTCGAGATGTAGTGGAAGGGTCTATTTATCACCAAATTGAAGGATTTGTCGGGCATTCGGCAGCTCTTGATATCCAGGAAACTATCCGTAATGCCAGCATGAGTTCGGAAAGCAACTTTGCTACTATTGTTGGATTGACAGCTCTCATTATTGGTGCTACCAGTGTTTTTGGCGAAGTACAGGATTCAATTAATCATATCTGGAAGTTGAAGGCAAAGCCAAAAAAGGGGTTTGGTTTTATAAAACTAGTGCTGAATCGTTTACTTTCCTTTTCCATGATCATTACACTGGGGTTTATTTTGCTTGTTTCGTTGATTATAAATGGCGGACTTGATTTTGTACTGAATAACCTGATGGATAAATACCCACAACTGGCCGTATGGTTGGTTTATATACTTAATATAATTATTACCTACTTTATTACCGCTTTCATTTTTGCTGCCATTTTCAAAGTACTGCCCGATGCCAAAATAAAATGGAAGCATGTATGGATTGGGGCTTTTGTAACTGCTTTTTTATTTATGCTGGGTAGGTTTGTGATCGGCTATTACCTGGGACATAGTAGAATGAGTTCTGCCTATGGTGCTGCAGGTTCAGTAATTGTTATTTTGTTATGGGTCTATTATTCTTCGATGATATTATATTTCGGAGCTGCATTTACGCATGCATATGTTGTGCATACAGGCTCCCGTATTTATCCTACCAGCTATGCAGTATGGGTGCAACAAATTGAAGTAGAATCCGAAAAATCTATTCAACAGCAGCCGGAAGAAAAAATAGTGATTGAAGTGTCTCCACCTAAAACGGAAGATTCAGTTTAAAATTAATTTTCGGGGCAAGCTGAAATATTGCTTTCCCAGTCTTTGAAGTTTTATTGTGTTTTAAATAAGAATTATCAGAAAACTATAGCAACGGCTTTATTTTTGCTGTTGTCAGCCTATAAAATACAAGTTTATGAAATCTTATGTGATTGCTATACTACTTGGCATTTCTGTTTTCTCTGCTTCTTGTAAGAAGTCTGCAAAAGCAAATTGCGATGGACCGGACTTAAACTGTACAGGTGTATTCTGTATCATGTTTTGGTCCCACATGGATTTTAAGTTGGTAGATAAAACTACCCGTGAGGATTTGCTTTTTGGCCCAAGCCCACGTTATACTTTCTCAGATATAAAAATCTTTTCTGACCCTGCAAGAACAAATGCCTTAGCCCTAAATGAGGATAATGCAGCAAAAAAAATCAGACTCGGTACTGCAAGAGCTGAAATGTATCTCGAAATAAAAGGCACAACTGTTTATAAACTAACAGTAGAGTTTAAGGCAGAAGATTGTTGCACCAACCGTGCAAAGTCGGTATGGATTGATGGTAAAGAAGTTTGTGTTTGTTGCAACGATGTAATTGCTATACCTGTTGATTAAATTTCGTAAAGAGTGTTGCCTATCTAATTAGGCTGCGAGATAAAGTTGAGTAGCGAACTGAATCCTGAAGAGTGCGACGCAAGGGACGATGCGAAGGGTGCCGCAGCTGGCAACATCATCTTTTTCATAGCCCTTTTTCGCTTTTTTGGGCTTATTTTTGCCGCCTATGGCAAACGATTCGAATAAATTTCAGGCGATCATCTCGCATTGTAAAGAGTACGGTTTTATTTTTCCCAGTAGTGAAATTTATGATGGCCTGCAGGCTGTGTACGACTACGGACAAATGGGTAGTGAGCTGAAAAAGAACATCAAAGATTATTGGTGGAAAAGCATGACGCAGTTGCACGACAATATCGTAGGTATTGACGCAGCCATTTTTATGCATCCTACCACCTGGAAGGCAAGCGGCCATGTTGAAAATTTCAACGACCCGATGATCGATAATAAAGACAGCAACAAACGATATAGAGTAGACCATCTTATTGAAGGCTTTGCAGAAGAGTTAAGAGCCAAAGGTGAAAAGGAGAGTAACGAAGCAGATAATTTACTGGGTCAAATGGAATCTCTGCTGGCAAAAGATGATTTTGCAGGATTGAAATCATTGATCGAAACGAATAACATTAAATGTGCTGTTAGCGACACTTGCAACTGGACAGATATTCGCCAGTTCAACCTTATGTTCTCTACAGAATTTGGTTCAACCGTTTCCAGCGATGATGAGGACAATAAAGTTTATCTAAGACCAGAAACTGCACAAGGTATTTTTGTAAACTTTTTAAATGTGCAAAAAACCGGACGAATGAAAATTCCGTTTGGTATTGCGCAAATAGGTAAGGCTTTTAGAAATGAAATTGTTGCAAGACAATTTATTTTCCGCATGAGAGAGTTTGAACAAATGGAAATGCAATTCTTCATCCGCCCCGGCACACAAAAGGAGTGGTATGAAAAATGGAAAACCACAAGATTGGAATGGCACAAAAGTCTTGGCATGCCAGCAGAAAAATATCGCTACCACGACCATGTAAAGTTGGCTCACTACGCAGATGCAGCTTGCGATATTGAATTTGAATTTCCAATTGGTTTTAAAGAGTTGGAAGGCATTCATAGCCGCACTGATTTCGATTTAAAACAACACCAGGAATTCAGCAAAAAGAAACAGCAGTATTTTGATAATGATATCGACCCGACTACGGGCAAAGCTTATGGCAACTATATTCCTTATGTAATTGAAACATCAATCGGGTTGGATAGAATGTTTTTAGCTGTAATGAGTCATGCATACGAAGAGCAGGATCTAAGTACGGCAGAAAAAAAAGACAGTCGTGTTGTATTGAAATTCCCTGCCAAACTTTCCCCAATTAAATTGGCCGTATTGCCATTAACGAAGAAAGATGGTTTGCCAGAAATTGCGGAACAAATTATGGCTGATTGCAAAGCAGATTTTCGTTGCTTCTATGAAGAGAAAGATTCAATTGGTAAACGCTACAGAAGGATGGATGCATTAGGAACTCCTTTCTGTGTTACAGTTGATCATCAAACAAAAGAAGACAACACAGTTACAATTCGTCATAGAGATTCGATGGATCAGGAAAGGGTGTCGATTGAAAAATTAAAAAATATTGTATTAAACGCAATTGCATAAAATAAAAGCCGGTTCATAACCGGCTTTTTAATTTCTTATATCCTATTTCCTACTCACCATGCCCCACTCGCCACTCACACTCCAAACTGCTGTAAGTGATGATCTAAATGTTTCCACTGGCTCTTACTCCATTGTTCTTTTGTAAGTTCTCCAAAAACAGGATGAGGTTTTGTGGTCAGTTTTTCCGGAGAAAAATTGTTCACCATTTCAACGAGCTTTTCCCGTTCTTTAATAAAATCCCTTGAGTCGGCTATTTTAAATGTCTTATCCGTAGGCAAGTTCTTTGCATACGGCTTTTCATTATACAAACTGCTTTTGAAAAAAATAGATAATGTGCGGATAAGAAAATTTCCTTTAGGAGTATGCTCTCCATACGCCACTTTCAATGGTTGCTGCAAATGGGCCAGCATTTGCGCTACATCCATGCTGCCCCATTTTCTTTGTGTAGCAGGTTTTAGGTTGTTGATACGGGAAACGATTTCTTCCTTTACAGCAGGGTCAAACAAGTTTTTTACTTCCATAATGGGTGCAAAAATAGCTCATCCATTTATTTGAAACTATCCTTTTTATTGCTAACCATATAATTCCTGGTGAATGGATTTTCGGTCATATCCCAGGTCCTGAATTCTTTTCTTAGCCTCATCGATCATGTTTTTCCAACCACACAGAAAAAAGTAAGCCGGCTTCACAATTTTTTGTTCTGGATTTTCTGGCGAGAAAGTCATGTTCCTGGTGCAAATATCCTCATACACCTGGTGTACATATCCTTGTCTTACCAAATGATCCTCATTGCCCGGCTCTTCACGGGAATAGGTTGTAATGAATTGAAAGCTCGGTACTTTACGGCTAAGCTCTCTTAATTCCGGAGCATATAAAGCATCGCCAAATTTGCGGCAACCAAAAATCAAATAAATTTTATGGTGCGGAATATTATTCGTTAGCAAGTGATGCGCCATAGACCTAAAAGGAGCAATGCCCGTACCGGTACAAATAAAGAAAAGGTCTCTGTCGATGGGATCTGGTAATGTAAATACGCCTTGCGGCCCACGAAGTGTAAGTTCAGAACCGACTACTACATTGTTAAACAGCCACGGTGTTCCTAACCCATCCTCCAACAATACAATTACCAGTTCAAATACATTAGTTCCATCCGGCCAGCTGGCAATGGAATAGCTTCGCCACCGTTTATTCGGCTTTTCGTGTATGGGCAGATCCAGTGTAACAAATTGACCGGGTATAAAATCGAAGAAAGTAAGTTCGGGAACCTCTATCCAAAAGCGGCGGGTACTCGAGGTTTCATTTTCTATTCGAATTACTTTGCCGGTACGCCAGGGTTGAACTGCCATATGGAAGCTTTTTATTGAACTAGTAAAATACGAATAGCTCCCGAATTAGCAATTTAAAAATCCACGAAATCCATTTAATCCCCTGATCCGTGGTTATCTTTGCATTTCTCATGGGTGTACAGGATTTGCTGGAACAGTATCAAAAATCCCCCCGCCTTTTTCAATTGGCGGACAGGCTCTCGTTTGCCCAACCAGAAAAAATTGCACTTAAAAATTTACAGGGAAGTTCATCTCAATTTGTAGTGGCGGCTGCTTTTATGCATCCATCATCATCCCTATTGAACCATTTGATTGTTTTAAATGATGCAGAAGAGGCGGCTTATTTCCATAATACCTTAGAGAACCTTACATCAGCTTTAGATATTTTTTATTTTCCGTCTTCATTTAAGAATAGAAAAAATTATCAGTTGCTCAACTCTTCCCATGTAATGTTGAGAACTGAGGCCCTCACAAAAATTGCGGCTGGTGGGAATAAGAAAATTATTGTTACGTACCCTGAAGCGTTGTTTGAAAAAGTAGTATTACCTGCTACACTTTCATCTAACATCATTCAAATTAAATCAGGCGATACTTTAAATGTAGAGCAATTGTTGCTTATATTGTCTGATTATGGTTTTGAAAGAACAGATTTTGTTTACGAGCCCGGGCAGTTTGCCATTCGGGGTGGTATTCTGGATATTTATTCTTTTGGTAATGAAAAACCTTACCGGGTAGAATTATTTGGAAATGATGTTGACTCTATACGCATAGTTGATCCCGAAACACAATTGAGCGAACGGAAATTATTGCAGGTAAGCATCATTCCCAATGTGCATTCACAGTTTGAAAGCGAAGAAAGAATTTCGTTGTTTAATTTTCTACCAGAAAATACCGTTGTGTGGATGCAGGATTATGAACTCTGCAAAGAACATCTTGCAGAAAACGAAGAGGATCTGGCGGCTTTTCTTCGCCATCAGCAGGAAGTGAAAGAAGCTTTTTTAGCAAGCAATAGTACACATGCAGAAAAGGCAGCAGCAAAACGGAAGGAGCAGGAAGATCAGGATGATAAATTAATAAAGAATGAAGTAGGCATAAATGATTTTATCTCTGCTGAAAGCCTCGAAGTTGAATTAAGTAAAAAGCATTTGGTAGAATTTGGTTACCAGTCCTACTTATCAAAATTCGAAATTGACTTCAATACAAAATCACAACCCGCATTCAATCGTCAATTTGATTTGCTGATTAAAGATTTGAAAAATTGGGAAACAAAGAAATTTCAATTATACATTTTTGCTGAAAATCCTAAGCAGTTAGAAAGGCTTCGCAGTATTTTTAGTGATTTGAAAGCTGAGATTGTTTTCAATCCCATTGCTACTTCCATACATGAAGGGTTTATTGATGAAGACCAGCAAATAGTTTGCTATACCGATCACCAGGTTTTTCAACGGTATCATAAGTACAAGGTAAAACAGGCCTATAATAAGAATAAAGCAATTACTATAAGAACACTGCGGGAATTACAACCCGGAGATTTTGTTACACATATCGACCACGGTGTTGGAATTTTCAGCGGTCTGCAAAAAATAGAAGTCAATGGCAGAACACAAGAGGCAGTGCGATTGATTTACAAGGACACAGACATTTTATACGTCAACATCAACAGCTTGCATAAAATTGCCAAGTTTACAGGTAAAGAAGGAAGTGTGCCCAAAGTAAATAAACTCGGTAGTGATGTTTGGAGTAAACTAAAAGAAAAAACAAAAACCAAGGTTAAGGAAATTGCCTTCGACCTGATAAAACTTTACGCTAAAAGAAAAGCTCAACAAGGATTTCAGCATACACCAGATAATTATATGCAGACGGAGTTGGAAGCGTCTTTTATTTATGAAGACACACCGGACCAAAGCAAAGCAACTGCCGATGTGAAAAAAGATATGGAGTCACCATCGCCAATGGACAGATTGGTTTGTGGTGATGTTGGGTTTGGTAAAACTGAAATTGCTATCCGTGCAGCATTTAAAACTTGTATAGATGGAAAACAGGCGGCGGTATTAGTTCCAACTACTATACTTGCTTTTCAGCATTATCAAACGTTCAAGGAGCGGTTAAAGGATTTCCCTGTTACCGTTGATTATATCAATCGCTTTAAGTCGGCCAAAGAAAAAAAGGATACGCTTAAGAAAGTTGAAGAAGGAAAGGTTGACATTATAATAGGTACACATGGCTTGCTGGGCAAAGAAGTAAAATTCAAAGACCTTGGTTTATTAGTGGTAGATGAAGAACAAAAATTTGGTGTAGCACATAAAGAAAAAATTAAAACACTTCGTACTGCTATTGATTGTTTGACGTTAACTGCAACACCAATTCCAAGAACTTTACAATTCTCGTTGATGGGTGCAAGAGATTTAAGCATTATGAATACGCCACCGCCAAACAGGCAACCGATTCAAACAGAAGTGCAGGTGTACAACGAAGATTTTATAAGAGAAGCCATTTATTTTGAAACAGAAAGGGGCGGGCAAGTTTTCTTTATTTATAATCGTATTGCGGGTTTGGCAGAAATGGCAGCCATCATTCAAGCCCTTTGTCCTGATCTGAGTATTGGATTTGCTCATGGGCAAATGGAAGGGCATGAGTTAGAAGAAAGAATTTTCAATTTTATTGATAGAAGATACGACGTACTTATCTGCACCAATATTGTAGAAAGCGGTGTTGATATACCGAATGTAAACACCATTATTGTCAACAATGCACATCAATTTGGTTTAAGTGATCTGCACCAATTGCGGGGAAGAGTTGGAAGAAGTAATAAAAAAGCATTTTGTTATTTATTAGCTCCGCCGATGAGTACATTGCCGAATGACTCCAAGAAAAGATTACAAACACTGGAGCAGCACAGTGAATTAGGAAGTGGTTTCCAGATAGCGATGCGGGATTTAGATATTCGTGGTGCAGGCAATTTATTAGGCGGAGAGCAAAGCGGCTTTATGGCCGATATTGGTTTTGAAACCTACCAGAAAATATTAGATGAAGCCATTCGGGAATTAAAGCGAACAGAGTTTAAAGAGTTGTTCAAGGAAGAAATTACAAAGCAGGACGACTTTGTTTCCGATTGTATAATTGATACAGACTTAGAGATTTTAATTCCTGATGAATATGTAGAAAGTATTGGAGAAAGACTATCACTTTATCAGCGTCTTGACAATTGTGAAACAGAAGAAGAGCTGACGGAAATGAAAATAGAAATGGAAGACCGTTTTGGCACCTTGCCACAACCGGTACAAGATTTATTTACTACAGTAAGATGCCGTAAACTGGCAGTTGAACTTGGGTTTGAAAAAATGTCGTTGAAGGATACCACACTTCGTTGTTTCTTTATCAATCGGCCAGACTCGCCGTATTTTGAATCTTCTACCTTCCAAAAAATTATCCAGTTTTTGCAAACTGAGACTAATAAAGCAAAGCTTAAACAAAATGGCCGTTTATTTATGCTGATTGCCAATGACATGAAAAATATGGATGAGGTAAATCGCTTTCTTCAAGGTATGCATTCCTGGTGTTTTGCTGATTCTGCAATCCCGGCATAAGCAATTACCCGTATCTGTCTCAAACGCTTAGCAGTATTGGCTTTTCTCAGCTATTTATACTATTTTTAATATCCATAACAGTCGCTATGAGGTTCAATCCAATTCCCCTGATAACATGCTGCCTGCTTATTAGTTTTAGCACATGGGCACAAACAGATTCCCATCGCCAGCTATTATTAAAAAGCGGTACCATTACTCCGGTAAAAAATATTACTCCGGAAGCAATTAATACTTTTAACAGGAATGCACAAACTGCACAGGAAAAAAAATTTGCTGTTATTCAATTTGAACAAATACCAACCGAAGCTGTAAAACAACAATTGAGGCAGCAAGGTATTGAACTGCTTGATTATATTCCCCACAATGCTTATACAGTAACTATTTCAGGTTCACTGAATGCAACAGTTTTAGTACAGGCAAAAGCAAGTGCAGTAATTGAACTTACGGCTATGCAAAAAATGCAACCTCAAGTGGCGCAGGGAAATTTTCCAGCGTATGCAGTAAAAGTTGCGGGCACGGTGGATGTAAATATCAGCTTCCCAAGATCATTTTCTTTTGATGTGGTTAACGATGAGTTGAGAAAAAGGAATTTCGACATTACTTCTGTAGAGCTAAAGGATTATAGGGTTATAACATTAAGAATTCCTGTACAACGACTGGGTGAGTTAGCATTATTACCTTTTATCGAGTATGTTGAAGCTATACATGGAGATGATGTTCCATTAAGCCAGTTTTGGACAAACTGGGGCAGAGATGGTGTTCGGGCATCTCAACTTAGTGCACCGCTAAGTGTGGGAGGAAAAAATCTTAAAGGAAGTGGAGTTGTAATTGGTATTGGTGATAATGCAGATTTTCAACCACACGTAGATTTTACCAACAGGGTAATTAGCCGGGCTGGTACAGGCTATGGTGGTCATGGTACGCATGTGGCTGGTATTTCAGGTGGAGCAGGGATACGCAACGAAGTACGTACAGGATTTGCACCTAAATCAACACTGATAGCGCAAGTTTATTCGAATATTTTTATAAATGCCCCCGCTTATATTGCTGATCATGGTATGGTTATTACCAATAACTCTTACGGCAATAATGTATCGGAGTGTGCTACATTTGGTGTGTATGATTTGTATTCAAGAATTTTGGATCAACAGGCAACAGATCTTCCTAATCTGCAAAGTGTTTTTGCTGCTGGCAATAGTGGGCTGCTAAAATGTGCTCCTTTCCCCGATAGTTTTAGAACTGTATTGGGTGGCTACCAATCAGCAAAAAATGTTATTAGTGTAGGCAATGCTACTCCAATTGGATTTATTTTTCAGCAATCGAGCAGAGGTCCGGTAAGAGATGGCAGAGTTAAACCGGAAATAACTGCTGTGGGTTCCTTTATTACAGCTGCAGGTCCGACCCCTCCATTTAATTATTACTATGAAAATACCGGAACAAGTATGGCGGCCCCCTCTATTTCTGGGGGACTTGCTTTGTTGTATGAAAAATATCGCCTACAGAATTCGGGTGCCAATCCAAAGAACGGATTAATGAAAGCACTGGTTTGTAATAGTGGTGATGATTGGGGAGTAGCCGGACCAGATTACACACATGGATTTGGCGTAGCAAATTTTCGCAGGGCAATGGAGACGTTAGAGAATAATCGGTTTGCTACAGGTGATATTACTGAAACAGATCCTGATGATGAAATAATTGTGAATGTACCCGCCGGTACAGCAGAATTAAAAGTGATGTTGTATTGGAATGATCCGGCAGCAGCAGCTATGGCTTCACACGCATTAGTAAATAATCTTGATCTTGAAGTGCAACCCAATGCAGCGGCGCCTGTATTGCCTTTAATACTGGATACCGCATTTAATATGATAAAAATTGCGGCTACAAACGGAATTGATAACATTAATAATATTGAACAGGTAGTAATAAAAAATCCTGCTGCGGGAAATCATACCATACGTATAAAACCAACCAGTATTACAGTGGGTGCTTCACAAGAATATTTTATAGTGTATGATTTTGTACCTACTGTAACTGTTCTTACTGCTCCGTTTGGAGCAGAAACATATGTGCATGGAGAAAATGTAATTGCAAGATGGGATTCATATGGGGATCCACAATCTACATTTACGATTGAATTCAATGATGGAATAGGCAGTGGATGGACAACAATGAAAGATAATATTGAAGCCGATAAAAGATTATTTTTTTATACCACACCTAATCCCAACCAATGGTTTATTGTACCTCAGGTAACCACTAATAATGCACAAGTACGAGTTACCCGAAACACTGGCGGATTATCCAGTACCAGTTTGCCTTTTGTTATTTGTGATACGATGAATGTAAGCCTGTCTGCAAATCAATGCGAAGGCTATTTTTCTATTGATTGGCTTCCTGTTACCGGGGCAGCCGGCTATGAAGTAATGATGTTGCAAGGGGATGAAATGGTTTCTGTTGCTACAGTTAACAATTCTACATTTACTTATACTATTGGGGGCTTGTCAAAAGATTCTGTTTACTGGGTTACGGCAAGGCCTTTAATCAGCACTGCTGCTATACCAGCACCCAGTCCCGGCAGAAGAGGAATAGCGGTTTTTAGAAAGCCTGATGCCGGCAATTGTACAAACCCCATTTCAAACTTTGATGTAAAAATTGATTCAATACTATCGCCGTTAAAAAATGGACGTTTGCTAACCTCCACTGAATTAAATACAAGTACCCCGGTAAGTATTCGTATCAAAAATTTAGACGATGATCCTACTACAGGAGATATTGAAGTAACATACACTTTAACCGGACCAACTTCTGCAACAGCTACAGAGGTTATTAATCCTTCAATTGCTGGTGGAGGAACCTATGTGCATACATTTAATCCATCAGAAAATATTGACCTTTCTGCAATTGGAACATATACACTGGAAGTTACTATTACACAACTTGACGTTATTGATCCTGTTTTACAAAACAACACCTTAATTCAAACATATAAGCAGTTGCCAAATCCGTTAATCTCGCCTGCAATTACCAGCATCAATTATCCGGCAGCATATATTGATAATTTTGATGCAACAACTATTCAATCTTTCACATTAAATCAGATTGGTATGCCGGGGCTGGATAAATACGATTTTGTAAATAGCACCGATTTTGGAAGAATAAGAACATTTATAAATACAGGGATTGCGTATTCAGGAAACAGAGCCATAACATTAGATGCTTCTATTGTAAATACAGGTACTACCGATTCACTCACAGGTACGTATAACCTTTCAAATTTTACCGCATCCTTGCATGATTTGCGACTTGACTTCCGCTACAAAAATCACGGGCAAGGAAATAATGCTGCTAATAAAGTTTGGATAAGAGGAAAAGATGACGAGAACTGGATTGAAGCCTATGATCTTTTTGCTAACCAGAGTGAAGTTGGAGAAGGATATAAGCAAACTGAAAGTATTGAGCTCAGCGACCTTTTAAATAATGCCGGACAAATTTTTACACCAAGCTTTCAGGTACGCTGGGGACAATATGGAACCCATATGGCTGCTGATGATAATGGAGCTGCCGGTTATACTTTTGATGATATAAGATTATATCGTGTAGCGGATGATATGCAAATGATGAGTATTGATACTCCTACTTCCGCCAGTTGTGCTTTAACAGCTGCTACACAAATAAAAATAACTGTACGTAATAGTGCAGATGTTGATATTGCAAATGTGCCTGTCATTTTTAGAGTAGATGGTGGTGCCTGGTTAGCTGTTCCGGAAAATATTCCATTGATTCCTGCCAATGATACCGTGCAATATACTTTTATCGCAACAGCAGATCTTTCTGTATTTGGGTCGCATTTCATTGAAGCGGTAGTAGACTATGGAACAGATACCTATCCAATTAATGACACTGCAAGACTTACCATCTTAAACCTTCCTGTTGTTGTAGTTACCCCTTCAACTCCCCACCTCGAAAATTTTGAATCAAGTAACGGGTCATGGTTTACGGGAGGTAAAAACAGCTCATGGGAATATGGTACGCCAGCATCATTTCGTATTAATAGGGCTGCCAGTGGAAGCAAAGCCTGGAAAACCAGGATCAGTGGAAATTATAATGATCTCGAAAAATCATTTTTATACTCACCATGCTTTAATGTGTCGGCACTAACTAACCCAACACTTAGTTTTAGTATTTCTCTTGATTTTGAAGATTGCGGAGCCACTACGCTTTGTGATGGTGCGTACATGGAATATTCATTGGATGGAGAAACATGGGACACCTTAGGTGCTTTTGGGCAGGGAACAAACTGGTATAATAAAAACTATGCTTCAGGTGTTGAATTGTGGAGTGTACAGAATTATACCCGTTGGCATGTGGCTACTATTCCGCTTTCAGTAATAGGCGTTGCTCCTGCTTTGTTAACGCAATTGCGTTTTCGGTTTGTAGTTATATCGGATCCATTCTTAAACAGAGATGGGATTGCCGTGGATGATATTCATGTGTACGATAATCCTTATGGTATTTATGATGGCTTAACTATGGTAACGCCGCAAACAGTCAATATTCCCGGCGATAATAGCTGGGTTGATATTCTTTCTTCCACCAATAAATTAATTGCATCTGTAAAATCTCCTGTAACTGCAATGGGCAGTACAGAAGTTCAAGCATACATTCATACTGGTGGACCTCGTATTAGCGGTCTTCAATTTTATCATAACAGAAATATTACAATCAAGCCAACAACAACTACTTTAAGCGATTCTGCAACTGTTCGTTTTTATTTTCTTGATACCGAAACTGAGGCATTGATCAATGCAACAGGCTGTGCTTATTGCTTTAAGCCTTCCACAGCGTATGATTTGGGCGTTACAAAATACTCAGACCCCGATAAAGCAAAAGAAAATGGCACACTGGCAGATAATACTAACTCACCGGGTGTATACAATTTTATTCTTTCTTCAAAAGCAACGAAGGTTCCTTTTGATAAAGGCTATTATGCAGAATTTAAAGCAAATGATTTTTCAGAGTTTTGGTTGAATAACGGAGGGCTTAACCAGGATAGGCCATTGCCAGTTCAGCTACTTAGTTTTGCAGCCCGCAAATCTAGCAATGGAAAAGATGTTTTGACAGAATGGGTGACGGTAACGGAGCAGAACGTAAACCGCTATGAAGTAGAAGTAGCAAAAAGTAATAGCGACTACCAGCAGAACAGGTTTGTAAAAATTGGTGAAGTAAGCAGTAATGGAAATTCAGTACAAGAACAGCGTTATAATTTTACAGATATTGAAAATAGTAAAACTGGTACCCGATACTATAGATTAAAGATGATAGATAATGATGGGAGCTTTACTTATTCTCCCATAAGGCCTGTTCTTTTTAATGAGGAAATACAATGGCAGGTTAATCCAAACCCTTCTACCGGACTTTTCAACTTTACATGCCAGGTTACAGATGGCGACATAGTATCTGCTAAAATATATGATGTAAGCGGCAAGTTGGTGCAGATTAAACAAATAATAGGGAACGGTTTTATCCAGCGTATTAATATAGATTTATCAGAAGCTAAGTATGCAAATGGTCTATACCTGCTGGAAGTTGTTGCTGGTCAGATAAAGCAATCTTTTAGATTGTTGAAACAGGAATAAAAGAGATATTAATAGTTAAGGCGAGGGTACGTCGGAAGCTCTGTGTGTTGCTTTATTTGAACGGTGAGATCCTGCATTTTCTCAATTACTAAAAAACCCGTCTCGGTTAAGCAAGACGGGTGTATCAATACGTTAATTGTAGGCTTATTCCCAGCCTTGCTTTGCAATTCCTGCTTTAATAGCTGCTAGTGCTTTTTCTGCTCCCATTAGGGTTGTAAGCTTATTGCCTTTACCATCGTTTCCTTGCGCCATATAAGCTCCTTTAGCTGTTTTAGTAATAACAGCATCCAGCATTTCAACGCCTTTTTCTTTCGTTTTTACGTTATAGGCTGTAATTTTTACATCTGACATTGTCAATAGTTTTTGAGTTAGTAAAGACTGAAATTAAGCATTCCGGCCGGTTTTAAAGGCTAAAATTTCCAAAAAGACATTAAAAAGCCCCTTTTAAGAGGGGCTAATTTGTTTATTTATAGTTACTTAAGTCTTATATATCTAGTTTAGCATATTTCGCATGACTCTCTATAAATGCCCTTCTTGGAGCTACTTCATCCCCCATAAGCATGCTAAATATTCTATCTGCTTCAGCGGCACTTTCGATAGTTATCTGCTTTAAAGTACGGGTATCTGGGTTCATGGTGGTCTCCCAAAGCTGGTCGGCATTCATTTCTCCCAGACCTTTATATCGTTGAATGTTTACAGAGTCATCTTTACCTCCGCCAATTCTATCTATTAAAGCCTTACGCTGGTCTTCGTTATAAGCATAAGCCTGTTCTTTACCCTTTTTGATTAAGTAAAGTGGTGGTTGGGCTATGTATACATAACCTTGTTCTACCAACTCCGTCATGTAGCGATAAACGAATGTAAGGATCAGTGTAGCGATATGACTTCCGTCCACATCTGCATCGGTCATGATGATTAGCTTATGATAGCGGAGTTTACTAAGATCAAGTGCCTTTGGGTCTTCTGGTGTTCCCATTTTCACTCCTAGGGCAGTGAACATGTTTCTTATCTCCTCATTGTCGTATATTTTATGCTCCATTGCTTTTTCTACGTTCAGGATTTTACCTCTGAGCGGAAGAATAGCCTGAAAGCTTCTGTCTCTTCCTTGTTTGGCTGTACCGCCTGCTGAATCTCCTTCCACCAGGTATAACTCGCACCGTTCCGGATCTCTTTCTGAACAATCAGCCAATTTACCCGGTAATCCACCCCCACTTAATACAGATTTCCGCTGTACTAATTCTCTGGCTTTTCTTGCTGCAGCTCTTGCCTGTGCCGCAAGAATAACTTTAGCCACTATATTCTTCGCTTCTTTGGGATTTTCTTCCAGGTAAGCTTCTAATACTTTTGATACGGTGGTATCAACCACACCCATTACTTCATTGTTACCAAGTTTGGTTTTTGTTTGTCCTTCAAACTGTGGCTCTGGAACCTTTACAGAAATAATTGCACTAAGGCCTTCACGGAAATCATCGCCTTCAATTTGCACTTTGGCTTTCTCGAACAAACCCTGTTTGTCGCCATAGCTTTTAAATACTCTTGTTAATGCACGGCGAAAACCAGATACGTGGGTTCCACCTTCTATAGTATTGATATTATTTACGTACGAATAGATATGTTCATTGTAACTGTCGTTATAGCTTAGTGCAACTTCCACCATTACATTGGTTCCTTCGTCACGGCCTTCTACATAAATTACTTTTGGGATCAACGGGCTTCTTCCGGCATTGTTATCGAGCATTTCAACAAACTCAGTTATACCGCCTTCACTATAGAATACAATGCTGTAAGTAGAGCCGTCCTCTTCTTTTTCCCTAAGATCGTTCAACGTAATACGAACACCACGGTTCAGGTACGATAACTCCCGGAGACGACCTTCCAGAATATCTTTATTGTAAACAGAGGTAATAAAAATTGAATCATCAGGCCAGAAATGAACTTTGGTTCCTGTTACATCACTTACACCAGCTTCTCTAACGGCATATTGAGGTACACCAATTTTATATTCCTGCTCGAAAATTTTGCCGTCTCTTTTTACTGTTACCAATAATAATTTACTTAATGCATTTACACAACTTACACCTACGCCATGCAAACCACCTGATACTTTGTAAGAACCCTTATCGAATTTACCACCCGCATGCAGTACCGTCATTACAACTTCCAATGCACTACGTTTTTCCTTTGTATGCATTGCCGTAGGAATACCACGACCATCATCTTCTACCGAAATAGAATTATCCTCATGTATGGTAACGAAAATGTTTTTGCAATAACCAGCCAATGCTTCATCAATGGAGTTGTCTACCACCTCGTATACAAGGTGATGTAAACCTTTTACTCCAATATCACCGATGTACATTGCCGGCCTTTTACGAACGGCTTCCAAACCTTCTAAAACTTGAATACTATCGGCACTGTAACCGGCCGAAATTGCGGCTGCTTTTTCTTTAGCTTCTGTGGTCATAAAAATGGTAAAATCCTATGTTTTTATACTGGGAAAATAGAACTCACAAATTTACGGAAATGAGGTGGTGAAATGGGTTTTTAAATGCTCTTTTTACACCTATTTTAGGAGTCTGTGGATAACGAAAAAATGCCTTAAAACAGGGCATTTTTTCGTTATCTGCAATGACTATTTCTAGTTGAGCAACTTTAAGGACTTTAGGGCTTTATTTTTTTACAATCTGCGCCACCAAATCAGCCTCAGCGCAAACCTTATTTCCAACATAAGTAGTGCCTTTCATTTCGCAGATTCCTCTACGTATGGGGGCACTTAATTCCATCTTTAGAATTAATGTATCTCCCGGCTTTACCATATTCTTGAATTTGCAGTTATCGATCTTCAGGAAATAAGTGTCGTAGCTACCTTCACCACTAAGATTTATTGCTAATATGCCACCACATTGTGCCAGTGCTTCAATTTGTAATACACCCGGCATAACGGGGTTGCCGGGAAAATGCCCCTGAAAAAACCATTCATTAAAAGTTACATTCTTAATACCGATAATATGCGTATCACTTAACTCAATGATCTTATCTACTAACGCAAATGGATAGCGATGCGGTAATTTCTTTTCAATAAACTGTTGGTCATAAACCGGTGGGATATTTGGATTGTAAACCGGTATTCCTTTAGTGTGTTTATTTTTCTTGATGTATTGCTTTATTTTTTTTGCAAATTCCACATTGCTGCTATGTCCTGGGCGATTGGCAATGATTCTGCCTTTTATGGGATAACCAATCAAAGCAAGGTCTCCAATTACATCCAATAACTTATGACGAGCTGGTTCATTGGGAAAATGTAACTCCAGGTTGTTTAAGTAGCCTTCACTTTTAATTTCAATTTTATCTTTATTGAATATTTTCTTCAATCGCTCCATCTCTTTATCATCAACAGGTTTGTCAACGATAACTATGGCATTATTTACATCACCACCTTTTATCAAGTTATTATCCAGCAACATTTCTAATTCATGTAAAAAACAAAATGTGCGACAAGGAGAAATTTCTTCTTTAAAATCGGCGAGATGTTTCAGGCCCGCATGCTGTGTTCCTAATACAGGTGAGTTGAAATCAATCAACGTAGTTACCTGGTATTCGGTAGATGGCATTGCTACCATTTCTACTCTTTTATCTTCATCGTAATGATAAATATTTTCATCAATACTATACCAAACTTTTGCCGCATCTTGTTCTGCAACGCCAGCTTTTTCAATTAATGCTACGAATGGTGCAGAACTGCCATCAATGATTGGCATTTCAGGGCCATTAATTTCCAACAAACAATTATCAACTCCCATTCCTACTAATGCGGCTAATACATGTTCAACGGTGCTTACTTTAACGCCATTGCTTTCTAATGTAGTACCACGACTTACATCAGTTACTAAATCGCAATCGGCTTTTATAATGGGTTGATTAGGCAAATCAATACGCTGAAACTGGAAACCAAATCCAGATGCAGCCGGATTCAAAGTTAAATCTGCCATGATACCCGTATGCAAGCCTGTGCCTGAAATAGTAACAGCGGATTTTAGTGTGTGCTGTTTATCAGGATTGAAATCAGGCGAGATAATAGTACCTGTATTTGTTTTATTTTCTGCTGATGTTATCATGCGGGCAAAGATAGGATTTACCATTCACAGCTTTATCCCAGTCAGATAATTCTGTAATTCTTGTATCCAAAAAATCTTTTTCCGGTTAGTTTTTCCAACTTGTGCAACAGCTTGTCTTTAAAGGAAAGTCGGGTCTGGGAAGTATCAAGGTCGATATGCCAGTTTTTTTCGGAAATTCTTTTGTGCATTACTGCCGGATGTGTGCCCTTGAATAAATCAATTGAATCGGTGTTATTAAAATAATCATATTGGTCTTTATCTGTAAGAACCGATTCTTGATAATCGATGCCATTCCATAGGCCGGAAAAATTATTATACTTTTTTAATTGCTCATGTGGATGCCGCACCCAACCATAATGATAAATAGAAGCATCAATTTTCTTAACCCTTAATTTGTTGTTTTGTTTGGTACGAAAGCCCTGTGCATCACGATAAGAAACGACATTATTATTATTTCTTATAAGCCGGATCTCATTTTTATACCACCGCCTTGAGTCGCCGATATAATCATAGGTGCCATAGAAATGCTTGTAATTGAACAGCAGGCCGTCAACATTTTTATTATCTGCATATTTAGTGGCAGCATCTACAATAGGGGTTAAATCATTTTCATGTACCACCTCATCTGCTTGCAAATAAAATGCCCATTCATATTCTTGTGATACATGTGCTAATGCTTTATCGGTTTCACTGGCCAATACTCTTCCACCTTCTTTTAGGGATTCGTCCCAGACAGAATGTACGATTTGAATTTTTGGAGATTTAATTGACTCGATTAATTGCAAAGTGCCATCGTCGCAATTACCAATGCTAACAATAAACTTATCTACGATCGGCAATATGGAAGTAATAGATGCAACTACAGGATAGTCATATTTTACAGCATTCTGAATAAAAGTGAATCCACAGATTTTCATGGAAAAAATAAAAGTTAAACTAAGATACCTTTTCTGCGAGTAACCGCTTTACCAATGCTTCCAGTTCTTTTACTCTTTTTTCAAGTTCTGGGAGTTTGCGGCTTGCTGCCTGACTACGTAATGCAGAAGTGTAATCGTATGCAGGAGAACCGGTAACTGCTTTACCAGCTTCGATTGATTTACTTACGCCACTTTGCGCATTTACTTTGGCGCCATCGCCTAATTGTATATGGCCAACAATACCAGCCTGTCCCCCAATCATTACTCCATTACCAATTTTAGTGCTGCCGCTAACACCTGCTTGTGCAGCAATCACCGTACTGTTCCCAATTTCTACATTGTGTGCAATCTGTATCAGGTTATCAAGTTTAGCGCCTTTTTTAATTAAGGTAGAGCCAATTGTTGCTCGGTCAATAGTGGTGTTGGAGCCTATTTCTACATTATCTTCTATAACTACATTTCCTATCTGTGGTACTTTTTTAAAACTACCATCAGCCTGTGGTGCAAAACCAAAACCATCGCTACCTATAATGGAGCCTCCATGAATGACAACATTATTTCCAATCTTACAATCATTATATATTTTAACCCCGGGATAGATAATAGTGTTATCACCAATAATAACATTATCGCCAATATATGCGTTTGGATAAATTTTAGCGTTGTTGCCGATTTTTACATTTTCGCCCAGGTAAGCAAAGGCGCCGATAAAAACATTGTGTCCATACGATGCGTTTTTTGCAATATAACAAGGTTGTTGAATACCGGTTAGTTGCTGCTGCATTATTTCCTGGTACTTGCTGAGTAATGTGGCAAATGCGGTATATGCATCAGGTACTCTTATCAGCGATGCTGCTACAGGTTGTTTTAACTCATATGTGTCATTTAATATAATGACGGAAGCATTGGTGCTGTATAAAAATTCTTCGTACTTAGGATTGGCGAAAAAAGTTAACTGCCCTTCTTTAGCTTCTTCAATTTTCCCAAAAGAATTTACTGAAGTCTCAGGGTTGCCTTCTACTTTTCCACTAACGATTAAGGCTATTTGTGTTACAGGAAATTGCATGAAACTGGGTTTAGAGTTAAAGGGTTAAGGTTTAGCTTATTATTTTACCTTACACCTTTAAATAACAAATGTAATATTTTTTAACTGTGCCACTGAGATTCTGCTGAATTAGCGCATTGTCAACAGCCGATATATCTTTTACGGTTCCGTCTTTAAAAAGAATATTGATCCGTTCATCTTTTGGGTCGTAGGTAGTATTACTGGTCTCACCAGTAAATGCAAAATAACTGGCTTCTCCTTCTGTAATTCCAAGAGTAGCCGCTGCCTCTTTTCTTTTTTCTGCTACAATTGCATCATCAAATGGAGTAACCTGCAATTTTACTTTTAGCAAATTTCGCTCCACTAATGACCGGCAAAGAGTCGATAATATTTTATCATCATGCATTTGCCAAAATTTTACGGCACCCATCATATCATAATCATCCAATTGACAAAATTCGAATAACCATTCGTTAATAGCTACTTGTTTTCCATCCTGAAGGGCTAAAAAAACATCTAAAAAAGGAGATGGAGCTGTTGCTTTTATTTCTTTAGCCCGGTGCAATATTTTTTGTAAAGTTTGTTCGGCACTCACCACTGTTTTATGCAAGTAGACTTGCCAATACATTAAACGTCGGGATACTAAAAATTTTTCAATGGAGTAGATGGCTTTTTCTTCTACCATTAATTGGCCGTCTTTTACAGCCAGCATTTTAATGATGCGATCGTAACCAATTACACCTTCCGCAACTCCTGTAAAAAAGCTATCCCGGTTCAAATAATCCAGTCTGTCAACATCGAGTTGACCAGATACTAATTGATGTAAAAACTTCTTAGGATAATTATCTGTAAAAATGTCTATAGCAGGGGTTAATTGTCCGACAAAAGCCTCATTCAATTTTTCCATCAGCAAGATGGAAATAGTTTCATGATGTACGTCTGTTATCAACTCACTTTCGAGTGCATGAGAAAAGGGTCCATGGCCAATATCATGCAACAAGATGGCTACTTTTGCTCCCAACTCTTCTTCAGCTGTTATTTCAATGCCTTTGCCTTTTAATTCATTCAACGCAAAACACATTAAATGGTATGCGCCGAGGGAATGATGCAAACGGGAATGTACAGCACCGGGATACACCAAATGTGCAAAAGCCATCTGGTGAATGTTCCTCAACCGCTGATAATAGGGATGAGAGATGATTTGTAAAATCAACGGGTGGTCGATGGTAATAAAACCATAAACTGGGTCGTTGATTATTTTGCGGACAGGCGTCATTGTTGCTTTTTTGTTAAAGGCCCCGAAAGGGCTGGCAGTAAAAGTACAACGGGAGAGTTTAAAAAGCTATTTTTGAAAGAAGTGGCTGGTTGCTGGTTACTTGTCACTTCTTATAGGTGGCTGTATTTGATAATTCCAACTTGTTTAAAAACATCCAGCAACTAAAACCAGCAACGAATAAAAATGCCAATAGCAAAAATTATTTGGGTAGATGATGAAATTGAAAGTCTTCAATCACAAAAAATGTTTTTGGAGAATAAAGGATATGAAGTGCAAACTTTTACCAATGGCTTTGATGCCATTGATTATGTAAAAGATAATCCTGTGGATGTAGTATTGATCGATGAAAGTATGCCGGGTATTACTGGTTTGGAAACTCTGGCAAAAATCAAAGAGCTTAAACAATCGCTGCCGATTGTTTTAATAACTAAGAATGAAACAGAAAACCTGATGGACGATGCCATCGGTTCGCAGATAAGCGATTACCTTATTAAACCTGTAAATCCCAACCAGGTTTGGCTCAGTTTGAAAAAAATATTGGATAACCGAAGATTGGTGGCAGAAAAAACTACTACTGCTTACCAACAGCAGTTCCGTCACCTATTTACAGCACTCAACAGTAATCCCGATCATAATGAGTGGATGGATATTTATAAGAAGTTGGTGTATTGGGAACTGGAAATGGAGAAAAGTGATAGTCCCGAAATGCAGGAAATATTACAAAGCCAGAAAAGTGAAGCCAATACAGAGTTCTTTAAATTCGTTTCAAGAAATTATGCCAGTTGGGTGGGACCGAAAAGCACCAATGGTCCGGTAATGAGCCACTCACTAATGAAGTTTAAAGTGTTGCCGCATTTAGAAAAAGGCACACCACTATTTTTTATCCTGATAGATAATCTTCGTTTTGATCAATGGAAAGCCATACAGCCAATATTTTCTGAAAGCTTCCGCATATTAGAAGAAGAAAGCTTTTATAGCATTTTGCCTACCGCCACTCAATATTGCCGCAATGCCATTTTTGCGGGAATGATGCCGGTAGAAATTGAAAAGAATTTTCCGCTCCAATGGAAAAATGATGAAGAAGAAGGTGGAAAAAATTTGCATGAAGAAGAATTTTTCAGAACACAATTAAAGAAAGCCGGTAAGGGGGATTTAAGAGTTTCCTATACCAAAGTAGTAAACAATCATGCGGGTCTTGAGTTGGTCAACAATATTCATAACCTGTTGAATAACGATTTGAATGTTATTGTATACAACTTTGTAGATATGCTTAGCCATGCCCGAACAGAAATGGAAGTTTTGAAAGAACTGGCGGGAGATGAAATGAGTTATCGTAGCATCACTACCTCATGGTTTGAGCATTCTCCCCTGCACCAGGCATTAAAGAAGATTGCAGATAAGGGTATTAAAATTGTATTGGCTACCGACCATGGTAGTGTACGGGTAAAAACCCCGTATAAAGTGGTAGGCGATAAGCAAACTACTACCAACCTTCGTTATAAGCATGGCAGAAATCTGAACTATGAACCCAAAGAAGTGCTGGCTTACCGTGAACCGAGAGATATTGGGTTGCCGTCACCAACAATTAATTCATCCTTCATTTTTGCCAAAGAAGACAGTTTTCTTTGCTATCCGAACAACTACAACTATTATGTAAATTATTACAAGAATACTTTTCAGCACGGGGGAGTTAGTTTGGAAGAAATGATAGTGCCAGTGATAAAGATGGAGAGTAAGTAGAATGAATTGTCCATGGCGAATAGTGAATGGGTTGTGGAAAACAACCTTTTTCATTAAGCCATTATCAAGGCAGTAAATTTTATATTTGCATTAAATAATTCACAATTGGCTGTACACCATTCACTATGAAATACACACAAACAACTCTCGATAAATTAGAAGCTATTCCTGAACAAGCTGGTTATGTGCTTCGCTATGAAAGAGGTACTTTCCAAAGTGGGTATTGCATTTTGGAGGCTAAAAAAGTAGTGGTATTGAACAAGTTTTTGCAAACAGAAGGTCGCATCAATACCCTTATTGATCTTATACCACAGCTTGATATTAATGCGGAAATGCTTACACCGGAATCTGCAAAAATTCATGCAGATATTATTTCCAAAGTTGAGTTGAACGAGAAATAAGGAACATATAATTTTACTTTCTCATTCCTTATTCTTAATTGCTCATTTCTTATTTTTACTTAGTGAGCTATCCTTCCATCAAAATAACTTTCCTCGGTACCGGCACCAGCAGTGGGGTGCCTATGATTGGTTGTGATTGTGAAGTGTGCAGCTCCACCGATAAAAAAGACCATCGACTTCGCTCCAGTATTTTAGTGCAGTCTGAAAAAACTACTTTAGTGGTAGATACCGGACCAGATTTTCGCTATCAGATGTTGCGCCAAAAAGTAAAGCACTTGGATGCTGTTGTATTCACTCATCCCCACAAAGACCATCTGGCAGGATTGGACGATATCAAGGCATTTAATTACCTCACTAAAAAATCAATAGAAGTATATGCCGATTCGTTAACGGAAGAAGCAGTGCGACGAGATTTTTATTATGCATTCTCTGATACTAAATATCCCGGTATACCAGAATTAAATTTGAATACAATTACTTCGGAACCTTTTATGGTGGGAGATATTCCAATCACTCCTATTTTGGTTTGGCATTTAAAAATGCCCGTAATGGGTTTCCGTTTTGGAAAATTTACCTACATAACAGATGCCAACAGAATTGATGAAGCCGAAAAAGAAAAAATAAGAGGAAGCGATGTATTAGTGCTAAATGCCCTTCGTAAACAAAAGCATATTTCTCACTTTACACTGGGTGAAGCCACTGAATTGGCACTAGAACTAAAAGTGCCAACAGCTTATTTCACTCATGTTTCTCATCAACTTGGACTTCATGCAGAAATAGAAGCTGAATTACCGAACAATATTCATTTGGCATACGATGGGTTGGAGTTAGAATTTTACCCCGGGCTTATAAAATAGAGGGGGAGTTATATTTTTAGCTAACACTTGTTAGTTTATTTAATTTTTCTTTATCTTGCACCTGCCTTTAAAAGTTGCTTGCTTTATATGAAGGTAAACGCTGTGCCACCCCTAAATTGGAGTGGCACAGTTATTAATATTTAACGCTAACGATTATTATGAATTTTCAACAGTCGGAACTTACTCAACAGGTAGCCCAAACAGCTAAAGATTTTGCACAACAATATATCAGGCCATTTGTGATGGAGTGGGACGAAAGCCAGGAATTTCCTGTTGTAGTTTTTAAGGAGATGGGTAAACTTGGATTGATGGGTGTGTTGGTACCTGAAGAATATGGTGGGGCAGGGCTCTCTTATTATGAATATAAAGAAGTGGTCGTCGAAATTTCTAAAGTATGTGGTTCTATTGGATTGAGTGTAGCGGCGCATAATTCTCTTTGCACTGGGCATATAATGACATTTGGTAACGAAGAACAAAAGAAAAAATGGCTACCCAAATTAGCAACTGCTGAATGGATTGGTGCCTGGGGTTTAACAGAAGCAAATACCGGAAGCGATGCAGGAAATATGAAATGTACTGCTGTAAAAGATGGCGGTGATTGGATAATTAATGGAACGAAAAATTTTATTACACATGGTAAGAGTGGCGATGTAGCAGTAGTGGTATGCAGAACCGGAGAGCCAAGAGCAAAAAATAATTCAACAGCTTTTGTAGTAGAGAAAGGAACAAAAGGGTTTAGTGCAGGCAAGAAAGAAAATAAGTTGGGTATGCGGGCCAGCGAAACCGCAGAAATGGTTTTTGATAATTGCCGTATTAGTGATGCCAATCGCCTAGGAGAAGTGGGGGATGGTTTTAAGCAAGCCATGAAAATATTAGACGGCGGAAGAATTTCAATTGCCTCACTTTCACTCGGAATTGCAAAAGGTGCTTATGAAGCTGCATTACAATATTCGCAAGAACGTCACCAGTTTGATAAACCTATTTCCAGCTTCCAGGGAATATCTTTTAAGCTGGCCGATATGGCTACGGAAATTGCCGCAGCCGATTTATTAATTCTGCAGGCTTGCGATCTAAAAGAACGAAAACTCCCGATGACCAAAGAAGCAGCCATGGCAAAATATTATGCCAGCGAAGTTGCGGTGAAAACGGCCAACGATGCGGTACAGATTTATGGCGGGTATGGTTATACCAAAGATTTTCCTGTAGAAAAATTTTATAGGGATGCTAAGCTGTGTACAATTGGAGAGGGAACAAGTGAGATACAGAAATTGGTAATTAGTAGGGAAGTGTTGAAGTAATAGCTGATAAGAAAATAACATGGCAGCGAAGCTTTACTAAATGAATTTTTATTTTCGTTGTATGAACATATCCGCTGCTATTCTTATCGAAAAATATGACCTGACTCCCCACCCAGAAGGTGGCTTCTACAAGCAAACTTATATTTCCAACGAAAGGATACCAGCTGAAGCCTTGCCGGAAAGATTTAGTAGCAGTCGCTATTTCAGTACAGCCATCTATTTTTTATTAGAGCAAGGAAATTTTTCCGCTTTTCATCGTATCAAAAGCGATGAGGTCTGGCATTTTTATGCGGGAGGAAATCTGAATATTTACATCCTCCATCATAATGGCAATTTAGAAGTATTGACATTGGGTGATGAAATTACTGCTGATATTTCTTTTCAATTGGTAGTACCTGCCGGCTGTTGGTTTGCATCAGAGCCAGTTAAAGGAGTTGCTTTTTCTTTTGTTGGCTGTACTGTATCGCCGGGGTTTGAATTTGCCGACTTTGAATTGGCAAATGCCATGGAATTAGTAAGGGAATATCCAGCGCATAAGGCCATTATTGAAAGGTTATGCCGGTAATTGAATCTGTTTCACCTCCTGTATCCCAGCAATCCTGATTTAAGGGCATGCTAAGAAATAATAATTTATTTCTTTACGAAACTGTTTTATAAAAGAAGCCTTATCTAACTCAGGCAAATTTTGCAGCCATGCTTTCAGCGTAAATATCTTCAGGTTTTGTTTCATAAAAAGGCGCAGCTCCCAGTCTGTGTTCAAAAAGTACAAAGGGAGTGTTTCGCTTAATAGTTTCCTTAGCTCCTAATAATACTTCCGGCTCCGCACCTTCTACATCTATTTTAATAAAATCTATTATAATGGAAGAATCGATAACCGTATCCAGTTTGGATTTTGTTACCTGAATATCAATAATTTTTGGGAAGGGATATGATAAACTCTTTCTTTAAAACCACTATAGCCTGGAGAGTTTTTTATGTATTTAAAGCTGGATTGACCTTCTGTGTTACTTAATGCATAGGGAAGTATAATATGCTTTGGACTGGTATAATTAATTTTTAATTGCTCGTAGAATTCTGGCAATGGTTCAAATCCCCAATGCATCCCGTCTGGAGCCAATTTAATCATCTTGCTCAAAAAACTTCCTTTATGGCAGCCTATGTCAATACAATTGGAGTTTTTTTTAATTACACTTTTCATAATCTGAAAAGTCTGTTTATTGTACTGAATGTTCTTTAAAAAATAATAAGGAGTTTTTAATAAGTTTTTCATTGACTTTTATTGGCAAGTATCTGCTATCCAAAAATAGGAAACCCGCTGTTTGTATAATACGGCTTATCTCACCTCCTGCATCTCCACCAGCTTTCTGTAAAATCCATTTTGTGCCAACAACTGTTCATGATTTCCTCTCTCTACTATCTTTCCTTTTT
Source organism: Chitinophagaceae bacterium (assembly GCA_022843585.1). Classification (GTDB taxonomy): domain Bacteria; phylum Bacteroidota; class Bacteroidia; order Chitinophagales; family Chitinophagaceae; genus JJ008. The sequence continues at coordinate 807,214 of JALHNJ010000001.1, forward strand.
GTAAAACAATAATTTCATCTGCATGGCGAATAGTAGAAAGCCGGTGTGCAATAACAATACTTGTACGATTCTGCATCATATTGTTAATAGCATCCTGCACTAAGCGTTCGCTTTCAGTATCAAGAGAAGATGTAGCTTCATCCAAAATAAGAATCGGAGGGTTTTTTAAAACAGCTCTTGCAATAGTTAATCGCTGCCGCTCACCCCCACTTAATTTGCTTCCCCGATCGCCAATATTACTGTCATAGCCACCTTCTTTTTTTATAATGAAATCATGGGCATTGGCAATTTTCGCTGCTTCCGTTATTTGCTCATCGGTAGCATCTTGAAAACCTAAAGCAATATTATTTTTAATGGTATCATTAAATAATATTGGTTCTTGTGTTACAATGCTCATCAAACTACGAACAGAGTGTAAAGAGTAGTCTTTAATATTCACCCCATCAATTAAAACTTCGCCACCTGTTACATCATGAAACCTCGGAACTAAATCTGCCAATGTTGATTTTCCGGCACCAGAAGAACCCACTAAAGCAATAGTCTGTCCTTTTTTAACGGCGAAGTTTATGTTGTCAAGTATTACAGCATCTTCGTAAGCAAAACTTACATTTTTAAATTCTATTGTTGAAGTAAATGCAGGCAACAACTTCCCATTCGGGTTATCATCTACAGTAATCGGTGTTTTTAATATTTCCTCAATACGATTGATGGCTGCTGCGCCTTTCCGCATATTGCTGAACGATGTAGATAATGATTTTGCCGGGTTGATAATGTTGTAAAAAATACCAAGGAAACCCAGAAAAGCAGATGCTTCTAATAGTTCATTCCTTAACACCAAACGTCCACCATAGTATAACACAGCTGTAAAAAGCATAACACCCATTACTTCAGATAACGGCGATGCTAAGTCTCTTTTATAAGAAATATTATTTTTTGCATGTAATAGCTCTTGGTTTGTTTTAAAGAATTTACCCCGTAACAATTTTTCAATATTAAACGCTTTAATTACCCGCAGACCGCCCAGTGTTTCATCCAGGATAGACAATGACTCTCCATATTTATGGGAAACTTCCTGCGAATTTTTTTTTAGCGAACGGGTAACACGACCGATAACCAGGCCAAGTATTGGAATAAGAATCAGGATAAATAAAGTGAGCTGTACGCTGATCAATAATAGAACAGTTAGTGTAACAATGATGGTCATTGGGTCTCTTATCCAACCCTCTAGTGTTCCAACTACCGAACCTTCCACTTCTCCTACATCATTTGTCATGCGGCTCATTAAATCGCCTTTTCTTTTTTCATTAAAAAAACCAATGGGTAAACGAAGTACTTTGTCGTACAGATCTTCCCGGAGCTGATTAACGATTTTATTTTTCAACGGGTTGAGTACGTAATAAGAAAGATAGAGGGAAAGGTTTTTTAGAATAATAAAACTAACCATCAATAAGCAGATAAAGCCCAGTGTCGCTGTTTTGCCCCTTTTTTGTACCGATTCATACAAAAAATTATTAAGAGACTGAATTACAGGGTTCTTACTTGTCGTTGTAATCGCAGTGCCGTTATCAACGAAAATAAGCTGTAAAAAAGGCATCAGCATACCAATAGAAATAATGGAAAAGACAATGCTTAAAAGAGTAAATAAAAAATAAAGAAAAATCTTTCCTTTATAGGCTTTGAGATATTCAAAAATCCTTGCGTATTGCTTCATTTAATACCAAATGTATTTGTAAATACAGCGGAGCTGTGGTTTTAAGCCGATATACAATCGGTATAAATTGCTTCTGCTGAGAAGCTGCAAAGTAACTAATTTTACACCGAACCTAATTGTTAAGTAATGGAAGAAGGGAAAAGACAAAAACAGATAGCAGGGCTTTTGAACGAAGAAATAAACCTGATTTTTCAAAAACTGGGATTAAGTATGATTGATGGGGGAATGGTCTCTATTTCATCGGTAAAAGTAACGCCAGACCTGTTGGAGGCAAGGTTTTACCTGAGCCTTTTCCAGGTAAAAGATGCGGATGCGGCTATAAAAAAAATTGAAGAACGCCACCACGAAATAAAAAAAGAACTGGCCGCCCGGGTTCGTCACCAATTGCGGAGCATACCCGTACTTAAATTTTTTAAAGACGATACGCTGGATCATGTCTTTAAAATGGAGGAAATATTTAAGCAGATAAATGAGGAGAAGAAAAACAAAGATGAAAATCCACCTGCATCTAATTAACTAATCTATTAATTAAACAATTCCTTGCATTTCCTATTCGCCTGGCGATATTTTAAAAGCAAAAAATCTACCAATGCAATTAATATTATTGCATGGACGAGTATTGCTGCCATGATAATAGGCACGATGGCACTGATTCTTGTGCTGAGTGTATTTAACGGCTTTGAAGGATTAGTTAAATCATTATACTCTACTTTTTATACAGACATAAAAATTTCTGCGGCTGCTGGAAAATCCATCACAGTATCACCTGAACAATTACAGAAACTGAAAGGTCTGAGCAGTGTTAAAAATTTCTCCTTAGTAGTAGAAGAAAAAGCATTGGTGCAAAATGGAGAAAATCAATCTGTAATTTATTTGAAAGGGGTTGATGAAAATTACCGTTATGTAACCGGCGTGGCAGATAATTTGTGGAATGGAGAGTATGATTTGGGCAATGAAGAAATTCCTAAATTAATACTAGGGGTAGGGGTAGAAGGCGCACTAGGAATTGTCGCAGATAGAAATATTTTTTCGCTGAAAATATATTTGCCAAGAAAAAGCAGTAGCGAACAAATCAATCCGCTGGAAGATATCAGCAATGATACTATCCGCACTTCTGCAGCATTTCAAATACAGCAGGATTTTGACAATAAATATGGCATTACTAATATTGATTTCATGAAGAAATCATTAAAGCTTGGTGCAAATGATTTTACAGCGGTAGAGATTGCAGCAAAAGAGCCTCAAAATGCTAAAGACATACAAAAATCAGTACAACTAATTTTTGGTGATGGCTACCTGGTTCAGGATAAATACCAGCAGAATCAAAGTTTGTATTCGGTGATGAATACAGAACGCTGGGTAATTTATGGAGTACTTTGCCTCATTTTAGTAGTAGCTGCCTTTAATATGATTGGTGCATTAACGATGCTGGTATTGGAAAAGCAAAAAGATATCAGCGTATTAAATGCATTAGGAGCAAACCGTAATTTTATACAACGAGTTTTTTTAAGCGAAGGAATTTTGTTGGCTCTTGTTGGTGGCGGCATCGGTATGTTGTTAGCTCTGTTGGTAGCATGGCTACAGATAAAATATCATTTAATTCCGCTGGCCGGTGGTTCTTTCTTAATAGATTATTTCCCGGTCAAACTCCGGTTGATGGATTTTATATTAGTCGGAAGTACAGTTTTTGTAATTGCATTAATTGCCTCTTGGCTGCCATCCAAAAAAGCAGCAACACAAGATTTTTCGTTGAGAAGTGAATAATAGTGGAGTCTGGAAACAAAAAGTCGGAAAGACTATTGCATTTAGTGAAATAATCTTTCCGACAGTATTAATAATCTCCTAGGGTTTCGGGCAATTGTGCCAACGCTTTTGCTAATTGCTCATCGTTTGGAGCAATGCCATGCCATTCATGAGTTCCTTCCATAAAGTCAACACCTTTGCCCATAGCCGTATGCATCATAATAGCAATTGGTTTACCTTGGCCAGTTTGTGATTTCGCTTTTTCGAGAACCGAAACCACATCATCCATATCGTTGCCATTCATTTCAAGAGTAGTCCAGCCAAAAGCATCAAACTTTTGTTGAATATTTCCCAGGTTCATTACTTTATCAGTAGGACCATCAATTTGTTGTCCGTTCCAATCAATAGTTGAGATAAGGTTATCAACCTTATGATGTGCAGCAAACATAGCAGCTTCCCAAATCTGTCCTTCATCCAGCTCACCATCACCATGTAAAGAGAAAACAAGATTTTTTTCTCCATTTAATTTCTTGGTTAAAGCAGCACCAATTGCCACACTCATTCCTTGTCCCAACGAACCAGAGGCAATGCGAATGCCAGGTAAATGCTCATGTGTAGCAGGATGACCTTGTAATCTGGAGTTTATTTTTCTAAAAGTGGCTAATTCTTTAATATCAAAATACCCGGAACGGGCTAATACGGAATAAAATACGGGTGATATATGTCCATTAGAAAGCACAAATACGTCTTCATTCGTAGCATCCATATTAAAAGATGGATTGTGCTTCATTACTTTGAAATACAAGGCAGTAAGAAAGTCTGCGCAGCCTAAAGAACCACCGGGGTGGCCGCTGCTTACTCCATGTACCATTCTTACTATGTCTCTTCTTACTTGCGATGCAATAGTGGTAAGTTCTGCCATAAAAATTGGTTCTTTTTAAACTTTTTGTATCTTGCCGACTCAAATCTCTGATTGGTGGTGCAAAAGTGCAATCTTTTTCAATACAAAATCCACCGTGAGTAAAATCTGTAAACAAATTCAATAAATCCTTTGAGTACAATTTCCTTACTGCATTAGTTGTATTAATGAATTGTAACCTTAAAAGACTGAAAGGCTAATAACCTATTTTTGTACCGTGTAAAACTGCTTTAATGCTTGATGTATTATTAACAGCCTCCGTGGCATTTATCATTACCTTTCTGGCTATCCCTGTCATAATACAGGTGGCAGAGCAGAAAAAGTTATATGATATTCCTGACGAACGAAAAGTGCATACCCGTTTGGTAGCATCCCTTGGCGGGGTAGCTATTTTTAGCGGTTTTTTATTAGCGGCTCTTTTATCCATTCAAGGATATCTTAATCCAGAATTTCAATATTTCTTTGCAGCAGCAGTAGTTATCTTCTTCCTAGGACTTAAAGACGACATTATTATTCTATCCGCCAGTAAAAAATTAGTTGGTCAGATAATAGCCGCATCGATTCTTATTCACCTAGGTGGCATTAGAATAGATAGCATGCATGGCCTGATGGGTTTTAATGAATTGCCAGAAGGATTTGCCCTTGCATTGTCCTATCTCACTATTATTGTAATTATGAATTCATTTAACCTGATTGATGGTGTAGATGGATTGGCAGCTAGTCTCGGAATACTTACCATGTCAGTTTTTGGAGCCTATTTCTTTGCTATCGATTATCAGGCTTATGCGCTACTTTCTTTCTCCATGGCTGGGAGTTTAGTAGCGTTTATGATCTTTAATCATCAACCAGCTAAAATATTTATGGGTGACTCGGGGTCCCTGATGATCGGTTTGATAAACGCCATATTGGTAATTAAATTTATTAATGTCGCTGAATCGCCTTTCGTGACGGTTCCTGTTACCTCTGCTGTGGCAGTAGGTTTTTCTATTCTTATTGTTCCTTTATTAGATACATTAAGGGTTTTCAGTATCCGTATATTAAAAGGAAGGTCTCCTTTTACTCCTGATCGCAACCATGTACATCATTTATTGCTTGACAGAGGAATGAGCCATGCCGCCGTAACATTTACTTGTGTGGGAATTAATATTGGTTTTATATTATTGGGCTGGTTCGGAAAAGAATTAGGCCCCAATTACCTCTTATTGATTTTACTTAGTCTTGCTTTCACAGGATTGGGTTTACTATATTACAATAGACCCCGTCGCCGTACCATGTTTATTTCTAAAAGAAAAAATGGTGCAACAGAGCTTACCACAACGAGCACAAAAACAAAAGTGGTAACATTAACTAAAGAAGCGGCAGCTGAAAGTAACAACTAGGGTTTTCAAAATATTTAATGCCGGGTAGCAATTGTAAAGCATTGCCCGGCATTTTTCATTTAACTTGATGCTAAATAAAATGTTATTGTCTGTTGTGAATATGGAAGAATAAACCTGTTTTATTAGCTTTGCCTCCCGCTGAGGCACTTGTTAAATACAATTTATCAGCATAAAATAAATTTATATGGCAGAAGATATTGCATCAATAGTTGCTGTGGCAGAAGACAACATGAAAAAAGCAATCAATCACCTTGAGTCCGAGCTGGTTAAAATTCGGGCAGGAAAAGCAAACCCGCAAATGCTGGATGGATTGGTGGTGGATTATTACGGATCACCAATGCCGATAAACCAGGTAGCAAACATTAGTGTAATGGATGCCCGTACCATCAGTATTCAACCCTGGGAAAAAAATATGTTGCAGCCTATTGAAAGGGCAATCATCGCTGCGAATATGGGTATCAATCCGCAAAACGATGGTGCATTAATCAGGTTATTCTTGCCACCACTAACAGAAGAAAGAAGAAGAGAGTTGGTAAAAAAATGTCAGGGTGAAGGAGAACATTCAAAAATTGCCATCCGTAATATCCGTCGTGATGCTATTGAAAGCATTAAGAAATTAGAAAAAAACGGATTGAGTGAAGATGCCGCTAAAGATGGCGAAGCAGAAGTACAGCAGGTTACAGATAGCTTTACAGCAATTGTAGAAAAGCACTTGCAAGCAAAAGAAAAAGAAATAATGTCTGTATAAATTTATACAATTAAGAATTAGTATAAGCAACATCATTTGGTGTTGCTTTGTTTTTTTCGGGCATGTTCGCTAGGTAAACTCCGAATAAGATAATTGTCAAACAAATAATTTTAATCCAGGTAATTTTTTCTCCATCATAAAAGCCCCATGAAAGGGCTACAAAAGGAATTCCATATGTTACTAGAGATGCAAATAACCCCCCTGCCTTTTGAACAAGGATATAAAATAATGCGGTTGCAATAGCACTACCTACAATACCGAGTGCTGCAGATGCCGTAACAGCTTCTATTATTGCAGGTTTATTAAAATCTAGCTGCAGAAAGCCTTGTTGCCAAAGTACAATAGCCGTGGGAAATACCATAAAGGCCAGTGAAACAGTGGCAACATGAATAGGATTTAACCCTTTTAAATAATGTCCAACCATATTTACATTGATCCCATATAAAAAAGTAGCAAATACGATAAGTAGTGTATAGCTTAAGTTGTCGAAACTGATGCTTTTTTCTCCCGTTATTGCGGGCATGACAGTCAGCAGCACCAAACCTAAGAAGCCAATTAGTACACCGATAATCTTTTGCTTCTTTATTTTATCCTTAAAGAAAAAGATTCCAATTACCGCTACACAGATAGGGGTTAGTGAATTTAAAATTCCTCCCAGAGAACCATCAATTTTTGTCATAGCGATAGCGAACAAAAATGCAGGTAAAAGATTTCCAAATATGGCACTTAAAATAACAAGACCAATTTTTTTACGGGGAATTTTCGAAATATGAAAAATGGCAAAGGGAAGAAAAACAAGTCCTGCAGCAAATATGCGCAATGCAGCAATTTGTGAAGCACTCAGTGACACACTGCTATCTTTCATTAACTTGAAAGAACTACCCCAGATAATACAAAGGATTACGAATATTAACCAGCAAAGAAATTTATTACTCATAAGCCCCGGCACTTACCGGGATGGTAAAGGTCTTAAAAGCAAATGAAATGAACGTGTATTTTTTATATCATTAAATACTTTATTTGAAATAGTATATTGCAATAGCATTTTGTTAAACAATCTATATGAGTACAATAAAATTGAGTGAGATTTCTACCCGTGCCCCTAAGGACATGGATAAGGCGGTAACAAAAGAAAAAACTGCAAAACTGGTAGAGGAATTGGATGACTTGCAGAATTTATTATTTGCGGAAGGCAAACATTCGGTATTGGTGGTAATACAAGGAATGGATGGGAGTGGAAAAGATGGTGTAATAAGAAATGTACTTGGGAATATGAACCCACAGGGTGTTGCAGTGCAATCCTTTAAAGCCCCAACTGCTAAGGAGTTATCGCATGATTTTTTATGGCGCATACATCTGCATTCACCCGCAAAGGGAATGATTCAGGTTTTCAACCGATCACATTATGAAGATATATTGATTACGAGAGTTCATAAATGGTGTGATGATGAAACTGCCAGGAAAAGAATGAATGCCATTAATGAATTTGAAAAATTGTTGCAAGACCATAACAATACACATATCCTTAAATTTTATCTGCATATTTCGCCGGAAGAACAACATGAGAGACTAAGTGAGCGGATGAAAGACCCCGCCAAGATGTGGAAGTATAATGAAAAGGACTTTGATGAAGCCAAGCTTTGGGATGTGTATATGCAGATGTATGAGGATTGTTTTAATAATTGTAATCAGCCTGCCTGGACAATTGTACCTGCAGATCAAAATTGGTATAAAGAATATACCATAGCCAGCCAGCTACATGGGTTGCTTTCAAGCTTAAATATGCAATTTCCGGGGTTGAAGAAATAATTATTTTAATCGATTTACATTTGTCATTGATGGAACTAAGAAATTTTTAACCAAAATCAATTTATTATGGGGATGCTTAAAGAATTTAAAGAGTTTGCCATGAAAGGCAATATTGTAGACCTGGCAGTAGCAGTAATCATCGGTGGAGCTTTTGGCAAGATTGTTACAGCGTTAACAGATAGCCTAATTATGCCAATTATTGCCATGGTTATGGGGAAAGGGGGAATGTCTGAAGTTAGCTTTACAGTAGGAAAAACTATTTTCCCTGTGGGAATATTTTTACAAGCCGTTATAGATTTCATACTGATTGCTTTTGTATTGTTTATTGTAATTAAAGCCATGAATGCGGCTAAAAAGAAGGAAGAAGCTGCTCCGGCTGCTACACCCGAAGACATTCAATTATTGAGAGAAATCAGGGATTCTCTGAAGAAATAGTCGTGGAAAACTGGGTTCAATCCTAAGACCTGTTTACCTTATTTTTGTAAAGTCCTGAAGGTTGGATAACCTTTAGGGCTTTATTTTTTACCTTAATTCAAAAATAAGTGCAGACCCCTTCGTACCAGATCAAGCTTCCACAATTTGAAGGCCCCTTTGATCTCCTTCTTTTCTTTATTGAAAGAGATGAGCTGGATATTTACAATATACCCATCACTGGAATTATCAATGATTTCTTAGCTTATATACACCAGAGCGAAGAGTTGAATATTGAACTCAGCAGCGAGTTTATTTTATTTATCTCTACGTTGATGCGTATTAAAGCAAAAATGTTGTTGCCCCGCAAAGAAGTTGATGCGCAGGGAAATGAAATTGACCCAAGAGAAGAGTTGATCAATAAAATACTCGAATACAAACGCTTTAAAGAGGCATCTGCACAGATGGCTGAAATGGAAGCATTGCGTATGCTGATGGTAAAAAGAGGAAACATTGAAAAGGAACTTTCAATGGTCGGAGAAGAAGATAGTGAAGGAACAGAAATTCAGAACATCACCATGTTTAAACTGATGCGGGCCTTTGAAAGGGCTATGCAGAAATATAGCGACCGCATCAACAAACCGGTGCATACCGTAGTGCAGTATAACTACACGATGGAGCAAAGCCGTGACCAAATGCTGTCGATGGCAAGAGAGCATCGTAACCTGGCCTTTGAAAGAGTATTTGAAAAATGTGAGAACAGGGTACAGGCAATTTTTCTTTTCTTATCAGTATTAGAATTAGTGCAGCAGAAATTTTTGAAAATTATGATAGGTGAAGGGAAAAACAATTTTATTATTGAGTACAATGAGCCTGAAAATCGAATTGCAGAACTGGAAGAATCAAATCAACTTCAATAACAATTAAATTATATAAATATGAAACGTTTCGCATCCGCTAATTGGAAAGGCTCCGGTAAAGAAGGTAATGGAACCAACACCACTCAATCAGGTGTGTTGAATAACACACAGTATTCTTTTAACAGCCGCTTTGCGGAAGGAATTGGTACTAACCCAGAAGAGTTGGTTGCCGCTGCACATGCTGGTTGCTTTACTATGAAGCTGAGTTTTGTAATTGGCGCAGCAGGATTTACTCCTGAAAATATCGATACAAAATGTACTATTACATTAGGGGATGGTGCTATCACATCAAGCCATTTGGAAGTAACGGCCACAGTACCAGGTATGGATGCTGAAAAGTTCGCTGAATGTGCGGCAGATGCAAAAGCAAATTGTCCGATCAGCAAATTGCTGAATACAGAGATCAGCATGGATGCTTCTCTAGCTTAAGTAACTATGTAAATACAGAATAAGTAAATAAGGTAGCTTAAATTTTTTTGGCTACCTTATTTACTTTATATACCGGTTGCTATTCATATATCCAGAGCAAAACCGGTTTCTTAGAACCATTAATGATCGTTTTCAACTGCTTCAAAAAATCTGGCGACACGGTTGGGCATCCATTGCTCTGACAAATTTCATCATTTGTTTCCGTGTCCGGCACACAACTGTGGGCATGCAGCACCACTGTTCTTTCAAATGCATTGTTGTTGGTGCTATCCAATCCATGTAGTTTATAAGAATAACCAAACTTGCCGGTGTAAGAAGCACCAATTTTATATTTACCTAGCGAAGTACAACCACTTCCTACTACATTGCTGTACCGTCTTCCTTCCAGCCAATATTCAAAGCAATTACCATGTGCTACTAATGCTTTTGACTGGATGCTATCTTTTTTCAGGTTGTATATAAAGAAACGATTTTGACCTGAGGCAAGGGTCATATCAATTAAGAAGCAAACGTTGTCGTTGTAACCTTTTTGTGCAACAAATTTTTTAGCTGCTTCGGCTTTTTGTTCCAGTTTTTCGGCTGCTTTTTCGTTGAGGGAATAAATGGCTTCTTTTTTAGGAAGATGTAATGCCTTGGTTTTCTCCCAGACCTTGGTATGCGTAAACCAGGAAACGGCAAAAACAACAACGGTGGCTAAAAGCAAAAAGCGAAGGACTTTCATTGAACAGCAGTTGGGTGAGTGATGGAGATGCTTATTCAACGAAAATCCATATAAATGATTTTTGTGAAGACGTTAAAGGTTTTAGAAAAGGAGATTTTCCTATAATTATCCCATCAACTCACTCACTCTCACCTTATCTTTCATCATCTCTCTCACCGCATCTGCAATCCCTTGTGCATCATAACCACATTCATGGTGAAGCTCTTTAGGAGTGCCATGTTCAACTAATCTATCAGGGATGCCGAGGATCTTTACATCATTCTTGTAACCATACTGCGCCATAAATTCCAAGATAGCAGAACCAATACCACCTTCCACCGTTCCATCCTCCACCGTTACTAATTTTTCATAGTTGCGGCAGGCTTCATGTAACAGGGCATCATCCAATGGTTTTGCAAAACGCATATCATAATGGCCGGGGTTGAGTCCATCGTTCTTTAATTCCCGAATAGCGGAAGCGGCAAAATTTCCGGGATGACCAAAAGAAAGTATCGCTATGTCTTTTCCTTCTTTTAATTTTCTTCCGGTGCCGATCTTTATTTCTTTCATTTCTGTTTTCCACTCCGGCATTACACCTTCGCCTCTAGGATAGCGGATCACAAAAGGAATAGTGGTTGATTCTAATTGTGCCGTGTACATCAAATTGCGTAATTCACTTTCGTTCATCGGCGCACTGATGATCATATTCGGGATGCAACGGAAATAAGGAATATCATAACAGCCATGATGCGTTGGGCCATCATCACCCACTAATCCGGCACGGTCGAGACAAAATATAACCGGTAGTTTTTGTATCGCTACATCATGCACCACCTGGTCGTATGCCCGCTGCATGAACGATGAATATATATTGCAAAATACTTTCAATCCCTGTGTTGCCATACCTGCACTAACCGTTACGGCATGTTGTTCAGCAATACCCACGTCAAATGCCCTGTCAGGCATTTTCTCCATCATATATTTTAATGAAGACCCGGATGGCATGGCTGGAGTAATGCCGAATATTTTATCATTTTTCTCTGCCAGTTCAATCATTGTATAACCAAATACATCCTGGTATTTAGGTGGCTGTGGTATGTCGAATTTTTTCTTCTGTATCTCACCAGTTATTTTATCAAACAAACCAGGAGCATGCCATTTAGTTTGATCTTTTTCTGCCAATGCATATCCCTTTCCTTTAGTAGTTACGATATGCAGAATTTTAGGTCCGGGAATATTGCGAAGATCTTTTAATGTATCAACGAGTTTGGCCACATTATGTCCGTCAATTGGTCCAAAATAGCGAAGCTTTAATGCTTCAAATAAATTAGAACTGCTGCTAACCATTCCTTTTAATCCATCGGTTAGTTTATGGGCCATTGCCCGGCTAAAATTTTTACCTACTGGTAATTTGCCAAGCAATTTCCAAACATCATCTTTTACTTTATTATACGTTGGTGAAGTGGTGATGTCTGTCAGGTATTCTTTTAATGCACCAACATTGGGGTCAATGCCCATGCAATTGTCATTTAAAACGATCAGCATATCTGCATCAGCAACACCTGCATGGTTCATTCCTTCAAACGCAAGACCGGCTGTCATGGCACCGTCTCCAATCACAGCGACTACCTTTCTGTCTTTCTCACCTTTGTATTTTGCTGCCATGGCCATGCCCAATGCTGCAGAAATAGATGTAGAAGAGTGACCAACACCAAATGTATCATACTCACTTTCGCTACGCTTTGGAAAACCGCTTATGCCATTGTATTTTCTGTTGGTTGGAAAATTATCTCTTCGGCCGGTTAATATTTTATGACCGTAAGCCTGGTGACCTACATCCCAAACTAACTGATCGTAAGGAGTATTATAAACATAATGTAATGCAGTGGTGAGTTCTACCACACCGAGGCTGGCTCCAAAATGGCCGCCATGCACACTTACTACATCAATAATATATTGACGCAGCTCATCACAAACCTGGTGCAGTTTTTCACGAGGTAGTTTCTTAAGATCCTCCGGGGAGTCAATAGTTTTTAAAAGTGAGCCTGGTGTGATTTCCATTTATGCTTTTTTGACGTTGCAAAAATACTGTTTTCCGTTCAGCCTTTTTTGCTAAAGATTGTATAACACTATTTTGGGAAGAAGGTTCTGAAACCCAGCATTAATGCCCGATCAGACTCATAAATTGGCTTCCATTTGTAAAAGTTATCCGCCACTGGTATATTTACAAGAGGTACCACCTTTATTAATTGGGTAGCTTTGATTTCTATGTTTATAGGCAAATCGAGATATTGGGCATTTCAGGCCATGGGCTGGGGATCATTTATTCTGTTGCACCTGTTCTTCAACTGGTCGCTGGGTAAATTACAAACCGGTGATGACAGACAATTATTCTTTACCAAGATCGGCATATTTATCGTGTTGGGGATAGTGATGACGCATATTATGCGTCTCTTTATTATCCGGCTGAACCTGCTGCAGAAAAAGCTGGAACGCCAAATTGTACAGTTTGTATTGCTGACACTTGTTTTTTCTTACCTCAGTGCTTACTCAGATTTTTTATTGCGACAGGAATTTGACCTCCTTTCTAAAAATGAAGGAGACCTGTTACCAAAAAATAATATTGTTTTACTGATATTGAATAACTCACTTTCCTTTTTTGTTTACTATTTTATATGGAGTGGTATTTATTTTATGTACCACTACATTTCAAAAAGCAGGAAGCAACAATTGGATACACTGCGATTGGAATCACTGGTGAAGGAATTGGAATTGCAAACCATCAAAGCTCACATCAATCCGCATTTTATTTTTAATTCGTTGAATAGTATCCGGGCTTTGGTAGATGAAAATCCGCAGCGGGCAAGAAAAGCAGTAACAGAGTTAAGTAATATCCTGCGTAGCAGTATGCAATCAGAAAAAATGGAAACGGTGCCGCTGGAAAAAGAATTGTACATCGTAAAAGATTATTTGGCATTAGAAAATATGCGATTTGAAGACCGCTTAAAAATTGAGTATGATATTGATGATGATACGCTGAGCCAGCCTGTGCCCCCGATGATGTTGCAAACATTGGTAGAGAATGCTATTAAACACGGCATCAGCAAACAAATAAATGGCGGTGTGGTGAAAGTGATTTCTGAATTTAAAAATGATTTTCACCAGTTGATCGTACAAAACACCGGGCAATTAAACGGCACTGTTAATACAGAAGGTTTTGGACTTTCCAGCACCACCAACCGGTTAAGTTTGTTGTATGGTGATAAGGCGAGTTTTGGAATTAAACAAATAAATGGTTCATTAGTAGAAGCCAAAGTATTAATACCAGTAAGTATCGACTAACTTTTAAATAAATAGATTTATTAACGTTCACGAGAAAAATTAATAATGATGAAAGCTATTATCATAGATGACGAACGATTAGCAAGAGCAGAGTTAAAAAAACTATTGCAGGAGTTTCCGGAAGTAGAAGTGATAGATGAAGCTGCTAATGCAGAAGAAGGTATCAGCAAAATCGAAAGCCTGCAACCCGATCTTATTTTCCTGGATATACAAATGCCCGGAAAAACCGGTTTTGATATGCTTGCTCAATTAGAAAGAACGCCGCAAGTAATTTTTACCACAGCATACGATGAATTTGCTTTGAAAGCATTTGAAGTAAACGCATTGGATTATTTATTGAAACCAGTAGAACCCAAAAGACTGGCTGATGCCATTCAAAAATTACATGCATCAGAAAGCAAAGAGCCCAGGGCAGAAGCAGAAAATTTCAACAATAGTATACTTTCTGAAGCCGACCAGGTTTTTGTAAAAGATGGCGAACGTTGCTGGTTTGTAAAATTGAGTGAGATACGTTTGTTTGAAAGTGTAGGCAACTATGCAAAAGTTTTCTTCGGTCCTAATAAGCCGCTTATTCTTAAATCACTCAATGCACTGGAAGAAAGGTTGGATGAAAAAACATTTTTCAGAGCTAATAGAAAGCACATTGTAAACCTCCGCATGATCGATAAAATTGAACCATACTTTAATGGTGGCTTGCTATTAGATTTAAAAGGCGGTGAGAAAATTGAAGTAAGTCGCCGCCAAACGGTGAAGTTTAAAGAAATGATGAGTTTATAATAAAAATTCAAACCCTGTAAATGAAATATTCTTTTGTATCAGTAATATCTGCCCTGTCTGTTTCCATCTGTTTGCTATCTTCTAACTGCAGTGCGCAAAAAGGCACAACAGGTGGCAGCGATATTAATGCCATTATCAATTTAAAAGAAGTAGAACGTATTGAAAGAGTGTTGGCTGCCGATGATATGCGGGGAAGAAGAACTTTTTCTCCGGAAATAGACAAGGCGGCTGATTTTATTGCAGCAGAATTTAAAGCCATCGGGTTACAAACTTTAAATAACAGCAGCAGTTTCCGCCAGGAATTTGCAATGGTACGACCTAAGTTTATCAGCGCATCAGCTATTTTAGATAGAGTGCCTGTTGAACAAAAGGATATTATAGTTATTACTTGTGAGCCGCAAATAAAAATCGATGACCGTTCCGGTTATGAAAAAGCATTTATAAAAGCCGGGGCGAACCTGCAAACTACTGCGAGAGGATTTGTTCGTGGTAGTAAAAATATGCTGGTATTGGTGGATAAAAGTTTTGCCAACAGTTTTGGTAACCTGGCGAGATTAAAATCAACCATGTTTAAAACAGCTACCAATGTGGTGTTTATTTTATCTGATGCAAATCCTGATACATGGTCGGTTGAAGCAACACATGAAATAACAGAGCAAAAATTAGCAAACGTAGTTGCAGTGTTGCCAGGCAAATCTAAGAAAGAGGAGTATGTAGTTTTCTCTGGCCACTATGACCATATTGGAGTAGGTAAGCCTGTGGATGGCGATTCCATTTTTAATGGTGCCAATGATGATGCAGCAGGAATAACAGGGGTGATAATGCTGGCGAAGTATTTTAAAGCCTTAAATAATAATGAAAGGACCATTGTATTTGCTGCTTTTACAGCGGAAGAAGTAGGTGGCTTTGGCTCGCAATATTTTTCCCGCCAGTTTAATGCTGATAAAGTAATGGCAATGTTTAATATTGAAATGATCGGTACAGAAAGTAAATGGGGAAAGAACTCTGCCTACATTACCGGGTATGAAAAAACAAATATGGGAGAATTATTAGCGAAAGATCTGGAAGGCACTGCTTTTAAATTTCATCCTGATCCTTATCCTACCCAACAATTATTTTATCGTTCTGATAATGCTACTTTAGCAAGATTGGGTGTGCCTGCACATACAATATCTACTTCTAAAATGGATGTGGAGCCACACTATCATAAACTTACTGACCATGTAGAAACTTTAGACTTAGTAAATATGACAGAAGTGATAAAAGCAATTGCACTGAGTTCAAAAAGTATTGTGGCTGGTACTGCAACGCCGACGAGAGTGAAAGTAGATGAGTTGAAGTAAAATCAATTCTTTATTCAGACGATTTAAAGATTGGATATATTGTTTCCTCCCTTTTAAATTTTTTATTACTGACTTTTCGTGTTAATGTACTTAGCCAAAACTCTGAGATTTCCATAATAAATGATGTAACAATAATCTTATTACCTTTTTTGTCAGTTAACGAAAAATATTCCATAAAATTCCAGGGAAACCTACTTCCACGACTATTTGTAACTAATTTAATTTCTACTACTTCATCATTTTTTATCTCTATAGCTTTCAGTGTTTTCTCATCTTCTAGCTTTAGTGAGTTATAAGTGACAATAAATTTTTTGTTGATGGAGGATTTATAGTATCTGCGGAAAATAATTATTGCCGGTACTGAGACAATACCAAAAAATAAATTCCCAAGTACTAATGGTAGTATTTTTTTGTCATTAATTGTTGTAGAAATAAACCAAATGTTTAGACTCACATGGGTTAGTATCCATAACCAAATTAAGAAAGTTTGATTTACTATTCGTCTTTTGGTCGTTCTGAAAACCTGTTCTTTCATCTGGAGTTAAAATATGTGACTCAAAGGAGAAAGAAGAAATACTAAATTGGTCATGTGGAATCATTACGCTTTAACCGGCACACTATGCACCGCCGATGCCATCTCTTTAATCAACGATGCATCTTTTTCAATGGCATTGCCAACCACAATTACATCAGCACCGGCCTTGCAATTCAGGTAAGCCTTTTCAGGTTGTAAAATTCCGCCGCCAATAATTAGTGGAACTTCGATATGTTTAGCAACAGCCTCGATCATACTTTCAGTAATCGGTCGTTTAGCACCGCTACCCGCATCCATATAAATTAATTTCATGCCGAGCATTTCGCCCGCCATTGCTGTACACATGGCAATTTCATTTTTATCAGCAGGTACAGGAGCAGCATTGCTGATATAGGAAACAGTTGTTGGTGCACCACCATCCACCACAATATAACCGGTGGGCATTATTTCCAAACCACTTTGTTTTACAAAAGGAGCAGATACTACATGTTGTCCGATTAATAATTCCGGGTTACGGCCAGAGATCAATGATAAATACAATAACGCATCTGCATATTTGCTAACCTGAGATGGGCTGCCGGGAAAAAGAATTACAGGAATATCGCAGCTTTGCTTGATGTGCTGCACACATTCATCTAGGTGATTAGAGATCACCAGACTGCCGCCTACCAGCAAATAGTCAACTTTTGCGGAAGTAGAAAGTTCAATCAATTCGTCAAGCACAGCGGTATTAACCTTGTCGGGGTCAATTAGTACAGCAAACGACTTTTTGCCGTGCTGTTTCTTTTCTGTCAATGTGTTATAAATCGCTGACTTCATCCGGTACCGCTTGATTATTGCAAAAATGCGAAAAATAGTTGGGTTTCAGGCAGGTTTGCAAGCCTTTGTTTCTATAACCTAAGGTAGGCTGCCGCTTGTAAAACATGGATTTTTGTGAACTGGCTGCCCCGTCCATTTACGTACTGGTTCAAATAGCCGATTTCCAGGTCAGCTTTTGAACTTAAGCGATAACCGGTGGCCAGGTATAAACGATTTTGGTCGAAGAATTTTCCGTTCACTGCTTCGGTATTGCCAAAGTTTACAAACACTTCGTTTTGTAAAGCAGCAAACATTCCTTTTTTAAATTCAGCTGTTTTTTTAAAGGGAAGAATATTGCGGATAAAATAGCGAAAACGATTTGCATAATTGGGTCCGTCAGAAAGTTGATTGCCATCTATTACACTTTTTCCAATAAAACGTTGTTCAATTCTAAAACGATGGCTGACTAAAATTGTTTTCAACTTATGCGTAACTATTAATTGTTCCCAAATGCGATGTTCTGGTGTATGTCCGGATAGGTCGCCAACTATTTTTTTGTTTCTTATATAAGCATGACCTGCAGTGATGATTATATTTTTATTGACATGATAATTTAATCCTGTGCGAAATAAAAATGTTTGCAATTGTTTTATTTCATCGGTACTTCTAAATTGTATATCGTTATGGATGCTTGTTTTTTTACTAGTTTTTATTGTATTAAATGATCCAAGCCATCCCGTAAATTGAGATTGTGCAGTACAAACAGAAAATAAATGGCCGGATAAAATAATCAATGTTGTCAGCAGATATTTTTTCATCCGGCAAAAAAACGAAAAAACCAGGTTACTAAATTTTTATCATTACATTATTTCTGTATTACTTGATGGGCAAGGCTTTGAAGCAACTGAATTTGTGAAATCCTTTGTGGTCAAGGGTTTCATGAAATATAATCGCAAAAAACGATACCTGTTTTGTGTTTCAGGACCGTTCTTTTTAACAGTATTTTTTTTAATAGATGGGAACGGATTTTCCAAAAAAAATTTACCCGAAACTCAAATCCCGGGTGTGAAGAAGTTCGCTAAGCCAATACAGCAAAGCACTTCAGGGCAGTCATAGGGTCTTATCCACACAATGTTAATATTTGAAGGTTTGATTTTCTGCTTGTAAAAAATACTTTCGTAACAGACCTTTCGCCAGAGGGGTTTATTTTAAGATCAGGACCAATAACCCGTTAAATTTTTCTTAGTTATGGCAAATAAAAAGCAAGCATCCGCCAAAAGCGGTTTGCAGTTCAGTCGTCGCTTCACCCGAGATGATATTAGTGTGTATGATATGTTTGAATATGATTACCGAACCTCGGTAATTCGTAATCCTTCTGGTGAGGTTGTGTTTGAAATGAACAATGTGGAAGTACCGAAGCAATGGAGCCAGATTGCCACTGATATTTTAGCACAAAAATATTTTAGAAAAGCAGGCGTACCGCAACCCGACGGAAGTTTGGGAAGAGAAACATCTGCCAAACAAGTAGCTCACCGTTTGGCTCATTGCTGGAGAATGTGGGGCGAACGTTATGGATATTTTACTTCAACCGATGACGCACAAGTTTTTTATGAAGAGTTAGTATACTCAATATTAAACCAGATGTGTGTGCCTAACTCACCACAGTGGTTCAATACTGGTTTGCATGAAGTGTATGGTATTACCGGTAAGCCGCAGGGTCACTATTATGTTGACCAGGTTGATGGCGAATTAAAAAAATCGCAAAATGCATACGAACGTCCACAACCACATGCCTGCTTCATCCTGAGTGTGGATGATGATTTGGTAAATGAAGGTGGCATCATGGATCTATGGGTTCGGGAAGCAAGAATTTTCAAATATGGTTCAGGCGTAGGTACTAATTACTCTAACCTGCGTGGTGCCGGTGAAAAATTAAGCGGTGGTGGAACTTCATCAGGATTGATGAGCTTCTTAAAGATAGGCGACAGAGCCGCTGGTGCGATAAAATCAGGCGGTACAACCCGTCGTGCTGCTAAAATGGTTTGTTTGGATCTCGACCATCCTGAAATTGTTGAGTTCATCAACTGGAAAGTAGAAGAAGAAAAGAAAGTAGGCGCATTGATTGCTGCGGGCTATCCTTCAGGATATGAAGATGAGGCATACAGAACTGTAAGCGGACAAAATTCTAATAACTCTATTCGTATTCCTAACGAATTCTTCAAAGTATTAGCAGAAGATGGTGATTGGGAATTGAAAGGAAGAATGGATGGAAGAGTAATGAAAAAAATTCCGGCCAGGGAAATTTGGAACCAGATTGCTTTTGCAGCATGGAGTTGCGCTGATCCCGGTACACAATACAACACTACTATTAACGAATGGCATACTTGCCCCGAAGGTGGTGAGATCAGGGCTTCTAATCCATGTTCTGAATATATGTTCCTGGATAATACAGCTTGTAATCTTGCCTCTGCTAACCTGATGAAGTTTTTTGATACAGAAACCAATCAGTTTGATGTAGCAGGATATGAATACAACTGCCGCTTGTGGACCGTTGTGTTAGAAATATCTGTGTTAATGGCACAATTCCCTTCAAAAGAAGTGGCACAATTGAGCTATGAGTACAGAACATTGGGATTAGGATATGCAAACCTCGGCACCATGCTGATGGTTAGCGGAATTCCTTACGATAGCGAAGAAGCAAGAGGTATTGCCGGAGCTATTTCAGCTATCATGACTGGTATCTCTTATAAAACATCTGCGGAGATGGCCGAAGTGCTGGGTGCTTTCCCAAGGTATGAAGAGAACAAGCATCATATGATGAGAGTAATGCGAAACCATCGCCTTGCTGCATACGATGCTGACGAATATGAAAATCTTAGCTTGAAGCCAATGGGTATTAAAGCAAAATATTGTCCTGACTATTTATTAAAAGCTGCTTGCAAAGCATGGGATGATGCAGTAGAAATGGGAGAAAAGTTCGGTTATAGAAATGCGCAGTCAACTGTTATTGCACCTACAGGAACAATTGGATTGGTAATGGATTGCGACACAACAGGTGTTGAACCAGATTTTGCATTGGTGAAATTTAAAAAATTATCAGGCGGTGGTTATTTCAAGATCATCAACCAATCAGTGCCTGCTGCATTGAAGAATCTGGGTTATTCAACAAAAGAATCAGAAGCAATTATTAAATATGCTACCGGTTCCGCATCTTTCGCCGGAGCTCCTTTTATCAATCATCAAACATTGAGCGAAAAAGGATTTATCGCAGATGAAATTAAAAAATTAGATGCTGCTGCATTAACTGCTTTTGAAATTGGATTTGTATTTAACAAATATACATTGGGCGAAGAGTGCTTACAACGCCTGGGCTTTACTCCGGAGCAATACAATAATCTTGAATGGAGTTTGTTAGAGGCATTAGGTTTTAATGATGATCAGATAGAGGCAGCGAATGATTATGTATGCGGAACAATGATGTTGGAAGGTGCTCCATTGTTGAAAGATGAACATCTTCCTGTATTTGATTGTGCCAATAAATGTGGAGCAAAAGGCAAGCGATATATTCATGCACATGGACATATACGTATGATGGGTGCAACACAACCTTTCATCAGCGGTGCTATATCAAAAACAATCAACCTGCCACATGAGGCGAAGGTGGAAGAAATTGCTGATTCATATTTATTAAGCTGGCAGTTAGGGTTGAAAGCAAATGCTTTATACCGTGATGGTTCTAAATTGTCTCAACCACTCAGCAACAAATCTGATAAAAAGAAAAAGACAGAAGAGAGCCAGGAGTCGAGAGTCGAGAGTCAGGAGTCGGTTCCACAAGAATCAAACATTGTTGATTTGGGAAAATTGACTGTTGAAGAGCTATTAGAAGAAGTACAAAAGAGAGTGCAGGCTTCTCCGGATACTAAATTGAAACGTAAATTGGCAAGCATTGTTGAACGCCGTGCATTACCAGCTAAGCGCCGTGGCTTTACACAAAAAGCAAAGATCAACGGTCAAGCTATATTCTTACGTACAGGTGAATATGGAGATGGTACATTAGGGGAGATCTTCATTGATATGGCGAAAGAGGGTGCTACCATGCGTAGTATGATGAACTGCTTTGCTATCTCCATTTCTATAGGTATGCAATATGGTGTGCCATTAGAAGAGTTCGTTGATAAATTTGCATTCACCAGATTTGATCCATCCGGTTTTGTAGAGCATCCGAATATTAAATCAACTACTTCAATTGTTGACTTTATTTTCCGTGTATTGGGTTATGAATATTTAGGTCGTACAGACTTAGTTCATGTGCTCGACAAACCGGAAGTATTGAATACCGGTGCAGATGAGTGGGATGAAATCCCTTCTAATGGATTAGAATATGCAAAAGAACAAGAGTTATCAAGTGTTCGTGTAACTCCATCATATGCTTCTGCTACAGCTTCTTCTGCTGCAAAAAAGACACAAGGGCCAACTGCAGAAAGTAGCATGGATGCAATGAATGCGATGAATAAAAAAATGCAGGGTGATGCACCACCTTGTACCAACTGCGGTCATATAACAGTGAGAAGTGGTACTTGCTATAAATGTTTGAATTGCGGTACACAGGGAGGTTGCAGTTAATACTTCTCTCTTTCTCTATAAGAAAGAGAGCAAAGCAGCTCGGACGGAAAACCAAATAAAGTGTACCCATTAATTCTACATCCCGCCCCGGTTATAGGGGCGGGATGTTCTTTTTTGATTTATTGGGCTGGATTCTCCCAAAACAAGTAAAATTTCTATCTCCAATAAGTGAAAAGCCTCTGTAAAAAAAGGCTATAATTCAGGTATTTCTTTATTTGAATTTGAGCAGGCGGATATTACTTTCACTCCATAATCTAATAACATATGAAAACAAAAAACCTGCTTTGGCTTTTGGTCCTAATCATTATTTTAGAATCATGCAGCCGTGCAATGTCGCCTTATGAGGCAGCAAATAATCCCCGCGGAAAAAAATGCAGGGATATTAAATAATCATTGAATTTTATTGATGAAAAATGTAAGGTGGCTACGAGTTAGTCGCCACCAAATACATTACTCACTGCACCTTCCAGCATCGGAAATTTTTCCACTACATATCCTTTGATGGTAGCAATAGCTTGTTTGGCCTGCTCGTCTGTAAGACCAGCTTCTGCTTTTAATTTGTCGATTAACTCTTGCATAATGGGTTTCTTATTTGTTATTTAATAAATTAATAAGGCATTGTTTATAATAACTGATGAATATCTGCCCAGATAATGTTCTTGTCTTTTTTATCCCTGTAATGAATCCTTAAACGGGGGTTTTCAATGAAAAACGTTTTTTCTACCTCAAAGAAATCAAAACCAAGTTTAATATTCTTGCTGCCTTTTAAATTTTTGAAAAATGTATAAAAATCAATTCTACTGTAAGGAGGGATACTTTCTATAACTGGAAGACTTATGTTGCAAAGAATTGATGGCCTCAAATTAAACTTTACCGTATCAAATTCCAATGAATATTGCATTCCCTGGCAGGACGTTGATGCGAAATAAATGGTGTCAGAGTTTGGATTGTATAAAGAGCAAAAGATTTTTATTTCATCTTTATAAATTTCTGAAGGAACTGACCAAAAATGAAATTTGATATTGTTATGGCTACTGAACTGTGCTTTTCCAGTAAAACAAATAAATAATCCAATAAAAAGGCTAATAAATATTCGGAACATATTGATCAAGATAAAAAGTCAGGCATTATGCCTGACCCAATGCCCTTAAAATCTTTTTAATCCTGCTAATCATAGCTTACGCCACTTTCAACAAACTCATCTTGCTTGTATCAAATTTGCGACGGGCATATTCAATGTCAAGGGTAAACTGTGTTTCTTTAGAAGAAGGCAATTCATACATCGCATCGGTCAAAATACTTTCGCAAATACTTCTTAAGCCACGGGCCCCTAATTTGTATTCCATTGCTTTTTCTACCATAAAATCAAGCACATTATTTTCAATGGTCAACTTGATGCCTTCCAGCTCAAATAATTTAGTGTATTGTTTTATCAAAGCATTCTTTGGTTCTGTAAGAATTGCTCTTAGAGTAACAGCATCCAACGGATCCAAATGAGTAACCACGGGCAAACGACCTAACAACTCGGGAATCAATCCAAAAGTTTTTAAATCTGTGGCATTTATATAGCGAAGCAGGTTCTTCTTCATGTTTTCCTGCAACTCCTTGTCAACATTAAAACCAATGGTATTGGTTTGCACCCTGCGTGCAATTATTTTATCAACCCCATCAAAAGCACCACCGCAAATGAAAAGAATATTTTGGGTGTTTACTTTGATCAACTTTTGTTCCGGATGTTTCCTGCCACCCTGTGGTGGAACTAATACATCTGTGCCTTCCAGCAATTTCAACATACCCTGTTGCACACCTTCGCCACTTACATCACGGGTGATGGATGGATTATCACCTTTACGGGCCACTTTATCTATCTCATCAATAAATACAATTCCTCTTTCTGCTGCAGCCACATCATAATTACAAACTTGTAACAATCTGGAAAGAATACTTTCTACATCTTCACCTACATAACCAGCTTCTGTAAACACAGTAGCGTCTACAATAGCGAATGGAACATTCAACATACGGGCAATACTTTTTGCCAGCAATGTTTTACCGGTTCCCGTTTCACCTACCATGATGATATTGCTTTTTTCAATTTCAACATCGTTGGAAGTGTTGGTAGCGTCGGTATTTTTTTGTTGTAATCTTTTATAGTGATTGTACACAGCCACGGCCAATGTTTTCTTGGCATCATCCTGGCCAATTGCATATTCATCCAGGAACTTTTTTATCTCCATGGGTTTTTTAACCGTCAGTTTGAAATTGGAATTTCCTTTTTCATCTTTAATGGTCAGTTCCTGGTCAATAATTTCACGGGCATGTTCTACGCAATTCTCACAAATATGTCCTTCCTGTCCGGCAATAAGGATCTTAACCTCATCCCTGCTGCGGCCACAAAACGAACAATGTAACGGGTTCTTTGCCATATTCTATTTTATCTATAACGATGTACAAACGTATTCGTAACTGCAAAATTATAAAACCGCCCGGTGATGAGCGGCTTTATTTATTTAATAATCCTTAAATATCTAATTAAGAGAGACTTACAATTTATCAATCAACTTATCTGCTATGCCATATTTAATAGCACCTTCAGCATCCATCCAGTAGTCACGGTCAAAATCCTTCATGATCTGTTCCACCGTTTTACCGCAATTCTTGGCCAAAATACCAGCACCAATTTTCTTCACTCTCATTGTTTGCTCGGCCTGTATTTCCAAATCGGTACTTACGCCTCTTATATGTCCACCCAAAGATGGTTGGTGGATCATCACTTCACCATGCGGGTAAATAAAACGTTTGCCTTTAACTCCACCGCTTAATAAAATACTTCCCATTGATGCGGCAAGTCCCATACAAATAGTACTCACAGGACTGCTGATCATTTGCATAGTATCATACATCACCATACCACTTGTTACTACACCACCCGGACTGTTGATGTAAAATTTAATTTCTTCACCGGGCTTATCAGCATCCAGCAATAGTAATTTACTTACAATGTCTTTTGCACTTTTATCATCCACCACACCCCAGAGATATACAGCTCTTTTTTCAAAGAAATATTTCTCTAGTTTCTTATTGAACATGCCCAATTCATTATCGGATTTTGGACGTTCTTCTTGTTCTTCCTCTTCTTCATCATCCATTCTCCAATCGCTATGTAAAAAATGATTACGGTTCATATTGTAATGTTTCTTTTTTAAAAATTATTTACCTGGCTTTATTGCTACTATCAACATCGTTGCGTCGCACTCTTGTACATTTGGTTCGCTACTCAGCATTTGCAATTGCTCCAAATACTATCGAACATTTCAAATTTTCGGAGTATCCACTCCGAACTATGAACTCCGAACTCAAGACTCTTTCTTCAACTTTCTCGGATTCGTTAATAACACTTCATCTACCAATCCATACTCTTTTGCTTCTGCAGCAGTCATCCAGTTATCTCTGTCAAAATCTTTTTCAATTTGTTCAACCGATTTACCGGTATGCGCATTTACTACATCATACAATTCTTTTTTCAGCTTGCGGATCTCTTTCACTGTAATTTCAATATCACTTGCTTGTCCTCCAATAGCACCGCTTGGCTGGTGCATCATGATGCGACTATGTTTCAATGCAGCTCTCTTTCCTTTTGTACCAGCGCCTAATAATACACAAGCCATAGAAGCCGCCACCCCAATACAGATGGTAGCAATATCAGGACTTACATATTGCATTGTATCATACACTCCCAAGCCAGAGTAAACACTTCCACCCGGACTGTTGATGTACATATTAATATCTCTTGTTCTATCGGTAGAGTCAAGAAATAATAATTGTGCAGTTACAATATTAGCGATCTCATCATTAATAGGATAACCGAGGAAGATGATGCGATCCATCATCAAACGGCTATACACATCCATTACTGCCACATTCAAGGAACGTTCTTCAATAATGTTTGGCGTCATTCCTGTTACCAGGTGCGATGCATAACTATGTAATGTATTGCTGGAAAGGCCACGGTGTTTCACCGCATATTTTTCAAACTCAGAGTTAAACGTCATAGATAATTATTTAGTGCTGAACGTATTCAGTTCATCAAATATCCGTCCAAATGCCAAAACCACAAAATGTGTGACAGGTTATCACAAATTAATTGAGATAAATCGAATATATGTCGGTTAATCTGGCAGTAAAACAGAAACGCCTCGCATATGCGAGGCGTAGTAATCTGTAAAGTATTTATAACCCTCGTCCCCCTTAGGGGACCAGGGGCGTCTTAATGATGACTATGTTGATGCGCCTCCACCATTTTCGTAAACTCTTCTGCCGTGATGTCTTTATCGGTAGGGTTTACCTGTGATGCAGACCATTCGAATATTTTTTGAGTTTGTAGGCGATTGTAAGCATCTTCTACATACTTTCTATCTTTCATCATTTTTTCTACATAGTCAGCAACCCAAGGCTGGTCGTCGCTCAAATTTGCACCGCCCATATAGCTGAACAATTGATTCTTTGCAAAAGCTCTTACTTCATCAGGATTTACTTGTATGGCATTATCCTGAACAATTTTATCAGAGATCAACGTCCATTTCAACTGGCTGATAAAAGTGGGGAATTCTTGTTCCACCTGTTCATCGGTTTTTGGCTCCTGATTTTTATCTTGTTCAGCTTGTGTTTTGATCCACTTTTTTAAAAATCCTTCCGGGAATTTTATTTCAGTATGATCAACCAATTGGTGAAACACCTGGTCATGTATCTGGTTGTTTGCCTGGCTGGTCCAATGATTTTCTATTTCACCTTTTACTTTCTCTCTGAAATCAGCTTCTGTTTTTACTTCTCCAGAAGGATAAAGTTGAGTAAAGAATTCTTCATTCAATTCTCTTTTCTCCAGCAAACCAACTTTTGTAATTTCTATTTTGAATATTTTGTCAGCTGCGGAAGCACCATCTTTCAATCCAAGGTCGCTGATGATCCACTCTCTTTCTTTTTCATCAAAAGCCGTAGTTAGATTGGTAGTTTCAGCATCACCTGCTTTTTTACCCATCCAATTTTTACGATAACCTTCAGAAAAATATTTTACCAAAATTGAATTATCTTTTTTAATTCCACCTTCCACTTCATTCCTGTCAGCATCTACTTCAGTAAATAGTACATTCAGTACATTGTCTTCCGTAGTTACTGTTTCTTCATCCTTCATATTGCCGTAGCGGTTCTGCAAACGGTCAATTTCATTATTGATCATTTCATCTGTAACCGTAACTACGTAGCGGGTTGTTTTTACTTTTGCCAGATCAGGCAATGTAAATTCAGGCTTCATGCCTATTTCAAATTCGAAAGAATAATCAGCAGGATTGTTTACATCTAATTGTTTGAAATCAGATTCCAACGGAAGTGGTTGAGCAAAAATGTCAACTTTGTCAGTTTCGAGATAGTTGATCAGTTCCCTGTCAACAGATTTCAACACCTCATCAGTAAATAGGGATGAACCGTACATTTTCTTGATCAATCCAGCCGGCACCATTCCCTTACGAAAACCGGGAATATTTGCTTTTTTGCTATATTCTTTTAATGCTTTTTCAAAAGAAGGGAGGTAATCGGTCTTTTCTAATTTCACTGTCAGCTTTTCATGCAGCAGACCGATGTTTTCTTTAGTAACTGTAGCCATTGTAATTGATTATGTTCTTTAAGTTAAATGGTTAATTGGAGGTAGTTATGAAATAACCAATCCACCAATTAACCAATTTTTGAAGTAGTGCGGGTGGAGGGACTCGAACCCCCATGCCTCACGGCGCCAGATCCTAAGTCTGGTACGTCTACCAATTTCGCCACACCCGCAGTTATGAAATTCCAAATTTTAAAATCTCAAATCCCAGTTTCCAATTTCGAAGCGCAGGATTGGAATTTGCGATTTTTCCCTTTGTAATTTTCGATTTGGGTTGCAAATGTATGCCTTTTCTATCTACAAAATTGTCTCTTTTTCACTAAATTCGTAGACAATGGAAACTGTAGCGCAGATACCCAAATACAATCTAAACGACGAAGAAGAGAAGAAGCTCATTTTAAGGGAGTATCGTTCCCTGCTCAAGACCTTGAAAACGAAATTAAAACCGGGTGATAAAGACCTGATTCGTACCGCTTTTGAAATGGCTGCTGATGCTCATAAAACCATGCGCCGAAAAAGTGGCGAACCGTATATTCTTCACCCTATTGCAGTTGCAAAAATTTGTTCCGAAGAGATAGGTCTTGGAGTTCGTTCTACCATCTGCGCCTTGTTGCATGATACGGTAGAGGATACCGATATTTCCCTGGAAGATGTAAAACGGGAATTTGGGGAGGAGATCACCCGGATTGTAGACGGTCTCACCAAAATTTCCAACGTAATAGATGTAAATGCATCGCAGCAGGCAGAAAATTTTAAAAAAATTCTGCTAACGCTGACAGATGATCCCCGGGTGATATTAATTAAGCTGGCCGACCGGCTGCACAATATGCGGACTCTCGACAGTATGAAAAGAGAGAAGCAATTAAAAATTTCTTCCGAAACTGTTTATGTGTATGCACCATTGGCACATCGCATGGGTTTGTACAATATCAAAACAGAAATGGAAGACCTGGCGATGAAATACATGGAGCCGGATGTATATAAAGACATTGCAAAAAAACTGGCAGAAACAAAAAAGGAACGTTCCAAATACATTAATGAGTTTATCAAGCCTATCAAAGACAAGTTAGAAAAGGCACATCTGAATGCAGAAATATATGGTCGTCCGAAAAGCATTCATTCCATTTCCAATAAAATGAAGAAGAAAGGAGTGGACTTTGAAGAAGTGTACGATCTGTTTGCAATCAGGGCCATTCTTGATTCGCCACCGGAAAGAGAAAAGGAAGATTGCTGGAAAGTGTATTCTATGATAACGGATGAATACAATCCATCACCAGAACGTTTGCGAGACTGGTTGAGTAATCCCAAATCAAATGGTTATGAAGCTTTGCATACTACCGTGATGGGACCACAGGGAAAATGGGTAGAAGTACAGATAAGAACAAAACGGATGAATGAGATTGCAGAGAAAGGATTGGCTGCTCACTGGAAATATAAAGAAGGTGCCAGCGACGAAAGTCGCTTTGATAAATGGTTTCAACAGATACGGGAGGTGATTTCTAACCAGGAAACAGACAGCATTGATTTTCTGCAAGATTTTAAAACAAGCTTTCTTGCCGAAGAAATTTATGTGTACACACCAAAAGGTGATGTAAAAATGTTGCCGGTAAGTTCTACCGCATTGGATTTTGCATTTGCTATCCATAGTGCCATTGGTGTAAAAACAATTGGTGCCAAAGTAAATCATAAGCTGGTTCCTATCAGTCATAAATTAAATAGTGGTGACCAGGTAGAAATAATAACCAGCAACAAACAAAAAGCTTCTGAAGATTGGTTGGGTTTTGTAGTAACCTCCAAAGCAAAAGGAAGAATACGGGATGCACTAAAAGAAGAAAAAAGACAAGTGGCGGATGAAGGCAAGTACACCGTGCAAAGAAAGTTGGAAGGCATGGGTGTTTCTATGTCGCAACATAATATTGATGAACTGGTGCAGTGGTATAAGCTTGGTTCTAATTTGGATTTGTTTTACCAGGTAGCTGTAAAAAATATTGATCTAAAAGAATTAAAAGAGTTTGCGGTAATAGGGGATAAAATAGATGCACCAAAACCTATAAAAGTCTTAGCCGATAAACCGGAATACAATCCCAACCAGGCTGCATCAAGAAAGGATGCTGAGCTGGTAATTTTTGGTGAAAGCAGCGACCGGATAGTTTATAACCTTGCTAATTGTTGTAAACCCATTCCGGGTGATGATGTGTTTGGTTTTATCACAACGGGAAAAGGATTGACCATACATCGAACCAATTGTCCCAATGCTACCAAGCTGCTTTCTAATTATGGACACCGGGTAGTAAAAACCAAATGGGCGAAGAATAAAGAAATTTCATTTCTTACCGGTATTAAGATTGTGGGGATGGATGATGTGGGTGTAGTAAATAAAATAACGATGCTGATCTCCGGCGAATTGAAAATAAATATTGCAGCATTGACCATTGAAGCAAAAGAAGGTTTGTTTGAAGGCAATATTAAACTCTATGTGCATGATAAAGAAGAGCTGGATAATTTGGTGCGAAGTTTATTGAGTTTACCGGGTATTGAATCCGTAGAACGGTATGATATGGAAGACATTCCATCGTAAAAATGCGAGAGCCTGATTCTCAATAATTTTTTGTCCACAATCAAGAGCTTAAAAGTCGCTGCCACGGCATATTTTAATTAACTTGTAACCCTGATTATCGAAAGAATATTACCAGTCATTTACACTGCATTTATGAGATGGAAATCGTTGGGACTTATAGTTCTTATTAATTGTTTTATTTTTCTTCCCGGAAATCTTTCAGCACAAAGCTTCTCCTTTAATTGTAGCCGGGATACACTTATTGCAGGCTGTGACCCTGTTCCTTGTTTTACATTGAAAGGAATTATTCCGGATTTAAAGGGTCTTTCAACTACTTATAATATTAACCCAAGTAGTACGGTGTCAGGATGTGCTCCTGTTTATGTGCAACCTAATGATCCGGCAGGCACACCAACCAACTTAACTGTAGATGACACCTATAGCTCTGTCATTAATATCGGTTTCCCTTTTACTTTTTTTGGAACCACATACAATTCTCTTATTGCAAGCACCAATGGATTAGTAAGTTTTGATGTTTCAAAGGCCGGTGGCTTTGCTCACTTTGCAGTGCCGGGAGATCTTCCCAGTGCTTCTTATGACAGGGCAATAATTATGGGGCCCTATCATGACCTGGATCCATCTATTGGTTCATCTCCAACTCAACGGATACAATATCAAAATTTTGGTATTGCACCCCACAGAAGATGGGTGTTTAGTTTTTATAAAGTTCCGTTGTATAGTACTTCCGGAATTTGTGATCCATTAATTGAAAATACCCATCAGATTATTTTGTATGAATCTACTGGCATTGTAGAAGTGACGATTTTCAGTAAACAAATTTGTACAGCATGGCAAGGCGGTAAAGCTATGATTGGTATGCAGGACTTCAACAGAACACAATCAATTATGGCGCCAAATCGCAGAGCTTCTGACCCACCCTGGGGTTCAATAGGTATGAACGAAAGCTGGCGTTTTGTTCCCGCCAGCGGCCCATCACTATTTAAGAGAGTGGAACTAACTGATATTGCTGGTACTATTATAACCACCGGGACCATTGTAGATATTGGTAATGGAAGATTGGAAGCATCCTTTCCCAATATTTGCCCACCAGCAGGAGCTACAACCAGCTATATTATCCGGTCAGTTTATCAAAAGATTGATGATCCGCTAGTAGAAATATTCGGAACAGATACTGTTCGTGTTACTAAAGGACCTCCAACCGATTTAAATGCAACTGCTACTTCAACTGCTACAAGCTGCGGTCCGCCTTCGGGAACAATTACGATTAATGTGCCAACAGGAACTCCTCCGTTTACTTATACATTAGATCCTGGCCCTGGGCAGATAATTCAAACCGGTGCAAGTCCAATGACATTTACCAGCGTACCAGCAGGCCCACATACCGTGTATGTAACGGATGCATCTGGTGTTTGTAACAGTACTGTTACGGTTTCAGTTACCCAAAACAATAATCTTACTGCAAATATTACACCGGTTGCTACTTCTTGCCCCGGTGTAAATAATGGAAGTTTGACAGTTACACCTACTATTGGTACTGCACCCTATACTTTTATACTCAATCCGGGCAATATTGTACAAACAGGCGCTACTGCATTATATACTAGTTTATCAGCCGGAGGCTATACAATAACAATTACTGATGCAAGTGGTTGTACAACTTCACCAGCACTCAATGCATCCGTTCCTGCAGGTGCCGGATTAACAGCTAATACTTTACAAACAGCAACCACCTGTGCTGGCGCAACCAATGGAACAATAACGGTTACTCCTACCAATGGAGCTGGCCCTTATACTTTTTTGTTAGATGGACTAACTACTCAAACAGGAGCAACAACTATATTTACTGGCGTTGCTGCTGGCCTTCATACTATAAGAATTACTGATGCGAATGGCTGTATCACTAATCCTGATCTTACAGTAAATGTTTTGCAAGGGGCAACCCTGGCAGCGACTACAAATATGAGTAGCACTTCTTGTAGCGGTGCTACCAATGGAACAATAACTGTAACACCCACAAACGGAACCGGACCCTATAATTTTGTGTTGAACCCCGGTACTATTACACAAACCGGAGCAACAGCAGTATTTACAGGTCTTACTGCTAGTGCATACACGGTTACGGTGACAGATATACCTACCGGCTGTGTTAGTAGTCCAATCCCGGTAACTATTACTGCCGGCCCCGCCTTAACTACAACTGCTACGCATACAAATGTATTATGCAATGGTGGTGCCACTGGTTCTATTACCGTAGCAGTACCGGTTGCCGGCACAGCGCCGTATGAATATTCCTTAGATAATGCTAACTGGCAGCCATCAAATATTTTTAATGGATTAATTGCTGGAACGTATACTATTTATTTTAGAGAAAGTAATGGATGCTCCGGCCAGTTAACTCGAACTATAACTGAACCCTTGGTTTTAAATGCAACAACCAATGCAGTGCCTGTTATATGTAATGGTCAAAGCAATGGAATAATAACTATTACTCCAACAGGCGGTACTGCTCCTTATCAATATTCTATAGATGGTGGAGCTACCTGGCAGCCGTCCAATATTTTTAATGTTGCTGCGAATAGTTATACTGTAACAATACGAGATGCAAATCTCTGTACCACTACGCAAACTATAACAGTAACACAACCGGCAGTTTTAACCGCAACCGCTGCCACTACCAATGCAAGTTGCAATGGTGGTAATGATGGAACAATAACTGTAACCGCAACCGGTGGAAATACTGATTATGAATATTCGATCGACGCAGGGGCGAACTGGCAATCATCAAATATTTTTAATGTAGCACCGAACAATTATACTGTTAGTGTAAGAGATAATCTTGGCTGTACTTTCCAGTTTACTACAACAGTAGGTCTTACCAATGATCTTACTTTTACTCCGCAAATTGATGCTACGATTTGTGAAAGTAAATCAACCCAATTAGAATTAGTTTCCAACGCTATTCAATATGCCTGGACACCAGCTACAGGATTAAGCAATACAACTATTCCAAACCCTGTGGCCAGCCCTACAACAACAACAACCTATACTGTTACTGCTACATTGGGTCGTTGTAGTGCTGATGATATTGTAACAGTAAATGTAAATGCAGCACCAATTCCAGATGCGGGAGCGGATGCATTTATTTGTTATGGACAAACTTATACATTACAAGGGTCGGGTGGAGTTCAATATACATGGACACCTTCAACTTATCTTAACAGTACTACAGGTGCAAACCCTGTATCAAATCCGGCAAGAACAATTACGTATACTTTGTCGAAAGTAATTGATGCCAACGGATGTGAATCGTTAACAACAGACGACGTCATTGTGGATGTAACTCCGCCCATTAAAATAAATACATTTCCATACGATACAATAGTGCATCCCGGGGATATCTTTCAGTTGTCTGCTGTTGCAGAGGTAACAACTGCGAATATTTTCACCTGGTCTCCTGCTATCGGTTTGAGCAATGCAAGTATTTCAAATCCAGTAGTAACTATTGGAAATATCGGAGATGATATTGTGTATAAGGTAATTGCTGAAACCACCGCTGGCTGCAAGGGAGAGGGATATGTGAGAATTCGTGTATATAAAGGACCTGAGCTATATGTGCCAACCGGGTTTACACCTAATAATGATGGAAAGAATGATACATTTTATCCGTTTCCGGTAGGTGTAAAAAACATCAATTATTTCCGGGTGTTCAATCGCTGGGGGCAATTGGTATTTTCATCAACCCGGTTGCTTGATGGTTGGGATGGAAAATCAAACGGCGTAGAACAAGCCACCGGAACTTATGTATGGATGGCTGAAGGTGTAACTGCCGATAATAAAATTATTACCCGAAAAGGGACTGTCGTGTTAATCCGGTAAGCTAACTCGTACAATTACGATTAGTAAATTGATTTGAAGCATGAAATATTGAAAGATGTGCAGATATATACTGCACATCTTTTTTTTGGACTTTTTTTTGCAGTGTAGTTGTTTTTGCATTTGTGTACAAGTGCAATAAAAAAGGGAATATTTTGTTTATAATTCGACTACTTTTTAAAATCCAATAAACAGGTATTACGATACCTTCCACATCCTAAAATCAATTAAAAAATTGATACGTGGAATCCTGAGGAACAGGCTATGAAAAACCGCTTGTTGAAATATAGTATACTACTCTTCTGTGCAGTACTCTCTGCCAGTTCGTTACATGCTCAAGCTTTTTCTTTTAATTGTACGAGGGATACAGTCTTAAACGGATGTGCAAATAGTAGTGGCTGTGCTACACTTCAATATATCATACCAGATATACGAAGCCTTACGAGTTCATACACTGTAAATACAATTCCAACTTACGGAAATTCGTGTGTGCCTGTTTCTATTGCACCAAATGGTCCCGGAAGTCCAGCCGGATTTGCTGATGACGACCTTTATTCAGCTCCATTCAATATTGGATTTTCGTTTCCATTTTATGGGTCTGTATATAATAGTGTTTTGATGAGCCCCAATGGACTGTTAACCTTTGACAATACAAAAGCAGGTCAATTTGCACACTTTCAGATATTGGATGATTTAGGTTGGCTATCACCGAATGCAGGTGTGCCGCTAAATTTACCAAGTACTTTATACGACAGGGCAATAATTATGGGCCCATATCATGACCTTAACCCGACACTTACTACTTCACCCGGAAGGCGTATACAATACAGTACAGTAGGAACAGCACCCTATAGAAAATGGATTGCCAGTTATTATAAAGTGCCAATGTATTCGCATCCAACTTTTACACAACCTTGCGACGTATTGATTGAAAATACTCACCAGATTGTTTTAAACGAATCAACAGGAATTGTTGAAGTATTAATTAATGATATGCAAATCTGCACTAGTTGGAATGAAGGCAGGGCAATGGTTGGAATGCAAAACTATAACCGTAATCAGGCAATTATGGCTCCGGGTCGCAGAGCCTCCGATGCTCCATGGGGAACTCCTGGAATGAATGAGTCGTGGAGATTTGTTCCTTCTGGAGGGGCTTCTTTATTTAAAAGGGTAGAATTATATAATCTTTCCGGAACAATGGTTGCAACTGGTACAACTACAAATTTAAATAATGGCCAGCTAAGGGTCGATTTTTCAAATATTTGTTCTCCAATGGGCACCACAACATATGTTGCCCGTGCAGTATATACAAAAATTGACGACCCTGCTGCAGAAATCTATGGCTCCGATACAATACGGGTTATAAGAAATAATTCAACAGGCCTTAATGCTACAGCAATATCAACACCTGCAACTTGCGGTCAGGCAAATGGAACTGCTACTATTAATGTTCCTGTAGGAAGTGGAGTTGCACCATACCAATACTCACTTAATGGAGGGCCCCTACAAACAGCCAATACTTTTACAAATCTTGCTGCAGCTACATATACCGGATTTGTACAAGACGCCAGCGGTTGTAGTAGCACTGTTAGTATTACCGTTACACAGAATTCAACACTTACTATCACTACCGCTTCTACACCCGCAGCCTGTTCAGGCAATAATAATGGTACAATCACGGTTACTCCAACCAGTGGGGTTGGTCCATATACTTTTGTATTGAATGGAGTAACAACACTTACCGGCTCCGGTCCAGTAGTTTTTTCTAATGTAAGTGCAGGCAGCCATTCTGTTGTTGTAACAAATTCGGCAGGTTGTTCAACCACTCCAACAACAATTATTGTTGGCTCAGGTGCTGTATTGACGGCAACAGTGAGCTATACGGATGTTCTTTGTAATGGGGCTTTAACTGGATCTATTACAATTGCCAATGCAGCAGGAGGAGCATCGCCATATCAGTATTCTTTGGATGGTGTGAACTGGCAAACATCAAATGTTTTTAATGGATTGGGGGCCGCTACATATTCAGCTTACTTCCGGGATAATAATGGCTGTCAGTTTAGCCAAAGTAACATTGTTATTAATCAGCCAGCCACATTGTCTTTAACGAGTTCAGTGTCTGAACCAACTTGTGCACAAGCAAACGGCTCAATAGTAATAATCGCCGCAGGCGGGGTTTCTCCATACCAGTATTCATTAAATGGAACAACCTGGCAGAGCAGTAATACTTTTAATGGGCTTTCGGCAGGTAGCTACCAGCCAAGAGTAAGAGATAGCAATGGTTGTATTCAATCTTTACCTGCCGTAGTAATGAGCGGAATAAATTCTATACAAGCAGCGGCTACTGTTATTAATGCAACATGTTTAAGTGCCAATGGTAGCATTACGATTAATGCCACAGGAGGCAATGCACCATACAGGTATTCCTTAAATAATGAAAATTGGCAAACATCTAATTCATTTAGTGTAGTACCGGGTAATTATTCAGGTTATGTTTTAGATAACACAGGATGTGCCGTCACTATCAGCGGTATTGTTGTTGGAATGAATAATATGCTTACTCTTTCAATGCCTGCAAGTGTTTCAATTTGTGAAGGCAGCTCAACTCAACTAGCAGTTTCTTCAATTGCAAGTCAGTTTTTCTGGTCACCGGCAATCGGATTAAGCAACGCCAATATCGCAAACCCGGTAGCAAGTCCAGCTACAACCACCCAATATACTGTTACTGCTACGTTGGGTACTTGCCAATTAACAGGCACAGTAAATCTTATTGTTAACTCTGCACCAATTCCAAATGCTGGTGCAGATATAACAATGTGTGAAGGACAAACTAAGCAATTACAAGGTTCGGGAGGAACAATATATACATGGTCACCATCAACTTTTATAAACGGAACAGGGGGAAGTCCTGCTATTACTCCCGATAGAGACATTACTTATACATTATCGGTTGTGGATGCTAATAACTGTTCGTCTTTGATTAAGGATACGGTAAAAGTTTTTGTGAAACCCCCTCTTAAGGTTTTAGTTTCGCCATCAGATACTGTAGTTCATGCCGGAACTAAATTTAAATTATCGGCAATTGCAACAGATGCAACCTTTGTTTGGTCGCCATCAATAGGTTTAGATAATCCATTTATTGCTAACCCTGAATTAACAGTAAGTACCGATAATCTTTATAAAGTAACCGCTAATACACCAGAAGGGTGTAAAGCTGAAGGTGTTGTAAAAATTAGGGTTTATAAAGGTCCTGATATGTATATCCCTACAGGATTCACTCCAAATGGGGATGGACGAAATGACACATTTGCACCATTTACCGTTGGTATTAAGGAATTAAGATATTTCAGAATTTTCAATCGTTCTGGGCAGTTGATTTTCTCCACCAGCAGGATAGGTGACGCATGGGATGGCAGGTTTAAGGGTGCCCAACAGCCTAGTGATGTATATGTTTGGATGGCAGAGGGAATAACCGGGAATAATGAAGTTATTAGGAAAAAAGGAACCATTATGCTCATTCGTTAGTAAGTCATCTTTTTCCGTTAATAAAATATTGATTACGCCACCGGATTTAATTCGGTGGCTTTTTATTGAAGCCTTATTTTTGCGACCTCATCATTTGTTTTTTGATGAGTAAATTAATTCCAAACAATCATGGTAGATGTATTACTCGGCCTCCAGTGGGGCGATGAAGGAAAAGGAAAGATCGTTGACTTTTTTGCAAAGGATTATGATCTTGTAGCCCGATTCCAGGGAGGCCCCAATGCCGGGCACACTTTATATGTGAATGATAAGAAAGTAGTACTGCACCAAATACCATCCGGTGTTTTTCATAAAGGGATCATCAATCTTATTGGTAATGGAGTAGTGCTTGATCCGGTTACTTTAAAAAAAGAATGTGACCTGGTTGCTTCTTTTGGAATTGACCTGAAGAAGAATCTTTTCATAGCTGAAAGAACACATCTCATTTTACCTACACACAGGGCTTTAGATAAAGCAGCGGAATTATCAAAGGGTAGCCAGAAAATAGGTTCCACTCTTAAGGGAATTGGACCAACGTATATGGATAAAACGGGTCGTAATGGTTTACGGGTAGGTGATTTGCTCGATAAAAGTTTTACTACTTCTTATATAAAATTAAGATTGAAGCACCAACGCTTGTTGGATAATTACAATTTTCAGGAAGATATTACTGCGTGGGAAGAAGAGTTTTTTGAAGCTGTGGAGTTTTTAAAAGAATTGAATATTGTAAATGGGGAGTATTTTATTAATAAGCATATCAAAGAAGGAAAAAGAGTATTGGCGGAAGGCGCACAAGGAAGTATGCTGGATATTGATTTTGGAACTTTCCCATTTGTTACCTCTTCAAGCACTATATCTGCAGGAGTAAGTAGTGGCTTAGGTGTTGCACCTCAGCTTATCAGAGATGTAATTGGCGTAACGAAAGCCTATTGTACAAGAGTGGGAGGTGGTCCTTTTCCCACAGAATTGGAAAATGAAACAGGGGAAGAATTGAGAAAGATTGGGAACGAATTTGGTGCTACTACCGGCAGGCCACGCCGTTGCGGTTGGGTAGATCTGGTAGCCTTGAACTTTGCCTGTATGATAAACGGAGTTACCAAAATTGTAATGACAAAGGCGGATGTTTTGGATTCCTTTCAAGAACTTCAAGTTTGTACCGAATATAAAATAAACGGTAAGACAAGCCGGGAAATCCCCTTTCAACTAGAGAGATCAAAGCCTGAGCCAGTGTATAAAGCTTTTCCGGGTTGGAATATTGATACCAGTGCAGCAAAAACTTATACAGATTTGCCTGATACCATGAAAACCTATGTTAACTTCATTAACGAATACCTGGGAGTGAAGGTTTCTTATATCTCCAATGGCCCGGGAAGAGACCAAATTGTATCAACAGAGTAAGCATAAATATTATTACTGAAAAAAACACTTTAAAAATTTGGCGGATTAAAAACTTCGCTGAAATTTTACAGCATTAATCCTATAAGCGTATGGCAGCAAAACCAGAAAAAAAGATTGCAGGTAAAACTAATTCGGAATCCGAAAAAGAAGCCGCAAAAAAACCATCTCCAAAATCTAAGAAGAAAGAAGAAGATGATGATGATGACGATTTTGAAGATGATGATGAAGATATAGCACCTGTAAAGAAAGGAGCTAAGTCGTCGTCAAAAAAAGGAAAAGACGATGACGATGATGATGATAGCGGAGAAGATGAGCCTGATGATTGGGAAAAGCCCGAAGAAGAAGAGGAGGAATGGGATCCCGACTTTGAAGAGTTTGATGTTCCTAAGTCGAAAGGAAAGAAAGCAGTTGGGGGTGCAAAAAAACCGGCTGATGATGATGATGATTTGAAGTTGGATGATGAATTCAAAGATTTGTTTAATGATAAGGATGATCTTGATGACGAGGATGACGATTATTAAGTCTTACGATATTAAAGTGGAGAAAATATTTTGACGCAAACTTCTACCACAAAAGTTACTTATGCAATAAGCGACTTTATAGAGACCAAACAAAAAGTGTTGAACTGGTTACAACGGTTCAACACTTTTTGTTTTTTGGATAATCACCAATACCAGATACTGCCACATTCACAAGAGTGTTTGTTGGGGGCGGGAGTAAAACGCCAGCTCAAAGCAAATGCTGGTAATGCGTTGGAGCAGTTGCAAAAATTTATCGGACATAACCAAAATTGGCTTTTTGGCCATCTTGGGTATGATCTGAAAAATGAAATTGAAGAAGTATATTCTTCTCATGTTGATGCAATTGGATTTCCGGACCTTTTCTTTTTTGAGCCTGAATATTTAATTCGTTTATCAGAGCAGGAAATAATTATTGAAGGAGAAAATCCAACACTTGTTTTTGACGAGATCAATAATGCTGACAAAAGAGATAACAAAAAAGTAACTCCACCAGCAATAAGAAACAGTCTTTCCCAGGAAGAATATATAACCGTCATTAAGAAATTGAAAGAGCATATTCTTCGAGGCGATTGTTATGAGATAAATTTTTGCAAGGATTTTTTTGCAGAAGATTGTATAATTGATCCGCTTAGCATTTATAAAAAATTAAGCATTGAATCTCCTAATCCTTTTTCTGCATTGTACAGAATGAATGACCAATGGCTGATCTGTGCCAGCCCCGAACGGTTTTTAAAAAAGCAAGGCAACAGCATTTTATCGCAACCCATTAAAGGAACGTCCAAAAGAGAATTATTAAATACAGAATTGGATGAGCTGAAAAAACTTGATCTGTATCATAGTGCAAAAGACCGGTCAGAAAATGTGATGGTTGTGGACCTGGTACGGAATGACCTTGCCAAAATTTGTAAAGAAGGAACAGTAAAGGTGGATGAGCTGTATGGAATTTATTCTTTCCCGCAGGTTCATCAAATGATCTCAACAATTAGCGGTGAGTTAACGGATAACATTTCTTTCAGCGAAGTAATACGAGCAACTTTTCCTATGGGTTCCATGACTGGGGCACCAAAGAAAAGAGTAATGGACTTAATTGAACAGTATGAAACTACTAAGCGGGGCATTTTTTCAGGTGCCGTAGGTTATATTTCTCCAGAAGGTGATTTTGATTTTAATGTAGTGATAAGAAGCATTATGTACAATGCCGCTACCTCTTATCTTTCTTTTAAAGCTGGCTCTGGCATTACTTTTTACAGTGATCCTGAAATGGAATGGGAAGAATGTTTATTAAAAGCAGCGGCTATAAAAAAAGTGTTGGAATCAAACTATTGAATTCCACTTGAAGATTTTAGTAACAGTTGAATACTTTCATCCAGTATCTGGTATCTTTTAGCAACAAAAATATTCATCTTCTGTGTAGGCAGGCGAAGATTATATTTTCCATTCAATGCGATCTCATTGTCAAAGCCCGGGTTATATTTATTAAAAGTAGCTACATCAATTTCTGTATGCTTAATGATGACAGTAGAACTAAATCTACCTGTAATATTATAGGCGGTTGAATTAGCCATTTCATCTTCTTTCAATTGCAAGTTTCCATCCAGCAAATCTTTCACTTCACTTTTTGTAATGGTAGTAATGCCACCTTCTCCTTCAAAAATATAATGCGTAGCAATGAATTTTTTTACATGGTTCATTGATTCATTAGGAAGATGATATTGCAAGGTCCAGAAGTCTTTACTGCCGCCACTTCTTTTAATGGCTTTATTTACATTACCGGGGCCGCCGTTATAAGCTGCTACTACCAGCAACCAGTCGCCATATTTTCTGTACAAATCTGTGAGAAGACTGGCTGCCGCAT
Organism: Chitinophagaceae bacterium; assembly: GCA_022843585.1. Lineage (GTDB taxonomy): Bacteria > Bacteroidota > Bacteroidia > Chitinophagales > Chitinophagaceae > JJ008. The sequence continues at coordinate 848,801 of JALHNJ010000001.1, forward strand.
GAGTGCTTTTATAATAATCTAGTCTTTCGTCGTAATGCTTTGTTACTTTCAATCCATATTCTTTAGCTGCTGCGGGCATAAAAGCCCATGGCCCAACAGCACCTGCCCAGGAAATAGCGTTGTAACGAAGACCTGATTCGATCACTGCTAAATATTTCATTTCTTTCGGTACACCATGTTGCATCAATATGGCATCCATCATATCAAAATAGGGAGAAGCCCAATCCTTCATCGCCAGCATTCCCTTTTTATTTTTGGCAATATAACTCTCCACAAAACTTACTGCCATGGGATTTAATCTTGCACCATTTAACCCATCACCTGCAATAGCAGTGGCGAATAAATTTTTAAATCCAAGCTTTGGATCAGTTGCAGAAATAGCATTTAGTTTAACTGAATCCTTCTTGACGGTTGTGTCAATAGCTTGTTGCTGCCCGGCTAACAAATTTGTAACCAGTAGCACAGCAATTAATGCGAATGATATTTTTGGGAGTTTTTTCAAATCGTTGAGCATTGAAATTTACAAGCTTACACTCAGGACATCAATGAATCTGAAACCTGCAGCAAAGATACCTCATCAAAGGCGTTTGCCATAACCTGTAAGCCAAAAGGCATGCCATTACTGTGTTTAAACAGTGGAAGAGAGATAGCAGGAATGCCTACCAAATTAGCCATTACGGTATAAATATCAGCAAGATACATAGCGATCGGGTCGCCCATTTTTTCGCCGGTTTTGAAAGCTGTAACAGGTGAGGTTGGGAGTAATATAAAATCAAACTGACTGAAAATCAGCTCTGTTTTGTCTTTTAATAGTTGTCGGACTTTTTGGGCTCTGGTAAAATACGCATCGAAATAACCGGCACTTAGTACGAAAGTTCCAAGCATTATTCGTCGCTTCACTTCTTTACCAAATCCTGCTGATCTTGACTGCTTATAAAACTCTGTTAATTCAACTCCGGGACTATTAGTTCGATAGCCAAATTTTACTCCATCAAACCTGGAAAGATTAGAAGAGGCTTCCGCAGTAGTTAAAACGTAATAGGCCGGAACAATATAATCGAGCAGGTCAAACCCTACCGCTTCAACAGTATGACCATCTTTTTTTAATTCCTCAATGCGATTTTTTATTGCAGCAGCTATTTCTTTATCAATACCCGGATGATCTAATGCTTCATTGAAATAAGCAAAGCGGAATTTTTTAGTTGACTTTAATAAAGTAGAATAGGAAGGTACTTCATGTTGCGATACAGTACTATCATATTCATCTGCGCCAGCCATCACTTCTAATAAAAGAGAAACATCAGGAATGGTAGTCCCAAAAATTCCTATCTGATCAAAGGAAGAAGCATAAGCGATTAAACCGTAGCGGGAGATTCTTCCATAAGTTGGTTTTAATCCAATGATACCACAGAAATCTGCCGGTTGACGAACAGAACCACCGGTATCACTACCTAATGAAACCATGCACAGATTGGCTTGTACGGCAACAGCAGATCCGCCGGATGAACCACCGGGAACTCTTGTTTCATCCAAGGGATTCAATACTTTACCATAAGATGAATTTTCGTTGGTAGATCCCATTGCAAATTCATCGCAATTCAAATTGCCGATAATGATCGCTTCTTCTGCAAGCAATCTTTCAACTGCTGTGGCAGAATAGAGGGAAGTAAAATTTTTTAGAATTGCAGAGGCGGCTGAAATCTTATGATCCTTATAGCAGATCACATCTTTTAAACCAATAACAACACCATGCAGTTTACCGGGTTGTTTACCTGATTTTCTTTTCGTATCTAACTCTTTAGCTTGTTGTATAGCTTCATCAGCATATACTTCAATAAAGGCATTGAGGTGTTTAGTAGATTCAATACGTTGCAGGTAATGTTCTACTGCCTGTAAACAGGTTGTATTTCCTTTCAGTAATTGAACATGGTATTGCTCAATTGAAGAGAACTCAAACAAAAGCGATTGCTTTAGGGTTTAATTATAATGGAAAGAGGCAGGAATTAATTGTTTGTTGCGTTCTTCACATCGTTAGCACTCTCTTCAATTTCTTTTTTTACATTGCTCTTTGCATCATTGAATTCACGAACGCCTTTGCCTAACCCACGCATCAGTTCAGGTATTTTGCGACCTCCGAATAACAATAAAACGATAACCAGGATGATGATGATCTCATTTGTTCCCAGCATGCCCAATAATACAGGATATGTCATAGTCAGATAATTAGACGGTAAAGATACTAAGTACTCAAAAACAAAGAAATATTTAATTGCTTGTATTTAGCTCAAAATAAAAAGCCCTGAGTTATTATCAGGGCTTTTCAAATATTTATGAGGAAAATTACTTTGCAGCTTCTGCCACAGCCTGGCGTTTTTCACGGATTCTTGCACTCTTACCACTACGCTTACGCTGATAGAACAATTTAGCCCGGCGAACATTACCAGTTTTGTTCATCACAATTGATTCCACATTTGGAGAGAAGAAAGGAAATACCCTTTCAACGCCTATACCGTCAGATATCTTACGAACAGTGAAACTAGCGGTAGCACCATTTCCTTGCTTTTTGATCACATCGCCTTTAAAAGACTGAATCCTTTCTTTGCTACCTTCAATAATCTTGTAATTAACAGTAATATTGTCACCAGCTTTGAATTTTGGAAATTCTTTCTTTCCTGTAAGCTGCTCATGTACAAATGCGATAGCGTTCATAAACCTGATTTTTAGGGACGGCAAAGGTAAGGAAAAACAGTTTAAAGTTTGAGGTTTAAGTTTAAAAGTTTCTTTCCTTCCTATATGCCGTTACTGAAATAATAAAAGGTTGCTGATAAAGCAACCTTAAACTATTAATTATTAAACTCTTAATGGGTTATCTGGCCACATTCACCGTTCTTTTCTCCCTTATAACCGTCACTTTTATCTGACCGGGGAAGGTCATTTCAGTCTGTATTTTCTGCGCTATTTCAAATGATAATCTTTCTGAATCCTGGTCCGATACACGGTCAGCTTCTACAATTACCCTTAACTCACGGCCCGCCTGTATAGCATATGCTTTTTCTACCCCCTCATAAGCCATAGCAAGATTTTCAAGGTCCTTGATACGCTGGATGTATTGCTGCATAATCTCTCTGCGGGCACCCGGCCTTGCACCACTGATTGCATCACAAGCCTGGATAATCGGAGAGATCACATATTGCATTTCCATCTCATCGTGGTGAGCTCCAATTGCATTTACTACAGCAGGATTTTCTCCATATTTTTCAGCCAGTTTAGCACCTAGTGGTGCATGGCTCAATTCACTTTCTTCATCCGGCACTTTACCAATATCATGTAACAATCCGGCTCTTTTCGCCAGCTTCACCATGCTTTGGTTCATGCCTAATTCAGCCGCCATGGTTGCACAGAGATTGGCAGTTTCCCGGCTATGCATTAACAGGTTTTGTCCATAAGAAGAACGGAAACGCATCCGGCCTACCATTCTTACCAGTTCTTTATGCAAACCATGTATGCCTAGTTCAATAACTGTCCTTTCACCAATTTCCATTACCTGCTCTTCAATCTGCTTCTTGGTTTTTTCTACTACTTCTTCAATTCTTGCGGGGTGAATACGTCCATCGGTTACTAATCTCTGTAAACTGAGGCGGGCAATTTCACGGCGGAGCGGATCGAAAGAAGATAAAAGAATAGCCTCAGGAGTATCATCTACAATCAGGTCAACACCCGTGGCAGCTTCAATAGCCCTGATGTTACGACCTTCTCTACCGATGATCTGTCCTTTTATTTCATCACTTTCAAGGTTGAAAACAGTGATGGAGTTTTCAATTGCTTGTTCGGCAGCCGTACGTTGTATAGTTTGGATGATGATCTTCCGGGCTTCTTTATTAGCCTTTTGCTTGGCATCATCTATGATTTCTTGTTGAATTCCTACTGCTTGTGTATGAGCCTCGTTCTTCAAGCTTTCTATCAATTGGGCTTTTGCATCCTCGGCAGTAAGGTTGGAAATTTTTTCCAGGCGGCGGATATGTTCTTCCTGGTGTTTCTCAAGCTCTGTTCTTTTGATATTCACCAGCTCTATCTGCCTGTTAAGGTTGTCCTTGATAGTGTCGTTGTCCTTTATTTGCTTATCCAAACTGGCTTCCTTTTGGGTAATGGCCTGTTCTTTCTGGCGGACACGGTTTTCGGCATCGTTCATTTTCCGATTCCGTTCATTTACCTCTTTTTCATGAACAGATTTTAACTGTACGAAGCGTTCCTTTGCTTCCAGTTCTTTTTCTTTACGGATCGTTTCAGCTCTAAGCTCCGCTTCTTTGAGAATTGTTTGTGATTGAAGTTCAGCTTCTTCTAATTTCCTAGTTGTGTTCTTGGCAAAAATGAGCTTACCCAGTACAAGCCCTATAATAAGGGCGGCTGCACCGATGATGATGGAAAGTATATTCGGGTCCATGAATGTGTTTGTTTAATTGTGGCACAATGCTTTGATTTAATAGAAACTTCATATTATAGAAGTTTTGTAGTTGGCGAAGATACAAAACGGCGACTAATCCCCGAAGGGTTGAGTATTTTGATTTTCAGCGATTTTGAGCTGTTTATGATTAAATGAGATAATTGTCTGTTCCTTACTGTCCATCTAGTAGTTTTTCGATGGCATTCAGCTGATCAGACATATTTTCTTTCTCAATACCCGCTGCTGCGCCACTGTGTTGTTCGGTAGCAAACCAGATTAGCACCATGGCAATATAATCCTGCATATCCTTTCCGGCAAAGATGGTTTTAAACTCAATTATCTTGTCATTGATGGTCTTTAGGGTTTTTCGAACCACCTCCTCATCGGAAGGATTGATCTTGATCCGGTAATTTCTATCGCCTATTACGGCCGAGATGGCAATTAATTCACTCATAATGTTTGAATTTTCAAAATCAATTTACTACATTAGATACCCATTAAAAAACAATCTGTTCCGCTGAAAGCTACATTGGTTAAGGTCCACCGGGTGAAACAAAACTAACTAAACGTTTAAGTCATGTTTGCCAAAATTAAGTCGCCTGTTTTCATTGACGCCTTTCAATTGGAATTGTCAGGTCCCAAAGGTAATTGTCTTCGAGGTGTTTTAAAAGACGATAAAGGAAGCATTTGCAGCACAATTGAAAAGGATATTGCAGCAGATAAAGAACAATTGACATGGACTGGTTTAAGTGAACTTCCGTATGGCCGGTACACATTGGAACTTTCACAAGGCGAAGACGAAATGAAGTTGAATCTTGTAAAAAGAGTGTAATTTATTTGCCCAACATGGCAATACAGCGGTCTATTTCTTTTACGTATGTATTGATCCTCTTTTCAAATTCCTTTTTATCAACCTCACCCATTTCACCTGCATTTAATTTCAAAATACTTACTTGCTGTTTTAATTCATCTGCACTTTTTTGTTGCGCAAGATTTTTTTGTTGCAGCAACTCTATTTCTTCTTTAAGCCTGGTGTTCTCTTTTTGTACAGCAACATGTTGCTTCAATAGTTGCTGAAGCTTATCCTGTATTCTTTTTAATTGTTGCTCTGCTGTACTCATACTAAAATTATTTTCTGATCTCTGCTTGTAAGTCAGTTTCCAGTGTCGCCATAATTTTATTCATCCAACTATCAATCTCTTTATCCGTCAAAGTTTTTTCATCATCTAAAAAAGTAAAATTAACGGCTACCGATTTTTTAGCCGCCCCTAGTTTTTCGCTTTCAAAAATATCAAACAGTTTGATGTCTGTAAGTTTGTTTAGTTTTATTTTTTGTACCGTTTGCTGCACTTGCTCCCAGGCCAGATCTTTTGAAACGATCATTGCTAAATCCCTTTGTACAGAGGGGAATTTAGGCAATTCTTTTATTTTATTGGCTTGTATTGTGGCTGATTGAGACAATGTAGCCCAATTAAGCCCGGCAAAAAACACAGTTTGTTTAATGCCGAATTTGTCGAGTATATTTTTCTTAACTTCTCCTGCACCGGCGATGATCTCGCCATTTAGTTTGTAAACGATATGATTATCCAGCTTAGGTACCACCAATCTTTCAATTGACGATGGATGAATACCCAATGACCTTAAAATAGCATCAATAGTTCCTTTCAATAAATAGAAATCAGAAGAACTGCCTTTTTCTTTCCAGCTATCTTCTGTTTTATTCCCGGTGATAACGATACAAAGTTTTTCTGCTTCTGCATACTCACCGGAACCAGAAGTGCTGTATGCTTTGCCAAATTCAAAAAGACGAAGTGAATTATTTTTATGATTTAGATTATGTGCAACAGCTTGCAAAGAAGTTTCAAAAAGTGAATTGCGTAAAATATTTAACTCAGCACTCAGGCTGTTCATCATTTTCACCATTGTTTGCAATTCTTCTTCTGAAAACCAGGCAGCATTTACAATGGAGTTGGTCATCATTTCATTGAAGCCTTGCCCTACTAAATAGTTAGCGGCTTTTTCCCTATATACTTCGGTAGCATAGTTTTCTTCTACGGATGGAGTAATAGTGATTGCATCGGGAATTTGCACATTATCCAACCCATCGATCCGCAGAATTTCTTCTACCAGGTCAGCAGAAAGACTAATATCGGGTTTATGAAAAGGAACAGCCACCCGTAATTCATCAATTCCTTCTTTGAGTGTTTCAAAACCAAGGCTGTTCAAAATATTCTTTACAGCATCCGGGTGATAATTTTTGCCACTCAATCTTTTCAGGAAATGATATTTAATAGCAACTTCTGTTTTATGTCTTGGGTCTGGATATACATCTACTATCTCAGAAGCAATTTGTCCGCCGCAAATTTCTTTAATGAGATTTGCTGCTCTCTTCAACACATTGACCGTTGCAGAAATATCAGTGCCTTTTTCAAAACGGCTGGCTGCATCTGTTCTTAATCCATGACGGAAAGAAGTTTTGCGCAACGTAATGCCATCAAAAAATGCACTTTCCAGAAAAATGTTTTTAGTGCTATCCGTTACACCACTATGTACGCCTCCAAAAACTCCGGCAATACACATTCCTGCTGTTGCATCACAAATCATCAGATCATCAGCTGATAGTTTTCTTTCTTTTTCATCCAGTGTAATAAAGGGAGTGCCTTCCGGCAGATTTTTTACTATTATTTTTTTACCGCCGATCTTGTCTGCATCAAAAGCATGTAACGGTTGCCCGGTTTCATGCTGAATGTAATTAGTAATGTCAACGATATTATTAATGGGGCGTAAGCCGATGGCTTTTAATTTTTGTTGTAACCATTTTGGCGACTCAGCAATGGTTACATTGGCAATGCTGACACCTGAATATCGGGGACAAGCAGTTATATTCTCCACTTTCACCTCAATAGGAAGAGAAGTGTTATCTACTTTAAAACCATTACCATTTGGCAGTTTAGGTCTGGCATCTTTTTTATCGTGGTGATTGAGATAAGCACAAACATCTCTTGCTACTCCCCAATGGCTCATTGCGTCCATACGATTGGGCGTAAGACCTATCTCATAAATAATATCGTTATATGGTTGAAAATAATCAACGGCCAATTTTCCTACAGGTGTATCGGCTGGTAATACCATAATGCCGGCATGCGATGTTCCTAAACCGATCTCGTCTTCTGCACAGATCATTCCATAGCTTTCTACACTGCGGATTTTTGCTACTTTCATAGTAAGTGGCTCGCCAGTACTGGGGTAAATGGTAGTGCCAACGGTTGCTACCACTACTTTTTGTCCCGCTGTCACATTAGGTGCGCCGCAAACAATTTGCAAAGGCTCTGTTCCTCCCACATTTACTTTCGTCAATGTAAGTTTATCGGCATTAGGATGTTTTTCGGTGCTTAGCACTTCACCAATTATCAGTCCTTTTAATCCGCCTTTTACTTCTTCATAGTTATGCATGCTTTCTACTTCCAAACCGATGGAAGTAAGAATGCGGCTTAATCTTTCAGGGTCAACAGTTACAGGGAGATATTCACTGAGCCATTTGTAGGAAATCGTCATGTCCGGTATCGTCTTTTTATTGCCTGCGAAGATAAAGGAAAGGTGACAAGTACTGCTTACATAGATAACTGGCTGCTGTTTCCCTGAGCTTAAAAATAACTCCTTACTTTTACGGCCGAACCACAATCAAAAATTATAAATTGACTTTATGGCTTATAATCTTTTAAAAGGAAAACGAGGAATTATTACTGGTGCATTAGACGAAAATTCTATAGCCTGGAAAGTGGCTGAAAAAGCACACGAAGAAGGAGCGACTTTTGTGTTGACAAATGCTCCTATTGCCATGCGGATGGGAGAGATCAATAAGCTGGCAGAGAAAACCAATTCGCAAATTATTCCGGCAGATGCTACCAGTGTGGATGAGTTGACGACTTTGTTTACTCAATCGCAGGAAGTGTTGGGTGGGAAGATCGATTTTGTTTTGCATTCAATTGGCATGAGTGTAAACATCCGGAAAAAGATACCTTATACCGAATCCAATTATGATTATTTCATGAAAGGGATCGATGTCTCTGCAATGTCATTTCATAAAATGCTGGCAGTTGCCAAAAAATTAGATGCGATAAGCGAATGGGGAAGTGTAGTAGCATTGACTTATATGGCGGCGCAACGTACCTATCCATTCTATACCGATATGGCGGATATTAAAGCTATGCTGGAATCAATAGCCCGGAGCTTTGGTTATCATTATGGAGTGGATAAAAAAGTTCGTATCAATACTGTTTCTCAATCGCCAACAAAAACCACGGCAGGTACAGGTATAAAAGGCTTCGGCGATTTCTTCGACTTTGCTGAATCAATTGCTCCATTAGGAAATGCCAGTGCTGAGGATTGTGCTAACTATTGTATTACACTTTTCTCTGATTTAACAAGAATGGTAACGATGCAGAATTTATTCCATGACGGCGGATATTCTTCTACCGGTGTGAGTAATGAGGTGATGGCGAAGTTGGGTGTGGAACAAGGATAGTCTGGAGTCGTGAGTCATTAGTCGGGAGTATGGTCGTTGTGATTTGTTGAGTGGTGAACAGAACGATGAAGAGTGCGACGCAACTGGGTTGATTAGTAGTAATGCAGCCGGGTAAATAATTAAAAAAGCCTCCAATTACGGAGGCTTTCAATTTTATACGTCTCGTAGCTCGAAACTAGCAGCTTTCCTCTTAATATTCATCTTCATTAAACAGAAAATCATCCGTAGTCGGATAGTCAGGCCAGATGTCTTCGATGGTTTCGTACACATCGCCTTCATCTTCCAGTTCCTGCAGGTTTTCCACCACTTCCAGCGGTGCCCCGGAACGGATAGAATAATCGATCAGCTCATCTTTGGTGGCTGGCCAGGGTGCATCTTCAAGGTAGGAAGCAAGTTCTAAAGTCCAAAACATCTGCTAGGGTTTAAAGTAATTTTGAATAAGGTTTTCAGGGTTAAAAGACCCGTAATTTTCCGCAAATGTAGTTGTATTACTGAATTTACCAAATCCTTATTGTTCACGGGTTTTGGTATACGTTTCTTAAAAGTTCGTGACAACCTGATTTGTTGTTTTTGATTATGGGTCTCTTTTACTGATATTTGATTTTCTAAACCCCCTTTTGGCTGCATGATAACAGGAAAAAATATTCATAAACGGTACGGGACGGTTGAAGTATTGAAAGGAGTGGATATAGCCATAGAAAAGGGTGGAATAGTATCTATTGTTGGGCCTTCGGGTTCGGGCAAGAGTACTTTGCTGCATATTTTGGGTACATTGGACAAAGCCGATAGGGGTGAAGTGAGTATGAATAATACAGTTACCAGTTCTTTATCGGCTAAAAAAATGGCGGCTTTCCGCAACAAGCATATTGGTTTTGTTTTTCAGTTTCATCACTTGCTACCGGAGTTTACAGCTTTGGAAAATGTTAGCATTCCGGGTTGGCTGGCTGGCAGAAAAAAAGCCGAAGTAAAAGAAAGAGCGGAAGAATTATTGAAAATGCTGGGACTTTCCCATCGCATGGATAATAAACCGAACCAGATGAGTGGCGGCGAACAGCAACGGGTAGCTGTTGCAAGAGCATTGATCAACAATCCTGATATTGTAATGGCGGATGAGCCCACGGGAAATTTGGATTCCGCCAATGCAAATGAGCTGCACCAATTATTTTTTGACCTGCGGAAAAAATTCAATCAAACTTTTTTGATCGTAACGCATAATGAAGAGTTGGCGAAGCTTAGTGACAGGGTTTTGTATATGAAGGATGGGAAGATTGTTTAGAAAGGCGTCTAGCCAATAGCGGAGAATTAGCTAATCATCAAATTTTCAAATCATCTAATCATACTCTCGGTTTCCATGCAATTTCTTCCACATTCATTTGGTGACCTGTATATCTGCTTAGAACAAACAAATAATCGCTGAGGCGGTTAAGATATTTGATGATGATGTTTTCCACTTCTTGGTCTTCTGCTTCCAATCTTACACAACATCTTTCTGCTCGGCGGCACACACAACGGGCAATATGCAAATGCGATAAAGTAGGATGACCTCCGGGCAAAATAAAATTTTTCATTGGAGGAATAATATCATTCATCCTGTCTATTTCTTTTTCTAATAGTTCTACATCAGTTTCCTTAAGATCAGGAATTTTCATTTTTGGCTCTTTCACCGGGTCGCAGGCTAATGAAGAACCAATGGTGAATAAACGATCTTGTACTTCAAGTAATATTTTTTTTCCTGCTTCATCCCTTAATAGATCTTTACATAGTCCGATATATGAGTTTAATTCATCTACGGTACCGTATGATTCTATTCGCAAATGAGCTTTAGAAACTTTTGTTCCTCCAATTAAAGAGGTAGTTCCTTTATCGCCTGTTTTGGTATATATTTTCATTGCCATGGAAGTAAGTTCAGTGTTTGTAGATCGTTGTTCTTAATAGAACCTGAATATTCAAGATTTTAACAAAGGTAAAATGTGTTTGGTTGTAAATTAATTAAAGAAGTTGATTAAACAGGAACAACCTGAACTATGAACCATGAACTAAAATTCTTTTTCCATCACTCTCTACCACACCATCTCTTAATCGTATAACATGGTGTGCATGATTAGCAATATCCTCTTCATGGGTAACCAATACAATGGTATTGCCGGTTGAGTGTATCTGGTGAAAAATTTCCATTATTTCATGCGAAGTTTTTGAATCAAGGTTGCCAGTTGGTTCATCGGCCAATATTATTGCCGGATCATTTACTAATGCACGGGCAATTGCAACCCGTTGACTTTGACCTCCGCTTAATTCATTTGGTTTATGATGACTTCTGTCGGAAAGATTAACCATATCCAGCACATACTTTGCTTTTTCATTGCGGATCTTTTTTCCAATGCCAGCATATACTAATGGCAATGCTACATTTTCTAATGCTGTGAGGCGGGGAAGCAGGTTGAATTGCTGAAATACAAAACCTATTTCCTTGTTACGAATATCAGCCAGATCGTTATCCTTCATTTGGCTTACGTCATGGTTGTTTAAAATATATGTTCCGCCGGTTGGTGTATCAAGGCAGCCGATAATATTCATCAGTGTGCTTTTTCCGGAGCCAGACGGTCCCATTAAAGCGACATATTCATTTTTAAAAATATCCAGCGAAATATCTTTAAGTACGGGAAGCTCTTGCTTGCCCATAAAATAACTTTTGAGAATATTTTCTAAATGAATAATTCCCATTTTATTTCTTAATTACTTTGGGAACCATAAAAAATTGTTCATCGTGCAGCGGTGCATTTTTCAATGCTTCTTCCCGGCTTATGGAACCTTTTATTTCATCTTCTCTCAGCACATTTACTTCGGGGCTCATATGCAAAAGCGGTTGCACCCCTTCCATATTCAGCTCATTTAACTTTTCTACAAAAGCAATCATTTGCTGCAAATCATTTTTAATCTCCGCTTTCTCTGACTCATTGAATTGTAGCCGGGAAAGGTGAGCCAGTTTGTCAACCATTTCTTCATTTACTTCCATACGCAAATATAGTCGGGAGTCGTTAGTCAGGAGTCATTAGTCGAAAACTTTCATAGCAGAGCCTCACTCCAGACTTCCGACTCATGGCTCCCGACTATTTTATTATCTTCGCCGCCTTATGGATATGCAGAAAAAAATAGTAATGAGTGGCATTCGACCCACTGGGTTTTTACACCTTGGGAATTATTTTGGCGCCGTTAGAAATTATGTGCGGATGCAGGAGGAATTTGAGTGCTATTTTATGGTAGCCGATCTGCATTCTTTAACTACTCACCCTGATACAAAAGAATTAAAGGAAAATGTTCACCGGGTATTGTCAGAAAATATTGCCTGCGGACTTGACCCTGATAAAGCAGCCTTATTTTGCCAGAGTCATGTATATGAAACATCAGAATTATATCTCTACCTGAATATGCTGGCGTATAAAGGCGAGTTGGAAAAAACAGTCACTTTTAAAGATAAAGTTCGTCAGCACCCGGAAAATGTAAATGCAGGGTTATTAACTTACCCTGTATTACAGGCTGCTGATATTATTTTACATAGGGCATCGTATGTGCCTGTTGGTAAAGACCAGGAACAACATTTGGAAATGGCCCGAAATTTTGCAAATCGGTTTAACCATAGGTATGGTGATGTATTTCCGGAACCACATGCTTTTAATTATGGAGATGAATTGGTTAAAGTACCCGGTCTTGATGGAACAGGTAAAATGAGCAAGAGTGAAAACCAGATGGCCACCCTGTACCTGAGTGATGATGATGAAATGATCCGTAAAAAAGTAATGAAAGCAAAAACAGATAGTGGACCCACAGAGCCGAACTCAACAAAGCCAGATTATATTGAAAATATTTTCGGGTTGATGAAATTGGTAAGCTCCGTTGAAACGATTGCAAAATATGAGGGCGACTACAACAATTGTGTTATCCGCTATGGCGATATGAAAAAGCAATTAGGAGAAGATATGGTGCAGTTTATTACACCGATTCGGGAAAAAGCAGAAGGCATCCGAAATAATCCGGCATACCTGAAAGAGGCAATGGAAAAAGGGGCCGAAAAAGCCCGTAAAAGTGCAAGGGCTACGATGGAACTAGTTCGGCAGGCGATGGGACTCAATTATTTTTAAAAATACACTGATTCAACCCCATAATTCCCAAAAGAAGTTTTACTTTGAAGCCCTCCCGCATTTGGGACTTGGAAATTAATATTGGAATTTCTCTAACATGGCAAAATCAAAATCAAAACCAAAGCATATAGCAGTGGCCGGTAACATTGGTGCCGGTAAAACTACATTGACTGAGATGCTTAGTAAGCATTACAAGTGGATACCGAATTTTGAAGATGTAGACCACAATCCTTACCTGATGGATTTTTATGAGGATATGCCCCGATGGAGTTTTAACCTGCAAATATTTTTCTTAAACAGTCGTCTTCGCCAATTGGTAGAAATACAAAAAGGTACAGAGACGGTTATACAGGACAGAACTATTTATGAGGATGCCAACATCTTTGCTCCAAACTTGCATGAAATGGGATTGATGAGCAAAAGAGATTTTGATAATTATTTTCATTTTTTCCAAACATTAAAAACATTGGTGCAACCTCCCGATTTATTAATATACCTGAATGCATCTGTACCAACACTGGTAGGGCAAATTCAAAAAAGAGGAAGGGAGTATGAAGAAAATATCCGCCTTGACTATTTGAAGAAACTCAACGAATATTATAACAAATGGATCAGCGAATACAAAGAAGGCCCATTGCTGGTAATTGATGTTGACAAAAATAAGTTTGGAGAAAAAGATGAAGATCTTGGTGAGATCATTCGCAAGGTAGATAGCCAGTTGTACGGGTTGTTTTAATAACCTGCATAATCTTCATATTCTTCCAGCATCTTTTCAATTTTCTTTAGCCATTCGGCTTGCTTTTCTTTATTAATGCTGTGGCGGGTTTCTCTATCGTAATCGTTTTGCGTTTTTTCTTTTTCGTCAAGAATATCCTGATATATTTTCTTTAAGTCTTTCTCAAACGTTTTAGAATTAAACTTGTAGGTACTCATTTTCATGTGCAATTTGCGGGCAAAAACTTCCGCAATATCAAAATGGCCTTGTTCATGACTAAGTATATAAGCTGTTTTATGCAAACCCCAGGAACGGGTTTTTGAGAATCGGGATTGAATAGTGTAACTGAAATTTGAATTTTTAATATGATATTCAATCGCCAGATAAGTTGTAGTAGATGCAGCAGCATCACTATTTCTATCAACTTTGCCTTTATAGTCTGCCCAGGTAAGTTTTTTTGAACTGTTCCACTCAAGTAACTCTTCATTGGCTGTTTGAGCATAAGTAATAGCAGGTTTATTGCCTAAAAAGAGAACCGCAATATAAAGGAATAAAATTTTCATGGCTAATAACTACGTAAAGTCGCACAAAAAGTTAGAAAGGAAGGCAACGGTATCGTTAAAGTAAATTAAAAACCCCTGACACATAATGCCAGGGGTTTTGTTGGTCAACCGTCCAAAGTTGCTATTTTAAGCTTTAGGTGCTGCAGCCAATACTTCAGCAGAAACACCATCAGCATATTTTTCAAAGTTCTTTACAAATAATCCGGCAAGGTATCTTGCTTTCTCTGTAAAGGCTGTTTTATCAGCCCAGGTATTAATCGGGTTTAATACTTCAGCTGGTACATCAGGGCATTCTGTAGGAATAGCTACACCAAAAATCGGATCTGTAATGAAGGTAACATCATTCAGTTTTCCTTCTAATGCAGCGGTTATCATTGCTCTTGTATACTTCAATTTCATACGGTTGCCAACGCCGTAAGGGCCGCCGGTCCATCCCGTATTGATCATCCAAACATCAACTTTATGCTCCTGCATTTTTTTACCCAGCATATGAGCATATTTGCCCGGATGTAAGGGAAGAAATGGTGCTCCAAAGCAAGCACTAAAAGTTGGTTTAGGTTCTGTTATTCCCAATTCTGTTCCCGCAACTTTAGCAGTATAGCCAGAAATGAACTGGTACATGGCTTGTCCCGGTGTTAGTTTAGAAATAGGAGGTAACACCCCAAATGCATCACAGGTAAGAAAGAAAATATTTTTAGGCAATCCGCCTACTGATGGCTCTTGCGCATTACTGATAAAATGCAAGGGATAAGAAACCCTTGTATTTTCAGTAATAGAAGCGTCGTCGAAATTTATTTTATTAGTGCCGGGAAAGAAAGTAACATTTTCTACCAAAGCTCCCGGACGGATGGCATTAAAAATCTCTGGTTCTTTTTCTTCTGTCAGGTTAATTGTTTTAGCATAGCAGCCGCCTTCAAAGTTGAAGATGTTATCTGATGTCCATGCATGTTCATCATCGCCAATTAATTTTCTGTTAGGATCGGCACTCAATGTTGTTTTTCCTGTACCACTTAAACCGAAGAAGATAGCTGTATCACCATCATCACCCATATTAGCACTACAGTGCATACTCAATACATTTTTTTCGTGTGGTAAAATGTAATTGAGAATCGTGAAGATGCCTTTTTTTGTTTCACCGGTATAACCAGTGCCGGCAATTAGTATCATTTTATGTTTGAAAGAAACTACAGCACCGTTATGTTGCCGGGTACCACATTCTTTCGGATCGAGTTTTAGTCCCGGAACAGAAATAACATGCCAGTCTGCTTCAAATTTTTCTAACTCTTCTTCAGTGGGCCGCAAGAACATGTTATAGGCAAACAAATTATTCCAGGGCTTTTCATTTATCACCCGAACATTTAACCGGTAACGGGGATCGGCGCAGGCAAAACAATCTCTTACCCAGATTTCTTTTAAAGAATCTAAATAACTGGTAATCTTATCAAAAATAATATCAAAGTATTTTGGCTCAATGGGAATGTTGAAATCATTCCAATGAACGGAATCAGCCGTGGTTTCATCTTTAACGGTAAACTTATCTTTTGGAGAACGACCGGTAAACTCTCCCGTACGAATTACCAATGCACCGGTATCATTTAATACACCTTCGCCAATGCGAATAGAGTCTTGTACTAACTCCTCGGGTGATGATTGATAATGAATAGATTCGGTATTTTTTAATCCGAGTTTCAGAAGGCTCTTCACAGGGAAGGGAATAGTTGGAACTGACATATGGGCAATCGTAATTTGTTGAAGGCACAAAGGTAAGTGACAAAGCTCTTCAAACCCAAACAAGTGTTAGTCTAACATATTAATAAGAAGCTAACATTTAAGCCAGCTTTTTGTGTGTTATCCATTGATTAATATCTCTTTTTGATAAAATTGAAGAAGATTAAAAAAACCTTGAATAAATTTAAAATCAGAGTTGGTTTTCCACTTTTGTGATGAAAGACAATTGGCAGATGTATTTGCTTGTTATCTTTAGTCGCCTTTAAATAAAAAATTAATAAACGAACTTAGCCTCAAAACCCAATGCTTATGAAATATTTACCCCTCAACCCTGAAATATTTATTCAGAACAGGAAGCGATTTGTTGGTCAGATGCAAAAGAACTCCATTGCCATTTTTGTAAGTAATGATGAAGTTGCTTCAAATGGAGATGCTATCTATCATTTTAAACAAAACAGCGATTTGTTTTGGTTGAGTGGGGTAACACAGGAAGATAGTATGGTGATCCTTTTTCCTGACAACCCGGATCCAAAATACAGGGAAGTATTAGTGCTAGTTCGCCCCAATGAATTAAAAGAAAAATGGGATGGTAAAAGACTTCGTGTAAATGAAGCACAAGCTATCAGCGGAATAAAAACCATTGTATGGTTAGATAGCCTTGATGGATTATTGCAACCTTGGATCCATTTAGCAGATAATGTGTATCTCGATAGCAATGAAAATGACCGCAAGGCAAATCTTGTTCGTACCAGAGATTATCGTTTTATCGATGAAATGAAGAGTCGTTATCCATTGCATAATTATTTAAGGGCCGCAAAGATCATGAAAGAACTGCGGGGAATAAAAACTGCGGAAGAAGTTGAAGTAATTCAAAAAGCAATTGATATCACTGACAATACATTCCGCCGCTTATTAAAATTTATTAAGCCCGGTGTGATGGAATATGAAATTGAAGCAGAAATTGTTCATTCATTTTTATCGCAACGGGCAACAGGGCAGGCATACGGCAGCATTATTGCCAGTGGCGACAGGGCGAGGACATTACATTATGTAAGTAATAATGCTGAATGTAAAGATGGCGAGTTGATATTGATGGATTTTGGGGCAGAGTACGGTGGTTACTGTGCCGATCTTACCAGAACGGTACCGGTAAATGGAAAATTTGGCCGTAGGCAAAAAACTGTTTACAATGCCTGCCTGCATCTACATGATTACGCAAAAAGTATACTTAAACCGGGCATTAATATTCTTGATTATACCGATAAAGTAGGAGAAGAAGCTACACAACAATTCCTGAAAATTGGATTGATCAGAAAATCAGATGTGAAAAATGAAGATCCGGAAAACAGGGCTTACCGCAAATATTTATACCATGGCATTTCTCACCATTTGGGTATTGATGTGCATGATTTAGGTACCAGAACAGAGCCGATAAAGGCCGGAATGGTATTTACTGTAGAACCTGGTATTTATATTGAAGAAGAACAAATGGGAGTTCGTATTGAGAATAACTTATGGATCACCAGGAATGGTAATAGAGATTTGATGAAAAATATTCCTATAACGGTAGAAGACATCGAAACATTGATGAAGAAATAAATTTATCTTGCCTGCATGAAGAACATACCCAATTTTTTTACCTTATTAAATTTGTTTTTCGGCTGTCTTGCCATTGTTTTTACGTTACAGAATGGCATTATGATTACCATAGATGCAAACGGGACAGAACTTCTTTATATCCCAGAAAAAATTTGGATGGCTTCTTTGTTTATTGGAATTGCTGCTGTTGTTGATTTTTTAGATGGTTTTGTAGCAAGACTTTTTAACGCCAGTTCTGAAATGGGCAAGCAATTAGACTCACTGGCTGATGTAGTAAGTTTTGGTGTTGCTCCTGCAATGATAATTTATCAATTTCTTCGTCTCAGTTTTGCGCAGCAAGAAGGTGGGGTGGATGTTTCTTTACTGTGGCTGATGCCTGTTTTTTTATTGCCTTGTGCAGCAGCATGGCGGTTGGCCAGATTTAATTTAGATACCAGTCAATCATTATATTTTAAAGGAATGCCGGTGCCTGCGGCAGGAATATTTGTGGCTTCATTACCACTAATTTATTGGAATGTAAATGAGGATGGTATAAGAAACCTGCTATTAAACAACTGGGTTTTGTATTGCATTATCCTGCTTCTTTCATGGTTGATGGTTTCCACATTACCGTTAATGGCACTAAAATTCAAAGACTTTAGTATAAAAAATAATTGGCCGAAGTTCTTATTGGTAGCAATAGCTATTATCTCTTTTATTTTATTGAAATGGCTGGCTATTCCGCTTACAGTGATGGCCTATGTTATCTTATCTTTGCTCTTTAAAAGCAAAACAGCATGACCTATACAGTTCAGATAAAAGTAATGCCCCTCAAAGAATTATTAGACCCACAAGGTAAAGCCGTAATGGGTGGTTTGGAAAATCTTGGTCTTTCAGGAGTAGAAGATGTACGCATCGGAAAAAACATCACCCTACAGATAAATGCAGACTCGCCGGATAAAGCAAAACAAATTGCAGAAGAAGCAAGTAAGAAATTGCTGGCAAATCCGGTTATGGAGTATTTTGAAGTAAGTGTTAATTAGCCGATGAGACAATTTGATAATTTGGCAATTGATAGTATTATTTCATTTTCAAACCGGCACATTTTCAAATTTTCAAATTGATGCTCTACCTTATCCCTACACCCATTGGCAATTTAAAAGATATCACCCTTCGGGCCATTGAGGTATTAAAAGATGTGGATCTGATTTTAGCAGAAGACACCCGTACCACTTCGCATCTGCTAAATCATTATCAAATCACCAAACAACTTTCGCCGTATCATCAGCATAATGAACACCAGGTGTTGAAACATTTGGTAAGCCAGTTATTGGAAGGCAAAAAAATGGCTGTTGTAACGGATGCTGGTACACCGGGTATTTCCGACCCTGCTTTTTTGTTGGTAAGAGAATGTATTAAAGTAGGTGTAAAGGTTGAATGTTTGCCCGGAGCTACAGCATTTGTTCCCGCCTTAGTGAATAGTGGTATTCCTGCCAATCGTTTTTGTTTTGAAGGCTTTCTGCCCTTAAAAAAAGGAAGACAAACCTTATTAAAACAACTAGCCGAAGAAGAAAGAACGATGATCTTTTATGAATCACCAGTACGATTAGTAAAAACATTGGAAGACTTTATTACTTATTTTGGAGAAGACCGGCAATGCAGTGTAAGCCGAGAATTAAGCAAAATGTTTGAAGAAAATAAGCAAGGTACTTTACGGGAAGTTGCTACCCATTTTAGTGAAAAAACGGTGAAGGGAGAAATTGTGATTGTGGTGGCAGGAAAGTAATCATTGATAGATGCTAAGAAAAAATTCCTGTCAGGCTTTTCGCAAATGCCGAGTAGAATTCCCACAGTACAAGAGTGATAATTCTTTCCTTTCCCCCAAAAGGAAAGAATAACAGAACAAGTTCGCAACAGCCGATGATAGTAGCA
Organism: Chitinophagaceae bacterium; assembly: GCA_022843585.1. Taxonomy (GTDB): domain Bacteria; phylum Bacteroidota; class Bacteroidia; order Chitinophagales; family Chitinophagaceae; genus JJ008. The sequence goes on from JALHNJ010000001.1 coordinate 868,419, forward strand.
ATTAGCTGGTCACAACATGTTTTCAACCCCCGTTGATATTTATAGCATTTCATTATAACAATCCGGCACTATTTTTACAAAAACATTGACTTACTAAAACCCACCTTGTATGAAGTTTATCCACCTATCACTATTTATTATTGCAACCGCATTAATTTCTTTCCATTCAAATGCACAGGTAACAACTATTCCGGAACAAGCAAAGGAAAGTTTCTTTAAACAATATCCCGATGCAAAGAATGTAAAATGGGAAAACAATGTAGTAAATGTAAATGTGCGGTTTGAGCAAGACAGCAGTGTCATGAATGCTGAATACAGTAATAAAGGGATCTGGAAAAATACATTGAAAGACTGGACGTATGATAAACTGCCCAATGATGTGAAAGAAGGATATAACAAAAGTAAGTTTAGCGGCAGAGAAGTTACCGATGTAAAAATGTTGTATTTGCCGGGTTATGTGATTCAATATCGCCTGAAAGTTGAAAAGAGCGGATTAGAGAAAAAATATCTTTTCTTTAGTACGGAAGGAAGATTGATGAGAAGTAGCGTTACAATATAATAATTCCTCTTATTTATTTGTTTAAGAGAGAATGGGCAATTGACCGGTGGTATTTCCCAATGCCGCCGGTCAATTTTCTTTTTCTTATAGCCATCCTTTACCGAAATTTACCATCTTGAATTATTAAATAGAACACATGAAGAAAATAACAACACTTGCTTTACTGATTGTTACACTGCAATTTTCAACATACGCACAGCCAGACCGTTGGCAGCAACGGGTAAAGTATGTGATGAATATTGATATGAATGTGCAGACCAATCAATTTACAGGCAAACAGAAACTGGAGTATTGGAATAACTCGCCTGATACTTTGTATAAAGTTTTCTATCATCTTTATTTTAATGCATTTCAGCCGAATAGCATGATGGATACCCGAAGCAGAAGACAGGGAACTGTAAATGGCCCGGGTGGACGACCTGATTGGGACGGAAGAGTAAAAGACAGGATATTGAACCTGAAGCCAGATGAAATCGGTTATCAAAAAATTCTTTCCTTAAAGATGAATGGTCGTCCGCAATCTTTTAAAATGCTGGAAACAATTTTAGAAGTGAAATTGGATAAGCCAATTCTTCCAAAATCGAAAGTAACATTCGATATGGATTTTGAAGCACAAGTGCCTTTGCAAATAAGAAGAAGTGGAAGAGATAATCCAACTTCAAAAGTTCGTTATTCTATGAGCCAATGGTATCCCAAGTTATGTGAGTACGATTATGAAGGCTGGCATCCGACTCCCTATGTGGGGAGAGAGTTTTATGGGGTTTGGGGCGATTATGATGTAAGCATCTCTATCGATAAAAAATATATTTTAGGAGGAACCGGTTATTTACAAAATCCCAATTCAATTGGATATGGCTATGAAAAGGCAGGAGCAAAAGTGACCAGACCTGCAGGAAATAAATTAACCTGGCGTTTTGTTGCACCGAATGTGCATGATTTTATGTGGGCGGCCGATCCCGAATACATTCATAAAACAAGAACTGTAAGAGATAGCATCACTTTACATCTTTTTTATAAACCAACCAATGAACCAGCGGAGAAATGGGAGAAGATTTTGGATGATGCTGTTGCGGTAATGCCAATGCTGGAGAGTACGTTTGGTGTGTATCCATATAAGCAATACACTTTCATTCATGGTGGCGATGGAGGCATGGAATACCCGATGGCTACATTATTAGTTGGTCCGGGTGCATGGCTGCATGAGTGGTTGCATAACTGGTATCATGGTGTTTTAGGAACCAATGAATCGTTATATGGATGGATGGATGAAGGGTTTACCACGTATGCAGAAGACAGAGCTGATGCATTTCTTAGAAATAGCACAGCGTTTGCTTTTGATGGAACGTATCGGAGCTATTTTTCATTAGCAAAAAGTGGTAAAGAAGAACCGCTTAGTACACATGCAGATCATTACAATACAAATGCTGCTTACAGTCCTGCCGTTTATTCAAAGGGAGGAGTTTTTATGGAGCAGCTTGGCTATATTGTTGGAGCACCTGTTAGAGATAAAATTTTGCTCGAATATTTTAATCAATGGAAATTCAAACATCCAAATGCTAACGACTTTATGAGAATAGCAGAAAAGGTAAGCGATATGAAATTGGATTGGTACAAAGAGTATTGGATTAATTCTGTCAAAACAATTGATTACAATATTGATAGTTTGTGGGAAGAAGGTGGTAAAACAAAAGTTCGCTTAAGCAGAATTGGTTTAATGCCGATGCCAATTGATTTGCAACTTACATTTAAAGATGGAACAAAAGAGCTGCATTATATACCAATGAGCCTGATGTATGGAGAAAAGCCAGTAGAAGATGTTGCTGTTACCCGAATAAATTATGAAGCATGGAAATGGACACACAGTACATATATAATTGAAACAAACAGAAAGCTATTGGATTTTACAACAGTTGAAATTGATCCATCGCAACGACTAGCGGATGTAGATAGAAAAAATAATAAGCTTGAACTGAAATGGTAAAGTGGTAAATTGTTCATCACATTATCTAATTACAAAAGCCCTCCGTGATTAAATTGGAGGGCTTTGCAATTTTGATTAGAACCCCTTTGTTTGCTTGCTCAGGTAAGGTTAATGGTTAACGGTTATAAGGGATCAACTGTATTCAAATATGTATATCAAATGTAAGTGGATGAGTATTACCCCACAATACCACTTTAGTGGTATATTTTGCCTAAAAATGAAGTTCGTCCGGCAAAAACCTGCAAGAAAATCTGTTTTTGGCAGTAAAATACAGGGTAAATCATTTTTGAGCAAAGTCTCCGTAAGTGATTTTATCTGCCGTAAAACTTATTTACTGCAGCCACCCGGTTGGTTACATGTAGTTTCTCGTAAATGTGGTACACATGTTTCCGAACTGTTTCAGGCGAAAGGAAAGTTTGCGAAGCGATTTCTTTATACATCAAACCTTTTGATAGTAGTTCTAATATTTCTTTTTCCCGGTTGCTTAATATATTAAGCTCTTCCGTGTTGCTATTGTTTTTCATCGATTGCTCCTGGAAAGCGGCCACTACTTTTCGGGCAATCTGGCTGCTCATTGGCGCACCCCCTTCATATAATTCACGGATGGCTTCCAACATGCGGGCCGGGTCTGTTTTTTTCAAAATATAGCCGCTGGCACCAGCACTAAGTGCTTCAAATATTTTTTCATTTTCTTCATATACCGTACACATCATAAAATTAGTATCGGGTATTCTTGGTTTCAGCACCCTAACTACATCAATGCCATTTTCAGGACTGTTCAAATTAATATCCATTAGTACCACATCTGGTTTTAGTATGGGTATTTGAACAACTGCATCTTCTGCTGTAGCAATGGTAGCAATACATTTATACCCGTCAGACATGGTGATTATCTCTTCTAATGCATTGCGCAATTCTCTGTTATCATCAACTATGCAAACGGCAATTTGTTTCATGAGAGTAAAGTTCAGCTATAAGTTAGAGTCTGGCAATACCACTAAGTGGTATATTTTTCTAGCGGGTAACATACAACAGAAACTTCTCTTTAAAGAATGATTCTGCAAAAATTTCTGATAATTCGATAACCCTTGGGCGGGTCATACTTTCCTGTACTTCAACGGCTAAGTCGCCGCCTTTCAGACATATAAGTCCGGGAGTAAACTCAGCAGCAGTTTTAATTTTCAGCAATGGCTTGCTCCATCTCCATAGATCTTTAAGTGGAGCAACGGCCCTGGATATGACAAAATCAAATTTCCGGTTCTTTACATCTTCGATCCGGCAGTGTTGTGTAGTAATGTTTTTTATGCCGGCTCCTTCTGCAACAGCTTCTACCACTTTTAATTTTTTCCCGATACTATCTACTAAATGAAATTTTACATTCGGAAAAAAGATGGCCAATGGAATGCCGGGAAAACCGCCACCTGTACCGAGATCAATTACTTCACAGCCATCCGGAATGTCAAAACTGGCAGCAATACTCAATGAGTGCAGCACATGCTTTTCGTATAAGCTATCTATATCCTTACGGGAAATAACATTGATCTTTTCATTCCATTCTTTATACAAACCATCCAACAATTGGAATTGCCGGATTTGCTCAGGAAAAAATTCGCTAAAATATTTGAGTAATAATTCCATTTGGATATTTCTGTTGAGTATGGACTGTTGTCTTTTCTTACCAACCCTTTCTTGGTTTTTTCCACAATGCCGGTGCAAAGATGATGTAATAAAAGAACATCCACATATCCAGAAAAACGAACCAGGGCCATAGATCGCCTTCTCCCATTTTTTTCATTGATTTATTAAGTACAAATGCCTGCAAGATCAAACGTAATCCGAAAACGGGTAACACAAGCCGCCAGTCGTACAATAAAATAGTTACAATGAATAAGGGGTAAAAAATGAACTGCGTAGCAAAATATAATCCCAGTAAAAATTTATGTTTGGGTTTATAAAATTTAGCGGTACTATAATGTCTTGACTTTTGTTTTAGCCAACCTGACCAGGTAGTTTTTGGAATAGAACGGGTGACCGCATCGGGGTCAATTACAACGGCTGTATTGTGTTTGGTCGCAGTTTTATTAATAAACAAATCATCATCTCCACTTGGTATATGGTTGATTGAAGCAAAACCTTTGTGCTGAAAAAATAAACTTTTTCTATACGATAAATTTCTGCCCACACCCATATAGGGTAATCCGGCCAATGCATAAGACAGGTATTGCAATGCAGTGTGAAATGTCTCAAAGCGTATTAATTTATTCAACAATCCTTTTCTTTTATGATACGCTCCATAACCAAGAACAATATCTGTGTTCTGATCATATCCACTTTGCATTTTTTCTATCCAATGTTCGCTGGCAGGTACACAATCAGCATCTGTTAATAATAACACTTCATGTTTTGCTTCCCGGATGCCAATTGATAAGGGATATTTTTTCCCGGAAATATGTACTGCTTCTTGTGTTAGTTCTACTATATGCAAGGATTTGAATGTTTTTTTTAATTCCTGCAAGATGTATTTAGAATCATCCAGCGAATTATCATTTACCGCTACTACTTCATAGGTGCTGGGGTACGATTGTACCAGCAATCCCGGAAGGTTGCGGGCCAGGTTTTCATCCTCATCTCTTGCACATACAATTACAGAAACGGGGTGTTGCTGAGTTTTTGTTTTTGGTTTGGCTTTATAAAAAGCGATCCGTCCAAAAAAGAAAGTGTAATAAAAAATCTGTACGGCGGTTACGGCAATAAAAAGATAAAAGAGAATCTCTCCCCAGTTAATTGGTGGCATAGCGGCAAAGATAATAGGATAAGTTACAAGAGACAAGGTGCAAGTCACAAGCTGCGTAACTTGTTTATAGGTTTCCTCCTCATTTTTTTTAAAGACAAATTGCTAAGCAAGAATCGAACAAATTTTGAATTGAAACGATCCCTTGTCCCTTGTTCCTTGTACCTTGCGCCTTTATTATGGCAGCCTTACAATTCGAATTACAACATACAGATATCACTTCAAAAGCAAGAGCAGGCAAAATAAACACCGATCATGGTGAAATTTTGACGCCTATTTTTATGCCTGTGGGAACGGTAGGAAGTGTAAAAGCAGTTACACAACAGCAACTGGTAGCAGATGTAAAAGCACAGATCATTCTGGGCAATACCTATCATTTGTATTTGCGTCCGGGCTTAGAAGTATTGGAAAAAGCAGGTGGGCTTCACCAATTTAATGGATGGAAAAAACCAATTCTTACGGATAGTGGTGGTTATCAGGTTTTTTCATTGGCGGGAACCAGAAAGATAAAAGAGGAAGGCGTTACTTTTCAATCGCATATTGATGGCAGCAAGCATTTGTTTAGCCCGGAATATGTAATGGATATACAGCGAACGATTGGCGGTGATATTATTATGGCATTTGATGAATGTCCGCCCGGTGGCAGTGAATTTAATTATGCTAAAACATCAATGGAGCTGACACATCGCTGGCTCGACAGATGTTTTACACAGTTCAATGCAACTGAGCCAAAATACGGATACACGCAAAACTTATTCCCGATAGTGCAAGGGGGAACGTTCAAAGATCTGCGCAAACAATCCTGCGAATACATTGCTTCTAAAAATGCAGCTGGAAATGCTATTGGCGGCCTGAGTGTTGGTGAACCGGAGGATGTGATGTATGAAATATGCGATTGGTGTTGCGATCATTTACCAATGAATAAACCTCGTTATTTAATGGGCGTTGGAACACCGTGGAATATTTTAGAATGCATCGGCATGGGTATCGATATGTTTGATTGTGTAATGCCAACCCGCAATGGCCGCAATGCAATGCTGTTTACTACCAAAGGGGTTATCAATATTGATAATAAAAAATGGGAGCAGGATTTTTCTCCGCTTGACGATGGGCTGGATTGTGAAATGAGCAATTATTACACGAAGTCTTACTTACGCCATCTTATGAAAGCAAAAGAATTTTTGGCCTACACCATTGCCAGTGTGCATAATCTTGCATTTTATCTTTGGCTGGTAGGGGAGGCAAGAAAGCAAATTCAACAAAATAATTTTAACAGTTGGAAAGCGGAAATGATACCGGTGTTGAAGACAAAGTTGTGATAAGTGTCAGACTGTAGCTAAAAGCTCACAACTCTTTACTTTTCACAACCCGACAACTTTTTTTCTTCTACTTTTGACCGAATGCGGAAACTCGACTGGTACATATTGAAGAAACTGCTGGTGACTTTCTTTTTCTGCCTTTTATTGTTTACAGTAGTAGCGGTAGCAGTTGATAGTAGTGAAAAAAGTGAAGATTTTATCCACTCTGGTCTTACCACCAGCCAGATTATTACCAAATATTACTTTGGCTTTGTACCTTTTATCTGGAGTCTTTTATTTCCCTTATTTGTATTTATAGCAGTTATTTTCTTTACCAGCCGCATGGCCACCCGGTCGGAAATCATTGCCATACTTGCCAGCGGCACCAGCTACAACCGTTTTTTAAGACCTTATCTTTTTGGTGGAGTATTATTAGCGGGTTTATTATGGGTGGGTTACCGCTATTGGATTCCAAAAGCCAATGCTATTCAAAGTAGTTTCAGAAGTAATTACCTTGATAAAAATGACCCTACCAAAAACCGGGTAGATGGTAACTGCACCCGTTGCTATTATAAAAGGGTTGATACAAACACATTTGTAGGTATCAGAAATTTTGATACGGCGAGCAAATCGGCACAGGGCTTTTTCCTGGAGACCGTAAAAAATAACAAGCTGGTTTATAATATCAGGGCTGGTTCTATTAATTGGGATACTGCCACCCGGAGGTGGAAACTCTTTAATGCCACTGAACGGTATATAGATTCCATGGGAGAACGAACAAATTTTAGGGACACTATGCTGATTACGCTGAACCTTAAGCCAGAAGAATTAGTTAAGGATGATTATATAAAAGATAAGCTAACTACACCGGAGCTGATTGCCTATATCAAGCAAGAAGAATTGCGGGGTTCTGAAGGATTAAATGCTGTAAAAGTGGAACGATACCGGCGTACCGCAACGCCTGCTTCCGTATTACTTTTAACTTTAATTGGTGCTGCTATTGCAAGCCGGAGAACCAGAGGGGGCAGTGGTATGCACCTTGCATTAGGAATTACGATTGCAGCTTTGTTTATCATCTCTGACCGTTTCTCAACGGTCTTTGCTACCAAGGCCGATTTCCCACCGATGCTGGCGGCATGGATGCCCAATATTCTTTTCTCCTTTGTGGCGTACAGGTTATATCGGCTTACTCCTAAATAATAAAAAGTATAGCTATTTAATACAATCCTAATGCAACAAACAGTTCAAATTTTTGTTGCTGCAGGGGGCATTGCATAACTTTACATATTGAAATTTTTTCGTTGAAAGCATTGTAAAATCAGGGTTTATGGGAATTATAAAAGACAGGTTTAAAGCCAAAGCTGACACAGTTGGAGCAGAGATAAAAGACCTGCTAAAAGAACACGGTAACAAAGTAATTGGTGAAGTTCAACTCTCGCAGGTGTTCCAGGGTATGCGTGGCATTACCGGCCTTGTTACAGAAACTTCTTTACTGGATGCACAGGAAGGAATTCGTTTCCGTGGATATTCTATTCCTGAATTGCAGCAAAAATTAACTAAAGCTCCCGGTGGGTCTGAACCATTGCCTGAAGGATTATTTTACTTAATGCTGGTAGGCGAGTTACCAACTGATGAGGATGTGCATCATATCAGTTCTGTTTGGCAAAGAAGAAGTCATGTACCCAATCATGTTTTTTCTACTATTGAGGCATTGCCATTAAGTACTCACCCGATGACACAGTTTGTAGTGGCGGTGATGGCTCTGCAAACAGAAAGCCAGTTCTCTAAAAAGTATGCAGCCGGCATGAGTAAAAAAGATTATTGGGAAGCAGTGTTTGATGATAGTATGGACCTGATCGCAAGATTACCCCGTGTAGCAGCTTATATTTATAGAAGAAAATACAAATTCGGCGAACATATTCAACCTAATGGGTTGCTTGACTGGGCTGGCAACTTTGCCCACATGATGGGTTTTGAAGATGAAAGTTTTAAAGAGCTGATGCGTTTGTATATGACGATACATGCCGACCATGAAGGTGGTAATGTATCTGCACATACTACGCATTTGGTTGGGTCTGCATTAAGCGATCCATATTTAAGTTATGCCGCTGGTATGAATGGTCTTGCGGGTCCTTTGCATGGATTAGCCAACCAGGAAGTAATTAAGTGGGTGTTTGAAATGCAGGAGCAATTAAAAACCGATGCCCCTACCAAAGATCAGATTGCAGAATATGTAAAACAAACTTTGAGTGAAGGGAAGGTGGTACCAGGTTATGGTCATGCAGTATTGCGTAAAACAGATCCTCGTTTTACAGCACAAATGGAGTTTGGTAAAAAGCATATGCCAGATGATAAGTTGGTACAAACCATCTGGAATATTTATGAAACGGTGCCACCAATTTTACAATCACTCGGAAAAATTAAAAACCCCTGGCCAAATGTAGATGCACATAGTGGTGCGTTGCTGGTGCATTATGGTATGAAGGAGTTTGAATTTTACACCGTATTATTTGCAGTAAGCCGTTCATTAGGTGTATTAGCAAGTTTGTGTTGGGACAGAGCTTTAGGTTTTCCGCTGGAAAGACCGAAGTCGGTAACAACTGATCTGGTGAAGCAGTGGTTGGATGGGAAGGATAATATTTGGGGTGAGTAAGAAAAAGTAAAGAATCAAAATTTAAAAATAGACTCCTCGCATGGCGGGGAGTTTTTTATTATACCAGCTTTCAGTTCTTTGGGCATCGTCCCTTGCGTCGCACCTGTCTGCCGACAGGCAGGCTCTTCATCAGCATATCATCGCCCATCTTTTTTTATTTGCCAGCCGATGGATATAACAACCGTAATGCATTGAACACCGCCTGGTGCGATATGGTAGCATGATCTTCTTGTGGCAGGTAATCAAAATGGACGTTTAGACTTTTACTTTTTGTACTTCTTAGTTTTTCTACTAATAAGTTGGCATCTACTTCCATTACATGTGGAATAGCACTGGGAGCTAAACCTTCTTTGCCAACGCCAATGTACACATCGATTGGTTGTGTAAATGATGATTCTAAAATCGGTGAATTTTGTTTTAATAAAGAAGCATCATCCCACCAGAGGCTGGGACTTACAATAATATATTTATTGAACAGGCTTGGTTTCTTTAATAATATTTCAGTTGCTAATAAACCGCCGAGTGATTGACCGATCAATGTTTTGGTTTGATTGCCTTTATAAGTTTTTTCGATATAGGGTTGTAATTCTTTTTCGATAAAGGCAATAAAATTGTCAGACTTGCCGGCGGTTGGATATCTTTTTTTATCGTCTTCAATCGTAGTGGGATAAGCAAAATCTCTTTTCCGGTCTGTATTGGCAATACCAACAACGATGGATGACGGCACCCGGTTGATCCAGGAGAAATTATTGAATTGTACTAACCCAACAATATGTATAAAATCTTCATCGGCTCCGCCGTCTAATAAATAAATGACCGGATACTTTACCGTATCATTTTTATTATAACCTTCCGGAAAATAAATATTGATGGCTCTTTTTTCTTTTAGTAAAGTGGATTGAATTTCATCGGTAATACCGAGGACGAAGGGTTTGGCGTTGTCTTTTTTCGGTATTGAATTGTTTGTCTGTGATGAAGTTTGGGTGACAAACAATAGAATAAGAAAAGAAATTAATACTGACCTCATTTTAATTACGTTTTATTTCTTCCAAAGATCGGTAATCCAGCTTTTGGATATTTTAATATAATCTGATAATTGAAATGATGCTTTTGCCCTTGGCACATTGTCGACTAAATACATATTTGCCCATTGAATCAGAAATGACCATGGGGCTGCTCCATAGCTAATGAACTTTTTTTCATAATTCTCTTTTACTACAACTTCACCTAGTTTAATGAATGTCTTAATTATTTCTTTATGTTTAGAATTTGTATATGAGCTTATTGCTGGCTTAACTGTACTTTCATTTTGATTTAATGGCTTCGTAAGAACTTTTGATTTCAAAACATCCTCTAAAGTTGGTACTTCGGGTTTATTTACATCTGTATTTAGAATCAAGGCAAAATAATAATCTGCATTAAGAATTTCTTCTAAAATAATAACAGCAGAGTAATTCCCATTTTTCAAGGGAAATGCAAATACACTGCCTTTTGGAAGAATTGATTCTGGCGCTATTTTATTCCTAATCTTTCTTGGCTTGGGGTTAGGATTCTGAAGTTTTACTTTGAGCTTAATAAGCTCAATTTTTCTTTTCTGTAAACTTTTTTCGTCAGCATCACTTTCACGCCAAACTCTAATACTGATGTTTTGGTCAACTATTTTTTCTGCAATTTCTTTAACGTCGTGGTCCAGTTGCCCAATTTGCCATTGTAATAGTGCAAGTGTTAGCCAAAAATCTGTATTCTCTGCTATATCATTGCCTTCTAGAAATTGCGTTTCAATTTCTTTCCGTATTTCCGGTTGTGTTTTCCCTTTGTCAAAAAGGTTGAAGAATAAGTCCTTGATGTCTGCTGAGGTGTCATTTGATAATATTGCGGTTCCCCAGTGTCCCATTAAAATTCATAATATTTTTGGATGAGTATTAGTTTTTTACTTGGGCGAATATACGAACATAGATTTTTTGAGTTAAATTATGCTCTTGCCAAATGCCGAGTAGTGAAAAGAACGTACAAGTGTGCGACGCAAATGGGCTGATAGTAGTATTGCTGCTGGGATATAAATAAAAAAACTCCCCAATAATGAGGAGTTTAAAATATGAGAATGGTTAGAAAGTATTATAGATCTGTAATTGGTTTATATTTTGGTACCAATGCCTTCATAACAAACCAGGCAATTAAATATGCAACAGCACAAAACGTAAACATAATCGTATAGCCGGTTTGTATATGGCCGAGTGCTTTGTAATGATCGAATAATGAACCGCCGATTTTTGAGATGGCTACACCGCCCAATCCGCCAGCCATGCCACCAATACCAACTACAGAAGCCACTGCTTTTTTCGGGAACATATCAGACACCGTAGTGAATATATTGGCACTCCATGCCTGGTGTGCTGATGCGCCAATACCAATTAATATTACCGGCACCCAGAATGAAATATAGCCAAATGGTTGTGCTGCTAATACAACTAATGGAATAATAGCAATCAACAGCATCGCTTTCATTCTTCCATCATACGGATTATAGCCTTTGTTGATGAAGTAAGTAGGGAAGTATCCACCACCAATACTGCCGAACATCGTCATACTATATAATACGGCTAATGGAAGCATGATCTCTTTACCTGTCATGCCATATTGCGCATCGAGATATTTTGGTAGCCAAAATAAGAAGAACCACCATACTCCATCGGTCATCATTTTGCCAAAAGCAAATGCCCATGTTTGTTTGTAGCCTAATAGTTTAACCCAGGAAACTTTCGCTGCTTTTTCATTGGTGTTTTCGCTAAACGGTTCATCTTCTTTATCACTTTCGATATAGGCCAACTCAGTAGCTGAAAGTCTTTTTTGCTGGCGGGGAATAGCATAATAGATTTTCCAGAATAACAACCAGATAAATCCAATAGCACCAATTAATAAGAAGGCGGTCTGCCAGTTCCATGTTTCAGCGATCCATGGAACAGTAAGCGGTGCCAGTATTGCTCCAACGTTTGCACCTGAATTAAAAATACCCGTTGCAAATGATCGTTCTTTTTTAGGAAAATATTCGGCGGTGGCTTTGATGGCTGCGGGAAAGTTACCTGCTTCTCCCAAACCTAATACCGCTCTTGCAACCATAAAACCTGCAATGGAAACTGGAACAGCACCAATACCGATCCATGCAAATACATCAGAAACACCACTGCCGATAGGTACTGCTACTGCATGCATGATGGCACCAATAGACCAAATGATAATCGCCCAGGTAAAACCAGCTTTAGTTCCTAATTTGTCGATCAATCGTCCCGCAAAAAGCATGGAAATAGCATACACAAATTGGAATACGGAAGTAATGTTTGCATAATCAGAATTCGTCCATCCAAATTCTTTTGACAGATCGGGTGCTAATAAACTCAACACCTGTCGGTCAAGATAATTTACTGTTGTTGCGAAAAACAAAAGGGTGCAAATCGTCCACCTGTATTTTCCAATGGTTGCTTGGGTCATTTGGCAAGTATTTAGGCGTTTAAATGCTTAGAGAAAATTTGACAGCATTTATTTTTTTATCGAGGCAATTGTTTCCAACACTTTTTTTGTTTCGGATTCCATCGTTGCATAATCTTTCGCTTCCATTAATTTTTTGCTGATAAGCTTGCTTCCCATACCAACGGCACATACACCAGCTTTGTACCAGCTTTCAATATTTTCTTTGGTTGTATCCACGCCACCGGTGGGCATGAACAACAATTTTGGAAAAATATCTTTGATGGTGGTAAGAAATTCGGTGCCGAGCATATTGCCTGGAAATAGTTTAATAAATTTTAAACCGGCATTTTCTGCAGCAATAATTTCTGTTGGTGTCATACAACCGGGAGCATAGAAAATATCATTGGCTACTGCATAATCAGCTACATCTTTTACAAAACCGGGACTTACTAAAAAGTCTGCCCCCGCAGCCAAATAATCATTGGCTTGCTGCATATTTTTAATAGTACCTACACCTAGCAAAATACCGGGCATTTCAGCATTTCTTACTTCCACCATCTTTTTGAAATTGCTTAACGCAGCTTCACCACGGTTGGTGTATTCAACTGCTTTGATGCCAGCTTTGTAAATAGCTCTTAATACATCAACACTTATTTCTTCACTTGGGTTAAAATATAAAGGCAATATACCTTGTTCTACTATTGCGTCTGTTATTTGTTGTGTCTTGCTCATATAGTTTTTTTACTACAGAAAACTTTGATTTGAGGGTTACTTTTTAACTTTTATTACTAGTTTCTTAATTTCCCCTTCCCCGATCATCGGGGCATGCACATCTTCGGGAAAGAAAATTGCAAATTGTCCGTTGGTCAATTGAAAATACATATCCGGTTGTTCATGATACAACTGTACATCTTTCTCCGGGTTGTAACCGCCATTTTCTACTACACATTTTTCTCTCGGCTTCCAGCCAATCGTTTCCACCCCATTAATGCAAAGCTGTATATCAATATTATTATTATGACATTCAAACTTCGCTACGGATGCTTCCGCCGCCACGCCGGGCTTATTAGAAAAAATAGCTTTCAATCCTTCTGAAATATCTGACTTGCCATCCGGTGCATTTGTCAAATCTGTTTGTTTGATGTATTCAAACGCCTTTGCAAACAATGGATGCAAAGAAAAATACTTCGAAGCATTTGCTAATGTATCTACAATCATATTATTCTGCTTTAAGAAAAATTAAAACTTTAGTGAGATGACTCCGAACTTGCCTTCCGGCAGGCAGGCTAAGGACTCTGAACTCCGAACTATCTCTGCACTCTTCCACTTCCATCACCCTTCATCAGATCCTTCACATCACTAAGCGTTGCATGATTCAAATCTCCCGGAATAGTGTGTTTGATAGCAGATGCAGCTACACCAAATTCTGCCGCTTCAGGCATTGGCATACCTGTAACCAATCCATAAATTAATCCACTGGCAAATGAATCACCACTACCCACACGGTCAACTATGCGAATATTGTATTGCTTGGTGTGATAAAATTCAGTGCCATCATATACTAAAGCACTCCATCCATTATCGCTAGCACTATGGCTTTCTCTTAAGGAAGAAGCGATGAATTTGAAACCGAATTTCGCTTTCATTTGCTGGAACACATCTTTAAAACCATCCAGGTTTAATTCACCTTTGGTTACATCGGTATTTGCTGCTTTAAAACCTAAACATAGATCAGCATCTTCTTCGTTGCCGATACATACATCAACAAATTCGCAAAGACAAGTCATTACTTCCCGTGCTTTTTCTTTTGTCCATAATTTTTTACGGAAATTCAGATCTATACTGGTAGTAATGCCTTTAGCTTTTGCAGCTTTTAAAGCAGCTAATGTAAGCGCAGCAGCTTTATCGCTTAGTGCCGGAGTAATACCAGTGGTATGAAACCAATCAGCACCATCTAATATTTTATCAAAATCAAATTCACTTATTTCTACCTCTGCAATAGAAGCATGAGCCCTATCGTAAACAACTTGCGATGCTCTCATCGATGCACCGGTTTCTAAAAAGTAGATACCTAATCTTTCACCACCTCTGGCGATGAACTGTGTATCTACACCATAACGGCGCAAATGGTTAATAGCAGATTGACCAATTGGATTATTGGGCACTTTGGTTACAAAAGTTCCATTGAGACCATAATTACATAAAGCTGCCGCTACGTTCGCTTCCCCACCGCCATAAGTAATATCAAATGTATCGGCCTGTACAAAACGTTTGAAATCGGGAGTTGACAAGCGCAACATTATTTCTCCCATCGTTACTACTTTCTTTGACATGTTCTTATAGTTTATTATTTATTATTGAATTGGTTGAAAGATACGTTAAGCCCCGATAAAGCAGGCTTTTCAACCCTTCTTTATTACCGGTATCGTTACCGGAAGCGTTCCGGTATCGTTGCCAGTCATTTTTATTCTTTCTTATTTGTTGCTAGTCACTGAAGCTGCCGGTTGCTCATCCAACTGCCAATTGAAATAATTCTTCGCATTGTTGAAACAAATATCCTGGATTACTTTTCCGATCCATTCTATATCATTCGGTAACTCACCATTTTCTACTTCTTCGCCAAACATATTGCATAATAATCTTCTGAAATATTCATGACGGGGAAATGATAGAAAACTACGACTGTCCGTTAGCATTCCGATAAATCGACTCAGCAATCCCATATTACTTAAGGCATTGATCTGTCTTGTCATTCCATCTTTCTGATCCAGGAACCACCACGCAGAGCCCCATTGAATTTTTCCAGCAGCAGTACCATCATTAAAATTGCCGATCATAGTTGCAAACAATTCATTATCGGCGGGATTCAAATTATAGATAATCGTTTTAGCCAACGTATTATTCTTATCAAGACGATTCAAAAATTTAGACAAAGTTTTAGCCTGAGAAAAATCGCCGATGCTATCCCAACCAGTATCAGGGCCTAGTTGTTGCAACATGCGACTATTATTATTGCGTAATGCCCCAAGATGGTATTGCTGCACAAAACCTTTTTCATGATCCCACTCGGCAAATGTAACCAGCATGGCCGATTTGAATTTCCGGTTTTCTTCCAACGATAAAGAACCACCTGAACGGATCTTAGCAAAAATGCCAGCTATTTCAGTAGCCGTATAATCTTCTGCATAAATCTCTTCCAGTCCGTGGTCGCTTACACGACAATTATTAGCAACAAAATAAGTATGCCGTTTTTTCAACGCAGCCAGGTAATCATTATACGTACTGATGGAAACATCAGCGGCTTTTTCTAATCCGGTCAAATAATTATTAAAGCCGTTTGCATCATCCACATTCATTGCCTTATCCGGACGAAATGCAGGTAATACTTTTACCGACCAATTTTCATTTTCTATCTGCTGATGATATTGGAGATTATCAACAGGATCATCCGTAGTGCAAATGAGCTTCACATTCATCTTTTCCAGCAAACCTCTTACGCTAAATTCTTTTGTTTGCAGTTTTGTCGATGTTTCTTCGTACACTTTCTTCGCTGTATCGGCATTTAAAATATCATGTACGTCGAAATAACGTTGTAATTCTAAATGCGTCCAGTGATACAACGGATTTCTTAATGTATAAGGAACCGTTGCTGACCAGGCCCGGAATTTTTCCCAATCTGTTTTATCACCGGTAATGTATGCTTCTTCCACACCATTGGCCCGCATAGCTCTCCATTTGTAATGATCGCCATAGAGCCAGACTTTGGTAATGTTCTCAAACGTTTTATCTTCTGCCACTTCATTTGGCGGCAGGTGATTGTGATAATCTATAATGGACATGTCTTTCGCATACTCATGATACAAACGTTGTGCTGTTGCATTCGACAGCAAAAAATTTTCATCGAGAAATTGTTTCATACAATTCTTTTTAAAATATTTATGTAACCAGCTACATTACTACTATCATCTTCGTTGCGTCGCAATCTTCAACGTTTTGTAATTCTACTCTGCATTTGCGAACACCTGGTTCCCAATTATTAATTCTTAATTAAAGAGATACTCCTCTCTTCCACGGAATAAAATCATCCTGGTTCAACAACACTGCTTTCGGTATCACTTCACCACTGGCAGCTTTAATACAATATTCCAAAATATCTTCTCCCATTTGTTGGATGGTTTTTTCTCCTTCAATCACCGGCCCGCAATCAATATCAATAATATCATTCATTCTTTTTGTCAGATTGCTGTTTGTCGAAACTTTGATTGTTGGACAAACAGGATTTCCTGTAGGTGTTCCCAACCCGGTTGTAAATAAAATTAATGTAGCGCCACTGGCTGCTTTACCAGTTGTTGCTTCCACATCATTACCCGGCGTGCAAACCAAACTCAGTCCCGGTTTAGTTGCTGCTTCTGTATAATCTAATACATCAACAATAGGAGAGGTGCCTCCTTTTTTTGCAGCACCCGTACTTTTGATAGCATCAGTAATCAATCCGTCTTTTATATTTCCGGGGGAAGGGTTCATGTGAAAGCCAGAACCTACTTGTTCTGCTTGTGCATTATAAGTTCTCATTAAGTGAATAAACTTTCTGGCAGCAGGTTCATTAGTAGTTCTGTCAATTAAATCCTGTTCTGCACCACATAATTCAGGAAACTCTGCCAATAATATTTGACCACCTAATGCTACCACCAAATCACTGGTGTAACCTACCGCAGGGTTGGCAGATATACCACTAAAGCCATCGCTGCCGCCACATTTTACGCCTATGCAGAGCTTATCTAACGAGGCTGGTTGACGTTCCAGTTTATTTATTTTTATTAGTCCTTCAAATGTTTTTTTAATCGCATCAGCAATTAGCTGTTCTTCACTTTGTGATTGCTGCTGTTCAAAAACAAACATGGGCTTATCAAAATCAGGATTAAACTGCTTAAGTTCATTCAGAAAATCCTGTGTTTGTAAATTCTGGCAACCCAAACTTAATACGGTAACACCTGCTACATTGGGATGATTAGCATAAGCAGCTAATAATTTACCGAGTATCCCGGCATCCTGCCTTGTTCCGCCACAACCACCCTGATGATTCAAGAATTTTATTCCGTCCACATTTTTAAATGGACGATCAGTATTTTTCTTTAGAGCAGGAGATAGGTCAAACTCTGCAAGGCTTTTTCCTTCGTTGTATGATTGCAGTAGCTCTTTTGTATATGATTTATATTTATCCGTTACTGCATACCCTAATTCATTATGCATTGCTTCACGGATTACATCCAAATTTCTATTCTCACAAAAAACAGTCGGAACAAATAACCAATAGTTGGCAGTGCCTACCCGCCCATCACTTCTATGATAGCCATTGAATGTTCTATTCTTAAATTTTGAAACATCTGGTGCCTGCCACTCAAATTTTACATGGCGATAATCGTACGGCTCAGCCGCATGCTTTATATTTTCGGTTGACATACGACTGCCTTTCATAATTTCTTGTTGTGCTTTTCCAACTAGTACGCCGTACATTATTACTTCATCACCGATCTTCATATCCTGCATAAAAAATTTATGCTTAGCCGGAATATCTTCTTGTAATATATAATCAGCTCCTTCAAAAGAAATTGTTTCTCCTTTTGAAAGATTAGTCAATGCAACAATTACGTTGTCCTTACTATTAACTTTTAAAACTCTGTGTTTCATTTAAACTGTTACCCTTTTTGTGTCTAATTCTGCGATGGTTGCTAACGCACCGTTATTTATACAATCATTTAGTTGTTCTTGTACCAATGGAAGAAAGCCCGGTAATTTGCTAAGATCTGTTTCCCAAAGTTCTTCATCTTGTAGCACTTTTTCTACCAATTTATCTGGCGTTGTATTTTGCCAGGCAGTGTAAAAATAGTCTGCAGAATCGTCTTTTATTTCATATTCAACTCCATCCAGTTCGCCATAATATTTACCTGCCTGTCCGGTAGGCAGGTTGCCTGCTTTCCGGGTGGCTTTCATATATAATAAAAAGCCTGCAAAGCCAGTAGCCATACGCAGGGGAGGTGAATCTTTCAATTCATAATGTCGTTGCAAAAGCGGTACATTTCTCATTTTCATTTTAGAAGTGAATTGCACCGTAATGCTCTGCCACTGGTGGTTGATAAAGGGATTACAAAAGCGTTCAAACGTACTGTTGGCAAAATCTTCTTTCACTTTTGGATCAATTTCAAATGGAATGGCAGGTGCAATTTCTGTATGCATTATTTTTTTAGCAAAATTGCCAAAGACACTATTCTGTACTGCATTTCTTGTAATGTCGAACCCGGCTAGAAAAGCTAAACCACAATTAAAAGTATGTGTGCCATTCAGCAAACGGAGTTTTAATTCTTTGAACAAAGTAATATCAGGTGCAATAACAACACTGCTATCAACTTTGCAGAATGATAAAACTTCTTTCACTTTCTCATCTCCTTCAATTGCCCAGAGCCGAAATACTTCACTCATGGTAAGCAAATCATCTTTATAGCCTAAAGCCTTTTCAAGCTTTGCAGTTTCTTCTGCATTTGGTTTGCCCGGCACAATACGATCAACCAGTGTATTGCAAAATGTATTGTGATTTTCCAGCCACTCAAAGAATTTGAAATCTAAATTATTGCGATGTGCCAGTTCTAGTACAATGCTTTCTAATTTTGAACCATTATCTGTGATCAATTCTGTAGGTAGAACCACCATACCACTGGCTGCACTTCCGTTAAAAGCCTTAAATCGTTCATGTAAAAAAGCAAGAAGTTTACCCGGAAAAGAAACCGGCGGGTCGCTGGTAATATCATCCTGCACCAATTGTATTCCTACTTCGGTAGTATTGGAAATAATAATTTTCATTTCGGCATTGTATGCACACTCCAAAATTCTTTTCCATTCTGTTTTAGCATTCAGTACACGACTAATTGAAGCATTGATTATATTTTCTTCTACCGTTATAGCATTCTCAACACCCCGAACACAAATAGTGTATAGTCCATCTTGTTTGTCAAATGCACTGCTATCACTGTCGGTTGTTTTTACCACCACAACCCTTCCGTTGAAAATGCCTTGCTTGTTTGCTTTGTCAATAAAATAATCTGGCAAGCCCCGCAATAATACACCAGTCCCAAACTGCAATACTTTTTCCGGCAATTCAAAAATTGCTGCGTCTGGTATTTCTAATCCCGGTTGAGCTGCAATTTTTTCTAAAGTATTTTTTGATAATTGCATAATTAATTTGTTGCGGGATTCCAGCGATTGCCAAAAACCCATTTTACAGTTATATCACTTGCTTTTACTCCCACTGGAAGATTATTGTTGTACCAACTAAAATCGTTGCCACCTTCTCTATGACAGTTATAATAATAAATTCTTTTGCCCCATTTAATAGTATTGGTTGTTGGAACAATATAAATGGCTGAATCTCTCATGTTCTTAGCAAACTCACAATTCACCAAATAAAATTGGGCATCACGATGATAACGACCCAGCAAAAAATTATCGTAGCCTTTGAATTTGCAATTCACCAACACCGTTTTTGAATCTTCATTGCCAGAGCCATCATGCCAGATTGCAGCAGGTCCGTTATGAGTTATGAATTCGCAATTTTCTGCCCATGCCCATCCTCTCGGACAGTAAAAGTCTACACCACCTTCCATGATGCAGTCTTTGAAGTACCACATACCATTATTTGTTTCCCAGGGACTAACCGTATCACCACCAAAAGAGCGGAAATGACAATTGATGGCTTTCATTCTTGTCGCCATATTCATGGTACGCAACGCCATTTGGTGACCGTCTCTTCTTATTTTTTTTTCTTTATTTACGGATGTATCGGATGCACACCAAATAGTTCTTTCTATAAAATCAAAACCATAGTTATTGGTAATGGTTAAGTTTTTTAAAGTAATATCGTTTGCACCCACATTTAAAGTTGCTACGCCCCAGTCATCTGTATGTCCGCAACGCCACTCATCTCTTGCAATGCTGGCAATGATGATCGTCATCGCCCTATCTTCTCCTTCAAAAATGATATTTGCTTTCTCGATATAAATTTTCTCAGCGTAGGTTCCTTTCTTAATATAAATTGTTCTTGCAGTAGCCGATGAATCAGGCAAACTATTCAATGCGCCTTGTATGGTTTTGTAATCACCACTGCCATCTGCAGCAACGATAATTCTTTTTGCAGTAGTTACCGGTTGTGCTATAGCACATGATTGAAGAAGCATTAATGCAACTAACAAATTCAATATAATATTTTTTGTTTTGCCCATTATGTGTAACATATCGCTCCTACGTAGCTTTGTCGAGATTTATTTCCCACTTCTTCTATTAACATTCTGCCCCTGTGGGGCTGCAGAAACCCTTGCCTTTGATTCTTATTTACTGGTTGCTATTAACCACTTGACCCATTCTTCTGCTGCTTTATAATTATCAAAGCCGGGTGTAAGTCTTCTACCGTCTAAATATTCATTATAAATCCAGGGATCGCCGAAAGCAAATATTGTTCCCTTGCCATATTTAGCAACCGCCATTACATTATCTTCTCCATTCTTTAGAACAGTAACAGCAGGATTGCTGACTTGCAAACTGCTATACTCTTTTATAAATAATTTTCGGTTTGCCGAAAAAATGGGATTGCCTGTTGATGTAATAACTGAACCTTGCTCATATTGGTCGTTCTGTACACGGTTCTTACTGTCTTCGTTGAACCGTATGCCAAATTTTTGTGCTAACTGGTTGAAGTTTTTAAATTCTGCATTACCTGCATCATTACTTAATAAAACCAATACACCACCTTCTTTAACCCAATTACTAATGGCAATTATATCTTTCCCGTTTATGAAATTTGGTTTATCCGTTTCTTTCTCTGTATCAGGGTCAACCATAATGTAAATAGAGGTGCCTTTTAATGTAGCACTGGTGGGGGTTTCTGTCAATGATTTTGTTTTTACACCATACTTTATAAAAATATCACCGAGCATTGCATAACCACTGTTGGCTTTATCTTCCCAGGTATAATGCCAGCGAACAGGTGTTCCTGTAGCATCTTTTTTCCACTCGTTATTAAAAAAATAATCCAGTAATACTGTTTTCCCTTTGCCAATATGTTGAGTTTCGTTGATCTCCATTTCAGCAGCGCATTTAATAAATGCACCCATTCCTTTTGGATCATTCACTATTACCGGTTCACTCATATAATATTCAAAAGTTCCGTCACGATAAGGTTTGCCACCCAAGCCAGAAACTGCAACTGTTCCTTTTAAGTTTACTTGTCCGCTGGCGTCTGTTTCAATAAAAGTTTTGATAATGCCCGTATAAGCTTGCTTCGCATGATTCAAAAAAGATGCTGGTAGATATCCTTTTCTGGCACCTTTCGCAAAGGTGTATGCCAACATACAAGATGCTGAAGCTTCTACATAGTTTTTCGGAGCAGTTGGCATGTTTGGAACATCATACCATAAACCTGTTTTGCTATCCTGTACTTTTCTTACTGCATTTGCAAAGCGATTAAGTATTGCAAGCAACTCAGCTCTTCTTGGATGATTAGAGGGAAAATGATCCAGCACATCTACTAATGCCATTCCGAACCAACCTAAACTTCTTCCCCAAAAATTGGGAGATTGACCGGTTGTTTTATTGGCCCATTGTTGTTCTTTACTTTCATCCCACCCATGATAAAGCAAACCTGTTTTTTTATCTACCGCATATTTATCCATTAAAATGAATTGCTTTGCTATGTCATTGAAAGCAGTATCATCATGAAATAATTTTGCATACTCAGCATAAAAAGGTTGTCCCATGTATAAACCATCCAACCACATTTGCCATGGATATATTTTCTTATGCCAAAACCCGCCTTCTGATGTGCGGGGATGTGTACGTAGCTGGCCTCTTAATAAATCGGCAGCTTTTTTATATTTTTCTTTTCCCGTTACCTGGTAGAGTAGCAGTAGATTTTTTCCATTGTTTACATGGTCAATATTATATTCATCTGGACGATAACCTTTGATCGTTCCGTCTTCCTGAACATAAAAGTCCATGCACTTTTGAATATACCTGAACCATTTTCCATCACCAGTTGCATTCCATACCGATTCTATTCCCTTTAGAATTACTCCCTGGTCGTAACGCCACTTCGCAGCTTTATCGCCAGCAAGTATGAATGAATCGGGCCATAACCGCACAGCAGTTTCTGAAAGCCGGGCACTCCATTTTTCGTTGGCAGACGAAGGAGTAGTAACAACCGTACTTTTTTCTGTTGCACCCAGTTCATATTTTATTTTCTCTTTCGCTTTAGATGTGTCAGTATTAAGAATGTTGATGTTGTTGCTTCTTTCTCCGTTTATACGGAATAACAATTCTGCTCCATCTTTATACGTAACATTATCAAAAACAATTTTATCACTATGTACTACATCAATCACCGGATTCGTTTCTTCGGAAATTATTTTAATGTTTTTGAATGTGATATTAGTTGCTTCCTGCACATCAATTCCTTTGTGTGATTGTATTACCATATTCTCTAGCACAATATCTTTTATATGCATCTCCGGCAATCCACGAACGAAGATTCCTTTCTCCGCACCATTGCAATACACATTGCTGATATGAAAATTTTGGAAGACCGGAGTTGTTTCATCTACCGGTAAAAATTCTACTTTCGGTAATTCTCTTTTTTCTCCTGCTAAAGGAATGGGATCTTTTGCTGCATAATACATGTCAAACAAGATGGCTTCACCCGGAATATCTTTCATGTAAATGTCTTTAATGAAGATATTCTCCACCACACCACCACGGCCTCTGGTTGTTTTAAACCGAAGGCCTATATCTGTTCCAATAAAGGTGCAATTGCTTACATAAATATTTCTGGCACCACCGCTCATCTCACTTCCAATTACAAAACCACCATGCGATGCATATACGGTGCAACCACGAATGATTACATTTTCCGTCGGCATTCCTCTTTTTCTTCCTTCTGCATCACGGCCACTTTTCATACATAATGCATCATCACCCACATCGAAAATGGAATTTTCGATCAATACATTTTTGCAACTCTCTACATCAATACCATCACCATTTTGCGCATACCATGGATTTTTAACAGTAATATTTCTTACCGTTAAATGTTCACTCATCAATGGGTGCAAGCACCATGCTGCAGAATTTTGAAATGTTACTCCTTCTAGTAAAATATACTTACAGTTAGTCAATAACAGCATGTTGGGGCGAAGAAAATCTTTGATGCTTTCATAATAGGCAGCATCACGGTCAGCCATTATTTGCCCGGGGTTTGCAGGCATTTTTGCACCTTTCAATGATTGCTCAGAAGGATACCATGTTTTTTTATCGTCACTCAACACACCACCACTTGTCACTAACTTCTTCCATTGTGTTTCATTCAACTTATCTTTTTTCACCATTCTCCATGCATCACCATTGCCATCCACAATTCCTTTACCAGTAATAGCAATATTTGTAGCACCGGTTGCAGAAATAGGAGATTGATTTCGCATCTGTGGTAATCCTTCCCAGTTAGCAGCAACAATGGGATATTGCGTAAAATCTTTGGTGAACAATAATGTAGCACCAGTTGCTAAATGAAGATTGATATTGCTTTTTAAAACGATTGGACCCGTTAACCACAATCCCGCAGGAATAAAAACAACACCACCGCCTTTTTTTGCTTGCGCATCAATAGCATTGGTAATAATTTTTGTGTTCAACGTATGTCCATCCGGAACGGCTCCTAGTTTTGCAATATTTACCGTGTCTTTTTTGAATTTGGGAGCGATGACAACCGGCAATTTTTCCTTCCAACCGGTAGACAAATTTTGCTGTGCAAAAGAGCTTATAGCAATAGCACAGGAGCTTAGTATGAGTAGTATTTTTTTCATTGGCAATGCGTCTCCTGACGAAGGAATTTTCGTTCTACAAGTCTAACCAGATATTCGCTGTTAATCAACGAATTGCGTTTCTTTATTTACGCAATCGTTACCGGGAACGGTATCGGTAATTGGGCAGTTTTTTAAAGGCAGTTTTTGGGGTGATTTTAAACGATTCTTACAGCCTGGCGGGCTATCATTTTCCATTGGCCGCCTTGTTTTTGCCACACCAATAAAATTCTTATATGTGCTTCTCCCGGCTTGCCGCCATCATTGGTTTTTGCTTTGAGTATATGGCGAACAATGGCTGTCTTACCACTTACGCTGATGGTTTGTTCCGATAAGTCAATAGACACAAAATCAGAGTTGCCATTGGCAATATTCGTTACAAACGAATTTTTATCTTCAATCTTTCCGCTACTGTGTCCATAGCTGAGTTTATCAGCTGCCAGCTTTTCCAATTGTGTTTTATTTCCATCCACCATCGCCACCCGTAATTGCTCCACTGCATTTGCTACTGCTTTCTCATGTTTACTTTGTGCATTGATAGATGCTACACTTAACATCAATACTACTGACAAAATAATATTTTTCATATTTAAAATCTTTTAGACATTGGTATAAGTTCGGTTAATTCTGAAATTTTTACTGGTCTTTTTAGTTCAATGCTTTTTCGGGCAGCTATACCGATGAGAATAGACATAGCACCTTCTCTTGTTCCGGCCATTACATGGTGTGGGTTGTCATTTTTATCAACGAACATTCGTCTTTGCATTCTTATATCTCCACCACCATGACCACCTTTTATTTTTGGGGTAGTAAAA
The DNA here is from genome assembly GCA_022843585.1 of Chitinophagaceae bacterium. Taxonomy (GTDB): domain Bacteria; phylum Bacteroidota; class Bacteroidia; order Chitinophagales; family Chitinophagaceae; genus JJ008. The sequence continues at coordinate 893,875 of JALHNJ010000001.1, forward strand.
ATTTCATAATCTTTTTTAAAATTATCCATTACTAATATCTCCCTGAATTCACCCGGTATCGCATCATCAGCATTACTCATTTCCATTGCGTGGCGATTGGCCTGGTCGTCTGCTGTTTTTTGTAGGTAAGGAATATCTTCCCAGGTTTCTATTCTGCCAGTGGTTCCGTTAAAAGCGATCTGCCATCCTTCATATGGAGAATAAGTAGTCAGTGAATAATTAACTGTTACTCCATTAGCATAAATAATTTGCGCCGACATTTTATCATAAATATCTATTTCATTGCTCCATACACAACCATCCCGCAGGTAACCATCATACTGTTCATTTTTCGGATATAAATTATTCAGTCGTTCATCTTTGGTAATGTCCCAAAAGAATTTGCATTGGTCTTTATACTCACAACCTCTGCATTTTGTTCCCCGGAACGAATTGTTTTTTCCGTAGTGTTCCAGGCTTCCATAAGCACTTACTTCTACCGGTTCACTATTCAACCACCAGTTCAGTAAATCAAAATGATGTGTGGCTTTATGCACCCACAAGGAGCCGCCTTTATTCATACGGCCATGCCATCTTCTAAAATAATCGGCACCATGATATACATTCAGGTACCAGTTAAAATCAACCGATGTTATTTTGCCTACTCTTTGTTGGGCCAGCAATTCTTTTAATTGCATAGCATGCACACTATGACGATAATTAAACGCAACGATCACTTTTTTACTTGTCCTTTTCTCTGCATCTAAAATGCGTTTGCATTTTATTTCATCCGTCGTCATCGGTTTCTCCGTAATTACATCGCAGCCCATTTCCAACGCCGTAACAATTTGGTTGTCATGTTCGGCATCTACCGTTGTTACAATTACATAATCCGGTTTTGTGTCGCTCAGCATTTTTTTATAGTCAGTAAATGTTGGGCAATTTACTTTCATGGCATCTTTTACGTAGGCCAATCTTCCGGGGTTAATATCACATAGACCAACGAATTCTATTACTTCACCAAACGATTTAACGAGGTTACTTCCCCAAAAAGAAGAACCACGGTGACCGGTTCCGACTAATACCAACCTTATTTTTTTACCGGGTGTAAATGCAAATCCTTCAAATGGATTTAACATTAAAGCAGCACTGGCTGCGGCAGTGTACCCTAAAAATTTGCGGCGTTCCATGACTGTTATTTTGAGTGATAAGAATTATGTTGTCATCGTCATTGCTACTATGATCTTTGTTGCGTCGCACACTTCATCGTTCGGTAATTCTACTCAGCAACCCACCCCAATTTCCTATAGCATTTAATTTTCCTTAGTTCACCCCTCCGAGGAGGGTAAGTTGCTTCTATTTTAGTAGTTCTATTCTAAACCAATCCACATCTGCATAACCTGCATCATTTGTAATATTATTTCTCAAACAAAAAAGACCAAGTTTTGCTCCAACCCATCTTCCCGGTTTGGCAATAAATGTTTTTTCAATAACAGTATATTTTTCGCCTGTATCGCTAAATGAAAAACGGCAAACGCCTCCTTTCTCAACTTGTATTCTCAAGTAAAATATATTTCCTTTTACAGCGAACGAAGCCATCTCTTTTTCTTTTCCGTTTTTGTCTGCTTTACTATTTTCATTGCAAACTATCTTCATCTCATCGCCTTTTTTTTCTACTGCTATATAGGTATAGTCGCTTCCAAATATTACCAGACCAAATTTTTCCTTGTCAAACTTTGGTTTGAATCTAAGTTTTACCGTAGCGGTAAATTCATCTGCCGGTGTTTTTTGTCCAAGTATATTTGGTGTATTCCATAAATTATTTATTGAATCAGGTTGGTACACTGAAAACATTCTCAACGAACCCGAAGGAGTTGGAAAAACCCAGCCTTCTTTTGGATTAGCCTGCCATTGCCATTGTAATCCAAGTTTGGGTTCATTAAACTCATCACTGTCTGCCACTGTTTTTATAGAATAAGTTTTTCCAACATTTGGTTTTTTATAAATCAACACTGGCTCACCTTTCCCGTCGCCATCTTTATCAACACCAATTACCGGCCAGTCATTTATCCATTTCATTGGTTGCAGATGCACCACTCTTCCATACGCATCCTTATCCTGGAAATGTAAGAACCAATGTTCACCTGTTTTTGTATCAACCCATGCTCCCTGGTGCGGTCCATTAATTGTTGTGCTGCCCTGTTCTAACACCACCTTTCTTGCATAAGGTCCATAAATATTTTTTGAACGAAGAATTGTTTGCCAACCTGTACTTACACCACCGGCCGGTGCAAATATGTAATAGTAGCCGTTACGTTTATAAAATTTAGGTCCTTCAATCGTTGCATCCAGTTCATGGCCATCATACACCATCACTGCATCGCTAATAACTTTTGTTCCTGCAGCATTCAATTCTTTTACAACAATGATTGATTTAAATCCTGCACGGCTGCCAGCATAAGCATGAGTGAGATAAACTTTTCCGTTGTCATCCCAAAGAGGGCAGGGGTCAATCAACCCTTTTCCTGCTTCCACCATTACCGGTTCGGTCCATGGGCCTGTAATATTTTTTGCTTTGGTTAAATAGATTCCAAAATCAGGATCGGGATAATAAATATAAAATTCATTGTTGTGATATCGAATACTTGGAGCCCATACACCACCACCGTGTTGCACTTTATTAAAATGTTCAACTGGGATTTGTGTTTTTAATGCATGGTCAATCAACGTCCAGTTTACTAAATCTTTTGAATGAAGAATTGGTAAACCCGGTGCATGATTAAAACTGGAGGAGATCATATAATAATCATCGCCAACTCTTATAGCATCGGGGTCGCTGTAATCAGCATTGATAACTGGATTTTTGTAAGTGCCGTTTCCATTGTCTGACACCCATGCTTTGGAAATAGTTTGGGAGTTGGCAGTATAAACAGCACTCAATAATAATATGAGTAAATATTTTTTCATTTCAATGGGTTCCATCCACTCAGAACATTTAGTAGTCTATATTTTTTTGCTTCTTCTTCTGAAAGTTGTTTAGACCATTTCACCCTGCCTTCTGGTTTGTAGGAAGGGCCGAAGTTGTTGAATTCTGCATAGCGGCTATTCAAATGATTGCTGTTATTATTCCATACACTCCAGCCTTCAGCTTTTATATGTTGACCAATATAACAATGCAGATAAGCAACAGCAGAATAAGGTCTCCAGGGACGACCAAGCGATACACTATGTAATGAAGTATCACCATCTAACTCACACCAATTAAAAACATAGCCGAATTCTTTTTCTTTGGGTGTTGATGCCGCTGTGATATGCGAATTCTTTTTGCTATAAATGCGACATTTCTCAAACCAAACGGTAGAAGAGCCAAAAATAAAATCGGTTGTTCCTTCTATATAACAATTCTCAAAATATTGGCGGCTTCTGTCGCTGTTCGTAAACAACACATCCTGGTTACCAATGAAACGGCAGTTTTTGAAAATAGCTTTATCGCCATTCGATTCAACCGCTACAGCCTGCCCGGCTGTAAAACCCGCATCGTTCTGAAACGTAATATCTATTGCAGTAAAATTATCCGCCAGAATTTTAAAACTCCATGAAGTACGGGTATTGATCGTGTCGCCATTGGGAGCAACTTTTCCCGTATGGTCATTGTAAGTAAGAATAGTGTTGAGTTTGTCTTGTCCCGCCAGGGTAATAAATGGCCGGAGAGAATCAATCAGAATTTTCTCTTTATAAATTCCTTTTTTAATAGTTATTGCAACAGGCTTTTTATTATTTACAGGTACCGCATTAATAGCAGCTTGTACTGTTGTATAATCGCCACTACCATTTTGTGCAACTGTAATTTCTTTTGCAAACTTCTTTTGTTCAACAGGGAATACCTTTCTCAAAAATTTATCCATGTAAACGATGGTCGTATCAAACCACGGATTAAATAAAAGAAAAGAATGAGGTGAGCCTTCCAATGTTTTGGCTTCAGAATATATTTTATGTTGCTTTAATACGGCAATAAAATCTTCTCTGCCTGCATGCATTCTTGCAACACCACTATTTATGAATTGAGTAGGTGGCGTATGTTTTCCAACATGTGTAAGTGGTGCAGCTTGTTTCCAAATTTCTGGATTTTCTGTTTTGGAATAACCAAACCAGTAGGTGGCGGCTGAAATTCTTTTACTATCATCGCCTTCGCCTGATTCAGGATGAATGAAAGCCAGTGTACCATCCAGATCAATTACTGCATTTACTTTGCTGGATACATTTTTATCGCACCCTTCACCTTCAAATTGTTTCATCCCATTGGTGGCACCCATAAATGCAGCCAGTTCTCCACCTGCTGAATGACCGGCTGCTACTATTTTATCTACATCTATATTATACTTTGCTGCATTTTTTCTAGCCCAACGAATGACTGATTTTATATCATGAATAGCCGCCGGATACAAAGCTTCTGTGGAAAGGCGATACTCAGGTGTAATACAAACATAGCCGAGTGCTGCTAACTCTTGCAATAAAGGATAATGCATGGCTTTGTTACCGCTTCTCCATCCGCCACCATGTATAAAAATGATAGCAATTCTTTTCTTTCCTGCTTTTTCCGTTGGATAGAATACATCAAGTTTTAATTCTCTTTCTTTTGTATTGCAGTAAGTAATATTTTTTTCTGCGGCAATGTATTGATATGATTTTTCTTTAGCGATCTGAATTGCCGGATAATTTTTTAGATGCTTGGTGTACTCATTTGTTATGTTGTAGGAAGTATCCCTTTCTCCGGTTATGCCAATAGCAGATTGTGACCCGGCATGTAATGCCATTATTGAAAATAATATCAGAAAGTATTTCTTCATTACTTTTTTACTGGCACTATAATTCTTTCAGTCAATTCTAAGTTCAAACTTTTTAATTCTGTCAAAACTAATTGTGCAATCAATCTTGCTCCTAATTCATTAAAATGGGTGTTATCATCTTTCCCTTCGGGATAATTAGGATGTTCACCGGGCTGTAATTGTAAAAACAACAACTTGGAATTTTCGGCACCAAACTTTTGATATAAGGCTCTACTTTTTTCATCGAGATCAATAAATAATACATTTTGTTCTTTGGCTACTTCTCTTGTTAATGCAGAATATTCAGAGTGTGTTTCAACGGCATTGCCATCCTTATCAAATTTTCTTCTTGAGACAGGAGTAGATAGAATAGGAATAGCTTTTTTTGCTCTGGATTCTGTAATAAATCTGGTCAGATTCATTTTAAAAGTATCTGGTGTGGCATAACGTTCCTGCTTGCTTTTTGATTCGTCATTATGCCCGAATTGTATAATCAAATAATCACCTTCTTTCGCTTCATCGATAATAGATTTCCAAAGTCCTTCACTTATAAATGTTTTAGTACTTCTGCCATTCTTTGCCCTGTTTACAACGGTTACAGTAGAATCCCAAAAATGAACAAAAGGCATTCCCCAACCTGTTTCAGGATAGGCTTTAGTTTCTTTGATGGCGATTGTGGAATCTCCCGCCAGGTATATTTTTATTTTCTTTTTTTCTGGCAATGTAAATGCTATTGCAGCTATTAATATTGGAAGAAAAGTTAGTTTTTTCATTTCAGTAAACTGTTTATATACACTTCAATATTCGTATAAAATTTATGCAGTTTGATTTGTGATGCATCTGTTGCATCTCCAGGGTTTAAATTATTTTGTTTTTCCCATTCATCGGGTATGCCATCCTTATCTGTATCTAACGGCGCCGGTACTGATTTTAAAGCCGGCCAGGCATTTACTGTTTGTTCGTAAGGAGTTCCATGGGGATAACCACCTTGTACATCAATAAAATTGCCTTTTCTATTTTTTACATCACTAATAATTCTTGCATCTAATGTATCTCTTTTATAACTGGCGCCAACATACTTCAATACATCTTCATATGCTTGAGTAGCTGATTGAACTGTTAATTCTTCTGTGGCAAAAGCATTATCAACCACAGCTTCTTTTTTATCTGCTTCCGTTCCTCCATTACCCATATGTATTCCCAGCCAATTATTTTTTGAAACATCATTTGCTTCGTCCACAAAATTTCCGAATACATACCATTTGCCAAAAGGAAGCACATCTGTTTTTGATGGGTTGACTATTCTGAATTTTACATTTTTATTAGTAGAAGGGCCGTATTTGTAATAGTTGTTTACAATATTATAATTGCCAGCTTCGCCACCATATACATTATTAGCCCCCCAATTATAAATTACATTATTTCTGTAATCGGCCAATTCTTGCATTGCCCCGAGCCTTGTCCCATTGAAACGGGGATTGCGGTTTACACAATGCGCAAATAAGTTATGATGTGCTGACAAACGGCTACCCCCCCAAATTCCACCGTAGCCATGTCTTTCAAAATCTTTATCACCTTCTTCAAAATGATAAGAGTAGTTAAGCGGTTCGGATATTAAATTCCATTGCAAGGTGGTGCTATCACCACCATACACAGAAAAACATTCGTCGGTACTCCAGCTAATGCTGCAATGGTCGATGATGATATTACTTCTTTTTGATGCACTCAATGCATCGTCATGACCGCTGCCCTGAACCATTCCTTTGTTCTGATTTTTATCGCCCATGCGAAAACGCATATAGCGAAGGATTATATTATTACCACTTAAACCAACCGGATAGTCGGCAATACAAATTCCGTCTCCCGGTGCTGTTTGTCCGGCAATAGTAGCATCGCCTTTAATTGCAATAGGGGAGTTGAGGTGAATTGTTCCGGAAACAGCAAATACAATTATTCTTGGCCCTTTTGCAATGGCCGCTTTTCTAAAACTTCCTTCTCCATCATCGTTCAAGTTAGTAACGATATATACTTTTCCTCCACGGCCGCCGGTAGTGTATTTGCCAAATCCTTCTGCACCGGGAAATGCAATAGCAATGTTGTTGTTATTTGAAGAAGGAAGATTGTTTTGCTGCGCACAAGACAACAATGAAAATAGTCCAAGTCCACTTAATATCGCCGGTATTCTCTTCATACAATTTGTTTAAACAAATGAGACGTCTATAAGAAAATAAGGCTGCACCCTTTTTTAATTACAGGTATGCAGCCTTACTATAAACAACACTAATGAGAAAAAACTACTTACTATTTAATAATTTGGGTTTTGTGTCAAATTAAAGTTAGCATCTCTTGCCGGTTGCGGTATTGGAAATAATTCCGATCTGTTTAATGTAAAACCTGTAGCAAACCTGCCAAGACTGGCTGTGCTTATTGTTGCATTAAGCCAGGCAAGTCTGGATGTTCCAGCAGGTGTTCCAGCAGGTGTAGGTTTATAGAATGAGTTAGCCCAAAGAGTAACATCATCTGCCGCTAAATTGGTTCTAAACAACATGGCAAGTGGTAATGTGTTGGTTAGAGAATAAGCAGGTTGGGTGGCCATATATGTTACAGGTAACAAAGGACTAGGTGCTGCTGCTCCAATTCTTCCTAAGTTAACTTTTGTTTCTGCCAATGCAGTAGCCAGTAAATTCCATCTTATTAAATCATATTTACGATGGCCTTCACCACCTAGTTCCAACGATCTTTCTCTTACAATAGCTCCAAATAGTTGAGTCTTACTTAAACCTGCTGGTAAATCAGCATCTACATTTGCTGCATTTATTGGTTTACCAAATCCTCTTCTTCGTACCATATTAATTGCATTATATGCTGCACCGGTTGGTCCGTTAATTTCATTTTCGGCTTCAGCAAACATCAGTAATACATCAGAATAGCGAAGCAATTGCCATTTTAATCCTAAAAATTGTCCGGTAAATGTTGGTGCAATAGCTACGTTCCAATCTCTTCTATACTTACCCGGGTTCATTAAGGTGGCAGCAGATGTACTTGAACTACCAATTGCGATTTTAGTGGTGCCATTTGCAGCCACATTATAAGGTGCTATTGTTACATCTCTTCTTAAGTCCAATGAATCGAATAAATAAAAATAAGTTGGCAATACATTGATAGCTGCATTTCCCAAATTATTAACTCTCGGCCCATCATAAAATCCAAGACGGCTATCAGCAGCAGATACACCACCGATAGAAGATACCTGGAACATTAATTCATTTTGTGGGTCTGTAACGGCACGGGTTCCAACAAGTCCTTTCCAAACTGCTTTGTAATCAGGATTTAATCCATGCTCCCCGGAAGTGATTATGTCATTGCACTCATCTCTTGCTATTTGGTAGTAGGTTAAATAGTCAGGTCTTCTTTCCATGGTTTTGCTTGCCTGACGTAGGGAGTAACCACCTCTGAATAATGCAATTCTTGCTCTTATTCCTTTCACTGTTCCTTTTGTAATTCTTTCGTCAATAGGATCGCCTATAGCAGCCAGCTCACTCTTCCAGGGAATTAGCTCTGCTGCAGTTTTTAAATCAGCCAAAATCTGGTTGTATAATGTATCCCTGTCTTCTCGGAAAGGGAAAGGAGTTGTACCTGCCAGGTTAGAAGCTGCATCAAAATGTTTTGGAAGATCACCCCAGTTTCTAATACCCTCAAAATAAAACTGTGCTCTTAATGTAAGAGCTTCCCCATACATCCGCTGTAATTTCTTTTTATCCTGCTCGGAACCATTGGTGTACAAATCCATTTTAGGAATATTCACAATACAGTTATTCGCAAATTCTATTCCCTGAAAGATTTGGTTGAAAGGATTTGGCAGACCAGTATTACTTGGTGTTGGTTGATAGCGGGCAATATTTCTTCTTTCATCATCTGTACCTGTAGGTCCTTGCATTTCATCGGTGTCAACTGTATAATATAAACTTAAACGTTGTCCATATCCTTCTTGCCCAGCCAGCCTTGTGTACACGCCTATCAATGCCAGGTAAGCATTGGGAATGTCTTTAAAAACAACTACCGGGGTTACATCTGTAATTGGTTGTTGATCTAAATATTTTCTGCAACCACCAAATGTTATCAGCATATAAATTGCGGAAGCGGTTATAAATATGTTTTTGATACGCATAATGTATTTTTTAAGTTGTATGTATTAGAATGAAGCATTAACACCAAAAATAAAACTGCGACTTTTTGGATAGGCCGAATAATCAAGACCCGGTGTTAATGGGCTGTTTCTCACACTTACTTCCGGATCATATCCTGAATAGCTGGTGAATACGGCCAGGTTATTACCCGTTAGGTAAAAACGCAGCTTACTCATTTTTATACCAGCTAATTGTTTAACCGGTAAACTATACCCAATCGTTAAATTGTTGATTCGTAAGAACGAGCCATCTTCAATAGCCCATGAGTGAGGAATAAAGGCTGCAGCTCCTGTGCCTCTTGCAGGTTGCCAAATGGTGGCATTGGCATTCAAAGCAGACAACTCAGCCGGTGCTAATCCGACGATTTGATTAGAGCCATTAATAAATTGTGCTGTTTGTCCGGAGGGAGTTACCACTCTCCAGCGACCTTGCATGATGTCTAGCAAGTTTGAGTTGGGCGTAAAGCCATTACTGAATTCAATTTTATTGGCATTATAAATATCATTGCCATAAGAAAAGTTTACAAAAATACTTGCATCCCAGTTTTTATAAGTGAACTGCTGATTTAAACCACCTGTAAACTTAGCATTAGGGTTGCCGATTATTTTTCTGTCGTTATTGATATCAACTACACCATCTCCATTTAGATCTTTAAACTTCAGAGCTCCCGGCTGCACAGTTCCCAATGCCGTGCCATAAGTAGGTACACCAGTTTTCAACGTGTACACTCCATATCCACCGGCACCCGGTGTAAAATTAAAATCATCAACGGTGTAAAATCCATCAGTAGTTAAACCCCACATAGAACCTACCGGGTCACCAATTCTTACAATGTAGTCAGTAGGTTGTCCGTTAACACCCCAACTGGCAGCAGGGAAAAAGAAAGGCTGATTTACACCAAGACCAACCACTTTATTTTTATTGGTAGAAATATTGAAATTAGCATTCCATGTAAAGTTTGTCTTTTTTACAATCTGTGCGTTTAACTGAAACTCTATTCCTTTATTGGATGTTTTTCCAATATTCTGTAATTGTGACGTATAGCCATATGTTGATGCAGTTGGCACATTCAATAAAAGTTTGTTCGAACTGTTATCATAAATATCTACACTCAGTTCAAGTCTGTTTCTTAGGAAACTGATATCTATTCCGAAGTTTTTATTGATAGTTGATTCCCATTGCAAATTTGGATTTACCAAACTGGTAGGGTAGTAGCCGGTTATACTTTGATTATCTAATCCATAATAATATCTTCCATCATTACTGAAAGTGGTTAAGAATAAATAGTCGTTGATACGGTTATTACCCACCGTACCAAAACCAGCTCTCAATTTTAAATCGCTGATGAACTCAACATTCTCCATAAACTTTTCCTTTTTAACTCTCCAGGCAAAAGAACCTGCGGGGAAATAACCCCATTTTTTTCCAGGCGCAAATTTGGATGCACCATCAGCCCGAAGGTTGAATGAGAATAAATATTTATCAAGATAAGAATAGCTTACCCTGCTGAAGAAGGATACGTTGGTATATCTTGTTTTACCTAATCTTGGATAGCCATTGAAAGGTATGCCCAGGTTGGTATTTTTAAATGCATTGTCATACGAAGTAAAGAGAGGAAAATTTCTGAAAAGGCTTGAACGACTTTCTGTTCTGTAATCGTACGTTTCCTGACCTATCAACACATCGAAATTGTGTTTGCCTTTAAAATTTTTAACTGAGTAGGTTAATACGTTTGAATTGGTAATTGTTTTTCTTTCGGCAGTATCTAATCCTACGATAGGTAATTTTCCACCCTGTATAATGGAATAAGGCGTTATTGAATCACTGAATTGTCTGTCTGTGATATTGTTTATATCATAACCAAAAGTAGATTTGAAAGAAAGGTTTTTGGTGATATTATAAGAGGCGTAGGCAGTAAAGTTAAAAACATTCGATGTTTTTCTACGGTATTCTGCGCCAGCTAATGAAATTGGATTTACAAGGTTTAATCCATTACCTACATTGGGATCAGCTAATGGATCCTGGTCATCAATTTCTAAACCAGGAGAAAGGAACGGTCTGTATTTTACAGTATTACGTAATCTATTATACGATGAACCTTGTTCTGATGATACACCTGCTCCATATACATTTTGATTGGTATAGCGGGTACTTACACCTACTTTTATATTCTTGGTTACTTTGTAATCACCTTTTAGAATAAACAAATGTCTTTTATAGTTTGAATTTAAAACGATCGCTTTTTCGTCGTTATAGGTATAGCCTAAATTATAAGTGAATTTGCTGGTACCACCGGATGCACCAATATTGTGTGTAGTGATAATACCCGTATTGCCAAAAACTTCATCCTGCCAGTTTACAGGGTTTTCGTTTTTATAAACATTTAATGTGTCCCATGTAGTACCAAAATTTCCCACAAAGGAAGTACTGTCAGTGGAATTTCCTCTTGATCTTTCGCCTTGGTAAACAACATATTCGTAAGGAGATAATACACCTAGTGTTTTTGGTAATTTTTTAATACCCACAAATCCATTATAGCTAATTACTGCTTTTCCTTGTTTGCCAGATTTTGTAGTGATCACTACAACGCCATTAGCACCCCTGGCTCCATATATTGCGGTAGCAGCAGCATCTTTTAAAACGTCTATTGACTGTATATCCTGCGGAGAAATGGAATTAAGTCCATTTTCAACCTGAACACCATCTATAATAAATAATGGATTATTGTCTCCTGTTATCGACATACCTCCACGAACTCTGATTCTAATAGCTGCATCCGGGGAACCTTCCGCAGTAGTTGCAGTAACACCGGCCAACCGGCCATTCAATGCTTCCGCCGCAGAGTTAATAGGAATATCTTTTAAATCTCTGGCACCTACTGATGAAACTGATGCAAGAAGATCCTTTCTTCTTACAGACTGGTAGCCGATCACCACTACTTCATCACCCGATGAAATAATTTTTTCCATGCTAACACTTAGGTTATCGTTACCTGATGTACTAACCGTTTTTGCCACAAACCCAACGTAGGTAAATAGCAAATTTGGTGAGCCAGTAACACCAATCGAAAAGTTTCCGTCTTTATCGGTCTGTGTACCGGATGTAGTACCGGCAACAACTACATTTACACCAGCCAGTCCGGCACCGGTATCATCGGTTACCTTACCTTTTACGGTTCGGGATTGTGCAAATAGAGATAATGTAATGACGGCAGAGAAGAGCAAAAGCAGTGACAGCTTCTTCATATGGCTTTATTTGAGGTTGAGTATTTAAAAAAATTGGGGCAAATGCTGCCCGGCAATCGTCCAATTCCAAATCAATTCTAGTCAGATATTCCCGTATCTCAATCAGGCATGAGTATGTTTTTTTACGCAATCGTTCCCGGTATCGTTATCATTTTGAATGAGTTGGATAAACTTTGGCTCCCAGTACGAAATGTTTTGGAGGATACTATTTTTTTTGAGTTAAACAGTTTGGGAATGCACCCTTAAAACAGGTGAACACAATAAGCAGTCTGATAGATAAAGCATCGGAAATAAGCAGCTAATTGTCTAACTTTAAAGCAATTCCATCAGCCAGTTGAATGCTCTGAAAAATGAAATTTGAAGCCGTTACCATAAAAGATATTGCCAAAGCACTGGGACTTTCCACTTCTACCGTGTCAAGAGCGTTGCGGGATAGTTATGAAATAAGCCCGGAAACCAAAAAGCTGGTGCTGGAATATGCGGAGAAGATCAATTATCACCCCAACCCGATTGCCTTAAGCCTGAAAGAGAGAAGAAGCCGATCCATCGGGGTAATTGTATGCGAAATTGCCAATAGCTATTTTTCGCAGATCATCAACGGTATTGAATCCATAGCGTACAATAACGGGTACAACGTAATTATTTCGCAAAGCAGAGAGTCAGCAGATAGAGAAATGCTGAACTTGCAATACCTGACTTCCCGTTCGGTAGATGGGTTGATCATTTCTGTATCAACCGAAACAAAAGACTTTAGCTATTTAAAAGAATTGCATGACAGGGGAATGCCCATTGTTTTCTTTGACAGAATAGTAGATGAGATTGAAACGCATAAAGTAATTGTTGATAATTACAAAGGAGCTTATGATGCTACTACGCATCTCATCAATAGCGGATACAAAAAAATTGCCACTGTAAGCAATGCTCCGGCTTTATCTATTGCTAAAGAAAGATTAGCTGGTTATAAAGCAGCATTGACAGATCATGGCATGGAAGTAGATGAATCACTGATTAAGTATTGTGCGCATGGAGGAATGATATTGACGGAAGTGGAAGAAGCAATCAAAGAATTATTAAAACCCAAAAATAAACCGGATGCCATTTTTGCATCGGCAGATAAATTGACAACTGGCTGCCTTCGCATATTACGTTCAAAAGGATATACGGTGCCTGGTGATTTTGGCTTGGTTGGTTTCTCCAATACAGATCTGACGGAATTGTTAGACCCGCCATTATCGGTTATCCGCCAGCCCGCATTTGAAATGGGAGAGGTGGCTACGAACCTTTTATTACAAATGATAGAAAGCAAAAGACCGGTAACAGATTTTGAAACAAAAGTGTTGACCACTGAATTGCTCATCAGAGAATCTACCCGAAAAAAAGAAGCCAAAGCGAAACCAATTCCTTCTTTACTGAAATAAAAAAATGAACCCCGTAAAGCCGGGGTTTTTATTTTGAGTAGTAGGCAGTAGCATATATATTTGCAATCCCACAATAAAGGGGGTTTAGCTCAGCTGGCTAGAGCGTTTGCATGGCATGCAAAAGGTCATCGGTTCGACTCCGTTAACCTCCACTAAAAAGCTCCTGGAAAGGGGCTTTTTTGTTAGGCTAATAAATTAATTTTTTTTCAAAACTCAACTTTATGAAAAAAATTTTGTGTTTCTTGGTTTTTTCGACTTTCGGTTTATCATTTGCGTATGCGCAAAAAAGTAAAAACCATCTAAAAATCAGTGGGGGAGCTGAAATAACCACTGGCATATTTAAACAAGGGTTTAATACAGGCTTTGGTATTTATATTACTGACTATTATAGTGTAATTGAAGGAGGGAGTATTTTACTTTCTACAGGCATTGCATCGTGGAAAGGAAATAATCATTCGGGAAAGGCTGGTTTGGTTTTAACAAGGTTGGGTTTTCGTCAGTTCGTTGGTGCTGGCTTTTATTTACAAGGTGATGGAGGTTTTGGTATTGGATTAGAAAATTTTTCGGGTCGTACCCGCTTCAGTTACGGTGGCGGCCCGGGTTATCTTTTTGCCTCTAAAAATGGAAGTGGGTTTGATATTTCTGCAAGGGTCAACCGTTATGGCTACCGTACATGGTTCGGAGTAGCAGCAGGATACCAGTTTAAATTATAGATTTCTTGAAAACAAAAAATCATGTTTGCTGTTATATAAAAAAAATGGGCGTCTGGAAACAAATATCAGAATATCTCTACCTCCGCAAAAAAGATCCGAACAGGCCAAAAGATAAATGGATCGGCTATATGCACGGCATTAACCGGATCAGCATTTTTATTTTTTTGCTTTGCCTGGTAATTTTAGCGATCAAATTGTTGCGGTAAGAAAGTGGTGGATGGAAAGAGCTGCTTTTTGCGAAGCATTTCCGCCAGCACTTAATAGTTGCTGCAGGCTAGTATAATCATTCTGCAATTGTTCTTTCTTGGTTGCATCCTTTAGCAATGCCATTAATTCTTTTTGCAGATTTTCCACCGTAAGATTGTCTTGTATCAATTCTGTTACCACCAGTTTATCCATAATAAGATTAACGAGTGAAATATATTTTACATTCACTAATCGTTTACCGATCTGGTAAGAAAGATAGGAGCCTTTGTAACAGACAACTTCCGGAACTTTAAATAAAGCAGTCTCTAATGTGGCAGTACCCGATGTTACTAATGCAGCTTTTGCTTCCAATAATAAATCATAAGTTCGGTTGGCTACATAAGAAACATTGGAATATGTTTTTAATAATTCATCGTAAAAGGCATCTTCCACACCTGGAGCTTTACCTACCACAAATTGATAAGTAGGAAATGATTTAGCAACCTCAAGCATCACCGGTAATTTCTTTAAAATTTCTTGCTTGCGACTTCCGGGTAATAATGCAACAACAGGTTTATCGGAGAGTGATTGATTGGTATGGTTGGCTTTATGTTCGGCAATCACCTGTATCAAAGGATGACCAACATACTCCACTTCCCAATTCCATTTATTCTTGAAATAATCTTTTTCAAAAGGAAGTATCACCAGCATTTTATCAATGCATTGTTTCATCATCTTTACCCGGTTCTCTTTCCATGCCCATACCTGCGGACTGATGTAATAAATAATTTTTAAACCTTGTTCCTTGGCCCATTTGGCAATGCGAAGATTGAAGCCCGGATAATCGATCAGTATTAAAACATCGGGTTTGCATGCAAGAATATCTTCTTTACAAAATGCAAGGTTGCGAAAGATTGTTCGCAGGTTCATCAACACTTCAGTGAAACCCATAAAAGCAAGCTCCCTGTAATGTTTTACTAATGTACTTCCGGCAGCTTCCATTTTATCGCCACCCCAGCTACGGATATTGGCATCCTCATCAAGCTTTTTTAATTCTTTAATAAGGTTGCTGCCATGCAGATCACCTGATGCTTCTCCGGCTATGATATAATACTTCATAGTGAATGGTGAATAGTGAATGGTGAATGGGGTAACCGCAAATGCTGAGTAGAACCTTGCCTACCGGCAGGCAGGTTACCGGACGATGAAGTGTGCGACGCAACCAAAGTTGATAGTAGAAATGTCGCTGGGACCATTATTTCTTAATTAAAAATCTTTAACACCAAAATACCGATTCCATAAATGAGGGTGACGATGAAAATACCTTTAGCAGTATCATCCCGGTGAGTATTTACATAAATAGTAAAGAGAATGGCATTGGCCAGTAAGCTTAGTGAACCAATAGAAGTTATCATTCTATTGTCATTCATAAAATTTTCCAGGAATTCCTGGAAGGTGAAGGAAGGAAATTTTACGAAATACACTACTACCAGTCCTAATACAGGACCAATTAATCCGAGAAATAGGCCGAGACGAAGATTATCTTTTGTTAGTATCATCCTTTCCAGAGTTTTTCTAATTTGGCTTTAAGAACGTAATTCGTCAGATCAAATTGTACGGGCACCACACTTACATAGTTATTGGCCAGAGCCCATACATCGGTATCTTTTCCCTTATCAAAATTTACAAACTCGCCGGTCAACCAATAGTAATGGCGGCCATGGGGATCGTTACGTTCTATAAAATCTTCTTCGTATTTGGCATAGGCCTGCTTGCAAATTTTATAGCCTTTTAATAACTCCGGCGCTACAGCAGGTATGTTTACATTCAGCACAGTATGTTTATCTAATTTGGTGCTGAGCATTTTTTCTACAATGATCTTTACAAATTTTCGGGCACCGGTAAAGTCTGCATCAATACGATAATCGAGTAATGAAAAACCAACAGAAGGAATACTTTCAATAGCTGCTTCTACAGCGGCAGACATGGTGCCGGAATAAATCACATTGATGCTATGATTGGCACCATGATTAATACCGCTTAAACAAATATCTGGTTTGCGATGCAATACTTTATCAACCGCAAGCTTTACACAATCAACCGGTGTGCCGGTACATGACCATGTTTCAACATTATCTTCTGTGTGAAGTTTATGCAATCGTAGTGGTTGGCCGATGGTAATTGCATGTCCCATTCCAGATTGTGGTTTGTCGGGAGCTACTACTACAATTTTACCAAGGTCTTTTACAGCTTCTACCAGGTTTTGAATACCGGGAGCAGTTACACCATCATCATTCGTAATAAGAATGATAGGTTTTTCTTTTTGCGACTTTTTAACTGAAGCGGTGCTTTTCTTAGGAGTTGGTTTTTTCTTTGTTGCCATACAAGGCAAAAATAAAGTAATCAGGCCACTTGAAGAGAGTCGGATACGAATGAACACAGATTGGTAAAATGAATTGACGAAAGCAATCTCTCGAAACTATATTTTTTTAGCAAAAAGCTTTGAAAGTCTAATTTAATTAGTATTTTGCAACTAAATAAATTAGGCAATTATGGCAATCTCCAATCAAAACCTGAAATATTTACGCAAACTTCGTGGCTGGACACAGGAAGAGTTTGCCAATAAGCTCCGCATCAAAAGATCGTTGCTGGGTGCTTATGAAGAAGAAAGAGCAGAGCCCAGAATTGATGTACTGGAAGTGGTGTGTGATATGTTTAAATTAACGCTGGATGAAATACTGCGCAAGGATTTGAGTGAAACTAAAAGTAATTATATGGCAAGACGCCGTGCTATGAAATTAGCCGGTGGTCGTTCGGATATTCCATTTGTTCCTGTAAAAGCAGCAGCGGGTTATTTAGCAGGCTATGCCGACCCGGAATTTGTAGATGAATTAAACACATTCACATTACCTATGCTATCAGGTGGAAATTACCGGGCTTTTGAAATTATTGGTGATTCCATGTTGCCAACGCCAAGCGGTTCGGTAATAGTGGGGGAGAAAGTGGATAATCTTGATGAGGTAAAAAATAACATGGCTTGTATTGTTGTTTCCAGAAATGAAGGTGTGGTCTATAAAAGAGTACAAAAAAATGGCCGGCAAAAGAATAAGCTCACTTTAGTAAGTGATAACCCATCTTTCCATCCTTACACGGTAAATGCCGAAGAAATTCTGGAAATGTGGCAGGCTCAAATGGTTATTTCTAAAGCTAATACGCAGCAGCGGTGGGATATGAGCCAGTTAACAAATATTGTGTCAGACCTTCAGGAACAAGTTACTACACTAAAAAAGAGAATGAATTAACTGTCAATGACTTGATTTGCAGGTTTCTGCGTTTTTTTGTAAAGGTCTTTTAGGCATCGCTTTTTCACATTATATTCGCAGACTGCTTAAAGTCAGGACAAGACGGTGAGAAAATTTATCTGTTTACCCCTTTTATTGATCTCTATAGCCATTTATTCACAGGAAAAATCATTACAGGCAACCAAGACGGACAAACTGCCAAAAATTGATGGCAACCTGGATGATGCCGCATGGGTAAATATTCCTGAGGCTGGCAGTTTTGTGCAAAACTACCCTGCAGTTGGTCAACCAGCTTCTCAAAAAACAACCATTAAAGTTATTTACGACAACTCGGCCATTTATATTGGTGCTTACTTGTATGATGATCCTTCATTGATTAGAAAACAACTTACTGCAAGAGATGCCGAGCAGCAAAAGGATGTTGATTATTTTTCTGTTTTCTTTGATACGTATAACGACAACCAGAATGGATTTCAATTTGTAGTTACCTCCGCTAATGTTCAATCGGATGCCCGGCTGGGTCCTAATCTTGGTGGTGGCTTTGGTGAGTATGGCGATAAAACATGGGATGCTGTATGGGAAAGCAAAGTACAAATGCAAAATGATGGTTGGACAGTGGAGATGAAAATTCCTTATATCTCTTTGCGTTTTGCCAAGAAAGATGTGCAGGATTGGGGAATACAGTTTTTACGGTTGATTAGAAGAACCAATGAGTCTTGTTTTTGGAATCCGGTTAATCCTGAAGTAAATGGTTTTGTAGAGCAATTTGGTGTATATAATGGATTGCAAAATTTAGAACCACCTTTACGGCTAAGTTTTTCACCATATGTATCCACCGGCTATCGCAGTTCACCACAGGGAAATGGTTATACCAACAATTGGTTGGGTAGCGGAGGTATGGATGTAAAATATGGAATCAATGAAAGTTTTACATTGGATGCCACGTTGATACCTGACTTTGGACAAGTAATATCAGATAATGTTATCAATAATTTGTCGCCTTTTGAAGTGCGGTTTCAGGAGAACAGGCAATTTTTTACGGAGGGAACAGAAATTTTTAATAAAGCTGGTCTGTTTTATTCCCGAAGAGTAGGAGCAATACCTATGGGTTATGATGATGTAAATGATTTGGTGAGAAATAATTCCGATTGGAAGATCATAAAAAATCCATCAACTACTCAATTGTATAATGCAACAAAATTTTCGGGTCGGAATAAAAATAAACTAGGCATAGGAATTTTTAATGCCGTTGCAGCACCTATGGATGCCCGGATACGGAATAATGTAACAGGAGAAGATTCTGTTATACGTACGTCGGAATTAACTAACTATAACATATTTGTATTGGATCAGGCATTGAAGGGCCGTTCATTTATTACACTTACAAATACCAATGTAATGCGCAATGCCGAAGGCAGAGATGCAAATGTTACTGCTTTAGATGTTGCATTGTATAATAAAAATAGCACCCATGTTTTTAATGGAACGGCCCGCTATAGTAAAATATGGTCTGCCAATCCGTATGATGGATATAATACTACGGTTAAGTATAGTAAAGTAGGTGGCAATTGGAGATACTATGCTTCTGCCAATGTGGAGTCAAAAAATTATGACCCCAATGACCTGGGTATATTACCAGCCGCTAATGAAATTACTTACCGGGCTAATGTTAGCTATAATTACTTTAAGCCTACAAAAAACATTATTCAATACAGCTATTCATTGGATAATCGTATACAATATTTATATAAGCCGTATGCTTTTAACAGGTATGATATTACTGGTACAGCATTCTGGATCTTTAAGAATTTCTGGGATGTATCTCTTCGTTCTCAATTAACGCCTCTTGATGTACATGATTATTTTGAATTAAGAACGGACGGAAAATATATTAGCCTGCCATTGAATTATTATTTTGATGCGAATGGTAGTACCGATAGCCGCAAAAAATTATTTGTCCGGTTTAGTGGAATATTTGCCCGTTCTCCTGAATATGATAATACCTATTATGGCGGCGGCTTAGGATTTCGATTTAGATTTAGTAACAGGTTTACACTGGATTTACAAATGGACGGACATACTGAAACCAATAACCTTGGTTATGCTTTTACAAGAGAATTAAATGGTGATCCGATCGTTGGTTTCAGAGATGTGAAAGAGCAGATCACCGTCTTGTCAGGTATTTACAATTTTACACCTAGACTTAATCTTACATTAAGAGCAAGACATTACTGGAACGAAGTAAAATACCTGAGTTTTCATAATGTAACAAACGATGGTCTGCTTACTAATCGCCCCTTCATTAATAATTGGAATGATAACGTCAACATTTTTAATCTGGATGCCTTCGTTACCTGGGATTTTCGATTGGGTAGTCGCTTAATTGTTGGGTATAAAAATTGGTTAGGAGAGGAAGAATTTGTTCCTTATCAGTCAAACAAGAATAATTATTTGCGCAACCTGGGGGATATTTTTGATCTCCGACACGGTAATGAGTTTACCGTTCGCTTTGTTTATTTTTTGGATTACAACGAGCTTCGAAAAAAGCGTTAAGCTATTTGCATGACCGTATCTTCTACTACAGCAAAAACATTTTCTCCTTTTTGTGGTTTTACTTTAAAAGTGCCGGTAAAACGACTGAATGCTGGTAATACACAATACTCTTTTGCAAAATAGAAACAGGGAAAATGCAATGATTGTCTTCCCTGGCCTTTAATTGTAATTGCCGGATGCATATGACCGGTAAAAGCATACAACTGCTTTTCTGCTTCGGTCAATTTATCATGAATCTTCAGATCATGAATAAATAAAAATGGTCCGGCGGCTAATTTTTTAATACTTATCGAAATATTAGCTTCCATATACCAGGAGTCATCCAATATGTCATGATTGCCTTTCACTAAATCAATATGCAGTAATGAAAAATCTTTTCTCCATTTCAAAAACAAATCCAATTCTTTATTGGCCACACTGTGAGTAAAATCACCGGCAATGATCAGCCTGTCTACTTTAAATAAATAAAGCTGCGACATCAGCCGCTGTAAATCGGCTTTATAAATACTTTGTGGAATGGCAATTCCTGCCTTGCGAAAATGACCTGTTTTACCGAGGTGCATATCAGCAATGACAAGTGTATTCTCTTCTTCCCAAAATAAACTACGTTCTGGCGAAAGCCACAATGTATTATTCCGGACTATATGGGGAATGGGGTTTTGCATGAGGTCGGCAAATATAAAGAAGCAAGATGATGGTTCAAAGTACTGCTACAACTACTTCAATTGTTGTTGCATTTTTCTTACACGATCTTCCAATTTTTCCGATGAAAGATCCTCCCGCATACTATCTACTTTTATTGGAAAACAAAACGGTGTCAATTTTTCAGGGAAAGTAATGATGATATTAGATTCTTGTACCCTGTTCAACATATCCCGTAATCGTACTTCTTCCATTTGTTGATCCATCACTTCCTGGTATGCTTGTCGGAGTAATAGATTGCCGGAATCATATTCGCTAAAAACTTTAAATAATAATGAAGCAGAAGATTGAAGATGCCTGGCTTTCTTTTTTTCTCCCGGCATACCCTGGAAGATAAGTCCACCAATCACCGCCACATCCCGAAATTTTCTTTTCGCCATTTCCGTGCTGTTTACACTGCGTTGAATATCGTTTAGCAAATCCTCCGGGGAAAATAAATCATACACATTGGTATCATCCACCGGTATGGGTTGGTCGCTCAATAATTCAAACCCATAATCATTCATCGCAAATGAAAAAGTGATAGGTTGTATACGGCTGATACGAAATGCTAATATAGCTGCCATCGCTTCATGTACCAATCGTCCTTCAAATGGGTATACAAAAAGATGAAAACCGTCTTTAGTTTCAATTTGCTCGATCAATAATTCATTTTTCTTTGGCACATGGGAAAGTGTTTCTTGTAAACTTAGAAGAGGTTTTAAAACTTCAAGCTCTACTATCGGTTCACCATTTCCCGTTGCCGACTTGTCTAACATTTCTCTCAACTTCTTTCCCAAATTAGCACTCAGCGGCATACGACCACCATTCCAGCTGGGCACAATGGATTTTGTCTTATCTGATTTTTTTACAAGAACTGTCATATCTTTTATCATCAGGAATTCAAGATTTCTACCAGCTAGTGTAAATACATCACCTGCTTCTAATCTTGAAATAAAATATTCTTCGATCACACCAACATAACCACCACTCATAAATTTCACTTTCAACATCGAATCACTTACAATAGTACCAATGTGCATGCGGTGGCGCATGGCTACTTTACGACTGTTAATTTTATACACCCCATCTATTATTTCTACCTTTTTAAATTCATCATATTGCTGCATGGCATTGCCACCTTCTGTAATAAAATGAAGAATATGTTGCCACTCATCTTTGGTTATATCTCTAAAACAAAAAGTGGAAGCGACTTCTTTATAAATTTCATCCGGTAAAAAACCATCGGATATCGCAATTGTATTCAGGTATTGCATCAGCACATCAAAGCAAAGCATCATTGGTGGGCGACTCTCGATCATATTTTCCTGCATCGCCGATTTTAATGCAGCAGCTTCTATCAACTCTAATGAATGCGTTGGCAGGAAATAAATTTTACTTACAGTATCCGGACTATGACCACTACGGCCAGCCCGTTGTAAAAACCGGGCTACTCCTTTTGGTGAACCAACTTGTATCACCGTTTCAACAGGGCGAAAATCTACTCCCAAATCTAAACTGGCAGTACATACTACTGCTTTTAAATTACCGGTATGAAGATTGTCTTCGATCCATTCTCTCATTTCCCTATCAATAGAACTGTGATGCAAAGCAATAGAGCCGGCTAACTCCGGACAAACATCCAGCAATGTTTGATACCATCTCTCACTCATCCCCCTTGTATTAATAAAAATGAGTGTTGTTTTGCTTTCTTGAATAATAGGAATGAGTTTATGTGCCAGTTTAATTCCTAAGTGACCTGCCCATGGATATTTTTCAATTTCATCAGGGAAAATAGACTCGACTTCAATTTTTTTATTAAGATTAGCCTTAATAGTAATTCCTACTTTTTTGATTGGCGATAGTAAAACTTCTTTAGCTTCTTCTAAATTTCCAATAGTAGCGGAGATTCCCCAAATGCTGAGCCGTGAGTCATTGGTTGTAACTGCTAACTGACGACTCCCGATTATTCTAGAAATTGCTAACTCTACCTGCACGCCTCTCTTACTTCCCAGCAACTCATGCCATTCATCAATAGCAATTAATTTCAGCGAACGAAAAATTTCCGGATATCCTTTTTGTGCTAACAATAAATGCAAACTTTCCGGAGTAATGATAAGCACTTCCGGCATTTGCCTTTTTTGAGAAGCTCTTTGGGAAGTGGAAGTGTCGCTATTTCTTATCCCAACTTTCCAATTCATGCCTAACTCTACAATTACTTCTTCCATGGCACGGCCAATATCTTTGGCTAAGGCACGGAGTGGTGTTATCCATAGCAATTGTAAGCCATTATTTTTTCTGTTTGTATAATCATCAGGGTGATGATTGATAAAATCAATAACAGCTCCTAAGAAAACAGAAAATGTTTTACCGCAACCAGTAGGTGCATTTACTAATCCACTATTACCAGCAATGATTTGTTGCCAGGCTTGCTGCTGAAATAAAAAAGGCTTAAAACCTTTTGATTCAAGCCAGTTATTGATAATGTTATATCCTTTGGTATCCTGTACTTCCACAAAAACGAAATAGAGTATGAAGTTACAGTATTAACGAAAATTAAAACACTCCTTTCAACATCCCATCTTGCCATTTCAGGAAATAGAGTTTTTTATTTTCGAAATAATCCAGTGTCATGGATTGTTTGTTGAGGTTAGGCTGAATATCATAGTCTGTAAACACTTTGTACTGTTTGTTACCCAGATTTGATGAAATGTCTTTGCCATATTGCATAAGCAACTTTGCATATTTCCAGGTTACCTCATACCCACGAAATACCATATCAGAAGGCCGTGCAAACATCACCGTGTTGAAGTAATTTGTAATTCCCTGGCTTATTTTATCAACTTTTGAATGATAAAAAGGAGTGCTGTAAATAATCTCAACACCTTTGTATTCTGGCTTGTTGAAATCTTTTATATTATCCCAGGTAGGCATGCCCATTACGGAAGCCTGGTATTTTTGTTTTTTAAGAATAGATAATTGCTTTACCAATCTTCTTCCAAAATTCTCATCAAGACTACCAGCAATACAAAGCGTTTGATTAGTAGTATCAAGATGAGCCCGAAGCTGATTCACCGTAAAGCTATCCGTCAGTTCAACATATTTCATTTTCAACGGCACAGCTACGGTGCTTTTTGAAAAGTCATCGAAATACATTTTAAGCCGGTCTTCTAATTGCCCTTTTTTTCTAAACACCACAATCGGGTTGAGCGAATAATATTTCTGAATATGTTTATAGATTCCTTCGCACTGCGTCTTTAATGTAGAATTTAATACCACAAAAAATGGATTTGCACTGGCACCGCCATCATTAGGGAGATTTACATTTATAACAGGTATATTCCTTTTCAAGCCAGCATCCGCAAAAATTTTTACTTCCTGGCTGGTACTATGCGCAATAATCAATTCAACACTATCTGTTTCTGCTTGATTCAATTGCTTGGCGATACTTTGTTTGGAAGATCGGGTATCATAAATAAAGATTTCTAACGGAGCTCCTTCTTTATTGAGAGAGTCAATAGCCAGTTGGGCTCCTTCATAAAATTCTAATCCGGGATTAATATATTTTGGAAATACATTTTTTGCGTAACGGTATTCATCATTGTAATCAAATGCAGAGTCAAGATACAAAGGAGCAAAAATTGCCACCTTATGTTTACGAATTTCTGTTTGTGCATTCGACATATGAAATGCAAAAACTAAAATCAATAATCCAAGAATGTTTTTATTCATAAATAAGAATTCATTTAAAGAGGTATCTCACTCACCATCTTATTCCCACTCAATTGTTGCAGGTGGTTTACTGCTTATATCATATACCACCCTGTTTATTCCTCTTACATTATTAATGATCTCGTTTGAGATATTTGCTAAAAACTCATACGGTAAATGTGCCCAATCCGCTGTCATTCCATCCACACTCGTCACTGCTCTTAATGCCACTGTAAATTCATAGGTCCTTTCATCACCCATTACACCCACACTTTTTACCGGCAGTAAGATAGCTCCGGCCTGCCACACAGTTGCATACAACCCGGTATCTTTTAACATCTTAGTATATAAGTGATCTGCTTCTTGCAACAACTGTACCTTTTCTTCGGTAATTTCTCCCAAAATCCGGATGGCAAGTCCCGGTCCCGGAAAGGGGTGGCGATCAATCATTTCTGCCGGTATCCCTAATTCACGGCCAACTTTTCTTACTTCATCTTTAAATAATGAACGCAATGGTTCCACCAACTCCAAATGAAGATGGTCGGGCAACCCACCAACATTATGATGAGATTTGATAGTAGCAGACGGGCCATGTACCGACAAACTTTCTATCACATCCGGATAAATAGTTCCTTGTCCCAGCAATCCAACACCTTCGATCTTTTTAGACTCTTCCTGGAAAACGTCAATGAATAAACTTCCAATCGCTTTTCTTTTGGCTTCGGGGTCTGTTTTATCGGCAAGGGCAGTATAAAAACGCTGCTTCGCATCGATACCCGTTACATTCAATCCAAGTTTCGCATACATTTCAAGTACAGCACCAAATTCGTTTTTGCGCAACACCCCGTTATCTACAAAAATTCCATATAGATTTTTCCCAATAGCTCTATGAATTAACGTAGCTGCAACAGTAGAATCAACACCACCGCTAAGTGCCATGATAACTTTACGGTCACCAATTTGCTTTTTTAATGCGGCTACCGTATCGGTAATAAAATGTGCCGGTGTCCAATCTTGTGTACAACCGCAAATATGTAATAGAAAATTATTCAGAATTTTTTTTCCTTCTTTGGAATGATATACTTCCGGATGAAATTGTACACCATAAAGAGGGTTTGTTTCGGTTCCATTTTTTTTGAATGCGGCGACCGGAATACTTTCCGTATCGGCTAACAATTCAAATCCATCAGGTAATTCTTTTATAGTATCGCTATGGCTCATCCACACATGACTTTGTTGCGACACATCTTTAAGCAACACATCTTCTTTTTTAAGTTGAAGAATGGCACGGCCATATTCCCGTTTATTACTTTTTGCAACCAGTCCGCCAAAACGTTTGGCCGTTAGTTGTGCACCATAGCAAACTCCCAACACCGGTACTTTTGAAATGAATGATTGTACATCCACATCCGGGGCATTCACTTCATTCACTGAAAAAGGTGAACCAGAAAGAATGATGCCTTTCAATCCAGGCTCAAATTCAAAAGGCTTATTGAAAGGAATAATTTCGCAATACACACTAGCTTCCCTTACGGCACGGGCAATTAACTGGGTAAATTGAGAGCCAAAATCAAGAATCAGGATTTTTTCAGTCATGTAATAAATAATTAGAGAAGGGTGTATTAGCTACCCCGTTTTCCCTTCACAATAAGGGGTAATGGCAGCGAAGGTAAAAAAAGGTTTGTAGTTTATGCCACACAGTTTGAAACCCCTTACCCTAGTGGGTTTTTGCCTGCTTTTGTTATTAATCCCCAATTGTAACCTTACTACTACCGAAAGCGTCAAATTTGTTGAAATCGAAGATTTTGAGCTTACTTTTGTTACCACAAAATCATTGAACATGAAACGTTTTTCTCTTGTAGCTGCTATCACCATCCTGTTATTTTCTTCTTGCGATGAAATTACCGGAGAAAGGATCAGAGGTAATGGCAATGTTATTTCCCAGGCAAGGTCGCATGCCAATTTTAACGGGGTTGAAGTAAGCGATGCCATTCATGTATATGTAAAAAACGATTCAACTTTTTCTGTAAAAGTGGAAGCCGATGAGAACCTGCAACAACATATTATCATTACGGAAGTAAATGGTGTGTTGAGAATTCGGGAAGAAGATGGTACCAATTTGAATGCTACCGGAAAAATAAAAGTGTATGTATCTGCTCCTTCAATAAGAAGTCTTAATGCTTCTGGTGCCAGCAAAATAATGAGTGAAAATGAATTAACAGCCGATGCAATTGATATTGATGTTACAGGTGCCAGCAATGCCGAACTGGAACTAAAAACTCCAAAAGTATCGGCCAGCATGAGTGGTGCCAGTAGTATTACTTTGTTCGGGCAAACAAAAGATCTCATTATAAAAGGTAGTGGTGCTTCTGATGCCAATTGTTATGAATTATTATCGGAAAATGCAGAGGTAGATTTATCCGGTGCCAGCAATGCAGAAGTATTTGCCAGTGTAAAACTAAATGCAGAAGCCAGCGGAGCCAGCGATGTTCGCTATAAAGGAAGTGCCGTTGCAAGCCAACATACGAGTGGTGCAGGCAGTGTGAAGAAAGTGGAATAAAATATTCATAAATGAATCAAAAAAGTCAGCAAAAATTCTTCGCTGACTTTTTTGTTTGCCATCGTTCGGTTCTTTGGGCATCGTCTGTTGCAATCCGCAGAATTGGGGTTTTTCATTCTTTCACTGAAAGAATGAAAAAGACTATCACTTCATAGTTCTGTTTTCATGGCATCTATTTCTCGCAGTGTTTGCTGCGAGAAACAAAATGAACTTGTACATATTCCCAAAATTCCAGAACTTACAATCCAACCAAAACCTTACGCATGAGTTCCCGCAGACAATTCATTAAGGAAGCCACCTTAGCTTCCGGCGGTTTATTACTAGCCTCATCCTCCTTCAGCAATTTTTTTATTGGCGCAAAACCCAAAGTGATCATTATTGGTGCCGGCTTTGCTGGTTTATCTGCCGCTTACTATTTACATAAAAAGAAAATTGATTTTGTGATCCTTGAAGCCCGCAGTCGAATAAGCGGACGGGTATTCTCACATACCATTGATGAAAAGGAAAATCTCATTATTGAATTAGGCGCAGAGTGGGTAGGAAATTCGCATGAGCGGTTACAGAACTTGTGTAATGAGTTTGGGCTGGAGTTACAAAACAACCAGTTTGATTCACATCTTATTTATGAAGGAAAATATTATAAAAATGGTGATTGGGATTATAGTCCCGAATGGAAAAAGAAATTTCAATCCATCATTGATAATTATCCCAAACTATCGCAAGCAGATAAATTAAAGATCGATAAAATGGATTGGTGGCGGTTTTTGGTAAACAACGGCTGCGAAGGAAGAGATTTAAATCTGCGGGAATTATTAGACAGCACTGACTTTGGTGAAACTATCCGAAGTGTATCAGCCTTTGCAGCATTAGCAGAATATGCTGAAAGCAGCGAAAAAAATGAAATGGACCTGAAAATAAAAGGTGGCAATAGTATGCTGGCAAAAAAGATCGCCGCAAAAATTGGCATGGATAAAATAAAATTGGAACATGCTGTGCAGCGGGTAGTGCAAAATGTAAAAGGCGGGGTGATGGTTTATTGTAAGAACGGGCAAAAGTTCACCGCAAATAAAATTATTTGTACAGCCCCAACATATGCAGTAAAAAATATAAAATGGGAGCCAGGTTTACCTGCCGACCAGGTAAATGCAATAAATGAATTGCAATATGCCCGTATCAACAAAAACCCACTCTTATTCAGCAAACGTTTCTGGAAAGATGAAAGCTTTGACATGATAACCGATCAGTCTCCTCATTATTTTTATCATGCTACCAAAAATCAAGATTCAAAAAAGGGGGTTTTGATCTCTTATACCATTGGCGAAAAAGCGGCCGTAGTAGCCAATCAAACCGAAGACTGGCGAAAAGATATGATCCTGCAAACACTTCGTCCGCATTTTAATGATGTGAAAGACAGTTGGGAGAAACAAACAAACTATTATTGGGGCAACGATGAGTTTTCGCATGGTGCTTATGCCTTGTATGGAAAAGGGCAATGGTTTAGAGTAATGCCGATTCTAAAACGATCCCATATTCATACCCATTTTGCAGGAGAGCATTTGGCCGACTGGCAGGGTTTTATGGAAGGAGCGATCAATACCGGGGAAGAAGCGGCAGCTAAGATCTAAAGGGAAACATATTTTACAGTGATCTTTATATTCCTGTTTCTCCCTTTATCATCTGTACAGGAAATTTTTACTGGTCCTTCCTCGGGAACAAAGAATTGTTTCTCTCCTGCATTACTGCTTTTGTAAAATTTGTTATTGATGTACCAATAAACTTTACTTACATCATTGGCAGTTTTGCAAACTAGTTGTAATGGCTCCGGGTCTTTTTTATTAATTAAATATTCAGTGCCATTTACCGGCGAAGTGATAGCAGGAGCCGCTCCTTTAAAGATCAATTCACATTCAGGATTGTGCGGCGGTATTTTTTGATAAGCGATCCTGTTTTCTTCAAACCATGACTGCATATCTGGCGGCACCACTTTATACCATTTCTTTTTATAACCGTTTTCTGGGGCACAACTTTTACAATACGATATTTTTTCGCTGCCATTGATCATTACTTCCTGCCAGTTGTCGCAAACTTTGGTAGAAGAGATCAACGGAATAAAATAATCAGTAACTAAACTGCTGCAATGTTCAGAAGGAGCTAAGCCGGTTTCACTGCAAACCTGTCGTATATCACAATCATTCGGTTGGGTAAACCATTCTTCATCGCTATCGTAATCAATAGTATTAAAAATTTTAAAAAGTAATGGAGTTGCAATATTTGCTCCACTTAGATCAGCAACACTAATCCCGGAAAAATTTCCGGTCCACACACCTACGGTATAATTTTTATTGTAGCCAATACTCCAGGCATCTTTGCGGCCATAACTGGTACCGGTTTTCCAGGCGATCTTTGGCATCTTTTCTGTAGCTGCCCAGTTCAAAGGAAAATCGGGGCGGTTTATTTTTGACAATATTTCGCTGGTCATATAATTAGCTGCCGGACTAATCACTCTTACTTTATTATGTACCGTATCGTTTTGTGTATAGGATGGAGAAATATACATACCATCATTTGCAAACGATGAAAACAGGCCAGTAAGTTCTTCAAGTGTTGTTCCGCATCCACCAAGAATTAAAGACAATCCAAGTTTTCTCCTATCCTTTTGTATTTGTTTAAAATTACAATTGGATAGTTTTTGTATCATTTTTTCATGTCCCAATAATCTCAATCCTTTGACCGCGGGAATATTTAAGGAATGTTCTAACGCCTTTTCAACCGTAACATAGCCATTGAACTTCTCATCATAATTTTCGGGAGCATAACCTTCATAGTTTACAGCTACATCTGTCATTACTGTTTTTGGGGTAAGCAATCCTTCATCAAAACACATTGCATAGAGTAAAGGTTTTAAGGTACTGCCCGGTTGGCGAACTGCATTGGCACCATTAACCTGGCCACCATCAGTCGTATCAAAAAAATTGGAAGAGCCTACATAGGTAATAACTTTATGCGTTTTATTATCAATAATAACAACAGCAGCATTCTTAATATTTTTTAACCGCTGTGTTCTGATATAGTCTTCAACTAATTTTTCAGTTTTTTGTTGAGTGTTAAGATCAATGTGGGTGTTAATAATGTCACCTCCTTGTTTCTTTAACTTATAAGAAAGATGAGGAAGATAATGCGGTACTGTTCCTCTTGTTGCATTCATCGGTTCATTTAGTGCATCTTCAATTTCTTTTTCGGTAAATACTTTATTATCTGCAAATTTTTTCAGCCAGCCATTTCTTTCTTTTATGATACGGTCATTGTGTTTACCTACAACCAATGAACTCGGATTGTTTGGAATAATACTCAATGCAGTGATCTCTGCCAGCGATAAATGATCGGGGTTCTTTTTGAAATACAAAATAGAAGCTGCTTTTACTCCTTCAATATTGCCGCCATAGGGAACAAGGTTTAAGTAGAGTTGCAGTATTTCCTTTTTACTGTACTTAAGTTCCAGCTGAAAGGCCCGGAACATCTCTCTGATCTTACTGAAGATGTTTCTTTTTCCCGGCTCCAAAGCTTTAGCCACTTGCATAGTAATAGTGCTGGCACCAGATGTACGCCGCATCTTAAACAGGTTGTTGAAAAATGCCCTGCCTACGGCAAAAGGATTTACACCAGGATGAGAGTAGAAGTGTTTGTCTTCTTTGGCAATAATTGTTTTTTGAAGTAATGGCGAAATCTCACCCAACTCGGTTTTCATCCGCCATTTTTGGTCTTTAGTAAGGTAGGCATTAATCACTTCGCCTTTGTTATCGGTGATGATGGTAGAATATTCAACTTTATCTGGTACGGGAAAGATCCAGTTTAGCAGGAAGAATAAAATAATTAGTCCTATAAAACCTATACCGAGACGCTTAAAGAAACGAAGCACCTTCTTTTTAGTTATTCTGAATTTAATTTTTTTCATGCATGTAAAATGGCTGTTGCCGGCATCTCTACTGATGCAAAAAAACAACTGTTGATTGGAAACTTATATCCACTTAACAAATATTTATCTTCTAAAATTTGCAACTACTATTCTATGCGCTGTATCTTTCCTATCAAATTCTTTTCTTCCTGTATGGAATCGTCTGACTCGTCCCGCCCAACACGGGATATTCCCCCTTAGCTGCCGCAGTGCTAAATTCTGTTATTTACTCCACCGGTGCACAAGCCTTTTGTGAAAAAGTAATGTACAGCTAAATTTTTTTCTACATCAAACTTCTTTAACTTTTCTTCTTAAACCTAATCCCGTTCAGGTCATACCTGCCCGGTCATTTAACAACACATTTATGCGTATCAAAGCTTACTTAGTTCCGCTGATTGCAGCAGGGGCTATTTTTTTGTCTTCTTGTAAAAAAAATGCCGTTACTATTTCTTTTACCAACGCAAAAGGCGAAGTGCCGCAATTGGGCAACCTTGTTTTTCGCTTCAGCAGTTCGCTGGCAAAAGATTCCATGCTGAATGCCTGGGACTCGACGGACTATATTTCATTTGAACCAAAAATTACGGGTAAGTTTCGCTGGCAAAGCCCGGATGAGTTAGTGTTTTCTCCTTCACAGCCTCTAAATCCCGCAACTACTTACAAAGCAAAAGTGAAGAGTGCCGTTTTAAAGTACAGTAAGTATAACTCGGTAAAGAACGGAGATAAGATATCTTTTCATACGCCGAATCTGACTTTAGATAATTCTCAAGTGATTTGGGTTGGCGAATCCAGCACTTCTGCCATACCACAAATTGATTTGTTTTTTAACTACCGGGTGAACCCGGAAGATCTAAAAGACAAATTAAATATTGAAGTAGAAGGGAAAAAAGCAGACTTCAATATGATCACCATTTCACCAGATAACAAAATATCGCTTCGAATAAATGGATTGAAAGCAGAAGATAAAGATGCAGATGCAAAGGTGAGTATTGCAAAAGGACTGAAACCTGAAAAGGGAAATACATCGACAGAAGATGCTATTACAAATACTATTACCATTCCTTCTCCTTATGTATTAACTGTACAAAATGTAGAATCAGAGCATGATGGAGTGGAAGGTGTGGTAAGAGTAACGACCAGTCAGCAATTGACGGGTGAAAGTATTAAGTCATTTGTAAAATTCGACCCGGATCTTGCCTATACAGTTGAGGCAAACGATTATGGCTTTACATTGCGCAGTGACAAGTTCGATACAGAAAAAAGCTATGCATTAACGATTGTACAAGGGTTACGGGGAAAGATCGGTGGGGTAATGAAAGAAGATTATAATGGAGGTGTCGCTTTTGGTGAGTTAGAATCCGGTATCAATTTTACGAACAGTAAGGCAGTTTATCTTTCAAAGAAAGGTGGAAAAAATATTGAGGTGCAGATCACCAATGTGCCGAAGGTGAAATTGATCATCTCAAAAATTTATGAGAATAATCTTTTAATGGCACAACGCTACGGCTACTATCCCCAGGAAACCAGCAGCGGGCCTGATTATGCCAGCTACGAAGGAGATTATGATTATTATGATAGCTATGGTGGTGGCGATGCGATGCTGGGTGATGTTATTTATGAAAAAGAAATTGATACCCGTTCATTACCAAAAAGTGGTGCGGGAAGGATTTTAAATTTCTCTCAATTTGAAGACAGGCTGCCTGACTTTAAAGGAGTTTATCATATTGTCATTCGTTCAGCCGAAGATTATTGGGTAAAAGACAGTCGCTATATTTCATTGTCTGACCTGGGATTAATTGCCAAAGAAGGACAGGATAAGATTTATGTATTTACCAACTCCATAAAATCAGCTGAACCCATTACGGCAGTAAATGTATCCGTTTACTCCAGCAATAACCAGTTGATCGGAACAGGTGCAACGGATAAAGATGGAGTTGCAACTATAGCTTATAGTAAAAAAGAATTCAGTGGCTTTAAGCCAGCTATGATCATTGCAAAAACGGCAGATGATTTTAACTACCTGCCTTTTAATAATACAAGAGTGAATACCTCCAGGTTTGATGTGGGCGGTAAAAGAAATAATACATCTGGCTTTGATGCATTTGTCTATGCAGAGAGAGATGTGTATCGCCCCGGTGAGAAAATAAATTTCTCGGTCATCCTTCGTGATGCGCAATGGAAAAACCCCGGTGATGTGCCGTTGAAGATGAAATTCCTGATGCCGAATGGTAAAGAACTGAAATCATTCCGTAAAAGCTTGAATGAAGAAGGTTCAGTAGAAGGAAGTATTGATATCGCTACCGCAGCTATTACCGGTAGCTATACATTAGAAGTGTATACCTCCACAGATGTGTTACTTGCTTCAAAGAATTTTTCTGTGGAAGAATTTGTGCCTGACCGTATTAAAGTAAACGCTAAACTAGATAAAGAATTCCTTCGTTCAGGAGATGTAGCTAAACTTTCTATCAATGCGATGAACTTTTTTGGCCCCCCAGCTGCGAATAGAAAATATGAAACAGAAATACAGGTAAAACAAAAATCTTTTTCTTCACCGAAGTTTGACGGTTATGATTTTAGTTTGGCCAATCAAAATACTTTTTTTGATAAAGAAGTAAAAGAAGGTTCAACAGATGAGGCGGGTAATGCAAGTATCGATTATACTGTTCCGGCTACCTATGCAAATATGGGAGCATTACAAACCAGTTTCTTTACAACGGTGTTTGATGAAACAGGAAGACCTGTAAGCCGTGCCACTAATGTCGATGTGTTTACACAAGATGTATTCTTCGGCATCAAACAAGATTGGTTTTATTATTATCCATTGAACCAAGCGGTTAAACTTCAGTTAGCTGCAGTAAATAAAGATGGCAACGCTGTTAGTTCAACCGCAAGAGTAGAAGTAATAAAGCATGAGTATAGAACAGTACTGATAAAAAGTGGTAGTTATTTCCGTTATGAATCACAGAAAGAAGACAAACTGATGATCGAGCAACAGATCACTGTTGGCAACAACACTGTTTATACTTATGTGCCAAGAAGCCCCGGTGATTATGAAGTAAAAGTTTATCGACCCGGTGCTACTAGCTATGTAAGCCGCAGATTTTACAGCTATGGAAGCTATGGCGGCAACAACAGTTCATTTGAAGTAAGCAAGGAAGGTAATATTGAAATTGAAGTGAATAAGAAATCGTATCTCACCGGCGAAAGTGTAGAAGCTTTATTTAAAACACCATTTAGTGGCAGAATGCTGGTAACATTGGAAACGGACCATGTCATTTCTCACCAGTATGTGGAAGTGAGTAATAGAACCGCCAGTTTAAATTTAAAACTGGATGCTAAACATGTTCCTAATGTGTATATCACTGCTACATTGATCAAACCACATGAAGTATCCGATATTCCATTAACAGTGGCGCATGGATTTAAAAATGTAACAGTAGAAGATAAAAACAGGAAGATCGATGTAACAATTGATGCGAAGAAAACAGTTCGTTCAAAAACTCATCAGAAGGTAACTGTAAAAGCGGCTCCTGGTAGCTTTGTATCCTTATCAGCAGTAGATAATGGTGTGTTGCAGATCAATGATTTTAAAACACCGAACCCTTATGATTATTTCTATCAGAAAAAAGCTTTACAGGTTTCAGCATTCGATTTGTACCCATTATTGTTTGCAGAAGTAAGAGCTAAGCTGAGCAGTACCGGTGGTGATGCCAGCGGCAACTTAAATGTGGATGGTAGGGTTAATCCATTGGCTGCTAAAAGAGTAAAAGTAGTCAGCTATTGGGGCGGTATCAAAAAAGCAAATAGCAGCGGTATTGCTGAATTTGAATTTGATATTCCACAATTCAGTGGAGAATTGAGATTGATGGCTGTTTCATATAAAGGACAAAGCTTTGGTGCTGCTGATAATACAATGACAGTTGCTGATCCTATAGTAGTAAGCACAGCGTTGCCAAGATTTTTAAGTCCGGGTGACACCGTGAATGTGCCGGTTACATTGACCAACACCACTGACAAAGCTGCAAATGTAACAGCAACGATAGGGGTGGAAGGCCCGATGAAGATTGTTGGCGGAAATAATCAATCAGTTAGTTTAGCAGCAAAAAGTGAAGGCCGTGCAACATTTAAAGTAGTGGCTGACCCAACCATCAATGTTGGAAAAGTAACAGTAACTGTAAGTGGAATGGGAGAGAAGTTTACCGATGCTACAGAAATTGCTGTTCGTCCTCCATCTACCTTACAAAAATCTACAGGTAGTGGTTCTATTGCCGGAGGCAGTACACAAAAAGTAAGTATAGGATTGAGCGACTTTATGCCGGGTAGTGTCAATTATAATTTAGTTGTCAGCCGTTCTCCTGCATTGGAATTAGGTGAGCAATTAAAATACCTGGTGCAATATCCGTATGGTTGTACGGAGCAAACTGTATCCGCAGCGTTTCCACAAATTTATTATAGCGATCTGTCTGACCTGATGCAGTTAAATAAGCAACAGAATAAAGTGAATGCGAATACCAATATCCTGGAAGCCATTCGCAAAATTAAAATGCGACAGTTGTATAACGGTGCTGTTACATTATGGGATGGTGAAGGAAAAGAAGACTGGTGGACGACTGTTTATGCAGCACATTTCTTATTGGAAGCAAAGAAAGCCGGTTTTGATGTGGATAATAGTTTGCTGGAAACGATGCTGAACTATATCAACAACAGGTTGAAGAATAAAGAAACCATTACGTATTACTACAACCGTGACCAGAATAAAAAGATAGCGCCAAAAGAAGTTACCTATGGTTTGTATGTGTTGGCATTGGCCGGAAGAACAAACGTACCTGCTATGAACTACTACAAAGCTAACCCTTCTCTGTTGGCATTGGATAGCCGTTACTTATTAGCTGCGGCTTATGCAACTGCTGGCGATAGAAAATCTTTTACCGCTATGTTGCCAGCATCATTCAGTGGTGAAGAGTCAGTGGCGCAAACTGGTGGTAGCTATTACTCTGATGTGCGGGATGAAGCTATTGCATTAAATGCATTGATCGATGTCGACCCCGGTAATGCACAGATCGGCACCATGGTAAAACATGTGGCCGATAAATTAAAAGCAAGAAAGTATTTAAGTACACAGGAAAGAGCATTTGCTTTCTTAGCATTAGGCAAACATGCTAAAGCGGCAAATAATTCTACCGCTACTGCTGAAATAAAAGTAAATGGTAAAACAATAGCTAAAATAGATGCTGGTCAATGGACCGGTGATATGAAGGCATTGGGTAATAACAATATAGAAATAGCAACAAAAGGTAGTGGCCGTTTATATTATTTTTGGCAGGCTGAAGGCATAAGTGCAAGCGGTGCGTATAAAGAGGAAGATAGTTACCTGAAAGTTCGCCGCCGCTTCTTTGATAGAACTGGTAAGCCTTTAACAACAAACACATTCAAACAAAATGAGTTGATCATAATTGGTGTTACGTTGGAACGTTCATTTAATACACCGATAGAAAATGTTGTCATCACCGATCTGTTACCTGCCGGTTTTGAAATTGAAAACCCCAGAACCAAAGAAATACCAGGTATGGATTGGATAAAAGATGCAATGACACCAACTGCATTGGATGTACGGGATGACAGAATACATTTCTTTGTAGATGCCAACAGCAACAAGCAAACGTATTACTATGCGGTTCGTGCAGTATCACCCGGTAATTATAAAATGGGGCCGGTAAGTGCAGATGCAATGTATAATGGAGAGTATCATTCTTATAATGGCGCAGGTGTGGTGAGAGTAGTTCAGTAAAGAAAAAAACGATTAGATTTATAGTCCTGCCAATTGGCGGGACTATATTGTTTAATGCAAACCAACTCAAAAAATATTGCCATAGTTTGTAATCAATTGGCAGGATCTGGAATATCTGTGGCATTAGCAGAGAAAATAGTAGAAAATTTAGTCCACAAAAATATTCCTCATACTCTCTTCAAAGAAAACTGGCCGCCGGATTTTAATGGCTTTACGGATGTATGGATTGTTGGTGGGGATGGAACACTGAATTATTTTGTTAATCATTATCCGAATATTCAATTACCCCTTGTTGTTTTTAATGGAGGTACAGGGAATGATTTTCACTGGATGTTGTATGGTAAAATTAGTTTTGAAGAACAACTTCAACAGGCTTTATCAGCAGAACCTAAACCCATTGACCTTGGAAAGTGTAATGAAAAGTATTTTATCAATGGTGTTGGTATTGGGTTTGAAGGTGAAGTGGTAAGAGGTCTGGCAGGTAAAAAGAAAAAGGCTGGTAAGGCTTCATTTATGGCTATGATACTGAAAAAAATATTTTCGTATCGTTCAAAAATGTATCGGGTAATAGCAGATAATAAAACACTTACAGCGAAAAAGTATTTTATTATTGATATCAGTAATGGTAGCAGGGCAGGTGGCGGTTTTCATATTGCACCACAGGCAAAAGCTGATGACGGATTGTTTGATTTGGTTATGATTGATGCACTTCGGCCCTTAATTCGTTTAAGATGGCTTCCGGTTATGGAGAAAGGACGACACTTAAACCTTTCATTTGTTAATCATTTTAAAGCAAAGCAAATAACCATAGAAAGTAATGCGAGTATTTCATTTCACCTCGATGGAGAATATTATGAAGCTGCAAAACTTGCTATTGATATAATGCCCGGGAAACTTGCATTCCGCTATTAGTTTTTAAAAATTCGATGCGGTTGTTTAAATGATAGGTCAAGCAACATCATGTCCTGTAGATGCAGCCCATAACATAAACCATTCCTCCCTTTCAAGTTGTAAACCAGTATTAGCAATAGCTGACTTAAGCCGTTCAATTTTTGATGTACCTAAAACAGGAATTATGCCTGCGGGGTGTGCAGTAAGATAGGCCAGCAGGATGTTATCAATGCCAGCACTATATTTTTTATCTAAACCTTGCGCTACGGCCAGAATTCTTTTACTTTTTTGATCTGGTATTGCTGAAAATATACTGCCTCCACCCAACGGAGCCCAGGCCATCGGAATTATTTTATGCTCAATACACTGGTCTAGTTGTCCGTTATGAAATGGCTCAAGATGTGAGACAGAAATTTCGATTTGATTTACTTCAACCGGGAAGTATTTATTTATAATAGTTACCTGCGAAGGCGTAAAATTTGATACGCCAAAATGCAATACTTTTCCCTGTTGTTTCAATTTTGTGAATGCCTCAGCTATTTCTATGGGGTTCATTAATGGATCGGGACGATGTAAAAGAAATACATCTATATAATCTGTATGCAGGTTTTCCAGTGATTGCTCTGCACTTTGTATAATATACTTTGAGCTGGTATCGTATGATTTTATTTTATTAGCTGGCCGGTTGACAGAGAGCATTTTAATTCCGCACTTTGTAATCAACTGAATTTTTGTTCTTAAAGCCGAATTATTTTTCAACGCATCACCAAATTCTTTCTCAGTTGTATAGTCACCATATATATCAGCATGATCAAAGCTGTTAATATTATTTTCAGCACAAAATTCTATTGCCGATAAATAAGCGGAAGTAGAAAAACAGGAACCCCATTTCCCCCATTTCATACATCCGGCTATTACGGAAGACAACACTATTTCATTTTTCATAAAGAGTGAAAATAAAAAAAGTCCGGCTCTTACGAACCGAACTTATTAAAGCTTCGTGAATATCGTTATTGATTAATAATCGTTATTGTATCCTCCGCTACCGCCACGGTCACGATTGTAACCGCCGCCGCCACCGCCGCTTTTACCTTTGTAGCCGCCGCCACCGCCGCCGCCTTTGTAGCCACCGCCGCCACCGCCGCTGTAGCCACCACCGCCACCGCCGAAGCTTCTTTTCTTGAAGCCACCGCCGCCGCCAGCTCCACCGCCTTCAGGCTTAGGACGACTTTCGTTAACTACAATGCCACGACCGTCAACTTCAGAACCGTTCAAAGCTGCAATTGCTGCTTGTGCTTGTTCATCGTTTGCCATTTCTACAAAACCAAAGCCTTTGCTACGGTTAGTAAATTTGTCTGTAACAATTTTTGCTGATACTACTTCGCCATGTGCTGCGAAAAGGTTTGAAAGATCCTGGTCTTTCAGGTTCCAACTAAGGTTTCCTACGTAAATGTTCATTTTGAGAGTTTTTAAAAAAATAAAAGTGTCAACAGTAAACAGCACCCATCGAACATATACGGTTTTTCGAAACGTTCAGGACTTGTGAAACTGAAAGAGCACCAAATGCGTTACAAAATAACGGTTTTTTTATTTACTTACTAACAAATTTAATTTATATGTTAGTTAGCTTATTAGCAGGCAATTAGCTGTAAGTACCCGATAGCATTGATTTTCAGAGATTAATGAAAAAAACCTGCACTCGGCAGGTTTCTTTCAGCTTGATTTTCAGCTTGTTTGAAATTAGTTTTTCAACAGTTTTGCAGTCTGTATATTACCCATTCCATCATCTAACCTTAAAATATACATTCCTGGCGTCATGCCATTTACATCTACTCTGGTGTGTGATGCGCCGATAGCAGGAATAATCGTTTTCAATGTTTTTCCTTCCAGTGAGGTAATGACCATTTTAGCACCACGGGTTAATTTTTTATGCGCAACTGTTATTTCACTTTGTGCCGGTGTTGGATATACGCTTAGTTTATCAGCATAACTATCTGTAGAATTACCGGAAAGTTTTACAACACCACTGTATTTAAAACGACCGTCTATATCGATACTTTTTAAGCGATAATAAACCGTTGTAGCAGGTACATTGTAATTATTAAATGTATAAACTGATTTTCCTTTTGCGGCTACGCTACCAACCGGAGTAAATGATCTTCCGTCATCACTTCTTTCAACCTGGTATTCCTGTACATTAATTTCATCACTTACATCCCATTTGACGTTTACAGTGTTATCAGCATTTCTATTTGCTACCATACCGATAAAATCAACGGGCAAAGGAATGTTTAATGGGCCAATAGAAAAATTATCGAATACTGCAAAGAATGGCCCGTTTAAAATATACGCCACTTCTACTCTGTAGGTAGTATTTGGCCCATTAGTAATATCAGGATCTACTAATCTCATACAAACAAATCCTTCGAAGCCATTAAGCAATGGAGTTGGTGATGGTCCATTATCTACATAAGGAACAGGTGTACTCCAGGCGGCAAATGATTGAAGACCTGATGTAGCCTCAACATTTGTAACAGTTCCCTGTCCAGTTGAAGTAACACTTATAAGCCGGATTTGAAAACGATCCACCAATGGATTATTGACAATATAATAGAAACCTACATTAAATGTTCCTACAGCATTGGGATTAGGATAAGGTGGAGAAAGAATACTTTGTGCTCTTGGAAAACCCGGAGCAGTTATTCTTATAGGAGGTAAATAGTCTGTCCAGTACCCTCTGCTTTGATTAAAGAAGAAAGAACTGTCAAAAATACTCCCGTATATACTTGGAGAATTAAAACCATTATCACTTGTGTTAAAGTCAGCAATAACACCCTGGCATATACCCGGAGTTATTGTGGTAGGCGTTTGTGCCGAAGTGGAAATAGTAAGAAATAGTAGGGATGAAAAAAGCAATGCTTTTAAAGAGTACAAAAGTTTCATGAGTTGCTGTTTAAAGAGTAAATGATTATTTTATATGTCTAATTAATTGGACATACTCTTTCACAGGAGGGATATTTGTAAAAGTTAGTCAAACAGCATGCCTTGGTTATTTAAACGTAAAGTCTAATGATTCGTGGAGAGGAGTGTAAATAATATTCCCCCTTTCGGGTATAGAAAATAAAAAAGTCCCACTTGAAAGTGAGACTTTAAAAAAATTATGAATGTTGATTTTATTCAGCTATTACTTCAAATTCAACTTCAGTGCTTTTGCCATTACCAAAATCAATAGTGGCTTTGTAAGTACCAAGTTCTTTTACTTCATCAGGCAGAGTGATTTTTTTACGATCGATCTCATATCCTTTTTGCTCACGGATAGCACGGCTGATCTGAAGAGAAGTAACGCTACCGAAAATCTTACCACTTGTTCCTGTTTTAGCACCTAGTTTAAGAGGAGCTTCATTCAGTTTAGCAATAACACTGTTTATTTCAGCAAGCATTTTGTCTTCTTTCTTCTTCACCTGCTTCATTCTCTCTTCTAACTGCTTCTTGTTGCTTAAGCTATTTTCTACAGCTAATTGACGTGGCAGTAAATAATTACGGGCATAACCGTTCTTTACTCTTACTACTTCGTTTTTTGCACCAAGATTATCTACATCTTGAATTAATATAATTTCCATTGTTCTCTTTTTGTTCACCAACCCAGTTTCGCTTTCGCTACACTGTCTTCCCGATTATAGGCGGGAGTTAGGGTGAGGTTATTTTAAAAGGTCTGTTACGTAAGGTAATAATGCCATCTGACGGGCTTTCTTCACCGCATCGGAAACTTTGCGCTGGTACTTCAGGCTGTTTCCGGAAAGACGGCGTGGTAATAATTTACCCTGCTCGTTCAGAAATTTTTTCAAAAACTCTACATCTTTATAATCGATGTAGCGCATACCGTATTTTTTAAAACGGCAGAATTTTTTTACTCTTTTATCTGCTTTGATCGCAGTAAGGTATTTTATTTCATTTTTTGCCATGATATTATGCCTCCACTGCTTTTTCGGTATGAGATTTTACACCACTTTTCTTTCTTGCATTGTACTCGACGGCGTATTTATCGAGTTTAGTGCATAGGTGACGAAGAACCGCTTCATCACGCAGCAACTGAATTTTTAATTTTTCATTAAATTCTGATTCAGCAGCGTACTCAAGTACCCAGTAAAGACCAGTTGTTTTTTTCTGGATCGGGTAAGCCAATGATTTAAGACCCCATGGATTTTCTGCTACAATAGAACCACCGTTATCTTTAACGAGGGTAGCATACTTTTTTTGTTCCGCTTTAAATTCATCATCGCTGAGAACAGGGGTAAAAATCACCATCAATTCGTAATTGTTCATGGAGATGTTTTTACTTTTTTAAATTCGGTTTATCCCATTGGACAGTTCCTGCAGTAGCGG
This sequence comes from Chitinophagaceae bacterium, assembly GCA_022843585.1. GTDB lineage: Bacteria > Bacteroidota > Bacteroidia > Chitinophagales > Chitinophagaceae > JJ008. The sequence continues at coordinate 936,247 of JALHNJ010000001.1, forward strand.
GAAAAGAATCTGCGAACACAGATTTGGGGCGGCAAAGATAGGGGAATTGGCCCAGAAGCGAAAGGCAAACTCAAACTAAATTTAGTCAATAAACTATACTTGGTAAAAGGGCATTTATTCTTCTTAAATTACTTACAATCAATTAGTTGACAGTAAACAAAAAAGCCTGCAGCATTGCCGCAGGCTTGTATTATTGAAAGAACATAATTACTGCTTGGTGAACTTTTGAACGGTAACAGTACCATCGGCAGTTATTATCCGCAGAAAATAAACACCGGTAGCCAGTGATGCTACATTAACAGTAGCTGGTTGGGTAGACCCGTTTATTTGTTTGCTGATAAGCACCTGGCTTTGTGTATTTAAAATTTGCAGCTGTGCATTTAAGCCAGTTGAATTATCTACTGCAATTCTTATTACATCCGTTGCCGGGTTTGGATAAACACTGAATGTGTACTTGTTGTCAAAATTTACACGGCGGATGGCAGAGTATTCAAACTTACTGTCAAGATCAACCGATTTTAAGCGGTAAAGGTTAGCTCCTTTTACCGGAGATGCATCAGTAATGCTGTAGTTGATGGAACTGTTGCTATTGCCACTTGCAGGAACTACGGCAATTACCTGCCAGCTGTTTCCGCCATTTACCGAACGTTCTACTACAAACTCACGGCTATTTACTTCTTGAGAAGTTGTCCAGGTGATTTTGCTGGTTGCATTTTCTTTTATGGCAGAAAAATTAGTGATAGTAACAGGAAGTGTAACATCTAAAAATAATCCCATCATTATCGCATCATGGTCCGAAGCTCTCCATACTGAATTGGTATAAGTAGCTGCCCATGGATTAACCTGGTCACCACCTCCATCATTTATTCCATCATTATAATCTAAATATGTTGGCTCTACCGAATTGGTGTTCCATTTTGCAATACCGGTAACGGTTCCTGCTAAAGAAGGGCTAACCACAATATGATCCAGTGAACCCACTTGTCCGGCAAACAAATAGGAAGTGGCAGTAGCACTTCCGGCTACTATGTAGCCGGCGGCTCGTAAAATATCCATAGGGTCTTCTTCATGATAAGCATTGTAATCGCCTACCGTTATGATGCGGTTAGTACCAGAAGCAGCTATAACGCCGGTAATTGGAGTATTGAAAAAATTCAATAATGCATCAGCCTGTAATTTCCTTCTGTTGTTCCAGCAAGATTGTCCGTCACCCTGATCGGCATCTACACCTGCTCCGCCCGGACAACCACCTTTTGATTTAAAGTGATTGACAACAAAATTAAAAGTCTTGCCATTGGCAAGGCTAAACGTTTGTGCTAAAGGTGGTCTGTCGAATATGGCATCACTACCAAGCATAGCTGCGCCAACTGGTGTAACTACGGAAGACTTATAAATGATTGCACAACGAATTTGATCGGTGTTACCTGTTTGTACAGAAGCTCCGTCGTTTACAATACTGTAAGTACCGGAGCCAAGCACTGTATTTAAACCATTCACCAGATCTTGCACTGCAGAATTTGCTCCTATACCATCATTTTCTATTTCAATCAATCCCACAACATCTGCATTTATTTGTGTAAGGGCAGTGATAATTTTATCCCGTTGTCTTGTAAATTCTGCAGGTGAATGGGCACCTCTTGCGGTGGGAAATCCTCCACCCAAACCATCACCATTAAAATAATTCAACACATTAAAGCTGGCTACTTTTAAATTAGCACTTACGCCATAGCCGGGAACAGCAGGTCTTGCAGCATGTGTAAATGTTGGAACGGCTGCGGCGATTGGTTGTATACGATAATTTGAAAATGCAAAACCCAATATGCCGGTAATATTATCGATAGTGCTGCCCACTCTTACTGTATTATCTGCATTTACATAAGGCAAACTTGGTATAGAACCCCTGCCATCATCCAATAAAATTGTTCGTAGATTATTGCTTGCTGTTAATGCAGTAATAGCTGCTACATTACTTGTTCCAGTTGAAGTAGTACCACTTGCTACTGCATCATTCGGATCAAGAATTTGTGTAGGCTGATACACTAAACCACCGGCAGAAAGTTTTAATTCGCCAAATGAGCCGAGTGCATCATTATCAGTTACTGTAAGTGTACCGGGAAAACGTACCCGCATACCTTCATATTTTTCATAATCGCCAACAGCAGTTACAGGTAATGTAATATCTGTAAAAGCAGGTAATGGATTTGCATTACTTAAAATAGTTACTGTAGCTGTTGCAAATACAGCCTGGTTAAAGGATGGAGTAGATCCATTTTCCTGCACCGTACCGGTTACTCTTACTAAATCTCCAACAGTTACTGAGGCGGACGATACTACAAAAATTCCTTCTGAAGTATTGGGATCTGCGTCTGCATCCGCATCTTCTTCCTGTATATAAAAACCGGCAGGGCTTAATGTTGGATAGATGCCAGTTACAATTGCTTCAACTGTAAAGCTACCAGCCGTTGCGGCAGTGCCTGTACCCTGTATACTCGATATACCAGATGCTTCATTGTCAATAATTGTTATGTTCGAACTAGCATTACCCAATGTATATGTACCCGATGGGGATGATAAAGTCATTGTAACTGTTTCTGAACCTTCACTTATTGCATCATCAACTGGGGTAATGGTTACAGTAATTGATGAAACTCCTGCCGGAACATTTAATATTCCATTTGTAGCAATTAAAGTTGCAGGTGTAACACCAGCCGTTGGTGCAGAAACTAAGGTTGCGCCATAGTCTGTAGTAAATGTAGCATTGCCTGGTATAGGCAAATCATAATTTACTGTTTCGGCTCCAGTTGTTGCAGGGGAAAAGTTGATAGTAAAAGTTCCGGCAGCACCACCCTCAGCTGCGTTAGTGCCTGAAGCGATTGAGACAGTTGGTCCGGCAGCAACACCAACAATAACTGAAGTGTTATCAAAAAAAGCGGTTTGACTTCCAGCTGTAGAGCCATTCCAAAATGCACCCATTAAAGTTAATGGAGTACCGGTGTAAGTACTATTAACAGCTGTTCCCTGGCTTACTAAAGTACCGCTTGCAGGATCAGCAAAGGCAGTAGCGCCATCATTACGTAAAAGTAATTCCCATGTATTGGTAGATGGGGTATAAATAACTCTTACACTAAGGTATTCAACGCCAAAATCTGTAAGTCCAGTTGTATTAGATGTTATAATATTCGTTGATGTACCAAGCCCGGCAGTATACTCTATTAATCTTATTGGATCTGCGCTTCCACTTTGACCATAGGCAATCGCATAACCTGTGCCTGCAGTTCTTGTAGTTGTAGAAGTACCTGCAAGGATAAAGGCGGCCCCGTAACTACCGGAAGCAAAGCCAGAAGGATCAGTTCTTATTTGTCTGATATTTAAATTCCAGGTTATGGTTCCGGTATTTGAACTAAGAGTTGTGTTGTATGGACTTAGGAAAGAAGACATTGATGTACTGGCTAAAACCCATCCAGCAACGTTTGTAGTTCCACTTACATCATTTGTAAGCTCCAGCTGTTCAGGGCTTGTATTTCTTCTACCACCCCAATCTGCATTTGGTACTAATACACTCCATGGGCTTGCTCCTAAAGCACCACTAGTTGTGTAAGTTGCACTTGTGTTTGTACTAAAGTCATCTGAAAAAACTGTTGTTTGAGAAACAGCAGCAAGGCTGATAAATAATAAGGATAAGAAGTAAATCTTTTTCATGCCATAACCGTTTTAAGTGAATGGCAAATGTAGATTACTAAGAGTATCCTATTAGGCTACATAAATGAATTATTTATTAACAATACAAATACTGTGAGTTTATTGTGTACATCTTTATTCGCTGCGGCGAACATCTATCACCATCAATTGTAGATTTTTTTCCTCTTTCCATTCGTTGAGGTTGATGGTAAAAACTATATCCACCAGTGCTTGTTTTTCCATCAAAGAAAATTTATCGGCCATGCCAAAGCCAATACCTGTAATGGTTACATTGTCCTGCATTACTGAAAAGCGGAGGTGTTGTTCTTTTACAATTTTCGACCAACCTGAATCTTTTACTTTTTTTGCCACAAAAACAGGCCGCATATTTTCAGGACCAAAAGGCTCCATTTGTGCAATGATGTCGTAAAAAGATTGCTTAATATCTTTTAATGCAATCTCCGCATCAATTATTATTTCAGGTATCAATAGATCATCTGTAATGGTAGCAGCTACTACTTCTTCAAACTTTTCTCTAAAAGCATCTACTTTGTCTAACTCCAGCGTCATACCTGCTGCAGCAAAATGACCGCCATAGCCCAGCAAATGTTCCCTGCATGCATGAATGGCTTCATACAAATTAAAACCCGGAACACTCCTTGCACTGCCCGCTGCATAGTCGCCGGATTTTGTCAATACAATAGTTGGGCGATAATACGTATCAATAAGTCGGGATGCTACAATGCCCACTACACCTTTGTGCCAATGCGGTTGAAATACAACCGTTGATCTTCTATTTATCCAGCCATCATTTTCAAGGATCAATGCTAACGCTTCTTCGGTGATAGTTTTATCTGCTTCTTTTCTGTCTGTATTATCGCTATGCAAAATTTCTGCAAATGCAAATGCTTCTTCATCGGTGGTTGCAATAAAAAGTTGTACAGCTTTTTTTGCATCATCCATTCTGCCGGCTGCATTTACCCTGGGAGCAATCATAAAAACCAGGTTGGTAATATGCAATTCTTTTTCAAGCCCACTTAGTTTTATTAATGCTTTAATGCCATTGTTTGGATTGCTGTTTACTTTTTTTAATCCATAAAAAGCAAGAATTCTATTTTCATCGGTGATGGGAACTATATCAGCAGCTATAGCAGTGGCTACTAAGTCAAGATATTCATACGCTGCTTCAAGTGGTAAATTGAGTCGTTCTGTTAATGCACACATTAATTTAAAACCAACGCCGCAACCGCATAATTCTTTATAAGGGTAATTACAATCAGTTTGCTTAGGATTTAAAATTGCTACAGCAGGTGGAAGCAGTTCATCGGGCAGGTGATGATCGCAAACTACAAAATCAATACCCAGCTCTTTCGCATAGGCAATCAGGTCGGCAGATTTTATACCGCAGTCTAATGAGATGATTAATGTAATGCCATTTTCTTTTGCATAATCTATTCCGGCTTTGCTTACACCATATCCTTCCCGGTAGCGGTGCGGAATATAAAAATCAATATTGGAGTGAATCTTTTTTAAGAACTGATACATACTGGCAACAGACGTCGTACCATCTACATCGTAATCGCCGAAAACCAAAATTCTTTCATTGTGATTGATGGCAGTAATTATTCGTTCAACCGCTTTTTCCATGTCTTTCATCAACCAGGGGCTATGTAATGCAGATAACTGCGGACGAAAGAAATCTTTTGTTTTTTCAAACGTATCAAGGCCACGTTGTACTAAGATGTTACAAAGTATCGGATGAACTTTTAATGCTTCCTGCAAAGCAGTTGCTTTTTCTTTATCGGCTGTAAGTATTTTCCATCTTTTCTGCATTGGCTTGTAGTAAGTATAATCAGCAATTGCAATTAATATTTTCTGTCTGTTACAAAAAGTACCAGGTCTTCTAACCCTTTTCTTATAGGGCTTTCCGGAAACTGATGAAGAATGGCAAGAGCTTCTTGTTTGTAGGCATTCATTTTTTCGGTAGCGTAAGTTATGCCGCCGGTTGCTTCTACCTGATTAATGACCCAGTTAACTTTTTCTTTATCGTTGTTATTGTTTTTTACAATGTAAATAATTTTTCGACGGGTAGATTTATCGGTGTTATTCAACGTGTAAATCAGCGGTAGAGTCAATTTTTTTTCTTTGATGTCATTACCGGTGGGCTTGCCTACATTTTCGCTGGCATAATCAAACAAATCATCTTTGATCTGGAAAGCCATTCCCGTTTTTTCGCCAAACAACCGCATTTGCTCTGTTATTTTTTCGTCCTTGCTGGTACTCCAGGCACCGGCAGCACAGGCAGAAGCTAAGAGGGAAGCCGTTTTATTTTGAATTATTTCGTAATAAATTTCTTCTTTAAGGTTCAGGCTTCTTGCTTTTTCCAGTTGCAATAATTCGCCTTCACTCATCTTCCGTACTGCATCTGATAGAATGTGTAAAATCTGGTAGTCGTTGTTATCAAGTGATAACAACAGGCCTTTTGCCAGCAGGTAATCGCCGATCAGCACATTGGCTTTTGCCTTCCATAAGGCATAGGTGGAGAAAAACCCTCGTCTTTCCATAGAGTCATCTACCACATCATCGTGAACTAAAGTGGCGGTGTGTAATAATTCAACTAAAGAAGCAGCCCGGTAGGCTGGTTCATTGATTTCGCCGCACAGTTTGGCAGAAAGCAGAACAAACATTGGCCGCAACTGCTTTCCTTTTCGCTTTACTATATACCGCATAATACGGTCAAGCAGAGGCGCCTGGCTTCTTGCGGCTTCTTTGAAACGGGTCTCAAAAATCTGAAGTTCGTCTTTTATTAGGTCGGTAGGTAAATGCATTTTTATAAGCAGGCAATTTACGGCCAAAAAGATAATTGTTAAAGAATGCAACAAAATGCGTCAAAAAGTTGACTAAGTAATTGAAAAATAATGCGCAGCCGAGATAAATATTTTTCATAAAAATTTGGTAATTAATCCTCAATCTCTATTTTTGCGTATTATTTGGACATTGTTTCTCAAATCTTAATCCTTAGTTATGGCAAGCAAAAAAATTTTATTATTGACAGGAATGTTCTGTCTCTTAGCGTCTTATGGTTTTTCTCAGCGAGTTGGGGCTAGTTACGACGTTAAAGATTCGTCTCTTGTTCCTGGCAAAAGAATGCCTCAGCATTCAGAATTCTTAAACGGAACTCAGAATTTTCCGGCAAAACCCCGCAATCAGTGGGAGATTGGTCTTAAGCTTGGAATGATGAATGTTAGTGGTGATATCCCTTCACAACTGGCATTTCCAAGTTTTGGAGCACATGTAAGAAAAGCATTCGGATATATCTTCTCTATGCGTTTAGAGTATATGTATGGAACAGCAAAGGGTAGAACTTTTAACCCGGCTGAAAATTTCAGAAAGAATTCAGCATGGGCTTCTAATGGTTCTGCTGCTACTTCTTACTCTGCGCCATACTTGTATGCATTTGGTCCTGGTCCTGCTAACCCGGCTCATTATGTGTCATCTCATCATGTGAACTTCGGTTTGCCTGCTACTACACCTTATGAAGTAGTTTATTACAACTACAAAACAAGAGCTCATGATCTTTCTTTACAAGGGGTTGTAACGTTAAACAACATCCGTTTCCACAAATCTAAAACCGGGTTCAACTTTTATGGATTTGCTGGTATTGGTGCTACCGTATATGACACTAAAGTAAACGCTTTGAATGAGAATGGTGGTAAGTATGATTATTCCACTATCAATGTTAATAGTGTTTACAAATCTCGTAAAGACACTTATAAGGAGTTAAAAGAATTACAAGATGATACTTATGAAACTCCTGCGGAAAATCAAGGTGTTCGTCGTCCTAAACTATTTGGTAATACTTTAAAACCATCAGGTACTTTAGGTGTAGGATTTGCTTTCAAACTTAGCAATAGAATCAACCTTGCAATTGAAGATCGTCACACTTTCATTAAAGATGATTTATTAGATGGTCAGCGCTGGCAGGAGCATGCTTTCGGCGATCCTGTTCTTACCCGTGACTTCGATTCTTATAACTATGCGAGCATTGGTTTGAATATTAACCTGGGTGCAAAATCTGTTGAGCCATTATGGTGGTTGAATCCATTGGATTATGCTTACAGCGAAATCCGCAATCCTCGTTTGATGCGTCTTCCAAAGCCAGTATTACCTGATAGCGATGGCGACGGAGTAACTGACCAATTCGACCAAGAGCAAACTCCAGCAGGTTGTCCTGTTGATAGCCATGGTGTAACAAAAGATACAGACGGTGACGGTGTACCTGATTGTAAGGATAAAGAATTGATCACTCCAACATACTGCCAACCGGTAGATGCTGATGGTGTAGGTAAATGCCCAGTTCCATGCCCAAGTGAAGATTGTCCAGGTTGGGGTGGTAAGAAAGATGATTGTGCTACTTTATTAGGTGCATTACCAAGTGTTTCTTTCGCTGCTAACAACAATAAATTGAGCGATGATGCTAAAGCTGTACTTTCTACAGTAGCCGCTAAATTGCGCAACAATCCAGGTTGTAACGTAGTGGTGATCGGCTATTGCTCTTCTAATAAAAAAGAGCAGCAATTAAGCTGGGATCATGTAAACGCAGTTATTAACTACATGGTAGAGAAAGAAGGTTTAAGTGCAGACCGCTTCATCTTTAACTACGGCCAGGAAGGTGGCGACTGTAACACAGTTGACCTTCGTGCAGCTGCAGAAGGTGAAAACGGACCAGCTACTGTTGAGCCTCCTCATCCAAACTTGCGTAAGAAGAACTAATCAAATTTGATTATAATACTCAAGCCCTCCCAAACCGGGAGGGCTTTTTTGCACTTTACTCCGCTAAACCTGTCTTTATCAAAACCTTAACTGCCTTGTTTTGGCAGCTTATCTTTTTTGAGTAAGTTTTGTTGGTATCTGTTAACTTTGCACACCTTTATGAGATTTATTTGGATAATTATTGCGGGTATTATTTTAAGTAGTTGTGGCAGTGGGAAAAGCTTAAGCAAGCTGCTCAAAAACACCGATCCTGCTTATAAACTTAGAATGGCCGAGCAGTATTTCGTTAAAAAGAAATACAGTAAGGCTCAGATAGTTTATGAAGACATTATGCCTTATTATAAAACAGGCAAAGAGTTTGAAGATATTTATTATAAATATGCTTACTGTGCTTATTACCAGGCCGATTATATGAATGCTGAAAACCTGTTCAAGAGTTTCCTCGAAATATTTCCGAATAGTACAAAGGCAGAAGAAGTGGATTATATGCGGGCCTATTCATTCTATAAGCAATCCCCAAAACCAGAATTGGACCAAACAAATACGATTAAGGCAATGGGGATGATGCAGACTTTTATTAATACGCATCCTGGCTCCGCAAGGAATAAAGAAGCCAATGAGATAATTGATATAGCCCGGGCAAAGCTGGAAATTAAAGACTATCAGAGTGCAAAATTGTACTATGATATGGGTCAGTTCAGGGCTGCCGGAGTATCCTTTACAACATTATTGAATACTTATCCCGAATCTGTAAGAGGTGATGAGTATAAATTGATGATAATAAAATCTTATTTCCAGTATGCTGAGCTAAGTGTGGAAGAAAAAAAGATACAGCGTTTTGAGCAGGTAATAACTGAGTGTAATGAATTTACGGACCGTTTCCCGGATAGCAAGTTGAAAAAAGAGGCTGACGAATTTTTAAATTTATCGCAAACCAATATTAAAAAATTAAATAATGAGCAAGTTAAGACGCCAGCTTAGTGCCGGCATTACTAATAGCATTGAAACCCGTAACCTGGATGAGATTAAAGGTAAAACTGGTAATCTATATGAGTCTATTTCTATTGTTGGCAAAAGAGCTAACCAAATAAATATTTCTTTAAAAGAGGAATTGCATAATAAACTGGAAGAATTTGCAAGTCATACAGACAGCCTTGAAGAAATTCATGAGAACAAAGAGCAAATAGAAATTTCCCGTGCATACGAAAGAATGCCGAATCCTGCTTTATTAGCAACACAAGAGTTTTTGGATGAGAAGGTTTACTTCCGCAAAGGAGATGATGAGTTGTTTAGCTAATTCATTTCAAGTAAGAAAACTGTAGTAGTTAAAAATATAATAGCGGCCAGCGAAAACTGGTCGCTATTGCTTTTATAATGTATTTTTGAATAGCATGTTACAAGGTAAAAAAATAGTGTTGGGTATTACGGGTAGTATAGCAGCCTATAAGTCTATTTACCTTGTACGTTTACTAGTAAAGGCCGGTGCTGAAGTTAAAGTAGTTATTACTCCATCGGCTAAAGATTTTATATCTCCACTTATAATTAGCACCTTAAGCAGGAACCCTGTACTTATTGACCTGTTTGAGGGAGAAAGCTGGGCTAATCATGTAATGTTAGGTCGTTGGGCAGATTTAATGATCGTAGCACCCCTTAGCTGTAATACGCTGGCTAAAATGGCAAGCGGACACTGTGATAATCTTTTGCTGGCCGTTTATCTTTCCGCTACTTGCCCTGTAGTCGTAGCACCAGCCATGGATGAAGATATGTGGCACCACCCTGCTACCAAAAACAATTTGGCAAAGCTGGAGTCTTTCGGAAACAAAATTATTCCAGTAGAAAAAGGCGATTTGGCAAGTGGCTTAATTGGAGACGGCAGAATGGCCGAGCCAGAGTCTATTCTTAGCTTCTTAGCCGATAATTTTTTTTTGACATCTCCTATAGCAAAATCACTTCAGGGTAAAAAGGCAATAGTAACAGCAGGCCCAACATACGAACATTTAGATCCTGTTCGTTTTATAGGTAATCATTCATCGGGTAAAATGGGTGTTGCGATAGCAAAGGAATTAGAGCGACGTGGTGCAGAAGTGACATTAATCATAGGCCCCACGCAATTGCCATTAACGGTTAATGGTATTATGTTAGTACAAGTAACGAGTGCGGAGGAAATGTACACAGCTTGTCAGAAAGTATTTGCAGATACAGACATAGCAATAATGGCGGCAGCTGTGGCAGACTATGCCCCGGCAGACAAATCGAATGAGAAAATAAAAAAGAAAGATGATAAGCTGATAGTAGAGTTAGTTAAAACAAAAGATATTCTAAAAAGCCTTGGTGAAGCAAAAAGATCAGAACAGGTATTAATTGGCTTTGCTTTGGAGACGAATAATGAAAAGAGTTATGCAAAAGATAAACTGCTAAGGAAAAATGCAGATATGATTGTACTTAATTCACTAAATGACAGCGGAGCAGGGTTTGGACATGATACGAACAAGATTACTATATTCGATAAGGGCGGAAAAGAATTTAATTTTGATACCAAATCAAAAGCAGCAGTAGCAAAAGATATTGTTGACACTATGATTAATCTTTATTATGCGTAAGAAAATTTCAATTATTGCAGTGTTTGTTTTTTCAACATTTGTTGTTGAAGCACAAGAGATACAGGCCCGGATTACCGTAATGGCTGCGCAGGTAAGTACCACCGTTGACAAAAAAGTATTTCAAACCTTACAAACAGCACTTAGCAATTTTGTAAATACCCGCAGATGGACATCAGATGCTTTTAAAGCAAACGAAAAGATTAAATGTAATTTTTTACTGAACATAGAACAGGATAAAGGCAATAACGTCTATAAGGGCCGATTAACGGTGCAGGCTGCCAGGCCAATTTATAATACTAACTATGATTCGCCCATTATTAACTTTATTGATGACAATGTTGTGTTTCGTTATGTAGAGTTTCAGCCGGTGGAGTTTAACGAAAATCGTATACAGGGTAATGATCCTTTAGTAGCCAATATCACAGCGATATTAGCTTATTATATAAACCTGATTCTTGGATTTGATTATGACTCTTTTTCACAAAATAGCGGGAATGTTTATTTTCAAAAAGCATGGAATATAGTAAATAATGCACCCGAGAACGGAGAGATTGCTGGTTGGAAATCTTTTGAGAGCCTGCGTAACCGCTATTGGCTGGCAGAAAATTTAAACAGTAACCGGTTTGCTTTAATACACAATGCCCTGTATGCCTATTACAGGTCGGGCCTGGATATTTTTTATGAGAACGAAGAGGCAGGCAGAACCGGAATTCTTAATTGCTTAAATTTTTTGAATACCATTAATGCCGAGAATCCCAATTCCATGATCATGCAATTCTTCTTTCAAGGAAAGAGTAATGAGCTTGTAAAGGTTTTTAGCAAAGCAAAAGCAGACCAAAAAGAAAGAGCCAGAGATATACTTACAAGAATAGATATTACTAATGCAGCAGCTTATAACAGAGAGTTGAAATGAGACAGTGGGTATATTTATTTTTCTTTTGTTTACTAATCATAAGCTGTAAAAATAAGGCAGCAAATAAGGATGTATTACCTTCTTTCCAAATGCAGGAAGTTTTAAGCGATTTAATGAAGGCCGATCAGTTTGTTACCTATTTTGTTGCTCAAAGCGATACAGGAATAGATAAAGATGTTGAAAGCATTAAACTCTATCAGCAGATTTTTGATCTTCATGGTATTACCAAACTACAGTTCGAAGAAAGCCTTTTTTATTATCAAACACATCCGGATCTGCTAAAAGTAATAATGGACTCCATTAGTAAACAAGTTGTAAGGGAACCTGTTCAAACTACTCCTGCTATTGATACAACGTTGAAAAAAGACTCGGTTCAGATGGCTAAAGACTCCATTCCAATTTCCAGGGATTCATTAATTAATCGCCGAAAGAAAGCCTTCCAGAAGAATAACTGATCTAAATAGGCCTTGTTCAGGTGTACTTTCTTAATTTTAATATTCAAATTGCCTGAATGAATAAAGTTATTACTACCGCAGAAAATGCCATCGCCGATATTCAGGATGGAGCAGTATTGATGCTCGGAGGTTTTGGTTTATGCGGTATTCCTGAAAATTGCATTAGTGCCTTGGTAAAAAAAGGAATAAAGAATCTTACTTGTATATCAAACAATGCAGGGGTAGATGATTTTGGCATTGGGTTGATGCTTCAGCAAAAGCAAGTAAAGAAAATGATTTCTTCTTATGTGGGAGAGAATGCCGAGTTTGAAAGGCAGCTTCTTAGTGGCGAGTTAGAAGTAGAATTAATACCCCAGGGAACATTGGCTACAAGATGTATGGCGGCCGGTTATGGAATACCGGCAATTTTTACTCCGGCAGGTGTAGGAACAGAAGTAGCCGCAGGCAAAGAAACAAGGCAGTTTAATGGAAAGGAATATTTGCTGGAGCTTGCATTTGATGCAGATTTCGCCATAGTAAAAGCATGGAAAGGTGATACAGACGGCAACCTTATTTACAACGCAACTGCAAGAAATTTTAATCCGTTGATGGCAATGGCTGGTAAAATAACTATTGCCGAAGTAGAAGAACTGGTTCCTGCCGGGCAACTTGATCCAAACGCTATTCATACTCCCGGTATTTATGTGCACCGCATTTTTCAGGGAGCTAAGTATGAAAAGAGGATAGAGCAACGAACAACAAAAAAGTTAAGGCTTTAATTGATACAACAATGGCAATAAGCAAAGAGCAAATAGCGCAACGTATAGCCCGGGAATTAAAGGATGGATATTATGTGAACCTGGGAATTGGTATTCCCACATTGGTTGCCAACTATATTCCCGAAGGTGTTAATGTGGTGTTGCAAAGTGAGAATGGGTTGCTGGGTATGGGACCATTTCCTGTAGAAGGTGAAGAAGATGCTGATCTTATTAATGCCGGTAAGCAAACCATAACAACCGTTGCCGGTTCTGCTTTTTTTGATTCGGCCATGAGTTTTGGAATGATAAGAGCTGGCAAAGTTGATATTACTGTACTCGGTGCAATGGAAGTAAGCGAAACCGGGGATATAGCTAACTGGAAAATTCCGGGCAAAATGGTTAAGGGAATGGGTGGAGCAATGGATTTAGTAGCCAGTGCCAAAAACATTATCGTTGCCATGATGCACAGCAATCCTAAAGGTGAATCAAAGCTGCTGCCCGCATGTACTTTGCCGCTTACAGGAGTAAGATGCGTAAAGAAGATTGTAAGTGATTTGGCTGTATTGGATGTGACAGCAAATGGATTTAAATTACTTGAGAGAGCACCGGGTGTTTCTGTAGAAGAAATAAAAAACAAGACAGCCGGAAAACTAATAGTGGAAGGAGAGATTCCGGAAATGGAGTTTTAATCTATCAGATTATTTTTAACAGCGAAAAAAACAAGACCCGCTGTATTCTTACTACCAAATCGTTCCATTAACCTGTCTTTAATCGCTTCAACCGTACGGGGGCTGATTTCCATTTTTTGCGCAATTTCCTGGGCTGTAAATTCCATGCAGATAAAACGAAGCACATCTTTTTCCTTATCGCTTAATGTAATCTCATTGTTTAATGAAGGAACAACTTTTTGACGGGAGTGTGATTTTTTTAGCAAGATGCGGTTTACAAAATTATTCAGGTAATATCCTTTTTCATATACTTCCATAATGGCACGGCGTATTTCCTGGGGTTCTGCATTCTTCAGTAAATAACCATTAGCCCCATTTTCCATCAGGTGATAAACAAAACGTTCATCTTCATACATACTGAGAATGAGAACTTTTATATGCGGAAATTGTTTGCTGATCGCCTTGGTGGCTTCAATGCCATCTTTACCTGGCATACGCAGATCCATTAACACCACATCAGGTTGAGATTCTGGTAAACCATTCAGTAGTTCATCACCATTCTCAGCTTCAAATACGAATTTGATATTGGTAAAAGGTCGCAGAGAAAGAATGACTCCTTTACGAAAAATTTTGTGGTCGTCTGCAATGGCTACCTTTATTGTTCCCATTATTTTTTATAAGATATTCGATAAAATTAGCGATTTCCTGCCTATTCACAGTCATTGATAAGGTTCGTCTTTGGGCATTTCAATGGTTACTTTATAATACGTTTGCGAGATATCTTTTTCAAAATTGATATTGCCTTGCACCAAACGTAAGCGGCTGCTAATGTTCTTCAAGCCTAATCCAACATTACTCTTATTTAACTTATCAAAGTCGGACTGTACAATACCTCTTCCATCATGATGAATGCGCAGATAGAATTTGTCAGCATGTACATTTTGGGTAAGATGAATAAAGCTGGCACTGCTATGCTTAAGAATATTGTTGATTAACTCCTGGACAATTCTAAAAATAACCAGTTCCTTTTCACCTTTTAAGCGGTCCTTATATTCATGAAAACGGCTGCTGGCATTAATACTGCCGGAGCCACTTATTTTTTGAAACAAATCATTTACAGCAGACTCTAATCCAAAATTCTTAAGGGTAGGGGGCATCAGGCTATGGCTGATGTTACG
Source organism: Chitinophagaceae bacterium (assembly GCA_022843585.1). GTDB lineage: Bacteria > Bacteroidota > Bacteroidia > Chitinophagales > Chitinophagaceae > JJ008. The sequence continues at coordinate 951,249 of JALHNJ010000001.1, forward strand.
AACCAGTTGGATAGTATCATCAATTATCTGTCTAGCCTGAAATATTGATTGAAGCTGGGTGGCTTTATCCTGGTTCACCAGGTTCTCATTAAGGTAAAGCCTGGCCGTTGCTAAGAGAGGTCCTGCATCATCGTGTAAGTCAGCAGCCAGTCGTTGTCTTTCTTCCTCCTGGAGCTTAATAGAGGCGTTTAAAAGGATCTTTTGCTGCTCCTGCTCCATCTGGTTAATCTTATTCTGAAAACGCAATACCCGCCGTTGATGGAGGATGATGAAAATAATGAGGCTGACGGTAAGCACCACCATACCTAATGTACCTATAAAAAGTACAATAGAAACAGATGATTTTGCGGTGGCTTGTAAGAGAAACATAGATTAGTGGATGGCTTTTTTTTATATGGTATCTAAAAAAGGTATTTCGTTTTGTTTTTTGGATAATTTTTTTAAAGCATATTTTGAATAAACATATAATGCTATACTAAACAAAATATTTTTTAGAATATCTCCAAAGTATGAGAAATGATAATACTGATCAATTTGCTCATTTTCCATATAATTGCCCAAAATATTAAAGAAGAAGGTTATACCGAGATAAACAAAAATCCCGGCAATGAACCAAAAAGAAGGCTTTTCGTATAATTTATGTTCAGGATCAAAGTTTTTTAATGAATCATAGAAATAATAGAAAATATAAATAAACAATAATAGCGATTCGATACCTATTGGGATTGAATCAACTCTCTTTACATGCGCAATTGTATAAAATAGCAATAAAAATGAAATAAATAGAATTGATAAAATTACAATTGAAATCCTAAATTTTTTATTGGAGATATAGGTGTAAAGTATGCTTGTAAAAGCTAGATACTCTATGCTCGTATATATAAGGTAATAATTTTTCTTTTTTATCAAAGAAACAATCTCAAGAATATATGAGTTGAGGAGAAAGAAAAAAAGTAGATAAACTCCAATAATAACGATAAACCAATTAACCTTTATTTTTCCTGAAATTATTAAAATAATTAATAATGGGAGCAAAAAAGAATAGTTAAGAAGATATAATAAAAGCTTTTCTATGATTTGAATTTTCTCAAATATAGAAAAGCTTTTAAATAAAACTAAATAAAGGGAAGATTAGTCTTCCCACATAAGAAATTCTACTTCATCAGTAAGAATAATTCTTTGAACATTCTTTTTCATAACAGTAACATTTTAAAGCCTTTCAAATTCAAATTTGAGCTATAAAAATTGCCAATTAGGCCGGGGAATACAATCGGTATCAAAACAAGTAATAACTCTTAAAAACCTATAAAAGCCAATACCAGCAAGGGTTTTAACGATTTTAAATCGAAAATATACCTGTTAAAAATTAGTATATTAACTTAGTAAAATTAGTATTTTTACGGTCATAAAAATAGTAAGTTTACCCAGATATTTTACGATTTAAGTGGGGTTATCAACAGCTGTGGAAAAGAAGGGGGAGAAATGATCGAAAGAATGAAAGTTAAGTGAAGCTAAATCTTAAAAACTAATTTTCGTTGTTTTGAAAGAAAAGAAGTTGACTGACATTGGATTTGGCGCATGGCATTCAAAGGATTTGGAATTACATTCTGGACGGTTTCTAAGGACATTGGACGATTTGAGGGGCCCATCTTCCGCCAATCAACTTGTACCAAAAGTATATGCACAAATGAATGTGTACAAGAGCAAAACTCCGGCTTTATTTTTTTCGGCAATTACTGTTGCTGTAGTAATCCTACTTCGACAAAATGAAAATTTACTTGTGTGACGCTGAAAATTTACGAAAAGGCATTTTTTATGAGGGAACCAGGAGTTAAAAAAACTATTTATTAGATTCCTTATTATTCTATCTTTTACAGTCAGAAAATGAAGAACAGAATAATACTAAAAAAAGAGTAGTTTTACGCAATACGATATCCATCAAATTAACTGCTAAAAACCCAACGATTCATGTCCCAAATAATTAAGGTAGCTATTGCAGATGATCATAAAATTTTCCGGGATGGCATCCGGATGGCTTTAAAGGATAAAGAATACCTGAAAATTTTATGGGAAGCCGAAGATGGAAAAGATCTTCAGCATAAACTGAAATTAAAATTGCCCGATGTAATCTTAATGGATATCCGGATGCCGGAAGTAGATGGTATTAATGCCATTAGTCTTATCCGTAAAGAATACGAAGCATTAAAAATCATTGTACTTACGATGTATGATGACCAGGAGATGATTACCAAGATGATGGAGATGGGAGCCAATGCCTATCTTACTAAAACAACAGACCCCGAAGAAATATACCAGGCCATTCTTACTTGTATGAATGACGACTTCTATTTCAATGAACTGGTTAATAAAGCAGTGCTACTTAAACTACAGCATAAAAAAACGGTACGGCAATTTTATCCTAACCCGGTAAAGCTTTCAGAAAAAGAAATCAAAATATTAAAACTGATTGCAGAGGATAAAACCACGGAAGAAATTTCAAAAGAAGTTTTTTTGAGTCCACGAACTATTGAAACTATAAGGCAGAATATGAAGCAAAAAGTAGGTGCCAAAACAATTGCGGGTCTGGTAATGTATGCTATGCGTAATAAATTGCTGGAATAATCTTCAATCTTTGGGAAGCTCAGGTTTTATTGATAATTCTTCAACACACCGGATGTCAAATATCAACGATAGTTTTTTTGATGGGTATTATAAGCAAATCTGGAAAACCATTATTCCGGAAGAGCTGACAGTAAAAGAAGTTGATTTTTTACTTTCTTATTTTAATCTTAAAGAAGGTAGCAAAGTACTCGACCTGATGTGTGGCTATGGCCGCCATTCAATTGCATTGGCAAAAAAAGGATTGAGAGTAACGGCGGTTGATAACCTGGGGGATTATATAGACGAAATACAACAAACTGCACAAAGCGAAAACTTACCACTAAAGGCTGTAAAAGCAGATATTGGCAGTTATAGATCAGGAGATGTTTTTGATCTTGCAATTTGCATGGGCAATAGCTTGCAGTTTTTTGATGAAGCTGGGGTTACAAAAATTCTAATGAACACTGCGGCTCAATTAGCCAAAGGAGGGAAATTATTGATAAATAGCTGGTCGGTAGCCGAAATTGCTATGAAGGCTTTCCAGAGTAAATCCTGGAGCCAGGTAGGAGAACTAAAATTTCTTACCAGCAGCGAATTTCATTTTCACCCTTCAAGAATAGAAGTTGTAAGTACCATTATTGCACCTGATGGCAGCATAGAAGAAAAAAAGGCCATTGATTATATCTACTCCATTAATGAAATGGAAGCCATGTTAAAAAAGGCTGGCTTTCAATTACAAGAAATGTATAGTATTCCAGGCAGAAAGAAGTTTACACCCGGAGAGCCAAGAATTTATATGATAGCTGAGAAGCTGTAGAAGTTTTTCAATCAAGATTATTGAAATCTTGTATAACCCAACAATAAATAAGTAGCAGACAAAAATAAACCCCGGCGTTATGAGGACCGGGGTTAAACGTTACTGTTATGAAAAGAAAAAAATCTTTAAGCGTTGCGCTTCATAAGGACAGGGTTCAATAGTTCTTGGTTTTTCTCTTCATCAGGTATTGGATTTAAAAAACGGGACTTCAAATTAAAAGTGAAAGTTGATTGTCGTTGAACTGTTCCCCGTTTTATCGGGTTGATCTTTCAAAGGAATTGGAAATAATTTTTCTGGACGGTTGTTATGGACATTGGATGTAACAATTCTACCGTGTCAATCAACTTTCATTACAAAAGTATATCCACATCTAATTGTTAACAAGAGGATAACTGCTCTATTTAAAATACATGGTATTTACGCAGTGGCTCGTAAGTTTTCAGAAATGAAATCGTAAACTTTCGTTTTCAGTATTATTACTGTACTTTCCACACAGCTGAAATCAAGTACTTTCCCTATGGTATATATTGCAGGAATTTTTCATCTTGCACTCAGAACAAATACTGAATCCAATTTTATTTTACCAATAATCCAAGTAATGAAAAACTCAGAAAACAACTCAGTAATTAAGGTAGCTATTGCCGATGATCATGCACTTTTCCGCACCGGCATTAAAACAGCACTACAAGCCCGCAAAGACATACAGATGGTGGCAGAAGCTGAAAACGGTATGCAATTACTGAATTTGCTGCGCCACATTCAGCCTGATGTAATACTTTTAGACATTCAGATGCCTATAATGGATGGATTAACTGCACTTCCTGAAATCAAAAAATTATATCCGAATGTGAAAGTAATCATGCTTTCATTTTTAAATGATCATTCGGTTATTTCTAAAATGATGGAAATTGGTGCTAACTCTTATATTACAAAGGAGTCTGGCGCAGAGTTAATCTACGAAGCCATTAAAGGTGTTTACGAAAATGATTTCCATTTTAATGAACTTACCAATAAAGCACTGTTAAGTGGTTTACGTACAAAACGTACCAGCGAATCATCCATGCCGCAGGATGTACAGTTAACCGATAAGGAAATTACCATACTCAAGTTGATGTGTGATGAGAAAAGCACCAAGGAGATTGCAGATATGGTGGATCTTAGCCCACGTACAGTAGAAGCTATCCGTGATAAGCTGAAAACTAAAACAGGTACCAAGTCAATGGCCGGTTTGGTGATGTATGCTGTAAAAGCTGGTTTGGTAGAGCAAGCATAATTTTTTCTCATGGCAAGTATATGAAGCCGTCTGCCTACTGGTGGATGGCTTTTTTATTTTACTTTGCTGCTATGAATCAAATCTGTTTCAACGGAAGAATTGTAAAAGAAGATGAACCAGTGCTTTTAGCTTCAAACCGGGGCTATCGCTATGGAGATGGGCTATTTGAAACCATGAAAGTAATACAAGGAAAAATTCAACTATCATCATTTCATTTTGAACGATTTTTTTCGGGTATCTCTCTTTTGGATTTTTTGATTCCCAAATTAGTATCTCAAAAAAAACTGGAACAGGATATTCTCCATTTGTGTGAAGTAAATAAATGCACAGCACTTGCCCGGGTAAGGCTCTCCGTTTTTCGTGGCAATGGCGGTTTGTATGATGATGATAAAGCACTTCAGTATCTTATTGAATCCTGGCCTTTAAGCGAATCAGTCAATAAATTAAATGAAAACGGATTAGTGATTGATATTTATCCGGATGCAAAAAAGGGCTGTGATAAATTTTCCAATGTAAAGTCGGCCAATTTTCTTCCTTATTCTCTTGCTGCTAACTATGCTAAAAAAAATAAGCTTAACGATTGCCTGGTATTAAATACATCGGGTGCTATTGCTGATGCTACTATTGCCAATATATTTATAGTAAAAGACGGTATTGTTTTTACTCCCGGTTTAGACCAGGGTTGTATCAATGGTGTAATGAGAAGACAGCTTGTATCTTCGATGCAAGAAGCGGGAGAGCAAATTAAAGAAGGAGTCCTGACAATAAATAATGTATTAGAAGCAGATGAGGTTTTTTTGAGCAATGCCATCAATGGAATCCGCTGGGTTCGGCAGTGTGGAAATAGTGTATATGGAAATGTAAAAACTATTGGAATTTATAACCGCTTCATACAAACAATTAGCTGATTGATCTGTTATATGTGAAAATGAAACAACCCCTCAATATATTTTGGTTTCGAAGAGATCTTCGATTACAGGACAATGCAGGATTGTACCATGCATTGAAAGATGGAAAGCCAGTACTTCCCATTTTTATTTTCGATAGAAATATATTGGATGAGTTAGAGGATAAATCTGACCGCAGGGTAGAATTTATTCATCTTGCTTTACAGGATATACAAAAGCAGTTAGTAAAAATTGGTTCTTCATTGGATGTTCGCTATGGCACTCCACTTGAAGTTTATAAACAATTGCTTAGTGAGTATACAATAGAAAAGGTTTTTACTAATCATGATTACGAGCCTTATGCAAAGCAAAGAGATGGTGAAATTGAAAAAATGCTGAGGGAAAATGGAGCTGCTTTTAATACTTTCAAAGACCAGGTGATTTTAGAGAAAGATGAAGTGCTAAAAGATGATGGTAAGCCCTACACCATTTTCACTCCCTATTCAAGAAAATGGAAATCGATTCTAACGGAGTTTCATCTGAAAGCGTATCCCAATAAAAAGTATTTCAAAAATTTTTATAAACAACCGGAAAGAAAATTGATCTCTTTGGAGGAAATGGGTTTTGCCGCTTCCGGTCAGTCGTTTCCTGAAAAAGAATGGAAAGGACAAATTATCCGAAACTATAAAGAGCAAAGAGATATTCCTTCCATTCAAGGCACATCAAGATTAAGTGTTCATCTTCGGTTCGGTACCATCAGCATTAGAGAATTAGCTGATGAGGCCGGTGGATTGAATGAGACTTTTTTAAATGAATTGATTTGGCGGGATTTTTATCATATGATACTCTGGCATTTTCCCCGTGTAGTGGGTAATGCTTTTAAACCCGAGTATGATAAAATAAAATGGCGGAATAATGAAAAGGAATTTGATGCCTGGTGCAATGGGCAAACTGGTTATCCGATTGTAGATGCAGGAATGAGAGAATTGAATAAGACCGGGTTTATGCACAACCGGGTAAGAATGATAGTGGCGAGTTTTCTTACCAAACATTTATTAATAGATTGGAGATGGGGCGAAGCCTACTTCGCCAAAAAATTATTAGACTTTGATTTGGCTGCTAACAATGGTGGCTGGCAATGGGCAGCCGGTAGTGGTTGCGATGCTGCACCCTATTTCAGGGTATTTAATCCTTACCTGCAAACTCAGAAATTTGACCCTGATCTAAAATACATCCGAAAATGGGTGACTGAGTTGGAAGAATTCTCTTATCCTAAAGCAATAGTGGTGCATGAAGAGGCAAGAAAAAGATGTTTGGAAACCTATGCTGTAGCATTAAAGAAATAAAACATCCTCGTCATCGGCTTCTTCCAGGTTATTTATCTCCAAAAAAACTTCATGTAAGTTTTCAATTGCTTCTCTGCCTTCATCTCCCAGGTCGAGTGAATAATTGTTTACATACAGATCAATGTGTTGGCGCATCACATCTTCACTCATTTCTTGCGAATGCTCTTTTACATAGTCAGCAATTACCGGATAATTGGCAAAGGCGTACTCAATACTTTTGCGGATGAGTTCATTTATTTTTACGGCGGCCGATCTTTTTATGGATTGATTGATTGCAATACCGCCCAAAGGAATCGGCAATTCCATTTTTTCTTCCCAATATTCGCCAAGGTCTTTTACCTTATGCAAACCTTTTTGCTGATAGGTAAAGCGGTTTTCATGTATGATAACACCGAAATCAACTTCTTTATTTAATAGTGCATTTTCAACAGCAGAAAAAATCATGAACTGTTTATCAATTGCGTTTGGGTAAGCAAAAGTAAAAAGCAGATTAGCAGTTGTATGTATGCCGGGAAGTGCAATAGATCCCTGGTTTATATCTTCCTCGCCAATTTCTTGTGTGGAGTCTGTAATTAATATTGGGCCAACACCTTTGCCTAATGCACTTCCGGAGTTAAGCAACGTATAGTTCATTAATGATCTAAAAAATGCCGGAAAGCTAAGTTTTGTAATATCGAGTTTTCCTTCTAATGCCCATTGATTAAGTGTTTCAACATCGGCCAATACTACTTCAAATTCAAAACCTTCTGTATCAATTTTTTTATTGACCAATGCATCAAAAATAAAAGTATCATTAGGGCAGGGAGAAAATCCAAGAGTTAATTTCATAATTTTTGTAACAAATTAATCAGTTCGTTGTTGAGATTTGTAATAGATTCTTTCATGTTCCAATTCTTCTTATTTCTTTCGGCAATATAGTTAGATACACTTCTTATTTGCACAAAAGGAATTTTTTCCATCAAACACACATAATGTAAAGCAGCACCTTCCATTGATTCTACAACGGGGACAAAAGTTTCATTATAGAATTTTACTTTTTGTTTTGAAGTAGTGATCTCGTTAACGGAAATGCCGTTTACTTTTTTCAACTTAATTTTTTTCAGTATTTCGCTTTTGTTTACGAGCCATCCTTTCGAAAACGGGTATTGATTTTGCGGAACCAGTTTCAGATCAAACATCGTTTTCAACTTATCCAGTTCAATGACACTTTGGTCGGCAATGGCTTCTTGTTTTATTGCAAGCACCGAGCCAAGTGGAACAGAGTTGTCAAAACAACCACCAACACCAACCTGTATTACCAAATCGGGGCGTTTAATATTGAGTTGTTTTGTTAGTGAGTAGGTAGTAGCTGTAAGCCCAATACCGGTAATCAGAATATCGATGTTGGCAGGCAAATTCTTGCTAATCCTGTATTGTTCCAAAAAAGGAGAAATTTCTAAAACTGTTGCGGCAACTACTAATACATTCATTTTCCTGATTCGTATTGATTTTAAAAGCAAATGTATGGCTGTATTTGCACCTGCCACATGATAATATTGGTAGCAGCAAAAGTTTTTTGAACAGGAAGAACTATAAACTTCAAACTCAAAACCATGAACTTTTCTCTTACCTTTGCGCCTCACAATTTTCTCCGCCCAATGCTGTGAGGAAACAAAAAAGTAAAGCATGGTTTACTTAACCAGATCTGAACATTTTAATGCCGCACACAAGCTCTACAACCCGGCCTGGAGCTACGAAAAGAACGAAGAAGTTTTTGGCAAATGTGCCAATGATAACTGGCACGGTCATAATTACGAATTATTGGTAACTGTAAAAGGACAACCGAGTCCTGATACCGGTTTTGTGTTTGATGTAAAAAGACTTAGCGACATCATCAAAGAGCAGGTAATAGAAAAGGTGGATCATCGTAACCTGAATATTGACGTTGAGTTTATGAAAGGACAAATGTGCAGTACCGAAAACCTGGCTATTGCCATCTGGAAGGAGTTGATACCCCATTTACCGGTAGGAGTTCAATTGCATTGTATAAAGCTGTATGAAACACCCCGCATCTACGTGGAGTACTTTGGGGAATAGTTTTATTTCTGGTCAACCTTTTGTTGCTTTTCCGGTTATTATTATTTCTTTTTAGTAATTTAATTGAATGAGTAAAAAAGTAGCAGTTTTCAGGAGAGAACATTTTAATGCAGCTCATCGCCTGTTTAATGCTGCATGGGATGATGCTACCAATGAAAAAGTATTTGGCAAATGCGCCTTACCAAATTATCATGGTCATAATTATGAGTTGGAAGTAAAAGTGGTGGGTAAGCCCAATAAGGATACCGGGTATGTAATGGATATGAAAGATCTGGGCGATTTGATCAAACGGGAAATCCATTCAAGGTTTGATCATAAAAATCTGAATCTTGATACAAAAGAATTTAAAAATGTAAATCCAACAGCTGAAAATATTGTTGTTGTCATTTATCAATTACTGCGGCCACATATTGATAAAAAATTGGAGATGCAGGTAAGATTGTATGAAACGCCGAGGAATTTTGTGGAATACCCGGTTGATTAGCTACGAGTTTAGAGTTTTGAGCCTACCCGTTGGCAGAAAGGCTTGGTGTGTTGAGCTAAAGGTTTTTGAATTATAATTTTGAATTTAAGTACTATGGCATATAAAAAAATTGAACAGTATGATGAGAAAGTGACAACCGGGTTGATGGAGAACTATAAAGATGTACTGGATCTTTTGGGAGAAAATTCTGACAGAGAAGGGTTGCAAAAAACGCCGGAACGGTTAGCAAAAGCAATGCAATATCTTACACAAGGTTATGAGTTAGACGCACATGCAATTATTAACTCTGCAAAATTTCATGAGCCGGTAAGTGAAATGATCGTAGTAAAGGATATAGAAGTCTATAGCATGTGTGAGCATCATATGCTTCCTTTTTTTGGTAAAGCACATATTGCTTACATACCCAATGGTTGGATAACAGGCCTTAGTAAAATGGCCCGTGTAGTAGATGTGTATGCCCGAAGGTTGCAGGTCCAGGAAAGGTTAACAGTAGAAATAATGAACGCCATTAAAGAAACACTAAACCCATTAGGTGTGGCGGTGGTAATTGAAGCTAAACACTTGTGTATGATGATGCGAGGTGTGCAAAAACAAAATTCCTCTACCACTACTTCGGCGTTTGACGGGGAGTTTCAGAAGAATTCGAGCCGGAGTGAGTTTTTGAAACTAATAAGTTCAGATTTACATTAAGGATTATATTTGCAATTAATAAGGTTTGATTGAATTTATCAATCAAACTTTTTTTTGCGATAGAGAATAAACTACCACTTCATGAAGCATGCATTTGTATTTCCGGGACAGGGGTCTCAATTTCCGGGAATGGGAAAAGAATACTATGAGAACAGTGCCTTTGCTAAACGGCTATTTGAACAAGCTAATGATTTATTAGGCTTTCGTATTTCCGAAATAATGCTAAATGGAACAGAAGCAGATTTGAAACAAACTAAAGTTACTCAACCTGCCGTTTTTTTACATTCCATCATGGCCTATAAAAGTATAGAAAATGCATCGCCGGATATGGTAGCAGGTCACTCACTCGGTGAATTTTCTGCATTGGTTGCTAATGGTACACTAAGCTTTGAAGATGCTTTGCAATTAGTTTCTATAAGAGCAACAGCCATGCAAAAAGCTTGCGAAATAACTCCTTCTACAATGGCTGCAGTTTTAAATTTAGCTGATGAGAAAGTAGAACAGCTCTGTGCCGAAGTCCAAAATGAAACCGGCGAAGTAGTGGTGGCAGCAAATTATAATTGTCCGGGGCAATTAGTAATAAGCGGAACAATAAAAGGAATTGATATTGCTTGCGAAAGAATGAAAGCGGCAGGTGCAAAAAGAGCTTTGGTTTTACCAGTTGGCGGTGCATTTCATTCTCCATTAATGTTGCCGGCTAAAGAAGAATTGGCTGCTGCAATTGAAGCAACGAAATTTCATAATCCAACCTGCGCAGTGTACCAAAATGTAGCTGCAAGAGCAGTAATGGATAAAGAAGAAATAAAACAGAATTTGATTGATCAGTTAACGGGTCCGGTTCGCTGGACACAAAGTGTACAATCAATGATTGCTGATGGGGCTTCTAAATTTACAGAGGCTGGCCCGGGCAAAGTGTTGCAGGGATTAGTATTGAAAATAAATAAAGAAATGGAAGTGAATGGTGTAAGTTAAGTACTCCGGTTACAAAAATATAACACTAAATATTTTTTCAAAATATAATGCCCCATGTTTAACATGGGGCATTTATAATAGGAAGGTTTAATGGTTTTTCAATCAACGTTTGATAAAAAGTTTATTGATTCTTGTTTCATTGCCAACTAGCTGGAGTGTATATAAGCCCGGTTTTAACGAAGACGATAACTGGATTGACTGAGTTATAAAACCACCACTATGGTTTAGTGTGTTGCTATAAACTCTTTGCCCTACGGCATTTAATACATTTATTGTATACGCACCTCTCTTCAAATTCTGTGTTTGTAATACCAGAACACCGTCTGTTACGGGGTTAGGATAAATAGTAACAGCACTATTGCTTTTTGTACTCACCCTTACAATTACACTATATAATTTTTTGCCGTCAGTTTCCAGCGATTGGATGCGGTAAAAGTTAAGTCCATTAAAAGGTGCAGTATCCAGGTAAGAATAATCAGCCCGGCTTCCATCATTTTTATTGGCATTTATTGCAACTAAAGGAATAAAGTCATGGCCATTTGCTGAATGTTCAATTGTATAATTTACCACATCCGATTCTGTAAAATTGCTCCAGTCTATTTTAATATTATTGCCTTGTTGATATGCTTTTACATTGCCAAACTTTACAGGCAGAGGAGGTCCAAAATCAATATAGCCAAATGTAAACGGACTAAAATCGTTTAATATTTCAGTACTCAATGTTGTTTGTGGAAAAGGCAGTATTGGTGCACTGGGAGAAACATTTTCCCAGCAATCGCTGGTGGCTGGAGGAATGACACCCCCAATTATTATTGGTTCAACATAATGTGCTATTACAATTCCATCCCCGTCTTCCGGTACTCCCTGGTTCCAGTCAGCAGGTGATAAATTCTGTCCGTCAAATTCTATTGAAAATGATGCAGGAGAAGTTCCGCTGGTTCGGGTAATATCCCAGTACTCATTTATTTTAAAACCACTTAATGGCTCCATATCACAAGGAAAAATAGTTGTATGAATACCTGTTTCAAAATATTCCATTCTGAATGTAGAAGTATTGCCAGGTGTTGGTATTTGAAGAAAAATGGTTTTTCCCCCTACAGGAAACCGGTATGCAGTGGCTGCATTAGTAACCCTTGCCACAGGTCCAATAACAAATGCAGTACCTACACCCGGACCGGTAAATTCTGCTCCCTGCAACAAGGTAAGTAGATTGGCCGATGAAGTATTAATATTATCATTGAGATGCTGAATGATTGTAGTGCTGATCGATAAGGGACTCACCAGCGAAAGGGTAGGATCAGAAGTTAGATCCCTGTATTCCAGTGTTCCCAGTATCTGTGCGCCTGGTGTCATTCGTAAATCATTTAGGCTTCCGCCACTACTGCTGCTTCTAAAAATATTGATTACAGATGTATTGGTACCCGATATGCTGCCCAGATTATCATCCGAATTACCAAAAGTTGCACCGCCCTGCATGAACAGGGTGTTCCCGTTCAGCGATAATGTGTGGGTTGATTCGATAAGCTCCAGCCCAAAGCCGGTCAGTGTAAGATTCGCATTACTCAGCAATATATTAAGATTGACCGGGTCATTGGTAGTTTGAAGCGATCTTAGCCGGATGTTTCCACCACTTAGCGTTTGCGTACCACTACCAACCATTTCTAAGGCAGGTAAAGTGCCGGTAGCAGCAAATGCTGCACCGTTTTGCATGCTAAGATTTCCTGTAAGAATAATGGTAGAACTTGATCCACCCGTCCAGCCATTTAAACTCGTTACTCCATCCAACACCATATTTCCGGTTACAATTGTATTTCCATTACCTAAAGTTTTGGAGCCCCCTGTTATATTAAGATTACTGAAAGTCCCGATAGGCAAAGTATATGTTCCTGTTTGCGCAAAGTTTACTGTGCTGCCATCGGAAAGTGTACCAAAACTGGGTAATGTATTATTCTCCAGCCTTACTATTGCCAGATCCAAAACATCAACAACTCCGGTAAGAACTGAAGAAGATGGAATTGTCAACGATGCTGCTGATATACCATCTCCAACGATTACTTTTGAATTAACGCCGGACACTGTCCAGTTGGCATTTAATGTTGTGGCCAATCTGTTGACCAAATTAAACTCCTGGAAATTATTAGTAAAATTAGCTGGTGCTGTTCCTGAACCAGATGGATCATCACCCCATGTAGAAACATCGGTAAGGTTTCCTGTAGATTTCGAATAAAATACTACCGGAGTAGGGTCTACCACTGTCATTGTAAAATCATTAATACCCATTCCATCATCATTGTCGGTAGCATCAAGATCAATCCAACGAATAAAAAAAATAGCTCCATCGGCAATAGTAATATTAAGAATAACACTATTGATAGTTGCAGAATGAAGAACACTGCCGCTACCTATTGGTAGTGGGCTAACAGGATTGCTATAATCCAACCCATCAACATTGGTCCAGATGCCTGTTGAAAGGCTTGTTGCATTAGTGCTGTATTGAAAATCTAACCGGTCTCTCCTGTTATCAAAACCCCTCCGCCATGTTTCTCCTGTATAGCTTATTTGCAGGGCTTCGATATTACTGCCCGTATTATTGGTAAAATAAAAACCAAACCGGGGATTTAGTGTGGGTGATACATCGGAACCAAATCTTAATCCACCTAATGTTCTGTCGGAATTTCCTGCAGCTCCAAAATTGTAAGTATCCGCAGTGCCTGATGAACCAGTGCCTGCTGTTATTGTAGTATTGGCGCTAGTTCCTAACTCAAGAAAATACCATCCATCTAACGTTGGATCTACAAGATTCAGGTCACCGCTTGTAACACCAGCAGAGGTTCCGATACCCAGTCCATTAAAATTCTGTGTGTAAGAGGAAGTTGATAATGAGTATTGTGCCCTACTAATAGTTGTAAATGATAATAGCACAAATAGAAAGTAAATACTTTTCATAAATACATTATTGGGTTGCTAAATAGAAGGGAAGGATCAAACCTCTACGATTAGTAAAGCAGAAATGCCGCAGATTGAATTTCGTAAATAGGAAATTGATTTTTCAGTAATATAAGTCAGGCATTGCTCGGCGATACTATCACTTATTTCTACCCAAATATTAATTATAAGTTGGGGAGCACCTATAATCAATTTGTAGTATGACTACTTTGATTAGGCTGTATTTGAGAGGCTTTTAAACTGCCATTATTATAAGTTGTAAAAAAGAGATTAACTATATTTAAGTAAGATTTTAATCTATGCGATTTTTTCCCCTATTTCTATTGTTGCTTTTTTTCGGCTTAAGCACTAACGCTTATGCACAAACCAAGATTATTGATAGCCTGAAAAGAAGGGTAGAAATTGCAGCAAATAAAGAACAAAAAGTAAAAGCCCTTTTGGCGTTATGCGAACAAAAATATTCACTTAGTGCTGATTTAATTTTTCGATACGCAACCGAAGCAAAAAAACTAAGTCAAAATGAATCCAATAAAACTAATACAATATTAGCTGACTATTTTATTGCCTACAGTATGGTTATCAATAGCAAGGAAGACAGTAGTCTGCTGATGACCAACTATAACTTGGAAAAATTAAAAAATAAAAACGGGGAGAAAGAAAATTATATGCGTTTTCTTCATTTAAAGGGTATTGTTTTTTATAGGACGAATAAAACTAAAGAATCGATAAATACTTATTATGATTTATTAAACACCGCACAACGTTTCAATGATACATCATACATGCTAATTGCTAACAGGGGGATTTCGCTAGCCTATATTTTAAATGGTCAGGACAGGGAAGGGATAAAAATATTTAATAATGCCATACAATTAATCGGCAAAAATGTACCTGAAAAGTTTAGGGAAATATACGGACTACTGCAGATCAATGCGACCACATCTTACCTGCATTTATATCAGTCATCAGGGCTAAAGTTATATTCAGATTCATGTGAGTATTATGGAAATAATGTAGTAGAAATTGGGCGCAAAACAGAAAACCTTTTTATGATTTGCCATGGACTTATACTGGCAGGTATTATTAAAAGCTATAAAAAGGATATGGCAGGAGCAAAAAAAAATTTGGAAGAAGGGTTGGAACTGCGAAAAACAATTAGGGATACCTTATATATAATTTCTGATATGGTGGTAGTGGCTTTTTTTTATGCTAACATTAAAGATGTAGAAAAGGGTGTGGCTCTTTGTTATACAGCTATAGATCTTTGCAGGAAAAGAAGGATGCATGCATTAATACCACACCTTTATCTTGCATTGGCAGAAAATTATAAAGCGGTGGGTCGATATAAAGAATATGGAGATGCGTTGAAATTGCAGATCGACATAAAGGATTCACTTAACTTAAAAAACTCAGCAGAAGAATTAAAGGATTTGGAGATAAAGTATGACTTGCAAAAGCAGGAAAATATAATCATTCAACAAAAATTGAACATCACTAAAAAAAATTACTGGTTGTATGGATCCGCAGTATTTATTGTAATGGCTGCCACCATATTTTGGCTTGGGTTTAGGAACTATCGCCGCAAGCAAAATATTAGAATGCAACTTGCACTAGCCGAAGAAAAGAGAATTTCCTCACAATCCGTCAAGGATGCCGAGGAACATGAACGAAAAAGAATTGCAGCAGATCTGCATGATAACCTGGGTGTTTATGCTGCATCACTTTCTTCTAATCTTACGTATTTGCAACCTGTTAATGCTGATGCAAGAACAGAAGGGGCTATGCAGGAATTGAAAAATAATTCCAACGCTATTATTTCTGAGTTAAACGACACTATCTGGGTATTAAAAAAAGATGCTTTATCATTAACAGCCATCAGCGACCGAATTAAAGTATTTATTAGCCGTATTCGGAAAAGTTACCCTGGTATTGTTATCGAAGTAAAGGAAAGAATTGAAGCTGATTTTCTTTTACCATCTTCACAGGCTTTTCATTTTTATCGAATAGTACAGGAGGCTGTTAATAATTCCCTGCGTCATAGTAATGGAAAAAATGTAACTGTAGAAATCATATCAGATAATGATTGGAAAGTTTTAATTGAAGATGATGGGAGAGGATTAAATGAGGGTTGGGAATCTTCCGGTTCCGGTAATGGGGTAGCAAATATGAAAGAACGTTGTGCGGAAGCAGGTTGGGTTATTAAATGGACACCCACTTTAGTAGGGGGAACTGTTGTAGAAATTTATCCTACTACAAATTGATTATTACTTTAACAGGATTGAAAGTTTATATTTATAACCATGAATTTTACCGTTGCTTTGGCTGAAGACAATAAAGTTAACCGCACAACCTTTCTCCAGAAAATTACTGTGCTGGGTAATATGCAGGTAATTTTCATTGCGGCTAATGGGCATGAATGCCTGGAACAATTAAAAGGAGTACCGCCGGCAAAACTTCCACAAGTTATTTTTATGGATTTGGAAATGCCACAAATGGATGGCATTGAAACCATTCGTTTGGCAAAGTCACTTTATCCGGAAATTCACTTCATAGTGCTGACTGTATTCGATGATGATGAAAAAATATTTGAAGCCATTAAAGCCGGGGCTTCTGGTTATTTATTAAAGCATGAGCCTGCCGGGGTATTGCAGGAAGCCGTAATGAATGTGCTGGAATTTGGGGGAGCTCCCATGAGTCCTGCCATTGCAAGAAAGGCCCTTCAGTTAATGAGTAAATTGTCCGTAAGCAACGAGCAAGTTGAAGTGAAAAATTCTTTGCCTTCAATGATAACAAGCCGGGAAGAAGAAATTTTAAAACACTTAGTAAAGGGTTGGGATGCCAAGCGTATTGCTGCTGCACTTGATATTAGTGTGCTTACCGTACGTAAACATATTGCTAATGTGTATGACAAACTGCATGTACAATCTAAGGCAGAAGTAATAAATATGGCCCATTACAACAAGTGGTTTAATTCTTAGGTGTAGATGGAGCAGTTGAGCCAGCCTCCATCAAATTCAGCATTATATTTTTTATAGAAATTAATCGCAGGTTCATTCCATTCTAATACTTGCCAAACTATACGACTTAACTTTTTTTCTTTGGCTTCCCCGATCAGTCTGTCGAATAACAGCTTCCCAATCTTTTTACCCCGCATCGCTTCTGTTACTATTATATCTTCTAAATACATGGCTTGTCCTTTCCAGGTGGAGTAGCGGATGTAATAGAGAGCAAATCCGTGGATGACTCCATCTTCCTCCGCAGCAAATGCCCACCATACAGGATTGTTACCAAAACCGCTTTCTTCAAAATGTGCTAATGAAACGGTTACTTCATTTGGAGCCTTTTCATAAACAGCCAGTTCAGTAATTAGTTCCAATAGTCTTGGACAATCTTCTTTTAAGACTCGTCGAATTAAAATACTCATAGCATTTTTTGTTTGCAAATTAATTACCGTTTAATAATCTTACCAGGATAGGCACCGGTTACTTTTTTATTTTCGTAAACCAATTTTCCGTTTACCCATACTTTTTCAATGCCTTCAGCAAGCTTATGTGGTTCCGCTACAGTAGCCATATCGCCAACGGTGTCCGGATTAAACATAACAAGATCTGCAGGAAACCCAACTTTAATAAACCCTATTTTTTTGAAACCCATATTTGTTGCGGCTAGCCCGGTCATTTTGTAAATGGCATCTTTCAATGCAATAGCTTTTTCTTCTCTTGTATATTTTCCCAGCACCCTGGGGAATGCCCCATATCCTCTGGGATGTGTCCCTTTGGAACTTCCGTCGGAACAAATATTTGTATGGGGCCACTGCATCATTTTTTTTATGTCTTCTTCACTCATGGATGTGGCCATGATGTTTTCCTGACAGCCGTTTTTGTTTGACTTATCACATTCATCCAGTCTTTCAATTAATTCAACAAGCATTCGGGCAGTTGTTTTGTTTTCCAGTTTTGCAATCTCCGCTAAATTTTTTCCGGCATACAATGGATTTACTTCATACGAACCAAGAATAATATCTTCGGGCAAAGTGATTTCTTTTAAAATCAATTCTGCTTCTTTTTCATTGTTAAAGTTTCGGTCTGGAAATAATACACGGATGGTAGAATTCCAAAATGCGTAAGGGTAAATATCAGCCGTAATATCAATTCCTTTTTTTCTTGCTGCTTCAAAAATTGCCAGTAAGCTGTCTGCCTTGCCCCAAATATTGCGCATTGCTAATTTAACATGGCTTACCTGAACAGGTATTTTTGCTTCTCGGCCAATATTTATTACTTCATCAATGGCTTTCCAAAAGTAACGGTCTTCGCTTCGTATGTGACTGATATATCTTCCATTATACCATTTTATTTCTTTAGCCAGTTGTAATACTTCATCACTGGCTGAATAAATACCCGGGTCATATTCAAGCCCTGTTGAAAAGCCCAATGCTCCGGCTTCCATATCTTCACGCAATAGAATTTTCATTTTCTCGATCTCTTCTTGCGTAGCTTGTCTTTTAAAATTTTTACCAAGTATGGAATCCCGGATAGTATTATGCCCGCTATACGAAGCAATATTTACAGAAACAGGTTTCTTGGATAATTGTTGAAAAAATTCTTTCAATGGGAAACGGGAGCCGCCGTCCTGGCCAATTACAATTGTTGTTATGCCCTGGCTTACAGCCGCTTCAAAACTCCTGTTTTCATCAATATTTCCTGCATGGTGGCTATGGGTGTCAATAAATCCAGGTGTTACTGCATTACCAGCTGCATCAATTTCTTTTTCGGCTTTAGCATTAAAAAGATCTCCAATAAATGCAATGGTATCATTGATAATGCCTATATCAGTTTTAACTGGTTTGTTGCCACTTCCGTCATAAACCATTCCATTGCGTATAATTGTATCGTATTGTAATTGTTTTGATTTACATGAAAACAAACTAACAATAACAGCGATTGCAATGATGTATCGCATTTTATTTTACTTTTTTTGCTTTTAAAGTTCCATTAGGTTGGATGAAGCTGACGGCTGTAATTTCTCCTTTATCATTCTCATCAAAAAAAACACTGTATCCCTTTATAATTTTAAGATCAAATTTATTTTTATCCGTCGGTACTAATTCATATTCTGGCTGTCCTTCAATAAAAGCGTATAATGTTTTTTCTCCTTTAATATAAAATTTTGCATTTACGCCGGGCTGTAGTTCATATTCGCCAATGTATTTTTTTAATTCGTCTTTTGCTACTTCTTTTGCTTTGGTGGATCTTATAAACTCGATGTCTTTTAAACCTGGTTGTAAGCCCAGGGATACAGATGATATTTCTCCTGCTAAGGTCATCTGAAATTGTATTTTCAGATTTTCCTGTTGAGTGGTATCAATCCCATCTTCTTTATCTATTCCTAATGCTTCAAATACATCATAATGATAATGACGTAACCATAGATCGCCATTCTGAGTATGCAGTATAAGCGAATCATTGTCATTGGTAATTTCAAACTCGCCATATCCCGGATTTGTATAAACTCCTGCATAATCTTTTTGAGTATGAGAGGGTTTAGTGCCAACTTTTTTATTACTGGTCACATTTTTTGCAGATTCTTGTTCTGCTTTTTTGGCCTTTGCATCGGCGTCATTTCTCCGGCCATTCCAATCTATAGGTTTGATACCGAGTATACGGTCTGCCATCATGTTTCTTACTATTCCTGTAACAGCAGAAGCATTTTGATTGGTTAAAACAATAATTCCAATACTGTCCGAAGGGAAAAAAGAAGTGCTTGCAGAGAAGCCATCAATATTTCCACCATGCTCAACCCGGTAATGACCACGATAGGAGGAAAGCATCCATCCAAAACCATAGTTGGCAAAATGTGCGTCTGGAATTTCTTTATCCGGCAATGCGCTACTTATTACCATTTGTGAGCTTATTGCTTCCTGTACATATTTAGCAGGTAAAACTTCCTTTCCATTAAACTTGCCTCCATTTATCCATGTCATTACCCAATTAGCCATTTCTGTTACACTACTATTAATACTTCCCGCAGGCCCCATTGCATTAATGTCGTAATAATTAATTTTTTTAATAATACTATCCTTGTGTACCGTATACCCCAAAGCCGCTTCTTTGTTTTTTTTCAGATCATGAATGGAAAGATTTGAATTTGTCATGCCCAATAGAGTAAATATTTTTTCTTTTACATTTTCTTCCCATGATTTGCCGGTTAGTTTTTCTGCAATCATTCCTTGTGCCAGGAACATGAAATTGTTGTATTGCCATGTTTGTCTTAGAGCTGTTGTAGGTTCCTGGTATTGTATGCGTCGCAGTAAACTATCTCTTGATGTGGTATTAAAAAGATACCACGAATAATCATGTCGGGGTAAGCCAGTACGATGACACATCATATCCCGTATGGTAATCATATTATTCATGTTGTCATTAAAAAAACGGAGTTCCGGTAAATAACTGGTAGCAGGTTTATCAAGTTCTAGTTTATTGTCTTTTTCTAATAAGCCGATTAATGATGAAGTAAAGGCTTTACTGCAAGAGCCAATAGCAAATTGTGTAGTTGGGGTTGCCGGCAATTTATTTTCATAGTCACGATAACCAAAGCCTTTGGCATAAAGTATTTTGTCTTTACTTACAACTGCTACCGCAAAGCCAGCCGCTTGTCTATCTTTTAATACCCGTTGAAAAGCAGTATCAAGCCCTGCAAACGGATCGGCTTTTGCGACCGTTTTTTTCTGCGCAAAAGAAAAATTGAATGCTAATAAAAGAAGAAGGAGGAGTTTTGGTTTCATAACAAGCTATTTTTAAAAAATAAATTATTACTCTATATAGTCAATGCCTGATTAAGGTCTGAGATGATATCTTGTAAATTTTCTATCCCTACATTCATTCGAATTAACCCGTCTGTAATTCCATATTTTTCTTTTTCTTCTTTAGGTACGCTGTAATGTGTCATAGAAGCAGGATGAGAAAGTAAAGTATCACAAGTGCCAAGCGATACAGTTCTAACACACATTTTCAATTTATTCATAAAGTCGATACCAGCTTGTAATCCGCCTTTCAATTCAAAACTAAGCATGGCTCCCGGATGTCGCATTTGCTTCATAGCAATGTAATGGTCAGGATGTGATGAAAGACCTGTGTAATTCACTTTTGCTACTGCGGTATGATTTTCTAAATAATGGGCTACTTCCATGGCGTTATGACAATGCCGTTCCATTCTTACTTCCAATGTTTTTATTCCTTGTATTAATAAAAAAGCATCAAATGCGTTGGAGTTGCCACCCAATGTGCGATGTACTTTTGTGATTTTTATTTTCATCAACTCCACATCTCTCCCTAATAAAATTCCACCGATGGCAGTGCCATGTCCATTTAAAAATTTTGTAGTTGAATGAACAACATAATCAACACCGAATCGAAATGGTTGTTGCAGGTAGGGTGTAGCAAATGTATTATCGCAAGCAACAATGATGTTGTGTTGCTTTGCAAGTTTAGCTAGTTCTTCTAAGTCCACACATTGTATAGTTGGGTTGGCCGGTGTTTCCAAATACATCATCTTAATAGCATTATCAGCTTTAAGAATGTCTTCGGCTTTTTGTAGATCTCTTAAGTCGGCAATAATTGCAGTAATACCAAATGCAGGAAGAATTTTTGAAACCAGTTCTTCCGTCCCTCCATACAATGAAAAGTGTGTAATGATTTTGTCGCCTGGTTTTAGTGTTGCAAGCATTAATGTAGAAATGGCGGCCATTCCTGATGCATGAAGAATTCCTTTTGCTTCCATATCAAGCCCAAAAGTTTCTAATGCAGCGATCTTCTCTTCTGCTTCTGCCATGGTGGGGTTGCCCCAGCGACTGTATATAAACCCTTCTTCTTTCCCACTAAATCTTCGCATCCCTTGTTCAGCATCATCAAACACATAAGTGCTGCTGGCATAAATAGGAACTAAGTGGGCATAGTTAGGATCTTGCTCATGTCCGGCATGTACTGCCACCGAACTCCAGCCGGTTAGTGGAAAACTTTTATCCATATTGAAAAGTTGGAATGGGAAATTTGATAACTGAACAATTCAAAAATAACTGATTAAATCCTTTTAACCACCACCATGAAGGAACTCCTAAAACAGTATGCTGCTTATAATGTTTGGGCAAGCCAGCGTATAATTGATCTGATGCTCACACTTTCGGAAGACAAACATTTACAAGAAGTGCCAAGCAGCTTTAAAAGTTTATTAAGAACAGTATTGCATATGCTGGATGCGGAAAGTATCTGGTGGCAACGGATGAAATTGCAGGAAAGAATAGTTGTTCCCAGCGAAGGATTTACCGGTAATATGCAGGATGCCTGTAGTGCATTGTTGCAACAATCCAAACAATGGGAAGAATGGGTGAGTAATGCCTCTGAACTTTCAGTAGACCATGTATTTCAATACCAGAATGCGAAACGGGAATTTTTCAAAATGCCGATTTATCAAATGCTGCTCCATGTATTTAATCATGGAACGTACCACCGGGGGCAAATAATTAATATGCTTCGCCAGTTAGGAATAGAAAAAGTTCCGCAAACCGATTTTGCATTTTGGGCAAGGAGTAAAAAATAATAATTAACTACCCCATTTCACCAATGTAGCACCCCATGTAAAACCGCCGCCAAAAGCAGCCAATACAATATTGTCACCTTTCTTTAATTGATTTTCCCATTCCCATAAGCATAAGGGAATAGTTGCAGCAGTAGTGTTGCCATACTTTTGAATATTGATCATCACTTTTTCTTTCGATAGTCCCATTCTATTTGCTGTAGCATCTATTATGCGAAGATTGGCCTGGTGAGGTACCAGCCATGCAATATCTTCCCCCGTCAAATTGTTTTTTTCTAATAACTCGGCACTAACATCAGCCATTCCTTTTACGGCGGCTTTAAATACAGGTTGTCCATCTTGAAAAGCAAAATGTTGTTTGGCTGTTACCGTCTCAATGCTGGCCGGTTTTAACGAACCTCCGGCTTTCATATGTAAATACGCAACACCAGAACCATCACTTTTTAGCAGGCTATCCTGTATTCCGTATCCATCATGGTTGGGCTCTAATAAAACTGCAGCAGCAGCATCGCCAAACAGAACACAGGTGTTACGGTCTGTATAATCAGTAATAGCACTCATTTTATCCGCACCGCAAACCACTACTTTTTTATAACGGCCACTCTCAATCATCGAAGCACCGAGTGTAAGCGAATATAAAAAACCAGAGCAGGCGGCAGATACATCAAAGCCAAAAGCATTTTTAGCACCCACTTTATCGCAGGCAATGTTAGCAGTAGCAGGAAAAACCATATCTGGGGTTACGGTTGCTACAATAAGGCAATCAATTTCCTCGGGGCTGATTCCTCTCTTTTCACACAACAGTTTTACAGCAGGTACCACCATATCAGAGGTTGCTAAACCTTCTCCTTTTAAAATTCTTCTTTCAGAAATTCCGGTACGGGTTCTGATCCACTCATCATTCGTATCTACCATTTTTTCTAAATCGAAATTGGTAAGTTTATCTTCCGGAAGAAAGCCACTTACTGCTGTTATTGCAGCGGTTGTTTTTTGAATCATGCTGTATTGTTGTTATAAAATTATGGTGGGCAAAGTTAAGGAAAGTCGGGAGTCGATAGTCAGGAGTCGTAAGTCTGTGAACCAAAGCAAATTGAGCTCTTTTAAATATTAGGAACTATCCTCCTTACTAATAACTAACGACTCCTTACTCTTCTCTCTTTTTCCCTATTTTCGCAGCCTTATGATAGCTTACCTGAAAGGAGATTTTGTGCATAAAAGTCCGGCCAATGTGCAGGTAGAGGTAAATGGAGTAGGTTATGATGTCCAAATTAGCCTGAATACTTACTCAAAAATCCAGCACTTAGATAAAGGAACATTGCAAACCAGCCTGTTGATCCGGGAGGATGCTCATATTTTATATGGATTTTTTGACTTGGCCGAAAAAGAGATGTTCCAGCTGCTTCTTGGAGTATCCGGTATCGGGGCTTCCACGGCAAGAGTCATGTTGTCTTATATGAAACCGGAGGAGTTGGCTAAAGCCATTGTTCAGAATGATACACGGACACTGGAAGGGATAAAGGGTATCGGAAAGAAGAGTGCTGAAAGAATGGTTTTGGAGCTTCGTGACAAATTGGCCAAGCACCCCTTAGATTCAAATATTTCTCCTATGAAAAACAATACTTTGCATCAGGATGCGTTAAATGCTTTGACTGCTTTGGGAATCAATCGTCAGGCTGCTAATCAAGCCATCGAAAAGACCATTGCAGCAGAATCCAACTTGTCCGTTGAGGAACTGATTAAAAAAGCACTTCGTACCCTCTAATTCCACTATTTTCAGGATAACTAACTGATGGAGAAAAAACATTGAACCTTAGAACTGCTCATATCCTCCGTACACTGGTAGTTGTTACCATTGTGACAGCCTTTATTATGCAAGCCAAATCTGGCTATGCTAATACCGCTATTTCTGATAAGTATTTTCAAACTGATACCAGCCGCTATCCTTTAACCGATCGTTATGGTGATCCATATTCAAACCCCAATCGCAATACATTTGATCTAAGAGATACCGGTTACTTGAAGCGTACAATTGAGTACGATCCTAAAACAAAGCAGTACTACATTATCGAAAAAATCGGCAATAAGTTTTACCGCACCCCGGCCTCCTTCAGCATGGAAGAGTTTTTAAGACTCCAGGGCCGAAAAGATGAGGAAGATTATTTTAAAAAACGGTCTGCTTTGCTGGCCAATATGAATCGCCGCCTGTTCAAACCCAAATTCAAAGTATCAAAAGATTGGTTTAATCGTATTGTTGGTGAAGGTAAAGTCGATATAAAGCCTTCCGGCTATGTTGATTTTCTGGCGGGTTACCAGGGACAGAATATTCAAAACCCAACACTACCAGAACGGGCAAGAAGAAATGGCGGCTTCGATTTCAACATGAATTCGCAGTTGCAGGTAGATGCCAATATCGGCGACAAAATAAAATTGCCCATCAACTATAACACCCTGGCAAATTTTAATTTCGAAAATCAATTGAAATTAGATTACCGGGGTAAAGACGATGAAGTATTAAAAATTTTCCAGGCTGGCAATACCAGTTTTGCTTCTAAAGGAACATTAATCCCCGGCGCACAATCATTGTTTGGTCTTAAAACACAATTGCAATTTGGTAAATTATTTATAACAACTGTATTGGCCAATCAGCAATCGCAACGTCAAACATTAGGATTGCAAGGTGGAACGGCAGCGCAAAATTTTATAGTACGATCGGATGAGTACGATGAGAACCGTCACTTCCTGATGGGACAGTACTTCCGCAATAATTATAATACGGCAATGAGACAATTGCCGGTTGTTAATTCAAGAGTTCAAATACAACGGGTAGAAGTATGGGTTACAAACCGCAATGGAACTACTACTGATACAAGGGATATTGTTGGTTTTATGGATTTGGGCGAAAATAGCCCTTACCGTAATGATATTTTTACAGGAACAGCAGATGCACTTCCCCGCAATGATGCTAACAATTTGTACTCTACGGTAATCGGAAACCCTAATTACCGCAACTCCTCGCTGGTGCAGGCACAGCTTACCTCATTAGGCCTTTTGCCAGTACAGGATTTTGAAAAAACTTTTGCCCGTAAACTTCAGCCATCTGATTACTATTTTAATTTCCAGATAGGTTTTTTATCGCTTAACCAGCCTTTGCAACCGGATGAAGTATTAGGTATTGCTTACCAATATACTTATAATGGCAGAGTGTACCAGGTGGGAGAGTTTTCTCAAGACGTACCACCTGATACAACAGGTACTTCTCAACGGGTATTATTTCTAAAATTATTAAAAGCCACATCACAACGTACCAATCTTCCAATTTGGGATCTGATGATGAAGAACGTTTATTCAGTAGGATTCGGTCAATTAGAAAGACAAGATTTTAGATTAGATCTCACCTACGAAGAACCAAGTCTTGGCGAAAAAAGATATTTACCACCTGCTGATGTAAGTGCTCCTTACCAGGGGCAACCAATTATTTCATTAACCAACCTGGACCGGTTAAATAATCAAAATGACCCGCAGCCAGATGGGGTGTTTGATTTTATAGAAGGCTATACTGTTATTTCCCAACAAAGCCGAATCATCTTCCCGGTGCTGGAACCTTTTGGCCGTGATTTAGATTATGTATATGCTACGCAAGATTTGCGGGACAAATATTTGTACTATCCTTTGTATGATACCATTAAAGCAATTGCACAAACTTATGCCAACCTTAATCGGTTTAAAATCGTGGGGCGTTCCAAATCATCCGGTTCATCAGGTGGAGGTAGCGATTATCAAATTGGATATAACGTTCCCCGCGGCTCTGTTACGGTAACTGCCAACGGACAAATATTACAGGAGAATGTAGATTATGAAGTAAATTACGATTTAGGAACCCTTCGGGTGACCAACCAGGCAATAATAAATTCTGGGGTACCTGTAACTGTTACTTCTGAGAATAATGGGGCATTTGCATTACAACAGAAAAATTTTCTGGGTCTGCGTCTGGATTATATTGCCAATAAAAAATTGAGTCTCGGTGCTACCGTTGTTCAATTAGGAGAACGACCATTTTTTGCCAAAACACTTTATGGAGAAGATCCAATTAAGAATAGAATGTATGGTGTTGATGTAGATTATCGAAATAATCTTCCACGTCTTACTAAGTGGTTAGATAAGCTGCCATTCTATTCTACTAAGACCATGTCCTCTATTACAGCTTATGCAGAAGCTGCTTTCTTAGATCCCGGTCACTCCAAACTAATTGGTAAAGGGGAAGCAGGTCTATCTTATATTGATGATTTTGAAGGCACCCGTGCCAGTATCGACCTTAGGTTTCCGTTACTAAGCTGGTCACTTGCCTCTGTTCCACAAGGGAATGGGTTGTTCCCTGAGTCTGCGTTGAATAATGATTTGCAAAGTGGATATAACAGGGCTAAAATAGCCTGGTATCAAATCGAACCTGTATTACAGGATCGAAGGAGCTCGAACAATCCGCTGCAAAACGATTTGGCAGAGTTGTCAAAACCAGAAACAAGACTTGTATTACAGCGAGAGATATTTCCAAAGCGTAACCCGCAGTTTGGCGAAGGATTGCTTACTACTTTCGATTTAGCTTTTTATCCAAAGGACAAGGGTCCCTATAATTTTGAATCAAGAGCTAGCAGGGTTGACGCAAATGGAAGACTAACAAATCCTCGTCAATCATGGGGTGGCTTGATGCGAAATATTGATCAGACAGATTTTGAAACAGGTAATATTGAGTATATCGAATTTTGGTTACAGGATCCTTTTATACGAAACACAGCCAACCCTGGTGGCGGTAAATTATACTTTAACCTGGGTAATATTTCTGAAGATGTATTAAGAGATGGTAAACGGCAATATGAGAATGGGTTGCCAACACCAACCAACAACGCTCCTGTAGATAATAGTACTGTATGGGGTAAAGTGCCAGCTAATCCATTACAGGTTACCAATGCATTTAACATCGATCCAAACGACAGGCAGTTCCAGGATGTTGGGTTTGATGGTTTGCAGGATGAAGAAGAAGCTACAAAATTTGCACCATACCTGAACAGTTTGCAAACAAACTTTGGCGCAGGGTCACTCGTTTATCAACGGGCATTGTTAGATCCATCTGCAGATAATTTTAAACCGTATCGGGATCCTTCCTTTGATCAATCACCAGCTACGGGAATTTTACAACGATATAAAAATATTAATAACCCCCACGGGAATTCACCAATCGCCACTGACAATTCAATATTTGTAAATGCCTTTACACAATATCCGGACGCTGAAGAATTGAACCGGGATAATACCATGAACGAGGTGGAAGAATACTTCGAATACGAAGTGGATATTCTTCCAAATATGATTGCAGGGTCAAATTTTATCACTGATGTGCGGACACCAACTGTAAGATTGGCTGATGGAACAGACCGTGTTGAGAAATGGTATCTCTTCCGTATACCTGTGGCTCAGTTTAATCAAAAAATTGGTAACATCCCTGACTTTAAATCTATACGTTTTATACGCATGTTTGCAACAGGGTTTGAAGATTCAGTAGTAATGCGTTTTGGAAAGTTAGAGTTGATTCGTAATCAATGGAGAAAGTTCAGGAATGAAATTGATACAACAGGCTTATACACGAACCTGCCAAATCCTGATCCTACACAGGTAAATGTATTAGCCGTAAATGTTGAAGAGAATGATCAGCGGCAGCCAATTATTTATCGCATACCGCCTGGTATTGAAAGACAGCAACAGTTAAGTAATAACAATGTGTCACTTTTCTTAAATGAGCAGGCGCTTAGTATGCAGGTTTGTGGTCTTCAAAAAGATGATGCCCGGGGTGTATTTAAAACAATGAACCTCGATATGCGGCAGTACGGACGTTTATCAATGTTCATACATGCAGAATCAGTACAGGGTAATCAACAATTAGCGGATGGTGATTTGAATGGCGTTGTAAGAATGGGTAATGACTTTTCAGGCAATTATTATGAAGTAAAAATTCCATTGAAAATTACCGATTTTGGTGAAACAGATAGTTTACGAATCTGGCCTGAAGAAAATAATCTTGACTTTCAGTTGAATGATCTAACAGAGCTTAAAAAGCGACGAAATAAATTGGGCATACCACCAACTGAATATTATAAAGAAACATTACCAAACGGACGAACATATGCTATTATAGGAAATCCTAATCTTGGTGAAGTGCGGGGTATGTTATTAGGGGTAGAGAATACAAAATTGGAAGTAGCTTGTACAGAAGTATGGTTTAATGAGCTTCGCTTTTCTCAATTAGATGAACAGGGCGGTTGGGCTGCGTTAGCCCGTACTGATATACGATTAGCGGATCTTGGAACTTTTAGTTTGTCTGCCACAGCCAGAAGCAGCGGTTTTGGTACATTAGAGCAACGGGTAAATGAACGAAGCAGAGAAGATGTATACACTATTGATGCCTCAGCAACAATCGAAGCAGGAAAATTATTTCCTAAAAAACTAGGACTACAAATACCGGTGTATGCAGGTATCAGCCGTAGCAGCAGCACGCCGGAGTATGATCCTTATGATCTTGATATTAAATTAAAAGAAAAAATAAAGGAAGCCGATGCTTCCATAAAAGATTCTATCAGAAATGAATCGCAGGATATAACTACTATAAAAACGATCAACCTTACTAATGTAAGAAAATTAAAAACAGATGGTAAACGTCCTAAACCATGGAGTATTACCAATTTTGATTTTAATTATTCTTATTTACAGACGTTGAGTCATAACCCACTGATAGAAAGAGATGAGATACGTCGTACCCGTGGTGCAGTAGGATATACTTATGCACCACAGACTAAACCGTTTGAACCATTTAAGAATCTGATTAAGTCCAAATCAAAATGGGTTGCTCTTATAAAGGATATAAATTTCAATTATGCTCCTTCGCAAATTTCATTCCGTGCAGATGTGTTCCGCCAGTTTGGTGCAATACGACCACGCAATGTAGGAGGAGGTCCATATAAAATACCAGAGACCTACAATAAGTATTTTACTTTTGACCGTTATTATATAGTGCAATGGAACCTGACAAGATCGATCTCAATTGATTTTAATGCAGTAAATAATGCAAGAATTGATGAGCCATTTGGGCGCATTGACACAAAACAGAAAAAGGATTCTATAAAAGATAATTTATTCAAGGGCGGAAGAAATACAAACTATCGACAGGAAGCAACGATTACTTATAACGTACCCACACAAAAAATTCCTTTCCTCGACTGGACAACACTCCGTGCCAGTTACAATACAAAATATAACTGGTTGGCGGCATCTTTATTACCAGAAGCAAGATTGCTGGGTAATACGCTGGGTAATACACAAACAAGAAATATTAATGGCGAATTGAAGTTTGAAGAGTTATATAATAAATCGAGATTTTTGCGTGCAGTAAATTCAAATACTCCAAGACAGCCAAGATCGAATAACCCTGGTGATGGAAAAGATGGTGGCGACAGCAAAAAGGGAAATAACAAGAAAGGAAATGATGCAAAGGGTAATGCCCCAACCGGAAGTGATGATAAAGGCATAGCACCACCTTCACCAAATCCACCACAACTAAACCAAGGTGATGGTACCGTGCGGTACGATACGATAAGAAATAAGAAAGGAAAGATTAAAAGAATTAAAAAGATCAAGGTTAAGAAAATAAAAGAGAGAAAAGACCCTAACCAATTGCCCGAAATTGGTGGTATTCCAAAAGCTTTCCTGCAAATAGCAACTGCATTGAAGAGAGTGGGCATTCAGTACACCGAAGATTTTGGAACAACATTGCCTGGCTATATGGATAGTACCAGAGTGTTGGGCCAGAATTTAAAAAGTGGTCAGCCTGGCTTTGGTTATATTTTCGGTTATCAGCCTGACACCAACTGGATAAACCGCTTTGGTGCCAAAGGCTTATTGTCAACAGATACTTTAGTTTCTGCATTAATTCAACAACGTTTTAACCAACGGCTTAACATTACGGCGCAGGTAAGTCCCTTCCGTGATTTTAATATTGATATTAACCTGGATAAAACCTTTGATAAGCAATATTCTGAATTGTATAAAGATACAAGTGCAGTTGATAATGTTGGTTTAACCCGGTTGAATCCTTATGCATTGGGCAGCTTTACGGTTAGTTATATTTCATATCAAACTTTGTTCACCAAGTTTGACCCTAATGTTATATCCGAAACATTTAAAACTTTTGAGAATAATAGGTTGTTATTGTCTCAAAAATTAGGTGGGGTAAATCCATATGCTACTGGTAACCCGACTGGTCCGGATGGATATGTGCAAGGATATGGTCGTTATGCGCAGGATGTAGTTATTCCTGCATTCATAGCTGCGTACACCAAAAAAGATCCGGGAAGTATCAATCTTACCAAGAATAGTAATCCGAATATTCGTTCCAATCCATTCTCTGGTATTTTGCCAAAACCAAACTGGGCAATTACTTATAATGGTTTGTCAAGAATACCAGGGTTAGATAAAATATTTACCAACTTCACAATCCGTCACGGCTACCATAGCACCTTTAGCATGAACAGCTTTAATACAGCCTTGTTATTTGCTGATCCATTTAGAGTGGGTTATCCAAACTTTGTAGATCCATTAACAGGTAATTATATTCCTTTCTTCCTGGTACCAAACATTACTATTGCTGAAGCATTTGATCCGTTGATTGAAATTGATATGACGTTCACCAACCAGCTTACAACAAGATTTGAATTCAGGAAGAGCCGCCAGCTTAGTTTAAGTTTGATTGATTACCAGTTAGCAGAAAACCGTTCTACAGAAGTTACGTTCGGATTTAACTGGAGAAAGAAGGGCTTCCCATTAATTAAGAAGATTGGTAAGATGAAGCTCGATAATGATGTAACATTTCGGCTTGATTTCAGCCTGCGGGATGATGCTACGGCTAATAGTAAATTAGACCAGGGTACATCTTTCGGAACGGCAGGACAAAAAGTTGTTCGCCTGGCACCTTCAATTGACTATATTCTTAATAACCGGGTAAGCTTAAAACTCTACTTTGAGCAAAACCGCAGTATTCCTAAGATCAGTAATGCATTCCCGGTAACTAATACAAGGGCAGGGTTGCAGGTAAGAATTTCGCTGGCGCAATAATAAAATCTAATTATATATTTTTTTCAAAGCACTAAGTCTCTTAGTGCTTTTTCATACAAACTATTTCACTCAATGATAGTAAGATGATAAGGCAGTGCAAACAAGACAGTATCATATAAAGTCTTAACTTCTTTTGTATTTGATCTTAGCGTCATTGCATGAAATAAAAAGCTTAAAAAATTTGCCAACTTTTCCAGTGTATAAAAACAAAAAACCGATCTATTTAGACCGGTTTTTTATCAAAAAATATTTTAAATAAAAACTTACTTATCTGCAGATGGAGTAGTTGGTGTTGTATTAGCGTTTCCCTCACCAGACCTTTTAAACAACATCACATAACCACAAAGATTCTTTTTCTTTTGTTTGTTTACCTGTACCGGCTTCATCATATGGAACTCTGAAAATTGAGGGATATAAGAATAGCTGATTACATTGCCATCAATTTCGCCCCATTTTTTCTGACGAAAAACAACTTGTCTTTCCTGCCAATCATACATTCTTACTTCATACAAACGGGAATTATAATCGCCGATGAAAACAAATTGGTACCAGCTTCCTTGTGTTAGAGGAACGATTACCGGCATTTCAAACTCACTTTCCATGTTAATGGATGCTTCTTTCAGTAATACATATCCATCTTTTCCATACAAAGTTTTAAGACTATCTACCTGGCGGGAAATCATATCGTTACTACAAGATTGCAGGCGAATAACATCTTGTGAAAATACTAAGGAGGTAAATAATGTAAATGCTGCGGCTAAGAGGTACGGCTTTTTCATAACAGATATTGTATTTTGATACAAGTTCATCATAAATATAAATGGTCTTTAGCCGGGGTTTGAATTTTTAACCGGAAATCTTTCTATTCAGGTACATTTTCGAAGGGGAACTACGGCAACATTCAGGCCAACAGAGGGGTAAGATTACTGGGGGTGTACAAATAAAGGTAATTCCTTGTTATAATCAAAGCTTTTTGACATGAATCAAGCAGGGTTGGCCCGGTTGAAGTAAATGGTATTGGCTTGTTGCAGGCAAGTAATAGACAAGTCGTTGATACAAACATGTGGCGGCAGGGTAGCACAGTAAAAAATCACATCTGCTACATCTTCAGCCGAAAGCGGCTTCAGTCCATCATATATTTTTTTTGCCGTGCCTTCATCCCCTTTAAACCGTACTACTGAAAATTCTGTTTCAGCCGCACCGGGATTGATGGATGTGACTTTAATATTATGACGGAGCAGGTCAATTCGCATAGCCTGGCTTAATGCATCCACTGCGAATTTGGTAGCGCAATACACATTCCCTTTTTCATACACTTCTTTACCTGCAATGGAACCCATGTTAATGATATGTCCTTTGCTTTGTTTTACCATCAATTGAGAAACAGCTTTGGCTACATACAAAAATCCTTTCACATTGGTATCGATCATCGTATTCCAATCGCTTACATCGGCCTCATTAAAATAGTCACGGCCCAATGCTAAACCAGCATTGTTGATTAATATATCAATTGCCTGCCAGTCAGCAGGAATATTTTTGATCGATTCAAAAACTGCTTTTTCGTTTTGTACATCAAATGGTAATAGCAATACAGCGATATTGTATTTATTTTCCAGTTCATCCGCTAATTCCTGCAAACGATCTGTTCTTCTGCCATTAATAATTATATCATATCCATGGGCAGCAAATTTTAAAGCACTTGCTTTTCCAAATCCTGATGTAGCGCCGGTGATGAAAACTATTTTACGCATGATGGTCAATTGTGAATAGTGAATGGTCAATTTTTGGAGGTTGATATAATCAAGCCACTAAGCAATTTAAAAGACGAAACCATCGTTTCGCCTAGCTTATTTGTATAATAATTACTCAAATATCCTAAATCATTTGCAATATCTAATGCAGCATCAATTTCAATAATGGAACCTCTTGCTATTTCATAGTATCTTTTTCTTTCGGCCACAGATTTTCTTGAAGCACCTTCCGCAATATTTAAGTATACAGAAAGTGCAGCTCTTCTTATTTGTGTGGCCATTCCAAATCTTTCATCACTTGGAAGTATATTAGTTAATTTGTAACACTCTAATACAAATTGTCTTGTTATTGAAAAAGCTTCGAGCTTTTGATGATTAAGTTTTAAAAACATTGGGACGTTTTTTTATAGAGGAATCACTCACTATTGACCATTCACTATTGCCTACCGTATCAACGCCACCGTTCCTTTTTGGAAATATGGCTTGCCGGTATAATCAACAGCACTCACCATCCATACAAAAACTCCAGTAGTTTGAATAACGCCATTAATACGGCCATCCCACCCTTGGCCATTTATGGTAGTGGTAAAAACCAATTGTCCCCAACGATTATAAATACTGAAGTAGTTGATGCGTTGCATACCCACTGCAATGGGGCTTACAACATCATTGAGACCGTCATTATTAGGGGTAAAGGCAGTAGGTACAAAAACGTAGGCCTTCGTTTTAAACACCGTAACTTTTACGGTAGCAGAATCAGGGCAGCCTGCAGCATCTGTTACTACCAATTTATACCGGACACTATCTACGTCGGTACCATAAACACCAATAGGATTGGCAATGGTTGGATTATTAAGATAACTGGAAGGAGTCCAAACATAATTTACACCACCTGTTCCGCCAAATTGTAAAGGCTGCCCAACAATTACAGTAGTATCTCTTCCGGCAAATGCCCTTACTCTTGGATTAACGGTTATTAATACGGTATCTCTTCCGGGCTTAGGGCAGCCTTTCGTATCAAACGAGGAAAGAATATATTGTGTGGATCGGGGTGGGAATGAAATAGGATTTAATATAGTTGGATCATTGAGGTAGGTGGTAGGCGTCCAGAAAAAACTACTGCCATCATGCGAACCATTTAACTGGGTGGAGGTATTGTAACAAATTGTTTGTGGTGGTCCTGCATTCGCAACGGGATAGGGAACGGTAGTTATTGTAACATTATCTGTTGCTGTGCAGCTACCTATTCGGGCTTCTATTTGGTAAGTAGTTATAGTTTGAGTTGGAGTGGCAATAGGATTTAGAATAGTCGGATCTGACAGCGTTTGTGGTGGGCTCCAAAGAAATTGCAGACCATCTGTAGCGGCTGTTAATTGTACTCCATCGGTTTGACAAATAGTTGTATCTGCCATTGCATTTAATGTAACACTGCCAACTACTCTTACATGAACCGAATCATCTGCCAAACAGCCATTTTCGTTGAGGCGTACTCTATACCAGGTGCTGGTAACAGGGTTTACGGTTGGGGTAGCGGTATTTGGATTGGTAATATTAGTAAGTGGTGTCCAGCTAAAATTACCAGTGCCTGTAGTAGCTGCATTTAATTGCACAGCATCCGGAATACAGATTAAGGTATCGTTGAAGGCGAGAGTTAGATTCGGTTTATCTAATACACTAATAACTACAGTAGCTGAGTCAATGCAGCCCTTAGTACTGGTTACAATCATTGATACCGTTTTTGTACCTGGCCCGGCATAGGTCCATTGCGGATTTCTGAGAATGGAAAAATCTAATAAAGTTGTTGGATCACCAAAATTCCATCGCCAGCTATCCACAGAACCATAACGTGGATTAGTAGTATCCCTGAATTGAAAAGCATTTTGAAAACAACTGCCCACATGCTCAAAACCCGGTACAAAGCCAGGGTAAACTCCCACTTTTCTTACTACAGAATCTGCACAGCCAGTTCCTCTATTAATTACAAACTTTACATTATATGTTCCTGTATCTGCGTAAGTATAGGTCGGGTTGCCAATATTTGAAGTATCATCAGTTATCGGGGCCACGCCAAAGTCCCAGAAAACTGTATTGGCGCCATTACTTGAATGAGAAAACTGTACGTTAAAGCCATCACAGGTAACAAAGTTGGGCATCGGGTTTGCCGTTGTTATTGCACAGTCCGACACTTGTACGATCAAATCTTTTCGGTGCGATGCAAAACGAACGCCATTTCGATAAACATCAATACAAACACTAACAACATATTTTCCAAAATCAGGTGCCATTCCTGAAATGATGCCTGTGTTCGGGTCAATTGAAAGAGAGGTGCCAAATGGATTAACCCCGCTGTAAGGCGATCGGTAGTTTGCTGTGCCATAAGGGGGAGGCGCAGGATCATCAAACGCTGCACCAAGAGCAGCACCACCATTCCATGCATCACAAAAACTGTAAACAAGTACGTCTTCAGGATCGGTATCTACTGCTGAAAAGTTTAAAACAAACGGAGAGTTTTTGCAAATAACATTTACGGGAGCACTGAACATCGGAGAACTGTCAGTACCTGTAGGACGTTGATTTAATCCGGGAATAACACAAGCATATGTTGAACCAGTGCCATCTGCAACATTAACTAATCCGCTAATTCTGCAACAGGTTTGATAAGCTACAGTGTAACCATTTTGATTGTCTGGCAAGTTAACCTCCATGGTATAAACAGCATACTTATAATCTAATACGGGAGCTCCTTCAATACAATCAGGGAAAATTATAGGTACTTGCTGATTAGCTCCACTTCTTAAAATAAGCCAATTATTAAAGGTAGTGCCAGCACCTCCGTTTAGCTTTTGACCATTATCATTATTATATATAGCAACTATATAGCTGTCAGCAAGCTGTGCTACATTAGTGCCTGTTGCATCTCCAGTAAATAAAATAAGAGTGATTCTATACGTCTTACTATTTCCGGATGTACTCAGATAAGTGTACCTCATTTCTCCTCCAATTACATGTGATGCAAATGAAGATGTACTCAATGCAGCTAAAAACGATATGGCCAGTAAAAATCTCTTCATGAAGGGAGGGGGTAAGAATTCAGTTTCATTATTGCAGCAAAAATTTCTCCAAAAGCAGGTTTGTTTTTTCAGTCTCTTCCAGCATACCCATATGCCCGGATTGTTGCAAAATATCAATGTACGATTTTTCAGGAAGATGGCATTGTTTCAGGCCATCAGCAAGGGGTATGGCATTATCGTATTTTCCCATCGCAAAAAGCACAGGAACAGTTGCTTGGCGCAAAATATCGGTTCTGTCGGGTCGCTGTATCATGGCTTCGTAATAGGAGACCAATGCCTCCCCCGAAAAGCTGCTTAATGAAGCCACCTGCTCATCTATCAATTCGGACCGTTCATCCTTTGTTTTCGGTGAAAAAAGATTGGGGGTGGCGGTTTTTAAAAATTCAAAAGCTCCGTGTTCTTTTATAAAAGCGATTCCTTTTCGGCGGGTAGCTATTTTTTCTTCGCTGTCGGCAAAAGCGGAGGAATGAAAAAGTCCGAATGAACTTACATGATTATAATATTTTTCAACAAAGGCTAATGTAATATAACCGC
This sequence comes from Chitinophagaceae bacterium, assembly GCA_022843585.1. GTDB lineage: Bacteria > Bacteroidota > Bacteroidia > Chitinophagales > Chitinophagaceae > JJ008. The sequence continues at coordinate 988,439 of JALHNJ010000001.1, forward strand.
CCATGCTGTGGCCGATTACCGGACAAGCTTCAATATCCTCTTCATGAATAATGGAATGAATAACCTCTGCCATTCCTTCCATGCTCATATCATCAATTAATTCAGATTCCCCACTGCCGGGCAAATCAGGAACGATAACGTTGAAATTATTTTTCAGGTATTCAACCTGTTGATTCCATAGGGTACCATCTTCGCCAAAACCATGTACAAGAATTACAGACTTGCCTGTGCCCGCCATACGGTACACTATTTTTTTGTTTTGATATAAGAATGACTTGGTCATAATAATGGAGATCTATTTTATTCTGCTTGCTTCTTTTTAAAAAATTTATCCCGAATTTTTAATGTGATAGTCCAACCCAGTAGTATAATACTGAGTGCAATCATAATTTTTGAAAGTATATCTCCATACTTTACAAAAAATGTAATTGAACCATTTACAGGTACATTCAATTTTATAGCAGCCGCTGTATTATATGGCTGCGGGTTAATTACATTTCCATACTCATCAATAAAACAACTGATGCCGGTATTGGCACTTCTTGCCACCCATCTTCTTGTTTCAATAGCTCGTAGCCTTGCATAGTTCATGTGTTGTTTATGGCCGGGAGTGTTTTTCCACCAACCATCATTGGTGATAATGCAAATAAGATTGGCTCCATTACGTACATATTTGCTCATGTATTCTCCATAAATACTTTCGTAGCAAATAGAGGGAGCTATTTTATAACCGCCTTTTGATTCCAGTACTGTTCTTTCCGATTGTCTTGCATAGCCAGCCGTAGTGCCACCAAATTTGGCAAACCATTTATCAATAAATTTTAAGAACCAGGGTAATGTTTCTACTCCCGGCACCAGCATTGATTTGTGATAAAATGATTTTGCACCGCTACTGTCTAATATCGCAGAACCATTGTAGGATTCGTAATGCAGGCCATCATATTCTTCTGAATATTTTGTTGCTTTATCAAACATGCGGAAACTTTCTATACCGGTAAACAACGATGCATTTGGATATTTTTTCAACATGCCCCACAGGGGATTAAGAAAATAATTTTGTTGCAGATTTTGTTCATCTAATCTAGAAGCCGTGTACAATGCCGTTTCCGGCCAAATAATCAATGCGGTGTTTTCATCTGCTTCTTTTTCTGTGGTGCTGATCAGTTTTTGCAGTTGTGCTTCAAATGAGCCAGTGAGTTCTGATACTTTTTCGTACGGATCAATGTTGGGTTGAACAATTACAATGTTTTCATTTTCAATTATAGAAGATTTGTTTCCGTTTTTTATGTTGTTTAAAATATTTGGAGCTGCAAGAGCTAAAAGCCAGGCAAACATAAGAACAAAATATTTTCGGGATCGTTTGTTTTTCCTGTATTCATTGAAGTAGCAGAAGAGAAGTATATTACTCAGTAATATCCATAATGTTCCGCCGCTTGTTCCGGTGTACTCATACCATTGCACCCATTCAGGATGTGTGGCAAACCCATTACCTAATGTAAGCCATGGCCAGCTTAAGCCCCAATCCTGTAAATGAATATATTCAAAACACATCCAGAAAGCAATCAACGAAATGTAGCCTGCTGTGTCACCTAACCATTTTTTTGCGATCTTAAAACCGAGCCAGGGTAAACACATTAAAAAGCTATTGGCTAAAAAAGCTCCAACTGCACCGGGTGCTGATGCATTCCATATCCACCAGGTAGTTGCTACATTCCACACTAACATGGTGATGTAAGTAAGACCGAAAAATTTCTTACGGTTTTCTACTTTCGATTCTAACCACAATAACGGTATCCATGAAACAAACAACAGGAATGTAAATGGCGACACCGGCCATGCAGCAAATAATAATAACCCGCAGCCGATAGCTATATATAAATGGAGGAATCGTTTCAAGCCAATTGATTTATGTAAAAATAGAAGTTGTTGGTGAGGGTAGCAACTCCCTGATTATTAGCCCGATTATTGCCACTTTTCATCTTAACAGATAAAATCTATTTGAGTTAACTCGTTTTACTATTTTCAGGTATTGATTTCTATTATGACAGAGGAACAACGGAAAATACAGCACTTAGAAGAGGAGTTAGAAAAACTATCCGCACAGGTTGATTTTTTTAAGAAAGAAGTCAATCAACTCAAAGAGAATTGCCATTTTTCTGAAACAGCATCTAATAAAAAGGAATACGCTATTGCTCCGGCAAAAAGGAATAGTTGGGAAATTCCTTCATTGAAACGGGAGTCGTCAGCAGGATTAGAAAACTTCATCGGCTTGAATCTTTTACACCTTGCTGGCATTGTAGTATTAGTGGCCGGAATTTCCATCGGTGTAAAATATGCAGTGGATCAGGAATTAATATCTCCCGGAATGCGGGTAATATTAGCTTATGCTGCTGGTGTGATATTGTATATACTTTCAGTCCGGTTAAAAAACAAGTATGAATTATTTAGTGCCATACTTTTTAGCGGTGCGATGGCATCCTTTTACTTTACCACCTATGCGGCCTTTTCGTATTACCAGTTGTTTTCTTTTGGGCTGGCTTTTTCTATAATGGCGGCGATTACGATCTTGACCGCTTTTACCGCCATTGTTTATAACCGGCAGGAAATTGCCATACTTGGAATGACGGGTGCCTATGGAATTCCATTTCTTATCAGTGCCAATTCTGATAGAGCCGATTTATTATTTGCCTACATTATTTTGATAAATACAGGCATCGTTTTTCTTTCTTATAAAAAGGAATGGAAAGGTATGGTACGATTAGCAATGCTGGTAAGCTGGGTTTTATTTATTGGATGGGCTGTAACCCGCTACGAAGCATCCATGCAACAAAGTGCTGTTTTGATCATGACGGCGTTTTATTTATTATTTACACTGGCTGCTTTTGGTTTCTCTATTAAAAGAAAACATCCAATCGGTATAATTGAATTGCAACTTTTTTTAATTAATAGTGTGCTGACGTATGTGGCGGCCTTATTGGTTTTTACAAACTCAAAAATTGATGATGTAAGTGCTGCCGCTGTTACAGGCGTTGCCTGTTTTGTATTTACCATTCAGGCTGTACTGGTTCGTTTTTTATTGCCGGCGGAAAAATTGTTATTGAACTATCTTTCTTCCTTTGCCGTTGTAAGTTTAGTTTTTTATGTAGGAATGCAATGGGATGGGGTAATAGTAACTATGGCTTGGTTGGTTATTGCCATCGCACTTTTTATAGTAGGTGTAGCCAGCAAAATGGGCTGGTTACGATTGCTATCAATTTTATTAACCGGGTTTACCTTACTCAAACTGGTTGTTATTGACAGGGCAAATTTCACCACCATCGAAAAAATTATTTCTTATATATCTATTGGAGTTTTACTGTTGTTGTTTTCTTTCTTTTATCAACGGTATAAACAAACTGCTGCTGAAAGTACTAATGCTGCACAATAGTTTTTTGCAAAACTTTATGGAAAAAGGTTTCACTTTTTATCTCACTAAAAAGTATAACCATGCAAACAAACAAAATTCTATCAGCACCGCTGATTGACCTCATCTTTGATGGTCGCAACAAAGAGTACGGCGCTTATGAGTTAAGATCAACTTATGAGCGGCGAATTAAAAAATCCTTATTAATCACTTTCTCTATTCTTGCAGTTTCTATTGGAGGGGCTGCCATTGCTGGCTCGATGAAAAAAGTGGAGAGGCCTATTGTTGATAGGGGAGAAGTTGTAATTACTCAAGTGGAACTAATTGAAAAGATTGAACCAATTGTTGAACCAGAAAGGCAGCAAGAAGAAGTTCCTGTAAAAACTGAAAAATTTACAGATTTAGTAATTGTGGAGGACAAAGATTTTGATGAGCCTCCACCTTCAATGGATGATTTGAAAAATGCACAAATTGGTACCGTAAAAGTAGATGGAGTTGATTTTGTTGGAACTGTTACTCCCCCACAGGAAGGTGTTGAAATAGGGATTGTTGATGTAAAGCCCGAAGAAAAGAATGACGACCCAATCTCTTTTGTTGAAATTGAAGCAAAGTTTAACGGTAACTGGAGAGCATTTTTAGAAAGAAATTTAAATGCAGAAGTACCGATAAATAATAATGCACCAGCCGGACGTTATTCTGTAGTAATACAATTTGTGGTAGATAAAAATGGAAATGTAAGTGATGTCACAGCATTAACCAGCCATGGATATGGAATGGAGGAAGAAGCAATACGAGTATTACGAAAAGCAACTAAATGGGAACCTGCTATCCAAAACGGTAACCAGGTAAAAGCGTATAGAAGACAACCGATAACATTTGATGTGCAGAGTGAGTGAGAGTCAGGAGTCTTTAGTCGGGAGTCATGAGTCGTAAGACAGGAAGAGTCATTCAAAATGAATGACTCTTCGTATTTGTAAAGTCTTTTTGCTAAGAAGCAATTATTAATTAATAATTGGCTGCTCCCATTATCTCCTGCTATAATTCGGTGCCTCTTTCGTTATTTCAATATCATGCGCATGGCTTTCCCGCATACCCGCATTTGTAATTTTTACAAAGGTTGCTTTTTGCAGATCGGCAATAGTAGCGGCGCCACAATAACCCATACCAGCCCGTAACCCACCCGTATATTGATAAACGATTTCTTTTAAAGTGCCTTTATATGCAACACGACCTTCAATACCTTCCGGTACAAATTTCTTTACATCATCCTCTACATCCTGGAAGTATCGATCGCTGCTGCCGGTTGCCATAGCACCTAATGAACCCATACCACGATACTCTTTGAATTTTCTTCCTTCGTATATGATTGTTTCACCCGGACTTTCTTCTGTACCTGCAAAGATGCTTCCCATCATTACACAGTTAGCACCAAAAGCTAAAGCTTTTACCATATCACCGGTATAGCGAATACCACCATCAGCAATTATAGGAACACCTTTTTGTTTTAATACAGAAGCGGCTTCTGTTACGGCCGTTAATTGTGGTACACCAGCACCGGCAACAATTCTTGTGGTACAAATTGAACCCGGTCCAATACCAACTTTCACTGCATCTGCACCAGCATCTGCCAAAGCTTTTGCCCCAGCAGCCGTACCAACATTTCCTGCTATGACGTTGATGTTTTTAAAATTCTTCTTTACACTTTTCAAAGCATCAATAACTCCCTTGCTATGACCGTGTGCACTATCCAATGCAATTACATCAGCGCCTACGGTTTGTAGCGCAGCAACTCTGTCTAACAGATCTTTGGTGATGCCTACACCTGCACCAACCAACAATCTTCCAAATGCATCTTTCACAGCATTCGGGTGACTTTTTAATTTTAATATATCACTGTACGTAAATAGTCCGGTAAGTTTTCCTTGTTTATTTACAATTGGTAATTTTTCAACTTTTGTTTTTTTGAACAACTGCTCTGCTTTTTTCAGGTCGGTACCTTCAGGTGCCGTGTACAAATTTTCTTTCGTCATCACCTCACTCACTTTTCTTTTCGGATTATCTTCAAAACGCAAATCCCGGTTGGTAAGAATGCCCACTAATTTTCCGTCTTTATCTAAAATAGGAATACCACCTATTTTATTTTCCCGCATCAGTTTCAATGCATCACCAATGGTAGCATCGGCAAGCAATGTAACGGGGTCGATTATCAAACCGCTTTCACTTCGTTTTACTTTACGAACATGCTCAGCTTGTTTTTCAATGGTCATGTTTTTATGCAAAATGCCGAGGCCTCCTTCTCTTGCCAGCGCAGTAGCTAAAGAAGCTTCTGTTACAGTGTCCATCGCTGCAGAAAGCAGGGGCACATTCAGCGTAATGTCTTTGGTGAGTTTACTTTGGATGTTTACATCCCGGGGCAGCACCTGGCTATAGCCGGGCATTAATAAAACATCATCGAAGGTGAGTCCTTCGCCGAAAAAATTGGTTGAGTCTTGTTTTTGGGGAGAATTTCTTGTTGCCATGGGCAAAGATAAGTTCTGACGGTATTATGTGCAAAATCAAATTCTTACCGTATTAATGTTACTATTCCCTTCTGAAAAACAGGTTTTCCGGTATCCCGGTGCGTATAGCTCAGCATCCATACATATACTCCGGTGGTTTGTACTACGCCATTAACCATGCCATCCCATTTGGCTTGCCAGTTGCGGGTATGAAAAATTAATTGTCCCATTCGGTTAAATACTTTGAACTCATAATTATCCGCCTTTACAGCATTATGCGGCGAAAAATAATCGTTCCGGCCATCGTTGTTGGGAGTAAATCCGGTAGGAACACTTCCTGAACAATTGTCCAAAACAGTTAATGTTTTTCTGGTGCTATCGCTGCACCCAATCGTATTATTATAGGCAACTAATTTTACGGTGTAATATGCTTCTCTGTTATGAGAAGGCATTAGAAATGGAGTTGGATCTTTTAGATTACTGGTACTGGAAATATCGAAATTCCATCTCCACACATCCACCACACCTTCGGTCTTATTAAGCACTTCTAATTTATCATCCGGGCAAATAACAGACGGCATGTCAAAAATCGCTTTTACTTCATTGTCCAGTTTAATAGTTATAGCTGCCGTATCCTTACAGCCACTATTACTAACGATCAATTCTATTTCGTTATCACTTTTAGCCGGCCAGATGAGAGTATGATTTTGTGTGGCAACTAATTTGTCATTGAATTTCCACATCCATTTGTTTACATCATTTCCGCCGGGATGAGAAAAAGTCAATGTATCCCGCTGACAACCCAACAACATGTTGTAAGTAAAATTAGCATTCACTGTGTCGGCCACAGCGAAGTTGATATTTTGTGGAGGAGGTTCTTCACCACATTCATCCAGGATGGCACTGCCATCATCCGCCGTTTTTAACGTCAATACATAATTTCCTTTGGTGCGGATGGGAGAATTGAATTTAATGATCACATACTCCGTTTTTCCATTGGTACATTTTCCAGCTGCACTTCTGATAGTAACAGGTGCCGGGCCGTTAATCAAAAAATTAGTTCCATTGGGGGCTATGCTGGAACAGTCAATGAGTTTTGGAAAATACAATTTAATAGAATCTGGTACACAGTCAGGATTGCCAATACTATCAGCCAATATTGGCCGGGGAGCTACAAAACTAAAAGCTGTTTGCTCATTTATTGGAATAGGAGTATTGCAAAAATCAATTATGGTATTGGCATCTGTTCCGTTTTTTATAACCAGTTGGTAGTTACCATCAGTAAGCGGAGAAGAAAGAGTGAGTACTAATTCTGTAAAACCCAAATTGCCATTGCAATTAAGTGGTCTTGCACTTAGTATGGCAGGGCCGGCTGGCAAAATAGTAAACTCACTTCCTGTTAATGTAAGGCTAGAACAACGAACTTCTTTATTAAGTTTTACAATTATTTCTGTTCCGATACATTCTGGTATGGCTTTATCAAGATGCGGTTCTATTGGATCTTTTATGTCAGCAGTGCCACCTTCAATTGTCAATGTATAATCTTCGGTATTAAGACGGGAGTTGGCAATAAGTAGTAAATATTCATGTTCGGCAATAAGATCAGGCATGCCAGAGTATTGAGAAAGTGGACTATTCATTTGAGGTTTACAAATAACAAATGGAAGGCCATATATTTCCGTTCCGGTTATTCCTTCAATTGGAGACCAGTTTCCGGCAATTACATTTTGCGAACTTCTTATCGCCAGGAGCGGCGTTGTGTTAGTAATATCATACAGTTGCCAGTCAAGATTTACATATGGCGAAGCAGGTCGGATCGTAAACCCAAAAGTGCCTGATTTATAGCATTTGAATTTATAATAGACAGGTGAAAAAATATCGTAAGGTATATCCTCTGGCGGAGATAAGGGGTTTAAGCGGCAATGATTAGGAACTCTTACCTGCCCGCCAATACACCGGAACGGGTGTGGGGTGTAGTAAACACCTTTATCGCAAATTGGAATTGCAGTATTGGGCAATGTGCCGGGGGTTTTGGCGGTGTCGCATAACGCAGGTGGAGGTGGCCGCTGTGCAACAATTGAATTGGCAGAACCTGTCAGCAATAGGATAATCAATAACAATCCTTTCCATTGCCTAAAGAAACAAGTAACGGAATTGTATATATTATTAATATCCAGGGTAATTTTTTTCAACAGTTGCGTGAAAGATTACAAAAAGTAAAAAAAGGAAATTGATAAATTTTCTAAGATAGTTGGATAGGTATAAAAGATAATTTCTGATAGTGATACATTCACTTATCTGTTCTTTAAAATTAAACTTTTTTATCGGATCAACGCCACTGTTCCTTTCTGAAAAAAAGCTTTACCGGTATCCCGGTGTGTATAGCTAAGCATCCAAACATATACACCTGTAGTTTGCAAAACACCGTTTATGCGGCCATCCCATTTATCCTGCCAGTTGCGGGTTTGAAAAACCAATTGCCCCCAGCGGTTAAATACTTTGAACTCATAATTATCTGCCTTAATAGCATTATTGGGACGGAAGAAATCATTGAGTCCATCATTATTGGGAGTAAATCCTGTTGGTACAGCAATTAAACAATTATCTAATACAGTTAATGTTTTTCGGGTACTGTCGCTGCAACCAATAGCAGTATTAAAAGCAACAAGTTTTACGGTGTAATAAGCTTCCCGGTTTAAAGTTGGCATCAGGAAAGGAGGCGGGTCTTTTAAATTACTGGTAGCTACTACATCAAAATTCCATCGCCATGCATCTATCAATCCTTCACTTTCATTTTTTACTTCCAGCAAATCTTCCGGGCAAATAATAGAAGGCATCGTGAAAATAGCTTTCACTTCATTGTCTAATTCAATACTGCTACTCGTAGTGTCTTTACAAGTTCCATTATCAACAATCAATTGAACAGTATTGGAACTTTTTGCCGGCCAGATGATAGTATGCGATTGAGTAGTAATAGGAGTACCGTTATTAAATATCCAATTCCATTTGTTTACACCGTTTGCTCCATTGTGCGAAAAAGCCAATGTGTCTCTTTGGCAACCCATCGCATTGGTAAAAGTAAAACTTGCATTAACCGTATCAGCGGTTGAGAAAGACAATGTTTGCGGAAGAATTGGTTGCCCGCATAGATCAAATACAGGGCTGCCATCAATTCCCGGATCTATTGACAATGTATAATTGCCTTGGGTAAAAATGGGCGATGCAAATTTTACAACCACATAATCGGTGAGGTCATTCACACAATTTCCTGTCGCACCAATTACAGTAACAGGGGTTGGGCCGGTAACTGTAAAGTCACCACCATTTGGCGAAACAGTAGAGCATCTTATCTTTTTTGGGTAATACACCAATATAGAATCAGTTGCACAGGCTAATTTGCCTACACTATCTGCAAGAATGGGTTGTGGTATAATATATTCAAACTGGATCCTGCTTCCCTGCGGAATTTCATTACCACAGATATCGAGTAAGGTATTTGCATCCGTGCCATTATTAATTACCAGTTCATAAATGTTGCTGGTAAGTGGGGCTGATAGTGTAAGGGTTACTTCGTCAAAGTCAAAACCAAAAGCACAGGAATCAGTTACGGCGGTAACAACCGTTGCAACTGCGGGGGATAAACTAAATTCTGTTCCGTTTGCGGTAATAGTATTGCAACGAATTTTTTTATTCAGCTTCAACGTAATTTTTGTGCCATCACAATCCGGTGTTACTTTTTGCATGATTGGTTGTAATGGGTCAGTGATAACGGCATTGCCTCCATTCGTAAAAGAAAGATCGTACCCATTAGGCGTGTCAGAGTAATGGCTTATCATCAATAAATACTCATGCCCTGCAATAAGGTTGGGCAGCGCTGCAAAAGTTGGTGCAGTTCCACCGGGCTCCGAAGCGCATTGAATAAAATTAACGCCGGTTGCGGATGTTCCTGTTGGTCCATAACTTCCTGCCCAATTTCCTGTAACCACTATAGTTGGATCATTAAAGATTGCATTCGGGTTTTTGCCGGTAATGTCATACAATTGCCAGTCATAATCTTCATTAGGCTGCGCTGGTGCAATTACAAAACCTAAGGTACCAGATACATAGCAGGTAAACTTATAGTAATAAGGATTTTTGTCTTCAAATACTGCATTATTACATCCAGGTACAATTATGTTTGAATTATTCACACAAAACGGTACGGTGGTTTGCTGAAATACTTTTGTTCCGCAAACAGGAAAAGCTGTTGCAGGGCTTTGTCCAAGCGTAGTGCAGGGTTGTGAAAATGCCGGAGTTGTAAATAACCCGAACAAACAAAGCAAAAGCAGGCCACAGGGTTTTAGTAATCTATTCATCAGGTTTAAAACGGCTATAGTTCTGGTATTATTGAGCTAGAGACAACAAAAACAGGTAATCTGTTGCCTCAAAAAGATCAGCTAAGCTGATAAAGTTTGCCTGGTAAAGATACAATCACATTTTGCAACTCAAGGCTTAATATACCAGCGGCAACGGCACTGCTGTTTAAACCACTTTTACTATTAATTTCATCAATATGAAGGGTTTCTTTTTCTTTCAATATTTCTATAATCGTTTTTTCATTGGGGGTTAGCTCAATAAACAACTCTTTCTGTTTTTTGGACTTTACTTTTTTTGTTTCCTGCCAGCCCATTGTTTCAATCAGTTCATTGGCGCTGGAAAGCAACATGGCCTTATTATTTTTAATAAGATAATTGCATCCTGCACTTTTTGTATCTGTTAATTTTCCGGGTATTGCAAATACATCTTTATTATATCCATTGGCTAATTCGGCTGTAATCATACTGCCACCTTTAATGTCTGTTTCAATAACTATTACGGCATCACTCATACCGGCTACAATACGGTTGCGGGAAGGAAAATTATGTTTGTCGGGTTTTGTTTTACTCCAGAATTCAGTTAATAATCCACCATTATTTTTTACCATGTCTTTTGCAAGGCCGGTATGCTCAGCAGGATAAATTTTGTCAAGACCATGTGCCAGCACACCTACTGTTGGCAAATCATTTTTAATAGAAGCTTTATGTGCAATAGCATCTACACCAAATGCAAGACCGCTTATAACCAGTATATTTTGTGCCGATAATTCTTTTACTAATTTTTCCGTTACCTGTTTTGCATAATCAGTATGGCTGCGGGTACCAATAATAGAAACAATTTTCGTGGTATTTAAATCCGCATTTCCTTTATAGAACAACAGGGTGGGAGAGTCGTAGCAGTTTAATAAACGTTTGGGATATTGTTCATCTGTAAGAAATAAAGTTTTTATTTTATATTTTTCAATAAACTTTATTTCTTCTTCTGCTCTTTCAAAACCGGTAAAGCTTTTTATTGACTCAGCTCTTATAGGTCCGATGCCTTCAATTTTTTCGAGGAAACTTTTTTTGGCATGAAAAATTTCTTCTGCTTCGCAATGCTGCAGTAAAATTTTTGCCTGCACGGGGCCAATATTGGGCACTAAGGTTAATGCAAGCTGATAAAGCAAATCAGGTTTCATACTTGGACAAAATCAAATATACTTGGAAGAATTGATTTGTGGGTAGTTGAAAAGAAACACTTCTTTTGTAGTAAAAGATGTACTACTTTTATGCTGTAAAATCAATTAACCTGTGAACAAACTATTATCTGCCTTCTCCGGCCTGTTTTTATTATTGTTGTCTTCTAACAATCTTGCCGCTCAATGTATGTATTACCCGGTTTCTTTAGAGCAACGGGTAAACAATGCCGGCTATATTGTATTGGGCCAGGTAGTGGAAAAACATACTTATGTTGATAACGCCACCGGAAATATAAACACACTAAATAAATTAAAAATAAATGCCTGGCTAAAGAACCATAGCACTGTTGAAACAGTATATGTAATAACATTAGGTGGTGTATATGGAAATAAAGCTACCCTTGTAAACCCCTCACTCCAATTAGACCAGCAGCATGAATATGTGCTGATGCTGGAAGAGGACAACCGCCTGTATGATGATAAAAATTTTCGTCGTCAAAATCCACAGGCCTTGCAATTGCTTACATATGCAGATGCACAGGGAGCATTTGCTAACAGTAACAATGAGTATTATGATATCTCCGACAGGAGCAAAAAACAGGAGCAAGACTTTTTTCAGATGATCAATAATTTGACAGGGCAGGTTGCAAAAAAACCTTCCGGGGAAATATTTCAATCAAGAAATCCGGTAGCTATTCCACCAAATCAAATTGAATCGATAACTACTTTTTCACCCAACCCTACACGTGGAGGAACCATTGATCCGGCTGATTTTATAACAATTACAGGTTCAGGGTTTGGTGCATCAGCAGGTAATGTATTTTTTTCCAACGCCAATGATGGAGGAGCCACTTTTACAGCTTCGGGTATTGCAAGTGATATCGTTTCTTGGGCGGATGGGAGTATAACAGTGAAAGTTGCACAAAATGCAGGAACAGGACCTATTAATGTAAATGGAGCATTTACTTCCGGGTCATCACTTACAGTTAATTACGGCCATACAGCTATAAATTCTGATTTTTTAAATTTCCCATCAACTACACGTCAACGATATTATTTTAGGAATATGAATTCGTTAGGTGGGTATACTTACCAATACAATACTACCTCTGGTTTTGCTGCAAATAACCCTGCAAGAGCAGCATTTGAAAGGGCATTAGTTACCTGGCGTTGCAATACCGGGATGAACTGGAGAATTGGAGCTAATACCGCTACGGGTTTTGGAGATGATGGAGTAAATGTTGTGTTGTTTGATCCCGGACTACCGGTTGGTGTATTAGCAAGGGCTACAAGCAGGTTTGCGGGTAGTGCAATCGGCGGGTTTTGTGACCAACAAAACACAATATGGTGCGCAGAAGAAATTGATATGCAGTTCCAGGACCCTCCTTCTGCAGGCTTTACCTGGGAGTATGGTCCGGCTACACCGTCAATTTCAGAATATGATTTTGAAACAGTGGCACTGCATGAATTAGGTCATCATCACGGGTTGCAACATGTCATCAGCCCTGGAGCAGTAATGCATTTTGCAATAGCAAACGGTACATTTAACAGAACTCTTTCTGCCAACGATATAGCAGGTGCAAATGCTCGCCTCGCTTATTCTACTACTCCTACTTGTTTTAATCCGGCCGCATGTGGTGCGGGGCCAATGACTACGATTGGATCCGGCTCATGTAGCACTTTACCGGTAACACTTGTTTCATTTACGGGGGAAAGAATTAGTACATCTGCCAACCAACTTCAATGGTCTACCTCACAGGAACAGAATACAAAAGGTTTTTATATTCAGCACAGCAGCAATGGCATTTCATTTACAGATATTGATTTTGTTGCAGCAGCTGGTAACAGCAGCCAATTAATAAACTACGCCTACACCGATAAAAAAGCGGGGCCTTATGGATGGTTTTATAGACTTAGAATAGCAGATCTGGATGGACAAGAAAAATTTTCTTCCATCATTTTTGTAGAAGGGGATAAGACTTCGCAATGGAAAGTTTGGGCCGGAGAAGCTGGCAATAAAATTCATTTTTATAATAATACGGGTGTAGCCGATGTGGCTTCATTTAAATTGTTTGCATCAAACGGGCAACTGGTATTAGCAAGAACCATTAATTCGGGAGCAACAGAAATTTCAACTCCCGAACTTTCAAGAGGAATTTATCACTATCAATTACTCCAAAACGGAAAATCAATTACAGGAAAATTATGGTTAGGGTCAAAATAAATTACTGACTTATAATTTTCATTTCTGTTCTGCGGTTTAATGCACGGCCTTCTTCTGTTTTATTATCAGCAACAGGTTTGGTTTCACCATAACCTTTTGCAATTAATCTTGCGGCAGGTATGTTTTTAGTAGCGAGGTAATTGATCACCGCCTTGGCCCGGTTATTACTCAGTGCAAGATTATCCGCAGGCTTTCCAACATTATCAGTATGTCCACCGATCTCAATTTTAATAGTCGGGTTTTCAGTAAGTAGTTGAACCAGTTTGTCAAGCTCTGCCTGTGATTCTGTTTTTAATTCAAACTTATTTACATCAAAGAAAATATTTTTTAGCACTATGCTTGCATTCGCTTCTATCGGTTGCAGCGGTATGTCTTTTTGATATGTTGAATCAGGAGAAACGCCACTCATTAAAAAATTATCAGAGAAAAATAAATAACCCTGTCGATTTACATTGAAGGCATAATCTTTTCCCACAGGCAGTGTAATAAAATAATTGCCGGTTTCATCCGTTTGCACTTTTGTAATTACCTGGTTGCTAGCAAGGTCAATCAATTCAACAGATGAGGGTAAACCTTTTGTTGTTTTTTTATCAAACACTTGTCCTTTTACCCATAGTGTTTTATAGGGGCGAACATTTACTGGTAGTTCAAAACTATAAATATCATGTCCGCCTTTTGAATCACTTCGGTCGCTGGCATAGTAAGCGGTTACACCATCAGCAGCAATAAATAAAGTGCCTTCATCATTAATAGTATTGATAGGGTACCCCATATTCATGGGTTTGCTCCAAACACCGCCGGGTCCTTTTCTTGCATAAAACAAATCATTGCCACCATAGCCCTGCAATCCATTGGATACAAAATATAATGTTTGATTATCGGCATGAATGAAAGGACATTGATCGTCGCCTGTTGTATTAATTTCTGGTCCAAGATTTTCTGCTTCACCCCAACGGCCATTGGCTTGCATACGGCAAACATAAATATCACTTCCGCCATAACCGCCCATACGGCGGCTGGCAAAATAGAGTTCTCTTTTATCAGGAGATAAACAAGGTTGCGAATCCCATTGATCGGAATTTACTCTTCCACCAAGATTGGTTGCTTCACTCCAGCCGGTTGGCGTTAAATAGGAAATATAAATATCAAAATTGCCAAACCCCTGCGGACGGCCATTGGCAGTAAACACCAGCCATTGCCCGTCTTGAGAAATGTTTTGTCCCGCTTCATTTTGAGGGGTGTTTACATCGCCCTTTAATGGTTGTGCTTTATCCCATCCATCTTTTGTTTGTGTACTCGAAAAAAAATCTTCGTTGTAGTTATTTAGCCTTCTTGTAAAAACAAATTCTTTTCCATCTATACTTACCGAAGGAAAATATTCTGGCTCGCTGGTGTTAATGTTGCCACCAACATTCTGCGGTGCAAACACATAATTTTTATTAGTGTTCTTTTTAGCAAAGTCAACAGCAAATTCGTAAGATTTTTTTCTAAACTCTGCAGCTTTATAAGTAGATGAACCTTTTGGTGGATTTTTATTCAGCAGTTCATTGATAGCAAACAATGCTTTATCAAATTCACCCTGCCCTGCAAGATTGATGGAGTAAGGAAGTTTATATTCTATTGTATAATTAGAATCAATTAAAAATGCTTTCTCGTAATATTCAGTACTGCTTTTATAACTTTTTAATTGCCCATACACACCAGCCAATGAAAGATAAGCGTCTGCATATTTTTTATCGATCTCAATACATTTTAAAAGCATACCTGCGGCACTGGCTAAATTGCCATCCTGTGCTCTCTCCAATGCCTGGTTGTATAAATCAACCGCTTTCTTGTTTACTTTTTCAGGATCGTATTGCGAAAATGCAGCGTTGAAGAAAAAAGAAAGGGCTGCAAAAAGAAGAAGTTTTTTCATTGATATAAGATTGGAGATTCTATAACGAAGCTACTCGAAATTTATTCCGCATCGAAGAAGAAAATGTTAAACAGAAGGTTGCTTACAAGTTGCCAGGGATTTACGGCACATTAATATACTTGTGTATCTGTAAACTAAGCTCCCATTTTGGGTTGTTCTTAATATAATCAATAATAAGCGGAGTTATCTGAGCTGCTTTATCCCACTCAGGTTGCAGGTATAACTTGCAGGAAGAAGAAACTTGCGCTGCATATTTTTCGGCCCAGTCAAAATCAGATGTATTAAAAACCACCACTTTTAATTCGTTAGCATGCGGCAAAACACCGGGTAATGGTGCTTTAAATTTTTTGGGCGATAAACAAATCCAATCCCAATTTCCACTTAGCGGATGGGCACCCGATGTTTCTATATTGGTTTGCAATCCTGCTTCTTTTAATGCAGCAGTTAATGCATCTAAATTATGCATCAGCGGTTCACCACCGGTAATAACAACTATTTCAGTCGGCGTCCTTTTTATTGCATCAATCAAACTTTGTATTTCATACTTGGGGTGTTTTTCAGCATCCCAACTTTCTTTTACATCGCACCATACACAACCAACATCGCAACCGCTCAGGCGAATAAAATAAGCAGCTTTACCCTGGTGATAGCCTTCTCCTTGTAATGTATAAAAATGCTCCATCACTGGTAATGCAGTAGTTGTATGGCCTATAGTTTCTTTCATGAAATTTTCTTACTCCCCATTAGGGGCTTGGGGTCTAATTCTTCATTCTGCAAGAGTGATAAGTATTTTTTAGCAACGCAGCAATTGTCATTGGACCTACACCACCCGGCACAGGTGTTATCCAGGAACATTTTGCTGACACTTCATCAAAGGCAACATCGCCTTTTAATTTGAAGCCACTTTTTTTAGCAGTGTCTTCTACTCTTGTAATACCTACATCAATAACCACAGCACCTTCTTTTACCATTTCGGCAGTTACAAATTCAGGTTTGCCCAATGCGGCCACAATTATATCTGCCTGCAAACAAATTTCTTTTAGATTGTGTGTATGCGAATGACAAATAGTAACCGTACAATTGCCAGGATTTGTATTGGCACTTAATAAAATACTCATGGGTCTTCCTACTATATTACTGCGTCCAACAACTACAGCATGTTTTCCTTTGGTGTCAATTTTATAATGCTTTAGTAATAGCATAATGCCATGCGGTGTAGCAGGAATAAAAGTGGGCAGATTTTGTACCATTCGCCCCACACTTACAGGATGAAAGCCATCCACATCTTTATCCGGGTCGATGGCGTTAATCACTTCTTCGTCGGAAATATGTTTGGGTAACGGAAGTTGCACTAATATTCCATCAATATCAGGGTCAGTATTTAATTCCTCTATTTTATCCAGTAGTTTGTTTGCAGAAATGTCGTTTTCAAAACGTATCAGTGTAGACTTGAAACCCGATTCATCACAAGCTTTTACTTTGGCGGCCACATAGGTTTCACTTGCTCCGTTAGAGCCCACCAAAATAGCAGCGAGGTGCGGTACTTTTTTCCCTTCAGCCGCTAACTGTGCCACATCAATTTTCAATTCATCTTTTATTGCCTGGGCAGCTTTTTTCCCATCTAAAATTTGCATGGCGCAAAGGTAAGCGGTTAGCATCTTTTTTTTGAAACGAAAAGCTATACTTGTAACTTACTTTTAAAATTAAAATGCTTGGGAAAAATCAGTAATTGCTTATGTGTGATTGCATTGCTGGCAGGTATTACAGCCTCCGGCCAAACACTACGCCGTCCTATTGCCGCCAGTTACACAGGTCTTGGTGCATACAGTGTTAATCATGCAGATGTTTTTTCTTTTACAGCTAATCAGGCATCGCTGGCCCAATTAAAAAATACTGCGGTTGGAGTGTATGGAGAAAGAAGGTTTTTATTAGCCGAGCTAAATAGTTATACCGCTGCTGCTGCTGTTACAACCAGCTCTGGCAATTTCGGTTTAAAAGCAATGTATTCCGGGTTTAGTGATTATAATGAAACACAAATAGGATTGGCCTATGGAAGAAAATTGGGAAAGAAAGTAGACATCGGGGCACAGTTTAATTATAATGGAATAAGCGTTGCTGGTTATGGCAATGCGACCGCTATTAGTTTTGAATTGGGAACCATATTACATATTACAGACAGGCTACATGCAGGTGTACATGTAAACAACCCGGTTGGAGGAAAATTTGGGAAAACACAGGAAGAGAAATTGTCATCGGTTTACACTGCCGGGTTTGGATATGAAGCATCGGAGAAATTTTTCGTCAGTATTGAATTGCAAAAAGAAGAAGATCAGCCAATCAACGTAAATGCAGGGATGCAGTATAAATTTATTCCGCAACTATTGGCAAGAGTGGGAGTATCATCCGCCACTTCTTCGGGTTGGATCGGAATAGGTTTAATGCTTCAATCCTTTCGGTTGGATATAACCACCAGTTACCATCAGCAATTAGGTGTTACTCCCGGCCTATTACTGATTTATAATTTTAATGGCAATAAAAATTGAAAAAAGTATTGACGATACTGCTGATGGCAGTGGCGATTCACTACTCATCTTTCATTGTGGCACAGGAAATTCCTTTCAGTGCTGAGCAACAATTAGAAAACTTGACGGATGCTACGGAGGAAGAAACAGAAGATGATACTTACTTGCAGGATCTCGAACAATTTCGTAAAAACCCGATCAATTTAAATACAGCGGATGCAGATGAATTAAAACAATTGCGGGTATTAACAGATCTGCAAATAGTAAACCTGGTGATATATAGAAATTTGCTGGGTCGTTTTATTCATATTTATGAATTGCAGGCAGTGCCTGTATGGGATGTATTTACCATCCGAAAAATTATTCCATTTGTAATAGTGGCCACACCGGTTGCTCTTTCTACAGATATTAAAAAAAGATTTTCCGAAGGAGACCATAGTTTATTGTTACGGCTAACACAAGTATTGGAAAAAGCAAGAGGATTTGATAAATCAACCTCCGGTACAAAATACTTGGGTAGTCCGCAGCGACTATTTATGCGCTATCGCTACAACTATAAAAATTTATTGCAGTTTGGTGTAGTGGGTGATAAAGATGCCGGGGAACAATTTTTCAAGGGCAAACAAAACAAAGGGTTTGATTTTTATTCCTTTCATCTCTTTGCAAGAAAGATCGGAGCGATTCAGGCACTGGCTATTGGTGATTTTACAGTTAATATGGGGCAGGGGCTTATTCAATGGCAAGGACTTGCATTTAAAAAAAGTGTAGATGTAATGGGAGTAAAGCGGCAATCCGCAATTTTGCGGCCCTACAATTCCGCCGGTGAATTTTATTTTCACCGGGGTGCCGGCATCACTATCCAAAAAAATAAAATTCAGGCAACGATGTTTGCTTCTATTAGGA
This sequence comes from Chitinophagaceae bacterium, assembly GCA_022843585.1. Lineage (GTDB taxonomy): Bacteria > Bacteroidota > Bacteroidia > Chitinophagales > Chitinophagaceae > JJ008. The sequence continues at coordinate 1,007,437 of JALHNJ010000001.1, forward strand.
AGCTAAGTGCTAACTTTGTGGCTGATACAGTAAATAACGAGGATTTTATTTCTTCTTTTCTTACCTCAGGCTATAATCGTACGGCCAGTGAAGTAGCAGATAAAAATAATCTTACACAAACAGCTGCAGGTGGAAATATTACCTACAAAAGCAACCGCTGGCATATTGGTGTAAACGGTATCTACTATAATTTTTCATTGCCGGTACAAAAAAGAGATGAGCCATATAATTTATATGCCATCAGTGGTAGCAACTGGTATAATGTTAGTATTGATTATAGCTACACGTACAAAAACCTTCATTTCTTTGGCGAAGCAGCCGCAGATAAAAATTTAAACAAAGCGTTTATTAATGGGGCATTAATAAGTGTGGATCCAAGAGTAGATATATCTTTTGTGCAAAGAACAATTAATAAAGCCTACCAGGCGGTTAATGGTAATGCATTTACCGAAAATACTTTTCCTACAAATGAAACTGGTTTTTATGCAGGTATTATAATTCGACCTGCTGCTGCATGGCGGTTTGATGCCTATGCTGATCTGTACCAATTTCCCTGGTTAAAGTTCCTGGTGGATGCACCGAGCAGCGGTAAGGATTTCCTGGCACAACTTACCTATACACCTTACCGGGGTGTAGAAATTTACACGAGATTCAGAACAGAAACAAAACAAACAAATCAGCCCGACAATACTACAACCACCAATTTCCTGGTAAAAATTCCAAGGCAAAGCTGGAGAACACAGGTAAGCTATAAACTTCACCCATCCATTACGCTTCGAAACAGAACAGAGCTGCTTTGGTATGATAACAGGGGTGCAAATAAAGAAACCGGCTTCCTTTCCTATGTAGATTTTCTTTACAAACCCATGCTGGCGCCATATTCCGGGGTGTTGCGGCTTCAATATTTTGAAACGGAGGGTTATAACTCACGGATATATGCATATGAGAATGATGTCTTATATGGCTATTCGATACCAGCTTTTTTTGACAAAGGCTTCCGCTATTACCTCACTCTCAACTACGATCTCACTAAAAAACTGTCTTTCTGGCTTCGGCTGGCACAAACCATTTATCAAAACAGGACTTCCGTAGGGTCCGGATTGGATGAGATTAAAGGTAACCGACGAACGGAAATAAAACTCCAAAGCAGGTGGATTTTTTAGGTATAAAGTGAAGAAACACAACATTTTTTTTTGTTTTTAAACTAATTGTTAAAAATTTTTTTACATTGCGGCAGCATTTTCAAAGCCATCCGTGTCTTTATTTGCGACCCTTACCCTGAAAATTGACGGTTTTACCTGATAATCAACGTATTTAAATTTAAAAATTAACGTTAACATGAGAAAAATTGCATCACTGCTTGCAGTGTTGATGCTGTTTACAGCATTGGCATTTGGTCAAGACCGGACGATTACCGGTACTGTGACTGATGAAACTGGCGCCCCAGTCCCTGGCGCATCCATCAAGATTAAAGGAACCCGAACAGGTGTGGCTGCTGATAATAATGGTCAGTTCCGCATTCTTGCTAAAAGCGGGGATGTTCTTTTGGTTACTGGTGCTGGTCTTGAGCCTACCGATGTAACTGTAGGAGCAGCCAGTACAATCAACATTTCTGTTAAAAAGGCAATTGTTACAGGTCAGGAAGTTGTTGTAACAGCTTTGGGTATCAGACGTACTGAAAAGGCGTTGGGTTATGCGGTATCTAAAGTTGATCCTAACACAGTATTGCAGAAATCGGAGCCAGATCTTTTAAAAGGATTGGCAGGAAAAGTACCTGGTGTTGATATCAGGTCTTCTCAAGGTGTTCCGGGTGCAGCTACACGTATTCAAATCAGGGGGGTATCTTCTTTTGGTTTGGAAACGCAGCCTTTAATTGTGGTGGACGGTGTTCCTTATAGTAATACAACCGTTAATACCAGTAGCCAGGTTTCTGGTGGTGGTGCTTATGGTAGTGGTTTAGCAAATCTTGATCCTAACGATATTGAAAGCTTCAACATCTTAAAAGGTGCTGCTGCTGCTTCATTGTATGGTTCAAGAGCTTCAAGAGGTGTAATCGTTATTACTACAAAATCTGGTAGCGGTAAAAAAGGTGCAAAACCTTTGAACGTATCTTATAAAAGTGGTGTAAGCTTAGAAACAATTGCTGATTTACCAGATTTTCAAAACAAATATGGTGCAGGAGCTAACTTCCGTGTACAATCATCTAACGGTTCATGGGGTGGTAAATTTGGACAAGGTAATATATATGATGGTTCTGGTAACGTGATAGGTACAGCAGCATCTGGTATAGATTCAATTCCAGCCGCAACATTTGCAACAATGTTTGCTAACTACCCTGAGCTATTCAGCGGTACAGGCAGAACTGCATATAAAGCTGTACCAAACAACGTAAAGGATATGTTCAATACAGGTAGATTATTTGAAAACTCTATCGGTATTAATGGAGGAGATGGTAATACTACATTCGGTGCTACTCTTTCTAACGTTAATCACCTGGGTTATGTAGAGAATTCAAGTTATATAAGAAATAACATCAGCGTTGGTGGACAAACTAAAGTTGGTAAAATAACGCTTGGTGGTAATGTAGCTTATACAAGGTCTAAGCAAAAAGGTGGTTTCTTCGGTCAGGGTCAGTCATTCCTTACACAGTGGGGTCGTACCTTCCTGATGGCAAGAAACTGGGATATTGCAGGCTATCCTTCTCAAACAAGAGCTGGTCAGCAGATCGGGTTTAACGATAACCAATATACTAACCCAATATGGGGTGCTTATCATAACGTAATCACTTCGATAGAGGAAAGAATTGTGGGAACCTTCAGGGCTTCTTACAAACTAAGTAATGCCGTTTCCTTGAACTACACCTTTGGTGTAAACCAGGCTAACCTGTTCAGGGATGAGATAGTGGATGAGACTTCATACGGAACTATCGGTGGTATTCCTGCAGCAGTAGGTCATATTACAGAAGATGCGTTCCGCCAGCAGGAATTACAGTCAACAATCGTAGCTGTATTTACTCCTAAAGTTGGTAAAGACTGGAGCCTTGATTTTAAAGTAGGTAATGAATTTAACCAGCGTATTGGAAGAAGACAGGCTAACAGAGGTTCTGACTTCATCGTTCCAAACGTTTACAACTTAATTAATACAAACACTAAAACCTTCCTGGCAGATAGCAGATCAAGAAGAAGATTGATCGGTGTGTTTGCTGATGCAACATTGGGTTACAAAAACTTTGCATTTATCAACGTAACTGGTCGCCAGGATCGTACTTCAACACTTCCTTATGCTAATGCCAGCTATTTCTACCCTGGTGTTTCCGGATCATTGGTTTGGACAGATGCCTTTAAACTAAAATCTAACTGGTTAGATTATGGTAAAATAAGAGTAGGTTATGCAAAAGTGGGTAACGATGCTAACCCTCAAAATGGTGAAGACGTATTCGGAATCCTCGGAACAAGTTTCTTAGGCCAGCCCCGTGCTGTTCGTGGTACTACCACTTACGATCCGTTGCTTACTCCTGAGTTTACTACAGAGCTTGAAATTGGTACAGACTTCCAATTGTTTAAGCGTCGTGTAAGTGGTGAATTTACCTGGTATGACAAACGTTCTACTGATTTGATCTATCCGATTTCAGTTCCTGTAACTACTGGTTACCAGTCATTCTATACAAACCTTGGTGAAGTTAGTAACATAGGTATTGAAGCTGGTCTTACTGTTAGACCAATTGTTACCAAAGACCTGACCTGGGAAATAAGAGGTGTGTTCACTAAGAACAAAAACTATGTAGAGAGACTGGTTGATGGTCTTACAAGAGATATCATTGGTGGTCTTAACTATATTGAAGCAGGTTTCCCTTATGGTTATTTAAGAGGAACAACAGCTGCCCGTGCTGATGACGGTCAATTATTGATTGACGCAACTACTGGTTGGGTTATAGAAAACGTAAACAGACTTGGCCAGATCGGTGATCCTAATCCAGATTGGAAAATGGGTATCAACAATGCTGTTACTTATAAAGGATTCTCTTTGAGTGTTCTTTGGGATATGACAAAAGGTGGCGATTTCTTCTCTGAAACAGTTAGCTCATTGCTTGGTCGTGGTGTAACAAGAGATACAGAAGACAGGGAAACTAACAGGGTGATCAAAGGTATTTATGGTAACCCAACACCAATAACAGGTGCTGATGGACAGCCTTATTTTGTACCATTGTTAATTGCTGGTAAAACAGTGCCTAACCAAACACAAATAACTACCAACGACTTGTATTTCTCAGGTGGTAGCGGTATCTCTCAGTCATTTGCTATTAACGGTATTGATGAGTTCAACGTTTTTGATGGTACAGTTTACAGATTAAGAGAAGTAACTTTGGGTTATGATTTGCCTGCTAAATTTGTAAAAAGCTTGAAATTATCTGGCATATCTGTATCACTTAGTGGTCGTAACTTATGGTATAATGCACCAAACCTGCCTAAATACACTAACTACGATCCGGAGATCAACTCATTGGGTTCTAGTGCTGTACAAGGCGTTGAGCTTTCTGGTGCACCAAGTACAAGAAGATTTGGTTTCAACATCAATGTTGCATTTTAATAACACTTAATTTTTTGAATCATGATACGACTAAAATATTTTCTATACTTTTTCGCAGCAGGAACAGTGTTATTAAGCACTACAGGCTGTAAGAAGTACTTAGATGTAAACAAAAACCTCAACGACCCGACAGTAGTGCCGGTGTCAACCTTGCTGACAGCATCTGAACGTACTATCGGTGGTAATTTTGCACTGGGTACTGGTTTAGGTAATGGCTTGGGTGCTTATACCCACCAAATTACCGGCCGTGCAAGTTTTGACCGTTATAGTATGACGGGGCCAAACATGGACGGTGCCTGGTTCAGCTTATACCAAGCTTTATCTAACGTTGACGTTATTATTCAACAAGGAACTGCAGAAGGCCGTCTTGCCTATGCAGGTGTTGCAAAAATATTGAAGGCTTATACTTTCAGTATGATGGTAGACATTTGGGGCGATATTCCTTATTCAGAATTTAACCAGTTTAAATCTGGGGTAGAACAACCTGTGTTTGATAATGATGCTACTATTTATCCAAAATTGATTGCCTTACTGGATGAGGGTATTGCAGATATTAATAATCCCGCTGTAAACCCTTCAAAACCGGGTGCGGATGATGTTATTTATGGCGGTAATCTGGCCAGATGGATAAAAGCGGCAAACACTATTAAGTTGAAGATGTACACTCAAATGCGTTTAGTACAAAATGTAAGTGCACAGGTAACTGCATTATTGGCTAATCCAGCCCAGTTGATCAATGCACAAAACGAAAGCTTCCTGTTGCCTTTTGGTCCTTTTGGAGCTACGGATGACAGGTATCCTGGCTATGGCGATTATACAGGAACACAAAGAGGCGGACAGTTGGTGAGCCCCTGGTTATATGAAATGATGAAAGGATTGAACCCGGCTATTTATGCTGGTGTGCCAGATCCTCGTATTCCTTATTATATGTATAATCAAAAAACGGCTACGGGTACACCGGAGAATAGAACGGAGTATCGTGATGGTGGCTATATTTCAATTGTATTTGGTTCTGCTGGTCCTTATAGAGATGGTTCTAATAGTAACACTTATACTTTATTGGGTATTTATCCAGTAGGTGGTCGTTATGATGATGGTGCTGGTACAAGTATCAGCGGTACAGGCCCTTCAGGCCCTGCAACAGCAGGCACAGGTGCTGCGCCACAACGTTTGCTTACCTATGCTGACAGGTTATTCCTTGAAGCTGAGCTGATCCATGTAGGTCTTGCTCCGGGTAATGCTAGAACTGTGTTTAGTGCTGCTGTTGATGCCTCATTTGCACAGGTTGATTATATAATTTCTACTTATATTAAAACAATTAACCAAACTATACCAGTATTGGCAACTTCAGCAGCTTCTGCTACATATAAAACAGATGTTATGAATGCCTATGATGCAGGAAGCAATGCAAGAAAACTGGAGTATATCATGACACAGAAATGGTTATCCCGCTTCGGAAACTCAGTAGATAATTATACTGATTACCGCAGAACTGGTTATCCTGTTATGTTCGATCCTAACAATCCTGCACAGGCGCCGGGTGGTTTTGTACAGCCTCCGATAAATGGCAATTTCCAGGTTATTCCACAGGAAAAAATTCCGGTAGCAAACCCAATTGCTTATCCAGAATCATTACCATGGAGCCAGTCAGAAATTGAATTTAACAGCAATGCCCCGGCTCAAAAAGCTCCGGCTACTTATAAAGTGTTCTGGAAACCATAATTAAGTATTTAACGTAATTAATAAAAACACGAATATGAAAAATAATAGAATAGTCATTTTCCTCTTAATGGGCATCCTGGCGTTTACAGGTTGTAAAAAGAGTGACACCCCCATCAGGGAAGATGTCTGGGCTCAAATTGAGCCAGTACCTGCTGTGATCGTTAAGATCGATCTTAGCGGTAATCAGGCTATTGACCTTACTAACTTACCCGGCTTCCTGGGCAAGTTCAATGTATCTATGTATTTTGCCGGGGCAAAAACGCCACCTAAAGTTGATATCGTAGTTAGAAAGAACGGTTCTAACAGCAATGTAAAAATTTTCCAGGCCAATGTTACCACATTCCCAACTGCCCTTACTGTTACAGCAGCCCAGATCGCTACTCTTTTTGGTGCGCCTATCGTATTAGGTGATACTTATGATTTTGGAGCTGATGTTTATACTGATGCTGGCAACAAATATGAAACATTCCCGCTTGGTAGTAATGGAGCCGCTTCCGGCCCTATTAACCAACCAGGCTATTCACAGTTTGTAAGGTATGGTGCTATCTGTGCTTATAATCCATCTGTTTTCCAGGGTGTTTTCACTGTTATTCAGGATGATTGGCAAGAATTTTTGCCTGGCGATCAGGTTACACTTACACAGGTAAGTCCAAATCAATTCTCTATGAGGTGGAATGGTCCAAATTCAACTGTAATCAATCCAATACCGGTTGTATTTACTGTGAATACGGGCAACCTTGCTATTAAAGTAGATCCAAGGGCACAAATGGGCGATGCTTATAGCTGGGCTCCTGCAAACTATGGCAGACCTTATATAGCTGTAACTGAAAATGTTACTCAAAGTTTCGTAGAGCCTTGTGCACAAAGAGTCACTTTTGTGGGTACCATGTCTGTTGATTTAGGTACTTTCTCAGGTGCATGGAAGACCGTTTTACAGAAACTGTAATCTTTTCAAATTTATATATGCAAAAAGCTGTTCCGAATCTGGGACAGCTTTTTTGCTTTTAATACCATTTTTCTATTTAGTAGTTTCGCAGCATAAACTTATTTATGACAGAGCAACAACCTAACCAGTTAAATATCGAAATTTCAGAAGAAGTAGCAGAAGGTGCTTATGCTAACCTTGCCATTATTACCCACTCCCATGCAGAGTTTGTAATTGACTTTGTAAATGTGATGCCCGGCACACCCAAGAGTAAAGTAAAATCAAGAATAATTTTAACTCCACAACATGCCAAACGTTTTATGAAAGCTATGACGGAGAACATACACAAGTATGAAGCTATTAACGGTACTATTAAAGACCTGGAAGAAATAGAATTGCCTATGAATTTTGGAGGACCAACGGCGCAAGCTTAAACAGTTCTAAGTTCGGAGTTCTTAGTTCGAAGTTTGATGGACTCCGTATTTATTTCATTTTTCTCTTGCTTTAAATTTTTGTCCTTTTAAATCGCTTTTTCCGAGGTACACTATTAGTCCGAATATCATTTTGCTTATTTCTTCAATTAGTTGCGAAACTTCGTCAAACTTTTCCTTGACAATATAATTTCTATCCAACGCTCTATATAATTGTGATTTTACTTCCATTGCAGAGCCATTTGCGATTGTGAGGAAATTTATAAATTCGTTGTTGCCCTGTCTTCCAAAACCTTCAGCAATATTATCCATCACTGAACCTGATGAACCGTTTATCTGGTCTTTTAATTTATAGTCCTTCGAAAATTTTTCCAATTCAATAAGTTGAAACACCCGCTGACATAAAACTCTTGCTTTTTGCCAAACTTTTAAATCTTCAAAATTTTTAATGGTTGCCATCTTTAATGATTTTGGTGATTATCGAACTATGAACTTAGAACTCCAAACTCAAAGAATCCCTTCATCCGCAAAACTGTAATAGCCATCTTCGCTTACTATCAAATGGTCGAGTACGGTTATATCAAGAAAGAGGGCGGCCTGTTTTATTTTTTGAGTGAGTTGTTCATCGGCCTTGCTGGGTTTTAAACTGCCGGATGGGTGATTGTGGCAAAGAATAATATTAACAGCATCTTCTTCTAATGCCTTTCGGAGAATTATTCTGGGATCAGCTACCGTGCCTGTAATACCACCTTCACTGATGACTTCAAAGTGATTGATCTTATTAGCCCTGTTTAAAAAGAGTACAGCAAACACTTCGTGCCGATAGTCTTTTAGTTTGGCCTGTAAAAAATCAGCGATATCGTTGCTTGAACTAACCATCGGCTTATGCATGATCTCACCGGCCTGCCTTCTTCTGCCTAATTCCAACGCCGCAACAATGGTAATGGCTTTTGCTTCGCCAATGCCCTTTATTTTCATCAGTTCTTTTATAGAAAGTTTGCCTAATTCTGCAAGGCTGTCTTTTCCGAGTTTCATTACTTCTTTGGCTACATCTACGGCAGATTTTTGCCGGGTTCCGTTGTGTATAAGGATGGCCAGTAACTCCGAATTGCTGAGGTTTTCTGCACCGGTAGCGAGTAGTTTTTCTCTTGGCCTGTCGTCTTTTGACCATTCTTTAATTGAGTACTTGTGCTCTTGCATTTGGCCAATGTAACCAATAAATTTGTTCCAGTCAATACCACTTTGTGGTACAGATACAGACCATCCAAACAAATATCCGCCCTATTGAAAAACACTAAAATCTGATAAGATGAAAACCAAAACCTTTACCCCGGTTGGGTCTTTGCACCCGATTCTTTTCTTTGCCTGTGTGTATGTAGTGGCCTTATTGTTTTCTGTATTTATCTGTTCTTCTTTATTCTACAGTTGCAACGCAAGCCCGGCAAAATCAATTAATGAACAAAAGGCTACCCCTGAGATGCCTATGCAGGCTGCTGCCACTACAGTGGCCATGCGATAAACAAATGTTCCCGGTCAATATTTTTAAAAGTTGCCTATGGTGATTGGGTTGATAGTAATATCTTCGCCGCACATTTTTCACCTATGCAATCCGCAAAAATTTTCTCGGGAACTGGTTCTCAGCAATTAGCCGAACAAATTTGTAAACGATACGGTACCAGGTTAGGTAAAGTAAACATCCAACGATTCAGTGATGGTGAGATTTCTCCCATCTTCCTTGAAAGCGTAAGGGGTGATTATGTTTTTCTGGTGCAAAGCACCTTTTCGCCTGCTGAAAACCTGATGGAGTTACTCCTGATGATCGACGCTGCCAGGAGAGCCTCCGCTTACAAAGTAATCGCTGTTTTACCCTATTATGGATATGCCCGCCAGGACAGAAAGGACAGGCCACGGGTGGCTATAGGAAGTAAACTGGTAGCCAATATGTTAGTAGCTGCCGGGGCAGACCGGGTAATTACCATGGATCTGCATGCCCCGCAGATTCAGGGCTATTTCGACATCCCGGTTGACCATTTGGATAGTCATGCTGTTTTTATCCCTTACATAGAGAATTTAAAGCTCGAAAACCTTACCTTTGCCGCCCCCGATGTGGGAGCAACAAACCGCATCAGGGAAATTGCCAGTTATTTTAATGCAGAAATGGTGATCTGTGATAAGCACCGTAAAAGGGCTAACGAGATTGCCAGCATGGTGGTAATAGGAGATGTGACGGATAGAGATGTGGTGATTATTGATGACATCTGCGACACTGGGGGAACACTGGCAAAAAGTGCAGGTCTTTTAAAAGAAAAAGGAGCAAGAAGTGTAAGGGCGTTGATTACACACCCGGTATTGAGCGGTAAAGCATACGAAAATATTGAAAACAGTGTGTTAGAAGAATTGATCGTTTGTGATACAATACCAGTGAAGAGAGAAACGGAGAAGATAAAAGTGCTGAGTGTAGCCGAACTTTTTGCAGTAGCTATTAGAAATGCGTATGAGAATAAGAGTATAACTAGTCTCTTTATTCATTCGCAAAGAAGAGATAAATAGTCCGTAGTCGTTAGTTAGGAGTTGTGAGTCGGTCGCTGGAATTTGCTTTTTGGAATTTTAATTAACCAGCAGTAATTAAAGAGTATCTATTAACACAAAATAAAAATTAAGAAATGAAATCAATTACAATCGAAGGACAACTGAGGACCGGATTCGGCAAAGGCGCCACCCGACAACTCCGCTCTCAGGAACTGGTGCCCGGTGTAATTTATGGCGGCTCTGCAGAGATCAGCTTTCATGCTCCTGCAAAAGCTTTCAAAAATTTAGTGTACACCCCGAGTTTCCAGATCGCTGAAGTAAAATTAGATGGCAAAACTTACAGAACTATTCTGAAGGATTTGCAGTTTGACAAAGTGGATGACAAATTGATCCACGTAGACCTGCTGGAACTGGTAGACGATAAAAAAGTGATTGCTGATATCCCATTGAAGTTTGTAGGAACTTCTAAGGGAGTAAAAGACGGTGGTAAGTTAATTACCAAAATGAAATCACTGAAAGTAAAAACATTACCTAAGTACCTGAAAGAGCAAATTGAAGTTAGCATTGACAATTTGGAGTTGAATGGTAACATCAGAGTTGAAGATGTAAAATTGGACAACTACGAAATTCTTAATTCACCTCGTATTCCAATTGCATCTGTAGTATTAACAAGACAGTTGAAACAAGAGGAAGCTGCTGCAACACCTGCTGCTGCTAAGCCTGCTGCCGGAGCTGCTGCTCCAGCCGCTGCTGCTGCGCCTGCAAAAGCTGCTGCCAAGAAGTAAGCACTTTTTCAAAGAATATTCAAACCCGTCTCGTTTTATGCGAGACGGGTTTTTTAATCGGTAAACCCGATATTTGATTTAGATAATAACACATGAAATTCTTAATCGTCGGCTTGGGAAATATTGGTGATGAATATGCTCACACAAGACATAACATTGGCTTTGATGTTGTGAATGCGTTTGTACAAAAGCATCAGGCTACTTTTAAAGTTGACAGGCTGGCTTATATGGCTGCCGTAAAATGGAAAGGGAAACAATTCATTTGCATTTGTCCTACCACCTATATGAACCTGAGCGGTAAGGCTGTAAAATATTGGATGGATAAAGAAAAAATTCAATTGGAAAATATACTGGTAATAGTGGATGAAGTAGCTATCCCATTCAACAAACTAAGAATAAAGCCAGGAGGAAGTGATGGTGGACATAATGGATTGAAGAGTATCCATGAATTGCTGGGAACCACTAATTATCCAAGACTGCGATTCGGCATTGGGAACGACTATCCTAAGGGGTTGCAGGCCGATTTTGTGCTCGGTAAATGGACGAAAGAAGAGGAGCCATTAGTAAAGCTTAAAATTGAAAAGTCGGTAGAGGCTATTGAATGCTTTGCCACACAAGGCCTTGCAACGGCCATGAATACCATAAATAATCAGGAGTATTCACTATGATAAATCAGATTGATTACTTAATTTAGCCGCCCGACCTGCGACAATCGCAACGAATCCAATAGACATACTGATAGCCACCTGAATATATGGGATAAACAGCCGTATGAGCAATGTATCCGATGTATTTACTAAAACCACCACCTTTCGTTTATGAAAATATTTTGTGTTGGACGAAACTATGTAGCACATGCTGAAGAATTAGGCAATGAGGTTCCGGATGAACCTGTAATATTTATGAAGCCTAAAAGCGCCATGTTGCAACCGCATACACCATTTTATTATCCTGAGTTTACCAATGAGCTTCACTATGAATGTGAACTGGTGTTGCGTATCAGCAAAAATGGTAAATACATCCAGGAAAAATTTGCCAGTAAATATTATGATGCTATTACTGCAGGTATTGATTTTACGGCGAGAGATATACAAAACCAGTTAAAAGAAAAGGGACTTCCCTGGGAAAAAGCAAAAGCCTGGGATAATTCTGCTGTAATTGGGAAGTGGACACCGCTAACCAATATTAAAAACAAAAAGGACATCAATTTCTGTTTATACAAAAACAAAGAACTCGTTCAGCAAAGCAATTCATCCATGATGATTCATAGCTTTGATGAGATAGTAGCCTATATTTCAAATTACTTCTCTGTGAATATTGGGGATGTAATTTTTACCGGTACACCCGCCGGCGTAGGCGAAGTGGTAGTAGGAGATGAGTTAGAGGGATTTATTGAGGATGACAGCATGTTTACACTGGAAGTTAAATAAAAGCGGCTTGGCGGATCATCTCCGGCCAGGCTAACGAAACCAACTGCAACAAGAAGGTCATTCTGGTAAAACAGGATGGCCTTTCTTTTATGCGTATAGAAGTTTTTGAAATAAAAATGCTGTAAAGTGTTTCCCTTAAATTTGTTGGCTATTATTGCTTGCTGCAAATGATCGACAACACTATCTTATTGAAAGCTTATCGGCTTATGAGCCAGGCAAAAGCGATGGCTCAAACATATGAAGCCAATCGTTCTATTTGTAAATACGTTCATTCCACAGCAAGAGGACATGAAGCCATACAATTAGCCACCGCTTTTCAATTACAACCACATGATTTTGTAAGCCCTTATTACCGTGATGAAAGTATGATAATGGGGTTGGGCTTTTCACCCTACGAACAAATGCTGCAATTGCTGGCCAAAGGCAACGATATTTTTACCGGCGGCCGTGAATATTATTCGCATCCCAATTACAGGGGTGATGATAAGCCTACGATAATACACCAAAGCAGTGCTACTGGTATGCAGGCTATTCCAACAACAGGAATAGCACAGGGAATAAAATACAAGGCCTCCTTGCCCTTAGATGGAGAAGCCTCCCCAAACCCCTCCGAAGAAGGGCCTGTTGTTATCTGTTCTCTCGGCGATGCAAGCATTACAGAAGGAGAAGTAAGCGAAGCATTTCAATTTGCTGTATTAAAGCAATTGCCAATTATATATTTAATACAAGATAATAATTGGGGCATAAGTGTTACTGCAGAAGAAGCAAGAGCTATGAATGCTTTTGAATTTGCTGCTGGTTTTAAAGGGATGAACAGGGTGCAGGTAGATGGCAGCGATTTTGAAGCCTCTTATTTGGTAATGAAAGATGTGGTAGATTTTGTACGCAGAGAAAGAAAGCCCTATCTCGTACATGCACAAGTGCCGTTGCTCGGCCATCATACAAGTGGCGTTAGAAAAGAATTTTATCGAACAGATAATGATTGGGAAAAGCATTTACAAGATGATCCCAATCCAAAACTTAGAAAAAAATTATTGGAAAGAGGCGTAAGTGAAAATGATTTGTTGAAAATAGAAAAAGAAGCAGCGGAATTAGTAGCCAATGATTTTGCAAAAGCTGTAGCTGCACCTGAACCAGATCCTGCAACAATAATGGATCATGTTTTTGCACCGGCAACAATTACAGAAGAGAAAGGAGAAAGAAATCCTGCAGGTGCTGCAAAAATTGTGATGGTGGATGCGGCTCTTTTTGCTATTCGTGAAATAATGGAACAACATCCTGAAGCAGTTTTATATGGGCAAGATGTTGGAAAAAGATTAGGTGGTGTTTTTCGTGAAGCCGCAACATTGGGAGAACAGTTTGGAGACAACAGGGTCTTTAATACGGCTATACAAGAAGCATATGTTGTTGGCTCTACTGTTGGCATGAGTGCTGTCGGGCTAAAACCAATTGTGGAAGTACAGTTTGCTGATTATATCTACCCGGGTTTTAATCAATTGGTGACAGAAGTTTCTAAAAGTTGCTATCTCACCTGTGGAAAATTCCCTGTCTCTATGATATTGAGAGTGCCAGTTGGTGCGTACGGTGGCGGCGGTCCTTATCATAGTGGAAGTGTAGAAACAACTGTTCTTTCGATCAAAGGAATTAAAGTGGCTTATCCTTCCAATGCTGCAGATATGAAAGGATTGATGAAGGCAGCTTACTATGATCCAAACCCGGTGGTAATGTTAGAACATAAAGGACTTTACTGGAGCAAAGTACCGGGAACGGAAGATGCAAAAACAGCAGAGCCATCGAAAGATTATATTTTACCATTTGGTAAAGCAAATATTATTCTCAACGCATCAGCATCTTCCATTGCGAATGGTGAAAGTTGCGTAGTGATCACCTATGGAATGGGAGTATATTGGGCGAAAGCCGCTGCAAAGAATTTTAACCAGCAAATTGAAATAGTTGATCTGCGAACATTATTCCCATTGGATGAAGAATTGATCTTTGAAAGAGTAAAAGCACATGGAAAATGTTTAGTGCTTACCGAAGAGCAACAAAATAATTCTTTTGCTGAAGCATTAGCTGGACGAATATCCAAACATTGTTTCAAAAATTTAGATGCTCCCGTTGAAGTATTAGGTGCTTTAAACTTACCTGCTGTGCCAATGAATATTGATTTGGAAAAAGCGATGTTGCCGAATGAGGGGAAGGTGGAGAATGTTTTGAAGCAGTTGTTGAATTCCTAATTATTTTACAACCGCTTTTATTAGCCCATAAATTTTGATTGTATCTGTATAATTAACCTCGAATGCTGTATGATGTGCCTTTAAAAGAAGTGATATTTTAGCTTTGATGCTATCTCCTTTTTGATATTTTTCTTTCTCTAACAAGATATTTTGGGTGATAATTGTAAAAATTGGCTGCTTCCAATTTGTATCTAGAAGGGCATGAGTATATATTAACTTAGAAGTAAAATTATCTGTTTGTTTGAAAAGTTTTAGCGCATATGGAATACTATCAATATGTGGACCACTGAGATCATTGGGCAAAGCCTTAAAATTAAATTGAAGCGTATCATTTTGTTTTTTAACCTCACATTCCCTTAGAAAATATTTTGTTTTATCTGCTAAGATGAATGTCTCAGCTGTATGAAAGTACTTTGTAGAATCTTCTTCAATTGTTACAAAATAGCTATAGTTGTTAAAGCGAAAAAATTTCTCGCTGAAAGAATCGCTTTTATAACTTTCCGGAGATTCAAGCGAAGGGTATTCTACTAATTTTTCAATAGTCTCATTTTTTAAGACGCTGATGATTTCGTTCTGTTTTTTTGGCTGACTGCAAGAAAATCCAAAAGATATTACCAATAGATATATAAAGAAGTGTTTCAAGAATTATTTCAAATTTAGCTTTATCTGCAATTCATCAAACTGCTTTTCATCAATCGTAGCAGGCGCATCTAACATTACATCTCTTCCGGAATTATTTTTTGGAAATGCAATAAAGTCACGAATGCTTTCGCTACCACCGAGGATAGCACAAAGTCTGTCAAAACCAAAAGCAATACCACCATGCGGAGGTGCACCATACTCAAAGGCACCGAGTAGGAACCCAAATTTGTGTAGTTGTTCTTCTTCATTCATTCCCAATGCAGCAAACATTTTTTCCTGCAATTCTCTCTGGAAAATACGGATAGAACCACCACCGATCTCATTTCCATTCAATACCATGTCATACGCATTGGCTTTGATATTTGCATATGGATGTTTCAAATATTCGGCAGCATTGTCAATAACAGGATTGTTATTGATCATCGTCTCTATTTGCGCAGGCTTTGGAGAAGTAAACGGATGGTGACGAGCCACCCAACGGTTTCCTTCTTCATCATATTCAAATAAAGGAAAGTCTAATACCCATAAGAGTTTGAACTCGGTATCTTTCCGTAATCCTAAACGGGTAGCCATTTCCATTCTCAGATCGCTGATGGCTTTTCTTGTTCTTTCTTCTGCACCGGCCAGTATTAAAACTAAATCACCGGCTTTTGCATTAGCTGCATCAGCAATGGCTTTTAATTTTTGTTCGCTATAGAATTTGTCTACGCTGCTTTTATAGGTTCCGTCGGCATTTACTTTTATAAACACAAGCCCTTTCATTCCTATTTGCGGACGTTTCACCCATTCTGTTAATTCATCGGTTTGCTTGCGACTGTATTCACTGCAACCTGGTACTGCAATTGCAACAACGGTTTCTGCTTCATCAAATACTTTGAAGTCAGCTCCGTTTATTAATGCAGCTTTATCTTGTTTATCTGTATAAACAGTAGAAGGTTTTTTCAGGTTCAGCACTTTCATGTCGAAGCGGATATCTGGTTTGTCGTTACCATAATTCCACATCGCATCTTCCCAGGTCATCCGTTGCACTGTTTCGGTATAGTCTATCCCTTTTACATCTTTGAAGATGGATTTGATCATGCCTTCAAACATGTTCAGGATATCTTCCTGTTCTACAAATGCCATTTCACAGTCAATCTGTGTAAACTCCGGCTGGCGGTCGGCTCTCAGATCTTCATCCCGAAAACATTTTACAATTTGATAGTAACGGTCGTAACCACTTACCATTAATAATTGTTTGAATGTTTGTGGAGATTGGGGTAAGGCATAAAACTGTCCGGGATTCATTCTGCTGGGTACCACAAAATCTCTAGCACCTTCCGGAGTAGATTTAATTAGAAACGGAGTTTCTATATCCATGAAATTATTCTGGTGCAAATAATTTCGGGCAGCACGGTTTACTGCATAACGGAGTTCCAGATTTTTCTTCACTGCATTTCGGCGCAGATCAAGAAAACGATATTTCATTCGAAGGTCATCGCCGCCATCGGTATCATCCTGTATAGTGAATGGAGGAACGGCTGATTTGTTCAATATTTTAAATGATGTAACAGTGATCTCAATTTCACCAGTGGGGATGTTGGAGTTTTTATTGCTGCGTTCGTTTACAACACCTGTTGCTTGTAATACAAACTCACGACCTAACGGGTTTTCATCCAGTTGCTTGGAAAGATCCTCACCCATCAATAACTGGGTGATGCCGTATCGGTCACGCAGATCAACAAAGGTGATTGCGGTACCTAATTTTCTTACGGTTTGCACCCAGCCTGCCAAAGTAACTTCAGTGCCTTTTTGTGTTAATCTTAATTCGCCACAAGTGTGAGTTCTGTACATAGTTGTAAACTTCAAAAATTGGTCAATTGAATTAATGCAGTTGAAGTGTGCGACGCAAGGGACGGTGATAGTAGCACAATTGCTGGCTAAATTCTTATATTGCTCTTTACTTCAACTGGCGGCAAAGATAACAATGCAATAGCTAATTTTTGTTGGTTTTTAGTACCGCCTGGGAGGCTTTTGTATTTATGTAGCAATTGTTTTACCGGCTTTTAGCTCTTTAGGGAAATGTATAGCGTAATAGAATAAAAGTATAAAAAGGCCTATGAAAAATGGGATTAAAGCGAGATGTTTTCCGGTTACCCAAGCCCAGACAATATATTCATCAAATCCAAAAAATTCACTGACCATCCAGTAGCCATTGGCACTTATCCAAAAGGCTATGGCAAGATTATGTGCCAGTTCTGCTTTTATACTACGGGTACGCCATGCGATGATGATGGCAATAGTTAATGTTGGAATAAACATGGCAAGCCCAAGTTCCCGCCAGATTAAACACCAACTAATATCTTTTACTAGCCAGAAAACGATATGCATATTTTCCATACGCCTGTATCTTGCAGGAATGATGTATTGTCTTTCGTTAGCTTGATTCATTGGTAATTTGTTAGCTGGAGAAAGTTAAGAAATATTGCGGGAAAGTATTTTGCTAAAGCGATTTACATCCGCTTCTGAATTGATTGGTTCGTTATGTACCAAATGATTGGCCAATTGCTTTGCAAAAAATGGGGCCAGTGAGCAGCCTTTTGTTCCCATGCCATTTAAGATTCCAACAGCTGGATGTAAGGGATGGAAACCAACAAAAGGTCTTCGTTCCAATGTAGCGGGGCGAATGCCACAGAGATGATGGGTGATCTTGAAAGGAACTTTTAACCAATGCTTTAATAGTTGTTCTGTTTTGGTATAAAATTCTTCTGTTGGATTTTCATTGTCAAATTCCCAGGCATAATTAGAACCTACCCACCATTGCCCCGGAGTTGAGAGAGGCACCAACATCATTCCTTTTTTGTAAATATGTGTAGGAGATAAATCTGGTGCATCTATCAATAGCATTTCCCCTTTGTTAGGGGCAAACGGTAATAGACTAAAATATGAATTAGTGGCACTGCTCTTTCCATCGCAGAAAATAATTTTGTCGGCAGTAATGTTTTTGTATTGAATTTTATCAGCAACTTTTAATTGAGTGATATCAAATTTTTCTTCCAGTAATTGATCGTTTACAATTAGTTGTTTTCGCCAGGCAGGTAATAATGAATCAAGGTGAACAGTATAAACAGGTTTTATTTCGCCGCAGCCAAAATCATAGTTGAACTGATTTAGAAAATGATTTTGCTCCGGGTAGCTGCTAACATAATCTGCTTTTTCATCAACCCGCTGCATAAAGCTTTGGCGCATTTGCGGACTGGGGAAAAAGTCGATGATATTTTTTTGGGAAAGAACAGTAATGGCTAATTCATTTCCCATTTGCAAATAAGCACCCATTGCAAAAGGAAGAATTTCTTTGGCCATCCACACTTCTACATGGCGACGACCTGTAACCGGATTGATAATACCGGCAGCAATTCTGGAAGGAGCAAGGCTATAATGATTATCAATTACAAGAAAGGATTTCTTTTCTTTTTGTAGGAAATAGCTGAGCCAGGTGCCGCTGATACCTTGACCAATGATGAGATAATCTATCTGCATAAGCAAATGTAAGGATGCCACAGAAACACTGAAACACAGAATTGAAATTGCTTTTCTGTGCTTCTGTGTCTCAGTGGCAAAATACTTTATTCAACATTAATTCTTACCCCCTCACTATGCGAAGTAAACTCCGGCGCATACATACACTGAATCGTCGTTACTCCATTGCTAAAGTTTCCTGTATGTGTAGCAAAAAGAGTGTATTCAAAAACATAGGTTCCTTTTCTTAAATAGCTAAAGAAGAAATTGGCACTGGCATCTTTAGTGCTTTCATAGTAGCCCAATCCTCCTTGCCATTTGTACTGGCTCAATACATTTACTGGCTCTAAAGCTGATGCCCGCATATCTTTCATGTGAACATATTCCATGTCACGGTCCACCCTTAGTTCAACTCTTACTTTTACTTTATCGCCTACTTTAATTATACCGCCTTCGTTGATCGGAGTAATTACCGGTCCACGGTCGGTGTTCTTTTCTACAAACAATTTTTTCGTCAGCTTCAGTGGCGTAGAAGCGGTAGTGATTTTATCCAGATCTTCAAAATACTGCCAGTAAACGCCACCCCATGATGCGGACACATTGTTGTTGGTTGAACTTACATTAACACTGATATTTCCCATTGCTGGAGTTACCTGTTTGCCATCAATTGTTTTTTTGAAGTAGCCTGTACCTGCTTCTTGTTTATTATCGGTTGAACTAACTGTGGTGCTGCCTAGTTTTATTTGCACTGTTGGTTCATTGCTCAACCAATCTGTTCCTTGTAGTAATAAAGCATAACAAGCTTCAGCTGTGGCTTTCGTTGTTTTCCAGTTATTGGTTTGTTTATTTTTCAATAGCCAGGTTCTAAGATCATCCACCGTTTTTGTGTCTTTACCAACTTCCTGGAAAGTTTCAATTAGCAATGCATGAGTTTCAATTGGTGCTTCGTACCAGAACCAACCATTCCGCTGGTCTTTCCAATACATACCCAATTCTTCATTGGTGATGGATGTTTCTTTCAACGATTTTAAAATGGCAACTGGTGTTTTTGTATCACCAGTTCTATTGAGTGCCAATGCAGTCATGCCTTGCATATACTTGCTTTGTTTTACCCAATATTCCTGTGCCTGTTTGTAATAATAGTTATAAGCTGTTTGTGAAGCGGCATCAATTTTATATTCGGGAAAAAAGCTGCGCATATATAAGTACTGTACCTGTAAATAACTAATATTCTGTTGCTTCAGATTTACTTTGTATTTAATCAGATTATCATAATCCTCTTTTATCTTTTTATCTAAATACGGGATGGCTGTTGTAAGTATTGCTTTTAATTTATCATCCTGTCCTGCGGCAATACCTTTTAATTTTTTCAAATGACCAATACCTGTAACAATGTATTGAGTAATGTAACGATCATCTGGGCCACCGCTAAACCATACAAAACCGCCGTTCGGGCTTTGCATTTGTTTTAATTTGTTATAGGTGTTGTCGAGCTGTTCACTCATTTTCACCATATCAAATAGCAGTGCTATGTTTCTTTTTTGTTCTGTTTCATTTTTTGCCTGCAATACCCAGGGTGTTTCTTCCAGCAATATGGCTTTTAGCTCCTGGTTTTTTTGCAGGTTACTCATTAATGCAGCCGTATCTTTTATTTTCCATTGATCAAACACCTGCTTGATGCGGGGTGATGAATTGGAAATATAAGAGGCTAATGAATTTGCATAATATCGATTCCAGTTTTGCTCAGCACATTCATATGGAAATTCCATTAAGTAAGGCAAAGCTTGAACCGCATACCAGGCTGGGTTAGAAGTATATTCCAGCGTTAACGCATAATGTTGTAAACTTTCACTCTTGCCACTATTCAATAATTTATCAAAGGAGAAATTCTTTGTGCCGGTTCCTCTCATTGGTAAAGTAATTGTCTCTGTTACCAGCATGCGGTTGGTGAGTACAGGCAATATATTTTCTTCTCCATCACTAAAGTTGCCAGCTTTGGCAACAATTCTCCAGGTTAATGCTTTATTAAACTGGTAAGGAATTTCAATAGGAAATTTCACAGCTTCA
Source organism: Chitinophagaceae bacterium (assembly GCA_022843585.1). Taxonomy (GTDB): domain Bacteria; phylum Bacteroidota; class Bacteroidia; order Chitinophagales; family Chitinophagaceae; genus JJ008. The sequence goes on from JALHNJ010000001.1 coordinate 1,028,290, forward strand.
CTTTGACCCGCAGCAACGGTAAAGTATTGGTTGGGTATAACACTTTTAAAACGACCGTCTACTCTTTCATTTGTTTCGGCATCGAACAATTGAAATTCTGCAGTTCCTGTTAATTCTTTATCCGATAGGTTTACAATCTTAGTACTAAATTCCATTTTATCGCCTTCCCGCATAAATCGTGGCGCATTCGGCTGCACCATTAATTCTTTCTGTGTGACGATCTCTTTGGTGCTCATACCAAAGGCTGCTTCTTTAGTATGCACCATTGCCATGAATTTCCATTTGGTCAATGCTTCCGGCATAGTAAATGAAAACTCAATTGCACCAGTGCTGTCCGTTTTTAGATCGGGCAAGAAGAACGCAGTTTCATTGAAGTTCTTGCGAATCTTAACATCTCCAGATTGCTCAGTAGAGCCCGGCTCCTTATCCGTTTGATCGGTTACTCCATCAGCATCGGCTTCTGGTACTGGAGGTTTAGGTAAACGCATTAACCTCGCATTTTCTTCAGATTTTTCTTCAGTTATATACCCATCCGTTGTAGATATACCCGGCGCATTGCCAGTTAAAGCCCTCCTAACGCCACCCCCATAGTATGTCATTTCTTCATTGTACAAAAGATAATCATATCGCTTGTCAACATATTTATTTTCATCATCTGCAATATATCGTTGGTACGAGTCATGCCTGGTAAAGTTTTGTGTTCCCGACCAACTGCGACCGCCATAATACGAAGGCCAGATACTTGGTTTATACCAGTTATGTGCATAGAATTGATCCAGTGAAGCATCGTACATGCTAGCCAGCATTTCAGCAGCCACTTTTTCTTTTTTATAGCCGCTGATCTTTACTTTCCATTTTTCTTCACTACCCGGTAATGTTTTATCCCGGTAGGTTGCATATTCAACCGTCAAATCTTTATTGGTCCAGGGAATATAAATTGACTGGCTTAATTGATAATAGCGGTTGTGTTTTACAAACATCCAGCTTACACCGTATCCGCCACGATCTGCTTCCGTAACCGGGAAAGTGAAGTTTATTTTTTGATTATTGAGTTGAATAAAATCGTATGATTGATCTCCTGCATTTTTATCTATTTGACGTACTACAAATAAATTATCAGCAGCAGTACCCACTCCAATTTTTGCGGACTCACCCGGCTCTGCAGTTGTTTTATTATTTCCAGTCCACAAATAGGCGGGACTATTCAGTTGATCGCTTTTTTCATCAAACAACTCTATATACCTAACATCTTTTACAACTTCGCCATTCTTATCTTTTGTTTCTATTTCAATAATATAAAAGCCGGGGCTGTATTTCCCTCCTGAGTTTGCCGAAGGATCTATTTTCCATTCTCCATTTTCTGAAGTTGGATTAGTTTTACTAAAAATCTCTTGTCCCTTATCCCAGCTTCTCGAATCAGTTTCATTATCATACTCATCGTACGGGAAGTTTTTAATGTAGTCTGCTTTTGTCATTACGAATTGGTCAGGTCTTTCCCAATAGCGGTCACGGATCAATCTTTTTTCTTCTTTCAATTTAGAGATGGTTACTTTAACCGTTGAAGGTTCGTACTCGCCATTCATATTTTCTGTGCGAATGCTTAGTTTCTTCAAACTATCAGCAGGCATGGTAGCAGGAATGTTGGCTACCAGTATTAATGATTTATAACTTACAGAAACCGATTTCTCTCCGCTTCTTGTTTCACCATTAATATCTGTTACGTCTGCATACACGGTGTAGTCAAATACCGGTTCAAATTTTTTCTCGATCTTCAGATCAGGTATAGCCGTAAACTCTACTACAAATTTTCCGTCCTTATCTGTTTTTACTTCTCCATGTGCTATTTCCATTTCCTCTGCAGGTGGCTGCCACCAACGCCAGAATAACCATGGATATAAGAATCGGGGTTGACGAACAACCCTATATTTTACAACAGCACCATCAATATTATTACCGGCATACGCTTTTGCAATACCCGTTACCGCTATTTTATCATTTACTTTATAAGTTCCTTTGATGGGCTCATAATCCACATAAAATTTTGGACGTTTATATTCTTCTACATGAAATACTGAATTACCGCCATCGTCTTTTGTAAAAATGGTAAACTGTCCATTAATACCGGTTTGTGGTAATTGAAATTTGCCGTTGAATGAACCATACTCATTTGTTTTTATTTTAATGGTATCTATATTTTTGTAGTTCGCATCTCTGAGTATTACAGTGGTTGTATAATCACTTCTAACACGACCTGTTTTGTCTTTTGCGTTTTTGCTTAAAACAATTCCTTTAAAGTAAACCGTTTGTCCGGGTCTGTAAATACTTCTGTCTGTAAAAAGATGTATGGAGGTAGTTGCTTTAGATTCATTATTATTTTCTGCATTGTAATAATAATAGTAATCATAGACGAGGTCATTCATAAACAGCTTGTCGCTATTATGTACTACTTCCAGCAGGTAGGTATAATTGCTGTAGTTGTTGTTGTTTATTCCCTTGATTCTTTCCATTTTGAAGAATCCGTTAGCATCCGTTGTATAAGCTTTGCCTTTTTCTTTTATATATTTTGATTCTCTGTAATCGTATTTCTGCTCCCATACTTGTACGTCTGCTTTTGCAAGAGGTTGCCCATTGTTTCGGTTTAGCACAAAAAAATCATTATTATTATTTACATAGCTGATGTTCGACACAAAAAAAAGTCTTGCTCCCAAAACGATTTTTTTACCCGTAAAGTCATTGTCATTAGATGCCAGCAATACATATTCTCCGGTAGGTAAGGCATCAGATTTAATTTCTACTGCATGTTGTTGAAGGTCGTTGGTGGCGGGCAAAGATTGTTGCCAGCTTTTTACCGGCGTACTTTCAATAAGTGCCGACCAATATTTTTCATCAGATTGATTAGCTAACAGGTTTTTTATTTTCTCATCGGCTTTAATTATCCGTAAATAAAGTGTGTTGAAATTTTTATAATTCACAAAAACCCGGAATGGTTGTTCTGGGACATTTACTTTTTCTACACTAAACTGTAAGGATTTACTGTTTATTTGATTTAGTAAGTTTTGTGCATTTATTTTTCCTTCTGATGAATCTTTCTGTTGAGCTATTCTTTCAGCAATTTCTTTTGCTTTAACTCTTGCAAAACGATTGGTAGTATCTCCGTAAGGTTTATAAGTGTTTGCCTTTTCATTGTAATAAGCAGCTACCATGTACCAGGCCTGTGCAGCAGCTGGGGTAGCAGCATATTGATTGGCTATATGATTGATGGCGTTGAAATAAAGCTGGTCTTTTTCAGGATGTGTTGATTTGCTTTTTACAAACTCAATTCTTTTAATATCTGCATCGATTAACGCATCAGGCTTTGCATCTTTCAGGTGAAAGGCAATAAGCTTCTGATAAATTAAAAGAGCTTTATGCTGTAGTGACAGTGAATCACTGGTAGCGAATTTCCGGGTTATAAAATCTGCAGCGGGATCAAATGCACTGGCCTGGTTGATTTCAAAAGCATAGGCAGGTTTTGAAATATCCCGTTCATCATTCTCAAAATAAGCAATGGCACGTTGAGCCAGCAGGTCGTAAAGGGTAGGGCGGAGATGCCTCATATTACCTTTAACTATTACAGCATCAAATTGATTCAGCTTTGTTTGCTGTAAAAGTTTTTCTTCTTTAACCGAAGCCAGGTAAAGAGAGCTGATTGTTTTATGGAAATCTTCCGCATCCCAGGTAGCAATATCCGTCTTGTTGAAGTTTACAGTTTTAGTACGGTCATATATTTTCCAACGGTTGCGTTGGAAGTAGCTCCAGTAGCGATCTGCGAGATAACTTTTTAAAATAGATACAACAGGTTCTTTACTTATTGATATTTCTTTTTCTATTTCAGCAATGGAAAGGGCAGCATTGTCTTCCCTGTTGTCAACTTGAAGAGAAGTGATATACATCAATGACTTAATAATTTGTGCATCCTGCTTTTCTTTTTTTGCAAGGGCATAAATTTTCTTTACTTCATCTAAGGCGGATTTAGGCAGACCCTGGTTGGTAAAGTCTTCCACTTTTTTCCAGGCAGCTTCGTAGTTTTTTATAGGGTTTTGGCTATTTGCATTCATTGTAAAAAAACCAGCTAAAAGGGTTATAAAAAATATTGATCTTAATTGTTGCATTCTTATGCTTTTTAAATTTAATACAAGGTAATTAATCTTATGCGCCCATAAGATGCAGGAAGGAAATGAATTTCATAAATAGCCTGCTTGTACTGCTTACATAGACGAGTTAAAAGCAATTTGGCTGCCAATAAAAGGAAATTGAAAAATATTTTTTGTAAGGATGTCTGTTTATTACTTAAATGCAGATGACATAAAATCCTTTACCATCAAGCACTCCCGCATAAACCCGCAATCTTTGTTTTAAAGCCACGTATTCCTTTAACTTTTTGTTGCAATGATTTTTGTATAGGTGGCATATGCTTTGAAAATGTTCATTCAATAAACAATTTTACAAACCTAAAAACATGAACCATGAAAAAATTTTTTACCCTTTTATTAAGCTCACTGTTCTCACTTTCTCTTCTTGCCTTCGATGGAAATCGATTAAGCGTTGCCACCGTTGCTAACGGAATGAACCTATCAATTGAAATTGATGGCAGAAAGTTTAAGATGCAAGACAACAGTATTACCCTCAGTAATCTTTCTGAAGGCAGCCATAACATCCGTATTTACCGGGATAAAAAGAAGAATGGTAACGGCTTCGGTTTTGGCCAGGCAAAAAAACAAGAGATCATTTATGCCAGCAATGTTTACCTGAAAAGAGGTTTTCATACTGATATAACTGTAAACCGCTTTGGCAAAGTATTGGTAGATGAAAGAAGAATTACCAACAACGAAAGCGATGAATGGTTTGAAGATGAAGACATCTATGATGATGGAAGTTGGGACAATGGTTATAGCAATGTAATGACTGCCCGTGATTTTGAATCTGTAAAAGAACAAATTCGCAAAGAGTGGTTTGAAAGCAGTCGTTTGGTTTCCGTTAAAACAATCATCAGTAAAAACAACTTTACTACTCAGCAGGTAAAAGAAATGATGTTGCTTTTCACTTTTGAGAACAACAGATTAGAAGTGGCAAAAGCTGCTTACCGCAGAACAGTTGATAAGCAACGCTACTTCGAATTGAATGATGCGTTTACTTTTAGCAGTAGCAGAGATGAGTTGGCCCGTTTTATCCGTGAATCGAGATAGTCAATAGTGAAAAGTGAATGGTGAACTATCGCCGCGTAGAACCCCTTGAAATAAAAAGCCCTCCGGAATTTCGGAGGGCTTTGTTTATGTTGTGACTTATACATTCAGCGAATGTATTTATTGACTATTCACTACTGACAATTCACTTTCCTATCACTTCTGCCATCTTCTTTCCAATATCAGCAGGACTACTTACTACATGAATGCCACATTCCGCCATAATCTTCATTTTAGCAGCAGCAGTATCATCAGCACCTCCTACAATTGCTCCGGCATGTCCCATACGGCGACCGGGAGGTGCAGTTTGACCGGCTATAAATCCTACCACCGGTTTTTTATTTCCCGTTGCTTTTATCCAGTTGGCTGCTTCCGCTTCCATACCACCACCAATTTCGCCAATCATGACTATGGCATCCGTTTCGGGATCATTCATAAATAACTCAACTGCTTCTTTGGTTGGTGTGCCAATAATTGGGTCACCACCAATACCAATGGCTGTAGAAATACCTAAACCAGCTTTTGCTACCTGGTCGGCTGCTTCGTAGGTTAATGTTCCCGACTTTGAAACGATACCAATACGACCGGGTTTAAAAATAAAGCCGGGCATAATGCCAACTTTACATTCATCAGAAGTGATGATGCCCGGACAATTTGGTCCTATTAGTCTTGTATCCTTTCCCTGTAAATAATTTTTCACCTTCACCATATCCTGTACCGGAATACCTTCAGTAATACAGACTACTAAAGCAACACCTGCATCAGCAGCTTCCATAATCGCATCTGCGGCAAATGCAGGCGGAACGAAAATGATGCTTACATCTGCCCCGGTAGCTTTTACACAATCCACCACTGTATTAAATATAGGTCTCTCCAAATGGGTGCCGCCACCTTTTCCCGGGGTAACACCACCCACTACGTTTGTTCCATACTCGATCATTTGAGTAGCATGGAATGTACCTTCTGTACCTGTAAAACCTTGTACTAAAATCTTCGAATTTTTATTAACGAGAATACTCATATTTATGCTTTAAAAGTTGCCGCAAAAATAAGGGATTTGGTGGGTTTTAAAGAGAGCTATTCGTGGCCACAGGTGCGAATTCCCCAGTAACTCTGCCATTGGGCTATACAGAAATTAATTTTCTTCATCCGGAGGTGGTACAAGGGTAGGAGCATCTTTATCCATCAATTCTTCCATGTTTCGGTTATTGGAAATTTTACCAGTCTCTTCCAGCATCCGCATATCTTTTGCATCCTGTAAAAATTCCGAAGCAAAAATAAAATCATTCAGCCGTTGGTTCTTACTGAAAATGATCTCTTTGTTAGTGCCTTCCCATTCTTTATTGCCCAAGTACATATATAAAATGTAATTGCCAATTTCCATTACACTATTCATGTCATGGGTGTTTATAACTGTGGTAATATTATATTCAACTGTTATTTCCTTAATAAGTTTATCAATTACAAGAGATGTTAATGGGTCAAGCCCGGAATTAGGCTCATCACAAAAGAGATATTTAGGATTCAGCACAACGGCTCTTGCGAGGGCAACCCTTTTTTTCATACCACCGCTTAGTTCGGCAGGAAATTTTTTATTGGCATCCACCAGGTTTACCCTTGCTAAAACTTCATTTACCCGTTCCAGCTTTTTTTTATAAGAATCTTTGGTAAACATGTTTAATGGAAACATCACATTTTCCTGCACATTTAAACTATCAAATAATGCAGAGCCTTGAAATAACATTCCAATTTCTTTACGAATCTCTGTCTTTTCCTGCCCTTTCATTTCGGTGAAGTTTTGCCCATCGTATAATACTGCCCCTTCATCTGGTTCAAACAAGCCCACCATGCATTTTTGCAATACCGTTTTCCCGCTACCACTGGAGCCGATAATAAGATTACACTGTCCCGCTTTCATTACGGCACTCACATCCTCAATGACAACTTTTTCACCAAAACTTTTCTTTATATTTTTTACTTCAATCATTCGATAACTATAACAATAGGGCTGATAAAATGTAATCTGCAAATAATATCAGTATGCAGCTAACTACCACTGCTTTTGTACTGGCTCTTCCAATTTCTAATGCCCCTCCTTTTACATAATAACCATAAAATGCAGGTATGCTTGCAATAATAAAAGAAAACACATAGGCTTTTATCAACGCAAAAATTACATTGTATGGTACAAAAAATTCAAGTAATCCTTTATCAAAAATGCTACCCGAAATAATGCCAGAAGCAGTACCGGCTAATCTTCCCCCCAAAATGCCTAGGCACATGGCTATAACCACGAGTAATGGAATCATTAATAATGCGGCAACTATTTTAGGAAGTATCAGATAGGTTTTTGTATTAATCCCCATTATCTCTAATGCATCAATTTGTTCACTTACCCGCATATTACCTAACTCACTGGCAATACGGCTACCGGCTACACCTGCTAATACAATACTTACAAGCGTAGGGGCAAATTCAAGAATAACAGTATCTCTTACAATTTGTGCAATAGTAGATGGTGGAATTAACGGGCTTACTAACTGATAGGCTGTTTGTATGGTGGAAACCGCACCAATAAAAACAGAAATGATTGCAACGATGCCCAAGGAACCAAAACCGATTTCAGTACATTGGTGAATAAACTCTTTCCAATACATCTTTCCGTTCTCCGGTTTGGAGAACATTCCTTTAAGCATCAAGAGGTATCGGCCTATGTCGTTGAAAATCGTCATATAATGTGCTAAGATACAGTATGAAAAGAGAAAAGCCATTAGCGATTAACTATTGGCCTTTCTCTATTATAAACCGTTTATTAACCAGCTCAACTATAAATCTTTACTCACTTTGCGGAATCGTTTCCACCAACGGGATTTTTTTACGATCTCTTCAGTTGAGTTTTTACTCTTTAACTGTGCATCTACTACGGCAACCAGTGCCATATTTAAAATATTGCGAACAGAACTTCCTAGTTGCAAAATATGAACCGGTTTTTTTAACCCTAATAATATCGGCCCAACTGCATCCGCAGTTTCCAGCTCTTTTAGCAGGTTATAGGCAATGTTACCGGAAGCAAGATTCGGGAATATCAATGTATTTACATCTTTATCCGCTAATTCACTGAACGGGTAATTTTCCTTCATCAATTCTTTATTAAATGCTACGCTGGCCTGCATCTCTCCATCTACTAATAGCGAGGGCATTTTTTCTTTTACAATTTTCCTGGCTTTGGCCACTAATTGGGCTTCCGGTGAATTGCTGCTGCCAAAATTGGAATAGCTAAGCATAGCAATACGTGGAATAATATTAAAGTTGCGAACCTCTTTTGCCACCATTAAAGTTATCTCAGCCAGTTCTTCGGCCGTTGGATTAAAGTTTACCGTTGTATCTGCTAAGAACAACGGGCCTTTTTTCGTTAGCATCAGGTACATACCGGCAATTTTCTTTACGCCTTCTTCTGTGCCTATCGTATGCAATGCCGGACGGATGGTATCAGGATAATTTTTTGCCAAGCCAGAGATCATTGCATCTGCATCGCCACATTCCACCATCATGCAACCGTAATAGTTGCGGTCTTTCATTACTTTTTTTGCCTCATATGCATTGAAACCTTTTCTTCCTCTTTTGGCAAAGAAGAGTTCGGAATATTTATTTCTTCTTTCTTCCATGGCATCGCTGCGGGGATCAAAAATTGGCAAGCCCTCTATATCTATTCCATTCGCATTGGCAATGTTTTTAATTTTAATCTCATCACCCAATAAGATCGGGTAGCCAATTCCCTCATCAAAAATAATTTGTGCAGCTTTTAGAATTTTTACATTGTCCGCCTCTGCAAATACAATTCGTTTAGGATCTTTACGAGCTTTATTACCCAGCACTCTCATCACCTGGTTATCGAGTCCTAGTCGCTTATTAAGATCATTAACATAGCTGTCCCAATTAGTAATGGGATGTTGTGCTACACCACTTTCCATGGCTGCTTTGGCAACCGCAGGAGCAACGGTAGCTAACAATCTTGGATCAAGTGGTTTTGGAATAATATAGTTCTCTCCGAAAGTGATATTCTTTTCATTGTAGGCCATGTTCACAATATCAGGCACCGGAGTTTTTGCTAATTCCGCCAGTGCTTTTACAGCAGCCATCTTCATTTCTTCATTAATGTGCTTAGCTCTTACATCTAATGCGCCACGAAATATATAAGGGAAGCCGAGTACATTATTTACCTGGTTAGGATAATCACTACGGCCGGTAGCCATGATCACATCCTTTCTTGCTCCGGTAGCATCTTCCCAGCTAATTTCGGGGTCTGGGTTAGCCATAGCAAATACAATCGGATTTTTCGCCATACTCTTCACCATATCCGGTGTTACACAATTGCCGGCACTTAGCCCGATAAACACATCAGCATCTTTCATCGCTTGCACCAACGTTATTTCATGTTTGGCATTCGCAAATTTTTGTTTGAACTCTTCGAGGTCGGTTCTTCCTTTGTGTAACACCCCTTTTCTATCAAAGAGTAAGAAGTTTTCATGCTTCGCACCGAGTGCTTCATATAACATAATACAGGCCATAGCTGCAGCACCGGCACCATTTACTACAAACTTTACTTTATCAATTTTCTTTTTCTGAATTTCCAATGCATTCAATAAAGCAGCCGCAGAAATAATAGCGGTTCCGTGCTGGTCATCATGCATCACCGGAATATTCATCTGCTTCTTTAATTCTTTTTCTATATAAAAGCATTCCGGTGCTTTTATATCTTCGAGGTTGATGCCGCCGAATGTTGGTTCCAGTGCTTTTACGATCTGCACAAACTTTTCAGGATCTTTTTCATTTATCTCGATGTCGAACACATCTATGTCGGCAAAAATTTTGAAGAGAACTCCTTTTCCTTCCATCACTGGTTTGCTGGCTTCGGGGCCAATATCACCAAGCCCAAGAACAGCAGTACCGTTACTGATAACAGCCACTAAATTTCCTTTAGCGGTATATTTGTAAACGTTCTCAATATTTTCTGCAATTTCTAAGCAAGGTGCAGCAACGCCGGGGGAGTAGGCCAGTGAAAGGTCTCTTTGTGTTTTGGCTTCTTTGGTTGGTATTACTTCTATTTTTCCAGGCCTTCCTTTAGCATGATATTCCAGGGCCTGTTGTTTGCGTAGGTCGTTTGACATAGTTCAAATTTAAGGTACTCCTTTCTGCACAAATAATCAAAACGGGCTGCAATGTACGGAATAAAAATTTCGGATAAAATGCAGAGTCCATTTACCGATACCCACAAAACCAACTATGGCTACTACTATTTTTTTCTTTTTAATACATGAATCTGCATCCTCCAGCCTTCCCCGTCTTCTGTGTAGCTAGTTGTTAGTTCCCACCCCTTTGAGCCCAGGTAGTTTAATCCGTCCATTAAACTATTTAAGTTGTCGGTATTCGTTTTATCTTCTTTATATGAAGCTTCTCCGTTGTAGTTAAACTGTACCCAGCTTTTATCGGAATAATTGGCTCCTGTATAAGTATTCCATTTAACTTCTTGAAAAAGCCGACAATATTCAAATTTCTGTGTTGAAGAGGTTCCAGGTTGTTTTATCGAAGGATTTTGCGCTGTAAGGATAAATACAATAAAAATTGTTGACAGAGCAATACTGCCTTTTAAATAATTATTCATGATTGTAAATTTTAATAATCTGAATTTACTAAAAAACCTTTATGAATATTTTCTTTTGGGCGAAATTATACTTTTACACTGCTCCCCAACCATGCCATCATTCCCATCCCAATTTCAATAGCATTTTCATCTATATTAAAAACAGGAGTGTGTACGCCGGCGGTAATTCCTTTTGCTTTATTCATAGTGCCGAGGCGATAAAAACAGGCTGGTATTTGCTGGGCATAGTAGCCAAAATCTTCTGCACCCATCCGCAGTTCTGTTTCGCTAACATTTTCTTCTCCCATATACAGCGCAGCATTTTTCGTTGCATTCATAGTTACTGTTTCATTGTTCATCACACAAGGATAACCGACATCAATATGCAGGTCAACTTCGCCACCCATGGAGTGAACAAGATCGGTAGTTAGATTACGCATCAGCTCATGTGCTTTAAAACGCCATGTTTCATCCATTGCTCTGAAAGTGCCCATCAGTTTTACTTCATTCGGAACAACATTCGTTGTATTGCCGCCATTGAAAGAAGTAATAGATAGAACAGAAGGATTGAACGGATTATTATTTCTGCTGATCAATTGTTGCAATGCAATAATTAAATGAGATGCAATAAGGATAGGATCAATGAATAAATGCGGCGAAGCGGCATGACCGCCTTTTCCTTTCACCGTAAAATATAATTCATCTGCACTGGCCATTACTTTGCCACTCCGAAAACTTAATTGTCCAACTTCTAAAATGGTGTTTACATGCAATGCAAGTATTGCTTGTGGTGCAGGATTTTCCAGCACCCCATCTTTTATCATTAAAGAAGCACCGCCCGGATTTTTCTCTTCACCGGGTTGAAAAATAAGTTTTACGGTTCCTTCCCACTCGTCTTTTAATTCGGTCAGGATTTTTGCTGCACCTAATAAGCAAGTAGTATGCACATCATGTCCGCAGGCATGCATCACACCCTCATTCTTTGATTTATAGGGAATGTCATTTTCTTCTTTGATCGGCAGTGCATCCATATCGGCCCGCAATGCAATAATGCGGCTACCAGGATTTTTTCCTTTTATCAAACCAACAACACCGGTAGTTGCTTTTACTTCAAAAGGAATTCCGAGTTCGGTCAATTTTCCCTGTACAAATTTTGAGGTTTCGAATTCCTGGTAGCTCAGTTCTGGGTTTGCATGTAAATGATGACGTACCGCTACATATTCAGCAAAATACTTTTTAGCGAGGGCTTTAATTTTTTCTTGCATGGGACAAAAATAGAAAATCCCCGTTGGCTAACAGGGATTATTTGATAAGCGATTGGGTAGAATCTTTTATGGATTGATCTCATCATCAATTCCTTTGCCCGACTTCACTTCAATCACATCTTTCATAATAAAAACTCCCTTTGGAAAATAGGTATTCAATCGTCTTTGGAAAGCTTCTGCATCTTTGCGGTCTTTAAAATTGCCGGCTTTTACTTTAAAATAAGGCGACTGGTACCACATGTATGCTTTCAGGTCGGGGAAATAAGTATAGATTTTAGTTTTTGCAGCCAATGCTTCATCCCGGTTATTAGTGCTGATAATCATTAAGCGATAACCTTTATCCGTTCTTCTTCCGTCCCGGCTGGTTTCTTCGTTGATCTGTGCTTGTTTTTTTACCAATAATTCAAGCCGGGGATCTTTATGCACAATAACTGTGTTGCTGTCTATAGGAGTCGAAGCGGTATCCTTTTGTGCAAAACAATTCGTTGTAATGCCGAAAATTGCGAGTGTAATAATGAATTTCATATGTCGTATAAGGTTCAAAAATCCTACCAAAAATAAGTTAGTTTATAGTTCATTGTTTGCAGTTTTTTGTTATTTAAAACAAAGAACTGTTCAAGTCTATTCAAACACACTAAGCTTGAAAGAATTACAAACTTCTAATATCCAGCCCCGGCACTAGCTATATTTTCTACCGGGTGCCAGGTTGTTTTAATTTCCTGTGTATCCATGATAAAGTAAGGCGACTGACCTTCATCGGAATACCAGTTTATCTTATCATAGAAAGTGATACGTTTCAAATTGGTTGCTGATTTCTCCCGTATCATTTGCTGTACCTCAGAATTATTTTCACAGTAAATGGTTGCATTTACATCCATATGATCTACAAACCAGCTAGCTAGCTCGGCTGGTTTGCCTGTTAAAATATTTACAACGCCGCCAGGGAGGTCAGACGAATTCAATACTTCGGCGAAGGTAACTGCACAAAGCGGTTTTGTTTCCGATGCTAAAACGATACAGGCATTTCCTCCCGCAATTACGGGAGCTATAACAGAAACTAATCCCAAAAGAGAATCATTTTGCGGGGCTATAATAGAAACAACACCTGTTGCTTCCGGTACCGAAAAATTAAAATGAGAAGAGGCTACAGGATTTACCGCACTAAAGATCTGCTGAAATTTATCGCACCAGCCGGAATAATATATCAAACGGTCGATAGCCAGATTCACTTCTTTCTCAGCCTTTGCTTTTGTTGAATCCTGTTGTATCAACTCATCGATGAATTGAGCTTTTCTTCCTTCCAGCATTTCTGCCATACGATATAATATCTGGCTGCGGTTAAAAGCGGCACGACCACTCCAACCACTTACGGCACCTCTTGCACTTACTACTGCATCCCGAAAATCTTTTCTTGAACTTAGGCAAACATTCGCCAGTTTTTTTCCAGCTGCATTTTCAGGTTGATAAAATCTTCCCGATTCGGTTCTTGGAAATTGTCCGCCGATATAAATTTTATAGGTTTTCAATACTTCAAGGCGTTTGTTAGAAACAGTTTTCTCTAAACCGTTCTCACTTACGTTGAGTGAAGATTTTTTAATTGCTTTTTCCATATAATTGAACGCAGATTTTTATGATGGTTATGATTTTCGCTGACACATATAATTGATCTTAATAATCATGATGATCAATGTTCATGCATTTAAACAATATTAACATACGCCGACAATCCATGCAATCCACCCTCTCTTCCAAAGCCACTTTCTTTATAACCACCGAAAGGAGAAGTAGGGTCAAACTTATTAAACGTATTAGCCCACACCACACCGGCTCTCATTCTCTTCGTCATGTTGAAAATCTTAGAACCCTTATCCGTCCACACACCAGCACTTAAACCATACGGTGAGTTATTTGCTTTTTCAATTACTTCATCATCTGTACGGAAAGTAAGAATAGATAACACCGGTCCAAAAATTTCTTCCTGTGCTATGCGATTGCTCTGTGCTACATTGCTAAAGATTGTTGGCCTGCACCAAAATCCTTTCGATGGTAAAGCACAACTGCTTTCATACATTTCAGCCCCTTCTTTTTTACCAATCGCAATATATTTTTGAATGATATTTAATTGTTCCCTGGAGTTGATAGCACCGATATCTGTGTTCTTATCCATCGGGTCGCCAACAATTAATGATTGCATTCTATCCCGCAATTTTCTTATTACTTCTTTCGCCACCGATTCCTGCACATACAATCTTGATCCGGCACAGCATACATGTCCCTGGTTAAAAAAGATAGCATTCACTACACCTTCAACAGCCTGGTCAATGGGTGCATCTTCAAAAATTATATTGGCTGCTTTACCACCGAGTTCTAATGTTGCTTTTTTATTGGTACCCGCAATAGCCCGTTGAATTATTTTACCAACATTGGTAGAACCTGTAAATGCAATTTTATTTACATCCGCATGATTAACGATAGCAGCACCAGTATCACCGGCACCTGTAATTATATTCACCACACCCGGAGGCAAATCTGCTTCCTGGATTATCTCTGCCAGTTTTAATGTAGTTAACGGAGTAGATTCTGCTGGTTTTAATACAACTGTGTTGCCTGTAGCCAGTGCTGGTGCAATTTTCCAGGCGGCCATTAGTAACGGAAAATTCCACGGCGTAATTTGCCCGGCCACTCCCAATGGTTCTGTTTGTCTATTGGGGAATGCATATTCTAATTTATCTGCCCAACCTGCATAATAAAATAAATGATTAGCCGCTGTTGGTACATCAAAGTCACGGCTTTCTTTTATTGGTTTGCCGCCATCCAAAGTTTCAACAATGGCTAACTCCCTTGCTTTCTCCTGCATAATACGGGCAATACGAAAAATATATTTTGCTCTTTCTTTCGCAGGCATTTTCTTCCACACTTTATCGTACGCATTACGGGCAGCCTTCACCGCTTTGTCAACATCGGCCGCATTGGCATCGGCGACTTCACTCAGCTTTTCTTCCGTCGCCGGATTGATGGTATCAAAGTATTTCTTACTAGTTGGCTTTTGCCATTCGCCATTAATAAACAAATCATATTGCTTATTAATCGTTGCCGCACTTTTACTTTCTGGTGCAAGAGCATACTGC
The DNA here is from genome assembly GCA_022843585.1 of Chitinophagaceae bacterium. GTDB lineage: Bacteria > Bacteroidota > Bacteroidia > Chitinophagales > Chitinophagaceae > JJ008. The sequence goes on from JALHNJ010000001.1 coordinate 1,043,546, forward strand.
CAACTGGTATCAAATTTTAGTTTGATGGTGTTGCTTTTCTTAGCGGCTTTCTTTTTTGAAATTGCTTTCGCCATGTATTTTTTTTATTTATGTTACCAGCTTCAGTTCCCTGATCATCTTCGTTGCGTCGCACTCTTCGGGGTTCTGTTCGCTATTGAGCAGGCACACCTTTTTAATCTATTATTTTTTCTACATCCCAACCATCATAGAATTCAACTTCACAATATTCAGCTAATTCATTAAAAGCAATATTTCTTCTATGGAGTTTTTCAGAATTTAATATATCAATCTTGCTAACATGTAAAGTCCATTTATCATCATTAATATCTTCTAACGAATAAATTTTCTCTAAAATATATCCACTCTCTTTTAATTCATTATAAATGTTATTTAGTTTTTGTTTGTCTTTATCTACAAAATAAAACCCATATTTTAAACGTCCATTGACATTCCAACCATTGGATTCCATTTTACTAAATAGGTCTATTATGTTTTCAAGATTTGCGTTCATTATTAATCCACACTAAAATAATTTGCACTCTGATACTGACCCGTTTTCAATTTTACCAATTGCATCAGCACATCATTAGCCAAACTACTGGCACCAAAACGGAACCATTCATTATTCAGCCAATCTTCTCCCAACACTTCTTTTACCATTACTAAATAATGTAAGGCCAGTTTTGATTTGGAAATTCCACCGGCGGGTTTCATTCCAATCATCTTGCCTGTTTTGTAATAAAAATCTCTTATCGCTTCCAGCATTACCAATGTTACAGGCATCGTAGCCGCAGGTTGTATTTTCCCGGTTGATGTTTTAATAAAATCTGCACCGGCATGCATCGCAATATCACTGGCTCGTCGCACTTTATCATATGTACCCAGTTCACCCGTTTCTAAAATCACTTTTAATCTTGCAGCACCACAGGCTTCTTTAATAGCTGCTATCTCATCAAAAACAAAATTGTATTCACCAGAATGAAATTTACCACGACTGATAACCATGTCTACTTCATCCGCTCCTTCATTCACAGCGTATTTGGTGTCTCTTATTTTAATATCTCTTGGAGCTTGTCCGCTGGGGAATGCTGTAGCAACAGAAGCTACTTTTATTCCTGAATCGCCTAATGCCTTTTTTGCCACTTTTACCATACTTGGATAAACGCATATTGCAGCAACTGTTGGAATATCAGCCAACGCATCATGCGGATGCATCGCTTTATAGCAAAGCTGTTTTACTTTGCCATCGGTGTCTTTTCCTTCCAGGGTGGTTAGGTCAATCATATTCAGCACCAACTTCAATCCATTTTCTTTCGATTCATTTTTAATGCTACGTTTAGTAAATCGGGAAGCTCTTTCTTCTACACCTACCTGGTCTATCCGTGGCGACAGGGAAAAGTCATGCATCATTTGTGAGGATTTGGCAATTGCCATATATCAAAATATTTGGATTTCAAAGGTAATCAAAACTTTGTGCGAAATGGTCGATAGCTCCCCGTATGGAAAACCCTTGTACCACAAACTTTTATAATACGATTACCTCTTATAAAGTGCCCGTTTTAATTTGCTGTAATTGATTTACATTCGGAGTTCTGATTTAGCGCAAGGTTCTGTGATAAAAATCATCTAATAAAAAAACTTACAGCAATGAGAAAAACCCGGTTACTAGAAAAACTGGCGTTACTAACTGTTCTGTTGATGGCAACAGCACAAGTAATGGCACAGGCTACATTTCCCGAGAATGGGATCGCCGATCCACGGAATGGACATTATGCTTTCACGAATGCTACTATTGTAAAAGATGCAAACACAACAATAGTCAATGCAACATTGGTTATTAAAGATGGAAAGATTGTTGCTGTTGGTACCGGACTTTCGGTTCCTTCAGGTGCAGTAGAAGTAGATTGCAAAGGCAAGTACATCTATCCATCATTTATTGACATTTATACGGATTATGGAACACCGGCTCGTCCGCAACAACAAGGCGGTGGCGGGTTCAATTTTTTTGCTCAGCCTCAATTAGAGACCAATGTAAAAGGTCCCTATGGATGGAACCAGGCCATTAAATCCGATGTGGACGTTTTTAAAGTCTTTGGTGTTAACGACGCTGCGGCAAAACCAATGCGGGAAGCTGGTTTTGGTACAGTGCTTACCCATGTTAAAGATGGTGTAGCAAGAGGAACCGGTGCGGTTGTAACATTAGCCAACGAAAAAGAGAATCTTACGATCATAAAAGAAAAAGCTTCAGCTCATTATTCGTTTAGTAAGGGAACTTCCACACAATCATACCCAACTTCTAAAATGGGCTATATCTCGTTGATACGCCAGACATTTTTAGATGCGGCCTGGTATAAAAATAAACCATACGAAGAAGGCTTTAATCTTAGCCTGCAATCATGGAACGATAACTCAGGCCTGCCGCAAATTTTTGAGGCCAATGATAAATGGGATAATTTAAGAGCAGATAGAATAGGCGATGAGTTCGGTGTTCAATACATTATCAAAGCAGGGCAAAACGAATATCAGCGTATTAGTGATATGAAGGCAACTAATGCCACATTTATTCTTCCCTTAAACTTTCCGCAAGGACAAGATGTGGAAGATCCTAATGATGCCAAGTTTGTGGCTTTACAAGATATGAAACATTGGGAGCTAGCACCCACTAACCCGGCAGCTTTTGAAAAAGCAGGTATCCCTTTCTGTCTTACTACTGCTGATTTGAGAAGTGTAAATACTTTTTGGGCAAGTCTTCGCAAGGCCATGGAATATGGATTAAGCGAAGCAAAAGCTATGGAGGCTCTTACAAAAACCCCTGCAACAATCTTGGGTGTGTATGATAAAGTAGGAAGTCTTGAAGCAGGTAAACTGGCTAATTTCTTAATTACTAACGGACCTGTTTTCAACGAAAAAACAAATATCCTTTACAACTATGTGCAGGGTATTAAATACAATGTAAAAGACGATTCAAATATTGCGGGCACTTATAATCTTAGTATTAATACTCCAACAGGTGTTGAAAAATATACGCTGGATGTAAAGAGCAGCAGTTCTGTCGGCATGTTTGGGAAAGATACCATGAATACTAAATTTAGTTTTGATGGTAAACAAGTAAAACTGAGCTATGCGCCAATGGCAAGGAGACAAAGACCTCCGGGCGGACCGGGTGGCGATCCAACACAGGCAAGGCCAGGTGGATTTGGTGGAGGACAACCGCCAGCATTACCGGCTACTGCTACAAGATTAGGTGGTATCAGCAATGGTACAGAATGGAATGGCACTGGTGTTGATTCAGCAGGTAACTCACTTACCTGGACAGCTGTGTTTGTAAAAGCTGCTGATATAAAAATGGATAGTACTAAGAAAAAAGATATACCTGTTGTTGGAAAAGTAAGTTATCCTTTCCTGCCATTTGGCAATAGCCAGGATGAAATACCAAAGCAGGAAACGATGTTGATCAAAAATGCAACGGTATGGACCAGTGAGGGTGAAGGTGTGTTGCAGAATACAGATGTATTGTTAAAGAACGGAAAAATTGCAGCTATCGGTAAGAATTTGAGTGACCCGGGTGCTAAAGTAATTGATGGTACCGGCAAGCATGTTTCTCCGGGCATAATTGATGAACACTCACATATCGCCGCCGCTTCTATTAATGAAGGTGCACAATCTGTAACCTCAGAAGTAAGAATTGCTGATAACCTGAACCCGGATGATATTAATATTTATCGTCAGTTAAGTGGTGGTGTTACTTCTTCTCATATTCTTCACGGCTCAGCAAATGTAATCGGTGGCCAAACACAGTTAATAAAACTTCGCTGGGGTGCTAATGCAGAAGACCTGAAATTTAAAAATTGGGCAGGACAAATAAAATTTGCATTGGGAGAAAACGTAAAACGGTCATCTTCTACACAAGGCAACAACCGCTATCCTGATACAAGAATGGGGGTGGAGCAGGTTTTAACCGATGCCTTTACCCGTGCAAAAGACTACAAGAAAAAATGGGATAGCTACAATGCTGAAAAAGATAAATTAGTAAAAGCAAAAAAACCACTGACGGGTTTGAATGCTCCCCGTCTTGACTTAGAGCTAGAAGCGTTGGTGGAAATTTTAGATAAGAAAAGATTTATCACTTGTCATTCCTATGTACAAAGTGAGATCAACATGGCTATGAAAGTAGCAGAAGAAATGGGTTATACGGTAAATACTTTCACTCACATATTGGAAGGATATAAAGTAGCTGATAAAATGAAAGCACACGGTTCCTTTGTATCTACTTTCTCTGATTGGTGGGCTTATAAAGTAGAGGTAGAAGATGCTATACCTTATAATGCAGCCATCATGCACAAAACAGGATTAGTGGTAGCAATTAATTCTGATGATGCAGAAATGGCCAGACGTTTAAACCAGGAAGCGGCTAAAACAATGAAGTATGGTGGTGTATCTGCAGAAGAAGCATTAAAAATGGTAACATTAAATCCTGCAAAAATGTTGCATGTGGATGATAGAATCGGAAGTTTGAAAGTTGGTAAAGATGCAGATGTGGTGGTTTGGTCAGATAATCCACTTAGCATTTACGCAAAACCTTTATACACTATTGTTGATGGAACAATTTATTTTGACAGAGTAAAGGATGAGCAAAAGCAAAAAGAAGTGGATGCAGAAAGAGCAAGGCTGGTAAAGAAACTGAATGGTGAAAAAAGAAGTGGTATGCCAATGGCTCCTGCAACACCTTCTTACCAGATAATGCATTCTTGTATGGATCATGGTCATAGCCATGGCCTGCTGGTAATAGATGCTGATGAATTTGAAAACCAATAAAAAAATTAGATATGCAAAAGATATTTTTTCTAACGATCATTATGGCAGTAGCTGTTTCGGTTCATTCCCAATCGAATGTATTGCCAGCGCCGCCACAAAAGGGATTGCTTTTTATTAAAAATGCAACCATCCACGTAGGTAACGGAACAGTTATTGAAAATGGAACTATTCAGATAAGAGATGGGAAGATTGAAAAAGTTGGTAAAGACATCGCCATACCACAAGATGATGTGCAGGTGGTTGATGCAAAAGGCAAGCATGTTTACCCTGGCCTGATTCTGCCAACCAGCACACTAGGTTTGATAGAAACCAGTTCTATCCGTGCCTCAAATGATGTTCGTGAAATTGGCGACTTGAACCCTAATATCCGCTCTATTGTAGCGTATAATTCTGATTCAAAAGTTATCAATACACTTCGATCTAATGGTATTCTTGCAGCTAATGTAGTTCCGCAAGGAAGCTTTTTGGCCGGCACATCATCCGTAGTACAATTAGATGCATGGAATTGGGAAGATGCAGCTGTTAAAGCAGATGGTGGAATGCATTTGTATATGCCATTGCTCATGGCTCGTCCGGGCGGAGGAAGAGGTGGATTTGGTGGCGGCGGTCCAAATGCTGGTGGTGCACAAACAGACCCTGTAAAAGATGGGTTTGAAAAAATTGAGAACCTGAAAGCTTTTTTCCGGGAAGCAAAAGCTTATAACACAGCTACTACCCGTGAAGAAACAAATTTGAAATATGAAGCAATAAAAGATTTGTTAGCGAAGAAACAAAAACTATATGTACATGCCAGCACTGCCAAGCAAATGTTGGCTGCATTAGATTTTGTAAAAGAATTTGGTGTTGATATGGTAATTGTTGGTGGTAGCGAAAGCTGGCAGATAGCCAATTTATTGAAACAACATAATGTGGCCGTAATTCTTCAGCAAATGCATAGCCTGCCAACCACAACTGACGATGATGTGGATCAGCCGTATAAAACAGCAGCGATATTGCAAAAAGCAGGAGTGTTGTTTGCTATTTCGGATGATGATTCACAAACCCGTGGCCGTAACCTTCCTTTTAATGCAGGAACTGCAGTTGCTTTTGGATTAACAAAAGAGGAGGCATTGGCAGCAATCTCGTTGAACGCTGCAAAGATCATGGGAGTGGCAGACAAAACAGGAAGTATTGAGGTTGGTAAAGAGGCCAATATTATTATCAGTTCTGGCGATATACTGGATATGAGTACTAGTAATGTAACTGATGCTTTTATCCAAGGACGTAAGATCAATCTTGATGATAAGCAGAAGCAATTGAATGATAGATATGAAATCAAATACGATTTGAAGAAAAAAGGATTTTAAAAAAGTACAGCAAAAAAAACCGTCTTGCGGTAAGCAAGACGGTTTTTTTTATAAATACAATTTATTATTGCGGCATTAATTCTTTACTAACCGCCATAATCCAGTCAGCCCATTTTTTTGCTTCATCTGGTTTTGTAGCCAATTTCATTCCTACTTCTGTAGATTTTGTAGACCATTCCTGCATCTTTTTAGTAAGGTCAGCTAATTTAGCCGGGTCTTTCATTCCAGCTTTGTACTCAGTTATAAAGACGGCATAGTCATTTGCAAATTTCTGTACTTCAGGATCAGAGAAAGTTGGTACACCCGTAGATGCAGAAGTAGCGGTTGTCGTAGTTGTTGGCTCAGTCGTAGTTGTTGGCTCCGTTGTTGTGGTGGTAGTTGTTTCTTCAGGCTTTGCTTCGTCTTTTTTGTCTTTGCAAGATGTCATGATGCCGGCAATGGCAACTACGAAAAGTAATTTTTTCATTTTTTTTGATTTTGGTTTAATGAATAATGACAACAAACGTATTGTTTTTTTTGATATTGTGAAATAGTTCAGAAAATTGATTATTCACATCACCTAAAACAAAAAGGCTGCAAAAACTCGCAGCCTTTTAAAATTTATAAGGTGTTAATACTAAGCATCTTTACCATGACACTGTTTGTATTTCTTTCCACTACCACATGGGCAGGCGTCATTACGGCCAATTTTGGGTGCAACTTTTATCGGTTCATGTTTTATTGCAACTTCAGGTCCGCCTGGTTCAAACTTATCTTTTTCATTAGCAGCATAATCTTGTCCTGCATTATCTACTTCATCTTTATTAGCCCGCATTTTACTCATATCCGTTTTTTGCTGGCGGCCTTCTTTTAAGGGAGCATTTTCCTGTTGAATAGGAATAGAGGAATGACAAAGGAAAGAAACAATGTTCTTATTTACCTCTGTATTCATATTGCTGAACTGGTTGTACGCTTCCATTTTATAAATGATAAGCGGATCTTTTTGTTCAAGGTATGCAGTTTGTACACTTTGCTTCAAATCATCCATTGCACGAAGATGTTCTTTCCAAGCATCATCAATCACAGCCAGTGTAATTGTTTTCTCTAATGAATTCGCTAGCTCTGCACCATTTGAGCTAAGCGTTTTATCAAGATTAGCTAATACATTCAATCCCTTACGACCATCACTAAATGGAACCACTACATTTTCAATGTGGCTCCCTTGTGTAAGACGGATGTTTTTAAATACGGGAATAGCTTGTTTTTGTAGTTCTCCTTTATGAAGGTTGTATTTTTCTGTCGCTTCGTTATATAATCTGTCGATTAAGCTGTTTACATCAGTCTTTTTAAATGTTTCTTCTTCAATCTTTGTATCTAAACCGAAATTTACAATACAAGCCATTTTAAATCCTTCAAAATCTTCCTGTTCCCGGAAAGAGTCAATTAAACTTCCGGCAACGGCAGAAAAAGAAGTATCAATGTCTAATGCAAGGCGTTCGCCGAACAATGCATGATTTCTTTTTTCATACACAGCATTCCGTTGCTTATTCATTACATCATCATACTCCAGCAAACGTTTACGAATACCAAAGTTGTTTTCTTCTACTTTCTTTTGTGCCCGTTGAATACTGTTGCTGATCATGCTGTGTTGTATCACATCGCCTTCTTTGTAACCTAATTTATCCATTAAGGATGCAATACGTTCGCTTCCGAACATACGCATCAGATCATCCTCTAATGAAACATAAAATTGAGAAGAACCCGGATCTCCCTGGCGACCTGCACGGCCACGCAACTGTCTGTCTACACGGCGGCTTTCATGTCGTTCTGTACCAATAATTGCTAATCCACCAGCTTCTTTTACGCCTGGCCCAAGCTTAATATCCGTTCCACGACCAGCCATGTTAGTTGCGATAGTAACTGCGCCGGGTAAACCAGCTTCAGCAACTACCTGAGCTTCTCTGGCATGTTGTTTTGCATTCAATACATTGTGCGGAATTTTTTTCTGCTGCAACATTCTTCCCAACAATTCGCTTACCTCTACGGAAGTAGTACCTACCAGGCAAGGGCGACCAGCATTTCTTAATATTTCAATCTCATCAATAACAGCCTTATATTTTTCTCTCTTTGTTTTATAAACCAGATCCTGTTTGTCATTTCTTACCATTTTCAAATTGGTAGGAACGTTTACCACATCTAGTTTATAAATACTCCACAATTCTGCTGCTTCTGTTTCGGCCGTACCCGTCATACCACAAAGCTTGTGGTACATCCGGAAATAGTTTTGCAAAGTGATAGTGGCATAGGTTTGTGTAGCGGCTTCGATCTTTACATTTTCTTTTGCTTCTAATGCCTGGTGTAAGCCATCGCTGTAACGACGGCCTTCCATGATACGACCTGTTTGCTCATCTACAATTTTTATTGCACCGTCTATTATTACATATTCCACATCTTTTGCAAACATGGTATATGCTTTCAATAATTGCTGAACCGTATGTATGCGGTCGGCTTTCTGAGAATATTCATTTAATATCGTTTCTTTCTGCTGTAATTTTTCATCTGCACTCAATTCACTTTTTTCTACATCGGCTAGCTTTACTCCGATATCCGGAAGTACAAAGAATTCTGAATCTTCACCGGTTTTGGTAATCATATTCAGACCTTTTTCAGTCAGATCCACAGAGTTATTCTTTTCATCAATATGAAAAAGTAATTCTTCATCTACGATGTGCATATTCCGCATCTGGTCTTGCAGGTAATAGTTCTCTGCTTTTTGCATTTTTACACGGATGCCAGGCTCACTTAAAAATTTAATTACCGGGCCATATTTTGGTAAACCACGATGTGCCCTGAATAAATACAGGCCACCTCCTTTTGCATCATCATCACCCTCTGCAAACCGTTTTTTTGCTTCGTTTAGGCAGTTACGAACAATGCGTTCCTGTTCTTGTACTAATTGTAAAATTCTGGGTTTATGAATATGGTATTGTTGGTCGTCGCCCTTAGCAACAGGCCCGGAAATAATCAATGGTGTTCTTGCATCATCGATCAACACAGAGTCAACCTCATCCACCATTGCAAAATGATGTTTGCGTTGTACCATTTCATCCGGTGTGTGTACCATGTTGTCACGCAGGTAATCGAAACCAAATTCATTATTAGTTCCATAAGTAATATCTGCGAGGTATGCTTTTCTTCTTTCTTCTGTATTGGGTTGATGTTTGTCAATACAATCAACAGTAATACCGAGCCACTCAAAAATGGTTCCGTTCCATTCCTGGTCACGACGGGCCAGGTAATCATTTACTGTTACAATATGAACACCTTCACCCGGTAATGCATTCAGGTATGCCGGTAATGTAGATACAAGGGTTTTACCTTCCCCTGTAGCCATCTCAGCAATTTTACCAGAATGCAATACGGCACCACCAATCAACTGTACATCATAATGTACCATGTTCCAGGTTACTTGCCCGCCGGCAGCTGTCCAGGTATTTTTGAAAGTGGAAGTGGAACCATCAATAGTGATGTAATTTTTTTTGATGCTTAATTCTCTATCCAATTCGGTAGCGGTAGAAACTATATCTGTATTCTCTTTAAAACGGCGGGATGTTTCTTTGACTACTGCAAATGCTTCAGGTAGTAATTTTTCAAGAATTACTTCAATTTCTTTGTTGCGGTCTTTTTTCAGTTTATCAACTTCCTGGTAGATGGCGTCTTTTCCCATCAGATCGTTGAAAGGAAGTGCTTCCGCAGCAGCATTTTTATCAGCAATTTTAGCATCGATTTCAGACAGGTGTTCTTTTATACGATGACGAAACTCCTGAGTTTTGTTACGTAACTGGTCGTTGCTGAGGGATTGATAGGAGGCAAAAAAGTCATTGATTTTACCAACATAAGGTTCAATCTTTTTTACATCTTTCTCTGACTTGCTGCCACCAAAAATTTTTGAAATAAAACCAAGCATAAAAATGAGTGTTAGTGGGTATTCTTCTCTTGAAAAATTTTATAGAATTTAATGTTGTCAAAAAAAGTGCTACAAGTATTATTGAGCCAATTTGACAGCATTGGGTACCCCAATTATTGGGGAGGGCAAAGATAATGTAATTGAACTTGCGGGGATACCTAATGAATACTAACCTTTTAAAAGAATTTTTATGAAAATGCGCATGTTTTTTTTGGTAATTGGAACCTTGGTATTTGTAAGTAATTCCGAAGCTCAAGATTATATTGTAACCTGGAAAAATGATACAATTGTGTGCCAATTGCCCGGCGATGCAAAAAAAGCTGGATTTAAACCCGTTTGGAAGTATGAGGATGGATATGAAAGAATAGTAGCTTTTTTTAGCAATGATTCTGTACGTGTAATAAGTGCAGGCGAAATAAAAGGATATTCAAGGCAGAAACATGGAAAAAGGCTTTTGTGCGATGGATTTTTTGAGGCAAAGCAAATTATATTCTTAGGAACTAAAAAGCGAACACTTGTTGATGAAACTAAGAATACCGAAAAAAGTAAGCCTTGGGTGTTTATGAACAGGTTAATAGATGGGAAATATGCAAATTTGTACATAGTCTATCAGCTTACGGGAGACGGTTATGAAGCTTCTTATTACCTGAGCAGGCACGGTGTTGAGGCTTCAAATACTGTAATGCCATTTTTCAATAAAAAGAAAATGATAGAATTGATGAGCGATAGTGATATCGCCAGCGAAATGAAAGCTTTTAGATATAAAAAATCCAATAAAGGATTTGCAGAAATAGTGAATGAATATAACCGACTGAAAGAAGCTGCTGCAAAAAAAGTGTATCCATAAGATTTTAACTTTTTTACGTTCTAGCAAAGCAAATTATTTCCGGTTTAATACATTCTCCCAAGTTTTAAGTATAGTTTGGTATAATTTGCAGTTATGTTCATGAAGGAATCACAAAAGAGGTATTCAGTATTTTTTATGGCAGCAGTCGTGTTGCTGGCTATGGGTTGTAGCGGTAAGGATAAGCCAGCCAGTAGTTTTAATGCCGATGATATTTTCTTTGATTATAAAATAAGTGGCCGGGAGACAGATGATAAGCTTACTGTTTTGCTACAATTTAGAGAAGGTGGGGAAAAAGGTGATGCAATATCGATTGCCGGTTGGGGCAAAGTGACATTGGACGGAGAAGTGTTGCCCGGCGACAGTACAAAAAGAACAGGCTTTTTTTATGAAGCGCATAGGCCAATAGCCGATTTTTCCGGCAAGCATAGTATCATTTTGTCTGGTGGTGATGAGGAGGAATACAAAGAGGATTTCGATTTTCAACGGGTGGAGTTGTTAAATGAAATACCGGATACATTAGCCAGAGAGGAATTGGTCCTGGAATTTGGCGGGTTGGAGTCTGAAGATTACTTGCGGGTGTTAGTTGTTGATACTTCGGTAATAAATGAAGGTATTAACCGGGTGGATACGCTTCAAAATGGTAGATTAGTTATATCTGCAGATGACTTTCAAAAGCTGGACAGTGGCCCGATTCAGTTGTTGTTTTTCCGGGAGTTTGAAAAGCCTGCACAAAATGGCACCAACCGGGGTGGCAGGATATTGATTACTTATAGTCTTGGCAGGGAATTTTACCTGAAAGATTAAGCTGAGAAAGAGAGATTTACACAACTAAATAACAACCTTCTCAAGTGAGGATTATTATTTTCATATCTCAATGGAATTTTAGCTTCTACGCCGTACTTTTGCCGCCAATTAAGTAAGCATTATGGCAGGCCAATTAAAAGAGGTAAGAAATCGCATTAAATCGGTACAAAGTACACAGCAGATCACTAAAGCCATGAAAATGGTGAGTGCAGCAAAACTCCGCCGTGCACAGGATGCAATCATACAGATGCGTCCGTATGCACAGAAATTGCAGGAAATGCTGAGCAATATTGTGAGCAATAGCGAAGGGGAAGCTGGAATGAGCCTTGCTGCTGAACGTCCCATCGAAAAAGTATTGTTTATTGTTATTACCAGCGACCGTGGATTGGCGGGTGCTTTTAATGCAAATACCATCAAGCTAACCAAAGCTACCATTGCAGAAAAATATTCGGAGCAATACAAAAAAGGCAATGTGACAATCTGGAACATTGGTAAAAAGGGCTACGAACATTTTGCTAAGAACAATTACAAAGCAGATGCTACCTATAAAGATATTTTCCTGAACCTGACATTTGAAAACGTACAGGCCGCATCTAAAGTAGTTATGACGGCATTTGAAGAAAAACAATTTGATGTAGTTGAAGTGGTGTACAGCCAGTTCAAAAATGCTGCTACGCAGAAATTTGAAGTAGAACGTTTTTTGCCTATTCCTAAAGTACAGAAAAAAGCCGGCGCCACTAAAGCGGATTTTATCTACGATCCGTCAAAAGAGTTGTTGATAGCAGAGCTGATGCCTAAAATTCTAAATACCCAATTATACAAAGCTGTATTAGATTCCAACGCTTCTGAACACGGAGCAAGAATGACAGCCATGGATAAAGCCAGCGAAAATGCGAATGAAATGCTTCGCAGCCTGAAGATATCTTACAATAGGGCAAGACAAGCTGCCATTACTACCGAGCTGACGGAGATTGTAAGTGGGGCGGCAGCCTTAAATGGGTAAAAGCCCTTTACTCAAAGGGAAATAAATTCCATTATTTGCTTTCTTTCTAACAGTGGTGCAACACAATTGTTAATAAGTGTGTTTTCGTCTTCCTGTCAGTAATATTAATTTCGTTCAAATCGTTTTGAGATAACAACATGGAAATAACTAATCTGATACCGCACATAGAAGCCTTGATCTTTGCCAGTGATAAAGGATTGACCACTCTTGAGATCACAGAAATGGTGAATAATGCCCTTGGTTATATGGATGATAAAATTTCATTGGACCAGGTGGAAGCGGCGCTTGAAGGAATTACGGAGAAATATAGCGCCGATTTTTACCCATTTGAAGTAAAGCAAAGCGGTGGTGGTTGGCAATTTTTGACCCGTAAAGAATTTCATAAAACAATTGCTCAATTAAATGGCGATAAGTTTTTGAAAAGATTGTCTGCAGCGGCACTGGAAACATTGGCCATTATTGCATACAAACAACCGGTTACAAAGGGAGAAATTGAAGCTATTCGTGGTGTGAGTTCTGACTATGCTGTTCAGAAGTTGCTGGAAAAAGAATTGATAATTATCAGTGGAAGAAATGAAAAAGCAGTTGGGCAGCCGTTGTTATATTCTACTTCCAAAAGTTTCATGGATTATTTTGGTATTAATTCTGCCGAAGAGTTACCAAAGATTAAAGAAGTGTTGGCCGAGCAATTAGTAGAGCCAACTGTAATGAAAGATGTACATACTGAAAATGCAAAACCAGAAGATGTGGATGAAAATGAAACAGAAGCATTGGTAGTTACTGATAGCGGCGAATTGATTGTAAACAATGAACAAGGCGAAGGAGAAGAAAGCTAATTCAACATATCTAGAATATAGTATGGTGCGGTTTTTTGCTGCACCATTTTTTTGCCCTTGCTTCAATATCTTCGCAGCTATGCCAGCACATTTATCCAACGAGCAATTAATACAAACAGCGAAAGAATTTGGAACTCCTCTTTATGTATACCATGCGGAAAAAATAAAAGAACAGTATCAAAAACTGACTAACGGATTTTCTATTCTCAACACTAAGTTTTTCTATGCCAGCAAAGCATTAACCAATATCAATATCCTCCGCTATATAAAAGAGATCGGATGTAATGTGGATTGTAGTTCTATCAACGAAGTAAGACTGGCTTTACATGCAGGTTTTGAACCACAAAGCATTTTATATACTTCCAACGGAATTGCTTTTAGCGAAATTGAGGAAGCTGTAACAGCAGGCGTACATATTAATATCGACAGCCTTTCCAATTTAGAAAAGTTTGGAAAAAAATATGGGCATAGTTACCCGGTTGGTATAAGAATCCGACCGAATATTATGGCAGGTGGCAATCTTAAAATTTCAACGGGGCATGAAGGAAGTAAATTTGGAATACCTGTTGAGCAATTAAATAAGATCGAAGAAATAGTAAAGGCAAATAATATTTTCATACGCACCTTACATATACATACAGGAAGCGATATTAAAGATGCGGATGTATTTGTAAAAGGCATTGAAGTATTGTTTGAATTGATTCCGCATTTCCCGGAGTTGGAAGTTATTGATTTGGGTGGTGGATTTAAAGTGCCGTACATACCCGGCGAAAAAGAAACAGACATCAACTTACTGGCACAAAAAATAAAAGAGACTTTCGATAATCATCCAATAGCTGGCGGCAAAAAATTTCAATTGTGGTTTGAGCCGGGAAAATTTTTAGTAAGTGAATGTGGTTATTTAGTTGCACAGGTTACCGTATTGAAAGAAACAGCCGGAGCAATTTTTGCTGCGGTGGATAGTGGCCTTAATCATTTAATAAGACCGATGATGTATGATGCGTATCATCACATCAATAATATTTCTAACCCTACGGGAAAATTAAAATCATTTACGGTAACCGGTAATATTTGTGAAACAGACACTTTCGCTGCTAATAGGGAACTCACTGAAATAAGAGAGGGAGATTATCTTGCTTTTCTTAACGCAGGTGCTTATGGTTTTGAAATGGCATCTAACTACAACTCAAGATTCAAACCTGCTGAAGTATTAATAAGAGATTCAAAAGCCAAGTTGATTCGCAGAAGAGATGATATGAATGACTTGTTAAAAAATCAGATTGAGCTGGGTTAATTATTTATCGGCTTTACCGTAATCGTTACCGTAGTTTTTGAAGTAACAGGCAATGTTCCAAATGACGCTTCTGTATTGCCATTTGATTCGGTCGTCATTGTTTTTTCCTTCATTATGCCTGTCAATCGGTCGATGATGATTTTGCCTGTTGATTTATTATTCATGGTAGTAGTGGTCTCACTACCCATCATTTCTGCTTTGCTAACGGTAATAGAACTGGTAGCAAAATCAACAACGATCGTGGAATCATTAATATCGCTAATAGTGTATGCTTCATCAAACTTGCCACTTTGATTAACATAAGAATTGGTCCAGGGCTCACCTTTTCCTGTTTCAGTTTCGGGTAGTATTTTAAAGAAACTCGCAGCTCCTTTTTGTGGTGGTTGCACCAGGTCGGTTATATCTTTTAGCATGGTAGTAATAATCGCCATACGGCTATCTGTTTCTGCCAGTTGAATTTTTTCAGGAATCGCCATCATCACTTTTCCCGTTGGATCAATAACTATGTCATATTTTTTATCAAGCAGATCTTTCACGGGTTTGCCAAACTGGCCATTAAGATCTTTCTCATCTTTAGAGTCTACTTTTCTTTTTTGTCCCATGCCATCAAATGAAAAGCTTATTTGATCAATTAGATGTTTAAGGGTAGTGTTGTCAGCCGTAGAATTAGTTACAGTAAAAGAATGATTTGCATTAGCATCTACTTTAAAGTCGATTGCCTGACCCATTGCCTGCTGGGAAATAGTAGTATTGGTCTTCATTTCTATTTGAAAAACCTGTCCTTGTTCAAATTTTAAACTACTTGCTACTTTTTGACCAACTGCTTTGTCTGCAAATGCGAGAAATGTAAATGCTATAATGAAGGATTTCATACTGATTTTTAAGTTATGCTCAAAGTTGACGATTCCCTGCCATAATCGTTGCAGAAAGTGGAAAAATATTAATTGTAACTGTTTTTATAACTGCTTTTTATTCCTTTTAACTTACTACTTTTAATTACGTTTTAACCTTCCTGTCGGCGGACAGGCTAAAATTTTTTACTATGCCAATAAGAATGACTGATGACCCCGTAGATCCCAATCAACAAAACGATGATGGAGGAGGCGGTGGCGGAAGGCCAAATTTTCCGGGTGGTGGCGGCCTGATGTCGTTGCTGCCAATGTTATTGGGTTTATTTAAAGGGAAAGGAATTTTCGTATTACTTATTCTCGGTGTTGGAGCATATTTCTTGCTTGGCAAAAGTGGTGGATGTAATATAGCTGATGTGGTGAAGCAATTCTCACAAAGCGGTTACAATTTCAACCCGGCAGAATTTAACAAAGCATCTGTGTATGAAGGGTTGGAAGATGATGCAGGAAAAAACCCATTACCGGAGGCCGTATCATTATTGAAATATGCTCCTGATCGTGGCAATCAGGGTCAGCAGGGAAGTTGCGTGGCCTGGAGTTGTGCTTACAGTGCACAAACAATTTTAACAGCTGCTGCTACCGGACAAGATCCTAATCAAATTGTTTTTAGTCCTTCTTATTTATATAACCAGATTCGGTTGGAAGGATGCCAGGGTTCTTATATACAGAGAGCTATGGAAAGCATGAGCCGCAATGGTGGTGTTCCGCTTAGCCAATATCCCTATACTGACCAGGATTGTTCCAATGAACCAGGCTCTGCGGATTTACAGGCAGGCCGCAAAAATCTTATTCACGGATTTACCCGCATTACTAATGGTGATAATATTAATGAAATAAGTGTAAGAGGTATAAAAGAGCATTTAAACAAAAATGCACCGGTTGCCATTGGTATGATGGTGGGGCAGAGTTTTATGCAAGATATGATAGGGAAAGAATTATGGACTCCACAAGGTATGGATGGATCACAAATGGGAATGGGCGGCCATGCGATGACCGTAATTGGATATGATGATAGAAAATTTGGCGGTGCATTCCAGATCATGAATAGCTGGGGACCGGAATGGGGTAAAGACGGCATTGGCTGGGTTCGCTATGGCGATTTTAAAACATATGTAAGAGAGGCGTATGGAATTGATCCCTTGCCAAAAAGAAGCGAGGTAGCGAATATTCCATTGGAATGTACTATTGGTTTAGTAAATAATGAAGGAGGAAAAAATATTCCATTGAGAGTTGCCGACGCAAATATTTTTCAAACTGTTTCACCAATTAAAATAGGTACCCGTTTCAAAATGTCGATCAATAATGTAACGGAATGTTACATCTATGTATTTGGAAGAGATACCAACAATACAAGTTTTGTTTTATTTCCTTATTTGAAAAATGGGGAAACTGTTTCTAAACATTCGCCCTACTGCGGTATAACCGGTTACCGGCTTTTCCCCAAAGCACAATCATTTGAAGCAGATAATATCGGCAATAGCGACCAGATAGCTATTGTTGTTAGTAAAGATGAGTTGGATTATAATGCATTGAATGCAGCTATAAGCAATAGTCGTCAAGGCGATTATCTGGGTAAAGTGAATGAAGCGTTACAAAGTATAATGATCCGCTCCGCCAGATTCAATAATACCCAAGATGGTACTATTTATTTTAAAGTAGATGCTAATAGTAATAAGGCTGTAGCTTGTGTGGTGGCTATTGATAAGCAATAGAGTTGATACTATAAATAAGAAAAATGAGAAAACATATTATAGCAATAGCAGGTTTGTTTTTAAGTTCAGTTTCCTTCTCTCAGGACATGACTAAATTCAAATTGTATAACCCTGACGCTAATGCCAAAAAGGAAATTGAAGCGGTAACAAAAGAAGCGAAAGATGCCGGTAAACATGTGTTGATACAAATTGGTGGTAACTGGTGTGTATGGTGTGCAAGATTCGATGATTTTGTAAAAAAGGATGCATCGCTCGATTCTTTGGTAAGAGCCAACTATGTAGTGTATCATCTTAATTATAGCAAGGAAAATAAGAATCTTGAATTATTGTCGAAGTATGATTTTCCACAACGATTTGGCTTCCCGGTTTTTTTAGTATTGAATGAAAAAGATGAATTGTTGCATACACAAAGCTCCTGGTATCTGGAAGAAGGAAAAGGGTATGACAAAGAAAAAGTAACGGCTTTCTTCAATGATTGGGGCAAGAAAGCATTTGACCCCGCACAATACAAAGAAAATTAAATGAATCCTAATACATCAGCTTTCATCAAAACATTGAGGCATCCGGTTAAATTCAGGATGTTTCTTTTTACAAAACTTCCTGCTGCTTTTTTTGCTGGGGTACGGGTAAGAGAAATAGATGAGCAGCGATGCATGGTGACGGTTCCATATAAATGGCTATCTCAAAACCCTTTCCGATCTACTTATTTTGCCTGTCTTAGTATGGCAGCAGAAATGAGTACGGGTGCTTTAGCAATGGCTCATTTGTATAAAATCAATCCACCAGTTTCAATGTTAGTAGTAAAAGTGGAATCCGAGTATTTTAAAAAAGCAACTGGCAGAACAAGCTTTGTATGTGAAGATGGCCAGCTTTTTGACAAAGCTATAGAAGAAACAATCGCAACAGGTGAAGCAAGAACTGTAAGAACAGGATCGGTTGGAAAAAATAAAGAAGGTGAGGTGGTTGCAGAATTTTTTATCACATGGTCACTTAAAGCAAAATCAAAAAAATGAAAATAGCATTTCACGGCGCAGCAAGAACAGTGACCGGTTCAAAGCATCTGTTAACGTTAAAGAATGGCAAGAAAGTTTTATTAGACTGTGGTATGTTCCAGGGATTGGGGCAAGAAACAGATGAACTGAACAGAGACTTTGGCTTTGATGCAGCTGATGTTGATGTCATGATACTTTCACATGCACATATAGATCATAGCGGACTTATTCCCCGGCTGGTACAATTTGGATTTAGAGGAAGAATATTTTGTACACCTGCTACTAAAGATCTTACGACCGTACTCTTAGAGGATTCAGCTGAAATTCAGGAGGGTGAAATTAAGTACAGTAATAAGCGCAGAAAAGCAGAAGGGTTGCCTTTATTGCAACCACTATATACAATAGAAGATGCAAGACGGGCAGCTGATCGGTTTCATGTACAACATTATGGTAAGTGGTTTACAGCAATAGAAGGAGTAGAGGTAATGTTTACTGATGCAGGGCATATTATTGGAAGTGCCTGTGTACATTTAAAAATTACAGAGAATGGCAAACAAACCAGATTAACTTTTAGTGGCGATATTGGAAGATATAGAGATGCCATTTTAAAATCTCCAGATACCTTTCCACAAGCTGATTATATTTTAATTGAATCTACCTATGGAAACAGTTTGCATGATACACATGTGACAACACCCGATATGGTGCTTGCATGGATAGAGAAAGCTTGCTTGCAGAAAAAAGGAAAATTAATAATGCCGGCATTCAGCGTAGGCCGCACACAAGAATTACTATATGCCTTAAACCAACTTGAATTAGAAAACAGGTTGCCAGATTTAGATTATTACGTTGACAGTCCTTTAAGCATTGAAGCTACCATGATAATTAAAAGTTATCCGGAATATTTCAACCGTACTATTCAAAAAATAATGCAAACAGATAAAGATCCCTTTGCATTTAAAGGACTTCGTTATGTACAGACTGTTGATCAGTCTAAGCAGCTTAATTTTCTAGATGGCCCTTATGTTATTATCTCTGCAAGCGGTATGGCAGATGGTGGCCGTGTAAAACATCATATCAGTAATAATGTTGAGAATAGCCGAAATACCATTTTGTTTACCGGCTATTGCGAGCCTCGTTCACTAGGTGGTAAGTTGTTAGCGGGCGACAAGGAAGTAGGTATTTACGGTGTGAAGCATGAAGTGCATGCTGATATCGGTTCTATCCGTAGCATGAGTGCACATGGGGATTATGAAGATATGAGCCAGTGGCTTGCCTGCCAGGATCCGAGACAAGTAAAAAAGATTTTCCTTGTGCACGGTGAGTTTGAAGTACAGCAAGATTTTAAAAAACGTCTTGTTAAAAAAGGCTTTCAGGATATTGATATTCCCGCACAGCATTATGAAATTGGTCTTACCTGATATTTTTCGGGCATTAATATACGCAAAGCCGGAATATTTTTCCACTACCATTGATGCGAAGAATATTTTCACATCTCCTTAATAAACGCTGCATAGTTTTTGTCGTTTATAGTACAGGTTTATAATTCACATAAAAAAAGGAGAAACTATGAAAATGAACCTGAAACAGTGGAGCGGATCACTAGCCTTCGTCTTCTTGCTTGCAAGTTGCGGCTCAACGGCTCACATTGAAAAAGACGACAACACAGACTTTTCCCGTTACAAAACTTTTGCGTGGGTTGATAATGATGGGAATAGCAAAAGAAGCAGCGACCTGACAGAACAGAAAATGAAGGATGCTGTTAATAAAGAACTGGAAAAATCGGCTGGTTGGAGGGAAGTAAAGAATCGTCCGGATGTATTACTCAGTTATGATGTATTGGTAGAAAGAAGTGTCAGGCAAGACAACAATCCTGTTTACTCTAATCCTACCACCCGGGTTTTCTTTAATCCAAGAACCCGTCGTTATGTAAGTGTGTATTACCCTTCTCAATTTCTTGGCTACGATAGAGACCAGCGGGAAGTAAAAGAAGGAACTGTAACCATTTCTATGATTGATGCTAAATCAGATAAAACTGTTTGGCAGGGATGGACAACTGATGAAGTAAGAAACAGAAATCTTACCAGTAAGGAAATTCAGAATAGTGTTAAATCGATTTTTAGAAAATTTGATATTGCGAAAAACTGATTTTCGGTACGGACGGTTTCGGACAATGGCCCCTTTTCTGTTGAAGGGGCTTTTTAATTACCACACTACCCAATTAAATTCTATATTCTCTCTTCTGGATACAGGACGTTGTTTCCCCTTGGTTAATTCGCTAACTTTTTTACTGACATAATTTTTTAATTCAGCTACATCTACCCGTCTGTCTGCATTGCCCCCGTCTGTATCTGCCATATTTTCTTCTATTCCTTTGCGTATACAATAAGTAAATACTCCGTTGTTCCATTTTTCGGATTCAAAAGCATATTCCATTCCACCTGCGGCAGAAATAACAACTGCGCCATTGCCAGTTGAAATGTCGGCAAATAAATTTTGCATTACTTCATAAGAGCTGTTCGCATCAACTGTTGCTTTTTTATCTTTAACAATAAGTCCTCTTGATGCAAATCCTGATACTGATCCATTGTCTGTAGCTGTATCTTTTGTCGTTGTTATCTTGTTTTGTTGCGCCAGTATTTCTTCCTTATCTAATGCACCAGAATGGCAGGCATCGATGAGTAATAATTTCTTTCTGGCAGGTATCCCATCCAGTAAGGCTTCCAGGTCTTCATACTTTAAACCTTTTTGCGTTGGTTTTTTAAAATCAACATCATGTGTAGCATAGTAAAAATCAAGACTATCGCTTAGCAAACCATGTCCGTTTACAGAAATAATTACTTTGTCGTTTACGGTTGTCTTCATTAATTTTTCCCGTAGGGCCAGTATATTTTCTTTAGTGGCACGGCTATCAATCAATGTATCTGCTTCAAAATTTGTTTTATATATTTTTCCAAAAGAAGTGGCAAGGTCCCGAACATCTTTAGCTGCAAACCGAAGATTCATTGATGTGTCTTTATAATTTGAAACAGCAATTCCGATGAAATAGGTTTTAGAAGGAGTAGCAGGGTTGTAACTACTACTAATTTCTATTGTTTCTGTTAGGGAGGTGGCCCCTTTGCTATTGGTACAATACACTTTAACCAGATTTTTATCCGTAGAAAGAGGCACTTTTACTTTCAGTGTAGTTCTATTTATATTACCCGAAATTATCTTTCCCGATGTTCCAAATACGGGGCTGTTATTCACTAATACTTGCAGCGATTGCAGCGGATATTTTGCATCATAACATTCTATTTCCATTTCATATTCACTAAATGAGGTTGCTGGTTTTACTGTAAACCGGTCCTTTAATCTAACAACTGGCAGATGAACATCATCACCTAATGAGCTTTCAGTAATATTCAACTTCTTCAATCTTTTTTTATACGCAGCATAATAAGAAGTTATGAGGCTGCTATCAGCTCTGCCAAGTTGCTTCAATACCAGATCAGGCCTGTTAAAACGGGTGTCAAACTGTTCAAAACCGTAACTGTTGTTATTGAAATTGAACGTCACCGCATCTAAAGTATTCTTAGGAGCCAGGTAATTGCCTTTGCTATCAGCAATCATAAAATCTTTACCTCTTGGTGTAAAAATGGTTGCTACTTTATTACCAGTAGCTAAATCATACATATTTACTTTACAATCAAATCCACCAGTAGCTAATGTTTTATTATTATGGCTAATTGCAATCATGCCATTTTCATAATCATGGTCATATTTTTCATAAAGTACTTTATCCGTATTTGTGTCTAGAGTTACAAACTTGTCTGCCACCTGAACAACGAGATAGCGATAATTACCTGACATTACTGAATTATAACAAAGTGCATTTTCTTTATATACTTTAATTTTCTTCAGAAATTTTAATGTGACCGCATCGTATTTATATACTTCTCCATTGGCAGTAGGCACATAAATAAATTTTGGTGTTATTTCGAGTGTCATTGCACTTTCAATAATAATACTGTCCAGAATATTTCCATTATTTACATCAATAACTAATATCCTGTTCAACATTTCTCTTGCAAAAAGTCGTTGTCGGGTGCTGTCGTATCGTAATGCATTAAAACCTTTTAAAATTGAGCTGGTGCTGGTATTATAAACATTACTGAATATCTTTTCATATGTTGCTAGTTCAAATCCTGCAATTGTTCCTTTATTGCCACCTAAAAAAACGTAGCGGTTGTCGGCTGACAATTCAAAATGAGTAAGCTTCTCTGTAGAGTCGGGTAAACTTACTTTTCCTGTAAACTCCTTTTTTGTATAATCGAAAAACTTAAGCGAAGAGAGTTCTGTGTCTGTGTAAATTCCAATACTCTCATTGTTGAGCAATATATAATTGTTTTGGAATGATAAAGCACCAAAGTATAGGAACGAGGTACTTCCATTTTTTAAATTAACTTTTGAAATGCCATCATGTACAATGGCAAGTTCATTGTCATCTTTCGTAAATTGGATGCTTAACGGTAAAGTGTAATAAGTTTTTATATCCTTATGGCTTAGAGAAGAGTTAGATTCAAAATCCCAATCGGAAAAATTAAAAATACGAATGGGGCCACCATCAGCAAGTCGCCCCGCTAAATAGTTGCCATCCGGACTAAAGGTTACATCAAAAAGCCCATAGTCTTTTGCAGAACTGAAGAGATAATTTCTTTCCGTTAGCGTTGCCAAATTAACAATGCAAAGAGTATCAGCCGCTAATGCTAAAGCAAGTGTTTTACTATCCGGACTAAATGCTGGTGCGGCATATGTACCCCAATATCCATTGCTTTTTGCATGTACTTTAATTCTAAAGTATCGTTTTTTGTTTTCCAGGTCCCATACATTCACCATGCTATCAGAAGACAGGCTGCACATGTATCTGCCATTATTACTTACCCATACTCCCAGTACTCTTCCTTTTTCCTTATACCAACGATCCCAGTCTCCGGTTTCAAGATCCCATTTATATAGCATACTGTCCGACCCGCTGGAAAAAAGAACAGAACTATTCGCAGGCGAAAAGGCTAGCCCTGTTACTGATGCTTTGTGTACCTGCTTTAATGTTTTTATAATAGCACCGGTACTGATATCATAAAATTTAACTACTGAATCTCTTCCTCCGGCTACTAATTGTTTACTATCAGGAGTAAAAATTACAGCCAACTCAGGCCGTCTTGTATTTATTGTTTTGATCAATGAGTAGTCATATGCATTCCATATTTTAATAGTTGAATCATAGGAAGAACTTACCAGGTAGCGTCCGTTTGGACTGTACTGTAAGGCATAAATATCACTTGTGTGTGCAGTAAAAGTTGAAATTTCTCTGCCCAGTGTTACATCCCATATCTTAATAAATTTATCATACATCCCTCCAGTAGCCATAAATCTTGAATTGGGCGAAATGGCAATGATATAGGGAAACAGATGTCCAGTTTGCACGGAAACTTTTATTTGCTCACTGCTACGAAGATTGGCAATAGCACCGATAGCCCAGCCTTCACCTTCTTTATTACCCGATTGTTTAAACTGTGCCCATGATTTTTTGAAAGAACTGTCAGCAGTTTTATAGGTGCCTAATTTTTTTTCAATAAAACCGCTAAGATAAGTTGCCCATCCTTCATTCGTTTTATCTTTTAAAGCAATACTTGCATCTTGAATTAGTTGAGCTATGTATTGCGCAGAGTCTATATTGTCTGCATTAGCCATCAGCATCCCTTCATTGAACCATCTTACAATAAGTTCATTATCGATAATATCTTTTGAAAGATTATCGGCCATTTTTTTTCTGGCAAGAGAAGTTGGCTGTTTAATAAGAAAGGAACTAACTACGCCAGGGTCCATCGGTGTATTATTAATAACCCAGGTGGCATATACTTCAGAAAATTTATAGGGAGTTCCCATATATTTTCGGGGGAAAGCATTTACGAAATCCAAAAAGAGTTTTAAATGCTCATCCGTACTGTTTGCCATGGCTTTGATGATATTTTCCCCGGCAAAAATTCCTTTACTTCCTTTTACTTCTGCATATCCACCCCCACCGACTGTATCCTCGGCAAGTGTGCTTACCACTTCATCCACCTGGCTTTTCATTATTCGGGCAATATCATTATTGGTAAGACTATCTGCATAGTAATACAAGTAGCGGGAATTATAAATCGGTTCCCGGTAATTGTTTTGAAAATAAATAGAACGATTTACAGAAACACTAATGGCAAGTTTTTTCCAGCTAACAGGTACTCTTGTTTTTAGTTCAACCAAATCACCGGGTAATACTTGCAGCAACGAATCGTTGGTGGCATGTGCGATAGTATAATTATTTCCCACTTCCCTTGGATAGCAATTCACAAGGCCATACGGCCGTTGTTTATCTTTCGTTTCATATTTTGAAATGATACCGCCTCTTTTCACCGAATCAGTAATTCCATCATACTTTCCGGCTAGTATGGTAATGCGAATCGAATCGGTAGAAATTACCTCCACTTTAGTAACGGGATAGAACATAGATATTTCTTCAGTAGCCGTAATGGCAGGATAATTAAATTGATGATTGTTGATACTGATGAAACGATGCAGGTCATTCAATTCTATAAATGCAGTTTCAATATCAATATCAATTCTGTTTGCACGGGATTGGCGTAGCGCAAAACTTAAAAACCGATGAGCATTTTCAGGATCTTGTCTTTTTTTGTAACATTTTCCAATATTCAACATTACCTGTGCAGATAATATATATATGTAATTGTCCTGTTTGCTATTGCGAATCCATTGTAATGCTTTCAGGTTACTAGCCAATGATGAATCGTAGTTTTTTGCAGAGTAAAAAGAATCAGCTCTAGAAACTAATGAGTCCAGCTGCTTATATTCTTGTGCTGAAGTTGTTGGCAAGAAAGATGATAAAAACAATAAGAGTAGAATAGTTGCGCCAAATCGCATCAGTTTTTGTTTTGAAAGTACGAATGTTGCCCGGTTTTGCCAATACCCGGAGGAGGGTAGAGATTGGCTTAGTTATATATATTGACTTTTTACCAGATGCTCCAGTCAACTGCTATGGTTTCGTTGCGGGAGGTGGGCTTCTGCATTCCTTTTGTAAGCTGCTCCACTCTTTCACCTACTATTCTTTTCAGATCACTAATTTTCATGGTGGGGTATTGTTTCATTGCTTCGAGTATACTGAAGGTGAACACACCATTTTTTAAATCGTTTCTCTCGAGGGCAAACTGCGTGCCTGAAGCCGCAGAAATAATCGTTGCTCCGGTACTCTTACCCACATTCACAAACAGGCTTTGCATTAATTCAAAACTATTTTTCAATCCTAATTGATTTTCTTTTTTGTAGGCTACAGGTTTTAATCCTTTAATAAGAGAGTCGGAAGTAGCATTTAAGGTAACTAAGTCTTCTTTATCTACTTCGCCACTGTGGCAGGCATCAATCAGCATTAGTTTTTTTCGGGCAGGAATGCTGTCCAGTAAATTTTCCAGATCATCTTACGATAAGCCCCCTTCTTCCGGCTTTTCAAAATTTACAGCATAAGTAGAAAGATAATAATCATATTCTTTACTTAACAATCCATGTCCAGAATACGCCACAATCACTTTATGATTTTCTGTTGTTTGCTGAAGTCGTTGCTTGAGGGCTTTTACATTGTTGATCGTAACATTTTCATTGAACAACGTATCAATTACAATATCTGTTCCGTATTTTTCTTTTAGCTTAATAGATAAGTCACGAATATCTTTTGCACTGTATTGAAGATTGTGTTCGCTTTGTGCAAACTTATCTATACCAATTCCGACGAATACGGCTTTTTCTTTTACTGGTTTTGCAGGGGCATAATTTACTACTAATGGTTCCCGAAAACTTTCTGCACCATTAATATTGATAAAAGATGTTTCAATCCTATTCTCTCCCTGTGTTAGTTTTACTTTAATGGTCGTATCAAGTGTATTTCGATTTAAGAAGCGAAGTCCCCGTTGTCCAAATAGAGGTACTTCATTTGCCCAAATATTAAATCTATCCAGTTTCCACACACTGTCAGACGCTTTAATGCGAAGGCTTATTTCCGACCTTGTTTGTGTGTAATTAATTGTATCGCTATTTACAAAATCAGCAGTTGGAACGGCGAATCCTTCTCGAAAAGAAGCGGTATCCAATCCCAGTTTTTTTACTCTCTTGTAATAGGCGTTTTTATACGACCTGATCAAAGCAGTATCGGAAGAGCCCAAGGCTTCCATTACTTTATCGGGTCGATTGTATTTTAAATCAAATTGTTCTGCCGGAAAAACTTTATGGCCCTGTCTAAAAGCTATGTAACGGGTTCCTTTTTTGGAAGCTGCATAATATTGGTCTTTGGTAATAGCTACATAATCCGTGGCTTCAAGTCCGATCAGTGTGGCAATTGTTGTATAATCAACAGCATCTTTAATAATTATTTTACCATCTATACCTGCACTTATTATCCATTTGTTATCATCTGTAAATGATGTGTGCATAGAAGTAAAGTCGTGCCGGTAAGAATAAACAGGCTCTGGTTCACTTTTTTGGAAATCTTCATATGCCCAGATCTTTACAAACTTGTCATTACCTCCAGTTATCAGAAATTTTCCGTCCGGTGACCAGTTAATGGATTGTACCGGATATATATGTGCAATTACCCAATGAAGCATTTTACCTGTTGCAACATCCCATACAATTACTAAGCCTCCATATGCAATAGGATCTGGAAAATGAACCCCTGCGGCAAGATATTTTCCATCAGGGCTAAATTTGAAACAGTATATACCTGAGTTGGGAAGAGCCAGGTATTCATCTTCCTGATAGGTTCCATTTTTTCTTTCACTACTATCTTCATCAAGGTAGTTAAGATTTCTTAAGTACTCTTTAGTTTCCCGATTCCATATATATACATCAGGGCCGGCACCTCCGGCTGCAACCAGCTTTCCATCTTTGCTAAAATCAATTGCACTAACACTTTTGAGATACCTGTTAGTATCTAAATCAGGGTGAGGTGCAAAATGCTCCGGTAGTGTGTTGCCCTTTTTTATAATATAAAAAGAATCAGTTTTTCGATTTTGAAAAAATACATACTCCCCACCGGGAGCCATTGCTGCAGATCCCCAGAAAGGCAAAGGGGTATTTTGAATTTCTTTTCCTGTAACCGGATCGAAAATTATTAATGCAGAATCATGGGTAATTAGCAATTGCTCTCCGGCAGAATCCATACTTAAAAATTCATCACTTCTGATCTGGGGTTTTGTTATAAAAACATTTTTAATACCAATACCCTGGTCAAGTTCCCAGGTAACCGTTGTTTGATTTTTAAGTGTATAAGAGGAGGTGGCAATTAACCGGTGCTTCTTTTCATAAGTAAGCCGGTCAATATTGGCGATCGTTTTTCGAAATTCTTTTATTGGTTTCCCTGTTGTGATATCCCATATTGTTATGTTATCATCATCACTACCACTTACCAGCCTTCGGCTATCATTACTAAAGGCAATACTGTTGATCCAACTGCTATGCGCTTCTATTGTTTTGATTACTTTGTTTGATATTAATGAAAAAATATCCAGAGAGCCCCTTAGTTTGCCATAGGCCAGGTATTTTCCATCAGGGCTTACTGCTAAACATTTTATTTTATCATACTTTGTATGCTTGTAAAAGAGTTGTTTGCCTGTAGCAATATCCCAAATTCGTAATCCTTCTTTCTCTGACATGTCATCATCACAGCTGATTATTTTTTTCCCATCGGGAGTAAGTGCAATATTTTCTAGTTTAAAAGTATTTTTAATCGTTCTGATCTTTTCACCCGTTTGGGCATCCCAGATAATGATAGTGCGTCATCGCTGCTGGAAACAAGGTATTTATTGTCTTTGGTAATTGCAAGACCATTTATCTCTGCTGTATGGCCCTTAAAAAAAATAGCAGAAGAAGGTGGATTCAGATTTAGTATGGAATCTTCGCTCAAAGGGATACGGTCATATTTGTAAGTATATTTTGTAGGATTTATTATCTCTTCCATGTCCCAGCGCATAATACTAAAATCCTCACGGCTACCGTAGCAGTACTTATTATTATAAGAAAAAATACCTTTCGTTAAAGCTCCTCCTTCTTCCAATTCTTCACTGTCACCACTTGCAATAGTGGCTATGGCTTTCCCTGTTGCTACACTCCAGATTACGTTTATGTTAATTCCTGTGCCTAATAGATATTTTCCGTCATGGCTAAATGCAACATCATACCCATAGGTTTCATAATTATAGAAAGTAGAAATTTCAAACCCTATTTTGGTATCCCAGATCTTTACACTTCCATCATTGCAGGTGCTTGCTATGTATTTTCCATCGGGGCTAAAGGCTACTCCAAAAACAGAAGAGCTATGCCCGGTTTGTACTACAAGGTCAATAGGTTGCGATGAACAGAATACAGCATATGTGATTGATATTGCTAATAGAATGTTTTTCTTAAACATAGTTAATCATGAATCTAAGCGGTACCAAAAATTAATAGAGAGGCCAATCTATTGCAATCATCTCGTTTCTTGTTGTTGGCTTTTGTAAGCCTTTTGTTATCTCATCTACTTTTTCGCCAACTATTTTTTTCAGAACACTGATTTTTATTGTTGGGTTTTGTTTTATTGCTTCGAGTATGCTATAAGTAAATACACCATTTTTCAAATCGTTTCTTTCCAGTGCAAACTGGGTGCCTGCTGCCGCAGAAATGATGGTAGCACCCGTATTTTTTCCAACATTTACAAAAAGGCTTTGCATTAATTCAAAACTATTTTTCAATCCTAATTGATTTTCTTTTTTGTAAGCTACTGGTTTAAGTCCTTTAATAAGAGAGTCGGAAGTAGCGTTCAACGTAACTAAATCTTCTTTATCAACTTCTCCACTGTGACACGCATCAATCAGCATTAATTTTCTGCGGGCTGGAATGCTATCGAGTAAATTCTCTAAATCGTCATAGTGCAGACCTCCCTGTTCTGGTTTTTCAAAATTGATAGAGTAGGTTGAAAGGTAATAATCATAGTCTTTGCTTAGCAATCCGTGACCAGAATATGCAATTACTACTTTGTCATTTTCGGTTGTTTTATGGAGTTTTTGTTTTAATGCTTTTATTGAAGAAGCGCTTACATTTTCATTTAATAAAGTATCAATAATAATATTACTGCCATACTTTTCTTTTAGCTTTTTACTTAAATCCCGGATGTCTTTAGCGCTGAATTGCAAATTATATTTACTATCGGCAAATTTGTCAATACCAATTCCAATAAAATGGAGTATTTCTTTTGGTTCATTATCCGGTGTAAAGTTTACTAAGATTGGAATGCGATAACTCTCAACACCAGCAACATTTGTTACAGAAGTTTCAATTTTATTATATCCTTTTGATAAAATCACACTGACTGTTGTATTTAGTTTTTTTGAATTAAGTGATTTTATGCTTTTACCATTTTTTCCAAATAAAGGCACTTCATTCACCCAAATGTTGTATCGGTCCAAAGTGGAATTTTTGTCGGAAGCTATGATGGATAGGGTTAGATTTTTGGATTTAGTTATACTGCTAATTTGATTCCTGTTACTGATATCGGCTTCAGGTAGTTCAAACTCTTCTTTAAATTGCAAAGTGTCAATTCCCGCTTTTTTAATTCTCTTTATATAAGCCATCCTGTAAGCTTCTATCAAAGCAGGTTCTGCAAGACCAATAGCTTTAAGCACTTTATCGGGCCGGTTGTACTTTAAATCAAATTGATCAAAAGGATATACTTGTATTCCGGAAACATAGCTAAGTGCCTTGGCTCCGTTTTTGGAAGCCATATAGTAATTGTTTTTTAATGTCATGATCCAGTCCAGCGAATCGATTTTAATAAGAGAAATTGAGTCATTTGTTTTCTTATTTATCAGTAATGTTACAGGGCTATTTAAATAATCAGCAAACATTACCTTATAGTAAACACTATTCGGGTCTCTATATTTTTTTAGTTTATCTGCAGTTTCTTTGGAGATGCCTTCTACCGGTTGTTGCAGCAGTGTTATCATTTGGGGGTTACCTGTCCGGTTACCAGATTCAAACTTTTCATTTTCCAACTGATACTTTTTATCGTCACTTATTGTTTTGTGCCCGGTAGTAAAAGTATTAGCCTTAGAAACTGCAGCACCTCCATGAGTGAGGTCCCATAGCAGATTATAACCGTTGTAGGAATCAGCATTTGTGGGAGGAAATAGTTGCATTCTTTGCTTAACCAGTTTTTCTTTTTCGGCTTTAGTAAGGTTTTTGCCTGCTTTGTAAGCTTCATATTCAACTCCAGCCTCTGTGGAAGACCATAAAAATTCTGTCATATCGGGAAAGCCGTGATAGTTAATATAAACGTCCCGTCCATTAGGAGTAAAGCCATAATAGCCAGGGGAAGCGGAACGTCCTCTAAACTCTGCTGTACTGTCTCCGGCGTTATTGATTTTTATCAGGTTCCACATATTTGTAAGTAGGAAAGATTCACCTGATGGTTCGGCAGCAATTCGTCCGGTAAAATATTTTAGGGGTAATTGTATCAGCGTCTCTTGTTGAAATGTAGTGGTGTTCCAGATTTCAATATACGTTTCAGGGTAAGTGGAGCTATAAGCATAAAGCTTGTTTCCATCTTTTGAAAATTCAGTTCCAATAAATGATTTACCTTTTATGCTAAATTCCTTTAAAAGAGCAGCTTCATTTATCTGCCATAAATGAATACTGGAATTTCTTCTCGAAAGTGTGGTAAAGAAACCTCTTGCTGGTGAGGTTGCAATGGAGTAAACCTGGGAACTTAAGGGTATCTTTTTTATTGGAGGGACTTTTGTGCTTTGAGATTTTGTCAATTTATCTAACTCCCAAATATTTATAGTATGTATCGTTTTCCTGGTGGAATAGTCTGTTTCTTTTTCCAGTGAAATGAAATATTCTGTATTGTTGTGTTTTATGTAGCCCGCATTTTCAAAATTTACAGAGAGCCTGCCTGTTGGCTTCAGTGTTTTGGGATCTAACTGAATATAATTTTTTTGTAGTGGGTTGAAAGCATTTACATTTTCCATTATCTCTTTCATCATGTTTTTCTGGAACTCTTCTACTGCTTTGGGATCGTTTATGTCAATACTGCCCATTTTTTTTACTAACTCTTCGCTTCTTTTCTCCGAAGCTTTTGCAATGGAATCATAATTAATTGTGGAAGTGTATTTATTTATATTAGATGGGTTAGCAAAATTTATATTCCCGGCAGCGGTTGCAATTTTTTGCATTTCTGCAGAGTTTTCAGCTATTAGGATATGGTCTGACGCAGGGATTATCAATTGTGTGGGTAATCCGGAATACTGATATTGGCTCAACATTTTCCCTGTTTTTGTATCCCAGTTTTTTACCTCTAATTTTTCGGATGTAAGCCCTGCAGTATTTTGTCCGCTTACTGTGGTAATAAACAAAGCATCTGATGAAAAAAATATTTGGTGTACAGGTTGTCCCACATTTACTTTTCTGATTTCAAAACTGGTCTTAGCATCCCATATTATAAATGTATTGTCCGCACTGGCCGTCGCTATCAACTTTCCGTCATTTGAAAAAGAAATTGAATTGATAACCTGCTGATGCCCCACCGGTACTTTCAGAACCGGTTTTTTTTGCTGTGCGGAAACGTTTGTTCCTGAACTTAGCAAAAGGAGAGCAAAATTTGTGGTACAAATTTTAGTAAATGAAAAGAAATGGTTGGTGGGCATTTTACTAAATTTTATTAAATATTCAGATTTGCCTTATTTCACTACTTCTGTTGCCTTCTCTACTACGGATTTAGTTAATTGATTCAATTTGTCTTTCGTACCGCTAATTTCGAACTTGGTTTTTATTGCCTTATTCTGCTTCACATTTACAGTTATTGTAATGGTATCTCCTTTTACAGTATAACGACCACTTAATGAATAGGCATCAGGAGAATTAGTGGCTGTTACATATACGATTTTGCTGTCCGTGCCTCTGGTGGCCAACTCGTTTAATTGAAGATTTACCATACGGCTGAGTTCTAAATCATCGTCAGCAATTGTTTCATCGCTATTTTGAAAATTGCTGGCTGCGAACAGTGGTTTTTCTTGCGGTAAAATAATTTTAGCCATTACTTCTTCATCTACTATACCAATATTAAAATTGGTATTGGTAACAACTTGTGGCTCCTGTCTGGCGCCATTTTCTTTTGATAATTCACTCACTGTTTTTTCTGCAGCATTAAACCAGCGGCTTACATTCAGGTATTTCCCATCTTCTAAAATATCTGGTTGTTGTTTGATGGCTTTTAATAAAGAATAGGTAAGCAATCCCTGCGAATATCTTCCCATTTCATAGGCACTTTGGTTGCTGGCTGAAGCGGAGAGTATAAATAAGCCCGATTTTTCATTTAGTTTATCTATTGCTTTTACCTGCTGCGCAGCATCATCATCTCTTGCTGCCATATAGTTTTGCTCATCGGCACCCATTTTTACAAAATCTTTAATCGCCTGCCCGCTATTGCAGGCATCAAATATTAAAATACGTTTTTGCGCCTTAATATTTTGTGGTTTCATCCATTCGGTAAGTTCTGCGGTACTGATACCCACATCGGCAACAGCGCTACCGGCAGTTAAAGATGAAGCATCCGCCGTTAGAAAATAAAATTGTTTTTGCTCTCCTTCCATTACGCCATGACCAGCAAAGAATATCAATAATATATCATTGGCACTTGCCTTTTTGCCAATTTCTTCCAGGGTTTTTTTGATGCTGTTCTTTTCGGGTAGCTGGTATCTTTCTTTAGCTGTGGTTAGGTTATACATAAATACATGTTCTTTGCCATCGGAGTTTAATAACTTTTTTGCAGCGTTAGAAACAGCCGTAGAAATATCGTTAGCATCTTTGGCCGCATATTTCAGATCCAGTTCATCCCCCTTATAATCACTTACACCAACCATTACTGCATACAAGTTAGGTGGAGTGGTGGCTTGATTGCTTTTGTCTTCTTTTACTTTAAATCCACGGGATGATATAGTATTGTCTGCTGTAAATGCTTTTACTGTTACCTGGTTCTCTACGCCGGCAATAAAATAAGGACTGAGTTCCGCTTTTTTTATAATCAACTCATAGATGTTACCGTTCTTTTTTAATTGTGCCGGCTTATATGTTTTGGTAGGATTTCCATTTATTGAAAGAATAGTTTCTCCCAATCCTCCCCGGCGGGGAATAATCTTAAAATAATATTCATCGGTTTTGCTGCTTGCATCTTCTATTTCGGGTGTAAGGCCGCAAATATTTAACTGTTCCAGGGTTTTTGCATTGATGCTATCACCAGTTGTAATCCTCTCTACAAGATTAGGTACCCACAATTGATTTTTTGCCTGGTCCAGCTCTATCACTTCTTCACCACAAACAAAGTAGAGCATTTTTCGGGCAGATTCCGTTCCATCATACCGGCCGAAATTGTCTTGCACTAAAAAGTCTTTGTTGCTGGTAACAAAATGTTTGTAGGCCAGTTTTACTTGTGGCAATATGTACACTTCCATCGCATCATCCGTAAGCACATATAGATATTTGCCAGATTTTCCATATGTAATTTCATTGCCTTTAAGTTTTTGTACCGTTGCTCCTGATAGTAAGTTATGTATTCTTATGTTTTCGCCAGAATGTACTACCAGAATTTCATCGCTTACAAAATGAAATTCTATTCCTTTTCCCGGTTCTTTCAGTTTTGTAAGTATAGTTTCATTCACATTCTCAACAGGTGTTGTTACTATTTTTCCATTAGCATAAATAAGTTTTAGTTCGTTTTTATTTGGTACAAAACCTGCATAATTTATATCATTTAGCGATGTTATCAATTTTCCTGAAGCTGTTTCCCAAACCTGCAAGAGTGATTCGTTGTTATCAAAACATAAAAAATATTTAGAGTCAAAGCTCATTTCTATGGTATGCGGGTAAGCTGTTCCAACGGTAACGGATTGTATGAGTTCTTGTGTGGCTAATGACCAAATCTTTACCTTGTTGCTTCCTCCCGTAATGATGTAGGCCCCATCCGGACTAAACCGTTGTTCTGTAAACATACTAATGCTATCTATAGTTAGCAATCGTTTATTGTCCGATAATCTAATTACTTGTACTGAAAAATTATCATCATGCAATACATATTTACTGTTTGGGCTAAACTTGCTGAATGACTCATATGATCCTGATGCATCGCTTAGTGTTGTTTCATCACCACCTTCTGCATTAAAAACAACACTGCTTTCTCTTCCACCTGCTACTACAAAGAGGCTATCGTTAGCATTAAAATCTACACTAGTTGCCCATTGATTATTAAATATTTTTTTATGAAAAACAATTTTGCCGGTAGCTGCTTCTATTTTTCTTACTACACCATCCCTGGAAGTAGTCAATATGTATTTTTCATCTTTAGACAGTTGTAAAGCGGTGAACCGTTCATTATGCGAACCATAGGTCATTTCTTTTTTTCCGGTTGTTGCGTTCCACCGGCTTAAAACAGGATCGTAGTTTCCAGCAAGTATGCTATTACTTTTTTTAAGATAGTTCAGGAAATAAAGAGCTTCTTTTCCGGATTGAAAATAAAATGTCAACTTATAAGTTGCAATATCCCAAACGCTGCAAAACCCACTTTTATCGCCGAGAGCAAATGTTTTTTTATCAGGAGATACTTTTATTCTATATATCCAGTCATTATGATTTTCAATTGCGCCAACAAAGTTGCCAGATAGTTTATTCCATATCCTGGCAGAATTATCGCTGGATGAAGTAATTATATTTCCGTCAGGAAGAAATTTTGCATTCCAAACCGTATTTGTATGACCGCTGTAAACCATTAGTTGTTTACCGGTTGCAGTTTCCCAAAGTCTTGCTGTTGAATCATCCGAAGCGGTGAGTAGTTGAGCGTCATTTTCAGAAAATTCTACATCAATAATCCGGCTTTGATGGCCTTCGAAGGATGCAGTAAATTTGCGTTGGTCGATGTCCCAAAGCTTCAAAGTAGCACCTCCATACAAAGCAAGCATTTTGCTATTGTTGCTAAACTTTAGCTCTTCGTTAAAAAAGGTTTGCGCAATTGTATCGGCCAGGTGAAAAGTTGCGGCATTATAAATTCGTATGCTGGAACCTCCTTTTTCACCATAATATTGTCCGCTAACGGCAATCCATTTGCCATCTGTGCTAATAGCCAATCCTGGAGAAAAATCGTAGCTTCCTAATAA
Organism: Chitinophagaceae bacterium; assembly: GCA_022843585.1. Classification (GTDB taxonomy): domain Bacteria; phylum Bacteroidota; class Bacteroidia; order Chitinophagales; family Chitinophagaceae; genus JJ008. The sequence continues at coordinate 1,079,310 of JALHNJ010000001.1, forward strand.
TATTGATTTGCCAGTTTGAATATTATACGCTTCTGCAGGAGTAAAACCTGTAATAATAAGGTAGTTGTTATCTGTTGTAAAAGCCATTTCGGTTGGATGTCCCCGGTTAAGGCTGGCTAATAATTTGCCGGTTGAAGCTTCCCATATTTTGATCTTACCATCCAGATCTCCTGATGCATATAATTTTTCATTTGGACTAATGGCCACTGCTTTCATCTCATTACTATTCGCACTAGGTAATACCAGTTCGGGCTGCTGGGCCAATAATTGGGACACACATAGTAAGCAATAAGTCAGGCCAATCAATTTCAGAGTTTGCATCAACAAATTTTCTGAAAAATTACCACTATTAGCAGGCTTTTCCAATACCGTTCACAGGGTAGTTTGGATTTGAGGATCATTGCTAAGCATAAAAAAACCGGCTCGAAAGCCGGTTTGTATGGTAATTCGATTAACAGTAGTACCAATATTTGTACCAATAGCAATAGCCATAACCATCGCAATAGTAGTACCAATAGTAGCAAAGTCCGGCACGGGATGCTTCCGGAGCTTTATACGTTTTTTGGAAAGCTTTTACTGCTGCGGCAAGAGATTTTGCATTAGCAGCTGTAAGCGTTTGACCAGCTTTGTAAGTTGTTCCGCCTACAGTAGCTTCAGGAGAACCGCCACGGTTAGCGTCAAGGCTGGCATTGGATACCATGCTTAAAAAGCCGATATCGCTGTCTGTTAAAGTAGTGCCTGCCTTCATGGGAGACACTGTTTTTTCTGTTTGCCCAAATACTACTGATGCCATCAGCAGAAGAGAAGCCGAGAATAAGATTTTAATCTTTTTCATTGTTGTTTTTTGTAGGTGATAAAATTTGATGGTTTTTAAATATATGCTTTTAGCAGATAAAAATTTGCACTGTTTGTAAATATTTCAGTAAATATATTTTTGTTATTAATTTTTTCCAATACTCTATTTTAAGTAGTCGTTCCTATTGCCTTTTTCTTGTTTTATTATCTCAATTTCTCCAGTCCCGTATTCTTAAGTAAAGTTAGTAGTGTGCCAACCTGGTTTCAATACCCAATAGGAGGTATTTATTACAGGCAATTTAAATTATTTGTCTTTTAAAGGAATGAAAATAAACTCACTAAATGCGTCGGTATTGCCAAAATCGGCCATATGGGGCGATATTTTTAGAGTAGCAGTTTCATTGAGGCTGGCGGTTTGTAATACAGCATTAATATCGCCTAGTGTAACAATGCCGTTAGAGCCCTCACCTTTTGCCCGTAGCACCTGTAACAGAAGATTCGCAAACGGAGAATGACGGCCTGCTTTTCCATCAAAAGCAGGCTCAGTACCGACGGAGGACAAAAATTTTCGGGTACGGAGCGGTAATTTATCTTTTAAAAACTGGAGCACATTTTTATTACTTATACCGGTAGTACTTGTTTCCCTTTTTACATTCTCAAAAGCTTTTGCATCAAAGGTGCCGCCGTGGCAAACATCCAGCAATACCAGTACCTGTCTTGCCGGTATATTATTTAGCATTTTTTGCAGCTTGGCATAGGGGATGTAAGTGTTGCGTACAGGGTCGTCGTTAATTGACCGGGAGTCCGTACAAACAATAAAACCATCATCCAGCAATTCATTATCTACATCGCCATGCCCCGCAAAATAAACCACCAGCTGGTCGTTAGGTTGTGCTATACGATAGTACTCTCTAATGGCTTTATAAATACTGTCCATCGGCTTATCTTCTAATAATTGCACTTCAAACCCGTAGGAGTTGGATAATTCATCCGCTACTGCACGGGCATCTTTTATAGGGTTACTGAGTTTGTTCCAACCTTTGCCTTTATAATTATCAGTACCTACGATCAGGGCATATTTTTTTGAAGTTAAATCGCTGATAGCCTGTTGTAATTCTTTGGGTCTTATTTTTAAACCACGGGTTGCTTCTTCGGTATCGCCAAATATATCACGGTACAATTTCAGGAATTCTTTTTCAAAGAAAATGTCAAAGTACTTCCAATTCTCTTTATTGTTTTCGATGGCATAAGTCACTTCATCCTGCTTAGCATCCTCGGAAAAAATATTGTATATGTTTATCGAAGTGTCAATTGAAGTAATGAAATGGTTAATGTATCCTTTTATTTTTTCATTGAATCTTTTTTCTAATCCTATTTTGTTTGGTACCATTATTATCCTGTTTTTATTAAGAAGACTGGCTACCAATGGGGAACTTTGCATTAGCGTCCTGATAAATTCAGGTCTGAATTTATCAGAGGGACCTGCTTCAGTAATAAAAAGTTGATTACGGGCTGGTATAAGCTGGATGTATTCCTGTAATGTTTTCAACGAGACTAATTTATTAACTGTTCCTTTTGCTAAACTATTTTTTTGTTGTAATGCCTCTTTTGAATACCCCTCACTATCATAAGGGAAGAAATAGGTTGAAAAATTAGCAGAGTCTATAGAAAATACATCACTATAGCCGCTAAAGTTGAAAATGAAGTAATCATTTGCAGAAGCTTTAAGCGAAATATCTTTTAGTGCATTAAGTATGGCATCTTTTGTGGCATTGGCACCTGTTAACAAATATCCATGATAGGAGCTAACTTTTTCATTCATTCCAAGATACCTGGAGTATTGATTGCTAAAAAAGCTATTATATGATATAGCATCAGACTCACAAGCGTCAAACTGTAGCGAATTGTTTCCTATGTACTTGTCAATTCCAACTGAAAGAGCCCATACTGCTTTTACAGAATACTTGTTTCTGTCAGTTTGGTCGTAGACCGCATATTGTCTCAATAGTATTGGTAGTACCTTCTTTGCTCTTGTTCTTTCAGATATGGAGAACTTACGGAGGTAGTCAAATACAAATTCGTCAACAACCCTCCCCGCCTCGTTATAGGCCATTATTCTTAATAGCCCTTCGCCGGTATTATAGGCTTTGTCTGTAACTATATATTTATTATCAGTTTGCCATACACTGTCGATCTTATCATTGCTGCCAAAAATCAATCTGAAGCCTTTTTGTGTATGGCCTAATGAATCCGTAAATTTTTTGTAATTGGTAATAGTATCACCCCGAAAAAAAAATCCTTGAAATTTGGAAAAAAATGGCGTTCCATAATATAAAACATAAACAACTGTAGGGTTAAGTTTCTTTATTTCTTGCGGATACTGACTTTTATGAAGTACAAATGTCATTTCTTCTACTATCCCCGGATTCGCTATTGACATTTTGCTTAACAATAAACCGGCAACTATTAAAATAGCAACAATGTTTCTTTTTTTTAAACAATAGTTCATGGTGGGTTTATTTATTCCGAAAAGGTATAATTATTAATTATAGGCACAATACCGTGCAGCGGGTACTTTATCTTCTCTAAACTATATTATCTTTAGCTATAATAAGAGAATTCAGGCAACTTCTTTTACTCATATAATGTCTGAAAAAGGTATTTGGACCATGAAACGGAAAAGCAATTTCATATTACTCTTCTTTGTAGGCTGTGTTTTGCAGGTAATGGCACAGCCGGATGAACGGGGGATTAAAAAAGCTGGCGATACCGCAACAGCAAAGGGTAATGTATATGCCATTATTGTCGGCATCAGCGATTATAAATTAGTGCCGGATCTACAATATGCTCATAAAGATGCACAATCATTTGAAAGTTTTTTACTGAGTGAAGGCGGAGGTAAAGTGCCCGCCACCAATATTGAAACTTTCTTAAATGAGAATGCTACCCGTACCAATGTGGGAGATGCTATTTCTGTATTAGCCCGTAAGGCAAAACCAGGCGACAGGGTGTATTTCTTTTTTGCAGGGCATGGTGATATGGAAGACCTTACTCAAATTGAAAATGGATTGCTTTTATTACACAACAGCCCTAATGGAAATTATTTTGGAATGAATGATGATGTGCTGGAAATTTTAGATCTAAAAAGATATTTATCTCCATTGGCACAGCGGGGAATTGAAATGATATTTATTGTGGATGCCTGCCATTCCGGAAATTTAAAAGGTGGAGTAGAAGGAGTGTCACAGACAGCATCTGCTCTTACGGCTGCATGGGGCAAAGAGTATAAAATACTTTCTTGTCAACCCAATCAGCTTTCTCTGGAGAGTTCCGAGTGGGGTGGGGGCAGAGGGCTCTTTTCGTTGCAACTGGAAGAAGGCTTGAAAGGCCTTGCAGATATGGATAATAATGGAACGGTTAGCATGTTTGAGTTACAGAGTTATATTCAATCGAATGTGGCTAAGTATAGTGAGGGAAAACAAATTCCATTGGTAACCGGCGATTTAAGTAAACCAATTAGTAAAGTGAACCCTACGATACTGGCAGCCTTAAAATTGGAAAAAGCCAAAAACTATCCCATACTTGCATCTGCTAATACAAAAGGAAACGATGATAAATATGTTGATTCGCTGGATCCAGCTGGAAAGAAATTATATAACTCTTTTAAAAATAATATTGCTGAAAAAAGGTTGGTCGTACCAAAAGATACTAATGCATTCAGGGATTATCGTTTGTTTGAAAAGAATTATCCTGGCAGTCCGCTTGTAGTACTGATGCGGCGCAACCTCGCTGCCGTATTAAATGAAAAATTTAATGGCATTGTATCTCCCTTATTAAAAGGACAAAGAAGCTATTCTTCAAGGGAAGAATGCGGATTGGTGGCAATAGAACTGGATAGTTCGATGCAATTACTCGGCAGCCAACATTATATGTACACCAACATTAAGGCCCGCAAATTATTCATGGATGCGATGGCACTTACCTGGGCATTATCGGAGAATGAATATAATGTGTACATGAAGCCTGCTCTTGAAACGTCAGTTAAACTATTGGAGCAATCTGAAAAATTGGAACCGAATGCAGCGTATACATTGGATGCATTAGGCGTTCGTTATATATTCTTGTATGAGAATGATAAAGCAACAAATGCTTTTCAAAAATACCTTGACCTGCGGCCTAATGATTTAATGGCTCGTTATACCTTGGGTATTACTTATTCCAATCTAAAAATGTATGATAAGGCAGAAAAAATATTTGAGGAATTGCTAAAGGAGAATCCGGGTTGGCTGGAGGTTGGAGTGAAATTATCGGATGTTTATCTTAATAACAAAAAGTCTAAAAACGCCTTAGCTATTATCAATACAATTATCGACACCTCTACTTTGTATAAGGGGAATGCATATTTTTTTAAAGGGGTGTATTATTCAAGGAACAGTATGACTGACAGTGCCATTTACTATTATAATCTTGCAAAAAAAGAAATGGGGGCTTGTGATATTTGTGATAATAACATTGGTCATAACTATTTTGTGAACAACCAGCTTGATTCTGCAAAAAAATATTTCAAGAGATTATTGGAGGCTGATAGTCTGAATGTATTTGCCAATTTCAATATGGGAACCATTGAAGTATTGGAAGGGGACATAGGGAGGGCATTTCAGTCATTTGTTAAATCGGCGGTGTATGCTCCTGCGTTTATGGAAGGGTATGTAAACAATCTTCAGCTATATTTTGGTAAAACATATACAGCAACAGATGTAAAAGAGTTTAAGCAGTTTAAAGAAACGCAGTATATTTTTAATATGCAGTATTTATCTTATTTATCGATCTTGTATGGATATATGAGGGATTCTGCCATGTTGAATAAAGGAACAGGGGTGCAATATTTTTTTGATCAGGCTTTTGTTTACAAACAGCATGATGTGTACACCTGGTATCACCATGCTTGTTACAAATCACTAATAAAAGACAAGCAGGCTGCTTTAGCAAGTCTGGAAAATGCGTTACGACTTGGCTATGGCAATTACTTTACACTACTATATGATGGAGACCTGGCTTTTGTTCGTACTGCTCCAGAATTTAAAAATCTCCTGAAGAAATATTTCCCTAAAGAATCTGCCGCCATCAATTAGGAACGGTGTAAAATATCTCTATTAATTTTCATTAAGGTTTATTTAACTGCATCGCAAGTGTAATTATGCTGGCAACGGTATCTTTTATTAAAATAATGCACACCAAAAATACTGTTATGAAACCTCATACTTCACTTCTTATAATATTTTTACTTTCTTACTCGATTAGCTTTGCCGGTGAAATTGCCTTTGAAAAAAATGCCAGCTGGGCAGACGTAAAAGCAAAGGCCAAACGGGAGAACAAGATGATATTTTTTGATGCCTACACCGTCTGGTGCGGACCTTGTAAATATCTGGAGAAAAATGTGTATACCGATGCAGGTGTAGCTGCTTATTACAACCAGTACTACATTAGCGTAAAGTTTGATATGGAAAAGGGAGAAGGTGTTGAGCTGGCTAAAGAATTTTCAATAAACTCCTATCCTACCTTATTGTTTTTTTCTCCTGATGGCAAACTGGTACATAAATACATTGGGGCAACAGATGTGTCAGGTTTTATCAGTCTTGGCGAAAATGCGGCAGATCCGTCAAAGCAATATATATTGATGAAGGAGCAAGCCGCCAGTTTATCATTAACTGATGCTGCATTTACAAAATGGGCATTTCAGGCAGAAAGGTTACAAGACGGAGATATAGGAGCAATCATTAGGTCATACTTAGCAGGAAAGGATGATATTCTTGCCAATAGAGATGTAGCCATTACCGCATTGTTGCAGGCGCCAGAACTTACCGACAAATAATTGAATTATTTAATAAATAACTCTGCCCAAATCGGGGACTTGTTGAAGCTCGATGCCGTGCAAACTTCTTCTTTGCTATACAAAAGAATTTTTAACCAGGCAATGGCTGCATATCATAAAGGCGGTCAGCAAAAAGATTCTTTTATTAACGTTGTGAAAAAATATATTCCAGCCAAACTTGATTATGCTTTGAAAGACCTGCTGTTGAAAGAAGCTTTACGGGCAGATAAAGATATAAGTAAGGCTACAAGTTTATTATTACAATACCTTGATGATAATAAAAGCCCGGTAAGTATTGCTTCAATAGCTGGTTGGTTTGAAGAATTTTCAGTGATTATTGATAAAGAAAATTCGCAGCGGTTAATTAATAAACTTTCCAATTTTGTATTGCAGGAAAGCGATAAAGGAAAAGAACACTATCTGTACCTTATTCAAATGCGTTGCTATAATACTATGGGCGACAATGCCCGTGCAAAAATGTATGCTTTTAAAGCTTACAATGCTGCAGAATTACCAGCGGAGTATAAGGATATGCTGAGGGAAACATGGGATTTTACTGCATCTCAATAAACGGGAAAATCATGTATTGCTCATAACCAAGAGTATTAAATACCCATAAATGGGTATAGTTTACAGTTTATTAAGCAGCTAAATTGTGTACATAATGAGACCTTCAAAAACATCTGCCTTATTTAATATGAAAAAGAAAGTATTTTTTTTAGGGCATACAACTTTTTTGACTTTGATCAAATCAATGCTTACGGCTAGCAGGATTATGTCGGTTGTTGTCCCAAAAACACTTTATATTAGTAGTCAACCAGCCAGTCAGATCGATTTTTGTAATAATTACTTTAAAATCTACAGAACGCACCACCAAACCAAAAATTAAAGGTTATGTCCAAGCATTTGTTAATCACCGTATGTACTCTAATTATTACCAGCCTTGTCATAGCACAGGAAAAAAGAGCACTTATTATTGCTATCGATCAATATGAGCCACCAGCCACCTATAAACCGGCGAGTACGGCCCGATCTAATTTCAGAAATTTAGATGGTTGTGTAAATGATGGCCGTTCCATTCAATCTATTGTAATATCTAAATTCCAGTTTGATGCAGCCAAAGTAGACACTTTGTATAATGATGCTGCCAATAGGGCGGCTATCCTTAAATCAATGAACGATTTATTGGATAAAAGCAAAGCCAATGATATTGCCTTTATCTATTACGCCGGACACGGAAGCCAGGTGCCAAACAGTCTTGCAAAGGAAGCAGACAAAAAAGATGAATCAATGGTGCCCAGTGATACGTATAAGGAAGGAGTGGAGGACATACGGGATAAGGAGCTGGCAAAAATTTTTAATGCCTTTATAGATAAGGGTGTAAAACTAACGGTGATAATGGATTGCTGTCATAGCGGATCACTTTCCCGTGGACCCAATGCCCCTGGCAAATCAAGATTTATTGCCGATGCCAATTACGATGCAAAAGATGCCTCACAACCAGTGCCGCCAGAAACAAGATCAGAAGGAAATTTTCTTATAATTTCTGCTGCACAGGATAATGAATTTGCACAGGAGCAGCGGGATGAAAATAATATTCCCCGTGGCGCCTTTACCATCGCTTTAACCCAGGCTTTGGAACAACAATCTGTAAATGCGTCTGTAATAAATTTATTTACAAGTTTGCGTGCCATTTTAAAGAGCAATGGGAAGAAACAAGAACCTGTATTGGCGGGTAAGCCTGAAAGGCAACAACAAACTTTGTTTGGTATTGAGAAAGGAACTCTCCCTGATAAATCATTAATTGCTATTTCCGGTTTTGAAAATGGAAAAGTTTTTTTACAGGGTGGTTTTGCATTAGGATTGAATAAAGAAAATGAGTTAGTGAAATTTAATGGAAAAGATACACTGGTAAAAGTGGAAATCGATTCTGTAATGGGCGTTAATAAATCAAGAGCCAAGGTGGTGAAAGGCAACATTAAAGATTTGAAGGCCGGCAACTTGCTGGAAGTAACTAATTGGGTGTCTTCTGCAGCACCGTTATTAAAAGTATATGTTCCAGCTGTAAATATGCTATATGAGGATATTGCAAAGCTGGCGGCGGTTAACAATGAGTTGCGGCAATCCAAAAAAATAAATTGGGTAAATAAATTGGAAAAAGCAGATCCATATACGACTGTTTTTTATGATGGTAATAAATACAAAGTGAATGTAGATGGTAAGGATGTGCCAGCACCAGCAAGTCTTACTGCGGCTAATCTTTTACAGTTGGGCAAACAGGATTCATCTTTCTATTTTGAATTACCTCCATCCAAAGCATTGGCTGATGCAGTGAAAGGAAAATTACGTTCCAACAGGAGTATTATGATTGTTGATAATTCTTCTGATGCACATTATGTTTTATATGGAACTATTGATGAGAATGGAAAACCGGCTTATGGATTTCGCCGGGCACAAACATCATCGAGAGATAGCCTGGAATCAATGCCGGTACAAACAAAAAGTTTTGTGCTGGAAGATGGCGGTAATGAAGCCAGCACTGCTGTAACTGATAACTTGTATGAGTATGCGATGCGGCTTTCTAAAATAAGAGGGTGGGTGCAGCTATCAGGACCAAAGGATGGGGAGAGCAATTTTCCTTTTCACCTGGAAATTGTAAATAAGGCAACGGGTGAAACAATAAATAACCAGGAATATAAAGTGGGTGAGAATGTTGCTTTTAATTTGGTAGCTAACGATGGATACACCGGTGCCAACAGGGTAAAAAGATTTGTATATGTTTTCCTGATTGATAAGGATGGAAATATGACATTGGTTTATCCAAGCGAAAGTGATGGTAATGTGGGCAACCAGTTTCCTAAGTATGAAAACTTTAACCTTGTAAAGAAAGTATTTCTTTTTGAAGGAGAAGTAGCAGAACCAATTGGAACAGATAATTATTATGTATTAGCTGCTGATGAAGCTATTCCTAATTATGCTATGGTATTTAACCAGGAAGGAGTAAGAGCGGCTGGGGGTGTTGAAAATCCATTGGGTAATTTGTTGAACATGGGAAATGAAGGCGGAACCCGTTCATTTAAAAAATCAGTATCTAACTGGAATCTTATTAAACTGCCGGTAAAATCAAAATACTAAAATAACTTTCAATAGGTATTGCAGCTGGTAGTTATTAAAATAACCCGGCTTCAATAAAAGAATAAAAATTTTAAACAGTTATTCGTATTACATTTAAACAAAAAAAATAAAACATGAAAAAAACACTGATTGGAATGTTTGCTATCACTTGTATGATGCTTGCATTTACCACCACCGCCTCCGCACAGAAAAAAATTGCTGTAAAATTGCAGTCAAGTGCTGTAGAAGCCAACCGCAGCGCCTCTAAAATTAAAGGAGAAGCTCCTACAACGGATGTTGTTGAGACAAAATCAAGGGGCACATGCAGTGTTTTCTTTGATAACTATTCTGGCTTATATGTAAAAGTATATGTGGATGGTTATTATCGCGGCACTTTGTCTCCTTACGGTTCATTTACTGTAAACGTAGCGGATGGTTACACTGAAATCTATTGTATTTCTACCGGCGGTACAAGAGATTGGACAGCGACGGGTAACTGTACGGGACGATATACTTATTCCTTGTATTAAACTAAATCGTTCGATTTATAAAAAAGCAGGCTGAAAAAGCTTGCTTTTTCTTTTTTAGGAATAATTAGTTGTAAAATGGTCAAAATTCGTTTTACTCTTTTGCCTAAAATGGCTATTTTTGCCGCCCAATTGCGGGGGTAGCTCAGCTGGTTAGAGCATCGGATTCATAACCCGAAGGTCGGCAGTTCAAGTCTGCTCTCCCGTACTAGAAAACCCACAAAAGTGGGTTTTCTGCTTTCTGTAATGCTTACTATCAGACTTGCAACCCCTGCAGATGCCGAAGGCATACTCAATATATATGCACCATATATTGAAACCACCTCGCTTACATTTGAAACAGCAGTTCCAACAGTTAAAGAGTTTGCACAAAGAATCAATCACTATCTTGAAAACTGGCCCTGGTTAGTTTGTGAAGCCGATGGAAAAATTGCTGGCTATGCCTATGCTTCCCGCTACCGGGAACGGGTGGCCTATCAATGGAGTGTGGAATGCTCGGTGTATATCCATGAGGATTTTCAAAAAGCTGGTGTGGGCAGAGCTTTGTACACAGCATTGTTTGCTATTCTACAAAAGCAAGGATTTAATAATGTGTATGCAGTAATTAATTTACCAAACGATAAGAGTGTGGCCTTTCATGAAAGTTTGGGCTTTACTTATTTTGCTACTTACGAAAAAGTAGGCTATAAACTAGGGCAATGGAAAAATGTAGGCTGGTGGCAGTTGCAACTTAATGACTATGGCGATGAGCCGGCTGCACCCACAAAATTTTCGGAGCTAAATAAACATTTTCTTCCTGTACTGTTCGCCGAACAATCAAAATTGCTGAAACAGTAAAAGGGGGCGGCGATACTTTATTTATTTTGCTTCCGCAGCAGCCAAATTTCCAGTAGCTACTCTTCCCGGATATACTTCCAATGCTTTTTCCAAACAATCCATCGCTGCATTTAACGCATCCAGGTTTAATACATAAGCCAACCGCACTTCATTCGTACCTAAACCGGCCGTACCATAAAAACCGGTAGCTGGTGCCAGCATTACTGTTTGATTGTTGTACGAAAATTCTTCCAGCAACCATTGGCAAAATTTGTCGCTATTATCGATCGGCAATTTTGCTATTGCATAAAATGCACCACCGGGATTCGGACAATACACTCCGTCCATTGCATTCAACCGGCTTACTAATAAATTTCTTCTGGATAAATATTCCGCTTTTGGTGCATCAAAATAACTGGCTGGTAAATCAACCGCAGCTTCTCCCATTATTTGTGCAAGACCCGGTGGACTTAATCTTGCCTGTGCAAATTTCATTGCTGCATCATACACCTCTTTATTTTTGGTCACCAATGCCCCAATTCTTGCACCGCAGGCACTGTATCTTTTTGAAATAGTATCCATCAATACCACATGCTGATCCAAACCTTCCAGATGCATGGCACTTACATATTCACCATCATAGCAAAACTCACGGTAGGCTTCATCACTAAAAAGATATAAATTATATTGTACACAAATTTTCTTCAATGCTTCCATTTCTTCTTTACTGTACAAATAACCAGTAGGGTTATTCGGGCTGCAAATGATGATGGCCTTTGTTCTATGGGTAATTACTTTTTCAAAATCTGAAATAGGAGGCAATGCAAAACCGGTTTCAATACGGGAAGTGATCGGCACCACCGTTACACCTGCCGCACAGGCAAACCCATTATAGTTGGCATAAAAAGGCTCAGGAATAATTACTTCATCACCGGGATTTAAACAGGCAAAAAAACCAAACATAATTGCTTCGCTTCCGCCAGTCGTTATTAAAATCTGGTCGTGGCTTACATCAATTCCCACTGATTTATAATACTGTACCAATTTGCGACGATAACTTTCATTACCGGCACTATGGCTATACTCCAGCACTTTAATATCTGCATTCCGTACCGCATCCATAATTGCAGGAGGCGTTTCAATATCCGGCTGCCCTATGTTCAGGTGATAAACTTTTAGTCCTTTTTTCTTAGCCGCCTCAGCATAAGGCACTAATTTTCTGATCGGCGAAGGTGGCATCTGCTGGCCACGGTTTGAGATTGTAAGCATAGAGGCAAAGGTAAAAGGCTAAAGGTAGAAGGCAAAGGAAATTTTTGTTTACCAGCTACAGTTTTTCATGGCATCGTCTGTTGCGTCGCACACTTGTACTGCAGGAATTCTATTTGGCAAGTTGCAACCTACCCATTTTTTATTTGGAAAGGCAGTAGCAAGGTTTAATATTTTGTTAGCTCACAAAATTCTCACTTCAGTTCTTCTATTCAATTGGCGTCCTTCGTCTGTACTATTATCTGCTATTGGTTGAGTATCTCCATAGCCTTTTACTGTAAGACGAATTCCTTTTACTCCCTTATTAGTAAGATAATTACGGATGGTTGTTGCTCTTTCGTGGGAAAGTTTAAGATTGTGTGAGGCCGTACCTATATTATCGGTATGCCCTGCAATTTCAATTTTTATTTCCTCATGACGTTCTAAATACTCAAGCAATTCGTTCAATTGTGTGTATGAATTCTTACGTAATGTGGCTTTGTCTGTATCAAAATGCACATTATCGAGGCGGTAGGTACGGGCTGGGTCATATTTTACTCTTACCCAATACGGTTCGGTAAAAAATTCATCTTCTGCAAGAGTTGGCACAGTGATAGCAGCATATTGAGTAGTGTCTGAAACACTTTTCAAACTTACATTATAGGTATCGCCTGGCGGTAACAATTGTTTTAGTTTGCCAGCAACGTCAGAAACTCCTTTGATTATTTTACCGGTTGTTTGCCCATGAAATATAATCAATTCTCCTTTTCTTGGTTTGCCGTTCATGCTGGTTACAGTCACATTCACTGTTGCCATTTTTAATATGGAATCAGTAGTCGCCTGGGTCTGTTGTGCATGGATAACAATGTTGTTGGAAAATAGCAGCAGAAGTGTGGCTCTTATCATCAGGGGCAATTTGGTTTTACAGTCAACGATAGTGCAAAGGAAATATTGTAAATATGAGCTGCTCAATTTTCGCAATTTTCATTTTAGTATAAATACCACTCTAATTTTTTGTTTACAAAATCATAATACTTTCAATTTTTCATAAAGTATTGTTGTAAGGGCTACTGGGTATATGTTGGTATGCGTTGACAACGTAATTTTTCACTTCATTTTAAAAACACACTAAGCCTATTTGATGCTTCTCTACACTTAACCAACAACTATAACACTGGTTACACCGCCCGACAATGAATAAAATGTTGTTTACTGACGGAACAAATGGCGTAAGAGACGTACAGTCGCAGGAAGAACTAGAATTGCTGATAACATCCTCAAGAGATAAGGATAAGATAAGGATATGGGTATTCAGCAGCAACGAATGGATTGGCCTCGCTGCATTTTCCAAACAATTTCCTGATGCTTTTAGGAAAGCAAAGAATATTTCTACAGAGAATAATCAAAAGAATATAGAAGCAACTGTCAATACTAATAAGTCAGGCAGCTCTCGCTGGCTTAAGAAATCCTTATATACGCTAGGTGTTGCCATCATTACTTTTCTAGTTTTCAACTTTACAAAAATAAAATGGAAAGAAGCTGAACAATTAACCACATCAGCTATCAGGCCGGCCAATGTGCCGCCAATGGATATGGACTCTTTGATAGTAGATATTGAAACGGCGAGGGGACAAGCAATAGATAAGCATACAAAAGCAAATCTACGGATGCGCAATACCTGGCCGGAAAGAATTTTATTACAATTAAAATCAGACAAAGAATCAACTAATGGAGACTCCCGTTTCTTTAACATTGACGTTATGCTTGATAATACTACTGGCTTTACCATTGATAAGGCGATAGTTAAAATATCTGTATGGAATAGTAATAAGGTGACCTTTACTGATACACTTGCTTTTAACAACATCAAATATGATAAACCTATTAAACGAGAATTGGATTACAAGTATAAAGGTGATAGCCTTTCTGTTTCCTTTGAATCAATAAAAGCAAAAGCATTCAACTTCTGTTATTCGGCAGCTACAAAAAATAATTCAGGCAACTATAATGATCGCTGGTTCTGTAGAGAATGACAACAAACTATAAACAAAAACTACAAACTTTTATATGGCGCTATACTATCTCCCCGTTCTAATTCGCAGTGACAGGTATTTTGTTACACGACTTGAGCATACAATAAAATCTGTACAGGAAACCGATTTTAATTTTGTAGTATATGCAGAAGACAGGGTACTTACACCGCTGCTTACAATCGAAGACCCGGCAAAAATTGTACTGAACCAGATGGCGCCATCGTATAAACAAGATATTCCATTGCGGGAATGTCATATTTCATTACAAAAGAATGGGGATGATTTTGAACTGATCATTAAAAAGAGCAGTTCCTTTTCAGTAGAACCATTTCAGGATGAAGAAACCGGTTTACGGCTTGATTATTCTGCCGATCAAAAAAGAGTCACCATAGGAATTTATAAATACCGGGTAGAGAAAACAGCTTTTAATCTCCGGGTTACTTTGCAGCAGGATGCGAATGAAAATTACTCTGGCGAATTTCAGTTTGCCATCGTTCAGTCGAAAGATTGTCAGCGGGTAGTTATAGACTTTGGTAGTGAAGCCAGCCAGGTAGGATATAGGAACTGCGGGCCGCAGTCAGCTATTGTTTCTTATGATATATTAGAGAATGTTATCAGCCAGTTGAATATTACAGATAATAGCAAGAACTGGAAACGGGATGATTTTTTGAATAATGAGGCCGGACAAAATATGCTCTATCGTTCTTTCTATGCGGTTAAAAAAAGGATAACCACCACAGAAAGAAAGACATTCCCTTTCAACTTCACTGATAATTTATTGAATGACGAAATGAGGTTATTTATAACGAGGAAGGAAGTAGCTGCTACAGAATTTTCTTTCCGGGATGATTATGAGATCATACCCAACCTGAAATTAGGTATTGAAAAAAGCCTGCAACTTTCAATGGGGAATTATACAGAAGATTACAGCATCCGAACACATAAGAAAGAATTGATCAGTGCAGTATTGTTACGTTTACTCCGATTGATGATAAACACCAAGCCATCTTTTCAAAAAGGAGGCATGATCGTAACATTGCTGGTGCCCAA
Organism: Chitinophagaceae bacterium; assembly: GCA_022843585.1. Taxonomy (GTDB): domain Bacteria; phylum Bacteroidota; class Bacteroidia; order Chitinophagales; family Chitinophagaceae; genus JJ008. The sequence continues at coordinate 1,094,762 of JALHNJ010000001.1, forward strand.
TATTTATACTCAGCATGATGTTTTTGAGATGCTGAACGAATTAAGAGCACAAACAGCTAATTTATTATCATCATTGCAAATTAGTAATGATGATCTGTATATCGAGTACGAAACGATCTCTGAAAGCGATGCGGCTTTTATGGGTTACCAGCAAACACATGCCGATGAAGTAAACTTATCGAATGGAGAAATTGCATTGGTGATCGATTGTGGTAAAGGTACTACCGATATTTCGATGGTACTGGCAGATGATAATGAAAATTATTCCAGCTTTTTCAGGACTGGTTTTGCCGGTGCTGGAAATGTATTACTCTATGGCTTTGCAGAAGATTTTCTTACACAAGTGCTTCGGGCTATTCCGGGCAGCAATGATATTTCTGTAAAAGATTTTATCAACCGCCATATCCTCGACCAAAACCTTACAGCAGATGTGCTGAATTTTATCCAGCTGATGGAAGAGCAAAAGAAAAAGTTCAGCAAACTACAACCGATAAGTGTTACAGCATTTTCTCAGTTAGCAGAAAACTCTTTTAGTACAGAAAGAACGATTGGTAACCTGCATAAAGACCAGTCTACATTGCTGCAATATGCCGATGTGATCCTTAAGGACAGAAGCATCCGCTGGGATGAGGAAGTAACGGGTATTATTGATAAGGCCACTGATTGTATTGTGCATTGCATTATTGCCAGTATTAGCGACGTAATTACCAAAGACATTAAGAAAAGAATAAAAGCCGTAATGCTTAGCGGCAGGGCTTTTTATTTTGATGCATTGAAAATAAAACTGGAACGGGAACTGAAAGAATTATTGGGCACAGCAATTAAAATAAATACAATTCCACCGGGCCGGGCATTGAACAATAAAAATGTAGCCATACATGGTGCCTTTAGTGGTGCATATAAGATTACTGATTTTACCGGCATTCCTATTGATAAGAAAGAAGGTTTGTCGAAGAACAATGATGTGCTGAATAATAATATCTACCTCTACCGGGGTATTAAGATTGAACCCGGCAATGATATTTTGTATAATGCGGCTGTTGTACGGCGTAATAACCAGGAATTAAAATCCTTTAAGAATAAAACGGTTGATATCTATTTTACCCGTGACAATATTTATCTCCGCCTGATGGAAAATCAACGGGTAAAGGATGTTCGGTCATTATACAGTGTACTTACTTCAGTAGCAGAAACTTATTCGCCAATACAGGATATGAAAGCTATCTCCATGTTCCCAGGATATACAGGTGAACTTGCTTCGATAAATGCAGTTTATTATGATATGATAAAGGAGAAAAAAACAGCGAATGAAAAACCAGTTAAGAAAAGGCAAGGCATTCTTCAGTTCTTTCAATTTTAATAGTAACAACATGATTATGCGAAATAAAATATATCTCACTTTGATGTTAGTGCTACTATCAGCAAGTTTGTATGCACAAACGGATACTAAATCGATCAGGATAGTGGATACATTATCAGCAGCGGAAAAAAGCAGCCGGAATCCGGTCATCCTTCGTTCGGAACTGGACTCGCTGATAAAATTAAACCTTGTCACTCTGCCCCAGCAAGAAGTTAAGGAGCCTGAAAAAGTTGAAACAACCGATTCCCAGCAATATATATTGGCTGGCCTGGTTGCTATTATAGTTTTATTGATCATTGTGATTTATTTGTTGTTCCGTCACCAGCGAAAAATAAATAGAACCATTGCCGGTTTTCAGGAAGAAGCAAAGCTATTATCCGCAAGAACGGATAATGGCCTTTCTGCCCTAGCTAAAGACAAGAAGAGAAAACTATCTCCTCAGGCAATGGAGAATAAGATCAACGATCTGAATGCGGAATTACTGAAGCTATCCAAAGAAAATGAAGGGTTAAGCCTTGTAATAAAAGAGTACAATGGTATACAGCATGAGTATGATTCGCTAAAGCACGGCATTCAAAAGGCATACAAAGTAAAAAACTATCCGGGCTATGATAAGACCAAGGATGAAAAAGTAGCTATGCAAACTGTGTTGGAAACGGAGAATGCAGTAGTTGGATTCGCTTATGAAAAGTTTTTAAAGCCCATTCTAACTATAACGGACGCTAATAAGAATAATCCTGCTAAACTTAGTGAGGCTGATAATGAAAAGTTGTTAGACCTGCTGATTTCACTCTCCCTTTTATACATAGAATATTTATACCTGCGGGTAAATGATTTGGCAATCGGCGGACGCATTGCAGAACGAATAAAAGAATTTTCCAAAGGAAAAGGTCCTGATACATCGTTGCTTAAAAAAATGAATACAGAATTTGGCAGCAGAGCATTGGTAGTAAGGATAGCCTTGAACAAAGCAGGTTTGCCCCGTTTATCTTATCCTGTTTTTGATGAAACAAATCTAAATAATCAATAAGCCGATTCATGCTGAAATTCTTCACCAGCCTTAGTTTTTTATATGCATTCACTATTGTGGTGCTGCTGTTGTATGGATTTTTCTTTTACAAGGGGTTTATTAAGAATGGTTACCAGAAAAGAAGATTCCCGGCTATTTTTTTGTTGATCGGTGCTGCCTGTTTTTCATTTTTGTATTTTAATATTCATGCGCCGCTGTCGCTAAAAGCATTTAGCAATCTCGATCATCATTTTATCCGGCATGATGGGTTTAAAGTAGCAGGTAAAATAGAATTGGGAAGAACGGATACCGTTAATTACAAAACCAACTCCTATAATAGCTTTGTGCTGCAAAAAAAGGAAAGTAGCTTAAACCTGGTCTCTTCTTATTCTGAAGAACCATTTTATACGGCAACAGCCAATTCTTATAAACTTCTTTCAGTTAACTATCCTGCTAATGGACATAAGCTTTCTTTCCAATTAGATTCGACTATTTTAAATATAAGATCGGTGGCCGATACAAGCTTTGAATTAAGTATTGGCAATACGCTTATTACAAAAACAGGAAAGACCATCCGCAAAGGACTGAGTGGCTGGAATGTTTTCAAAGACGATATACAATTTATAAACTCTTCGTGGTATACTAATGAGCAAGTTGTAAATGTGCTTCATAGTATACTTTTGCTGCGGGATGATGTTTCAAGAAACAGGGGCGGAGAACTAAAATATTTTTTATCAGGTAAGCTGTTTGCGTATTGCCGGGCAGTAAAGTATGATGAAAACTTTGTTGCCGTTGCAAATCTTGCTTTTAATAAGCCAATCGAAGATAAAAGTACCGTGGCCTGGGGAATCAGCTTTCTGGACAATAATAAAAACCAGTTTCGGGTACAGTATCTCGGGGCTGATAGTTTCGCTTTGTTCAACCGTTACCCGGTATCCTATCCTTTAACAGAGGAGGAGAAAAGCAACTGGACAAAACACAGTGTCAACAAATTCCTGGTGGCAGAGGCAAAAGATATGGAACAGATGCCGGCTGTTTTTAATGAAGGGTTTATGTTCGCCCCTTTTGATGGTGATGCTACAATTGATTTTTCACCTGTATTACTCACCTATCAAAAAGCAAAAGCCAATACTCCGCTGGAGTTACAGGCCAAATTTATGAATGGAAGGGGAATACCGGTCATAAGTGCTGGTAATAAATTACTCTTGCCTGCAAAGTCAGCAGATTTTAGCTGGATGTTTTCGGTAGAAAATTCTTTTAATTGGAATTTAGGGTCTACAAATTTATCAGCAGGCAACTGGCAATTACTTTTATTTGGAACATTACTGCTCTTTTTCCTGCTTGTTTTTTGTAGTTCGTTAATTAAGCCAGTGTACCAGCTAAGCTGGATATGGCAATTGCTATCATGTGTTACTATTGTATTACTAACTACCCGCTTCTTTTTATATTGGCGATACAAAACATTTCCTCCTTATGAAGGATTAGACCTGCCATCTGTACAGCAATTGAATAGTCCCTGGAATTTTGGAATTATAGTTTTAACCGGAATTATTCTGGCAATTATTTTTGGATTTAATTTTCTGAAGTATTTGTATAACCGCATCCGTAAGCAGGCAGCTTCCATTTTAAAACTATCGTACCAGCAACCCAGCAGTAGCAAAATCTTTTTTACAGAGGATAACATTTCTTCTGTAATGAATAAGAATGCGTTGGTAAAGTGGAAAGGTGTAAGAGTTATTTTCTTTGCAGCATGGATATTTATTTTATTGGCGGCGGGTGGTTTAGCTGCCTTCAATAATTTTGATCCAACAACCTGCCGCCACCTTGCTATTGGACTAATGCTGTGCTATTTTCTTTTTATTTATATTTCCTATCGCCATTCTCCGTTGGTCGTATCCTCAGAGAAAAGCTGGTGGGGACTTAATACTGCCAAATCATTTGATATTATTATTAACAACCCGGTAAAGGTTTTGTTATCTGTGAGTTTGTTAGGTTTATTTGCATTTGTTGATATTGGCTTTGCAATTATCTTTCTCAATTTCTTATTATTTAATGAAGCATTTCTCTGTATCAACTATGCCATCGCTGGTTTATCAGCAGGTAGTAAGAAGAATGCTTCCTTATTTGGAATGCTGGGATTTATTTATTTACTGTCATTTGCCATCAATCTTGTTTACGGCTCTTATATATTCAAATACCTGCTGGAATTACCCCAACTGCTTTATTTAGCAGGTTATGTTTTATTTGCTATTGCCATTTCTTATGCGGTGGTAAGATTATTACACAAGTCCAGCGAACGAAAACGAATACTGTCGGGTTTATCTTCAGCCATCTTACTTTTTGCCATAGCATTCCTGTTTTTTCCCAAGGAAAGAATTTTAAGCAAAGCTGCCGTTACAAAATACCGGATTGATGTAATGACAATGCCGGTTGATAAAGCCATTGAAATAGCATACGAAGATGGTAAAACATATGAACCTGTTATCAGGGCGGCACAAAACCAATGGTTCATCAATACCTTTATCTATGAAAAAAATAACCCGGGTGTAAACAATGCAGGATTTAATCTATTGCCACATGCACCGCAGAATAAAGGAGCAAAATATAATGCACAGGCCACTGACCTTGTAGCCAGTCGTTTCTTTATTGCTGAACATGGTAAATGGTCAGTTCTATTATATGTGTTGTTATTGTTAGTTCCCACTACTTTATTAGCTTCATTTTATAAACTCTATCCTGATTTTACGAATCGTATCAATAGCAACTATCCAACGATTACAGCTGGATTTTCCTTACTGAATTATTTATTGATAACTGCACTATTAGTAATATTGGCAGCTACGGGCCGGTATATTTTCTTTGGACAGGATTTGCCGTTTGGAAGTATTCTCAGCAAGCAATCAATTTTATTTCCTTCTATTTTAATCATACTGATTGTCTATTTATTCAAACGTATTCCACTTGAGCAATATCCGAATAGAAAAAAATTAATTCCTGGCTCTATAGTATTTATTGGATTGGCTTTGCTTTTATTCTTAGTAACTCCGGTATTTAATAAAGGGAAAGAATTTGGTGTGGCAGATCTCGCTAAAGAAATGGATTCGCATGTGCAATTTCGTTTGCAGCCTTTGTTTGATTATTTTGATTCTTCAAAAGCTACACGCAAATTATCAATGATCAAAAAAGATAAGTTGTTTACTGATTCCTTGCGAAAATTACTGGCTATTGGTTTTATTGATGATGCAGGTGAGTATTTCAGAAAGGAAGTTGAAGCCTATATAAAAACTGATTTCTCCCGCCATCTTGATCAGCGAAGAATGCTCTACCTTGATCTCTATTCAGGAAAACCCCAATTAGCGGTGAACGATAATTATTTTCGGATAGAACCACCACCACATTTGCAACAATATTGGGCAGGGAATGTGTTTGGGGATAGCAGTAATTATAATATTAGTTTATGGTCTGCTGCAGATGGCACCGTTTCTTACAAAAGAATTACTGGCAGCTCAGCAGCTGAAAATACTAGCCTGGGAGATGGGCTGCAACTTTTATTTACAAAAGTCGCAGCAAAAAATTCTGAAAATAAAATTTACCTGGTAAATAGTTCAGCATCGTCGTATACAATTGCAACGAAGGAAGGCAATAGCATGTTGTCACAGAATGATACGATTCAGATTCGTAATCCTGACAGAATACGGGTTGTCAATGCTAAAGGAGTGGATATGATTTTGGTAATACAGCCAGATGCATTTATGAAAAATTATTATGTAAATGGAAGCCGGTTTTATGTTTACCCACTAGCAGAAGATTTTATTTGGGCAAGAAATTTTGCGGAGAGTATCTCATCTGAGTACACTGCTAATGGGCAACCTAAAAAAAATGCTTTCGTATCATTAGACGCAATACTGATGGATTCTTTATCTGTAAAGATTAAAACAATGCTCAATGCAGATACATCTTATAAAAAAGGAGCCGAGTATGGGATTTGTATTGCTGATGGTAATGGAAGGCTGATTGCTATGTCCGATTTTATTAAAGAAATGAACAGGCCTGATCCAAATGATAAAGCAGCTTTTAGTAAAGTAATAAGAAGTGACAATGGTTATGTCTCCCAATCACTATTAAGAAAACAAATCGGTAATATAAATTTATTGCGAATGAACCCAGGTCCGGGGTCTACTTTAAAACCTATTATATTTTCTGCTATCGCTTCGCAATTAAATCTCGACTGGGATAAATTTGCTGCTGAAGGTTTTTCGCAGAAACAAGCATTTTTTGGTGGAGAAAAAGTGGCTGAGTATGACTTTGAAAAAAACAATGGTCGTATTAGTTCTGTAGTAGATTATCTCAGGTATTCTGATAATTATTACCACTCTAACTTATTGTTGCTCGGCTCTTATTCACGACAAGGGTTGAGAGATTTATTGACCAAACATTTCGCCACCAAAAATCCTGAATCAAATTTTCATTGGCCCTACTTTAGTTATAATGGAAAACAATACTGGCTTAATGGATTTGAAAACTGGCCGGGTTATTCAAATGGTAAAGCCAATTTTGGCTCAGATAGTTCATTTGTATCAACAGGATTGTTTAATAATTATGGCATATACACCTTTCATGCAAGAAAGGGATATGATAAGTTCTCCTCGGTATATGATTCTTCACTTTTTCAAACAGCCTATAAAAAATCAGGATTTATTTTGCCGGAGTATGCCTTGTTCGACCAGAAAGGAACGGGCATGGATAATGGTAAGCCCAATGAAGTGTTCATGTCTTCTTTCAGAGGACATGTAAAAGGTAGCAGTCAGGTAATGGTGCCGCCGGTAAAAATGCTTGACGCTTTTGGTAAATTGGTAAGCCAGAATAAAAACTACTCATTGACACTAAACCCTTATGCAGCTGAGCCATCTTTTAATGCTTTTGACGTAGACAACTCAGTTAGTTACAGTAATTATCTATCCATAACAAAAGAAAAAGTTTTTGAAGGACTCAAACAAGCATTATTGCGGGGAACAGCAGCAAGACTGGGGACGATGCTAAAAAATGGAACTCCCTATTATTACTATGTAAAAACCGGAACAACTGGTGATGATGCTGCAAAAGTAAAATCGAAACTATTCGTTATTATTATTTCTGAAAAGGATGTTACGAATCCGGACTTTAATTTCCGGGAGAATAAATTTTTCACCATCTATTTTACTTCACAGAATGGCCCGGCTAAGCAAAATGAAGAATTTCAGGCAATGATCATTAAATATGTGCAGGAATCAGATGTGTTCAAAAAATATATGAAGGGGAAAAATTAATAGTTTTCTTCCATCGGTTGTGTTATAAGCACTACTTCGGCAGGTACCATTTGCCCGTCTATACATAAGCAATGAGTAGTTTCTTTCGAAAGCTCCTGTTGAAGTTCGTTTTCTATATCGCTTATATCTTTAAGAAAATTATTAACTGGCATCATCATTCTGTTAATATAGCATGTGCTTTTGTCATGTATAGAAAACAATTCATCTTTTAAGTACGACACACCTTCTTGAAGATGAAGTTTTGCATGTTGATACGAGTCGCTGAGAAAGTCATGTATTGTCAACCTGTTTTGAGTCAGTACATTATTATTATGCAAACTATTAGATGACTTTTCCATAATAATTGTTTTTAGTACAGCAGACACTCAAAGATTCATGCCAGAAAGATTCCGCTTGGTTCAGGGCTAATGAAAATCAATTTCTTTGATTGTAAATGTGGAAAAATGCTGTACTATGGCTCTCAACCGAAGATTTATTTCTATGAAATATTCAGAACAAAATTTGTTTCAAGGCACGGAGTTGGGAATTTTTTCCCCGATTTGATTTTGCAATCAACACTTGTTTTTCCATATTGTTTACAATCCCGAAAGAAAGGCTGCTAAAATCAAAAGCCCCTCATAAATTATTTATGAAGGGCTTTACTCGGCTAAAAGCAATTATTAATTTTTTGGTTTGTTTCCTTTTTCTTTTAAGTATGCTTCATATGCTTCAGGTGTTAAAACCTCTCCGCTTATCTGAACAGATTTAGGCTGGTCAATGCCAGCAAATTTTACAAACACATCTTTATGAAATGTTGCCAATGCAGCAGCATTATAATCTACTTTCAACTTCACAGATGCACCCGGCATAATTGGATCAACAATTTTTTCCGGCGTAGTGCAGCCGCAGCTTGCGTAAGAGTTTTCAACAACAATTGGTTTGTTGCTGATATTCTTTATTTCAAAATAATAACTAACTGGTACACCTTGTTTGATTTTGCCAAAATCATGTTTTTCCACAGTAAATTTTGCAATATCATCAGCTTTAGGCTGAGCCATTGCAGCAAGGGTAAAAACAAAGGCAGATGCGAGTAAAAGGATCTTCTTCATGATTGTCTAAATTTAAAAGGATTGTTTTTTTAATAAATCTATAGAAGCATTGGCAGGTGCGGGGCCTTCGGGGGCTTTCCAAACTGTGCCTTTGATCTTGATTTGTTTTGTTTGATTAGTATTGTAAGTAATGGTAATGAATTTTTCGAATACTCCTTCTGCTGCTGCATTGTAACCTACTTTGATTTTTGCTGTAGCGCCTGGCGCAATTTCGTCACGGCTCCACTCTGGTGTTGTACATCCACAGGTGGCAGTTACATTATCCAACTTTAGAGCAGTTTTACCGGTATTTACAATTTCGAATGTATGGTAAACTGGTTTGCCTTGAGGAATCTTTGCAAAGTCAAACTCTGTTTCTTTCAATTTTACTACATCTTCATTAGATGATGGTGCAGTTACCACAGTACCATGGTTATGACCATCATTAGGTGAATGACCGGTTTGTGCATTTAAACCAGATATTTCTAATAAACTAATGGCTAATAATGCTAATGTCTTCATGCTAATGGATTAAGATGCCAAATTTAGAAAAAAGATGGCATATATTATAGAACAGTTGCAGCCTGGCGGGTATTTTTTAACATGCCTCTGCCGGGTATTTAATCTTCTTATTTTTGCCCCATGGATAATACAAATCTGGAAACATATAAAGATGCCGAAAAGCTTTCTTTTGATAAGTTCAGGGATGAAGTGCTATTGGACTATACGATGGTTTGTATAAGCCGGGAAACCAGCTTATTAGGCCGTAAAGAAGTGCTTGGAGGGAAGGCAAAATTTGGGATTTTTGGAGATGGGAAAGAGGTAGCCCAGGTAGCTATGGCCAAATTTTTCCATACCGGGGATTTCCGCAGCGGGTATTACCGGGATCAAACTTTTATGCTTGCGGCCGGACTTACCAACACAGAGCAAATTTTTGCACAATTATATGCAGATCCTAATATAAAGAACGAACCATTCAGCGGTGGTCGGCAAATGAACTGTCATTTCGCAACTAAAATGGTGAATGAAAATGGGGATTGGCTTAATCTTTCGGGGCTTAAAAATATTTCCTCCGACATAGCGCCTACTGCCGGGCAAATGCCACGGGCATTGGGATTGGCCTATGCTTCAAAAGCATTCCGCAGTATCAGCCAGCTTCAATCGTTCACTAATTTATCTAATAACGGAAACGAAGTTTGCTTTGCCACTATCGGTGATGCATCCACCAGCGAAGGTCATTTTTGGGAAACGATAAATGCTGCCGGTGTGTTACAAGTGCCTTTGGCTGTTTTTGTGTGGGATGATGGGTATGGAATTTCGGTACCCAAAAAATACCAGACTACCAAGGCCTCTGTTTCCGATGCATTGAGCGGTATGCAAAAAACGGAAAATACAAATGGGTTTAATATTTATAAAGTGAAGGGCTGGGATTATGCCGGCATGTGTGAAGTTTTTGAAGAAGGAATTCGTTTTGCAAGGGAAACTCATACTCCCGTTTTATTTCATGTGGAAGAAATAACGCAACCCCAGGGACATTCCACTTCTGGTAGTCATGAAAGATATAAAACGCAGGAACGATTAGAGTGGGAAAGAGAGTGGGACGGAATTAGAAAAATGAAAGAGTGGATCATTGCAAATGCATTGGCCAAAGAAGAAGAGCTGGACGGCATTGCAGAAAGAGCTAAAGAACATGTTCGGGAAAGTAAAGCATCTGCATGGGCAAAATTTATAACACCCGTAAAAAAACAAGTAAGCAGGGCTACAGATTTGATCCATGCCATGGCGAATGCACTACCGGAACAAACATCGGCTTTACAAAAATTAGCCGTTGAGTTATCTGCCAACCGTGAGCCACTAAGGAGAGATGTGATGAAGTCATTGAACAATGCTCTTACATTAGCGGGTAATGCAGATGCTGCTTATTGGACAAAAGATTATTACAAAGAATTACAGGCAGAAAATAAGAAGCTATATAATACGCATTTATATAATGATGGACCGAAGAGTGCATTAAAAGTAACGGAGGTGAAAGCAGTGTTTGGCAATGATGCGCCAATGCTTAATGGCTTTGAAGTATTGAATAAATTCTTTGATGAATTATTTACAGCCAATCCTAAGGTAGTGGCATTTGGAGAAGATCTCGGTTATATTGGTGATGTGAACCAGGGCTTTAGCGGTTTACAGCAAAAACATGGCAATGACAGAATTTTTGATACTGGCATCCGTGAGTTGACCATCATGGGACAGGGTATAGGTTTAGCCATGCGTGGATTAAGACCTATTGCTGAAATTCAGTATCTCGATTACCTGCTTTATGGATTACAACCATTGAGTGATGATGTATCAACATTGCATTACAGAACAGCTGGGCAGCAAAGTTGCCCGGTTATTGTTCGTACCAGGGGTCATCGGCTCGAAGGTATCTGGCATAGCGGTTCGCCGATGGGCATGGTTATAAATGCACTTCGTGGAATGTATGTATGTGTGCCAAGAAATATGACACAGGCTGCGGGTATGTATAATACTTTATTACGAAGCAATGATCCTGGATTAGTAGTGGAATGTTTGAATGGCTATCGACTGAAGGAAAAATTACCTTCCAACTTGCTTGATTTTACCGTGCCGTTAGGCGTTCCGGAAGTCATTAAGGAGGGTTCTGATGTAACAATTGTTTCTTATGGCTCTACCTTACGTATAATACAAGATGCTGTTAATACATTGGAAGCACAGGGCATAAGTTGTGAAATTGTAGATGTACAAACATTGCTTCCTTTCGACATCAATCATAAGATTTTAGAGTCGCTTAAGAAAACCAACCGCATTGTTTTTGTAGACGAAGATGTGCCGGGCGGTGCTGCTGCATTTATGTTCAACAAAGTGATGGAAGAGCAAGGCGGATATAAATATTTAGATGTTGCACCAAGAACCATCACCGGTAAAGCTCATCGTCCTGCTTACGGAAGCGATGGCGATTATTTCAGCAAACCGAATGCCGAGGAAATTGCTACTATTATTAGAGAAATGATGAGTGAGTAATGATAAATTGTCGTATCTTATATGACTAAATTATTATTAACTATAAATCTTTTTCTATGTCTATTGTAAAAGTTATTGAGCTGATTGCTTCCTCCGATAAGAGTTTTGACGATGCCGTAAAACAAGCGGTTAAAGAAGCATCAAAAACTATTCGTAATGTGGATTCCGTATGGGTAAAGGATATGAAAGTGCATGTAAAGGACGGGAAGATAAAATCCTATGGTGTAATCTGCAAAGTTTCGTTCCGCTTAGATAGTGACGATAAGGATTAATTCAACTCTTGTAAATTAATATTCCCGTTTTGCATTTTGTGAAACGGGATTTTTGTTTTTATTGAATTAGTACATTTGATTATCCATGCCAACTAACTTCTTATATATTATCGATATTCTCGGCACCTTTTCATTCGCTGTTTCAGGGGCATTTTTGGCGATGGAGAAAAAACTGGATCCATTTGGAGTATTAGTATTGGCTTTTGTTACGGCTATTGGCGGCGGTACCTTACGGGATATGATGATCGGCAATTTGCCAGTAAGCTGGCTGACGAATTCAACTGCTACGATTGTAATTTTTGCTTCCGCTGTTGTTACTATGTTTTTTGGCCGTTATCTTAAACATTTAACTACTACATTGTTTTTGTTTGATGCATTAGGTTTGGGTTTGTTTACTGTGGTTGGTATTAAACTGGGCATAGCAAAAGATTTTAGTGCCGGGGTATGTATAACATTAGGAACTATTACCGCTTGCTTTGGTGGTGTGGTACGGGATGTCTTGTTGAATAACATTCCCCTGTTATTTCGTAAGGAAATTTACGCAATGGCTTGTATTTTGGGCGGCCTCTTGTATTTTCTATTGCGTTATTTTAAAATAGATGCAGATCTGGTGACTATTATTTGCATTCTTGTGATATTTTTAATCCGGGTAGTAGCCGTTCGTTATAATCTTTCACTGCCTGCTTTTTATAGATCAAAACTAACAGAAAAGGAATGAATCTTACTATTTACCAGGTTGATGCGTTTACAAACAAGCTTTTCTGCGGAAACCCCGCTGCAGTAATTCCATTAGAGCAATGGGTTGGTGATGAACTGATGCAGCAAATTGCAATGGAAAATAACTTAGCTGAAACTGCCTTTTTTGTTCCGAAGGAGAATGATTACGAAATAAGATGGTTTACACCGGAGCTGGAAATTAACCTTTGTGGCCATGCCACCCTTGCTGCTGCTCATGTCTTATATAAAATGCTGGGATGTGTAAATCCGGTTATTACATTTCATTCCAAAAGTGGTCCTTTGTATATTTCGCAGAATGGCGATACGATTAATCTTGATTTTCCTTCGTGGATGCCAGAGCGGATAACCGAATATCCCGAAGAGTTATTGGCATCCCTCGGTAACCCGGAAATAGCAGGTGTGTATAAGAACCGGGATTATTTGGTTGAATTGATCAATGAAGATGCAGTAATAAAACTTCGGCCTGACTTTACATTGATGAAAAAAGCAGGTGCCATGGTGATTGTAACTGCACCCGGAAAGGAAGTAGATTTTGTATCCCGTTTTTTTGCCCCTACTGTCGGTATTGATGAAGATCCGGTTACTGGCTCTGCACATTCTCAATTGATTCCATTCTGGAATTATAAATTGGGAAAGGATAAAATGTATGCAAAACAGCTCTCAAAAAGGGGCGGTGATATTTATTGCGAACAGAAAGGTGACCGGGTAATTATGGGTGGGCAATGTGTATTTTATATGAAAGGCGAAATTGAAGTATAAAGTAAATATATGTCAACAGGCAAGAAAATATTTATAACAATCCTCTGTTTTATTGGAGCAATTATAGCTGTTGGCATTGCTAATTATGTATTGCAAATTGCAGTTATTTTTCTTGATGTCGTTACCAGACTTTCTTCTACTTCAGCTTTTGTAATTGTTTTATGGATCGTTACAGGAGTTTTTGGTGCTGTATTCACCGGTAGTGGGGCAGAGCAATTTTTAGGGAAAGAAAATTTTTCTTACAAGTTTACGGGTAACACAATCATAGTTATTTCATTGCTATCAATCTTATTTGCAATAATCATGCTATCAAAAGGTGAATTTAAAAGAAGCCCATCCGAGTTCTCCTTGTTGTTAAGCAACGGCTATGTCTTCTTATCTTTTTTTGTAGGATCGGCTGCTATGGGGGCGATATTGAGAAACCTTGATTCATAACAACAATTACTTTAAAAAACGTTCCTGAACTTCTGCTGTGGGTATCATACATACTTCTTTTTTGCCAAACCATTTATAACGCCGTTTGGCAAACCATTTATAAAAAGGTTGGCTTATAAAGGGAGGAATAATAATAAAAGCATATAACATTTTAGCAGGCCAGTTTAAATATTTGCTGATCCGGATAGCTGCATTGGCATAAGTATGGGCTTTACCTTTATCAATAAACACTATGGTGTCGGCGGAAGGCAAGACCTTAAATTCTTCCAGTAATTTTTTTCCAGTTGCTGATTGCAAAGGAGCAAATTTCAACCTGCCTTTTTTATCATTACGGATGGCAAAGTTTACCATGGTATTACAGAAATTGCATACACCATCAAAAAGTACAATAGGCTGCTCCAAATCCATCCTGCAAAGTTAACCCACATTATGTTTCGGCAATTATTTGTAATTTTTCAGTGTGAAGTATAACCGTAATATGAGAATTGCTTCTTTACTGCTACTTGTTTCTCTTTTTGGAAAAGCATATGCACAGTCATCCTACACCAAAGCTGATTCCGCCACTGTCTTTTCATTAATTGATAAGGCAGAGTACTTTTTTACTGATGGAATTTATGACTCCGCACTTTTCTATTGCGATAAGGCTGAAGCACTCAGTATGCAAAAGAATTTTAAAAAAGGCCAGGCCTATGCATTAATAGAAGTAACAGATATTTATATTGATAAAGATGATTTGAACAAAGCTGATGCAACTGCTCAAGTGGTAAATAAAATTGGAATGCAGCTAAAAGATTCTCTCATTACTGCAATCACCTTGCTGCAAATGGCTCAGGTAAAAATGTACAAAAATGAGTTGGATGCGGCTATTTCCGGATTCGATAAAAGTCTTCTGCATTATTTAGCCAAACACCCAACAAGATGGACAGCATTAGCCTACAACGATATGGGCTATACATGGGGAAGAAAGGGGGAAATTGCAAAGCAGGCTGACTATCTCATTAAATCTATTAATATTTATGAAAATTATTTTCCTGACAAATACGGAGAATTGGGTGTTGCGTATAATAATCTTTCAACTGTTTATTATGGGTTGAACGACCGGGTAAAAGCAATTGAGTATGCAAAAAAATCCTTAAGCTATCGGGAAAAAACAGGAGATATTTCCCGGTTGTCATTAGGTTGCTGCAATATCAGCCAGTTTTACATGGGGATTGATAATGCAGAAGCGGAAAAATATTTACAGCTCTGCGTAAATTATGCCTTACAAAGTAAGTTGGAGCCAAGAATAATACACTCCTATGTAACTGCATCCAATTTGTATAGTACAAATGGTAAAAAAGAGGAAGCACTTGGGTTTGAGCTGAAAGCCATTGAACTCCTGGAAAAAAATAAGAAAGACCCTTACATGCTTGCACGACGTTATATGGCAGCAGGTACGCTGAACCAACAATTAAAAAAAGATTCAACGGCAGTGCTTTCTTATTATAGTAAATCGCTTGCTTTATTACAAGCCAATAATGACAGAGCAAACCTCAGGGACTATTATGTGCAATTAGCTAACTATTACAGCGAAACAAAAAATTATGCAGCAGCATTTGAAAACTATAAGAAGTATATTTTATACAGAGACAGTATTGTATCAGATAAAACACAAACATCTATTACGGAAATAACAACCCGCTTCGAAACTGAAAAAAAGGATAAGGAAATAATCCGTTTAAACACAGCACAGCAAATCCGTCAATTAGAAATTGAAAAACAGCAAGCTGTTATTGATGGTAATGCAGCGGTTGCTTTGCAAAAGCAAAACGAAATCGATTTGTTATCAAAATCGCAGGAATTGCAAAATGCAAGATTATTAGAGCAGGAAAGAGAATTGGAAAAAAAGGAACTTATCGCTACGGCCAATCAACAGCAATTGCAATTAGCCGAAACAGAAAAGCAATTGCAAGAAAGAACAATCAAGAATCAAAAAACATTTCGTAATCTTTTATTGGGAGTGGTTGGGCTTATAGTGCTACTTGGTTACGCTTATTTCAACCGCTATCAACTAAAGAAGAAACTGGAGCAGCAAAAAAGCCTGCTGGCTATGCGGAATAATATCAGCCAGGATTTACATGATGATATTGGAGCTTCGCTAAGTAATATTAATATTCTCAATGAACTTGCTCGCAGAAATATCAGTCAGCCTGAAAAGTCTCAAGAATATTTATCCAAAGCTTCAGAAGATATTCAACGTATCAGCGAGTCGCTGTCAGATATTGTCTGGAATATCAATCCAAAATACGACGATATGCAAAATCTTTTTGTGCGAATGAAAAGATATGCAGCCGATATGCTGGATGGAAAAAATATTAATGGACATTTCGATTTTCCGGCAGATGAAAATAGTGTTCAATTAAGTATGACACAACGTAGAGATTTGTACTTGATTTTTAAAGAAGCCATTAATAATCTCGTCAAATATTCCGGTGCAAAGGAAGCAGCTGTTTTAATTCAGGCAGAAAAACATAAAATAGTAATGCAGGTAAAAGATGACGGGATAGGTTTTGATCGCCAAAATATAAATGCCGGTAACGGTTTATATAATATGGAGCAACGGGCAAAAGCTTCTGGAGGGTTTTTAATTATTCATTCATCACCCGGCAAGGGAACTGTTTTGAGTTTGGAAATGGAAGTTTCCTGAAATGTTGTTTTTGATTACCCGAAAGTGTAATAGATTATTTCCCTTTAGCATTGTATTTTTAATCATATGGCTTACCAGCTTTTAATATTTGAAGATAATGCCCGGTTGCGGCAGTCACTGGAACTATTATTGAATGATGAACAGAATTTTCATGTGGCAGGTGCATTTCCAGATTGCGATAAAGCAGATAAGCAGGTTGTAAAATTAGAAGCTGACCTGGTAATAATGGATATTGATATGCCTGGTATTGGTGGGGTAGAAGGCGTAAAACGAATTAAAAATGTGAGCCCCGAAGTAAAGATCGTAATGCACACCATGTTTGATGATGACAATAGAATTTTTGATTCTATTTGTGCCGGTGCAGATGGGTACTTGTTGAAAAACACTTCTCCGTTACAACTAATAAGTGCTTTACAGGATGTAATGAGTGGTGGAGCACCCATGAGTCCTTTTGTAGCACAGAAAGTTTTCCAGCATTTTAGAAAGGTTAATGCAGTCAATGAAGACTTCAATCTTACAGCAAGAGAAAAAGAAATGCTTGAATTGTTAGTAAAAGGCAATTCCTATAAAATGATTGCGGATAAAAGCGAAATAACCATTGATACAGTGAAGAAGCATCTTCAAAATATCTACCACAAACTACATGTAAGCTGCGGTACTGAAGCTGTAGCCAAAGCCCTGCAACATAAAATCATTAAACTGGACTGATTACACAAAAGGGGTATTTTCAAAGAGCATTCTCCATCGTTACTTTGGGAAATGAAAAATGCAATTGTATTAATAGCTCTATTTTTTTGTGCCGGAAGTATTGCAGCTCAAAATCAGCCATTGCCTGCACCTAAAAATCTAAAACCTCTTACTCCACCAGATTTACGGGTTGAAGAATTTAGTCTTGTGTCGGTAATACGAGATGCCGCAAATAAGAAAGTAAATATCCAGGTATTAGTAAGAATCAAAAATTTTGGAGGATTTCGTTCGGGTTCTTCTACAACAGTGGCATATATAAAAAGCCCATCGGGTACTGCTACTACCAAAACTCTAACAGCAACATTACCTGTGCCGGATATTAATCCCGGGGCATCATTTGTAAAAGTGTATACATTCCGTGAGCCGGAAGGGAGTTTTAGGCCTGGCAACTTTGATTTTTGGGTAAAAGCCGATGGAAGAAATACGGTTGCGGAATCCGATGAAAACAATAATCTTTCAACTATTATCTCAATAGCCTTGCCGGTGAGATGATATTAAAACCAACAAAAATGAATAAATTTATTTTGATTGGCTCAGCATTTTTTACTTTGGCTTGCAACAATTCTGCATCTACAGCCGAGGGTAATAAAAATGAAAGTAGTGTACAAACAAATTCAAATCCCAGCCCTGCTAAGGCAAGTGCTTGCAGCAAAATGGTTTTCTTTCAACAAGGTGCTGAGGTGGAAGCCACTAGTTATAATGAATCAGGCGAAGCAACAACAAAGCAATACACCAAAATACTTTCAGTGACTGAAGCAGGAGGATTAACAACCGCAATTGTAGAAGGAGCTACTATGGAAGCAAACGGAGAAAAGAAGAAAACTGTAACCTACGAATATAAATGTGACGGCAATAAAATTTATTTTGATATTGCTTCTATGTTTCGCACCGATTCTAAAAACCAGGATGCGACTTTCAAATCATCCATGATAGAATATCCTATTAATTTAACCGATGGAGAAACATTGCCGGATGCAACAGGTGACATGACTTCTGAAAGAGCTGGCAAAAAAATGGAAATGAAATACCATTATCGCAATAGAAAGGTGGAAGGAAAAGAAGAAGTGACAACTGCGGCTGGAACCTTTAACTGTTTCAAAATCAGTAATTCAGTTGAAGTGGAAATGGATATTCCGGGTATGGATGAAAAAACAAAAGAAATGATGAGAAAAATGCAGGGCGATATGAAGACAACCACCACTACCTGGTATGCACCTAATTTTGGAATTGTGAAAATGGAAATGTACATGAATGGTAAACTTCAGTCGAGAAATGAAGTAACTTCAGTAAAACGATAGTATGAGAAAATTTATTTTTCTTTTTGTTTGTCAACTTATCATGATAGCAGTTTTTGCACAGGCTGGAAAATATGCCGGCACTAAAAAATCAATGATCGGTAAAGTGTTTATTGAAACAACAGAGTTATCTCAATTGAAGGGGTGGACACAATTTGAAGGCGGTGTTGTAAGCAAACTTGATGAACCGGAAATGATATTAGTACATGTGTTTAAGAAAGGAACTACAGTGCTTGTATTCTTTAGCATAAAAGAAGATACAGCTTCTGATAAATTACTTATTTGTGATGTGCTTGAAGTAACTGGTGTACAAAAAGGGTGGGAGATACGAAGTAGCTTTTGCCGCCAGAATAAAGTGGAGAATAGTTTTATTGTAGTGTGGGGTAAAATAACAACCAACGAGTTTATGAATATCATAAAAAAGGCCTGGATATTTAACAGGGATAAACGAAGAATAGAAATAATACCGGTAAAAGGAATTGATTGTGAGAATATCGGTTGCTGACATTTTTATTAAGATAAAAATATTTATTCAATACCAAAACCAACCAACATGAAAATAAAAATCTCATTTTTCTTACTGTGTGTCACTTTGCTGGTATTGCAGAATAGCGGGTTGGCGCAGCCTTTTAGTCTCGACGATAGGATCAATCCCAGGGAATTGATCTTCGAAGAATATAAAAAAGAAGGGGCAGAAAAAGCCAATGGTCGCATTAGCATGAATCAACTTACCCAGGATAATGATACGGCATATTATTTTATCAAGGGACTAAGCATGTATTCACCAACTTACTTTAGTCTAAACTCATCAGACCCTTCAGCCAATATTAAAGTGCTTTTGTGTAAAGAAAATTGGAAGACCTTTCATCATACTGGCGAAGTAAAAGGTAAAGGCATTTATAAAAATAATTTTAAAACGGAAGGTGATTTTGGAATAATGGTCGTAGCTAATAAAAAGCCTGCTCATTATGTATTGATGGTGTGGACAGGTAATGAAATGAAAATGGAATTGCCATCCGTATTCAAAGAAGCAAACGATGCAACGAGTAGTAGCGGCAGCGGCGGATGGTTCAAAAAAAATATGGCATTGGTTATTGTTGCAGCCGCAGCATTGCTTATCATATCATTCTTATTAATTAAACTTAAAAAGAAAAAATCATGAGCATAATTATTAAAAATTTCGTTCTGATTGTATCAGTCATGTTTTTTTCCATTACTATTCAGGCACAGGATGACGATCTAGACCTGGGAGGTGAAAATGATCCCGCCGAAGCAGTGAATGAGGCCTACGAAAATTTACAGGGCTACCTCGATTGGCTTGAAGAAAGAAGAGATGAATGGAACGAAATTCAAAATTTTGAGCCTGGCGCCTGTGCCCCTGACTTTAGTGCCAGTAGCGGAGCAATGATGGCTTCTACCTGTATTGGAAATGCAGCTTGTAGCGAATGTTACGAAAGAGCGGTGGGAGAATTAAATTTTATTCGTCGTCAATTGGGCAGGTTGAGTTGTATTTACAGCAATACAAAGCACTTTAAGGAGAGTGCATTGGCCTTTGGCGACAATATGAGTGGTATTCATGCAGTAACCGGTATCGCATGGCAAAATGAAAGAGGAGGAATTGTGGCAGAGTTCGAAAAATTCAAGCAAACCTACGATAGAAAGTATACCGATATGATGGGTGCTTTGCAACGGGCACTACAGGGAATTGGAACTTGCGAGGCACAATATGGCCTGCCAGATTGGTACCAGCGTTTCGGTTTTGTTTATTTTGAATTTATGAAGGATAAGTATAAGCGAATTGACTAATATTCAACTATAAATCTTTGCAAGCAGCTTTCAGGGAAAGCGGCTTTTTTATTGGTTAATCCCATAGTGTGAAATACTTTCTCCATTTTTCTTTTTTGGATATATTTTGATGAATGATTTTTATGCCGGGTACTTTAAACAATTAAACAATTTGCCCGGCATGGGGTTTGAGTTTATTGAGTGAATAAATTATTCAATAAAAATTTATCTATGAGCAGCGAAATAAAAGATATCCATCGGGATGAAGCAAATAAAAAAATAAAGCAAATGGTTGATGATGCTGATATTGGTTTGTTCACGACAGACCTTACCAGTCTGCCATTAAAGACAAGACCCATGTCAAGGCAAAAAGTTGATGCTGATGGTACCATCTGGTTTTTTAGTCATAAGGATAGCGACAAGAATCAGGACATTAAAAAGGACAATAGAATACAGCTCTTTTATTCCAACAAAGGCAGTATGGAATTTCTCAGTCTTTATGGCACGGCTGAAATAATGCAGGATGCTGCAAAAGCAAAAGAACTATGGTCTACAATGGCTAAAATATGGTTTAAAGATCATGACGATCCTAATCTTACCCTTATTAAGGTAACACCAGAAGATGGGTATTATTGGGATACAAAAGATGGAAAAATCGTCTCCTTATTTAAAATGGCAGTAGGTCTTATTACCGGAAAAGAAATAGATGGAAGTGTAGAAGGCAAAGTAAAGTCTTAAAAGAAAAAAATCCCAAACTCCAGCAATTGGAATTTGGGATTTTTTATTTGGAATTTGTGTTATCCCATGTTATGAAATACCTTCTGCACATCTTCATCCTGCTCTAATTTATCGATTAGTTTACTTACATCAGCTTCTTGTTCATCGGTTACAGGTACCGTCACAGTAGGTATCCATTCTAACTCTGCAGTAATCGGAATTATCTTTTTATCTTCTAATGCTTTTTGCATATTACCAAAATCAGTAAAGCCACAACGAACTACTAATATTTCCTCACCATTTTCACCTGTACTTTCGCCCAACTCTTCCAAACCAAAATCAATCAGCTCTAATTCCATTTCTTCTGCATTCAATCCTTCGGGTTTTAATTTGAAAACCCCCATTTTCTTAAATTGAAAAGCTACACTACCACTATTGCCCAAAGCACCATGTCCTTTTGTAAAACAAGATTTTACATTCGCCACTGTTCTTACATGGTTATCGGTAGCCGTCTCCACTAATATAGCAACGCCATGCGGCGCATAACCTTCATATAATATCTCATCATAGTTCACCAGTTCTTTTCCCTGTGCTCTTTTAATAGCAGCCTCCACCCGATCCTTCGGCATGCCTACACTGCGGGCATTTTGAAAACAACGACGCAGCGCAGCATTTGAATTAGGATCAGGCCCACCGGCTTTTACAGCAATTACGATCTCTTTACCAATTCGGGTAAAGTTTTTTGCCATTTTATCCCAACGGGCAAACATCGATGATTTACGTACTTCAAAAATTCTTCCCATGATAGATTTTATTTTTTTTGTAGCCAGCTTCAGTTCCCTGAGCGTCTTCGTTGCGTCGCACTCTTGTGCGTTCTGTCCGCTACTCAACAATTCCAGCCGGGTTGCAAATCTAAGGCAATAGCCGGAAATGAAAAACCGTCTCACTAAAGCGAGACGGTTTAACCAAATATTTAATGAATTAAATCAATTATTTATCCTCAGCTCTGCCCAATTTACTTGCATACAATGCAGCATGTACAACGGCAAAACCAATAGAGATATAGAATAATGTTCTATCGGCATCCCATCCAACAGAATTTTGATGCAGGTAGCCAACAATTGCTAACAATAATGCTAATACGATACCTGTATAGCGGGCCATTCTCATTCCTTTTCTCTTATCTGTTCCATTACCTAAATGGCTATTCTTCGCACCGTACACCAGGTAAATATCAAGACCGATCAGCATCCAGAGCAACAAACGGATCCAGGTATCCATGGGCAGGAATATCATCATAAATAAACAGGTTGCTACTCCTAAAATTGGAACTAAGGGAACCATTGGTGTTTTGAAAGCTCTTGGTAATTCAGGCATTTTCCTACGCATCACCCACACACCAATACAAACAAGAATGAAAGCAAACAATGTTCCGATGCTTGTCATTTCGCCAACTACATCTGCAGGAATAAATGCTGCAAAAGCACTTACGAAAATCATAAAGAACATATTGTTTTTTGCCGGAGTCCTTGTCTTAGGATTTACACTAGAGAAAATTTTAGGAATAAGACCATCTTTACTCATACTGAAGAACACACGACTTTGCCCCATCAACATCACTAATATTACCGATGCATAACCAAACAGGATGGCTACTACAATAGCCCTGTTCAACCAGGGGTAATCCGGTTTTATAACACCAGCGGCATCGGGACTGCCCATGTTTTCAATCGCCACGGCAACGGGTGCAATTCCATCTTTACCAGCAAATGCGGTATAGCTGGTAACACCTGTCATTACGTGGGCAAATAAAATGTAGAGAATTGTACAAATCAATAAAGAACCTAAAATACCAATCGGCATATCTTTTTTGGGATTCTTAGCCTCCTGTGCGGCTGTACTCACCGCATCAAATCCGATATAGGCAAAGAATACAATGGCAGCGGCCCGAATAATACCACTAAAACCAAAGTCGCCAAATTTTCCTGTGTTATCAGGGATATAAGGATTGTAATTATCGTTGTTAATATATTGCCAGCCTAAAACAATAAATATTAGTACCACAGCAATTTTAACCACAACTATTATTGCGTTTACAAAAGCACTTTCTTTAGTGCCTCTAATCAATAGTAAGCTCATCAATACAATAATAAATACAGCAGGCAGGTTGATAATACCGCCACTCCATGGGCCAGCAGTAAGTTCAACTGGCAACGTAATACCAAAGCCGTCCAAAAATTTAATAAGGTAACGGCTCCAGCTAATACCAACTGTTGCTGCACCAACCGCATATTCAAGCACCAGGTCCCAACCAATGATCCAGGCCATAAACTCACCCATAGTAGCATACGAATAAGTGTAAGCACTACCTGCTACCGGAATCATTGATGCAAACTCTGCATAACACAAGCCAGCAAACAAGCAACCTAAACCAGCAACTATAAAGGAAATAGTAATAGCAGGCCCTGCATGATTAGCAGCGGCCATTCCGGTAATTGAAAATAGACCTGCACCAATAATGGCACCAATACCCAATGCAATCAAACCTCTTGAACCTAAGGTTTTCTTTAATGTGTGTTCGCCTGTTTCTGCGGCTTCACTCATTAAAGCGTCCATGGGTTTTCTGACAAATAAACTCATACAACAGTTTTTAAGGGGTTAATTTATTTCTTTAAATTTTTAATGGCTGCAAGGTATCGCTTAAACTCTTCCCGCACTTTTGGAAAAAGAAAAAGCAAACCTATCATATTGGGAAATACCATTGCCAAAATCATGGCATCAGAAAAATCGGTAACGGCCGTTAAAGAAACGGATGCACCAATAACCACAAAAACAAGGAATAAAACTTTATAACTTAAGTCAGCAATCTTGCCTCTGCCAAATAAAAATTTCCATGCTTGCAGGCCGTAATAACTCCAGCTTATCATCGTTGAAAATGCAAATAGAACGATAGCAACAGTTAATACATATGAAAAATGTGGAATTACTTCGTTATATGCCATACTCGTAAGATCTACTCCACTTGTGCTGGCACCGGTAGTATTTAATACAACACTGCCTCTTCCATCTCCGCCATACGGGAACATAATACCATCCTTATTGAACATGATGATAACTAATGCCGTCATGGTACAAATAACCACCGTATCAATAAAAGGCTCAAGTAGCGATACAACACCTTCTGAGGCCGGATATTTAGTTTTTACTGCTGAGTGTGCAATGGAAGCTGAACCAGCACCTGCTTCGTTCGAAAATGCGGCTCTCTTGAAACCAATAATCAATACACCCATTAAGCCACCAAGTCCTGCACGGGGAGAAAAAGCCTCTTTAAATATCATTCCAAATGCATCATCGATAAAACTAAAGTTGGCAAAAATTATAATCAGGGAAGCTACAATGTAAATGATAGCCATAAAGGGAACTATCTTTTCAGTTACAGTAGCAATTTTTTTAATACCACCAATAATTACAATGCCCGTAATAATAGCCATTATAACTCCAATAAAAAATCCTGCTGATCCGCCTGACATACCTAGCATTCCGGAAATTTGTGCAGCTGCCTGGTTGCTTTGAAAAGCATTACCGCCTCCCAAAGAACCGCCTACGCAAAGGATAGCAAAGAGAACGGCAAGAAACTTACCAATTCCCGCAAGTCCTTTCTCTGCAAATCCTTTCTTTAAATAATACATGGGGCCGCCATATACTACACCATTTTTATCAATATCTCTATATTTAACACCTAGTGTACATTCTACAAATTTGCTGGTCATGCCAAGTAATCCGCATACGATCATCCAGAATGTTGCGCCCGGTCCACCAATGGCTATGGCAATAGCAACTCCTGCAATATTTCCCAAGCCAACCGTTCCGGAAACTGCTGTGGCCAAAGCCTGAAAATGGTTTACCTCGCCATGATGGGCTTCGTTTTTAATAGTATCAACAATATCGCCACCTGCCACATTTACACCGGCTGCGGAAACGCCGGGGGCATCTTTTTCTAAGTCATCATATTTACCCCTTACAACGTTGATCGCTAGTCCAAACTTGCGAATATTTACAAATGAAAAGCGGATGGTAAAAAACAATGCGCCACTTACTAACAACATAACCACCAACGGAACTTGTACACCTCCCAGATTAATAGAGTAGAAAACAATCCGGCTTGTAGCATCGGTTATTGGCTGAAACCATTCATTAATACGCTGATCTAGTCCTTTTTTAGGAGCGTCTTGTGCAAAAGTTATTGCCGGAGCAATTACAAAAACAGCAAGTAGGGTAAGTACCCGGTTAATTTTCTTAAGCATGCAGTATTGATTTTAGTGCCGGTAAATTGATATAAGTGCCTAAAGTAATTAATTATTTAACAGGGACAGCCAAAATTATCCACTATCGGCAGAGAAAGCTGTTTGTCGGAATTTTCCAGAATTTGAAACTAAACCTTTAGTTTTGAAACCTTAGTAACGATAATATGAATCAACGAAAAGCCGGATTGCTCGCCCTTGTACTTTTTACATTAGTTGCTTTGTTACATGTTTTAGACGGACAGGGCTGGGCCTCCTTCTCTGCACAATCCTTAATGACAGTTCGCTGGGTATTTATTGCCAGCCTGGTTGTGTTTGCTATTTATAAAAAATCATTAACCACCTGGATATTGGTGGCCATGGCAATTGGGGTGGAAATAGGGATCGATTTTCCCAAAGGTTCGCAAGACTTAAAATTTCTTAGCACCATTTTCCTGCGCCTAGTAAAAACAATTGTCGCTCCATTACTTTTTGCAACATTGGTGGTTGGAATTGCCAGTCACGCCAACCTGAAGCAAGTAGGAAGAATGGGTTGGAAATCGCTACTCTATTTTGAAGTAGTTACTACTATTGCATTGGTAATTGGTATTGTAGCTATTAATGTTACTGGTGCTGGAAAAGGAATTACGGTGCCGCAGGAATTATTGAAAGAACTACCTGCCTCTTCTGAAAAACAATTACAAGCCAAAGTAATTAAGATATTGGACAGTGCTGGTGTAGATGTGCCCCCAGACTTAATTAATAAATTACCGGATGCGCCGGGCAAAGGGTGGCAAGATCATATCATTGATATTTTTCCGGAGAATATTATAAAATCTGTATATGAAGGCAATGTGTTGCCGATTGTTTTCTTCAGTGTCATATTCGGTATTGCGTTAGCCTTGTTAAATGAACATAAGAAAAAGCCAATGCTGGACTTTGCGGAAAGCCTTGCAGAGACGATGTTCAAATTCACTAACATCATCATGTATTTTGCTCCCTTTGGTGTCGGTGCGGCCATCGCTGTTACGGTAGGACATTTAGGAGTTGATATTTTAAAAAACCTCGCCTTATTACTTATTACATTGTATGTTGCACTCATCGCATTTATTTTAGTAGTACTACTACCGGTTGCAATATGGGTAGCAAAAATTCCGATCCGGAAATTCATTCAAGCTATACGGGAGCCGGTGTCTATTGCATTTGCCACTACGAGTTCCGATTCAGCATTACCCAAAGCATTAGAGAATATGGAAAAATTTGGAGTGCCAAGAAAGATCGTATCGTTTGTAATTCCTACTGGTTACACGTTTAATTTGGATGGAACTACATTGTATTTATCATTGGCTTCTGTATTTGTTGCACAGGCGGCAGGTATAGATCTTTCATTTGGCGAGCAATTAATGATCGGTCTTACATTAATGCTAACCAGTAAGGGAGTAGCAGCGGTGCCAAGAGCATCATTAGTAATATTAATAGCAACAGCTGCAACATTCAATTTTCCACTCTGGCCTATTATGGCTATTTATGGTATAGACGAGTTAATGGATATGGCAAGAACATCGGTAAATGTAATTGGCAATACTTTAGCCAGTTGCGTAATTGCCCGTTGGGAAGGCGAATTTGATGATGAGAAAGCATTGGCATTTACGGAGGCAAAGGCAGATGCAATTATTGATTAATTAAAAGAACATTTTACATGGAGTTGATTTATTTGTTAGATAGTTTTCATTGGACCAATTTATTGCAGCCACAATGGTATGTAGAAAATGGTGGGCTATGGCTTTTGTTATTTGTGGTATTTGCCGAAACAGGTTTGTTTGTGGGTTTTTTCCTACCCGGCGATTCGTTGTTGTTTGTTACAGGAATATTTGCGCATGAGATTACAACCAAAGGGGGAGAAGTAAAACCAGGTCTCGGTTACCAGGTGTTACAGCATTTTGGTTTTAACTATCCCTATTCTTATTGGTTCGATTTGTTATTACTGGTAGGATTAATTTCTCTTTGCGGTATTGCCGGCAATGCGGTAGGTTATTGGACCGGAAGAAAAATTGGTCCGGCTATGTACAACTGGAAAGATCGATTTTTATTTAAGAAAAAATATTTGCACCAGGCGCATGATTTTTATGAAAAGCATGGTGGCCTTGCCGTAATTGGTGCAAGGTTTCTTCCCTTCATCCGCACATTTGCACCCATTGTGGCGGGCATTGTAAGAATGGATAGAAAAAAATTCTTCTTTTTTAATGTAGTAGGCTGCCTTGCATGGGTATCATCTATGGTACTCGGAGGTTTCTTTTTACAGAAATGGATATACAGCCAATTTGGGTTTGATTTGAAGGAGCACTTAGAGATAATTGTGTTGGCCATTGTATTAGTTACAACTGCGCCTGTAATTATCAAAATGATAACCGGTAAAAAGAAAAAAATTACTACACCTACTGATTCCACTCAACAATAGTGTATGACTAAAAAGCAATACGGAATTTTGTCTATCCCAGTTATTGTTGCCGCACTTGGCTATTTTGTTGATATATATGATTTGCTGTTGTTTAGTATTACAAGGGTTATAAGCTTACGTTCATTAGGATTGAATGATGCAGAAATCCTTACACAAGGTGAAGCCATTATTATGTGGCAAATGCTTGGCCTTTTAATTGGCGGAATTATTTGGGGAATAATGGGTGACAAAAGAGGAAGGCTAAGTGTATTGTTCGGCTCCATTATTTTATATTCTCTTGCCAATATTGCTAATGGCTTTGTTGAAACAACCACTCAATTTAAAATTATACGTTTTATCGCAGGATTAGGATTAGCTGGAGAATTAGGTGCTGGTATTACACTTGTTTCTGAGTTAATTAAGAAAGAAAAAAGAGGCGTCGCTACTTCATTTGTTGCAGGTATTGGATTAACAGGGGCTGTGGTTGCGTTTATAATGAAAGAAAATTTTGATTGGCGCACATGCTATTTCATTGGCGGTGGTTTAGGGTTAGCATTACTGTTGCTGCGTATATCTGTTTTTGAATCTGGTATGTTTCATGAGACAAAGAAGATGGATGTGCAACGGGGTAATTTCTTTATGCTATTCAATAATAAGGAAAGATTCAAAAAATATATTTTCAGTATTCTGATTGGATTACCCACATGGTTTGTTATTGGTGTACTCGTTACTTTTTCCCCGGAGTTTGGAAAGAATTTTGGCATCACCGAAAAGATTGACGCCGGAAAAGCTATCATGTATGCGTATGCAGCCATTTCCATTGGTGATATTTTAATTGGCTTTATTAGCCAGGGTTTAAAAAGCCGGAAGAAAGCATTATATCTTTTTTATTTTATTACTGCCATCTTTATGGTATTGTTCTTTACTGCTCAATGGAATGGTTCTGCGGAAAAAATGTATTGGATATGTGCAGGACTTGGTTTTGGTACAGGCTTCTGGGCCATATTTGTAACTATGGGAGCAGAACAGTTTGGTACGAACCTGCGGGCAACAGCTGCTACTACTATTCCCAATATGGTAAGAGGAATGCTAACAATCTTTATCCTTCCACTTTTTCAATGGTTAAGAGGAATAGAAAGTATAGGATATGTAAATGGTGGAATTTATACAGCCATCATCATAATGGTAATAACCGTTATTGCAGCAATACTTACAAAAGAAACTTTTAATAAAGATCTGAATTTTGTAGAAAAATAATAGTGGCGAAATTTCTCATCATACGTTTTTCTTCTATCGGTGATATTGTACTCACTTCACCTGTTATTCGCTGTCTAAAGCAACAAGTACCCGATGCGGAAGTTCACTTTTTGGTAAAAGACAAATTTCGTTCTGTTGTAGAACATAATCCATACATTGATAGACTGCATGTGCTGGCGCATAGCTGGGAGTTGATGATCGAAGAGTTGAAAACCGAAGAGTATGATTATATAATCGACTTGCATCACAACACTAAAACACTGCGGGTAAAAAAAGCATTGAAAGTAAAATCTTATTCTTTTTACAAACTCAATATTCAAAAATATTTATACACAGCGTTTAAAATAAATATGCTGCCAAAAATGCATATTGTTGATCGGTATTTAAAAACAGTTAAATCATTTGGGGTTACAAATGATGGTGCGGGGCTTGAATATTTTATTTCTCCCGAAGAACAAATTAAGAAATCAGATATTCCTGCATCACACTCTGCTGGTTATATTGCTTGTGTTATTGGAGCTGCTCATGGCACCAAAAGATGGCCGGTGCATAAATGGAAAGAATTTTGTGCTGAACTTGATCACCCGGTTATATTATTAGGAGGAAAAGAAGATGCTGCAAATGGCGATGCGATTGCTGCTACAGATCTCATTAAAATATATAATGCCAGTGGTAAGTTTAGCTTGAACGAAAGTGCTGATCTGGTTCGTAAAGCAAAGCTTGTTATCACTAATGACACCGGCCTTATGCATATTGCAGCAGCGTATAAAAGACCGATCATTTCATTATGGGGAAATACAGTTCCATCGTTTGGGATGTATCCTTACTATGGTAACCGGTTTACAGATGTGCAATTATTTGATATTCTTCAAACGAATAAACTCTGGTGCAGGCCATGCTCTAAAATTGGCTATGATAAATGTCCACTCGGCCATTTTAAATGCATGGAAAAAATTTCATCCCGGGACTTGCTGCAAAAAACGATGAAGCGTTTATACGTAGCACCAACCCGGGATGTGTAATCAATAATCAATTTCGGCAAGAAACGCTGCTGCTATTTACCCATAAAGAAAAGGGCAAGCAAAGAAAAAACTAGAACAAAGCCAGCGATAACTAAACCTGCCTGTACATTTTCATCTCTTGTTAAGAGTTTAATTTTCTTCATAACCTGATTTTTTGAATTAACAATAAATGGCTTTCAGGAAATGGTCGGTTATTCAATATGGACTTAGAAAATTAATATCTCTTTGTATATTCAGAAAGAACATGTAATCCTCGCTATAATTAAAACATCGCTGTAATCTTTTGCCACCACGGTTCTTCAGCTTTTGGATAAAACAATGGGTAAGCTGTTTGTGCTTTTACTTGATCAAGAATCAAACTTTCAACTTTTGCTTTTTCATCTTCCGGTACAAATGCTTTATTATGTTTAGTACAGGAAAGCCATGTTTGTATCTGTCTTGTTTCAGCAGGCATAGATGCGCCGCATATATACCGGCCAGTTTTGTTATAAAGTGTTTTAGTTGTCATATAAGGTAGGGTTAAGATTTATAAAAGGTTAAAGGCTCTTTGCAGCATATGCTTAATAACTTTTGTGGTAATCCCTGTTGGATTATAGTTCCACCAATGGTTTTTATGAACTCTGCCCGGTGTTAGTGAGTTAATATATTGTATCTCACTACTACTTTTTCTTACAGGTTGTTTGGCTTGTTGTAAATTAACTACAGCAAAACCCGGAATAATTTGTGTCTGTATTGATAACAAGTCTTTATTCTCTTCCAGTTTTTGATTTACACATAGCACCACTGCTTTGCGGACTTCCTGGTACAGGTGTAAAGACACAGAAAAATCAACTGGTAAGGTTTGTCTTTTCTCCCACAGTCCTATAAAAATATCTCTTACTATGGCCCTTGCATCAGCGGGAGAGTTTAATTTTTCATTACAATAATTATATAGAGGGTAACAATGACGATGATAAAGTTCCTCGAAGGCTTCAGTATCATTCAACAACAATTGATCAATAAGGATTTTATCCGGTGTAAAATTCCTGCTCATGGGAGTACGATTTAATAGTTAACAAACCGGATATTGGAATGTTTATCGCAGGAAATTGGGGTAAGAATTGTGAGCAAAATAGATATAGAAACACATAGCTGCAAGCCTTTCCATCAAAAATTATCCACTAATTTTAATTTGAGTTTAGAAATAGTGGTTTTACTATATCGTAGTTTTTCTATTATGAACTATGGGGGTGACGTATCTTGCTGGAAATCTTCCCTCATGCGGTTTTTATTAGTTGGGTTGTTTGTCTTTTTTAATGGAGTTATTTTTTGCCAAGTATCCACTTCAGTGGTTGATTCTTTTCGGGTGTACAGTGATATAAAAATTACTGTTGACCAGCCGGCTGAATTATCGAAACATAAAAAGACGATCGTTACGTTTTTTGCATTGCCCAATGGAAATACTACGGCACAAACAATGGGTAAGAAAATGTTGCCGGGTGATGATTGGCATTTTGATATACAACACATAGCTGCGCAAACAAAATTTATCCGGCAACAGATTAAAGCAAACTTTATAGTTATCTATTTGGAAAATGATTATAAAAGCTGGCCATCATGGAAACAAAAACATACTGATTTTCGAAAACTGATTCCACACATTGTAGATTCACTAGCTAAAGTTTATGGAGGCAGGAAAAGTGAAATTTATCTGAATGGGCATAGCGGAGGCGGCAGTTTTATTTTTGGGTATTTAGCAGGAGTGGGACAAGTGCCGAAGCAAGTAAAGCGTATTAGTTTTTTGGATAGCAATTACGGGTATGACAGTACATATTATCCAATTTTAAGTAACTGGTTAAAAAATGTAAAAGAGGCAGCATTGAATTTATTTGCTTATAACGATAGTATTGCTTTGTATAATGGCAAACCTGTGGTTTCTGCTACTGGAGGTACCTGGTATCGGGGGCATTTATTATTAAAACATTTGCAGGCTGATTATTCTTTTTCAAAAATGAATACAGATAGCCTTACTATCTATAAAAGCAGTGATAGTAAAGTGCAGTTTTATTTCAAGCAAAATTTAAACCGGGGTATTTATCACACTCAACAAGTGGAGTTGAATGGCTTTATTCATTCTATATTATGCGGCACAGAACGAGATTCGAAAGAATACATCTACTATGGCAAAAGAGCTTATGCCGATTTAATTGAGTAGGTTCCTAAACAAAATTTTCCTGGAACAACACGGGGAATAATTTTTTTAGCTTTTCCTGTTGTTTTTTTTCGAGGCCATCATAAGTTCGCCTGTATTTTTGCAAGGATACTTCTGTAAGTGCTTTTTTTTGGCCTTGTTTTATTTCATTTACTATTACTTCTGTTACCATGTCTGGTACATTTTCATTCATCTTCTCTAGTTTTATTCTGCTATGCATTTTTCCGGTTCCCAAATAGCTTTTAAAAAGCCGCTCTTGTATATAACGGGCCAATATATCAGAACTAACAGTGTCCCTATTTACACTAATGATTCCGATATCATCTATTTGTACCAATAGAATTTTTTCAGCAGGATTTTTTTCTACTGTAGAAGAAGAAAGAAAGGCTGTCATGGCCAATAATGAAAGGAACAGTCGCATATAGATAAGGTAGCTGGTTGCTGCTAGCAAGATAGTAAGAAAATCATTGCAGTTCGCTCAGCTCCAGCCATCGTAGTTCTTTTTCATCCAGCTGCTTTGTTACTTCACCTATCCGGTTAGAAATCTTTTGCAGCTCATCAAATGGAGTGTCGCTGCTGTTAAGTTTAGCTGCAATGGTTTCTTTTTCTTTTGTCAAATCGGCAATTTCTTTTTCCAGGAGGTCAAATTCTCTTTTTTCTTTATAGGAAAATTGTCTTTTTGGAGCTGGTGCAGTAGCAACCGGTTTCGGTTCTGGTTTTTGCTCGGTTGGCAGTGGCTTCAATTCACCCCTCATCTGTTCCGTTCTGTATTGTGTATAGTTGCCCGGAAAATCTCTGATTACACCATCACCCTCAAAAATGAAAAGATGATCCACCAGCCGGTCCATAAAATATCTGTCATGCGATACTATTAACAGGCAGCCAGGAAACTCACTGAGAAAATTTTCTAATACCCCCAATGTAGGAAGGTCCAGATCATTAGTGGGCTCATCCAAAATTAAAAAATTGGGATTGCGAAATAGAATAGACAATAAATGCAATCTTCTTCTTTCTCCGCCACTTAATTTACTGATGTAAGTGTATTGCTTATCCGGATCAAATAGAAATAACTGTAAAAATTGTGCGGCACTTAATGAGCCGCCACTGGCCAGTGGAAAATGTTCAGCAATATTTTTTACAAATTCAATTACCCGCATATCTTCTTTTACAACCAGGCCTTGCTGCGAGTAGTTGCCAAATACTACAGTGTCGCCAATATTTACTTTGCCACTATCTGGTTGTTCAATTCCTTGCAGGATATTTATAAAAGTAGATTTGCCAGCACCATTTTTTCCTGCTACACCAATACGTTCACCTTTTTTAAATGTATAATCAAATCCTTTCAGCAATATTTTTTCGCCATAGCTTTTATATAGTTTTTTAAGTTCGGCAATCTTTCCACCAAGCCGGTTCATCTTCATATTTAATTGCACCTGCTCATCAACGATCTGCTGCTTGGCCTTCTTTTCTACGTCATAAAAATTATCCTGCCGGCTTTTACTTTTGGTTGTTCTTGCCTTGGGCTGCTTACGCATCCACTCTAATTCTTTGCGATAGGTATTTTTTGCTTTATCAATACTTGCAAAATCACTCTCTATTCTTGCAGCTTTCTTTTCCAAATAATTTTGATAATCACCTTTGTGTACATAAATGTTGCTGCCTTCCATTTCCCATATTTCATTACAGGTTGCATCTAAAAAGTATCGGTCGTGGGTAACTAATAATAAGGTTACATTTTCTTTATCAAAATAATGTTCCAGCCATTCCACCATTTCCACATCCAGGTGGTTGGTAGGTTCATCCATGATCAGCAAAACATGTTTATGCTCAAAGCCAATATCAATTAATGTTTTTGCAAGAGCAACTCTTTTTCGTTGTCCACCACTTAAATTCTTAACTGGCTGTTGTAAGTGATGGATATTTAATTTGTCGAGTACTTGCTTCACTTTGGCATCAAAATCCCAGGCTCCCAAATCATCCATTTTCATAATAGCCTCACTTAATTTTTCCGGGTCGCCATTTTCATCTTCCAGTAGCTCATATTCTTTAATCGCATTAATAATAGGATGGTTGTGAAAGAAGATATTATCCAGCACAGATTTTTCTTCTACAAATGAAGGCTCTTGCTCCAGCAGCACCACATCTACATCTTTATTGATCCATACTTTTCCTTCATCGGCGTTTTCTTTACCGGCCAGTATCCTAAGTAAAGTTGATTTTCCGGTGCCATTGCGGGCAATTAGTGCAATTTTATCGCCTTCTTCTATATTGAATGAAATATTGCTAAACAGGGGTTGAATACCATAGCTTTTTGTAAGCCCTTCTACAGAAACATAATGCATAGCGGCAAAGATAAAGAACTATGACTTGGCAGCGATAATTGTAGGTATCAGGTAAGAAAATAGATAAGCAGACAAATGGCGATAGTAATAATCAGCACTAGCCAGACCTCTTGTTGTTTTTTTGTATTACTCTTTTTTTGATCAATAATGTACTGTTTGATCAAAGCAGTGGTTTTTGGGTCTGTATTTATTTTCAGCAACCGAACTTCTATTGGATGCAGCAATGAAAAAGGTAAAATCCTCAATGTATTGAGTAATTGGCGAATAATTT
The DNA here is from genome assembly GCA_022843585.1 of Chitinophagaceae bacterium. GTDB lineage: Bacteria > Bacteroidota > Bacteroidia > Chitinophagales > Chitinophagaceae > JJ008. The sequence goes on from JALHNJ010000001.1 coordinate 1,129,774, forward strand.
CTTTGTTAACATCTGCTTCGCCGAATGTATTTAGTTTTTCTATTGTCAAATCATTTAATATCTCACAAATATATTCTTGCAGCCCATTTTTATCCATTCTAAAAACATCCAGTCCTGCTACATACCGATCCAGTTCCAGAACCTGCTTTAAGATATTGACCGGTGTAACAATACCTTGCGTCTTTCGTTTGCCAATGCTTTGGTTATACCATCGTTGTTGCAGGTAATATTCTTTTTTAGAAGGATCCGTTAGCACTTCATAGGCTTCTTTTATTTCTACAAATTGTGTGGCAGCATACGGATCGTTAAGATTCTTATCAGGATGGAATTGTTGAGCCAGTTGGCGATAAGCCTTTTTTATCTCCTGCAGCGTAGCAGAAGGTTCTATTTGCAATATGCTGTAGTAATCTTTTAATTGCATGCAATGGCGAAGATAATTGTTGGAAATGAACCGTTCATCAAGATTTACATTCTTCAGACACAACTTTATAAAATACTATTACCTTTATTTATAAACCGAATAACAATGAAAAAAAAGATTATTATCCCTGCATTTTTAATTGTTCTAGTATCCGCCTGCAACAGTTCAGGTGATAAGGAGAAAAAGGAAACAGATACCACAACTGCCAGTCATGGCCATATGGATCATGGTACTCCAGGCGAAGGAGTGCCTGCACTTCCTGCTGTTCCGGAAGGTGCCAAAGTGTTTTTCGCTAACCTGAAAGATGGTGATGTTGTTTCATCGCCATTAAAAATTGAGATGGGAGCCAGCTCAATAAAAGTTGATACTGCAGGACCGGTAATTGCCGGAGTTGGTCACCATCATTTAATAATTGATGCAGGAGATTCTATTCCTACAGGCACCATAATTCCAATGGACTCTGTGCATAAACATTTTGGCAGAGCACAAACTCAAACGGAAATAGCATTGGCACCCGGTAAGCATAAGCTTACGTTGCAATTTGCCGATGGTCTGCATCGTTCTTACGGAGCAATTATGGCAAATACAATAACTGTTGAAGTAAAGAAATAATAGACTTCCTATTTTAAGTGTTTTCCGAAAAATTCTATAGTCCGCTGCCACGCAAGTTTGGCAGCGGCTTCATTATATCTTGTAGGCGCAGTGTCATTATGAAAAGCATGTTGTGCTCCTTCATAAATGTATAATTCGTAATTCACTTTATTATTCTTCAATGCTTCTTCATAGGCAGGTATTCCTTTATTCACACCTTCATCCATTGCGCCATAATGTAGTTGAATAGCCGCCTTTATTTTCGAAACATCTTCGGTGGCCGGTTGTCGCCCATAAAATGGAACCGCCGCTTTCAATGAAGGAACATTTACGGCAAGACTGTTTGACATAGCACCACCCCAGCAAAATCCAACACAACCAAATTTTCCATTACAATCTTTTCTGGAGGGCAAATAATCAAATACTTTTATAAAATTCTGCAGGTTGTCTTCTGCTTTCAGTTGTTGAAATTTTGCTCTTGCCTCATCTGCATTTTCCGGCGTTCCGCCTAATGATGAAAGTGCATTCGGAGCTATGGCAAGGTAGCCTGCTTTGGCAGCACGACGAGCCACATCTTCAATATGTGCATTCAAGCCTCTATTCTCATGTATCACTACCACAGCCGCATATGGTTTTTCTTCTTTTGGTCTTGCAACATACGCCTGCATATCGCCGTTGATACCGGGGTAGGTTATCCGTTCCGTAAACAGATCATCCTGTGGTGTAACGGCTGCATTCGCATAATTTACTTCCAACATTGGCAATATGGTCATTGCTGCTGCAGTACTCCCGGCCAATACCGCAAGACGTTTAAGAAAATCCTGACGGGTAAGTGGTTTATGAGTGTACTCATCGTAGAGGTTAATGATGCGCTGATCCATGATAATTAGTTTATTTTTTAAAGTTAACAATAATCCACTGTAAAAGTTTTGATTGCACTTCCAGTTAATCCGCCCATGTTAACGGTTTCTTTTGCTTTGCTACAATGTTTTGCTAAAACACATCTTGCATGCTTTTAGCACTACCGCTATGGCATAATAATAGCGTCATATAATCGTAAAAGAAGAATACCTAACCAACACTAAAGTAGAGCCAAACGCAGCCTGGTAGAAGCAGGAAACTTATTCCGGTAATAGTTTTCAAAAGAAACCAGGATGCGTAAAATTCACTTTGGTACTTAAACAATTTTATATGAATTTATTTATTACTTAAAAATTATTGCCCATGAAACGAGTACTGAAAATTTCTGCACTGGCACTCATTGTAGTTCTCTGCAGCTCTCTCCCTAATCCGGCATCCGCACAATATGATGACGATTATTATGACGATGACCGGTATGTTTCTTATCAAACTTTTTATGACGAATTAAGTCCTCACGGCCGCTGGGTAGATTATCCGGGGCAAGGTTATGTGTGGGTACCAGATGCAGGCCCTGATTTTCGTCCTTACAGCACCAACGGACATTGGGTATGGACGGATAATTATGAATGGATGTGGGTATCTGATTATGATTGGGGATGGGCGCCTTTCCATTATGGCCGATGGGATAATGATCCATATTATGGTTGGTATTGGGTACCCGGTTATGAATGGTCTCCTGCATGGGTAGCCTGGAGAGATGGTGGTGATTATTATGGCTGGGCACCAATACGTCCGGGTATTAATATCAGCCTCAATTTTAATATTGGTGGTTACGCACCGCCAATTGATTTCTGGTGTTTTACACCAAGGCGTTACATTACTTCAAGAAGTTTGCATGGTCACTTTATAGACAGAAGACAAAATGTGACGATCATTAATCAAACAACCATCATTAATAATTTTAATTATGGTGGCAACTATGGATTCCGTTCGGGTCCACGTCGTATAGATGCAGAAAGATATACGGGTAGAATTAATCCTGTTCGTTTCCGCAATTCATCAGCTCCCGGAAGAACTCAGTTCAGGAATAATGAAGTAAGCGTTTATCGCCCTTCTATCCGCCAGAATACGAACAACAGAAGTATTGCTCCACGTCAGTTTGAACGGTATGACAGGAATAATGCTTCTAACAGAAACGATAATGGATTTAGAAGAAACGATAATGCTTCCAATCGTGGAAACAATCTTCCTAACAGGCAGCAGGGAAACAACAACAATCGTTTTGAAAGAAGGCCGGATGAGAATGTAAGACAGCCACGGACTAATAATCCTAACGATAATAATCGCCAGTTTGATAGAAGAACAAACGGTCAAACAAATCGTAACAGGGATATTAATACCCCCCGTAGTACTGAACAACCTAACCGTACACAGCCGGGCAATAACCGTAATTTCGATAGGAGAGAAGGTACTACAGACAGGCCCGTTCGTAACAACGATGTAAGAACAACGCAGCCTGCGGAAAGAACGAATGGAAATACTAATCGCCAGTTTGAACGTCGTCCTGCTAATACTAACAATCCAAACAGAACCATGGATCGGCCACAATCTAATAGGGAGGTAAGACAACAACCTGCAAGGGAAGCGAGGCCGCAACCTAGCAGGGAGGTAAGACAACAACCACAAACTCCGCAAAGGAGAGTGGAAGCACAACCTCGAAGTGCAGAACGTAGAAGTGAAGGAAGTGGCAATCGTCAGCAAGGAAATGGTAATAACGGAAACAAAAGAAGATTTTAATATTACTTGAAGAGATAGCAATAAAAAAAGACCCCGAATTCGGGGTCTTTTGTTTTATAAAATTGCTTTATAAAATGAGGCTTAGCCTACTTTTTTTACGTTTACCGCATTCATGCCTTTCTTACCTTCTTGCAAGTCAAACTCAACTTTGTCGCCTTCTGCTACCTGGTCAATAAGACCGCTTGCATGTACAAAAGTTTCTTTGCTTGAATCGTCATGTTTAATAAAACCGAATCCTTTTTCACCATTGAAAAACTTAACGGTACCTTGATTTTTGTCGCTCATTGTTATTTGTGTTAATGATTAAGTGTATAAAGATAGGCTATAAATGCGGTATTAGAGGAATAGTTGACTAAAAGACTGCCAAAACAAAAGCCCCGGCTCGTTCAAAAAGAGTCAGGGCTTTGGTCTTATGTGTTAATCATTAACCTTTTATGCTTCCGCTTCCATATAACTTTCAATAGGTTCGCAGGTGCAAATAAGATTCCTGTCGCCATGTGTATTGTTCACTCTTGCCACCGATGGCCAGAATTTATTAAGCGTAACATAATACAATGGGAACGCCGCTTCCTGTCTTGTATAAGGATGCTTCCACTCATCAGCCGTAACTACAAACTGTGTGTGTGGTGCATTTTTTAAGGCGTTATCTTTTTTATCGGCCTTTCCTTCTTCAATGGCTTTTATTTCTTGCCGAATAGAAAGTAATGCATCACAAAAACGATCTAACTCTGCTTTGTCTTCGCTTTCTGTTGGCTCGATCATGATAGTGCCCGGGACAGGGAAGCTCATCGTTGGTGCATGAAAACCATAGTCGATCAAACGCTTGGCAACATCTTCTGCTTCTACTTCTGCTGATTTTTTGAAAGGACGCAGATCAACAATAAATTCATGTGCACATTGCCCATTGTGATTGGTGTACAAAATATCAAATGCGCCATCCAATCTTGCCCGCATGTAGTTGGCATTAAGAATTGCATATTCTGTGGCAGCTTTTACACCTTCGAAGCCAAGCATTCTTATATAGCCATAAGAGATAAGCAGAATAGATGCTGAACCATAAGGAGCGGCACTAACTGCATTATCGCTTCCAATTTCCACATGTCCCGGTAAATGTTTTGCCAAATGTGCTTTCACACAAATTGGTCCCATGCCGGGGCCGCCACCACCGTGTGGTATGGCAAATGTTTTATGCAGGTTCAGGTGACAAACATCGGCACCAATCAATCCCGGTGCGGTTAAACCAACCTGTGCATTCATATTAGCACCATCCATATATACCTGTCCACCGTGTTGATGAATGATGTCCGTTATTTCTTTTACCGTTTCTTCATACACACCATAGGTACTTGGGTAAGTGATCATGATGCCGGAAAGATCATTACTGTATTGCGACGCTTTCGCTTTCAGATCTTCTACGTCAATATAGCCGTTCTCTAATGCTTTTACTACTACTACTTTCATTCCACACATTACAGCACTAGCCGGATTGGTGCCGTGGGCAGAAATCGGGATCAGCATCACATTTCTGTTATGATGACCATTAGCTTCATGATATGCTTTGATAGTTAAGAGGCCGGCATATTCTCCCTGTGCACCACTGTTGGGTTGAAGACTGCATGCATCAAAAGCAGTTATCTCACAAAGATATTTTCCTAATTCATCAATTATATATTTATACCCTTCGGCCTGGTTAGTAGGTGCAAACGGATGAATTTTTGCCCAATGTGCCCAGCTCAACGGCATCATTTCAGTGGCAGCATTTAATTTCATCGTACAACTTCCGAGTGATATCATCGAAGTGTTCAACGAAAGATCTTTATTCTCCAGTTGCTTAATATAACGCATCATCTGGCTTTCACTCTTATGTGTATTGAAAACCGGGTGAGTTAAATAAGAAGATGTTCTTGTTACTGAAGTTGGAATATGATGAAGCTCAGTGTCGTGGTGAATATCGAAAGCAACCGGGTCTTTATCATTCTCAAAGCAATTGATCAGATCATACAGATCGCCAACATCAGTTGTTTCATCTAATGAAATACCAATAAGATTATTGTTGATATAACGAAGGTTTATCGATTGTCTTTCTGCTTTTTCTTTGATAGCAGCAATATCTTTCACTTTCACGGTGATAGTGTCAAAGAAATTATCCGATACTAATTCAAAACCTCTTGCCGAAATGGCAGCAGCAGCAGTTTGTGTAAGCAATGCTACTCTTTTGGCAATATTCTTTAAACCATCCGGGCCATGAAATACTGCATACATAGCAGCCATATTGGCGAGCAATGCTTGTGCAGTACAAATATTGGAAGTTGCTTTTTCTCTTTTAATATGTTGCTCTCTTGTTTGCAACGCCATACGCAATGCCCTGTTGCCTTGTGCATCTATGCTAATGCCAATAATGCGGCCGGGAATATTTCTTTTAAAATCATCTTTGCACGACATGAATGCAGCATGAGGTCCGCCATAGCCAAGCGGCACACCAAAACGTTGTGCAGAACCGATGGCAACATCGGCACCCAATTCTCCCGGAGAAGTTAATAAGGTTAAGGCTAACAGATCTGTCGCCATTGCTACGTAAGCACCAACAGCATGAACAGTGGAAATGAAATTGCTGTAATCTTCTATGGAACCTTTATCATTTGGGTATTGAACAATTGCACCGAAATAGGAAGCATCAATCGTTGCAGTTTTATAATCGCCTTCTACAATTTCAATTCCAATCGGAATAGCTCTTGTAACAATCACATCTTTTGTTTGCGGAAAAATTTCCTTGTCCACAAAAAACTTAGGACGTTCTATATGGTCTTGTTTGTTCAATGTATTAAAGAATATCGTCATGGCTTCCGCAGCAGCGGTTGCTTCATCCAGCAATGATGCGTTGGCAATAGGTAAACCGGTCAGATCACTCACCATCGTTTGAAAGTTCAACAAACTTTCCAAGCGGCCTTGCGAAATTTCTGCCTGGTAAGGGGTGTATTGGGTGTACCATCCCGGGTTTTCAAAAACATTTCTCAATATCACCGAAGGAGTGATGCTATCATAATATCCCTGGCCGATATAGTTTGTAAAAACTTTATTCTTCAGCGATATATCTTTAATGTGTTTCAGGTATTCATGCTCACTCATTGCCGGTGGAATATTCAGCGACTCATTCATTCGGATAGCTGGCGGTACTGTATTGCTGATCAATTGTTCTAGACTTTCAGCGCCGATTTTCTTCAGCATCTTGTTCGCATCAGCTTCATTAGGTCCGATGTGGCGGGGGATAAATTCGTTAGATTGTTGCTCAAACAGGCTCATAAAATGGATTTCCTTTTTTGGGGATGTAAAAAGATGGGCAAAGTTACGGCTGAAGCACCATAAAAACAGGCGATTGTTGAAGGTGGGGATAAGCGGTTTATTACCGTTCTTTGCAACATGCAGGATAAGCTATTACAGAATTGGGAGAAGAAATCAGGTGAACGGCAAAAGGAATATAAAAAGTATCTCCACCGGGCCAATAAGAATGTGGTGCTGAAACAATTGCCCGAGCTAAATGAACAGGCCTTTGAAAAAATCGATTGCCTTAAATGTGCCAACTGCTGCAAAACCTATTCTCCCCGTTTTACCCCGCCAGATATAAAACGCATTAGCAAATATTTGGGTATGAAGGAGGGGGATTTTAAAGACACATATCTGCGGACAGATGATGATGGCGATAATGTATTAAAAGAAATGCCCTGTGCATTTTTAGGAGCTGATAATTATTGTACTATTTATGATATGCGTCCATCTGATTGTGCAAGGTTTCCTTACATGGATGATGACTTTATGCTGAAGCGACAACCCATGGCATTGAAAAACACTTCATTTTGCCCGATTACTTACTATGTAATTGAAAAATTGATTGAGGCAGAGAAAGGAAAATAATTAGTTGACCAGCTGCGGTACTACTATCATCGTCCCTTGCGTCGCACACTTGTACTGTAGTATCACGGATGAGAATATATAGAGTGTGCAAACACTAACAACTGGCAAATAATTTTATTTATCGTCCTTTTTTTTCTTACTTCGTTCTTCCTGGTCTTTGTTAATTTTCTTTATCGTATCCATTGGAATTACAGTCAACTGATCTTTCTCGCAGTCCCAAATGTTTAAATATTGCTTGGAAACAACATTATGAGTCTTCCATTTAGCAAATTTTTCATAAAGCATAATTGTGCAAATATCTGTTGCAGTTATAAACTCTCCAGTCTCAGGTAAATGACTATGCATTGCTCCTTCAATTTCTTTTCCTTCTTCTTCCTTTCCACCATAGAAAATGGGGATTATGTTTTTGTGCAGCTGTTTTTTAATTTTCAATTTATTGTCCTCGTTAAAAGTCAGCAAGTAATCATTCCCAATTATAACAACTCCATGTTGTGTAGGACCAGTTAGCACATAAACCTTCTTTTCATTTTCACTAATTATAGGGATTAAATTTAAGTTGGTATTATTATATCTTTTAAACAAAGTGTCAGAGTTTATTTCAGCCAATGCAATTTTTCGAATTGTATAAAGGCTATTTTCAGTAGTTGTAAACTCTCTTTCAATTAAATCTGTTTTTGCAGTCTTTATGTCATATGTACTATCAAAAGAAATTGTTCCAATTACTTTTGGACTTTCTGCTTCAGAGAAAAATATGCATTTTGAAACTTCTTTATCTAAGTACGAAAAATAGCCTCCAATATTTGCTCTATCCTTATAGGCTTCTAAAAACAGGTCAGTGCCATGCCAGGAAGCCATTTCACATTTATAAAGAAGTTTACCTTCTATTACTATTGGTTGTGCTCGTTCTGTCGGATTATCCTGCCCAAATGTGGGGGAACTTAAAAATGTGAGTACAAATATCAATACTTTATTCATAATCCTGAAGGTTTATCAATAATGAGAATAGAGTTAAATAACAAATTTTCTACTTCATAGTCAACTCATCATACGCCGCACCCAACGGCCTTTGTATGCCATCTGTTTTAAACTCTTCACCACCGGGTATAATCGTAGCTTTTAAAACTTCTTCTTTTGTTTTACCGGCTTTTATTTCTCCTTCTACAAATTTCAACACATGGCCCAGGTAGTCTCTGAATGTTTTTACATCATCCGGAGTGCCGGTTACTTTATAACCAGCGGCGGCATGACCAAATACATACATCGTTTCTTTATCAAATTTGGCAAGAGCTTTATTTAATACTTCGATCCAGCTTTTAATATTAGCACCTGCGTTGCGATCTACATAGGGATGGCGACGGTTAAAAACCAAATCGCCACAGTGCACAATGTTGGCATGTTCAAAATGTACAAAGCTATCACCATTGGTGTGTCCTGCTCCGTAATAATGCAGGCTTACAATATCTGGCCGGTATCTTTTTTGCCAGGTATCGGTGTAAGTCAGATCGGGATAGAGTTGCTTGTCTTCCGATTTATTAGCAACAGCGGCTTTTTGTTGATTGATCAATGAATTTTCATGTGCCATTACATGATCCACTATTCCTTTAAAAGTAATATTACCTCCGCTATGGTCGCCATGATGGTGCGTATTAATTAATAGTTCAAATTCTTTTTCACCTCTTTTCTTTAATTCATCCAGCAGGTGTTTACTTTGGTCGGGGAATTGCGAGTCAACAAATACTACTCCTTTTTTTGATAATAGGAATGCAATAGTGCCTCCTCTTTCTTCAAATATGCCCACCTTATTTCGTAACATGGTTATTTTCCATGGTTCTTGGAAAAAGGCCGATAATAAATTTTGTTGTGCTAAGGTTAATGCACCAAAAGTAAGTGCTGAGTTTTGCAGAAAGGAGCGACGGTTCATTTGTATTGTTTATTATATAAAGATGAATAAAATTCTAATTTCAACCTTGTAATTATTTTGCTTACTTAGCGGAGTGTAAAATTACCCGTATGAGTTTTTACAATTCCCGGTTTTCCAGATCTGTTCGTTATTTCCTGCATAAGATACGACTACCAAAGGATAAAGAGAATATCAGGATCACTACAGAGAATATCAAAAGCAGTGCCGTGTTAACCGGCGTAAACTTGTGGGTACTGGTAGGTGCTATATTCATTGCATCGCTGGGGTTAAACACCAATTCTACGGCAGTAATTATTGGTGCGATGTTAATATCGCCGCTAATGGGTCCAATAATGGGCTTTGGCCTTGGACTTGGAACCAATGATTTTTTTCTGCTCAAAAAATCAGTTAGAAATTTTGTAGTGATGGTTGTTATGAGTGTAACCACCTCTACCATTTTTTTTCTGCTGAGCCCGGTTAAAGAAGCAGGGTCGGAACTGCTGGGTCGTACCTCGCCAACTATTTATGATGTTTTGATCGCCCTTTTTGGTGGACTGGCTGGTATTGTGGCAGGTGCCAGTAAGTTGCGGGGAGGAAATGTAGTACCCGGAGTTGCTATTGCTACAGCCTTAATGCCACCCTTGTGTACTTTGGGTTATGGCATAAGCCATTTAAACTGGCAGTATATAATCGGAGCATCGTATTTATTTATGATCAACTCTGTGTTTATTGCGCTGGCTACTTATTTTGTTGTAAACCTGATGGGATTTCCGCATGTAAAACAAGCGAATCCCAAACTACGGAAACGGATCAGGGTGATTATTCCACTGATAATAATATTAATGATTGCACCAAGTATTTATCTTACGTTTCATATTATAAAAAAATATTTCTATACAGAAAGTGCACAAAAATTTCTGAAGCAAGAATTACAGGACGGGGATCATGTGGTGGTTACCAGCAAATTCGATTATGATGCGGCAGGGTCTAAGCTGGAAGTTGTATTGGTTGGAGAAAGTTTTGATAGCCTTGGCACAGCGGCATTACAAAAGAAAATGGCAAATTATGGACTGAGAAACTGCGAACTTATTTTATACCAGGGAGCAGATCCCCGTGCAGCGGCCAAAGGCTTGTTTGATGAATTAAATTCTGATGTTGAACTTACCCGATCATCACTCAAAGAAATTTACCTGACACTTGATAGTCTTAAACGAAGAGTTAGTAAGGTGGCAGTATTGGATAGTTTACAAGCGGATATTGCCCGCCAGATTTTAAAAAAAGACAGCACACTAAAACATTTATCACTGCAACGTACATTTAGTTTTAATCCTGTACGCAATGCGAATGACACTTTGTGGACCGCTACAGCCACTTTTAAAAATGGTATTACATTTCCTCGGCAGGTAGAATTATTGGCATTGTTAAAAGCAAAATTAAAATCTACAGAAGTAAAATTGCAAATTGAATAAGATCGCTAATATTCAAATTTTCTAAGTGTTGGTGCTTTAAACCAGGTTACGATCACAACTATCAACGTCATACATCCACCAAATACTACCGATGGAGTAACTCCCATCATTCTTGCTGCAAGACCACTTTCAAATTGACCAAGCTCATTACTGGAGTTGATGAACATAGAGCCTACACTGCTTACACGGCCCCGCATATGGTCTGGTGTTTTTAATTGCATAACTGTTCCTCGTACTACCACACTCACACCATCGAGCATGCCTGCAATTAATAAGGCAGCAAAGGAAAGTAGATACCAGCGGGACAATGCAAATAAAATAATACAAACACCAAAGCCTGCTACGGCAAGAAATAATTTTTTACCCTGTGCCTTTTTCATTGGGAAAACAGTAAGCAGTATAACAATGAAGATGGCACCGATATCAATAGCAGCATTTAACCAGCCAAATCCCATGGGGCCGGCTTTTAAAATATCCTTTGCATAAACGGGTACCATCGCAACTGCGCCACCAAACAATACAGCAAACATATCAAGTGTAAAAGCACCGAGAATTTCTTTGGTCTTGAAAACAAAACGCAAACCTTCCTTCATACTTTCCCATGTTTTCTTTTCGCCGGATGTGGCCATGGGTGGTTTTGGTTTAAGTTGGGTGAGTATGGCAAAAGCAATTACCAAAAAACAACTAACAGTGATGAGTGTGTTAGTGATTCCGATCTTGGCAAGTAATATTCCCCCCATAGCATGTCCAGTTACGGATGCGGTGAGCCAGCTACCCTGGTTCCAGGTAGTGGCATTTTGCAAATATTGTCGGGGAACTGTATTGGCTAATATTGCTGAAAAAGTAGGCCCGGTAAATGAACGGATGATGCCGGTACAAAATATCAATGTATAAATACCAATGGTGATATATTGATTACTGAATTGGGTAGTGATATACGAAGTGGAAATAAATAACAAAACTAATGCTGTGCATAGATAAAAGAATACTCCCCGCAATAGCAATTTTCTTTTTTCACTTGAATCAATAACATGGCCGGAGTACAAGGCCATGGAGATGGCGGGAATAACTTCTGATAATCCAACTAAACCTATGGCAAACGGATCACCGGTTAATTCATATACCCACCAGGCAACTAAGGTACTCATCATCCTCAATGCCATAATGAAAGTAAATCGTCCGATCATCAGGTTTTTAAATTCGGGAATACGAACGGCAGCGAAAGGGTCGTTGGTTATTTGTTCGATGGTAGAGTTGTCGGCCATTGATGGTGGCAAAGGTAGGGAATGGTGAATAGTGATTGGTCAATAGTCAAAGTGAATCGTTCCTGAGTTGGCCGGTTTATATTGAAAAGTATTCTATTCGAAAGTTCAATGAGGTTTTACGGCAGTGTAACGTAGTGCTGCCCGTCTTCATATTCTTTATCCAGGGCATCATAAATTACCTGCAGGTGTTTTTCGTTGCCGAGAAAATCTGCATTGCTGGCATCAACAAATAATGTTTTTATATGATGCTGTTTAATGTAGTGGGTGTAGGTTTCCTGTATGTTAAACAAATAATCATCTGGAATATTTTGTTCGTAAGAACGATTTCGTTTTTTGATATTGGCTTGAAGTTTAGTAACCGGGGCATGCAGGTAAATCAAAATATCGGGTTGTGATATTTGCTGGTAAATGATCTCAAATAAACGTTGGTAGAGCCGGAACTCATCATCGGGCAACGTTACTTTGGCAAACAAGAGGCATTTGGTAAAAAGATAATCAGTAATGGTAATGGTTTGAAACATGTCTTTTTGGTGCAGCATATCCTTTTGCTGTTTGAACCGTTCAGCCATAAAAAACAATTCCAGCGGAAAAGCATATTGAGCAGGATTCTCGTAGAACTTTGGAAGAAAAGGGTTGTCGGCAAATTCTTCTAACACCAACTTGGCATTATAATGTTTGGCCAGCAAATGAGCCAGGGTAGTTTTGCCGGCACCGATATTTCCTTCTATGGTGATAAAGTTATACTTCATGAAATCAGGGTCAGTAAATCTTGTAGAAGTTGCAAAATAACTGAAATGCTACTTGCAGGTGGGGTACAAGAATATGTTGTGGATAAATCCGTCTAACGCCTGATTTTTTTTACTTCCAGTTCATCTTTGCATTCTTTCAACAGCTGCTTGGCTGTTTTATTTAGCACCGGATGAACCATAGTAGGTGCTATTTCGGCTAATGGCAGAAGAGCAAACCGCCTGTTTTGCATTTCGGGATGAGGGAGTTTTAATAACGGGTAATTATGTACTTCATTATTGAACAATAAAATATCTATATCAATTATACGGGGTCCATATTTTTCTTTTCTTACCCGGCCCATCAATTTTTCCAGTTTAAGTAACCTTCGCATTAATTGCCGGGCGGTGAGGGTGGTTTCTAATTGCAAAGCCTGATTTAGAAATGCAGGTTGGTCGGCATTGCCCCAGGCTGCTGTTTCGTAAAGTGATGATGTTGCCACTACGGCACCGCACTGTTCAGCAATTAAATCTTTTGCTTGGGCAAGGGTTTCTTTTCTGTCGCCAAGATTTCCTCCGGTCAATAAAAATGCTGTATTCATGAGTTCGCAAATATCTTTATTTTATCATTGCACCAGTAATTAAATACATTTGCGCACCAACATGAAATCAGGAAAAACTGCTTACAGCCAAACGAGAGCTTTATGGGCTATTACAAGAGCCAGCTTTAAAGCCATTTTTGCAAATCCGAGTGCAATTATTTTCAGTATTCTGTTTCCTATCATTTTTACATTGATTTTTGGTGCTTTCGGTAGTGGTGGCGGCGTTAGTTATCGCATAGCCATAGCACCGGGCAGCGATACTACACAAGGTTTCTATACCGGTCTGCAAAAAATACCCGGGGTAAAAATTATTGAGTTCGCTGATACCGTTTTACGAAATAAAGAATTGTATAAAGGAAGGCTAACAGCGATTCTTTCTATACAGAATAATCCGGACTCTTCAGGTATGCCACATTATACAATTGGCATTCGTTCTACTTCGGCAAGTGCTAACACTGTTTTTTCATTTAGAGCTGCATTGGATCTAGTGAAACTGCAATTAGAAAAAATGCTGAACGAAGGATCTGAAACATTTGTAGATATTGAAGATCCGGTGGTGGAGAAAGTAAGAAAATATCGTTCCATCGATTTTATACTTCCCGGTCAGTTAGGATTCTCAATTTTATTCTCCACTTTGTTTGGTGTTGCGTTTACTTTTTTTGGTTTGCGGGAACAATTGGTTTTAAAACGTTTTTATGCATCACCTGTAAGTAAGCTCAATATTTTACTCGGTATTGGAATGAGTCGTTTATCATTTCAATTGCTGAGTGTGGTAGTACTTATTTTGTTTGGGCATTTTGCTATGAATTTTACGTTACATCATGGGGTCATTACCTTTTTAGAGATTATAATAATGACTATCATCATGCTCTTTCTGCTGATGGGAGTCGGGCTTATTTTTAGTAGCATTGCCAAAAGCGATACATCTATACCATTACTGATAAATTTATTTGGCTTTCCGCAGATGATGTTGTCCGGAACATTTTTCCCTATCGAAGTGTTTCCAACCTGGTTGCAGGGAATTTGCAGAACCTTACCTCTTACGCAATACAATAATGCAATTCGCAAAATTTCTTTTGAGGGATTACATATTATTGATTGTTGGAAAGAAATCGGAATTCTCGGAATATGGATGGTGATTACTTATGCAATTGCAGTGAAAGTGTTGAAGTGGGAGTAAGAATGATGCGATGATTTTTTTAAAATAATTTGAATGAGATTTATTAAACTGGGATTGATAAGTGTTGTGGTATTTGCGTTGCTGATTACAGCTTTCTCGCTGATGATTCCCTCGCAAGTTCGCATTTCAAAAGCAATTGATATTAGTGTAGACAGAGATACCTTATTGAACCAGTTAAGTAATACTAACAATTGGAAGAATTGGTATCCCGGTGCAGATTCTATACAACAACTATCAGAAATAACTACCATAACCGACAGTACAGTTATTGCAAAACAGTCGAGGGCAGAATCCGGTTGGAATTTATATGATGCAGGTATTCCGGGCACACTAACCGTGCAGTGGTATATGGATTTTCATCTGCGCTGGTACCCCTGGGAAAAATTTTCAAGCCTGTTATTGGAAAAAAGATACGGGCCCATTATGGAGAAAGGGTTGGATAATTTGAAGAAACGGCTTGAAAAATAGGCTTATCGGTAAATACTTTTTCTACAAGTTGTATAACTTTATATTGAATTATCTTTTTGAAGCAAAAAGGAATGATTATTGCTGAATCAGCAACCAACCCCATTAATCAAAAACTATACACATGAAAAAATTATTATTTCTGCTGGCAGTATTAATCGCTGCCACAAGTTTTGGTCAGAGCCCCCGCAAAAGTCCACATGACACTATAAGTACTGAAAACACATCGGTAACGTATGGTCGTCCATATAAAAACAACCGCATAATATTTGGTGAACTTGCAAAGTATGGCCGGGTATGGCGGGTTGGAGCTGATGAGGCGACTACTATTACATTTAAGAAAGATGTAAAAGTGGGTGATAAAGAAGTAAAGGCAGGCACTTATACTCTATTTGTTATTCCCAATGAAAATGAATGGACTATTATTATTAATGCTAAGCTTGGTCAATGGGGAGCTTTTAGTTATGAAAAAACTAAAGATGAGGATGTGGCAAAAGTAAATGTACCTGCAACTAAATTGGAAAACGCAGTAGAGCAACTCACCATTCGTTTTGTGGGTGAAAATGCGATGATCATTGAATGGGATAAAACACAGGTGACGGTTCCGCTGACCTATTAAGTAAATAATAATCTATTTTTAAATGGCACAATTTCCATTGTGCCTTTTTTATTAATCAGGGAAACTGATTTTCCCCATCGTTACATTGGGAATACCCTGTCGGTTCTCTCCTAAATTTAACTGGCCTCCTGCTACACATTCATTGGCAAGAATAGCAAACAGTATGGCTTCTTTAGCATCCGGGTTTACAGACAAGTCTTCAGTTGTATAAAATGGTATGCCGGGTAATTGTTCTTGTAAGTTCTGCTTTAATAAAGGATTATGCATTCCACCGCCACTGCTGTATACACAAAAATCAGTTGTTGCAGGAAAACATCTTTTAATGGCTTCTATAATCATATCAGCAGAGAAACGGTTAAGGGTGGCCATTATATCTTCTACTGTTAATGATTTTGAACCAGATTTGTCCATGGCAGTATTCAAATAAGAAATATTGAATAACTCCGGCCCGATTGTTTTAGGAAAAGAAGCTGTGAAAAAAGAGTTTTCTTTAAGCTGTTGCAATAAGGAAGTACTGATGGTGCCTTTAGTAGCTACGGCAGCATCTTCATCAAAGTATTTGCCGGGAAAATGTTTTTGTATGACGGCATCCATAATGGTGTTACCGGGTCCAATATCGGTACTAAATACTTTCGATGCATCCATATCGCCGGGGAGAAAAGTAAAATTGGCAATACCGCCGATGTTTAGCATGATCCTGTTCTCTCCCTTCTTCGAAAAAATAAGGTAATCGCCATATACCGCCAGCGGTGCACCTTCGCCGCCGGCGGCAATATGTTTTTGCCTGAAATCGCTTAGTGTAATAATGCCGGTATTTACAGCCATGTGATCGCCATCTCCAATTTGTAAGGTGGCATTAGGATATTCTTCCTGTTTATGCAGCGAACGGGGTGCATGATAAATGGTTTGTCCGTGACTGGCTACCAGATCAATATCTTCTTTTTTATAACCCCAATTTTTTAAACATTTGTTTACAATAGTTCCTTGCTGAATAGCTACCCATGGATTAAGTATGCATACTTTCTCCAGGTCCGCATCTTTGCGGGAGAAGATCGATTTTATTTTTTCTTTGAAAGATGGTGCATACGGTACCGTTGCAAATTGTAACAGTTCTACTTTGGTGTTCATTCCTTTTCCGGAAATATTGCAAAGGGCTACATCAAGTCCGTCGAAAGAAGTGCCACTCATCAAGCCAATTATAGTTCTGCTTTCTTTTTGTGCAAGTGTGTACAATTTCTCTATGTTGGGGTTCATCTTTTCAGATTTATGTGTTTAAAATTACACTTTGTAGCTGTTGTTTGAAGGAATAGGTAATTTATTTTGCAACCCCTGTAGCTTTAAAAGCTACTATAATTTTATTACTAAGATTATTTCTTGTCATATATCTTTTATGCTGGTTGATAGGCAATAGTAACTTACTATTTAATGAACCTGAACTTTATTTTCTGTATTGATGTAATTTTGGTAATATTCGAATTAATAAAATTCATTATGCACTTTAGTCTACGAGCCGGAATTTTTGCAGTTTTGATGCTGAATGTTTTTTTATTAAAGGCACAGGAAGTAGTAGATACATCCAGGTTTAATGCTACAGACACTTCCAAGCCAACCGATCCAACTACAGATTTTTTTCAGCAAGGAGAAAAAATAACCGCAACGGATAAAGTTTCCCTTGTGATGTTGAATAAAAGGATGATTAAGTTAGGTTCTTTTCTAAAATCAGCAGCTATGGAGAATGCTGATCATGTATTGGCAGATTTAGATAATGACGGCCGAAAAGAACTGTTGATCTCAAATTTTACCGGTGGCGCACATTGCTGTGATGAGATCTATATATTTAAAAATCTTACTCCTACTAAATATCAGCAGGTAGCAAAACTTTTTGCCGGTCAAACACTTATTACCCGGAACAATGAATTTATTTACAGCTTTGGAGAGCATTTAGGATATTTTTTTACCTGTTATGCCTGTGGTTATAGCGATACAAGTGATGCAGCACCTATCGAAATCAGAAGCATAGCCTTGCAGTATTCCAAAGGTAAAATGGTAATTATGCCAGGCAACCAGGAATTGCGCAGTATTATAAATGACAACCTTGGCAAATTAGGTGAGCTACCTTATGAGGAATTAGAAGAAGATATTGCTCAAGATAATGGTCTTCGAAAAGAATTTGCCATGAACCTTGCTGTATTTTATTATTCATTCGGACGAAATCTTGCCGCTACGCAGGCCTTGTTCAACAAGTATTATAAATATCCCGATGCTAAAAAGGTTTGGCAAGCCTTTGCCAAACAATTGCAGTATATCCGGAAAGAAAATGTTTTTTAATTAGCCCGGATTTATAAACTTCAGGTTTCGTTGTATGCCTTTGAACTTGGTGCGGCGAAGAGGTGAGTCTTTAAAAATACTTTTGAACCCCTCTTCAGTCATCGCTTCCCATTCTCTTGTAGAAAGATCTAGCACTTCGGGAATAGGCGAAAAATTTATTTCATTGTGTGGTTTGCTGAAACGATTCCAGGGGCAAACATCCTGGCAGGTGTCGCAGCCAAACATCCAATTGTCAAATTTGCCTTTCATTTCACCGGGTATCAGCATTTCTTTTAATTCAATGGTGAAATAGGAAATGCATTTGCTTCCATTAATTACTTTATCAGGAAGTATCGCATCGGTAGGGCAGGCATCAATACATTTAGTACAAGTGCCGCAGTAGTCCTTTGCAAGGGGATCGTCGTACAATAATGCTAAATCTGTAATAAGGGTAGCGATAAAATAAAAAGAGCCGCTTTGTTTATTGATAAGATTTCCATTTTTACCTACCCATCCAAGTCCGCTTTTTACAGCCCAGCTTCTTTCCAATACAGGGGCACTATCTACAAAACCCCGTCCATGTACAGCCCCAATGTTTTCCTGTATCAATCGCATTAGTTCGTTTAGTTTTTCTCTGATCACTTCATGATAATCTTTTCCAAATGCGTATTTAGAAATACGAGGTGCATCGTTGCTTTGTTCTTGCTCCGGGTAATAGTTTTTTAATAAGGTAATGACAGATTTAGCTCCGGGAACCAATTTGGTAGGGTCTATTCGCAGATCAAAATGATTCTCCATGTATTGCATGGTGCCATGCATTCCTTTGTTTAACCATTTCTCTAGTTTAAAGGCATCCTCATCTAACGGTGCAGCTTTTGCAATGCCACAATAGTCAAAACCTAATAAATTAGCTGATGATTTAATGAAGGTGGTATTTTTCTGCAGTAGGCTCAACGGGATAGTTTAATTAATAGCATTAGAATTGCGTTTAGGTAGACAAGTTTGGTTTTTTTTATGTAAAATTGAAGTTGAGGTTTTAGTTTTTATATCATTTTAATTCTGCTATTTAACTCTGCTATGAAGTGCAAGCTATTTTTTTTTGTGATCATTCAGCTTTTTTTTGTTGCGGCAGGGGCACAAGAAAAGGTAAACACAAAATTTGGGGATGTAAATGCAGAGAGCTTTGCTACTAAAATATACAGCATCGACAGCAGTGCCAATGCAGTAGTAATTACAGATTTCGGTTCCACAAAAATTGAGGGTAATAGCAAAGGCTGGTTTTCATTGATTTTTAAACATTATAAAAGGGTGCATATTCTAAATAAAAATGGATATGATGCAGCCAATGTTTCTATTCCACTTTATGTTAGTGGTCTTGACGAAGTAAAGTTAAGCAACCTTAAAGCTGTTACCTATAATCTGGAAAATGGAAAAGTTGTAGAAACGAAGCTTGATCAGAAGTTGAATGTATTTAAGGAACAAATAGATAAGAATTGGGCAATAGTAAAGTTTACTTTTCCGAATGTAAAGGAAGGTGCTATTGTTGAATTTGAGTATACTACTGTTTCAGATTTTATTAATCATGTGGAGCCCTGGGAGTTTCAGGGGGATTATCCAATATTATGGAGTGAATATAATTTTTCACTTCCCGATTTTCTCGGCTATGTTTTTTTTACACAGGGGTATAAAAAATATCATATTAAAGACAGAAAAACAAAAACAGAATCTTTTCGATTGGTAAACCCGAATGGTGTTAGTGCTTCAGATTTTTTATCCTTTAGCATTGGTGTAGCAGATAACAGGTGGGTAATAAAAGATATACCTGTATTGAAGGAGGAGAATTTTATTTCTACACTTAATAACCATGCAAATAAACTGGAATTTCAATTATCTGAGTTAAGGGAGCCATTAACTCCTCAAGTATTTATGGCAAGCTGGCCTAAAGCAGTTGAAGATCTAATGAATGCTGAATTTTTTGGCCAGCAATTAACAAAAGAAAACGGTTGGTTAAAAGAAGTCCTCAACCCATTATTAAATGGAGAGACTAATAAATTGGAAAGACTTAAAAAAATCTATGCTTTTGTCAGAGATAATTTTACTTGTATAAGTCATAGCGGAGTGTACCTCAACCAGTCTATCAGAAATGTTTTAAAAACAAAAAAAGGTACCGTTTCAGAAATAAATTTATTGTTATGCGCTATGCTCCGATACGAAGAATTTCAGGCCGATCCTGTTTTACTTAGTACAAGGTCGCATGGGGTGGCGTATGCAGATTATCCAATAATGAGTAAATACAATTATGTAATTGTAAAAACAGCTTTGGACGGGAATAGTTATTTGTTGGATGCTACTGAACCCAGGCTCGGCTTTGGTTATTTACCACTCAGATGTTATAATGGACATGCACGGGCTATCAATGCTACCGTTGATTCGATGGAGCTAACTAGTAAAATGATAACAGAGCAAAAGTTTACCAGTTTATTTGTAATTAACGACGAGAAAGGATTTATTTCCGGAAGAATGCAGCAAACACCCGGCTACTATGCTTCACTTGATATACGAAACAGAATCAAAGAAAATGGGGTGGAGATATTCCAAAAGGATATTCAAAAAGCATTCGGGTCAGATATTGTGATAAGCAATTTTGTTATTGATTCCCTTGATAAGTATGAAAGTAAGCTTGTGCTTGGTTATGATTTTGATTTTCCTCCCAATAAAGAAGATATAATTTACCTGAACCCTATGTTTGGAGAAGGCTACAAGGATAATCCTTTTAAATCCGCTCAACGTCTTTACCCTGTAGAAATGCCCTATGCTTTTGATGAAGTGATCAGCGTACAAATTGAAGTGCCACAGGGTTACGAAGTGGATGAATTGCCCAAATCGATCGTAGTAAAGTTAAATGAGGATAACGACGGCTTTTTTGAATACCGGATATCACAATCAGGAAGTAATATCTCTTTTCGTTCCCGTATAAAAATTTCCCACACTTTCTTTTTGCCGGAAGAATATGATATGCTACGGGAATTTTTCGGGCATGTAGTTAAAAAGCAATCAGAACATATCGTATTTAAAAAGAAAAAATAGTGAAGCTAAAAGTGATTATAGGGTTGGCGTTTTTCCTTTTTACTAAATTATCAGCATTTAGTGCCGATGGAGAATATGCTGTTGCTAAAATTAAACCGGGATTGCTTCCCGATGCACATGTTATTAAAAGAATGGCGGAAACCAGGTATGAAGTAATCTCTTTTAGCAAAACAAGGTTGTATAATAAGTATGCAATAACTATCATGAACGAAAACGGGGACCGGTTTGCCCGTATGTATGAGTTTTACGATGGGTTACGTTCTGTAAGATCTATCGAAGGAAAATTGTACGATGCCAATGGAAAGATGATAAAAGCATTAAAAAGTAAAGACATTGAAGACCGTAGTAATGTTAGTGAAATTAGTTTAATGGAGGACAGTCGCATTAAAACACATAATTTTTATTACAAAGTTTATCCCTACACAGTAGAGTATGAAACAATGGTGGAATTTAATAATACCTACATGTTTTACCCCTGGTTGCCACAGCCGGAAGAAAACTATGCTGTTGAAAAAAGCTCGATGACAGTAAGCTGCCCATCCTGGTTTACGTTTCAGTATAAAATGTTTAATTATAATGGATCCCCTGTAGAAACGGAAGTAAAGGGAGAAAAAAAATATACCTGGCAGGTGAATGATATGGCTTCCATCACAAAAGAACATGCAATCCCTGATTGGCAGTTTTTAACTACCTGTGTGTATTTTAAACCCGACAAATTTGAATTTGGCGGGTATAAAGGTTCAATGTCGTCATGGAATGAGCTTGGCCTTTTTCAATTACAATTAAATAAAGGAAGAGATAAGTTACCCGATGCAGTTAAACAGCAGGTTCATCAATTAACGGATGGAGTTAGTGATGCAAGAGAAAAAGTTAGAATACTTTATGAGTACCTGCAAAAAAATACACGGTATATGAGCATTCAATTAGGCATTGGGGGCTACCAGCCTTTTGATGCTGCATATGTAGCCAAAAATGCTTACGGTGATTGCAAGGCATTAAGTAATTATATGTATGCTTTATTAAAAGAAGCTAACATTAATAGTTGTTATGTTGAAATAACGGCGGGGGAAGGAGAGCAATTTTTTATGCCCGATTTTTCTACCGATCAATTTAATCATATTATACTGTGTGTTCCTATGGCCACTGATTCTATATGGCTGGAATGTACAAGTCAAACCCTTCCTGCTGGCTATCTTGCCGGGTTTACGTCAAACAGGTATGCATTGCTGGTAAATGAAACCGGGGGGCATTTGGTTCGTACACCTAAGTACGGGGTAAAAGAAAATACTCAAATACGAAACATAAGTGCAATACTGGACAAAGAAGGAACGATGCAGATAACAGCATCAACAACGTTTTCTGGGCTGCAGCAGGATGATTATCATAGCCTGATCAATAATCTTTCAAAAGATAAAGTAAAGGAATCGTTGCAGGCACAATTTGATTTTCAAACCTATGATATTTTGCAGTTTGAGTACCAGGAAACAAAGTCAGCTTTACCTGTAATAAAAGAGAGACTTGAAATTTCGGTTAGTAATTATGCCACCATTACTGGTAAACGTCTTTTCATTACTCCTAATATTATGACAAGGGCCAATCAAAAAATTGCTATCGAAAAAGAACGTAAATATGAAATTGTATTAGGTCTCGAATATACGGATACAGATTCTGTTGAAATTGAATTGCCCAAAGGCTATGAACCAGAAGCCATGCCGCAAGATATGGCGATAAGCAGTAAGTTTGGTAGCTACAGATCTTCGGTTAAATTAGTGGGTAATAAATTACTGTACTATCGCCACTACGAACAGTACAGCGGCCGTTTTCCTGCCAGAGATTATGCAGAACTGGCTAAATTTTATGAAACTATCTATAATGCAGACAGGAGCAGGGTAGTACTGGTAAAAAGCGAGACAACTCCAAAATGATGTTAACTAATTACAGCTTGAAGCAACCTGCTTATCAATTATCTTTTTAATTTCAATATGAGCACCGGCTCTTTCTTCTCCCAATAAATTTTTTACAAAAAATAAATAGGCATAGCCACGGCAATAATCGATCATGGGCCAGGTGCCAAATAAACCAGGGCTGGCTAATGTATTGGCCTGACCGTTAGAGCCCGGTTCAATGGCCCAGCTACCAAGTGCATACATATATCCTTCAGCAGATTTAGGGGCAAATCTCACCTGTTCTAAACTGTTTTGCATTTTTCGCATTTCTTCTACCGACTCTTCACTTAAAAATTGAACGCCTTTATATTTTCCTTTGTTCAATAGCATCGATAAAAATTTCATGTAATCATCCGGAGTTGATTGTCCACCACCGGATGGATTTTGGGCATTGCCATTCAAATCAGTAAAGGTGGTACGGCGCATCTCCAGCGGATTAAACAATTTTGTTTTGATCAATATATCAAACTTCTTTTTTGTTAGTACTTCTAATACACGACCGGCAATGTTCAACCCTATATTGCCATACCAAAAATCATTACCCGGATTAGCCCGTATATCACGGGCGGCAAAAGCATTCACTTCTTCTTCCAGTGTATTAAATTTTTTACGTTGCAATAATTTTTTTAATCCGCCACCTTCATCACTAATGCCTGTCATATGGCTCAGGCATTGGCGAATGGTGATATAACCTTTAAAATATTTATCCAATTCCGGCAGATACGTAACTGCTTTATCATCCAGCGAAATTTTTCCTTCGTCCACTAATTTCATTACTAATGCAGCAGTTAGCCATTTACTGCAACTGGCAATGGGTGCCTGTGTTTTGGAATTAAACTCACCCATTTCCTTTTTATATACCAGCGAATCATTTTTCCAGATCATAGCCACCACGTTTGTTCCCAACAATTTTTGTTTGGCTACCAATTCAGCGTCTAATTCTCCCCAATTGTATTGAGCTTTCGCCGACTGCAATTGTAGCAGAAAACCAGCTACCAACAAGACTTTCAGGCAGATAGAACTAACTTTATATGACATTGTTACGCAAATTTTTATTTGGATTGACATTTGACAACTGAGTTTAAAGTTATTTGATTTTTTGTAGCCAGCAGTAGTATTTCATGGCATCTTCGTTGCGTCGCACACTTGTACGTTTGTAACTCGGATGAGCAAATACATTTCAAATGATGAGTAGCGAACCTGCCTGACGTCAGGCAGGCAGAACCCTGAAGAGTGATTAATTTATTCTCATCCACTGGAAGAAAATAAATTAACAGGCCTTCGGCCGCAAGGAACGATCATCAGGGAACTAAAGCTGGCAACAAAATATCATTACTATTTATCAATATTTTTTTGATAAGCGACCTAACTACAATCTACTAACAACAAACTATAAACTTATACTATGAATTTAGGAAACTTTACCATAAAAGCCGCCGAAGCGTTTCAACAAGCGCAGCAATTAGCATTTAATTCGCAAAGTCCGAATATTGAGACCGAGCATATATTAAAAGCATTGCTGGAGCAGCAAGATTCGCCGGTGGACTATTTATTGAAAAAAAATAATGTAACCGTAAACCTGGTGGATTCTAAACTGGATGAGTTACTAAGCAAATTGCCAAAATCTTCCGGCGAAGGCGGACAACAAATAAGTCGTGATGCAAACAGTGTGGTGCTAAGAAGTGGCGCCGCATTAAAACAATTCAATGATGAATTTGTAACACCAGAGCATTTGCTATTGGCGATTGTACAAGGGAAAGATGCTGCTGCAAAATTATTAAAGGATGCAGGTCTTACAGAAAAAGGATTGATAACCGCCATCAAAGAATTACGAAAGGGAGAAACGGTTACTTCGCAAACACAATCGCAGGAATTTAATGCACTGAATAAGTATGCAAAGAATTTAAATGAACTGGCACGACAAGGAAAATTGGATCCCGTAATTGGGCGGGATGAAGAAATAAGAAGAACCTTACATATTCTTTCCCGCAGAACAAAGAACAACCCGATACTGGTGGGTGAACCCGGTGTTGGTAAAACTGCAATTGCCGAAGGCATTGCACACCGTATTGTAAATGGCGATGTACCGGAGAATTTAAAATCAAAAATTATTTATGCATTGGATATGGGCTTGCTGATAGCCGGTGCAAAATATAAAGGAGAGTTTGAAGAACGATTAAAAGGTGTAGTAAAAGAAGTTGCTGGGAGTGATGGAGAAATTATTTTATTCATTGATGAGATACATACCCTGGTTGGTGCAGGTGGCGGCGAAGGTGCCATGGATGCTGCCAATATTCTGAAACCTGCACTGGCCAAAGGTGATCTGAGAGCTGTTGGTGCAACTACATTAAATGAGTACCAGAAATTTTTTGAGAAAGACAAAGCATTAGAACGTCGTTTTCAAAAAGTATTAATTGATGAACCGAATATTGAAGATGCTATTTCTATTTTGCGTGGATTGAAGGACCGCTATGAAACGCATCACCATGTACGCATAAAAGATGAAGCTATTATTGCAGCTGTGGAATTAAGCAGCCGATATATTACTGATCGTTTTCTTCCCGACAAAGCTATTGACCTGATCGATGAAAGTGCAGCCAAGCTTCGTTTGGAAATGAACTCCATGCCGGAAGAACTGGATACGTTGGAAAGACAGATCCGTCAATTAGAAATTGAACGGGAAGCTATTAAAAGAGAAAATGATGAAGCAAAGCTGCATGCATTGAATACAGAAATTGCTAATCTTTCCGTAGAAAGAGATACCTACAAAGCAAAATGGAAAGAAGAGAAAGAAGTTGTTGAAAAAGTACAAGCGGCTAAAGAGCAAGTAGAACAATTAAAGCAAGATGCAGAAAGAGCTGAACGGGAAGGTGACTATGGAAAAGTAGCAGAGATACGTTACGGCAAAGTGCAGGAACAAGAAAAGTTGATCGTTACATTGACCGAGCAGTTGGCAACGAACAGCGAGAAGCGTTTACTAAAAGAAGAAGTAGATGCAGAAGATATTGCAGAAAGTGTAGCTAAGTCAACAGGTATACCTGTAACGAAGATGCTGCAAAGTGATAAAGAAAAATTATTGCACCTCGAAGATCATTTGCATGAAAGGGTAGTAGGACAGGAAGAAGCGATCACTGCTGTAGCCGATGCTATCAGAAGAAGCCGTGCAGGGTTGCAAGACCCCAAGAAGCCGATCGGTTCATTTATTTTCTTAGGTACTACCGGTGTTGGTAAAACAGAATTGGCAAAAGCACTTGCCGCCTATTTATTCGATGATGAAAGTATGATGACGAGAATTGACATGAGTGAGTACCAGGAAAAGCATACCGTATCAAGATTAGTGGGTGCGCCTCCGGGCTATGTGGGTTACGATGAAGGCGGACAATTGACAGAATCTGTTAGAAGAAAACCCTACAGTGTAGTATTGCTCGATGAAATTGAAAAAGCTCATCCGGATGTATGGAATGTATTGTTGCAGGTATTGGATGATGGCCGCTTAACGGATAACAAAGGCCGGGTGGTGAATTTTAAGAATACCATCATCATCATGACGAGCAATATTGGTAGTCACCTGATACAGGATGCATTTGAAGATGTGAAAGAAGATAATGTAGAAGAGGTTACCGATAAAGCAAAGGTGGAAGTGATGAATCTTTTGCGGCAGACCATACGACCCGAGTTTCTCAATAGGGTGGATGAGATCATTATGTTCCGTCCGCTGATGATGAAAGAGATAAGAGGCATTGTAAAAATTCAGTTGGATAAATTAGTGGGGTTGGTAAAAGACAGTGGTATTGATTTACAATTCAGCGATTATGCCTTAGAGTTTCTGTCGGAGCAAGGCTTTGACCCGCAACTGGGTGCCAGACCACTGAAGCGATTGATACAAAAGGAAATTGTAAACCAGTTGAGCAAACGGATACTGGCCGGTGATGTAGATAAGAGCCAGCCGGTGTTGGTGGATGTGTTTGATAATACGGTGGTGTTTAGGAATGAGGCGGCGGAATTGGAGAAGAGTGGAAAGAAGAAGTAGAAGAAAGCCCTGACGAAAGTTGGGGCTTTTACTTTTCATTTGAATAAAATACTTCGTCTATTTTCAGTTTATAATCAATTAGCCATTTAGTAAATATTGGTATTTCATTTTTCAATCTTGATTTTATATAACTCATTAGTGCTTTTCTAAGTATAAATATTGTTTCGAGTGCATTTTGGTCAGAGTTTAAAGGGTTTCGCTTAGAAATAATTTTAGCCCCGCCTCCTTCAAAAACAAGATTTTTATTAACAATATCCCAGCCGTGTGTATGGCCAGACCAAATATTATAACTTATAGCATATCTGGAGTGTAATTGTAAGCTTTCAACAAGTTGCTTAAATGATTTAGGGCCGTCAAGTAAGCTATACCAATAACGTTTTCGATCCAATTTTACCTCATTGTAGTATTTGTCAAGTTCGATATACAAATCTCCCTTGAGCAACTCTTGAACACTAATTAGTTTAGTTTCAAGCTCGGCGTCATCAAAAATTGAGTTGATAAAATCCTCCGATATATATTTATCTTTCAGTAAATTTTCAATGAATATTTTGTTTTCAGGAGCTCCCTTTTTGCCTTTTAGTAAATCAATCTCTCTTTTTTTATAATAATAAAACAAAAATTTCTTAGCTCTATTTTCAAAATCTGTTTCAAGTAAATATTCCAGACCAACACTAATTTCAAGTATGGATCTTATTAAGGGTAATGTCGTGTCGCTAGAACTGTTTTTTATCAGGATTGCGATTGCGTCTGCATAGTCCGAGATTTGTCTAATCTGAAGTATTGCTGCTAGTTCAAAAGAACCATCAGGATAAGTTTCTGTAGATTTTATGATTACCCATTCAGATTTTGAAACAATTTCGTCAATTAGTGAACAGAAATTGTTTATTTGAATAGCCGTAAACGATTGTTTCATTTATTATTTTCTTTTGCAAATATACTATGTAGTTCTTCTTTTCCTGAACTATAGACGATAGTAAGGCAATCCTATCCTGTTACTTTAGAGTATTAAATTAAAATGGAAAACTAAGATATTGTACTACGCCGTTGTTGGTGTTCAAGTATCGGATGTTTTATTCTTTAAAAACTCCGCACCAACAATTTGCACTAACGAGCTTCTTAAAACAATAGGAAAGCTTGCAAAATGCTCATCCGTGTTCCTACAGTACAAGGGTGATTATTCATTCCTTTCCCCAAAAGAAATGAATAACAGAACAAGTTCGCAACAGACGATGCTAGTAGTAATGCAGTTGGCTAAAAAATTACTTTCCACCATGTATTCAATAGTGAACATTCTCTGGTAATATCTCGCCCCGCAGCAACTTGGAATAATTAAATTGTATATACCGGACTTGCCGTTGTCAAATACCTTCAACCGGGTATTTTTAAAAATCTGCCAGTCCCTATTTTTGCCGCAAATAGAAATACCATGAAACAAGTTTTGCTGTTAGCCACATTTTTTTGCTTCACCTTTATGGCCAAGGCTGCCAACGATAAAGAGTTGGGTAAGAGCTATCTTTTTTGGGTATGGAACAGGACTGCTCCCGATTTTTTGATAAGCCAAAATGCCACCGAAAAAGCCCTTGTCGAAAAGAAATTCAATATTGCTATTAATAATGTACTCAAGAGCGGTATCAATTTAGGTACGGCCGTGGTTACTAATGTGTACTCTATTGATATGATTGGTACCACTAAAAGAATATTACTGGTAGTGTATAAAGCCGGCGAAAATCAATGGGATGATGTGGTGCTTTACCTGGAGAAAGACAAAATCGTAGATATTGGAAATGTAGAAAACAGCTTTACTATGAATAGCAAAACTGTAGGGCAGAACTATACCTTCAAAGAAAACCTGCCAATAGTTTTTGATAAGAAAGCCATTACATCCCTTGCTGTAATGAAAGAGGTGAAAACGTTGATCCGGTTGGCTAATGCTGATCGTATTGATAGCTTCTGCAGAAGAGTTTTATATACCGGTGGAGATGTGGCAAATCGGAAGAACAGAATGGAAGCCTGTAATCCTGCTGTGCCAAAAGATAAAATCTATTGCAAAGCAACGTTGGAAGACTTGTCAGGTTATTTTAGTAATCCTGAAGACTTCACCGTTCAGTATCTTAAATCGAAAGAAAAAGGAGTGGATATAAAAATTGTTTGTAACCAATCTAAAAATGTAAAGGAGTTGGTGTTTAGTATTGTGAACGGTAATTTGCTATTAAGCAATATTTATTAATTGCCGCATAGTTTTTAATTCCCAATCGTAAACATCCTAGGTAGATTTTTCAACTAAGCGTATTAAGTTGATGCCTGCAAAATATAAATGCTGGGCTAACGTTTCTTATCCGATAAAAAGAGAAATAGAATTTAATTCAGCCCCAACTAAACTTTTCCCTCTACCACCCGTCCAACCGAAAATTCGAAACCGACAAGTATGAAAAACCTGCAACAATTTCTCCTCTTAACATTGCCTTTTTTCGCAGCCTGTACAAAAGATAATGGTGGCGGCAGCACACCTCCGCCTCCCGAAACCATGTACTATCCGCCCACAACGGGCACCACCTGGGAAACTACCACCATCGCCAGCCTTGGCTGGAAACAAAGCGGGGTACAGCCTTTAAAAGATTACCTGCTGCAAAAGAACTCCAAGTCATTTATGATAATGGTAAATGGCCGTATAGTGATGGAAGAATATTTTGATGGTCATACTTCCACTACCACCTGGCCCTGGAACAGTGCCGGCAAAACATTGGCCACGGCCACTACTGGCATTGCGCAGCAGGAAGGATTGGTGAATATCAATTCAAGTGTATCAACCTATTTAGGTGCAGGATGGACCAGTGCCCCATCCAATAAAGAAAACCTCATCACCTCCCGGCATTTATTGACCATGAGTTCCGGGCTCAATGATGCAAGCAATTTAGTGACCACTGCCAACCTTACTTACCTGGCTGATGCAGGTACCCGTTGGAGTTACCACAATGTGTTTCAAAAGTTGATGGATGTGGTGGCAGCAGCCAGCGGACAGACTTTTGAAACGTACTTCAATGCCAAGCTAAAAAATAAGTTGGGAATGGATGGCTTTTGGAACAATGGCATCATCTTTAAAATATACCACAGCAATACCCGTAGCATGGCCCGTTTTGGTATACTGGCCCTCAACAAAGGAAAATGGGAAAATGAACAGGTCCTAAATGAAACATTTTTCAACGAAAGCATCAATACATCACAAAGTATAAATCCATCCTACGGTTATCTCTGGTGGTTAAATGGTAAAGGCAGTTATATGTTGCCCGGTAGTCAAACAGTTTTTCCCGGCAACCTTGTGCCGAATGCACCTGTTGATATGTATGCGGCAATGGGTGCCGAAGATCAACGCATCTATGTAGTACCAAGTAAAAAAATGGTAGTGATAAGAATGGGCAATGCCTCTGATCCTGCCAATCCGAATTTTGCATTATCAGGATTTGATAATGAGCTATGGCAAAAAATAAATGCGGTGATTAATTAACTGAAAATATATCAGCGATTAACAATTACTGTCTCTGTTGTTGCAGTATCTGCTAACATTTCTTTTTGCTTCTCCACAAAACTTGTTACCGCTTTTATATGTGCCTGCGTTTCTGTTTTTGTTAAAGTGGTAAGACTTCCTTTTCCCTCAAAATAATAATGCATGGCAATAAATTTCTTTACATGCTTCCTGGTTTCTTCCGGTAAGAAATTTTGCAACACCCAAAAATTACGGCTGCCCGATTTTTTTATAGCAGATAATACACGGCCCGGTCCGCTATTGTATGCAGCAAGCGTCAACAACCAATCATCAAACATATTGTGTAAGTAAATAAGACACTTAGCAGCAGCCACTGTGCTTTTATAACTGTGTTTTCGTTCGTCCACTTTTCCTTTCACTATTAATCCAAACTGTCGGGCAGGAACGGGCATTATTTGCCATAAGCCTGCAGCACCGGCCGGGGAGCTGATAGTGTTATTCAATTTGGATTCAATAACTGCGAGGTATTTTAATTCTATTGGAAGATCAAATTTAGTAAATACCGAATCGATAATATCAAAGTAAGGGTCACTCTTCGCTTTTATTTTCTCGAGGAAAAAACTTTCTTGTTGCAAATAGTGTTGCACAAAATCACGGGCATGTTTGTTTAATTCGATCTTTGGTGCCAATGATAATTGTGAATCAGTAAGTGCTGGCAGGCATGTACACAAGCCAGTGGAATCAAATGAATGACCCGGTATAGTTGTTTCTTGCTGCAACGTAGTATCGCAGTTGGTAAAAGTAGTATCGAATCGATCTGATACCGTTTTGCCACCAGACGTAGCAGCCATACATAAAAAGCTAAAAGCAATAAGAAGTGCTTTGCTGAGTTTTCTTTTTAACATTGTTTTCATTTTAAGTGAAACAATGCCGACCCTGAGGGCTTGGATTTATTAGCAGATCATTGCATAGGACTATTGGAAAAGTACAGCGAATGTTCCGGGGACGACAGGTACTGGTTTTTCAAAACTATACGGAATGCTGTAAGAATTATTTGTAATCGACAGCGCAAAAGTAGTTTGCTATAACCCGGGATTATAGTGTTTTTGATGGTAGTTATCCACTGACAGGTTAACTACATGAGTATCATTGATGGTAATTTACGATACTGAAAAAACGTCACTGTAGATGTACGATGGCTTGTATTTCTACATCAACCGTTTATGTGTTAGCAGAAAATAAGGTGTATAACTAACGGATTATAACCATAGTAGGCCCATTGATTTCTTCTTGTATAAATAACGTATCTTCACCATACTTGTATGGTATCAAAGCAGCTTTCCACTTCAATGCTTTGTCATTCAATTTTAGCAACATAATTAATCACTTAAATAATACAGCATGGGAGAAACCTGGAACAAAAAAGAAAGACAAAAGAAAAAAGACAAAGAAAAAAAAGAGAAAGCTGAGAAAATGAGAGATCGGAAAGAGAATCCGGGAAAAACCGGTCTTGATGATATGATGGCTTATGTAGATGAAAATGGCAATATTTCAGCCACCCCTCCCGATCCTAAAAAGAGAAAAGAAATCAAATTAGAAGATATTGAAATTGGTGTACCTGAATATGTACATTCAGAAGAAGACCAATTCCGCACCGGCAAGATCACCTTCTTCAACCACGAAAAAGGCTTTGGTTTTATTAAAGACCTTGTATCACAAGAAAGTATTTTTGTTCATATCAATAACCTTCCGGGTCCTGTAAACGAAAATGATAAAGTGATTTTTGAAGTTGAGAAAGGTCCTCGAGGATTATCGGCTGTAAATGTAAAAATGGGAGAATAAAAATTTCCTTCCCGTTTTCCAAACTTCAAACAACAATTCCAATTTTGTTACCAGCCGCAGTTATGCAGCTGGTTGTTTTTTTATAAGAGGATTTTGCCAGCTATCTTATCCTATATATGAACTTTATGTGTGGTGAAAATTCAAAAAAAATGCAGGAATAAATCCTGCACTTTCTTGTTGAACGTACTACCAAAAAGGTAAGCAGTTCTGTAAATGTTTATTTTACTTCGGTAATAGCCAGATCCTGAACAAAACGACTATTCTGGCTTACTTCATAGGCTACTGATTGCTTTGTTTTTTTGCAATAAACTTCAAAGCGAAGTGTATTATCACCAATTTCGTCTGTATTTAAAAGAAACTTTTTAGAGAAGTTTTCACTCTTAATACTTTCCCTGTATAAAGAATTTCCAGCTTCATCCAGGATAAGAATTGTAAACTCGTCCTGTGCTGAACTTCCTGTAACTGTAAGTTGAAATACAGGTTGGTTTTTAATATTGCCAACAAATACTAACTCAGCAGGTACTAATGGTTTTTTTTCGATAGCCATTGCAGCTGGTGAAAGGGCTACTGTGAATACGGTTAAAAATGCAATTGCGATAATACGGTTGTTACTGAAGATCTTTTTCATAATTAAAGTTTTATAAGGTTAATAAAATAAAGTCCACGAAAAATTTGATGGAGGCAATCGCAATGAGGCAACAGGCAGGCAAAAGGGCAAGTGTAGTTATGGTTTCGGTTTGCTGCCAGTAAGCAGCGTTTCCAACTAAAAGCAACTTGAAATTGCTTTGATGATGTAAAAGTAATGGCGGGAAATCGGGCTTCCAAACCAATATATTGCTCTTATCAGCATAGCCAAATCTGCCAATTGAAGCTCAATTTGTTCATAATCAAATATTTGTACTCATTCCATCACGGTATGGCCAAGGCATTTTTCATTCTCTTTTTCTGTTTTTCAGCATATAGGCAATTTAAAAGAGGCGACATTTCGGCTGAACCAGTTTTACCAGGTTATAAGTAATATATTTTTTTCATCTAACTGGCTGATTTTCACTATTGGAACTTACGTGTTAGGAAAATAGTTATAACGGGATTTGGCAGGGTACAAAAAAATATTATCTTCAGCCGATTCAGGATTGTGCCGCATTGGCATAACTCACTTTCGCTCAACCATGTGGCGGGAATTTTGTTATTAGATAATATTGTTCAGAACCAGCAAAGGGGATGATCTAAAAAAAGGAGTTTAAAATGGCATTTAAAAAAGATGATGTAATTATTATTGAACCTAAAGAAATGTTCGTGGGCAAAAAAGACGCCCCGGTTACTTTGGTAGAATTTGGTGAATATGAAAGTGAGGAGTGTGCTAAAGCAAATGAAATTGTAAAGCAATTATTGGAAGAATATGATGGAAAAATGCGGTTTCAATTCCGTCACTTTCCACTTACATTGATCCACCAGCGTAGCTTAAAGGCTAGTGAATCTGCAGTAGCAGCAGGTCAGGAAGGAAAGTTCTGGGAAATGCATAATGTATTATTCAGCAACCGTCGTAACCTCGGTACTACCAGTTTAAAACTGCACTCAAAGGAAGCCGGAATTAAGAATAAAAAATTCCTGGATGATTTGGTGAATGGTGTGTATGGATGGCAGGTGCAGGATGATTTGAAAGAAGGAATTAACAGGGGCGTAAAAGATTTGCCTACCTTTTTTGTTAATGATGTGCTGGTAACTGGCAAACCTACTTTTGCAAATTTAAGTGCGGCTATTGAAGCGGCATTAAAGAAAACAAAGAAAAAGCCGGCATCAAGTAAGCAAAGAGCTTAGTAAAATACTAGTTATAAATAGAAAATCCTGTTTCAATTAAGAAACAGGATTTTTTTATTGTGCAATTGTATTGTTATTCTGATTCAGAAGAAGCTTCTCCCTCAACAGTAGCATCAGTAGTTGATTCTACTACCGGGGTGATGTTCTTAAGAGATAATTGGAAAGAGCCATTCAAAGCAAAATCATAATCAAACTGACGTACCAGTTGGCGGGTCATTTCATCTTCCTGCAAAATGGTAGCTAGTTCCCTTGCCACCGGCGGTGGGCTGGTAACATTTTGTATACGGCCTTTATGCAAATTTACATTGAAAGTAAATTTAGCTTTACGTCCTCCCGCAGCTCTCTCAAAATCAGTCTTATTCATGTCCATGGTCTGAACATCGCCTGAGGCTGCCCGCTTCATTAGTATCTTGATAATCGGTAAGTATTTGTTCCAAACCTGGGAAAACATAACCGTGTAAATTTTGAAGATTATAAAATTACTGATTTAACAGTATAATTCAATGCGAAATGGCTTATTGCTCAGAAAACCGGGTAAATTCCATACCATTGAATATTTTGGCCAGGCTAATGTCCTTTGTTTTTTCCCATTGTGGAAGATTTGCATGGGTGACAATTCTCCAAAAGTTTTTTGATCTTAATTCTTCATAATCATTTCCTTTTACAAACAGGCCGGTAATAGTGCTGCGTGTTTTAAAATGAATATTTACAGCATTAGCTGCATGATTCTTTGTTTCAAGATATTTTGTTACTGCTTCGTTTGTCATGTTTCAATTATTTAGGAGTAAGAAAAAAGGAGGGCTGAAATCCTGCCCTCCCTTGTACGTTTTATCTATAAATTAGATAGATGCGATTACCAACGGTTGTTAGAGTTAGAATAAGCAGGCTTGCCTGGTCTTTCTGTTCTTTCTTCTCTTGGTTTAGCAACACTTACTTTAATAGAGCGGCCATCAACTGTAGCGCCATCTAATTCAGCAATTGCTTTGTTTGCAGCTTCGTCATCACTCATTTCCACAAAACCAAAGCCTTTGCTACGGTTTGTGTATTTGTCCATAATAACTTTAGCTGAAGAAACTTCTCCATACTCAGCGAAATAACTTTTTAAGTCTTCATCCACTACGGCGAAGCTTAAATTTGAAACATAAATGTTCATGTAAAAAAATTAACTTTAAATAAATGCTTGAGAATAACGCAAGGGGTAAAGAAGACTAACTATTAGCAGAAATGCGTAGAAAAAATCGTTCACTTACAAAATGCTGTTCGCTCAAATTAACTCTGCGAAGATAAGGATAAAATGCCAGTTTATTGCTTTTTATTATGATAATAAAAGCTCAGAGTGAATCACTAAATGTTTTCCACAAGGATGCGACGAACACAATCAATATGCCTGCTGGTTATCAGGGTTTTGATAAAACACTTTTTATATACTTAATGGTAGTAGTTATCAGTTTGTTGCAGGTGGTTCAACATTAAACATATTATTGTTATCCTCTTTTTTACGAATGCCAAAATTATAACGAAGGTTAATGCCAAACCGCCTTGTATCACCCTTGCGTAACCCACTGGCACTTACCGACCCCTGGTTAAGCGTAAAGTTGTTTTTGTTGGTATAGAACATATCGTTGAGGCTAATGGTAGCCACTAACTTTTCTTTAAAAAAACGTCTGTTGATACTAGTACTTAAAGAACCAAATGGACTGAGTTCATAAAATTGTTGTTGCCCTTTCAAACGCCAAAAACCATTGAGTGTAATAACCGATTTTTTATCCAGCTTAAATGTTTGGTAGGTAAAAAATGTCCAGGTTCCTCTTTTAAATGACAAAGGTTTGTTTTCATATAAACCCTGGTAGAAATTATGATTGTATTGTGCGCCGGCTACCATAAAGTAACGACCTCCTGGTGGTAATGCACCTAATCCACGAAAATAAAACTCTTTGTTCTTGCCAAGATTATCATAGGTACGATAAGCCTGGCTTTGGCTGCTCGTATCATCCTGGTAAATTACATTGGTAAAAATATCTTTGGTATCATTAATACCTAATGCAAAAATCGGTCGTTCATCTACACTGATATTCGCTTCATAGTTTTGCGTAAACTGTGGTCGTAGTGATGGGTTACCAACTTCTGTGAGGTATTGATCTACAAATCGGGCAAAAGGATTTAATTGCTCATACACCGGACGGTTAATAGTGCGTCGATAAACCAGGTAGGCCCGCAGTTCATAGCCAGCTATTTTCATTATACCTTTACTGAGATAGATATAGGGAAATAAATCAGTACGCTGAATAGAAAAAGTGGTATCATCAGGAATAATTTGCCTCCCAGTCATATTCGTATTCTCTAATCTAGTTCCTACTTTCACTACAAAATCTTTCCCCAATGTTTTTGATCCTTGCAGGTAAAGTGAATTTATATTTTCATCATAGTTGAAAGTGTTAGTTCTACCAGGATCTTTCTGTCTATTTCCTAATGGCTTTTCTGAGTAGTAATCAGTAAGACTGTTAAACTGCAAAAAAGAAGCTTTAGCACCTGTTTCCAGGGTAAACTGGTTTTTTAATTTGAGCTTAAGATCCGATTGCAGGTTAAGATGATTTCTTTTATTATCACTGGTGCCATCACCTCCCGTTACAAAGGAAACAGGAATGAAGAAATCTGTGGTAAAAACCTGCTCTGATTTATTACGACTATGATTGAAGAAAATATCATTCACCCACTCCGAACCTAACGAATCAATTTTTAATTTACCGGAAACAGCACTTCGGAAATTCAAAGCCGCACCATCGTTACTAACCAGGTTCAGGTTATCAGTTATTATTTCTGTGGTGCTGATCTTCTTTATAATACTTTTATTGTCGGTGCTGTTTTTAAAATCATTGAGGCTTGTGCTGGTGCTAAAATCAAGGTCCCATTTTCTACCAGCAGGAAAAGCTATACTATAACCAACAAAATAGGTTTGCCCAGGGTATACGGTATAAGCATCCTGGGCCAAAACTGAATCGGGTGCAAACAAACGGTCAGTGATTATTTTTTCATAACTATTTCTGCGGCTGTAATTGAGGTTTAGGGATGAACTTATTTTACCATCATTATTATTCAGGTTAAAACCTACAAACTGGTTGCCATAAGTACCTTGTTGCATACCGGCAGTTGCACTACCCGTCATTCCTATTTTTACACCTTTTCGTAGTACCACATTTACAATACCACCGGTACTGCTTGCATCATATTTTGCAGAAGGAGTTCTTACAATTTCAATTTTTGCAATCGCATTGGGAGGTAAGCTTTTAAGCATGGTAGCAATATCAGCTGCACTCATTTTCATCTCCCGGCCATTAATTTGCACAGTAGCCGGACTCATACTGCTGATATAGATATTGCCATCCTGATCAACAAATAAACCCGGGGTTTTTTCAATTACTTCATAACCGCTGGTTGATGTAGCTACCAAATTTTCCGGGTCTACAATTGTTTTATCATCTTCCTGCCTCATCAATGGTTTTTGAGAAGTGATAACCACTTCGCCTAGTGTTTTTCCAGCTGGTTCCGGTGTAAAGCTGAAACTGCTTTGATTACCAGTGATTGTAATTCTTTTTTCGAGTGGCTGATAATTAATGGACGAAATATAAACAATGTATTGCCCATTTTTTTGCAAATTGAAAGAAGCGATGCCGCTGCTATCTGCCACTTTCGTTATTGTTTGTGTACTGTCGGTTCTGTTACTAACAGTAATGGATGCAAAAGCTACCGGCTCTTTTTTTTGTGTGACTACTTTGATTATAACAGGAATATCCTGTGCCTGCATAATCATCGTAACAAATAAAAAAATTTTTACAAATATGATGCGTTTAATTTTCCTCATTCTGTGCTACGTTTTTGCCTTTTATATCCTGCCGTGTAGAAATCCTTCCACAATATCGGAGTTATGAAGCGGTGAAAGTATCTAATCTTCTCCTAACAGCATAATGGCCTGATAGTTGGCAATCATAAAGAAAATTTAAATTATGAAGAAAGCATTTGCAATTTTATCTGCCGCAGCAGTAATAGCTACTGTAACTAGCTGTACAAGCGATAAAGACCGCTACATTAACCTCTCAACAGGTAAAGCCATAGAAGTTGAAAAAGATAATGTGACCGGTGCTATGGTTGATAAAACTACAAAAGAGCCTGTTTACATTTATGTGGATACAAAAAGTAAAGACACTATTTATGGAAAGACCGGTGAAGTAATTAACGGCCATGTAGTGTTGGGTAGCGATAAACAATATGTGTATGATAACGACATAAAAGTAGATGTGGATGCCAATAGTGTAGAATATAAGGATGGCGATCAGAAAGTGGAGATAGAAAAAGATGGCGACATCAAAATAAAAGATGGTGATAATAAAGTGAAGATAGACGGAAAGACCGGTGAAAGAAAAGTAAAGAAAGACGATTAATTTTTGTTATGTGTTTTTCATGGAGTAATAAAAGCCAACAAAGCCGCTAAGTAATTAGCGGCTTTACTTTTTTAGCAAAGCGCAGGCTGCTTATTTCAGTTTATTGGCATGTTGTATTTTAGCCTCATCTACTGAATGAGTTTGATGTATATCTTTTTCTTTTTTGGATAACTCTGATAATTCGATATAAAATTTTTTTAAGGTCTCTAACTCTGCTGCCGACAAATCCTCTACATCAATAAGCCTGTTGCTGGCATTTTGCGAAGCTGCGATCAATTCGTTCAGCTTTAATTGTATGGCTGTAGTGTCTTTATTTTGCGATTGCTGAATTACAAACACCATCAAAAATGTAATAATGGTAGTGCCGGTATTAATTACAAGCTGCCAGGTATCGGAGTATTTAAAAATGGGGCCTGTAACTGCCCAACCAATTATTACCAGCAATGCAAGTATAAATGCGATTGGCTTACCGGTTACTTTCGTAACTTTTGCGGCAAAGCGTTCAAACAATGGGGTGTTATTTTGTTGCTTCATATAATTTGAGTTGATAGTTTTTTGTTTGTATGTAGATCAATTCCGAATTTAGTGATTCTATAGCAGCAATGATTACGTTTACAGCTACAATACACAGATTTGAAAAGCAGGGTGAAAAAACCGGCTGGACATATATTGATGTACCCATTGATCTGGCACAAGAACTAAAGCCCGGCAACAGAAAGGAATTTAAAGTAAAAGGGAAACTAGATGCCCATTCAATTAAACGGGTGTCATTGCTGCCAATGGGAGGAGGCAAGTTTATCCTCGTTTTAAATGCAACTCTTCGCAAAGCCATTGGTAAAAAGCATGGCGCTACGGTAAAAGTGCAATTGACAGAAGATAAAAGTGACTTTGTTTTCAATAAAGATTTTATAGACTGCCTGGATGATGAATCATCGGCAAAAGAATTCTTCCAAAGTCTTACAGGTTCTCACCAACGATACTTTAGTAAATGGATCGACGAGGCCAAAACAGAGCCCACTAAAATAAAACGAATTGCCATGGCTGTAAATGCATTGGCAAAAAAATGGGGCTATCCTGAAATGATAAGGGCTTCGCAAGGGAAAAAATAACTACTTAAAAGGATTTGAATATTTTGTATCCGTTAGCACTGTTAAGTCTGTAAGTGTCTTAAGAAAAGCAACCAACGCAGCTTTATCCTGTACTGATAAGTTAAGTAATCTTG
Organism: Chitinophagaceae bacterium; assembly: GCA_022843585.1. Classification (GTDB taxonomy): domain Bacteria; phylum Bacteroidota; class Bacteroidia; order Chitinophagales; family Chitinophagaceae; genus JJ008. The sequence goes on from JALHNJ010000001.1 coordinate 1,169,747, forward strand.
GTTGACCATTGGGTAACCTGAGTTGCGGTGATAGATTAGGGTGATTCCGAACACCGGAACTATAATGCTCCACTACCTGCTCCAACGTGGCAAAGCGGCCATCATGCATATAGGGTGCGGTTAATTCTACATTACGAAGTGTGGTTACTTTAAACAAGCCATCATTACCCACATTGCTTGTTACTGCACCAAATCCTCTGTCGGTAGTAACCATATCAAGCCCATTGTTTCTTTCTTGTGGGGCAGTAAAAGTTTCTGAACCATGACAAGCAGCACAAGCATTTGCCGGATTCAAAAAAATTTCTTTACCCCTGTTTTCCTGTACTGTAAAATTTGGAAAGGGTGCATTGGGTGGAGGCGCAGGCACTGCAGGAAAAGTTTGTCGTCCTGCGTCATATTTTGACTGAAAAGAAACGATGGAACGGATGAACTGTGAAAGAGCCAACGCAATGCGATTGCTCGTTATGTTATTATCACCAAATGCTCTGTTGAATAATACAGGATAGTAAGCAAGGCCCCTGAGTTTTGTTTCCAATTGTGGCAATGTCATTCCCATTTCTACCATGTCTTGTACAGGTATCAGCACCTGGTTTTCTAATGTAGCTGCCCGCTGATCCCAAAAAAATCTTCCGTTCGGATAATATTTTGCATCTATCAGCGACATGGAGTTTCTTCCTGTAAATCCACCATTAAATCCTACACTTAATGTAGCAGGGTCCGAAAATGAATTGGCCTGATTGTGACAAGAGGCACAGGAAATAGTATTGTTGATGGAAAGATTTTTATCATAGAACAACACTCTTCCTAAAGTAGCTCCATCATTAGTAATAGGATTACCGGCCGGTGTATTTATTTGCGCCACAATATTTGGAGCAGTTAAATAAGCTGGTTGAATAATATTGGCATAGTTAAAAGTAGGTGTCGGAAGGTTCAGCACTTCGGCTACAGGGTCGGTAGTTGGGTTTACTGTATCATCAGTTTTATTGCAGGCAATAATAACTGTAGCGGCAATACAAATAGTTGTTATAAATAATCTGGGATGGTTGGCAAACATGGTGGCTTGGTTTCGGGCATCTGACTGGCAGATGTTCGAAGGGTTTAAGATACTGCGAAAAATAGCTTATTCAAAGCCGCTGGCGGAAATTATTCCCTTTATTTGCAGTATGATTTCATCTATCCATGATTTTAAAAACCCTTTCTTTATCGGCATAGCCGGTGTGGGAATGAGTGCTATTGCTCAATATTTAAAAGGCATTGACAAAAATGTTTCCGGTAGCGATCGTTTTTTTGCACCCGGCGAATACAACGAAACAAAAGAAAAATTAGAAGCAGAAGGCATCCCATGCTTTGTACAAAACGGAGAAGGAATTACTGATGCCACTGATCTAATAGTTGTATCAACAGCTATAGAAGATACAGTACCGGAAGTACAAAAAGCAAAACAACTTAATATTCCAATAGTACGGCGTTCAGAATTGTTATCCATCATCGCTAGCAGCAAAAAAACTATTGCAGTGGGAGGTACCAGTGGCAAAAGCACTACCAGTGCCATGCTATTCGATATTTTGGAACATGCAGGAATGCAGCCAAGTATTATTAGTGGTGCAGGATTAGTTAGTCTTATTAAACAAGGTAAAATTGGTAACGCAAAAGTAGGAGCAGGAGAGTGGTTAGTTATTGAAGCAGATGAAAGCGATGGTTCCATTGTACAATACAAACCCGAGATCGGATTGTTATTGAACGTGGATAAAGATCACCAGGAAATAGATGAATTGATGAACTTGTTCGGCACATTTAAAACTAACAGTAAAAAATTTGTTGTTAATCAATCGCATTCTCTTTCAAAACAATTATCGCAAAATACAGCCAACGATTTTTCGGTAGACGAAAATTCCGGTGCCGGTTATATCGCATCTAACTTTAATCAACACGGACTGATAATCAATTTTGAAATCAACAAAGTTGATTTTGGTTTGCAATTAGTTGGTAAGCATAATATGGAGAATGCTTTAGCTGCAACGGCTATTGCCAATCAAATAGGCGTTGACTTACCAACTTGTGCAGCCGCATTAAAAAATTACGAAGGTATTTATCGCCGCCACCAGGTATTGGGTGAAAGAAATGGAGTTTGGTTAATTGATGACTATGCACACAACCCCGTAAAATGTGCTGCGGCTATTGAAGCCTGTCAGCCTGTTGCTCCAAAAGTGATTGCCTGGTTTCAGCCGCATGGCTACAAGCCCACTAAATTTTTGCGGGAAGATTTTGTAAAAGAAATTGCAAGAGTACTTCGTCCCAAAGATGAAATATGGATGAGTGAAATATTTTATGCAGGGGGAACTGCCACCAAAGATATTTCTGCCGAAGATCTGATCAATGATCTAAAAGCATTAGGCAAGTCAGCTTTTTTTACTGCCGACAGAAATAATTTTCTTACGGAAGTCCGTTCTCATCTTACTGATAATTGTGTGATATTATTAATGGCTGCCAGGGATCCTTCGCTGGAGCAATTTGCAAAAGTTACCTGGAAGAATTTGTAGTCAGCTGCATTGCTACTATCATCGCCTGTTGTGTCACTCACTTCATCGTTCGGTAATTCTACTCACCATTTGCGATTACTCCGCATTAATAATGAAAATTTTAAAATGCGGAGTCTTGTCATACCGACGAAGGAGGTATCTCCAGTTTTCATTATTAAGAGTCTTTGAGATACCTCGCTTACAGCACTATAGATAAAATATTACTATAGCACCGCTCGGTACGACAAGACTCAAATTAAAATAAAGTTGTTCCGAAAATCCAACACGATGCTTACGAAGAACTAAGAGTCTTTAATGTATCGGAGTTTAAAGCCCCTATTTCGGAGGGGTTTGGGGAGGCGGGTAAAAACATATACCAGCATACCGCCATCAATAAAAAATGTTGCGAAGCACTTAACTGATCTCCTTTAGCAAGTTTAATTGATGTATTTTCGTTGTCTGTCTGCAAGCCACAGGTTATAAAAGGCTTGTCTTTTCTATCTTTATAAATTACTAATTCAGCGATGGGGTTATTATGAATGCTGTAGAAAAATTTCTCCTCATTTAATTCCAGCACACCTGTCGTTGCATTTGATTTTTCATAGCCTAACTGACCGATTCGCATACCATATTCATCTCTTAAGACAGTTTTGTTGCGGAGAAAACCTTCTTTACGGATCAGGAATACTCTTTTTTCATCTGCATATTCAATACGGGCAGAATTAGTGAAAGGGTGAAAGTCGAGAGCCAGTACTTTTTTATCATTATGCCACAAGGCATAAATTTCCTGGTTCGGAGAGGTTGAAGTTAATTCCCATTTCATGGTGGCAAAAGTTTTGGTGCAGACCGAAAAAATACAACTACTATTAAGAAGAAACACTCCCTTAACGTAAAATTAATATTAACTTCATATTGGACTATTTCGGGTGAATAAACTGTGCAAAATCCGGCAGTAATGCACAAATTTGTACTGCAATTATCCATTTAAAACGATTGTATGGCGAACGAAAGAGAAAATAAATTCCTGGAACGGGCCATTGAACTATCCAGGAAAGGAATGCAGGATGGCAGCGGCGGCCCTTTTGGTTGTGTAATTGTGCAGGGTGATGAGATTGTTGGCGAAGGGTATAATATGGTCACTTCTTCTAATGACCCTACGGCACATGCAGAAGTAGTAGCTATCCGCAATGCCTGCGAAAAATTAGGTGTTTACCAATTAAACGATTGCGAAATTTATACCAGTTGCGAACCCTGCCCCATGTGTCTCGGTGCTATTTATTGGTCAAGACCACTTCGTGTTATCTATGCCAACACCAAACAGGAAGCAGCCGCTATTGAATTTGATGATGATTTTATTTACAACGAGATCAATACAAAACTAGAAGACCGAAAAATTCCTTTTATTCATCATCCACATGCAGACGCAAAAAAAGTGTTTGAAGAGTGGAAGAGTTGGGAGGGGAAGAAGAGGTATTGAGTAAAAATTCGATTAATAGTTTCGGACATTTAAGAAAGATAGAATGAAGTATGTAAGCCTTACCATATCTCTTTATTAATAATTGTTTTTTTATTCAGTATTGAATCAAATACGGTTAGCCTAACAGAATAGTATAGACTATCCGGCAATATCGGTAAGGTCATTTGTTTAAAAGGTTTATTATCTTCTATTTCAGGCAGGAATAAAAAATCTTTTTCCGAATTTTTATTGATTTTAAAAATTGAGTATTTAAATGAAAATTTGGGTGGATTAATGAGATATAGAAGTAAAGAGCCTTCATGTGTAGTATCACTTCTTTGAATATGAAAAGTATAATTTATACAATTTGAGACAAAATCACTAATTCCTTTCCAAGATTTATATTCAATGTCAAACAATGTTTCATTTTGAAGATTTGCAAAAAAGTATCTTTTAGGAGATTCTGTACTGTCAAAATAGATTATTTGTCCAACTACTAAGCCATAGTAATAATTATCTTTATAAAAGCATTTTCCTAAAGTGTCGAAATAACTATTTTCTCCATTTTTTAATCCAGCAGAATAATATGTTTGCATTCTTGGAATTCCATTGGGATAATATTCAGTTGAAAGACCTTCTTTTATTCCATTCTTAAAAAATTCTTTTCTAAGAAGAATGTCATTTTGACTGTAATAAAAGACAGTGTCTTCAAAAAGAGAATCGTTTAAAACATAGCCCTTAGTAGTAATTCCATTTCGGGTAATTGTTTTGTATTTTCTTTTACTATTTTCTTTGCATGTACAGAAAAAAATAATAGAGACAAGAAATATCAAATATTTACTCATGAATACAAAAAATTATAATTGCCTTATTATTACCCACCCGCCTTCAACATCTGCCTAATCACTACATAGCAAATTACGATCAGCAGGATAAGTATTAGTATAGAAACATGTAACCAGGGCTGGTCTTTGATCTTCATTTTTTCCCGCCGCTTTTTCTTTTTGGCTGTTTTTAGTTTCAGGTCACGGTTCAGCATTTCTACCATGTATTGCAATTGCTCTTTATTCTGGAACTCCTGCAAGCCTTCTACCGCTTCATCGTCAAACTCATTTTGCATGAGCTGCTTTTCTACTTCATGTTTTTTTTCCGGCGATAGTTTTCCCTGTAGGTACAACAGCAATGTTTCCTGGTCAACCTCGGTAGATAAATTAGATAATATGTCTTTATAATTTTCGGACATTATTTAGTGTTCGTTTCTTCCTGTAATTTTTTTTCGATGAGTATTTTCAAATTCCGCTTACCATTCTGTATAAAACTTTTTACCTGTAGCATACTGTAGCCGGTTTCTTCACTTACTTCCTGGTAGCTTTTCTTTTGCAGGTAAAACAAAGTTACACATTGCTGCTGCTCAGCATTGAGTTCTTTTAGCGACACTTCCATCAGATCCAGCGTATGATTATTTTGTAGCAGTGCCTGCAAATCTGTTTCTTCTTCCGGTGTGCCTTGCAAGCGGTCATTAATTTCGGTAGTAATCTTTCCCTGCCGTTCTCTTATTTTCATAAGGCAGTGGTTTTTGGCCACCATGTACAACCAGGATTTGAAATATTCTACTTTGTATTTCTGCAATTCCTGTATCACTTTTAAAAAGATCTGCTGCACACTGTCTTTGGCTTCTTCTTCATTCTTTAAATACTTCATGCTAACACCAAGCAGCAACAGGGTGTATCGTTGCAGCAAAATACCCAGCCATTCGTTATCATGGTCGGTGTAAAATTGCTCCAGCAATTCCTGGTCGGTACTATTTTGGTGTTTATCAGCCTTCACAAGCGGAAAATAAGTAATTGTTACCTGTAAGATGCAGGTTTTTGAATATTCAACAAAATTTTACTTATTTGTAGGTGAAATAAATACAAGCACACGGATGCCAAGGGTTGGATAGATGAACACAGATTTTTTCTGCTAACAGAAAGTAGGATGAGAGAAGTTGGGAGATGGAGTGATATTTGCACAATGCTGAGTAGTGGACAGAACGATGAAGTGTGCGACGCAATTGGGTTCATAGTAGCAATAAGCCAGGCAAAAAAATAAATTAAAACTATTTAGATGAAATATGCTTTTGTAAATGTTCCTGCGGCACCGGTGCGAAGAAAGCCCATGCATCGAAAGGAAATGATCAATCAATTATTGTTTGGTGAGGCCGTACAAGTATTAAAAACAAAAGGTGATCTGTGGGTGAAAATTCGTGGATTGCATGATGGATACGAAGGTTGGATAACAAATACATTGATAGAAGAAGCAGATGAGTTGACAGCTACCACTACCAGTTCCTTTGCAACAATGGGTTTATTAGATGCATTAACAGTAGAAAATAAAAAGATCAATATTCCTGTGGGTTCATCGCTTCCTTTTTTTACAGAAGGGAAAGGAAAGTTAGGAAAGACGGAGTATGCATTTGCCGGAAAGGTTTGTAAAAGGGATGAACAACTACCAAGTGCAGAATTGGTGAAAGAATTAACGCAGCCTTGGTTAAATGCACCGTATCTCTGGGGCGGACGAACACCATTGGGTGTTGATTGCAGCGGGTTTATGCAAGTAGTTTTTAAATTTATGGGTATTGATATGCCCCGTGATGCATGGCAGCAGGCCCAAACCGGAAGGCCAGTTAAAAAATTTAGTGAAGTACGAACAGGAGACCTTGCTTTTTTTAGTAGCAAAGAAGATATAACCCATGTCGGCATTTTATTGGACAGTGGCGAGATCATTCATGCATCGGGCAAAGTAAGAATTGATGCGATTGATAAGAAAGGAATTATTAGTGCTGAAACTGGAAAAAGAACATTGCGGTTAAGAGCAGTGCGGAGAGTGTGGTAAGAAAGAACCAAAGATGCAATGAGGCCGCAACGGAACACAATGTTTATTTATATATACTACTTTAACTGATGAAGGTTTCTAGTTTCGTAGTGTGTTATCGGGCGGAGGATAGGATTTTATTTTTTGATTTTTTTGATCGCTGTAGGCTAGCAATACATAATGCTCTTTTGTTCTATAGTGGGTGCCGTAATGAAGTGAGCAGTTCAAGAAATTGGATGTTTTGCCCCGGTAAAACCATGATGATTGCCCCTCATAGTCTTTAAATTCATAGCGATAAAACCGCATCAATTCTTTTCTTACTCCCTTATAAAATTTCCGGGCTTCTTTTTTGGCTGCTTTGTCTTTACCAAAAACTCCCTGCACTTCAATAATGCTGGCAGAGTCAACTAGCTGACGGGTGCTAAAATCCATCATTATTGTTTTCTTGAAAATTATTTTAACTACTGTTAAATCGGGAAATGGGAAATAGCTTTCTATACCTGCTTTAAAACTGGAGTGATTGCCAAAACGGGTGGTTGAATCTATGCCGAGATGTTTTGTGGTGGCGAAATAAGTGTACCATTTTTCAAAACCTTCTTTTAATGGAGCTCCCGCAAAAAAGCGGTCGAGTGTTTCGAATGAACGGGCAGATTGGCTAAAAGAGCCCAGACTTATAACAAGCCCTGCAATAAATATTGTTAGCTTTTGTTTCAATGGCTATCTGCTTACATTTTTAAGACAGCGGTATTTTTAAATTTGCTGTATGCTGCTATAAATTTTTTAGAAAATTCCTTTTATCCATTTCATTATGGCTGCATCCCAATTCAACATTTTTATGGCGGTGTAAAAAAGAATAACTGCAAAAACCTTTTTCAGCATTTCCTGGTTAATGGCCAACGCCATTTTGCTTCCAAAATATGCTCCTATAATAAAGCCTCCGGCTAATAGCACAACAATTTTTAAATCAATGGGGGTGCCTAGTTTTTGGCATTGATTATAATAATAGATGGAAGCAAGAATTACAACAGGCAGGGTAAGTACTGCTAAGGAGGTGCCCTGTGCCTGGTGCTGTGTATAATTCATAAAGAAAACCAATGCGGGAACCATAATAATTCCTCCGCCTATCCCCACCAATCCGCTAAGCACTCCTGCTGATAAACCTATCAGCAGGGCTGTTATTACCAGTTGCGTTGTCATAGTATTTTTTTGAGGCGTATCCATTATTTCAGAAAGGTTTCTTTATACAAAGCGATAGCTTCATTGATAATGCGGTAAGCAATTAGTTGATCCTGGAAATTATCGATTTCCACTTTTTTATTTTCCAGCACCTTGTATTGCTCAAAAAAGTTTCTGAGTTCTAATAAAAAATGGTGGGGCAATTCTTCCATCCTGCTAATATGATTCACCGAAGGATCTTTAGCTGCTACAGCAATTATTTTATCATCCACCTGTCCGCTGTCGATCATCTGCATATTGCCAATAATATTTGCTTCTACCAAACAAAGTGATTGGATAGGTTGAGAACATAACACTAAAATATCCAGCGGGTCATTATCCAGCCCGAGTGTTTGCGGAATAAATCCGTAGTTGATGGGATATTGAAAAGATGAATAGATTACTCTATCCAATTTTAGCAGCCCGGTTGTTTTATCTACTTCATATTTAGAACGGGAACCTTGTGGTATTTCAATTAAGGCATTTACTGTTTCCGGTGCTCTGTCGCCGTAGTGGGCACCGTGCCAGGGATGTTTTACCGTAAGCATGTTCATTGTTTTAAAGTTTAGTCAATTTCATTCCTGCATAGGTGGCTAATAAACCCAGCAACACACTGGCAGCAACATAGGAAAAAAACAATCCCATTTTTTCTTCTTTTATTAATCCAACTCCTTCCAGCGTAAATGCAGAAAAGGTGGTAAAGCCACCGCATAGTCCCGTCATCAAAAATAATTTCCAGCTTTCGGTGGTATCAAATGTTTTGAAACTTAATCCCCAGAAAATCCCAATCAGTAAACAGCCAATTATATTTACTGCAAATGTGCCCCAGGGGAAAGAATGAATATAGTTTGCTGCAAACCATCGCTGGCACAGGTACCGGGCAATGCTGCCCAAGGCGCCACCTAATCCTACTAATAAAATGTTTTTGATCATTTCAATGTATCATTAACAACAGGCTTGTTAATAGTTGTATCACTATCGTGTTGATATAAATATTTAAAATCAACCAACCACTGTCCATTAACGTTTAGCACTTTCAAGGTATCAGGGTTGTTCATAAATGAGTTGGAATAAATAACTACTGTTTGAGAATCCTTGATCACTTCTTTTACATTCAGAATTTTAATGGAAGCAGCACGGTATCCATCTTTAATGGATTGATTGATGTTCTGAAAACTTCTTTCCGCCAGATCCATATAATTAGTGTTCAAGGAGTCTGCTAACATAAAGGTTCGGGCCTCATCAAATTTTCCATCCAATGCGGCACGGATAAAATTGCGGGCGGCATCAATATTATTTTCTGACTGGGTGGTTGATTGTTTGTCTTTGCCTTTGCAGGAAGAAATTAATAAAAGAGAAAGGCAGGCCGATGCTAAAATTAAAATTCTCATAATGCAAATTACTGAAATTTAGTATGGAGTGCTGCTGGTTATAAAATAAAAAGCACCTCTTTACCAGAAGTGCTTTTTATTTTCAAAAGAAGTATTTTTTATTGTTTTAATTTTTCCAGCTCTTTCAAGGCTTCTTTCATTTTTTCCGGGTCTATAGATTTTAACATACTATCCATTCCCTCCAATCCTTTTTTGAGTGAATCCATGTTCATAAGGTCTTTTATGCCGGCGGTGTCTAAATCATTTGAATCATTGTCCCAATCGTTTTTGGTTCCCTTATCCATACCCATTTTCATCAATGTATTCATACTGAAATCTACTTTCCATGATCCGCCTTCTTTTACCAATGGGAAATCTTTGGTGCCATCATTTTTTACTTTGTTGGTGATAGAAACCGTGGCTTTGTCGCCATCAATTTTTGCTTCACCAATTTCTATGTTTTTAAAATCTTCTGATGGGTCGTCTTTTGCAGATTTGTCTTTGTCCATGCCCATTTTTTCAGCAGCATCAATTGCTTTTTTCATCATATCAAGGGTGGCTTTGCTATCCTTAGTTGCCAGTTTAGCCGCACCATCAATATCTTTCTTTGACATTCTTTCGAAGAAAGCTAATACTACAGCTTTTGGGTCGTCGGCAACTTGTGCATCTTTACCTTTACAGCCTGAAATAAATAACATTATTGCTCCCGCAATAAAAAAATAGTTGGAGATGATTTTTTTCATTTGTTGGTTTTAATGGTTTTGATATGCAAATGTAAGATTCCTGATGTTTATTTTACCAGCTTAACTGCAATCGTTTTACCAGCCGGCAGTTTTCATTCAGAAATAGATCATCGGTGGTTACACCATAGGGAAGAGTATCCAGTCGTACATATTTGCTATAGGCTCCGTTCAACGATTTGTTGAGTGATTTAAATACAAACTCAGAGCAATACATTACATTGTCAGAAAAAAAATTAAAATACATATCGAATTTGAGACCTGCTTTGTAATAATTGCTGACCACTAATTTCAGTTTTTCTATTTGCTCTTTTTGCAAACTATGCCGGTAAAGTCCAAGGGCATTATTTTCTATTGGTGTACAAAAGCTATCCAACAAATCTCTACGAAGTTTTTGACCTGGGTTGTAGACTCCGCCAATGGCATGGTAAACAAATGCAGAATCATTTTCTATAAATACAAGGCCGCAATGCGAAAAGGAAGTGTCTTTCCGGTTCATACTCCGTGCAGCCTGGCTTATTTCATCCCGCCCGTTTCTAAAAATAATATCCCCACTATTAATAAATTGTTTTAAACTGTCAATTGCTTTAAAAGCTGTTGCCAGGTCAGCTGGTGAAATGGATTTTTTATTTGTTGAATCAGCGGACGTACAACCGCCACATAAAAAAAGCAGGAACAAAAAGAAATTATAAGTTCTCTTCATTCCTGCAAAGTAATAAATCTTTGTAAGTGCTAGGTAGCTGGTTTGTCTTTCTTTATAATTTGCGGAGTCTGACGGTTAGCATATTCTTCTTCCTCTCTTTCATGTTCTTTGTTATATGCTTTAATTATCGCTTTTACTAACCGGTGCCTTACCACATCTTCTTCATCCAGCTCAATATGGGCAATGCCGTCAATGTTTTTCAAAATACGGGTTGACATCAACAGGCCACTTCGCTGGTTTCTTGGGAGATCCACCTGCGTCATATCACCTGTGATGATGGCTTTTGCATTGGCGCCAATTCTGGTCAGGAACATTTTCAATTGCAGTTCTGTAGCATTTTGTGCTTCGTCCAAAATGATGTAAGCATTGTCTAATGTTCGGCCACGCATATAAGCCAGTGGTGCAATTTCAATGGTTCTGGTACTCATATAATATCCCAGCTTATCCGCAGGTATCATATCATCCAAAGCATCGTAGAGTGGACGTAAGTAAGGGTCAATTTTTTCTTTCAGATCCCCGGGAAGAAAGCCGAGGCTTTCACCAGCTTCAACAGCAGGTCTTGTAAGAATGATTTTTTTTACCTGTTTATTCTTTAATGCCCGTACTGCCAATGCTACTGCGGTGTACGTTTTACCGGTACCGGCTGGGCCTATGGCAAATACGATATCATTTTTTTCTGATTCCTGTACTAGTTTTTTCTGGTTGGCTGTTCTTGCTCGTACTGATTTTCCGTTGGGGCCAAACACCAATACTTCGTTGGGGTTTTTCTCCCGGAAATGGTCAATTACTTCTGCATCGTCGCCACCTAATACCTGTTCAAAATAATTTTGGCTCATGTGGCCATTGCGTTCCAGGTAGGTAACAATAAGAGAAATTTTTTCTCTGGCAGTTTCAATCTGTTCGGGAGCCCCGCTCAGTTTTAATTGAGTGCCACGGGAAAGAATTTTTAACAGGGGAAATTTCTTTTTGAGAATGTCGAGTTTACCGTTGTTTACACCAAAAAATTCAATAGGGTTAACGGTTTCAAGGTTGATGATTGTGTCTGTCAATTCACTTCAGTTTGTATGGTTGCTTCATTCATTGGGTAGGAAGCAGCGCCATGTTTTCAAAAAGCCGGCGAAGGGTTGTACCGGATTAGTTAGCGTCATCCCGCTATGCGGGAAGCTTACCCCTCTTTTTTCAAATATAACTTACGGTAGCTATTAATTCCTAAAGTTAATTATTCACAAGTGTGAATACTAATATGTTTCCTGAAGTTTTAGTTAAGATTTTTTTATGTATAGAATGTAGAAAAGTAAGAGTACATGTTGTGTTGCCAGCTGTAGCTCCCTGAGGATCGTTCCTTGTGTCGCACACTTCATCTTTCTGTTCATTGGTGAGCAACCCACCCCCAATAACTAAAGCAACTAGTTTTCCTACATTCGCCCTCCAAGGAGGGGAAGCCGTTTAATGAACTATTTTTTTAGCTATCAGAATCCAAACTAAATACGGATAGTAAGAATTAAATAATAGGACACTTCCCCTCCTTGGAGGGGCGAGTTAAATAAAATTTGCATTGAAGAAATATGGGGTGGGTTGTATTTGCTCATCCGTGTTACTAGAGTTGAAGTGTGCGACGCAAGGGACGATGATAGTAGTACTACTGCCGGGTAAAAAATATTCTTTTATGCATAAATGAAGTTGCAACCAATTTTTTGCCGAATAGCTCATCTTTGCGCCAACTTTCCTGTTAATGTTAAACGAAAAGATACCCACAGGTTAGTTAAAGCCCGAAAGAATCACAAATTTTGCAACTATTCCTGTTGAATGAAACTAAAGTACTCTTCTCTCATTGTCTTTTTACTACTGGCTCAGTTTGCCAATAGCCAGCTTTACAAGCTTTCCGGTTGGGTGGTGAATGATAAAAAAGAACCGCTGCCACTAGCCAGTATTGAAGTAAAGGAATTAAAAAAAGGTTCTGTTACCAATGATGATGGCTCGTATACTTTTTACCTGGAACGGGGAAAGTATGATATAGTGGTTAGTATTGTAGGATACAAAACAAAAGTTACAACCGTTTACATCAACAATGCGGATGTGGTGGAAACCATAGTGCTGGAAGACAATGAAAGTTCTAATCTTTCAGAAGTGATATTAAAAGTAAAAGCAAGAGACCGGGCAGAAGAATTGGTTCGGAATGTGATTCAAAATAAAGCATCTGTTCTCGATGCTATTGGTTCTTATTCTGTCAACGCTTACATCAAAGCCTTTCAATTGGATTCGGGTGTTACCAAAAAAAGAGAAGTAGCGGATTCGTTGATGAAGGAAAATTTTGAAGGTATGTCGCTGGCAGAAGTATTATTAAAACTGGATAGAAGTGCAGGCGGCCAATTAAAAGAAGAACGATTAGGTGTAAAAAAACAAGGTAACACTGCCAGCCTTTTTTATTTATCGGCCACCGAAGGTGATTTTTATATTTATGATAACCTGATACAGGCACCACCTGTTTCTAAAATTCCATTTGTATCTCCATTAAGCTATAGCGGATTAGTGGCGTATCGTTTTAAGACAATAAAAATTGATCGTACCATAAAACCAAAAGTATATACGATTGCTATTCGTCCACGACAATTGAGTAATGCAACTATTGAAGGAGAGATAACGATACAAGACAGTACATGGGCCGTATTTTCCACCGAGTTCAGACTTCCGCAGGCACATATGCCGGAGTATGATTTTATGGAAGTAAAACAGCAGTATGAAGCCATTGGTGATAGTGCAAGAATGATCACCCGACAGCAATTTAATTATTACTCCAAAACAAAAAAAGGACGCCTGTATGGAGAAACAACTGTAGTGTACTCCGGTTATGAGTTAAAAAAGAATTTTAAGAAAGGACATTTTGGAATGGAAGTAAGTTCTACTTCTATTGAAGCATATGAAAAAGATTCTACCTTCTGGAAATCAGTACGGGCAGAACCATTATCCAAGCAACAGGAATTATATACCCGTTACCAGGATAGTATTTATCGTTACACCAGAAGTGTGGCCTATCTCGATTCAATGGACAGAGTGCTGAATAAAATTACCTGGAAGAAGATGCTCATCTTCGGACAAATTTTTAACGACCATCGTAAAGAAAGAATGTGGATACTGCCGCCCATTACTTCCATGATACAGCCGGTGGCATTTGGTGGTGCAAGATTAAAACTGGCTGGTGCTTATCGAAAAACCTATACTTCCAGAAAAAATTTATCCTTAGAAGCGGATGTTAGTTATGGTTTTCGAAATAAAGATGTGAACGGTTCTATTGGTTTGCAGCGAATGTATAACCCTTTTAGCCGGGGCGAATTCACTATTAAAGCCGGAAGAAATTTTGAATTTATTTATCCTGGCGATGCGTGGGTGAATGTATTGAAGCGAAGTAATATTTATTTAAATAATTCATTGGAGGCAAGTCACCAGTTAGAGATATTCCATGGATTGCATTTAATGAATAGAGTAGAAGTGGCCTTTCGCCGTTCGGTAAGTGATTATAAAGTAGGTAATAATGCCGACAGCATTTTTGGTATTCCTAACGAACCACCGGTTGATTTTGAAGCGTACAACGCCACCTATAATGAGGTGAAATTATTTTACACTCCTAAGCTTAGATACATTCGGGAGCCAAGAGAGAAAATATTTCTCGGTTCTAAATGGCCTACTTTTTATGTTACCTGGAGAAAGGGTGTTCCTAAATTATTTAAAAGTAAAATTGATTTTGATTACCTGGAATTTGGAATCGAGCATAATATAAATGCCGGTGTGGCGGGCAACACCTCTTATATTGTCAGGTCGGGTGATTTTATTAATACCAAAGATCTCCGCATTATAGATTATAAATTTATGCGGCAGGGCGATCCGTTATTTTTTCAAAATCCCAATCGTTCTTTCCAGGCATTGGATTCTACCTTCCCGGTGTTTGACCGGTATTTTCAGGGGAATTTAGTGCATGAGTTCAATGGGTTTTTTATAAACAGAATCCCGTTCTTTAAGAAATTAAAACTACAAGAAATAGCCGGAGGTGGATTTTTGATCGCACCTGAAAGAGATCTGCGTTATCTTGAATTCTTTGGTGGTATTGAACGGGTCTTTAAATGGCCTTTCAATCCATTGGCAAGAGTGAAACTTGGAGTTTATGTAGTAGGTTCGGTAGCTAATAAATTTAATAATCCTGTGCAATTTAAAATTGGATTGACGACATGGGATCGGTTTAGGAATAGATGGAGGTAGACTCATTAATTATTTTTTTCTTTTGATAGAATAAGAAACCCTGTTAAATATTTCGGAAAACTCCCCTTTTAAGAGTAGTCGTCAGCAAAGCATTAGCAATATCATTTTACTTTGCCGCCTACTGCTATGTACCGAAACCTTTTATTTACACTGCTTATTGTAAGTTCTGCTGCTACAGCTCAGTCCGTTAAACTCTACGGCAAGATTACCAATGCAAAGATGGAGCCGCTTGCTTTTGCCAGTGTACAGGTAAAAGAATACAAACAGGGAAGTGTTACCAAAGAAGATGGTAGTTATGAATTAGAACTGGAGGAAGGTAAATATGAATTGATAGTAAGCATGGTGGGTTATAAAGTACAGTTGCTTACCATTATTATTCGAAAAGCAAATCTTCAGCAGGATATAATACTGGAAGCCAGCGATGCTACCAATCTTTCTGAAGTAACCATCAAAGGAAAATTTAAGGACAAGGCAGAAGAATATATCCGCAATGTAATCCGAAATAAGGAGGCGATTGAAGCAGCTGCAGGTGCCTATTCCTGCAATGTGTACATAAAAGCTTTGCAGGAAGATTCGATGGAAATAAAGAAACCAAAGAAACCGGCGAAGAATGATTCATTACTCAAAGCAAACGCCGGTAATGCAGAAATGAACCGCATGGCATTCGCAGAGATCGTTCTGCGGCTCGATCGAGAATCTTCCCGCCGGATAAAGGAAGAAAGAACCGGTGTCAGTAAAAGAGGAAATGCGAATAATTTGTTTTTTCTTTCTACTACAGAAGCTGATTTTAATTTTTATAATAATATCGTCAACATTCCCACTATTTCTCAAACACCATTTCTATCTCCGCTTAGTTATAGCGGATTGATGGCCTATCGATTTAAAACATTGAAGACAGAAACTATTAACGGACGAAAAGTTTATACCATTGGTGTAAAGCCACGGCAGTTGAGCAATGCAACAGTAGAAGGAGAAATTACCATTGCAGATAGCACCTGGGTGGTGCTGCACACAAAGCTGCAATTGCCAAAATATCATTTAGCCGAGTATGATTTTTTTGAAGTAGAGCAACTATACGAATTCGTAAATGGGAAAGCATGGATGATAACCCGGCAGGAGCTGACGTATAAAGCATTATCAGATAAAAAGAAATCATCGGGGCGTACAGTAGTGAGCTACAAAGATTTTGAACTGAATAAAACCTTTGATAAAAAATATTTTGGTACTGAGCTTAGTTCAGCGGCTGCTGAGGCCTATAAAAGAGATAGTATTTTCTGGCAGGCAAATCGTACGGAGCCATTAACGGAGAAAGAAGTTCGCTTTATTCATTATAAAGACAGCATCTACCAAGCCACGCATACCAAAGCATATCTTGACTCTGTTGACAGGGTAACAAATAAAATTACCTGGCAGAAAATTTTATTTAAAGGTCAAGAGTTGAACGATCATGAAAAAAGAAGGCATTGGAATTTGCCAGCCTTATACACTCTCTATCAGCCCTTCAGTTTTGGTGGAACCCGTTTACAAGCTTTTGTTGGTTATTCAAAAACATTTGAGTCACGGAAGAATATTTTTATCAATGGTGATCTTAGTTATGGCTTTCGTAACAAAGATATTAATGGTGCAGTGCGAATAAACAGGTTGTATAATCCCTTCAACCGGGGTTACTATTATGTTAGTGTTGAAAAAAGTTTTGAAGCCATCTTTAGCGGAGATGCATGGATCAACATGATAAAGCGAAACAATGTTTATTTGCATCAGGCCGTAGGGTTGGGGCATAGTATAGAGTTAGCGAATGGATTATATTTATTCTCCAATGCAGATGTTGCTTTTCGTAGGTCAGTAAGCGATTATAAAACCAATAGCAGGGTAGATAGTTTGTTTGATGATTTGCTGGACGATAACCAGCCAGTTCCTTTTCCTTCTTACAATGCATTTTATGGGCAGTTGCGACTAGAGTACACTCCCGGACAACGATACATCAGGGAACCAAAAGAAAAAGTAATACTCGGTTCTGCCTGGCCAACATTTTATGTGCAATGGAGAAAAGGTATTCCGGGCTTAATGAAGAGTGTCATTGATTTTGACTATTTAGAATTTGGCATCAGGCAATCTGTGAAACTGGGAGTGATGGGAACTTCTTCTTACTCTTTTAAAACAGGCTCCTTCCTGAATCAAAAAGATCTGCGGTTGGTAGATTATAAATACCAGCGCAGAGGTGATCCACTTTTATTTATGAATCCAAGTGAAGCTTTTCAGTCGTTAGATTCCACTTTTGCTACATTCAAACGGTTTTACGAGGGGCATTATATTCATGAATTCAACGGGGCATTGCTAAATAAAATTCCTTTCTTTAAAAAAATTGGGTTGAGAGAAATTGCCGGAGCCGGATTTTTAATTGCGCCGGAAAGAAACTTACGCTATGCAGAAGTATTTACTGGGGTAGAAAGAGTTTTCAAATATCCGTTTAACCAGTTAGGAAAATTTAAGTTAGGTGTGTATATAGTTGGTTCTGCTGCTAACCAGTTTCGTAATCCTGTTCAATTTAAGATTGGGATAACTACCTGGGATAGGAAGAAAGGGAAATGGTTTTAATCCTTTTACTTTTTATTACTTTTAAAACCGATAGGCTCTCTTTCTTTCCATAACCTTTTTTGCTCTTTCTTGTCTTCATTTTCATCCATCATATTTTCAATGGCGTCATAGATTTGGTTGAGCTGTTCGCTATGGTTGGTGACAGTATTTTTTATCTCATTTATTTGGCTAGCGAGGTCTTTATAATTAATGATAAATTGTTTTAAAGCAACAAAAGCTCTTATAATAGCAATATTCATTTTTATTGCTTTTTTACTTTTTAAAACACTTGCCAACATCGTAACACCATGTTCTGTGAACGCATATGGTAAAGCCGGACTAAATTTTATAGTGTCTGGAAGGTTATCACAAATTGTGATAAGCTCCTTCCATTCTCTTTTGTTCAATTGAAACATGAAATCTTTAGGGAAACGTTCAATATTCCTTCTGATCGATTGCTTCAAAGTTCGTGTCTCAGTTCCATAAAGCATTGCCAAATCAAAGTCAAGCATCACCTTCTGTCCTCTTATCTCATATATCTTTTGCTGAATAATTGTTACTTGCATGAACTAAGATTTTACTAAAAATACAAATAAAAACTTTTCGTTTAAATATGCAAATTGCGACTTTAAACTAATATTATAAGCTTATCACAGAATGGGATAAGCTTATAATTAGGTCTTGCCAATACGAACCTCTCACAAACAGGACCAATAATTTCGAGATGCTGAATAGAGTTGCCGAACGATGAAGAGTGATTAGTTTTTATTCTTTCACTGGAAGAATAAAAACTAATAGATAAGAGATCGCAATAGAGGATGATAGTAGTATAATTGCTGGGTAAATAACCCTTCGTCAAGTTCAGGGTTTACCACCTCGCCACAATCTTAAAATTCAGCAATCTTGGTGTTAGCCGATTAGGTAACAAATAAACAGTGTTGGAAAAATCTTTTACAAAGAGATAAGAAATGGTATTGGCTCGGTCAATAATATTGAATACTTCAAGACTGGCCCAGATATTATCAAAATTGCGGAAAGGAGAATGGCTGCGGCGTTTGCTGCGGTCATCATCCATCAGCAATGCACTGAAACCGATATCGGCTCGTATATAAGGATCTATCACTGCAGCATTGCGGTAGCGGGTAGCACCGGGAATATTGTACGGCATATTGGCTCCATACAATAAGTTCAGGTACATTTTAAAATTTTTATTGGTGGGCAGGTAATCAGAAAAATACATTCCGAATGTAACCCGTCTGTCCGTAGGGCGGCGCAACCAACCTACGTCAAAGCGAACACTATCATCAACTACCTGGTCGGTACTTTGTGCAGTGATGAATTCTCCGGCTGCATTTTTATAACGGAAATAATGATCGCCGGTAATGTCTTCTGCTGTTTTCATAATACCGAGGCTTATCCAACTTTCTGCATCTTCTACTAATTCACCATGTAATCGCATTTCAATTCCGGCAGCGTAAGCTTTTGCATTATTCTCTCCAAAATAACGGATGCGAACATTGTCAATATCATAAGGTACTACATCCGTCATGTTTTTATAATAGGCTTCTGTGGTCCACCGCATAGGTCGTCCACCAATGCCAACAAAATTGTAATCAAACCCAACAACACCCTGCCAGCTTTTTTGCGATTTTAAATTCACATTGACGCTTCCATCATAGCGGCGAAGCTCCCTGTAAAATGGTGGTTGGTGATAGGCACCTGCTGCCAAACGAAAAATGATATCTTTTTTCCAGTTGGGTTTCCAACTTGCACCTATGCGGGGAGAAATAAGGAATTCTTTGTTGAGTGAATTATAATTGAAACGAACACCGGCAGTTAATGTGGTGGAATTATTAGAGTCGCCCAACAAAATATTATCCTGTATGTAACCGGAAAATTTATTGATGTCTAAATTAGCTGTTGACTTTAACACCTTGCTTAATTGCAACATATTGGGTTGATAAGGTAATGCATAACCAGCAGAATCCTGGAACTCCCATTCGTTTAGCTGGTCTGCAATTTTTGTTTTATCATATCCAACTCCCCATTGAAAAGCATGTTTGCCTTGTTCGTAATTTCCTTTGTGCGATACATTCCAGTTTTCAATATTCAATTCATTTCTAGCCCAATTATGATACACACCGGCACCTAATGGATTAATGATTAAACCATAAGTGGGATTACGTTTGTCAAAATCCCGTTCACCAAATAAATAGGAACCGATGATGTCGATGTTTTCTGTCTCATCATTTTCAAAACGGGAAGCCATCCATTTTAATTTCAGTTTTTTGCTTACCTGGTTGATGAGGGAGAAGCCCAACATATTGGTTTGATATTGGTCCTTTTCTCTTCCTTCAAAGAAAATATCAACACCAATGGTAGCGGTGAAAATGGGAGAATAAACAGAAGTAGTGAGTTGACTAAACTGCGGTATCAACGAAAATTTTGTTTGCGAAATATTGCTGAGTAATTCCGCCGACCATTTTGGGTTGAATTGATAGGTCAGCAATGCCTGGAAATCTGCCGATGAGGGAACATAATTTCCTTGTGTGTCCTGCCTGCCTAATAAGTTTTTATTGCTGCGATTACGAACACCCAACAAGTAACTAAATTTTGAATTTTTGCTGATGCCTTCAAATTGTAAGCCTTGCTCTAATACACCGATATAAGCTGAGCCGCCAAAGCGTTTTGGTTTTTTGTATTGAATATCCAGCACACTGCTCATTTTATCGCCATATTTTGCCTGGAATCCGCCGTTGTAAAAATTAATTCCACGAACCATTTCAGGATTAATGAAGCTGAGGCCTTCCTGTTGTCCGCTTCTTACGAGGTAAGGGCGGAATATTTCAAAATCATTTACATAAATAAGGTTCTCATCATAGCTACCACCACGAACGGAGTATTGCGAAGTCAGTTCATTATTAGAGCCTACAAATATTTTTATCAAACTTTCTACCCCGGTAACAGCAGAGGGAAGATTAAGAATGGTTTTTGGGTTGGGGCGAATTAATCCTGCTTCTCGTCTATCCCGCTGATCGGTAACCACTACCGTCTCTAAGGTTTTATCTCCTCTCTCAAGTCGGATAGTGATCGTTTCTTCTTCACCTTCGCTGAGTAAGAAATTTTTTTGAACAGCATTGCGGCCAGTGTAAGTAAATACCAGGGCAAAAGCTTTTTCGGCAGTAACCTTTATGCGGAATAAACCAGAGTCGTTGGTAGTAAAACCTTTTGACTGTCCAAGAATAGCTATTGAAACTTTTGTTAATGGATTTTCATTTTCATCCACTACTTTTCCAGAAACGTAGGCAGATTTACTTTGCGAGAAAGAAGTTGCCACAAGCAAAATGCAGACAGTTGTAAGCAGTAATTGACGAAGGGGCATTTTCATAAGCGATAATGCTACAAGATACGTAGATTTAACAAAGCACAAAGTCAATTGAAAACAGTTAGTTGAATGTATTAAAAGTAAAATTAAATGAAACCTGTATTTATAACAATGTTGTTTACATGCTGGAGTTGTATTTCACTTTCACAGTCCGTTTTTAAAAAATTAGTATGGGCAGATGAATTTAATTATAAAGGGTTACCTGATACCGCCAGATGGGGTTATGATAAAGGGGATGGATGCCCTGATGTGTGCGGTTGGGGTAATAATGAGTTGCAATATTATACCTGGAACAGAAAAGAGAATGCCCATGTACAAAAAGGCAAGTTAATAATTCAGGCCAGGAAAGAAATTTTTAGCGGGAAAAATTATACATCAGCCAGATTAGTTTCAAAAAATAAAGGTGATTGGAAATATGGCCGTATTGAAGTAAAGGCAAAACTACCCAAAGGAAGAGGTATATGGCCTGCCATTTGGATGTTACCAACTAATTGGGAATATGGTGGCTGGCCGCATAGTGGTGAAATAGACATTATGGAAAATGTAGGCTATATGCCTGATTCAGTTTTTGGCAGTGTACATACTGGTGCATTTAATCATATACAAGGCACCCAAAAAACAAAAGGAGTGTTACGAAAAGACCTTTCAACTTCCTTCCATGTATATGCGATTGAATGGACAGAAAATGCCATTCATTTTTTTGTTGATAACGAAAAGTACCTGGTTTTTAAAAACACCGGAGCAAACTCGGAAGAATGGCCTTTTGATAAATCATTTCATTTATTGCTCAATATTGCAGTAGGTGGTAACTGGGGAGGCAAATTTGGAATTGATGATAGCATCTTTCCGCAGAAAATGATGGTGGACTATGTAAGGGTCTATCAATAAAAACGATTAAACCATTTTTATAATTGTTTAAGCTGTTGAATAGTTTTAGCAGGGTCAGCAGATTTAAAAACAGTACTCCCAGCAACCAGTACATCAGCACCCGCTGCAATAATAGATGCTGCATTTTCCAGCGCAACACCACCATCTATTTCTATATGTACCTGCAATCCTTTCTCATCAATCATTTTGCGGAGTTGTTTTATTTTCTCTAATGTAAATGGAATAAATTTTTGTCCGCCAAAGCCCGGGTTCACACTCATCAGGCAAACGAGGTCAATATCATGTAGTATATCAGCAAGCGATGCAACAGGAGTATGAGGGTTTAGCGCAACACCGGCTTTCATACCTAATCCTTTTATCTGTTGAATGTTTCTATGTAAATGATTGCAAGCTTCTAAGTGAACGGTAAGAATATCCGCACCGGCATTTTTAAATTGCTCAGTATATTTCTCGGGTTCTTCAATCATTAAATGTACATCACAAACTTTAGTAGTGGCTTTCCGAAAGAATTCGATCAGCATCGGTCCAAAACTGATATTGGGTACAAAGCGGCCATCCATCACATCTAAATGATACCAGTCGGCCTGGCTTTCATTCAGCGTTTTACATTCAGCATCTAAGTTTAAAAAGTTGGCAGCAAGAAGAGAAGGGGCAATGATGGGCATGTGTGTCCGTTTGCGATGCAAGATAATTCTATTTCAGTTTATCGGCCGCTTCTTTTGCTTCAGTAAGGGCATTGTCCAAACTGTAAGCTCTTTGATAATTCAGCTTGGCATCTTCCTTTTTCCCAATTGCTTCCTGGCATTTAGCGATCCAGTAATAGGTGTCAGCATATTTTGGAGATACAGTTAGCAGCAAATTGAAAATTTTCAACGCTTCTTCATATTGCTTTCTTTCATAGTAGATAGCACCTTTCTCTATGTGCGCCTCCTTGAAATTATAATCATGTGCAATGGCGAAATCAAAACTAGAAATAGCCTTTTCTTTATCATTAATTGTAGCATAATAGATGCCACGGTAATAATAAGGTTCTGCATGAATGCCTAAAGAGTCGGCTTTAATCAGCGAATCCGTCAATGCCAGCACTTTACTATTTTTTGTTTCTGCATATTTTAAGGCCAGTAAATAATTCAGTTCTATATCAAAAGGAGCTAAAGCATAAGCTTTTTCAAATATGGCAATGGATTCTGTATTACTTCCTTTTTTGCCCAACAGGTCAGCTTTCATTTTTAAAATATCCACTTGCTCCGGGTAAGATTGTAAGATGGTATTACACAAGGCCAATGCTTCCTCATTTTTATTTTGCGCAGTATACGATCGGGCTAGATTTAATTGTAGCATTGTGCTGTTCGGAATTTCTTTCAACGCATTATTTAAAAAAATTATGGCTGAATCGGGTTTCTTTTCCAGCAGCAAGGTACCAATGCCTAATGCGTATTGCTCTTCTTTTTTTAGCGACCAGGCTTTTTGAAAATCTGCCAGTGCTGGCTCCGGTAAATTATTAGTATTTAATAATATCGCCCTGCGAAAATATAATGCATGGCTTTCCGGGTCATTCTTTATACTATCAGTAATCTCTGCAAAAGGTGGTTTTGTCAATATATGGCCAAAAGGAACATCCGTTTCATTGTTGTCGCAGCCATATAGCAAAATGATGATGGAAAAAAAGAAGAAGTCAGATTTACAAAAGCTTTTCATGACTCAAAATTATTGATTTTATAGGCGGAGTATGACAATCGGCTGACAAAATAAAGTTATAACGAAATAACTTTGCAGCCCGAATTGATACAGTCGCCAATAAAACGAACAATGATGAAAAAACTTGCATTCTTTTCCATTCTGTCAGCAATATTTGTTTCTTCATGTAACAATAGTGCAAAACTGGCCAGCTCCCCCTCTGACCCATCAGATACATTAAAGTATGCAGAAGAAACGCATTTCAAGAATATCCAACAATTAACTTTTGGTGGCGATAATGCAGAAGCTTATTGGAGCTACGATAGCAAGTACCTTGTTTTTCAACGTACCAACATAAAAGATGGCACACCCTGTGATCAGATTTTTGTTGGAAAAGTACCTACTAAAAAGGGCGAAACTTTTAATTATAAAATGGTGAGTACTGGTAAGGGTCGTACCACTTGCGCCTTCTTTACTAAAGATGGTAAACATATTATTTATGCATCTACACATCTTGGCAGCAGCGAATGTCCGCCAGTACCAGACAGAGCAAAATATGGCAACAAATACATCTGGCCTTTATATAGCAGCTTCGATATTTTTATGACGGACCTTGATGGTAAAATTGTAAAGCAATTAACCAACTCTCCTTATTATGATGCAGAGGCCACCTTATCGCCTGATGGAAAGAAAATGATTTACACCAGTACAAAGGATGGCGATATTGAATTATACATAATGGATTTGGAAACTGGTAAAGAGCAACGTATCACCAATGCCTTGGGATATGATGGTGGCGCCTGGTTTAGCCCTGATGGGACTAAATTAATATGGAGAGCCAGCCGCCCCCAAGAAGCAGCAGAAATAAAAGAATATAAGGAGTTATTAGCAGAAAATTTAGTGGCGCCAACCAATATGGAAGTGTGGGTAGCTAATGCAGATGGCAGCAATGCCCGCCAGGTAACAACATATGGTCAGGCTAACTGGGCACCTGCTTATATGCCGGATAACAAAAGAATTATTTTCGCCTCCAACCACGAATACAAGAGAGGATTTCCATTTAATCTTTATACGATTAACGATGATGGAACCAATCTTCAAAAGATCAGCCGGGATAAAGGGTTTGATGCGTTTCCGATGTTTTCTCCTAATGGAAAGAAAATAGTTTTTTGTAGCAACCGTAATAATGGAGGTACAAGAGACACTAATATTTTCATTGCTGATTGGGCAGACTAGATTTATCATTAGTATCTGTAAGAGCTTGTTTTATAATAAGTTTTGATGTTGACTCATGCTGTTGTAGCTTTGAGCATTCAAAACAATTGCTATGGAAAAAGGATTATTGCATTTGCACAGTTTACTACGCTGGGTTATACTCATACTTTTATTAGTTGCACTTTACAAAAGTTTTGCTGACAGGCATAGAGCATTTACTCCAGGGCATAAAAAAACTGGATTATTCCTGATGATTTTTTCAGACATTATGTTGTTACTGGGCATGTACCAATGGTTTACAGGATCGCTTGGCTTAAAAATGATACAAGCAAGCGGAATGAGTGCAGTGATGAAGAATGCTGCGACAAGATTTTTCGCAATCGAGCATTTGCTGGGAATGGTTGTAGCTATTATCCTTATTCATGTTGGCTACTCTTATTCAAAGAAAAATATAGGTGACGCAGTAAAGCATAAAAGAACTTTATTGTTTTATGGGCTGGCATTGCTGATTATACTTATTTCAATTCCGTGGCCTTTTAGAGAAGGTATTGGAAGGCCTTGGTTCCCCGGTATGTAACTTTAATAGCCCAATAATTAATTATAACCCCGCAAGCCGGGGTTATTTTGTTTTATCCTCCCGGTAAAATATTTTACTTACGATCTTCCATCCCTCCTTTGTTTTTAGCAGTCCCATTATGTCGTGATAAAAAAAAGTAGGATATTCCACCGTTAGTTTAGCAGTAGCTGCTGTGCCAAATACCTGTATGTTTTCAATTTTAGTAGTTCTGTTTTGTTTGATGCCGCTATTTTTCATCCGGGCCATAAAATCTTTCAGAGATACATTAAAGAGGGTATCATTTCTCACATACCGCATTTGACCGTCGGGTGCAAATGCTTTTGAGTACATTATGCTATCGCCATTCGTGCCGCCAATAAGATAATAGTTACAAACGGTTTCTATATCCCGGATCGTTGAAGCATCAGTTTGGGCATTTGCAGAAATGAATAAAAGAACAATAGAAATAATTAACGAAAACTTTTTCATGTTGGTTGGTTTTGCGCTAAGCTAAAAAACCATCGCTTTTATTGAAGGTAATTTTGTATGAACGGCGTTAACGTTTTCCCAACTCAATCACTTCACAATTTTTCATATCCTTGCCGTCAATTATAAACCTGATAAGGGTTCTTACCTTATGCCAGCCATGTTTTCCCGCGGCACCGGGATTCATATTCAGGCAGCCCATTTTTTCATCGTACATAATTTTTAAAATGTGCGAATGCCCGCTGATAAAGAGCTGTGGCTTATGCTCCAATAATTCTTTTCTTGTTTCCGGGTTATATTTTGGCGGAGAGCCACCGATATGCCGCATCATTATTTTCACTTCTTCACACCTAAAAACTAATTGCTCAGGAAATTCATTTCTTATTTCTTGCTCATCTATATTTCCATATACTCCTCTTATGACTTTACCGTTGCTTTTTATCTTTAAAGGACTTGCCACTTCAGCTCCAAAATCTCCTGCATGCCATACCTCATCACAGTTTTCAAAATGTTTAAAAACTGCTTCATCCAGGTAGCCATGAGTGTCTGATATTAAACCTATTCTTGTCAATGGAGTGTTGTAAATTTGAATTAGCGATCTAAAAACAATCCTTCAACTCTTCGACATGCTCAGAGCTCAGAACTGAAATCAAAAATAAGACATGCCTTTTAAACGCAACTTTACTTATTACATTGACAAACGGAAATGGAAATACATTTTCCTGTTGTCTACGCTGGAATTGTCTGTCAGGTAAATAAAAATTTAAAAGCCTTTGTCTTTAGTTTTTTCAATTTTGATTATTTACTTTTTAATTATTTTAACCATGGCTCACTACTATAAACTTGGAACCATTCCGCATAAACGTCACACCCAGTTCCGAAAACCCGATGGCGGATTGTACAGCGAACAATTATTTTCCACCGAAGGTTTTAGCGATGATTATTCGTTACTCTATCATTGCCATCCACCCACACAAATAATAAAAACAGAACCACAGCAAGATGTGTCGCCCATTATTGCAGAAGAAAAAATGTTGCAGCACCGGTGCTTCGAAGGTTTTAATATAAAAGCTGGTGGCGAGTTTTTACAAAGTCGCATTCCTGTATTGGTAAATAACGATTGCCATATTGTATTGGCAGCACCTGTAAGCGGAACAAAAGATTATTATTATAAGAATACCGATGCTGACGAAATGATATTTATACATGAAGGCAGCGGTGCCGTTAAAACACAATACGGGCAATTGCCATTTAGTTATGGTGATTATATTGTATTGCCAAGAGGAACGATTTACCAAATTGAATTTGCCGACGAAAAGAACAGGTTATTTATTGTTGAATCTTTTTCTCCGCTCCGCTATCCTAAACGATACATGAGTAAGTTCGGACAGTTGATGGAACATTCACCCTATTGTGAAAGAGATATTCGCCCCCCACAGGATTTACAAACCTTTGATGAAACCGGGGACTTTTTAATTAAGGCTAAAAAGAAAGGAATGTTGTACGGTTTGCACTATGGTACTCATCCTTTTGATGTAGTAGGGTGGGATGGTTGTTGCTACCCTTATATTTTTTCAATTCATGATTTTGAACCCATAACAGGCCGTGTACACCAGCCACCTCCAGTACATCAAACATTTGAAACAAATGCATTTGTGGTATGCTCATTTGTACCGAGGTTGTATGATTATCATCCCAATGCAATTCCTGCACCTTACAATCATAGTAATATTGATAGCGATGAAGTAATTTATTATGTAGATGGAGATTTTATGAGCCGTAAAAATGTTACCCGGGGAATGATAACCTTGCATCCTGCCGGTATTCCGCATGGCCCGCATCCGGGTGCTGTAGAAAAAAGTATTGGTAAAAAAGAAACACAGGAACTGGCAGTAATGGTAGATACTTTTCGGCCATTGATGCTTACAAAGCAGGCACTTGAAATAGAGAATGGAAATTATGTGATGAGCTGGGCGGAGTAGTTGTTGTAGGCCATATAAAGAAAAAAGTAAATAAAGTATATATAGTGACACTCCACCTTTATAAACTTTATTTACTTTTCTTACTAAATTATTATCGTCCTTCAGAAGCATCTTCACATTTCTCTACTTCTTTTCCTACTTCTTTCATAAATGCTTCGTCATCTTTGTATTTAGCTTCCATTTCATCTTCAAATTTTTTGCGGGCAGCTTGAGCCGCCTCTTTTTCAGCACCTTCGGCTGCTTTAAAGGCTTTGCCATTCAGGTCGCACCATTGCTTGGCAATAGATGCTGCAGTTTCTTTCTTGTCGCCGCAAGCAGCCATGCCAAGAAACAATGCAATGATTGCAAATCCGTACAAACTTTTTTTCATGTGTGTTGATTTTGAGTGTGGAATGTGTAAATAAGTTATTGAGGAATTGAAAATACTTCTTTTCCCTCGCAAATCATAGACCAGTATTTTAAAAACCTATTTCGTAATTTTTGTAAACTTTTTTATATTCACTTATTAAAACGATTTGCCATGCTAAAAATTGGAAACTTAAAATCAGGTGATATAATTACTGTAAATGATGAAGGTATTATGCGGGAAGGGACCGTTGTAAGAACCAGCCAGGAAGAAAACCAGGCATTAGTCAATAATGGTGTGCAGGAGTTCTGGTATAGTCCGGAGCAAATGCATATTGTTCCTTTAGACGAAAGCCAGTTGCAGCGTCTGGGCTTTACCAGCGAGGAAACTGATGGATTAGTAAAATATAAGAAAGACTCCTTTCGTCTCGTAACTCCCAAAAGAGGCGATTTTTCTCAGGTGGAAATGTGGTGGAGGGAAGACAGGCGACATTTCAATGTTCCTTTGGGGGTGCATGAGCTTCAAAATCTGTATCTCGATATGACGAAAGTGCATCTGGATATGCCTTAAAAGCCTGATAGTCATACGTTATTGCTTTTGCCAGTATGTTTTTCCACATAACCCCTAAAAATAATTGGGGTTATTTCTTTTTTAGGCCTGATACTCCTACCTTTGCGTTCCTAAAAATTATATGTCGAAACAACCCCTTATTAAACAGGATGGTACAATCCTGGAGGCCTTATCAAATGCGATGTTCAGGGTAAAACTTGAAAACGGGCATGAAATACTGGCCACTATCTCAGGGAAAATGAGAATGCACTATATACGTATTCTCCCCGGTGATAAAGTAGGTGTGGAGCTTTCTCCATATGATTTAACCAGAGGAAGAATCAATTTTAGATACAAGTAATCAGATCGTCATGAAAGTAAGAGCATCTATTAAAAAGCGCAGCGTTGATTGCAAAATCGTTCGTAGAAAAGGCAAGCTGTATGTAATTAACAAAAAGAATCCTCGCTTTAAGCAAAGACAAGGATAATCAAAAGTCAGGAAGTCGGAAAGTCCGAAAGAATATTCCTGATTGTTTGAAATGTCTTTCTGACTTGCGGACTTGCGGACAACTAATTAAAAACGACAAACAATAAACTAAGAATATGGCTCGTATTGCCGGTGTTGACTTACCAAAAAACAAAAGAGGTGAAATTGGTCTTACCTATATATATGGTATTGGCCCCTCTACTGCTCAGTACATTCTTGACAAGCATAATATTGACAGGAGTAAAAAAGTAAATGAGTGGAATGACGATGAGTTAAATCTTATTCGTACTACTATTACTGAAGAGCTGAAAGTAGAAGGTCAACTTCGTTCAGAAGTGCAAATGAGCATTAAGCGTTTGCTTGATATCGCTTGCTACCGTGGACTTCGTCACCGTAAAGGTTTGCCGGTTCGTGGACAGCGGACTAAAACAAACAGCCGTACAAGAAAAGGTAAAAGAAAAACTGTTGCCGGTAAAAAGAAGGCAGCTAAGAAATAATAATCCGGAGTTCGGAGTCTGTACTACAGGCTTCGAATTCTTTATTATACGACTTACTTGTAATAGGAATCAATTGCGGATCGCTTCGTAAGTCAGCAGGAGGATTGATTCAGTCCCGATAAAATCGGGATAGATTTTGAAACAAAAAGAGATTACCTCAGAACAACAATTATGGCAAAAGCACAAGGTCAGCAGGCTCTTACAGGTAAAGCCGCTGCAAAGAAAAGAGTAGTGAAAGTAGACGCTTATGGCGATGCACACATTTCAGCTACATTCAACAACATCATCATCAGTCTTACAAACAAAACGGGTCAGGTTATCGCTTGGAGCAGTGCTGGTAAAATGGGTTTCAAGGGTTCTAAAAAGAACACTCCATATGCTGCACAAATGGCTGCAGGTGATGCTGCAAAAGTAGCATTGGATGCCGGTTTGAAAAGAGTAGATGTATTTGTAAAAGGACCTGGTTCTGGTCGTGAGGGAGCAATTCGTTCTTTATCACAATCTGGAATTGAGATCGTAATGATCAAAGACGTAACTCCGTTACCACACAACGGTTGCCGTCCTCCAAAGAAGAGAAGAGTTTAAGACAAGTTGAGGTGCGAAGTCAGGAGTGACTACCAATCGTACTTTCAACTTAACAACATATAGATAGAGCCAAGAGCTTCATTTTAAAAAAGGGTGCCTGATTGATTTTTTAACGCTTTTACTGATCATAGCACCGTTACAAAAAAGCGTAAATGAATAACAACTATGGCAAGGTACAATGGTCCAAAGACCAAGATTTCCCGTCGTTTCGGGGAACCAATTTTAGGTAATGGTAAGTGGCTGGATAAAAACAGCAATCCTCCTGGTATGCACGGGGATAAGAAAAAGCGTAAAACTTTAGGGGAGTACGCATTACAGCTTCGTGAAAAACAAAAAGCGAAGTACACTTACGGTATTTTAGAAAAACAATTCCGCAAAACTTTTGAAGAAGCTGCCCGTCGCAGAGGTGTAACTGGTGAAAACCTGATCAAACTTTGTGAAGCTCGTTTGGATAACACTGTTTTCCGTATGGGTATAGCTCCAAGCCGTCCTGCTGCACGCCAGTTGGTAAGCCACAAGCATATTGAAGTAAATGGTATTGTATTGAATGTTCCTTCTTACCAGATGAAAGCTGGTGATGTTATCACTATTAAAGAGGGTAGCAAAGGAAGAACTTCTATTACAAGTGTTGTTCGTGCAAAGAACCCTAAATTCAGTTGGTTAGATTGGAACGAAACTGAAATGAAAGGTACTTTCCTTACATATCCGGAAAGAGAAAGTGTTCCTGAGAATATCAAGGAGCAACTGATTGTGGAATTGTATTCTAAGTAATAAGCAATGAGTATTAGCTACGGGTTTTGAAATTTATTCTAACAACTCGTACCTCACTACCGAAACTGCTGATTACATAAACATTTAAAACCTAAAATAAAAATATGGCAATATTAAATTTCCAGAAGCCCGATAAAATCATTCTGCAGAAAGCAACTGATTTCGAAGCTCAGTTTGAGTTTCGTCCATTGGAGCCGGGTTACGGTGTAACTATTGGTAATGCACTTCGCCGTGTATTGCTGAATTCACTGGAAGGATATGCTATCATTGGTGTGAAGATTGAAGGTGTGGAGCATGAATTTGCTACCATGAAAGGTATCAGTGAAGATGTAGTAGAGATTTTTCTGAACCTTAAACAAGTTCGTTTCAAAAAGATAGCTGACCACGAAGTGGCCAATGAAAGAATCATTTTGTCTATCAAAAATAAAACTGAGTTCACTGCCGGTATGATTGGCGAAGGCACTCATTCTTTCCAGATCATGAATCCTGATTTGCTTATCTGCACATTAGATTCTTCTGCAAGAATGGATGTGGAACTGACCATTGGCAAAGGCCGTGGTTATGTACCTGCTGAAGACAACAAACCGAAAGATGCGCCATTGGGCTATATTCCTATTGATGCCATCTTTACCCCAATTAAGAATGTGAAATACACAATCGAAAATACAAGGGTTGAACAAAGAACTGACTTTGAAAAATTGATCATGGAAGTTTCTACCGATGGAACTATTCATCCGGAAGAAGCAGTGAAGCAAGCTTCCAGAATCCTTATTCAGCATTTGATGATCATCACTGACGAGAACATCACTTTTGATAATAAGGAAGAGAAGAAAGAAGACATGGTGGACGAACAAACTTTGCAATTGCGTAAAGTATTGAAAACTCCATTGGAAGATCTTGATCTTTCTGTAAGAGCTTTCAATTGTTTGAAAGCTGCGAAAATTAATTCATTGAGTGAGCTTGTACAATACGAACAAGAAGACCTGATGAAATTCCGCAACTTCGGTCAGAAATCTCTGGCTGAAATTGAACAAGTGCTGACTGAAAGAGGTTTGCATTTTGGAATGGATCTGATCAAATTGGGTATTGATCCTAGTGAATTCTAATAACGAGTCAGGAGTAAAGAGTCGTTAGTCTGGAGTCCAAATCCTGACTAACGACTAACGACTCCAGACTATTTTTAAACAGTAGGTTGTAATTCCTGACACGGTACAACTGAATAAAATTTAACGTCATGCGTCACGGAGACAAAGTAAAAAACCTCGGCAGAAAAAAAGCACACAGAGATGCGTTGCTTAGCAATTTGGCCTGCCAACTGATTCAACACAAAAGAATTGTAACTACAACTGCTAAAGCAAAAGCTTTGAGAGTATATGTAGAGCCCCTTATTACTAAAGGAAAAGAAAATACTACGCACCAGCGTCGTGTGGTATTTAGTTATTTACAGGATAAAGAAGCCATCAAAGAATTGTTTGGTAATGTAGCAGAGAAAGTTGGTGGTCGTCCTGGCGGATATACCCGTATCATTAAGTTAGGTGCAAGAGTAGGTGATAATGCAGAAACTGCAATGATAGAACTGGTTGATTTCAACGAGATCTACGGTAAAGGAAAAGGTGAAGAGAAAGCAGCTACTAAGAAAACCCGTCGTGCAGGTGGTGCGAAGAAAAAAGCAGAAACGGCTACTGAAGCTACTCCTGCAGAAAAAGCACCTGAAGCAGAATAATTGATCAAATGTCATTTTCAGATAAACCCTTTCACTAATTGTGAAAGGGTTTTTTATTGGACCTGCATTTTTCACTGCAAAATTTTACTTCCTCCCATACTTTTCCCCATTTCTTTCTCCAGCTAAACGGACGATTACAAACGATACAGGTCTTTTCCGGTAGGCTCTGCTTATTGCCACGGAATGAAGGTTTCTTTACTTTCATTGATCAAGGCTAGCGAGGTATTCCTCTGCATTTTTTAAATGAGTATTTCTTTTTTCAGGTGTCATTTTATCAAACATATTCACCAGCATGCTGATCCTTGGATTGCTTTTAAAAAACTCTCTATGCACATGCATAAATCTCCAGAATAAGCCATCCCAGATGGGTTGCCAATCTCCCTTTTCCCAATCGCCCATTTTTAGTAAATAGTTACTGCCGCTGATATATGGTTTGGTTGTCATTAACCCTCCATCCGCAAACTGCGTCATACCATAGGTGTTGGGAACCATCACCCAGTCGTAACTATCAATATACATTTCCATAAACCATTTATAAACTTCATCCGGATCAAACTCACAAAGCAACATAAAATTACCCAGCACCATCAGCCTTTCAATATGGTGGGAGTAACCGGTTTGTAACACTCTTTTTATAACGGTGTCTATTGGATGGATGCCTGTCTCACCGGTCCAGAATGTAGCTGGTATTTTGCGTTTGAAATTCCAGTAGTTGGTAGTTCGTTGTTTTCTTCCTTCCCGTTCATATACAATGCGAATAAATTCTCTCCAGCCCACTACTTGTCGGATGAATCCTTCTAAAGAATTAATGGGGATATTATTTTTTTCGGCAGCACTTATGGTCTTATTAATTATTTGCTGCGGATTTAACAGCCCAATATTTAAGTAGGGAGTCAATACAGAATGAAAAAGAAAACTTTCCTTTTTTACCATCGCATCTTCATACATGCCAAATTTTGCAAGCCGGCTTTCTAAAAAATCATCTAACCATTTTTCTGCTTCTTCGGCATTGGTTGCATAGATAAAACTACCTGCTTGGCCATAATTAGTGGGAAAGGTTTGCTCAACGTAGTCCTTAGCTTCTTTTATATAACTATTATCCTTTGCATACTTTATAATAGGAACCTTTTCATGCTTTGGAAATTTCAACCGGTTTTCTGCATCAAAAGTCCATTTGCCACCAGCAGGTTTATTGTCTTTCTCTAATAATAATTTTCGCAGTTTGCGTTGCTGAATATAAAAATCAGTTTGAAAATAGGTATTCTTCTTGTTGAAATATTCATCCACATCTTTCAATTGGTTAAGAAAGTTAGGCGTTGGGTAAGATGTTGCCTTTATGTCAGCCTTACTGCAAGCATTGTTTATTCGTTTTTGTAGCCAGTAATCAGTTGTATCTGTATAATGTATTTCCTCAAAGCCTTCCTTTTTTAAATGGGGTATCAATAGCCGGATATCAGAAATTTTTTCAGCAGATTCAATATACTTTACTTCAATCTTTTTTTTCCTTAACAATTCCTCATATTGTTTCATCGAAGCCCGGTGGAGCACCAGTTTTTGCTTATGAAATTTGTACTGCCGGAAATACAGGTATTCTTCTACGAGAAATACTTTACGGCCTTTTGCAATAGCAGAATTATTCGCATACAACTGGTGTGGAAATATGATAGTTGCTGATTTCATCTGTTATTCATCAACAATTGATGTAGTTTTTTGTTGATTTTAAAACAACTATTATGGAATCGGTAAAAGGAAAGAACATTCTTATTGTTGGTGCAAGCGGAGGTATTGGTTCGGCTACAGCCCAATTGCTTGCCGCAAGCGGCGCTAATTTCTTTCTGGCAGGTAGAAACATTGCTAAGCTCACTGCGGTAGCTGCTGCTATAAATCTGGATGCTCAAAAGATTTGTGCGTTGGATTTTTCCAATGCAGAAGAGGTGGCTCAGTTAAAAGAAAAGTATTTTTCTGTTTATTCCAGTATTGATATTCTGATCAATGCTGCTGGTGTAGGAATTATTAAACCCTTTGATACATTGGAAGAATTAGATTTTCTTCAATCGTTGCAATGCAATTTGGTAGGTCCCTTTTTACTGGTAAAAAATTTTTTACCAGCTATGAAGGAAGCCAAAAAAGGACTTATTATCAATATTCCTGGTGTATTAGGGAAAGTGCCTATGGCAGGAGCCGCAGCATACTGTGCTAGTAAATACGGACTGGTAGGGATGATGCAAAGCATACGGGAAGAAATTAAGCGAACCGATATTCGTATTACCAATATTTTTCTTGGAGGGGTAGACTCACCATTTTGGGATACGATTGATTTGCGGGTACAACGGGAAAAAATGATACAAGCTGAGGAAGCTGCCCGGGCTATTTGGTTTCTTTGTCAGCAACCATTATCTGCTGTTGTTAGTGAAATGGTTTTACAACCTTTCAATCACCAGGCTATCTGATTTTATTGGTAAAATTGATTATTTTCACAAAGCTGCTTGCTGTATTTTTTACCAATCGATTAAATCAATAAAATGGGGCATCCATCCAACAGGGCTTTGCAGCAATTCAAAAGTGAAGTAGGTATTCGCTTTCAGCTTTATAATAGTCTTTTTACATCACTGCCTTTTCATCGTATAGAAAAGACGGGCATACTGCTTTCTTTATTATCCAATAATTGCGAAGAAGGCTATAAAAAAAGATTGAGCCCGGTAGAGATCATTGAAGATTTTTTTAATAAACATACTTCGTATGCAAAAGAGCAGGAACGAAATGATTTATTGTTTCGCTTTGTTCAGTACATTGAAAGGCAAGTAGTATTGTTTGATGCATTAGAAGATGCAGCATTTAAAAATGTGAATGATATAAACGGTGTTGGTACTCTCAAGCATCTTGAATCAGAAGTGTTGCAGGATGGTAAAGAAGATGAATTGGCTGCAAAACTGAAAGACTTTTCAATCAGGTTGGTATTAACAGCACATCCTACACAATTTTATCCCGGGCCTGTATTAGGAATTATTAATGACCTCGCCAGGGGATTAGCTGATAACAATACAAATCTTATTAATACTTACTTACAGCAATTAGGTAAAACACCTTTCTTTAAAAAGAAAAAGCCAACTCCGTATGACGAAGCAATCAGTTTGGTATGGTACCTGGAAAATGTTTTTTATGCAGCAGCAGGTAGAATTATTTCTGCATTAAAAAATCAGTTTCCGGATGCGGTCGATAAAAACAATGCAGTTATTCGTATGGGCTTTTGGCCCGGTGGCGATAGAGATGGAAATCCTTTTGTAACAAGCGAAATAACAGTGCAGGTAGCCGATTCATTGCGGGGCAGTATTATTAAATGCTATTATTTAGATGTTAGAAGGTTGCGGAGGCGATTAACATTTGAAGGAGTTGATGTATTGCTACAGGAACTGGAAAGTAAATTATACAACAATCTCTTTATCCCCGGCTATAAAACCAATATTGGAAAAGAAGAGATATTGCAAACCTTGGTGCAGATAAAGGATATAATTATCCATCAGCATAATGGACTATTCCTGCACATGGTGACCAACCTGATCAATAAAATTGAAGTGTTTGGTTTGCATTTCGCTTCACTTGATATTCGGCAGGAGAGTACTGTACATGGTAAAGTGCTGGAGGCAATCAGTATAAATGAACCAGGGTTGTTGCCCGGTTATTCATTGCTGGATGATACTGGGAAAATGAATTTACTGGCTTCAGTTACCGATGTGGCGAATGCCGAATTATTAACTGATCCGGTTCATGCAGATACATTAAAATCTGTTGCAGCAGTACAAACTATTCAGGAATATAATGGTGCAGAAGGTTGCAACCGCTACATCATTAGCCAATGCAATAGTGCATTGAATGCAATGGAAGTGTACGGCTTGTTTTTATTAGGCGGCTGGAAGAAAGAGGAAATGAATATTGATATTGTTCCGTTGTTTGAAACTATTGGCGACTTGCAGCATGCAGCCGGAGTGATGAGAACATTGTACACTAACGAAGCCTATAAAGAGCATTTGAAACGCCGTGGCAACAGACAAACAATAATGCTTGGATTTTCTGATGGTACCAAAGATGGAGGTTACCTGTTGGCGAACTGGAGTATTTATAAAGCAAAGGAAGAATTGACAAAAATTTCCTGTGAGTATAATCTGGATGTAATGTTCTTTGATGGTCGTGGTGGTCCTCCTTCAAGAGGTGGTGGCAAAACGCATAAATTTTATGCATCCATGGGTCGTAATATTTCCAATAAAGAAATACAGTTAACGATACAAGGGCAAACAGTGAGTTCTAATTTCGGAACAATAGATTCAGCCCAATTTAATATTGAACAATTACTGAATGCCGGTATTTCTAATGAATTATTTTCCGGAAGAGATCAAACTTTTACAGCAAAAGAAGAATCACTGCTGGAAGAATTATCAGCCGCCAGTTTTAATTCGTACAAGCAATTAAAAGATCATCCCTATTTAGCAGATTATTTATTGCAGGTAAGTCCGTTGCGATTTTACAACGAAACCAATATTGGCAGCCGCCCGGCAAAACGGGGTGCTGCTTCCGGCTTATCATTAAAAGATCTGCGGGCAGTGCCATTTGCAGGATCGTGGAGCCAGTTAAAACAAAATGTAACCGGTTACTATGGTGTTGGTTCTGCATTAAAAGAAATGGAAGGAAAAGGAAAGCTGCTGGAATTGCAAAAATTATATCATCAATCATTATTCTTTAAAACCTTGCTGGATAACTGTGAGATGGCCATGATGAAATCATTTTTTCCCTTGACGGCTTTTTTAGCTGAGCACAAACAGTTTGGTGAATTGTGGAAGATGATACATGATGAATATGAATTGACGAAACAGTATTTATCTAAAATAACAGGACAGGGAGAATTAATGGCAGATTACCCGGTGGAGCAACTGTCTATACAAATGCGGGAGAGAATTGTGTTGCCATTGGTTACGATCCAACAATACGCATTAACTAAAATTAGAGAGTTGGATGAGCAATTGGTACAAGCCCCGGTAAAGGAAACTTATGAGAAGTTAGTGATGAGGTGTTCATTCGGGATTATTAATGCGGGGAGGAATTCGGCGTAAAATAAATCGGATTCCATTATATTATTTAAAGTAGCAAGTATGTTTGGATTTTATAGAAGAAAGAATAAGAATAAATTCTTGATCTATTTGAAAGAAAATCCCGATGACTATTTTAATATTCTTACAAGTCTAAGCGATATCCTAAAAAGGACAAAAAATTTCGAATTATCAGAAGTTACAGATGAATTAATAGAACTGCTAAAGCAAGAAAAATTCGATGAGTTTATTAAATTAATAAATGGTGTTGATATGTGGGGTGGTCCTGGTGCTGTGTGGGAGGTGTATATTGAAACTGCTTCCGATGAAAAAGATTTTCAACGAACTATTATTAGTCTAATCGACTTGATGGAGAGAGCTAAAATTTTGGGTTCTGGAATAAAACCAATTCGAAGGCTTTTTAGAAAGGAATTAGGATTGTAGGATAACTTACATCAAATCAAAATCAACTATTTTTGCCCTTCAATTTTCCAATATGAGTAAAGTAAAAATCGGCATGGTGCAAATGAGTTGCACTGATAATAAAGAAGAGAACCTTTCCAAAGCAATAGCAGGTGTAAAGAAAGCTGCAGCAGGTGGAGCACAGATCGTTTGCCTGCAAGAGTTATTCACTTCTTTATATTTCTGTGATGTGGAAGATTATGAGAATTTCAAATTGGCCGAACCTGTTCCCGGTCCTTCTACAGAAACATTACAAAAAGTTGCTGCTGAATTAGGTGTTGTTATCATCGCTTCTTTATTTGAAAAAAGAGCTCAGGGTTTGTACCATAATACAACTGCTGTTATTGATGCTGATGGAAGTTATCTCGGTAAATACCGAAAAATGCATATACCGGACGATCCGGCTTATTATGAAAAATTTTATTTTACCCCCGGTGACCTGGGCTATAAAGTTTGGAAAACAAAATTCGCCACTTTCGGTGTCCTGATCTGCTGGGATCAATGGTACCCCGAAGCAGCAAGAATTACAGCATTGATGGGTGCGGAGATTTTATTCTATCCAACCGCAATCGGCTGGGCTACTTCTCAAAATGAAGAAACAAATACTGAACAATACGGAGCATGGCAAACGATACAAAGAAGTCATGCTGTAGCCAATGGTGTGCATGTAGTGAGTGTAAACCGTGTTGGTCTTGAACAAAACGGTGCCATGAAATTTTGGGGCGGCTCTTTTATCACCAATCCGTTTGGAACCATACTTTATAAAGCATCACATGAAGAAGAGGAAGTAGAAGTGCTGGAAATTGATTTGGCAAAAACAGATCAATACAGAACACACTGGCCATTTATGAGAGATAGAAGAATAGACTCGTATCAACCAATTACAAAACGTTTTATAGACGAAGACTAATGACTGCTCAATCAACTCCCAAAGAACTAGGTTATTATTTTCCCGCTGAATTTGAACCACATATTGCTACTTGGTTAAGCTGGCCGCATAAAGAAGCTTCATGGCCGGGAAAGATCGATACTATTTATCCTTCTTATGCAAAGTTTGTTAAGGAACTAACTAAAGGAGAATTAGTTCGTATCAATGTAATTGATGAAGCAATGAAAAGTTTTGCAATCGGTCATTTGCAAAAGGAGAATGTTGACTTATCTAAAGTGGAATTCTATTTTCATCCTACCAATGATGCCTGGTGCAGAGATCATGGTCCTGCCTTTTTAATAAATCCAAATGCGGAGCAAAAGAAAGTAATTGTTGACTGGGGTTACAATGCATGGGGTGGAAAGTATCCGCCGTTTGATTTGGACGATGTGGTGCCAACATTGATCGGGAATCATTACAATATTCCAGTTTTTAACCCTGGTATTGTAATGGAAGGAGGCTCAGTGGAGTTCAATGGCAAAGGGACAGTGATGACGTCAACCGCTTGTTTGCTGAATGAAAATCGTAATCCGCATTTGAACAAGCAGCAGATAGAAGAGTACTTGTGTAATTATTATGGAATGGAACAAGTGCTTTGGGTAGATGAAGGAATTGTAGGTGATGATACAGACGGGCATATTGATGATACGGTTCGTTTTGTAAATGAGGACACGGTTATCACCGTTATTGAAGAAAATAAGAACGATGAGAATTATGTATTCCTGCAACATAATTTAAAACAGCTGAAGGCAATGCGATTGCTCAGCGGCAAGCAATTAAATATTATTGAATTGCCGATGCCGCCTGAAATAATTTATGAAGACCAGCGATTGCCCTGCTCGTATGCTAATTTCTACATTGCAAATAAATCGGTGATCGTTCCAACCTTCCGTTCGGATAGAGA
Organism: Chitinophagaceae bacterium; assembly: GCA_022843585.1. Classification (GTDB taxonomy): domain Bacteria; phylum Bacteroidota; class Bacteroidia; order Chitinophagales; family Chitinophagaceae; genus JJ008. The sequence goes on from JALHNJ010000001.1 coordinate 1,209,947, forward strand.
CGATAAAGCATTACAGATAATCCAAGATTGTTTTCCGGAAAGAGAAGTGGTAGGGATTGATTCAACTGATATTATCTGGGGCCTGGGAAGTTTTCATTGTTTGAGTCAGCAGGAACCTTTGGTGTAATAATATTTCTCGCAAACCTGCCAAAGAGTACATAAAATTTTACAACATAATACAAAGCCCTCCGTAGAAACGGAGGGCTTTTAACGATTGCTTGCCACATAAAATTTTTAACCCATTAGAACGAATAGATAGCAGCGAATATGAAACTGGCAGCTGATTTAGTTAAGTCGCCATCTTTATTGGTAAATAATACTTTCTTGTTTGCATTGTCAAGCCGGAACTCCGGAATGAAAATAAAACCTCCTGTTTTGAAATTGGCAGAAAGGGTAGTGGCGAAAATGCTACCACCTTCTGATGCACTGCTAAATGCTTTGAACTGATTTTTGTCGCTGAATAATTCGCCACGTAGTGTTAATCCAAACCAGGATTGTGGATCGAAGTTTAGATACAAGGCAGAGCCCCACCATGATTTGCTTTCAATATTTTTTGTGCCATCCCACAGTTGAGTGGAGTTAACGGTGCCATTAAATCCTACATTGAATTTATCACTCACCTTAGCGGTTATTACCGCATCAAACTGGTTAGTTTTTGATGTATCTGGGTTTTGTCCACCAACATAGTTCAGAAAAAACTTTAGATTATCACTGGCTGCAAAACTATATTGAGCCAGCAAGGATTTTTTATTGATAAGACCTTCTGGTGGAATGCGGAAATCGGTAGGGTTGGCAACTCCAATCATAAACCCTGATTTTCCTTTTGTAAATTCTGCTTTGAAACCGGTATGGGAGAATGGTCCGTTGGTAAACATATAACTCATGGTGTAGTTTCTGTTCAATTGCGGATCCAGCAATTCATATCCTACATGAGTGCCCCATGTTCCCATAGTGAATTTTACCCAATCGGCAGGCGCATACGACACATAGGCTTGTTTGATGGCTTGTGTAATTCCATCATCGGTATAAGAAAAATCTCTTGCTCTTGGGCCAAATCCCAGATCGGCAACAGCAGTAACTTTTTTGCCTTTGTGTTCAAATTTGATACTGGCCATTCCCAAGGCAAAAGAGTTGTGCAGTGGAGTGAAGCTGGTGTAACTATTGGTTTTTACATCAGATAGATCATTTCTGTAGTAGGCATCAACCGAACCGGTTATTGATAAAGTAGGTTCTTTTTTATCATCTTCTGCCGGGGCGGCAGTTGCGGTTGTATCGATACGAACGGATGCTGTTTGAGCCTTTGCGAAAGAATAGGACAGCAGACTCAGGGCTGCCACAAAAATTTTTTGTAACATTGTAGTACATTTTAGATGTTAAGAAAAGGGCACAGCAGGAATAAGCTTTTGCGAGAAGTTTATTCCATTTTATGCAGTGCCTTTTTCGATTTTATTTACTGATAGAGGTTGTCACGGATTATTGGATTTTATGGATTTCACGGATTTATAGTGAAACTTGTAATATGCTGAGTAGAGAACAGGACGATGAAGAGTGCGACGCAACAAAGATGATAGTAGCAATGTCGATGGTATCATAAATGTTTTCTTCATTTTGCCTATCTCACTTCATTATAGTTGTTCAACTGGTTTTTCTTCAATAGTGCCATTGTTGTGTACAAGCAACGTTCCCTGCAAGTATTTTTCATTGTGCTGCGAAGCATCCAATCCTTCTTCTTCTTCGCTTTCGCTAACTCTCATTGGAACTACCAGGTTGATGAATTTGAATATACCGTAAGAAACTGCGAAGCTGTACACCACAACAATCGCCATTGCTTTTAATTGTATAAAGAAGAATTCCGGATTGCCATAGAACAAACCTTGTGGTCCGCCGCTGATACCATGTACTGCTGTGCTGGCGAATACACCAGTAAGCAACATACCTACCATGCCGCCGATACCATGACAAGGAAATACATCCAGCGTATCATCCAGTTTAGATTTTTGTTTGATACTTACAGCAATATTAGAAACGATAGCACCAACTAAACCGATGATGATACTTTGAGGAATGCCAACGAATCCTGCACCAGGTGTAATTGCCACTAATCCAACAACTGCACCAATACAAAATCCTAACACTGATGGTTTTTTGCCTTTGATAACATCAAAGAACATCCAGGCAAGACCGGCAGATGCTGCAGCAGTAGTGGTAGTACCAAATGCATTTACTGCAAGTGTTGTAGCACCAACAGCAGAGCCTGCATTAAAACCAAACCAACCGAACCAAAGTAAACCAGTACCGATCAATACATACGGAACGTTAGCCGGTGGAATTTCTTTTTTTGCTTCATGCGATTTTCGTTGCTTCAATACCATGGCACCAGCTAATGCGGCACAACCGGCAGTAATGTGTACTACCGTGCCACCTGCAAAATCCCAGGCACCCATTTTTGCAATGAATCCTTCGGGGTGCCAGCTCCAATGTGCAACGGGTGCATACACTAACAAGGCGAAGAGTACGATGAACAAAACGTATGATGTAAAACGAATACGTTCTGCAACTGCACCTACAACAAGACCGGGTGTGATGATGGCGAACATTAATTGAAACAGGGAGAAGAGTGAGAGGGGAATAGTGGTAGCAGCAGGCCATGCGGCACCAGATTTAACACCATCGTAAAAGGCATAAGTACCCGGATTACCAATGATGCCGTTTATAGATTCTCCAAAAGCAAGACTGAATCCACAAACCACCCAAAGTACACCAACAACACCGGCAGCAACTACGCTTTTGATCATTGTTGAAATAACATTTTTGCGATTAACCATGCCTCCGTAGAAAAAGGCGAGACCCGGCGTCATTAAAAATACGAGGGCGGTAGAAACGAGAACCCAGGCAATGTCTGACGAGCTGTATTGGGGAGCATCTGCTCCGGGAACATAATCAGCCGCAGGTTTTACGAACATGGCGATAAGAGCAACCGCAACCAACAGGACGAATGGCAAGATCTGTTTTGCTTTTCTTTTACTCATGAGCTAAGTTTTAGTTGAATTAATAAAATAAGTAATCTGAGCGAATTCATCCAAATCTATAAAAATTGGGGCATAACACTTGTTAGTTTTTAGTATTATGTTATTAAATAGTGAAAAAATATTAATAAATCGGCTTTTTTATTAAAATATTTCACATTGTTATTTTATTTAATGTATTTAGAAAGGAAACGAAATTGATTTTATCCTGATATTCTTATCATTGCCTGTGAATGGGTCAAACATTTACCATGCTGACGAAGTTTTTTAAATCGATAGATAAGGTTGGGCTTTTAAATGAGGAAGAGAAAGCCACATTAACTTCATTATTTCAAATTGTAAATGTGGACAAGGGTAGTTTTTTATTGAAAGAAGGAGAGGTGTGTAAGTACGAATTTTTTATTTTGAACGGCCTTGCCCGTACATTTTATATTGATGAACAGGGAGAAGAACATACATCGATGTTTGCTTTTAGCGGATGGTGGACGGGTGATTTAATTAGCTTTCAAAGAAGGAGCCCTTCCAAAAATTATATTCAAACATTAGAGCAGTCTACCGTTTTAAGAATTACACACAGTGACCAGGCAGCTATGTTTAAACTTGTTCCAAAGCTTGAAAAGTATTTCAGAATTTTATTTCAAAACAGGGTAGTGGCTTTAGAAGAAGCATTGGAAGCAAGGCAATCTCAATCAGCCACAGAAGTTTATCATGCATTTACAAAAAAACATGCTGGTCACATGAAACATATTCCGTTAAAACATCTCGCATCCTATCTTAATATAACTCCTGGGTATTTAAGCCGCATCAGAAGTCAAAAAAAATATTAAGAATTGTACTAGTACAATCGTGGGCAAGCCGGTATTAAATAATTTTATGAATAAATTTTGCCTTACTTGAAATACACTTCTCAAATATTACAACCTTTTCATAATGCAATTCTTAGAATAATAGTTGCTGTTATTCTGCTAACTCATTCCATTCCTTCAATTGTTTCTGGTGATATAAACCTATTTGGCAAATTGTATTTGAATGAAGTTGGCTTTGCCCCTTTTGGTGTTGCGCTGGCCTGGGCCATTAAGCTTTCGCATATTGTAGCCGCAGTGTGTCTAATTTTAAATCGATGGATACTTCTTCCCTGTCTTGTTACAATAGCTGTTCTTATAACCGGAATATTTATGGTTCATTTTAAAGATGGATGGTTTGTTGTAGGTGGCGGAAGAAATGGTATTGAATATAGTGTATTGTTAATTGCCGTAATAAGTAGTATTTTACTATATAACCACAGTAGCAAAAAGAAGAATGAAGGGTAACATTTTGTATAGAGTTTTTCAATTGTATTATTTAGCTTCTAAGAAATGAAAGCAATAATACATACTAAGTATGGTCCCCCTGAAGTAGCAAAATTATCAGAAGTCCCCACACCTGTTCCTAAGGATGATGAAGTGCTTATTAAAGTGTATGCAACGACAGTAAACCGGACCGACTGTGGCTTCCGCAGTGCCGAATATTTTATTTCAAGGTTTTGGAGTGGACTATTTAGGCCAAAGTATAAAACCTTAGGTTGTGAGTTTGCCGGAGAAATTGAGACTGTAGGAAAAAATGTAACGACATTTAAAAAGGGAGATAGAGTTTTTGGCTATAATGATCAAAAATTTGGTGGACATGCAGAGTTTTTAACTATTAAGGAGAATGATGCTATTGCATTAATTCCTCCACATCTAAGTTTTACAGAAGCTGCCCCAATAACAGAAGGAGCCCATTATGCATTAGGTAATATACGGGCAGCAAAAATAAAGCAGGGAGATACCGTGTTAGTATATGGTGCAACGGGTGCTATCGGATCTGCAGCGGTTCAACTACTAAATCATTTTGGAGCAAAAGTTGTTGCGGTATGCAATACCAAAAATGTTTCTCTTGTCAAATCTCTCGGCGCTGATATTGTAATTGATTACGAAACAAGTGATTTTACAGATACCAATTTAAAATTCCATTTTATTTTCGATGCCGTTGGAAAGAGTTCGTTTAAACAATGTAAACCGTTGTTGTATAAAGGCGGAATTTATATTTCAACGGAATTAGGAAAGAATGGAGCAAATGTTTTTCTGGCATTGTTTACACCTCTATTTAGCGAAAAGAAAGTTTTGTTTCCTATACCAACATTTAAAAACGAGGATATAGAGTTTTTAAAAGTATTAGTGGAGCAAGGTGAGTATGCTCCATTAATTGACAGAACCTACAAACTGGAAGAAATAGTTGAAGCGTACAAGTATGTAGAAACAGGAAAAAAAGTGGGGAATGTAGTAATAACAGTACGAGAGGAATGTTAGGTTAGTAAAAGTTTTTTATAACCTCTCCAATTCCAATACAGATTTTTCCTTTGCCTCCAGCAATGAAGAAACTCCATTGCTTAAAAACTCATCTACAGCCCTTGCACATTCTCTGCCTTCACTAATAGCCCAAACAACTAATGATTGCCCCCGTCGCATATCACCTGCAGTAAATATTTTGGAGATATTGGTGCGATAATCTTTTTCAGATGCTTTTACATTTCCTCTTTCATCAAGGCCAATACCCAGATCGTTGATGAAACCAATATGTTGCGGATGTACAAATCCCATTGCCAGTAATGCTAATTCGCAGGGAATTTCCCGTTCACTTCCAGCTACTTCAACAAATTGTGCAGGTCGTCCATCCACAATTTTCCATTCAAGGTCAACGATCTTTAACGCTTTCAACTGTCCGTTGTCATCACCAATAAATTCTTTGGTAGCAACAGCCCATTGTCTTGTTGCACCTTCTTCATGTGAAGAAGTTGTTTTAAGCAACATCGGGTAGGATGGCCAGGGCATAAAATCATTTCTCTCCTGCGGAGGCTTTGGTAATAATTCAAACTGTGTAACTGATATTGCTCCATGGCGATTAGACGTTCCAACGCAATCACTTCCTGTATCGCCGCCACCTATCACTACCACATTTTTGCCTGTGGCTTTTACTTCTTCCAGTAGAATATTGCTTTCAATTGTAACATTGGCTAAAAAATCTTTTCCAGCAACCCGTTTATTGTTTTGTTTTAAGAAATCCATAGCAAAATGTACACCGTTCAATTCTCTACCCTTCACAAATAAATTTCTTGGCGTAGTGCTGCCACCGGCTAAAACAATGGCATTAAATTCACGCAACACATCGTTGATGCTAACATTCACTCCCACATTGGCAAGGCATCTGAAAATAATTCCTTCTTCCTCCATCAACTTAATTCTTCTATCTACCACCCATTTATCTAATTTAAAATCAGGAATACCGTAGCGCAACAAACCGCCCGGTGCATCGTCTCTTTCAAAAACTGTTACACTATGCCCCGCATAATTTAATTGGGCTGCCGCTGCTAATCCCGCAGGACCAGAACCGATAACCGCTACTTTTTTCCCAGAACGAAGATGGGGTTTCTTTGGCTTTACAAAACCTTTATCGAATGCGATCTCAATTATATGTTTTTCTATTTCTTCAATTGCAATGGCTGGTTGATTGATACCAAGTACACAGGCAGTTTCGCAAGGTGCAGGGCAAATGCGACCGGTAAACTCAGGAAAATTATTAGTGGATGTTAAAATCTCGTAGGCCTCTTTCCAATCTTGCTTATAGACCGCATCATTAAATTCTGGAATTACATTTCCCAATGGGCAACCATGATGGCAAAACGGAACACCACAATCCATGCAACGGGCTGCCTGCTGATTCAACGTAGCGTCTGTATATCGTCCGACAAATTCATTATAATGCTTCAACCTATCTTCTACGGATTGTTTACCCGGAAGTTCTCTTGCAAATTCTTTAAAGCCTGTTGGTTTGCCCATCTCTACAGTTTATAGTTTGTTGTTTTTAGTTTGTAGTTAGCCAAATCATCGAGAGTCTTTCGGACTTTCCGTCTTTCCTACTTTCTGACTTTTTTGCAGTAATACCTTCTTATAATCCTTCGGGAATACTTTTACAAAATGCCGCAACTGATTTTCTAAATCTTCCACAATAAACCTTGCTACGGTACTGCCTGTATATTCATAATGCTTTTGCAGCATCGTAAATAATTCGTTCTTATCATCCAAATCACATTCATCCAGATCCACCATTTCTTTATTACAATTGTCAGCAAATTTTCGATTTACATCATACACATAAGCAATGCCACCGCTCATACCTGCGGCAAAATTTCTGCCGGTATCACCAAGAATTACAACTCTTCCGCCAGTCATGTATTCACAACCATGGTCGCCAACTGATTCAACTACTACATTGGCACCGGAGTTTCGTACACCAAACCGTTCGCCTGCTTTACCTCTTATATAAGCTTCACCAGATGTGGCTCCATAAAATGCCACATTACCAATAATGCTATTCTCTTCAGGATTATAGGTAGCAGTCTTTGCAGGATAGATAATCAGTTTTGCACCACTTAATCCTTTGCCGAAATAATCATTGGCATCTCCTTCCAATTCTAATGTAATTCCCTTTGTATTAAAGGCGCCAAAACTTTGTCCCGCTGTTCCGGTAAAATTGAAATGAATACTATTATCGGGTAATCCCTGTGCTTTATATTTTTTTGTTATTTCATTGGAGAGAATTGTACCAATGGTTCTATCTGTATTCTTTACTTCAAAACTTGCTTTAATGGGTTGCCCATTTTCAATAGCAGGTAGCGCAGCCTCCAATAATTTCCAATCGAGACTTAGATCTAAGCCATGATCTTGTACCTCGCTGCAATGAATAGTGTTGTAAATAGAATTTGGTTCTTTATACAGCACAGCAGATAGATCGAGGTTTTTATATTTCCAATGTTCAATGCCTTCTCTTACTTCAAGGCTATCCACTTGTCCGATCATTTCGTTCACGGTTCTAAAACCTAATTCAGCCATAATCTCTCTCAACTCCTGTGTGATCATTTTAAAAAAGTTCACTACATGTTCCGGATCACCTTTAAAACGATTTCTTAGTTCCGGATCTTGTGTGGCTACTCCAACCGGGCAAGTATTCATATGACATTTGCGCATCATGATACATCCTTCAACAACTAATGCGGCAGTAGCAATGCCCCATTCTTCTGCACCAAGCAATGCAGCAACAGCAATATCTCTTCCTGTTTTTAATTGTCCATCTGCTTGCACTACAACACGACTTCTTAATTTATTTTTCACCAACGTTTGTTGTGTTTCAGCTAACCCTAATTCCCATGGAAGACCAGCATGTTTGATTGAACTTACTGGTGATGCACCGGTACCTCCATCATGGCCTGCAATTAAAACAACATCAGCTTTTGCTTTGGTTACACCAGCTGCAATTGTTCCTACACCAGCTTTGCTAACCAGCTTCACACTTATTCTTGCTTTGCGATTTGCATTTTTCAGATCATAGATCAGTTGTGCCAGATCTTCAATAGAATAAATATCATGATGCGGTGGTGGTGAGATCAATCCAACTCCTGGTGTAGCATGACGAACTTTTCCGATCCACTCATCTACTTTATGCCCGGGCAATTGACCGCCTTCCCCCGGCTTGGCACCTTGTGCCATTTTTATTTGCAGTTCATCTGCTTCAGTTAAGTACAAACTCGTTACTCCAAATCTTGCGGATGCAACTTGTTTGATGGCACTCCGCATAGAATCTCCATTAGGTAACAGTTCATATCTTCTTTCATCTTCACCACCTTCGCCGGTATTTGATTTTCCACCTAGACGATTCATTGCAATGGCCAATGTAGTATGTGCTTCCCAGGAGATGGAGCCAAAGCTCATAGCACCGGTAGCAAAACGTTTGTATATATTTTCTGCGGCTTCTACTTCATCAATACTTATTGAAGGTCGATTCTTTTTAAATTGAAATAAGCTACGGATGGTACAAGCTTTTTCTCCCTGGTCGTTTACCAGTTTCGAATATTTTTTGAATGTTGAAAAGTCGTTCATTTTTGTAGCATGCTGCAACAAGTGAATGGTTTGCGGATTGAATAAATGAAATTCACCTTTTCGTTTCCATTGATAAATACCACCCACTGGTAACCTGTCAACCGGAATATCTTTTTTACTGAAGGAAAAGAAATGTTTGGCTAAGGTTTCTTTTGCAATTTCATCCAATCCCATTCCTTCAATTCTGGAAGTAGCACCTGTAAAATATTTATTGACTACTTCTTTATTCAAGCCGAGTATCTCGAATATCTGGGCTCCCTGGTATGATTGCAGAGTAGAGATGCCCATTTTAGAAAACACTTTCAGTAAGCCATCGTTCACTGCTTTGATATAATTTTTCTTCAACTCATCTTCATGTAACAAAGTTTGTAGCTTCCCTGTTTCTTTCAGATCTCTAATTGAAGAAAGTGCTAAGTAGGGATTGATAGCAGTTGCACCAAAACCTATTAAGCAGGCAAAGTGATGAACTTCCCATACATCACCAGCTTCAACTATTATTCCTACGTTTCCCCGCAAGCCTTTTCGGATAAGATGATGGTGAATTGCAGCAGTTGCCAATAGCGATGGGATAGGGGCATGGTTGGAATCAATAGCCCGGTCTTGTAGGATCAAGACTTTAAAACCATCTTCAACTGCATCTACCGCATAACCACAAACCCTTTCCAATCCTTTTTTCAATGAACCCGGTTTTCCATCTGCTTTAAAATAGCATTGAATTGTTTTTGATTGAAACAAACCGGTATCGATACTTCTTATTTTTTCCAGTTCATAATTGCCAAGCACCGGGTGTTTTAAAGCGACACTATGACAAGTGAGTGGTTCTTCTAATAATAGATTTCCATTATTACCAGCAAAGGTTGCCAGCGACATTACTAATCTTTCACGGATCGGATCAATCGGTGGATTAGTAACCTGTGCAAAAAGTTGTTTGAAATAGCTGCTGAGATGTTGTGGCTGGTCACTCAATATTGCCAATGGCACATCCGTTCCCATAGAGCCGATTGGTTCTTTACCTTCAAGAGCCATCGGTGCAATTATGTTATCTAAATCTTCTGTAGAAAAACCAAATGCTTTTTGATATTTAAAAACCTGGTCATGCTCGAGGTGAGTGAACATTACTCTTGGTTCCGGTAATTCTTCAAGACGGATTTTATATTTATTCAACCATTCGCCATAAGGCTTTTGTGAACAGATCTCTTTTTTCAAATCATCATCACTAATGATCTTTCCTTTTCCCATATCCACCACAAACATTTTACCCGGTTGCAATCTTCCTTTTTCCAATATCATTGCAGGATTCACTGGAAGTACACCGGTCTCTGAGGCCATGATAACCCGATCATCTTTTGTAACACAATATCTCGATGGACGAAGTCCGTTTCTATCTAACGTAGCACCAATAATTTTTCCATCAGTAAATGATATTGAAGCAGGTCCATCCCATGGCTCCATGAAAGATGAATGAAACTCATAGAATGCTTTTTTTACGGGATCCATTTCTTCATGGCCATCCCAGGCTTCCGGTATCAGCATCATCATTACATGTGGTAAAGAACGACCTGTTAAGGTAAGCAGCTCGATCATATTGTCTAGACAAGCAGAATCGCTTTGGCCTTCCGTTACGATTGGCAGTAACATTTCCATTTCTTCTTTGCTGAAGTATGGAGTAGTAAAACCTTTTTCGCTTGTCTTCAACCAATTCAAATTCCCCTGCAGTGTATTGATCTCACCATTATGAGCAATGAAGCGGAATGGTTGTGCCAGTTTCCAGGATGGAAAAGTATTAGTGGCAAATCTTGAATGCACTAAACCAAAAGCACTAACTAATCTTTTATTACTCAGGTCAGGAAAGTATTGACGAACCTGGCCACTGGTTAATTGCCCTTTATAAACAATTGTTTTGTAAGATAGAGAAGCAATGTAAAATCCTATCTCATCTTTTCTTACGGTGCTATTAATAAGATGCGTGGAGTAATTACGAAGGATAAATAATTTTCTTTCAAAATCATCCGGATTAGAAATATGGTCGGGGCAAGCAACAAATACTTGTTCCATTTCAGGTTCTACACTTAATGCACTTGGGCCAATATCATGTGTATTAACAGGAACTTTTCGATACGTAAGAATTTCAAGTCCTAATTTTTCGGCAGTGCGGTTCAATATATCCCGGCATTCTTCCCGTAAGCGGATCTCTTTTGGAAAGAAAACCATTCCAACGGCGTATTTACCAAAGGAGGGTAGGTGTACACCCAGCTTCAAACATTCGTCAAAGAAAAATTCATGTGGAGTTTGTATCATGATGCCGGCGCCATCACCCGTATTGTTTTCACAACCACAGGCGCCTCTGTGTTCCATGTTTTCCAACACAGTCAATGCATCAGCTATATGTTGATGTGATTTATGTCCTTTAATATTGGCTACAAAACCAATACCGCATGCATCATGCTCAAAAGATGGATCATATAATCCCTGGTTACCTGCCATGTGGTGCAATGTTAAAGTGATGAAACAGTCGTTGAATAAATTCTATGGCAAGCAATACATCTGAAAATACAAAATAGTCTTCAGCAGGAGAAAGGATTATAGATGTAATTATCCACAAATACGGTGGACTAATTCACTTAAATTAAATATCCGAACAACTGATCGTTTTTATTTATTTCGGAGAAACCGATATTGGAGTTTTCCATTTTTTTCACTAGAAGATCATAGTCGGATCGACACTGCAATTCTACACCTACTAATGCAGGTCCGTTTTCTTTGTTTGTTTTTTGCATGTACTCAAAACGGGTAATATCGTCTGTTGGTCCGAGAACATTATTTACAAATTCTTTCAATGCACCGGGGCGTTGAGCAAAGCTGATCAAAAAATAATGTTTCAATCCTTCGTATTGCAGGCTTCGTTCTTTTATTTCCTGCATACGATCAATATCATTGTTGCTGCCGCTTACGATGCAAACAACATTTTTTCCTTTTATCATATCTGCATAATCATCCAATGCAGCTATGGACATAGCACCTGCAGGCTCTACTACAATGGCATCTTCATTGTATAATTTTAGAATGGTAGAACAAATTTTTCCTTCAGGTACTAAATGCATATCATCTAGTACATCTTTGCACATAGAGAAAGTAAGATCGCCAACTCTTTTCACAGCAGCACCATCTACAAATCGTTCAATACTTTTTAATGTAACAGGATGTCCGGCTTTTAATGCTTCAAACATAGAAGGAGCACCTTCTGGTTCGAGGCCAATAATCTTTGTTTTGGGAGAATAGGTTTTAAAGTAAGTGCCAACACCAGCACTTAATCCACCACCACCAACCGGGACGAATAGAAAATCTACATCGGGCTGGTCTTCTAAAATTTCGACAGCAACTGTTCCCTGACCTTCAATAATTCTGTAATCATCAAAAGGAGGAATAAATGTCATGTTGTTTTCTTCAGTAAATTGTTTAGCAGCAATCGCACAATCATCAAATGTGTCGCCAACCAGTTTTACGTCGATAAAATGTTCACCAAACATTTTTGTCTGGTTTACTTTTTGGCGTGGAGTTATGATGGGCATAAACACCACACCTTTTACATTCAGTTTTTTACAACTATACGCAAAGCCTTGTGCATGATTACCGGCACTGGCACATACGACCCCATTTTGCAACTGCTCAGGGTGCAGGGAGCTCATCATGTTATAAGCTCCCCGCAATTTATAGGAGCGAACGATCTGCAGATCCTCTCTCTTCAAAAAAACATTGCACTGGTATTTCTTTGAAAGATTATGGTTGAACGTAAGTGGTGTTCGGTTCACCACTTTCTTCAATCGCAAATACGCCGACGCAAAATCTAGTTGTACCGTATTATTGATAGTTGACATTATACGATATATTGTTTTTCTTCCACTTCAGTTTTTTGCACCAATTTGGCAAGCACTTCTTTTATTGATGGTGTTGATGCAGCAGATGCACTAGCATTCGGTTGATTCTCAGGACGCAGACTTCTAACAGTTTTACCCGACTGCCATAATTCACTTTCACGCAACTCTTTTAATTCTTCTTCCAATTTTTCTCTGTAATCAGCTTTGCTGTTGCTATCAATAGAACGCTGTGATTCTTTTCCAGCAGCAACACTTTCATAGAGTTCGGTAAAAACGGGCTTTGTAGCATCACGGAATTTTTTCCACCAGTCCAATGCACCACGTTGAGCAGTAGTAGAGCAATTAGCGTACATCCAATCCATTCCGTTTTCAGCAACGAGTGGCATTAATGATTGAGTTAATTCTTCTACCGTTTCATTGAACGCTTCAGAAGGAGAGTGACCTTTTGAACGTAAGACATCGTATTGTGCAGCAAAAATTCCTTGTATTGCTCCCATCAATGTTCCTCTTTCACCAGTTAAATCGCTATATACTTCCTTCTTAAAATCAGTTTCAAATAAATAACCACTGCCTACGGCAATACCTAACGCAACAACTCTTTCAAAAGCTTTGCCGGTTGCATCCTGGTAAATGGCATAGGAGCTATTTAATCCACGGCCTTGTAAAAACATTCTGCGCAATGATGTGCCAGAACCTTTTGGTGCAACCAAGAATACATCTACATCTTTCGGAGGAATGATGCCAGTTTGCTCATTGAACGTAACACCAAAGCCATGCGAGAAGTATAATGCTTTTCCCGGCGTTAAATATTTTTGTACGGTTGGCCACAATGCAATTTGTGCAGCGTCGCTTAACAAATAGCAAATGATAGTTCCTCGTTGTAACGCTTCTTCAATTTCAAACAAGGTTTCACCGGGTACAAAACCATCTTTAATTGCTTTATCCCATGTTTTTGAATCTTTACGCTGACCAACGATCACATTGATACCATTATCTCGTTGGTTCAATGCCTGGCCGGGGCCTTGTACGCCATAGCCAATAACCGCTACTGTTTCATTTTTCAATACTTGTTGAGCTTTGCTCAATGGGAATTCTTCCCTTGTTACTACGTTTTCTTCAACGCCGCCGAAATTTAGTTTTGCCATTGTTATTTGTTTTTAAATTTATAGTTGTTTTTTTTACGAGATTGTCATTAGTTACATTGAAAACACTTCTTCTTTTTTATCGAGGAACTCATTCTCTATCGCATCTTCACCCGGTTCCTTGTATTCAAACTCTTTTAATCTTTCATGGAAATCACTGCTGCCTTTAATGATAGCTACTCTTGCACTTCGGACGAATTCAATCAATCCATAGGGTTCTAATGCTTTTATGAGGTTATCAGTTTCTTCCCGATGCCCCGTTGTTTCAAAAACAGTATAATCTTTTCGGATAGCCACAGCTCTCGCACCATATTCTCTTAGCAATCTTTCCACTTTCACTTTTTCAGCAATAGCATCTGTGCTTACTTTGTACAAAGCCAGTTCCTGCCAAACGATCTCTTCTTCGGTATTATAATATGCTTTTAATACTTCTACCTGTTTTTCTATCTGGCGGCAGAGTTTGCTTACTACATCTTCTATTTCATTTATAACAATAGTAAAGCGGTGTACACTGTCCACCTCAGTAGGAGAGGTGTTTAAACTTTCTATATTGATCTTTCTTCTGGAGAAGATGATCGCAATACGATTCAGCAAACCGATCTGGTTTTCTGTATAGACTGTTATGGTATATTCTTTCTTTTGCATTTTTCTTTGTTTAAATTTCTTCCTTGCATAATACACATTCAGCTACTCCACGCCCCTGCGGTACCATGGGGAATACATTATTTTCTTTTCCTACCATCACTTCTAATAAATAGCTACCATGATTGTCCAGCATTTCTTTTAGAGATGATCGTAACTCTTCTCTTTTACAAACAGTTTTCCCTGGAATGTAATACCCTTTTGCCACCTGCACAAAATCCGGACTGGTGATATCAACAAACGAATATCTTTTTTCATGAAAGAGTTGTTGCCACTGACGAACCATTCCCAAAAACTGATTGTTGAGAATGATGATCTTTACATTTGGTTTGAATTGCATGATCGTTCCCAACTCCTGCACTGTCATTTGAAAACCACCATCACCAATGATAGCAACGGTTGTTCTTGAAGGATCACCATACGCCGCACCGATAGCAGCTGGCAAAGCATAACCCATTGTACCCAATCCGCCACTTGTTACATTACTTTTCGATTGGTTATACTTTGCATAACGACATGCTACCATCTGGTGCTGACCAACATCTGTAACGATGATGGCATTACCCTCTGTTAATTCATTCAATAGTTTTATCACTTCTCCCATGGTGAGTACATCGGAGGAAGGATCGAGTTCTTCTTTTATTACTTTATCTACTTCTTTTTGTTTGTACTCGTTGAATTTTTTCAACCATTGCGGATATACTTTTTGTTCAATTAGTTCGGTGAGTAATGGCAATGTCTCTTTACAATCACCCCATACACCTACAGTAGCTTTTACATTCTTATCAATTTCCGAAGGGTCAATATCCAAATGAATAACTTTTGCCTGCTTGGCATATTTATCCAAACGTCCGGTTACCCGATCATCAAACCGCATTCCTACAGCGATCAATACATCGCATTCGTTGGTCAATACATTTGGTCCATAGTTACCATGCATCCCCAACATGCCAACACCTAACGGATGATCAGTTGGAATGGCACTCATACCCATGATGGTCCATGCAGCAGGGATGCCGGCTTTCTCTATAAACTTTTTAAATTCTTTTTCAGCTTTACCTAATATCACACCTTGGCCAAATATTACAAATGGTCTTTCTGCTTCATTGATAAGTTTGGCGGCCTCCTGTATATATTCTTTTCTTACAATTGGTTTTGGGCGATAGCTTCTTATATGATCACATTTGTTGTAACCGCTGTATTCAAATAATTGTAATTGTGCATTCTTTGTAATGTCAATTAATACAGGACCGGGTCTTCCGCTACCGGCTATATAAAAAGCTTTTGCTAAAACTGCAGGTATCTCCGTTGCGTCTGTTACCTGATAATTCCATTTTGTAACTGGCGTTGTTATGTTGATCACATCTGTTTCCTGGAATGCATCTGTACCGAGTAAGTGTGCAAATACTTGTCCGGTGATACAAACAACAGGAGTGGAGTCGATCATCGCATCTGCCAAACCAGTAACAAGATTTGTTGCACCAGGTCCGCTTGTTGCAAACACAACACCTGTTCTTCCGCTTACTCTTGCATAACCTTGTGCTGCATGTATAGCTCCTTGCTCATGACGCACCAATATATGTTGTAATTTTTCTTTGTAATCATACAACGCATCATAGATAGGCATGATGGCACCACCGGGGTAACCAAAGATGGTTTCAACACCTTCAGCAATGAAGGCCTCGAGAACAGCGACACCTCCGCTAACCTGTGTCGGTGCAGTTGAAGTTTTCTTTTCTTTTTCTAGTGTAAGCGTTTCCATACTTAATATTTTAAGCTTCATCTGTTACACAACCCTGATCGGCTGACTTAACAGATCTTGCATATTTGAATAAGATTCCTTTTGTTGCTTTCAATGCTGGTTGTTTCCATTTCTTTCTTCTTGCAGCGATCACATCATCACTTACTTTTAATGTCAGGGTATTTTTCGTTGCATCAATTTCGATGATGTCATTATCTTCTACTAGCCCAATCAATCCGCCATCAAATGCTTCTGGTGTAATGTGCCCAACAACAAAACCATGTGTGCCACCGCTAAATCTTCCGTCAGTGATCAATGCAACGGATTTTCCTAACCCTGCACCAATGATTGCACCTGTTGGTTTCAACATCTCAGGCATACCAGGTGCACCTCTTGGCCCGATGTAACGGATCACCACTACATCACCTGCATGCACTTTGCCTGATTGAATTCCTGTGATCAGATCTTTTTCACCATCAAACACTCTTGCTGTTCCCTCAAATCGTTCACCTTCTTTACCACTGATCTTTGCAACACTTCCTTTCTCTGCAAGGTTGCCGTACAGGATTTGCAGGTGCCCCGTCTTCTTCAATGGTTGTTCTAACGGGTGAATAATGTCCTGAGCCTTAAAATCAAGATCCGGAACACCTGCTAAATTCTCTGCCACCGTTTTACCGGTTACTGTCAAACAATCGCCATGTAATAAATTATTCTTTAATAAATATTTCATCACGGCGGGTACGCCACCATGTTTGTGTAGATCTTCCATCAGGTATTTTCCGGATGGTTTAAAATCGGCGAGTACAGGGATGCGGTCACTTATTTTTTGAAAATCATCTTGCGATAATTCAACATCAACGCTTTTCGCCATTGCTATTAAATGCAATACTGCATTAGTGCTTCCACCCAATACCATAATAACAGTGATTGCATTTTCAAATGCTTTGAAAGTCATAATGTCTTTCGGCGTAATATTTTTTTCAAGCAATATTTTTATAGCCTCACCAACGGCCGCACATTCTTGTTGCTTTTCTTTACTCAATGCGGGGTTAGAAGAAGAGTTTGGTAAACTCATTCCCAATGCTTCAATCGCCGATGCCATTGTATTAGCCGTATACATTCCACCACATGCACCGGCACCCGGACATGAATGTTTTACAATTGCTTTAAAATCCGCTTCACTTAAATTGCCCGCAATTTTTTGCCCCAGTGCTTCAAATGCACTTACGATATTCAAATCTTCACCTTTGTAATGACCTGGAGCAATCGTTCCGCCATACAACATGATCGAAGGACGATTCAATCTTCCCATTGCCATCACTGCGCCAGGCATATTTTTATCACATCCCGGTATAGCAATGATGCCATCATAATATTGTGCCCCTACATTTGTTTCAATGCTATCAGCGATTACATCGCGGCTCACCAAACTGTATCGCATTCCATCCGTTCCCATGCTGATGCCATCGCTTACACCAATGGTATAAAAACGTAAACCGAGTAAACCTTCAGTTGCGTTCACCGCTTTACGAACAATGTCTGACAAATCATTGAGGTGCATATTGCATGGATTTCCATCCCATCCCATACTCACTATACCTACCTGTGCTTTATTAAAATCTTCTTCCTTAAAGCCAATAGCATAATACATCGCCTGCGCTGCAGGTTGTGTAGGGTCTTGCGTTAATGTTTTTGAATATTTGTTTAATTCAGTCATTTTTATTTTTTTGTCGTCGTCTGTGCTACAATCATCTTTTGTTGAGTCGCACCAGTCAACTGCATATCGCTAATCATCAACCCACCCCTATTTCTTACAGCAATTTATTTCCCTCATTTCGCCCCTCCGGGGAGGGGAAGCGTCTTAAAGCATCTGGTTTCTATTTTTCTCTATACATCCCATCCAGTTCTTAGCTTACGCTACTTGCTCTTGCAACTGAAATGGTTTCTCCAATACTTTACATTTATAAGCCTGTTGTATTACATAACTCAATGAGTCTTCCCAATTCTTTTTAAATTCTACATTATCCAATGAACTCAGTGCTACTACTTCAGCAGCAGTGCCACAAAAGAAACCAGCATCAGCACCTTTCATTTCAGCCGGTGTAAATAATTTTTCCTCAACAGGAATATTTAACTCCTTGCATATTCCAATTACAGTAGCTCTTGTTATACCCGGAAGAATATTTCCCTTTGGCGCCGTGTATAACACTCCATCATTTTCATAAAAGATATTTGCACCACTGCTTTCTGCTACAAAACCATTGCTATCTAAAACCAATGCTTCGTCAAAGCCATTATCTTTTGCTTCCTGGCAGGCAAGAATAGAGTTTACATAATGGCCACTCACTTTTGCATCCACATGAAAAGCATCAGCATTGGGCCGACGATAACTGGATGTCATAATTTTCATCTTGTTACTCATGTAGCCATTCGTCCATTCCCATGTTTCAATAGCGATATAAGATTCTTTTCCTTTTGATAAAGCCATGTTAGGAGAACACAGAACGATCGGGCGGATATATGCATCAGTGAAATTGTTTCTCTTCAGCACTTCGTAGGTTAACTCCATTAATTTCTCAGTGGTATACTCGAATGGTATTCTCATTACTTTGGCTGAATGACGAAGCCTGTCATAATGCTCTTTCCCTTTGAACATTTTTGTACCGCCATTGATAGGATAGGAGCGGATACCTTCAAATACTGCATAGCCATAATGCAATGACTGGCTGTACAAATCTGTTTTTGCTTCTGCAGCTTTAACAAATTGTCCATGGAAATAGATTACTGTGTTTTCGTTGTAATACATATTCTTGTTTTTGTTCTGATTTACGGGTATAAAAAAACCCGCCTTTTGGAGGCGGGTTGCTGATATTTTTGGTTTAGTTTTTTATAATCATGCACCACCTCCATTTGAAGATATAATAATGACAACCACAATAATTATTGCAGGAATAGAGGCGATGACATTATATATATTATTCTTCAACATGAAGGATGTATTGTTGTAAATATACACCCGCCGTTTTAAAAAAAGAACTCAGCAAGCAATTTTATTTTTCGAAATGCTAACAATCGTTTATTATCAGCATTAAATAATCGTTGATTTTCTCAACTCAATATTCTGGGAATTAACAGAACCCGAAACTTTCCCACTTACAAAATCACTTACTAATTCTCCAATGGTAGAAGTGAAATAAAAATTAACCGGGTCAATATCTTTTGTTACGAACGAATTCATCAATGTCCAGTTCACTGCTTCACGAACAAGATTACCTTCTTCATGCAGGCCCAGGTATTCCAGCATCATTGCCGCAGAAAGTATAGAACCAATCGGGTTGGCAATATCTTTTCCGGCAGCTTGCGGATACGAACCATGTATTGGCTCAAACAAGGCAAGTCCGCCAGTGCCGAGTGATGCAGATGGCAATAATCCGAGTGAGCCGCTAATTACACTGGCTTCATCGCTGATGATATCACCAAACATATTTTCCGTAAGGATCACATCAAATTGCTTTGGATTTAGAATGATTTGCATTGCTGCATTATCAACAAACATATAGTCCACTGCAACATCAGGATAAAGCGGTGCGATTTCTTGTACAATCTTTCTCCAGAGTCTTGAGGTTTCTAATACATTGGCCTTATCAACTAATGTCAATTTCTTTCTTCTTTCCGGTTTTTGTGCAAACTGAAATGCTAAATGTGCAATGCGTTCAATTTCTTGCCGGGTATAAGTACATTCATCAGTTGCTTGTGATCCATCAGCAGCGGTTTCTTTTTTGCCAAAATAAATACCACCGGTTAATTCACGGAAAATGATAAAATCAACTCCCTCTATATTCTTAGCTTTTAACGGGGACAAATGAAAAAGAGAAGAATATGTTTTTATGGGGCGGATATTAGAATAAAGTTGTAATGATTTGCGCAACTTTAATAATCCTTGCTCTGGTCTTACTTTGGCAGTAGGGTCATTATCATATTTTGGATGACCGATAGCACCAAATAAGATTGCATCGCTGTTCAAACACACTTCTATTGTTTCATCTGGTAGTGGGTTGCCAGTTTTGTCAATAGCATCCGCACCCATCAGGCAATAGGTGTATTCAAATTCATGATTGAAATGTTCCGCTATCGCATTTAAAATGCGGATAGATTGTTGGGTTACTTCCGGACCGATTCCGTCGCCTTCTATTACTGCAATTTTCTTTTTCATGGTAGTTTATGCTCTTTGGGTTTCGAATTGTTGTATATCTTCTTTTATGCTGATTAAGTAATCAATATCATCATAGCCGTTTAGCAGGCATGTTTTTTTGTAACTGTTTATGTCAAAACCTTCGCTTTCGCCAGTGGAATTAATAGTAATAGTTTGTTTCTCCACGTCAACAGTCAGCTCTGTATTATTATCCTGTAAAAAAATACGTTGTAAAAACTCATCGCTAACCTGTACTGGCAATACACCATTGTTCAATGCATTGTTTTTAAAAATATCTGCAAAGAAACTTGACACCACAACCCTGAATCCGTAATCCAAAATTGACCAGGCCGCATGTTCTCTTGAAGAACCGCAACCAAAGTTTTTTCCTGCCACCAATATCTCTCCATCAAATTGCGACATATTCAACGGAAAGTCTGCTCTTGTTTTGGACTCATCGTCATTATAGTAACGCCAATCTCTGAAAAGATTTTTACCAAAGCCGTCTTTCGTTGTTGCCTTCAAAAAACGGGCAGGAATTATCTGGTCAGTATCGATATTTTCGATATTGATGGGAACAAAACGGGACTTTACTATATTTAGTGGTTTGGACATTCTTAATAAATAATTATTACTTGTTAATTCAATAGTTCTCTAACATCTGTTACTACTCCGGTAATTGCCGCTGCTGCTGCCGTTAAGGGGCTTGCCAATAATGTTCTTGCACCGGCACCTTGTCTTCCTTCAAAATTTCTGTTACTTGTACTGATACAATATTTGCCAGCTGGAATTTTATCTTCATTCATTCCCAAACATGCAGAACAGCCGGGTTGACGCAATTGAAATCCTGCTTCTTCAAAAATTTTATCAATGCCTTCTTCTATTGCCTGTGCTTCTACTTGTTTACTTCCCGGAACAATCCATACTTCCACATCATCGGCTTTCTTTTTTCCTTTTACAAATGACGCTACCATTCTCAGATCTTCTATTCTTGAATTGGTACAGCTGCCGATGAATACATAATCAATTTTCTGTCCTTTAATATTAGCTCCTTGCTCTAATCCCATATAGGCAAGGGATTTTGCTAAACCTGATCTGTCATTCTCATTGATGGTTTCAGTAGTTGGGATTGTTTCAGTAACACCAATTCCCATTCCCGGGTTAGTGCCATAGGTTATCATCGGCTGAATATCTTCTGCCTGGATAAAAATTTCTTTATCAAAATTTGCATCGGCATCAGAATACAGTTCTTTCCATTCGGATAATTTTTTATTCCATTCAGCTCCTTGAGGTGCAAATTTTCTTCCTTTGATATAGTCAAATGTTGTTTCGTCCGGTGCTATCAATCCGCAACGGCCACCCATTTCAATACTCATATTGCAAATGGTCATTCTAGCTTCCATACTTAAAGAACGGATCGCAGAACCTGCAAATTCTACTGCATAACCTGTTGCACCACTTGCAGTGATCTGTGATAATATATACAGTACAATATCTTTTGATACTACACCTTTATTCAATTCGCCATCAATTGTTATACGCATCAGTTTTGGTTTGCTCTGCAACAAACATTGCGATGCAAAAACCATTTCCACTTCGCTGGTGCCAATACCAAATGCAATAGCACCAAATGCACCGTGTGTGGATGTATGGCTATCACCGCAAACGATCGTCATTCCCGGTTGTGTAACACCCAACTCAGGTCCTATAACATGAACAATGCCCTGGAACGGATGTCCAAGGCCATATAATTCAATACCATGTTCTGCGCAATTTTGAATTAACGCTTCTACCTGTTTTCGGCTCAGTTCTTCTTTAATAGGCAAATGCTGATTTAGGGTAGGTACATTATGATCAGCCGTTGCAACAACTTGTTGTGGCCGCAATACTTTTATTCCTCTTTTATTCATACCGGTAAAAGCCTGCGGGCTGGTTACTTCGTGAATAAAATGTTTGTCAATGTATAGAACGGAGGGACCATCGTCAATTGTTTTAACGATATGCGTATCCCAGATCTTTTCGAATAATGTTTTTGGCATTTTTATTTTTTGTTTGTCATCGCCTGTACTACTTTCATCACCGTTGCGTCGCACTCTTCATCGTTCTGTTCGCTACTCAGCAACCCACCCCGATTTCCTAAAGCAATGTATTTTTCTAAGTTCACCCCTCCAGGGAGGGGTGAACTTAAAGTATTTAGTTTCCCTACTCCTTTTCTCTTTAACTCCCTAACCTCTTAGCTTAGGCTACTACTGCATTAGTCTGGTGCTGTTTTCCCATAGTCTGCAAGTCTCCGTCCTCTACTTCTTTTTTACTATCTGCTACCCGTAAAAATTCATTATATAAAACATCTACATCATTTCTGTCAAACTGGAAGCCCAGTTTTTGAAAACGATAAGCTAATGCACTGCGTCCGCTTCTGGCAGTCAATACAATTTTAGAACTATCAGCACCCACTTCTTCCGGGTTGATGATTTCATAGGTCAAAGCATCTTTCAAAAATCCATCCTGATGAATACCTGATGAATGAGAGAAGGCATTGCTGCCAACAATTGCTTTGTTTGGTTGTACCGGCATACGCATCGTATCAGATACAATACGACTAAGCGGATTCAATTGCTTTGCATTAATATTTGTGTGCAGACCTAAATGTTTATGTTGCTTAATGATCATCACCACTTCCTCGAGAGATGTATTACCAGCTCTTTCGCCCAATCCGTTAATGGTACATTCAATTTGTCTTGCACCGGAAATAACTCCTGCAATAGAATTAGCGGTTGCTAATCCCAGATCATTATGACAATGGCAAGAAATAATTGCCTTATCAATATTTGAAACATTGTTAACGAGGTAAGCAATCTTTTCTCCGTATTGATATGGCAGGCAATAGCCAGTTGTGTCTGGAATGTTTACTACTGTGGCACCAGCTTTAATAACTGCCTCAATAACCTGTGCCAAATAATCGTTGTCTGTTCTTCCTGCATCTTCTGCATAAAATTCTACATCATCAGTAAAATTTCTTGCCCACTTCACACATTGAATGGCTCGTTGTAAAATATCTTCTCTTGTTGAATTAAATTTTGACTTGATATGAAAATCAGAAGTACCGATGCCGGTATGTATGCGGGGACGAACTGCATACTTCAGTGCCTGTGCCGCCACTTCAATATCTTTTTGCACCGCACGGCTCAATCCGCAAACCGTCGCATTTTTAATAGCTTTTGAAATTTGTGATACTGATTCAAAATCACCGGGAGATGAAATAGGGAAACCAGCTTCGATGATATCAACACCAAGTTCTTCCAATTGAAGAGCCAGTTCTAATTTCTCGTTCGTATTGAGTTTACAACCGGGCACCTGTTCGCCGTCACGAAGGGTGGTGTCAAAAATGTGGACTTTTCCTTCTGCCATAATAATTAGATAAAATAATTAGATAAGAATGCAGGCTGCTTATTTTTGTATTGCTTGCTAGTAATTCAGTTAAATAAACAACCTGACCGACCAAATTACCTTGAATATGAGGGCAATAGAAATCAAAATGGAGTCAATTTTACACCTTGCAAAGAGGTAAAATTTGGCTGAAACCCTTTACTGTATTGAGTTTTAAATTTTTGGAATTACGATGGCCAACCGTTCAACAGATGCCTTATTTCAACTGGTTAAGTCGCTGGAAAAGAGTGAAAAACGCAATTTTAAGCTCTATGTCAAGCGAAACACCGCTACGGAAGATCTAAAGATCATCCAGCTTTTTGATGCGCTGGATAAAATGGCGGACTATGAAGAGAAGCAATTGCTGAAAAAGGCCAAAGGCATCAGCAAGCTGCAACTATCCAATATCAAAGCAAATTTGTACAAACAAATTCTTTCCAGCCTTCGGTTGATAAAAGATGAAGACAATATAGATATACACCTGCATGAACAAATGGATCATGCCCGTATCTTATTTAATAAAGGCTTGTACCTGCAAAGCCTGAAAGTATTGGATCGGTTGAAAGAAACGGCAAAGGCATATCAACAGCTTACTTATCTACAACAAGCATTATTTTTTGAAAAGAAAATAGAAACTTTATTTATCACCCGAAGTATGCAGGACAGGGCTGATAAGTTAGCGGACGAGTCGGATGCAGTGAATGCGCAACTTTCGTTGGTGAATCAATTATCTAATTTGGCCTTGCAGTTATACAGCTGGTATATCCGCCATGGGCATGCAAGAAATGAAAAGGACTTGAAAAGTGTGGGCTCATTTTACGAAAAGCATTTACCACAGGAAGCCATTAAGGCAAAAGGATTTTATGAGCAATTGTATTTATACCAGAGTAATGTGTGGTATGCTTTCATCCGGCAAGATTTTTTACAGTACTATCGTTACTCACAAAAATGGGTCGACCTTTTTTCTACCTATCCCGGGTTATTAAAAGTAGAAACAGCCAGTTATATAAAAGGGATGCACAATTTGATGGGAGCACATTTTAATTTAATGAACCAGGAGAAGTTGGCAAAGAGCATCCGCCAGTTTGAACAGTTTACCAAACAAAAGCATTTGGAAGAAAATGAGAACAATCGGATACTGGCTTATCAATATTTATATGCTGCGAGAATAAACCTGTACTTTTTACAAGGCACATTTACGAAAGGTCTTCGCATGGTTCCTTTTTTGGAAGATATGCTGAAGGAGTACAGTTTATATTTAGATACGCATAGGGTATTGGTATTCTATTACAAAATTGCTTGTTTGTATTTTGGTAGTGGTGATAATGAAAAGGCAATTGATTATTTGAACCGTATCATCAACCAGAAAGGTGATTTACGAACAGATCTGCAATGTTACTCCCGCCTCTTGCATTTGATTGCACATTATGAATTGGGCAATTTTGAGATACTGGAATCCTTGATTAAGTCCGTGTATCGCTATATGGCCAGGATGGAAAGTTTAACGAAAGTGGAAGTTGAGATGTTTACTTTTCTTCGCCGTTCTTTTCATGTGGGAGCCCATGCACTAAAACCAGAGTTTGAAAAATTATTGACAAAACTAAAAAAATACGAAGGCAACTCGCTGGAGAGCCGGGCTTTTGTTTATCTTGATGTTATCTCCTGGTTGGAAAGTAAGATCAGCGGCGTAAATGTACAGGATGTAATACGGGAGAAATTTCTATTAGGAAAGAGAGGGAGAGGTTGAGTAGTTTGTAACCATTAACTTGTCATAATGAAATACCTGATCTATCTTTTATTGATTCTGGTTTCCTGCAAACAGAAAGACAAAGAAGTATCTATCGTTGGCAAATGGGAGTATGAAAGAATGGAAATGTATAGTGGACGGCCGATGGATCTTGCAAATCCTGCTATCGCCAAATTACATGAAGACCAAAAAGGCTGGACTTTCTCCTTTGGTACGGACAATGTATTTAAAGTTACTCATGTAAAAACGGATAAGCCGGAAGATTTTGTGGCAGAACAGCCCTATGAATTGCCGGAGGATAAAAAATATGTTATCCTGAAAAATAAAGGCCGGCCGGATGAAAAATTTCCCATTATTGAACTATCCGATAGTATTTTGAAAATAAATATTTTTTACAGCGATTCTGCCTATATGGTTTTTAAACGCAAAAGCTAATTCGCAATCAATATTAGCTGGCAGCAGGGCTAGTGATTATTTTTTTAATGATTACAATCTGCCCCAGGTGATAATGGTAATGTTCAATTACACCATGCAGGTTGCGGTAATAGGTTCCGTATTTTTCATGTATAAATATTTCTTCTAATTTATTTTCCGGTAATTGTTCTACAAGGCTGGCAAAGGTTTCTGCTTCCGTATATGTTTTATTTAGTAGTGCTTGCCAATCATCTGCTGATTCAATGGGTGGACAGTTAAAACTATCTTTATCCTTACCATCAAGTGGCAGACCTTGCAATACTTTTGTAATTACTCCCACATAATAATTCATATGGTACACCAAAATGGCAATGGTATTGAACGAATAAACTTTGGTAGTGGCTTGTTGCCAGCTTATATCCGCCAGTGTTTCTTTCAGGTTTACAGATGTCCAGTTACCACCAAAAAGAACATCTCTGAAATGTTTTGCTATTTGTAATGGGGTGTTCATATTTTTCTTTTCTTTTTTATATACTGCATCAGTATTTTAAAAAATGCAGCGGGTTGTTCTTCTACAATTTCATGGCCGCATTGTTCTATTACATGTGTTTCACTAAAGCGCAGACTTTCTTTTTGCAAATAGAAAGTAGATTCGCCCTGGTCATCCTGCCGGCCATACACAATAAGAGCCGGTATTTTTAATTTCTTTAGTTCGTTGGTAATGTCCCATTTGGTTTCCATCACTTCTTTATCAATGTAAGGAATGGGTTGAAAATTAAAATTTGTAAAGAGTGTTTCAAAGTTTGGTTGCGATATTTTAGTCCGGTCATAATACATAGCCCGGATATGTATTGCTATAAATGCCTTATACGCAACAACCTCTTTGCTTAGCGGATCAGTTCTTTTAAGTGAGTCTAACTCTTTCTCTGTTTTGGTAGAAAATATTTTTTGCAACATATTCATAGAATCCAACTCTGTGGCAGATCGCCGGGCATATTGGTTATCGTACAATACATTCCACACTTTATAAGAGGGTGGGGCAGAGCAAACCAGTATAAGGTCCGACACTAATTTCGGGTACAACACAGCATAATTCATTACCAGCAAGCCTCCCCACGACATTCCTAATAATGTAATTTTTTTATCGCCCCTTTTTTTTCGCAATTGCTCAATATCCTGCAGGTAGTTGTTGATAGTGATGGTTGTTTCATTGATCGGTATATCCTTTGATCTTCCCGAGCCCCGCTGGTGCAGCAGCACACAAGTGTAAAACGATTTCAAACTATCAATGATCTGCAGGTAAGGATGTTCCGGTGCTTCTCCCGGCCCGCCGGATAAAATGTACAAAGCAGGACCTTTGCCGTATTCTTCATAATATAATTTAATGGAGCCGCTGGTAAAGCTTTTTACATTTTGTGCTGTGCAATACCTGGAGGACGATAGTATAAGCAGTATGAACAGCGCAATGATGATTGCTGGCTTCTTGTTCCGAAGAACTTGCTTTTTCATACCGCTGGTTTAGGTATTTCAAATTTAATAAAAAAGGGAGTAGGATTATTTGCCGGGCAGTACTGCTACTATCAGCCCAGTTGCGTCGCACTCTTGTACGTTCCGTTCGCTACTAAGCATTATGAAAGAGTTCCTATTTTATTAGAAAACCTTTAGTTCATGTTGTTGGTGTGTCGGTTTAAAGAAGAAAGAGTTTAATTGGATAACACCAACAACGGCGTAACTCAGCCACATTGCTGCAATCAACTTCCCTTCGAACTTGTTCTGTTATTGATTCCTTTTGGGAACTTGTTTATTTAATCTTACAACTCCCTCAACCAAATATTTTTAAAACTAATCGCTTCACTCGGGTCGCCGTGATCCTGAAGTTTAATAGAAGAAGCACCATGTTTTTTGTACGATGGAGTTCCACGGTAAACCGTTATACCTTTTACTTCCACATTGTTTTGTATAAGCACCCCGTTATGAATGGCCGTTACTCTTGCTGCTGATTTCAAAGTGCCATCTTCATTAAAACGAGGGGCCGTCCAAATTATATCATAGGTCTGCCATTCACCCGGTTTTTTGCAGGCATTCACAAGCGGAATATGTTGCTTGTAAATACTTCCTGTTTGTCCGTTTACATAAGTGGTGTTGTTATAGCAATCCAATACTTGTATTTCATAACCTTCATCACCGCCGCCGGTACTTGCCAGGAACACACCGCTGTTACCTCTTGCCTGGTCTTTACCTGTTATATTTTCAGGAATAAGCCATTCGATATGCAATTGATAGTCCATGAATTTTTTTTCGGTTTGAATATTGCCGGTACCTTTTTTCACTGTCATAGCTTCATTGGCTACAACCCATTTTGCGGGTTTGGTAGTATCCTTGGTAGAACGCCACTGATCCAGATTTTTCCCATCAAATAAAATAATGGCATCGGAAGGAGCATCGTTATTGGTAGCACCCGGTGTTACTATTTTAGGTACGGGGTTCCATACTTCTGTGAGCTTGGGGTCTGGTGCTTGTGCGAAAGCATTTGATAAAGCTATAGTCAAAAGGGCAGAGAAAATTAATTTTAATATCATAAAGGAAAATTTATTCTGAAAATTACCAGGTACGACTAAAGATAATTATTTCGTTTATTTTAAACTCATGCCGTTGGTGTTTTTGCCAAACTGTAATGCCCGCACTCAGCAGCAAACGGCGGTGTAATTGCGAAATTGTAATTGCTGGTTGCTGGTTCAGCAGAACTTGCTTTTTCATACCGCTGGTTTATGTATTCCAAATTTAATTAAAAAGGGGAGTATGCACAGACCTTCAATTTACTACTGAAGCCGCTATTTTTATACCCGTTGTTACCTGCTGGCTTTTATCATACGGAAAAAATTTCGTTGTTGTCAGTAAAAGCTTTGAACTCAAGCGGATTACCACTATAGTCAAACACAAACATTGTTAATTGTTCACCCACTTTTCCTTCATATCTTTTTTGAGGTTTAACAACAAACTCAATATTTTCTATTTCGAGTTTATGTTGTATTATTCTAAATTCTTCTAAATCAAGTACACAACCAAAATGAGGAATAGGCACACTAATTCCGTCAACTTTACCGCAATAATCTAAAGCCGGGAAATTATTGCTTATATGTGCCGATAGTTGATTTCCAAAAAAATTAAAATCTACCCAATTTTCAGTCGACCTGCCTTCTTCGCATCCTAAAATGTCAATATAGAATTTGCGGGTTGAATCAATGTCTTTTACCATAAAGGCGTAATGAAATGCTCTCATTTTTTTGGGAATTATTTTTTGTTTATAAATTATTGATATGATATTAATAGTCTGTTGATTCGCAAACTTGTACTTTCTACTCGTTACTGAGCATTTTTAATGTCAGCTAATTATTAGCAGAGCTGTGGTTTGAAAGAGTTTTTATACACAAAAAAAGAACAACTAATTATCCTTTATGCATCTGACTGAGTAGCCATATCCTTGAATAACATAGTTGCCATAGATATTATCACTTTCATTAATCACAAACATATCCGCATTGCCTTTATATCCATCTTTACACCACCAAATGCCTTCTATAGATATTTTTTTGAACTCTCCTTCGTAGTTGCGAAATCCACCGGGCAAGGCTTTAAAACCGAGACTATCTTTTCCACCTTGATTATTAACCCAATAATCAGCAGCTTTCAATATCGAAGCAGCCTTATCTCTTCCTCCTGCAAAATCTATTAGGATTTTCCATTCCTCTTTACTAGGGACATGCCACCCTTTTGGAGCTAATCCCCTCGAGTCATACACGGCAAACCAATTATAAAGTTTGCCATAATTTTTCCCATTTTCAGGATCATTATTGTAAAAGCACCAGGCGGGTCTGCCATCTTCATAGGCTTGATTCCATTCTTCACTAGTCCTCACTTCTTGAATATCCTCACCATTTCTAAATTTAATCACATCAAGATTTTTGTTAGCCCAGGTTTGGTATCCAATTTTTATTTCATTTTTTTTACTAGTACATGAAAATAAAAAAATCAATACTAAAAATTGGAGATAGTTTCTAATAATGCTCATATCTAAAATTTATCCTTAAATTTAATTATAACTTTCTTTATTTCCGCCTTAGCTTGTTAGCTATCATCAGGGATATATTGTTGGGTTTAGTTATAGAAGACTTACAAGAGAATAAATAGACTGATCTCATGGTGTTTTATAACGCATTATTATTTTTTATGAATTAGTCATTAGGAAATTTCAAAATCTTTTAGCGTCTTTCCATTTTTTTGCTTCCATTCAGTGAGGCCGTTTGCGTTTCTACCCATTACCATAACAGCTGCAGTAGAAGGGCTGCTAAATATGTAGTCTTCTGAAAATTCATAAAATTCGCCTTTGTTTATAAGCACACCTTCGTTAATTAGTTTTTGCCTAAGACTTACAAAACTTGGTGTCATAGAGTTTACAATGGTAGATGCGGCTTTAGAACCTTTAAAAACAACAAACCCATCTGATGTGGGTTCTCCTTGTCCGTCAGCACCACGAGCAGCTTTTATTGCAAATGGTTCTTGCTTTTGTTTGGGTTGGAACTCTCTTTTTTCGTCAAACACTTTATGGCCAAGCGTATTAACAAGCATTTTTATATTTTCAATATACTCTTCCATCTCTGCTCTGTCAGATTCTGAAATTGATGATTGAGTAGGAATAATAGAATTGTCTAGTATGTAGCGATTTGCAAGTTTTGCAATATCATGAAGTCTATTTTCTAAATATTTTATATGTGCTTTATTTAAGTTTTCATCTTTACTGATGAAAACTACAGCCTCATTCCAAAATTCCTTTTGTGTAAGTTGCTGATTGAGCCTTTTTAATATCGATTCAGCTTCGCCGATATAAACTCGATCTTTTCCATTATCATCTTTACCAAAGAGAAGATATACTCCTGTACTTGTCAAGTCACTTCGATCTGTGCAATCCTTGATTTTAATACGTGGAATTTTATAAGCTTTACCTGACCAGTTCGAGATTTCACAACTCATTCTTCCGTTTGGGTCGCCATCAATAAGGAATATTTTTATTGTCTTACCAAATTTCATTTGACAAGTTTTGCGTTTTATTATTTGAGTATACTACTTTGAAAATTTCGTTTTGTTAGTGTGTTTTCTGCTGCAATGGGCTAGCTATGCATCTTCATTGCCTTTTTTCAAATCTAATTAATTTCTTACGCAAAATCGACAAGTGTCATTTCAAAATCAATAGTACCCTTCGAAAATGCCGAGTAGCGAACAGAACGATGAAGACCCGATAGCTATCGGGTGCGACGCAACCGGGCTGATAGTAGCAATGCAGCGGGAAACCAAAATACAAGATGCCTCCTTCGTCGGCATGACAACTACCCAGTGTTGTGCATAACCCCTGCAAAATTCTCTCCTTCAAATCCCTTTTTCTGCCCTACATTTGCGCAATTTGTTTATATAGAAACCCACAAAGAATGACTGACAAAAAAACTCCCGCCGTTTTATTATTAGCTGATGGAACTATTGCCCACGGTTTTGCCTTTGGTGCTATTGGCACTACTACCGGCGAAATTTGTTTTAATACTGGGATGACGGGCTACCAGGAAGTGTTTACCGACCCTAGTTATTTTGGACAGATCCTGATCATGAACAGTGCCCATATTGGTAACTACGGCGTAAAGGAAGCAGATGTGGAAAGCGACAGTGTAAAAATAAATGGGTTGATCGGCAGAAACCTCGAAGACCAGTATTCGAGAAAAATGGCGAATGGTTCTTTGAACGAATACATGAGAAACAATAATATTGTTTCGATAGAAGGAGTGGACACCAGAGCTTTGGTGGCACATGTTCGCACCAAAGGTGCTATGAACTGTATCATTTCATCGGAAACAACGGATATAGAAGTATTGAAAAAGAAATTGGCAGAAACACCGAATATGGACGGCCTTGAGCTGGCTTCGAAAGTAAGTACAAAAGAAACGTATGAAATGGGTGATGCGAATTCAGCAATCCGAATTGCAGTGATGGATTATGGTGTGAAGCGAAATATTTTGAATTGCATGGTAGAGAGAGGTGCCTATGTAAAAGTGTTTCCTGCAAAAACGGCATTGGAGGAAGTAAAGAAATTTCAACCGAACGGCTATTTTATTTCCAACGGCCCCGGTGATCCTGCACCAATGGATTATGCAGTGGCTACCCTAAAACAAATATTGAAAGAAGAGAAACCAGTCTTTGGAATTTGTTTAGGTCACCAGTTGCTGGCATTGGCAAATGATATTCCTACTTTTAAAATGCATCATGGTCATAGAGGATTGAACCATCCGGTTAAAAATATTATTTCTGGTCGCTCAGAAATTACTACACAAAATCACGGCTTTGGTGTTGATCCGGAAGCGGTGAAAAAAGCGGATCATATTGAAATTACTCATGTTAATCTGAATGATCAATCTATTGAAGGCATTCGGGTAAAAGGGAAACCAGCTTTCTCTGTGCAGTATCATCCGGAAGCTACACCCGGCCCGCATGATAGCCGGTATTTATTTGATGAGTTTATTGCGTTGATAAAAGAACAGAAGAACTAATTACTACTTCCCTGTTAACAGATGTTTCACTAACTGTTGTTAGTTATATTCTTTTTCTACAATTCATACCGCTATATAGCAGTTGATACATTATCATCTTTCTATTGACAAATAGCAATTGTTCCTTTATGGTATTAAACCAGATCGGAAATGAAAAAGATAACAATCATTGTACTGCTGGCCGGATTTCTTACAGCTTTTACAACCACCGGTAACAATGATAACATTGCAGAAAATGTAAAAGAACTGTACGGTTACCAACTTAAACACAAAGACATTGACCTGAGTGATTTTAACCTCTGGGTTATAACTACCGGTGAAGGATTTGACAGAACATTTATTGCGGAGACAGACAAAGTAGCCCGTCCGGATTTTAATGCAGAGCTGGTAATTGCCGGAAAAGTGGAAACGCTTAATTATTCCTATCGTTTAAAATTCAAAACTATTTTAACGAAAGGCGATGAGATGAATGTGTACTTCTCAGTACGAAAAGCAGGAGCGGCAAAACAGGGTAATGGGCCATTATCGCTGGCAACAGTTTCAAAGAACCAGGGCATTAAAAAAATAAATTTCTTCCACGATAATATTTTAGTGAGAACGGTGCCGATTGTTTGGGTGTATTAAGAGAACCGTAGCCGATTTTTTTTCTCGCAAAGGCGCAAGGACGCAAAGAATACAACGACGAAGCTGAATTTTGCGACTTGGAGTTTTTGCGAGACTTTTTCTTTTATATTCGGGGTATGAAGATTGCCATCATTAACGGCCCGAACCTGAATTTACTCGGTAAAAGAGAACCCGGCATTTACGGCAGTACCTCTTTCGAAGAATTTTTAGAAGGTCTTAAAAAGAAGTATGCCAATATCGACATCAATTATTTTCAAAGTAATGTAGAAGGTGAAATAGTGAACGAACTACAACGGGTAGGTTTCGATTACGATGGCATTGTATTAAATGCCGGTGCATATACACATACATCCATTGCTATTGGTGATGCGGTGGCAGCTATTAAAACGCCGGTGGTGGAAGTGCATATTTCTAATGTGCATGCACGGGAAGATTTTAGAAAGTTTTCTTACCTCAGTGCAAAAGTTGCAGGCAGCATTGTTGGTTTAGGGTTGAAAGGCTATGAGCTGGCTATTGACTGGTTGGTCTCCCGTTAATCCTACTGATTCTTCTCAATTTTGTTAATAACCCTTATCAGTTGCAATAGTTTTATTAGCTATAGTTTTGCCGCATGAAATTACCTTTCACTTATAAAATGGCTGAAGAGGCATTATCCGTTATACGATCTGGTAACAGGGTTTTTGTACAGGGAAGTGCTCAAACACCACTGTATTTATTACGGGAGTTAGGTAAACAGGCTCCCCGGCTGCAAGATGTGGAGTTGACTTTTATAACTGTACAGGGAGATATTGAATTGGATAAACCACAATATGCCAATTCATTTCATATCAATTGCATGTTTGTATCCGGCTCGGTACGCAAAGCTGTGAATGAAGGTCGGGCTGATTTTATTCCTGTTTTTTTAAGTGATATTCCTGATCTGTTCCGCAACGAATTAAAGCTAGATGTTGCATTGGTACAGGTTTCTCCACCTGATGCTCATGGCTATTGCTCCTTAGGCGTATCAGTGGATATTGCCCGCAGTGCGGTTAATACCGCCCGGCACATTATTGCGCAGGTAAATCCCAGAGTTCCCCGCACACATGGTGATAGTCTTATTCATACTTCAAGATTTACTTCCATGGTCTATCACCAGGAAGAACTACCGGAAGTTGACTATGGTGCGAAAGTGGGAGAGAAAGAATTGAAGATCGGAAAATTAATTGCCGGGCTGATTGAAGACGGCAGCACCCTGCAAATGGGCATCGGTACAATTCCTGATGCGGTGATGAAATCATTGTATCACCATAAAAATTTAGGGGTGCATACAGAAATGTGCAGCGATGGCATTATTGATTTGTTTGATAAGGACATCATCAATAATTCGCAGAAAACAATTCACCCTAATAAAACAGTTACCGGCTTTGCTATTGGTACCCGTCGATTGTATGATTATGTGGATGATAATCCTGCTTTTGCTTTTTTAGATATTGATTATGTAAACAATCCGCATGTAATCCGCCGTAACCCAAAGGTGGTTGCTATCAACAGTGCCATTGAAGTGGATATTACCGGGCAGGTATGTGCAGATTCCATTGGTTCATTACAATACAGTGGTATTGGGGGGCAAATGGATTTTATGCGGGGTGCAGCATTAAGCGAAGGAGGCAAACCCATCATTGCTTTAACGAGTCGTACTGCTAAAGGCATTAATCGCATTGTACCATTTTTAAAACCCGGTGCCGGAGTAGTAACTACCCGTGGTCATATTCATTATGTAGTTACAGAATATGGAACAGCTTATTTATTTGGTAAGAACCTTCGACAAAGAGCCAAGTCATTAATTGATATTGCTCATCCTGATGACAGGGAAATGCTGGAGAAAGCCTGTATAGAAAGATTTCAACAGTTTTAAAAATTTCCCAGCAAGAGATAAAGTCCGAGAGGCAATTCCAACCTGTTTAGTTTCTCCATGTTAGTAGTACCTTTGTCCCAATAACTCCTTCACAGCGGGGAACAAAATTGCTACTGGCACACCACTAAAATCTTGTATAGGTAAACTATCTTTAGCAGAACCATAAACCTGACTGACATGAAGAAGATTTTATTATTCTTATCTCTCTTTTTACCTCTTACATTTTTTGCACAGCAAACTAAGATGACACCGGTGCAGATCGCTGAACGGAATAAGCCCGGAACAGTAATGATACAAGCGACCTTTAAAGGAACTGTTAGTGCTATTAAGCCGGAGTTTGATACACCGGCATTGGAGGCGTTGGCGCAACAGGTAAAACAACAACTGGAAGATGAGGGGAAGTTTAATACAGACCTTTTCTGGAATATTTATATCCGTTCCTTTTGTGCAGGCATAGATAAATATATGATGAAGGGAACAGAAACATTAAGTAAAGAACTTAATACAACAATGATCGGCTCCGGCTTTATCGTTACACCTGATGGTTACGTCATCACCAATGCACATGTGGTAGATGAGAATGATGAAACCACTAAGAAGAATTTTGCGCAGCAGGCTTTTCAGCAAATACTGGATGAAGATGCGGCCGATATTGAGAAAACAATGGGGCGTAAGTTAACGGAAGAAGAAGCTAAAGCACTGACCGATGCTAATAGCTGGTACTTTACGCAAACCATGGAGGTAGGCAATATTAAAAAG
This sequence comes from Chitinophagaceae bacterium, assembly GCA_022843585.1. Lineage (GTDB taxonomy): Bacteria > Bacteroidota > Bacteroidia > Chitinophagales > Chitinophagaceae > JJ008. The sequence goes on from JALHNJ010000001.1 coordinate 1,245,967, forward strand.
GAATTTAGTGTGGTGATGGGTATCTCGGGTGATAATGGAAAGATTATCCCGATGACGATACCTGCTAATTTAATAACACAAGGTGCGGCCATACCGGGAAAAGATGTAGCAATTCTTAAACTAACCAAAAAACATACCTACCCAACAATACGAATGGGGAACGATAAAGAAATGAGGGTGGGAGACCAGGTATATGTACTGGGATATCCTGCTGTAGCTACTTTTCACCCATTAATTTCAGAAGAGTCTGTTTCTGAAGCATCACTTACAAGAGGATTAGTAAGTGCTAAGAAAAATATGAAAGATGGCTGGGAAGTATTACAAATAGATGCAGCGATTACACATGGTAACAGCGGAGGCCCGGTTATGAATGAATATGGTGAGGTAATTGGCCTTGCTACTTTTGGCAGTATCGATTACCAGCGGCAGGCAGAAGTACAGGGCATGAATTTTATTGTTCCAAGTACTATTGTAGACGAGTTTATTGATGAGGCTAATGTTAAACCCGCCATGAGTGATATTTCATTGGTATATGAAGAAGCATTGGCTTTGTACGATGAATCCCGCTATAAGAAAGCATTAGCAAAATTTGATGAAGTAAAAGGCATGAATGCTTCTTTTCCTTTTATTGATAAAATGATAAAAGACACGGAAAAGAATATTGAAAAAGGATTGGATAAAGAACCAAATGACATGACAATGTATTATTACATTGGAGGTGGAGCGGTGTTGTTGATATTGATTTTGGTCTTGCTGTTGCGAAAGAAAAAGAAAGGCTGATTGAAGAAATTAAAAAGCCCCGATTTATAAATCGGGGCTTTTTAATTTTAATCTCTTTCCGGTTCTGGCTCTGGCTCATTAAACTGTCTTGCTGGTTCCTGTGGTTTTTCTTTTGGTTTCTTTTTCATCCACTCGGGGTCTTTTCTTACTTTTTGTACATCATCCAATTTGGCAACATACAAACTGCGGCCATGTGTACCAAGCACTATTTCATTATCTCTTTGTTGTATCGCAATATCATGAACAGGAACTGATTTTGGTAAACCCCCATTCCACATCATAAATGAATTGCCCTGGTCAAAGCTTACATATAAGCCACCATCCGTACCAACGTATAAAATGCTATCGCTTTTTGGATCTTCTTTAATTACGTTGATCGGTTCATACGGCAAATCTTTTCCGATCTGTTTCCAGGTAGTTCCATAATCTTCACTCATGTACAAATAGGGAGCAAAGTTGTCATTACGATAACCGTTCAATGAAACATACACTCTTTCTACTTTATGTTGTGATGCAGCAACACGGCTAACATACAAACCATTGGTTTGAAGTTTAGTGTTTGCTGTAGTTTTTGCACCTTTTTTAACTGGAGCAGCAGTAGTAGTAGTTTGATTTAATTGCTCCCAGCTATAAGCTGCATCTTTTGATACATGAATATTTCCATCATCACTTCCGGTATAAAGCAATCCAAAACGCAGCGGCGATTCTGAAAGTGTGATCAATGTACCAAACGGTACATTACCGGTTACCTTACCATTGGTAAGGTCTCCACTCATTGCAATTAATGAATCGCCTTTGTTAAGAGAACGGAATACCCTGTTACTTCCATAATAAAAAACATCCTGGTTGTGTTTGCTTAATAAGATGGGTGTTTGCCAGTTAAAGCGAAGAGGCTTTTCACCCAACTCATGCATGGGGCGAAGTGATTTTTGAAAACCCCTTCTTTCCTGCACATTTTTATTATACCGGGCATAAGCACCAAACTGAGAACCGGAATAAATAGTAGCATTATCTCTTGTATCTACTTGCGCCTGCATACCATCACCACCATTAATGCCTTTAAAACCGTATTGACCATTGTCGATCCAGCCAATATCATCCCGGTGATTAGATGGTCCCCACCAGCTTCCGTTATCCTGCATGCCGCCGTACACATTATAAGGCCTTGCATCATCAACGGTAATACTATAGTATTGTCCCAATGGAGGAGTGTTTGCTTTAAACCAATTATCACCATCATCATAGGTAATATTGGCACCACCATCATTACCATTAATTAAATGAGAATCTCTTTTCGGGTTTACCCATAATGCATGATGGTCAGCATGAACATTCCCTTTGTCCATAGTTTTAAATGTTTTGCCACCATCTGTTGATACCTGCGCAATATATCCCATGGAGAAAATCTTATCAGGATTGGTATGCGAAGTATAGATCTTTGCAAAATAGTAACCATAAGTGCTGAAGTTGGCGTTTGGTTTATCATGTGTTTTTTTCCATGTTTGTCCGCCATCATTACTGCGATATACTTCGCAACCTGCAATGCCTGTATTTTGAAATCCATCATCACTGTCTAAATAATCCCATAAAGCAACGGGTTGTATTTTATCGGCAGCTATCATTTCTTTTACCGTTCCTGCAGTGTATTTAGCAGGGAAACGATTAGCCCTTAAAAATGAGTTTAGTTTTTTATCATCTATATTTTTAAACTCTTCTTTGTTCATTGTTTTAAACTGATCTTTCTTATAATTGGTGTCCACTTTATTATCAGCAGCAAGTGGTGTATTATTATCAACCACTGCATAAACAATACTTGGATTTTTTGGATATACCGCAATTCCAATTCGACCAATTTTATCACCTGTCATAAAACCAGAACCGGCACCTGAAACTAATTTCCATGTTTCGCCACCATCTGCACTTTTATAAATACCACTTGTCTTTCCACTTTCTTCAAATTTCCAGGCACGGCGAACTCTGTACCACATACCTGCATAAACTTCATTTGGATTTGCTGGATTGATGTCTATATCAACACAGCCAGTGTTATCATCAATAAACAAAGTTTGTTTCCAATTTTTACCACCATCGGTTGTTTTATAAACACCTCTGTCTTTATTGGCAGAATATAAATGTCCTAATGCAGCTACCCATGCAATATTCGGATTAGTAGGATGCAATTGTATTTTACCAATATGATGAGATTCAGGAAGACCGAGATATTCCCAGTTCTTACCATTATCAGTAGATTTATACATACCTATACCAGCATACGAAGAACGGCTGCTGTTTACCTCTCCGGTACCAACCCATATTGTTCTGTTGCTCCAGTTCACGGCTATATCACCGATAAATAAAACATCAAGATTGTCCATGATGGGAGTAAAGCTCTGCCCATTGTTGGTAGTATGCCACAATCCACCAGTTGAATACCCTACGTAGAACTCTGTAGGATCTTCCGGGTTGGCATCAATATCGGATACACGGCCACTCATAATGGTAGGGCCTATGTTGCGAAATTTAACATCATTAACAACAGAGGCACTTTCTAACTTCTTCCGTTGTTCAATGGCCTGCATCCTTTCTGCAGCAGGAGTGGGATTTATTTGCGCAAAAACCAATGCACCAATGTGCATCAATGCAAATGTGGAAAGAACCCTTCTAACCAATTTATTTTGGCAGGAGGTTTTTTTTAACAACTGGGACATAAAAACAGTTAATTTTCGTTAGTAAATTGCAGTGTGTGTAACGAGGTGCGGATAACCTGCTGCCTCTCATCAAACTTACTAAACTATGCGATTCATTGTACTGATTGCCTTGCTTATTTCTACCAGCGGTTATGGCCAATGGAAAAATTTTGTAATAAGTTCCAAAGGCGATACGCTTAACCGGGTGGATATGCAAGGAAAGAAGCAAGGGCCATGGTCTGTTCGTGTTGCAGACTTGCGTGGCGAAAGAGGCTATGAGGAAGAAGGCTATTATGAGAATGATGCTAAGGAAGGCACCTGGAAAAAATATTCATTAGAAGGAGTGAAGATTGCCGAAGAAAATTATCGCTGGGGAAAATTAAATGGTAAGCAAGAATATTATACTTATAATGGTGGCTTGCTGCGCCAGGAAAGCTGGAGAGCAATGGATCCTGCAATTGCTTTTGATACCGTTTCTGTTTATGATCTAAAAGATCCGACAAAAGAAATTGGACAAGTTGTAGTAAAGAATGAAGGTGTGGCAGTTAAACATGGTAAATGGTTATACTTTGATCCCCGGGAAGGAAGAATAGAAGCCAGCGAATACTATGTGATGAACAAATTACAAACAGAAGATAATATGATGATCGGTGATGATGATCTGCGACCGATTGATATTAGCACTGCCAAAGCAAAATCAGACACTGCGGGTAAAAAAACAATTTCCAAACCACAAGCTATACTCGATTACGAAAAGAAAAATGCTGGTAAGAAGAAAGTAAAAACCAGGGACGGTAATACGGGGAATTTGCCTAGACCGTAAAAATTTTCTAATGAGGCTATTTATTTTAACTTCTTTTATCTTATTTGCGAATTTTGTATTTGCTCAATCTTCTATAGAAAACAATTGCAACAATTTTATTGATATTAAAGTTGCCATGGAGAAAATTCAGCCTGACTCGATATCAAAAGAAGAACCAAAAGTTTGGGGCACATATATTAAGAGTTTCTTTGGGTTTCAATTGATAACAAAGAATTCCAACTATACCATTCAGGAATTTACTATTTCAGGTAGTTATGATAATGGCGATATAGTTGAAGTGGTTAATAAAGGAACCCATTTTGGTGCCAGTGCAATAAGGCTGGTAAATAGTATTAAGGAGAAGGAGTTTTATATATCCTGCATAAAAGCAATTGACAAACTGAACAGAATACATATTCTAAAGCCATTCACATACATCTTCCGATAGCAAATTTATTTTCCTTTCATTGCGGTAAAATAATTCCTGAAAAACAATAACTGGTACTGCACCGCATTCTTCCAATAAGGCCAATTGTGTTGTCCTGGTCTTTCAATATACTCATGCGGGATTTTTAACTTCAGCATTTTTTGATGCAAATTGTTATTAACAGCAAAAAAGAAATCTTCTGTTCCGCAATCAATAATGATGGCCAGTGAATCTGTGGGTTTTTTCTCAATTAAATTTATAACAGAATAATTTTTCCAGTTAGCTGCATGTAAAATTGTATCGCCAACCTTTTGGGATATTTGCCAGTTCTTTTTGTACGGTATCAAATCCACGCCACCACTCATACTACCACAGGCACCAAACCGGTCTGCATGGCGAAAACCTAAAAACAAACCACCATGCCCGCCCATACTTAAACCAGTAATAGCTCTTCCTTTTCTGTTTTTTATAGTTTTATAGTTCACATCTATATAATCTGGAATTTCTTTTCCTACATAGGTTTCAAACCGTACCGTAGAATCAACCGGACTATCTAAATACCAGCTATTAAATCCACCATCCGGACAAACAATCATTAATTGGTATTTATCAGCATGTTCTTTTAATTCACCCACCCGGATTATCCAATTGGCATACCAGCCCCCATGACCATGTAATAAATAAACAACCGGGAAAGCTTCTTTGCTTTTTTTATACGAGGAAGGTTTTATCACCACGCATTTATATGCTTTTTTCATGGCGCTGCTGTAGATGCTTACAGTATCAACAGTTGCAGCGAAAGATTGTAGGGAGAAAAGAATGGCGATGGCGAATAATAATTTTTTAATCATGGCTAAATGTAAGAATTATATAAACCCACCCCTTTCAAGTAGCATTTTATTTGGAATGGCCTACACCCCTCCCGGGAGGGGATGAAAACTCTGCTATGAAAAAAAGCCATCCCGTTAATTCGGAATGGCTTTATAAATGCAATAAGAATTTATATTCTTTAGTGAGCCAAAGTCTCCCCTTCAGGGGAGGTTTAGAAGGTTTTTTAAAACCCTTTCTTCTCCTGTGCTTTCTGCATCGGGTTACCCGCCTGGTTACCTGCTGCTCTCGGTGCAGTTTGTCTTGCTTTAAAAATATTAAAGCGAGACGGCTCTGCTATCGTATTCCAACTGTTATTGCTTTCATTGATATCAGCAGTCTCCCGATACGGATCCAATTTTACAGAAGCTACCTCTTTGTCTTTAATAAAAGTTTTTACCACTTTATTTTCATTCAATCTCCACACCTGTGCAGGTATGCGATCGATTTCTTTCGTACCATCTTTATAGGTCCACTCCACAATGATTGGCATCACTAATCCACCTTTATTGCTTAAAGTAAGCTCATACATATTCTTATTCGCATACTTTGCTTTTTCTGCTTCTGTAAGCGGATCAGGTTGGCTTGCCGGAATTGTTACTTCATATTTGCTGGTATCGTATGGCTCCAGATTGCGGGCATATCTCCAATAGAAATCACGGATGCTGGTATCAACGTCAGTTTGGAATTTGATATTCTTGTCTTCTCTGTTCCTGATCTTTGAAATATCATCAAATGTTGGTACCAATGGCTTTGCAATTGGCCGCAGTTGTTTAGTTTCTTTTGTAGCTTCCTGTGTTGCAGCTAAATCTGGTTTGGCATGTTTAACTGTGTCCAATGAAATATCACAAACTTCGGTACTGTAAAACCAGCCTCTCCAAAACCAATCCAAATCTTCGCCGCTTGCATCTTCCATGGTACGGAAGAAATCAGCCGGCTCCGGATGTTTGAATGCCCAACGTCTTGCATATTCTTTAAATGCATAATCGAACAACTCACGGCCCATAATAGTTTCTCTCAAAATATTTAAACCAGTGGCTGGTTTAGAATAAGCATTTGGTCCAAATTGTACAATGTTTTCACTATTCGACATGATAGGCTCCAATTGGTCTTTTGGCAGCTTCATATAATCGGTAATAAATGCTGCAGGGCCGCGGCGACTGGGAAATTTATTATCCCACAACTCTTCCGCCAGGTATTCCACAAATGTATTTAGGCCTTCATCCATCCAGCTCCATTGGCGTTCATCACTATTGATGATCATGGGGAAGAAGTTATGACCCACTTCGTGAATAATAACACCGATCATTCCGTTCTTGGTGCTTTCGCTGTAAGTGCCGTCTTTTTCTGTTCGGCCAAAGTTGAAACAGATCATCGGGTATTCCATACCGTTGGATGCTTCTATACTTTGTGCAACAGGGTAGGGATAGGGAATTGTAAAATCAGAATATGTTTTAATAGTATGCTCTACTGCTTTGGTCGAAAATTTGCGATACAAACCATACGCTTCTTTGGCGTACCCACTCATACACATTATTTTTTTACCTGCCACTTTTGTAGCCATAGCATCCCACACAAATTTGCGGGAAGAACCCCATGCAAAGTCACGAACATTATCTGCTTTAAAGATCCATGTTTTCTTTTTGGGTGAACCAGCAGCAATGATAGCCGGTCCGTTTTTTTCTGCCGCCCTTGCTTCCGCCAATGTTACTACTTCAATAGGTTCTGATGATTGTTGTGCTTTTGCCCAACGACCCATTTGTGCAGGAGTAAGTACAGCAGCATAATTCTGACACTCTCCTGTGGACAATACTACATGGTCAGCAGGAACCGTCATCGCTACTTTAAAATTGCCGAATGTTAATGCAAACTCCCCACGACCGGTGAACTGGTGATTTTGCCATCCCTTGAAATCGCTGTACACACAAAGGCGGGGATACCATTGTGTAATGGTGAAAAGATGATTGCCATCTTCCGGAAAAAATTCAAAACCACCACGGCCACCGCCGCCGGCACCACGATTGCTTAATTTATAATTCCAATCTATTTTATAAACAAAACGCTGACCCGGTTTCAATGGTGCAGGTAACTCAACCCGCATCATTGTTTTATTGATCGTATATTTTAATGGCTTGTTTGCGGCATCTGTAATTTTTAAAATATTAAAGCCCATACCATTGTCAACTTTCGAATCAGCAGCTCTGTCCAATTGTTGCGGACTTGTTTGCCTGTTCATCGGATTGCTCGTCTGGTAGTTAGCATTGTTTATTGTGCTATGCTGATTTTCATCCAGCTGCATCCATAAAAAAGTAAGTACATCAGGTGAGTTATTAAAATAGGTAATTGTTTCACTACCCGTCAGCTTCTGATTTTTTTCATCCAGCTCACATTTAATGTCGTAATCAGCTCTTTGCTGCCAGTACTTTGTACCCGGTGCGCCACTTGCAGTACGATATTCATTGGGAGTTGGAAGCGTTCCACCCATTTGTTCAAACTTGTTGCCATGATTGCTGCCTGGGTTGTTGTTGATATTCTGTGCTATTACAATTGTGCCACAGAAGATGCCAAACAATAAGCAAGAAATTACTTTTCTCATTTGTAAGTGTTATTTATTAGTAAATCAAAGCCGTGAAAGAATTTTATTTGCCAGCTACATTACTACTATCATCGTCTGTTGTGATCTCAGATCTGTTATTTTTTATTCTTCCAGTGAAAGAATAAAAAATAATCTCACTTCATCGTTCCGTAATACTACTGAGCATGATGCCAAGATTCTTAATGTGTCCGGAAAATCTGTTTCGGCTAAGATAAAGCAAACAGCTTTAATAAATGAACCGTTGCTAAAATGCTGCAAGAGGTGACACCTTTTTAAAAGACATCACCTCTTGCAGGTTAAAAAGAAATTATATTCTTTAGTAAGTTAAAGTCTCCCCTTTAGGGGAGACTTAGAGGGGCTCTAGAATCCTTTCTTCTCCAATGCTTTTTGCATAGGCGTAGGCATTTCTGGCTGTGGCACATTTTGCTTTTGCTTAAACAATCTAAACTTACTTGGCGGTTTAATATCGCCATACGTATTATTAGATTCGTCTATATCAGCAGTTTCTTTATACGGATCAAGCTTTATGGAGGCTACTTCTTTATCCTTCATAAATGTTTTGATCACTTTCTTTTCATTCTTGCGCCATACCTGAGCTGGTATTCTTTCAATTTCTTTAGTACCATCTTTAAAGGTCCACTCCAGAATGATTGGCATTACGAGGCCTCCTTTATTAGAGAAAGTAATTTCGTATAAATTTTTATTGCCATATTTGGCCTGGCCCTCTGCATCTAGTTTTTCTGTTTGTGGTTTTACAGTAATTGGATATTTCGTGGTGTCATAATTTTCCATTCCTCTTGCATACCTCCAGTAAAAGTCACGCAGCGTGGTGTCTTTATCAGTTTCAAAAACTATACTCTTATCGGTTTTGTTTCTGATCTTGGATAGATCTTCAAAATCATTCACGGCTGGTTTTGCGAGGTTTCTGTACACAACAGTATCGTTTACCTGGTTCGGTATGGCTGTTACATCAGGCTTTGCATGTTTAACAGTATCAATTGAAATATCACAAGCATCCGTACCATAGAACCAACCTCTCCAAAACCAATCAAGGTCTTCGCCAGTTGCGTCTTCAATAGTGCGGAAGAAATCGGCCGGTGTCGGGGATTTAAAAGCCCATCTTCTTGAATACTCACGGAATGCATTGTCAAATAATTCTCTGCCGACAATGGTTTCTCTCAATATATTTAAACCGGTTGCTACTTTATCATACGCATTTGCTCCAAAGTTGTTGATATTTTCCGAGTTGGTCATGATAGGTTCTAATTGCTCTTTCGGCAATTTCATATAATCAGTAATCGCAGAAGGAACACCGCCATCAGAAGGATATTTATTATCCCATAATTCCTGTGTCAGGTATTGCAAATAAGAATTCAATCCTTCATCCATCCAGGTCCATTGACGTTCATCACTATTTACGATCATAGGGAAGAAAGTATGTCCTACCTCATGTATGATTACTAATATCGCTGCATTCTTTGCGCCTTCAGAATAACTGCCATCTTTATTGGCACGGCCCGGGTTAAAAGAGATCATCGGGTATTCCATCCCTTGATTGCCTTCTACACTAATCGCTACCGGATAAGGATAAGGGAATGAAAATTTAGAATAAGTTTTTAAAGTATGTGCAACTGCTTTAGTAGAAAACTTGCTATAAATTGGATAAGCTTCTTTTGCATAGTAGCTCATCGACATTACATTCTTTCCTTCAACATTCGTAGCCATCGCATCCCATACAAATCTTCTGGATGATGTCCATGCAAAGTCACGAACATTATCGGCTTTGTAGATCCATGTCTTTTTTGCTTTACTTTTTGTTTTCGATGCATTTAAAGCCTCATCTAATGTAACAATCTGTAAAGGCTCTTTTGCTGTTTTTGCTTTGTTCCAGCGGGCCATTTGTGTGGCCGTTAAAGTTTGTGCATAATTCTGACATTCACCCGTTGCGCCAACAATATGATCTGCGGGTACCGTCATCTGTACTTTAAAATTTCCAAAGCTCAATGTAAATTCACCGGTACCGGTGAACTGGTGGTTTTGCCATCCCTGGTCATCGCTATAGCGGCAAAGACGGGGATACCATTGTGTCATGGTATAATTGTTATTACCGTCTTCCGGAAAATTTTCATAACCACCTCTTGCACCGCCAAAGCGAATGAAGTCACCACGGTTAGCAATTTTATAATTCCAGTCAACTTTGAAAACGAATTTTTGACCGGGCTTTAATGCCGCCGGTAAATCCACTTTCATCATTGTTTTATTAATGGTGTATTTGATTGACTTACCAGTAGCATCAGTTAGTTTGGTAATGTTGATTCCATAGCCATTATCAGTTTTGCGTTCGTCATACCTGTCTAACACCTTATCAGTTGTCTGCATTGGCAACGTATTCTGACTTTGATAGTTGGCGTTGTTTACCGTGCTGTGCTGGTTCTCATCTAACTGCATCCAGAAATACGTCAATGTTTCTGGTGAATTATTAAAGTAGGTGATAGTCTCGCTACCCGTTAATTTATTGTTCACTTCATCCAGCTCACATTTAATATCATAATCTACTCTTTGCTGCCAGTACTTTGGGCCGGGTGTGCCGCTTGCAGTACGTTGTTCATTTGGCGTAGGGAGAATTGTTCCCAATTGCTCAAACTTATTGGCATGCCCTGAGCTTGGGTTATTCTGAATATTTTGTGCCTGTACTATCGATGTTATCGAAAGCAGGAGGCTGCACAGTAGGAATAACTGTTTCTTCTTGATCATTTGTTTCTTTTTTTGTTATTGGTAAACGTTCTAAAGACAATTTTAACGCAAGGCTGAATACAGCAGCCGATAAAAATATAACCCACTCACGACGGCTTACTTTGAAAGCTGTAGTAATAAAATGCGCAACTATCAACAAAATAGTAACTACTACAATTTGACCTGCTTCAAGACCCACATTAAATGCAAAAAGACTCCATGCCATATTCTGGTCTTCGGCTAATAAAAAACGAATGGTGTTTGCAAAGCCCATTCCATGTATCAATCCAAAGAACAAGGCTAAAAAATAATTGATGCGAATGGAACGGGGGGTAAATTTTTTCTGAAATAAATTAGTCAATGCAGTAATGACGATAGTAAGCGGAATTAAAAATTCAACCCACTTACTGTTCAAACGAATTACATCAAATACACTTAATGCTAAAGTGATAGAATGTCCGATCGTAAATGCAGTGACTAAGATTAAAACCTGTTTCCAGTCTTTTAATACATAGATAGCTGCTAAAGCGGCAATAAACAATTGATGGTCTAATGCATCCTTGCTTATGATGTGTTCCCAGCCAAAACCAAAATAAAAACCAAAATCCTGCATCTAATTAGTAATTATGTCCGTCCTTTGACCGTTAAATTTTAACGATTAGGAAGATAAAGGCTTCAAAATAAGCCAGACTTTTGTAACAGAAAAAATTATTGTGTCAATGGCAGCATCTGTTTTTAAATGGTTATTGTTGCCCCTGCTGGGCGGGGTGTTAATGGCGGGTAAAAGCCCAGATGTTCACCCTTTTCATGTAAGTGTGATAGAGATCAATCATAATTCGGTGGATAAGACACTGGAGCTAAGCTGTAAAATCTTTACTGATGATTTTGAAAAGATTTTGGCAAAAAACTATAAAGCAAAAGTAGATCTCATTAATCCTCCTAATAAAGCCGACATGGACTCTTTGGTAAAGCGATATGTGTTATCTCATCTGGCTATCAAAGCAGATGGAAAGCCTGTTACCCTGAATTACCTAGGTTTTGAAAATGAGGGAGAAGCGGCGTACAGTTATATAGAAGTAGAAAATATAACTACTGTAAAAAAGATTGAAATCGTTACCAACCTGATGTATGATCTATTTGATGACCAGATGAATATTGTGCATGTAATAGTAGGTGGAAATAGAAAAAGTAATAAGATGGATTATCCTGCAACGCAAACATCTATCAGCTTTTAAGTTGTGTACTGTTTGTAACCTTACAAAACTATTTCATTTTAAACAACTACAAACTGTTTTAGTCCTCCATATCTTCTTTCAACTCATCACTTAATGTCACCAATACTTTATCAATACGGTGGCTATCCATATCAATCACTTCCATTTTGAAGCCTTTCCAGCTTAGTTGATCACCTGTTTTCGGAATTCGTTCTAATTGGTGTAAGATAAATCCAGCCAATGTATCAAAATCATGTTCTCCTTCATTCATCCATTCTGCTTTATCAAAACGGGTGAGAAAGTCATAAAAAGGTATTTGACCATCTACTATAAAAGTGCCATCTTCTCTTTCCTTTATTTCATAGTCAGGCACATCCGGTTGCGGCATATCACCTACAATGGCTTCCAGAATGTCATTTAATGTAATTAATCCTAAAATGCTTCCGTATTCATCTACAATAAAGCAAGAGTGTAAACGGGACTCTTTAAATTTCTCTAGTACCTGATAGGGTGAATTATTTTCAGGAACAAACAACGCCGGCTGCATTAGATCTTTAAACAAAGTACTGTCAGGGCTTACATACAAATCTTTTATGGATACCACGCCTTTAAGATTGTCTATATCACCATCGCAAATTGGATACACCGAATGTGGCTCACCTATAATTTTTTCTTTTATCAGATCTTCATTTTCATCCAGGTTGAACCAGATGATATCGCTGCGATGCGTCATTAAGGAAGTGATGTTTCTATCTCCTAAATGAAATACCCGTTCAATAATATCCTGTTCAGCTTCATCAATTGCACCATGTTCTGTTCCTTCGCTAATGATAGCTTTTATTTCTTCTTCAGTTACCTGGTTCTCATTTGGACGAATACCAAGAATTCTAACAATAAAATTGCCCGACTTGGTAAGCAACCATACAAAAGGGTGTGTAATTCTACTGAGAAGTCGCATTGGGGCAGCCAATGTTTTTGCAATTGCTTCAGGTCTTGCCAAGCCCAGTCTTTTGGGTACCAATTCACCAAGTACCAGCGAAAAATAGGTAATAATAATAACTACAATAGCTGTTGCAATACCGTTACTATAGTCGCCTACAAGCGGCCATGTTTTTATTTTTGCAGCAAGATTATCTGTCAACTCATCTCCGGATAACATACCCGTAAGGATGCCGATTAAGGTAATACCAATTTGGACGGTAGATAGAAAAGTATTGGGATGATTGGCGAGGTCTAATGCTTCTTTGGCTTTTTTATCTCCTTTATTAGCTTGCGCCTCCAGCCTTGATTTGCGAGCTGATACGAGTGCAATTTCTGCCATTGAAAAGACACCGTTCAATAAGATGAGACCAATCAGTATTAAGATGAGCATTAAGAAGTTACACTTGATTAATTATCGAAGATAGCAAATCCAAACCGCTTATTGAAGAAGGAACCGGTAGTAATGCCGAAAGCCAGTCCCAGCAAGGCTCCGCAAAGAACATCAAACGGGTAATGCACACCCACATATACCTGCGCATAGCCGATGGCCGCCGCCCAAAACAGGGCTATCCACACCCAATTTTTGAAGACATGACGGAAGGTAACGATAAAAAAAGCCGCCATTCCAAAATGATTGGCTGCATGGTTGGAGGTAAAACTAAAACCCACTCCGCAATGATCAAGCAATAAACGCACCTGCGAAATAAAGTTGGGATCGTTACAAGGTCGCAATCTTTCAAATCCATGTTTGAATACATAATTGCCGGTCAGATCTATTAATGCTATGGTAGAAATAAAAAACACCACCCACCAAATACCACGGGTCTTAAAATTGAGCAGCACCAAAACCAGCATGAAAAGATATAACGGTGCCCAATTAGTACCGTTTCGGAGAAATGGCATTACAGCATCAAAAAACGGATTGGCCCATTCGCTGTTTATTTTTACAAACAACCACTGGTCTAATTCTACCAACTTGTCCCAAAATTGTACCGCTAAAAAATACATTGTTGCAAAAGTAACCCATGACAGCTAATAGGAGTCCAAATATTGTGTTTAAATAGGAGAACTGCTGTTGTTATAATCAAGTAAATTCAATTCTTTTGTAGTCCTTCAACCGAAGGCAAATTGCCAAATGCTTGTAAAATATAAAATACCGAAGACTATTCTGTGGGTGGTGAATCTGCTGGTGATCTTTCTATTGATATTTACCGTATTCAGGCTGGCTACTTATTTTGCATTTAAACCGAAGAGCCTTTCTTTTGGAAATCTTATTCCTTCTTTTTTGCTGGGCATCCGGTATGACCTGCGTTGGATAGCTTTTATTTTATTACCGATCGTATTGATAAGCATGGTTCCCCGTTTATCGCCGTTTTATTCTTCCCGCAATAAAAAATGGTGGACCTGGTACCTGGCCATTGTAACTTTTTTTGTATTCTTCTTTTTTGCTGCCGACTTTGGCAGTTTTTCCTATAACCAAACAAGATTAGATGCAGGTGCCATGAATTTTGTAGAAGATCCGGGCATTTCGTTAAAGATGATGTTTCAGACGTATCCGATGGTGTGGATGATTTTAGGACTGATAGTTGGAATGCTTTTTTTTCGTTGGATGTATCATCGGAGTCACTGGCAGGTAATAAACAGAACGGATGGACTTCGTATTCCCTATCGCAGAAAGTTTTTTATCATCAGTGCTCTATTGCTGGTTATTGTGGCTTACGGAAGTTTTACCTGGCCGCCATTGGGCCGAAATGATAGTTTTAAATTCAAGAACAGTTTTAAATCTTATCTCGCCATTAATCCATTGCAGAATTTTTTTGCTACGCTACGCTTACGCAAACCTGATTTTAACGAACAAAAAGCAAGACAGGCTTTCCCCACAATGGCCGAGTGGATGCAATTGCCGGATGCTAATAAATTTTCTTATCGCAGGGAAGTTGCTCCGAGAAGTGGAGCATTGGAAAGCCGCCCTAATATTGTGTTGGTGCAATGCGAATCATTCAGTATGTATAAAAGTAGCATGAGCGGCAATCCGCTAAATACTACACCCTATTTCGATTCACTAAGCAAGAATGGAATTTTCTTTGAGAAATGTTTTACACCACATTTTTCTACTGCAAGAGGATTGTTTGCTATTTTAACTGGCATACCGGATGCACAGTTGTTTAAATTTTCCAGTCGCAACCCTGAAGCAGTTACACAACATACCATAATTGATAATTTTGAAGGCTATAGTAAACATTATTTCCTGGGAGGAAGTCCGGAGTTCAACAACTTTGAAGGGCTGCTGAAAAATATTGATGGCTTGCAAATGCATACCGAAGAAAATTTTACTTCTCCTAAAATAAATGTGTGGGGTATTAGCGATAAAGATCTTTTCCTGGAAGCCAACAAAGTAATGCGAACAGAGCAAAAACCATTCTTTGCTTTTATTCAAACTTCGGGCAATCATCGTCCGTATATGGTACCGATGACGGATACAGCTGATTTTAAAATTGTACTGGCATCAGAAGCAGAATTAAAAAAGTACGGGTTTGAATCGCAGGAAGAATTCAATGCCTTTCGCTATTCTGATTATTGTTTTAAAAAATTTTTAGAAGCGGCGCAAAAAGAATCATATTTCCACAATACCATTTTTGTTTTTATTGGCGATCATGGTGTAGCAGGCAATGCAGAAGCTATTTATCCGCCGGTGTGGACAGAACAACGACTTACGGATGAACATGTACCCTTATTATTTTATGCGCCACAATTATTGCCGCCACAAAAAAGAGGCGAAGTGGTTTCGCAAATTGATGTTCTGCCAACGATAGCTGGTCTGTTGCACCAGCCTTATGTAAATACTACTCTGGGCAGAGACTTACTTGATCCCACAAAGAAAAATAATTATGCCTTTATTACTAATACAGCTGGTGGCATTGGAATGGTAACTGACGATTTTTATTTTACCCGCAATATTAATTTCCCGGATGAAGAGTTGAGCCCTATGCACAATGGTGCTTCTCTTTATACCAAGCAACAAAAAGATTCAATTCGGAAAAAGCTTTCCGGGTTTACAAATGCATTTTTTGAAACAGCGAAATATTTGATAATGCATAATAAAAAGGATTAAAATCTGGCTCTCGTTATTTTCTCGAAGCGGACGCTACGGAGCAACGAACGCTGCCACACATAATCGCTGCGTTCGCTGCGAGAAAGTATTTTTCTACGTCAACGCATCTGTTGTTCTCCCATCACTATAAATTCTTTTTTCTTTATCGCCTTTTTTACCACGGCCTTTTTGGGCAATAAGTATTAACCGGGGAGTTTTTCGTACATCATAACTGGCAAATTGATAATCGCCAAATACTTCCTGTACCTGCATGCCCTGGAAACTTAGCATATCTGTAAAATCGCCTAAAGAAAATTTAGCTACTTTTTCCGTGTATTCCATTGGCTCTTTTAATGACGCATCTGCAACGGTTATTTTTTTATAGAAATGTGTTTCATCATCCCAGCGATGAATAGTGTAAGTTGTTCCATCTACCTCTTTTACTTCATTATGTATAAGATGTTCTTCGGCAAAATGTACGTTGAGATAATCAATTACAAATTTGCCACCGGGGCGAATACTTTTGGTAATGGTGCGGATGGCATCATCATGCTCCCGCCGTGTTTTAAAATAACCAAAGCTGGTAAAGAAGTTAAAAGCATAGTCAAAATAATTTCCCCATGCTGGCAACCGCATATCATGTACAAAAAAATGTAAATTCTCCTGTTCAAATTGTTTGGCAAAGGCGATACTGTCTGTAGAAATATCAATACCGGTAACGTCAAAACCAAATGATGCTAATGTTTTACTATGCCGTCCTTTTCCGCAAGCCACATCCAGCATTGAGCTACCAGCAGCCGGCGTTAAATGATCGATCAGTTTTGTAATAAAAATTTCTGCTTCTTTCTCATCTCTTTCAAAATATAATTTGTGATAGTAGGGAGAGTTGAACCAGCCTTTGTACCATGCCTTTTCTGCCATGTGGCAAAAATACTGTTTAGCCACGGATTACACGAATTGACACAGATTATAGTCCTCAAATAATAGAATTCTACTTGGAAATGAAAGTGTACATACTTTTCAATGGTTCTGAAAAAATAAACAATCGGTTGCAATTTTTTACGAATGCCATTGAGTTTGAAAAACGTATTTTTGCTGTCCAAACCTTAAAAACTACAAACCTTATACTCTCAGAATGGCATTAATAAAAAGTATTTCTGGAATTCGTGGTACAATTGGCGGACAACCGGGAGATAACCTGACTCCGGTAGATGTTGTAAAATTTGCGGCTGCTTTTGGCAGTATTTTGCTCGACAAAAAGAAGAATGCAACAGTAGTGATAGGCCGTGATGGCCGCATCAGTGGAAGTATGGTGCAAGGTCTTGTTGTAAATACCTTGATTGGATTGGGGATTAATGTGATCGACCTTGGCTTATCCACAACTCCTACTGTTGAATTTGCTGTGCAGCAGGAAAAAGCAGATGGCGGTATTATTTTAACAGCCAGTCACAACCCCAAAGAATGGAATGCATTGAAATTGCTGAACAGCGAAGGTGAATTCATCAGTGCAGAAACAGGAGCCACTGTGCTGGAGTTAGCAGCAAACGAAGATTTTTGTTTTGCCGCTGTTGATAAGTTAGGAACTGTAACCGTTGACGATAGCTTTATGCAAAAGCATATTGCGGCTATTATAAAATATCCGTTGGTAGATGCAAAAGCCATCGCCAAACAAAAATTTAAAGTGGTGGTAGATGCAATTAATTCTACTGGTGCAACATTTGTTCCGGCTTTATTGAATGCATTGGGTGTAACGGATGTAATTGTATTGAACGGAGAGGTGAATGGAAAATTTGCACATAATCCAGAGCCGCTACCAGAGCATTTATCACAATTAAGCAGCGAAGTAGTTCAACAAAAAGCTCATTTGGGAATTGCGGTTGATCCGGATGTGGATCGTCTTTGTTTTGTAAACGAAGACGGCAGTTTGTTTGGCGAAGAATATACATTGGTAGCCATTGCTGATTATATATTAAGCAAGAAGCCAGGCAATACGGTGAGCAATATGAGCAGCACCAAATCGCTGAAAGAAATTACCCTGAAACATGGCGGTGAATATTTTCCTTCTGCAGTAGGAGAGGTGAATGTAGTAAAGAAAATGAAGGAGGTAAATGCGGTTATTGGTGGCGAAGGCAACGGTGGTATAATTGTTCCTGATTTTCATTATGGCCGTGATGCACTGATCGGTATTGGTTTGTTTTTAAGTCATTTGGCCAACCAAAAAAATGGTATGAAATCATTCCGTAGCAACTATCCTGATTATTATATTTCGAAAAATAAAATCGAATTAGAGAAAGGGGTGGATGTAAAAGCCATTTTTGAAAAAATTCAAAAAAAATATGCCAAGAACCCTATCAATACAGAAGATGGGTTGAAGATAGAGTTTGAAAATGATTGGGTTCATCTCCGCACTTCCAACACAGAACCTATCATTCGCATTTATGCAGAAAGTAATTTTGAAACAACGGCAAATAATATGGCGTTGCAGTTGATGCGGGATATAAAGGAGTTTGGGTAAACTGATTTATTTTTTTGCAGTAAACCCAACTGGAATTTTTAAATCACCTTTGTCGTACATATTAATATAAATATTCAAGGTGTCTTTGTTGCCATCCCAGAAAACTCTGTACCGGTCAAGCAAACCGCCTCCTCCAATAGTGCCATTAGGGGTTTTGAATGGGCAGCAACTTCCAGCCCTAAAATATTTTATTGTTTCTCCATTTGGGCCAAGCAATGCATTCAAAAATCTTCTTTCGTTCTGGGGGCTGCGTTCACCCACTTTTACCGGATTTGATTGTTCAAAGCCATAGCTTTTATCATCGCTTTGCTCTGTCAGTAAATAAGTTTCATCATCCAGCATTACAACTTTCGTTGTTCTTGTATCACCACTTCCTTTATTAGAAGAAGTTCCTGATGCGGCTTTTTTTGAGTTGGAGCAGCTAACAGTTATCAAAAAGACTGAAAGAATCAAAAACTTATTCATGTTATAAAGTTTGAGTAATTTATTAGAGTAAGATAAATAAATTTTACAGCAACTTATCTGGTGTCACCGGTAAATCTCTCACTCTTTTTCCTGTTGCATTATACACCGCATTTAAAATAGCAGGTGCCACACCCACCAATGCAATTTCTCCAATGCCTTTTGCACCGGTAGGACTTATGATATAATCCGGTTGATTGGGAAATACAATATCCATGGGTGGCACATCTGCATGTACAGGTACATGATAGTCTACAAAATTGCTGTTGATATAACGGCCGTATCGATGGTCAATTATTGTTTCTTCTGTCATGGCCATACCAATACCACCAACCGCACCACCTACCATCTGGCTGCGGGCTGTTTTTTCACTGATGATCTTACCGGCATCGGCGGCAGATACCATGTGCTTTAATTTTATTACACCCGTTACAGGATGCACATGCAGTTTTACAAAATGTACCGAAAAAGAATTAGTGGCATATTTATCCCGCTGTGCAAAACCACTGGAACTTTTTGATACCTGCAATTCAGGTTTACCTGCTTCTTTCAACAAATCAATAAAATGGATAGAAGCTGAATTGTTGGCAGCTACTAATTTTCCATTTTCATATTTTATATCATCCGGTTTAAAATTTTTAAATGCTGCAACAGTTTCTATCGCCATCTCTTTCAGGCTTAGTTTAATGGCATCACATACTGCTATTACAGCAGAACCAACAGCAGTAGCCGAACCTGAACCACCTTGCGTAGGTCCTGTTGGAAAGTCCGTATCGCCTAATTCAAATCTTACTTTATTTTCTTCTAATCCCATTTGTTCACTGCCTATTTTTACCATGGCAGTGGAAGTACCCGGTCCCATATCGCTTACCGCACTTTGTAATAGCAGGCTGCCATCATTTTTTAAAATTCCTTTGGCAGTGGCTGCACTTCTACCAGCACCAAATACGCCTACAGCCATTCCATAACCCACTAACATTCCATCTTCTTTCAATGTGCCAGGAGTAGTAGGTCTTTTGTGCCAGCCAATTTTTTCTTTGCCTAATGCATAGCACTCTTTCAAAAATTTTGTCGTCCATGGTAATTTACTTTGCGGATGTACTTCTGCATTGTTGATCAATCGCAGTTCAATCGGGTCGATATTTAATTTATAACTCAATTCGTCCAATGCACTTTCCAACGCAAAACAACCGGAAGCCGGGCCGGGCCCCCGCATCCAGGTGGGAGTGTTTACATCCAATGGTAGAATTTTGTAAGTAGTAAACACATTTGGACAATCATATAAATATTGTGATACACTCGAAATACCTTCCGTAAAATCTTCGTACGCTGATGTATTGCTGACCGCATGATGTGCAATGCCATTCAACTTACCATCTTTGCTTGCACCGATCCCAATTTTTTGCCAGCATTGCGGACGATAGCCTACCATCGTAAACATTTGCTCCCTGTTCAGGGTGACTTTTACAGGACGGTTCAATTTTTTTGCAGCGATCACAGCAGCATGCACATGCGGCCAGCTACGCAAACCACTGCCAAATGCACCACCAACATATTCAGTTATCACCTGTACGTTTTTTTCATCAATGGCAAATAACCGGGATAGTTCACCCTGTACATTTTTGGGTCCCTGCGATTTATCATACACCGTTAGTTTGCCTCCTTCCCACACAGCAATGGTGGCATGCATTTCCATCGGGTTATGTGTTTCGATGGGCATTGTATATTCTTCTTCCAGTTTTACTTCCGCAGTTGCCCAGGCATCTTTTTGGTTGCGTACATAATCAGGACGGGGCTTCAATAACTTATCATTGAATTTGTTTTTTTCAAAATCTGTTTCTGCATTTTCTTTTATGTATTCCACTTTTACTAATGAAGCAGCATACACCGCTCTTTCGTAGGTATCTGCTACTACTAACGCAATCGGCTGGCCGTTGCTCACCACCATATTATTGTAAAAAACTTTTAGTCCAGTAAAACTTCTCGCATTAGGATTGGTAGTTCTGTCAACGGGTTTAAATCCCGGCACATCGGGGCAATTAAGATGATAAATAATATCTATTACACCGGGAGCATTTTTCGCTTCGTAAATATTCAGGTGTCTAATTGCACCTTTGGCAATGGTGCTGCAAACAAATACAGCATGTGTAAGTCCGGCAGGTTTAAACTCTGCCGAAAATGTGGCTTTACCGGTAACTTTTGCAAGACCGTCCACCCGGTCATCATCTGCAAAAAATGTTTCGCTAAGTAGAGAATGATTATCCATGATTTAATAAATTATTTTTTGTTTGTCATCGTTCGGTTCATTGGGCATCGTCCCTTGCGTCGCACACTTCAGCGATATTAACACAGATGAGCATGTCGCAATATTCTACATCTTTTCGAAAAAATTCTTTACCGAATCCAACTCTATGTTTCTATAATGTTTTAACAAATAGGCAGCCTCTAAGAACCCTCGTTTGGAGGGCAGGGAGGTCTACACTGTGGCTTTTGTCAACGCCTCTACAATTGCCGACTTTCCCAACTTTATCTTGTATGCATTATGCTGATACGTTTTGGCACCAGTCAAAGCAATTTCAGCAGCTTCTTTAAAAACATTCGCTGTAATGCTTTTGCCAATTAAATATTTTTCCACTTCTGTTAATCGCCAGGGCTTATGTGCCACACCACCCATGGCTATACTGGCTGATTTAATAATGCCATCCTTTACTTCCAAAGCTACCGCCACTGATACCAATGCAAATGCATACGATAAACGGTCACGGACTTTTAAATAATAATTTTTATTAAAACGATTAGCAGGGATATGAACGGAGGTGATCAATTCACCCGCAGCTAAATTATTATCTAACTCTGGCGTATCTCCCGGCAAGCGATGAAAATCAGCGAACGGAATTTTCTTTTCTCCTTTTGTTGTATTGACTATTACTGTTGCATTCAATGCAGCTAATGCTACACACATATCACTCGGATGAACTGCAATGCATTTATCGCTGGCGCCAAAAATGGCATGCATACGATTATAACCTTCCATAGCACCGCATCCGCTTTGTGGCTGGCGTTTATTGCAAGGCATTGTTATATCGTAGAAGTAAGGGCATCTTGTACGTTGCATAATATTACCACCAACTGTTGCCATATTTCGCAATTGTGCAGAAGCTCCTGCATTCAATGCCATTGAAAGCAATGGATGTTTTTCTATAACCAGTTTGTTTTCTGCTGCCACACTATTCGGAACTAGTGCACCAATGCTTACTCCTTTTGCATCAGTAGTAATTTCTTTTAAAGGCAACGCATTTATATCAATGAGTCGTTGCGGAGCGGTTACACCTTTTTTCATCAGGTCAACCAGGTTGGTACCACCTGCAATAAATTGTGCTGCTTTATTTTTTGTCTTGGCATCAACCGCCGCTTTGGCAGAAGAGGTTCGTATGTATTCAAAATTTATCATACTGTTTTCCCTCCTTTTTTTACTTCCATTATTGCATCAACAATATTGGGATAAGCACCGCAGCGGCAAATATTACCACTCATATATTCCCGCACATCTTCAGCAGTGTTAGCATGACCTTCTCGTATACAGCCAATGGCTGACATGATTTGTCCGGGTGTACAATAACCACATTGAAAGCCATCATGTTTCATAAAGGCTTCTTGCATGGGATGCAATTCTTCTCCCTTGGCTAATCCTTCAATCGTAGTTACTTTTTTACCATGACTTATTACTGCCAGTGATAAACAGGAGTTGATGCGTTTGCCATCCACATGCACCGTGCAACATCCGCATTGTCCGTGGTCACAACCTTTTTTAGTACCGGTTAATCCCAACTGCTCCCGCAGCAGATCAAGTAATGTAACCCGTGGCTCAACGGATAGCTTATATGCCTGCCCGTTTATTTCCAGTTCCAGCGGAACTTTTTCAAAGTAGGCAGCAATCTTTTCATCGTTTTCGCCTGCTTTAATTAAAGCCGGAGAAGCAATTGTCAATGCAGCTAATGCCGTTGATTTTTTTAGAAAATCTCTGCGGCCTTCGTTTTTGTTTGGTGCATCCATAAAATAATAATATGTAAACTAAATTTAAACCTTCGGCCACTCTTAAAAAAATGAATATTGCATTATAGCTTCGGTAATTTCAATTCAGCCACCGTTTGCGTTGATTTTCGTGTAAACATTTGGCGCAAAAGCCGTTTACTTATCTTTGCGGACACTTAATAACCAAGCTCATCGGGAATGGAAAGAATATACTTTGATAATGCCGCCACTACCGCACTAGATTCAGCAGTATTGGAAGCTATGCTGCCATACATGACCACCAATTTTGGCAATCCATCCTCTATTTATTCTTATGGAAGAGAATCGAGAATGGCCATAGAAAGCTCACGGAAATCCGTTGCTAAATTATTGAATGCCCATCCCGGTGAAATTTTCTTTACCAGCGGCGGTACGGAAAGCAACAACACAGCTATTCTTTCTGCCATCAGGGATTTAGGTTGTAAGCATATCATTACTTCGCCAATCGAACATCATGCAGTGTTGCATACCGTAGAACATTACGATTGTGGCGATGAAGTAACAAGCAGTCATGTAAAATTATTTCCAACAGGGCATGTAGATTTAGAAGACCTGGAAGAACAATTAGCAGCGAAAGGAGAAACCCGTTGTCTTGTAACATTAATGCATGCTAATAATGAGATCGGTAATATACTTGATATCGATGCAGTTGGAAATCTTTGCAAAAAATACAATGCTATTTTTCATTCGGATTGTGTGCAAACTGTTGGTCACTATCATTTGGATCTAAGAAAAACACCAGTGCATTTTATTTCTGGTGCCGGGCATAAATTTCATGGCCCTAAAGGCATTGGTATTTTGTATATCAATGATAATATCAAAATAAAACCTTTCATCTACGGCGGCGGACAAGAAAGAAATATGCGGGCCGGTACTGAGAATCTCTATGGTATTGTTGGTTTTGCAAAAGCGTTGGAATTGGCGATGGCTAATCATGATGCAGATAGTCAATATATTCAATCACTGAAAACATATATGAAGGAGCAATTGACCAAACATATCAAAGGGGTTCATTTCAATGGTGACCAGGATGGAAAATGCTTATACACCGTATTGAGTGCTGCATTTCCCAAAACCGAAAAATCAGAAATGATCCTTTTCAATTTGGACATGAGTGGTATTTGCGTATCTGGCGGAAGTGCCTGCAGTAGTGGTGCAGATGTTGGCTCACATGTTATCCGTGCCATTAACAACAACCCCAATCTAGTTACGGTTCGGTTTTCTTTCAGCAAATACAATACAAAGGAAGAAATAGATGTGGTGGTAACGAAGTTGAAGGAGTTGGTGTAGAAGCCTCCTTGCTCCCGACATTACTACGGGGACAGGCTCTCCGAAGTAGGTTGCTTGTACTTTGGATATTTGAATTTTTCTTATTGAATTCGATAACAGGGCATTTCAATTTTATATTTTCATCCCGGATCAAAATTAGTAACACTTCAAACAGATTCGGGGCTATCTGTAATTTGTATTTCAATTTCCTCTTTCCAGTCTTCCCGCCAATTTACCTTTTAACAAAATAAAATTTGCCTAATTACGAAAGATTCGTAGGTTTACGAAAATATCGTAGTAATGGAAAAATTAACCCACGTAGAAGAAGAAACCATGCAAGCTGTATGGCGCACCGGCGAAGGCAATGTAAAAGCTTTTATGGAACAACTCGATGAAGAAATTCCTTACACCACCGTGGCGAGTATTATAAAAAACTTAGAGAAGAAAGGGTACCTCAGCAGTCGTCTGGTTGGTAATGCGTATTTATATAAACCCGCAGTTAGTGAAGATGAGTACAAGAAAAAATTCATGAACGGCGTAGTGAAAGAGTATTTCGACAACTCCTATAAAGAGTTGGTGAATTTTTTTGTGGAACAAAAAAAGCTCTCCGCAAAAGAATTAAAGGAGATACTTAATATGATTGAAAAAGGCGGAAGTAAATAGATTTCTAATAGTTCAACTTATTTTATGCCATTGCTGATCACCTATTTTTTAAAACTTTCGATAAGTCTTTCTGTAGTGTACCTGTTTTATCATTTTGTATTACAGCGAATGACTTTCTACAACTGGAACCGCTGGTATCTCATCAGTTATACGATACTCTGTTTCTTTATTCCATTCATTGATATATCATTTGTTTTGGCTCATAATAATTGGAGCGAAGCGAATGTTGTAAGATGGGTGCCAACAATAGATAACTACCAGGAAAATATTGTAGCAACTACTAATCCTGCAAATTCTTTCTCTTCATGGAATCTTATCAGCCTTGTGTTGATAACAGGTATGGTAATAGTGTTTATCCGCCTGCTTGTTCAATTATTTTCTTTCAAAAAAATGATGGGCAAAGCACAATTCATATCGGATGAGGGAATGAGAATTTACCAGGTAGATGAAAAAATAATTCCTTTCTCGTTTGGTAATTCAATTTTTATAAACAGGAATCTGCATAGTGAAAATGAATTGCAGGAAATCATTCTGCATGAGTTTGTGCATGTAAAGCAGCGCCACAGTGCGGATATAATCTGGAGTGAAATTCTTTGCTTGTTTAATTGGTACAATCCATTTGTATGGCTGATCCGGAAATCGATTCGCCAAAATCTGGAATTCATAGCAGATAATAAAGTATTGGAAAATGGAGTGGATAGAAAAAGGTATCAATACCTTCTCTTAAAAGTCATCGGTAATAATCATTTTAGTATAGCCCCTAAGTTCAATTTTTCTTCATTAAAAAAACGTATAGCCATGATGAACAAAATCAAATCAGCCAAAGTAAACCTCCTCCGGTTTCTCTTTGTATTGCCGTTGCTGGCGGTAGTTCTTGTTTCCTTCAGAGAACAAATTGGAGATTCTTTGTATGAACGAAATGAGAGACAATTATTAGCACCAACTCCAGCACCCGCAGTTGCAATTGCCGACACTGTACCACCAGTAACAACTCCTAACAAAAAAGGCTACATTATAAATGTAGTTGGAGTGGGAGGTGAGTGTACGATTGTTGTGAAAGACAAAAAAGGGAAGGAGGTAAAAAGAATTTTAATGAATGACTGGACAGGGAAGCATGATGAGGAATATGGAGAAATACCACCCCCTCCGCCACCCGATGCTCCAACTCCACCAGTTCCCCTAGCGAAAACAATGGAGCCCATAGATGCCATTGCCCCAATAACAGGTGACGAACCAAAGTGGACAAGTATTTGCAAGGAATTTGAAATAACAGAAAATAAAGCCGTCATGCATCTTCATCTTAATGATGGAACTGTGGAAGAATATGATCTTACAAATGCAGATCAGAAAAAGAAGTTTGAACAGAAATATGGCCATGTTATTCCTGTTAAGCCACTTCATCCTCCCGAGGGCTTGCATGCCGGTGTCAGCAATGCTATTTCTGGCCAAACTGTTATTGCACCAATGGCACCTGTTGCAGGTGTTGGTGAGGTAATGATTATTGATGATTATAGTTATACAATTACCGGCAATGAGGACATCGTAATTACTATTTCAAAAAAATCATCCCGGCAAGACCTGGAAGATTTTAAAAAGCAAATGAAAGCAAAAGGTGTAGAATTGAAATTTGATGAAATTGAATATAACAGCAAAGGAGAGTTAACCACTCTTACCGGTACTATGAGGTCAGGCGACGGCAACAGTAATTTTGTTGCCATCGATTTCAGCAAACTAATTCTCGGAATGATTAAAAAAGGAGATCGTACTTATTTTAAAGTAAGTACAAAATATAATAAAGCGGTCATCTAATTAAGAAGTAAAATGTATTTGGTCAATGGCGGGTAATAATCCGCTATTGACCATTTTAATTACAAATAATACCACGGATTCCGTTTCGCTGCTGTTACATATCTCCGCATATTGCGCCAAAAAGCAAGTACCATATAAATAATAATAGGAGAGCCGAGGGTAAGCAATGAAGTGTACATAAAGTACTGCCGGATGCGGCTGGTTGCAATTCCCATACGGTTGCCTATAGCAGAACATACACCAAAGGCATTCCACTCAACAAAGCTTTTAAACCTGTTCATATTCCTAAAATATGAAATATTTTTGATAGCGGAAATAGAGAATTTCTAAAGCTGGTTTAGTTGCGCCGGATAACTATTTTTTTTACTTCGGGAACTGGCCGCCCATCTTTTTCAAGCACAAGACAATAAATGCCCGGAGTCAGGCTTTTTTGTGGCAGAGTTATTTGTCCTTTTCCGTTGCGGCTGTTGAAAGTGGTATGGTAAACTTCAATAGCCGCCATGTTTTGAATACGAATTATATAGGAGCCGTTTGTAAGATTTTCAATGCTGATCGTTTCGCCTCCCTTTACCAGTGTTGGAAAAATTTTCCAATTGAATGATTTTTCAATTTTAAGCTGAATCAGCCTGCTATATGTTTTCACACCGCCAGCTGATGTCTGAACCCGGTAATAAAATGTGCCATAGCCGGGTTTATCTGTAAAGCTATTGTCAACATTATTATTGGTATAATAATATGAATGAACAATTTCAAATAATAATCCGTCACTAGACCTTTCAAGATTTACTATTCTGTCTTCCGGAAGGTTAACGACGTTCCATTTTAGAATAACATCGGTATTTTGAACAGTTCCTGTAAGCGATGGAAAGTAAGAGCTTGCTAAGGCCTGGTTAGTTCCAAAAAAGGTATTAACCGAAATAAGATCGAGCCCACCGCCTTGTACTTCAGTAGTAGTAGTAGGATAGACAGAGGAGTTATTTATATTCAATAGCTGGGCTGATGAAGGATTAGCTGTTCCATCTGGCCCAATAAGACAGTAACCATAAATAACCTGATTGGCGCCTACACCCAGGTCGGCCAAAGAAAAAAATACTCCACCTAGTTCCTGGTTCACATTCGATGATACTTTTAGATAGGTATCTGCAGGATCTTTTCTTAGTACATAAGCGGCAAGTTGCCTGTTGCCATTTGCAATGCTTGGGTGTCCCCAACTGCCGTTATTAGAACCATTGCCCGCTGTGCAGGTTTTTACCGCCCCAAAAGAGGTGGGATTATTGCTGGCATCTATACTCAAAATAGCTGCGATCCTAAAGCCATCATGTGCATTGTTATTTCCTCTTTCACATAGAATGAAGCCGGCATCTGCTGGTAAAGCACTGCTAACTCCATTTGGTATCACCACATCAACTCTTTCTATATTGTTGTTGTTGTTATCGCCATTGCTTGCATTGGTAAAAATATTATCGGTTCCATGGTTTAGTACATTGTTATTTAGGAAACTCGCCATATCATCATTATACGGAGCTTTAAAATCTAATTGCCTTGGAGTAATACAGGCGGTTGCGGACGGTACAGTTGCTTCACTATAGAGAATATTTCTTGCTCCTGTTACATTCGCATTATTAACCCTATTCAACTTTACTAGCACACCAGGTATACCAGCCACTATATAAGTTTTTGAATTAGCCGTAAAGCTTACCAATTTTAACTGGTTGGCGGTTCCATTTCTCCAGGTGTACGTATAAGGAATAGTGTTGCATGCTGAAAATGTTCCCGGAGAGGCCGGAAGGTCAGTGTAGCTGCCAATTCCTCCAGAGGCCGTAACATAGTTAGCCGTAAACTGCTGCACAGGAGATTGAGACAGCACTTCGGCCGGTGCCAGCAATACATAGTAAAGCATAGCAATTGCTGGGCCGACAAGGTTCGGTTTTCGGAGGATGGATTTCACACTTCGGTAAATTTATATCCATTCTTCCTGTTGCGAACAATCCTCTTCATCTAATTTCACCTTTTAAGTGTATATCATAAGCATTGATAAGTAGTGCCACAGTATGGTAAGCTACCGGATACAATCATCTGCGGTAAGGCATAGCTGTTTCCTTATTTTTAAAGGCTTAAATACACCGAACCTTCATTTTTTTTGAGCCTCGCATTTAAGTAACTTCGCCACACATTTTCTCACCTTCAAACGACGATAATTATGGTATTCGATCTCGACCTCATTAAGAAACTTTACGCTGAAATGCCTGCTAAAGTAGATGCAGCCCGCAAAGCCTTGGGCCGCCCTCTTACCCTGGCAGAGAAAATTTTGTATTCCCATCTCTGGAACGGTGTTGAGGTAAAAGATTTTCCCCGTGGCAAATCTTATGTAGATTTTGCACCAGACCGTGTGGCGATGCAGGATGCAACAGCGCAGATGGCTTTATTGCAGTTTGATACTACGGGTCGTAAAAAAGTAGCTGTGCCCAGTACGGTGCATTGTGATCACCTGATTGTTGCTAAAGTAGAAGGTAAAGCCGACTTAGCAAAAGCAAAAACAGATAATGAGGAAGTATTCAATTTCTTATCTACTATCTCCAATAAATATGGCATTGGTTTTTGGAAACCCGGTGCAGGTATCATTCACCAGGTAGTATTGGAAAATTATGCGTTCCCAGGAGGTATGATGATCGGAACAGATAGTCATACAGTAAATGCAGGTGGTCTTGGTATGGTAGCCATCGGGGTAGGTGGAGCCGATGCTTGTGATGTGATGGCAGGATTGAGCTGGGAATTGTTGATGCCGAAATTGATCGGTGTTAAGTTGACTGGTAAATTGAGCGGTTGGACTGCGCCAAAAGATGTTATTCTTAAAGTGGCGGGCATTCTGACTGTGAAAGGGGGAACAAATGCCATTGTTGAATATTTTGGTGAAGGTGCTGTTGCGATGAGTTGCACAGGTAAAGGAACGATTTGTAATATGGGTGCAGAGATCGGGGCAACAACTTCCACATTTGGTTATGATGATAGCATGAGCCGCTATTTGAAAGCAACAGGCCGTGCAGAAGTAGCGGCTGAAGCAGATAAAATAAAAGAATACTTAACAGGTGATGCTGAAGCTTATGCAAATCCAGAAAAATATTTTGATGAAGTAATTGAAATTAACCTGAGTGAATTGGAGCCGCATTTGAATGGACCATTTACTCCAGACCTTGCTACACCCATTTCGCAAATGAAAGCGGCAGCCGCAGCCAATAATTGGCCTACGAAAATTGAATTTGGTTTGATTGGTAGCTGCACCAACTCTTCTTATGAAGATATTAGCCGTGCAGTAAGCCTGGCAAAACAGGTTTCAGAAAAGGGATTGAAATTAAAATCCCAATTTACGATCACACCGGGCAGTGAGCAGGTTCGTTATACGATTGAAAGAGATGGTTTCTTAGGTGTGTTTGAAAAAATTGGTGCTACTGTATTCGCCAATGCTTGTGGTCCTTGTATTGGAATGTGGGATAGAGTAGGTGCAGAAAAAGCAGAACGCAATACCATCGTTCACTCTTTCAACAGAAACTTTGCAAAAAGAGCAGACGGAAATCCTAATACAATGGCTTTTGTCGCATCACCGGAATTGGTAACAGCATTAGCTATTGCAGGTGATCTGAATTTTAATCCATTAACGGATACATTAACCAACGACAGGGGTGAGCAAGTAAAATTGGATGCACCTACCGGTGATGAATTGCCAGTAAAAGGATTTGCAGTGGAAGATGCAGGTTACCAGGCCCCGGCAGAAGATGGAAGTAAAGTACAGGTAGATGTAAAAGAAGATAGCAAACGTCTTCAATTGTTGGCACCTTTCCCGGCTTGGGAAGGCACTGACCTAAAAGGATTGAAATTGCTTATCAAAGCAAAAGGAAAATGTACGACCGACCATATTAGTATGGCGGGTCCATGGTTGAAATTCCGTGGTCATTTAGATAATATCAGCAACAACATGCTGATAGGTGCAATGAATTTTTTCAACGAGAAAACGGATAGTGTAAAAAATCAATTGACAGGTGAGTATGGAACCGTTCCCAATACACAAAGAGCATACAAAGCTGCGGGTGTTGGAACAATTGTGGTAGGTGATGAAAACTATGGTGAAGGTTCATCCAGAGAGCATGCAGCCATGGAGCCAAGACATTTAGGAGTTCGTGTTGTATTAGTAAAATCGTTTGCCCGTATCCACGAAACCAATTTGAAAAAGCAAGGAATGCTTGGTATCACTTTCGCTGATAAAGAAGATTACAATAAAATTTTGGAAGACGATACAATTGATGTGATTGGGTTAACCAATTTCACTCCTGGTACTCCGTTGCAATTAGTATTGAACCATGCAGATGGAAGTAGTGAAACAATTATCGTTAATCATAGTTACAATGCGCAGCAAATAGAATGGTTTAAAGCTGGAGGAGCATTGAATGTGATCAGGAGGGAGTTTGCAAAATAGGTTTCCATATTTATAAATTTCATTCAAGGGTTTGCTTAAGCAGACCCTTTTTTATTTGGGGTAATTTGGGGTAATTTCTCTACACCTAAGTATTTCAGCAACTTAATCCTTTAATGTTTCGTCGTAACCAATTGCAATCAAGCCCATATTGCTTGGTATAGTAGTTGCCTCTATCACTTAAACACACCAAAAATATATTTTAAAATGAAAGTTTTATTTTCTGCAGTAGCCATATTGCTGCTAAGCAACCTTGCCTTTTCGCAAGTTCAATCTAAAGGAACCGTTACCATCAATGTTACGGGTAATCGCAATAAGCAAATAAGAGTAGATAACCAGACTTATACAATTAATAACACTTCGCTGAATCAAAAGCAGCAAGTTGTTATCACTACCCTTGAAAATGCGCAACATCCGTTGGAAATTGTACGATTAAATAATAATAACAGAACGGCTACTACTAAAACTAGTTTTACGTTACGGGAAGGTTATGATCTTACTATAGCGATCAACCAAAATGGAAGTGTGAGCTCAACAGAAAATCGGATTGTTAAGAATGGTACCGCAACTAAAAAACCTGTTACTACAGCTGTTTATAATAAAGTATATGCTGCAACGAAGGCGAAAACAACATCTGCTTCCAGGACAAGTTACCTTGAAACTGAATTCGCTACCAATAAAATGTATACATCAAGCCAGGCCAGTAAATTGATTCAATTGGTGAATACAGAGAGTTTACGTTTAAAGCTTGCAAAACAAGTTTATACGCATATCACCGATAAGCAGAATTTTTCAATAGTGGTTTCTCTTTTAAACAGCACTTCACACAGAACCGAATTAAATAATTATACTGCTTTATTAGATGATGAAAGTGAAGATGGAGACGATGATGAAGTTGTAGGGATTGTTCCTATTACCAATGAAAGATTTAAAACCATCTATAATGAAGTGGGGGCAGAAAATATAATCAACGATAGAAATTATTACCTCATTAATTTTTTCGGCAAGGATTATAATTATTATACTTCTGCCCAGGTAAGTCAGCTTATTCAGCTTACTACTTTAGAAACGGAACGTTTTAATCTTGCAAAGAGTGCTTACAGAGGTGTAATTGACCGTGAAAATTATAGCCAGGTATACCAGCTTTTGCGTAATTCTTCTAACCGGGCCGATTTACTGGCCTACATAAATTCCTATAACAATACGAATGTAAGAACAGCAATGACAGCTGCGGAATTTAATAAAATATACCAGGCGGCATCTTACCAGAATAGCACTAACGGCAGGTATAATTCAATTAATACGGCTTTAACAACTGCAGGTAATTATTTTACTGCACTACAGGCAAAGCAATTGATACAACTGGTAAATAGCGAAAGCTACCGGTTAACCCTTTCAAAATCTGCCTACAAGGTTTTGGTGGATCGGGCAAACTATACGTTGCTGAACGATCTGCTGAACTCAACTGCCAGCAAAAATGATTTTAATAATTATGTTTCTACATTCGATAATATTTATGATACGGGTGCTGGTATCGTAATGAGTGATGTGGAGTATAATAAGCTACTTAAAAGTGTTAGTGATTCCTGGAGTCCCACTACCCGGTTTAGAATTGTTAGTGAAGCATTTCAATCGGGTACTAACTTTTTCACGGTTTACCAGGTACGTCAGTTGCTTTTATTAGTTAATGGAGAGAATGACAAGTTCAACATGGCGAAAAGTTCGTATGATAACATTGTGGATAGAAATAATTTTAGCCAGCTGTATGATTTATTCCCAACAGCCGCTAACCGGGATGCCCTGGCGAAATTTGCAGCCGAGATGGATAATGGAGGAGCAGTGATTGTTAAAACCCCTATGTCTGATAATGATTATAATTCTCTTGTACGAAATTTGCAATTTACTTTTGGTATTGGTGCTAAAATGAGTGCTCTAACTAAAATATTTAATGAGGAAGCTAATTATTTTACGGTTGAGCAAGCCAAGCGTTTAATAGAAATGGTAAGTGCAGAATCCAACAGGTTGGAGTTGGCGAAATTGTCTTATAATAACATTACTGACCCGCTAAATTTTACACAGGTCTATGAAGTATTAGATAGCCAGTCCAGTAAAGATGAATTGGCCGATTATATAAGTAAGAATTCCTATACAACTAATTAATTTTTTATCTCTATCTCTGTATTAAATGTCCCGGCTTTAGTCGGGATATTTTTTTGGGAACAGTTAAGGTTATATTTTTAAGTTTGTAATTAAATTTAAAAGCTGCACATGAGACTTATATCCCGCTACAGTATTGTATTGCTCGCAATTATTTTTTTGCAGCCTGTTTTTTCATTTACGTATAGCCAGGCCATAAAGCCAAAGGGTAAATTATTTATCGTTGGAGGAGGATCCATCAGTGATTCATTACGAATGGAATTGCTCCGTGCTGCTAACTGGAAAAAAGGAGATATAATAGTAGCTGTAACTCTTGCCACAGCCTATAGCGAAGAAGGTTTTGCAAATGCTAACAAAGCATTCGGCAGATTAACCGGCGAAACATGTGTGAAGTTTGATTCTGCTGCTGTACATGATCCAAAAAAACTCGACACATTGAGCAACGCAAAGATCATTTATTTCGGTGGTGGTAGCCAGAGTCGGTTTATGGAATTGATTGAAGGAACGAATGTGCAACAAATATTAAAGCAGGCATATTATAATGGTGCTGTTATTGGAGGTTCAAGTGCAGGTGCTGCGGTAATGAGCAAAAAGATGGTTACCGGGCATGGGTTACGGGATACAGCCTATGCCTCCACCTTTAGAGTGTTGCAAAAAGGAAATATTGAGATTGTAAGCGGACTTGGTTTACTAGATTCTGTTATTATTGACCAGCATTTTGTAATTCGCAGCCGTTATAGCAGAATGTTATCAGCCATAATGGAGTTTCCGGATTATCAGTGTTTCGGAATAGATGAATCAACTGCGGTAATTGTGCACAATGGTACGGCAAAAGTGGTAGGAAAAAGCCAGGTGATTGTGTTCTCAAAGCCAATAAATGTTCATACGGGAAATGATAATGCTTTTGCAGCCTCATCAGTTCAGTTATCAATATATCTGGCTGGAGAAAGTTTCCCTATCAAACAATAAAGAATTGGCTGGTCTGCTGATCAGGATTTTCTTCTTTTATTATAGGCAAAAATTAATAAAGCAACTACAATAAATCCTAGCGAACTATATACTAAATAACTTACAGGCATAAGGAAATTTTTAGTTGAAGAATGTCTTGACTTTTTTCATTATCGCAATATTTCTTTTACTGCCGCCTTTATATATCCATTTTCTAAATACTTGTATAAATTCTTTCCCGGGCAGGTTGTTTGCTTTGAATAGTCTTTGTGTGAAGCAAGTGTTTCATACGGTAACTGGTATTTTCTACTGCAATAAGCAATCAATTTTATCAGCGAAGCAAGCTGCTGTTCCGGTACTTCCTGTTCTTCCAAATTACCAAGACAAGTAATTAATAAATGTCCGCTTGGATCGTATTCTGTTGCAGTTTCTCCGGCGGTGGAAACATCCCTTCCTTCGTAGATTGTTCCGTTTGGGGCAATCAAAAAATGGTAGGGGATATCAGCCCATTTACGGTCGGGTCCCATACCCCATGTTTGAATATTTTTTATCTTCTTCGCAGCGTCAGCCGTCATATCCAGTTTGGTGCCTTCATGATGAATAGTGATTTGAACAGGCGTATGTGCTTTATAAGGTTTTGGTTCAGCCGCATTCCAGCCTGAACGGGGTGTAATTGCTACCTCAGGCAATTTGTTTGCTTTTTTAGAAGGAGAGCAATTGAAAGAGGCTAGCAGTAATAAAACGCAAATTAGTGGTTGGCAATTCTTCATCTTACTAAATTAACTTATTTACGATTAAGAATTATTTCTGTATTCATTTGTGTTATAATTTTACGATATGCAAAAAATAATTTCTTTTTTGGCTTTCTCTCTTTTTTTCAATCAGTTATTGACCGCACAATCACATAGTAAAAGTGATAGCAGTTTTATTGTTCAGCTAAACCAGCAAATTGATGCTAATGTAATAATCCGAAATATTGCTTCACTAGATAGTTTATATGCTGATGATTTTATAATGACCCATGGAGATGGACGGAGAGATAGGAAAACAGCTTGGTTGACTGCAGTTGCAAAATCTAATTATAGTGTGCGGCTACACGATTCTGTAACCGTAGAATTGCATCCTCAAACTGCAATCGTAAAAGGAAGGATGTTAGTTCAAAAAGCTGGAAGTGAGGCAACTGCAATACCTTATCGCAGATATATCCGGTTATTTGTAATGAGGAAAGATAGTTGGCAACTTATATCACATTTTACGATATATGATAAATAGCCCCGTTACCTGACATTAGAAATACTATTTTTTACCGTGTCATGCTTTGTCTTCATAATATTACTGATGGCTGTATAGCTTCGGTTTTCATGTTGCATCTGATTTTGCAATTGCAGATATTGAAGGTTGAATGACATTTGTGTTTCCTGCATTTGCTTGGTAGCATTGAGTAGCTGGTTTTGGTAATTGCCACCTGCAGCAGCCTGTTTATTATTTATGTTGTCATAACTTGTTTCCAGTTTTTCTACCCGTACAATTAGTTTTTTCTGTTTCTCATCATAGGCTGACATCATAGCAAGTAATTGTTTTTTCTGTTGTTCCAGTTGTAGCAATTCCTTTTGCACCTGTTGGTATTCGGTTTCTGCTTTGGAAAATACTTGCGCATCGGCTTTTGTAAGAGGTTTGTTTTGTAAGTTTACCTGCCCTGTTACAAGGCCAGTAAAAAACAGAAACATTATTGTTGCCAGGTATTTACTTTTCATGTCGGTTGGTTTTACTAAAATTACCAATTATTTTTCTCAAACGGGACAGGTGTTTAATTTAAAAGAGCTTGAACAAATGCAAAGAAAAAAACCAGATGTAGATATTATCAGTGATATACTTAAGTTATCAATGGAAGCATATCCGGATTCAACTTTTGTACATAGTCTCAACCATCAGTATATCGAAAGGGGAGGACTTAGTAAAAAGCAATTGGAAGGTCTTTATCAAAAAGCAGTAAAGGTGAAGTCAATTCCAGTAGGTAAACTAGCTACATTAGAAGCGGTAATTCTTAAAAAACCTACCAGATATAAATCTGATTTGCCTGCCAATACCCCTCTATATGAAAAAGATGAAGCAACCGGAAGAATGATAAATGATATACTTGCAAAATACCCGGAACATAAAAGAGTTCTGTTCTTCCAATCGAAGTTTGAAAACAATGAACCGTTGTTGCCTGCTGAAATAGCAGAATTACAACGATTCGCAAAAATGCTCAAGTGATCTAAACTATGTGGTTGTATGAAATACATGCTTGTTTCCTTTTTACTATTCTTTGTAACTGCTACTACACAATCTCAAACCATGCTTATAAATCAATTGGATTCATTATTCGCTACTTATTTTAAACCCGATGAACCCGGAGGAGCTGTGTTGCTGGTAAAGAATAATAAAGTAGTATGGAAGCAAGCTTACGGTATAGCGGATATCGATACAAAAGAAAAAATAACTACCAATACTATTTTCAATACAGGCTCTATCAGCAAAACAGTAGTGGCCTATGCTATTCTTAAACTGGCAGCAGAGAAAAAACTATCCTTGGACGATAACCTATATAAATATTTTCCGGATTTTAAAAGTAAAGTCATTGCAGAAAAAGTAAAGTTATTTCATTTGCTTACACATACTTCTGGTTTACCAGATAGTCGTAAGGTTAAAGAAGAAAATGAGTTTTATCTTACTGCAAAAGATGAAGAAAACTTTGCACCCTTAAAAGCAACTATGGAATTAGAGTTTGAGCCCGGCACAAAGTATAAATATTCTAATCCTTGTTTCAATGGACTGGCACTAATTATTGAACAGGTTGTAGGTATAAAATGGCAGGACTATATCAAGCAGTTTATTTTTATTCCTGCGGGAATGAAAACATCTGACATTACGGATGGTCCACATCCTTCAACAGGAGTAGCTCATGCTTATGTCAAAAACAGCAAAGGTGAATTTGAAGAATTGGACTATGGCGAAGAACCAACCTTTGCTGCAGCCGGCAATGGAGGAGTTTGGAGTAGTGTAGAAGAGCTGTGGCAATACGAACAGGCCATTCAGCAAAATATTTTTATTACTGAAGATTGGATAAAGAGGTCAAGAACGATCTATTCTTTTCCGGAGTGGAAAGATGCAAATCCAAACCGCCTTGGGCTTAGTTGGTTTATTACAAAAGAGAGTGATATGAGCATGATTGGCCACACTGGCTCACAAGGGGGCTTTATCAGTGATTATTGCTGGCTGCCTGAGCAAAAGGTTTTTTATATACTGTTATGCAATATTCCCAAGCCTATAAAAGATATGCGAACTAAGCTTTTTACTTTACTACAGCAGCATAAATGGCTGGATTAAAATCTTATTACTCATTTACCCCAACGAAAAGTTGAGATATCAATACCAGCCAGGTCAAGCACTCTGTCAACAACCGTTGAAGCAACTTCTTCAATACTTGCAGGACGGCTATAAAAAGATGGAGTTGCGGGACAAATAATTCCACCGGCTAATGTTACCGTTTCCATATTGCGGATATGTATTAAACTATACGGTGTTTCCCGAACTACACAGATCAGTTTTCTTCTTTCTTTCAATATAACATCCGCAGCTCTTGTAATAAGATCGTTTGAAACACCGGTTGCAATGCGGCCTAAAGTTCCCATGGAGCAGGGAATAATAATCATCGTATCATATTGCCCCGAACCCGATGCAAACGGAGCCATAAAATCAGTTGTGCTATAAAATTTTACCGGAAGTGTAGCGTAGGACTTATCTGCAAGTTCTGTTTCCCAAACCTGTTTAGCATTTTCCGTCATTACAACAGAAAGGTCAGACAATTGATCTTTTGCTGCCAGCAGTTTTTCCAATAAATTTTTTGCATAGATCGAACCACTGGCACCGGAAATTGCTACTACTATCTTTTTCATATATATGTATAAACCGATAAAGTTGGGTAAAGGTTGTGGAAGATAAATTAATTTACGCAAACGGTTGTTTATAGAAAGCTTGTAGAGGTAATACTACAAGATTGTTGTTGCCACATTGAGTGCAATCAACAATTTGTGTTTTGTGTACATATTTGGATGAATGGCTTAAAAAATAACTTCCAAATGTTTTGAGTTATGGTATTATTAACGATATTAGCTTTGAATTTTCATAGGATAAGGTTTAATGGTTAATGGTTTTTGATTAGGGCCCCCGACTCTCGAGTCGGGGTTCTTTTTTTGGTACTTGTTTGTTATAAAACGCTACACTATTTTAATAAAAAATGCCCCGGCTAACAACCGGGGCATTTCATTTAATAAATGAATTTTATCTTAGAAACCTTTTGGCTGTTTAGCCGGCTCAGCAGGTTTCTGTGTGTTCTCATTACCCATATTCTCCATTATCCAATTGGTCATTTTGCTCCAGAGATGGAAACTGGTATTATCCAATCCACCGGATATGCCGTGGTTTTTGTTTGGATAATAGGCACTTTCAAAATCAATATTACTTTTTACCAAAGCACTTATCATTTGTGTAGCATTTTGAAAATGTACATTATCATCTGCTGTGCCATGTATAATTAAGTATTTACCTTTTATTTTATCCGTGTGGTTGATAGGAGAGTTGTCATCGTAACCAGTTGGATTTTCCTGCGGTGTACGCATATATCTTTCGGTGTAAATATTGTCGTA
Source organism: Chitinophagaceae bacterium (assembly GCA_022843585.1). Classification (GTDB taxonomy): domain Bacteria; phylum Bacteroidota; class Bacteroidia; order Chitinophagales; family Chitinophagaceae; genus JJ008. The sequence continues at coordinate 1,285,192 of JALHNJ010000001.1, forward strand.
GTATCTCCAGGAAGTAACAGGAGCCACGGCTATTGCTGCACTAAAAACATCGCTTCCTTTGGTGATGGCAAGCGAACTCATGAAACCTCCATAACTCCATCCCCAATGGCCAATATTGCTTTTGTCAACAAAAGGCATATTGCCAATATATTTGGCCGCATCTATCTGGTCTTCTATTTCAAACTTACCCAATTGCAAATAGGTTTTCTTTTTAAACTCTTCACCACGATAGCCTGTGCCTGTATTATCAACACTCACTACAATAAAACCTTTTTGTGCCAGCATCTGGTGCCATGAACTTACTGCACCAAAACGATTACCTACTTGCTGCGAACCGGGTCCGCCATAGTTACAAAACAGAACAGGATATTTTTTTGATGGGTCAAAATTGGCAGGCTTCAGCATCCAGCCATTCAATGTATCACCTTTACTATTGGGTACTTTAATAAATTCAGCTTTGCCATAGCCATACTCTTCTGTTTTTGCTTTAAGCTTGCTGTTCTCATTGATCGTTTTTACAAGAGCCGTAGTGATATTTTTCTTTTTATCGACAATGATATTATGAAGTGTTACCGATTGTGGGGTATTCAGATCTGATCTATAATCCATGAACTGTGTAAAATCATCTTTCATTTCTGCACGGTGCCATCCTTCGCCTTGTGTTAATTGAAAAGTTTTTTTACCATCGAAATCTGTTACAAATAAGTTTCTGTCCATGGGGCGGGGGAAGGCCATGGTGTAAAAAATTCTACGGTTCTTTTCATCTACACCATTTATGCCTGTTACTTCAAAATTGCCTTTGCTTATTTGTGTTTTTGTTTTACCATCCAGACTGTAGAGGTAAATATGATTGAAACCATTCATTTCGCTGGTCAGCAAATAATTTTTACCATCTTTCAAAAACTGCCAGTCGTCGTTAATATCAATGTAGTATTTGTTTTTTTCCTGGTACAACGGCGTGGCAGCCCCTGTTTGAGCATTGGTCAATAGTAATTTCAAATCGTTCTGGTGGCGGTTCATCCAGAATACTACCAATGAGTTATCATCCTGTGTCCATTTGATGCGGGGGATATAAATATCACCCTGCTCATATTGTGCTTTTGCTTTTGTGCCGGTAGACACATTATAAATGTATATATCAACATTCGAGTTATCATCACCAGCTTTTGGGTACTTGTAGATGTATTGTTTGTTATGTGCATTATCAAATTGGGTAAACTGGTATTCTTTTACCTTGCTTTCATCAAAACGATAGTAGGCGATATAATTTCCTTTTGGGCTCCACTGAAATGCTTTTGTAAAGCTGAACTCTTCTTCATATACCCAATCACAATTACCATTGATTATGTGGTTCCATTTACCATCGGTTGTGATGGCTTTGGCATTGGCTGATACTAAATCATATACATACAGGTTATTGTCTTTCACATAAGCCACTTTGCTGCCATCCGGCGAAAAGCTTGCATGCATTACTTTGCCGGTATCTAATTTTAATAATTTATTGCTTGCAAAATCATATACATAGCTATATGCTTTGGAAGAATGACGATAAATACTTTCACGATTCGTATAGATCAGTACTCGTTTTTTATCATCACTTGGTTGATAATCTGATAAGGATAGCTTTTTGTCTTGTTCTTTAATGTTAGCAGCTATTAACAGGCTATCCATTGTTTCACCGGCAAAACCGGGTACAAACTCACCCCGAAAAGTTCCTTTCTTATAAATGTCTTCAAGAGTAATTTGTTTTTGCTGCGCCATAGCCATCAGCGGTAGCAAGAAAACAAAGAGAAAAATCTTACGCATATCTGAATTAATTTATGAGGGGTAAATGTACTGGAAACAGGGCAAAATTTGATGCCGTTAATGTAATAGTCGGGAGTCGTAAGTCTTTAGTTGGGAGTCAGTATCCTATGATCCCGTTTTTAGCATTTTATTTCAAAGGTGAAAAGGAATTAAAATGCAGGGTATTCGAAAATGCTGAGTGGAATTCATGCAGCACAAGTGTGATTAATTTATTCTCTTCCACCGGAAGAAAATAAATTAACAGACCTTCGGTCGCAATTGGGCTAATAGTAGCAGTGCAGTTGGGGCTATAAAAAAGCTCCCGCTAATAAGGGGAGCTTTGCTATAGTTTCAGAATCATTTTATGCTTTTACTTCTGCCATATCAGGTATCTTTTCTGATTTGTATTCACCTGCATCCAATTTCTTTTTGGTAGCAGAGAAGGCTTCCAATGTTTTTTGAATGTCTTCATCCGTATGCACCGCCGTTGGAATAAGACGATAAATAATATGTCCTTTTGGAATAACAGGATAAACAACGATTGAACAGAATATGTGATAATTCTCCCGAATGTCCATTACCATCGCTGTTGCTTCCGGCACATCACCTTTCATGTATATCGGTGTTACCACAGAATCAGTTTTGCCAATATCAAATCCTCTTTCTTTTAAACCGGCTTGTAATTTTCTTGCATTCTCCCACAACTTATCTTTCAATTGAGGTTGTGTTCTTAGTAACTCTAATCTTTTTAAGTTACCAACTACCAGTGGCATGGGTAAACTTTTTGCAAATATCTGGCTGCGGATATTGTAGCGGATATAATCAATGATCGTTTTATCACCAGCAACAAATGCACCGATAGAAGCCATTGATTTGGCAAACGTAGAGAAGTACAGATCAATTTTATCTTGAACACCTTGTTCCTCACCGGCACCGGCACCAGTTTTTCCTAATGTACCAAAACCATGTGCATCATCTACCAATAAGCGGAATTGATATTTCCCTTTTAAGTCAGCTATATCTTTCAGGTTGCCCTGGTCGCCAGCCATTCCAAACACACCTTCGGTAATAACTAATATACCACCGGCTTTTTGTTTTTCTATTAAGGCAGTTGCTCTTTGTAATTGTTTTTCAAAATCTTCGGTATCGTTGTGCTTGTACACATAGCGATGACCGGGGTGTAAACGTAAGCCATCAATAATACAGGCATGACTTTCTGAATCATATACGATCACATCATGGCGGCTACATAGAACGTCTATGATACTTACCATACCCTGGTAACCAAAGTTAAGCAGGGCAGCATCTTCTTTTCCTTCAAATGCTGCTAGCTCAGCCTCCAGTTGCTCATGCAGGTTGCTGTTTCCACTCATCATTCTTGCACCCATTGGCAAAGCAAGACCGTATTGTGCAGCGCCATCAGCATCTGCTTTACGTACTTCGGGATGATTGGCGAGGCCGAGGTAGTTATTAAGACTCCATACTATCATTTCCTGGCCACGGAATTTCATGCGACTGCCTATTTCACCTTCTAATTTTGGAAAAGCGAAATAACCATGAGCCCTTTCACGGTGCTGACCAAGTGGTCCTGCATTCTTCAATAAACGATCAAAAATATCTGCCATATCAAGTAATTATTACCTTTTAAGAATGGCGCAAAGGTAAGGGTTTAGGCCCTTTTGACAAAGAGGACCATGGAAGAGGCAAGGCTTTCTTAATCAATTGATAAGCTTCTAAAATAAAACTTCAGCAGCAACTTAGATTAGCAATTATTAATACCTGAATTACCACCCGAATTTGATAATTTCATTTCATAATCAGTCAGCATGAAGTATATACTTTTCTTCTTCTTTTTTATGGCAAGTACCAGTTCCAACTCTCAATCCGTTAAAAAGCTACATCGCAAAGCCACGTTGGTAGATACCCATAATGATGTACTTTCTTCCGGTGTGTTGGATGGGATAGATATATCTAACCGTACAACAGAAGGCCATAGTGATTTGGTTCGCTGGAAAGAAGGCGGACTGGATGTTCAATTTTTCTCTGTATTTACCGGAATAAAGGCAAGAAATAAAGAAGGATTTTTTCAGGATGCGGTAGCGGAAATTGATTCATTGCAAAGGTTAGTAAACCGCAATCCACAATCAATGATACTGGCTAATGATTATAGCGAAGTAAAAAAAGGAATACGGCAGGGAAAATTGGTTTCGCTGATTGGAGTGGAAGGCGGTCATATGATAGAAGATGATATAGGAAAGCTGGTACAGCTTCGAAAAATGGGAATGCGGTATATGACACTTACCTGGAACAACAGTACCAGCTGGGCCAGCAGTGCAAAGGATGAAACAGAGAATCCTGCAAGCTTAAAACAAAAAGGGCTGAATGACTTTGGCAAAGAAGTAGTAAGAAAAATGAATGAGTTGGGAGTGATCGTTGATCTTTCTCACACCGGCGAGCAAACTTTTTATGATGCAATTGCTACTACCACAAAGCCAGTAATTCTATCACATAGTTCTGTATGGAATATTTGCCCGGTATTTAGAAATGTAAAAGATGAGCAGATAAAAGCGGTGGCAAAAAATGGTGGTGTTATTTGTATTAATTTTTATTCTGGATTTATCAGTAAAAAATGGGATGAGACTCAAAAGTTTTTACTTGGTTCTAATAAAAAACTTTTGATGGGGAGTAACTGGAATTCCGATTTAGATTCAATAAAAAGAGAGGAGAAGTGGAAAGAATTTTACAGTGAGCAAATGAATATGGTAAGACCGAGTATTTCTGATTTAGTTGACCATATAGATCATATCGTAAAATTGGTGGGTGATGATTATGTTGGCATCGGCTCCGACTATGATGGAGTTGGTTCTCTCCCCATAGGACTTGAAGATGTAACTACTTATCCAAAAATTACTGAGGAATTAGTAAGAAGAGGTTACTCTAAAAAATCAATCAAAAAAATTCTCGGCGATAATGTGTTGAGGGTGATGAAGGCAAATTTTTAATCAAGTATCAATTTTGGATTCGGCTAAGTTGGTTTGTGTCAATGTTGGACACACCCTTTCCCCATCTTTTGCTAGTTGTCTATAAGACTTGGCGGGGAAGCAGATTTAATTTTTAAATAGAATTTATATGAACATTACGTTACTGCTTAGGTTTATGTTTCTGGCTTTACTGATTAGCTGTGATTCAAAATCTACTGATGATGAAAAAAAGAAAAATATTGATTTTTCCGGTGATTTACGACAATTAAAAATTAATTTGTTACAGGGTGATACAAATGCCTATTTGCAGCTTAGGGATTTTTATTTTCAATCAAGTGATCCTTCAAATATATTGTCATGGTCAATTATTGCTGCGAATAAATTTAAATCACAACAGGCTAGATATGATGTGTTTGATTGCATGCAATCTATTAATAGCCATTTTAGGAGTTCAACAGGAACACAAAATTTGTTAGACTCAGCAACAAATCATTTTTCTAGAAGTTTTCTTGATACTAGCATGGGGCACTAACAAACCCATTTGTTTGTAGTATTTAATAAGTAAAAGGGAGTTCCTTACTTGTCGAATCTCATTCCTGTAAATCTTCCGAGCCGATGTCTGGGTCAGTATAGTAGTTGTAAATAAAAGAAGTTTATGCGAAAAATATTTTTGATTAATTTTTCCTTGATGGAAAAAATCGCAGACAAAAAAAATGGAGTAACAACAGAAGATGCCTCGGCATTTATTACAGGGGTAGAGTTGTTTTTTTTGCTTCTTATTGTTGAGTTTGCAATTGTCAGACTATTACCATTTAAAGTAAGTCTCTTCGTGTTATTAGGAGTTATGGCCGTACTTTGGTATATAACTCATTATAGTATGAGAAAGGTTTATAAGAAAAGAATTATGGAATTAGAAGTTAGAAATATTTATAAAGGTTTAAGCAGATCAAAGCGAAGGCGATTTATTGTATTAAGTATTATTATATTCTTCATGATTTTTTTTATTTTCTTCATTGCAAGTGTGATATTGATAGGTGGCTATTCAAAGCAATAGTAGTTCTGTTATAATTAGTGTTCGACTACGGTAAAGGAGTTATAAGTAATAGGATAGTTGTAATGAGTTCGTATCTCATTACTGCAATGAAAGGGGATTCATATCTATAAGTTAGTCTTATTCTTATTTAGAAATATCCACCACCTTCACTTCACTCTCATTACCTGTTCTATCAACAGCCGATACAGCTACTTTGCTGATTACAATTTGTATATTTTGCCCTGTTGGTTTTTTAATAGTGAATGATTTTTCTTTTCCACTTACAATGGTATAGCTCCAGGCATTCCCATAAGTATAGTAAACCACATAATGAAAAACATCTTTTTCATCAGGATGCGACCAGTTGATCTTTACATCTCCATTATCATGATTAGCAGTTACAGAAGGTGAAACAGGAGCTTTATTATCCAACCACGGACTGGCAGGAACCAATGCCTGTGTTCTGTAAGGACCTTCTTTAATTCCTTTGGTCATGTTCGGATTTTTGGTAAGCGATGAAATACTCCAATGCACCACCCCCTTACTTTCCGGTAGCATACCACGACTAATCATGATCTGACTTGTAATTTCATTTACGTTTTTTGCACTGGTATCACCACCCACACTTATGCCCGGCCATAGGTGACGTTTCATGGTGTTTTCTCCGCTCCACCAACCAAGCAGAACCGGAAAGCTTTGTCCCATTCTATTTATCGGCCAATATAATTGTGGTGTGAAATAATCGATCCAACCTTTGTTCAACCACAATTTTGCATCGGCATATAATTGATCGTACTGATCAAAGCCAGTTACTGATTCAGGATAGCCGGGCCGCCAGATACCAAATGGACTTAATCCAAATTTTACATGTGGCTTTGCTGTTTTTATATTTTTATATAATCGTTCTATAAAAACATTCACTGCATTTCGTCTCCAATCACCTCTTGACAATTTGCCACCGCTTTGTTGATATACTTTCCAACTCGCAGTATCCGGAAAATCTGCATTGCCATTATAAGAAGGGTAGGGATAGAAATAATCATCGAAATGAACTCCGTCAATATCGTATCTGTTTACTAAGTCCATTACAACAGCATTGGAATGATCTTGTGTGCCTTGCTGTGCCGGATCCAGCCACCAATAACCTTCTTTAAGAAATAAAGCCAGCTCTGGTCTTTTTTTAATGATGGAATGTTCCGTTACTTCTTTACCATCTTTATGATGTGCCCGGTAAGGATTTAGCCAAACATGCAATTCTATTCCTCTTTCATGTGCCGCAGCAATCCAATATTCCAATGGATCATAATAAGGGTCAGGAGCCTTTCCTTGCTGACCACTTAAGTAATAGGACCAGGGCTCCAAATCACTTTTATACAATGCATCGGCTTGTGGTCTTACCTGTAATATCACAGCATTGAAGTTATTGGTAGCTAAAAAGTCAAGCAACTTAATAGCTTCTTTCTTTTGTTCTTCTACTGGTAAGCCCGGTTTGCTGGGCCAGTTAATATTTGCCACGGTTGCTACCCAAGCTGCACGGAATTCTCTCATTGCTTTTGGAACGCCAACTTCTGTTGTAGCAGTTGTCGTTACAGGTTTTGTTGAAGTACATGAGTACAATAAAATGCAACATGCAATTAGCGGAGCAACTATTTTTTTAATCATATCATTACTTTATAAACTTTTTAAAAGTAGTATAAAATGAAATGATTTACTGCCGGTTTATGCGGGTGGATAGTGGTGTGATTTTTATTGATACCTCACTAGGAGTTTTGTCATGCCGAGGGACGAGGCATCTCAAAGAAATTGATTGTTGAAACCTTTGAGATACCTCGCTTAGAATTCCTTAAGGACAAAAAGTATAAAAGAGCCGCTCGGTATGACAAAACTCTTCTAAAGAAAAAAACCGCTTCTTTGCAGAAGCGGTTCAAGAAAAAAGCAGTAACAACTTATCTTAAAAAAAGCATTTCTCTGTACTTTGGTAAATACCATTCTCTGTCGTCAACTAATAATTCAAGTTTGTCAACATTGTAACGGATGTCATCAAAGAACGCATCTTTTACCTGGCTTTGGTAAGCAATAGCTTTTGTTCTTGTATTATCCATGTTATTACAAACTTTCCGGGCTTCGATCATTTTTTCAACCAGGTCGCTTGTTTTATTAATGTGCAATGATATTTTTTCTAATATCTGTTTTTGATTGGCAAAAGTCGCTTCTGGTAATCCGGCTTCTTTCAATCCTTGAATATTGTTTGCCAATAAATTCTGGTAGCGAATAGCCGGTGGTAAAATATGGCTGGTGGCCAGCTCACCCATAATGCGGCTTTCAATTTGAACTTTCTTAATGTATTTTTCCAGTTCAATCTCATGTCTTGCTTCTAGTTCACTATGAGAATAGATATTGTTACTCTCAAATAAATGCTTGGCCTTTTCAGTCACCATTGCATCTAAAGCAAGCGGTGTAGTTTTTACATTTTCCAAACCTCTTTTTTCAGCTTCTTTTGCCCATGCTTCGCTGTAGCCATCACCTTCAAACAATACTTTTTCGCTATCAACAATATACTGACGGATAACATGCATAATGGCAATTTCTTTTTTCTCGCCTTTGCTTATTAATTCGTCCACTTCTTTTTTAAATTTCTTCAATGTGTCAGCCATGATTGTGTTCAATACGGTCATTGGGTTTGCACAGTTGGCAGAAGAACCCACCGCTCTGAATTCAAACTTATTTCCGGTAAATGCAAATGGCGAAGTACGGTTACGATCCGTATTGTCCATCAACAACTCAGGAATGCTTTTATGAATGTCGATCTTCAACATGCTCTCATCGGTCTCATCCATTTTTTCTGAAACTCTTTCTTTTACATCATTCAATACTTTACTCAGGTATTGACCAATGAAAACAGAAATGATTGCAGGAGGTGCTTCATTTGCCCCAAGACGATGGTCGTTTGGTGCAGAGGCAATAGATGCTCTCAGAATATCAGCATAATCATGTACGGCCTTAATTGTATTTACAAAAAAGGTAAGGAACATCAAATTGGTTTTTGGCGTTTTACCAGGGGCTAATAAATTAACACCGGTATCAGTTGCCATACTCCAGTTATTGTGCTTGCCACTACCGTTGATGCCTGCAAATGGTTTTTCATGTAATAAAACTCTAAGGCCATGACGACGGGCCACTCTTTCCATCACATCCATTAATAATGAATTGTGATCCACAGCCACACTCACTTCTTCAAAAATTGGTGCACACTCATATTGGCCGGGTGCTACTTCATTATGTCTTGTACGGAGAGGAATGCCGAGTTTGTAAGATTCTGTTTCAAAATCTCTCATGTATGCATATACTCTTTCAGGAATAGAACCGAAGTACTGGTCTTCCAATTGTTGATTTTTTGCGGATGAATGGCCATAAACTGTTCTTCCAGTCATAACCAGGTCAGGTCTTGCATTGAATAAGGCTTCGTCTACTACAAAATATTCTTGTTCCCAACCAAGAGTAGGAGTTACTCTTGTAATATTCTTATCAAAATAATTGCAAACTTCAACAGCTGCTTTATTCAATGTATCCAATGCTTTTAATAAAGGAGCTTTATAATCTAATGACTCACCAGTGTACGAAACAAAGATGGTAGGAATGCACAATGTTTTTCCCTGGCCGATCTCCATAATGAAAGGGGGAGAAGAGGGATCCCAGGCTGTATAACCTCTTGCTTCAAAAGTTGCTCTCAATCCACCGCTTGGAAAAGAAGAAGCATCAGGTTCTTGTTGCACCAATGCATCGCCTTCAAATTGTTCAATTGGAGTTCCATCGCCTTTTAATGTAAAAAACGAATCATGTTTTTCGGCAGTAGTGCCGGTTAATGGTTGAAACCAGTGTGTAAAATGGGTAACACCTTTTAACTCGGCCCATGCCCGCATGCCGGTAGCAATCTGGTTAGCTACAGCTCTGTCAATTTTTTGCCCGGCTTTGATGGAGGATTGAAGACTTTTATAAGCCTCATCGCTCAAAAATTCACGGGCAGTTTTTAAACTAAATACATTGCTTCCAAAAAGGGCAGTGATTTTTGGGGAAGCATCCACCTTGGTATCAATGCTGGTGGAGAGATTGTTGATAGCGTTAAAACGAAGTGACATTTGGTTATAATTTTGGGCAAAAAACGGCTATTGCTTCAATTATTCCAATTATTTTTTGATATAATGTTTATTTTTTCGATCTATTGTGAATAAAATGAAGAAAAGTATCAATTAAAGGCGCAGAAACAACAGTTATTCAGCAGAATTAATAACATTATTTTTATTTTTAATATTTATTTGAAAATATCCTGCCTAGTCGTGGCCAGTCAATTCTTGCAGCCATGGGAATAACCAGCAGTGGCATAATTACACTCCTGTATCGCACAATTGCTCCCAAATTGTTTACACTAAAGCCGATGGTAAGTAAAAGTGAAGCGGAAAAGAAAATGCAGAAATAAACGAGGTTTTTTGAAGTGATGCCGTTGGTTCTGCAAAAAAGGAAAAGAAGAAACATCAATAAAATCAAATTGATTTCAATAGCGGCTGCTAAAGAAAGGATGTGTCGTACATCACTTGGGTAGGGCCTTATTGTAGAAAGATTAATTGCCTGGGGAGTATTCTTTAAAAAACTTATGGCTGTTGGTTCCAATTCTTTTATTGGAATGCTTGAGTTCCCGCCTTTTAGTTGCATAAACTCTTGCTGTTTGGTAACTACCGCCTGGGGAAAATCAAGTTGAGGATTTATATACCGGGCATTAAAAAAAAGTAAGCCGAAAAATATATAAACTCCTGCAAAAACAGCAATGCCAAATTTGGGTCGCCTATTCGCTATTAGCCAGGCTACAATAGCCGGGGCAATGATGATGATGATAAAATTTCTTAGCGTCAATAACAAAAGGAGGCCGGCCAATAAATAAAGAAATCTTTTAAATCCTAGTCTTTTGTCTTTAAGGCTGAAATAGATAACGTAGATAATAAGCGAAATACTGGTAAAAATTAGTCCCTCTTTATGTAGTCCACTGGTCCAATATAAAAAAGAAGGAACAAGAAAGGTAGCTAATAAAACAGGAATTTTTTTACCCGGAAAAACATCTGTCATTACTCTGTAAATGGCAATTGCGCCAAAAAGAGTAATAAAAGAATAGAAAATAACATTTACATAATAATATCCAAAACTAAATACATTGAAAACGGAAAGAATTTTAATAAAAGTATTTCCCTTCAGGTCATTCCAGTAAGAGTCATTGGAGCTGAAAAATTTGTTCACTCCACCATCGTAAGGGTCACGAAAAAGATTAGTGAAATATTCACCGGGGTTATTATATAATAAATGATATTCTTGTATGCCGCTGGCATGATAACCCCATGTATCCTGCATTTGTGCCAGCCCGCCATAATAAAGACCAATCCAGCCGTAAAAGATCCCGGCCATAATCTTCAATAAAAAAATTATGATCAGTTGTGCTTTACTCAGCCCGGTTTGAGTAAAGAATTTTACTTTGGTAGTTAACCAGGCAAAAAGTATAAGATAAGCAACAAAAATCAGGTACTCCAACGTAAAGGTTTGTGGCACAAAATAAGAGATAAATACTGCGCAGGGGAAGTATAGCACAACTATTTTTAAACTTATGCCATGTGTCAGCATAAAGTTGACAAGTTCTGTTTTATACCATGACGCACAAGCCTTAAATTTGCAACTCGTCCGCCAAAGCTTTAGTGAAGACTTGGCTCTATCCCATTTCTAAATTATTATAGCCTCCATGGAAGTAACAGTAAAAACAGCACAACAGCTTCGCTTAACAGAGCAGGAATTTGAATTGATCAAAGAAAAATTAGGCCGTACACCCAACTTCAATGAACTCTGTGCTTTTTCCGGAATGTGGAGTGAGCATTGCAGCTATAAAAACTCTATTAAGTGGTTAAAGACGTTGCCAAGAGAAGGCGGAAGAATGCTGGTAAAAGCTGGTGAAGAAAATGCGGGTTTAATGGACATCGGTGATGGTCTTGGTGTTGTTTTTAAAATAGAATCGCATAATCACCCATCTGCCATTGAACCATTTCAGGGTGCAGCAACTGGTGTGGGTGGAATACATAGAGATATTTTCACCATGGGAGCAAGGCCAATTGCTTCATTAAACTCATTACGTTTCGGAAATTTAGAAGAAGATAAAACGCAACATTTATTATCAGGTGTTGTACATGGCATCGGCCATTATGGTAACTGCTTTGGTGTACCTACAGTTGGAGGTGAAATTTATTTTGATGAATGTTATCATACCAACCCACTGGTAAATGCTATGAGTGTGGGTATTGTAAAAGCTGGCGAAACTGTTTCGGCTACGGCACTCGGAAAAGGTAACCCTGTAATGTTCGTAGGAAGTGCAACCGGTAAAGATGGTATTGGTGGTGCGTCATTTGCATCAGCAGATATCACAGCAGAGAGTACACAAGAGCTACCTGCTGTACAAGTTGGTGATCCGTTCCAGGAAAAAAAATTATTAGAAGCCTGTTTAGAAGTAATACAAACCGGCGCCGTAGTAGGTATGCAGGATATGGGAGCTGCGGGTATCATTTGTTCTACTGCAGAAATGAGTGCAAAAGGAGAAGTGGGAATGCGAATCGATTTAGATAAAGTGCCTACCCGCCAAAACAATATGAAAACATGGGAGCTTTTGCTAAGCGAAAGCCAGGAAAGAATGTTGTTGGTTGCAGAAAAAGGAAGGGAAGAGGAAGTAACAAAAGTTTTTACCAAATGGGATTTGCCTTGTTCTGTAATCGGAGAAGTTACTGATGATGGGATTTTGAACTTCTATATGAATGGAGAATTAGAAGCATCATTACCTGCACATGAATTGGTATTAGGTGGCGGCGCACCACAATACGATAGAGAATATACGGAGCCTAAATATTTAGCGGAAATAAAGAAATTCAATCCAAATACAGTAGAAGTTCCGGAAGATTTAAAAAGTATTGCAGAGCAAGTTGTAAAAATTCCTTCCATTGCATCAAAGCGTTGGATATATAATCAGTATGATAGCATGGTAGGTACAAACAATACTTCTACAAACGCACCAACCGATGCTTCATTAGTAATTGTGAAAGGAACAACTAAAGCATTGGCCGTAACAACAGATTGCAATAGTCGTTATGTTTTTGCAGATCCATATAAAGGTGCGATGATTGCCGTAAGCGAGGCAGCAAGAAATATTGTTTGCACAGGTGGTCAGCCATTAGGTGTTACTAACTGCCTGAATTTTGGAAATCCATACGATCCGGAAGTGTACTACCAGTTTGTACATGCTATAAAAGGAATGGGAGAAGCTTGCAGACAATTTGAAACTCCCGTTACAGGAGGTAATGTAAGTTTCTACAATCAAAATCCAGATGGACCGGTATATCCTACTCCAACGATCGGGATGGTAGGATTGATTGAAGATGTGAATAATAAAATGACGTTGGATTTTAAAGAAGAAGGGGATGTTATTTTATTGATTGGCTATTCTAATAATGATATCAACTCATCTCAATACCTAGCAAAAATTTGCGGGGTTGAATTATCTCCGGCGCCGCATTTTGAATTAGAAGAGGAATTGAAATTGCAGCAAAAAATTATGGAGCTGATCAGTAAAAAATTAATTGAATCTGCGCATGATGTTAGTGAAGGTGGTTTGTTTGTAACCTTATTGGAATCAGCTTTCCATAGAAATCTTGGTTTTGATGTGGTGGCTGCTGACTATAATATCCGGAAAGATGCGCAGTGGTTTGGCGAAAAGCAAAGCAGGGTGGTGGTTTCAGTTAAAGCAAATAAACTAAAAGAAGTTAAAGATGCCTTAGGTAATCATCCGTTTGAAGAATTAGGTGTTGTAACAAGTGGTTCGGTGGAAGTAGATGGAATGGAATGGGGAACAATTGATTCATGGAAGGAGCAGTATGATACTGCTATCGAAAATTTTTTATCAAAAGAAGAAGCCGGTTCGGCATTAAGCTCAATATAAATGGATAAAGGGAAAACAATTTTGTTAACGGGTGCTGCCGGGTTTATCGGTAGCTACCTCCTTGGCTATATTAATAAAAAAGGATTTGCCAATATCGTTATAGTAGATGATTTTAGCGAAGAAGACAAATGGTTCAATTTCGATGCGAAGCAATTTTCGGCAAAAGTAGAAAGAGAAGATTTGTTCGCCTGGTTAAAAGAGACGGATACGAATATTGATTTTGTTTTTCACCTAGGCGCAAGAACAGATACTACGGAGTTTGATTATGCTGTGCATGAAAAATTGAATGTTGAGTATTCAAAAAATATTTGGAATTATTGTGTTGAAAAAAATATTCCATTAGTGTATGCATCCTCTGCCGCCACCTATGGGAACGGTGAATTGGGTTATAAAGACAGTCATGATATAGTTGAGCAACTACAACCCTTAAATCCTTACGGGGTTTCAAAAAACGAATTTGATAAGTGGGCGTTGAAACAATCAACACAACCACCTTTTTGGGCAGGATTGAAATTCTTCAATGTATATGGCCCGAATGAATATCACAAAGGAAGAATGGCAAGTATGGTTTTTCATGGATACAATCAGATCCAAAAAACCGGAAAAGTAAAACTTTTTAAATCACACCATCCGGATTTTAAGGATGGCGAACAGCTACGGGATTTTATTTATGTAGAAGATGTAGCAGCAGTTTGTTATTGGCTCATGGAAAATGCTGGCGAAACTGTTGCATCAGGTTTATATAATCTTGGTACAGGTAAAGGAAGAGCTTTTAAAGATCTGATCACAGCAATTTTTGAAAGTTTGAATAAGCAACCAACTATTGAATATATAGATATACCGGAAGATATCCGTGACAAGTACCAATATTTTACAGAAGCTGATATGACCAAATTGCGGAATGCTGGTTACAACAGTAGCTTCCACACCTTAGAAGAAGGTGTTGCAGATTATGTAACAAATTATTTGAAGAAAAAGGAGTTCTACTAATAAATAAAGGAGTGATTGCTCACCCCTTTATTTGAAATATTCAAACCACCGAATATTAAACGAATTATTTTTTCGGCATCAACACAGCATCAATTACATAAGTAACGCCGTTGCTTGAAATAACATCAGCAATGGTAATATTTGCAACACCGCCTTTTGCATCTGTAACAGTCCACTTGCCATCTTTATAGCCAATGGTCAATTCATCGCCTTGTACAGTTTTTACTTTTTGACCATCTTTTAAATCAGTTGATTTAAAACCACCTGCTACTACATGATAGGTAAGGATACCTGCAAGAGCAGCTTTATTTTCTGGCTTTAATAAATTGTCAACTGTACCTGCTGGTAATTTGTTGAAAGCTTCATTAGTTGGTGCAAAAACAGTGAAAGGTCCGGCACTTTTTAATGTCTCTACTAAATCAGCCGCTTTTACTGCAGCTACTAATGTGGTATGATCAGCAGAACCAGCTGCATTATCTACAATGTCTTTTGATGCTACCATGTTAGCTCCGCCTACCATAACACCTTTTTCTTCTTCCATTTTTGGTTCTTCCATTGTAACTGTGTCAGTGGTAGTTTTATCAGTTTTGGCCTCATTGTTACAGGCAACAAAAATGGAAGAGCTGATTGCTGCTACTGCCAGGAAAGAGAATAAATTCTTTTGCATAACTATTTTTTGGTTTTTTGTTACCGGGGAGTTTAGCTGGTAAGCTAATTTGTGATTCACCCAGTAGTAGTTGAATAATGTTCTAACTACGTATGGCAGGCCGGTTTGGTTTTAATAAATAAATATTTAATTTTTTTGTGGAGGATAAAGCTTATTCAGCATCTTATACGCTAAACAAGAAAGAACAAAGCAGGGTTCTTTATCTTTACCAAAATAAGAAATATGGGTAAAAAGATTGCAATAATTGGAGGAGGAAACCTCGGAACTGCAATAGCGGAAGGGTTGTTGAAAAGCAAATTCAGCAAACCTTCAGAAATTATTATCACTAAAAGAAACATTTCTACGCTTACATCGCTGGCCGAAAAAAAGGTGACTGTAACAGATGATAATATTGCGGCAGCTAAAAAAAGTGAGATAATAATTCTCGCTGTAAAACCATTTCAGATAAGCGAAGTGCTTAATAATATAAAAAATGAATTGGGAAGTAATAAAATTCTTGTATCTGTTGTAACAGGAGTTACAATGAGTGATATAAGAAGTATTGTTGGCGATAAAATTTCTATTTTCCGGGCTATGCCTAATACTGCGATTGCAATACAGCAAAGCATGACATGTGTTTGCAGTGATAAGGTTAATAGCACAGAAATAAAATATGTGCATGATTTATTTAAGAATCTTGGTTTAGTGGTGACAATTGATGAAAAACTGATGGAAGCAGCCACTATACTTGGTGCCTGCGGCACTGCGTATGCTATGCGTTATATCCGGGCCAATATCCAGGGGGGCATTGAAATAGGATTTGATGCGGCTACTGCGTCTATAATTGCGGCTCAAACGGTTAAAGGTGCAGCTGAATTATTGTTACAAAATGGCTCTCATCCCGAACAGGAAATTGATAAAGTAACTACTCCCAAAGGCTGTACCATTGCAGGTTTGAACGAAATGGAACACCAGGGTTTTAGCTCATCACTTATAAGAGGCATAATGACCAGTTATAGAAAAATAGCCAAAGATTAATTTGCATCAATAGTGCAGAAATGGATTTTATCTACCAGCAGAATCAGTTTATTTTTAGGATAACTAAATTGTTTTTGTTTATGAAAAAGCTACTCTCCTCTATTTTGATTCTTGCTGCCTTGAGCATTACGGCTTGCAAAGATGAAAAGAAGGATGACAAAACAGATGCTACTACTCCTGAAAAAGTAGAAGCAACTACTCAACCTGCTGCGGCTCAAATTGCTGGAGCTGTCGCTCATGTCTGTGGTGCTGATTGCAAAGATGGCAATCATGTCTATGCACATACTGAGGTTGGGCACACTTGCACAGATGCTTGTGGAACTGCACATACCTGCGGTGCTGATTGCAAAGATGGCAATCACCTGTATGCACATGGTGAAAGCGGCCATACTTGCACAGATGCTTGTGTAAAAATGTAAAGAACGATTTTAATTTTTAAGCCGGAATTGCATTTTGCAATTCCGGCTTTTTTATTTAGCAGGTTTATTTTTTATACACCACACCATCTTTCATCACAAAAATAACTTTCCCAAAAACTTTTGGATCTTTTAAGGGGTCACCATCCACTGCAACTATATCTGCCAACTTTCCAATTTCGATACTTCCTAGTTTATCTTTTTCTCCTAACAAATCAGCTGCGTTAATAGTGGCAGATTTTATAGCTTCCATTGCCGGCATTCCTGCTTCTATCATATGAGAAAATTCAAGCCAGTTCATTCCGTGTTTATACACCCCGGCATCCGTTCCAAAAGCGATCTTTACACCGGCTTTATAAGCTTTGGCAAATGTGGCTTTTATTTTTGGTCCGATCTCCAATGCTTTAGGAGTAACTAATTCTGGATAATACCCCGGCTTTTTTGCCGAGTCCGCTACCGCTGCGCCAGCGGTAAGGGTAGGCACATACCAGGTTCCATATTGTTTAAATAATGCAATGGCTTCATCATCCATATTTGTTCCATGCTCTATGGAATTAACTCCAGCTCGTATAGCTCTTTTCATTCCTTCTGCACCATGTGCATGCACAGCTACTTTAAATCCATAATCTTTTGCAGTTTCAACAATGGCTTTTATTTCGTCTTCTGTAAATTGTGGATTGCTTGAACTTTTGGCAACGCTTAATACACCACCCGTCGCAGTAATTTTTATTAGATCACTTCCTTCTTTGTAGCGTTGACGAACTGCCTGCCTGCATTCATCTGCTCCGTTTGCTACAGCATTTGCTGGTCCCGGGTCTCCCATCAAATCTGCCCGAAAGCCATTGGTAGGATCTGCATGTCCGCCTGTAGTAGCAATTGATTTTCCTGCTGTGTAAACTCTTGGGCCTTTAATAATTCCTTTGTTAATAGCATTTCGTAATGAAATATTTACACCCGTACCGCCAAGATCTCTTACGGTTGTAAAGCCAGTCATTAATGTTACTTCCGAAAATTTTACAGAGAGGTATGCATAATCAGCTGGATTGTATGTAAAGTTTTCCATGTACCGGTTAGGATTTGTTTCATGTTCCATATGTACATGCATATCAATCCAGCCGGGGGTAACTGTTTTTGTTTTAAGGTCAATTGCTTGGTCATTTGCACCTGGGTTTAAATATCCATTCTCTACAGCCACTATTTTGTTTTTTTCAACTACAATAGTCATAGCTTTTTTTGGCTCATTTGATATGCCATCAATCAATGTGCCGCACCAGATATATGTTTTTTGAGCTTGCGTAACAGCAAAAACGCAGAGGCTAAAAGCAGCTACAAATATTTTCTTCATTCTACAATTGTTGAAATACTAAAATAATGCAATTGAACTTTAGTTTGTAATTTATGGTATGAAATCAACCATTCTATTAGTTGGAAGTATAGGCTTCTTTTTTACTGCAATAAATTGCAGTAGCAGGCAAGAGGAGTTTACCGATCGCAAATTTATAATTGACAGTAAAAAGACAGTTAAAATAAAGGAACTTGATCTATCTATTACTAATGATGGATGTGGCCGGGAATGGGTGGGAGATATGGAAAAACCGTATTGCGACTTAAAAATTAAATTCAAGGATTCTACTTTTTCGGCCGGGCGGGATTTTAAGCCTATTCGCTTCCGAAATATCGAAATTGAAGTGGACAAAATGAATCCCTGGAGTAAAGAGGAGGATAGTATTGCGCCGGGTGGATGTAGTGTGTGGATTAGGCGGCTAGTTAAATGATAATCTTGTAATAAGTGCCGCCATTCTTTATAAACAAATCTTCTTTTCCACTTGATTTTTATCAACTGTGGATATGAAATTTTATATCGCTTTAGGAGAGACCGGAAATTTCTTTTAGCTTTACATGACCTCCCGGAATTTCTTCCATTTCTATCAATTTCTTAGAAGTATCCGCTGGTCAGCTTGGGTGGGGTAAATTTCAGTTTTTTTATACTTTTTTCGATTGTACGGACTTTCCGGAGTAATCCGAATTGAGTGAATTGTATTTATCCACTTGTAAATAATTTTTAAATTGAGCACACATGGCTAAATACATTTTTGTTACAGGTGGAGTTACTTCTTCGTTGGGGAAGGGCATTGTAGCTGCATCCCTTGCTAAACTTTTACAGGCAAGGGGTTTAAGAGTTACTATTCAAAAATTTGATCCTTATATCAACGTAGATCCCGGTACTTTAAATCCTTATGAACATGGCGAATGTTTTGTAACAGAAGATGGGGCTGAAACGGATTTAGACCTTGGTCACTATGAGAGGTTTCTCAACATTTTTACTTCACAAGCAAACAATGTTACTACGGGCCGTATTTACCAGACTGTAATTAATAAAGAAAGAGAAGGTGCTTATCTCGGTAAAACTGTACAAGTAGTACCGCATATTACCGATGAAATAAAAAGAAGAATGCAGCTACTTGGCCAAAGCGGTCAGTACGATATTGTAATTACTGAAATTGGTGGAACAGTCGGCGACATTGAGAGTTTACCATTTATTGAGGCGGTTCGACAATTACAATGGGAATTGCCAGAAGAAGATGCAGTGGTAATACATCTTACGTTAATTCCATATTTAAAGGCTGCGAAAGAATTAAAAACAAAACCAACGCAGCATAGCGTAAGAATGCTGAGTCAGGAAGGAGTTCATCCGGACGTAATTGTTTGCAGAACGGAAAGAACATTATCTCCTGAGCTAAGAAGAAAAATTGCCTTGTTCTGTAATGTAAAACAAGAAGCTGTAATTGAAGCGGCAGATGCACCAACCATTTATGAGGTTCCTGTTGCCATGATGCGGGAAGGTCTTGACCTGATTGTATTGAAGAAGATGAACATTACGGATTACAAAGAACCTGAATTGTCAAAGTGGAAAGAGTTTTTGGACAAATTGAAATATCCAAAAGGAAGAGTAACGATCGGATTGATTGGAAAATACCTGGAATTGCAGGATGCGTATAAATCAATTCTGGAATCATTTATTCATGCAGGTGCCATGAATGAATGCCAGGTGCAAATTACCAATGTACACAGCGAATTTATTACCGATGATAACGTATCAGAAAAATTAGCCGGTCTTGATGGTTTGTTAGTTGCTCCAGGCTTTGGTCATCGTGGGGTTGAAGGAAAAATTGTAGCCGTAAAATATGCCAGAGAAAATGGATTGCCATTCTTCGGAATCTGTCTCGGTATGCAAATGGCAGCGATTGAATTTGCCAGAAATGTATTGGGTTTAAAAGATGCACACTCCACTGAAATGAACCCTGAAACAAAAGAGCCGGTTATTGATTTAATGGATGAGCAGAAAAAAGTAACGGCTAAAGGAGGCACAATGAGATTGGGTGCTTATCCATGTGAAATAAAACAAGGATCATTAGCGGAGAAGATCTATGGCACAACAATGATCAGTGAAAGGCATCGCCATCGCTGGGAGTTCAATAATAAATACCTCGAACAATTTGAAGAAAAAGGCATGATAGCCAGTGGAAAAAACCCGGGTACTGGCCTTGTTGAAATTATAGAGCTGGCAAATCATCCATTTTTTATTGGTGTACAATACCATCCGGAGCTGAAAAGCACAGTAGAAAATCCACAACCGGTTTTTGTAAGCTTTATTAAAGCTGCCAAAACATACTCAGAAAAAAAGATAGGCATAAAGAATCCTTTGCTGCAAAGCGAAATGATTTAAGTGATTAGTATATAATATAAAGAGGTCGGGCCAAAGCGGTTCGACCTCTTTTGCTTTTATGCTCATATTACATCGATTTAATACCTCTTTTTCGCTCCCTACATGTTCAAAATTGCCTCTCACCGACTATCTGCTTTTCAGCCCAAAGTCTTCCCTCAGAACTCCTATCTTTGCCCACTCCAAAAAAATGACGAATGAAGTTTGACCGTAATACTGTCCTGGGTTTTGTAATACTGGCGGCACTTTTTATTGGCTATTTTGTTTACACCAATAAGGAACAGGCTGCGTACAATAAGCAAAAAGTAGCTGAACAAAAAAAACAGCAAGCTATACAAGACTCCATTAATCTGGTTAATAAACCAAAGCAAGATTCACTTAACAGAATTGCAGACTCAGTAGCAAAAGTTAGTAATGCCGGTACCTTTCAAGCCGCAGTAGATACTACTGAAACAACAAGTGTTGCAGAAAACGGTTTGATGAAAGTAACCTTCACCAACAAAGGAGGGCAGGTTAAAAAAGTGGAACTTAAAAATTACAAAGGCCTTGATAGCTCTTTGGTGAAACTAGCCGCTACCAACTTTGATAAACTTAGCTACACCATTAATACTGCTGCAAACAAAACTGCCGAAACAGGAGATTTGTTTTTTACTGTAAGCGAGGTAACAAGAAATGCAGATAGCTCGCAGGTAATTTCATTTTCACTTGCTTCAGATAGTGCAGGTGCACCTTCTATTACACATGAATATATTCTGAAGAAAGACGATTACATGCTTGATTTCAATATCAAACTGAATGGCGTTAACCAGTTGCTTACACAGGGAAATATGAACCTTACCTGGCAGTACACTGCAGCACAACAAGAGTCAGATATTTCATTTGAAAAACAAAATACACAGGTAGGGTATGTAGAAGATGGAAGTTTTGATTATCACACCATTGCCAGAAAAAGTAGTAAAGAGTTTGATGAATCAGTGAAGTGGGTGGGTGTTCGTCAACGTTTTTTCTTTACTATTCTTACTGCGAAAGATAATTTTTCATCAGGTAAGATGGATTGGACTATTCCGGACGATACGTCAAAAACAATTGTACAGTCCACGGCCAATATGAAGCTCTCTGTTAAAGCAGGTTCCCCGGCAGTTGTTCCTTTAAGTATTTATTATGGGCCTTCCGATTATCATGTACTTCAGAAATACGACCAGAGTTACGAAAAGCTGGTAAACCTGGGTCAGGGCATTTATGCATTTGTCCGGCCATTGAATAAGTATATAATTCTTCCCATTTTTGATTTTCTAAAAGGAATTGCCGGAGGCATGGGTTTGGCAATTGCACTATTGACAATATTTATCAAACTCGTTACTTCACCATTGCTTTATAAAAGTTATCTGAGTGGGGCGAAAATGAAATTGCTTCGTCCGGAAATAGCAAAACTAAAAGATAAGTACGGTGAAGATCGCCAAGCAATGAGCATGGAGCAAATGAAAATTTTTAGAGAAGCAGGTGTTAATCCCCTTGGAGGATGTTTGCCCGCCTTATTGCAAATTCCTATCTTCTTTGCTTTATTCAGTTTATTTAATGCGGATGTGGGCTTAAGAGGGGCTGAGTTCCTGTGGAGCACCGATTTGTCTGCATTTGACGATCCGATCAAAATGGGCTTTAGAATTCCATTCTTTGGTAGTCATATCAGTATTTTCAATCTTACCGCTGTATTTACCAGCTTCCTTATTTCCTGGTACAGTATGAGCATGACACCTGACCAGAGCAACCCGGTATTGAAATACATGCCGTATATCTTCCCCATTTTCTTGTTATTCTTCTTTAACCAGCTTCCTTCGGCTTTAACATGGTACTATACCGTGTCGAATGTAATTACACTGGCTATCCAGTATATTATCCAGAATCATATCATCAATCATGATAAGATAATGGCAAAGATTGAGGATAACAGAAAGAAGCCAAAAACCAAATCCAAATGGCAGGAGCGGATGGAGCAGATGCAGGAACAGCAAAAGAAAATGAAGGATCTACAGCAGAAAAAGAAGAAATAATTCTTTGTTAAGAGAATCTTAAGAAGAACCGGGTTTTGCTAGTTGCGACCCGGTTTTTCAGTCTGTATCCACAAAGTTTTGCTATCCATGGTTCAACTGCAACTTATTGGTTAAATTGGCACGTCTTTTAGATATTAACTACAGAACAAACAAAATGAAACAAATCAACTATATAATTACAAGTGTTTTAGCCTTGGTATCATTTACACAGATCTCAGCCCAGAAAAAGCTGACAGAAGGAACTATTTCTTATGATATAGTAATTAATACGAGCAATAAAACGCCACAAGCTGCAGACTTATTAGATGGAGCTACCAGTGTTATTTATTTAAAGGGTAACTCAAGTCGTTCTGAAATGATCAGCTCATTGGGTACACAAGCCACTATTATCGATGGTAAAACTTCAGCCGTAACTGTTTTAAAGGAATATGGAGATCAGAAGTACATGATAAAAATGACACAGCAAAACTGGAAAGAGTCGAATAAGAAATATGAAGGTATCAAATTCACTTATTTAAACGAGTACAAGGTAATTGCTGGTTATAATTGCCAGAAAGCGATCGGTACACTGGCTGATAATAGCACTTTTACAGTTTACTTTACTAAGGAAATTGATGCTGTAAGCAAAGATTTTCAATACCTGACTAAAGATTTACCTGGTCTGGCTATGCAATATGAAGCGTCGATGGGAAAGATGATGGTTACATATACGGTTTCAAGTATCAACTTTAACCCTGTTATGCAGGCAAAGTTCGACTTACCAAAATCTGGTTATCGTGTAATGACCTATGAAGAAAGTTTGGGAAAAGGAAATTAATTTCTTTTCAACTGACGGTTACCGAACTCAATTTTTACATTGCTTAAAATAACCTTCTTTTTTAAAGGCACAATGTAAACAGTGTTACCTCTTTGAGTAGTAACTACTGTGTTTAAACTGATATACTCATTTTCAGCATTGGTTTTTATAACCTGATTGCCACGATAAGTATAACCTGATTTAAGAGAAAATGAACCCGGCACAACTGTTGCTTTATTAGAAAGCAACGATTTTTTTGGGGTAGCGGAAGCTTTAGATTTTCCATCGCCCAAAGTGGCATAAGCAGCAATAGCAGAAATAGCCATTAAAGCAATGACTGAAAGCTTTTTGCCCACTATTTTATAAACTATATTTAGTTTTGGATGGTTCATTGATTTAGCAAAAGTAAATAGAAAAGTTAATATAAAGCAAACCGTTTATCCAGAAATTTAATACTTCATTAACGGACAATATGACGAATTGTTACATTGAAACCGCCAAAAAAAAACATTATTTTGCACATATGGGGAAAAGTAGGAGCCGGAATAGTCCCCTTTTTTTATTTAACTTGTTGGTAATAACACATTTCAGGGGGCAAAGGGATTTTGCTGTCTGACAGGCTCTTTAAAAGTTTTGCTCACCAAATGTCCGGATACATGAAAGATAATCCTTACCGGGAAGATCGGGAACAGCTTCGGGAACTGCTTAAACAGTACGAAAATCTTAAAAACGGCCGCCAAAACTCATTTATAGAAGAAGATGCTTTTGAAAAAATAATCGAATACTACCAGGAAAAGGATGAAATCCCCAAGGCATTAGAGGCCGCCGAAATAGGCAGTGCTCAATTTCCTTATTCGTCTTTATTGATGATAAAAAAGGCGGATATTTTAATCGCCGCCAGGCAATATCGGGAGGCTCTGTCCATTCTCGAAGATGCATCATTGCTAGACAGCAACAATATCAATTTATATATTCTGAAAACAGATGTTTACCTCGCATTAGACCAGCAGGAGAAGGCTGTTGTTTTGCTGGAGGAAGCGCTGAATTTATTTGAGGGGGAAGAAAAAATTGAACTGTTGTTTGAATTGGCAGATGTGTACGATGATTACGAGGATTTTGATAAAGTGTTCGACTGTCTCAAAATGATATTGGAAAAAGAACCTACAAATGAAGAAGCTTTATATAAAATATGCTTCTGGACAGATTTTACCGGACGAAACGAAGAAAGTATTCGCTTACACCAGCAAATTATTGATGAGTATCCGTATAGTGAGTTAGCATGGTTCAATCTGGCTGCGGCATACCAGGGATTGAAGTTGTATGAAAAAGCAATTGATGCTTACCAGTATGCAATAACTATTGATGAAAAATTTGATTATGCCTATCGCAATATAGGCGATGCATATATCAGACTCAGAAAGTATAAAGAGGCAATTGAAATGCTGGAGAAAGTAATTGAACTGGCAAAGCCGGAAGATGTAATTTATGAAGCTATCGGCCATTGCTATGATAAACTGAAAAATTTTGCACAGGCAAGATTTCATTATCGAAAAGCCTCTCACATGCGGCAAGACGACAGCAAGCTTTTTTATAAAATAGCCTGTACTTATTTCAATGAAGGTCAATGGGAAAGTTGCCTGAAGCAATTAGATATAGCTATGAAGATCCATCGCTTACAAGCTGATTATAATTTATTGGCGGGTGAATGCAAAATGCACCTCAGGCAATTTAAGGAAGCCGTTCAGTATTTTATGAATGTGGTAAGAAGCAGGCCCCGCAATGTTGGTGGTTGGGAGGCATTGATCAGATGCCTGTACAAAGCTGAATATTTTGAGGAGGCATTGGAGCAAACAAATGCAGCATTGCATATTACAAACGATAAACCTTTATTTGTTTTCTATAAAGCAGCAGTGCTGCTGGCTTTAGGTAAATCGAAAGAAGCTGTTCTGCAATTGGAACATGCAATCCAACAAGCACCAAAGCTTTTAAAGAAATTCCTTGAGTTAAATCCATCTGTAATGCAACATCAGCAAATAGTAGATGTGCTGGCCAGGTCTAAAAGAAATAAGTCTATTTAGAGATTGATGTTGTTTATCTGCGGTTGTAAATACGGCTATAGGTATTCTTCCTTATTTTTGCGTGCCTGTATTAAACTGAGTGTGTCACACACACAGAATTAGTACAGGTCTTATTTGAATTTCTTAATCAAACAATGGTAGCAATGAATTTTAATCTCTCTCAAATTCCAGAAAGAACACCGAAGCAACGTACTTCAGGATTAACTATGGTGATGGATAAAGGATTGAGTGTGCAGGAAGCAAAAAATTTCTTGAGTGTATCTCATCCACATGTGGATATTGTAAAATTAGGATTTGGTACCGCTTTCGTTACACCAAACCTCGAAGAAAAATTAGAAGTGTACCGGTCATACGATTTACCTATTTATTTTGGGGGTACTTTGTTTGAAGCTTTTCTGATCCGCAATCAATTTGACGATTATATAGCACTTTGCAAAAAATACAGCATCAGCTATATGGAAGTAAGTGATGGTTCTGTTACAATTCCTCATGCGGAGAAGTGTGGTTATATTGAAAAGTTAACGCAACACGGAACTGTATTGAGCGAAGTAGGTAGCAAAGATGCAGCACATATCATTCCGCCATATAAATGGATTGAGTTGATGAAAGCAGAACTGGAAGCTGGTTCAACCTATGTAATTGCAGAAGCAAGAGAGGCTGGTAATGTTGGTATTTATCGTGGAAGCGGTGAAGTAAGAGAAGGATTGGTGCAAGAGATATTAACGCAGATCCCTGCCGAAAAAATAATCTGGGAGGCTCCTCAAAAAGCTCAGCAATTATATTTTATTGAATTGATAGGCTGCAATGTAAATCTTGGCAACATTGCACCGAGTGAAGTAATTCCATTAGAAGCAATGCGTATCGGTTTACGTGGAGATACTTTTGATCTGTTCCTCGACAAAAAAGAAAAAGCCTGATGCGTTTGTTCGGATTAATTGGTTACCCCTTGTCTCATTCTTTTTCTAAGAAATATTTTACGGAGAAGTTTGAACGGGAAGGGTTAGCCAATTGTAAGTTCGAAAATTTTTCATTAGAATCTATTGCTGATTTTCCCTCACTAATTGAAAATAATCCTGGCTTAAAAGGAATTGCTATTACAATTCCGTACAAACAATCTGTGCTGCAATTTGTAGATGACGTTACAGGTATGCCAGAAGGATTAACGGCATGTAATTGCATCAAGATCAGTAACGACAAATTATACGGCTTTAATACAGATCATATCGGGTTTGAAAAAAGTGTCATTCCTTTTATGCAACCTCAGCATCAGCATGCATTAGTGTTAGGAAATGGTGGTGCAACTGCTGCAATTATTTTTGCTTTGAAACGATTAGGGATAAGTTATGATGTGGTGAGCCGGAAGTTACACAATGGTTCTAACCTAACTTATAAAGAGGTTGATGAAAGTATAATCAGGAAAAGCAAAATCATTATTAATACAACACCGTTGGGTATGTATCCATCAATTGATACTTGCCCCGATATTCCTTACGAATTTATTTCATCCCAACATTTATTATACGACCTTACGTATAATCCGGTCAAAACTTTATTTCTGCAAAAAGGAGAGGAGAGGGGTGCTACAATTAAAAATGGCGAAGAGATGCTCGTATTACAGGCAGAAGAAAACTGGAGAATATGGAATAGTTAATCTATGCAGATAACTTTTGTATAGCTTCTTCGGGCATCGCCACAATCTTTTTCTTTTCATAATCATAGCAAATCATTCCTGTTTTAGCAACAGCAACTAATTTTTTCTGTTCACCTGTTTGCTTTTCTAATTTGTAGAAAATATCAAACCCTATTTTAGAAAACTCTCCAGTAGTGACCGAAGCGTTTATTATATCGCCATAAAACAATTCGCTTTTAAATTCAATTGCCACATCAGCCATTAACATTCCTGCCCCGGCAAATTGCATTTCACTATATCCAAAATGGTTAAAGAATTGCATCCTTATTTCATGTAGTATGCTTAACAGCGCATCATTTCCAACATGACCGCCATAATTAATATCGGTAATACGAACAGGAAGATCACATTGAAAAATGAAATTTTCTGGAATCTCAATTTTTACTCTGGCCATGTAGTATTGTTTGCAATAAAAATAAGGAAACAAAGGAGACTAATGAGTATTGTCTTGCAGCGAGTTTACAAGGCTAAAAATATCCATAAAATTGCCAGGAGAGTGACCAGCATAGGAGTTAGCCAGTTTTTCTTTCCATTGATTAAGTTGGTGCATACAATCATCATCTTGTTCTTCGCCAGATACGCAACAAATAAGATCGCCTAGTTTTTTTGACATACGGATGATATTGCCGTCAGGTGTCATTAACATTATATAGCGGCTGTTAATATTGTTGTTATTGGTTATTGGCTCTTCATCAGGAACATCAAACATGTCCCCCAGACCTCGTGTAGTGCCAGTGCTAAGCGCATTATTAAAATAAAATGCAGCAGCCATATCCATTTTTGCAGATACAGGCTTATCTAATTTAGCATACGTTTTTTTACTTGCTTCAAGCGCAGCATCATTCCGAACTTCTTCGGCATCAGCTATAACTTCAGGAGTATCAAAACTGGTTGTTTCTTCTTTTACAGGAGGAACTATAGAATTTATTTTTTCAGGAACAGGAGTTGATCCTTTTACGATTTCACCATTATCATCATTGCCTTTGTTTTTAAATAATTGCAATGCACTAAAAGCAATTAACCCAATGATGGAAGCAGCGGCAGCGTATCTGATGAATGGAGAAAGTCTTCTGCGATCAGGTACTGCGGCTTCATGTACTTCATCTAACTCGGCCACAATTTTATTCCAAGCAGTAGCAGGAGGAGCAACTTGGATGTTTTGAAGTCGTTCAGCAATCTTATTAATTAATGGAGATTCGTCAAGGTTAGCCGCAATACTTTCCCAGATGCCAGCTGGTGGCACCACTTGTATATTGGTTAATTTGGAACTTACATTTTGAAAATGTGCTGCTTCATCCAGTTCAGCAGCAATAGTTGCCCAAATACCGGCTGGTGCGGCAATTTGTATATTATAAAGTTTGGAAGATAAATTTTTAGAAAGCTCAACTTCGTCTAATTCAGCGGCAATGTTTTCCCAAACTTCTGTTGGAGGAGGTACTTCATAGTTGTACATTTTATGTGACAATCCGCTACTCATTATTTTGACTTCGTTCTTTGTTTGTCTATAAATGTTCTCACCATATCCTGCAGTATCACTTTGGCTCTCGATAGCTGCGATTTACTTGTTCCCTCGCTGATGCCCAACATATCTGCTATCTCTTTGTGTGTATATCCTTCTACCACATACATATTAAATACGGTGCGGTAGCCGGGAGACAGTTCACTTACCAATGCCAGTATATCTTTTTCTGCCAGTTCATCCAATACCGAAGTATATTTTCCTTCAATGGTATTTTCTTCTTTTTCAGTAACTGGCATCAGGTAGCGACGGCGGCGAAAATGCTCAATAGCTGTGTTCACAAAAATGCGCCGTACCCAACCTTCAAAAGAACCTTCACTACGAAAGCTGTCTAATTTTCTAAAGACCTTAATAAATCCTTCTTGTAATATATCCGCAGCTTCTTCGGAGTTGCCGGCATATCGCAGGCAAACCGCATACATCCGGGGAGAGAAGCGGCGGTACAGTTCTTCCTGCATTCGTCGGTTGCCTTCTATACATCCCTGAAGTAAGTCGCTTTCGGTAATATTTTGGTTGCGTTCTGGTGTCAAAATCAAAAGTTTAATTATAAATTATTCAAAAATGCTACCAGTTTCTCTGTAGCCTTTGCACGGTGGCTATATTGTGCCTTTTCATTCATACTCATTTCAGCAAAAGTTTTGTTGCTTCCCGCTGGTACAAACACCGGATCGTACCCAAAACCCTGGCTGCCTCTTCTTTCAGGAATTATGTGTCCTTCGCTAATTCCTTCGAACAAGGTTTCCTGCCCGTCAATAATAAGCGAAATAACGGTTCTAAAACGGGCCGACCAATCCTTTTTCTCGGCCAAATTAATCAAAAGCTTGTCAATGTTGGCGTCAAATGAGCGGCTTTCTCCGGCATACCGGGCACTTTTTACTCCCGGCTCGCCATTTAAGGCATCTACTTCAAGACCGGTATCTTCACTAAAGCAGTTTACACCCTTCATATTGTATATCGTTTTCGACTTTCCGGAGGCATTTTCTTCTATTGTTTCATAAGGTTCTGGGATGTCAATATCAATACCTGCTTCTTTCAATGTTACTATGTCAAGTTCGCCTGTAAGCAGTGAACGGATCTCATCTACTTTATGTTGATTATTAGTGGCAAATATCAATTGCATGTTCTTTTCAATTTAAAACGACTAAGAGATTCAATTTTACTATTCGCAAATGCTGAGTTGCGAATCGAAGGATGAATGGTGCAACGCAACCGACAATTATAGTAGTAAATTACCGGCTTCAAAAAAACTATTTATAAGCTGAACAATCTTTTCAAACAAACCCAGAGTTTGCTTTTTTCTACTTTATCATTTTCAAGTCCATTTAATGATGCTGAGTATAAAAATGAATTATTGGCGAATGGTTGAATCTGGTAATGTGGAAAGCTAATGGGTAACCCAAATTGTGCCGGTTCTACATCAAACAACAAAGTAATTTTGCTTTTGAAAAAGGTAGTTAGTTCTTTATACGATACATCGGAGTAGTTAGCAAGATTTACAATGGCTACATCAGCCAAACTCAATTTGCAGGCACCGAGTATGCCGGTTAAAAATGCCAGCTGATTATCGGGCAAATAAACAGCATCGCTGCTGTTTACAACAATCAATACATTTCGTTGATTATTGCCAAGTGATTTATAGCTGATATTTTCATCTGCAATTGCTGTGGCCGCAACAGTTACAACTGGTGCTTTTTCTTTTGCTTCGGTACCATTTATTAGTGAAGATTGATATAAATCCGCCACCATCATACCCGGTAATTCAATATTATTTATATCCATAAAATCCTTAATAACTTGTACAAATGGGTGTTAGCTTTTTTTCGTTTCTTTGCCTGGGTAAAAATAAACTTTTATGACAGCAGCCATGGATATTTCAATTACAAAAGCGGAAAGAAGCAAGCTACAGGATATAAGTCTTGAAAATATGCCATTTGGCAAGTATTTTACTGACCACATGCTGGAGGCTGATTATGAAAATGGCGAATGGAAAAATGTTGAAATAAAACCATATCAACCTTTGCTGCTAAGTCCTTCTGTTGCTGCTTTACATTACGGCCAGGCCATTTTTGAAGGTATTAAAGCTTATAAAGATGCGGAAGGTAATGCTTTCATTTTTCGTCCACAGGATAACTACAAACGATTTAATGCTTCCGCGGAAAGAATGCAAATGCCCGCCGTTCCTGAAGATATTTTTATGGAAGGGATGAAGCAATTGATTCAATTGGACAAAAACTGGATTCCGGATAAAGAAGACCATTCATTATACATCAGGCCATTTATGTTTTCTTCTGATGAATTGATAGGTGTTCGTCCTTCGGATACCTATAAGTTCATGATTATACTAAGTCCTACAGGTCCTTATTATAGTGCACCAATGCGGATTTATGTAGAAGAACAATATGTAAGAGCTGTGCCGGGAGGTGTGGGCTATGCAAAAGCGGCGGGCAACTATGGTGCAGCAATGTATGCAACTGCAGAAGCAAAGAAGAAAGGGTATGACCAGGTATTATGGACTGATGCTTTTGAGCATAAATACGTACAGGAATGTGGTACCATGAATGTGTTTTTCATAATTGGTAACACGGCAATTACACCATCACTTGACCAGGGAACAATATTGGACGGGGTGACCCGCCAAAGCACTATTACTTTATTGAAGGAAATGGGTTTTACGGTAGAAGAAAAGGAGCTGAGTATTGATGACATTATAGAAGCATACAAAGCTAATTTGCTATACGAAGTATTTGGAACGGGTACAGCTGCTACCATTTCTTTAATAAAAGAATTGCGCTACAAAGACTTTGTAATGAAGTTTGATGTGGAGAATTGGAAGACCGCCCCGACCGTAAAAAAATGGTTAACTGACATTAGAGAAGGAAGAAGAGAGGATAAGTATAATTGGATGCAGAAAATATAAGTATTGATTTAGAAGCAGTTCGGTAAGATTCTGCGAAGAAAAGGGCTATCCAAACCTCTTTTATCCCCAAAATATTCAAAACTTCAAAATGAGACATCATTTTTTTGGATATTAGACCCTTCGCCGTTACCTTTGCCGTCCCAAAAATAAAGGTTCATAATGCCTACTATTCAACAGTTAGTAAGAAAAGGAAGAGAGATAATCAGAGCCAAAAGCAAATCAAGAGCTTTGGACCAGTGCCCGCAGCGTCGTGGTGTATGTACTCGTGTATATACAACTACGCCTAAAAAGCCAAACTCTGCTCTTCGTAAAGTTGCCAAAGTTCGTTTAACCAACAAAGTGGAAGTAATCGCTTACATTCCGGGAGAAGGTCATAACCTGCAGGAGCACTCAATAGTATTGATCCGTGGCGGTCGTGTAAAAGACTTACCGGGTGTACGTTACCATATCGTTCGTGGTTCTTTAGATACGGCTGGTGTAAAAGACAGGAAGAAGAGCCGTTCTAAATACGGAACGAAGAAAGAAAAAGCGAAAAAATAATTCAATCATACAATTTGTACTGAGTAAAGTTTTAATACTTGAAGAAATTCAGCTACAGCAGATACTTTAAAAATTAACATTCATGCGGAAAGCACAAGCCAAGAAACTCCCTTTAGCTCCAGACCCAAAGTTTAACGACAAACTGGTTACCCGTTTTGTAAATAACCTGATGTGGGAAGGAAAGAAAAGTGGTGCATTCAATATATTTTATGATGCGTTGGATAAAGTAGCTAAACAAACCAATGAAGATGGATACGAGGTTTGGAAAAGAGCTTTGGCCAATGTAACTCCGGGTGTTGAGGTTCGTAGCCGCCGTATTGGTGGTGCTACTTTCCAAATTCCTGCTGAGGTTCGTCAGGACAGAAAAGTTTCCCTGAGCATTAAATGGCTTATTCGCTATAGCCGTGACCGTAACGGACGTAGCATGGCTGATAAATTAGCTGGTGAGATCGTTGCAGCAAGCAAAGGTGAAGGTGCAGCATTCAAAAAGAAAGAAGATACCCATCGTATGGCTGAAGCCAACAAGGCTTTTGCTCACTTCAGGGTATAAAAGATACAAGAACACATATCCTCAAAGCCATTCGTTTTTTTAGCGGATGGCTTTTTTGGTTTTAGGAACCATGCATTTATAAAGAGCTATTATTCTTTTTTAAAAATGACTTAGCATTTTCAAGTTCGGGCCTATTAGAACCTGATGCAATTGCAATCAATTGCCTGTAATAACTAACAGCCTTATCATTGTTATTAATTCTTTCACTGGTAATCGCAGCTCCATATAATGCATTAAATCTATTTGGTTGTTTTTTCAACACTGCTTCATACATGGTTAATGCTTCAGTAAATTTATTTACTTGTAATAACATATTAGCTAATAACTCTCTTGCAGGTAATACTTCCCCAGGAGTGACGGCATGCTTTTCTGTTTTATCTTCCATATCAGCAGCACTATTCATCAGCTTTAATGCTTCCACATTTTTGCCTTCTTTTAATAATATCCAGGCTTCTCCAATTGTCTTTTGAATTTGCAACTGGTTGGCTTTGTATAAATCTTTTTGTTCAGTAAGTTTATTTTGTAACTCCGATAGTTTTTTTAATTCATTCCTGGCAGAATCAATATTGCCAATGTTAACAGAACCCATTAACCGGGCAAAATGAATAATACCTTCTTGCCAGGGATAATTTTCCCATGGAACTATTGTTGCATGTGGCAAAATGGCTGCCGCCTCTTTCCACATTTTATTTTCCAATACATAGCGGGAAGGAATGGAAGCGAAGGCATAGGCAACTTTAAAATTTACCGGAAAAACATCTTGAAATGAATTCAGGTAATCCCATTGTTGTTTTGCTGAGTTATTATCTCCCTTTTGCAGATATGCATACACTAAATAATCAAGGGCATGCAATTCTTCATCCCAATGACCTTTCATACCTGTATTTTCAGCATAGCATTTTGCAGAAGCAGCAGCAATGCGATTAGAATTTATACATTCATCCCAAAGTCCTAGTCGTGTAAAAATATGAGAGGGCATATGTTGTGCATGTGCAGATGCCGGAGCAACCGATGCATATTTTCTCGCTGCTTCTAAACCTAATGATGCAAGCTCCGGAGAATCGTAAGTATGAATAATATAATGAACAATGCCGGGGTGATTGGGTTCTCCCGGATAAAGTGCATTTAAAATTGCGGCAGCTTTTTTTTGATTTTTATATGACTTGTCAGTTGGGTCTGCCGTTCCATCGAGAGCTAAGGCATAAAAAATGGCAGCTTCTTTTTCGGCAGGGTCTTCTGTATAAATTTTTTCCATTGCTTTTTCATAGTTGATATTTCGGGTAGCATGGGTAGTTGATTTCCAATCTTTATAAAATGTAGCAATAGCTTCAATGTAAGTTGTTTCAATTTTTGATTTTGGTGAAAGGGATTGTGCAATAGCGATTGCTTTAGCCCCTTTTTCAAGTTCGCCTTCTGTTGGTGGAGCCCAAAGTGGGTGATAGTTGGACATGGCTACTCCCCAGTATGCCATCGCACAGGTTGGATCCTCGTCTATGACTTTTGCAAATACTTTTTCTGCTTCATCGTATTCAAAAGAATGAAGCAATGCAAGGGCAAGATTGAAATCTTTTTTTACTTTCTCACTGCAGGAACTTACAAACGCAACGGAACCAAATTCTTTGTCAGGCGGGCCACACAATACAACATCGCCTCGTTTGAGGTTAATGGAATTTATAGTTTCTTCTTTCGGCCCGGTATTTTTTTCTTTGCATGATGCGAACATCAGTAGGTAGAAAAAAATAAAGGGAGTACCCTGTGTAATTTTTTTCATGTTTGCTTTTTTATTAATAATAATAAAATGCTATTGAAGCGAAAAGCTTTATCCAGGTGGGAATAACAGTACTATTGCTTGTATGCCATACTAAATTTAAGAAATATCTCTTACATAAGAAACCCCGGCCATCGCCAGGGTTTCTCTATCAAAAATCATTTTTATTAAAACGCTTTCTTACCATCATCATTTGGTTTTTTATCGGCATTCTTTACATATTTCTCTAGCCAATTAAATTGTTCCGCCAATGTATGCAATACGTTCTCACGGCCTGCATAACCATGCGATTCGTAAGGAAGACTTACAAATTTCACAGTACCGCCATTTCCTTTAATAGCATTGAACATTCTTTCACTTTGTATCGGGAATGTACCGGTGTTATTATCCATTTCGCCATGCACTAAGAGGATAGGAGTTTTAATTTTATCGGCATGTGTAAATGGACTCATATCAGTATAGAGATCCAAAGCCTGCCAGTAGGTTCGATCTTCATTTTGAAAACCAAATGGAGTTAGCGAACGGTTATAGGCACCGCTTCTTGCAATACCTGCCTTAAACAGTTTAGTATGCGCCAGTAAATTAGCCGTCATAAATGCACCATAACTGTGTCCGCCTACTGCTACACGGTTTCTATCACCAACGCCTAATGAATCCAGCACATTGATAGCAGCTTCCGCATTCATAGTTAACTGTTCAATAAAATTATCATTCGGCTTTTTATCTTTGCTGGTAGCAACGATCGGCATTTCTGCATTGCTTAATACAGCATAACCTTGTGTAACATAAAAAACGGGAGAGCCGCCGCCTACTAAAGTAAACTTATGTTCGCTTCCACGAATTTGTGCAGCATCAGCAGCAGAATTATATTCAGCAGGGTAAGCCCATATTAATACAGGTAACTTTCCATCTCTCTTTGCATCATATCCTTTTGGTAAATACAGATCACCGGTAAGGTCAACACCATCGGCTCTTTTATATCTTATTTTTTCTTTGCTTACGCCTTCCAGTTGCGGATAAGGATTAGAGAAGCTGGTCAATTGCCTGTCTGCCACACGCAGCTTCAGGTTTTTGATCCAGTAATTCGGCATTTCTTTTTCGCTTTCCCGGCGGGTTAGTAATACCAGTTTATCGGCATCCATTACACGAACAACATTTTCAAAATAACCTTCGTTAGAACGCCAGATAATATCAGTTTTCTTAGTAGCAATATCAAAAGTTGCCAGGAACGGAAGGTCACCTTTTGGAGAGCTACCGGTTGGATTGTTCATTAAGAGTTTAGTGCCATTTTCAATCAGTTTAATTACGTTGCGGTCAAATTGATTTTTTTCTGTCACCGGAAAACCGGGATTTGAATAAGCATCCGTTGTGTTTCTTTCCATCAGCATTTCAATTTCTCCTGTTGATGGATTGTATTTGTTTGTTTGTGTACGTTGCTTGCCCCTAAGACCTTCGCTTACCAAAGCAAAATTTGCATTGCCCCAGCTTACTCCATTGAAACGCATTTTTGTTTTAAATAATTCTTTTGGAGTTGTATTAAACGGAGCTGACAAAGCATAAACCACATCATGGTAGTCAACATTTTTCCTGATGAAACCACTGTCTAATGGCATACACCAGGTAACGGTGGCTGCTTCATCATCTCTCCAGTCAAATGCACGGGGAGCCATTTGCACATTATCATTACCGCTTGGTGCAGTTTCGGCAGAAGGTAATTCAGCTAATTGTTTGATCACTTTTCCACTCATATCTGTAATTACAACAACAGATGGAAAGCCATTGGCAGGAACAGTGTAAGAAAATGGTTTCTTCAGTGTTCTTACGATCATATATTTTTTATCCGGCGAAACTGAAAAGCTGCTGTAAATAGCCGGCTGACCAATTTTTGTTTCTACACCATTTACATTTTTTACTAATTGAGTAGTAGCATAAAATTCATACAACTGCTCATCGTATGGGTTTTTAATTAGGTCCTGGTAAGTGGGACGAGGAGTAGCTTTGCCATAATTCTCCTGCACTGTTGGTCCTTTTGGTACTGGTGGTTTGGCTGGAGCTGCAGTAGCAGCTTTCAATGTAGTTTTATATAACAGGGTGTTATCATCCAGCCACTGATAGTTGCCGCCGCCAAGTACATTCAATGCGGTCTTATTTACTTTAGTAGCTTTTTGTGTAGCCACATCGATCACATACAAATCAACTCTGCTATTTGTAGTATGGATGAAAGCAATTTTTTTATCATTGGGACTCCAGCTAATGCTTCCCGCAAATAATGGAGAAGGAAGCCCTGTTATTTTAAATTCTTTACTACTGCTTACATTTCTCAGGTATAGTTCGTTTATATAGTTCTGGCGACTCGGCGCAAAATTTTCCGGGTTGATACGAAGACCGGCAATTTTTAATTCAGGTCTTGCCAGTTCTTCCACAGAAGGATAGCTGCTGCTTTGTGTAAACAACATCCATTCGCCTTTATCATCAAGACTTACATTAGGTGAGCTTTTTGCTAACAGCATGTCGGCAATATCTTTTGGCGGTGTTTTATATCCTCCATCATCCTGTGCCTTTACAAATAAGGTAAGAAGCAGCAAGAATAATGTGCTAATAGTAGCAATAGGTCTTTTTGGCATAATTGGTAAATTTAGTAGCCTAAGGTAAGCAAGTAATAGGCATGCTGTTATGCCGGAGGTATAATTTTTTTTAAACGGAGTTTATTGCTTTCAAATAGGACAACACATGAAAAAGAAATATCAATTGAGAGGAGAAATGCAGTATTTTCTATTGCATCAATTTAGAACATCAGCAAACTCCGGCTTCTTTTTAAATACAGCATTTGCAAAAGGGCATAGTGGAATAATTTTGATAGTGTGTTTGCGGGCATATTCCACGGCAGTATTTACTAATTGATAGCCCACATTTTGGCCACGCAGTTCATCGCTAACTTCTGTGTGTTCGATTATCATTTTTTCGGTTGAAGGCATGGTGTAAACCATTTCGGCCAGAATAGCACCTTCTTCGCCAACATAAAAAAGACCTTTAGAGCCAACTTGTTTGTGATGAATGACCATATTGTGGGATTTAGCTATGAATTTAAAAAGAATTTGTGAATGTCGATTTTGCTTTTATATTTGCCCTGTGATAAAGCATACAAACAATATTTGGTGGTGGCATACAACTCTAAGGGGTCTGTAATGTCATAAATCTGTATTGTACCATTATATTCAGGCCCCGACATAGTTCGGGGCTTTTATTTTATACCAAATGAAGAAGATAGCAATAAATACAACTTGTAAAAGATTGCTGGCAGATGTATTCACACCTGTAAGCATCTACCTGCGGCTACGGGATAAATTCCGGGATACAATTCTGCTGGAAAGTACTGACCATCATTCATCAGAAAACAGCTATTCGTTCATCTGTATCAATGCCATTGGTGGAATGGAAATCCGTTCAGCAGATACCATCGAATTTAAACTACCGGGACAGAAGCCAGAAAAAGTTCCGTTAAAAAATACTAACGAAGTGCCGCATCTATTGTGGGATTTCATGCAAAAGTTTGATATAAAGAAAGGCGAAACAAAGGAAGAAAAATTTGCACAAGGACTATTCGGTTATACCACTTATGATGCAGTGCAGTTCTTTGATACTGTAAAACTGACAACCGACAACCGACAATCGACAGATATTCCTCTGATGCGTTACCGACTTTACCAATACGTAATTGCCATCAATCACTTCAAAGACGAACTATTCATCTGCGAGAATAAGATCAACGGAGTTGAAAGCGATCTTGCAGCAGTAGAGTCGTTGATAAGAAGTAAAGATGTTCCTGTTTATCCTTTTAGTGCAAAAGGGGAAGAAAGCTCGAACATGACTGACGAAGCATATAAAGAAATGGTGAAGCAGGGTATTGCAAGTTGTCACAGAGGCGATGTGTTTCAAATTGTATTGAGCCGAAGATTTCAGCAAAAATTCATTGGTGATGAATTTAATGTGTACAGGGCCTTGCGCAGTGTAAACCCTTCACCATATTTATTCTTTTTCGATTACGGAGATTATAAATTAATGGGCTCATCGCCGGAAGCACAATTGGTTATTAGCAATGGCAAGGCAGTCGTACATCCAATTGCCGGCACCTTTAAAAGAACAGGCGATGATGAAGCAGATAAAATTGCTACCGAAACATTATTAAAAGATCCCAAGGAAAATGCCGAACATGTAATGCTGGTAGATTTGGCAAGGAATGATTTGAGCCGTTTATGCGATGACGTAGAAGTAGCACATTATCGCCAGATACAATATTTTTCTCATGTTATTCATTTGGTAAGTGAAGTAGTGGGTAAAGTAAGAGCAGGAAGTAATCCATTTGAAATGGTAGCGAAAACTTTTCCTGCCGGTACTTTAAGTGGGGCACCAAAATTTAAAGCTATGAGTTTGATCGATTCATTTGAACCAACTTCAAGAAGTTATTACGGTGGTGCTATCGGATTTATGGGATTTGATGGCAGTTGCAATCATGCCATTATGATCAGAACATTTTTAAGCAGGAATAATACACTAACATACCAGGCAGGTGCTGGTGTGGTGGCTGCAAGTAATCCTGAGAGTGAATTGCAGGAAGTAAATAATAAATTAGGGGCGTTAAAAAAGGCTATTGTGTTAGCAGAAAATATTTGATATGAAGATCCTTGTTTTTGATAATTACGATTCATTCACTTACAATCTTGTCCATTTGGTAGAAAAGATAACGCATACAAAAGTTGATGTGTATCGAAATGACCAGATAGCTATGGAGAAAGTAAAGGAGTATGATAAGATCATTTTATCTCCCGGCCCGGGTATTCCTGAAGAAGCCGGAATGTTATTGCCATTGATAAAAGAATACGCAGCCACTAAATCTATCCTTGGTGTTTGTCTTGGTCACCAGGCGATAGGTGAAGCTTTTGGTGGGTCGTTGACAAATTTGTCAACAGTCTATCATGGTGTGGCTACTCCTGTAAAGATTGACGTAACTAAAAAGTCTCAGTTGTTTAATGGTTTGCCCAATACTTTAGAAGTTGGTCGTTATCATAGTTGGATTATAAATGAAAATAATTTCCCTGCTGAATTGGAAGTAACTGCAAGAGATGAGAATAGTTATATTATGGCATTGCAACATAAAAAATATGATTTGCAGGGGGTGCAGTTTCATCCGGAAAGTGTGTTGACACCAAAGGGAGAAGATATTTTACGGAACTGGTTGAAGAACTAATTTGAAAAATTTGTAAATGATACAATGAAGAAAATACTTCAATTTTTATTCGAGCATAAAACATTAAGCCGGGAAGCCGCAAAGGATGTTTTAGTCAACATAGGTAAAGGCGTGTACAACGAACATGAGGTAACCGCTTTTATGACGGTGTACCTGATGCGAAGTATTACTATTGAGGAATTGCAAGGTTTCAGAGATGCATTGTTAGAATTATGTGTAAAAGCAGATTTGAGTGAGAATGATACATTAGACATCGTTGGTACCGGTGGTGATGGAAAGAATACTTTTAACATTTCTACACTTTCTTGTTTTATAGTGGCAGGCACCGGGCAAAAAGTGGCGAAACATGGAAACTATGGTGCATCGTCCATCAGCGGAGCAAGTAATGTGATGGAACAATTAGGTTATACTTTTAGTAATGATAACAATAAACTGAAAAGGGAAATGGAAGAGGCGGGTATCTGCTTCTTGCATGCACCCTTATTTCATCCTGCATTAAAAACGGTTGGGCCAATAAGAAAGAACCTGGCCATGCGGACCTTCTTCAACATGCTTGGGCCAATGGCGAATCCTGCACATCCTAAATTTCAATTGGTAGGGGTGTATAGTTTGGAAATGGCGAGAATTTACAATTACTTATTGCAGCAAACGGAAAAAGCCTTCACCATCATTCATAGTTTAGACGGATATGACGAGATTTCGTTGACCAACGATACTAAAGTAATAACTAATGAAGGTGAACGAATAATGACACCGGAACAGCTCGGAAAACGTATGGTTTCACCAGAAGATATTAGTGGGGGAAACAGTGTGGAAGATGCAGCGAAGATTTTCACCACTATATTAAAAGGAGAAGGGACATTTGCACAAAATGCTGTCGTGCTGGCTAATGCAGCCATGGCTTTACATTGCACAGGAAAGTATAAAACTTATGAAGATGCATATAATGCAGCAGTAGTAAGTTTAGAAAGCGGAAAAGCGAATGAATGCCTGACAAAGCTTGTAGGAATGTCTTGATACTGGAAGTTTTGAATTTTTATTTTTGAATATTGACTTAATACCAATGGATATTTTAGAAACGATCACTGCTGCAAAAAGACTTGAAGTAGAAAAATTCAAACCAATGAGTAGTATCGAAAGGTTTGAAAAGGATGGCTTTTTCTGGCAGATAAGAACCCGTTCGCTGGTGCAGAGTTTATTGCTGCCGGGAAGTACCGGCATCATTGCGGAGTTTAAAAGAAAAAGCCCAAGTAAGGGATGGTTCAAAACAAAAGAATTGGAAGTGGAACCTGTTGTTGTTGGTTACAACAAACATTCAGCCGGAATTTCTGTGTTAACCAACGATGAATTTTTTGGCGGCGATTTAGATGACCTGATACAAACAAAAGTGGTGAGTGATATACCGGTGCTGCGTAAAGATTTCATCATTGATAAATGGCAGATCGCTGAAGCAAAAGCTTTTGGTGCAGATGTGATTTTACTTATAGCAGCTTGTCTAACACCGGCAGAAGTAAAAGATTTTGCAGCCTATACAAGAAGTATTGGCCTGGAATCAATACTTGAAGTTCATAATGAGGAAGAGCTGGGACATATTTGTGATGAAGTGGACATGGTAGGCGTAAACAATCGCAACCTGAAAACATTTGAGGTTGATATTCAAACATCTTTAAACCTAATTGATAAAATTCCTGGTGGAAAACCGGCTATAAGCGAAAGTGGTATCAGTAATGCCGATGCTATTGTAACTTTAAAGGCGGCTGGATATAAAGGATTTCTGATTGGTGAGACTTTTATGAAAGAAGCCGACCCAACGATTGCTTTTGCTGATTTTATAAATCAACTAAATGCAAAAGCGTAATGAGAGTCAAAGTTTGCGGCATGACATTGCCCGAACAGGTGAATGCCCTTGAAGAAATGGGTGTTGACCTGGCAGGTTTTATTTTTTATCCCAAATCGCCGAGATATATGGGATTGAAAATTGCACCCGATAAAATGAAAAAGATTGGGGGCCGAATCGGTAAGGTCGGTGTGTTCGTTAACGAAACCTACGAAAACATCATGAAGACGGTGGAGGACTACCGGTTAGACATGGTGCAATTGCATGGCGATGAATCGGAACGTTTTTGTGATAAGCTCTCTGATTATGTAACGGTGATTAAAGCGTTTCGGTTAGGAATTAATGACCCGATTGAATGGGTGGCAAGACCCTATAATGAATATGCAGATATGTTTATGTTCGATACATTGGGAGTTGGATATGGCGGAACCGGAAAGAAGCTGGACATTAATATATTGATGGATAAACAAATTGATAAATTGTTTTTACTGAGCGGAGGAGTAGAACCAGGTGATGTAGCGAAGCTGAAAGAATTTGCTAATGAACCAGTAGCTAAAAAATTATTTGCGGTTGACCTGGGAAACAAATTTGAAGTAGTGGCCGGAGTGAAAGATATTAATATGATAGAATCTTTTGTAAACGAATTAAGAAAATAAAATAGTAACGATGAATATTAAAGTATGCGGCATCACCGAAATGAAACAACTGCAACAGCTAGACGGGTTGGATATTGATTTTGCAGGATTGATCTTTTACAAAGAATCTCCCCGCTATATTGGCGATAAGATTTCTAAAACAGAATTAAAGAAGGCTGATCTTGATATAAAGAAAGTGGGTGTATTTGTAAACCCGGAGATGATCGATGTGTTAGATGCAATTGACGACTACGGATTAGAGGTAGTACAATTACATGGGGATGAAAGCCCCGAAATGTGCGAAGACCTGAGCAGCGAAGTAGAAGTGATAAAAGCTTTTAGAGTAACGGATGGGGTGGATATTGATGAACTGGTGGTACCTTATGATGCTGTTTGTGATTATTATTTATTTGACACCGGTGGATTAAAAGAAAGTTTTGGTGGCACGGGCCAGCAATTTGACTGGACCATTTTAACTAAAGCAAAAATTGAAAAACCTTTCTTTTTAAGTGGTGGTATTGGTGTAGATGATGCAGTTAGAATAAAAGCATTCAAACATCCTGATTATTTTGGTGTTGATATTAATAGTCGTTTTGAAAAGGAGCCTGGTGTGAAGGATATGGGATTGGTGTTGCAGTTTAAGCAGGGGTTGAAGAGGTAGGCTAAGAGATTAAAACAGATATAGAGAGGAATAGGTTAGTGTGTTAAATTCATTATTATCCCTTAACAGTTTAGATAACTTGCATATGTATAAATGCCTCTTTTTTTTGCTATTGCAATCATGTTTTGTTCATGCTCAAAAGGATGATAAAAATATTTATCAAACAGTTATTGAGTCTTCTGCGAAGGAAGGTGAGTTTTTTTATGTTATTGGCAAAAAGACAGATTCTAAAGATTTGAAAAATATCTTTTGGGAAGAAAGAAATAATATTATTGGATTTGATATAAACTTTCGTAATAATGTAGATACATCATGGAAGGAACTTTTAATTAAAATAAAGAAAATTGAGTTCAATGAGATTTCTATAAAGCGGTTACCTTCAAGTAATATAGAATTCGTTTCTCTTAAACGGATTAAAAATTTTTTCCGAAAAGGTGTAGAAAAAGGATGGCTTGATTTTTATTCTGAATATCCCAAATCAAAAGGGTTTAGAAGTTTTTCAAGAATAATTTATTCCGTCGATAACAACAAAGCCGTCGTTTATCTTGGAGTTCATAGAGGAAGTTTGCAGGGATTTGGAACAATTTATTTTTTAACCTATGAAAATGACAAATGGGTTATAAATAACAGGGTTGAAATATGGGTAGCTTAAATGCTCATTAGCGAACAGAACCCTGAAGAGTGCGACGCAACTGACGATGATAGTAGTACTACAGCTGGGATAATAAAAAATAAAAATGTCAACCACACAAACATATCAGCAACCAAATTCACAAGGCTACTACGGCTTGTTCGGCGGTGCTTACATTCCTGAAATGCTGCATCGCAATGTAGAAGAGCTGCGGACAAAGTATTTGGAAATTATTTATGAGGATGAATTTCAAAAAGAGTTTCAATACTTACTGAGAGATTATGTGGGTAGGCCAACACCATTGTATTTAGCAGAAAGATTGAGTGAGCAATTCGGCACTACTATTTATTTGAAACGGGAAGACCTTTGTCATACCGGGGCACATAAAATAAATAATACTATCGGACAGATTTTATTGGCGCAGCGATTGGGTAAGAAAAGAATTATTGCGGAGACAGGTGCGGGTCAGCATGGCGTAGCAACAGCTACCGTGTGTGCATTGAAAGGAGTGGAGTGCATTGTGTACATGGGTGAAAAAGACATTGAACGGCAGGCACCGAATGTTGCAAGAATGAAAATGCTCGGCGCAACAGTGATTCCAGCAACCAGCGGCAGCAAAACATTGAAGGATGCAACGAATGAAGCGATTCGGGATTGGATCAATAATCCACATGATACGCATTATATTATAGGCAGTGTGGTAGGGCCGCATCCATATCCTGATATGGTAGCAAGATTTCAAAGTGTGATCAGTGAGGAGATGCGGAAACAATTGTTGGAGAAGACTGGTAAGGAATTACCAACTCATGTTATGGCTTGTGTTGGTGGTGGCAGTAATGCAGCCGGAGCATTTTATCATTTCTTAGATGAGTTGAGTGTGCAATTGATCGCTGTGGAAGCAGCGGGGCATGGAATTGATAGTGGCTTGAGTGCAGCGACTACTGCATTAGGCAAGCCGGGTATTTTACATGGCAGTAAAAGTTTGCTGATGCAAACGGAAGATGGACAAGTGGTAGAGCCGCATAGTATTTCTGCAGGGTTAGATTATCCGGGCATCGGTCCGTTGCATGCACATTTATTCAAAAGCGGACGGGGTGCTTTTTTAAATGTAACGGATGAAGATGCATTGGCAGCAGCATTTGAACT
The DNA here is from genome assembly GCA_022843585.1 of Chitinophagaceae bacterium. Taxonomy (GTDB): domain Bacteria; phylum Bacteroidota; class Bacteroidia; order Chitinophagales; family Chitinophagaceae; genus JJ008. The sequence goes on from JALHNJ010000001.1 coordinate 1,329,877, forward strand.
AGCAAAGTTGGAAGGAATTATTCCGGCATTAGAAACGGCCCATGCATTATCAGCATTAAAGCAACTGAAATTTAAAAAAGAAGATGTAGTTGTGATTTGTTTGAGTGGTAGGGGAGATAAAGATTTAGCTACATACATGCAAAAAATGTAAACACGGAGATATAGAGTTAGGAGAGTTACACAGAGACTCTCAGTGTAACTCTTTTTCTTATAAACTCTGTGAAAAAAAAATGAGCAGACTACAACACACATTTCAGCATACAGCAAAAAAGATTCTCAACGTTTACTGCACCGCAGGCTACCCGCAATTAAATTCTACACTGGAAGTAATGAAAGCCTTACAAGAAAATGGTGCTTCTATCATAGAACTCGGCATGCCCTACAGCGACCCATTAGCGGACGGCCCGGTTATTCAACAAAGCGGAAGCATTGCATTAGCAAACGGAATGACTATTGCAACACTCTTTGAACAATTAAAAGATTTCAGAAAAAAAATTTCTATTCCGGTGATCCTGATGGGCTACATGAACCCTGTATTACAATACGGATTCGAAAAATTTTGTGCCGATGCAGCAGCAGTTGGTATTGATGGGCTAATTCTGCCCGATTTGCCCGAATATGAATTTGAAACCGAATACGGAGCCGTCATTAAAAAATACGGTCTCGATTTTATTTTCCTGGTAACCCCCGAAACTTCGGAAGAACGAATTATGAAATTAGACAGTCTCAGCACCGGTTTTTTATATGCCGTTTCCTCTTCTTCCACAACCGGAAGCGAAAAAAAATCAGCCAGCCCGGAAGAATACCTGAAAAGGCTGCAATCTTACAAACTGAAAAATCCCATTTTAGTTGGCTTTGGAATCAGCAATAAACAGAGCTTTGAGGCCGTTTGTAAGTTGGCTGATGGGGCCATTATCGGCAGTGCCTACATTAAAGCGTTGGAAAACAGCACCAATGTTAATGCAGCCACAAAATCCTTTCTTTCGTCCATATTGCCTGCCCGCCAAATCTGATAAAGGTTAAATATTGGATAAACGGTCAGCCTAGGGTGGAGAAGCTATTAACTATCCACTTCATTGTTTAAATTTGCACCTATCATTTACAATCGTACCATTAATGAAATTTTTGATTAGTATGAAAAAATTATTGATTCTTCTTTTCTTGTGTCCGCTTTTTGCATTGGCACAGGTTGCTCCCAAACCTTTTACAATTGATGGAAAATTGGACGGCTTTACCGAAGGCACCGATATAAAATTGTATAAGAACGGAGATAATTCCGAACTGGCCTCCTCCAAATTAGTAAAAGGAAAATTTGCACTGAAAGGAAATGTAACGGAGCCTGTACTTTGTTTTTTAGTAGTTGGCAACGATAAGCCCATAGAATTGTATGTAGAAAGTGGCATTATATCTTTCAAAGCAGATAAAAATGAACCCGGAAAGCATAAAGTAGAAAACTCTAAATCACATGCAGAATTCACCGTTTTTATTGCTGCCTTTATGCCATTAGCACAACAACTTAGTGCCCTTGCTAATACAATTAATAATACCATGCCGGGTGCAGAAAGAGATGGGCTGATGACAACGTACACCACAGCGCAACAAAATATTCAAAACGAAATTGATAAGTTTATTAACGGTAATACAAAATCAGGCATTACACCTTTTGTATTGAATGCTACTTATCAGTTTAATGAAGATCCCATTTTGCTGGAAACCAGGTTTAATAAATTGGACGCAACTGTTCGTAATTCAGAATCAGGTAAACAATTGCAAGAGTTCATTGCTGAATCTAAAATTGGTGCGGTAGGTACGCAGTCACTTGATTTTACACAGCCTGATACTACAGGTGTGCCTGTATCGCTTTCATCCTTTCGTGGTAAATATGTATTGGTAGATTTTTGGGCCAGCTGGTGCCGTCCTTGCAGGGATGAAAACCCGAATGTAGTGGAGAACTATAATAAATTCAACAAGAAAAATTTTACCGTATTAGGTGTATCGCTTGACAGGCCCGGGCAAAAGGAAAAATGGTTAGAAGCCATTCATACCGATAAATTAACATGGACACAGGTAAGCGACCTGCAATTCTGGAATAATGCAGCAGCACAATTGTATAAAGTAAAAGGAATACCACAGAATTTCTTAGTTGACCCGGAAGGAAAAATTGTAGCAAAAAATCTTCGTGGCCCCGAGTTAGAAGCGAAGCTGTGTGAAATTTTAGGATGCGACACAAAAGGGTTTTAACACTTTCATTTAAATAATTCAATAAATAAAGCCATCCACTACCCAGCGGATGGCTTTATTATTTTAAAGTTCCTTTCAAATATTGAAATCTAAAAACCTTCCTTCGCAGGCGGCTTTAGTTCACATCCTTTCCCTCTTTCAACTTTTCTATCATCGCTGCCACACTTGTTTTATTCAGTTCATTGGGTGCTAATGGTAAGGCAAGATTAGCATACTTCAATGCATTTTTATAATCAACCATAGCAGAATATCCTCTTACTAATCCTACCAACGGAGTAAACTGGTTAGGGTGTTTAGAAAAATTGAGTTTGAAAATTTCTAACGCCTCTTTAGTTTTTTTCTGTTGCAATAAACGGCGACCATATTGATGTATCTCATTCATATTGGCAAAGGTCATAGCTGTTTTCATTGTTGCAGCAGCTTCCTCATTCTTACCTAATTTTTCCTGAAGCTGCGCTTTATTGCTCCATGCAATAAATGCTTTGTCGCCACCGAATATGGCACTGGATGCAGTATCTGCCCATAACAATGCCTCATTAAGATTTACATTCCGTTGCAGGCACCACGCAGCAGCCTGGTCCCAACTCTGCCAGATAAAGCCATTCTCCGTTCTTAATTCTTTGCGAAATGATTCCAATTGATCTTTTACATAATCCACTTCAATCGTAAAAGGAATAGACAATTTTTCCCACTGCAGTGCAACGGTGGCTGTGTTTTCTGTTTCATTCATGAATTCGTATTTCAACCACTCCACACTTTTATCCAATGCCTGTGGTTTTACTATTACCCGTAATGCATCTTCTGCTTCGTTATAAAAATAATGTCCCCAAGATGTTGAATTTTTAGAAAATATAAGAGTGCATTCCTCCTTACCATACGAAATAAAGAAACCATACTTGCCGGCTGGTAATGTTTGTCCTTGAATTTTTACATCACTGGTAAATTTGATTGTAGTGTTTTCATTAGCACCTGCCCGCCACGGAGCTGATTTACTACTACCAAATCCGGGATCAGTAAATCCAACAGGAACCAGTTCACCCCATACTTTCCCTTCCCGGCCTTTTACGGCTGGGCGGTCGTACGTAATTACAACATCTGTTAATCCAATGCGTTCGCTAACCGATGCTTTTTTATTACCGCCGCTTGGGGCAACTGTCAGCGGTATTTGTGCAAATGAGATGGCAGATAATAAAATGCCAAATAGAGCAGTTAAGTTTTTTTTCATTCCGATAGTTTTTGAATACCCAAGCTACTAATTAAAATAACCTGCTTCCAGCATTGTTACAAGTGAAGAATGTACAGGATGAGTTGCTTTTGATAATGATATAAGGCAGTCATATTTAAAAATTATTGCTGTAACTTGAACCTACAAAACCTTAACATCCAAAAACTCAGGTATGAAAATTCTTTTCATTTCTCTGCTATTTCTTGTAGCCCAACAATCCTCTGCACAAATTTTTAAAAAATTAAAAGATAAGGCCGTTAATCAGGGTAAAAGCGAAGCCAATGAAGCAAAACACAATGCCAAAACAAAAGCCCGGGAAACTGCTTACAAGGAACTGGATGATTTTAAAGCCGGGTTCGATTCCACCGATATTGATTATGCTATCTTATTAAGCGATAACTCCGGTTTATTTGGCGGTCAGGGAAGAGGTGAATTTGGTGCAAAATTTTTGCGGTTGAGCAGCATCGCTAATTCATTGGTTAAAGATGCTGATTTGAATGATGAAGAAAATGCAAGATTGAATTTACAATTGGGACAATCTGGCTATGCTACCGGACGATTCGTATATGCAGAAAAGAGATTGAATTCCGCCAAGGATTATTTTGAACGGGCCGGACTCAGCAGCGACCTGGGTTATTTAAAAACTATTTCCAGCCAGGGATTACTTTATACATCCATGGGACGTTTTTCACAAGCAGAAAAATACACTGTACAAGCTTTACAGTTAAGAGAAGAACGATTAGGTGCTGAGAACATGAGTGTAGCAGCTTCTACTAACAACTACGCAGTGTTGCATTATAACCTTGGCCAATACAATGAATCAGAAAAAGAATTCACCGATGCACTTGCTATCGTAAAAACAAATAAGCAGGAAACTGAAATACCGTATGCATTGATCCTTAATAACCAGGCCATACTATTTCAATCCATGGGACGTTTGCCGGAAGCTGTTAAAAACCTGGAAGCTGCTATTGCCATTGCAACGAAGAAGGAAGGCAGCAAGGCAAAACATTTATTGAAATTCTATTCGAACCTTGCTTTGCTGTACCAGCAAATGGAAAAATATGCTGAAGCAGAAAAAATTTACGTTGGCTTGGAAAAGCGAATTGAAAAAGGAAAACCAGAGCATGCCAACCTGCTGAACAATGTAGCTATTCTTGCCATGCTGATGAAAAAGGAAGACAAAGTAGAAGAAATGCTGAAACGGTCGGCTGAAATTTATAAAACCAGCTATGGAGAAAACAGCCCGGCTTATGCAAAAGTTATCAGCGACCTCGGTAATTATTATCGCTACAAAGCAAGATATCCAGAAGCAGAGCCGCTATTACAAGCAGCTTTAAAAACCCGGGAGGAAACATTAGGGACTGTTCATCCTCTCTTTGTACAATCCCAGGAAGACATGGCTATTTTATACTGGAAGAGAAACGAGTTGGATAAGGCGTACACTGCTTATCAGGAAGTAATGGAAAAGTCACTTGAGTTTATCAACAACTATTTTCCACCAATGAGTGAAGCAGAGAAAACCAAATATTGGGATATACTTTCTCCACGGTTTCAACGCTTTTACAATTTTGCTGTAGATGCTGTTACTGTTAATAAGCAATTAGTTTTTGATCTGTATGAATATCATATTGCTACCAAAGGACTTTTAATAAGTTCTACCCGAAAAGTAAGTGCAGGAATTTTGAACAGCGGTAATGAACAATTGATCAATGATTATACAGCCTGGATTGATCAAAAGGAACAGCTAACTACTTTATATGCTTATTCCAAGGACGATTTAAATGAACAGGGTATCAACCTCGATTCATTGGAGAAAGCAACCAATGCAATGGAGAAAAAACTATCGCAAAGCTCCAAAGATTTTGCCCAGTTTTATTTTACATCAAAAACAACGTACAGCGAAATACAAAAAGAATTAAAAGCGGATGAAGTAGCAGTAGAAATTATCCGGCTCCGAAATTTCGACCAGGTGTTTACAAATGATTGCAGATACATCGCATTGATTGCAGCAAAAAATAATGCAGCACCAAAAATGGTGATCATGAACAACGGTACTGATATGGAAGGCAAGTACTCCAAAACATATCGTATGTCAATGAAAAATAAAATAAATGATGAGCAATCTTACAACCATTTCTGGGCACCGTTGGAAGCAGAAGTAAAAGGGAAGAAGAGAGTGTATGTATCATTAGATGGTGTTTACAACCAGGTAAATCTTTATACGTTGAAAAAAGCAGGGGGAGATTTTTTATTGAATCAGTATGATATAGTGTTGCTGGGAAACTCCAGAGATCTGATTGGTAAGGGAAAACAATCCAATAATGCTGCAGGTAAAAAAGCAACATTGATTGGTTTTCCTGATTATGGTTCTGCCAAAATTCCACAACTACCGGCAACTAAAACAGAAGTAGATGGAATCAATAAAGTATTAAAGTCATCGGGTTATACGGTTTCTGAACTTACGCAAGGGGATGCAACAGAAGCCAACTTAAAGTCTTCGCAAAAAAATTCCATTCTGCACATTGCTACGCATGGCTATTTTTTAAAGGATGTAGAAAAAACAAGCTGGCCGATTGGGGTACATGCTGATAATGCAAAGGATAATGTATTGTTGCGTTCCGGGTTAATGCTTACCGGTGCATCAGAAGCCGATAAAATAATTCCAAGTCTTGATAATAACAGCAACGGTATTATTACATCTTACGAAGCAATGAATTTGGATTTAAAAGGAACCAATTTGGTTGTATTAAGTGCCTGCGAAACTGCCCTGGGCGAAGTAAGAGCCGGCGAAGGAGTGTATGGATTGCAACGGGCATTTTTAGTAGCCGGTGCACAGGCTTTGATCATGAGTTTATGGAAAGTAGATGATGCGGCCACGCAACAACTGATGAATAATTTTTATACCAACTGGGTAAAATCTGGCGATAAGCAAAAAGCCTTTAAACAGGCGCAACAACAATTAATGGCAAAATATAAAGAACCATTTTACTGGGGTGCTTTTGTGATGATGGAGGATTGAGGAAAGGGCGGATTTTTCAATTTGTAGATACTCATTTAGAGCATTTTTTATATTGTAAATTTTGGTTGATTTGCTGTCAACCTATTTCAGGACGAGACACACTGCCGATGAGGATGTATTCGTCGCCCCCTGCCGACGCAAAACTGAATGTTGCCTGCTGTATTTACCAGTCAGTTGGTGCTTTTGTGAAGTAATAATGTGTTTCTTGCTCATTGTCTATCCTTTTATGTCCAACTATAAAATCTGATGAAAAGTAAAAAGATTTAGGGTTACCGTACTTATCGAGCCAATCTGAATTCTTTTTGCTGGGCATAAAAATAAGTATGTCATCTTTGATAAGGTAGCGTCCTTTTTCAGAATGTTCTACATTTCCATGAACACTTTCTGAGATTTCATATGTTTTGTTTTCAAATAAAGTAATTGTACAAGTCCATGTTCCATCACCTCTGTAATATGTTGCAATAATGCTATTCGAAAAGACTGAAGTGTCATAGACTCGTCGTAGGACGTTTTTGAAATTAATTACTCCCTTAGTTCCTTTAAAGGCTCTTGACTGAGCAATCACTTCTTCATTAGTGTTGTCTCCTTTAAGTAATGTTTTGAATTGAAGAATGGATGTGTCGCAATAGAATTGAATTGTGGTGTCACCCTTAGTAAAGATTCCAGCTGCTGTGATGCTAGTGTCAGGCCAGAATATTGAGTTGGTAGTAAGGATGAAACTATTGTTATTATTTAATATTAGTTTCCACCTTTCAAATAATGTCAGATAATCGTAGGTGATTTTTTTGGATTGTTTCTGACCTTGGGCGGAGATAATTCCAAGACTCAGCCATATTGAAATGAAAATTACTTTCATGGAAAGGTGCTGTTTAATATAGCAGGCAACTCTTAAATATACGCAACTCCTCCAATAACTTATCACTGTTTATCAATTGAAATCTATACAAACATTATTGCAACTGCCGCTTATACAACTGCACCGCATTTTCAAATCCCAAATACAAAGCATCACATACCAATGCATGTCCAATACTCACTTCATCCAACCACGGAATATGTTGCTTAAAGAATTTCAGGTTTTGCAAATCCAGATCATGTCCGGCATTTAATCCCAATCCCAATTCCCTTGCTTTAATAGCTGCATCAACATAAGGTTTCACTGCCGACTCCCGTCCTGAGCCTGTCGAAGGGGCCACTCCGAACTCTCTTGCATATCTTTCCGTGTATAATTCAATTCTATCCGTTCCCGTTGCAGCAGCACCTTCTACCATTTTAATATCAGGGTCAACAAAAATGGAGACTCGGATGCCAGCTTTTTTAAAAACACTAATAATATCTCGTAGGTAATCTTTATTCTTAATGGTATCCCAGCCATGATCAGATGTTAATTGTCCCAATGTATCCGGCACTAATGTTACCTGGTCGGGTTTTGTTTCCAGCACCAGATCAACAAATTTTTGTTCGGTACAGTTGCCTTCAATATTAAACTCCGTAGTAATTATTTTTTTTATCTGCTGCACATCTTCATAGCGGATATGGCGTTCATCAGGTCTGGGATGTACGGTTACGCCATCGCCACCAAAACGTTGTACATCTATAGCTGCTTTTACTACATCAGGATTATTGCCACCTCTTGAATTGCGCAGCGTAGCAAACTTGTTGATGTTCACAGAGAGTTTAGTCATGCAACAAAAATACAATTCCTATAGCTCTTTCCATGTATGGTCGGCCAGCAATTGTACAGCAGCTACAAATTTTTTAAAAGGTCCCGATGACCCCCATTCTTTTGGAGATACTAAGGAGAGTAAATGGGTGTCGTCCTGTTTTTGATAGAGATAATAAGTCTGCCCTATATTGGGTGTGAAAGAAAGTTTAGCACTGTAAATACTAAGTGATAAATCTTTTCTCTTTTGTATTTCATGGGCCTGGAGTGCCAATAATTCTATCTGCTTACGGATTTGTTCAAGCTGCATATTTGTTTGCTCTTCCATGGCCGTAAGAGCCTTGTGTTTTATCACTCCTTCTTCCGTTGCTTTTATAACCGCACCCGATACAGATGCAGAATAAGGCAGCACACTTAATTGTTTATGATAAATCTCCGAATTACTATAAGCTGTTCCTTCGTTATTAATTCCCTGCTGTGTAATTTTTAAATATCCATTCGGTAATATTTCATGCAATACATGCAGCACTACTTCTCCTTTTTTATAAAAATGAATTTCAAAGCTGATGCTATCCCGGAAACTGGCCTGTACTTTATCGGCCACTTCTAATTTTTCAAAATCGTTAACTCCGCCATCTGCATTTATTTTATAGGCCGAAGCATAAGCCTTGTTTTCAATCGAAACCCAGTTGTGATATATATTTAATTCTTTTGTGTCAGCAATTGCTTCTATCCTATAAATACCACTTTTAGGTCTTTCCCCTATTTCATACGTTCCCTTTTCAGGAAATAGTTGCCACGCTGCCAGAAAATTATATGCCTTTACCAAGTTGACTGATTTAGTTTTTGAATGAATTATTGATAAACAAATTAAGCTGGTAAAGGTTTTGTTTTTTGAAAAATTCAAAGTAAAATAAAGGCCATTCACCGATTTCTGTAGTAACGGCTGACTTTATTAATTATCTTTAACCGGATAAATTATAGTTATAGATGAAAAGCTATTTTGGCAATTATTTTATTTCTGGCAGTATACCTTTTGAGTCAACCGTTTTGATTTTTGATAAGAACCTGAGTATTGGATACAAAAGGGCAGATGGCAGCAATGCTATGGAAAGCTGGCAGTTGAATGATGTGGAAGCCAGTTTTGATTTTGGCCGCCAGTCATCCAAACTTCGTAATAATAAATATCCGGGTGCAGAATTATTGATAGAAGGAAATGATGCCAGCAATTTTATTCAGTCGCTACAGGCAGAACATAAAAAGCCCTGGCATCAAAAGAGTAGTGGTAAAGAATGGATAAGAAACGGAGCTCTTTTAATTGGAATATTTGGTTTATTGTTTTTGCTCTACCTGCTTATTGTTCCCTGGCTGGCAGAAAAAATGGCGGGTAAAATTTCTACTACTACAGAAAAGCAATTGGGCGATGCGGCTTATGATGCAATGGGTCTTTCCGGCAGTGAAGACACGACTGCCAGTTATATCGTCAATGAATTTTTTGGAGCAATGGATGTGTCCACCGCTTACAGCATTCGAATTACCGTGGTGAATGATAATGTAGTAAATGCTTTTGCTTTGCCTGGTGGTCGTATTGTTATTTACAGTGCTTTGTTAAAACAAATTAAATCATACCCTGAACTTGCAGCTCTGTTGAGCCATGAGTTCATCCATGTAAATAATAAACATTCCACTAAATCTATTTTCCGGCGCTTAGGTTCAAAAGTGTTTATAGGTTTATTGTTTGGCCGCTTTGGAACGGTTACTTCTGTATTGGTCGATCATGCAGATAATCTTAAATCACTAAAATATTCAAGACGGTTAGAGAAAGAAGCAGATATGGATGGGCTGAATATTCTTTCGCAAAGAAATATCGACCCCCAGGGATTTGTTGACTTATTTGAAAATTTGAAGCAGGCCTCTCCCGGCTCTTCACTCCCGGAGTTTTTGGGTAGCCATCCTGATATTGATAATCGCATCGGATATATTAAAGAAGCGTCAAAAAATATAACGGTGAAGGAAAATGAACAACTAAAAGCTATTTTTGAAAAATTAAAATAAACCACACATGCTTATTACAACAACAAGTTCGGTTGACGGAAGACCCGTACAAGAATACCTCGGTGTTATCAATGCACAAAGTATCATTGGTGCTAATATCTTCAAAGATATTTTCGCAGGCTTGCGGGATGTTTTTGGTGGCAGAAGTAAAACCTATGAAAAAGTGTTAGAGCAAGCTAAAGAAGATGCGCTGCGGGAGTTAGCAGAAAAAGCACAGGCAATGGGTGCTAACGGCATTTTGGGTGTTGACCTTGATTTTGAAACGATCGGGAGTGGGGGCAGTATGTTAATGGTAATTGCTACCGGTACAGCAGTGAAATTATAATGCTAAAATATAGTGAAGCTTGCGATGCAAATTATTTGGTCGCAAGCTTCCTGTTTATTGGGCTCGCCTAAGGCTAAATTCCTTATAACTTACATTCTGCTCTGGAATTGATCATTCTTCGATAGTTCTTCTTCTATCACACCGTGCAGGTTACTTTCGCTTATTAATATCCATTGGGGTAATTGGGCTGGCATTATTTTCCATTCTGTTTCTTTTTTCTCCATGGTAAAAAGAATCCGATTGCCTCTTTCATCACTAACGTTAACGCTAAAGGCTCCACTATCCGGGCTGTTTAATTTTCTGAAATTAAACTCCCGTTGCCTGTCGCCTGCTTTAAATTGGCGGGAAAACTGTATCATCTTCACAAATCTTACTTGCATAGCCTATTGATTTTTGGACAGAATACTCATCAATTAGTATGCTAATACTATTTTTTGGGGATAAGTTTCCTTACAAAAATTGATTATTGATAAAATGGAGAAACGATACAACAAGAATTATAAGTTGTGATTATTTTATAAGCGTAACAACTCCTTTTTGGAAATAAGCAGCCCCCGTATAGTCAATTGCTTTTACAACCCATACAAAAGTGTTGGTGGCTTGCAGATGACCGTTCACTCTTCCATCCCAGCCTTGTCCATCTACACGAGTGGTAAAGAGTAGTTGCCCCCAGCGGTTATAGATGCTAAAGTATTCAATAGATCTTATGCCAACGGCAATTGGGCGAACAACATCATTGAGTCCATCATTATTGGGTGTAAAACCCGTAGGAACAAAAATAGTAGGCGGTGTTTTATAAACTTTTATATTGATAAATGCAGAATCACGGCAACCTTCTTCGCTAAAGCCAACCACTTTGTAACGGGTGTCTTCACTGCTAATGGAGAATATTGCCACTGGGTTTGGAATATTAGTAGCAGAAAGCACCCCCTGGGGCGACCATTGATAAGCTACAGCACCGGTTGCGTTTAATTGTAAAGGTTGGCCGGCTATTACGGCGGTATCATTACCGGCAGACACATTCATTTTGGGATTTACTGTAACAGTAACAGTATCTTTTGATGGTTTAGGGCAACCGCTCAATAAATTATAAACCGTCAACACATAATCGGTTGTTCTTGGAGGATACCCAATAGGGTTTAAAACAGAGGCGTTCATTACCCTGTTCGGTGGCGACCAGCTCCACGAAGTTCCATCGGTACTGCCATTTAGTTGTGCGGCCGTATTATAACAAATAGAAAAATCTTCGCCGGCGTTTACTGACGGATAAGGCACCGTACTTACAACCACATTTTCCGTAGCAGTACATCCTCCAATTCTTGCCGTTACGATGTAATTAGTTTGTTGATTATTGGTAAAAGCAAAAGGGCTTTTTACTGTGGGATCTATAATTTGCGATGCAGGTGTCCAAGAAAACTGTAAGCCATCTGAAATTGTTCGAAGTTGTATAGTATCACCACGGCAGATTATCGTATCGTTCATTGGTTGCAGCGTAACAAAATTTACTACTTGCACTTTAACTGAATCTGTATTGATACAACCATCTTCATTTAAAGTAACATAGTAAGTAGTAGTGGTAGTTGGAGAAACAGTAGGGGAGGATGTATTGGGATTAATAATATTTACCAACGGTAACCAGCTAAACACTCCGGTACCACTTGCCTGCAACATCACATTATCGTTAATGCAAATCAATGTGTCTTTAAATGATAATGCAATAGGGGGTTTGTCAATTATAAAAACATCTTTCGTAATGGTATCTCTGCAACCTCTTGTATCGGTAGCAATTAATCGTACATTTTTTATACCAATTGCCGGATAAGTGTAGGTTGGATTTTGTATAGATGATACATCTGTTGAGGTAGATGGTTCTCCAAAGTCCCAGCGCCATGAATTGGGAGTGCCGTGTACAGAGGTAGTGCCATCCAAAAAATTAGTTGGTTTGGTAAGACAAATACCGGTGGATGTAAAGTTGGGGACAAAACCCGGAAATACTCTGATAGTAGAAGTAGTTGAATCGGTACAAGGTTGACCACGGTTAATAACCAACTTCACAGTATAAACGCCAATCATTGGGAAAGTGTAAGTCGCAACGGGTCCGGAGAATGAATAAATGTTTGCATTTGCGTCGTTGTAAAATTCCCAGTCAGTAGAAATTATTAATGGGCTGTTAGATTGATTGGTTAATGTAATTGTTTGGGTATTTTTACAGAGAAGGTATTCCGGTAATAGTGATGCTGCAGCAATATTGCAATCGGCTACCTGTATTTGTACATCTTTTCTTTGCCTTGCAATTACTACTCCGTCTCTTATTTCTTCTACACAAACAGTAATAACATAGGTTCCCTGACCTGGAGCAATCCCGGTTACAAGCCCAGTGGTAGGATTAATTTGAACCGCTGCACCTAACGGTGTAGTGCTGGAAAAGGAAGGCTGATTATAGGGAACGGAAGGAAAAGGCGGAGGTCCGGTAGGTGTAGAATTACCACCTGCACTTGTACTTGCATAGGCTTCACAAAATGAATATCGCAGTTCATCGCCATCGGCATCTTCTGCTGCAAAACTGTAGGTAAAATCATTTTCAGCACAAATCACTACAAGGTCGCTTCCGGTAAAAATGGCGCTGTTATTTTCAGGACCATCTGCTACTGGTGTTATGCCTGGTATTTCGGCAGTATATGTGGCACCAACCTGGCTTGAACCCGGCGCAAGATTATCGATACCATCGATCCTGTAATTGACCTGGCTTGAAATTATATACCCTCCTGCGGATGCAGGAAGCGAGACAGTAAAATTATAATAGGCTACATCATAACAAACTTGCGGAGGATTAGTAATGCAAGGATCAGGGTTAGTGATGCTAATATTATCCTGGCTACTAATGTTGACAGTGAAATCATTTATTCTTGTTCCGTTTGTTTTATCAAAAATTGAAATCCAGGTAGGGTTAGGAAACTGGCGATTACTTCCACAGCGCTGTAATAATCTAAGTGTAACGGCATATTGATATTGCCCGTTATTTACTCCCACTAGTCTATAATACATTTCCCCTCCGGTAATATGGCTGGCTCTGGTTGCAAGGGGAAGAGCAACCAGCAATAGTATTGTATAAAGTAATTTTCGAAGCATCGCTTCTTTCTGTTTAGAGCCAGGAGAAAACCGTCTTTATAAAGGTAAGTATATAAACGAACGGATGAAAGAGTTGGATGTAAGCCCAGAAAAGCCTTTTTTAAGCTTCCAACTAATTGATTTTAACAGGCGTCTCACTAAAGTCAAAGCAATAAATGACTATTTTTAAGACATAACTATTTCTAATATGAAGCTTGTTTTGCTATTCGCCTTGTTTTTATCTACAGCCGCGGCTGCGCAGGAATGCAAATTAATTAAGGAGACAGACCCTTACACAAAGGAAACCTTGCTTTCAACCGGTTTCATTTTTGTAACGGGTGGATCAGTAACTGTTGATGCAAATAGCAAAGAAATTGATGTGCTGTTTTCAATTGCCGGTGCAGATAAATGTTATGATAATAATTCTACTGCTGTTATTTACTTTGAAGGCTCAAAAGTAAAAACAACTTTGCGTAATGGTGGTACTATGAACTGTGAAGGGCTTTTTCATTTTATATTTAAAAATGCAGCAAGTACAACAGCCGTGCTGAAGAAAATTACTACGCAAAAGATAACACATATTGTTTTTACTGGAAATAACAAAAAAGAAACTACACTTAGTATTTCTCCGCAGCAACAAGACGCATTAGTACTATTGGCTAATTGCCTTGTAACTGATGCAAAAACCCTGATAAAATAAGTCTTATAACAGGGAATTAAAATAAACACTTAGTATTTGTAAGGAAATTTGTAAGTAGTTGTAGTTGTAGCAATGACACCAGAATGGTGTAATAAACTATTTTCTATTGCAGCTAAAATTCCGTTCTTGCACCAAGAGAAATAACAATAAGTATTTTTCCTATAAGAAACCCAATCCTTTGAAATCCGTGTCCAATTCCTAATGTTAAGCGCTAATCTCAACCCTATGAAAAACCAACTAAGTGCTGTCGTACCCGGAGTTTTCACCAACGGTCTATCATTGCAGCAATTGGTAAACCGGTTCGTAAGCAGTTCGCAAGAAATGGCAAATCGCAACAACGTAATTGTTGTAAATGAATTGCCGGGGGATTTGATCATAACCGCCGACGAAAACAAAGTAGTCCCCGTTATTGTTGAACTGCTTACAGCCGTTGTTTTAAATGGAAAAAATACTAACATACATGTTAGTGCCGACAGGTATAGAGATATTGTTATCCTCAACATCCAGGATAGAAATAACAATAATGGTTATGCATTAGCTTTCAGTATTATGTCCGTTGAACAGCAGGCAGCTGCGACAGGCGGTTCTCTCACTATTGATGGTAAACAGAAAAAAGTGGCCACTATTTCATTCAGCTTCCCAATTTATTTACAGCAAACAGCGTAAGAAAATACAACTAACGGAAAGTGCCTGACAGTGTAAAGCAGGCCCTATTGTTGATCTTATAGAAAACCTGGCCGTTTATTTTTCTGATGGTTCTGCTTTTTTCTTTGTCTAATAATCTTCCTTTATTATCAAAGAATTGTGGCTGATCAAAAAAAGCTACTGTAAAATATTTTTCTTTTCGTTTTGAGCCAAGCTTATTGTGGCGTAGCGAAAGAAAGACCATAAATTTTGCTTGTCCTCTTTCATGATAATCAAGGTTTGTTATCCAGGTGCAACGCATCTGTTTCATGTCTGCAAAAAGAGTAAGCATTTCGGCTACATTATATTGAAATGCTTGTAGTGTGTCTGCCAGGTTATTTTCACCCGGATTAAAATGATAAATGTAGCGGATGCTATCGGTGATAATTTCTATACCCACTTCATCATAATTTTTGTCCCGTACTTCAAATGAAAAAGGTTTCTCACGGTGTATTTTCTTGTACCGATCTTTAATGGAAACGAGTATGGCCTCGTTTTGTCGATAATAATCGGCTGTAAGTTCTCTGCTGGATGAACAGGATGCCAGGATGATACTTGCTGAAATAATATGTAGCAGATAATTTTTCATTTTACATTTGGCGCATAGGTAATTCCGAAAACAGCTTTACGTAATAATTTTGGTGATATCTGTTGCAATGATTTGATTCCATAATCCCAATAGATAATATTGATCTTCGTATCATCCACTTTTTGAATATCCAGTAATAGTATATAATGAGTAGGAATGCTGAAACGGGAAGAAGTGTGTTTTTTGCGATATAGAAGTTTGTTGTTGAGATATAGAAACACGGTGCCTCTTTGTAGTCGTTCTGCAATATGGCTGTACGGATCTTTTATCCACGGACGGATAAGATCGGTACCTCTTGCCCGTACTTTTAATCTACACACTTTTCGCAGCATTCTATTGAACTTGGAGAAATTGGTAGATGCCCACAATGTATTTTCATCACCTTTATCAAAATTCAGGTTTACAAAATTCAGATAACCTTTAAACCGGTCTGCTAAACATAGAAACCACATTTGCGCAGCAGGATTTAAATCTAATGCGCCTTTATATTTTAGCAAACCAGCTTCTGCCAAAATCCCTTTGCCCGGTTTAAATTTCACATCGTTATAACTGGCTCTTCCTTCCTGGTAGAGTTTCAACATGAATTGGCAAAAGCCAAGCGGATCGTTTTTAAGTGGCAGATAAGTAAGCGCAGAGTAGGCACAAAAATTATTGGTACGGCCTTCATAAAATTTTAACGGGGATGTAGCAAAGCCTCTAAGGTTATCAAAAAAAACATCGGGATGCACATTTATCCAATATCTACTTGAATCGGTTCGCTGTACACTATCCAACCAGGCTTTTGCCTGTGATTGGGTAGATGTTTGAATGCTATCTGTAAAATACCCGTAATTATTTTTTGCAGATGCCGTAGAGAGTCCTGTTAAAAACAGCAAAAGAAAAATAAGTATATGTGAGGTTGCTTGTTTCATTTTTGAGTATGCAGCAAAAATAGTTCCAGCAAGATATACTACTAAAATGAAAAATTTGGCTTTAGAATAAATTAAAAAAACCATCCGCTAACTTGTGGATGGTTTTATACAAAATAAAATAATAGTTATTAATATCTGTACAAATCAGACTTAAACGGACCTTCTTTGCTGATACCTAAGTATTCAGATTGTGCAGTTGTTAACTCATCCAATACCACGCCTATTTTAGCAAGGTGAAGACGGGCAACTTTCTCATCTAAATGTTTAGGAAGAACATATACTTTGTTCTCGTAGTTCTTATGGTTCAACCATAATTCAATCTGAGCCAAAGTTTGGTTAGAGAAAGAATTACTCATTACAAATGAAGGGTGACCCGTAGCACAACCCAGGTTTACTAAACGACCTTCGGCAAGAATAATAATATCTTTTCCATCTACATTATAAATATCAACCTGTGGTTTAATAGTATCTTTCGTAGTACCGTAGTTATCATTTAACCAGGCAATATCAATTTCAATATCAAAGTGGCCAATATTACAAACGATAGCTTTGTCTTTCATTGCTTTGAAATGTTCGCCAGTGATCAAATCACGGCAACCTGAAGCAGTCACAACAATATCAGCTTCTTTTACAGCATCAATCATTTTCTTTACTTCAAAACCATCCATAGCAGCTTGTAGTGCGCAGATAGGATCAATTTCAGTAACGATAACACGGCAACCAGCACCAGCTAAAGAAGCAGCAGAACCTTTACCCACATCGCCATAACCACCAACTACAGCTACTTTACCAGCCAGCATTACATCGGTAGCACGACGGATAGAATCGACTAATGATTCTTTACAACCGTATTTGTTATCGAATTTAGATTTAGTAACAGAATCGTTAACATTGATAGCAGGCATGGGTAATGTACCCTTAGCTACTCTTTCATATAAACGATGTACACCGGTTGTAGTTTCTTCTGAAATACCTTTTACATGCTGAATTAATTCAGGATATGTATCAAGCACCATATTGGTCAAATCACCACCATCATCCAAAATCATATTCAAAGGCTTGTCAGCACTTCCGAAAAATAACGTTTGCTCAATGCACCAGTCAGCTTCCGCTTGTGATTGTCCTTTCCAGGCAAATACACCAATACCCGCAGCAGCAATAGCAGCAGCAGCATGATCTTGTGTAGAGAAGATATTACAAGAACTCCATTTTACCTCGGCTCCTAATGCAGTTAATGTTTCAATTAATACAGCAGTTTGAATAGTCATATGTAAACAACCGGCTACTCTTGCACCTTTCAATGGTTGAGAAGGACCGTATTCTTTACGAATAGCCATAAGACCGGGCATTTCTGCTTCCGCCAGGCGAATTTCTTTACGTCCCCATTCAGCCAGGGAGATGTCTGCAACCTTATAAGCAAGGTTGAAATCGATTGATGTTTTTGAAAGTGTTGACATTATTTATTTTTTAGAATACAAAAATACTGATATAGTATATTATTCTAAGGAATTGTGTAAATTTGGACGAATATCCTTTTTTTGTATTATTAAAAGGCGAATATCCCTTTTACCCATGGCAAAATCACTTAAAACAGAAAAAACAGCTACTGCTGATATTCTACTGGATAGTAAAGACCTTTCGATCCTGAATTTGCTGCAGCAAAACGCAAGGATGACAGTGAAAGAAATAGCAGATACTATACACTTGAGTACTACGCCGGTGCATGAGCGGATAAAGCGGATGGAGGCCAATGGGGTGATAAAGCAATATGCTGCTTTGGTGGATCATACTAAAGTGAAAAAAAGCCTGATTGCTATTTGCTACGTTTCATTAAAAGAGCACAATAAAACTGCGGGTACAAAATTTGTCAAAGCAATTCAACAAATGCCGGATGTAGTAGAATGTTATACCATTTCAGGGGAATTTGATTTTATGCTGAAAGTGATGTGTGAGGATATGAATGCCTATCATGATTTTCATGTGAATAAATTGAGCCAGATCGAAAACATGGGGCATGTGCAAAGCATATTTGTGATGGGGGTGATAAAACAGACCCACCAATTGGTGTATCCGTAAAATCCCCTGACTCACTAACATGTTGCGCAAAAACTCTAACTTTGACTCACCAAGTTAGCTCCAATGATTTCGTATGATATGGTAATTGAGCTGATACGATGAGTTCAGAAATGGTTAAAACTTAAGTATCCATAAACCCTGATAACGATTAGTATGCAACAATTGGTTAGAGCAGCACTGTTAGTGGCTATTATATTGCCATCCGCTCTGATGGCGCAAACGGATAGCATTCGCATTTCTTGCCCATTAAATGAGGCAGTAGTTGTCCCCCCTCCTAAAAATGTAATTCGTTATGATATAGAAGATCTCTGTATTGTACTTACCAGTATTCCGGATTCGGTGGTAAAATCATGTGCCAATGCAAGGGTAACAAATGTGGTGCAAAATCCCGACGACAATAATAGATGGGAAGTAGTAATTTTTTCTAGATACAAAGGCAAAGATTATTACTTCTGGTACACCGGGTTAGAAACTGTGGCTGTAAAGCGAAATGAAAGTATAAAACAGGGACAGGCTCTTGGCAATATAAAGCCCGGGGGAAGAATTGAATTCCTGATGTATGATTTTGAAACGCAGGTTGACCCTACAAAGTATCTTGATTGTAAAGGCGTATTAAAACTTGATAACTGATAAGTAAGTTCAGAGGCTTACATTTTTCTTTCCATTACATAATCATTCATAAAATAGCCATTACCAATATCAATGTCTTCTTCGTTGATAATAACAAATCCTAGTTTTTCATAAAAATCTTTTGCTTTATTATTCCGGTTCACATTTAACCGGAGTGCTGTGCCACCTTTACGTAGCATTGCTTTTAGTATTTCTGTAATAACAAATTTGCCAGTTCCTTTACCCTGATTTTGTGGCATTACATATAGTTTATGCAATTTGTAAATTCCATTCTCCACTAAACTGAAAGAAGCAAAACCTACCGGAGTTTGCCCATCATTTACTATAATAAATTCATGTCTCTCCTTCATCTGGCCGAGTAATGATTCTTCGCTGTACATCATTTTAAGCATATAGTCAATTTGCTCTGCTGATAGAATTGCCCCATAGGCTGAGGGCCAAATTTTATGACTTAGTTCCCGGATGAGCGGAATATCTTTTTGTATTGCCCGTCGAAGGCGAAGACTGGCTGTTGGCATATATGTTTGCTGAGAAAGCACCCGGTGTTTATAAATAAGTTTCCAGCTTAAACGTAGTGCTACAATAAATGAAATTACGGCACCGAGAAATAATAGTATGTCGGATATATAATCTTCCATGGAAGGAGATTGTTGCCAAAATAAGAACACATCATAAGTGCCATGGAAAAATACAGCCCAAAATAAACCCAAAACCATTAATGCATTTTTGCGGGCAGGATTGAATTTTGCACGGCCAACATGGTAGCCCATCAATACTCCAAACGTGGCATGTGCAGGAACTGATAAGAACATACGTAGCAGAGCTACCTGATAGCCACGACCTTCAGCTGCAGAACTTGTAACGTATAAAATATTTTCCAACGTAGCAAAGCCCATACTTACCATTACTGCGTAAACAATCCCATCCAGCGGTTCATCAAAACTTTTTTGCCTATATGAATAAAATCGGAGTACTGCAAATTTGCAGGCTTCTTCTGTTAGTGCCACTACGATAAATGCTTTAAAAGCCATTCCGGCTATACTATTGTTGAAGCCGTCATAAAAATATCTTTCAATAAAAAAAGCAGGTATGATACTAAGTACTCCAAGGAAGAAACTTACGATCATGTTCAACCGGGGCTCCCTGTTGTAAGCGTCCCTATAAAATATAAAAAGGCAAATAGCAAGTCCAGGTGCTATGGCGAGAGCTATATAATCCATTTGTTTTTGTTGTGTAGCGAAAGATAAATAAAGATTGCTGATTCCTTAAACTAAAAGGGTTTGCAATTAGCAAACCCTTTTAAAATCATATGTTCAATAATTAGTTTTCTTTTTCTTTCTTCCCAAATATTTTTTTAAGTATGCCTTTCTTTTTTTCTGGTTCCTGGGTAGCGGTTCCAATTGGCTTTGTATCACCATTATCTTCTTTCTTTATCGGTATTTTTGTTGCCGTATCTTTTTTAGGTGGTGTTTTATTATCATCCTCTTTTACCGGTGTTGATTCTGGTCCTATGTATTCGTTGCTACCGTTATTATAATCATCTTCTGTCCCAACTCCCTGGTCTTCTCCCTCAGCTCCCGGATCGGGATCGGAGTCGCTGACAATAATATCGGCACTATTAATTTCATTTTCCAATTCTGCAGGTTTCACAAATTTTGCATCTTTTTCAATACCTAATTTTTTATTGGCCAATACCTTTTGAAAGAAATATTCGCAAATGGGTCTAGCCATTCTTGAACCATCTCCTTCGTTGCGAATGAACTGGTCATCAAATCCCACCCATGATCCAGCTAGTAATTGTGGGGTGTAACCAATAAACCATGCATCTGCGTTATCATCAGTAGTTCCGGTTTTTCCTCCCATTTCTGCTGCGCCAACACGGGTACGCATACCTCTTGCGGTTCCTTTGTCAACCGCTCCCTGCATCATTCGGGCCATCGTATAAGCCGTTATTTCACTCACTGCTTCTTTGCGATTTATGCTGTAGTCAAAACGTTTTATCACATTACCATTTCTATCTTCAATGCGGCTGATAGAGTAGGGCTTGGTTGAAAAACCACGACCAGCAAAAATGGTATACCCCCAAAGCATTTCATACATGGATAGATCGCAGGTGCCTAATGCAATAGAAGGGTATGGTTTTACAACTGTTGGAATATTAATTCGGCTAAGAAACTCAGTAAACTGTTTTGGTCCTACTTGCTTCATAATATAAGCTGTTGCACAGTTTTTAGAGTAAGCCAATGCGTTAGCCATCGATATACTCCCGCCAGGACATTTTTTACCTGCAGGTACCCAAGCACCCCCGCCAAAGTTTTGTGCTGTATTCTCACATTCTGTCTCCGGAGTAAAACCTCTTTCTTCCATAGCTTGTGTATAAAGAAAAGGTTTTATAGTAGAGCCTACCTGTCTTTTTGTTTTCAGATTTACATGGTCAAATTTGTAGGTCTTAAAATTAATACCGCCCACCCAGGCAAGCACTTCACCTGTTACCGGATCCATGGCCATGAAAGAAGCCTGTTCCATTTGTCTATGGTACTTGATAGAATCCATGGGCGTCATCACCGTATCCTTTTCTCTTTTGGCATTCCATGCAAAAACTTTCATCTGGGTTTTAACATCAAATGAAGCTCTTATTTCTTTATCGCTTAATCCATCTTCTTCTAAGTTTCTCCATCTGTCGGATTCTTTCATCGCTCTTTCCAGAATTTTTTCGTGTCCATTCCAAAGCGTTCCTTTTTTGATGGAAGCCCGGGCATTAACGCTGCGTTGTAAGGCCATCATTTGTTTGGCCATTGCCTCTTCCGCATACTCTTGCATCTGTGGATTAATGGTAGTGTATATTTTTAAACCATCATCATAAATATCATATCCATCCCCATTTGGTTTTTCAACACCTTTCAAAGCCTGGCGTACTTCGTCTTTTAAAATTTCCCGGAAATAGGGAGCATAGCCTGTGTTTTCATCTAGTTTTTTATAGTTAAGCTTTATTGGCAGGCTTTTTATTCGTAATGCTTCAGCAGGTGTTATTTTGCCATTAACTTCCATCTGACCGATAACTATATTGCGGCGATCTAGTGCAGCCTTGGGATTACGTACGGGGTTGTAAATACTATTACCTTTTAACATGCCTACCAATAAAGCAGCTTCTTCAATAGTAAGCCGATCAGGTTCTTTCTGGAAAAATGTTCTCGATGCATTTCTTATTCCATAAATATTGTTTCCAAAAGGAACTGCATTAAGATAAAGTGTAATTATTTCTTCTTTGGTAAAATTTTTCTCCAATTTTACTGCGATGATCCATTCTTTTAATTTTTGAATAACTCTGACAGCTCTGTTAGAAGCTCTTTCATTAAATAAATTCAATGCAAGCTGTTGAGTTATGGTGCTACCTCCACCTTCTCCACCTAATGTAAGGATGGCTCTCATGGTCGATTTGCCATCAATACCACTATGGCTATAAAAACGTTCATCTTCCGTAGCAATTAATGCATTAATTACATGACTGGAGATGTCTCTGTATTTTACATTACTACGGTTGCCTCGTTCTGTATAGTATTTGCCCATTAAAGTTCCATCAACTGCATATACTTCTGAAGCCTGAAGAATAGAAGGGTTTTCTAATTCTGATAAAGAAGGCATTTTGCCAAAAACTCCCCAGTTAGCAAGTAGTAAAAGGATAATAAAAGCAGCAAGACCGCCGCCGAAAAGATACCAGAAAATACGAACAGCTTTTTTCATGTGATATGGTTGAGGTTTAGAAACCTGTAAGCAAAAATTCAATTACCGAAAGTAAGAAAATCTGCAACGGTAGTAGCACCCTGGTAATTAATTTTTTGCCAAAAGAAAGAAGCTTTTTTAGAATTTGCCCGGCCAGTGCTGGTTTATAAATTCTTTGTATTTGTCAACACTCTTATCACCCTTCAATATTTCAAGATTGCTGCCGCTGATGATGATAAAGCCATATTTTCCTCCTTTTAGCCAAGGGATGATTTCGTTGGCTGTTTTAGGCTGGGTTTTATCTACATAGTCTACTGCATCTTTTGCGTCTTTAAAGGGTGCAATAAGCAATAAGCGATTATCGGTATCCAATTGCAGTAAGTCCACTGAATAAGTTTTGTTATAGAAAGTTTCCCTGTTGTACCGGAAGAATGCATTTTTGGCTTCATTAGAAAATACAGGATCAACTTTATTTAATACTAATACTACATAATGAGATTCTGTAGCTACATATTTATAAACTGTATAGGGTGGTGTAACCGGCTTATTTGTAACGGTATCTTTCACTACTGGTGGGGGAGCCTTTACAATCGGTGGAGCAGGCTTTGTTGTGGTGGTATCGGCTACTACTGGTTTTTGAATAACTACAGGCGCAGGAGCCACGGGTTTTGTTGGTGTAACACCATCGTCGTTTCTTGTTACCACTAAATTTTTTAAATCGTTTTCAATTTGAGCTCTTCTGCTAAGCACATCTAACAACCCTCTTGCTTTAGCAGCTAAAGCTGTATTAGGGAATTGGGAAAGTATGGATTGTAAAACATTGGTGGCGGTGCTGTCATTCCGTTGTTTTATATAGTAAACTGCTTCAATATAAAGCAATTGAGGCGTCCAGAAATTCTTCCCATATTTTTTATCGGCTTCATTTTTTTGTGCGATAGCTCTTTCAAACTGTCCTTCTATAAATAAATCGTAGATGCCTTCATACGTTTTTGTTGCTTCTGAGTTGGCAGTTGTTGATTGCGGATTCTTACCAGTTAAAACAATAGTAGTATAATTACTTGTTTGATGTTTTTCAAAAAGCGTTTTCTTCATAATTGCTGCATTTAACGCATCTCCATTTTTATTATAGCAATAATAAAGATTGAAAAGTACTTCGTCCATTTTTTCAAATGCGGGGAAACGGCTTCGTAATTGCTCCAGGGTAGTTGTACCGGCTGAGCAATCTTCTACTTCCTGCACATAAGCAATTCCAAGTGTAAATAATGCCTGTTGAATTGAATCATTCGATTTTTTAACCTGTTGTTCTGTTAGCGGGAGATTGGCGTATAACCCATCATATGTTAGTTCATTACCTGTATCTGTATTGTTATCCGGTCGGTCAGAATTTTGCTGCTGATTATTGCCCGTATTTTGTGAGCCTGCTATAAGGGTAGAACTTCTTCTCCAGTTGTCAACATTGGGCCGGGTACCCCATTTATTTTTAAAATCATTTTGACCTCTTGTTCGGGAGGTAGCATTGTAAAAATACCATTCACCCCGTTCCGTGCCGGCTGTTGGAAAGAGTATGGGAGGCGTGTTGTCCACAAAAGGGGAGCCAGTAGAAAGTGGTGTTTCATCTTTTAATCCCTGTTGTTTGCGGAGTTGCTTCACCATTTTTTTAACATAGTCACGACGTTCATCTTCCGGCATTTTTGCGATGTGCTGGAGGCTATCTTGTCTTTCTATCACTTCAATATTTGCGGCCAGCTTACCAAGCATATTTTTTCGGGCAACAATGGCATCAATATTTTTGAGAGAGGGATCGTCCATTTTTATACTATCATAAAAATTATAGGCATTCCGATATAATTTTTTATCGAATGATAATTCTGCTAACTGTAAAAATGCTTTGTTGCGCTGCTCTGTATTATTGCTGGTGTATTGGGTGCTTTTTAATAATAAGGCTAGTGCTCCATCTATATCTTTTCCTTCCAGCAACATCTGTGCAGCCATATAGTAAATAATATCCCGGTAGTCTTCATACCTATCTCTTTTTGCCATTTTCAGTAATTCGGCAACATTTTTTTCAATCGTCTTATCTCCTCCGTCTTTATTAGCACGGATAGAAGCCAGTCTTGCATAAATATCCAGTACAGGGTCGGTAGTATGAGCACTTACTTTACCATAATATTTTTCAGCTTCTTTATATTGGCCGCTTTTTTCATATAGTTGTGCCGCCAGGTATTCCCATCTTGCCTTTTCCTGTTGATTAGTAGCATTGCTTAATGCAAGTATTAAATGAGAGGCAGCACTATCCCATATGTTTTGCTTATAAAACCAAAAAGCCTGTACCTCATGCAAATCGTTTTGCAAACGTTTTGGGAATGCCGGGTCATTTTTTAATGTTACTATCATACTGGCAGCTTCCGGAAACTGATCCTGCGCCAGAAAATTTCTTATTTGCCAGATAAAAGCATCATTTCGGCTTGGCGGTTCCGAAAATATTCGTCGGGGAATGCTGTTTTTTTCTTTTGTGGAAATGCTGGAGGCAGAATTGCCGTCTCTGTTACTTCCGATGGCCAGGTAATAACCATCTTTTTCTTTTGGTGCAAATGCATAGTTGATAAACTGAAACATGAGGTAGGCAGAATCAAAATCTTTACGCAGGTAATAAGCAGCACCCCAAAGGAGGTACATGTTATCAACCCAATCGTTCCTTAGATCATGCAGAATAATGCCAGTAGATGATTTATAAATAACAGAATCTAACTGAATAGAATCAGCAGCAGTTGCCTCTAATGTATAATTGTAAAACGGTAAAAGCTCTGAATAATCGTCTTTAAATGACAGTTTAGCCCTTTCCAATATTTCGTTTAGCTTATTATTGGCGTTGAAGTGGTAGTTGTAGTGTGTAAACGTATTTTGAATGAATCTTTTAGGAAGTGTAAGTTTTTTATCTTCTGACTTTTCAGATCGTAAAATCCTGTCATCATATTCCTCTGGTTTTTTAATATCAAAGGAGAGGCCCATCTGGCTAAAGGACTCAAAAGAAACCTGGCAGAGGATAAGGAGAAACAGTGTAACAATTGTAAATCGGTTGAGTCGCATTTTCGGAGGCAATCTAAAGTCTTATTAACTGAAATTCAAATAATTTAGTATAAAAGGAGGCATAAAAATTTTCATTTTACTGACTTCAAAACTGAAATTTTTTTTAAGAGCAATTCCATCTTACAAAATGATTTAAATAGCTTATTTCCAGACGAAAGTACGTCAATTTTTTTACCTTAATTTGATGGGCGGAAAGCTGGTAAAACCGGGGGTCAATGCTTACCTTTAGTTTACAAAAACTTGGTTATGGTAAAACTGGATGCCGGATCGACCCTGAAGCGGCTGAGAAATCGCTATCGGCTGGTGGTGATGAATGATGATACTTACGAGGAGGTGGTTACCTTTAAATTATCGAGATTGAGTGTTTACATCATGTTGAGCACAATATTTGTGGTGTTGGTGGGTCTTACAGTAGCCCTCATCGTTTTCACACCTTTGAAGTATTACATACCGGGAGCCAATACAGATTATAAATCGACAATGGAGTTGCGTCAGCTCAAGTACCGGGTGGATGAAGCTGAAAAGCAAAATATTTATAAAGCACAATATATTGAAGGAATTAAAAAAGCATTGGCAGGGAATAGCGCAGCTATGCTTGATACCACTAAATTGAATGTACCTAAGGCAGAATTATCTAACGATTAATCGGGAATCCTATGTTTAATAACAAAAACAAAACCGACATGCAACAACCAACCAACAACGGGGCCACACTTATTAGTGCAGGCACCACTCTCAAAGGCGACATTAGCAGCAGCAGCGATTTGCGAATTGATGGTACCGTAATCGGTAACATCAATAGTTCTGCTAAAATCATTATCGGAAGTAATGGTGTAGTAGAAGGGGATATTATTGGTGCCCAGGCCGACATCGTGGGCAAGGTTTCAGGCAATATCCGGGCAAAGGATTTACTGCAATTGAAAGGCGAGTCTGTGGTAACCGGCAACCTATACGCAGGTAAATTACAAATTGAGCCCTCTGCAACTTTCAACGGGCAGTGCCATATGGGAGCCAATATTGTGGAGATGAATAACAATGAACAGCAAGCTGCCGCCAGATAGTAATAAACGTTTTTTTTTACGCTATGCCGGCCTTGGTACACAATTATTAGTGGCCATTGGGCTGGCTGTTTTTGTTGGGTTAAAAACAGATAAATGGCTTGGTACATCTCCATTGCTGGCTTGTGTATTACCTTTGCTCGTCCTGTCGGCCATTTTTTATAAATTATTCAGGGAAACCGGCAGGAAAAAGAACAATGAATAAAATTTTATTGCAATCCATCACACCATTACTGGGTGTTTTTATAGCTATTTCTTCGATCACTGCATTAAGTAAAAACTGGTTAGAAGGCAAAGGTGTTAACCTGAGTGTTTTGTTGGCTGGCAACTTGCTTCTTTTTTTAGTAAGTCTGGTTGCATTTTTAATTACACACAAAGCATTACGTTCTTCCAACCCGCAGGCTTTTGTAAGATCTATGTACGGAAGTTTTATGATCAAATTTTTTGTACTGGCTGTTGCGGCCTTCATTTACATTATGGTAATGAAGAAAAATGTAAACAAGCCTGCATTAATTGCCTGTGCTGCGTTGTATATAATTTACACAGGCATAGAAACAAGAGGTTTATTGAAATTGCTGAAGCAAAAAAAGAATGCCTAAAAAAGAAGTTCCTGTAAATCAGTTGCAAGATTATCTGCCACCCGGCACTGTGGATGCAGTGTTAAATTATCTCCACCAGTATAAGGTACATTTAACCATCGCAAAAGAACGAAAAAGTATTTTGGGTGATTATCGTCATCGTACAATAAATACCAACCATCGTATAAGCGTAAATGGAAATCTAAATCATTTTGCT
The DNA here is from genome assembly GCA_022843585.1 of Chitinophagaceae bacterium. Taxonomy (GTDB): domain Bacteria; phylum Bacteroidota; class Bacteroidia; order Chitinophagales; family Chitinophagaceae; genus JJ008. The sequence continues at coordinate 1,357,766 of JALHNJ010000001.1, forward strand.
TTTTTAATTACTTTATTACATGAGTTGGCACATTTGCTTACGTTTGAAGAATATGGTAACAGAGTACAAGCACATGGTAAAGAATGGAAGTTGCTTTTTGGAAAACTATTGCAACAGTTTGTTTTAACAAAAGTGTTTCCTGAGGATATAGAAGAAGAACTATTACAATCGCTGAAAAATCCGGCGGCCAGTAGTTGTGCAGAAGATAGCTTGTTAAGAGTTTTGAGGAAATATGAGGCAGGTAAAAATAATCATGTACTGATTGAAGAAATTTTAGTCAATCATTTATTCCGCACAAAAGATGGAAGGGTTTTTATGAAAGGAGAGAAGCTGCGAAAACGTTTTAAATGCAAAGAAGTGCAGACAGGAAAGATGTATTTGTTTAGTCCTGTGTACGAAGTAGAAAGAATTAGTCAGGAGTTATGAGTCTTTAGTCGGGAGTGGGTTTCCTAAACTTTAGTTTTCTGACTTCAGATTCATGACTATCTACTACAAACTCCTTAACATCCATAAGCTGCAACCTGTATGTCCGCTATTGCCCATTGGTCCTTTTAAATATTCAAAACCAAATTTTTCATATACTTTCAATGCTTGTTGTAATTCCGGCATGCTTTCTAAATATACTTGCCTGTAGCTTGTTTGTTTGGCAAAGTCAAGGCTTTTCTCAATTAAGGTTCTGCCAAGACCGGTGCCTCTTGCATGTGGTAGTAAGTACATTTTTACTAATTCGCAAGTATCATCCGGCAATCCTTCGGTAGGATAGATGCCGACACCGCCAACAATTTTTCCATCCAATTCTGCCACAAAATAACCAGCACCTTTTGTTTGAAATAATTCATACAAGGCATCTGTTGTTGGGTCGTAATATACCGTGCCGGGATGATTAGCTCCGAATTCAGTCAAAGTGTCTTTTATGATTTTTGAGAGATAAGGATTATCTGGTGGTTGTATGTTGCGGATGGTTATTTTACTCATAGTTATCTTTAAATCCTGTTTATAAATAGGATTTAAAGATAAGTTGATTTTGTTTTTTAAAACCTCGAATTAAAAGTCTCAATATCCCATCCATCACCTACTTCGCTTTTGGTGGCACAGAGAATTTTATCTCCATCGGTTCGAACGTTTACCAGGCCATAAATCATACCGGTAACAACAAGACTGCTCCATAGTGCCCGGCGTTTTTTATCATTACCGCTACCAAATTCCATTACAATGTCTTTCGATGAAGGGGTTAATTTTTTTTCTGAATCACCTTTGCCGATAAATAATCTGTCCGGATGCGAAATTTTATAACTGCGTGAAATTTCAGTAGAGTAAATCTTGGGTGTCACTACTTTGTCGTCTTTAATATTCTTAAAACCTGTTATAGCACTTGCGGCCACTACAGTTGGCCGGGGATGATTATGACCTTCATTATCTCCAGAAGAAATAATGGTTACACCTGCATTTATATGTGATAGAAATTCAAAGGAAGTGTCATCACTTCCGTGGTGACAAGCTTTGGTAATATCACTGGATAGCTCTTGTAAATTATTATGCGTTTTGTAGTGATCAAGAATGTGTTGCTGGCTTTGTGCATTTAAGTCTCCGGTAAGTAAAACCCTTGTCTTTCCATAATCAAAGCGGAGCAACAAACTATGCCCGTTGGTGTTTTGTGCATCACCGTTTTTAAATTTTCGGAGTACTGCTTTTGAGTTAAGTTTTTCTTCAATCGGGCCCAGCACTTTAATACTTACTTTCCCATTAGCAGGTTCAAAGCCGGGAACATAGCCGTTACCGTTGCGAACATTACTTAGTCGTTCGCAGGTATTAGTAGCAGTAGTTACACATTCCATAAATTGCTTCCATTGCCCTTGTAACTGGAAGCCGGTGTTATTTGGCTTGAGTAATTTTATTAGTTGAGCTTTTGTGTCAGGTATCAGTGTCCAAAATTCATTATTGGCATCCGTAGGGCCGAGGCCACGTTTCCCATCTTTCTCCATCCAATTGACACCGGCATAATAGAATTCTTTTACTTCAATATTCATTATTTCTAACTCCTTTACTTCTGCTTTGTTGAGGAGATCCCATAAGCCGCCATAATGATCTTCATCATTGTGCGAAGTCATCATGACATCGAGACTGATTTTGGTTTTGCCATAATCCCGGGCAAATTTCCAGTCAACAAAATCTGCTGCGTTTCGTTTGGTAAGTTGCTTGCTGCGGATGTAGCCGCCATCAATCATAATATGTTTGCGGTCGGGTGTAACGATTAATACACCATCGCCCTGGCCTACATCAATAAAATAATATTCTAATAACGCAATTGTATTTATTTCTGCTGTTTTTACATAACCGGGTACGCCTCTTGCTTTTGCTTTTACGGTGGTTTTGTTGCCCAGCTCTTCTTGCAGAAATACAGAGTCACCCCAAATGAGTTCTATCTTTTTGGTAGTGCAACTTTTTTCTTTGTACAGTTTGATTTTATCTTTGGCGACATACATAGTGGTTGGCATGGTAGAAGGTTTAAATTGTTTAAATGCATGCTAACCAGAGTTGGAAGGGTATTTGGATTGGACTATGAAAGTTCTGAAATATTTGGGGGATAGGCAAAAATAGTTATTGGGGCATTTTACTGCTTAAATCCTGACTTTCAGAAAGCAATTTCATTTTTAGTTCGGTTTCATTTATCCCAATTGTTTTTGCTATTTTATGATGTGGCAATGTGGTAAACAACAATAGATTGATAAGAGGAAAAGTATGGCTTGCTGCTTTGAAGTTTAATGGAGTAATGCCTCTTTCGTTTAAGTAAGATGCAGAAAAAGTGTATGTATGGTGAAGCAAGAAAATCAGTAATGATTTTTTAGTATGGATTAAAATTTCACTTTTTTGCAACTTGATAAAAGATTCAATCAAGATTTCCTTGGCTAGTTTTTCCTCTGATGTAATTTTTAATATGGCCCCGTATAGTATAGAAGAATATTTGTCATATAAATATTCCCAACCCAAAAGGTCTCCACTTTTTAACATAGAAACAATTGCCTGATCAGAATATTGATTTTGCAGGGAAATCATAAAATTGCTTGCATTTGTATGACCCGTACTAGTAGAATTTCATGCCAACTTGATTTAGAGACTGCTACTATCATTATGGATTTAATTGGGGAATCTTTTCCCTTTTTTAAGTAGCAGGGATATTTCTGGATTATTAAACGTTCATATAATGCTTGGCGATATTAATAAATGGTTCAACAAAAAATCCCGGCTCTTTAGCCGGGATTCGAATTCAAACTTTAATTAGTTCTTATTATGCTACTGCTTTCTTCACCAAATCAGCTGCTTCACTTAACAAAATTGCAGACTGCACTTTCAATCCACTTTCATCAATTAGTTTTTTTGCTTCTACAGCATTAGTTCCTTGTAAACGAACAATGATAGGGATATTGATGTTACCTAATTTCTGATAAGCATCAATTACACCTTGTGCCACACGGTCGCAACGCACAATACCACCAAAAATGTTGATAAGGATTGCTTTTACAGCAGGGTCTTTTAAAATTATTTTGAAACCTGCTTCTACAGTTTGAGCATTAGCACTGCCACCTACGTCAAGAAAATTAGCAGGTTCGCCACCGCTTAATTTGATCATATCCATTGTAGCCATTGCGAGGCCAGCGCCGTTAACCATACAACCTACATTGCCATCCAATTTTACGAAGTTCAGGTTGTATTTACCGGCTTCTACTTCAGTTGGGTCTTCTTCAGTTACATCCCTTAGCGAAGCAAGATCTGCATGGCGCATCAATGAGTTTTCATCTAATCCCATTTTGCAATCCACCGCAATTATTTTATCGTCTGATGCTTTGAACAATGGATTTATTTCCAACATCGAACAATCTAATCCTACATATGCATTGTAGAGATTAGTAACGAATTTGGTGCAATTCTTAAATGCTTCGCCGCTTAAACCCAAATTAAAAGCAATCTTTCTTGCCTGGAAACCTTGTAGTCCACCTGAAGGATGAACCCATTCTTTAAATATTTTTTCCGGTGTATCATGGGCTACATCTTCGATGTTCATTCCGCCTTCGGTGCTATACATGATCACATTCTGACCTTTGGTACGGTCTAATAATATAGAGAGGTAGAATTCTTTTCTTTCGGTTGGCCCATCATAATACATATCAGCTGCCACATAAATTTTGTTTACCACTTTACCAACTTCACCTGTTTGTATGGTAACCAAAGTGCCGCCTAAAATTTTGCTGGCAAACTCCTGTATATCTTCTAGCGACTTGGCAACTTTTACACCGTTGATGCCATTTTCTTTGATAGCACCTTTACCACGGCCACCCGCATGTATCTGTGCTTTTACTACGGCAAACTTGCTGCCGGTTTGTGTCTTGATCTGGCGGTAAGCATCTTCGGCTTCTTGTACAGTGGTACAGGCAAATCCTTCCTGCACGGGAACATTATATTTTTTTAATAATTCCTTGGCCTGGTATTCATGAAGATTCATTAGTAAAAATTTGCAGCGAAGATAAGAGATTTAGTCTTGAGTCGGGAGTCGTTAGCCGGAGTCAGTACTAATTTTTATCTTCCGGTAATGAACCGATTAATATGCCTCTTTTTTATCATGTTGGCTTCCTGCCAGACAGTTAAAAAAATGAGCTGGCCGGAAAGAAATTCATCTCTTACTGGTACTGAATTTTACAAACAGGCTGCTGCTATGAAATGGGCGGCAAGAGATTCATTTGCAGTAAAAGAAATACTGGCTGGTAATGTACCTGACTTTCTCAAAATATTTGAACCGGTTACTGTATCCGCAATAGATTCCTCATCTGGCAAAAGAGTTACCGCTACTTATTATGTATCTCAGGATTATCTAAGCATTGGTAGCGATGAGGATTGGGCAAGAATAAACATTACACCGATGGCGGCTCAAAAGATAGCCGACAACTTTGATTGTTTTTTGCCTACCCGTAAAATGGTGGATGACATTTATAAAGCAGCCACTATAAAATTAGAGCCCATGCCGATGTATGCTTTTCGGGATAGTACACCTACTATGTGGCATCATCATTTAATAATTGAGGGGCAACGAAAAGGTAAGAAAGGATTGATAGCAGGAATAAAAAAAGATGTGGTTATCAGCGGCAAAATTCCTCGAGATAAAAGAGAAAACAAGGTTGCTATTTACGGTTGGCATAAACTGGATGGTCAACCTATTCAACCACTATACACCGGGCATATTAACTGGTGGGTAGATTATAGCCAGGGTATACGGTTAGTGTATCGAAAAATAAAAGTAAATAATAAGTGGATGGATTATACCGATGTTTTGAAGGATGCGGCATTGCAAAAGCTTTTATGTGATGAAGAGGTTTGTGATTTTTATCGGTATTGATGTTTTGCATGATGATGCACAATGAACAGAACGATGAACGGAGCGTCGCAACCTCTGATGCCCAAAGAACAGAAACTTGGTAAAACAATTCACTCCATTGGCTTCCAGACGAAGGAATTTTGTGTACGTTTGCAGCTTGTCCGTAATACTAAAATAAAGACAGACTTCAACCCACTTTTATGGCGAAAAAGGCATTGAAACAATTTAATGAAACAGTAAAGTTTCTGAAGAAACAATACAAAGAAACTCCCACGGTAGGAATTGTGCTGGGAAGCGGCCTCGGCAATTTTATTAATGAGATCGCTATTGAGAAAGAAGTGCCGTATGAAGATATTCCCAACTTTCCTGTGTCAACAGTAGAAGGACATAAAGGGAAATTAATTTTCGGTAAACTGAGTGGCAAAACAGTTGTGGCAATGGCTGGTAGGTTTCACTTTTATGAAGGCTACTCGGCACAGGATGTTGTATTTCCGATACGGGTAATGAAACTGCTGGGGGTTGAGACATTGTTACTTTCTAACGCAGCAGGTGGTGTAAATACAGATTACAAAGTGGGTGATATAATGATCATTAAAGATCATATCAGCCAGTTTACTCCTAATCCTTTAATCGGAAAAAATATTGTAGAATTTGGTCCACGGTTTCCGGATATGAGTGAGCCCTATAAAAGACATTTGATTCAAAAAGCAAAAGCAATTGCGTTGGTGCACAATTTTGATGTAAAAGAAGGGGTGTATCTGGCTGTAACAGGCCCAACTTTTGAAACAAGGGCTGAATATAAAATGATACATGTGCTGGGTGCTGATGTGGTGGGAATGAGTACTGTGCAGGAGTGTATTGTGGCAAGCCATGCAGGTATGGAAGTATTTGCCATGAGTGTAGTTACGGATGTGGGCATCCGGGAAGAAGATAATATTATTACACATGAAGAAGTGCTGGAAGCGGCTAAACTGGCGGAGCCAAAACTGGCTACTATTTTTAAAGAACTGGTTGCTGCCATTTAATTAACAATATTGATACTGAATTATACCTTTGCTATGCTATTTTGCAAAGGTTTTTTTATAAGCATTCGCTAAACGAGTTTTCACTGGCACATAAGTTTACATATCTGTTATTTATCGGGTTATTTTTCTTTGCTACAACGGCAGAAGCGCAACGACGTATTATACAAGACGCCGGGAACAGGGTACAGGGTGGTGGCGGAGGTTTAGGTAGAAGAACGGCGGGTACAGGAGCTGGCGATAGTTTGCAGTACCGTAGTAAACATGAAGATTCAATAACCATTAGTTTTCGTTATCTCGACAGCACCCGCAGTTATAAATTAGATTCTTCTATTTTAGATTTTACCCGCCGGTTTCCCATTCCTGCTACACATATTTATTTAGGCAATACAGGCAATGCTGCAAGATCATTATTGTTTACTCCCAATTTTGAAGCAGGTTTTGATGCCGGCTTTCATGCTTTTGATATTTATAAATGGAAATTAGAAAAGGTTCGCTTTTTTAATACTACCCGTCCTTATAGTGAACTGAATTATATGCTGGGAAGCAGGGTAGAGCAGATCATTGAATTGTTACATACACAAAACATACGACCCAACTGGAATTTTTCTTTTGGTTACCGGTTGATCAATGCGCCAGGTTTTTTTAAAAATCAGAAGACTAATCACAACAACTATTTGCTAACGTCAAGATTTCAATCAAAGAATCTGCGTTACACTAACTACTTTGTATTGCTGGGAAATAAATTACAATCGGCAGAGAATGGTGGCATACAGGATACGGCCGATTATTTGAATGATCCGGATTATAAAGACCGTTTTAATATTGATACCAAATTAGGCGGCAGCGATCCCTTCTCTTCCAATTTCTTCAGCACAAATATCAATACAGGTAATAAATACAGCTTGTTTACAGGGTTGCTGCGTCAGCAATATGATTTTGGAAAAAAAGATTCGATAGTCACAGATTCAACAGTGATTCCGTTATTCTATCCAAGGTTACGATTTGAACATACATTACAATTAGATCAGAATAAATACAATTTTGTTGACAATAATGCAGACTCCTTGTATTATAAAAGGTATTACGATACAACATTAAGAAAACCAAAGGATACATTTTTGTTAGCAGAAAGATGGCAAACATTGACCAATGATTTTTCTATTTATCAGTTTCCGGATGTTAAAAACCTGAACCAGTTTATTAAGCTGGGAGTGATGCTGCAAACGATCAGTGGTGAATTATCATCCGGGAAAACGACTTTTATAAATACAGCGGGGCATGCGGAGTACAGAAATAAAACCCGGAACCTGCTTTGGGATATTGAAGCCAATGGAAAACTATTCTTTACCGGATTTAATGCCGGCGATTACCAGGCACATATTAGCTTGCAACGATTACTGGGAAAGAAAATAGGTTATATACAATTGGGTTTTGAAAATACAAGTCGTACACCATCCTTTATTTTTGATAGCAGGAGCAGTTTTTACTTGTTACATACTATTAAAAATTTCAAGAAGGAGAATAACACACACCTGTTTGCTTCTTACTTTTTACCCTCCTTTAAATTCCGTCTAACAGGTCATTATTACCTGGCAACTAATTATACCTATTTTACTAATTATAAAGACCCAGAGCAGGAAAGTGCTTTGTTCAATGTTTTGCAAATTGTATTGGAGAAAACAATTAAGATCGGTAAGCGGTGGAACTGGCACACAGATATTTATTTTCAGCAGGTAATAGGCAATGCGCCGGTTAATGTACCGGCTATTTTTACCCGTACTCGTATTGGTTATGAAGGAAATCTGGGGTTCAAAAATCTTGATATTGCAATTGGCGCAGAAATAAAATACAGGGCTCCGTACAAAGCAGATGGCTATTCACCAGTACTAGGCCAGTTTTCTTACCAGGATACAGTAACCATAAAAAATCCACTACCTGATATTGCAGCTTATCTGCACTTCCGTATTCGGCCTTTTAAGGCTTTTGTAAGGGTTGAAAACCTGAATACCGCTCAAAACCAGGATGGATTTGGCTTTACCCGCAATAATTTGGTGGCTCCAGGCTATGCTTTACCGGGTTTACAGTTGCGGTTAGGCATCTATTGGAGCTTTGTTAATTGATTCTCAAAAGCTTACTTATCGGCTTAATCTGTTTTGCATACCGGATAATGCTGTTATCTTTGTAGCTCGTTCATGAAAAAGCTAATCGCTGCCATATCATTTGCTTGTTACTTCATACTTTCTTGTGGAGTTGTTTTCAATGCACATTATTGTATGAACAGGTTAGCGTCTGTTCAACTATATGATACCACGGTAGATGTTTGTGGAAAGTGCGGTATGGATATTCATGAATCAAACGGCTGCTGTCGTGATGAAGTGACGGTAGTAAAGATTGAGCAAGATCAGAATAAAACTTCCTTACTAACCTTTGAACTTCCTGCTATTGAAACAATAGCAATAACTCCTTCGGAATTCATCGTTTTACCATTTGAGAATTTTGACGGACAGCGTCATTTTCATAATCATTCCCCACCTTTATTATCTGCACAGGATACCTATTTGCAGAATAATGTTTTCAGAATTTGAGAAGACGTTAAGAAGCTGTGAGTTTTGAGCCCTGAACTTGGCAAAGGGTGATTTAAGAACCGCTTCTTTTATTATTATAATTCCTTTATGGAATAGTATCACTACTAAGTCTTTAATCAAATCGTATATTTTAAATTTATTTATAATGAAAACATTAAGAGTATTTCCAATCGTTACTTTACTGATGGCTGTTACCTCTATTTCTTATGGTCAGAAAGTAAAAGCAGAAACTTTTCAGGTATCGGGTAACTGTGGTATGTGCAAAACAAAAATTGAAAAAGCTGCTAAAGAGGCAGGTGCAAAAGATGCAAGCTGGGATGCAGAAACAAAAGTGCTGACGGTAAAATACAACAGTTCATCTACGAATACAGCTAAACTACAACAGAAGATAGCAGAGGTAGGTTATGACAATGCAGGCTTTAAAGCCACTGTTGATTCATACAATAGCTTACATGGTTGTTGCAAGTACGATAGAACCGCTGATGTAAAAGCTGATTGCTGTAAAGATGGCAAATGCACAATGGCAGGCCATGATGGTAAAGATTGTTGCCAAGACGGTAAGAAAATGGATTGCTGCAAAGATGGCAAGTGCACAATGGCAGGACATGATGGTAAAGAATGCTGCAAAGACGGTAAGAAAATGGATTGCTGCAAAGATGGCAAGTGTACCAAAGAAGGTCATAGCGGAAAAGATTGTTGCAAAACATCACACTAATCACACTTTAAAATTGTGCGTATGCTAAAGCTATTATGTATTGTAGTAGCAGCAGTGCTGTCTATGCAATCAAATGCCCAGTTCAGTAGGGGAACATTGCAGGCAACCGGACTTACCTGTGCCATGTGCAGCAATGCCGTTAACAAAGCATTGCAGGCTGTTTCTTTTATTGAATCGGTAAAATCAGATATTAAAAACTCAGCTTTCAGTATCGTATTTAAGCAAAATGCGGAGATAAACATTGATGCGTTAAAAGATGCAGTAGAGGATGCAGGATTTTCTATTGGTAATCTCAAACTCACCGGAACTTTTGATGGCGTTAAGATTGCAAACGATCTGCATGTAACTATTGGCAACGCTAACTTTCATTTCCTGGATGTAAAAGAGCAAACATTGAATGGTGAAAGCACCATTACAGTCTTGGACAAGAATTTTGTAACGGCGAAGCAGTTTAAAAAAATAAGTTCGTCATCAAAAATGGCTTGTGTGCAAACAGGAAAAGCAGCGGAATGTTGCAGTAAAGATGGCGTAGCTGCTGATGCAAGAGTGTATCATGTAACTATTTAAAAATTACAGCACCACGCTGCAATGCGTGGTGCTTTTAAATTTAACCTATGCTTAACCGTAAATTATTTTTACTGGTTCTTTTTTCTTTTTTCTTTCTAACAACTACACGGGCACAACCCCGCCAGGGAATGCAGGCTTATGAAATTGCATTGCCAACCGTTTCGGGTGATACTATTCGTCTTTCATCATTAAAAGGGAAAGTAGTGTTGCTTGATTTTTGGGCATCCTGGTGTGTTCCATGCCGCCTTTCAAATAGACAGCTAAACAAACTATATCCGAAATATAAAGACAAAGGCTTTGAAATTTTCGCCGTATCAATGGATAATGAAAAAGCGGATTGGGAAAAAGCAATCAAGAAAGATAAGGTGAGCTGGCTACAGGTAAATGCTCCCGGTGGTTGGGATACTCCCACTGCCTTGCAATGGAGGGTGGAAGCATTACCTACTTCTTATCTAATAGATAAAAACGGGAATTTGTTAGCCATGGATCTGGAAGGAAAGAATTTGGAGAAAGCGTTGAAGGAACTTATTGACAAATGATCAAATCAATAGTATGAACAAATTCGTTCTTATAATTATTTCTTTCTTAACGATACAGGCAAAAGGGCAAGAGTTATACGTTTTTTCGGAGCCTGCCTCAAACATTCCTGCCAACTCAATAAGCTTAAAACTGAAGGAGCATTTTGTTGTAAATGATGAACGATACAACCGGGCCTCTAATCGTATTATGCCACAGGTAATGTGGGGTGTAAATAAAAACTGGATGGTTCGTTTGGGAGCTTCGTTTTCAAATATGCATACCAGCAATTTCAAGTACGAATCGGTTAACCTGTATGCGAAGTATCGTTTTTTATCGAAGGATGAAATACATAAACACTTCCGCATGGCCGTATTTGCAGATGCAAGTACTACCCAGGCACCTTTTCATTATGATGAAATAACATTGATGGGTGATAAAAGTGGGGTAGAAGCCGGGTTGATCGCTACTCAACTTTGGCATAAGCTGGCGGTTTCAGCTACCGTAAGTCATACGCAGGTGTTGGATGAGTCAAGGAACAATAAAGTAATTTATGTGCCATCCCGAAATTACCAGGCAATGAACTATTCGCTATCGGCAGGTTATTTATTATTGCCCAAAGAGTACACTGATTATAAGCAGATGAACCTGAACTTGTACACCGAGCTATTGGCACAACAAACTTTAGATCGTAAAACACATTTTGTAGATCTTGCCCCGGCACTGCAGTTCATCTTCAACAGTAATTTTAAAGTTAATATTGGCTACCGTTTCCAGGTAAGCGGCAATATGGACAGGATGACCACGGATAGCTGGCAGCTAAGTGTAGAACGTACTTTCCTCAATGCATTTAAGAAGAAATAACAGGAATTCCTAGTTTTTCTGAAAGGCAGCTTGAAAATAGCTGCCTTTTTTATTTGGGACTACGACAGAATTGTTATATTTGACTAAACATATTTTTAGACTAGACTAAAAAATAGTTTAGATTAAGTGAACAATGAATAAGATTTTACTTCTTAGCTTTCTTTTTATTGGCAATTTGTTGCATGCACAACGAGCTGTTCATGGTGAAGTGCTGGATATTATCACCGGTGAACCCGTTGCTGCAGCCACCGTATCTACCAGCGATTCAATTCGTACAGTTGGATGTAATGAAAAAGGAAAATTTACTATTCAACTTTCCGGCTCCGGATTATTAAACATATCTGCAGTTGGCTATGAATCCAAATCAGTATCAGTTGGTAGTAAAGACCACCTGGTTGTTTTATTGGTATCCACACAAAAAGAATTGGATGCGGTTGTTGTAACCGGTACCATGAAGCCTGTAAAGAAATTAGAAAGCCCGGTTGCTGTAGAAGTGTACACACCACAATTTTTTAAAAAGAACCCAACACCAAGTATTTTTGAATCCTTGCAAAATATAAACGGAGTCCGTCCGCAATTAAATTGCAGTGTTTGTAATACAGGTGATATACATATCAACGGACTAGAAGGCCCTTATACAATGATCACTATTGATGGAATGCCCATCGTTAGCAGCCTGGCTTCTGTGTATGGTTTATTTGGCATACCTACACAATTGATCGACCGTGTAGAGATTGTAAAAGGCCCCGCATCTGGCTTGTATGGTTCAGAAGCTATTGGTGGCTTAATTAATATTATCACTAAATCATCCGATAAAGCCCCGTTATTTACTGCCAATTTTATGACTACCAGTTGGCTGGAGCATAACCTTGATTTAGGTGTTAAAATTAAGGTTGGGAAAAGGGCATCTTCACTACTGGGTGTAAACTATTATAATTATCAACAACCAATAGATAAGAATGGCGACCAGTTTACAGATGTTACTTTACAGCATCGCATTTCTGTTTTCAATAAATTAAGTTTTGTAAGAAAGAATAACCGGGTAGCAACAATAGCGGGCCGTTATTTTTATGAGAACCGATGGGGTGGCGAAATGCGATACAATAAAAGTTTTCGTGGTACCGATAGTGTGTACGGCGAAAGTATTAATACCAATCGCTGGGAGTTAATTGGTAATTACCAGTTGCCGGTAAAAGAAAAAATATTTTTCTCTTTTTCTGCTACAGGGCATAACCAGGATTCTTATTACGGAACAATGCCTTATCTCGGCAAACAGCGAATTGTTTTTAACCAGTTTACCTGGGATAAACAGGCCGGTGCATCGCATAGTCTTTTAATTGGTGCAGCAGCCCGGTATAATTTTTATGATGATAATTCTACTGCTACATTAGATACATTAACGGGGGCTAATAAGCCTGATAATTATATTTTGCCAGGAGTGTTTGTACAGGACGAATGGAAGTTGCACAAAAAACATTTGTTGCTGCTTGGGGTGCGGTACGATTATCATCCGGTTCATAAAAGTATAATCACACCAAGAGTTGCCTGGAAATGGACATTGCCCGGCCAACAGGTATTTCGATTGAATGCCGGAACCGGCTTTCGGGTAGTTAGTTTATTTACCGAAGAGCATGCAGCACTAACCGGTGCAAGAGCTGTTGAAATTAAAGAATCGCTGAACCCGGAAAAGAGCTTTAACACAAACTTGAATTATACCAAATATTTTAAATGGAACAATACAGCATTTAATATTGATGCTTCGGCATGGTATTCTTATTTCCACAACCAGATCATTCCTGATTACGATACAGACCCCAATAAGATCATTTATAGAAATCTTACTGGTTATGCTGCATCAAAAGGGCTTACACTAAATGCAGAGTTGAACATTGGCCATCGATTCAAAAGTTTAGTTGGAGTAACGCTACAGGATGTGGCTAAGTTTGAAAAAGATGATGCTGGTAAAAAAATAAAACAAGAACAAGTGCTCACAGAAAAATGGAGCGGTACCTGGGCATTCACCTATTCATTTCCTGCTATTGGATTAACTGTTGATTATACCGGAAATATTTACGGCCCGATGCGGTTACCCCTTTTATCAGCATTGGATCCAAGGCCGGCCTATTCTCCCGTATGGAGTATTCAGAATATACAATTCACCAAATTGCTCAACAAAAAAATTGAATTGTTTGGTGGTATAAAAAATTTATTGAACTGGACACCTGCAAAGAACACTCCGTTCATCATTGCCCGTTCACATGATCCCTTTGATAAAAAGGTGCAATATGGTACGGATGGAAAAATTCTTGTTACTTCGGAGAACCCGTATGCACTCAGCTTTGATCCTTCTTACGTTTATGCACCCAACCAGGGAATTCGTTTCTTTGCGGGGCTGAGATTTACTGTGAAGAAATAATTTTGTTATGCAGGTTCGCTGAGGATGTAATGCGTTCGCTGTATTCTATTCGTGAAATACCGGCTTGTTAAAGTGTCAGGATTTTCCTGTTAACAAACAAATTTTTTTCTTTTCCAGTGACTGCTACATTTGCTCTCGCAAACAAATAACCTATGGAGCTTAAATATTCGCAAAAGATAGCCGCAGAATTAAACGTTAGCCTCAAACAAGTTAGCAGCATTTACGATTTACATACTGAAGGTTCCACCATTCCCTTTATTGCCCGTTATCGCAAAGAAGCCACTGGTAATTTAGATGAAGTAGTGATCGGCAACGTAATTGACCAGGTAAAATATTTTAATGAGTTAGAAAAAAGAAAGGAAACCGTTTTAAAAACAATAGAGGAAGCAGGCAAACTTACACCCGAACTTAAACAACGTATTGATAATTGTGTAAGTGCAACCGAACTGGAAGATATTTATCTTCCTTATAAACCAAAACGAAAAACAAAAGCTACTGTAGCCATAGAAAAAGGATTGGAACCATTAGCCAAAATTTTATTTGAGCAGGGCAATAACAACCCGGAAGAAGAAGCTGCTAAATATGTAACAGAACAGGTAAAAGATATTTCGGAAGCATTACAGGGTGCCAGGGATATAATGGCAGAATGGATTGCTGAAAATGAAGTAGCAAGGAATACTATCCGAAAATTATTTACGGAAGAAGCCGTTGTAACTGCAAGAGTACTTACAACAAAGAAAGACGAAGAAGATGCACAGAAGTACCGGGATTATTTTGAATTTAAAGAGCCATTGGCCCAGAGTCCTTCGCATAGAATTTTAGCTATACGACGTGGCGAGAAAGAAGGCTTTCTCATTATGGATATAAATATTGAGAAAGAAGCAGCAATAGAAGAATTAAAAAGAAAATTCATCACTGCATCAAATCCTGCATCGCAGCAGTTGGGGTTAGCTATTGAAGATTCATTTGCCCGTTTATTAAAACCTTCTATCGAAACAGAATTCCGGATGCTGAGTAAAACGAAAGCGGATGAAGAAGCGATAAGAGTGTTTGCAGAAAACCTTCGACAGTTATTATTAGCATCACCATTGGGCAGAAAAAGAATAATGGCGATCGATCCCGGTTTTAGAACCGGCTGCAAAGTGGTGTGCCTGGATGAACATGGTGAGTTCTTAAAATACAATACCATATTCCCGCATGCACCACAGAATGATTGGAATGCTGCCACACAAATTATAAAAGAACTGGTAGCCACTTTTAATATTGAAGCTATTGGTTATGGTAATGGTACTGCCAGCAAAGAAACAGAACAACTGGTGAGAGGAATTGATTTTGGAAAACCCGTTGCGGTTTTCATGGTCAATGAAAGTGGTGCATCTATTTATTCTGCCAGCGAAGTAGCAAGAGAAGAATTTCCCAATGAAGATGTAACCGTTCGTGGTGCCATCAGTATTGGCAGAAGATTATTAGATCCGTTAAGTGAATTAGTAAAGATCGATGCAAAAAGCATTGGCGTTGGGCAATACCAGCATGATGTAAATCAGAATCGTTTAAAAGAAGCTCTCGACCAGACAGTAGAAAGCTGTGTGAACTTTGTAGGTGTAGATGTGAATACCGCCAGTAAACATTTGCTGATGTATGTATCTGGCCTGAGTGCTACCGTTGCAAAAAATGTAGTAGAGTACAGAACAAAGCATGGTGGGTTCAAGAATAGGGAAGAGTTGAAAAAAGTTTCCATGTTGGGTCCAAAAGCATTTGAGCAGTGTGCCGGTTTTCTACGCATAGTCAATGCTGCCAACCCATTGGATAATTCAGCGGTGCATCCGGAAAGTTATCATGTGGTAGAAGCCATGGCAAAAAAAGCCAACAGCAATGTGCCGGAGCTGATACAAAATGCTGAGATAAGAAAGCAAATCAAAGCAAAAGATTTTGTTACGGAAACAATAGGGCAGTTTACAATAGAGGATATTTTAAAAGAATTAGAGAAGCCCGGCCGTGACCCCCGTTCTGCTATTGAAGAATTTCGTTTTGCCGATGGCGTAAGTACAATGGCCGATCTGAAACCCGGTATGAAAGTGCCCGGCATTGTTACCAACATTACCAACTTCGGTGCTTTTGTAGATGTAGGAGTAAAGCAAGATGGGTTGGTGCATATTTCTCATTTAGCCAACCGCTATATCAGCGATCCCAATGAAGCTGTAAAACTCGGACAGAAAGTAATGGCTACCGTAGTGGAAGTTGATATTTCGAGAAAGAGAATTGCCTTATCGTTGAAAGACGCAGAGTCTGGAAGACCGGATGTAAAGAAAACGGAGAAGCCAGCAACTGTTAAAGCAAAAAAACCAGAACCCATGAATGCTTTCCAGGCGAAGCTGATGGAGTTGAAGAAGAATTTTAAAGAGTAGATTTTATTTTGTTCACGAGCTGTAGTGCTACTATCATCGTCTGTTGCGTCGCACTCTTGTACTGAAGTAACACGGATGAGGACTTTGTAGATTTCACTATTGGTATGAAAAGTCTTTTGTGGTACTTGTTGGTGTGACTTCCTGTAGAACAAAGAGTTTTTAACTTAACACCAACAACGGCGTAAAACTAGCACAAAACCTTTTGGCTGATGTTTTCCTTCAGCATTAATCTTCTACTTCACATATACACCTGAAGGTAATCATGTCTGCATTTGGTCTTTCTCCAGCGCTACTGTTTGCTAATATGTCTCCGTCATCTAGGAGTTCTGCTAGACTTGTTATTGTATAACGTCCTTTAACTGGTGTAGATGGATGTTGAGATTGATAAATTTTCATTGTTTGAGTGAACTTCTGTTTTGCATATTCCCATTCTTCTTTTGTAGGAAGCCTGTATTTTATGGTTTTGTAATGCTTTTGCCGTTCTTTCTCGGTAGTAGCTGTAGCATAATCTAGTTGAACTACAGAAGTCCTCCAAGCACAAAACTGTTTTGCCAAATCAAATGATATGTTAACTACAGGATAAGAATTGTAAGAGGGATGACTTAGATAAATCTCTAAGTTTTCAGGTTTTGTCCAAGAAAAAACCGCTTCTCGGTTAATTTTCAAATTGTTACTATCTGGATTTGGCTCCAATTTCAACTGGTTAAGGAATGCCTTGAAATCAACTCCCAAATTCGGTGAAGAAGCTACAACTTTTTGAAAACTGTCCAAGTTGTAGTTAATGAAGCTTCTCATAAAGTATTCGTATTCTCTATAGTGGACATTCGCCATAGGCGCTAAGTCGATATATAAGTTATCTCTTAACCAAGTAGTTCCTGGTGGAAGTTTTTTTTGGGCTGACGCTTCATCTGTCAGTAAGGAGATGAAGAGAATAATGAGAAGAACTAATTTTCGCATATATCAAATGATGATTGTCGTGTTCAAATATCAGCCAACACATAAATATACGAAGCTACAGCGGTTACTAGAAAAAACCAACTCCTTGATTTTCAAAGCTAGACTTGTCGCCTTTTATTATTTATTGTAGAAAATTTTAAGAATTACTCCCTCTATAATCCTCCCTCACCGGATTAAAAACATCTATCACTTTACAATCTGTAATAGCTACGGCACCATGCGGCACATTAGAAGGTATAACATAATACATACCTGCAGTAAGTGGGCAATACTCGCCACCAATGGTCATATCTAATTGCCCTTCCAGTATATAGGTAATTTGCTCATGCGGGTGCTGGTGCAAGGGTAGATTGCTGCCGGCTTTTATTTCTACCCAACCCAATGTCATGTTGGTTCCATGTGCATAATAACCGGTAAGACCAGGAGCAAGATCTTTTGGCGCAACGTTTTTTATCAATGGCATAGCAGTCAGAGTTTATATTTTGTCGGAGTTACACTCCGTCCTGAGCTTGTCGAAGGATCAGGGGTTGAGGGTTTCAAAATAACAAAAATTTCCACCCACCCATTCTTTGTCTTTATTATAACGAACACCAATCATTTTGCCTTTGCTCAGTCTTCCTAAATTTTGCGTAGCTACAGGTCTTGCTTCGCCATCTTTCCAAAAATAAAAAATACGTATCTCCGCTTTGGCGGGTACATCAGGTGTCTCAATTACATCAGCATATTTTACTTTGCGTTGCAATATCCAGTTCTCCGGGTCTTTTACCTTGTCAATATCTGCTTGGGTTACATCTATTATTACACCTTGTCCCGCAAAAGAGAATAGAGGTTTCAACACATAATTTTCCAGATCAGCCGGCATCTGTTTTATTTCATTCAAATAAAAAGTAGCCGGCACATATGGATGGCGGATCAATGGCAAGGTAAACTTGCTGATGCGGTAAAACCAATTTGGATGGGGACACCATTCTACCTCCAATTCTTCAAATAATAATTGGCCTTTCTCCTGCACTTCGGCAGATTGTTGTTGCAGGTCGTCAAAGATCACCCGGTTGTAAATTCTTTTTACTTCGGTTTTCTTGCCATCATTCAAATAGTATAATTTCTTTCCTTCTTTTATCAATTCTGTCAGGCATACCATTTTAATGCCCAGGTATTCTTCGGTGCAATAAAAATCAATTCTTGTTTTTTGCTGGCGGGGAAATATCTCAAGCAGTATTACATTCTCCGGATTATGATTGGCTACAATAATATCTTTCAGCAGTTGTATGTATGATTCTTTATTGTATCCGCTCAGATAGCAATCAAAATTTTCCGGCACAGGAAAATGATGCCTGGAAACTTCATCAATTAATACTTCATATGCAAAGAGGGTAGGGAAGCCCTGCATTTCTATCAGCTGGGGTTCATATTCACCTTCTTCGTTGATGCAAATACCAAAATCAAATGCAATAAAATGTGTGTGTTCATTTTCTCCATGTACCTGCAAATTTTTAGGAATGGCTTTATTGGTCAGTTCTTTAAAGTTGGGTGCGGTAATTATATCAACAATACTTTCGCAGGCATCCAGCATTTTTTTGGTAAAATCATGCGGCACAAAAATGGGTGTTTCTGCTACCCGAAACTCAATAGCACCGGGATGTGCTGCATTTAGTTCTTCTAAAAAAGCTTCATACTTTTCCGTAGTAAATTGTTTATTGAATTCTTTCCTGATTGCTGGTATCATAATTAGTAGTTGCTGGTATCTATAAAATTAAGGCATTGTAGTATAAAACCATTTATAGCCAACGAAAAAAGCATCCCTGGTATGGGATGCTTTTTATCAATGCAGTCTTTTACTATGGGTTAGTTATTGGTTTGAAGCGTTTTTGCTTTCTGCATATTCTTAATAAAGGGCTGGTGTTTTTTTGCAACAATCCAGGCGGCACGGCGACCTATATTGTTGCTGTTGTATTTGATCCACATATAGCCATCTTCTCCCCAATCTGTACCCCAGGAGTTTTTCATCAACCAGGCACCTTTATCATCATCCCAGCCAACTAATAAAATGGCATGGTTAGAGGAAGGTGATGCATAATTGCTGGCAAATCCAAAATACACACCGTTGGTATAGTTTTGAAAAGCTCCTGAAACGGTAACGCTGGCGGCAACCGGCCCGTATTTACAAATGGCTTCTTTTATATCTGCCACCGAAGCAATTAAATTAGGATCGCCGGATGGATGTACCACACCCCAGTCGGTAGCATAATAGCTGGTAGCAGGAGTGCCACCTGCACAGGGCTGATCTACTCCTGCATCTGGCATGGCCGCTTCAGTCCCCAGGTTTTTATTGTTATCTACCATCCACTCCATTACTTTATAAGCAAATCCACCGGTGCAATCTCCATCTACACAGTTCACGGCCTGTTGTTCGGATGCATTAATAAAAGAACCATTTATTTTTTTGTAACTGCTCTCATAAGCACCTACAGCCGAGTAAGCCCAGCAGTTACCACATTGCTGATCTCGTACCGGTGTTACATATCCTTTTGTACGGGCATCGTATTTTCTTAAACTGGCTACACAGCCGAGTAATTTTATTTTTAGTATTTCAACAGCCGCAGGAGTTAAAACTTTTGACTTGGCGTATAGTTTTATACGATTTACTTCAGCTGGTGCCATTTCTTTTTCACCGGTAATTTGCGCAAGATTTTTTGTACTTACACCGGTAAAGCCCACGTTGAATTGTAATTTCTGTTGTACAATAAGCTGGCGTTGTTCTACCAATGCATTTTTTACAACTGGCGGTGCATTTACTTCCCGTAGCTGGTACTTTGGGGGTAGTTTGATGATGGTTGTAGGTTGTGCCTGCACACATAGTGCAAGTAACAAACCAATGGATGTTGTTGTTAGAAACTTCATGATTTTTGGTTTTGGTTTAATATGTATAAAATCGAATTGGTTATTCTGCAACAATGGTTATCTTTTTTTCTTTGTCCGCTTTATCATTGCCCTGCCATGGACGTTTTCGGATAAAGTGAAGAACAGTGCTGCTTTTTTCTACCGCATGCAAATAAAAAACCTGTGTATCAGCACCATCATCTTTTCCTTCAATATTGTTTATTACTACCACTGAGTCGATAGCTATACTTTTTCTATAAGAAGAATCAATTGGCATCCAGCTATAGCCGGTACCCATAGAGGTAGAGAGCTTTATAGTAAAGCTTTCATTTACTTTTACGTAAATGGTATCTGTTGGTGGAGTTGTACTGTTTTGCTTGGCTGTGTCGCAGCCTGTCAGCAAAAAAAGAATAAGTAGTATTTTCATCTGATTATTTTTAGCTACCAACCAGACGGATCATTAATACTTTCTTAGAGCAGATTCAGATTATATAATTGAATAGAATATAACCTGGTGCAAGGTAGAGTAAATACATAGGACAGCATATACCACCTTCGTGTTATTTTTTTGCACAGTTTCTAGTTACTGTACAAACAATAAAAGAGCCAATGTAAACGATTGATAATTAATAAGCGGCTACTTCTGTGCCAATAGACTGGTTCAAAAAATTGGGTAGAATATGAGAATAGGTCCAGCTGATCTTATCCGGATCTTCCAAATGCTCCAGCATGTTTCGTAATTTATCTTCGCCGTGACTTTCAATTACGGTTTGTCTTTTCTCTTCTGTTCTGAGGTGTAAGCTCATCCCCACTGCATCAGCTTCAGGGTGAAATTGTGTACCAAACATGTATTCATTAAATCGAATGGCCATAATGGCTCTTTCGTATGGCACATGCGGTCTGCTCTTTTCAATACAAAGAATAGTAGCTCCCATTTCATTCAACAGATCATGATTGGGTTGTATCACCTGGTAGTCACGACTATCAACTCCGTAGAAAGGATCTTTCAATCCGTCAAATACGGGGTCTGTTTTTCCGGCATCCAGCATGTGAATCGGGAATACACCAAAAGCAGTTGACTTGCGTTTGGAAACTAAACCAACATTATAATAGCGGCTGGCTAATTGAAAAGAATGGCAAATAAAAAATACATATTTCTTTTGCTGCTTGGAAGGGTGTTTGTTCCACCGTTCTATTTTATCGAGCCAACGGGTCCATGCAATATCCCAATCCTCAAACCGGCTTATTAACGGATCGCCGGGGCCACCGCTTGAAATATAAATATCGTAGGAAGTATCAGGAAGTTCATTTTTTAACCGCACATCAAACTCATCACTTTCTATCTGTAGCTCATTTTGCTCCGACCACTCTTGCAAAATGGTGCGGATACAACGCATACCCTGGTTGGCTTTGCCTTCATAGAGATCGAGGATTGCTACTCTTACAGACCTTTTTTCGTTAAAAACCATAAGTACAAAAGTAATAATAAATTAACGGACGGGCGGAACATACGATTGCATGATTCTCCACAATTGTGGATTAATTAATTGAAAATTAAGGGGAATTATGTACCCGGAATAGGAACATAAATACTATAAGTATTCAAAGGCGCAAAGCCAATTCTGCAACTTATGTATTTAATCTATGCGTCCCTGTCTGTCGACAGGCAGGTTTGCGTGAGGTTTTTATTTTTTCTCATAAACTTTCTCCCCACCCACAAAAGTTTTCAGCACTTGTATATTCAGAATTTTTTCCGGTGCGGCTTTCATAATATCAGTATCGAGGATAATAAAATCTGCCAGTTTACCTTTTTCCAAACTACCTTTTTCATTTTCTTCAAAATTTGATTTCGCTGCCCAGATGGTCATGCCCCGCAGCGTTTGTTCTCTTGTCAATGCATTCTCCATCTGATAACCTTCCGCCGGCCATCCTTTCGCATCTTTTCTAACTACGGCAGCATAAAATGTTTTAAAGGTGGAGATATCTTCTACCGGAAAATCGGTGCCCAACGGTAACCAACCATTTTGTTGCAACAATTGATTATAGGCATAAGCTCCTTTTACTCTTTCGCTGCCAACTCTGTCGCCGGCCCAATACATATCAGATGTAGCATGTGTAGGTTGCACAGAAGGTATAATGGAGTTTGCACCAAATAAATTAAAATCATTTTGACTCACCACCTGTGCATGTTCAATTCTCCAGCGCAGATCGTTTTTACCTTTTAAATACTTAGCATAAATATTCAGCATAGTTCTGTTGCCGCTATCACCAATAGCATGTGTACACATTTGCCATCCTTTCTGCGAAATATAATTTGCCACCGAATCAAAATGCGCCGGATTGCTTAGTAAGAAACCATAATGTCCTGCTTTATCACTGTAAGGTTCCAATAAACAAGCACCTCTTGAACCCAATGCACCATCGCCATACACTTTAAAACTTCTTACATTTAAACGATCTGTTTTTATAATGCCATTTTTTTCTAAATAATCATAGTTTGTTTTTTCATCACTCAGCATTACATACAAACGCATTTTCAATTCATTATCGGCTTGTAGTTTTTTTATTCCTTCTACGGCTTCGTAACTAAGTCCGCAATCATCAACAGTAGTTAATCCAACAGCGAAGCAATTTTTTTCTGCAGCTTGTAAGGCGGCTTTAAATTGTTCTTGCGTTGAAGCAGGTATTTTTGAACTAACTAAATCAACAGCATTATCAATTAAAATTCCGGTGAGTGTTCCTTCCATTTCTTCTACTTCACCACCGGTTAAAGTGTCACCTGCTTTAACACCGGCGAGGTCTATTGCTTTTTGATTTGCCACAGCCGCATGACCGTCAATTCTGGTAAGTAGTACAGGGTTGTTGGGGAAGCGGAGATCTAATAATTCTTTAGTAGGAAAATTTTTATCTTCCCAATCATTCTGGTCCCACCCACGGCCAACAATCCAATCGTTTCCAGATAAATTTTCTTTAAAAAATATTTCACACTTTCTAATTACTTCATCCCAACTTTTTGTCCCAGTTAGGTCAACCCGTTGCAAACTCATTCCATAGCCAACAAAATGTGCATGTGCATCAATAAAACCTGGATAGATAAATTTTCCTTCTGCGTCTAATTTTTCTGTGGCTTCATAGTCTTTTTCAAGATCGGCCATTTTACCTGTTGCTATAATTTTTCCTTCTCTCACTGCCATGGCTTCAGCAGTAGAGAAAGAAGAGTCAACCGTATAGATAGTGGCATTGTAAACCAGTAAGTCAATCTTTTCTTTTGATGAGCAAGAGAAAAGAACAAGAGCAAGTATTGCTATGAGATAATTCTTCATTATTAATTTTTAATTGCTAAATAAAGGGGGACGTTTTTTATTATGATCTGTTTTATCCTGGAAGGCTTTGGCGGCAGCTAAGATAGTGGCTTCATCGTATAAATTTCCAATTAATGAAATACTAAGCGGAGCTCCGTTTCTGTTAAACCCCATCGGCATACAAACTACCGGGTGGCCGGTAAGATTGGTGATGGCTAATTGCCGGCCTGCAAAACTTGGTACAATCACTACATCATAATTTTTCATAAAATCATTCATGCCTTTGCATAAGTTATAGCGATAACGGTTTGCATTAATATATTCTACTGCAGGAATCGTTCTGGCAGTCCGAAAAGAGTTCGGCCAAAAATCTTTGTCTTGTCGTTCAATCAAATCATCCCGGTTGCTGCGGGTTAGTTCATCAAATGCAGCGGCACTTTCAGCATTTAAAATAAGACCTACATAATTTACCGGGTAAAATGTTGAATCCGGAAATACAACTGGTTTTACATTGGCTCCTAACGAACGGTATACTTCCAATACTTTCCATTCAGGTGCATCTGCATTTAATCGTTTAAAATAATTTTCTGCATAGGCAATGCGAACTTTTGTCCAGTCTACTTTACCCGTATAATTAAAAGCATGTTTTACAGCAGAGGGATCATTGCCATCTGTACCATTGATGGCATTATAAACCATGGCTGCATCCTCTGCACTCCGGCAGATAGGTCCTACCTTATCGAGACTCCAGCAAAGCACCATGACGCCATAGCGACTCACAGTTCCAAAAGTTGGCCGCAAACCAGTAACACCACAGCGGGTAGAAGGTGATACAATAGAACCCAACGTTTCTGTACCAATGGCAAAAGGTAGCAGGCCGGCACTTACAGCCGCAGCAGAACCTGCAGAGGAGCCGCTGGAACCTTGTAGTAAATTCCAGGGATTTTTTGTTTCGCCACCAAACCATTTATTATTATACGCTAATGCACCGAGTGAAAGTTTAGCACATAGCACAGCGCCATAACTTTTAAGCATCGTGTACACATACGAGTCAACATCTAACACCTGGTCTTTATAGGGTGCGGAACCAAATGTTGTTTTATATCCTTTTACGGCAAACAAGTCTTTTAGTCCGTAAGGAATTCCATGTAATGGACCCCGGTAATAACCTTCGCTTAATTCTTTATCGGCTTGTTTAGCTTGCTGCATCGCTAAGTCTTCGGTCAATGTAATTACGCATTGTAATGTATCGCCCCATTTTTTTAAGCGTTCAATGAAAAATTTTGTCAGTTCAACCGAGCTTATTTTTTTATTGATGATGAGTGATGCGAGTTGCGGCAGCGAATAAAATGCCAGCTCATTTTTATTGGCCGGTAACTCTATGCTGTAAGGAATGTTCCAGTTGATCCTGATTTTTTTGGTTGGAATTTTGTATCCTAAGGGAGCCGGGTGAAATGCAAAAGGATAAGTAACATCATTAGCAGGCATAGTGCGGTGCAATCCTTTATATAATTGCAGGTTGCTGTTGATACCGCCTATCATGGAATCAAGTTCCGCTTCAGTAAAATCAAGGTCGTAGAGTTGTACCGTTTGTTGTAACAGCCGGATGGAATCCATTTTTGTTTGAGCCTGTAAGCAAAAGAAGAAAAATGAAAACAGGATGCTGAGTAAGATGCTCATATAATCAGTTTTGGGATGCTTGAAATTACAGAAATTAATTCTTTATCTTTCATTACCAAAAACCAACAAGTATGAAGATTTTAAAAACATTACCTGCTGTTGTTTTATTAACAACAACACTAATCTCCTGCGGGGGAAACGACAGTAAAGAACCTGGAAAAGAAGCTGAAAAGACTGCTGAAGAAAAGGCGGTGACTGCAGATTCCGGGCCAGCCACAAAGTTAGAAGGAGCCTGGGAAATCAAAAGGGCAGAAGGCAGCATGGGCGACCTTAATGTAGGAACAGTGTACGAGTTCAAAGGCAGTAAATTATCTTTTGGAAAAGATGGTTATACAAATCCCGGCAGTACAATTGTTACGGATAGCACTTTTAGTTTCCAGGCCAATGGAAACGAATTAAAGTTTATGTACAATTATAAATTTAATGGCGACACACTGGTGGTAGAAATGCAAAACAGTGGCGGCCAGATTTTTCACATGGTGAAGAAATAAATAATAATATTATAAATTAAATAGTAATCTCTGGCTGAAAGGCCGGGGATTTTTTTTTAAAAGTTCGTGTATCAGCAAAAGAGCTGCGTCACAACTAATCCCCGAAAGTTTGGCATTATGAGTAACTTGCCTGTAATATCGCTATTCAATAATGATGATACCAGGCAAAAGAGAAAAATTTCGGAATAGGCTTCATGAAATTATTTATGAATCAAATACCCTTGCCGGTAAAATTTTTGATGTTTCATTGCTCATATTGATCCTGGCGAGTATTTTAATTGTAATGCTCGATAGTGTTGAGAAATACCATCGAACCTATGGTGATCTCTTTCTTATACTGGAATGGATATTCACTATCATTTTTACGATTGAATATATACTTCGTTTGATCACTATAAAAAAACCCGTCAGATATATATTCAGCTTTTTAGGCATCATCGATCTGCTGGCTATTATTCCCAGCTACCTGAGTATTGTTTTTGGTGGTGCACAATCCTTATTAGTGTTGAGAGCATTGCGCCTGCTTCGGGTGTTCCGGATATTTAAACTCACTCATTTTCTTTCCGAAATGCAATTTTTGGGTGTAGCCATTAAAGGAAGTTTAAGAAAGATCAGCATATTCATGATGGTGGTGTTGATGCTGGTGATTATACTCGGTTCAATAATGTACCTGGTAGAAAAAGGCGAACATGGATTTTCAAGTATCCCTGAGAGTATTTATTGGGCTATTGTTACCATCACTACCGTGGGGTATGGCGATATTTCACCTGTTACCGCTGTAGGTAAATTTGTAGCCAGTATTATAATGTTAATGGGTTATGGTATTATCGCCGTTCCAACGGGCATTGTAACAACCGAGATGGCATTAGCAGCAAGAAAAAGAGACGAAAAACAGGAAGTGTGTCCTAAATGCGGCAAAGAAGGACATGACAGGGATGCATTGTATTGTAAAAAATGTGGGGAGTTGCTTTAAAAGATAAAATTTTTGATAGCACTATATTTGTCGAATCAAGTATAATAATTTCCAGTTTTCAGCAACACTGTCAATTTGGTTTTCATTTAATTCCATATCTAACAGTCCTCTTTTGTTGTAAAAAAAAAGGTTGCCATTTCTTTTGACAACTGAATCACCATAAACTTTAGAATAAATGTTCAGCTGATAAAAAAGAGTATCGTTATATCTTTTTCTAAAAGCGTCAGCTTCATAATCAAGTCCGCTTGAGTCAGTTAAAGGTGTTACAATTTTCCATACATGTAGAATTTCGAATTTTTGGGGTAGGTCTTTTCCAGATTCCCATCTATTGCCAAAGTAGGTATTGTATTTATTCACAGCCTTCATATAATTATCTATAATAGGAATATGAAGACTTTTCCTTAATTCGTTTGATTTAACACCATAATGTAGATTAGAGATTCGATGTCTATTATAAAAAAAGTCAAACACCAAATAGCCAATAACGAGCAGAAAAGCTATTAGAAATAGATTTTTTTTCATAATAATAAAAACATCCTTGAGTTGTGTAGAACATTTTTATTTGCGAAATAATGGTGCATTTCATATTTAAGAACCACCAAAATTTTGCGGCTGCTACTAATCTACACTCCCGCCAAAAACTGATTTTTTATATACTCTGCAACAGAAGCCAGTGTTTTTGTTTTTTCAAATATGGCCAACTGTCTGTCTGCACCAGTTCCATTCTCCAGCATTTTATGTACATATTGAATGCGGTGGCGGCTGCCCAAATGATCTAATACAGGGTCTAAGAAATCAAGTAGTTCATAGATCAGAGCTCTTGTATTTACTTCTTCTTCTTTTCCGAAGTCAATTAAATAGCCGTCCACTCCATAGCGGCTGGCTCTCCATTTATTTTCATTGAGTAATGCCCTGGAATATTGAATGAAGTTGAGGTTCTTGGATCGCAGCATATATATTCTGGCACAAATTGCCTGGAACAATGCAGCAATGGTAATGGTTTCATCCACCGTCATCGGAATATCACAAATACGAAACTCCACGGTATTAAAGAATGGGTGCACCCGCAGATCCCACCATATTTTTTTTGCATTATCAATACAATTAGTTTTGATAAGCAGCTTTACATAATTGTCGTATGCTTCAATGCTATCAAACGAATCAGGAATACCGGTTCTTGGAAATTTATCAAACACTTTAGTGCGGAAAGATTTATACCCTGTCATTCTTCCTTCCCAAAAAGGAGAGTTGGTACTTAAAGCAAATATGTGCGGTAAAAAATAGCGGGTACTATTGGCAATATGATTCGCCAGTTCCCTGTTCTCCATTCCCACATGCACATGTAATCCAAAAATTAAATTACTGCGGGCCGCTTCCTGTAATTCATTTACCAGTTCATTATAACGAATATGGTCGGTAATCAATTGGCTTTCCCAATGGCTGAAGGGATGAGTACCCGAAGCTCCCATAGCAAATCCTAATCCATCTGCAATGCCGGAAATAGTTTTACGAAGTGTAGATACATCTGTATAGGCTTCATCAATGTCGGCGCAAATATCAGTTCCTACTTCCACTACTGCCTGGTGCATTTCGGCTTTTACCTTGTCTTTAATCACCTTTTGTCCTTCCTGCACAATTTTTTGTTCATGGCTTTTGAGTTCAAAAGTTTTTGGGTCAAGTACCATGTACTCTTCTTCTACACCAAGGGTAAAATTTTTATAATTCAGGATCATAAGTTAGTTTATAGTTTAATCTTTATAGTTCATAGTTTGGATTCCCGCTAAAGTAAAAGTGCAAGAACTTTTTACGATAACTACAAACCACAAACTATGAACAATAAACTTTTTTATATTAATGGACTGCCGTTCGCACCTCTTCTTACATATTCTCCCCATGTAAGATTATCTTCTCCTTCCTTATTAGCCAGTGCTTTTTCAATGGCATAAGTTGCTGCAGTTTCAACTACCCATTCAAAATTTTCTTCCCCTACACTTGCTTTATCAGCATCAGGCGCAGGATTACAAAAATCAATGGCATACGGAACACCATCTCTTATGGCTAACTCAACAGTATTAAAATCATACCCGAGGTATTTATTAATTTTCAGAACGATGTCAGTCATTTGCTGCAATCTTTCTGCAGAGGGTTTAAAGTCGGCTACATAGCGCAAATGATGCGGATTGCGGGGTTCATACGACATAATGCGAACATACTTGCCGCCGATGCAATAGCAACGGTAATATTCTGTAAACACAATCTCTTCCTGGAATAGCATAACCAGTTGTCCTGTTTCAGCATGTTTTTCAAAAAAATCTTCTTTGCTATCTAACCGGTACACATTCTTCCACCCACCACCAGCAAACGGTTTCATATAAACAGGAAAACCAGTGTAACCGAAAATGCTATCCCAATCCAGCGGGAAAGCAAGATTGCTGAATGATTCGTTGGAGGTATCATCCGGAAGATCCCGGGAAGGGATGATGGCGGTTTTTGGAACGGGCACACCAATTTTTGTCATCAAACAATTATTGAAATACTTATCATCTGCACTCCACCAGAAAGGATTATTAATAACAGCTGTTCCGGTAACCGCTGCATTCTTTAACCAGGTACGATAAAAAGGTACATCTTGTGAAATACGGTCAATGATCACGGTGTACCCAGTATGCACACCTTGCATGGCTTTATCTATACGAACAGGTTCTGCAATAATGCCCGGTACATTTTTACTATTTACCCTTGCTACAAATGCTTCGGGGAATGAACGTTCTTTTCCGTGCAGGATTCCAATTTTCTTCATAAACAGATTTTAATTGATGAATAAAGCAGCCATTGCAAAATAGGTAAGGCAATAATGCACCGACTTTTACCAAATTTATTTTTTCAAAGCCATATAAACAAATTAACCTGCTACAAGGATGTGCATCTTGAATTAAGTTTGAACAAGGGCTGATTATTATGAAATCCTTAATTTTGCCGCCATGCAATTGGCCAATGTACCCGGTATTCAGGTTGAAACAAACACCATCGAGTCAACTTTTCTCGAAAGATCTGTGAAAGTGGATATATATCTGCCTCCTAATGTGGCGGACCCTTCCCAAATTAGTTTACTGCTGATCAACGACGGACAGGATTTACCAAAAATGTTGTTTGATGAAATGCTTGCTAATTTGTATGCAAGCGATGCTAACATAGGTCCACTATTGTGTGTAGGCATTCATTGTGCACCTGATCGTAAAATGGAATACGGCGTTGCCGGACATGAAGACTTTTTAGGCAGGGGTGCCAATGCAGGATTATTTACGCTGTTTGTTTTTGAAGAATTGCTTCCGTTTATACGCAAAACCTATGCGGTTTCGTCTTTTAAAGAAAAAGCTTTTGCTGGTTTTTCTTTGGGAGGACTGATGGCATTAGATATTGTGTGGAACTATCCCACAGAATTTACTAAAGTGGGTGTTTTTTCAGGTTCGCTTTGGTGGAGAAATATTGATCAGTCAGATGAATTGTATGATGATGATAAACATCGCATCATACACCAGCAAATACGAAATGGGAGTTTTTACCCCTGGTTGAAATTCTTTTTTCAATGTGGTAATATGGATGAAACAAAAGACAGGAATAATAACGGCATTATTGATTCAATAGATGATACACTCGACCTCATTAAAGAATTGGAGGCAAAGGGATATAAGGAAGAAAAAGATATTAAGTATCTGGAAATGAAAGATGGCCGGCATGATGTAGCAACCTGGGGCAGGGCCATGCCTGCTTTTTTAAAATGGGGCTGGGGTATAAAGCAACAACCCGATTAATCAACCTGCATTATATTTTGGTTCAACATAAAAAACCTCCCGATTTAAATCGGGAGGTTTTTTTATAAGTTATTAAGTAAGTCTTAATTGAATAAGTAACGAAGACCAAACTGAACAGAGTAAGTAGAAGCAATACTTACATTATCTCTAAATGTTCTTGTTACAATTTGATTATTTGCTGTTGCCAATCTGAATTGAGGTATTACAGCACCACCGGGAACCAATGAATTCTGATTTTGCGGTAACAAAATCTGGCTGGCGTTAATTGTTTTTAATTTACCCCAGCTAGGATTCAGCATATTACCAAAGTTGAAGATATCAGCCGTAAACTGAAGTGTATTACGGTTCTTACCTGCCTTTACAAAAATATCCTGCATAAATTTCAAGTCAACCCGGTTAAGCCAAGGTAATTGTGCACCATTTCGTTCTGCATATTGACCTCTATGTGCTTTAAGATATTTATCCTGCATGATATATTCTTCAAACAAGTTACGTTGTGCAGTCTGGTCGTAAACTACACCTCCAACAGTCTGGCTGCTAAATTGCATTTGCTGCACCTGTCCGGCAGTAGGAATGTAAATAAGGTCGTTGCCATTTACACCATCTCTGTTGAAGTCGCCGTTGTAAGTATAAGAGAATCTGCCGTTGATAGAGCCATTATAAAATAATGAAATAGTTGTAGCCAGGAATTTGAAATATTCTTTACGGTAAGACAGCATTGCTACAACATTGTCTGGTACCACAAATCCTGAATGAGAAAGTTGAGGAGTATTTAAGCCAAACACTTGCTGTGTGCCCTGGTAAGCACCCAAAGGCTGGTCGCCACCACCATCATGTAAATTGCCGGCAATTGATTTTGTGTAAGCAACAGATGCCATCAAACCTTTACTAAAAGGTTTTTCTATTCTTGCAGTTAATGAAAAATAGTAGCCTTTGTTACCATTATCAATTATAGTTGGAACAAACTGGCTATTGCCACCTGGAACAAAAACACCTGCAGGGTTCAATGTGTTAATAAATCTAGTCTGTACTGTTGAACCATACATTGGCCTGTTATCTGGGTAACCAGACACATTTAAGTTTTGCGGTGCTATATAGTTAGGGCTTCTAAAGAAAGCTGTATTTAAATCTTTATTATAAATTGCCTCAACTGTTCCTACCATACCCCATGGTAACTTAGTGTCCATGGCCAAACTCGTTTTCCAGGTTTGTGGATTTCTGAAACTTTCGGTTAAAGCTGTTACAGAAGCAGGAACTATTGTTCCGGCTGCGGGTACTGAACCTGGGCGGTAAGCAGCAGGGTCAGGATTAAATGGACCAGGCGTTGCAACACCAGATAATGCACCAGTTGAAGTATATCTGTTAAATGCCTGGGTAATTTGAAGCATTCCATTATCACCTGATTGGCTAACTATCCATACAAATGGAATTTTTCCGGTGAAGATTCCAGAACCACCACGAATTTGTAAAGAACGGTCGCCATATAGATCCCAGTTAAAAGCAACTCTTGGAGACCACATCAATCTTTTACCAGGTAGGATACCTGTATTTACTTTTTCTCCCCCTTCAAAATTTTGAGCTAATACAAGTGGGTGAGTTAACACCTGGGGTACACCCGGGTAGGTAGGTAAATCAATTCTTAAACCTACAGTTAACTTGAAATCTTTATTTATTGAAATTTCATCCTGGCCATATACAGAGTATTGTCTGAATTTAAAGGAAGAAAAAGCAGGAGCAAAATTCTTCGATAATGAATACGTTAATGCATAGTCAGTTGGAAG
The DNA here is from genome assembly GCA_022843585.1 of Chitinophagaceae bacterium. GTDB lineage: Bacteria > Bacteroidota > Bacteroidia > Chitinophagales > Chitinophagaceae > JJ008. The sequence goes on from JALHNJ010000001.1 coordinate 1,390,100, forward strand.
TGCTCTTAAAGCCGGGTTAGGGTTTAAAGCACTTTCAAAATCAGCCCATGTTGCAAAACGATAATAACTTGTTGCAAAACGCTGGAAACCGTTGATCGTTTGGCTCTCATCAAACTGGAAACCTACTGTCCAGCTATGTTTATTTGTTTTCCAGGTAAGGTTATCAACTAATGAATACATTTTTACCTGGCGAAGGTTACCGAAACTAAATGGCTCATAACCAAACGATGTGTAAACTGCTCCAACACCACTTCCGGCTTGTGGAACAACACCACCACCAGTGCTCATAATATCCACAAATGGGAATACCTGGCTATCAGATTCACGGGAATCATTTTGGTAAGTATATGTGGCTCTTACTGTGTTAGACAACTTTCCAAATGTGGAGTTCAATTCCCCTGCAAATGAATAGAAATTAGCACCCTGGAAATAGTTTGAATTTTTGAAATGCAAAGCAGTACCAGCAGTTCTGGTAGCCGTACTACCCGCTACAGTACCTAAACCGCCAACAGAAGTACTTGGACCATTTGGTTCACCACCTTCTACCTGGCTATAGCGTAGGTTAAGACGGTGTTTATTGCTGATGTTCCAGTCAATACGGGCCATTATTTTTGTTCTTTCAATATCCGGGGTATAATTATCAAACGGACCTGTTACATAACCATAGTTGTTAAGCAGGTAATTACTAATATATGTTAACGAATCAGCTGTTGGCCTTTTAATATTGGGGCTGCTTCCATAAGGAGCGGCCGCTGTTGCAGCAGGGTTAGGTTGTATTGAACGGGGTTGCTTTTCTGTTTCATAGTTAATAAAGAAAAACAATTTGTTTTTAATGATCGGACCACCAATGCGAACACCTTTTTGGTTGAACTCTTCCGGAGGTCTTGTAAAATAAGTATTCTCAACTCTTCTTCCCCGCTGTTTTTCTGTTCTGAAATAATTGTAAACAGATCCGGTAATTGTATTAGTTCCTGAACGAGTTACCGCATTGATAGCACTGCCAATAAACCCTGTCTGGCGAATATCATAGGGAGTGATGTTTACTGAAATCTCATCCAATGCATCCAACGAAATTGGAGCACCTCCCGCAGGAAGATTACTACCAATACCGAAACTATTATTGAAATCAGCACCATCAATGGTAAAATTATTCTGACGATAGTTACCACCGCCTATAGAAGCACCATTGCTTTGCGGAGTAGCACGGGTAAGATCGTTTATACTTCTGGAAATAGTTGGCAACTGATTAATCTGACGTTGATTAATGTTAGTAACCGCCCCGGTTCTATTAGCATTTAATATATTGCTTCTTCTGGCAGTTGTTATTAAAACGTTTTCTAATGTTCCTTCTATTTTTCTCAATACAGAGTTGATAGTAAAAGCTTCAGACAATTGAAGATAAATATCTTCAAATTTTTCAGGCTCATGTCCAACAAAGCTTATTTCAATCAGGTAAGGACCACCAACCCGCATATTCTGGATGTTTATTGTCCCCCCATTTCTGGAAATGGTCGTGTATTTTGTTCCGGAAGGAATATGCGTAGCAACGATAGTCGCTCCTACCAACGGGTCGTCGGTGGTGCTTTTTACAGTTCCTACAACAGCGGAAGTAGTTATCTGACCAAATAACAAAGGACTGGCTACTAAAGCCAAAGCAAAGAAAAAGAGTATTCTCTTAAGCATATAGTTTGATTTTCGGTTGCAAAGAAAGGGAATATTTCCTAATTAAATATAGGCAAATATTAACATTCTATTATTGAAAAATAAGCCTTTACAATGACAGTGGAAGGGCTCTTTTAGCTGCCTCTTTGTTACAGAACATTAGCTGCCGTTTCTTTGTTCTATTTTTGTAAAAAAAAGGTTGGTATGTTAGATACTATTGAAAGTGCTATTGAGGATATTAAACTAGGCAAACTGGTAATAGTAGTGGATGATGAGGATCGTGAAAATGAGGGTGATTTTATTACTGCAGCCCGTAATGTAACACCAGAAGTCATCAACTTTATGGCCAAACATGGGCGGGGCCTCATTTGTGCGCCATTACCGGAAGACCGCTGTGATGAATTGTTATTGGAGCAAATGGTGAATAATAACACCGCCTTGCATGAAACCGCTTTTACGGTTTCGGTGGATTTACTGGGTTTTGGTTGTACTACGGGTATTTCTGCCCAGGATAGAGCTAAAACAGTTCAGGCATTGATTGACCCGACTACCAATCCGGCTGATTTAGGACGACCGGGTCATATTTTTCCGTTGAGGGCTAAAAAAGGTGGGGTATTACGCCGGGCCGGGCACACAGAAGCAGTAGTTGACCTGGCAAGATTGGCTGGTTTTGAGCCGGGTGGTGTATTGGTAGAAATAATGAACGAAGATGGTTCTATGGCCCGGTTGCCAGAATTGCTAGAAGTAGCTAAAAAATTTGACTTTAAGATCATCTCCATTAAAGACCTGATTGAATACCGCCTTAAAAGAGATTCGCTGATCGAAGAAATTGTACGGGTTGATATGCCGACTAAGTATGGTGACTTTCAATTGGTGGCATTCAAAGAAAAAAATTCTACCAACGAACATCTTGCTTTAATAAAAGGTGCCTGGGAAAAAGACGAAGCGGTGTTGACAAGAGTTCACTCCTCCTGCTTTACGGGTGATATTCTTGGTTCGCTGCGTTGTGATTGTGGCGAACAATTACATAAGGCAATGAAGATGGTGCAGGCAGAAGGTAAAGGAGTGATACTGTATATGAACCAGGAGGGAAGAGGAATTGGTTTGTTGAATAAACTAAAAGCTTATCGTTTACAGGAACAGGGAATGGATACGGTAGAGGCCAACCTCCATTTGGGTTTTCAAATGGATCAGCGGGATTATGGTTTGGGTGCACAGATACTTCGTCAATTAGGAGTTACCAAACTCCGGTTAATGACTAATAACCCGAAAAAAAGAGTGGGCCTTATAGGCTATGGATTAGAAATTGTTGAAAACATTCCTATTGAAGTATTTCCTAATCCTCACAATGAAAAATACCTGCTTACAAAAAGAGATAAGTTAGGACATGAGATTTTGGATGATGAATAAATGAATACCATTTAAGGTAACAAGATTATAATTGGAGTGAGGAAAAGAAAATAGCAGCGCAGAGAATTAATTTAATTCCGGCTCATCTTCTTTCTTTATAGCTGGCAATACTTCCGGGGTTGCCAATATTGTTATTGCTGTTGGTGTGGCTGGAGGTGGTGGTGTAAGTGGTTTTTTCTTCTTTTTAAATATATCAGATAACTTATCAAAATCTTTACGATAGTTGAGGCTGCCGCCATATCTTCTTGCTTTACCCAATCCCCCACTTGTTGTAAGATAATCTGCATTTTCTCTATAAAAGAAAGCCGCCCGGATGCTACCGCTCTGGTTAATCAGCCATTCCAATGTTACATCAGGCAGTAGTTGTATGCTTTGCTGAATATTTGCCTGCTGCTGCAATGGCGCATCCAAACCAACACCCGTAGATATTATAAACCGATTATTGAAGAAAGAACGGCCAATGGAGAAATTTACATTACTACCCAGGTTAAGGGCCGTGCTATTATTTTGGTCAATTATATTCCTGTTATAAATAGTGGTGTTAAGACTTATATTGTATTTATCATTTTTCAAAAGTCCTCCCAGTATCTTATTCAATTCTTCGCTTAGTACATTCAGAAAAATTCCTGATACCGTATTTAATACAAGGCCTTGTCCTGATACGTCATTTCCCAGCAATGAATTATCACTTGGGGCAAAACTGTTAAACACAATCAGGTAGGTAGCTTGCTTGGTAATTTCAGTAGTGTTCTTTTGTAACTGCTGTACAATTAATGCTAATTCAGGATCCGTTACAGCAACACTGGTGTTAGGAAAATCCAGCGAAAATTCAATTTTCGGTGTAAATAATTTTTCGGAAAGTTTAGCTACCACATACACATCACCTCTTGCATTGGAAGCTCCGGAACTTATTTGTTTTAATCTGGCCAGCGGTGCAAAGCTTACCCTTTCCGCTTTGTATAAGGCTTCAAATTTTATATTGGCATCCATCGGGTCGCCATTCCATTCAATGTAATTTTCAGCATCCTTCCGTAATTCAAAAGGCTTTTTAAAAAAGGATTGAAATGTAAAGAGATAATTTCCTTCTTCAATATCAAAACGGCCTCTCAGGGTTAATGGTTCAGTAGTACCAGAGCGGATATTTAATGTGCCCGATCCTTTTCCTTTTATTTCATCACCGGTTAACTCATCCAATATCACTTTTACCGTAACCATCGGGTTGGCCGTAATGTCCACATCATACACAATATTGGTAGCGTTTTTGGTGAAATCACTATCCGTCATCTCCCGTCCATATTTTCTTTCTACAAGGAAGTCAGCAATGCCGGATTCTCTTCCCGAAGCGGCAGGCAGCGTAATGCTGCTGCTATCTGTTGTTGATGCGCTGGCATCAATCTTCATAAACATATTTGATTGCGGCCCCAGTAAGGAAAGTGAACCTGTTCCTTTTACATTACCAAAGAACTGTTTATTGTCTTTATAAGTTGTATTTAGTAATTGCACCGGCAGGTTATCAGCTTCGCTGGTGGTATTGGGTTTTCGGGTAGAAACATCAAGGTTATAAAACATGTTTTTGAATGATTCATGTTCTATACCGCCCCGTAAATAAAGTGGATTGCCGGTAACGGTATCAATAAGTACAAAGCCATCCATATCAATTTCAGTAGGAGTCAATTCAATATCTGTATCCTGTATTCTATAAAAACATTGGGTAAAGATTACCCGTAGTCCCGCATCTTTCAATCTTCCTTTTCCGGTAACACTCAGGTTTTGAAATTCACCAGCCACGGTTACATCACCGGTTAAATAACCTTGCATATCAGTGAAGAGAGTGCCAAGAAAACGTTCCAGTATTCCGATTTGGAAATTTCTTGCTTTAAGTGCAATTAAATTATCCTTTGCCCTGTCGCCAAAAAATATGGTAGCATCAAAACCAAGATAGTTTTCCTGGTTAACGGTGTTGCCTTTTATTTTTAATTCTTTTGAAATGTTATCATACGATAGCGAAGTTTTCAATTCTCCCAATGAATCATTATCTAATCGCAGATATTGAGTTTGTATATCGTCTGAATAAATTTTGATGTTACCAGTTGGATCTTCTACTGATATATTTCCGGATAACAAACCTTCCAACCTGTTTTTGGGCATAAAGAAAGGAGCAAAGTCGTTGAGGTTTAGTTTTGTCAGCTCTACTTTTAAATCGTTCCAGTTGCCAATAGAGGATGGTTGGGTTTTCATTACTATTTTTTGCTCACCCTCACTTAATACTAACTGTCCGCTTGTAGGATTGTTTCTTCTGAATATTAATTCCCCCGATTCATCAATGGTCCATAACTTACCGTTCACCGTAAACGAAGAAGGATCGAATTCAATTTTTACTCCATCATTATATGTAAGTACCAGTGCATTAAGGTTCGCTTTTTCTACTGTCTGGTTGGCACCGGAGATAATAGAAACTCTCGAAGAATCATTATGAGCATTTACTTTAAATAACGCCAACGGAATATTAAGACTGTCATTGATCTGTATATTTCTTGTTCGTCCCAATAACACAAGACTGTCTGCCGTTCCTTTAGCAATCAGTTTTACATCATCAAAATTATATTGCTTGTATTTGAATTGAGGGATATCCGCTGTAACATCAATTGTATGGTTGTCTAAATGCAACTGCCCTTCCAAATGGCTATTATTGAAACCAGCTAAGCTGCTATCTATCAATTTTACATATTCATCTACATAATAGGTAGTAATATCAAATTTGAAATCCTGGCCGGTAGGATAGCGGCGGGGCGCATCAATATAGGCCGGGTAATATTTGTTTAATAAAAATGTAAAGGCATCAGGTAGTTCTCTCAACCGGTAATTGCCCCTAACACTTGCTTTAAATTCGTTGGAAACAGCCGTTAAAATTTTCGCACTATCTACATATGCCGCTGTTACAATCAACGAATCAAAAGGAAGACGGTTGCCATCTTTTGTTAACTCAGCATCTGTAATACGAGCCGTGCCTAAAAAGTTATCAATATTGGCACTGGTAAAATTGAAATTTAATTTTCCGCTAAAGCCGATGCTATCTTTTGTAAGTTTTAGTTTTTTAAAATTAATCATCGCAACATCCGCAATAAGATCGAAGCGGGGAGTGCTGCTGTTAAAGTCAATAATACCATTTAGGTCAAGATTGGCATTTTCATCCCGAATGGCGGCAAAGCCTTCAAATAATTTTTTATCCAGGCGGCCTTTTACAGAAATGTTTTCATAGCGATAGTTTTTATAGTCGGCAAAATTGATGGTGCCATCAATTAATGTATTCCTGCTTTTTTCACTAAAACCTTTGCCTTTTACAGTGCCCGTTAATGAAACATTTCCAATATCGCTATCCCCTAAAAATTCACCTAACCTGAAATTGTCGGTGGCAATGGTGCCGGAATAAACCGGGTCCCGCCCCGTAGGTAATTTCATATTCAAATCACTCCGGATAGTGCCCAAATTGGTTTGTATAGTGCCAAAAGTTACAAAGTCACGAATAAAACCAGTGAAGCTTCCCCTGAAGTTTACATATTGAATTTTTGCAAGGTCTGGTGATTTTATTTTTCGTAATGCTGGTATAAGAGTTACTGCATCGCCATAAGTTGTTTTAAACTCATTCGCCTTAAAATCAATAAAGGTTTGGTTGATATCCGGCAAACCCGTCATGGTAACATCGCCATTTAACAAGGTGTTGTTGCCTGCTTTTATCAACAGATCTCTCCCGATAAGATCATCTACAGTGCCCCTGAATTTCCCTTTGATGCTGATTTCCTTTTTCCAGGTTTTCATGGCCGGGGCAAAAAATGCTATATCATCACTATCAATGTATGAATCGTCAAAATTGGCCGACATTTTTACCTTGTGGATAAAATTGCCCATATCGCTGATATCGTTATACGACATCGAAAAATAATTACGTAGCGTACTTCTGTTCGTCACCAAGTCCAGGTTGTTAAAGAACATACCCTGCGGTGTCATTTTTACATCAGCCGATAAATTTTTTACTTCGAATCCACTACGTTCTTTAGCCGATAGTTTCAGTTTGGCAAAAACAGTATCGCCAATAAAACTGGAGTTATTAAAATCACCATTGATCTCCGTAAATAAAATATGCTTGCCATCAAACTGGGCAAGTGCTGGTGTAGTAGTTCCTTTATCAGTTTTAAATGTACCGTTAATGATCTTCAGGCTGCCCACTTTTACTAATGTTTGGGCCTGGTTCCATCTAACCGGTGTGGCTTCTTCCTCATCAGCAACTACAGCAGTACTTTTTGGTTTTCGACCTGCATAACTGCTGATGGCAATAATGGGCTCTCTTAGAACTAATGAATTTATTTCATAATGACTACCAGATAAACTCAAACTATCTGCATCAAGGTTTAGCTCCTTTAACTGCACAGACATATCCTCACCAAACCAGCCATCTTTTTTTATAAAACTTACATTCTTGAATTCTACTTTTTTAAGGTTGAGTTGTAAGCCTGCTTTCTTTTTTGGCTTACCGGTGGAAGGAGAGGAGAAATAATCGAACAGGAATTGCTGGCTCCATACAGAATCGGTACGTTGAAATTTAATAATGGCATTCTCCAGCCCTACGTATTTTAACTCGGCCTCATTTTTAAAAATGAACCAATCGGTGATCCGCACTTTCATATCGCCTGCATACAACAGGGTGTCACCTTTCTGGTCTTCGATCAGCACCCCTTCCAGGTGCATATTGTTGAGCAAGGAGAAACTTACATGGTTGATGGAAACTTTAGTTTGCAGGTCTTTGGATAGTCGCTTGGTTACCTGCCGGGCAATAAAATTTTGACCAAAGGGGGTATTGATAAAAATGTACACTGCCAGGATAAGGAATAGCAATGACAGCAAAAACCACTTCAATATTTTTTTAAAACGCTTCAGACCCCAGATTTAGGTGTAAAAGTATGCAATAGAATCCTTTAGGCAAATTCAATACCAAAGAAGAACTGCCCGGTGATTAGGTTGCCGGTATGCTTCAAAAACTGTACGAGAGGTAATTGGGAGCTAATTTTTAGCTTTTATTTCTGGAAGGGAGAGTATAATTGAATCTTGTAAAATTTAATATGATTTTTTACACAGTTCAAGTTATAGGCAGTATTGATGTACTTAAGTTAAACTTTACGTCAAAACCCAAAATAGATTAATTGCCGAATAAATAAAAGCCTGTAGAAATTAGCAAAAAAGCAAAACCTCCTAGTAAATAAGTTAATCCAGCAAATAGATAAATCTTCGAACCATTATCAGCCTCTTTCTTCTTTAGCTTTAAATATTCCATATAGCAAAAAATAAATGGAGGCACTAAAATCACTACATAATATATAGCTTCGTCAATCCTGCCATGAATTGAGCTGTCTTTATCAAAAGCAAAATAAAGCACAAGCCAGGTAAAAAACGCAACTGTTATGCCATAGCTTACTTCCAAAAAAATAATGAAAAGGAATTTCAAAAAACTTCTCATAATCCGCTGAATAATGCAATTGATTGTAGTGTATTGCTAGAAATATGGCCTATAACGTACAGGGCTTGCTGCTGTGCTGGCATTTATATTCGTCAGCCTGGAGCGGAAGCCCAATAGAATTACTAATGTTGAAGTTAAGCACAAAAGGTCAATAGAATTACGGAAGCTGGAACCGCTGCTGAATAGCGAACAAAAAGATGATGATTTATTCGTCAGCCAGCATAGCAGCAAACCCAATGTTGCCTGCTGGCTTTCGTTGTCAGTCGAGTTGTACTTCGATTTCTTTTTTTGATGTGTCAATCTTAAACCAGGTTTCAAAATTTGTCTGCGGGATACATTCAACTATGTCCAAACTCCTTGCGAACCTGCTTAATGCCTTGGTTCCAAATTTTAATGTCAAACTATAAACTGTCTGTCCATCTTTGCCAACGTAGGCTTGCATTTTAACTTGTCGGTTATCATTAACGAATTTTTGTGAATAGTAATTGTCAGGCTCAGATAGCAAAACTCCGTCGCACCAAAATCCTTTTACTTCTTCGTCATTGATATCTTCAAGTGCGTCACAAATTCTATATTCAAGTGTTTCACAAAAATCTTGGTCTAACATTGTCAAAATGGTTTAAAGAATTGCGTTGTCGTCAAACTTCTCTTCAACATTAGCAAGTACTTCACAATCACAATTGCCTCCGTTCTCTCCAATCCATTCAATGATTTCATCAATATTGTTAAGTTTAAGGGATTGAAGAAAGTCATTAGAAAGTTTGAGACTGTGGTCGCAAGAGTTATCAATAAGTTGTTTGTCCAAATAGTCAAACAAGCCTTTGAAATTATCATGCGACATAGGAAGACTTTTTCCAAATTCTTGCCTTGCTTTAAGTTTAAGCTCTTTGGCAATTTGTTTGCGTCTTTCTACTTCGTTTTTGTCTGGCATGATTGATTGGAGAGTGTCGGTTTAAGCTTGCAGGCAACTTGTGTATTAGCGAATATACGAACATCAAGTTTTTTTATTTACCGAAAATTGTGCACCTAATTTTCAGTTTATTAAGTGTGTTAATGCAAGATTTTGGAGAAACATAAAAGTTGCGACAATACAACTTCTATAGACAACTGCTTGAATAAATCAAGGGTTACAATCAATACAAAAACTTAAAAATCAGGGAAGGGGAGTTACTCTTTATTCCTCGTGTCAATTACAATTTTCTTTCTGTTCAAAAATTTTCCAATAGAAAGTCCAAAAACACGGTGTTTGATCTGAGGTCCTAAATCAGCATTGTTGATGCTGGCCAAACCATGAGTGTATTGTGCAGCGATGATAAATCCACCACTGGTTTCGTAACCTAATTGAATATGGGCATTGGCAGAGTAGCGGCCATAATCACCATAACTAAATTTCATATTGCGGCTGGTAGAGCCGGATGATGTACGGCTGTTGAACGTTTCTTTTCCGAATAATTGAAAATCTAACCCCGGGCCGGCTTTGATGAATACATGTCCGGGTTCGTTGCTAAAATCATATTGTAATAAAGCCGCCATTTCAAATGTGTGAATGGTTGTATTATTATCTGCCGCATCAGCATCAGGAGGCGCAACAAATTGTGTGAAATTTACTTTGTAACCTTTCATGCTGTAAAACACAGCCGGGGCGAAGGATAACTTGCCTTCAAATGCAACTTTAGCACCTACACCTGCCTGGAAACCGAATTTCATTTTAGTGTCTTGCTTTACTCCTTGTACGGAATAATTGGCAGTACTGGCTTGCGGGCCCGCAAAAATATTAAACTGCACCTGGCTGTTGGCACATAATGTCATTAATAGGGTAGCGAAACACAATGTCAAAAACTTCATAAAATAATTTGAAAGTGAATAATCCGGATAAGGTTTTAGGAAGGATAGCTCTGCTGGTAAAAGCAGGCAAGGTGGATGAGGACGCAAATTAGATTAAAAATTCCGGTAATGCAAGATGTTTAGAAGCTCTTTGCAGGGTCTTTTGCCTGCTCACCACTGTTATATGCTGAGGAGCCGCCCTTTGGAATGGAAAGGTTTTTCCAGTTTTTTGCTTTGATCGTTTTGGCAATATGTACTATTTGCCCAACATGATAGGGATAATGTGCCAGTTGGCGGTTAATGGCATCAATAACGGTCAATGGTTCTTGCCGGATGGTAACTGTTTTTTTCAGATCTTTTTTCTTGAGGGATGCAAGTGCATCCAACAAACAAGTCCATCCTTTTTCCCACAGTTCTATCAGCTGGGCTTTGCTGTAATTATGTATTTCAAATTCATCATCCCGCATACGCCATTCTTTCTCGCCATCTTCCGTTAAAAAATTGCTCCAGCGGCTTAGCATGTTACCCGCCATATGCTGTATCACAATAGCGATACTATTTGTTTCATCATTCGATTGATAATGAAATTCCCATTCGTTTAATTGCTCAAATGTTTTATCACCTAAATCTTTATAATATTTCAACCGGCGGGTTGCAGTTTGTAAAAATTCTTTACCGAAAGACATGATAAAAGTTTATAGTTTGGGGTTTTTAGTTTGTTGTTGGTCTCATTAAAGTAAAAAAATATTTATTGTTTTTAATATGCGAATCAGTGAGGAAATTATATGTTAACACGATAACTACAAACCACAAACTTTAAACTACGAACTTTTTAATATCCTTCCGCTCCATCATCACCTCTGTTGTCGGCTACAGCTTCAAACTTTCCGTTCGGTAGCACTCTTATAATTTCTGTTCTGCCAATGGCACCTCTCTCTCTGGTTGCATAGCCCATTTTTATCAATGCATCTTTGGTGGCAGTTGGAAAACCTCTTTCTAAATGCAATGTATCGGGCAACCATTGATGATGAAATTTTGGTTTGTACACGGCATCTTCTGCACTCATGTTAAACTCCAGTATGTTAACCAATGTTTGAAATACTTGCGTAGGAATAGTTGTTCCACCTGGAGTGCCAACGACGATATAAGGCTTATTATCTTTTAATACAATAGTTGGTGTCATTGAACTCAACATTCTTTTCCCGGGCATAATGGCATTTGCTTCACCACCAATGGCACCATACATATTAGGCACTCCCGGCTTAATACTGAAATCGTCCATTTCGTCATTTAGAAAAAATCCGGCACCGCCGATAACGGTTCTGCTTCCGTAAGAATTATTCAACGTAGTGGTAACGGATACAGCATTTCCTTCTTTATCAATTACACTCAGGTGTGTGGTTTCTTCACTTTCTTTTCCGGTTAATATTCTTGGCTTTATTTCGGTACTCGGAGTTGCTTTTGCAGGGTCATAGTTTTTCATTCTTTCGTTCAGGTATGCATCACTGGAGATTTGTAGTACGGGCACTTTATAAAAATCTGCATCGCCCATATATTCGGCACGGTCGGCATAAGCCCTTCTTGCTGCTTCTGTCATAAGTTGTACGGCTGCTGTTGAATGAAAACCCATCGCACCAATATTTTTATTCTCGATCATTTTCATCATCTGGTGTACTAATAATCCACCGCTGCTTGGCATGGGCATGCCAATTATTTTATAGCCCTTGTACATAAAGCTGTGTGGTTCTCTTGGCTTTGCATTATAATTTTTCAGATCTTCATAGCTGATAATACCACCGCCACGTTTCATTTCTTCTACGATCAACCTGGCAGTTTCACCTTCATAAAAACCAGCAGCACCTTTATCTTTTATTCTTTTTAAGGTATTGGCAAGATCAGTTTGTATTAATGTATCACCTTCATTCCATTTATCTTTTACAAACACTGGCATGATGGTGTTGTACTTTTTCAAATCTGTTTGAAGGTTGTTTAAAGAGCTGGCTTCCCGTTTTGTAATGACAAAACCTTTTTCTGCCAGATCAATTGCAGGCTGAATCAATTTTGCAAAAGGGAGTTTTGCATATTTATAAGAAGTAAATAATCCTGAAACAGTTCCGGGTACACCGCCAGCTAAATGTCCGTCCTGGCTTTTATCTGTTCGGGGAGTGCCATCTGCATCAATATACATATCACGGTGAGCTTTGCCGGGTGCTTTTTCCCTGTAATCAATAGACACTTGTTCTCCATTTGCCAATCTTGCTACAAAAAAGCCACCACCACCCAAATTGCCGGCATTGGGATACACCACTGCCAATGCCAATTGAGTAGCAATAGCTGCATCAACAGCATTGCCGCCAGCTTTTAAAATTTCAACACCAACTTTGCTTGCCAATGGATGGGCAGAAACGACTGCACCGTTTTCAGCCACTACTTTTTTTACAACGGTGTAGTTATAATGATTTATTACTATGGATGAACTGCTGCTTTGGCTACTATTATTACAGGCCATCGATAAAATAGCAGCAAAGAGAGATGCGATTATTTTTTGCATATGAATCAATAATTGAAAGTAATAAAGCTAATTAAATCCTGTGAGTTTGATGCTGCTGAAATATATGGTTTTTAAAATGTCCTTTGTTATCTTGCCACACTAAATGCTATTTACTATGGGTCGCAAAATTTTGCTTTTTGCCATTTTCAGTTGCTTGTTATTTTCTGTGCAGGCACAATTAAAATCACCAGATGATTTTTTAGGGTATAAGATTGGCAGCCGCTACACTCCACATTGGAAGATTGTCAGCTACTTTAATCATGTTGCCGCTAATGCACCTTCAATGGTGAAGTTGCAACAGTATGGTCAAACCAATGAAGGCCGTACCTTATTAGTAACTTATGTTAGCAGTGCAGAAAATATACAACGGCTTGATGCGATAAAGACGAACAACCTGCGATTGGCTAATCTTGCAAATGATAAAGCTGCTCCTATAGAAGAAAATGCACCGGCATTGGTATGGATGAGTTATAACGTACATGGCAATGAAACTTCAAGCTCAGAAGCTGCATTGATGACGATCTGGGCTTTGGTAGATCCATCCAACACTAAAACAAAAGAGTGGTTGAAAAATACAGTGGTGATCATTGATCCATGCATCAATCCGGACGGCCGTGACCGTTATGTGAACTGGTTCAATTCTGTGGTTGGAAAAAATACAAATCCATTAAGTATTTCACGGGAGCATAGAGAGCCCTGGCCGGGAGGAAGAAGTAATCACTATAATTTTGATTTGAATAGAGACTGGGCCTGGCAAACACAAGTTGAAAGTCGCCAGAGGATTAAATTATATAACGAGTGGATGCCGCAAATTCATGTGGATTATCATGAGCAAGGTATGAACCAGCCCTACTATTTTGCTCCTGCTGCACAACCATACCATGATGTAATTACACAATGGCAAAGGGATTTTCAAGTTACTATTGGTAAGAACCATGCAAAATATTTTGATGCAAATGGCTGGTTGTATTTTACCAAAGAAGTATTTGACCTGCTATATCCATCGTATGGCGATACCTATCCAACATACAATGGTGCAATTGGTATGACCTATGAGCAAGGTGGCGGCGGTAGCAGCGGTGCTGCAGTAATAAATGATGAAGGTGATACACTGACATTGATGGACAGAGCTACGCATCATTTTACAACTTCATTAAGCACTATCGAAATTTCATCCTTAAATGCAAGCAGGTTAGTAAAGGAATTTAGAAAATATTTTAATGATGCTGTTTCTTCAGGGGTAGGGGAATATAAATCCTACATCATAAAAAATAATGCAAAGGATAAAGAGAGGGTTGAATCTTTATTGGAGTTGCTGAATAAAAATGGTATTCAATATGCAACAGGTTCGGGTTCTGGCAAAGGGTTTAGTTATAGCAATGGAAAGGAAGAATCTTTTTCATTAAATAATGATATTGTGATAAGTGCATTGCAACCAAGATCAGCCATGGTAAAAGCACTTTTTGAACCAAAAACAAAACTGGTTGATTCTGCTACTTACGATATTACCGCATGGGCATTGCCTTACGCATACGGATTAGAAGGCTATGCAAGCCGGGAAAGAATTAGTACAGGCGGTGCTGTAACAAGTGCTAAAGTAACCAATGCAGAAACTACGTATGGTTATGTGATACAATGGGGTGGATTACAAACTGTAAAAACAGTAGGGCATTTATTGCAAAAAGGAATTTTGCTTCGCTATGCCGATCATCCGTTTGAAGTAAATGGAAATAAGTTTGAAAGAGGTTCTATCATTGTATTGAAGACGGCTAACAAATCTTTCGGAAATAATTTATGGGCAGAAGTAAGAAAAGTCGCAGATGCAAATAATACACAGTTGTATCCAGTGTCAACCGGATTTGTTGATAAAGGATTTGATTTTGGCAGTGGCAATGTTCATCCATTTAAAGCACCAAAAGTAGCCATGTTTACCGGCGAAGGAATTGGATCCAATGCAGCAGGAGAGATATGGCATTTTATGGAACAGCAAATTGATTATCCTGTTACGTTGATCAATGTAAATGATGCAGCCCGTATTGACTGGAGTACTATCGATGTTATGATAATGCCCGATGGCAACTATCGTTTCTTAAGTGATAAGGCTGCAACAGATGCTTTCAAAGCCTGGATCAATAAAGGAGGGAGAGTAGTGGCTATTGATGGTGCAGTAGGGGCTTTATCAAGAGCAGAGTTTGGAATTAAATTAAAGAAATCTGATGATGAGAAAAAAGACGATAAAGCAACGTATGATGCATTAAGAAAATTTGAAGACAGAGAAAGAGATTATATTCCCAATATGACACCGGGTTCCATTTTTAAAGTTGAAATGGACAATACACATCCACTAGCTTACGGTTATCCCAACACCTATTATACATTAAAGATGGATGACAATGTATATGAATTTATAAAAGATGGCTGGAATGTAGGGGTGATTAAAAAAGACAACCAGGTGGCAGGATTTGTAGGTTCAAAATTAAAAGACAAATTAAAAGATGGGGTGATATTTGGTGTGCAGGAAATGGGAAATGGTGCTGTTACTTATATTACCGACAATGTGATGTTCCGCAATTTCTGGGAGAATGGAAAGCTATTATTTTGTAATGCGATATTTTTTGTAGGTCAGTAATACTGGAGGCTAAAAATACCTATAAGGCCGGTTGTTAAAGCCGGCCTTATTTATGTAAACGGTTTCTTTCGCTTTTTCAACATACAGTATATTCGCCTAATAAACCGACGTAATGAAGAAAGTTGTACTTGCATTTTTTATTCTTCTTTTATCCATAAGTGGCATTGTAAATGCCCAGGCTCCGCAAAGCTGGACATCAGCCGACATGTATCTTGCTATCCGCAAATTAAATGTGCTGGGCTCTGTATTATATATAGCAGCGCATCCGGATGATGAGAATACGAGATTGATCACCTATTTATCCAAAGACAAATTATATCGTACTGGTTATTTATCAATGACCCGTGGAGACGGCGGCCAAAACCTGATTGGTGATGAACAAGGTATTGAGTTAGGCTTAATAAGAACACAGGAATTATTATCTGCCAGAAGGATAGACGGTGGAGAACAATTCTTTACCAGGGCTTATGATTTTGGTTATTCAAAAACACCGGTGGAAACATTTAAGAAATGGGATAGAGAAAAAATATTGAGTGATGTAGTATGGGTGATACGAAAATTTCAGCCCGATATTATTATTAACCGCTTTCCTGAAACTGGTGAAGGCGGACATGGCCATCATACCGCATCAGGTATATTGGCCAATGAAGCCTTTGCAGCCGCTGCTGATCCGTCTCGTTTTCCGGAACAATTGCAATACGTTTCAGTTTGGCAGGCAAAAAGAGTACTGTGGAATACCTTCAACTTTGGCGGCAATAATACAACTAGTAATGATCAGTTTAAAGTGGATGTGGGTGGTTATAATCCGTTGTTGGGAAAAAGTTATGGCGAGATAGCAGCGGAAAGTCGTAGCCAGCATAAAAGCCAGGGCTTTGGTGTACCGGCATCAAGAGGAGAGTCGTTTGAATTTTTTAGAGCAACCAAAGGCGATCAGCCAAAAACTGATTTGATGGAAGCAATCGATCTTACATGGAAAAGAGTACCCGGCGGAGAACCTATAGCAAAAATTGCAGACAGCATTGCTGCTTCATTTGATCTATTGCACCCGGAAAATTCCGTCGAAGGGTTGGTGCGATTATATAAAGCGATCGGCAACTTGCCTGATAGTTATTGGAAAACACAAAAGCAAAAAGAGGTTTATACATTAATAGCACAATGCAGTGGCTTGTTTTTGGATGTAACCACTACGGAGCAATTTGCGGTGCAAACAGATTCATTACGACTTAATTTTTCGTTCAATAATAGGTTGGGTACAGATGCAGTTTTACAAAAAATTACCGTTGATAAATTTGATTCTGCTTTTATACAGGTATTAGGGAAAAATAGAAACCTGAATTTTTCAAAAACAGTTTTTGTTCCTGCAGATAAACCGATAACACAACCGTATTGGTTGGCCAGGAAAATGGAAGAAGGTTATTTTAATGTAACAGATCAGCTTTCTATCGGGCAGCCTGATGTTGATGCAGCCTATAATGCTTTTATAACGATAAGGATATTCGGCGAACGGTTTACATTTATGCGTTCCATTCGCTATAAGTTTACTGACCCGGTACGGGGCGAATTGTATCAGCCATTAACCGTATTGCCTCCTGCATTAATTGAGCCCGACGATAAAATAAAAATCTCCAAAGGGAATAATACATTCAGCGGGGTGTTGAATATTACTGGTAAGAAAAAAGGATTTCAAACTTTCTTGAATGATGTAGGAAGGCAGCATACAGATAAAGTAAAAGTTGATTATTCTCCTGATAAATTAAGCTTTGATGAAAAGAATAAAGTGATCCCGGTAGCCTATACAATTGAGGCGGGTAGAGATAATGATTATTACTTTGCTATTGATGCTAATAACGGCAAAAAAGACTTGTATCATGTTGGAATGAGGGAGGTTAAGTATGATCATATTCCCTATATCACCTATTTCAACATGGCTACTGTCAATAATAAAAAACTTGATTTAAAAATCCACGGTAAAAAAATTGGTTATATCACCGGTGCTGGCGATAAAGTACCCGAAGCATTAGAACAAATGGGATATGAAGTAGTATTACTTTCTGATAAGGAACTTTCCAGAAATAATTTCAGCCAGTTTGATGCGATCATTACAGGTGTACGGGCCTACAACACCCATGCATGGATGAATAAACATTATGACAAGTTGATGAAATATGTGCATGAAGGAGGCAACCTGATCGTTCAATACAATACGAGTAACCAGATCGGGCCGGTGAGAGCTAAAATTGCTCCGTATAATTTCAATATCACCCGTACTAGGATCACCGATGAGAATTCACCGGTTAGTTTCTTAAAACCAGAACACCCGGTATTTAATTTCCCGAATAAGATTACTGCGGATGATTTTACCGGCTGGGTACAAGAAAGAAGTATTTATCATGGCAGCGATACATCCGGTAAATTTGAAAAATTAATTTCGATGAATGACCCTGGTGAAAAAGCAGATGACGGTGCCTTGCTTGTAGCGAAATATGGGAAAGGATTTTTTACGTATACAGGAATTGTATTCTTTAGAGAATTACCTGCTGGTGTGCCGGGAGCTTACAGATTATTAGCAAATATTATTGCGTTGAATAAGAAAAAAGGATTTTAATGGCAGCAGAAAGAAAGCCGAGCATACGAAGAGGAGAGATGGCATTTATTTTTGCGATCGTCATCGGGTTAGTGATCGGTATTTTAATAAAGAAAGTAAGAATAGGAATTTTAATAGGATTGGTTCTCGGAATTATAATTGTATTAACTGGCTGGTTGCGAACAACCCGCCGATAATATGCCAGAAACAGATAACGATAAGGCGCCATTTTTTAAAAGCTGGAACGGCTGGTACATATTTGTGATCCTGTTCCTGCTATTGCTTATTGTATTATTTTATCTCTTCACCAAACGATTTGCATGAGCCAGGTCGATTGGATAGTATTGATAGGAACGCTGCTGGCTATTATTACCTATGGCTTATACAAAAGCCGTACTTCCCGTAATCTCGATGGTTATTTTTTATCGAACCGGAGTTTACCCTGGGGATTGGTTTTATTAAGCATCATGGGCACACAGGCCAGTGCTATTACTTTTCTTTCTGCACCTGGTCAGGCATACACCGATGGAATGCGGTTTGTGCAATATTATTTTGGTATTCCGTTGGCCATGGTGGTGATCTGTATTTTCTTCGTTCCTATTTTCAGTCGGCTGAAAGTTTATACAGCCTACGAATATTTAGAAAACCGGTTTGATAATAAAACAAGAACACTTACTTCATTTTTGTTCTTATTGCAGCGGGGTTTATCAACTGGTATTAGTGTTTTTGCTCCTTCTATTATTTTGTCATCTCTGTTTGGCTGGGATATTTATTGGACCAACCTATTTATGGGTGGATTGTTGATTATTTATACAATAAGCGGCGGGGCTAAAGCAGTGGCATACACACAACAGTTGCAATTAATAATCATTTTTACCGGAATGTTTTTGGCGGCTTACATGGTGGTGAATATGCTGCCGAAAGATGTAAGCTTTACGGATGCATTGGAAGTAAGTGGCAAATTGGGCAAGCTCAATGTGATTACCACGGGTTTTGAAAACGGACGTTTTAATTGGAGTGATCAATATAATTTATGGAGCGGATTGATAGGAGGATTCTTTCTGGCTCTTTCTTATTTCGGAACTGATCAATCGCAGGTTGGCCGTTACCTCACCGCAAAATCGCTGAAAGAAAGTAGAATGGGGTTATTGATGAATGGCCTGGTGAAAGTGCCCATGCAATTTGCCATATTACTTATTGGAGCATTGGTATTTACCTTTTACCAGTTTAATAAAGCCCCTCTTTTCTTTAATGATGTGCAGGTAAAGAAATTGGAACAATCTGCCGTATATAAAGATTCATTTGTTCTCATACAACAGCAGTATGATGTTATAACAGCCAAAAAACAACAAGCTGTTATTAATTATACAGCGGCATCCGATGGGAATGATAAAATCAGGGAAGAGCAATCATTGGCTGAATTAAAAACATTGCAAACTGAAGCCAATGCGATCCGAACAAAAGTAAAAGGCTGGATCAATAGTAAAGAAGTAGGAGGGGATGGCAATGACACCAACTATATTTTCCTTCGGTTTGTGGTGGATAATTTGCCAGTGGGATTAGTGGGGCTTTTAATTGCTATTATTTTTCTTGCTTCATGGGGAAGTATTGCTGCAGCTATTAATTCATTGGCATCTTGTACCATGATCGATTTTCACCGGCGATTTACAAAAAAGAAAGATAGTGGTGAAGATGAATACCGGTTATCAAAATGGTACACTCTGGCCTGGGGTATCTTTTGTATTGTAGTGGCCATGTTCACTTATAATATTGGAAATAGTTTGATTGAAGCCGTGAATGTACTCGGCTCTTTATTTTATGGAGTTATACTCGGGGTGTTTTTAGTGGCTTTCTTTATTAAGAAAATTAAAAGTGGTCATGTGGTTTTTTGGGGAGCGGTATTAGCGGAGTTATTGGTATTAACCGTATTCATTTTTACTAAAGTGGGTATTTTGAAAATGGGCTTTCTATGGCTCAACCCGATTGGTGCTTTTGCTGTGCTGTTTTTTAGTTTGTTGTTGCATGCAATATGGCCTCCCCAAACCCCTCCGAAGGAGGGGCTTTAGACTCCGATATTTTAAATTTTTTATTGATTTAAGAAACAGATTGTTGAACCATGAGAAATTCTGAAGTACTATTTGGGTGTTTGTAAATGTTGAGTAGCATTCCTGCAGTACAAGTGTGCGACGCAACGAAGTTGATAGTAGTAATGTAGGGGGTACAAAATCACATTAATTATTGGACACAAAAAAACTCCAAACAAATGGAGCTTTTTAAAATATCGGAGTCTAAAGCCTCCCTTTAGGGAGGTGGGAGGGTTACTTTAATTCGGCCAACAACTTATTATTCAATTCTACATAATCATTGTTCTTAGCAGCTGTTGCTAATTCTTTTGATTTTTCTGCAGCAGTCTTTGCTTCAGCTTTTTTACCCAATTTCGCTAAGCAATTAGCTCTTTGGTGATGAATCCAGAATGCAGTTGGCTGTGCTTCTACAGCTTTGTCAAACCATGCAAGTGCCTGGTTCAGATCTTTGCCATTGTCCATATAATACATTGCTGCATTAAAGTACGGACGATTGTCTTTGTTCATCAACTGATCGATCTGCGCCATTACTTTTGTTTCAACATCTGTAGTTATTGGTAAAATAACTGCTGTTTTATCCCACATAATGTGCAATTCGCAACTGTTAGATTTAATGTTGGCAAACTGCATCGTGAAATTTTCCATGCTTTCGTCCATGCTGATTGTTTTTACTTCAGTACGAACTACATCCTGATCTTGTTTGTAAGCAGCAGGGCTTGTAACATCTAATTGTTTAGTGATAATTAATGTCCAGTTGTTTTTTTCAGGAATAGAAAGCAAGCCATATTTACCGGCTTTAATTTTTGTACCGCCGATGGTTACATCGTCGCCAAAAGTTAACACCGTAGCCTGGTTAGCACCAGTGCGCCATACATTTCCAAAAGGAACAAGGTCGCCAAAAATTTTTCTGCCTTTCATAGCAGGACGGGAGTATGATAACTCAACGGTTGAAATACCAAAATCCTGTTTAATAGTTTGTGCAGGACTAGGAGCAGGCGTTTTTAATTGTGCCTCAGCAATCAATAAGCCGCATATTGCAACGGCAGAAAGAAATATCTTTTTCATACAAGCTAAATTTTAGAGAAGGCAAAGGTAGGGAAGCAGGTACGAAATACGAAGTTTGAAATGCGAGGACAAAAAAACCACATTTGGCTTTTAATTAAAAGCTAATGTGATTTTAAAAGGGTAATTATAATGAGTAGGTTCGTACATCGTATTTAGAACCTTGTTTTTAGAAATTAATCTTTACCGTAGTCCTTCCTTTCTTAGCCTTCTGTTTCCATTTCGGACCTTCTTTTATCAGGCGGATGGCTTCTTTATCGCAGGTAGCACAAAGCGATTTTTCAATTTTGAAATTAACAGGCTTGCCATTTTTGTCCACTTCAAATGATACTTCTACGGCACCTAAAGGGGTATTTGATTGCTTAGGTTTAAAATCTTCCGGAGCTTTTAAATTATTGGCAAGGTAAGAGTCATATTTTTCCCAACCATCCGCTGGCTCAGGTTCTTCCATCTTAATGTTATTGGTGTTGGAACGGGCCGCTGCATTGGGTTTCTGCGAACTCACAACTAATTCTGATAAACTTCTTCTATCATCCTGCAGCACCACCTGGTTGTTGGGTATACTATTGCGCAATTGCACCTGGCTGTTTTCAAAACCAATGGAACGTACTTCTACATTCAGCATTGTATCGGGTGATGTAAGATTGAAAAACCCTTTTGCATCAGTATATGTTCCTGCATTATTATCCTGCGCATTGGTAACATTGGCAAAAGGCACCCCGTTATTTTCTGCATCTGTAACACGGCCACGGAAAATATTTGCTTGTTGATATCTGGTTTGAGGTTCCGCATTGCGATTAGTAGTAACAGCTCTGTTTACTTGCTCATTCGATTCTTGCTGTGACCTTTTTGCTAGCACTTCTTTTTCCTGCTTTGTCTCAGCACCTGCTGTACGTTTTTTTAACTCGTCCTTAATGCCGTCTTTGTCATCTGCTACTTTGCCACTCGCAACAGCATCTTCTTTAGCAAGTACTTTTACTGGCGGAGCTACTGGAGCTACTGTTGGTGTACTAGTAGCAACAGGAGCTATATCATTACTTGTATTTGCTGGTGTAGATTTAGCCTCACCGGGTACAGTTGTTTCAATTTTACTAGTTGTTCCTTTATCAGTGGTAGCAACAGTAGGTGTATTAACTGTTGGCTCCTTTCTTATTTGATTATTATTTGTAACAGTTGCCGGAGCGGTAACATTTGTATCAGCAACTGCAGGCTTTTCTTTTGCTGCACTGCTTTCTTCGGCATGTGCTATATTGTTATTCTTTTTATTAAATCCAAATTGATAAACCAATAATCCTGCGCCGGCAATAAAAACAATTACAGCAGCGGCACGCAACATTCGGAATGAGTCCCGACGACCCGTACCCAACGGAATTACTTTAGCCGTTGTGGTTCTTTCCGCCAATCTTGTTTTAAGATCAGCAATATCAGCAACTGCATCAACGCCTGACACAGCATAACCTTCCAATGCATCCGCCAAAAACGGATCATCTAAGGCTGCTTTTTCAAGGGCATGTCTCTCTTTTGGAGAAAGTTTTCCCTGGTGATATTTTTCAATATCAACGGCAGAAAATTGCGGTATGTTATTATCGTTTGCCATAAGGCTTTATAAATCTAAAAAATTCTAAAAAACAAAAAATCAACTCCCTACTCAGAAATCTCGAACTATCAACTCTGACTCCAAACTCCTAACTCGGAACTCCCGACTCAGCCTTCTCCATACATATCTTCAAATTTCGTCTTCCATTCTGTATCAAACTCCGCACCTGGTTCCACTCCAACCCTGTTATTTCCACTATTTCGTTGTAACACTTTCCTTCCAGGTAAAAGAGTTTTACTGTATCTCTTTGCTCGTTGGATAGTGTGCCGAGACAGTGTTCTAACTTATTGAAACTCTCTTCTTTTTCCAATACACCATTCAGATGCACATTTTCCTCCGATTGCACAAGCTCGGTCTTAAACTCTACGGTTTTCATGTTTTTGGGTGTCCGCAATTGCATCAGGCAGTGATTTTTGGCCACCTGGTGCAGCCAGCCCCGAAAATTATCCACCTCATGCTTCTTTAATTTGGTGACCAATTCTTCAAAAATCAGCATCACACTGTCTTTGGCGGTTTCCGGTTCCTTATAATATTTAAGGCATACCCCATAAACCAGTTCCATGTACCGCTGGTACAGTTCACCCAGGACAGCCATGTCGCCCGATTCTTTATAAAGAGCCACCAGCTCTTTGTCGGATAACGAATTGTTAGATATGTTCTTAATGAAAGACAACGCCTAAAATTAATGAATAAAAATTTATGTTGCCATCGTCCGGTTCCCTGGGCATCGTCCCTTGCGTCGCACACTTGTACTTTAGTAATTCTACTGAGCTTGTGAGTCGGACATCACCCCATCTTCATTCATTAATATCGGGGTTTCTCCAACCCTCTCCTTAAGAAGAGGGAGGTAGAGTTTTCAATATTCGGAGTAATAGTTGGGTGAGGTTTATGCAATCCACTTCATACCCGCATCAGGGTATAAAATACTATTTTATGAAGCGAATTTTGATTCTGCTGGTGCCCGTTGTAATTATCTTCCTGGCATTCCGGCCTGTAAAATCTATTACTGTTTCTGGAACAATTACCGATGAAACAGGAGCAACCCTTGCTGGCATTACTGTAAAAGTAAAAGGTACCAGTACAGGTGTTATGTCGTCCAATAACGGCACCTATAAAATTACCGCCCCTAATGAAAATGATAAACTGATTTTTAGTGGGCCCGGTTTTGAGCAATCAGAAATTTCCATAAAAAGTCGTTCCTTAATAAATGTTACACTAAAGAGACCTGCTCTTCTACATTCAGAAGTTGTTGTAACAGGGTATAGCAAGAATTTAGAAGGTAGTGTACCCGGTCTTTATGTCCAGGGTAGTCCTGGCGCATCAAGAAAAGTTCAGGTAAGAGGAGTTTCATCTCAACCAATTGACGGCTTTTATGGTTTCGATCAACCCCGTGAAGATTTTAACCGGGAAGGATATGAAAGCATCACCGAAAATATTTTTTTAAAAGCAACAGATAATCCACTTTCTACTTTTTCTATTGATGTAGATGCGGCTTCGTATAGTAATGTACGTCGCTTTTTAAACCAGGGGCAATTGCCACCTGCCGGTGCAGTGCGGATTGAAGAAATGGTCAATTATTTTAAATACGAATATCCACAACCAACAAAGGAAGAACCATTCTCTATCAACACAGAAATATCGGATGCTCCCTGGAATAAAGAACATAAACTGGTACTAATTGGATTGCAGGGTAAAAAGATACCTACAGAAAACCTGCCTGCATCAAACCTTACTTTTTTAATTGATGTGTCGGGTTCTATGCAAGGGCCAGAAAGATTGGGATTGGTAAAAGCATCTATGAAAATGCTGGTAGATCAAATAAGAGAACAGGATAAAATATCTATCGTAGTTTATGCTGGTGCTGCTGGATTGGTATTAGCCCCAACCAGCGGTGCAGAAAAAACAAAAATAAAAGATGCGATCGATAAATTGGAAGCCGGTGGTTCTACAGCCGGTGGTGCAGGTATTAAACTGGCTTACAAAACAGCTAAAGAAAATTTTGCAAAAGGTGGTAACAACCGGGTGATCCTTTGCACCGATGGTGATTTTAATGTGGGTGCAAGCAGTGATGATGATATGGTTCGTTTAATCGAAGAAGAAAGAAAAAGTGGTGTGTTCTTAACCGTATTAGGTTATGGCATGGGTAATTACCAGGATGCGAAAATGCAAAAGTTGGCTGACAAAGGAAATGGCAATCATGCATACATTGATGGTATCAGCGAAGCGAAAAAAGTATTGGTAAATGAATTCGGCGGTACACTGTTTACCATTGCCAAAGATGTAAAACTGCAGGTTGAGTTTAACCCTGCTAAAGTACAAGGCTATCGCCTGATCGGTTATGAAAACAGGATGCTGGCCAAAGAAGATTTTAATGATGATAAAAAAGATGCTGGCGAATTAGGCAGTGGGCATACCGTAACTGCACTCTATGAAATAATTCCAGTTGGAGTGAAAAGTAGCTTCTTAAAAGATGTAGATAAACTGAAGTATCAGAAAAATATTGAACCACTCAGCAAATCATCCAACAATGGAGAAATGCTAACCGTTAAATTTCGTTACAAAGCTCCTGATGGAGAGGTAAGTAAGCTGATCGAACATCCGGTGCAGGACAAACAAATTTCGATTGCAAAAACATCCGACAATTTTCGCTTTGCTGCTGCAGTTGCACAGTTTGGTATGTTGCTGCGCAATTCAGAATTCAAATCAAACGCTTCTTTTCTGGATGTGATCAATATGGCTCGTAAAGCAAAAGGGAATGATGATGAAGGTTATCGTTCAGAATTTATACGCCTGGCAGAAAGTGCAGAAATGTTAGCCAAAGCAAAGCCTGGTAACAATAAGACCGAGGAAAACGTTGAAGAAGATACAAAGCCCTTATCTAAGAATAAATAGCTAATCATTTAACAGCCGGTTAGTGATAACGGAGTTCCGTTTTTACGGAACTCCCCCTTTTTAAACCAACAATTTTTAAACTAAGCTTATGAAGATAATATTTACACTATTTGTACTAATGATTTCATCTTTTGGTTGGGTAGTCGCTCAATCAACAACAATTACTACTGATAGTAGTATAACAAAAGCATTTTGTACAAAGAGATCTGTAAATGGGGAAAAAGGTGAACGAGATTCTCTTAAAACAGGTGTGTGCAAAATGGGGGAAAAGCCACTTGGTAGAGTAATGTCAGAAGATGAGCCTACTCCCGCAGGTGCTACAAGGATTAGAATTGTTTGCACTGTAAAAAATACTTTTTCTGGCCCTCCACCTTTAATTGTTATTGATGGTATTCCTTATCGACCTGATTCAGACTCTGTAAATAAGTATGGAAGTAAATTAGCAAATCTTGATCCCAATGATATAGAGACTTTTAATATTATTAAGGAAAGTGATGCTATTGGTTCAATGGGATGTAGACGTAATTCGGGTGTAATCATAATTACTACAAAAAATGCCAATAAAACAAAGTTTATCATCAAGGATTTCTTAAATGGTGAAAGAATCGCTGGTGCAACTGTTTCTTTTATTTCTGTAGATAAAAAGGATACAGTAATGCTTGCAGCAAATGATAGTGGAGTAATACTGACAAATAAGCTAAAGAAAACTGTTGCGTATAATATGTTTGTTTCAGCAACGGGCTACAAATTATTTAGTACGAATTTGAATAAAGGAAATGCTGCTAATAAAAAGGAAATATTGTTAGAAAGAAATGAAAAAACCTGCGATGAAGTTGTAGTATCTGTTATTGGCGAGGTGAGAAGATGTAGAACAGGATGCCGTGCTACCCGGACAATAGTTTATCCTCAAGCCAGGCAAAATGATCTTGCAGATAAAAGTAAATTAAAAATATTCCCTAACCCAGTACCAAAAGGTAGCATTTTCAATATTGAAACTTCTACAGAATCAGAACAAGCTCTCACTATTAAAATCACCGGGCTTGATGGCAAACTTCTGCTATCCCAATCCCCAAAAGCTATAAAAGGACTCAACAGATTCAGCGTTTCCACCGATGCCCGCTGGGTTTCAGGAATTTATTTGGTACACCTGTATGCAAACGGCCAATTACTGGCATCCAGTAAACTAATACTACAATAATTCATCCTTTATGAACAAGAAATTACAGCTTTCCATCGCCGAACCCTGCCACGAAAATTGGGATAATATGAGTCCCGTTGAAAAGGGAAAATTTTGCGGCTCCTGCCAGAAACAGGTAATTGATTTTACTAGTAAGAGTGATCAACAGATAGCACAGTTTTTTAAAAAGCCCGGTACCGGGTCTGTTTGTGGCCGATTTATGACTGACCAATTAGAAAGAGATATTGCTATTCCTAAGAAAAGAATTCCCTGGGTAAAATATTTTTTGAGCTTTTTGTTGCCTGCATTATTTGTATCAAAAGCATCTGCTCAAAAAAACAACAAAGCGTATGTGTCTGCAACAAAAGATACCGTACGTACACCAATAACTAGCGAATTCAGAACACTGGGTATGGTATTGCCTAAAAATATAATGGCGGTAGAAAACGAAAAGAAAAATGACCTGATTACTAAAAGTGATCCAAAGCCTGTTCTATTCAAAACAACTATTTGTGGGTTGGTGGCCAATGAAAACGGAGACCCTATTCCATATGCAAGTATAACCACAGGAGTAAAAGGTTTTGGTGCAGTGGCAGATGAAAACGGTGTGTTCAGTTTACCGGTAAGCCATTTATCTAAGGACAGTGTATTGCATGTTTCATCTGTTGGGTTTGAGGCTTCTGATATTAAGGTAGATATAGAAGATGCTTCCGGATCAAAGCTTGTAATTAATTTAAAACCTGAAAGTATGTTAGGGGAGGTGGTAGTGGTTGCTGGTTATACTAATGTTGTAAAAGGTTATGTAACTGGAGCTGTATCCAAAATTACTTCTAGTGTGGTAGCGACCAAAGTACCTGAGGTTTACACCTATGAAATAAATAAAATATCCGTTTATCCAAATCCTGTTTTAAGCGGTACTAATCTTATGGTTGAGTGGGATAATTCTGAAGAAGGATATTATATGCTTCAATTGCTAAACCTTTCTGGTCAGCAGGTACACAAAAAAGAAATTTGGATTGATGCAGAAGCAAAATTGCTAAACGTAGATATGCCGAAAACCGCTGCTGGAAATTATTTTATAGTTTTTACGAATAAAAGATCGGGTAAAAAATATACGGAGAAAATTATCGTTCAATAACCGTAAATAGACGTATGGCCAAACAACTGCAACTTACCATTCCCAAACCTTGCCATGAAGATTGGGATGTAATGACACCAGCTGATAAAGGGAGATTTTGCGGCTCTTGCCAAAAACAGGTAGTAGATTTCAGTACTATGAGCGACCGGCAAGTGGCTGAGTTTTTTAAAAAGCCTCGCACAGGTTCTGTTTGTGGTCGTTTTATGTCAGACCAGCTTGAAAGAGAAATTGAAATACCTAAAAAGAGAATTCCCTGGGTAAAATATTTTTTTCATTTTGCACTTCCAGCTTTTTTATTGTCAATTAAATCATCTTCTGCAAAAGCACAGGGGGAGGTAAAGATTAGGAAAACTGAAACTCCAATAAAAAATAATTTGGAAAGACCTAAGTTGATAGGTGATACAATATTGATGGATGAGATTATAGTATTAGCACAAGCAAAACAACCAACAGGTAAGGATTTTTCAATTTATCCTAAAGTTGAAAATTCGCAACTGACAAATCTTTTATCTGGAAGATTTGGATGTTTTGTAGTGCCAATGAAAAAAGAACTTTTGGATATTGCTAAAGTGAGAGATTTAAGCGTTTCAGCTTTGTATAAGAATATTACAGGTTCAGTCGTTGATGAAACAGGTGCTTCCGTTCCAGGGGCAACTATAAAAATTAAAGATACAAGAATAGGAGTGCTTGCAGATAATAACGGCAAATTTATACTGAACATAAAAGAGGGTACTACATTGTTGGTAACCGGCGCAGGCCTTGAACCTGCAGAGTTCCAGGTAAGAGAAGAGAGAAGTATTGAAATTGTTGTTAGAAAAGCATGGGTAGGAGAAGTTGCAGTTGTTGTTGGTAAAAGAAAAAATGACAAACAGGAAAATTCTACTCAATTACATTTTTTAAATGTAGATACTGCACAAAATTTTTTCAAAGTATTCCCTAATCCAATTATTGCCGGTACAAGTGTTACTATAGAGGCTAAAAAAATTAAAGAAGGCAATTACACTCTGCAATTACTTAATCAGTCAGGGCAATCGATTCACCGAAAAGAAATATGGGTTGATGGTAAAGGAAGGTATATTAATATGAATGTACCTGTAGTGGCTGGTGGTTCTTATTTTCTGGTGCTTACAAATGAAAAAACAGGCAAGAAGTATTCAGAGAAAATCATCATTCAATAAGCTTATTTAAACCCCGGATGAAACTGCTCCAATGTTTTTCTTAAAAACTCCCGGTCAAGATGGGTATAAATTTCAGTGGTAGTGATGCTTGAATGGCCGAGCATTTCCTGCACTGCCCGCAAATCTGCACCACCTTCTACCAAATGCGTAGCAAACGAATGACGGAATGTATGGGGAGAAACTATTTTCTTAATGCCGGCCTTCGCCACCAGGTCTTTAATAACATAAAAAATCATCACTCTCGATAATTGACCGCCCCGGTTATTGAGAAAGAGAATGTCTTCGCTGCCTTTCTTTACATCGGCATGAACCCGAATATCATTTTTATAAATTGATATGTATTTGCTGGCACTGCTGCCAATCGGTACTAATCGTTCCTTATCACCCTTGCCAATTACACGGATAAACCCCACATCTAAATATAGCTGTGACATTTTCAGGTTCACTACTTCACTTACCCGCAAACCACAACTGTACATCGTTTCTACAATCGCTTTATTACGGCCACCTTCCGGTTTACTTAAGTCAACCTGTGCAATGATGTTTTCTATTTCATCAAAACTCAATACATCCGGTAATGAACGTTTTAGTTTTGGAGCATCCAGTAAAAGGGTAGGGTCTGTTTTAGAAATATCTTCCAATTGACAGTATTTATAAAAAGCCCGCAAGCCCGAAATGATCCGGGCTTGCGAACTGGCTGTCATTCCCAGCTCAGTAATTTGTTTTAAGAAAGCTTGCAGGTCTTTAAGCGTAACATCAGCAGGATTTTTCATGGCTGATGCTTCCTGTAGAAATTGTGTTAGCAGTTCAATATCTCTTCCATAGGCCTGCACTGAATTATCCGACAGTGATTTTTCTAACTGCAGGTATGATTTAAAACCTTTTTTGTAAGGTTCCCACATTACTCAAGAGTGATATTTTTTTCCAGCACAGCCCACTCTTTCCCCTTTTTTACTTTTACCCAAATACGGCTGTTAGTTACATTAACAGAATCAATATGCTCATGAATAGCATCGTAGTCAATATCTAATTTTTCGCCAAAGGTCATCATGGCTTTTTTGCCAGTAGCAAATTCTTCAATATAAATATTACCCCTGTCTGTATATGCCATTAAGTTTTCACTTACAGAGAATTTGGGATCGATGCTATTGATACCGCTGGTTCTCATCGAGAAGTTTTCAGTTTTGCTGAATGGTAATTTGATCTGGAAGCCACGGCCTGTCAAACAATCATTAAACAATATAAAAGCAGCTGAAGTGTCGTTAAAAATACAACGGATATAATCTTTGTTTACAGAAGTAGATGTGTAATCAAACTTGGTTTTACGATTTGAGCCAAGGCCTTTATAACTCCAGATAATACTATCCGGCTTACAATCTTTTACACTCAGGTAAACAAATGGTTCCAGCTTGTGGTTGCCGGCAAATTTCAATGTGTCTTTCAGGCAGGTAGTATCACAAAATGTGGCCGGTGCTGAAGAAGATCCACCACAGGATACCAGCATTGATACAGTTGCTATCATAAATAGGGGAGCAATCAATAATTTCATATAATTGGTTTTAAGGAAAAACAAAAATAGCCAATGTGATTTGTGATGAGAAAATTCTTTTGCCTGTTAGAAAGGGTGACAAGTACCACCTATATTCATCAATAAGTTTATGTATAAAAATTTTAATGCATTTGCCCTGCTCTACGAAACCGTTCAATCTGTATCTTCGGCGCATGAGTGAAATGAAACCCATTAATCTGCGTTCCTTTAGAAAGTTGGCCATTACTACTAAAAATCGTTTTCGCCGTTTCCTAACCAAACTGGAAAGCAATGCCCCCCGTGGATTGGATAACCATATTGCTGTATTAGAAAAAGAGGTGTGGCAGGAAACAGGTTGCCTTACCTGTGCCAATTGTTGTAAAACAATGACGCCAACTTTTAATAAGCAAGACCTGAAAAGAATATCAGCTCATTTTAAATTGACAGTGGAAGAGTTTCAGCAAAAATATTTGAAAAGAGAAAGAGGTGGTGAGAGAGATTGGATGAATAAAGTAGAACCCTGCCAGTGGTTGAACTTAAAAGATAATAAGTGCAGTATTTATGAAATTCGTCCGGCAGATTGCGCCGGCTTTCCGCATCTGTCTAAAAAGTTCAAAGACTTTGTCCATATCCATAAGCAAAATGTAGAATACTGTCCTGCTACGCATCGCTTGGTGGAGAAGATGATGGAGAGAGTGAAATAGTCAATGACACAGCGCTTTTTCCACACTATTAACTATTAACTATTGACCATTCACTACATAAAAACATCCTCAATTAAAAAATACTCATCTTCCTTATCGGCATGAAAAGTAACGGCCAGTATATTGTATTGTATCCACACATAGCCGGGATGCTGAAATAAAAATTCATCGGCTGCTTTCTGTAAGTTTTTAAATTTCTTTTTGGTAACGCTGCTCTCCGGGTAATCGAATGGCGTATAATTTCTTGCTTTTACTTCTACAAAATGCAGAAACTTTCCTTTGGTGGCGATAATGTCAATTTCATAATGGGAGTATCGCCAGTTACGATGTAATATTTCGTACCCTTTTTCTGCCAGCCATGCAGCGGCCTGGTCTTCCCCCTCTTTTCCCAAATCATTATGAGTGGCCATGCATTATCTTTACGCCAAGATAAAAAGAAAATTTTTTGCATGCCGGGCATTTATAAATTAGAAGGGGTAATAAAACATTACGATTGGGGCGGGCAAACCTTTATTCCATCTCTATTGCAGTTGGAAAATAAAGAGGGAAAACCATTTGCTGAATATTGGATGGGTACACATCCGTTGGGAATTGGTATAATAAAAACAGCCACCAATGAGGAAATGCCCTTAACAGCAGTAATTGGTGACCTGCCTTATTTATTCAAGGCGCAGGATGTAAAGCAAATGTTGTCGGTGCAGGTTCATCCATCTAAGCAAGCAGCAGCAATTGAATTTGCAAGAGAAAATGCTGCCGGGGTATTGCTTACTGCACCTCATCGTAATTATAAAGACGATAACCACAAGCCAGAGATGTTGGTGGCTCTTGGAGATTTTTGGTTGCTGCATGGATTTAAACCGGCTGACCAATTGGTCTATACCTTATTAAATGTGGTGGAGCTGCGGGAGTTGTTACAAGTGTTCAATCAATCCGGCTATAGTGGATTATATAAGTTTGTAATGGAAATGCCAGCAGAAGAAGTAAACAGGATTTTGCAACCGCTTATCGATAACATTTCAAAAACCCATGGTGCAGGTGGCGCTGATAAAAACGACGAAGACTTTTGGGCGTTTCGGGCTGCGCAAACTTTTACCCGGAATGGCAACCTGGACAGGGGCATATTTTCTATTTATCTCTTCAACGTTGTTCATCTGAAAAAAGGAGAAGGCCTGTTTCAAGATGCTGGTGTGCCCCATGCATACCTCGAAGGTAATTGTGTTGAAATCATGGCTAACTCTGATAACGTATTGAGGGGAGGACTAACTACCAAACATATTGATGTAGCAGAATTAATGAAACATGTGAAGTGTGAAGCAACGGTACCAAATATTCTACATCCGCAAGCAATCAATAGCGATGAAAAAAAATATATAACACCAGTAAATGATTTTCAGTTGAATGTACTTGAACTGGAACCAAACCAGGTAGCTAGTTTTTCTACCAAACTGGCAGAAATTGTATTGCTGACTGAAGGTGCAGTAGAATTAAGCTGCGGCGAAACCATACTTGAGTTAAAGCCGGGTAATGTATCGGCCGTGGCCCTTCCAATGACTACGGTACAGGTAAAAGGGCTCCGCAAAGCCACTGTTTTCAGGGCTTCCACCGCAATTAACAATCGTTGATAAATAGACTGCTGAATTGCTCCAATTCGGTTATTTTTGCCCATCATTCAATTATTTTAATATGAAGAGTTACGGAAGGTTAATTGTTTTTACACTGGTTCTCATTGCGTTGGCAACAGCCTGTAAATATTTCTTCGGGCCTGATTTAGACATGTCTGGCTTTTCACCGGTAATTGCAATTGCTCTATTCTCAGGGTTTATCATCAAACAAAAGGATTTTTCTTTCTTGTTACCATTGCTGGCATTATTCGTTAGCGATGTGGTAATACAGTTTTTATATACACAAGACCTGTTTCCCTACGCAGGTTTCTACAGCGGCCAGTGGAAAAATTATTTGATCCTGATGTCTGCCACATTAATTGGCTGGTTATTGAAAGGAAGAAGTTTCAGCAGCCTTGCTATCGGAGCACTAGCAGCACCAACTGTTTTCTTTTTATTGTCCAATTTTGGTGTATGGATGAGTGCAACAGAAGTTACGTACACAAAAAACTTTAGCGGATTGTTGACTTGCTATGCTGCCGGTTTGCCTTTCTACAAAAATGCTTTGATAGCTACGGTAGTTTTCTTGCCGGTTATTTTACTTAGCTATAATTACATGACAGCAAGAAGAACACAGCTTACATTAGCATAATCTATCCAAGATATTTTTGAAAGCCCATTCGTACGAGTGGGCTTTTTTTGTTAAATTTCCTAAACGAACCAAAACCAACTATATGAAAAAGACCTTTTCTTTATTGGCTTTTTGTTGTTTGTTTATGCTTGCAACACCGTATGCAGCAATCGTTAAGCCAGCACCAGTGTTACCAACTTTTTTACAAAACATGCCGTTGAAAAATTTTTTACAACTATCAGGTAAGGAAATTAGTGTTGTTATCGGAAAAAATTTAAGTGTGGAGCAGCGAATAACATTTGGAATATTGCGTTTCTCCATGAAAAAAGCGTTAGAAAAAAAGCCGAACATTAAAGTTGGCGAATACTTTGACTCGAAAAAAAAGATGAAAACATGGCTGAAAATTGTGTTGATTATTCTGGGAGTTTTTTTGCTGGGTATTCTGATTTTCGCTATGGCATTAGGTAGAAGCCAGTGGGGATAGCCATACAACAATGAAAAATGAAAAATATTGGATTAGTTAACTGGTCATATTTTAATTATTTTATTTCCAGTTCCGAAAACCAATATTTCTCATGTAATAATTTATTATTCACCGAAACATGAATTCTATTTTCAAATAACGGGCAATACAGCACCAATGTATGATACTCTCCATTTTCTCCGCAGGCATCAATACCCATCGCTTCTAATTCATCTACCAGGGCAGGGGTAATTATTTCGCCAATAAAACGTTCCCCCATTATTTCATTACAACTTACGATCATGGTTACAATGCCTGCTTCGAGCATTTGCAATACCAGTTTTTTTCTTTCTTGTTGCCACAATGGGAGAACCGCTGTTAAACCGGCATAGGTACAAACTTTTTCTTCCCAGTCACGGTGAGGTTGCAGATCTATATCCCCGAATACAGCATACGAGAGTTGATACTGTTCTTTTAATATTGATAATGCTTCTGTAAAATTTACTTCATAGTCATTCCAGGAGCTGCTGATAAGATGAATAGGTAAATCAGCTGCGTTAGCCTGTGCATGTAGTATGGCAGACGGTATTCCATGCGAACGGGAAATTTTTCCGGCTTCATTTAATACGTTCAATAAAACTTTTGGAGAATAACCTTGCTGTATGGCTTGCATCAGTGCAAAGCAGCTGTCTTTACCGCCACTCCAGGAACAGAGAGAATTTTTTATCATAGATTTTATTTAACCACAGAGAACGCAAAGAAGATACAACACAAAGTTCTCTAATCCTTTGTGTTCTTGGTGAAAAAACTCAGTGTTCTTTGTGGTAGATTTCTTAAGAAGCAGTTCCTTCATACCCCTCATCATGCAACAACGTATGATGGCTGCCATCAGCCGCTTCTGTTGCTAATTCATCACAACGATTATTAAACGGGTTGTCTGCATGTCCCTTTACCCATTTGAATTTGATCGTATGTTTTTTCGACAACTCATAAAACTCCCACCACAGATCAGGATTTTTCTTACCGCCTTTAAAATTTGTTTTGATCCAATTCTTCAACCAACCTTCTTCCCAGGCCTTTACCACATATTGACTGTCAGAAAAGATCGTCACATGCATGCCTTCTTTCTTCAATGCTTTTAATCCGGCAATGCAAGCCATTAGCTCCATGCGGTTATTCGTAGTACGATGATAACCCTGCGATAATTCTTTTCGATGCTGCCCACTCATTAATATAGTGCCATAGCCACCAGGGCCGGGATTACCTCTCGAAGAACCGTCAGTATAGATTGTAACTGTTGTACTCAATTTTTTTAGTTAAGAATTAAGAGTTTAGAATTAAGAAACCGGCGCTGCCAACTCTGCACTCTTAATTCTAAACTCTCAATTTGTATTAAACCTGGAAAACTCCTGTTTTTAATTCCGCAATTTCTGGATTACCATTTGCTGCATTAATTCCTTCGGAAATAACTTTTCTTGTATCTGCCGGATCAATGATCGCATCTACCCACAATCTTGCGGCAGCATAGTAGGGTGAGGTTTGTTTATCGTATCTGCCTTTTATTTCATCCAATAATTTCTTTTCATTCTCAGGAGTAATGACTTCGCCTTTTGCTTTTAAAGAAGCTACTTCAATTTGCAATAAAACTTTTGCTGCCGCATCACCACCCATCACCGCAATTTTTGCAGAAGGCCAGGCATAAATAAACCGGGGGTCATAGGCTTTGCCACACATAGCATAATTACCGGCACCATACGAATTGCCGACAACAATAGTAATTTTTGGTACCACAGAATTTGCAACCGCATTCACCATCTTAGCACCATCTTTTATAATGCCGGAATGTTCGCTGCGACTACCTACCATAAAACCTGTAACATCCTGTAAAAAAACTAATGGTATTTTTTTCTGGTTGCAATTCAAAATAAAACGGGCAGCTTTATCGGCACTGTCATTATAAATTACACCACCCATTTGCATTTCACCTTTTTTGCTCTTTACAATTTTGCGTTGGTTGGCTACAATACCAATCGCCCATCCATCTACACGGCCATAGCCGCAAACAATTGTTTTGCCATAATCTTCTTTGAATTGTTCAAATTCACTATCATCAACAATTCTTTCAATTACATCAACAATATCATAGGGCTTTCCATCCTGCGGAAATAAACCGTATAACTCTTCTACATTTTTTGCAGGAGCTTTTGCTTTCACCCTGTCAAAACCTGCTTTGGGTTTCTCACCCAGCATGGAAAACATTTTTTTAATGTGATCCATGCATTCCTGCTCGGTCTTGAATTTATAATCAGCAATACCGCTTATTTCTGTATGTGTGACGGCGCCTCCAAGGGTTTCATTATCGATGTCTTCACCAATAGCTGCTTTTACCAAATAGGGTCCGGCTAAATAAATAGAACCATTACCTTCTACCATTAATGTTTCATCACTCATAATTGGTAAGTAAGCACCACCTGCTACGCAGGGTCCCATTACTGCTGCAATTTGTGTAACGCCCATACCACTCATGCGGGCATTGTTGCGAAAGATGCGGCCAAAATGTTCTTTGTCGGGAAATATTTCATCCTGCATCGGCAGAAAAACACCGGCACTATCCACTAAATAAATTACCGGCAAATGATTTTCCATTGCTATCTCCTGCAACCGTAAATTCTTTTTTCCTGTAATGGGAAACCAGGCGCCAGCTTTTACTGTTTGGTCGTTGGCCAGTATCACACATTGCCTGCCGCTTACATAACCAACACCGGCAACGGTACCACCTGCAGGGCAACCACCTTGTTCTGCATACATTTCATAACCTGCAAATGCACCTATTTCTATAAACGGTTTATCGCTGTCAATTAAATAAGCGATCCGTTCACGGGGAGTGAGTTTGTTTTTTTCTTTTTGTTTTTCGCTGGCTTTTTTCCCACCGCCTTCATATATCTTATCCAGCCTGCGGCGCATTTCACTGAGGCTTTGTTTGGCAATGTCTTCGTTTTTGTTGAATTCAAGATTCATGTCTTATGTTTCGTTATAAGACAAAGATAGGACTTGCCCGTGTTAGCTTTAGCAAGTACGGGAAGCACATTTTATTTTATCGCCGGTATTAGCTATTGGTTTTATTATCACTAACATCAATAGCTTCTATTTTTTTCTTAATCATATTGAGCAGCTCTTTCTTTTCGCCGGGCTCAATACTTTTTTCAGAGAATATTCTGCCAATAAACTCCATCATGTCGGCACGGGGTCCCCGTTCTTTTCCTCCTTCAAACGGCTTTTTGGCATCTTCCTGCATTTCTTTAAAGGTAGCAAGTATAAAAACCAGGAATAGAATTACAACAATCGTTGTTAGTATAATGAGATCTAAATTTTCCATGTT
Organism: Chitinophagaceae bacterium; assembly: GCA_022843585.1. Lineage (GTDB taxonomy): Bacteria > Bacteroidota > Bacteroidia > Chitinophagales > Chitinophagaceae > JJ008. The sequence continues at coordinate 1,427,703 of JALHNJ010000001.1, forward strand.
CATGCTTATTTTCTTTTTAAGTTGAAAAAGATGAGTAAGCCCAGGATGGTGGGTGGCCATAACCCAATAAATATTGCTCTCATCGGATCTTTAAGAATTACATAGTAATATTCGGAGACAAATATTAATACAATCACCAGCACAAGTATTAATAATTCTGACACTTTAAATTTGGAGAGCATAGCTTATTTTTTATTTATCGATTAATTTATTGCAGCACCAAAAAAATCAGGAATGGCTTTAAGGTCATTCGCATAAAACAATCCAGGTTAGTAGAACATTTCATTCTTGTTTTTGTTTAAAGTTTATAATAATATCTTCTCATGCAATTTTACAATCAGCCAGTAATTGAATCCTGGGAACGTTTCTACCGGGCTAACTTTATCAATAGCCTTACCGGCTTTAAATCAGTTAGCCTTATTGGAACCGTTAACGAGGATAAACAAACCAACCTTGGAGTTTTCAGTAGTATTGTTCATATAGGTTCTGATCCGGCTTTGGTTGGATATATTAACCGGCCCCGGGCGGCAGCCCCGCATACGTTGACGAATATTGAGTCAACGGGTGTTTATACCATTAATCATATTCTTCCTTCTTTTGTAGAAAAAGCACACCAGGCCAGTGCTAAATATCCTGATGGTGTTTCAGAATTTGAAGAAGTGCAACTAGCACCACAATATATAGGCGATTTTCCTGCTCCATTTGTAGGAGAGAGCCTGGTGAAGTATGGCTTAACATTGCAGGAGATAATTCCTTTAACAATCAACAATACTTTTTTGGTGATTGGAAAAATTCAATGTGTAATAATGGAGAATGATCTGTTACAACCAGATGGATTTATTGATCTGCATAAAGCCGGAACGGTTTGTAGTAACGGAATTGATAGTTATTATAGCACCCAGCCAATAGGCCGGTTGAGCTATGCAAAGCCCGGACAAAAGCTAGTATTAAAATCTCACCATGAGTAATAAAATATTTTTATCGGCCCGTTGGGAATACCTGACGATGTTCAACTACGAGGTAGATCCACAAATTTTACAGAAGCATATACCGCCGGGAACTGAGATCGATTATTTTGATGGTAAGGCGCTGGTAAGTATTGTTGGTTTTCTGTTTAATAATACCAAAGTGTTAGGTGTACGTTGGCCTTTTCATGCAAATTTTGAAGAAGCGAATTTGCGGTATTATATTAAACGTTTTGATGGCAGGGAATGGAAAAGGGGAGTAGGCTTTGTTTCGGAGATTGTGCCCAAACCTCTTGTATCTACCATGGCTAATTTGTTCTATAACGAACATTACAGTACGGCAAAAATGAATCACCAGGTAGTGGAGAAACCGGGTAACTTGTTGGTAGAGTATAGCTGGCAAAAAAGAAATCAACACCGCAATGTGATCCGTGTTAATGCCACACCGGAAATGCAGGAAATAGAAAATGGTTCAGCAGCAGAATTTATCTTCGAACATTATTTTGGATACAATCAATACAATTCCACCAGCACTATTGAGTATGCGGTGCAACATCCACGTTGGCAAATTTATCCCGTAACCAGTTACTCCATTGATTGTGATATTGAACAGCTCTACGGAAAGGAGTTTGTTCCCTTTATTTCCAACCAACAGCCTCATTCAGTTTTCCTGGCAAGGGGATCTGCTGTAACAGTAAAGATGCCGGTAAAAATAAAAGGATTAAAAAAGGTGTAGCTGAATTTTTAAGAATTTAAGTATACAATAATAAAGGCTCCTTCATCAGGAGCCTTTATTATAAATATGTTATTTATTATTTTGGAAGAACAACTGTATCAATAACATGTATGATGCCGTTGCTGCCTTTTAGATCGGTAGCAGTAACAAATGCCACGCCGCCTTTTTCATCTGTTAATTTCACTTTGCCATTATCTATGGTAGCAGTAAGTGTATTGCCACTAACCGTTGTTAAAACAGCCTTTCCTTTTCCGGATTTAATAGCTGCAATAACTGCATTAGCATCCAAATTGCCAGCTACTACATGGTACGTAAGAACTTTTACCAGTGCAGCTTTGTTTTCTGGTTTCAGTAAGAAATCAACAGTACCTGCCGGTAGTTTTGCAAACGCATCATTTACCGGTGCAAAAACAGTAAAGGGGCCCGCACTTTTTAATGTTTCAACAAGACCTGCTGCTTTTACAGCTGCTACCAGTGTTGAATGTGCCTCAGAACCCACGGCGATATCAACGATATCTTTTTCCTGTGCAGTAGCAACATTCGATAACAGAACAGCCACAGCCATTAAGGCTGATTGCAATAATTTTTTCATTGATTAAATTTTAATTTTTTAGTTGAGTATTTTATTTGAATGCATGAATAACCATTTTGCTGCAGGTTGGTTCGTAATGTGAATAAAAGTTGGAGAATACTTTTATTTGTTTATTTTATTTTGCAATACATTTCAAATCTTTAAACAATCAGGCAATAGCATTCCATATTATCAATGGGAGTCGGGGTTCTAAAAACTTCAATAACTTTACTGTATTATGAAAAAACTTCATCTCAGCATTTTCGCTTTGTTAGTTACAACGGTTCTTTCGGCACAACAGTTAGAACAAGTAAGTTTTGCGAATGCATCTACCCTTACTTCCTTTGGTTTTATTGCAGACCGCAATGTGCTGATCCGCATTAGCCCCGAAGGAAAAATAATGGAGTGGGGGATTGAAGTAAAAGCCGACCGTGCCGAATATTATGCGCCGCAACTGCAACCCTATATGGGCCGGGTAGAATATTTTACAGACGATATTGATCCGGCTATTAAAGGCAAGGTGAAAAGTATTGGCACCTGCAATTTTACTTATTACGGTTCTTCGGAGATTGCCAGTAAGGCTGGAAAAATAAGAACCATTGGCTACCAGGCGGTAGATTATTTTACCAATTTTGATAATGCGGCGCAAGATGGTAAAATAAAATTAGTTGGTTCCACCACCTTCGATTACTATTCTTCCTTTGAAAACGAAATGTTCAAAGGCAAATTAAAATCCGTGGCTAATAATGCTATTACTTATCATTCTTCTTTTGATGATAAATTGATACGGGGCAGATTAAAATCTATCGGCTCTACCAATTTTCAATGGTACACTTCTTTGGATATTGGAAGGTCTGGGTTAAAATCCGGCAGCTACCGCCAGCGCATCGGTAGCATCACTTACATATTATTATAACTACTTTGTATATAAAGAATTTCATTTTCACTAGTATGCCGGGCTTTTGTCCGGCTTTTTTGTGGGTGTTAGATTTTTTGCAAAAAATTATTTTTTGTATTGATAGGTGTTTCCTTTCATCAACCGAATTGCTGTAAGTACAACACATTATTCAAAAGTGTTTATGGTAAAGTGGTTGTTGAAAATACTAACAGCAACCAAGGCGTAGGTTGGTTTTTCTTTGGATGGAGCATTATTTTCAGGTAAAAGAGTTGCCCAAATTTGTGTTGCAGATGGCTTTCCAACTGCTGTAGATGGTCTTCCAACCCGTGGAAGAAGGCTTCCAACTGCTGTAGATGGTCTTCCAACCCGTGGAAGAAGGCTTCCAACTGCTGTAAGTGGTCTTCCAACTGTTGTAAGTGGTCTTCCAACTCGTGTAAGAGGGCTTCCAATTGCTGTAAGTGGCCTTTCAACTCGTGTAAGAGGGCTTCCAACTGCTGTAAGTGGCCTTCCAACTCATGTAAGTTGGCTTCCAACTGCTGTAAGCTGCCATTCTGTTACTGTAAGAAGCCTTCCAACTGATGTAAGAAGGCTTCCAACTGCTGTTTTGCTTACTTCAAATTGCCCGCAATGACGAGATACTATTGTAATTGCTTGTTCCTGAACCGGAAGTGATAAAACTGCTGATTTGACAGATTGTACCTTCATGGAAAGTGAAGGTAAAATGGAAGCAACTACAAAGAATCCTACGTTAGTAGTACTTATAAAAGGTAACCTTTAGGACTTAAAGGATTTGATATACCCCATTAGTGGTATTTTATTTAGTTGTTAGTGATAACACTAACAACGGCTTACTTGCGGAGACATTAAAATTCCTTTGCGTAGAGCGACATCGGGGCAATTATTTATTGGACACGAACCAAGGTGAAGGGGTATATTCTGGTGGATTGTCATAACGACAACATAATATGTATAACATCAAAGCATTGATTTTCATTGCTTACTTTTCTTGGACTAGTACGTCTTATATCATAAATTTAATTGTTGTAAGCAACCCCAAAAAAGACCCTGCTGCATTTAGGAGATAATACTAAAGCAAAAGTTTTAATGATTATAAACGAAAGCAAATTTTTTAGAGATACAAAAAGTCACGAAGGACTAAAATTTATTTTAGAGAATTTTTCTGATCAGCTAAAGTCTACAGATAATCCAATTTTTATCTCCCACAAACATGGTGAAGCACAATATGTATATCGTCTGAAAGAATTATTAAAAAAATATGGATTTACGGGGTATGTGGATTGGGAAGACGATTCAATGCCAAAAGAAACCTCAGGAGAGACTGCGATGAAAATAAAGAAAAAAATTATTGAAGCCAGTAAATTTATATTGATAGCCACAAATGCTGCTATTGAGTCAAAATGGTGTAATTGGGAAATCGGATTTGCAGATAGTCACAAATATTTAAATCACATTGCATTATTAGCTTTAAAGCCTGATAACAATAATTATGAAGGAGAAGAGTATTTACAGATCTATCCATCAATCCAGACGAGTAGTAATGTAAATGAAAATGCAAATTATTATGTTATTTATCCTGATGGAACTAAAAAAGGTATTCTTGAATGGTTGAAACTTAAATAAGTCAAAATGAACAATAGTAATGACAATAAAATAAAGCATCTTGAATTTATTCAGTTGACAATAACTAGAATGAATGTAAACTCGTTTTTAGTCAAAGGTTGGTGTCTTGTCCTGAAATAGGTTGACAGTAAATCAACCAAAATGAACATTAGAAAAGAAGCGGCAAGAGAGTATTTAAGCGTTTGCTATGGAAAGATAAAATTAACTCTGTGCTGAATGGATGAAATATTTTTAAGAGCAAAAATCTATTGCGAACAGCATACAAAAAGAATTAAGCGAAACCGATAAGATCGGTTTATGAGTTGTATGAGTTGTATGAGTTGAAAGAGGAGGAAATAGACATCATAGAAAACAATTAAACTCAACCATTGAAACAAAAGAAATGAAACAACTATTTACTCTCCTATCCCTCGGTGTTTTTGCCTGCAACCAACCAACCAATAAAGAAACCGCAGAAGGTGACTGGATAAAAGGAACGGACACTGAGCAAATAAAAACTATTGAAAAACATTTTCGTGGTTTTGACAATACCATGGTTGAGACTGGCTATCGCTACCAGGAACTTTACTGGGCAGGGCTAGACCAGAATTGGGAGTATGCCGACTATCAAATTGCAAAAATCAAGCTTGCCATTGAAACCGGTTTAGAACGCAGGCCAAAAAGGGCACCCTCTTCGCAGCATTTTTTGAATTATGTTTTGCCCGACATGAAAAAATCGGTGGAGAGCAAAGACACAGCGAACTTCAATAAAAGTTTTCTGACTTTAACAACCAACTGCAACAGTTGCCATGCAATGGAAAAAGTACCTTTTTTTAATGTGCAAATTCCCAGCGAAAGAAATTCTTCCATAAAAAAATAAGATGCTGAAAAAAATAATTCATACCGACAATGCTAAAACCACCATCTTAATCCGTATGATTGTGGGAGCCGTTTTTTTATCTGAAGGCATACAGAAATTTTTATTCCCTGCCATTAGAGGTGCCGGAAGGTTTGAGAAAATAGGTTTGCCTTCACCTGAGTTTTTAGGAAACCTCGTAGGAGGTTTTGAAATTGTTTGCGGAGTAATGATATTACTTGGTTTATTTACCCGATTGGCAAGTATTCCGCTAATTATAATTATGCTTGTGGCATTTGCTACCACCAAATCAGCAGTATATATAGAAAAAGGTTTTTGGGAACTGCTTCACGGAAGCAGAACCGATTGGGCCATGCTGCTGGGCTGTATTTTTTTATTGATAAAAGGCGGTGGGTATTGGTCTGTAGATAAAATATTGATGAAAAATGGAAGATAAAGCAGACTTAAAAGATATAGCCAAACTTTTTTTAAAGCTTGGCATAATTGGTTTTGGTGGCCCTGCTGTTCATATTGCTATGATGCAGGAAGAAGTGGTAACAAAAAGAAAATGGCTGAGCGAACAACATTTTCTTGACTTAGTAGGTGCTACGAATTTGATACCCGGCCCAAACAGCACTGAAATGGCCATACACATTGGCCACGAAAAAGGAGGTTGGAAAGGTTTAATTCTGGCAGGTCTTTGTTTTATTCTTCCCGCCGTTTTAATTACGGGAATTTTTGCGTGGCTGTATAAAGAATACGGACAAGTTCCGGAAGTGCAACCATTTATTTATGGAATAAAGCCTGCCATCATCGCCATCATACTTGCTGCTATTTTTCCATTAGCAAAAAAATCGTTGAAAACAATTGAATTAGCTGTGATTGGAATTTTAGTATTAGTATGTTCATTACTCAACTTCAATGAAATTTATCTGCTTTTTGGAGCAGGTTTTCTTGCTTTATCCCTGGCATTTATACGAAGTAAGAAACTCAATAGCACTCATAGCATTTTCCCTTTTACATTTTTACAAATAACAAACACCAGCATCCTCACTGCTACAAACTCCAATCTATTTTGGATATTTCTAAAAATCGGAGCCATCCTTTACGGAAGTGGTTATGTTTTATTTGCTTTCCTTGATACGGAACTGGTATCAACAGGTCTTTTATCAAGACAACAACTTATTGATGCTATTGCAGTGGGGCAGTTTACACCCGGGCCTGTTTTTTCATCGGTAACTTTTATCGGCTATCAAATTAACGGCCTGCATGGTGCAATTGTTTCTACTGTAGGTATATTTCTTCCCTCTTTTTTATTTGTGGCACTGCTTAACCCGTTAGTTAAGAAAATGCGGAACTCAACGTTGTTCTCCTCTTTTTTGGATGCTGTAAATGTTGCTTCGGTAGCAATTATAGTTTCTGTATGTATTGCAATGGGGCAAGACAGCATTACAGACTGGCGTACCATTTTGATTGCTGTTTTAAGTATTGCGTTGACATTTGGTTACCGAAAAATAAATAGTGCCTTTATAGTGTTAGGTGGTTCGTTACTTGGTTACTTATTGACGCTTATATGAAATCGGACAAAAAAAACTTTGCACCCAGTAATGAGGCTGATCCGACCAATGTTCATCTGTGTTACTGCAGTACAAGAGTGCGACGCAAGGGACGATGCCCAGTGAACGGGACGCCTGCTACAAAATATAATCTTACCTATTCAGCAAGCACCCTGGTGATTTTTACAAACCTTTTTTTATAATGTTCGTTCAACGAACTAATGGTTACGCCATTCGCTTTGCCGGAGGAAGAATGAATGAACTTTAATGTATCTGTATTTTGAGTTACAATTCCCATATGCCCAACAATGCGGATGGTGTCCACCGTGCCGGTAAATAAAATAAGATCGCCTTCTTTGGCAGCTTGCAGGTTTACCTCTTTGCCAACATTGGTAAAATCTACAGAAGATCTTGGCACCGAAATATTAAAGTGGTTGAAAACATGGGTGATGAAACCTGAACAATCAAATCCTACCGACGGATCAGTAGACGCATACAAGTAGGGAACGCCTAATAAGGTTTGGGCATACGCTACCAGCTCATAGCCAGTGAGGCCCTTTATTTCATCTTGTAATGTATGTTCTGATTTTTTTTGTGGGAGGTTGGTTGTTGTTGAAGGTTGAATAGAATCTATCCTTACTAATTCTGTAGTTGGCTCATCCGTACTGTTGCCAGTTGGGTTATTACATGCCAGGCTGATGAATAGAAGAAGCAAACAAGGGGCACACTTTATCATTTCAATTGAAAGTAAACAATTTTAGCCTACTGCCCATCAAAGAATGGAAGGCTGACTACACAAGATCATTACACTTTCACCATTGCCTCTTTATAATATTTTCCTTTATACTCCAGCGGCGACATACCGGTAATTTTTCTAAATACTTCCCGGAATGCTTTTACATCGGCATAGCCAACATCATACATTACTTCATTAATTGTTTTCCGGTTTGTTTCAAAGGCTTTTTTGGCGGCTTCTATTTTTACCCGTTGTGCATATTCTATAGGTGTGTTGCCGGTGGCTTTAATAAACCGGCGGTCAAAATTTCTTCTGCCTACATTGAAGCGGGAGGATAAGGCATCAATCGTCAATTTTTCTTCTACATGCTGTTCTATATAGGCCTGTGCCTGCTGTATCATTTCATCATTATGTTTTTTTTGCCCGGTAAAAATGGCAAACTCAGACTGTGTGTTCCGGTCCATTTCTATTTGAAATACTTTGGAACAATAGATAGCTGTGCTGCGGTCATAATATTTCTCGATCAGGTAGATCATCAGGTTTAAAAATGAATAGGCACCACCATTGGTATAAATCCCATTTTCATCGGTGATCAATGCGTCGATCTGCAAATTCACTTTTGGAAATAGTTGCCGGAAATTTTCTGCAACCGACCAATGGGTAGAACAGCTTTTTCCATCCAGCAAACCGGAAGCCGCCAGCATAAATGCGCCGGTACAAATAGTGGCGATGGCTGCACCTTTTTTGTATTGTTTATCCAGCCAGTGTATCAACGGTTCATTTCCGGCCAATGCCAAATTATAATTATGGTTTAATGAGGGAATAATGATAAGGTCTGTTTTAGTAATGGCCGACAGCGTAGTGTGTGGTGTTACCGTAAATAATCCATCATTAAAATGTACTTTTTTAGAAAGGCCGGCCAATTGGATTTTAAACATTTCCTTTTTAGTATGTTGTTTCCAATAGGCATTTGCTTTGCTGAATATTTCGTAAGTGCCGGTAATGCTGCTGAGATTATTTTCACCTTCCGGAATAATAATGGTTAGCTGTTTCATTGCTTTGTTTGAACAAAGGTAATTATCAGGCTTGTCCAAATCAACCCGTCAGAATGTCTATTTTGCCCCACATATAAATAAGGAGAAGGCAATATTTTTACGCTACTAAAAGTTAAACTACCATGACAACTACAGAAATAGCCGTTAAAATGATTTTTGACCGGTGGAATGCTTCCCTAAAGAACTGCAACGACTTACTCAATTCATTAAGTGATGAAACCTTGCAAAAAGAAATTGCCCCTGGCAAAAACAGGGGCATTTATTTATTAGGACATCTTGTGGCCGTGCATGATGATATGCTGATATTATTGGATATGGGTGAGAAAATGTACCCGGAATTGTATGAACCATTTTTGAAAGCTGCGGATAAAGCAACCGATCAATTACCAACTGTTGCAGCATTAAGAGATTGCTGGAATAAGCAATGTGAAGTATTGAAGCAAAAGTTTGATAGCCTGCAACCAACAGATTGGTTTCAAAAACATACAGCCGTTTCTGCCGAAGACTTTGCTAACGAACCGCATCGTAATAAATTAAACATAATTATTACCAGAACAACTCATTTGCAATATCATCTGGGGCAAATGCAATTATTAAAATAAAAACTTGCAACAATGTCATCAAATTTTACAACAACTATTGTAGTTGATAATTCAGCCAACGAAGTTTTTGAGGCCATCAATAATGTTAGAGGTTGGTGGAGTGAAGAAATTGAAGGGACAACAGACAAGTTAAATGAAGAATGGAATTATCATTACCAGGATGTGCATCGCTGCCAAATGAAAATTATAGAATTAGTTCCTAACCAGAAAGTAGTATGGCAGGTGCTGGACAACTATTTTAGTTTTACCAACAACAAAGAAGAATGGAAAGGCGATACCATTGTTTTTGAAATAACGGAGACGAATAGCAAAACACAACTCCGGGTAACTCAAATCGGGTTGACACCTGAGAATGAATGCTATGATATTTGTCATAATGCCTGGACTACCTATATCCAAAAAAGTTTGTATAGTTTGATAACAACAGGAGTGGGGCAGCCGAATAGCAAAGACAATCCACAAACGGAAGATGAAAAGAAATTGACAGCAAATTTTACTACTACTTTTTTTGTAAACCAAAATCCGACAGAAGTTTTTGCTGCCATTACCAATGTGCGGGGCTGGTGGCAGGGAGAAATTGAAGGCAGCACAGATAAACTACATGATGAGTTTACTTATCAAATGGCTGATATGCATTTCTCCAAACAAAAAGTAGTGGAGTTGGTTCCGAATGAAAAATTAGTTTGGCTTGTTACGGAAAGTAAACTGAATTTTATAAGCGATAAAACAGAATGGACCGGAACAAAAATTGTTTTTGAGATCAATTCCATAAACAACAAAACACAGGTTAGGTTTACACATATTGGTTTAGTGCCATCGGTGGAATGTTATGGTGGTTGCTCGGGTGCATGGGAGCAGCTCATCCAGAAAAGTTTATTTAGTTTGATAACAACAGGTAAGGGAACAAAGGTGTTTGGATAGATGATGGCTTCAGAAAACAGGCAATTTACTATTTATACTACATCTGACCCGATGCAGTCATCTCATTAAGCTTATACACTGCAAATAGAATGAACAAGAATAAGATGATGCTAAAAATAAGGATCATTAAATAACCACCCTTGGTATCTATCGCATATTTAGCAGGCTGATCGGGTAAATAAATTACCTCAAACGCATCGCCAATTCTATATTTTCCAGGAGATACGGTTGCTTTTGCAGTATAGGATTTGCTTGTTGTGCGGTCTTTATACTCAATTCTAATAACGTCAACTGATCCGCCTCTTGGCATACGTATATTCCTGATATGTTGGATAGTGCCGTTTGTATGTATGCCTTCTTTTTTAATTTTGGCCGCTTTCCTCATTCTAATTGCAGTAAGCACAAGCGGAAATGCACCAAGAAGAATTAGAAGAATATAGAGGAGTATCATAGTAAAGGTTTTGGTATAGTGAATGCTGTGCTTTTAAAAGTACAAAAAAATCGATTTAAGTGTAGTTGCATAGCTGGCACGGGCCAGAAAGTGGTAGGGTATTTGTAATATTGCTTTCTTTCACATTTAATTATTTAACAATGAAAAATTATAGTAACATTTTCCCCGTTCTGTGCATTTTGTTAGCTGGTGGTATTATTTTTTCCTGCAACACTGCAGAAGATAAAGCAACAGGACCCGGATCAACTGATAGCATTACTAAATTAATTGATACTGCTATGCATGACAACAATACTATGCATGATACAATGCCAACGCCTATCGTTACTGCTGCTGTTGCTACGATCAGCAGTACCTATGCAGATACCCTTGTAAATGGAATGGCTACATTTGAAACCATAGCAGATGGAAAAGTAAAAATGACATTGGATATTATCGTGCCTGAAAAAGCAAGTAAATCTGTGGCAGTTCATCTTCATGAGCATGGAGACTGTGGAGATAATGGGAAAGCATCACATGGTCATTGGAACCCTACTAATGTTCAACATGGTAAATGGGGAACCGGCAGTTTTCATACAGGTGATATTGGCAATGTAAAACTGGATGCAAAAGGAAAAGGGACTTTTACAATTACTACTGACCTTTGGACATTGGGAGGAAGTTTCAATAAAAATATTGTTGGTAAAGCGATCATTGTACACAGTGGAGTAGATGATTTTACTACACAGCCTACCGGCAATGCAGGTAACAGAATTGGTTGCGGATTGATAGCGGCGAAATAATTTTTATAGATGGGGGATAGCTTCTTTAAGAGCTATTCCTTTATCTCTTTTGCTTATGCACAGCCCTTTTGTTGCAGTAATCTGTTTCCCCGCAAACTCAATTCATACCCTGAAATATACAACTGGTGCAATTTTACAAAACAGGGGAGTATTGATATACGGTACCTTTCGGAGCTAAAACCTATCAGTATGAACCCAAACAAAGCACTCTGGGAAAAAGGTGATTTTACCCGCCTTGCGCAAACGATGCGTGAAAGTGGTACTGAATTAGTTGCAAAACTTAATATCACCAAGGGTCTTGATGTACTCGACCTGGGTTGTGGTGATGGCACTACTGCTATTCCCGAAGCAAAGCTGGGTGCTAATGTTCTCGGCGTTGATATTGCCAGCAATTTAGTGGCGGCTGGTAATAAACGAATCCAGGAGGAAGGCATTGCAAATTGCAGCATTCAGGAAGGCGATGCAACTGATCTGAAAGATTTAAAAGATCAAAGTTTTGATGTTGTAGTTACCATCTTCGGTGCCATGTTTGCACCAAAGCCAATGGATGTAGCCAAAGAAATGGTTCGGGTAACCCGCTCTGGTGGACGAATTATAATGGGGAATTGGATACCCGGCGACCCCACTTTGGTAGCACAAATTTTAAAGATCAGTTCTGCATATACACCGCCACCACCAGAAGGTTTTGTAAGCCCGATGTTGTGGGGAGTAGAAGAACATGTTATTGAACGTTTCCGTAATGCTGGTATCGCAAAGGAAAATATTTCTTTTATCCGGGATACATTTACTTTCAATGCACCTTATTCACCGGCAGAATTTGTTTCTAATTTCAAGAATTATTATGGCCCTACCATGAATGCATTTGAAGCAGCCGAAAAAAATGGAAAAGCGGAGGAGCTGCAACAAGAATTAGAAACTTTGTTCAATGCACAAAACAAAAGTACAGAGCAGAATAAAACTTCTATACCGGCTACTTTTTTACGGGTAACGGTGCAGTGTTGAGATTGTGTTTGAACAGAAGTCATTTAAAAAGCCCGGTGCAATTATATCTGCATCGGGCTTCTTATTTATGTGGAGATTATATTTTACACCAGTTTACTTAACCACATCAACAGGTAGGCAGATGCAAGCATGAGTGATAATATAATAAATGCACCAATAGTACAAGTAATACCTACCCGGATCTTATTTTTTGCGGGGTTGATAAACTTATACAACGCAAAACTGGCATACGATACCATCATTACCAGGTTCACCATTTCCATACTGCGGATAAAGACACCATTGCGTACCCAGCCGGTTAAAAAATAAATTACACTTTGTATCAATACACCTTGTGCAAGGATGAACATGATAATAATTGCATTCTCTGCAAAATTGAACCGGTGTTTTAAGATGCGGAAAAAATAATAACAGAAGATGGCGCAAACAGGTATGGCCAACAACATGTATAAATAGGTATGTTCCAGGAACCACCATTGCGAAGCATCATACTCTTTAATGAATTCTACTTCTTTTGGCGACATGGTTAGTAATTCCTGTTCATCATAATAATGCAGGTTGGTGATCTTAACGGCAAATAAGTTAAGCACCAGCATAATAGCCAGGTAAGTAATCGGATTGAAATAACGTTTGCGACGACCTTCCAGGTATTCCCAGATAGCCGCACCGGGCCGTCGGAATAATTGATGCACATTATAAAAGAAACCACTGTCTATATGAAAAATGGCATGCGGAATATCATGCAATAATGATTTCAGGTGGATGCGGTGTTCGTCATGCTTTTGCCCGCAATGGGAGCAATATTTTTTCTGAATATACTCACCACAGTTGTTGCAGGTAGCAATAGAACTTGTATTGTTAGTAAATTGGCTGGACATACATTCTTACAACGAGTTGTTTTGCTGAAAACGTAATAATGCCTAAAGCTACGGTTGGTTTGTTTCCGCCAATGCTGCTGGTTGTATGAATTGAGAATTATTGAAGATGAATTGTGCTATTCTAATCACAATAAAAAATCAAATGCCAGATCTACCGGTACAAGTACGGGTAATCTGGCATTTTGATAGTATAAAAAATATGAGAAAAAATTCTGCTATCAGCTTATACCTTAATTCCTTTTATAGAATCCAGTAAGCCAAAAGCTTGTAATAGCCAAAGCACAATTGCTATAACCACTACAATGTTTAAAATGTTTTTGATTTTACCGTCCATTGGAATGTAGGAGTTGATAAGCCAAAGCAGTACTCCAGCGACGATAAGTACAATAATGATAGTTACGAGGGACATAATAATTAATTTTGTAAGTATTGTTCAAAGTTGGTGCCATATAATTGTGTTAATGTATGGCGTTACATAGTCAATAACAATTGCTGTTAAAGCGGGGAAACTGGGAAATATTTCCCGATAATGGGGAATGAACAACCAATACAGCATTATATAAAGGAGTCTTCTCAGTTAACTGCAGTAATTAAATCGAGAAGAAAGAGGCGAAATCTACCGGTGAATATTTTTTCTCCATTCTTCCCGCCCTACTTTATTATAAAAAATAATGGAAAGAAGTCTTCCTGCCTGGTCATAAAGCTTCCATTCTCTGATGGGGAGTCCATTTTTGTAAGCGCCGATATAATAATTGCCAACAGGGCTATTCCTATGCAGCCATACTGCTTCTTTTAATCCATTTTTATAATAGCCGGAATCTTTGGTGATGGCGCCGGGAAAAAAATTCATATACAAGCCATGATGCAGGCATTCGTTGAACACCGGTAGATAACTATTTTGATTGGTGCTATTATTTTCAACTACCTGTTGCAATGATTGAAGGGGACGTTGCGTAGCCGAAAATGAAAAGGAATATGCTGCTGTCAATGCATATATTGCCTGCGACTGGTTGGTCTTATACAAAGCTGTTAATGAATAAAAAGATCTTTTGGGATGTGCCATTCGCATTTCTTCTTTTACCTGGTGCAACTTGTCCGCATCATAATTACGGATAGCTAATAAATTGCCCGATGAATCCCATCGTTTCCATTCGCCATCAGGAATACCATTGTGCAAAAAGCCAGAATCAAGTTTATTGCTATTCCCATAAAAGCTAGCCCAATCTTCCTGTAGCTTTTGTTTTTTTACCTGCCCTTTAAATAAAAGTTGTCCGTTAAGATAGGCTGTTATGATGCCATCTGCAGGCAGGTGAATAGAATTAGCAGTTGCAGGTGAAGAACGAAAATGTAATTTTTTGGAATCAGTATGATGAATGTTTACTGCGCCAACCTGTAGATGAGGTTGTGCAACAGTTTGTAGTGCTATTAATAAAATAATAGTCGGTATGAAAAAGTATTTTTTCATATAGCAAGCAATGCAAATTAGACCCAATTTTGCTTGTGACCAAGATAAAATCATTGCTTTTTATTGCATCAGCTTAATATCCCATATTGGTTTTAATCCTAATAAATGTTCTACGAAGTAATTCCATAGCTTTTTTGTGAAATATTCATTGAACTTTCCTGTATATCCATGTCTTTGACTTGGAAAAATGAGCATATCAAATTCTTTATCGGCTCTAACTAACGCCTCGGCTAATTTGAAAGTAGCCGATGGATTTACATTTTCATCAAGACCGCCATGTACAATTAATAATTTCCCTTTCAGATTTTTTGCCATGGTTATATTGGATGCATAATGGTAAGAAGAGTCAACCGGCCAACCCATATACATTTCCGGCCACCAGTCTTTTTCCATTCTAAAATCATGATCGGCAGAACTGGCTACCGCTACTTTATAAAAATTGGGGAATTCTAACATAGCATGCCCGGCATCATATCCGCCTGCAGAGTGACCAAAAATACCAACCTTTGTTGTATCGATCCAGCTATATCTTTTGCCCAACTCCCGGATGGCTAGTACATGATCCGTTAAGTTCTTTCCCATGTTCTTATACGATACATTATGAAATGCTTTTGATCGTCCGGCAGTGCCCATTCCATCAATAGTAACTACAATAAAACCTAATTCTGCTATAGCCTGGTTGTTTCTTCCAATGCCGGCAGAAAAACTACGGGGAAACATGTTGGTATGCGGTCCGGTATAACTTTGATCGATTACCGGGTATTTTTTAGTGTGATCGAAATTGGATGGTTTCCAAATAGCACCATAAATAGTGGTTGTGTCATCTCTTCCAATAGCAGTAAATGCCTGCGGAAATTTAAAATTCATTTTCAGCAGATCATCAACAATGGCTTTGCTCAGTTCAGCTATTATTTTTCCTGTACTTGTTTCCCGCAACACTGTTCTGGTGGGTTGATCGAGTGTAGAAATATTATCTACAAAATACTTTCCATCAGGTGAAACTGAAATTTCATGATTAGCATTTTCCGGGGTTAGCAAAGTTGTTGCGCTGCCATCTGTATTAATGCTATAAAAATGCTGGTAATAAGGATTGCGGCCATCTTCCCTTCCTTGTGCTGTAAAAAGAATGTTCTTTGTTTTATCATTCACAAATGATATTCCATTTACATAATAGGAGCCGTTTGTAACAGGTTTTACTGATTTGTCTTTTGTATCTAGCAGGTATAATTGTTTCCAACCATCTTTTTCTGAAGTAAGGAGCATTTTTCCCCATGTCTCCATTGACCACCAATTAAAATTATCAATATTGGTAGTACTCTTTTCGGTGTATAATAGAGTTTGCGTTTTAGTATTCGCATCGTATTGATACATGTCTATTTGCTGGTAACCCCGTTTGCCGTTTTGTATTAACAGAATGCCGGGCTCTTTTGCCCAAACGCAACGGGCAGTATTTACATTTCTAAATTCATCTTTTCTTATTTCTTCGCCTGTTGCTACATTAAAAAGAACAGGAGTCATATACACCATATCTGTATCACCCGGTGAGCCACGGTAATAGGAGAGTAGTTTTGGTTTGTATAAAGTATCGATACTCCAGTCGAGCAAATACATTTTTTGTCCTTTGGTAAGATCGCAGATATAGGTCTGTATCCATTTGGAATCCGGCGACCATTGTACACCGAAATGTGGCGGTCTTTCACCATTTTCTCCTTCTATTATTTCTCCCCATCCATAATAACTGGCATATTCATAATTCTTTTTCCCGGCAGAGCTCAATTGTTTTGTTTCGCCTGTTGCAACAGATTTAATATACAAATTGTATTTGTCTGAGTAAGCGATCCATTTACCATCCGGTGATTTGCTTTCCATCGGGTTTGGTCGGGATTCCTCTTTGGGTGTAAGGTTGTAATTGTCCAGGTTAAGTATATAATTTTTCCCATCCACTGCAAGACTAAGTTGTGATTTATTGATAGAGCGAACATCAGTAATGGGTAAATCGGCAGCAGTGCCGGGCTTCTTCAATAGATCGTTAAGTGCTTTTGCCAATTGTGCATGATCGAAGAGCGGAGCAGCCTTCATGGTAGCAAACTCAAACTTAGTAAAGCGTTTTTCTTTTTTATCCTGCGTTACATATGTAAATCCGGTACTATCTGCATTCCAGTTTACTACAAGATTAAGATTGAATACTTTTTTCCCCGAGTTCAGGTTCCTCATTTGAAGAGCTGCAGCCCGTTCATAATCCTGTTTGGTAATTTTCTGCGCCAGCAGGGATACCTGCAGCAATACGATGGTGACAAGAAGAAGACTCTTTTTCATGCAACAGTTTTTTGGTAAACAAATATATTTCTTACTGGCTCAGCAGTGGGCAATAAATTTTTATGTGTCAGCCTGTTTATGTTGCCTTTTCTTTTGCCATTCTACCAGCCAATAAATTACCAGTCCTACTCCCACGGCAATGGAAACATCCCGTAATTCTTTTAGTTTGGAACTGGTGAGTAACCAGCAGGCAATCAGTACACCGGCCACTGCAAAGAATTTTCCATACGGGATTTTAAAGAAACCTTTTTGTTCAGGGTTTTTATTGCGCAGCCGTATTAAAGCAATACAAACAATAGCATAGATCATTACCCTGGTAATTGCACTGATGGTAGCTGCATAGATAAATGAGTTGCTGATTGAAATAACGATGGTGACTACCGTAAATAAAATCAACGACCAGGTAGGTGTTTTAAATTTAGGATGAACAAAGGAAAAGATTTTGGGAAATTGTTTTTCTTCACTAAAAGCAAAGGGAAGCCGTGAACCTACCAGCATAATGGCATTTAAAGTTCCGGTTACAGAAAATAAAGCACCGAGTGCTATTAACGTTGCCCCCGTCTTTCCCATAAAAATACCGGCCGCTTCTGCCAACGGCTTATCGGATGATGCAAGCGAAGGCAATGTGCCGATACTTACAATTTGTATCAGCATATAAATTACCGCAATAAGCAAGGCGGATGATAATAATGCAAACGGAATATTTTTCCCGGGATTTTTTACTTCCCCGGAGTTTACCAATACCGATTCAAAGCCGCCAAATGCAAATACTAATAATAGAACGGTAGAGGAGAAGGAGGAAAAGCCGGGCATTTGCTTCAGTTCAAAATTGGCCGGTTCAATATGCAGAAACCCGACAATGATAAAAAGCAACAGCGGCAGCAGTTTGGCAATTGTAAGAAAATTATTTACCCTTGTTGAATTCCTTATGCCGATATGATTTATAAAAGCTAGTAACAAAGTGATTAATAGAATGCTGATGATGCGGGAATAGGGTAATGCAAACCAATCGGAAAAAACAGAAAGATAGGTGACCAGTAAATTGATCAACGCCGCATAAGTGATAAAACGGGTAAGCAATAGTAACCAACCGGTAAGAAAGGCGGGTAATTTGCCAAACGATGATAAGGCATAGAGATAAGGCCCGCCGGTTTTATCGAAGCGGCTGCTAACTTCTGCAAAGCATAAAATGATAACAAAAACGGCTAATGCACAAACAAACAGAGCGGCAATACTGTAAACACCGGCCGCTTTAAATACTTTGGAAGGCAATCCAAAAATTCCGGCGCCGATAACGCCGTTAATGAATAACAATACAAGAGCCCATTTGCCGATGCTGCGATTTAGCATTGGGAAAGATAGGAAAAAAAGAATTTGCTACAGTATAACAAACAGCAGATTAGAGGGTTTAGGGGATTGTTACAAAGTTGACCAAAACGGTTGTTTTGTTCGTTATATGTATCTGCTGAAAGTTTACATTATTCACACATATGCCAGAAGCCCCACAAATTGGCGTAACTTATGTTATAATCGATGCCTGTTGAAATGACATAGGAGAGATTTAAAATCATTCAACAGAACCAACTTTGAAATTGCACATAAAAAATATGGTCTGCATCCGCTGCAAAATAGTAGTGAAGGATGAACTGGACAAACTGGGCTTAAAGTACCGGACCGTAGAACTAGGTGAAGCAGAATTGGTAGAAAACATAACTCCGGAGATGCGGGAAAAAATCAGGACGGCATTGTTGAGGTCGGGGCTTGAGCTTATGGATGATAAGAAAAGTGTGCTGATACAAAAGATCAAAAATGTGATCATTGAGTTAGTGCATTATTCTGAAGAGCCACTTACGATTAACTTCTCCGTTTACCTGAGTGAAAAATTACACCACGACTATACCTATCTTGCCAATCTTTTTTCCGAGGTACAGGGAACCACTATTGAACAATTCATTATTGCTCATAAAATAGAACGGGTAAAGGAATTGCTGGTCTATAATGAGCTCAATCTTACCGAAATAGCTTACTTAATGCATTATAGTGGCGTAGCACATCTTTCTGCGCAGTTCAAAAAAGTAACAGGACTTACACCTACGCATTTTAAAAAGCTAAAGGAACTACGCCGTAACATGCTGGATGAAGTGTGAATTATATAAGATTCTGTAGGCTTTATGTAACAAAGCAGAAGATAGAATTACGGAACTTCATTAGGTGTTAAAGCAGGAATTACAAGCTTATTATTTCGAAATTTTGCTGTGCTTAATTCTTTTTGTGCTGCTGGGTCTTTTCATTCTGATAACCCGTTTTTTTATTCAGCGGGCCATGTTGGTGCCAGACAGGCTTTTTCATGCGGCATTACAAAAAGAGAATGATGGTTGCTTTGAAGAAGCAGAACTGGGCTATCAATCGGCTTTGCTTGAGGTTAAAAGCAGGCGTTTTCAAAGCAATAAATTAAAGAATGCTATTACAGAAAAACTGAAAGTATTGAATACTGTAATTGAATATCGTAAAATGTCAAAAGTAAATAGTTGAATAATAAATGTTGTGATGGGACACTGTAAGGGAAAAAGAGTACAAAGAAATTGATAGCATTAGAGGGCTCTGATTAAAGTATTCATTTTTCTCGCACAGTTGGTTTTGGTTATAGCTCCTGTGACTGCAGGAGCTATTTTTTAGTTTATCCTTTAAAAATCTTACCAGTATGAAAAAAGAGGACTTGCCCGGAAAAGACGGACGGCCAGAGAGTAAAGTAGAAAGCAGCAATGCGGAACTGGAAAAATCAGTCGGGCATATCATTGTGGAAATAATTGAGTATATGCCAAATTCAGTAGTTATTAAAACGATTATCAGGAAGTCAACCGGTAATATAAGTGTAATGTCGTTTGATAGTGGCGAAGGGTTAACAGAAAGGAGATCTCCGTTTGACACATTTGCACAGATTATTGAAGGCCAGGCTGAAATTGTAATTGATAAAGTATCGCATTTGCTTCAATCAGGTCAGGGTATTGTTATACCGGCCCATGCATCCAATCTAATTAAACCTAACGGACGATTTAAAATGATTCAAACAATTATTAAAAGCGGCTATGATTAAGCTCTTTTTATACCCAGTTCTTAAAAACTAATACTATGATCAGAAAAATTGTAACACCCAAGTTTCTTTTGTCTCTTATTTTGTTGATTGCTGTTCTTGTATTATTTAATGCTTGCAGTAAAAAAATTGCATTCCAGGTTTCACCGGTAACGCCGGCAGCGCAAGGTTTTGTAAAAGTAAAACAGGATAATAATCAGAACTATGCAATAGATATTGACCTTACTAATTTAGCAGCGCCTGATAGGTTACAACCACCACGTAGAGTTTATATTGTCTGGATGGAAAGTAATGAAGCTTCAATAAGAAATATTGGTCAAATCAATAGTTCTTCCAATTGGCTTAGCAGTAAACTAAAGGCATCTTTTGAAACGGTATCATCCAACAAGCCCACCCGTATTTTTATTACGGCAGAAGACGATAGCAATGTTCAATATCCCGGCTCAACAATGGTTTTATCAACTGGTAATTTTTAAACTACTGGTATATATAATTTTAATATGTAAACGATGAACTGTATAATCAATTAGCAGCCAGTTGCAACCATATAAGAGGATAAAGAGTCCTATGCCGAATAAGTTTTTTAAATAAGTGCTTTCACAGTTAAAACCAAAAAAATGAAGCCTGATACCACCGAAAAGACGACTGTGTTTACACCAACGATGCCAGAACAGCCGGAAGATGCTCATCATAAAGATCCGTCGGTTTTATTTACGGCCGCCCATCTGCATGAGGTGAGAAATCCCCTGACAAATATCAACATGGCAGTTGAAGCATTAAGTTCAATGATTACCGGGGAAGAGGAAAAAATATATTTTGATATAATACTGCGATCATCCAACAGGATCAATACATTAGTTACGGATCTTATTATTCAACAGCTTAGCACTACAGATAAGATAGAGGAGTTTTCACTGCATCAACTACTTGATGAGGCACTCAGCACCATAGCTGATCGTATTACCCTTAAACAAATTTCTGTTATTAAAGAGTATGCGCCCCTCGACTATAAAGCGAAAATGGATATTGAGAAAATGAAGATCGCATTGACTAATATTATTATAAATGCTGTTTATGCAATGCAGGAAAAAACTGGCCAACTAAAGCTTATTACTACTTTTATTGGCAAGCAATTTACTTTACAGATAAAAGACAATGGTTGTGGTATTAGTCCTGCCAGCCTGGAGCATATTTTTAAACCTTATTTTACACAGAAAGTTGGTGGACTTGGAGTTGGATTGGCAGCAACCTATTCTATTCTCCAGGTTAATAATATCAAGCTAAAAGTAGAGTCAGAACTAAATAAGGGAACTTGTTTCTTTTTGGAGTTTCCTAATTAAAGATTCACTGGTCTTTACATCCTGTATAAAGAAAGCCACCAAATAATACATTTGGTGGCTTTTTGTTGCCTGCACTGGGTAAAATTACTACACGGATATTAGGCGTTTATATAGAAGGGGGATTAAGGGCTTTTTGTTGTTTCTTCACTTTTACTATTTCGGTATGCCTGTAGTATAACGCAATCGTTAACAGCAATACAAATAATACGATGCGGTAAATATCATTCAATGTCATATCAGAAATCTTTGAACAAAGATGAGGCAATGACAATGCCAATTTGTTACAGCATTTCAAATATTTTTTATATTATTCACATTCCTTCTTTCTTATAATCCTCTATTTAAAATGTGTGAATTATATAATTTTTTAATAAGTATTTGTAACACTTAAAAAATAAAATATTTACAATTTTATAAAATCATAACAGTGATAAATATTCTGCCTGTGCAGCATGATTCATGGAGGTTATATTCAGTTCTGAGTTAGCTAAAATTGATTGTGCTGCAACAGCAGGCAGATATATAAAAAATTCAAAAATATTTTTATCGTTTTCTGATTCAGTAGTACTAAAGTTGGGGACTTGATTTTTCATACACAAAGTCCTGTACCATTCCGGAATTCTCCGGGATGGTTTTTTTATTCTTTAATGATAGCGTAACGTAAGGGTATATTTATTCCTTTGTTTTTGGCACCGGGTCTTTCTTAATAATTCCTGCCGATTTTTTTTCGGTTGTTGTTTTTGGAGTAATATTTTTTCTGCTGGCAGGCAGGTGTGGAAAGCCGGGAAAATCCTGGTCAATATGCTGGTCTGGATTCTGCTGTACTTCTTCTTCCTTTGTAATAGCTTTTGTTTTTTTAGACATATATAAATGCTTTTAGTATAGGACATAGTGCAATAATGTTGCCTGCCTGGAGAATCTTGTTTTTAAAGCAAAAATTATTTCATACCGATAGTAATTATCTGCAACACTACTAAGTGGTTGTCGCGGCATTATTTAAACTGTGTATTATTTTACCCAATAATAGTAATGAAGAGTTAACATGGGAGTCGATGTTTACTTAATAGCTTTACCTGTTAGTATCGTTGGCATTAGGTTTGAAACTACTTTCTTACGATCATTTAATTTTCCGTTCATCCGAAATATATTTTATGAGTAAATCAGGTAAAGAAAAAAGCAAAATCGAAAAAGAGTTGAAGCCAGTGAAACAAAGTTCGGGCAAGTCTGGAAAAAAAGGTAACACTGCAAAGGAGCTGATGACCCGGCATATTGTTAATGAAGATGATGTGATCTCAGATGAAGATTTTAAGAATTTGGTTATTGATGTGGAAATTACCAGTGATGTTGCTCATCACCCAATTGAAATTTCAAGCGACCCGGATAGACCAAAGGATGAGGATAAAGATCCTAAAATTTCTACTCCGTGGGATGTAATTAATTAATATATTATCGATGGCGATGGGCTTATTTTGCTATCGCCATTTTTACTTTCTTATTTTTTATTTTTTCATCTTTGATCAGCCGGAGTACTTCTCCTACTTTTATTTTCTTTACCGCTACAAAAGAAAAGAAGTCTTTTACTTCAATAAGGCCAATATCTTCTTTTTTTAAATGGCCTTTATTGGAAAGAAATCCAACAATGTCTATTTTGTTCACTTTGTCTTTTTTGCCGGCAGCAATAAATAAGGTTGACCATTTTGGTTTTTCGGGAACAATACTTGTTTCCGGTAATTCTATTTCTTCGGTTGCAGTATCAATATAAGCAGGTAGTTTCTCTTCCGGCGATAAAATAAGGATAGCCGTACCGCTGGCATCCATACGGGCCGTTCTTCCATTGCGGTGGGTAAAAGAATCTTCTTTGTCAGGCAAATGATAATGAATGATGTAGCGGATGTTGGCAATATCAAGACCTCTTGCTGCAAGATCCGTTGTTACTAATACGTTGGTTGTTCCATTTCTAAACTTATTAAGGGCCGCATCTCTTTCCTGTTGTTCTAACGCACCATGATAAAATACATTGAGTATATCTTTGTCTTTTAGAAAATTACTGGTTCGTTCTACTGACTCCCGGTGATTGCAAAAAATAATTGTTGAACGATCGCCTAACATGCATATCAGCCGGAACAATGTTTCCAATTTATCTTTCCCATCACTTTTTACTATTTTAATAGTAAGGCCGGTGTCCTCACTGGCATCACCTAAAAATTCCAGTTTCTCAAATTCATCCATTCCCACAAAGGCCGGAATTTCCACTGCTTCGGTAGCGGATGTTAATACTCTTTTATTAATTGATTTTAATGAACCGATGATGAAAGACATTTCTTCCTGGAAACCGAGTTCCAGCGATTTGTCAAATTCATCCAGTATCAATGTCTCAATAGAGTCGGTTGTTATATTTCCCCTGCGGATATGATCGGCAAGGCGACCGGGTGTACCTATCAATACTGCAGGAGCTTGTATTAAATTATTTTCTTCAGTCTCTCTTTTATGACCACCATAGCAGCAGGTAACTTTAAAATTAGTACCCATGCTTTTAAATACGGATTCTATTTGCAAGGCCAATTCTCTGGAGGGCACAATAATAATAGCCTGTGTTTTTAAATTAGCAGGATCCAGCATCTTTACAATGGGCAGCAGGAATGCAAGTGTTTTACCGGAACCTGTCGCTGATAAAAGCAATACATTTTTTTGCTGGCTGATAGCTTCAATAGACGCCAGCTGCATTTCATTGAGTGATTTAATGTTTAGCTTGGATAAAATGCTGTCGGTAGAGGTGCTTTTAATGGACATAGGTGCAAAGGTACCTAAAAAAGCAAGGGCAGCTTAGTTATAATCTTTATCAATATCTCTGATTATAGCAGTAATTTTTTCTATACAATTATCATAGCGTCTTAATATTTCTTCCACCATTACCATGTTGCCAGCAATATTAAAGGATTCATCCTGCGATAGGATAGCTTTCAGGTTGGTAGTACTGTCAGTTACTCTTTTGCGATTACGTTGTATAAAATCGGATAGTTTTAGTTTTCTTTCAGCATAGGCATTTGTTCCCATCAAAAGTCCAGGAATGTCTTCCTGGTATAGATCCATGATATTGTTCTGGAGTTCCTTATTTCCAATTGTGCCTATTTTGCCGGATGATTTAAAACCTTCGAACCGCCCATTGTTGGGAATAAGACTCGTATTATTTACAAGCCATATATAGTGTTTATTCAAACTATCCTGATTAGCCACTTCATTTCTTTTAAGTTTTAAAACATAAGCGGCGGCTGCTTTGCTTAATAAAAAAGATTCTTTGTCTTCTTTCATTTCCTGTACATCCAACAGCAGGTCTTTTTTAAGACCGAGCAAAAACTCTTTTGTTTCATGGGCCTGGTGTTTTTTTACACTCCGGTCGTGGAGGTAAATTGATAGGGACACTGCAAATACGATAATGAAAATCTCAAGTATAAACTCTTTTAATTTATGCCAAAATCCTTTGCCGGGTGCAGTCCAAACGGTAAATACTTTTTTGGTATGTTTTATTACTTCCTGATCAGCCATGGTCTTGGTTTATTTGTAAATATAATAGGAATTCTTTTTTTTTATAAAGTAGTTTCAAATGATGCTGAATTAAAGCATTTTTCTTCAACGGTAGCATTACAAAAAAGTTACATTGCAGCATGAATAAAATAATTTTTTATCTGGTTTGTAGTTGCATTTTTTCTAATTGCACCTCTGGAAATAAAATCAACAAACGAAAATCCATAAATAACATTCCTGCTGTTATGTTGGGCAATTTCCAGGATGACTATGGTATACGTTATACTATTTCAGATACTACCTGGATACAGCATTCTAACATAAAATATCACTTGTTGAAATATGATAGTGTGGGAGAATTTTTTATAGCAAGGAATGCAGCCACCAATCCCAGCGACCCCGGATTATATACCCGTATTGATGTAATACGATTTACTAATATGGAGCCCTGGCATTGGGGATTTTGCCTGACCACTTATAATGCTAAAACTGTAGAGGAAGCCATCACTAAACAAGTAGCAGAAAGAACAAATCCCAAAAAGGGCTGTGGGGGTTACCCGTTTTCAAGAATGAAAAAAGAATGATATTCCCCTGCCTGTTTTAACCAGTCAATAATAATTCCATCTTGCAGAAGAATTATATAATTCTCCCGGTAAAAGGATTGTATAATTTCTTACATTCAGTTTTCATTCTGCTAAATTATTCTTGTATGAAAAAACTACTGCTCGCCTTATTTGCTTTTATGTCTCTTATCAGCAAAGCACAGGAAAAACAAATGATAATAAACCGGATGGTTAAAACGGATACTGCCGTTACTACCAAAGGCCAGGTAACAATTAAAGGACAAGTGGTGCCTTATACATCCACTGCAGGTGTGATGCCTGTGTGGGATGAGGATGGAAAAGCTATTGCCGGTGTATTTTATACTTTTTATGAGAGAACTGATGTAAAAGATAAGACCGCAAGGCCCTTAGTGATTTCTTTTAACGGTGGTCCCGGTACTCCCTCTGTTTGGATGGAGATCGGGTATACCGGTCCCCGTATTTTGAATATAGATGATGAAGGTTATCCCATTCAACCATATGGCATGCGGGATAATCCATATTCAATTTTAGATGTTGCAGATATATTGTATGTAGACCCCGTGAATACTGGATTTTCCCGTATGATCAGTAAAGACATACCTACTGCAAGATTCTTTGGCGTAAATGCAGATATAAAATACCTGGCAGAATGGCTGAATACATTTGTAACCAGGAAAAATCGCTGGGCTTCGCCTAAATATTTAATTGGAGAAAGTTATGGAACCAACAGGGTGTCCGGACTGGCACTGGAATTACAAAATTCACATTGGATGTATTTGAATGGAGTGGTGTTGGTATCTCCTACAAAACTGGGAATTCTTAGAGATGGCCCGGTAGACCAGGCATTGATGCTGCCATACTACGCAGCTACCGCCTGGTATCATAAAGTGTTGCCGGCTGACTTACAACAGAAAGATCTTACTGCCATGCTACCCGAAGTAGAAGATTTTACCGTGAATCAATTAATTCCTGCATTGGCAAAAGGAAATACTTTGAGCGACGAGCAGAAAAAACAAATAGCAGCAAAAATATCCCGCTATTCTGGCTTATCTGAAACAGTAATATTGCAACGCAACTTAATTATTGAACCAGCTTTTTTCTGGAAAGAATTACTGCGGGATAAAGGATTCACTGTGGGTCGTTTGGATTCCCGGTACAAAGGAATTGACCGGCAGGATGCAGGAGAACGGCCTGATTTTAATTCAGAACTTACTTCATGGCTGCATGCATTTACACCAGCTATTAATATGTACCTGCGGGAAGAGTTGAATTATAAAACTGATCTGCGCTATTATATGTTCGGCCCGGTATCTCCATGGGATAGAACCAACGACCGAACAGGGGAGAACCTGCGACAGGCGATGGCTCAAAATCCATTTCTTCATTTGCTGGTGCAATCAGGTTACTATGATGGCGCCTGCGATTATTTTAATGCAAAGTATAATATGTGGCAAATGGATCCGGGCGGAAAATTAAAAAGCCGGATGACCTGGACTGGATTTCGCAGCGGCCATATGATGTATCTGCGCCGGGAAGATTTGGCTACTTCCAATGAACAATTGCGGGAGTTTATCTATAAGTCAATTCCTAAAACCGGGCAACCAGCCAGGTACTAAGGCAAGTCTTTAAATTTTAAAATTAAAGAAGGGTTGAAGAAATTGATCGGGCAATTTCTTCAACCCTTTGTTGTATTATTTACTGCGGGATAAAATACTTCTCAGTTTATCAACACTTTCCAGTTTTTCATATTTAATTGGAATTTCTTTCGAGAAACCAGATTTCGTTAACCGGGCCACACCGTCAATACGAATCATCACTTCTTTTTTCTTGTAAATTTCGTTTTGATTTTTTAATGCACCGATATTATCTATTTTCAGAATAGCCGGAATGGTGAACTCAGCTCTTTTTTTAACCGATACCTTGTCTTCCAGTTCAAACCGGCCCATATATTTATCATCTACATACACATCTCCACGGGCAGAAGAAAGGGTAACCGTAAAACTATTTGGATTATAATAAATTAAATCAGCCCCGGCTTTGGATTCAAGCAGGCCTACATCAATCAGGCGAACATTTTCAACGTCCCTGAACTCTGGTTCCTGTACATCTTTATAGGCTTTGCAGGAAGCCAGTGTTAAAACGGCAATACTTAGGGTAAATATTAAAGCTTTCATATTGAATGATTTTAGTTAACAAATAATAGAACAGTTATCTTCTTTAACTATCAGGCCAGTTTGTGTTAAGATCATCTAAAGATATACCCGGTTTAAAAGGTTGTTAATTATCAACAGCTCTTAATGTTCACCCGGGTAAGTCCGGCTTAGTATACTGCCGGCACACAATTTTTACTGCCATTCATCAAATTTCAATATATAAATTCTACAACAAAAGCGGCCATTTTTATTAACTTCGCCCAACTTCAACCATGGCCGACCATTCTCATCAACTCGCTGCAATTCTTTTTGCCGATATTGTCGGCTATACTGCTATGATGCAGGATAACGAAGAGGTAGCCGTTGAAAAAATCAATCGCTTCCGCGAAGTAGTAGAGTTAATCGCCGAAGAGCTGAATGGTAAAATTATTCAGTACTACGGTGATGGATCTCTGCTATTGTTCAACAGCTCTACTGATGCAGCGGAGTTTGCCAAATTATTGCAGGAAGATTTGCAGAATGAACCCCGAATACCAGTTCGGATTGGCATTCACATGGGAGATGTATTAGTACACAGTGGTAATATTTTTGGCGATGTAGTTAATATTGCATCCCGCATACAATCGCTGGCTCCGGCAGGCGGTATTTATATATCAGAAGTGGTATATCGCAATATTGCCAATAAAAAAGAACTGGAATCTGTTTTTGTAAAAGAAGAGAAATTAAAGAATGTAAAAGCCCCGGTTCGTATTTATGAAATACTAACGGAGGGTACGGAGCCTTTTCATCAACCAACAGTTGGTAATGCGGAAGCAGCAATTCCCACCACCAATGCCAATAGCATAGCAGTATTACCATTTACCAATCTTAGCAGCGACCAGCAACAGGATTATTTTAGCGACGGACTAACCGAAGATATTATTACACAACTTTCCAAGATAAGAGCTTATAAAGTCATTTCCCGTACATCTGTAATGCAATACAAGAACTCTCCCAAGCCAGTAAAAGAAATTGGTAAAGAACTTGGCGTTGGGTTGATTTTGGAAGGAAGTGTTCAACGCAGTACCGACCAGGTTCGGATTACTGCACAGCTAATTAATGCGATAACAGACGAACATGTATGGGCCGATTCTTATGACAGGCCATTGAATGATATATTTTCAATACAACGGGAAGTAGCGTTGGCAATTGCTGCGGTGTTAAATACGGCTTTGTCAAAAAAAGAAACCCGTGAGTTGGATTATATTCCAACCAGTGATTTGCAGGCGTATGACTCTTACTTGCGGGGAAAATTATTAACGGAGAAAAGAAACAAAGCCGATATTATTTTAGCAAGAGAACATTTTCAGCAGGCAGTTAACAGGGATAAGTCTTTTGCCGCCGCTTATTCAGGATTAGCAGATACCTACTTGCTTTCCTCCTTCCGTGGGTATGAAGACCCCGTGATGATGTTGTGGCAGGCAAAGAAATATATTGATATAGCTACTGCACTAGATCCGTTTTCGGGTGAAACGCAGGCATCACTTGGCTATTGGTATTTCCAAACCTTTGACTGGCACGCAGCGGAAATTACCTATAGGAGGGCAATTAGTTTAAATGCCAATCAATCCAATGTGTATTTGTGGCTGGCTATTTTATTACAGGCAAAAGGGGAATATGAGGCTGCATTGGGAGTGTATGAGCAGGGTATTGAAATAAACCCGATGTGGGAATTTTTGCTGAAGAATAAAGTGATGGTGCTTGCCAATATGAACAACAGGGAAGGAGCTTTGGAAATGCAAAAAAATCTTCTTGCTAAATCATCACATGATCCGGTATTACAAAAAAAGAGATACAGCGAACTGGCCCGTTTGCATTGGATGTTTGGCAATAAATCGGAAGCAATATTGGCGGCTAAATCATCGCAAGACCAGGGTTTAGTTAAATTTGTTATGGAAGATGATCATTCTATCATGCAAAAAAGAGTAGATGATCATTTTAATAGTTTACGAAGCCGCAGTGAATATATTTCTCAATTATGGATGGGACTTGAATATGCTCATGCAGGTGCAAGAGAAAAAGCACTGGAATGTTTTAATAATGCCATAGCATTAAAGGAAGCTGCTATTTCATTGCTATTAATTCCTGATTTTGAATTTTTGAATATCAAGTACCTCAACATGGCGTTGATCACCCGTAAGGTAAAACAACTGATTAATTTTTAATAGCTATTTTATCAGACATCTACTTCATTAAACGAAAGAATAAGGTTGTTAATGGTACATGTTACTTTCCGGTATTTTACATTGGCTTTGTCCAGCATTAATTTTGAGGCTCTGAAAACATCATTGTTGGCATACTTATCAGACAGGTATATAACTTCCGTAATGCCGGACTGAATAATTGCTTTTGCACATTCGTTGCACGGAAACAACGCCGTATAAATTTTACAATTCCGCAGATCCATACCAATATTATTGAGAATCGCATTCAACTCTGCGTGACAGATATAGGGGTACTTGGTATCTAAAAACTCTCCTTCCTTTTCCCAGGGGAATTCATCATCATCGCAGCCAATGGGCAGGCCATTGTATCCTGCACCCACAATTTTATTCTTATCGTTTACTATACAGGCACCTACCTGTGTGCTGGGGTCTTTGCTTCGTTTAGCAGATAGCAAGGCAACACCCATAAAATATTCATCCCAGGAAATATAATCTTGTCGCTTTTTCACAACTCAAAATTTATTAAGGATATATCAAATACTTTTTCATCATCACTTTATATTGGCTCAATCCCGGCTCCCAACTAGCCCGTATTTCTTCTTCAGACACCCCATCAATGATTTGTTGTCGGATCAAACCATTGCCCACTCTAAATTCAAAGGTTCCCATTTCTTTACTAAGCTTGTGATCAAAAAATTGTTCTTTATTCGGCGAAGCTTTGTAGAGTTCCATCAGCCATTGTAAATTGATCCTTTTGCTTTTTATTAATTGGTTCACATCATAATTGCGGAGATCAAGCCCATAACAAACCTGGTCCATAAATAATGGAGTTTCAGACATGCCTTTGATACCAGTAGGAGTGAAGGAGAAATCGTATTTGCCTTTGAGGTATGGACTGCCTAATACTACAAATGGTGAATAAGTGCCACGACCATGGTTTACATATACTCCTTCATACATACAAGTAGAAGGATAAAGCATGATAGCTTGCTGAGTATTTAAATTCGGCGACGGCTTCACGGGAAGTGTGTAAAGCATTTCATGATTATAGTTAGAAACAGTAATTATTTTGAGCGGACATTTTACTTTGTCTTTTAACCAACCTTCGCCATTGGCCATTTGTGCAAATTCGGCCACTGTTAATCCATGCGACATTGGTATCGGAAACATTCCAATACCAGATTTATATTTCATATCCAATATAGGCCCATCAATGAGATAGGCGTTGGGATTTGGCCTGTCAAGAATCAGCATTTCTTTTCCATTCTCATAACAGGCTTCCATTAATCTTGATAGTGCATTGATGTTGGTATAAAAACGGCAACCTACGTCCTGCAAATCATAAATCAACACATCCACATCGGCCATGTCTTCTTTGCTGGGCTTATTCTTTTTTCCATACAATGAAATGATGGGGATGCCTGTTGCCTGGTCTATCTCATCTACCACTTTTACACCCGCACTTGCATTACCCCGAAAACCATGTTCAGGACCAAACACTTTTACAATATTTATCCCGAGGGTTTTTAAGCTGTCTACTAAATGTGTGTTGCCAATAATAGTCGTTTGGTTAGCCATAATGGCCACTCTTTTACCTTTCAGATAAGGCAGGTATTTTTCTGTTTGCTCAGCACCCGTTTTTAATTGGCTGTTATTATCAGGAGTACCAGTAGTTGATTTTTTTGAGCTACCGCAGAAGCTTAACCCTGCTGCGAGGAAGAGAAGTGAAAAAAACTTCATGTTAATTTTATTAAGCAATAAATATAAGTAATTAACAGTCATTAGCTCATCTACTCGTTTACTGGCAAAGTCTTTGAATAATGTTTTATAGGCAAGATTTTATCCGCCTTCTTATTAATATTAAAAACTTTTACATTTATGAAATCATCAACCCGAATTGTAAAGCTCACTCTTCTGTTTGCTACTTTGTTTATCAGTACCATAGCTGTAGCACAAACTTCAAGAAAAGATAAAAGGTTAGCCGAAGATTGTGTGGAAGCCAAAGCAGATTTTATTGCTACTGACGGGCTCATGAAAAATTTATTTGAGAATGCTTATGGCTATGTCATTTTCCCCAATGTGGGGAAGGGAGGTATCGGTATTGGAGGTGCTGCCGGTAATGGAATAGTTTATGAAGGGCGGGCTATAATTGGCAAAGCTAAACTTACACAGTTAAGCATTGGATTCCAGTTTGGGGGGCAGGCTTACAGGGAGGTAATCTTTTTTGAATCAAAAGCTGACCTCGACCGATTTAAAGAAAATAAAATTGAATTCTCTGCACAGGCATCGGCAGTAGCTGTTACTGCAGGAGCTTCTGCTAACGTTAAGTATAAAGAAGGCGTAATGATATTTACACAGCAAAAAGGGGGGTTAATGTACGAGGCAAGTATAGGAGGTCAGAAATTTAATTATAATTCATTTTAAACCTCCCGTATAAGACTTAGTGAAAAGTATTGCTGATTTAATGAGAAATTGGCAATACTTTTTTTTAATCATCATCCGTCCACTGTATTCTTACTTTTCGGCGCATTAGCTCGGTTAAAGGTTTGCCGTCCTTATCATATTCTTTTACCGCAACAAAATAGAGATATAGCGGAGCATCCATATTCCGCATTTTCAACACCTTATTGGTGGGAACATCAAAGAATTGCTTAATAACCTTGGTACAAACATTTCCTCTTTCAGCCATGCCAACGGATTTTCTGTTGAAGGAATGCCACTCTGCCGAATCTTTATAGAACCAGTACGACCAACCCGTTTCACTGAGGTTAAGCTCTTTGTTTGAATTGTTTTTATCTCCATCCCGAAGCTCTAAAAGGTTGAGATACTCAAAGTCACGTATTGGGCTTGTTTCTGTAAAACGATATACAGAATCCCTGATACTTGCAAAAACATAAACACCTTCTACATTATTTAATAGTATCTGGAATTTAAAGCCGCTTCTTTTTAGCAGCAAGTTTGTTTCAAAATTATCAAGTCGGCTCGATTCATCGTCTTGCACTACTCTGATTATAACATCTTGATCTTGTGCCTGAGTAAGCACAGGTATTAAAAATGAAAGGAAAACAATTTTTTTAAAAATGTTAGACATTGTGGGGTAGTTTTATTATTGGTTGTTTTCGCTCTGCCTTTATTTCTTTTACAAATCTAAACTTAATTGGGAAGAAATTGTAAACAGGTGTTTTTAAGCAGTGGATAAGTGCTTAAAAAACAAAACCGCCCAGTAAGGACGGTTTTATCAGTAGAAAGTTGCGGTAGCTTATATTTTAATATAGCGGAGGTTAGTGTTTTCGCCTGTTATTTTATTAGTAAGGCTGATAACATATAAACCTGGTTTAAGAGTTGGTAATTGAGCCGAATTGCTGGTAAGGTTCGACACGTATAAAGACATACCCGCTGCATTTCGAACAGTTATCGTTGTATTTTTTAAGTCAGTTATACCTTTAAAGTTTACAGTATTCCCGGTGTTGGGAACAGGGTAAATGTCCACTACTGCACTTCCTGTATATTTTGCAGTTCTTGTCATTGAATATTCATAGGATCCGTCAATATCGGTTTGTTTTAATCGGTAATAAGCAGTGCCTTTTAAAGGATTATCATCAGTGGCTTCATAATTTAATAACACGGATGAGTTACCGCCAGCTTTAATTGTTTTTATCGCTGACCAGCTATTTCCATCTGCAGACCTTTCAACAATGAAATTATTACTATTTATTTCAGAAGAAGTTGACCAGGTAAGTCTCACTTTTTCTTTTAAAGATTCGGCATCAAAACTTACTAACTTAACTGGTAAAGGGCTATTGCTTACAGCAAACGTAACAATGCGGGACGTAATGCCAGGTCCATGAATTTCAATATTGATAATATTGCAATTAAGTGTGGCAAGAGAAGCTGTACTACAATCGCTAACTCCTCTCCAAACATTTGATTGACTTGTAACAGAGCCAGCAGACTGGTTATTTGGAATGTTGAAAAAGTGTGAGGAAGAACCACAACCTAATGTGCCCTGTAAGGTGTACAAAGAGGAAGGAATATTAGTGCCGCTAAAAGTTACAGAATAGTCAAATCTTACATTGTAATTAAATCCATTAACACAGGTATTGCTTGTGGGTACTATTGCTTTTGGAATAACAACGATGTTAACTGAATAGCCAGTAGTTGAAACAACAGTAGTTTGGGAAAAAATGGAAGTGTTACTTAAAAATGCGAACACTAAAATACATGCAAATACGGGTAGATTTTTTTTCATTGGGTTGAATTGAAGTGCAAAGGTGTACGGAAAATACGGTAAAAGCAATAGTAAAAGTACCTATGGCTCAATATTTATTTTATACCCTTAATATATTAAAAAAGAACCTATTGCAATGGTAGTTAGTAAAACAACGAATATGGAATTTTGATAAATTAAGGGTATTTCATTAGACATTCTGTACTTATGGTTATAGTATCATTACATACCAAAAAGGAAAAAGTCTCATTCCTTATTTGAGAAATACGTATTACATCTTGGGTAATTTTCTTATTTAATTTCCCAGGCAAAATGCTTTTTATCTTTTTGTTAGAGCAACTTCTTTTTACATTTATCCTTAAAATTTCTGACATGAAAAACGTAGTTCTTGCATTCATTATCACTCTAACATCATCAATTGCTTCAGCGCAAGCTGATACTACTAAAATTGAACAGTATTGTACGGTGGTGGCCACACCCAGGCTACTCAGTTCCCGGGTTACTATTGATATTGATTATGGCGAAAGAAGAAGTATATGGAAAGATAACCGGGTTAAAGATGAAGAAGGGAGAGCAAAGAAATTTAACTCTATTATCGACGCTTTGAATTTTATGGGCAATAATGGTTGGTCCCTAGTAAATGCATTTCCTGTTACTACGGGTAACAATACATTTGTGTATCACTATGTATTCAGAAAATTCTTTTTAAAATCAGAGGCAGTTGATATGGATAATTAATCCTTTTTGTCACCGCTATTTTAAATTTTATTGTTTACTATTTCCCATTTACATTTGCACCCTCCCGAAGCAATTCGGGACTACCAGGATGCCCGGGTGGCGGAATTGGTAGACGCAGCAGACTCAAAATCTGCCGTTCGCAAGGATGTGCTGGTTCGATTCCAGTCCCGGGCACTAAAAAAACAACTCACTTTGAGTTGTTTTTTTTGCGGTATATCTATCAATTTGTGCTTGCTAGTCATTTGGACAATTTCCCGAATGGGTTTATCTTCCGCAGAAGCAATAAAACAGCAACTTTTCAATTGAAATTTTCGAAACATGTTGATGCATCAAACAATGAGATGGTTCGGGCCGAATGACCCGGTAAGTTTATCTGATATACGACAATCCGGTTGTGATGGAGTGGTAACAGCATTGCATCATATCCCTGTTGGCGAAGTATGGACAGTCGAAGAGGTCAACAAACGAAAAAATGTAATTGAAGAGGCGGGGATGACATGGACAGTGATAGAAAGTTTGCCGGTAAGCGAAGACATAAAAAAGCAGTTGGGCAAATACCAGGTTCATATTGAAAACTATAAAGAGAGTTTGCGAAACGTTGCCGACTGCGGTTTAAAAGTGGTTACATATAATTTTATGCCGATACTGGATTGGATGAGAACAGATGTATCGTACACCATGCCGGATGGAAGCAAGGCTTTGTATTTTGAACGTTCGGCCTTTATTGCGTTCGATTTATTTATCTTAAAAAGACCGGGTGCTGAAAATGATTATACAGAAGAAGAAATAAGAAAAGCAAAATTCCGGTTTGATAGAATGACAGACGAAGAAGAGGAAACATTATACAGAAATGCCTTGCTTGGATTGCCGGGAAGCGAAGAACGTTTTACCGAAGCACAAATATTGGCGGCTTTAAAAACCTACGAAGGAATAGATGCAGCAAAATTGAAGCAGCACTTGTTTTATTTTTTACAGCAAGTTGTACCAGTGGCAGAAGAATGTGGGTTAAAAATGGCCATTCACCCGGACGATCCTCCATATGGTATTTTAGGCTTGCCAAGAATTGTAAGCACTGAACAGGATGCTGCGGATCTATTAAATGCCGTTCCATCTTCAGCCAATGGATTATGTTTCTGCACCGGTTCTTATGGTGCCAGGGCAGATAATGATATTATAAAAATGTTACAACGGTTTGGCGATCATGTTCATTTTCTACACCTGCGCAATACAAAGAGAGATGCGGAAGGAAATTTTTATGAGGCCGATCATTTAGCTGGTGATACAGACATGTATGAAGTGATAAAGGAAATAGTATTGATACAAAGAAGAAGAAATGTTTCTATTCCCATGCGACCCGATCATGGTCACCAGATGCTGGATGATCTGAAAAAGAAAACCTATCCGGGTTACTCGGCGATCGGAAGATTACGGGGACTTGCAGAATTAAGAGGCGTAGAGTATGCGCTGAATAAAAGTTTATCATAAGGTTTGATGCACTGATAAGTTCTTCCCCACTGGAATAATTTATTTTAATTCCCGCAGAAGCCGGTCGAGGTATTTCTTTTTGTAATAGTATTCTTTTACCTGCAACAACTCTTTTTCGGAACTAACGCCGTCTTTATAATTCTCAATAATTTCTTTAACAGGAGCATATATTTCGTTTTCAAGATTGGTGATCGAAAATTTTATTTCATCCAGTTGGCCCGGCTCATCTGAGTCCATCAATAGTTCATTTATTTCCATTACCTCCATCAAAAAAGAAGGAGGGAGGTCGTATTTTTCTTCTTCTTCCAACAAGCCTTTTTGCTGCAATACATATTTAATAGTGGCATCGGTGCTTTGAAATGTTTTCCAGGCTTTATTTAATAAAGCCGCTTTTTCTAGTGTATCGGTCTGTACTTCGTCCGATTCGTTGGCAAAATAGTCAGGATGAAATTGTTTGCTTAATGCAAAAAATTTCTTCGACAAGGTAGCGGTGTCCACTTTTAATTGCACCGGTATTTCAAACAATTCAAAATAATTCATGTCAGCTTTTTACCGCACAAAGCTACGAATTAAGAAGGCAGGCGATCTGAATAGGTCGCCTTTCGAATTCAGTTTGTTTTCAATAGATTTTAACGGCAACTTTGCCAAATTGGTTGGTGCCAATGCAAAATTTGTACTTCAGAATCGCTAACGATAAATGCTTGCATGATGAAAATTGGATTAATAAGAGAAGGAAAAACTCCGGCAGATAACAGGGTGGCTCTAACCCCTTCGCAATGTAAATGGATTGAAAAGAATGCTCCGCAAATTGAAGTGGTGGTTCAAACCTCCGATAGCCGTTGTTTTTCAGATAAAGAATACCTTTCTGCCGGAGCTGAGGTAAAAGAGGATCTTTCAGATTGCGATATATTATTTGGTATAAAAGAAGTGCCGGTTGACCAACTCATTCCCGGCAAAACCTATCTGTTTTTCTCACATACCAAAAAGAAACAACCGCATAATCAGAAATTGTTGCGGGCCATTCTCGATAAAAAAATTACACTTATTGATTATGAGTGCCTGGAGCATGAAGATGGCCAACGCATTATCGGGTTTGGTTTTTTTGCCGGCATTGTAGGGGCACATAATGGTATGATGGCTTACGGCGATAGAACCGGACTCTTTAAATTAGACAGGGTTTATAAACAACGCAGTTTCAGGGATTTGATTCATAATTATTTTGGGCTAAGATTGCCAAATGTAAAGATCGCTGTTACCGGTTCTGGCAGAGTTGCCCATGGTATTTTAGAAATCATGAATCTGATGGGCATACACGAAGTAGAGCCGGATGATTACCTTATTCGTCGTTTTTCGTACCCGGTTTACACGCAATTGAAAGGAGCAGAATTGTATCGCCACAAAGAAACCGGCAAGTACTCCCGTATGGAATTTCATGAGCATCCCGAAAAATATGAATGCAAGTTTTTGCCCTATGCCGCTCAAACGGATATATTACTGAACGGTGTTTATTGGGATAAGAATGTGCCCCGCCTGTTTGAAAAGCCCGATGTAAAGGCCGAGAATTTTATCATTCAAACCATAGCCGATATAACCGATGATGCAGATGGTTCGGTGCCTATCAACGTTGGCGACCAAACTATTGAAGATCCTGTTTATGGTATTGATAAGACTTCATTAGAAAAAACCGCTGCATATTTGCCCAACTCAATTGATATAATGGCGGTCGGAAATTTGCCCAATGAATTACCGAGAGATGCCAGTCGCTATTTTGGTGAGCAATTGATAAAGCATGTGTTAGAAGATTTACTTGGCAAAGGCTCTGATATAATCAACCGGGCTACTATGGCAAAAGACGGACAATTAACAAAGGAGTTTGAGTACCTGAAAGATTATGCAGAAGGAAAGTAAGTCCTTTTTACAAATGCAAATAATAGTCTTTCAACAATTCCGTAAAGGCTTGGGTATAGTTGCCATCTTCATCTTTTATTGCTATTTCATCAATTAATGTTTCGGATAGCGAGGTGGCTTGAAGTCTTCCGGTCAGCATCATCCGAAAATAGCCGTGGTCTACGGACTGTTTTACAAATGTTATTTGCTGAATATGCAGTTCATGTTCAGTAAATAATTTTCTCATTTCTTCATCCCTTTTGTAGGGAAGTAAAAGGAAAAAAACTCCGTCGGCGGTCAGGTTGTTTTTGATTATCCTGAGCAGCTGCGGAAGTGATAACCCGCTATCATGATGAGCAATATTTTTGGTTATATCTGTTCCTTTTAATTCGTTTTCATAAAATGGTGGATTGCTGATTATCAATTGATATTGATTTTTATTTAAAAATTCAGTCGCATCAATATGGTGAATTTTTATTCGGTTCCTCCATGGTGAAGTAGCTACATTTTCCGTTGCCTGTTCTGCTGCATTTGCATCTATTTCCAGAGCATCAATAGTGAAATTAGTTTGCTGCGCCAGCATTAATGATAATAAGCCGGTGCCAGTTCCAATATCCAGGCAATTATTAGTTTCAGACTCCAGGCTCCTGGCCCTATTTGCTGCCCAGGCCCCAAACAAACAGCTATCTGTGGTCACCTTCATGGCACATTTATCCTGGTGAATAGTAAACTGTTTGAACTGAAAATGAGAATTCGCCATTATCTGTTTTTAGTTAGAAAACTGAAATTATGAATTGGAATGAAATCTTACAGTTAGTAGCTAAAAGTTTGAAGTGTCTCTACCATTCCGCCCTTGCAGTAGAACTAACAGATAGATCAGCAAATTGGCCAGCCAAAAATTTATAATAGCCGGTGATGGCGATCATACCTGCATTGTCTGTACAATATTGAAAGGCCGGGATAAAAGTTTGCCAGCCATATTTCTTCCCGGCTTCTTTAAATGCATGTCGTAAACCGCTGTTGGCAGATACACCTCCTGCCAAACAAATATGGGTGATACCGGTTTGTAATGATGCCTTTTTTAGTTTATTAATAAGTATGGTTACAATCCGGTGCTGAATAGAAGCGCAGATGTCGGCCAGGTTATTGGTAATAAAATCTTTTTTCTCTTCTTCGGTGGCGGTAAATTCTTCTTTAAACAAATTGCTTTTTCCCGCATTTTGTAAAAAATAGAGAATAGATGTTTTTAATCCGCTGAAACTAAAATTGAGGTCAGGTATTTGTGGCTCCGGAAATTTAAATCGGGAAGGATCGCCTTCCTTTGCATACTTATCAATCAACGGTCCGCCGGGATAGGGAAGTCCCAATAGCTTTGCTGATTTATCAAAGGCTTCGCCTGCGGCATCGTCAATGGTTTCACCAATTACTTTCATGCTAGTTGGCGACTCGCAGACTACAATTTGTGTGTGTCCGCCACTTACCGTTAAGCATAAAAAAGGAAAAGAAGGTGTTGGTTCTGCAATTAAATTAGCTAATACATGGGCTTGCATATGATGTACCGCTATCAATGGTTTATTTAATGATAAGGCCAGCGATTTTGCAAATTGTCCGCCTACCAGGAGAGAGCCAATTAACCCTGGTGCCTGGGTAAAAGCGATTGCGTCAATATCTTTCAATTCACAATTGGCTTCTTTAATAGCCGCATCAATTACAGGAACGATATTTTGCATATGTGCTCTGGAGGCCAATTCAGGAACAACACCACCAAATTTTTCATGTACCGTTTGGTTGGCAATATAGTTGGAAAGAATTTTTCCGTCTATACAAATAGAAGCCGATGTTTCATCGCAACTTGATTCAATTGCAAGAATTACTGGCATAATTTGTCAATTTGATGATTAGTCAATTAGCAGATTATGCTTTTGAGGTTGCAATAATCTTATTAATTATTTTTTGTATTGATTTTACCTTGTCCATTAATATGCCGGGTTCAGGATAATCCGTTACACTTTGGCATATCAACAGCCAATATTCAGTTTCTTCTGCTTCTTTGGCGGCAATTTTAAACTTATGAATAAAATCAATTTTACTTTCTGCATTTTGAGCCTCTCTGACATTTGCGCCAATAGATGTCCCGGATTTTAGTAACTGCCTTGCGATTACATATTTTCGCTTTTCTTCCAGTAAGTCGCAGTATTTTAAAACTTCAATAGCAAACTGAAGGGTTAGCGTTACAATTAGATTCTCTTTTTTAATATTTTCCATTGATAATTTCAAAAATAAAACTTTTCAAAATACAGGCATCGGCAAATTGGCTAATCATCAAATTATCACATCCTCATCTTCTTATTGCTGCTACAGGATCCATTCTTGCTGCTTGCCTCGCCGGTATAAAACCTGCTACTACTCCAACTACAATGCAAATAACAATTGCCAGTACCATGTTGGTAGTAGAAATATAAACGGGAAAATCTAAAGCACCTGTTAGTAATTGAGTGAGTAAAAAAACCAATAATAACCCAATTAGCCCGCCAATAATACAGAGAAAAGCAGATTCTAATAAAAACTCCGCCAGTATAACCCTGTTTTTTGCACCCACTGCTTTTTTTAATCCAATTTGACCGGTTCGTTCCCGCACCGTTACGAACATAATATTGGCTACACCAAACATTCCAACAATTAACGACAAGGCAGCAATAGCCCAGCCCCCAATGTTCAAACTAACAAAAGCCGAACTGATGGTGTTGCTGAAATCATTAATGTCATTTAATGCAAAATCTTCTTCTTTAACTGGTGTTAATTTATGAATAGCCCGCATGGTTCCTGTTAATTCGTCTTTCAAGGCTTTGCTGGTTACATTATCTTGCCCTTGTACCATTATCAAAGGGTCGGCCCTCCTTTCATTCATCACCAAACGGGCAAAGCGATAGGGTAGTATGATACTCTGGTCAAAATCCCAACCACCAATTAATTGCCGTCCTTGTTTTTTAATTACACCAGCTACCAAAACTTTTTTACCACGAAGTGTAACTGACTTGTCTATTGCCAAAGATGCCTGCCCGAATAACTTTTCTGCTACATCATAGCCAATAACGGTAATGCTATTTCCATTATCAAACTCTGCTGTTGATAAGTAGCGGCCATACATTATTTCCAATGGTTGTATGAGCGAAAAATCTTCACTGATGCCGTACATATTTACTTTTGATAAGATACTTCCTTTGTATTCTACCTGGTCATTCACCCGAATGCGAAAAGCCGCATATTTAGCACTTGCTGTTCTTTCTTTAATTTGTTTTACCTCCTCATATTTTGGCACTGGTCTGTTGGTGTATTTCCACCACGGATATTCAGAACCTGAGCCGGCTGTGTAATCCCATTTATCCAGATAAATAGTATTGGAACCCAGCGATTGTACTTCGTTTTGTATGTTTCGTTCAAGACTGCCCACCACAGCAAGCACACCAATAATGCAGAAGATGCCAATAGTAATACCAAACAGTGATAGAAAAGTGCGGAGTTTATTCTTCCACAATTCCTGCAATGCCATTTTAAAGCTGCTGGCTATTATTTCTATTGAACGGCGGAGCATCTGCAAATGTACTTGTATCGGGAGAAAGAAAGTTGTATCAATATTTCGTTTATTTTCTGTTTAAATTAACTTGCCTCTTTATTCTTCTACTATGGAGCAATCGCCACAAATTATTTATCAGGAATCAAAAGGGGATATTCTTTTCAGGAACCGTCATGCCAGTACTATTTCTTTTGCAGTGGGCATTTTACTTTTTTTGTTACCATTTGCAGAAGTTAAATGTGGATCCATTACCCTTGTGGGGAATACAGGTATAGGCCTTGTAATGGGCTCGCCATGGAAAACAGCCCTTGGGCAGGGTAATGAAGAGTACATAGATAAACTAAAGAATCCTACAGAAAAATCTACCAAAAAAATGCTGAGTGGTGGCCCTGATGTATTTGCAATACTGGCATTGGTATTTGGAGTGGCGGGGTTGGCGGTTTGTATGTCTACTCACAGAACAAGATCTATGGTCGGAATGTCAACTGGAATACTTGCTGCCTTGATGTTGATTGCATTGATGATTCAGTACAAAGTGGCTATGAGTTCGGCATTGAGTAATAGTAAAGATGTAAAAGATATAGACTTGGGTATGGTGCTAAAACTAAAATTCACTACCTGGTATTTCATTTCACTCGCATCATTTGCAGCGGCCGCTTTTTTTAGTTATATGTATAGCCGGATTGAATTAGAAGAAGCTTTAGAACGAGGTGTTGATTTTGAGTTTCAGCAAGAAAAAATATAACATTATTTATGCAAACCTAAATTGGTTGGCAAATCATCCAAACTCTTTAAATTATTTTGCTGCACATATTCATGCAATCCATCGGCTCCTTTCTTTTCGGCCCATTCAAAATGGATATCTCTTTCGCCGGCATAATTATACAAGGGCACCCCAAAGCCACAAGAAGTTTGCACTAAATCTATATCCGCAATAATCAGTTGCCTGGTACTTGGGTAGATTGTAAAATGAGGAGCATATTGTTCCCATTCCGGCGTTTCGGGTAATACAGTAAAACCTTTTCCATACAACCGAAGAATATTGGGAGCCCCTTCAAAAGAGCAAAACATCATGGTGATGCGACCATTCTCTAATGTATGTGCTGATGTTTCATTGCCACTGCTAATTAAATCCATATAGCCCACCTTGTTTTCGCCCAGCACTTTAAAACAATCCAATCCTTTTGGCGAAAGGTTTACTCTTCCATCAGCACTTAATGGAGCAGTGCTAACAAAAAAGATATGTTGCTTTTGTATAAATTCTTTATGTGCAGGTTTGATGGCGTCATGCAATTTTCCCATACGAAGCAATTTAAATTGGAAGATAGAAAGGAAAATAGTGCAAACCGCTAATACAGTACATTAATCATCATCATTCCCGTTATCCCGGTTGCGACGAAGCGAAAAATCAGCTTTGCCGAATTTATAAGAAAGCGTAATGCGGAAGCTTCTTACATTTCTGCGCCAATAGGAATCCTGGTAAAAGCTTTCCGTATCAAATACATTTCCAAAACGTAAAGTATTAAATACATCGCCAATGCTAAAGGTGAAATTGGCTTTTTTATCTTTTAAAAAATCTTTTCTCATGGCAAAGTCTACACTGTACTCAGGCCGGCTGCGTCCTTGCGCCTGTATTTCTGCTGATTCATACTCGCCTATCAGCTGCATACTGAAATTTTTGAACAAGGATTTTTTTTCAATTCCTGTTTTGTAATTCACAATCAATTTACTTTCCCAGCTAAATCCTTCGTTGCTGAGGTTTAACTCATTTATGATGGCGTTTACTTTACGGTATTGAAAATCAAAAGTGGGAGTGATGTCAAAGTGATTACCTAATTTTTGTTGAAGTGTAAGTTCCAGTCCAAGCCGGTTGGTGCTTTGCGCATTGATGAATGTATTAAGAATAGCATTCGGGTCAACGGCAGCATTATTTAATTGCTGAAATTGTTCGGCGGAAATAGTATCACTGTAGCGGGTTATATCTCCCGGATTGTTGCGGTAATAAACAACGCCCAAA
Source organism: Chitinophagaceae bacterium (assembly GCA_022843585.1). Taxonomy (GTDB): domain Bacteria; phylum Bacteroidota; class Bacteroidia; order Chitinophagales; family Chitinophagaceae; genus JJ008. Next base: position 1,471,936 of record JALHNJ010000001.1, read on the forward strand.
AAATTATTGCCTTTGCCGTAGCTCTGGCTATAGTTAAACTCAAAGGAGTTCACAAACTCTGGTCGTAGCTGCGGGTTGCCTTGGCGTAAGTTTACCGGGTCTGTAATATCAACAAATGGATTGAGTTGCCAGAAATTTGGCCGCCTGATACGACGGGAATAGTTAACCTGCATTTCAATATTCTCTCCAAATTGCCTGGTAACGAACAGGCTGGGGAAAAGGGCATCCCATATTCTGTCTATTTTATTGGGATACTCATACCCAAATTTAAAAGCACTGTCAACCAGCTCCCCATCAAATTTAGAATGTTCTGTACGTAAGCCTAGTTGATAACCCAGGGTTTTCCACTTGTCAGAGTAAGTTACATATGCAGCATTTACAAATTCTCTGTATGCATAGTTATTGCTGATGGGCAGTTTTATTGAACTGCCGTTGCTTAAAATGGCAAATGCATTGTATTGGCTACGGTAGTTGTTGATGTAAGAACGAAGCCCGGCTTCAAATTTTTTGTCCTCCGTTTTTGGATTGGTATAATCCAATTGAAATGTCCATTGCTTATTATCATTATTTCCATCATTCTTTGCAACATTCTTTGGATTATACTCCGTTCCATCCGGGTTGAAATAAAGATTGGTAATGTCGCTATAATCAGTTCCATTCCCCGCATTGTAATTAATATTACCTGTTAACTCTTTTCCCTGCTGTGGAAATTTATGGGTGAAGTTCAGTTGTGTATTGTATCTGTTGAAGCGGGAACCGCTTTCAGAAAAACGTTCGCCATAGTAGGTAAGAATTTTGTTGATGTCCAGGTTTTCCTGCGCCTGGCTCTCTTCATTAAAATTTTTCCCCCGTACAATATTTTGTGTAATGGATAACGTATTACGGTTGTCAAGAAAATAATCCAACCCCACCCGAAGGGAGCCAAAGCGCCGTAACCTATCGCCTCTTGAAAATTGGTTGAAATAATCTTCCGTCATCCCATTTTCTTTATTTTCTCTTTTTGTTTCACTGGTGGCCCTTCCACCGGATTGATTGTAGTTGCCGCTGATGAAATAATTAAACTTCCCCTCCCGCATACTTAAATTGATATTGCCATTTAGAATATCCGGGTAGCCTGCACCGGCAGAAACAATCCCATTTAAGCCTATGCGTTTATTTTTCTTTAAAATGATATTGATAATACCGGCACCACTGGCGGCATCAAATTTTGCAGAAGGGTTGGTGATCAATTCTACCCGTTCAATATTATCAGCCGGAATTTGATCTAATGTAAGTATGGTGGGACGACCGTCCACAAAAATTTGGGGTGCATTATTACGGAGCAGCACATTGCCTTCTACATCAACCGAAACAGAAGGGATGTTTTTCATAATATCGAGCCCGGTACCGCCGGTAGCCACCAGGCTTTTTTCAACATTAAATATTTTGCGGTCAATGCCCATTACCAAACCGGGTTTTTGAACAGTAATTACAACATCATCTAATTCTTTAATAGCTGGCTGCAATGAGATATTGCCAAGATCCTTTTCAAAAGCATCTTTACCTGATCCGGTAAATGAAATAATTTTTTCTACTATTTCATAACCGATAGCTGAAATAATAATCCGAAAGCTGTCAGCTGCAGGAAGCTTTTCAAAAACAAAATCGCCATTGGCTTTGCTCAGCATGCCTCCGGCCATTTCTTCTTTTTTAGTGCTGGCAGAAAAATTGATACTGAATAATTGTACTGATACAGCTTCAACAGCCTTGCCTGTAAGTGCATCAATCACTTTTCCGTAAATCTTACTTTCTTTTACACGCAGAAGCTGACCGTCATTGCCTGTAGGAGGGGGTTCCCTGTCTACCTGGGCAGTAAGTGTAATAGACGAGTATAGCAATAAAAGAAATACTGAAATAAAATATTTCATTGATCGGAATTGTTGCAAAACGTTTTTAGATCAGAAGCGAAGTTACCTTTTATCTGACGGGGAGGCCATTAAAAACTTGTGAGAATCCATACAAAAAAGCCACTGTTTAAGGCATTGGCTTGTAAGTAATATCGTTTATTGAACAGATAATGAAAAATTATATTCTTATTGCTGTGACCAAAGGATCAGGCTCATGTATGCTGAAGGAAGCAGCTTTGTCACCAGCCATCTTAAAAATAATTTTAACTGATGGCGCACCCGTTGGCGAAAAAGTATGTTCATCTATTTTATGAAGCCAACTGTTAGAAAAACCCTTACGGCCTACTTGTAATGATTTGCGGGAATTTAAACTAATCACAAATATGTCAGCCTCTCCATCACCAAAGCGATACTCACCTATGTATTTTTGTTTTTCATCTTCTGTAAGCTCAATGCTTTTGGCTTTTATATCTGCATTGCCCACACTTCCCAGGTAACTTATTACTTTATTTACATTGACTTTATCTTCCGTTGTAATATTCTTATCTGTCAGCCTGTTTTTTGCATGTTGCAATAAAGTAATGCCGTGTGGTCCTGGTTTACTTTGAATGCCCGGTACCGTTTCAACAATTTCTTGTAAGCTTTTATAAGCACCAAGCATAGCAAACGTAAAAATATCAGGTCTTGCACCATGGCTCATTAATAGTTCTGCAATGTCTCTTCGCCCAACATGGGAGGCAGCGCCTAATGCAGTTTCCCAATCTCCAAACCCCCAATCCCAGGCAGCAACGGCTAATTCAGGTCGCTGTCTCAGCAATTCTTTTACTTTATCAATGTCTCGGTGTGATAAACCTACAATGCTGCTTACCATACTATCATTCATAGAAGGATAGCGGTAAAATAACGGCTCTTTATCATTATCATTACTATTCTCAGGTTTATGAATTGCATCCTGTGCCGAAACAAAACCAAATGTGCTGATGCCAATTAATCCGAATGCAGAACTTTTTATAAAGCGGCGGCGTTCAAATGAATTGTTATTCATGATAAAGTGCTTTTAATTACTTTATCAATTTACGGAATTCAATGCCTGTATAGGAATAAGTTTGCGATGACTGGTGCCATTTTATTACCGGAGGTAGCGGCAACTAGAAATGTAGCTAATTAACTTTAATAAGGTTTTTTGCAGCGTAGCCGCTATGTAGGGGAAGATTTTGAAAATAGCAGTAGGTGAAGTAGCGTACACTTAGCATTGTATATATAATAATGGTGCACCCGCCTTCAAAGGAAAATTAATTAATGGTTGCAGCTTAGTTTTCATATCCGCTTTTAATAACAGTAGAAATCATTTTAAACTGTTCATTTGCATGGAAATGGTGCAAAGAGTGGGCGGGGATTATGATGCCATCTCCAAGCCTAAGTGTATTTACTTTTTCATCAATGGTAATTTGTGCTGCTCCGTGTATAATTTGAATATAGGTATCAAATGGGCTTGTTTTTTCTGCAAGTTCTTCTCCGCGGTAGAATGACATAGCAGTAATATTACCTGTTGATTTTTTTATAATTGTTTTGCTTACTACTGCATTGGGAAGGTATTCAATTATTTCAACGATAATGTGAGCTTCAGATTTTTTTACTTCGCCGTTTTGGGCAATCTCATTTTTATCGTTTGATTTATTCTTTTCTGTCATATTTGAATTTTGATCTATTGGGAAGATAGGTCTTTAATTTGTATAATTCAGTTTTAGTTTATACCCCTTACTATTAATGAGGAGATAAATTATTCTGCTCATTAAAATTGTGGAGCTGTAAAAAATTCTGAACCTATCATTGAGTTGATCCTTAGTTTTAGAAATAGCAGTCAATCCTCCATTTTTTTGAACTCCACATTTCTCGCCCTGCCCACATATAATTTCATACTGATGATTTGCCCTTTTTTATTTCGTTCAATAAATACATTTGTACCGGGGGCACTAAATCCATCTTTATACAGAGGTGTAAGAATAGTGCTTGATGTAGCACTGCGTTGTGCAATCAATTTACTATCTTTTAGTTTCACTGTGTACCTCGCTTCGGCTTCGTCCGACCAATATTCACCCAGATATTCCTGTAAACTTTTTTCATCTGTTTGTGCTGAGTCAGCAGCAATATAAATTGTAGTATCAGCCGATGATATTAAAAGAATTCTTTGTGGAGTTGTTGATTGTATTTCTACTTTTATTGAACCTTGCATGAAAATATTTTCAGCAATGGGCATTAATGCATCACCTGCTTGTGTGCGGAGTGTGTCATTTCGTAAAATGAGTTTTGTTCCGCTTGCAGTTTTTAAGTCCCTGTACCAGCCTGTGTAGCTCTTTAGTTTTTCTCCAGAAACATTAAAAGGAGCAGGCGTAATCCTTTTTGGAGTAACAGCAATATTTTTCACCATAATTTCTCTGATAGCATTAGGCATATTGGGGCCGTTGTCAAATTCTGAGCTATTACTTAACCAGGCTATGGACAATCCCAGATCAGGGAAATATTGTAATGATGAACGATAGCTTGCTGTAGCACCTGTATGGGCAATGCATTTCCAGCCACGAACAGAATCTACCCGCAAACCTGCGGCATATAAATTTGCAGCTCCATTATTGAGTGGGGTAGTCGCTAATTGCTTTTGCAGCAACGATGGATTTCCCAATTTACCAGCCAGGTAATAATTATTCCAAAGCAACAGGTCTTCTGCCGTAGTTAATAAACCTCCATTACCATAGGCATACTCGTTGGGCATATCCGTTAAATAGGTATTGCCATTCTTTTCATAGGCAATGGCCCTATTGTGTACTATCTTTTTAAAATTGCTTCTCCATTCAGTATGCTTCATACCGGCGGGTTCAAAAATATTAATACGGCAAAATTCTGCAAGACTTTTTCCGCTTACTCTTTCTACAATAATGGCAAAAAGATTATAACCTGAATTGCTATAGATATATTCCTCCCCAGGAATATTATTCAGCGTTTTTTGTTTGGAGATAATATATAACGCATCATTATTGCTATACGTCTTGGTAGTTCGGGGCCAGCCTGCAATGCCCGCAATAGCACCCCAATCTTTAAGTCCGCTGGTATGCTGCATCATGTGTCGCAAGGTAATTGTAGCCCCATAGTGTGGTAATTCCGGAATATATTTTCTAACATCATCCAAAAGAGAAAGTTTGCCTTGCTGCTCCAGTAATAAAATGGCTGCTGCTGTAAATTGTTTGGAGACTGAGCCAGCTTCAATTAAAGATTCATTAGTTAGCGGTACGTTATGTTCCATATCTGCTATACCAAATGCCCTGGAAAAAATTACCTGCCCGTTTCTGCTGATAGCTAATTGGGCACCGGGAGTAGTTGGCTTGTACCGGTCAAAAGCTTTCTCAATAAGGATAACTGTGTCCTGCCATGTTTGTGCTGTAGCCGTAAGATGGAAAGTGATTGGTATGAGTAGAAAAAGTATTTTTTTCATTGCAGGTGTTAAGTTCATTGTTTGTGTGGAACAGCTATGGTTCTTATCTTTCTACTTTTGTTACATCCATTAAAATTTCTGTATGGTGGTGACCGGTATGTGCCGAAAAGAAAGTTCCTGTTAGCAGTACAGTGCTTCCGGAGTATTTAGCCATATCAACCGCATCTTTATTATACAGCAATTGGATTTTTGAAATCTTATATTTTGATTCATTTGAATCGTCTTTTGTAATAACATTGATGGGTTTGTCCAGCACCAGTAAATACTGTTCTTCTTTTTTATCTGTTTCAGGATTTTCGCCAAAACCGGGAGGGCCGAAAAATATTTCGGTGGTGATTTTTCCGCTGATCTTTACTTCCGCAGGTTCGTACGGGTAATCGGGCTGATTGCTGTAAGCAGGAGAGGCATCCTTTTCAGCGGCTTGCTGATTGGATGCTGTATCATCTGATGTTGTAGTATTGGCGGTTTCATTGGTTGAACTGCTATTGCAGCTGGTAGAAATAGCAACCGCAACTATTATAATAAGGGTTACAAATACGCTTTTCATTTTATTGTTTTTAATGCTGTTAAATAAACAAAAGATGACAGGGTAGTTGCGTTTTCAGTAGTGGCAGATTTATTCAAATAGTATTAACTTTTACTATTTGAATAAATATACAACAGTTACGATATTTTTTTATACTACAAATTATGTATACTGTAATAGAGCAGCCAGCAACACGATTAAATAGCTTTTTTAGGTGGCAAATCAAAAGCAACTGCTTCATGTTCGAAATGACCATTGTGTGATCCATCGCAAAACGGTTTGTTTTTCGACAAACCACAGCGGCAAAAAGAAACAATTTCTCTTCCCTGTAAATTGTAAACGCCACCATTTCTGTCTACTACCTCAAAATCGCCTTCTACTTTTAATGAACCGTTGTTATTAACGGTGATTTTTGTTTTTGACATATTGATTTTATTTAAAAGTACTTACTTAATTCAAACAAGACTAAAAAATTATGCAGTAGTTATAGTAGCATTCACCGAATAGTTATATTTATTTCAAAAGCTGATAAACGGTAATGATAATAATTATTACTAAGATGGATGTGTAAATTGGCTTATTGTATTTCGCCAGCCAATTGGGAAGATAAATATCAAAATTATCTTTTGTGGAATCTGAGTATTTGCGGGCTATAATGGTTAACGGGCAAAAGAATTTGAATAGCAATAGAACAATTCCTTCAAGAACAAATAAACCGTAGCCGATCCATAGCCATTTGTCCAATTTATTAGTAATTACGGCATACAACATATAAAAGATCACCACATTGAAGAATAGCCAAATAAGCGTATGAATAATTTTTATGATGATGAGTTTGGTTTCGCTTTTCATTTTCAGTGTTTGAGCGGTAAGCGATACCTAAGTTACTACTTAATGGTGGTGGTTTGACGAAGCTGTTTCGCTATGGGCTAACTACCAGCACTGATTTTAGTGAACTGTAGTCTGCAAGAAAATGAGTTATACAAATGAAGCTATCAAACAAGAAGGGCCATCTTACGTATAGAAACGCAGTATAGCCCTTGCTTGCGAAATCGAACCTGGAACATGAAAAAAAATTATAGCCGATTTTATATTATCTTAAATACAATTCAAGTTCTACTCTTCTGTTTAATGCCCTTGCTGTTGAATTTCCATTAGAACCTGCAGGTCTTGTTTTACCATATCCAGTAAGTGCTATTCTGCTTTCAGCTACACCTTTGCCTGTTAAATAAGACATCACTGCATCTGCACGGCTTTGCGAAACCGTAGTTGGGTTTTTTTCCATGCCATCAGTATGACCGCCAATGCGCAAATTATAATCCGGGTATTCTTTTAAAATATTTGCTACCTCATCCAGCATTGGGTGAGAAGTGGATTTCACCAATGCATTTCCTGATTCAAACATTACACGACGGGTTGCAAATTGTAAACGCTTTGGCACTTCTTTTTTTACAACCGGACAACCATAGTTTGAAATAACACCTATAACACCCGGGCATCTGTCATCTGCATCCAGTACACCATCTCCGTCTGTATCAGCCGGGCATCCCCATGCATCTACTTTTGTTCCTGCATTAGTAGCAGGGCATTTGTCATCCGCATCAAGCACACCATCTTTATCACTGTCGGCATCACATCCATTCACATCGGTTTTAATTCCTTTATTGGTATCCGGGCATTTATCGTTGGAGTCTGGCACACCATCACCATCTGTATCCGGGCATCCCTGGAACATATCCAGTCCTGCTGCATTCGGACATTTATCCTGCGAATCCTGGATGCCATCTGCATCACTATCAGGGCAGCCTTTAAATCTTGCATCACCGGGTACATCAGGACAACTATCGTTTGGATCGCTTACACCATCTTTATCTTTATCCTGGCAACCGTTCATGCCAGTAGTACCAACTATAGAAGGGCATTTATCTAAATAGTCAGGCACACCATCCTTATCCGTATCAACAGGGCAACCAGTTCCATCAACCTGCACACCCGGAGGAGTGGATGGACACTTATCTCTTTTATTTTTAACCCCATCACCATCGCCATCTTTTTTCATTTCAAATTTGGAAGGAGTTTCTTGTGCAAATAACGGAGTAGTATCTGTTGCAAATAGAAATACAAAAAATAGCGAAAGAATTTTTCTAAAGAGCATAAAGAGTTTGTTTGTGTGAAAAATAGTTTTCAGTACGTTAGGTAAAGGTTGCTTTTGTAATGAACTTAACTGTTACACTCTGCGGGTTTGCAGTTATATAATTCGCACATTTTTAATTCAGATGGCTTTTGTCAATTAGATTTTGACGGGGAGCTGTAGGTATAGGGCTAAATTGAAATCAAGTGTAGAAGTTTATTCTTGCTTAAAGTCTTTAATGATTGTAGTAATCATTTTAAATTGAGAATCTGCAATAAAGCAATGTGGAATATCGGCTGGAATTATTATTCCCTCGCCTAAATTAAGGTGATGTAATTCTCTGCCAATAGTAATGCTTGCTTTGCCGTCAATGACCTGCACATAGATATCATGTTCTATTGTTTTCTCACATAATTTCTCTCCTTCATCGAAAGAAGTAGCCGTAACATTACCACTGGTTTTATTGACAACTGTTTTACTCACAATGGAATCGGGAACATATTCCACAATTTCAACAACAATATGTTTGTTGGGTCTGGGAGAATCGCTTTTGCTATTTTTGCAATTTGCGGCTGGGGTATCTGTTTGCACTTAATTTTTGATGTAAGTTCAGTTATCTTACAATTCTACTTGTTACATAGTAGCTCAAATCTGTTGTATAATTCACAGACTGGAGGGCCATGTCACATCTTGGAATTTTATTTTACCGATAACATCCTAAAGTTGAGTTATTCTTAAAACTCTATAATAACGCCGATGGTTGGCGTTACAAACGGGTCGTCATTTTTTACCCTTGTGGGTATGGCATTGCTACCATCTGATTTAATGGGCATGCCATCTGTTGTTTCAAATGCGGTATTATTTGTATTTCTTTTAAAGGTGTATTCTGGTATAGCGGGATTTTTCGCCACATACCAGTTGGTAACATCTAAAAACAAATCAATCGTTGTTTTACGAAAGTTCCATTTCTTATCTATGCGTACATCGCTGCTGTTAAATCCTGTAAGTCGATTCGTATTCAGTAGTGTGTAGTTAAGCGTACCAACACCTTGGGATAAATAATTTAATCTTGACAATGTTTCATCAAACGGTGTATAAGGTGCACCGCCCTGGTAACGAAATTTTAAACCCAACTCCCAATTGCGGGGAAATTTATAGCCCCATGTTACACTCAGTAAATGCCTGTTGTCCCAACTGCTGACTACAAATTTTTCATCAATGCCAGCATATAGGCTTCTATAAAAAGTGTAGGAGAGTATACCAAAGAATTTATTGGTCAATTTCTTTTGCACAAAAAATTCAACACCGTAAGCTTTACCTTTTCCATTTGTAGTAACGGCTTCATTGCCGAGCAATGTAAAATCGGTACCCAGGTTGGCTAATGAAATGCCATTCCGAACAGATACCGGCACCTGACTGTATTTTTTATAAAATCCTTCAATGGTAAAACGAAGACCATCATTGGGTAAATATTCAAAGCCGGTAGTATAGTGATTACTGCGCTGGTACTTTGTATTTTTATTTGCCAGTACATTATTATTATCGGCAAAACCAAGAATGGTGTACGGAGGAATTTTATAATAGATACCGGCAGATGAATTCCAGGTCCATTTATCGGCCAGCACATAGCTCAATGAAATGCGGGGTGATAAAGTTTGTAAACCATTCATCCCATCAGAAGTAAAAGTATTCATGTCTGTTCGGACACCGGCACTAATACCAAGCCTATCGGATGCAAAACGTTTTCCTGCCTGTAGAAAAGCACCTAAACGTAGAAATGTCTTTAACGGACTATTGAAATTTACACTCACAGCGGGTTGAACAATGTTACCACCCCCATCCCGGATTTCTTTACGGATGATATTAAAAGTAGTGTTTGTATAATTGGCTATTTGCGTGGAAGCACCATAAGCTATCTTCCAGCCATTGCGGTTTTTATTTACATCAAAGCGAAGTTTGGTTTCTTTTTCGGCACTTACAATATCTAATGATTTGTTGGCTGCTGATGGATTTTGATTATCCTCATACTTTTCAATATCGTTGTTAAAATCAGTTCGGCTCAATGCTAAATTCCAAAACCCATTAGTAATATTTCTTTTTAATGAAGCACCGATAGTATAGTTCCATTGGTTGACCAACACATTGGAGTTAATGGAATATAATTTTTCCGGGGTAGCTTCTTTTGGTGCAGCAAAACGAAATTTGTCAATGGCGCCGATACCAAGGAAAGTAAGAGTGGTTTTTTTATTGATCTGGTGGGTGATCTTTGTTTGAAAATCCCAGTAGTTAGGGCGGATAGGCAGATCAAGTGCCTTGAACAATAACTCCAGGTAAGAACGACGAGCAGATGCAAGGAAAGTAGTTTTCTTATTTTTTGACAAGGGTCCTTCCAAGGTTAATGCCGCTTCCGTAGCACTCAACCTGAAATTACCCTGGAACTGATTGGGATTACCATTTTTTTGCTTGAACTGAAAAACAGAGCTTAAGGCATTATCATAACGGGCATCAAAAGCCGATGAACTCAATTTTACATCTTCAATAAAACTTACATTTAAAATACCCTGCGGCCCGCCGCTGCTGCCCTGTGTTTGAAAGTGGTTGATAACAGGTACTTCAATGCCATCTAAATAAAAAACGTTTTCGTTGGGAGCACCGCCACGGATAATGATATCATTTCTAAAACTGCCGCCCTGCTGACCACCACCTACACCGGGAAGTGTTTGTATTACTTTACTAATGTCGAAATTGCCACCGGGATTGCTTTTGATCTCTTCACTTGTAAGCCGTTGTACACTTAAAGGTGTTTCCAATGTAGCTGCCCTTGCCGTTCTCTTGTTTATTTTGATTACTACTTCGGTTAATGATGTTGCAGCTTGTTCTAATTCAATGGCGTAGTTATTTTCATTGCCGCTATTAATAACAATATTGTAGAGCACAAATGTTTTGTAACCTATTTTACTAATTTCAATATTGTAACTTTTTACCGGAATATTAGCTATTCTGAATTTGCCTAAACTATCTGCAACAGCACCATTATTAGTACCGTCTAGTTTTATTGAAGCACCTTCCAGCGGTTGTTGAGTAGATTTATCCACTATAAAACCCGTAATGCTCCCTGTATTTTGGGCATACGAAACTTGTTGTATAATTATGCCGAAGAAGAAAAGTATAAAGCGATTCACTAATTTTTATTTTTGTAGTAGTAAGTAAACAGTTGAACAACACAATTGTTCGGTGAAAAAAAGAACATCCTATAAATACCTTTATAAAGCTTCTAAACTAAAGCAGGCGTTACTTTTAATCCATCCCGCTGTTGGAGGCAGCATTTTGCTTTTTTATAGGAGAAGAGACCGGATGAAGGGAATTGTTGCAGTTGAACTTACATTAAATTTGCAACATGTCACTTCAACCAGAAATAAGAACGATCAATGTAACCCGTTACCTGGCTCCCTTGCGGGAAGGCGGCTCACTGCCTGCTATTGCAGAGGGAGATGATGGTTTTTTATATGTATTAAAATTTCGTGGAGCAGGCCAAGGTATCAAAGCATTGATAGCAGAACTCATAGGAGGAGAGTTGGCTAGACTAGTCGGACTTAAAATTCCTGAAATTGTTTTTGCCAACCTGGATGAAGCATTTGGAAGAACAGAAGCCGACGAAGAGATACAAGATCTGTTGAAAGCCAGCACCGGGCTTAACCTGGCGTTGCATTATTTGTCGGGCTCCGTAAGTTTTGACGCGGCGGTTACACAACCAGATGCCACATTGGCTTCAAAAATTGTGTGGTTAGATGCATTGTTGTTCAATGTAGACAGAACCGCCAGGAATACCAATATGTTATTGTGGAATAAAGAACTCTGGTTAATAGATCATGGGGCCGCATTGTATTTTCATCATTCCTGGGAGCAGCGGAAAGAATATATTCTAAAACCATTTGAGCTTATAAAGAACCATGTGCTGTTGCGCTATGCTACAGCAATTATTGCAGCAGATGAATACATGAAAAAAGTATTAACGCCGGAAGCCATTACAGCCGTTGTAAATTTATTGCCAGATGAATGGCTGCAATGGGATGATCAAATGAGTTCAAAGGAAATAAAGCAAGCCTATATTCATTTCCTGAACAGCCGCATTGCCAATTCTTCTATATTCGTAAAACAGATCCAGCATGCAGCAAAATAAATTATACGAATACGCCGTTATACGAATTGTGCCTCGGGTGGAACGGGAAGAATTTATCAATGCAGGTATTATTGTTTTTTGTAAAAAAGAAAAATACCTTAGCTGCAAGTATGAATTAAACGAAGAAAAATTGTTGAGCCTATATGCAGAGGCAGACATTGAATTCATCCGGCAAAACCTCCAGGCTTTTGCCAATATCGCTTTGGGAAAAAAGAGTGATAGTGAAATTGCAGCATTAGATACGCCGGAACGTTTTCGGTGGTTGACTGCCACCCGCAGCACCGTGATACAAGCAAGTAAAGTTCATCCGGGCTTATGTTTTAATGAAGAGGAAACGCTGGAGAAATTATTTCAGCAATATGTTAAATGATTTATTGCAGCTAGTATTTTATTTCACACAACAGGTGATCTGACGTTTTAACTACTTCAACTGTTCAATCATATCTGTAATTGCTTTTATTACAACATCGGGTTGTTCCTTCGCAATATGATGGCCACTGTTGAGTATGCTGTACTGAAGGTTAGGTCGCTTAACCGCCCATTTTTTTAATTCCTCCACCCACATAAAATTCATCGGGTTATTGGGATCTTTTTCGCCATCACCGGGAATCTTGCCGTATGCAGCTATCAACAAAGTAGTAGGAGTAGTATGTCCAACGTCTGATAATTTTGCCTGTTGCATACTTGTATCAAAAGCTTTCATTTCTTCCTTTTCACCCGGTCTGCCGGTACTCGTTAATATTTCCTGCATATAAATGGAATCTTCTTTCATCAATTCAGGATGTTCTTTTTGCATTCTCGTATAAAAATCTTCCGGGCAGGGATCTATTAAAACTAATCCTGCAACGTCTGCAGGATACAGGTCGCAAAAAACTTTTGCAAAAGATCCCCCCATCGACCAGCCAACTAAAATGTAGGGTGGGGGATAGCCGCCAGTTGTTAACGCTTCTTTTAATTCTTTAGCAATCGTAAGAGCATCTCTTGTTTTATTGCATATCTCTGATTTCAAATAGCCCGGACGATCGTAAGAAATTACACGGGTAATTTTTGACAGTGCTGTATCAATGGTTCTATAGCATCGGTGGTTAGAAGAGCCACCAGCTTCCAGCACCACGGTATATTTACCGGTGCCGGCAACATACATCCACATTTTATGATCATCCACTGTTACCTGCACCGTATCTTTTCTATTACTCTGTTGCGCCTGTAATAGATTTTCCTGTACAGTTGGCAAATAGAAATAAACAGCGATTGATAGTATTACTCGGATGTACATAGAAAAGATTGATGCAATTAAAGTTACTTCAATTAGTTTTTAGAGCAATGAGCATTTGCGGTGTCTCTTTTTTATTGGATGGAATACGTCTGCAAACATCAGATAAATACCGGTAAGTAATTAATTAAGCCTATACTTACATAAAACTATGTTTCATTTATTTCCCATTTTTCTTTTAAGTACAAGTATTCTTTTTAGTTGTAACGATAACAGCACTGCGACCAACCAGCTTACAACGCCATCCGCAGAAACAGAAAGTACCAGCAACAAGCCCGGCCCCCGGCATTTCACCGGAGCATTTTCCAATGGAATGAAAGGCGATAGTATCAGTTTCGACATCAGTGCCGATGGAAAAAAGTTAAGCAACCTTACTTTTAAGGGCTATTGGCGATGCAGCGGCAAACTGGAGTCTGTACTTACCGGACCGGATGGTGCATTTACAATTACTGATAACAAAGTAAATGACCATATATCCGAACCACCCAATGGTGGCTCTACTGCATGGCGTTTCGATTTGGAAGCTGCTATCACAGGCAATACGGCCAACGGATCTTTCAGGATGAATATTAATAACCTTGGTTGCGATAGCTATAAATTACTGTGGACGGCTAAAGTGCAATAATATGATTTAATGTCAGCCATACAGTAGGGTTCATAACAATTGGGTTTGGTAAGTACCTGCGATCTATTCAAATATTTATTCACCAGATTATTCCCAGGCGAATGTCGGATAGCTTTCTGTGTTAGCCGCCGCACTATGGAGTAGCAGTAGAGATTACCGCCTGCCTGATGGCGAGGCGAGTCCACTTTAACCAACTCAAAAAAATTAAAACTTATTTATAAGAAGCTTAAGTGTTTCCTTTTTCCTTTCCGGATTTGTTACTTGCAGAAAATAATAACCCGTGGGTATTTTTTTATCAATTGCAACAGTTCTTGTTGCATCATTTTCAGTATGCAATAGGGTACGGCTCATTACTTTTATTCCGCTGGCATTATATAGCTCCAGGGTGTATTCACCTTTTAGTTGCCCTTTCAGTTGCAGCAATAGGGTGTGGTTCAGCGTTGGATTGGGATAGATCGAAATTCCAGTAGTTTGATTCATGCTGATCTTAAGTACAGAACTATATTTATAACCGCCGTTGATATCAATCATTTTGATGCGGTAAAAGTTTTGCAGTATAAGCGGAGAGTTATCTGACCAGTTATAGTTTTTAACACCGGGTATTACGGTGGGTAGTATCGTTCCAATAGTAGCGAAATGCTGACCATCTGCTGATCTTTCCACTTTATAAGCGGCAAAAGAAGATTCATTATCTACTGTCCATAACAGATCAATAGTGGTGTTCTGTTTAGTAACCGTGAAATTGAGTAAGGTTACTGGTAATGTGGTAAGGCATACCGGCAGGTTCGCAGTTATTCCATCAACTGCAATAGCCCCGGTAGTAGAAAGCAATCGTCCTTCCAGCTGGCTTGAAGCGGCCATGGAAACTGCACCGGGGTTTGCAATAAAATTTCCTTTCATATCGCCTAGTGTAGCAATAGCAATGGCGCCACCCTCGGCAAGCCAGTATATATTGCATGCCTGGGCATCATTTATCAGCAATATCTGCGAAGAGGGGCCGGGAGAAAAAGCACCCTGCACCTTAATAATAAATATTGCATTAGAATTGCCTTGTGCATCCATAATAAGCAAGCCTTCTATAGAAGCAGCTTCGGGTATTAAATAAACACCTGGATATAGTATTTCGCCATTTCCCAATATGGCTGCATGATTAGGCATCGTTTCCGGTGTAGTGTACATCGCATTATATGCATCCTGCAAATCCGCAGCAGCCTGTGCGGTTACGGTGTTTGCATTTTCTTCCTGCCCGGGTATGGGGGTAAAGCCGGTTATAGCACCGTCGTTGGTTCCTATTTTATCAATAACTACCGAAACACCTGTATTGCCTACTGCACCGATAGTGGTGAACATTACAAAGTTTCCTGCTGTACCTAAATTAGGGGCCTGTGCAAAACTTACAATCGGAAAAAAGAAAATAGAAATAATGCAAATAATGTAGAATTGATTTTTCATGGGGTTTTTATTGTTGAATGAGCAAGGTAATATAAACCTGCACACTTACTATTTTCATTTCCATAAGTAAACACATACTCCAGATTGCAATAAGTATAAACGAATAGTTATACTACAATGGGAAAGAATCAGTGAGAGCCACACTTGTACAGTAGTAATATAAATGCGCAAATACAGAACAAAAGCAGAGTTTGTACTACCTATTCGATAGGATATATTTATGTGTAGGTAAATACACCTACCCAATTCTTGTCTTAACAATTAGTATCTAAAAAAATAAAAAGACAACAATATCGCTTCCTATACATTTGTTTTTTTTAAGTCATCTGCTTAAAACCATCCATTCAAATCAATTTTAAGCTGAGTTAATCCAATGTCATCCTTTTTTAAACCATCTAATCCACCTCGTTATGCAAAGCCTCAAACTAACACACTTTCTCTTCGTTTCTTTTTTGTTTACGTCAATCGATCTTTTTTCTCAAACAGATACACCATGTTCGGCAGGTGTAGTTTTCGCAACTACAATAACTGTTGGTGGTACTTGTAATTTGCAAGCTGGAACATCTGTTGGTGCCATTCAACAAACTAATTCAGCAAGTGGGGGTACACCCAGTTGTGGTAGCATGGGTCCCGATGTATGGTACTCGTTTGTAGCACCGGCTACAGCCACTTATCAAATTAACACGGAGCTGGGTACTATGGGTGATGGAGTAATGGCTTTGTATACCGGCATTTGTGGTGCCTGGACACAATTGGATTGTAATGATGATGCTGTAGGTCTGGCCCCGCAAATTACACAGCCCCTGGCTGCCGGCACCAGGTATTTGATCCGGTTTTGGGGCTACGGTGGAGAAACAGGTACGTTCAGCATTTGTGTGCAACAGCTTACAGCCTTACCACTTAACCTGCTTTCTTTCAGCGGGCAAAGAGTGGGTAACAGGCATCAGTTGAATTGGCAAACGTCAATGGAAGAAAATACCAGCCATTTTGAAATAGAGAAAAGTAGGGATGGTATCAATTTTACTTTTCTTACACAAGTAGCAGCAGCAGGATCGGGTGCTAATAGTTATACTGCCACGGATGCACAGCTGCAAACAGGTGACAATTATTACCGGTTAAAATCAGTTGATAAAGATGGCCGTTATACCTACAGTAAAATTATTTTGTTGCAGGTCGTTGCTAATAGTATTGATAAATCGCTGCAAGTGCATCCAAGTTTGGCCCAAAGGCAAATACAGGTAATAGCCACAGAGGGAACAATTTCCGCCAATGCTGTTATTACTATCTATAATCTGCGAGGGCAAAAAATGAAAAGCATTATTGCCCGTGGTCAGCAACCAACCCCAATTGATATCAGTAGCTATGCAGCTGGTACGTACATTGTAGAATTAGTAAGCGGTGAGGTAGTGCTTCGAACAAAATTTATTAAAGTAGATTAAGTCCTTATAATGTTTTTGCAGCAAGCCGTTACTACATATGGCTTGCTGCTTTTTTTATAACTTTACCAGCCAGCATTTTAAACTGCATGCATAATGACTACAAAACAAGTAGCCGACAAACTGGTGCAAATGTGCCGGGACGGTAAAGTAGAAGAAGCCAAACTGGAACTATTTACAGAAGACACCGTTAGCCTGGAGCCAGTTGAAGGCCTGCTGCCCAAAGAAACAAAGGGGCTGAAAGCAATACAAAAGAAGGCTGAATTATTTGTATCTATGGTGGAGGAGTTTTATGGCAGCACTATTACCGAACCATTTGTAGCAGGCGATTATTTTTCTGTGGGCTGGGTTTCGGATCTGCAAATGAAAGGACAGCAACGGCAAACTAATAGTGAGATCTGTTTGTACAAAGTAAAAGATGGTAAGATAGTTTCAGAGCAATTTTTTTATTAGGCTCAATAGACGGCTTTTGCAAAGCTGGTATTTAAAAAGTCTACTCAGATAAGATAATTTGTTGCAGTTTTTGTTTGTCATTTTGGTGGACATCAAATTCCTTGATCTTTAATAACACGAAATTTTTTAAGTGTTCGTTTGCTGTTTCGAGGTGATTTGTTTTTTTACTTTTTTTATTTAGTTCAATTGCCTGCACTGTTTTTATAATTCCGGAAGGAATTCCCCACCAACCCATAATTCTTGTTAATGATAGGGCCGAATCATTTGCCTTGTCCAGGCAAGCGGGGCAAGCAATTTTTATAGTCTTACTCGACATTGTAAATATTATAAAACTTAACACGGTGCTGGTAAGTGAGCCATTTAGTTTGGAAGAAGATTTTCCGCAAACCGGGCAATCTAAATTTCGGGCAAGTTCATAATAATGAGCAATCTCTTCGTCCGTATAAATTTTATTTTGAAACTGCACATTTTCTATCAAACTCTCATTGAGCTTACGCCTTACAATTTCTTCTTTTATTATGTGTTGTGCTTCAGGTGTCATACCTGCAGCATCTTCCGTTGCAATCTTAATAAGATGTTCATTGCTCATTTGTTGATAATGCTCCCGAACTAATTCTTTATCAATTCCTGTACTCATTAATAAATATTTGGGTGATTTAAAAATAGCAAAAAAATTGTATCGAATTACTGAAATGAAAAGGGTGTTCTTTAGATCATGTGGTAGATGAAGGAAAACCAACCACGGAGTGTTGGCTGTTATTTATTGTAACACTGGCCAAGGCGGAGAAGTTTATTTGTACGTCAATTTTTCTGCCTTTGCTTGTTGAGTATTATTCTCATACTGGCTATCAAAATGAAAACAATGGCAGTTAGAAGTAACAATTTTTTGCTGAAGATCCTATGTTCTTTTTCCTGTTGTTGCATAATTCTGTCAAAATTGACCTGCATTTCGCTGGGCATTTCTTGTCCGTTACCTGGGTCTATTGGTGAAATACCTTCTTTTTCCAGTTGAGCTCTGGTTAAAGAATCCCTGATATTATTTAATTGTTGTAATTCCCCTTGTATAGCAGCAGAATCTGTTGCTTGTGCATGTAATAAAACGGTGAAGCCAGCTAAGAAAAATACAATCACTATTTTTTTCATTCCTATAAAGTTCTATATAATAATCTGGTTTAAGAAATAGTCTGGAGAAACCTATACTTTTTTTCCAGGCGAGTGTCAGATGGCTTTGTGGCACTCGCCGTACTACGATTGTATTAGAGAATAACGCCGAGCCGATAGCTATCGGATCCACTCTGCACACAAGGCGGGCTGTGAGACATCGGCTACGAAACTATAAAGTTGGAAGACTCGGTAAGCAAAAAAAAATATCAACTCAGCCTGTTTTTTTTTACATTTAGGAAAACAGCACTATGGGCAATAAGCAATTCAACCGACGCCAGTTTATGAATACGATCGGCCTTTCTGCATTTACAATAGGTGCATTAACAGTGCCTTCTTTAGGGTATGGCCGCCAATCAGCTATTGGTGATAGAAATATTAATCATATCGGACCGATGGAAGGTTATACGCCGCAGATCGGTGCATTGGTTTCTATGCTGGAATGGATCAGCGATTCCGTAATACGGGTAACAAAAAAGTTGTCGGTGGAGCAATTAGATTATTTGCATGATAAAGATTCGAACAGCATCGGTTCGCTGATGATGCATGTGGCTGCTACAGAGGTGATCTACCAGGATCTTACGTTTAATAATCTCAACGACTTTAGCGATGCAAATAAAAAGAAGTGGGGTGTAGCAATGGACCTGGGCCCGGATGCACAAACCCAACTAAAAGGCAACAATATAAAGTACTATACTGATGCCATGAATGAAGCAAGAGCTATAAGCCTTGCAGAGTTTAAAAAAAGAGATGATGAATGGTTACTCTCCGGCGAAACCGAAAAATGGAATTGGAATAACTACTGCAAATGGTTTCATGTGGTTGAACATTTTGCGAATCACCGTGGGCAGATAACATGGTATAGCAAGCGATTGCCTGGTGGAGGTTCTTAAATATCACTTATTGGTATTAGTTCCTTACCTGAAGTTTATTCAAATACCACAGCCCGGACTGAAAAGAAAAGTTTTATGGGGATTTTCTAAATTCAAATCGTATCACATATCCTTCACCCTGTTCTGCTTTTTTTAATGTAAGAATCAGTTGATTTTTGTAGCTATTACCCGCTATATCACTTCGGTTATGCTTAAACACCCACCATTTAATAGTCGGTTTGCTATCCGCTGCGCTGAATTGCTGAAACGGGAAGGCAACCTGGCATTTATCAATTTCTGCCGTTAGTTCAGTAAACCGCTGCATGGCAATGGTTTCATTAGCGGCATAGAAATACGTAGTGTACTGGTTCCAGAGATTCCCGGTTACATATTCCACATTTGGGGAGGCAAAGTCTTTATACTTGATAGTGGCTGAAAAGGTAGGATTCCATTCCTGGTTCACCAGCAATTTATCGCAAATGGCACCGAAGTTGGAAGAGCTATTATCAAACAACGTCTGTAGTAAGGGTAGTACTTCGTTGTATTGATTTCTATTAGTAACTACCGGCGGATTCTTCATACTTCCTTTGTCGGTTATTCCCTTATTATGAAACAAACGAAATATGACAGTATGCGCATTGCTATCACTCAGCAGCATCAGTTGGGCAGTAATAAAACTATCTGCTTTCTGCTTTATGTAAAATGAGTTGTAATAAGTAAACCCGGGTTTTAGTACCGTATCTTTTTCCGAGGGCTTCAGGCAAGACACTAATTTAAGCTGAAAGTTTTTGATGAACAGCCGGGCCTCTTTTTCATTGGTAAAATTGCTAATCGCCATATAAAATGGAAGGGTTACCGGGATACTACTTTTAAAATTATTGACTTTCCCAATCTGAACAGATCGTTTGGCAAAACCAGGTGCAGGCAGGGTGCTGCTATAGGTAACTGTATTGTTGTTGACTTTTTCGTTATACCTGTAGTGGAGAAATCCGCTGGCACTATTGCTGAGAATAAGTTGCAGGCTGTCGCACACAGGGTCGTTTTTTGTTACAGGTACATTTATTTTTTGGTGGGGCTGGGGTTGTGCTAATAGGGGCGAATCTGCCAACAATATAATTGCACCCATTAGCAGGTACATTTTATACATAGTGTACTTCATGTTATAAAAGTAAGTGATAGCGGGTTGATTATTTTAAGTGTTAGTGGGTATTTTATTTGGAGAGGAATATAAAAATGTGTTGCTATTTTGGGAACACCCGATATAGCGTAAGTGTTCTGTATTTTATATGCACTGATTTTTTAAATTATACATTAACGCCAAAAATATATCCCACCAAAGCCGATAATCCCATTGCAATAGTTCCCCATATTGTAATTCGAAAAACAGCTTTTAGTACACCCGAACCTCCGGTTTTTGCGGAGGTAGCTCCTAAAATAATAAGAAATATAGTAGTGAAACCGTATAGCCAATATTCGATTCCTTTTAATGGGGTAAACAGTACGGTCAAAAGTGGTAATAGCCCCCCAACAGTAAACGAAGCTCCCGATGCAATGGCAGCCTGTATTGGATTTGCCTGGCTAATTTCGTTTATACCTAATTCATCTCTTATATGTGCACCCAAAGCATCTTTCTCCGTCAACTCTATCGCTACCTGCATAGCCGTTTCTTTTTTCAACCCTCTCTTTTCATAGATCTGCGCTAATATTTTTAATTCTTCTGCCGGCATTTCTTCTAATTCTTTTTTTTCTCTTTCAATATCTGCTTTTTCTGTATCCGTTTGTGAACTTACAGATACATATTCACCGGCAGCCATAGACAGAGCTCCTGCAACTAGGCCTGCTACAGTTGCTAAAACAATTGGTTCTCTTGCTGAGCTGGCGGCAGCAACACCTATTGCAAGACTTGAAATAGATATTATTCCATCATTTGCACCCAAAACAGCTGCCCGTAGCCAGTTGCTTCTATGTATGTAATGACTGTCTAAATAATTATCAATAGTTAGCATTGTTATTTATTTGTTGGCCCTGAAATTACATCATAAATAGCAAAATGGTAGTCTTGGGAGGGTATATGCTTTGTTTCCCTATGGAATACTATCAATAATCAATTAAAAGTTGATGCTTTGTGCATCGTTGACAACGATGGACTGAAAACATATTTACAGCCTAGTTGAGGCTGATGGTTAGTAGCAGACTAACCACAACCATTCAGCATTTTTTTATTTTTGGAACACTACGAACAACGGGGCAGCAACTATACAAGCTATTTTCATAAAGCCCTTATTGAATTAAAATCAATTAATTGGTAAGATAATTGTAGCTTACTATGTAACCCTTTGCCAAGCTTCGATTAAACTCAATAAACATACCTTACAATGACTTATTACATTAAAAGGATGATGCCCTTTGCATTGTTCCTCCTCGTCCTTACTTCTTCCTGTTCGGAATCAAAAACCAATAACCTGGAAAAAATCGAAATCGAGAGGATGGATTCCATTTCCAACGCTGTAAAAATAAATGCTGATAAACTGGAAGAGCAGACTAAAAAAGTGGAACAGTCTCTTGAAAAACTGGACAAGGAATTTGAAGATAAAAATTAAAAAAAATAGTATGAAAAAACAACTTAACAGATTGGGCTTTTCTTTGTTAATACTATCCGCCGTAGCATATGTGGCATTTACTCCACAGGAAAAAGATAAACCCAACCAAAAAAAGCAGGAGCAAAATAAAGGCCGGAAAGAGGAAAAGAATAACCAGGGCAAGAATGATGTAAAAAATAATAAAGGCAATAATGAGGCCCGGGATAATGAAAATGATCAGGAGAGAGACGGTAAGGACAACAAGGGTAAGAATCATGACAACAAGGATAATGGTAACCACGACAGGGATTATTCATATAATTGGGACCGTGAAACTTTTAAAGAAAGGAATAAAATAAGAAACAAGGATAAGGTTACTATCTGTCATAAATTTAACAGGAATAATGAGCAGGCTGTTACCATCAGCGTTTCTTCGAATGCACTGCAGGCACATATGAGTCACGGGGATGTAATGGGTGATTGCCCTGCTGTTACTGATAACCGGTATAGCGATATTTTCAGACGGAAAAGAAATGATTATTATAATAATTTGCAGCAAGGCCAGGAGCAAGTAGTATACAGCCAGTCTATATTAGACTATGCGTTGAGCAGGTTGACAAATTCCCGTTCACAGTTAGCTACCTACCAAAACAATAATATGCCCCAGGCTGATATAGAACGAAAGCAGGCTACCGTTTTAGAGCTGGAGCAAAATGTAAGCTTATTGGAAACACTAGTTGGTACAGCTGTTAATCTCCTTGTGAATAAATTACAATAACTGGTAAAGCAGCTATTGTTGATCTATACTATCAGCAGAAAGGCTTCAACCACGATATGATTTTTTTGGGGAACATTTGCCGGGGCGGAAAATATTATTTTGTCCATGGTGGTTTAAATTCATAAGTGGCGTTATTCTTCCTTACTAATTGATCAATTTTAAAACAGGCAAAAACTACGAAGGCAAAAAACAAAATCAGAAAAACAATGGTCAACGTTTCGTATTTGTTGCCGGGTAGGGCATATTTTTCAGGCTGCCCGGGCAGGTAATAAACTTCAAGTGTATTACCACCCCTGTATTTACCCGGTTTGGTCGTAAGTTGCCCCGACCTGTACTGGTTGGCCCCGTTTGGCAGGTACCAGAAAACAACCCTATCAAAATTAGCTCCCTTGTACATTCTTCTTCTAATCACCTGCTTCACTTCGGCAGTGGTCCTTGTGCCTTCTGAAAGAACTTTACGGTAGTGTTTTCGCTTTATTACAAAACGAATCATGGGCAATGCGCCAAGTGCAATAAGTAGTATATAAATGATGACCATAGCTTGTTTTTAGTAGCAGCTTTTTTCCCACTTCTTCAGAAGACCTGCCAAAGCGGAAATTTACTTGACCGAGAAGTTTCGGGGTCGTTCATTCGTGCTGCAATAGATTTCGAATACTTTTTTCGTGTCGGGCTTGCTCAAAATAATAAGCGTAGGCATATTGAAGTTCTCTTTACCGGTTGCTTCACTTTTTTTCATAATAAAAAGATCAGAGACCTGCCCTTGAGTGTTTATGCTCCTGGTTACAGAGTGGTAATAGTATTTCTCAGTATAATTTTTTGAAAATTGAACGGTAAATAGTTTATTAACTGTATCAAGCTTCAACGTGACATTGGTCAGTACTTTCACATTTGTTAAGCTGTCCCACTTGCCTGATAAAACGCCTTTCACAATATCATAGTTTTTAGTAAGAGTGAAAACAGGGCCGTTCGAGAATGATTGTGAAAAGCAAGAAACGCTGAATAGCAGAACTAAACCCAATAGATTTTTCTTCATACAGTTTTGTTTGGTAGCCTTATAAATATACATAAATATTTCTTCCACCCGGTACTGTGCTTAGTGAGATTCTTATGCGTAAAGAATATGCTTTACTTATTTCTGGTTGGTGGAAGAAAACACTAACCACGCCGTGGGGGCATTTTATTTTTGGGAGACACGAACCAAGGCGAAGGGTATCATTTACATAAATAAAATAGCAGGCATATTTATTAAGTCTTCCTACCAATGTAGATGGTCTTCCAACTGATGTAAGAGGCCTTCCGACTAATGTGAGAAAGCTTCCGACTGGTGTAAGCAAGCTTCCGACAAATGTAGGAGGTCTTCCGACTGGTGTAAGAGGCCTTCCGACTAATGTAAGAAGGCTTCCAACTGATGTAAGAAGTCTTCCGACGGGTGTAAACAAGCTTCCAACAAATGTAAGAGGTGTTCCAATTGATGTAAGAAAGCTTCCAGCTAATATAAGTAGACTTCCAACCGATGTAAGATGGCTTCCAACCAGCAAATGGCTCTTGTCTCCGTCATGACAATATGTTTGTTATGTTTAAAATGGCCGTTGCGTGACTATAAAATGGTTGTTTTATTATGTTGCAAGTCGTGGCAGGGTTTGCAGATGGAGGCAAGCCATTCTATTGGTTCTTTTCCGATGTTCTTTTTTGCATATCTCTTGTGATGTACCTGTGTGGCACGGGCACCACAGTACACACATTTCCAATTATCTCTTTTTAGCACAACATAGCGTTTGCGTTGCCATGCATCTGACTTAAGATATTCGTTGTTGTAATAGTCACGGCGGCGTTTACGTTTTATTTCGAAACCCCAACGATCTACTGCAAATGCTACTACTCCAAGAATTATTATGATCAAACCAGAGTTCATAATCAGCTATCTCGTTTGTAAATAGTTGTATAGTTTGTCGCAAAGGCAGGAAAGATGATCTTGACATCCCACTCTTTATCAATTTCAGGAAATTCTTCTTTCGTTTTCCTGATGAATAAGTGCCAACCGGGTAACTCTTCGCTAATAGTTATATGCTTATCGCCATACACTATTTCCATATCAATCCTGTCGGTAGTGAACAGGTCTGTTTTGTAAGCATTTAATTCTGTAATATCCTTCCATTGGATCGTTTCTTTAATGTCTTCATACGTTATAGTAAATCCCGTTTCGTCATACGAAAATGCACCGGTTTCATTGTATTGTTCTTCAAACGTCTTTCCCGAATTACTATTCTTTATATGCCGCCCGAGCTGTAAAGCAGTGAGTATCTTTTGCAGAAAATTCATGAGTTGTAAAACTAAAAAATAAAATGCAGTTTTTCGTTTGACGGCTTTTGGCAAAGCCGGTGCTTAGTCGCAGACTAAGCATAACAACCCTAATGTTTTTATTTTGATTATTGCAGGGAAGACTACGGAGAACGGGGAGATTGCAATTATGATTATTATTTGTTATAAGTCTCTGCTAAATTAGTTATCTCTAAATAATGTTTTGTAAGTAAGGGGTCTTCGACTTTTTGAAGATATTCAGAAATTTTTTTTCTTGCCAATTCTACTTTAGAAATTTTTTCAAAATAGTACTTTGTAGGATACTCACTCACCCATCTGGGATTAAAATTATGATAATCGAAATTTTCCATATCCAATAGCCAGTCATAGTAAGGATCGAATCCTCTTAAATGAGAAAATTTTTCATTTCTTAAGTCAATGCCATGCTTAAAGCAAATATTTATTATAGCACCTAATCTGAAATCCCGGTTTAATTCATCTTTAGAGTAATAGCCAGTGAAAGATGGTCTAGAGGTTATTGGCTTCTGAAGATTAATTAATTGGGTAAAAAAAACTTCGTCTATTTTAATTATATCGTAAATAACCGAAAGGTAATAAAGCCGCCAATCAAATTTCTGATTTAGCAAGTCAAAAATTTTATTTTGAATGCTTTCTTTCGCATCTGCGTTCTCGGCAATTTTATAAAAAGGGATTAGTATCGATGAGTCGTGTTTGCGGTTGCATATAGGGCAATTGTCATTAATGAAAGTAAAAATTATATTCAATGAATCAGAAGTAAGCTGAATGCCTGTATTTTCATTCTGCAGGCAAATGGTTATAGCTTCTAAAAAATCTTCATCGTGAAAATTCGGAGAAATATATATGAGATTAAAATATTGTTCTAGGATTTCTGTTCCAAATTTGATTTTCTTTTTAATTAAAAACCTGTTTACGAATTTTACCTCGTTTCGAAAATTGAATATTTGTCGTTTAGTAAAAAAAGTATAAAGTAATGAAGCTATCTCTTTATCATCTTCTTCTGATAATTCCAAAAATGAAGCAAGTGTTATTATATTACCGAAAATTCTACGAAATTTATCAGTAAAATAATAGCCTGGATTTAACTCCAAGTTTTTAATTAGTGACTCATAAGACTTAAAGAAATTTCTAGCCAAATCCATAAACCCATCCTCTAGCAACGAATTGTGGGAATACTTTATAGATTTTAGAGAGTAACGATTACAGTATTTAATAATTGAATCAGGTTTACAGTATAAGATTAATGCTTTGATAATCCAATCATCAAAGACCTCCAATCTGCTGTATATAGAACTGTGTATGGAGTGTGATATAATAATTGATTCTGTAAAAATTTCGTTGATATGAGCTACTTCAGAGCCAAACTCATTTATAATTTTATTGTCATTCAAAAATGATAATAACATTGCATGATTAGCATATATAGTCCAAATAAAAGAATTTGAACCTCTTCCTCCATTTTGTAACATAAAATAGAAGTCACGAAGCTTTCCACCGTCTTCTAGAATTACCTCTTGACGATCTATCATAAAACGTCCTTCTTTAATCCATTTTGTGAGTTTAGTGTCATTATAGAAAATTGTGGAGTCTGATTCAAATTCTTTCCGAACTTTCTTTAACCTTTTCACCAAATCTAAATCAGGTTTTTCTTCGGAAAACTGATATTTTACGAAGGGTTCTAGTTTTGATAAATTGTATTGATATATAAATAACTTTGAATTATTTACAATAGATTTTTCTTTTTTTTCAAGGAGCTTTAAATAAATCCTAGCGGCTTGGTTGTAATTGCCAAATTCATAGTTAAGAAAAGCAGTTTTTTCGATAGATTCCTCATCTTCAAGTGAGTTAGAAAGTGATTCCCATGCTTTGTCAAATTGAAGATTGATAAGATAATTATCAGGAAAATTAGTGTCAGGATATAAAAAGTATCTTATTTCTTTTCTAGTTTGCTCGCCATTTAATTCAATATTAAATACAAGGTTGTTATTTAAACAGGTAAGTATAAAGAGTGTTTTTTCTATGTGGTTTTCTACGCCTTCGACTAAATGAAGGTCTGTGAACTCAACTTTTTTGTTTTCTGAAATTTTTAGAGATTTAAAAAAGCCAAATAATTCTGCGTTATCAGTGTACAAGCAAAACAAGTTGTATTCGAAGTAAGCTTTTGGCGTTATTTTAAAAGGGTATTTATTGGCCCATATATAGTGAGGGAGTGTTTGAAAAACAGAAAATCGTTCTTTAAGAAATGTGTAAAGTTGGTCTATTATTTTATCATCTTTATTTACTTGTGGGGCTAAAAAAAAGTCAGCAGATTTAGAGTCTTCTTTAGCGAATTCAATTTTATTTGGAAGTCCATTATTTATTAATGTTTCTATTAAAGTTTTTATTTCTTTAAAATAAATTATATTGAGTCCACTGAATTCATCTAAAATATCTGGATGAATTTCGTGGGTGCCATTTCTGTTTATTGCAAAGTCATTAATATTTTCTGAAACAAAGTAGAATTCAACTAGGTTATTAGTTTGGATAAACTCTAACGA
Source organism: Chitinophagaceae bacterium (assembly GCA_022843585.1). Lineage (GTDB taxonomy): Bacteria > Bacteroidota > Bacteroidia > Chitinophagales > Chitinophagaceae > JJ008. The sequence continues at coordinate 1,499,649 of JALHNJ010000001.1, forward strand.
ACTAAATATAATAGATGCATCTTCTGAGCTGTTAATTTTATTTATAAAGGGTGCTTTTTTATTCTTTTGATGTTTTCTTGAAATTATAATCACATTTTCTGATTCAGGAATAAAAACAGAATCGTTTAATAACTTGTCAATTATTTCTACTTGAGTTTGTAGTTTGTCAATGGCACTCTGCGAATCAATTGCTTTAAGAAGAGTTTCGTTGCCTTCTGTTAATAGGGTTAGGGTTTTTTTTTGTTTTTCAACTGCTTTAATTATAGATGCTAATTCTTTTTCTCGATGTCTCTCCCATTCTGATTTTAATGCTTCTGGATAAAGTAAAGTAACATGCCCACTTTTAACCCACTCATTAATTTGAACTAGGCTTGGACTAACTTCATTTTTAGAAACCATTTGTTTCCAAACACAAGTATCAATTAATAAATGAATCATTTTACAATCGCAGTTATGCTAGTTTCTTTAATTCTTGATAAATAGAAATAAGGTTCTCTAATTTAAGAAAGGACTAAGATAAGCACTGAAACTTCGCAAATGATCATCCGTGTTACTACTGTTGAAGAGTGCGACGCAAGGGACGATGCCCAATGAACGGGACGCTGGCTCCCCAAAAATTGCTTTTACTGCCTTACCTTTGCCGCCATTTATGAAATATCACAACGAAATAGCACGTCGGAAGACATTTGCCATTATCTCTCACCCGGATGCGGGTAAAACGACACTGACAGAAAAGTTCCTGCTGTTTGGCGGTGCCATACAGGTGGCGGGTGCGGTAAAGAGCAATAAGATAAAGAAACATGCTACCAGCGACTTTATGGAGATAGAACGCCAAAGAGGTATATCGGTGGCTACATCGGTGATGAGTTTTGAATATAATAATGTACTGATAAACCTGCTGGATACTCCCGGTCACAAGGATTTTGCGGAGGATACTTACCGTACGCTAACAGCGGTGGATAGTGTGATACTGGTGATAGATAGTGTGAACGGGGTGGAGGCACAAACCCGCCGGTTGATGGAAGTGTGCCGGATGCGGGATACTCCGGTGATAGTTTTTGTGAATAAAATGGACCGGGATGGTAAGAACCGCTTTGACCTGCTGGAAGAAGTGGAAAAGGAATTGAGCCTTGCCCTGCACCCGATGACCTGGCCGATAAGCAGTGGTAAAGAATTTAAAGGCGTTTATAATTTGCATGATAAGAATTTAGTGTTGTTCACCGCCGGTACTAAGGCAGTGGATGAAAATGTGATACGGGTGGATGACCTGAATGAGGATGTGGTGAATGAAGCACTCGGCGAAAGAGATGCTGCACAACTGAGAGAAGATGTGGAACTGGTGGATGCAGTGCATGGTGAACTTAAACTAGATGATTATCTAAATGGTAAAGTGGCACCGGTTTTCTTTGGCAGTGCAGTTAATAATTTTGGGGTGAAGGAAATGCTGGATACATTCATCCGCATTGCACCTACACCCCGCAGCCGGGAAACTACGGTTCGCCCCGTGAATGTGGAAGAAGATAAGATGAGTGGTTTTATTTTTAAAATTCATGCGAATCTGGACCCGAAGCATAGAGACCGTATTGCTTTCTTCCGGGTTTGTTCGGGTAAGTTTGAACGGAACAAATACTTTCATCATGTTCGCCTGGATAAGGATGTTCGTTTTAGTGCGCCGTATAGTTTTATGGCCCGTGAAAAATCGGTGATCGAAGATGCGTATGCCGGTGATGTGGTAGGATTGTTTGACACCGGTAATTTTAAGATCGGTGATACACTGACGGAGGGAGAGAATTTTTTCTTTACGGGTATTCCTGCTTTTTCACCCGAGATATTTAAGGAAGTGGAGAATAAGGACCCGATGAAAACAAAGCAACTGGAAAAAGGATTGAACCAGCTAACGGATGAAGGAGTGGCACAACTCTTTACCCAGTTTGGTGGCAATAAAAAAATTATTGGTTGTGTGGGTGAACTGCAGTTTGAAGTGATTCAATATCGGTTGCTGCATGAGTATGGTGCGTCGGTAGTGTTTAACTCGTTGCCATTCTATAAGGCTTGCTGGTTGACATCAACAGATGAGAAAAAGTTATTGGACTTCTCTCGTTTTAAGCAGGCGAATATTGGTGAGGATAAGGATGGGCATATGGTTTATTTGGCGCAGAGTGAATGGTTTTTGAATACGGAGATTAGTAACAACCCGGAGATTAAGTTTCATTTTACATCGGAAATACTTAAGTAAGAGCTTTTTACTTTTTTGTCTTGATACAAAAAAGTAACAAAAAAAATCAAGGCTCCGAAAAAATGACTAAAAATTATTTCGTAAGCCTAAACCCGGCGAACTCGCCGCAAGATTTATTTTAGTTACTAACTACTGCCTGGCTCAGACAGCGCCGGCTTTTTAACGGCTTACTGTATAATTTTTTTAACGCCATTTTTTCGATGCCGGGTTCGTCACATTTGATAATTGAGTCTTTTTGAGGGTAAGGTAAATTAGTAAAGTGATAGGCTTTTAAGAACGTTCTACCACCCAAACAGATCTACCAATCCTTTTAGAATTGCAATTACGCCAATGCTGGTGAGACCATACATGATGAGCCGGATATTTTGTCCGTTGCTATACTGTACAAAAGTGAGCATACAGCCGGATACCAATAAAAAAGTGCCGATGCCGCACCAGATAAAGCCGGCATTTCTTCTTTTGATATGGCGAAGCTTTTGTACCTCTTCAAGGGCTTGCTGTAATAGATTATCTTCAATGCCTTTATTGCGGAGATGATTGGTGATTTGATCGTTTGAATGTCCCTGCCTGAATAAACTGGCGGCCAGTTGCAGTACAGATTCGGTCTGTTCATTATTCATACAGCAATGTTTACCGGAAGATAGGATAATGAAAAAATGGCCAAAATGATTTTAATCAGGTATAAATTAGTAGCGCAGCAAGGATTGAATACATTTTAAAATATAAACTAATTACAGCCTTCCTTTGGAGGGTGGTCGTCTATTATGAAAACAATTTTTGAAACCAACCGGTTGATCGTTCGGGAGTTTACGGCAGATGATTATGAGAATTATTTTATTCTGCATAGTGATCCGAAAGTGATGCAGTATATACGTCCGGCGGAGAACAGGGAAGATTGTGATAAACGATTTGAAGCAACAATTTTGCATTTGCCGCCGCATGCATACTTAGGCCGTTGGGCAGTTAATGAAAAAGAGAGTGGGAGGTTTGTGGGATGTTTTGTTATTACGCCGATACCGAAGGAACCGGAAAGAATTCAATTGGGCTATTCGTTTATCCCGGAAGTGTGGGGCAGGGGTTATGCCACGGAAGTATCAAAAGGAGGCGTTGAATATTTTCATACAAGCACTCCATTGATGGAATTATATGCGGTGACGGAGACGGAGAATACAGCATCCGAAAATGTGTTGCGAAAAGTAGGGTTTGAATTGCTGGAGAAAAAGATGGAAGAGGAGAAGGAGTTGTTGGTGATGATAATGAGGAAAGAAGTTTAGGAGTTGAGAGTTTTGGGTTAAGATGAATACAAATACAGTTGACCACAGATTACATGGATTAGTTTCTCGCAAAGACGCTAAGGCGCAAGGAATACATTTACCACAGAGGGCACAAAGTTTTTTCACAAAGGACACAAAGTGGGTTGTGAGCTTCGTGTTGTATTTTCTCTGAGATCTTTGTGGTAAGGTAACGCAAATACAATTACGCAACCCCTTTAATTCAACACGCCACTCCGAACTCTGAACTCCGAACTCTAAACTGGTTTTAATTACTTATTCCAAATTCTGTCTTCACTTCATACACATCTGCAAAAACCAATCTTTCTTTTAATGGCATACTACCGAAGTTGGCGCCACCGGGATTGGGATTTGGTTTCAACGGATCATAAGTGATGAGTTCATACTCCAATACTTTTATGCGGAATGCTTTACTTGAATAGGCAGCCGGTAACTGGAACTGGTGACTATGGAAGAATGCATTGTTAACAATGTCTGTTGATTTTAAAACATATTGGTAACTGTCAATAGGTTTTTTATCCAAACTGATCGCTGTTTCTTCTGATGATGGAATATCCATATCCTCAATAATAAAATCAACTCTTGAACGGTATTCGGGAACCTGTGCCATTCTTGCAATGGTGCCGGAAATGGCTACGGTTACATTTCTTCTTGAAGCACCAAACTCAACCGAACTAGCTCTTGGTGCCGGTATCTGAATATAATCGGGCTGTACAATGGGAGAGAGGCAACAATCTGTATCATTTTTTCTTACTGAATGTCGTTGATAGGCTGCTAATGCTAACCGTACGAATGGAAAATAAGCAGTACCTGAGTTGAACATGATGTCGGCATAATACAACTGGCGGTCTTCATCATACTTCACATCAAAGGCAGCTACGGCCACTTTTGCTGTTGGATGTTCTGCTACTGCCACCATATCTGTATTGCCGGGTTTCAGGTTTACAAAATCGGTGTGCCTTGGTGTGATGCCGTTGGGTAAAGCGGCAGATAGTCTTGCAGGATCTGTACCCCAGGTAGTATACGTAGCACCAACAGAGCCGCCTATATTATCACTTACTTTCGGGAACATAAGTACCACTGCTAATTGTTCGCCTTCGCCGCTGCTATACCAGGGACGTTTTAAATAAACTCTTAATCCTGATATTCTTCCGGTTACTGTTTTCTTTCCGGTAGTTGTTCTGGCCCATTCAAATGTTGGAATAACATATTCTACCTTTGGTGTTGCCGGTCTTGCACTACTGAGAATATTTACTTTTTTAAGAATCTCACCTTCTCTTGTTAGTTTAAAAGCATTTCCTTTTTCTTTTACCAGCATAAAGAAATATTCCCTGTATCTCGTTGTGGCGATGCTGTGATAATTGATGAAACGATGTTTGGTATCATTGAACGTATGCTTCAATGCCTTGAATGGATTGTTCTTTATACCGTTGAGGTCGCCAAATACATAATCGAAAACCAGGTATAAGGTGGTGAAGTGGAAAACTTTTGCTTTTACATCTACAATTTGCAAAGCTGGTTCCTCTACATCATCTATCCAATCCTGCCAATCAGCATCCAGATCAAATTGGCCGGTTGATGGTCCATGCACCAGCAACTGTGTATTGAGCCAGGAGAAATTATCTCCATAATCTCTATCCGGAACCATGTTGACGATGGCGGGATATTTTTTTCCTGAAGCATCAACGCTGATAGGTTGTTGTACGGCATGTACAAAACTAATTTGCCGCCAGGGAGAGAACATCCAGTGTTGTCCACCTGCAATACGTTTTCCTACGGCAGTGTTTAAATTATTAAGTCCCATCATTTCCAATATGCCGGATTGGCGTAATAACTCACCGGGCCGCCAGAAGGAAGCATAGTTCATTTTAAAAATTACTCCTTTCTGCAACGTAACTTTTAGTGTGCGGGAAGAAGCCTCCCAATTAATGGAAGGATTACCTTCCCGTAATAAAATGCGGAAGGTTTTTGGATTAAACCATTCATCGGTGGAAGCCAATTTATTCGCCAGTGCATCGGTGGTTACTTCTTCATCAAAAAAGAAACTGATTCTCCTGGTAACTGTTTCCGGGTTCGGCAATTTTGGATTAGGGTCATTGGTAGAAATAAAAAATGTAACACCGGCAGCCATCGGGTCCGCAAGATATTCCACCGGTAAGAGTTGTTGCTCCGGATTAAATATTTGCAGGTTGGGACTGTTATCTTCTTCTTTGAACAGCGGATCTTTTTCTGCAATAATTTTTTGATAGTAGGAAGCCGCCTGTGCTGCATTAGCTTCACCAAATCCTTTATCGAGCATGCCATGTGTGGTGGCTCTTTCTACCGTGCAGCGGGGAGGTTTTACATGGCGAACAGAATCGGCTATGTATTTATTTCCGGCAATAGTTTTTTCGTATTCTTCCACCGCTATGCCTTCATTACTTCTTACCACCATCATTTCACTTGATTCTCCATCTTTCATTTTATTACCTAATAAAAGAAATGGTGTATCAGCAGGTTCGTACCGCATATAGCGGATATTGGGTACAATAGCTTGCCCCGCATTTTCCGGGGTGAATGTATGGTCCACACTATTGCCAGCAACATCAACTGTTCTTATTTTAATGGAATATCTTTTTCCAAAGCGAAGCATCGGTAATGTGCCTTTTTCTACAGCCGGTGTTACACTCAATTTAAAATCCTGTGAAATCGGTGCCCTGTATTTATTTTCTTCTTTAATTCTTGATGCAGGATTGCTCTTATCATAAATATCCTCTTCATTATCGAGCATCGGATCATTTAATGCGCTGCCGGGAGGCGGTACACTCAGATTCCATCCATCCCAACGGGCAATGGCTTCACCGATCTTTAATTGTTTACCGGAGTCAGTATCTTCTTCTGCTGCTCCAATTTGAATATACCCTTCATCGGCAGGCATATCAGGAATATCAATATAGTTGTTGCCGGAATTGATGAAAGAATATTTATTATTTCTTTTATGCAGGCTGAACCATTTACCACCCATTCCTTCGGGTTGTACATCCATCCGGTAACCAAGATTCAGATCATCGGCATATAAAATTTCGCCAGGAAGAATGTATGTAGCATTGGTGCCAGTTAATCCATCCGGTGTCATACCGGCAGCAACCAATGCCGGCTTGAGTGCATTCATTCGAACAAACTTCTGTTGCACACCTGCTGCCATTCCATTTTTTGCTACTGCAATACCGGCGGTTCTGTTTACAGGTAAACCTTCTTTTGTTGGAGCCTCATTATTAAAGAGCGGTACTAAATTTTCGCTGGGGATAAAATTATCCACCGCATAAAAAATATGCTTTGCTTTTTCGAGTTGCAGGTTGTCGATCATCTGGCAGAGTTTTAATCCTGCTCCATCTGTATCCACCTGGAAAACGGTGAAGGCATCAGTATTTAATTTTAAATGACCTCTGTCTATCAAACTATCATTTTTTGCACCCAGGTAAAAACCATTATTTGTTTTTGAATAGGCAGAAGGCGGACAAGAAATGGTAGTAGCGGTAGTAAAGTTGATGCCCGAAAATGCGATACGAATGGTTGGCTCTATCTTATTGGCCATGATGGCGGGCAATGTAAACTCCAGGTCAAATATCAACCCCAGCTTTCTTAACAATTGCGGATAAGCAGCGATAACGGAAAGAATATCATGAAATTCAAAATCCGGTTTTTGTACGGGCACATGATTCTTTACTTCTTTTTTACTGTAGAGCCCATGAAAGTTTTTTAGTTGTGCAAAATCAAAAGTAGGGCTAGCGGTGGCATTAAAAGGGATCGCTTTATTTTTTCTTAATAGTTCATTTATTCTTCTGTCGGTAGGTATTTTGGTAACGATCTTATCCAGTGTAAATTTTTCACGGCCTCTTTTTGGATAGGGGATGAGTGTATAATCTGAAATGGATTTGAAAGTGGTACTATCTGTATAATAATTACTATCCGGAAGGTCATCGGCAAATTGGTTGCCCATTGTGGCGATCGTATTTTTTACAAAACTGATGATATGTTTTACCGGGTAAGATAGAATTGGTCTGTCGCTCAAGTCTTCCTGTACAAATGATCTTACTTTAACTGTTGGTGCGAACAAATTTTTCCAAAGCTGTACATCTACTTCTTTACTCACTACTTTGGCCTGCACTGCAGCACCATTTATATATACCGTGAATTTTCCGGTCTTTACTTTCTCTGCCCAGTTGAGCATATCGGGTACATTCTGCAAGGTGGTATTTACATCTTCTACCTGCAGACTTACAGCTACTGATGCATTAACAGTGTTTGTGCCAATTTTTTTTACAATTCCATTGGGAAGTGCAGTGAGTATGATCTTTTGTTTCATTGTTTTGGTCTTTTAAAATCAACAGAAGGTTAAGCAGCATAAGCGGCGCAATATTCCAGCCATTCATTTTCTTTAATGGCCATCTGGAAGTTGGGATCTTTTCCGCTTCCTTTAAATGTTCGTTGTGTATGAAGGGTTACAGAAGCACTGAAGAACAAAATTTCAATTTTCATTTTCAACGTTGCTTCACCAAAAGCTTTTTCTTTATCGATGAGATAAGTTAAGGCCAGGTATAGTTCAATACTTGCTGTAATTAATCCAAGAATACACACCGAACCATTGATGCGGACATAACCGGTAAGGGTGGTGGAATTTTGTCCATCTACTAATTCCATTTTAAAATAAATACCGGCCACTATACTCACACCGCCGCTGGCTACACCGAGGTTGATAGAAACGGCTGCTCCAAATTCCAATGAAGCTTCTATCATTCGTATTCCATGCAAGTCTATTTCCATTCCGAAGAAACCACCGCCTCCGAGGAATGATACAGTGAGGCAGAATGGTTGTTGTCTTGTACAGAAATTAAAACCGAAGGTGAGTGGTGCACCGGTGAAAGGAAGATTGACTTCTGCGCCGAGTGTCATATTGCTTAATGAGAATACACCCATCTGCACATTGGGAATGGCCAATGAGTAACCACATTTAATACCGGTTAATGAAACATCGAGATAAGGCGGATCAGAAAATCCATCAGAAGGAATGAGTGAATTTATATTATTGATAAAAGCTAATGCACCGCCAAACACCACACAGGGGTTCGCCATTTCCACACTTACATCTGCTTTCTTCCCGGCTTCTGTTACAAAACTGATCTTATTAAAATCAATATTGATGAGGCCTTTTAGAATTGCAATTTTAAAAGCGGTCAAGGTAGCATCCGTTCCAAATGATGGTACGCCGGTTGGGTTTTTCTTTTTTACTCTTGCCTGTGTAACAATGGAGAAAGAAGAACCTCCTTTTTTTACAAATTGAACAAATCCGAGGTCTATATTTTTTAATTGTGGTTTAATAACATAAGAAGTGATGTATTCATCAGCTGTTTCTTCGGTGGTGAGGTTGGGAATTTTTGGTGCCCTGTCAATTAAAGGCTTTGCAAGATCATAGGAGCTGGCATCGCCACTAACAAAGTTTAAAATCTCACTCAATTTAAATACACCGAATAGTTTTGGATCTGGCAAATTGCTTACATCAAAAAAATCATCAGCAGTGGCTGCTGCATTTTTAAATTTGCTTATGTCGCCACCAATAGCACCGGCGAGTTTTGATAAGCCACTGAGGTTGAAATTGGGTGTGGCCATACCACCGGTCTTATCACTTTGCCCTGCAAAATTTACAGCTTGTGCAAAATTGAATTTTGCAAATACATGTCCTTTATTATTATCATCTTCTAACGAAACAGAGACGGGTTGTGCAACACCGGTCAGTCGTTGATAGGAAGGCTCAATAATATTTGCCTGTTTCAATACAGGAAGAAATCCCTGTGGTTCGTTTGCATTGGTATATGTTCTGGCACCGAAAGTAATTTGCTTTGCTACATAGGTTGTGTCATTTCCATTTTTTACTTGGGGAGCCAGTGTAAATTTTTGTCCTTTCAGGTCGCTGTTGTTGGATATTTTAAATCCGGTGTTATAGGCATCTACTAATTTAGTTCTATTGGATGCACTGCCCGATACATTGGTGCTGATAAAAGCAAGCGGCATCGTAAAGTCAACAAAATTTCCATCCAGGTCTTCTGCTTTTACTTTAAATGGCACATCCTGGTTATTGCTGCGGATAACAAATTGGTCGGTAGCCACCATAACTGCTGCGTCCACTAATTTCTTCTTATTGAAGTCCAACAGGGGAGATGCGGTGGTGATCATTTCCACTTTGCTGAAACTGAAATTCATAAACTCCCCGTTGCTGTCACGATAGTTGTAATCTTTTACAATTTCTGTGATCACAACGATCATCCGTTGAAAGTTAGCAGCTGTTCCGGTACCAGCATGTGGTTTTCTTTCGGTAATTTTTATTAGTACAGCTTCATGTCCGAATGGCATAATGTTTCCGGCTTCTACTATTTCTACATAATGCTCCCTGCCGAGTGTTTCAATATGCCGCCATTTTAAAAGATTCAGTGCATTGTTATTATTGCCAAATAAAATATTGGCAGACTCTAATTTTTTTCTTTCTACCACCAATTCGCTATCGAGCCATGCACCTAAGGTTGTAAGAAATAGTTTATACGCTTTGATAGGTTGTGGTACAAAACCTGGTATCTGGAAATTAGATGATTCATGAACAATACGATGACGATCTTTATTGCTCATGGAAGTAAGACCGAGGTACGGATCAACTTTAGGAATGACAGCTTCTTTGTAATCTTTTTTTGCATCATCGGCCCACATAGCCCGGAGAATTCTTTGCTCATTAGTAAATGAACTTTCATCAACACCGCCGTTTTTTGTTTTTGTTCCCATGCGGGTATGCCAGAGTTCAAAGAGTTGGTTGGTCTCTTTTAAAATTCCTTTATCCGCATTTAGTTTTCTAATATGATTCCATCCTGCAATACTGGTGGGAGATAGGTAAAGCCGCATAGGTACCTCCAGCGAAGTTTCTAACTCCGTCAATGGGCCTACTGGATCTTTAGCAAGTGCAGTTAGATTTTCCCGTACATTAACGATAGCATCTGCCCGGCTGTTTCTTTCTTCCTGCACAATCTCCCTGTTGAGAATTTGTTTTTCATCTTTGGTAATACCTCTGCCGGTTACTACATTTTTTATTCTCGAAACAGTGTTGATCTTTTTTTGCAGTTTATCAATTTTAGGGTTTACCGGTGGATTGATAATTGCTTTGCCAGAAGAAGGTTGTTTTGCTCTGTCGTTTACTACGAGGTTATATTTTTCCCAGGCCAGCATTTCTTTTACATCAAGTGGTATGGAAGAAATATTGGCAGGAATAGAAAAGACCAGTCTGCTTTCACCGCCGATCAGCATTCTGCCGGGAACTGTTGGCGACTCAATAGCATTTTCTTCTTCTTTCCATGCCTGCTCACTCATGGATTGTGGTTGAAACACCACTACCACATATGCAGGATTTCCTTTTTTCTGTAAGCTGTTTCCTGTTAGCGTAAAATTATAATAGCGAAGCTCTAAAGAAAGAAGATCAAATTGTCGTAAGAGGGTGATAGCAATATAACGGGGAGCAGTTTGAAGATTGGTGATCTCATTGGTAGGTTTGGTAACCCTTATTTGTGTAGCAGCGGGTTTACTTAAAAAGATAGCACTGCCGAGTCCTAAAAATTTCAGTAGCCGTCTTCTTTTTTCATTAAAAGAACGGCCTTCTTTTTTTGTTGACATAGCAAAAGGTTAAGTTGGTAATGGTTTCGTATTCAATTTAAAAATTATATCGCCTATAAACTGCCATGGTATAAGTTTGTTGATAATTTGTAAGTAAGTCCGATATATAAGCTGGTTATTTTTTAAGACAAAACGAATTAGAGCCTGCAATAAAAAAAGTGATTGTATTTAGCTAATTAACACTGATTGAATACAATAGCCGTTATTTTACCGGAGAGAATGGTAAAGTATTTTTATTTGCCTGTAATGGCAGTCTGGGAAGTTTTAGAACGAATGCTCCTTAATAAGGGCATATACTTTTGTTGGCAGAGAATATTTTATTTGATAAGAATAAATGTTCCTTTCCTGAATACAACCGGATCGCAATCGGTTTTTGCTTTTATCATATAGATGAATACACCCGTATCTTGTAATACTCCTTTGTACATACCGTTCCAGCAATCACCAACTTTAGTAGAATAAAAAACCCGTTCGCCCCAGCGGTTAAAGATACTGAATTCAATTTCAGAAATAGTGCCCCAGTATTTTATGCCATAGCAATCATTCAAGCCATCGTTGTTTGGAGTAAAGCCGGTTGGCATCTGGTAATTTACCAGGTTATCTTTTGTAACGTTAACGGTAATAGAATCATTGTTGATGCACCCATTGTTGTTTGTACCCGTAACAATATATTTTGTAGTTACCATTGGACTTGCAATTGGTGTGGCACTGGTAGTTGTATTTAACGAAGCTCCCGGCGTCCAGATGTAAGTAGCAGCACCTGTTGCAGCTAAATTACTTTGTGAGAGCATACAGTTAATGTCGTTTGATTTGGAAGTTCGTATGGTGGGCAGCGGCAATGCCGTAATTATGGTAGATAAAGTAGTACTGTAATTACAAAGCGTATCAGTAATCAATACAGAATAAGTTGTTGTAGCAGTAGGCGTGGCTGTTGGATTTGGAATGGATGTATTACTAAGTGTTGGATTTGCCTGCCATAAATAAATATCGCCACCACCGGCTAACAATTGAATAGGAGCATTGATACAAACCTGGTCGGGAGGATTAATGTTAAAAGAACTGGCGGATCGTACATCAATTTTTATAGAATCTGTATTGGTGCAGGTATTGGCACCGGTAACCGTTACAATGTATGTAGTAGTACTTGCTGGTGTGGCAAGTGGTGTTGCTGATGATGGGTTATCTAAACTTGCAGCAGGCAACCAACTGTATGCAACACCACCAGCAGCTAACAACCGGATTGAGTTGGCTGCACAAATGGTATCATTAGCTGATTTTGTGATCGTTGGTTTTAGATTTACCGTAATGTCAACGGTATCTTTTGCTTCGCATCCTGCTAAGGTGGTTCCGGTAACAATATAGCGGGTAGTTGTTGTTGGTGTAGCAATGGGATTTGCAATAGCTGGATTACTAAGGGTGGCACCTTGTGTCCAGCTATAGGTAGCAGCACCGGTTGCATTTAATTGAATGGAGGCACCTTCGCAAATAGCCGTGCTGTTGGTAGCTGCAACAAGCGGCGTATCTACAATAATTTTTACCGAATCTCTTTTAATAAGTACCGGTGCAAACGAAATATCATCGAGTGCAAAATCATTTCCGATAACCTGTGTGTTTTTATTGACGATGGAAATGTTAGCCGTTGTGTTATTGCCGGAGTTCCAGGTAGTATAAAATTGTGTCCATGTACAGGTAGGCAAACTGGCTGTAATAAGTGTACCCACATCATTATCATTAATGGAGAATTGCAATTGTGCAGGATTGGGCGGCCACAGTGCTTGTATCCAGGTAGAAAAAGCATAGTTGGTATTTGGTGTAACGGTCACCGTTTGGCTCCACACTTTAACATTCGGAGTCGGTGCACCGTTTATCAGCATCATGTTTCCATTGCCGCTTGTATGATCGCCGCAATTGCTTAAGGAAGCATTCCATGCCTGCGGGCTTGGACCTACGAAGTATTGTCCTTCTGTTGTATTGGTTGTTGCATAATTATAAGCAGAAGTAAAACCAGTGTTACCGGCATTAAAATTTCCGTTGTTAATAATATTTGTTCCGGGTATTTCGGCTGTATAGTAATAGGTAATATTTTCTGGGGTAGAAGTAATTGGGTTGGCTGAATTCGGATTGTCTAAATAGGTTGTTGGCGTCCAGCAAAAACCAAGTGAGGTACTGGTGCGAAGTTGTTTGGTAGTACCGAAGCAGATGGTGGTATCTGGGGTGAGGATGATGTTATCGTTAATTACCCCGATGCTGATTGTTTTTGTTACTGTATCTGTACAAGGTCCATTGTTTACGCTATACTTCACAATGTAATTGCCTGCCGCAGGATAAAGATGTATTGGTGATGTGGTGCCAGTGGTTGTTGTAGCATCACCAAAAGACCAGTAAGGATTTTGATTGCTGGTACCTACCCCGGTAAATTGTACCGATAGCGGGTTACAAACATCAGGCTTATAAGTGAAGTCGAAATCTAAAGCACTGGCAGCAGTTATATCTCTTGATATACTGTCTTTACAGCCATTAATATCTGTAACTACCAATTTTACCGTAAATGTTCCGGTGGTAGAATAAGTATGCGATGTGTTTTGTGTATTGGCAGTATTCCCATCTCCAAAATACCATTGCCAGTTGGCGATAGGATTGGTGTTGGTGTAACCCAGCCCCTGGAAATTAAATTGACTGCAATTAGTGATAGTATTGGTAAATCTTACGGAATCAATATTTACTTTGAAGAGAGTGGTCGCAACTGGAATTGCAAGATTGAATAAGGTAGTTCCATTTTGTCCTGCAGTTGCTCCCCAAGCATTTCCTGCATCTTGTGTAAGCACTCCATTTGCACCGCCGGTATTTATGTTGGATACATTAGCGGGCAATGAACCGTTAGTTAAAAAAAGAAGTCCGCCGCTTCCACCACCACCTGCACCGATTCTTCCACCCAACGCAACTGAGCCAACCATATTAGCACCATTACCTCCTTTATTTTCTACCGTAGTATTATCAATTATCTGATTAACATTTAACAAGACGGAACCAGCGGCACCACCACCACCCATGCCATCATGACAATCAGTAGCAGGAGGTATTACACATGCTGATCCATTGTTTCCATTTGTAAGAATTCTATTTCCGTTTGTAGTTAATGTGTTGGAAATAATAATGGCAATTCCACCGCCATTACCACCATTAGGAACAGGGTTGCCGGTATTATCTGCCTGGCCGGCACCACCACCGCTGCCAGCAAAAATTTTATTAGCTGCTGTGGAATAAGTAAGGCTACGTCCGCCAATTCCACGATTATCGAATGGCGCATTACCACAGGCATCTAAGGAGTAACCACCAAGTCCCCCATTACCACCATTTGCACCACCACCGCCACCACTGTTGTGACCAAGTCCACCACCGCCACCACCAGCGGCACTACCTTTCCCATAATTAATACTTGCTGCCGGAGAAGCAATGCTTTCTCCTTTTTGCCCCGCAATTGCATTGCTGCTTTGCGGATAGAAATAATTGTTTTGAAAACAATTGAGTACCGATGTTTGAGAATTGAAACCTGTGCCGCCTCTAAAGCCTCTGCCACTTACATCAATAGGTGCATTTAAAGTAATTGCGTTGGCAGAATTGAGAACAAGAACACCTCCTTTATTTCCATCCCATGGCAAACAAGTTAGTGTAGAAGTAATGATTGCATTTTGATAATAGGGTACTCTTATCAGTTGCACTTTACCAATGGGTATATCATATTGCCGGACGATTGTGTTTTTTAGTTCAATGATATTTCCGGTTTTACTTTTTACATAGTTGAATTCGTAATTACCAGCGTTGTTGTAATTTGTTATAGTACCGAATGTTGCAGTATTGGTAGCATCAATATCAGCACCTTTCATTTGTATCATCAATACGGTATCACCAATGTTGAATGCATTGGCATCTTCTACAGTAATTCTATTTGCACAAGGGTTTAATGCAAGAATCGGTGTATAATCATTAATGATACTACTGATAGTATTGGGTATAAAGCAGGAGTCTATGAAATAATTGCAGGTTGGCAGTGTTGAATTAAGTGATGCACTTCCTCCAAGTGTTCCATTCCAGATAGGATTTCCTTGTTTGTTAAGCAGGTTGTCAAAAGTATAGTAAGCAAGTAAACCAGTTTGTGTGGTTGGATTGGGTAAAGATGTATTCATAAAGGCTCTGATCTGGGACTGAGTCCTAACAACATTCCATATCCTTACTTCATTAATACGCCCAATTAGGTTTGTGTTATGAACCAATCCATCATAAAGCCCAATTCTAGTTTCATGGCTATTTTGAAACATATTCCCTGTCGCAGGAACGCTACTCATTAGAAAGCCATTTCGGTAAAACTTTAAAGTGCTACCGTCGTACACCATAGCAGCATGATATACTTTGTTTAATTGTATCTCACAAATCGGTGGTGTAGTAAAAAAGCCATTTGTGGTTGTTATTTCTGCATTATTGGGTCGCAAAAGATAGTTCACATCATTAAAATCAACGTGTTTCGAAACTAAGTCACCCGCCCAATTATATCCGTTAGAGTAAGGTGTAGTTCTGCTAAATATAGCTTCAACTGTTATAGTGTTTCCAGGTACATCAAGATCTCCAACACTTACATAAGATTGATAAGAAGGTAAATTGAGCCAGTTGTTGCAGGGGATATTTAATTGCGCATAGCAAAAATTATAAACAAAAAGAAAAACAAGAAGACCTGCAAATCTCATAAGGAGGCTTTCGTGAAAAAACAAACTTAAAAATACTCTTTTTTTACATTCCCGTATAGTTGTGCGGTGTTATCTTTTTAAGCTCTTTTTTTACAGTTTCTGTCACTTTCAGCGTATCAATAAAATTGTGAATAGCCTTTTTGTCAATTTGCTGAGCCCCCCTCGTTAAATCTTTCAAAGCTTCGTAAGGGTTAGGAAAATTTTCTCTCCGTAAAACGGTTTGAATTGCTTCTGCTACAACTGCCCAGTTATTATCAAGATCCTCATATAATTTCTGATCATTCAACACCAATTTGCTCAATCCTTTTTCAACAGAACGCAGTGCGATTAATGTATGTGCAAATGGCACCCCGATATTTCTTAATACGGTCGAGTCGGTTAAATCTCTTTGCAATCTGGATACTGGTAATTTAGAAGAAAGATATTCAAAAAGTGCATTTGCCATTCCCAGGTTTCCTTCTGCATTTTCAAAATCAATAGGATTTACTTTATGTGGCATGGCAGATGAACCTACTTCGCCTTTCTTTGTTTTTTGTTTAAAATATTCCATGGATACATAGCTCCATATATCACGACAAAAATCAACCAAAATGTTGTTGATCCTTTTCATGCAATCAAAATGAGCAGCCAGGTTATCGTAGTGCTCAATCTGTGTGGTGAATTGCTGACGATTTAAACCAATGTTAGCAACAAACTCATTGGCAAATTTTATCCAATCTATTTTTGGAAAAGCAATATGATGGGCATTGAAGTTTCCTGTAGCACCACCGAATTTTCCCGTAAAGGGAATACCAATAAATTGCTCGATCTGGTTCTGTATCCTTTCTACAAAAACCATTATCTCTTTTCCAAGCCGGGTAGGGCTGGCAGGTTGTCCATGTGTATGCGCCAGCATCGGAATATCTTTCCATTGATTGGCTAACAATTTTAATTCTGTATTCAGATTTAATAATGCAGGCAGGTATTCATATTCTATGGCATGCTTCCAGGATAATGGAATAGCTGTATTATTAATGTCCTGTGATGTTAATCCAAAATGAACCCATTCTTTTGCGGCTGCACAGCCAACTTTTTCTAATTCATTTTTTAAAAAATATTCAACGGCTTTTACATCATGGTTGGTAGTAAATTCAATTTGTTTTATCTCCTGCGCATCTTCTGGGCCAAAATCTTCGGCTAATTTTTGCAAATGCTTGGCAGCTTTGCCCGGCAGCTTAAAAAATTTCTTACGTTCCAGGAACAACAGGTATTCTACTTCTACCAACACCCTGTATTTTATCAATCCGTATTCAGAAAAATATTCATCCAGGTGCTGTACCTGCTTGCGGTAGCGGCCATCAACCGGTGAAATAGAAGTAAGTGCTGTTAGTTCCATGAGTTATTATTGATTTTGTTACAGCCTTCGCTAATGCAACGGCTGACAGTCTTGTTCCTGTATCTTTGCCCGGCAAAAATAACTGAATTGGGCAAGATTAAAGTTGGTATAGTTAATTACCTGAATACAAAACCATTACTCTATGGACTGGAAAGAGAGCCGATAAAGAGTCAAATTGAACTGATTGGAGATTATCCGGCCCGGGTGGGGCAACTGCTACTTAACAATGAAATTGATGTGGGACTTGTGCCGGTTGCTCTTCTTCCCAAATTTTCAGAATATCATATTGTAGGCAATTACTGTATAGGTACAGAAGGTGAGATTGCTTCCGTAGCACTCTTTAGTGAAGTGCCAATGAATGAGATAAAAAAAGTATATCTCGATTACCAGAGCCGTACATCTGTTGCCCTGTTAAAATACCTGATGAAAGAATACTGGGGTATTAACCCGGAAATAGTAGAAGCCATAAACGAAGATTATCGCAAGGAAATAAAAGGAACCACCGCTGGATTAGTTATTGGCGATAGGGCTTTTGAGCAACGAAAAATTTCCACTTTTATTTACGACCTTGGTTCAGAATGGCGGGCAATAACGGGTCTTCCATTTGTTTTTGCAGCATGGGTAAGTAAAAAGCCGCTTCCTGAAAAATTTATCCAGGAGTTTGATGAATCAAATGCTGTTGGTCTTAAACATATTGATGAAATCGCTGATGCTATTTCATTTGAGCTGTATGACCTCCGTAAGTATTATAAAATGCACCTGAGTTATACGTTAGATGAAAGGAAAAAAGAAGGGATGGAGTTGTTCCTGAGAATTTTGAGGAATTCTAATTAGATTTTGTTTTAAAGCTTCCCAAATCGGTTGATTTTATAGTGAATAAATCCCAGAATAATATACCTTAATGATGCAAATTTTTTGGTGCCGTATAGCAAATTATTTTTTATTCTAACCAAAAGATCTTTTCGCCGAAATTTTATTTCCTCTGGAAATACTTTTTTATATGTAGCAATAATGTAGCTGCAATTACGAACAATATAATATAAGCGTATTGGGGAGTGAAAGGTTTTTACTTTTTTTTCACCCAGTATCGTTTTTACAGCCACTTTTTTACCTAATGTATGTCCCAGCAAAATATTTTGAAACTGCAATATTGTATATCCTGCTATTAAAGCTCTATAGCAATACTCATGATCCACTTCGTCAATGAATAGTTTTTCATTGTAGCCGCCAATTTCATTAAATAAATTAATATTAATAAGGCTACCAGAGGTTATTAAGCTAGTTACATTTTTGATTTCCTCCTGGTTCTTATTGTTTTCCTTTTTTTCAGTGATGGGGCCAATCAAAGCAACTTTTTCTTTGTTCGCTAATTCATCAAAAGCTGTAATGTAGTTGTTAATCATTTCTTTTTCGAAATAGGAATCCTGGTCCATTGTTAATGCCCAGTCAAAGTTGTATGAAGAAGCAATGAGAATACCTGAATTAATTGCTTTTGCAATTCCGGTATTCTCATTGTTAGAGATTAATTTAACCTTTTGATTGAGAGACAAAGTTTCAAGAAGTGAGCTATTCGATTTTTCGGAGTTGTCTACAATTACTAAAAGAGATACATGATCAATATAACTGTAAATATTATTGATAAAATCCAACGAAGGATTATAGAGAACTACAACTGCGGCTATCTTAGATTTCATCTACCAGTATTTATCAGAGGGGAATTTTTCTTTTTGATAAACAGTATTTCTCGGGTCTAAATAAATACTATTGTCATGGTTGCCTTCGTTATTTTTTTGTAATAGAAACACAATATTAAACGGATTAAAATGCTGGATGTCGCAAATTTTAAAACCGAGATGATTGGCAATTTTAGTAACTAACGGTGTATTAAATACATGGTGATGTACATACCGGTTTTCAAAATTGTCAACTATTCTTGATCTGAGTGCTGCAACATCACTTACACCACTATCCATTGAAACATCATGAAACTGTATGATTTCTTCGAAGTGAGTTGTGTCATCTTCCCTTGTATCATTCTTATAATCGTCAAGCAGGTGTTCTAGTGTTGTGAGGGGTCGCTTATGGTCAAAAGTATTGTCTTTATGAGGAACGATAAGAACTATGTAACCTTTGTTTCTAATTACTCTTTTCCATTCTAGAAGAGCTTTTAATGGATTGGCAATATGTTCCAGGCTGTGACAAGACAATAAAAAATCATACTTACTATCTCCAATTGCTTCTAAATTAGAACCATCTGATATTATCTGAAACCCTGTCTTCTTGCCATATTTATAGGTGTTCCCTTCTGATATTTTTCCTTCCCAGTGAGTATTGCTGCTGAAGTTACAGCCATCAAGCCCATTTATTTGGTCGTATAAAGGCAAAAACCCTTTAGAAGCAAAAGTTTGACTTGGGCCGCCTATTTCAAGCCCAGATTTATTTTTTAAAACGGAAACAAAAGACCTGTAATTTTTCATCCTTTTAGGAAAGTAAGCCCTTATTATTTTTTCAATTTTTTTTAGCATCAAATGCTCTGTTTCGTGTTACTAAATTGGATGTTTAGATATAACAAATAATACCCGATTAATATTTATGATTTGCTATTTTTGAAACCAAAAGTAGTTAATTTAAGGAATTAGCTATTTATGATTTAAGTAAGATATTGTATATCATTTTAAAAACTCAATACTAAACGTTGAACTTAAAAAGTATTCCATCTGACGAACGAGTTGATTTCAATTATAAAACGATTGACAAAGGGCATCACAAAGTACACTATAGGGGTGTATTGGCACAACGGTCTCCCTTTGACTATGTTATTTATCAAATGATAATTTCAGAAGTTATGCCAGATCTTATTATTGAGATTGGAACTAATTTTGGAGGCGGGGCATTGTATATGGCTGACCTGCTTAATAACTTAAACAATGGAGTTGTTCATTCTATTGATATCACAGACAACTGTCCTGAAATTGTTAAATCTCACCCTCGAATAAATTTATTTCATAAAGGGTTCGAAGGGTACAGCCTTGAATTAGTAAGGCCGTTCAATAAAATACTTGTTATTGAGGATGCATCTCATACTTACGAGGATACTTTGGGTGCGATTACAAAATTTAAGGATGTAGTTACAAAGAATTCTTATCTAATAGTTGAGGATGGCATTGTAGACAAGTTAGGTGCTTCTAAGCTATTTAATGGGGGTCCCTGTAAAGCAATAAGAGAGTTTTTGCCTGATAATCCTGATTTTATCGTGGATAGAAAATGGTGTGACTTTTTTGGTAAGAATGCTACGAATAATGTTAATGGATTTTTAAAGAGGATTGCATAATAGGATTTTAAAATTACCAAGTATGGATTTGTCGAAGGTTAAATATGAGTTTAATCCAAATATCTTTTATTCAGGATATATACTGCGGAGAAAACTTTTGCAAGCGATATGCCGGCATTCAAAATATATGACAGGGAAAATGATGGATTTTGGATGTGGCTCAAAACCGTATGAAAGTTTATTTACCGTTGATGAGTATATAGGTGTTGATTTTCACGGAGAGGGACATTCACATGATAACGAACAAATTGATGTTTTTTACAACGGCAAGACCTTGCCATTTCCTGACAATCATTTTGATTCTGTTTTTAGTACAGAAGTTTTTGAGCATGTTTTTAACCTTGAGGAAATGGTACCCGAAATTAGAAGAGTTATGAAGCCTGGAGCAAAGATTTTAGTAACATGCCCCTTTGCGATACCTGAGCATGAACAACCTAATGACTATGCCAGATACAGTTCATTTGGATTAAAGCATTTATTTGAAAAAAATAGCTTTAGAGTGATTGAATATGAAAAAATTGGTAATCATTTCGATGCTTTAATACAATTGAGAATTAGTTTGTTTAGTTTAGTCTTATTCCCTAAGCTGAACAAGCTGGTTATTGTTAAGCCGATATTAGCGTCCATTATTTATCCCATTTTTAATCTTTACGCACTATTATTTTCCAGACTTTTTTCTAAAAGGACGGCTTTGTATTTAAATAATGTAATTGTTTGTGAGAAAATTTAATTTTTTTTGATGGCAGTCTTCATATCAATTTGTATTCCAGCCTACAAACGGGTTGAATTTTTGGAGCGGTTGCTGGATTCGATTGCTATACAGAGTTACAAAGATTTTGAAGTAATAGTTAGTGATGACAGCCCTACCAATGATGTTAGTGATTTGTGCGAAAAGTATAAAGGCTATTTTCAACTAAATTATCATAAAAATGTCTCTGCACTTGGTACACCAGAGAACTGGAATGAGGCAATACGTCGTGCAAATGGTAAATGGATAAAACTGATGCATGATGATGATTGGTTTTCTACTTCAGAAAGTCTAAATAAGTTTGCTGCTGCAGCTATGCAAAACAAAGCAAATTTTATTTTTAGTGGCTATACAAATGTTGAGCTAAATTCAAACAAACAGAACGCCTATTTAATGGGCTGGTTTGAGAGGTATCTTTTTAAAAAAAGCCCAGTTAATCTTTTAAAGAAAAATTTTATTGGGCATCCAAGTACTACGTTGATCGAAAACAACCTCGAAAACTGGTATGATAGTGAACTTAAATGGGTAGTAGATATTGAGTTTTATATCCGTGTATTAGAAAATAAATCTTCTTATCACTATATACCAGAAACATTGGCTAATCTTGGAATAGGGAGCGAACAGGTTACTGCAACTGCATTTCGAAATCCCAACGTAGAAATTCCAGAAAATATTGAATTACTTAAGAAAATAAAACCCGCAGCTTTGAAAAAAATATTTGCTTATGATTACTATTGGCGGTTTATCCGGAATTTATCTATCAGAGATATTTCTATTGTCCGGAAATATTATAACGATTTAGAAGTCCCTGTGTTGTTGCAGAAAATGATCAAACAGCAAAGTTGTATTCCTGTAAAAATTATTAAAATCGGTTTCTTTTCTAAAATCACCATGTTGGCTACTTATTCCTGGAATTACATTTGTTTGCGTATGAAGTGATTTTCCGTTATGTGATTTAAGTCAATGCCTTATTTAATGTGAATTAATAATGATTGACTTGCTGAAATATAATTTCGTTCTCCATCATATCTTTCACAAGAGCTGGTAAATCATAAACAGGTTCCCACCCTAATTTTGTCCTTGCTTTAGTGGCGTCTCCCACTAATAAATCAACTTCTGCAGGTCTGAAATACCGTGCATCAACACCAACAACTTGTTTGTCTTTAGCTATTTGATATTTTTCATTGTTACAGTTTGCTACAAATCCTTTTTCATCAACGCCAGTTCCGGAAAAGTATAATTCAATCCCTACTTCAGCGAATGCCATCTTTATAAAATCTCTTACAGATGTAGTAACACCTGTGGCTAAAACATAGTCTTCAGGTGTTTCTTGCTGTAACATTCGCCACATTCCTTCTACATAATCTTTAGCATGTCCCCAGTCTCTTTTTGCATCCAAGTTTCCGAGTAGTAGTAAACCTTCTTTGCCCAAGGCGACCCTTGCTGCACCGATGGTTATTTTTCGGGTTACAAAATTTTCACTTCGCAAGGGGCTTTCATGATTAAATAATATCCCATTTACAGCGAACATATTATATGCTTCTCTATAATTTACTGTAATCCAATAGCCATATAATTTTGCAATCCCATAAGGTGACCGGGGATAAAAAGGTGTCGTTTCCTTTTGTGGCACTTCCATAACTTTGCCATACAACTCCGATGTAGAAGCCTGGTAAAATCTGGTTCTCTTTTCAAGCCCCAGAATTCTGATAGCTTCCAATATTCTTAATACTCCGGTTGCATCTGCATTGGCGGTGTATTCTGCGGTACTAAAGCTAACCTGTACATGACTTTGAGCTGCGAGATTATAAATTTCATCAGGCTGCACCTGTTGAATAATGCGAAGAATACTGCTGGAGTCAGTCATATCTCCATAATGCAGGTGAAATCTATCGGCTATTTTTTTATCGAAAACAAGGTGGTCGATTCTTTGCGTATTCATCAAAGAACTTCTTCTTCTTAACCCATGCACCGAGTATCCCTTATTTAGTAACAATTCAGCCAAATAAGTACCATCCTGACCTGTAATGCCTGTAATAAGGGCTGTTTTCATAAAATTCTATGTGATTTATTCCGTCAAAAGTAAGGTTTAAAGATTAATTTTTTCTTGCTGCCAAAACAAATGGCATATTTGCAAAAATGGATCGTTAGCTTATGACAATCGCCGTTAATTGTTGGATTTTACGAAATAAAAAATTGGACGGTATAGGCTATTTTACCGTTAATACTATTGCAAATCTTATAAAGCAACATCCCGAAATAAAGTTCAAGATTTTGTGCGATAAAAAATTTACTGAAGATTACTTCGACTTTCCGAACGTTTCAAAACATAAGATATTTCCAGCATTAAGGCATCCATTGTTGTATGTTTTTTATATGGAAATCATTCTTCCACTTTTTTTGAGAAAGCATAAACCTGATGTTATGGTTTCTATGGATGGTTTTTTAAGCTTACTCTCCGGGTGCAAACAAATACCAATTATCTACGATATTAATTTTGAGCATAAGCCAAAAGACATTAAACTTAAGAACCGGATTTACTACCGCTTCTTTTTTAAACGATTTGCCCGCAAAGCAGAAAGAATTGCAACCATATCTGAGTACAGTAAAACAGATATAGCAGATTACTATAAAATTAATCCTGAAACTATTGACAATGTATCCTGCGGCATTAACAGTAATTTTTTGCCATTGAATGAAACTGAAATTGCACATGTGAGAAATAAATGGAGCAATGGAAAGCCATACTTCTTTTTTGTTGGATCTATGCATCCCCGGAAAAATATCAAAAATTTAATAGTTGCATTTAACTTATTTAAAAAAGAAACTGGTTCTGACTTTAAATTAATATTAGCCGGTTCGATTTTATGGAATAAAAGTGATATAGAAGATTCTTACACTGGTAGTCCGTATAAAGATGATATAATTTTCACCGGCCGTTTGTCTGATGAAGATTTGCAAAAAATGTTAGGAGCCGCCTTTGCTTTGAGTTTTGTTCCAATTTTTGAGGGGTTTGGCTTACCAATTGTGGAAGCAATGCAAAGTGGGGTAGCAGTTATTAGTTCAAATGTAACTTCAATGCCCGAAGTGGCGGGTAATGCTGCATTGATGGTTGACCCATTTAGTGTTGAAAGTATTAGTAAAGGAATGGAAAAACTCGCTAATGACGATGCGCTACGAAAAGAATTAATTGCAAAAGGTCATGAGCAGAAGAAATTATTTTCATGGAGCAATACCGCAGAATTACTTTGGCAATGCATTTCAAAAGTAGTAATGCAAACTAAATAGGCTTACTATGATGTTTGTTGTTTCCAATAGTCGATGATATCCGATAAACTTTTTTCAATTCCTATTTCAGGGTGCCATCCTAATTCAGTGTTTATTTTTTGATAAGAGCCAATTATTTTTTTATTTTCATTGGGTCTTGCTAACGAAGGGTTGGTTTCTGTTTCAACTTCTATATTCAACAGGTTGCTCATTATTTTAATAATGTCTTTTAGCAGAAAGCCTTTCCCAGAGCAAATATTATAAACCTCACCCTGCTTGCCTTCCTTCAACAAAAGGTAATAGGCTTTTACGACATCTCTTACATCCACAAAGTCCCGGATAATAGTTAAGTCGCCAGTAATAATTTTCTTAACCTTTTCGTCTGTTTTTGCCAATTGAACTAATTGTTTGGCAAAAGAAGAAAATACAAATGCATCTCTTTGTCCTGGCCCGATATGATTAAAAGATCTTGTCATAATAATATCCATAGAGTAGCCATCTGCATAAATTTTCGAAAGCATCTCTTGTGATACTCTTGCTACGGCATAAGGGCTTAATGGCTTTAAAGGGTGTTGTTCTGTAAGTGGCAAATCTTTTTCTTCAACTTCGCCAAATTCTTCAGAAGAGCCAACGGATAGAATGCGACAGTTTTTATTAGTCAGCCGTATGCTTTCTACCAGGTTCAAAAAAATACTGGTGTTATTGACAAAACTTTCTTGTGGAGATTGCCAGCTTTGTGCAACTGAACTTACTGAGGCAAGGTGGAGAATATAATCGGGACTAAAGGAGTTGATTATTTTCTCCGTTGCGTCTTTATTCAGTAAATCAATTGCTTCAAATGAAACGGAGAGATTACTATAATTGGAAAAGTTGAAATTAGCAGGATTTTTATCAATGCCCAATACAACAGAGCCTGGCTCTTTGGAATTTAAATATTCTAGAAAATGCTGACTGACAAATCCTGTAAATCCAGTAAGTAAAATTCTCATCAATCAAAATTAATGGATTTAGAACTTTCCCATTAACCTCAAATTTTTATGGTTGATAAGTAATTACAAGCTTAGGATGTTTTGCAGTTAATGAGTTTGTACTTGAGCAGAAATTTCTCATGT
Organism: Chitinophagaceae bacterium; assembly: GCA_022843585.1. Lineage (GTDB taxonomy): Bacteria > Bacteroidota > Bacteroidia > Chitinophagales > Chitinophagaceae > JJ008. The sequence goes on from JALHNJ010000001.1 coordinate 1,525,435, forward strand.
TGAAAGGAATTTCGTTCTGCAGAAGAATCATAAAGCCATAATTGCCGCTACTATGCATTGTAGCTACCATGTTTTTAACATCAGTATCTATCAAGTCTAAAGAGGGAAGGGCTGTATGCGGAATAGATACCTGGTCAGTCGTAGTAGTAGGTGGTTGAGTTAACCAGAAAGTTGTTGCCGTATTCCAATCAGCAGAAATACGGCGAATAAACATTGCATTATTCGGGCCTTCGTTAGGAACAGTTTGCGTACCGTTTAAAGGCAATGGATTAGAATATAAAGAAAGCTTCGCTGTAAGGATTGTTGCGGTAGCGGGTATTGTACTTAAGTTGAATTTTACTGCCCCTCTAATATATATAGTAGATCCGCTTGTCCATGTACCGGCAACCAATTCTGTTGCATGACCAGATTGATCCATAGAAGCATTACCCCATAGATGTCTTTCATTTGTATTATTCGCCGGCTGCAATGTCAACGTTTGTATAGGCGCAGCAGTGAATGTTACAGAAGTAGTATCAACATCCGTTAATCCTGCATTATCAGTAACTAAAAATTGAAAAATATATTTGCCGGCTACAAATCCTGTAAAAGTTGTGGTGGGGGAACTAGGACTTGTAATAACAGGAACATTAGGACCTGATACTAAACTCCATAAATAACCGGTAATGCTTCCGTTCTGCGTAGTTCCTGTGCCTGTTAGTGTAACAGTGCTTGCCGGAAGTTGTATGGCTTGTGCTGGGCCAGCTTCAGCCACCGGAGGATTTACCTGTGGAGTGTCAACATCTTTTTGACAACTTATGAATGATAAACTTATTAATAATGTAAGTACTGGGAAGCGGAACAAAAATTTCATAATTAGAGTATTAGGTAAATGGTAAAAGCCGATTGATAAAAATATTTATTTTACCTGACAGGTGCAAATTAAATAGCTGTAAAAACTATTTTATGGATGATATTATTCCAATAGTAATTATCGTAAAATGAATTGGGTGTTTTATTAATTATATCTTTCTGGCTAACAACGGTTTGGACAAAGCTTTCCCAATCTCCGTCCGTCACTAATTTCAATTTCTCCCCACAAGTTTCTTTTAAAATACCGGCAGCACCAGATTGGGTAGATATAACCGTAGCGCCAAACGCAATTGCTTCTACCATTTTAGTTTTTATACCACCGCCACTTAGTACCGGGTTGAGAAAAATATCAGCGGCTTTAAAATAGGTTTCAATGTTATCAACAAAACCTGCGTAGAGAATGTTTTTATCAGCGTAATCTTTCAGCTCATTCATTTCATCCGGTAACCCTTTGCCACAGATAATAATTTTGTAGGGGAACGAATTTTCTTTCAGTAATAAAGGATTGATTTCGGTAAGAATAATTTTCAGTGCATCAAGGTTCGGTTTATAATTCAGCAACCCATTAAAAAGAATGATTTTTTCATTACTGTTAATGCCGTGTCGCTGCGCAATAATATTTTTGTTGGCTGGTTTATCCGATGGAGATCCATGTATTGCTACACCAAATGGTAAATCAAAACATTTCTCTTTTGGTATTTCCCATTTTGTAATCGCAAATTCCTTGTCTTCCGGACTAATAAAAAATAATCCATCGGCTTTTCTGAAAGCCCATTTTTCATACACTTTTAATATCGGCCACCACCACCTGCCGGTAGAACGGAACCGCTGGTATTCTATATTATGCGTATGGAGAATGGTTTTTACACCCGTTTTCTTTTTGATACGATTAGCCAGCCATGCAAAATAAGGATGCTCCCATATTACCGCATCAAATTTTTCTTGCTGAACTAGCTGAGTGATTTTTTTTACAAGACTACTGTCAATGTACCGGCTAAAGGATCTTTTTAATAGCGGAATTTTTTTATAAGTCTTCGCCAGTGAAAAATCATTTTCTGCTACAGAAATAACAGTCAGGTCAACTTCTTTGCTTAAATACTCCAAAAATTGCGCAATGAATTTTTGCCCCCCTGAAAAAAAAGGCAGATAAGGGTAGGGGGCTATAACTAATATTTTCTTCATTGCCGCATCAGGCTGTTTTTCGTCCTTCTCTCCAGGCCATAAATAATCCTCCTGCAAAAACGATGAGTATAATGATGGAAGTAATAAACATAATAGAAGTGCCGCTCTTTACTGATTCAGGTTCAAACACAAACTTCACGGTATGTTTTCCGCTTGGTATAGAAACGCCACGAAGGACATAGTTGGCATTTACATAGTCTACTTTCTTTCCATCTATATAGGCATTCCATCCTACCGGGTAATACACTTCACTAAATACAGCAAATTGAGGTCCGTTGCAATTCGCTTCATATTCTATTGCATCATTATCGTACTTGATCATTTTAATAGAAGAAGCAGAATCTGCCTGTGGCTGAACTACAATGGTACTAAATGATTTTTCTACGATAGCGGTGTCTTTCAAATTTGTATTACCTAATGCAATAATAGCCGCCACCTGGTCATCCACCAATTTTACATTTTTAACCAACCAGCAAGGGCCAAATGCTTCCGGGTTTGGAAGTAAACCTGGCTGACCTGTTTGCGGATCTTGTACGACAATATATTTGGTGTTCAGCATATTTAAAATTGCTGGAGTTGGTCTCGATGACAAATACTTTTCGATCACATCCTGGTAAATACGCAACTTGGCCGGGTGATAACCTCCTACAGATTTATGGAAGTAAGAGGTACGGGACTCGGCATAAGGATTGCCACCCGACATATTAAATACACGATAGTTGGGATCTTTATCCTGCAATATTTGCTGATCAATGGTAGTTGGGGCAAAGTTAGTATTCGCATACTCATCTGGTGATACATAATACTCATCATCCAGGTATTTGTGACTCACCATGGTTAACTCAACAGTGCTGATAAAAAGAAGAATTATTCCAGCCGCTAGCGGTTTGATCCAATTCTTCAAATAAGCGTACAAAACACCGAGTAATAAAATTGCAAATCCTGCCGCTCTTAACAATTGTCCGCCAAACATGGCTTTGCGATCTTCTTTAAGTCCAGAAAGTGTAAGTCTTGCTATTTCATCGTCACCCCCAGATCTTTTAATATAATCAAAGATGCCAGAATCATTGATCGAGCTATAATTTATTGTCATGTACATCAATCCAAGAAAAGCAAACAAACCACCAACGGTATATAATATTTTTTTAAAATCTGCTTTTAAATTGTCTTTTGCTTTTTCTTCAAATAATAAATATTGTAAGGATAATGCTGCAGTAACACCAACAGCGAATTGCGGTATTACTTGTGAAAAAGAAGGTGCTCTGAATTTATTATACATCGGCATGTATTCAAATAGAAATACATTAAAGCTGCCAAAGTATTTCCCCCATGCCATAAAGATGCCGAAGACTGTTATGGCCAATAAGCCCCAGCGGATTGGTTTTTTCACTACTACAAAACCAATTAGCCCCAATAAACAAATAATGACTCCTAGATAGGCAGGTCCTGCGGTAGACAGTTTTCCCCAATAGCCTGGAAGGTTTGCAATTAATTGTGTGGCTGCGTTTTCATTTACTCCTTTTTCAACAAGCTTTTCTATTGCGTTTGATGACTCTCCGGCTAATGTTGAACCACCACCACCAAAAGCATTTGGCATTAAAAAAGTTACTGTTTCTGCTGTACCAAGACTATATTCAAACGCATAGGATGTATCAAGTCCTGATGTCTTAGCTACTTTTACAGAATCGCCTTCAATAGAAATATTCTTCCCTCCCCGCATCGTATATTTCGCATACTCAGAAGTTGTTTTTAATGTCAATGCATTACCTGCAATACCTATAATGGCTGAAATAATTGTAATTGCAGCTGCAATTCCCAAATGCTTCCAGTCTTTATTTTTTATCCATACATACACATAACAAAGTGTAATGGCCACTGCAATTAAAAAAGTATAATAACTTACCTGCAAGTGGTTTACTCCAATTTGTTGGTACGTTGCATAAGTTGTTAATGCAAGCCCCAGCCAATATTTTTTCTCGTAGGTGAAAATTAATCCTGCGATCAGCAAGGGCATAAATGCAGTGGCAAGCATCTGCGTATCATGTCCTGCGGCAACAATAACCGGGTTGTATGTAGAAAATGCAAATCCAAGCCCTGCCAGTATTCCAATTACTGGTCTTATTCTTAACGCCAGGCAAAGCACATAAAAACAAACACAGGCTAAAAAGAAAAAGTTGATCGGCTTTGGTAGTCCAAATGAAAATATTTTAGTCAGATCAGGTAAAATTGTTTTGCCTTCCATCGCCACCTGGTAATTGGGCATGCCGCTAAAAAGGTTGGGGTTCCACAACGGGAATTTGCCGTTCTTATCTTTATACTCGAACGAATTTTGCGCCATTCCTTTCCAGCCCACATTGTCATGCTGGTTCAGCACATCACCTTCTAATGCTGGTTTGCAAAACAGCACCGAAACGATTAAAAATATAAGAACAGCAATAAAATGAGGGAGTAATTTTTGCAGCAGGGAATTTTTCATTCATCAACAATATTAGGCTGACAAAATAATGCTATTTTAGACTAAAATCCCGATGCGCTGGCTTTTATTTTTGTCAAGATTGGCCTTTATATCAGGTATTTGCATATTGGTATGGCTGATACTCGCCATGGTAGAAACGGAGAATAGTGAACTATTTTCATCTACCGTTATTATCATTGGTTATGCCCTCGGTGCAGTTATCCTTCCGTTAACAAATATCTGTTACCTGGTGGTTGTGTTGAGGGGAAAGAAATTGCGACCCACTGTACCCTTGTGGTTAATTATTGCAAACATCTTTTTCTTAATACTGTTGATTTACTACATCTTTTATCTCAATGATCCATACTATCATCAAAAATAAACCTACCAGGCTGTTCCTTATTTTGAGCGGCATTTTTATTACCAATGCATTAATTGCAGAGTTTATTGGTGTAAAAATATTTTCACTGGAATCTACTTTTGGTTTACAGCCGGTAGATATAAAATTATTTGGCGGCAGCTATTCCTTTAATCTTACCTGCGGTGTCTTACTTTGGCCGGTAGTTTTTGTGATGACAGATATTATCAATGAATATTATGGTGTAAAAGGCGTCCGGTTTTTAAGCTGGCTAACCATCTGTTTAATTGCTTTTGGATTCTTAATGGTGTATGGTGCTATTCAGACTGAACCCAATGGATGGTGGGTAACGAGTAAAAAGGAAGCTGGAATTGAAAATATGAGTGTGGCTTTCAATGGTATTTATGGGCAGGGGTTGGGAATTATCATTGCCTCCATGACAGCTTTTTTGGTGGCACAGCTAATTGATGTTTTTGTTTTTCATCGAATCAAAAAAATGACCGGTGAAAAAAAGATTTGGCTACGGGCCACTGGTTCTACTGTTGTTTCTCAACTGATCGACAGTTTTGTGGTGCTTTTTATTGCTTTTTATTTTTATCCGAAGTTAATAAAGGGACAAGGTGAACCGTGGCCGTTCGACCAGTTAATTGCTATTTGTATCGTTAACTATATTTACAAATTTATTGTAGCGTTATTGCTAACTCCGGTAATTTATTTAGTACACAATCGAATTGAAAGATATTTGGGACAGGAGCAGGCTACAGCCATGAAGAAGGCGGCGATGGGGGATGAGTCGTAGGAAGTTTTTGCAAATAGCTTTTATGTAATAGCTAAAAATCTTCCTTTACCATCTTCGCTACGATCTTATCAATTGGCAAAGTAACATTATCAGCAGAAAAATCATTCCAGTCAATAAACCGAAAGGTTTCTATTTCTTTTGTGTCTTCGTAAATCCTTAATTGTGCTTCATCAAAATCAAAAGGCCTGGTACGAAGCGGTGCTTTTATTTCTTCTAATGCAGTTATAAAATAATAGATGGAGATGATCTGGTGTCCGGGATTGAAAGCAGATAGTTGAAAAAAATCGGTCGTGTAAATATGCTCATCAACACTTACAGTTAAATTCATTTCTTCCAAAAATTCTCTTTTCAAGCAATCTCTTGTTCCTTCACCAAACTCTAAGCCGCCGCCGGGGAATTTGGTGATATAACTTCCCCGAATTAATTCATCGCTTACTAAAACTTGTTTTTTTTCATTGATAAGTATGCCGTAAACTCTTAGGTTAAAGTGCTGCATGGGGGATTAAAATATTTTCTTCCTAAGAAAAAACCAACCAATAAACAAAGAAATGATAAGCGATAAACCTACCGGCATATAAAATGCCAGTTTAGATTCCTGATAGGGGATGGGTACGTTCATTCCATATATGCTGGCTACAAGTACTGGTAATGTAAGTACAATTGTAATTACCGAAAGTCGTTTTAAAACTTCGTTCTGATTGTTGGCAATGATGCCGGCAAATGCATCCAACGTACTACTTAGGATGTTGCTGTAAATATTGGTCATCTCCAATGCCTGTGAGTTATCAACGATCAAGTCATCCAAAAATTCTTTTTCATCCTCGATCAGCGGTAAAAAACTGGTACGCTGTAATTTCATTAGTAATAATTCGTTTGATCGGAGTGCTGTATGAAAGTAGACAAGGCTTTTTTGTATGCGCATCAACTCTAAAAGGTGTTCGTTTCGGCTGGCATCGTATAATTTTTGTTCAAGTGTATTACGACGCTGGTTAATTTGTTTCAGGTGCTCCATGAAATTCTGAATGATCTTTTCAAATATTTTCAGCACCATCATATTCCGTTTATCGGTTTGGCGGTTTTGAAAAGTATTCAGGAATTTTTTGATAGCAGGATTATCAAAAGAATTAACAGTTAAAATATGGTTATGCGTAAGAATGATACAGATCGGAATGGTAATATAATAGGCATCACTTTCGTTGAACGAATTATTTTCCGTAGGCGTTTTAATAACAATGAGTTTTACATTGTCATCTTCTTCAAAACGGCTTCTTTCGTCTATATCGAGTGAGTCGGTGAGAAAGTCAATTGGAATATCAAGGCCCTCAGAAAGTTCAGAAAATTCTTCTTGTTTTAATGGCGGCGACACATTTACCCAGGCACCATCTTCTACTTTATCAATTTCAACAGTTTGCTGGTTGATATTTTTGAAATACTGAATCATGTAGCCTGTATATTTTAAAAGGTGGTCTGAACCGGTTGCAAAGGTAAGTTTGTGAAGCGGAATTTAGTACTGCGTTTTTTTCTTAATTAGTGCAAGGTGGTGGAAAGTATGATAAATATTGAAATAGCCTAACTCCCGCAAAGTTATTTTACCCAATAGAGGATGCGGAGCTAAATATTTATCCAATTGGTTTGTTTCCCATTTCCTTTTTAACGCAATTGCCAGTTTGTTCATGGCGTTAGAAAAATCATCAAGAAGCACTTGTTTCCCTATTGCTGGCGAAATAGGTTTTGGCACAAATCGTCCACCGGCTTTGCCACCTTTTTCTAATTTTGATTTGTATTTTTCTACTAACTCATCATAAGTACGGGAAGGCCGGTTTGGTTTGCCAGCAAACAATCGTACAATAAATTTGGGTAGTATATAGGCCAGCCGGCTACTGTTAGTGGCCGTAGTAAGATGTGCAATATCTTGTGCAATCGACCATTTTGTTTCGGGTTGATGAAAAAATATTTCATCGCTTATTTCTATGCAATAAGCAAGGGTTTCATTTAATGCAGCTATCAGCTGTTGTGTAATTTCTTCTTTAGATAAAATGGGAGCCATAACTATTTGATTTCAACTGAGCCTTCAAAAACTTTTTCGGCAGGGCCGCAAAGCCAGATGTTTTCGTAACGGGTGTCATCTATTTTGTCGTACTCAACTGTTAATGTACCGCCCAATGTTTTTACTTCCACATCATTAAATCCATTTTCGTTATGGTAGCAAACAAGTGCTGCAGCTGTTACACCGGTACCGCAGGAAAAAGTTTCATCTTCTACACCCCGTTCATACGTTCTGACAATAATTTTATCTACCTCACTTAATTGTTCGGTAAAATTTACATTGATACCTTCTTCTAAAAACTCTTTGCTATTCCTGATCTCAGAACCTTTCTTAAACACATCCATCTCCATAACATTTGATACCATTTTGATATAATGCGGAGAGCCGGTATCGAGTATAAAATCATTATGGAATTTGCGTATAGTTTTAACATCTTTCATTTTCAGTGAAACAATGCCCTCTATATCTATCTCTGCTTCATGCGGACCGTCATAAGCTATAAAGCGATATTTCTCCCTGTGAATGCCAAGGTGATATGCAAATTTTGTGATGCAGCGTCCGCCATTGCCACACATGCTGCCTTCTTTGCCATCAGCATTATAGTATTTCATTTCAAAGTCGAAGCCATTTTTTTCATTCAATAGCATTAGTCCATCTGCACCGATGCCAAATCTTCTATCACAAAGTTTGTGTATCTGTTCCGTTGTCAATGACGAGTATTCGCCATTGCGGTTATCAGCGAGAATAAAATCATTTCCTGTTCCCTGGTATTTATAAAAATTGAGTTTCATTAGATGCTATCTGAAAATATTTGAAGAAATTTTTGAATTAGATTCTCCACTGTGGTTTTGCCATCTTTGGAAAATTCTTTTTGTACTCTGTTCGCAACAATGGCATTTACCGCTAAACAATTATGTCCTAATAATTTTCCTAAACCATATATCGCTGATGTTTCCATTTCGAAATTAGTGATACGATGCTGTCCAAAACGAAAATCGGTTAGACGGTTAACAAAGTTTGGATTGCTGATCCCTAATCGTAGTATCCGGCCTTGCGGACCATAAAAGCCAGGACATGTTACGGTGATACCCTGGTAAAAATCTTTTACAAAATATTTTATCAGCGATGCGGCACCACTACTAATATAAGGATTGCCGATTTGTCCATGTACTTGTGTGTGTGTTACAAATGAATGCAGTAATTGCTGTTCCTCTACATTTTGTTCGTGGCGATAAAAGTTCAGGAGGTTATCGACACCCAATCCATGTGTAGAAGCAACGAAACTATCTACTGGAATATCAGCTTGTAAAGAACCGGATGTGCCTATACGAACAATGTTGATTGATTTCAGTTCTTTTTTTATTTCCCTGGTTTCAAAATCAATATTTACTAGTGCATCAAGTTCATTCAATACAATATCAATATTATCTGGGCCGATGCCGGAGGAAAGCACCGTTAATCTTTTTTTACCAACATAGCCGGTGTGTGAAATGAATTCCCGGTGTTGTCGTTTCACTTCTACTGAATCAAAATGCTTGCTAACTTCTTTTACCCGGTCAGGGTCGCCAACTGTAATAACAGTTCCGGCGATTTCTTCAGGACGCAAATCCAGATGATAAATAGCGCCGCGGGGGTTAATTATTAATTCAGATTCAGGAATTCGGCTCATACTTAAATAGTTGGAGTAATCAATAGTTTCTATTTCTCAAAAATATCCTATTTTTGCTGCCATTCAAAAGGTCCTTTGGCCGAGTGGCTAGGCAAAGCTCTGCAAAAGCTTCTACAGCAGTTCGAATCTGCTAGGGACCTCCAGACCGGACAACTCAAATTTTTTGATGTTGTCCGGTTTTTTTATTTCGCTGAAACCCTTGTCCAGCTTATATATCAGCTCTACCACTGAATTGAGTCGAACAGTTCGAAATGCATTTCCATCAAAACTTAGTTTTTCTGGATATATCGAACTAATTATTTGTCTCCGTTCTTCTGAAGTTCCTGATTCGAAAAGCAAATCGAGCTTACACAAAGATTCTAATGCAGTATTAATTCTTGATTGTAAATTGTTTGTTTCAGGAATACAATCTTGCAGTTTTGCTTCTAGTATATTAATCCTCGCATTACATTCTGTCTTGATCTCCCTAAAATCTTCTGCTTCAATTTTTTGATCTACAAGCATCTCTCTCGCTTTTTTAAGCCGGTTATTATAATGCTCGAGTTCTCCCATTATCTTCTTTCTTTCACTTCCTGTTGCTTCGTTATTGACTTTTAACATAGCAGATATTAGTTCAGTGAAAACTTCTCCACTACCGTGCCGTGGTACGAATTTTTTCAAATCTTCAACAAAAAGCTCATTTATTTTTTCGGCATTATATCTTCCTTTGCAAGGGGAAATGCAATGATAATAGGAGTAACTTTTACTATATCCTTTTGAAATACTGGCAGTAAAAGGTCTGTTGCATAATGGGCAAGTTAGAAAACCTCTTAATGGAAATTCTTCTCTTGATTTGAGTCGAACAGTTGAAGTGGTTTTTTTTCTTCCATTGATAATATCCTGAACTTCGTAAAAAAGTGATGTAGTAATAATTGGCTTGTGTAAGCCGTCAACAACCTGTGCTTCTTCATCTTTAAATTTTGGTATTGCAATTTTTCCGCAATAGATTGGATTATGAATCAGCGCCCAGAAATTTGCACGACCGCATTTCAAGCCTCTTCTAACTGCCTCTTTCCTGATCTGATCAATTTGAAATTGTTCCTTAGCTATTTCTTCAAACGCCCATTTCATTATGGTTGCGCCGGGTTCCACCGGCTCAATATATTTTCGCCCGTTCTCTGCAGTCTTGTTGATGTAACCTACGGGTGCAGAAGCCATCCATCTTCCTTCTTTTTTAGCTCTCCGCATACCATGAAAAACATTTAATGCCCTACGGTCATTTTCAACTTCAGGTGCTGCGAGATAAAACGCCAGCATCATTTTGTTTTCTGGTACCGATAAATCAAGTGGCTGTTCTACTGCTTGTGGTTCGACACCCAACTTTCTTAATACATTAATCATCTGGTAGGCATCACCCGCGTTCCTGCTGAAGCGATCCCATTTAGTAAATAATACCAGGTCAGATTTACCTTTGTATTTTTTCAAGTCAATCAGCAATCGTTTCCATTCGGGGCGGTTAAATGTTTTAGCCGAATGATCTTCAAAAATTACTTTTCGAATTGAAATATTGTTTATTTCACAAAACCGGCGTAAAGTTTCATCCTGGGCTCGCTGCGAATAGCCTACATCAGCTTGTTCATCTGTACTAACTCTTACGTATAGATTGGCGGTTTTCATTTCTTAAGATTTGGTCTACTGCAATGTACGCTAAAATGTTTAGCAATTTAATTATTTCAGCTGCTTCTTCCAATGAAATTTGCTCTCCATGATTTGCATAAACTTCTTTTACTCTTTCGGGTTTAAGTACCTCAATCGTCACAACTCTATTCAATTTCTTTGGCTTTTTTTAATTGATCAACTTCAATCGCAATAAGATTTTTAATATCCACTTTTACCTGGAAATAGTTGTCTGAGATATCTTGGGTAGTGATAGTTCTATTGTCCGGTATCTCGCAGAATTTCGAAGCTTCGTATGATAACTGGTCATGATTATTTTGTATTTCAGCATGAAACATTTTTAATTTTATTTTTTGGGTTGGATCGTCTGCTATCATTCCAACGAACTCACCACTGGAAAGCCCTGCAATCTTAGAAGCAGGTACTGCATAATCCAGTTGTTTTGATTTGCTGATGGAGGTGTCATTCCTGTTGATGGATAAACTTTCCCGGTCCTGCATTATTTTCCCGAACCTTTCTGAGAGTTGCTTGGCTGTATCACCGGTAACCTGGCCACTAAGGATATTCCCTGTAATATTCATAATGACCTCTGCCTGGTCTTTGCCATAATCTTTTTTTAACTGGCTAAAATCCTGCATGCCTAAGGTTGTCGCAACCTTATTACTTCTAGCAGTGGCTATCAGAGAGTCAATATTGTTAAAAAATATGGTCGGGAATTCATCAAAGACAAGACTGCATTTCAGCATTTCTTTTTTGTTGACCTGCCTCACCAATCTTGAAACGTATAATGACAGGACTGCTCCATAGATCTGTTGTTTTTCCGGATTGTTGCCCACGCAAACGATCTTTGGATGTTTGGGATTGTTTATATCCAATGAAAAATCATTTCCTGATAACACCCAATAAATCTGGGGTGAAGCTAAACGAGCCATTCCGATTTTGGCACTTGCAATCTGTCCTTCCAGCTGTTCCATTGCATCATTCTGGTAAGCTGTGATAAAGGGATTGATGAGCACTTCTATCTCTGGCTGTGAATTTAGCACAGGAAACAATTCATCATACGAAACCTGCATTAATTCTATAACATGAGGCAACGTACAATACTTACCATTTTCATATGTGCGGAGAAACCATATAATTGCTGTAATAAAATTAATGGGCGATTCTACAAAGAAATCTCCCTGCTTATTGATCCAGTCTTTATTGAGTCCAAGCAATATCGTTCGTGCAGATTCTGATGCATCAGTAATATCGACCATTCTCGATGGGTCTAAGGGGTTACAACGATGAGACTGATTAAGGTTGTCGAAGTTGATCACATAAAATTTCGGAGTAACTGAGTAGTTTGTTTTGTTTTTCTGTAACCAATTATAAGTGATCTTAGAAAGATCATCATACTTGAAATCGTAGATAAACATGGCAAAGCCTTTTTCGATATGCTGTTTGATCACATGCTGGATAACAAAATAGGATTTACCAGCTCCCGGACTTCCTATTACAAGGGTAGCACGAAATGGATTAATTATATTGATAAAACTTTTTCTTGTTATGCCCTTTAATTTATAGACAGCTGGAAGGTTAACAGAAAATTCATTCTGAAGCAATCGTTCCTCTTGAGGAAATGATTCATTTAATTCATTGAATATGTCATTGGACAACCTCAACTTAATTAGCCGTGAAAGCAAAGTGCCGTTACTTAGAACCAGCAGAAAGCCGATAGATGCAATTGACATATAGCTAATGCCGATTGTGGATGCCTTGCCTTTGAGATTTAATATGAAACCGGAAACGAAGTATAAAATAAGCCCTGTTAAAATGCCAATGATGATTCTTTTGATTTTTAGTTTTTCTTCTTTCTTTCCTTTAGCACCAATAAGTGAAATTAATAGCAGGCTTACTGCAAACAATTTTGAATTCCAGATGGTTTTGAATAAGCCTGTGTCAGCTATATTTTTTAATAGCCGATCCGAAATCTCAGAGGACAATCCCCAATGATCGAACAGCCCATAACAACAGTAATAAAAATGTAATACAAGAATGGTAATAGCTGCCAATCTTGTAAAGTCAAGTATCTTCCTTAATCCCACTTCATTTTCACCAGTCCCTGCCATAAGATTATGAATTGTTTTTTCGTTTCTTCTTTTTTGTTTTCTTTTTAAGTTGAAAGGGGACAGCGCCGGAATGACTTCCTGCATAAAGCAGTGTATCTATAAGACCGATATTTTTTTCCTGTTCTTGATCTTGTTCCGAGAGAATGTTTTTAGAATTGCCAACTTGTTTTGTTTCTGAAACGGGCTCCGGCACTTTATTGTTTGTTTCTGCCTTAGCCTGGCCTGAACTAATTCTTGCAATAGTCGCTTTTGCACTATACTGTTTTCCAAGATCAGAACCGTTAAATACTGTCTTTGAAATATTATCAACATACGTGAGACCAAATACGTCGCCATTGCTGCTGCGCCTTTCCAGTATAAATATTCCTTCTTTCTTTAATTGTTCTGAGAATTCTTTAAAAGAACCAGGATTTTGATGAAGGACTTTATTGATCGATAGTCGTGTCGCATCTTTGAAATTTTCCCGCGCTGCTTTGTTATTCTCAAATTTCTCCTGGAGGTTTTTTAAAGTTGGGCTAAGTTGGAGTGAACTCGCTTTGATTGGAACTCCGCTTTTATGTCCGGATTCATCTAGTATACGGTAGTAAAGACCTCCGCTTTTAAAGACCCTTCCTTTTTCATCGCCACGGTCTGCTACAACATTAAACTGCCTGAGGGCTGCATTGAACTCTGGTAACGATGTAAATTTATATTGGCTGTAAATTTTACTGACGACATTGGCAATAGCTTTCTTTGTTTCAACTTTTCCATAGGTTATTTTTTCAGGGGTGATAGGCAGAATTTGAGTTGTGGTAAGATGTTTTTTATCAGCCTTGATAAGCTTAAAAGTTTTCTCAACTTCTTTGCGGGCGACTTCCGATTGGTTGCGGCCAATATTATGGGTGTTGATCCTGCTTCCATCTGCCCGAATTGTGGTGGCTATTATATGTATATGAGGATGCCCTGCATCTGAATGCTGATACAAAAGGTAAGGCTGTTCAGAAAATCCCAGTCTATTCATATAAAGAGTGGCTATATCAATTAGCTTGTCTTTGTTTAATTTTTCTGATGGGTGAAAATTCAATGATATATGCAATGTCTTTGTACTTGCCCTGTCGTTGAGGGTATTTCTTTTTTCCAGACCTGCCATCTTTTGCGTAAAATTCATGTCTGCTGCATTGAGTATATAATTACCCGCAAAAATGCATTCTGCCGTTCCTTTCTTTATTTTATTTTCGTTATAATTCATAGCATCATGTAACCGGTGAGGTGTATTTATTCTTGCGACCATTTTTCATAGCATTGATTCATGCGCAATTTTATATGTTCAATTTTATTCAATAATTCTGTATGCAGGTTATAGTGTTGGGTAATCCAGAATCTGAATTCAGGAATTTTATCCAGCAAGTGTAATTTCTTTACAGCCTGGTTAAAATTATTCCCAATAGCGTTCAATTCTTTTTTTAGCTGTAGCATTTCATTCAAGAATTCATCTGCAGACTCGTTCCTGAATTTTATCACAACCGGTTTTTGAAGCACTACCTTGCGTAGATAATTACTCAATGCCCTTTCAGTAGTTTTTTTATATAGTGTTGTTAGCGTTTCCAGTTCGATTTCATTCATACGCATTTTCACAAAGTGCTTTCTGACCATTTTCTTTTCTTTCTTCATCTTCCCCCTGGTTTGAAAATCATTTACATTTCGCTATGCTCCCGCACGAGTTCCGAGTGCAGGGCAAGATCAAACGTGCCACGTTTGTACATCTTGCCGTGTCCGGGAACAGGGACACTCTTCCTGTGGTCAGGCTTGCAATAGTTTTAAAATGGAACGTAGCTTAATTGGTTGGCCGGGAGACAATAAAGGGGGGAGTTGTTTTGTTTTCATGGCTCATCATTTTCAGTTTCACAATACAAAATTTCGAAGTCAGCATAAAGGTAAATGATGACTAGTAAGTGCGCAATACATGGCTATTTTTTTACCACCTGGAGAATCATTATAGTGATAAAGGTTGTGTTCTGAATTCTTTCAGGTTAAGAAAGAAGCCCCTGCATTCTGTCATACCTTCCCTGAACAATTTCCAGAGCAGTGATGAACCTAATGCTGCTAATGTGGAATTGATGAACAGATCCTGTTTTTGTAATGCTTCGGCAAGTGAACAACTGGGAGAGTTATTATCATCTGTTGATAGCAGCATTTCTTTGAATTCTTCTGTAACAAAAGGTAAAGTACCGACCCCAATAAATTTGTTGGAAGAGGGTTGTATGACGGGCTCAACAGTTGAGAGAATTACCTGGCCTGTATTCCGTTCGTTGCCATAATCCATCCAGTAAATGGGACGATTTATTTTCTCCACATTATTATCAGTTTTGTTTGCTTTCAAATGGGCTGCAATATCAAACCTTGATACAACGGAATCCGTACAGCTAATGGTAATATTCGCACTGAATTCATCCTCTTTTTTATAGGAACTTTGTTTGTCAAATTTTTGCGGAATTGCTTTCCAGTTCGTCCCGAAGAAGCGGTTGAGCCTATTGATCAGTGCTACTGATTTACAGAGGCCGATTTCAGATGAAGCAAAAAGCTGCCTACCTATATTAGCTGCTGTGATAATGTCGTCGTCAAATGCGCGGACAAAAATGCCAGGATGCCCTAATTGCAACAGCGAAATATTGATTCTTGCGAGTGAGGATAGAACCTGACTGCCAGTTCCACCCGTGCCTATTAGATTTATGATAATTGGATTGGTTGGATTGATGATATAATTATCTGTAAAATGCATTTTTGGTTTCATGTGATTATATCTTTTATGGTTTGTCTGCTGGGTAGCAGTATATCTGATGGAAACATTCTTTCGGTCTTTACCTGCTGATGCCATATCTGCACAATATTTTTTTTTACCGGGATAAAGCCTTCGAGACAGTGACTAAAGTAACTGTTCCAGAAATAGCTCTCCCATTGCCTTGTAAAATCTTCTAATGAAGAACTTTCATTTATATCAATATCTACCGTGCCCATACAGGTCTTTCCATCTTCGTAGATATTAAAGAAGGGAGCATGATACAGTACAGTGTTCCCGGTTGGTCTTTTATTTGTTTTTATCGCATAGATATAAAGGTCATCTCTTGTTGCCTTCCATAGTAAAGCAGGTACGTATGCCTTGCCAGAAGGGATGCCCAGTTTCTCCTTGAATAGTAGCTGTACCTGTTTCGCCGGACTGTACCAAACAGCATAACCCATTGCAGCATTATCGACATATAAAATATTAGGGGGAATTAATGATTGGGGAGCCAGGTATTGATTACCTGATTCCACGGAAGCGTGCAGGCATTCAGCCAGTTCATTTATTTCCAACACCGACAGGGGATGAGCATTGATAGGTTTTCCATTTTGGTCTATGTCGTAAGCTTCAACATGCACTTTATGTTTGTCCGCTTTACTTTGATAAATAAGCAATGCTTTTTGTGGTTTATAAAACTGTGCAAATTCGGCTGTGATATTTTTCATTTTATGGTATTTAAATAATAAATCAGTTCATCGAGAAGCGGAAAGAATTTCTCTTCAAATTCCAGGTCATGTGTTTCCTTTTTTTGTGGGATAATGAATGCCTGCACAGAGAGCGGTTCATCGATAGCAGCATATTCCTGGATGCAGCTATTTACATATTCAATAACTTGGTCGTATAGCCATCCTTTTTCTTCCCACATAAAACTGATATAATGTTCAGGTTGTACCCGCTCTTCTTCGGTTGGATCCGTAATCCCGGGTATGACATTATCACATAGGGTAATTGTTGAATAATTGGTCATTAAGTCCATCGTGGCAGACGCAATCTTCATCAATTGCTTATCATTTCTTGTCTGAGGGTTAAAGTCATTTAATCTTTTGGAGAATTGTATTAGATGGGAAGCCTTGCTTAAATTCTTCAACATAAAACCACCCCCTTTATCCTGCAGTTTTAATTCATTTTTTATATCTCTTAGTTCGTCTTTTGTATAATCTTCGAAATTGTCCATTGTCCATTCTTTTATGGTTTCATAACAGCCAGCCAGAAAGCTTGAACTTTGCCAGTAGTAGGGTATGCTGGCTATTTGCAGAAAATAGGCAAAGATTGATGATAGTAGTCTTGCTCTTCTGTCCCGTTGTTTTATTAAATGATATAAGGGTCGTACGGGAATATAATAAAGTGATGTCCGGGTATTATAAATTTTAAGTGTTGATAAATAGGCTTTGTTGTTTTCATCCTGGAGAATGGCGAGCATAAGATCTGGTCTTATAGCAGCTAGACACCCGGCCAGATGATTATATGCATACCAAATATTATGCGGGAATACTTTATCGTTCAATTCAGGTTTGGTAAAACCATAGAGATCCGAAAAATTTTTCACTGATCTGAAAAAGCAATGCTCAATGGACCTGTGGTCACTTAATGCTTTTACCTGTTCCATCATAGGCAGGAAACGGTGATTTAAAAAACCATCGGCAGCAGGTTCAACGGTACCGGTTTTTGGTTTTGTTTTTTTATGGCCGCTGCGTCGGGTAGCCTGTCGAGACGGGCTACGAACCTTTCGATCTTGCTGTAGTAAAAACATACTTTTTCGTGCTTTAATGGTTTTATGATCTTTGCTCTTTGTTGTTTCATACTTATCCTTTTGTTCCTATGGTGGTGACAAACTGATATTGCACCTCATCCTCTTTGATCTCCGGCCCTTCGATCTTGGCAGTTGTAAGAAGCGGGTACGTGTTGGAATAAAAATTGAGTACTGCCTGTGCGGTCATAGTTTCAGCTGGATCATCCAGTCTTACCTGTTGACCGTCAAGCTCCATATAAAAAGCTCTTTTCAATGTGTTGGTGACTAACATAATTGTAATTTTTTTCGTTAGGAGAATAGTTCAAGGCTGCCATGTTTTTTACGGAGTTCGTCCATTTTGATTTTAATATCGTCTGCCTGGTCAGGAAAATTTTCAGGTCTTGGCATTGCACCAATTGCTTCACCCCATTTTTCTTTTTCTTCCAGCTCTGTAACTTTTTTCATTTGCATATCAAACTTCTTTTTCTTTTCCTCTTTTTCGATCTTTTGTTTTTTAGTTGATTCTTCCTCCATCTTTGATTTCTCCTTAGCCTTTTCAAGTTCTAAGACAAACTGTTTCATATTGCAGAATAAACCGTCTACTTCTTTCGCAGGTTGTTTCAATGCTTCAAAAAAACCATTGTCCAGTTCCTGCGGGGAGCCTTTGAAAAGCATAGGGGGGATCGTTTTGCTGGCATCATCCCCAATATCCTCTTGTATTAATAATACTGATACTATCCAGCCTCCACTGCTTTCAGCTTTGATGGAAATATTCCAATCGCTTTTTAACTGCAAAGACTGTAACGTTTCGAAAAAATTCGTTTTCATACATTCATATTTATTGGTTATAAAAGTCCTTCATCAGCAAATGAATAATATCCTTCGCCGGTCACTATAAGATGATCTGATATGGTAAAGTCATGATAGGCAGCAGCCTGCTGAATCTTTTTGGTAAGGGCTTCATCCGGTCTGCTCGGCGTTAGATTTCCGCTCGGATGGTTATGCGCAAGCACAATATTTGATGCTGCCGAAATTATTCCCGCAGCAAGTATCAGGCGAACATCAGCAATCGTATGTGTAAGTCCGCCTGTTGTTATTGTTACAATTCCTAACACCCTGTTCGCCCTGTTCAATAATATTATTTTGAATTGTTCCTGCAATTCTATCAGTTCCATATCCCAGCCTGCAATCAATAAGTCGTAAGCTTTTCTTGAGTTGTCGACATGTGGTCGTTCGGATGGTTTTATGGTGCTGTTGTATACCAACTTTATTTCCGGCACTGAGATTTTAGTTACTGTATCCATTGTATTTTATTTTAATAATTGTTGATTACCCCATCGCAAGATGAGTTTGCCATCTTTGTCATGGTCTTTTTGAATCATCATATCCAGGATATTAAGATCGATGCCAAACTCATCATAGATAGCCGCTGTACTTGTTTCATTCGTAGTTTTGATAAAGTCGTTCAACTTTTCCTTTGCCATTAGAAGAGCCAGCAGGTTGATTTCAATCGTGTTCTCATAATTGATAAAATGAACTTCGGTATGTCGCCTGCTGTCAAACCGGATGAAGCGGAAATAAAATTGGCTGATCTTCGGAATATTCCATTGCAGGCTTTCGATTATACATTTATTACAGTAAGGAATGTTGACGGAGGATTTGAGTGCTTGTTGGGTGCATACTAATATCCCGTTCATTGAATGTTTGAATTGCGCCAGCATTCGTACCCGCTTTTTTACCGGGTCTTCACCATCGATATAATAATGTTTCCGGTGCGGGAACTCAGTTTGCAGGTAAGCATGGTAATCATGAGCTGTCGATTTAAAGATCGTTCCTATCGCCACCAGCTCGTTTGACCAGTCCGCTATCAGATCTTTTATTGCATTATATTTTCCTGGCTGTGTATTACCATTGTAATGTGGCATGAGATGGGGTACTGATGTTGCTTTTATCAATGCTTTGATCTGCCTTATCAACCTTAAGGCAGCTTCTTTCCGTGCATTACCTGTACTGGTATAAAAGTCATAACATACCTGCATGAAGTCTTTTAGCAGGATATTGTATAAAGCTTTTTCTTCTGTTGTTTGTGTGATCGTATGTGTATGGATACTATATTTTTTCTCGCCGACAATTTCTTCAAACTTCCGGGTGATTATAGTTTTAGCAACGATCTGTTTTAATAATAAAGAATTATAGATGTCCTGTGTTTCTTTTTTGATCCCAAATACAGTGCTCTTTTGCGGGCAGAAACAAGCTTTAAAGAGGGCTGCACCACCATACGCAGGAAATGGATAGCCGGAGCGTTCATTCTTTACTTCGATTATATCGTTCTCTTTATTGGTATGATAGATCCTGTCTGCCCAGCAGATAAAGTTGGTTGAGTTATTATATAGTAGTTCAAGTTGGGTATATAGCTCATTGATATTATTGCGTGTAGTTGTGCCGGTAGTGAGTAATTTTAGTTTTGCTTTCCTGAAACAATTGAGTGCAGCTTTGCTTCGCTGGCTGGATGCATTGGTGAGTTCGTCAGACTCGTCAATTAATACAGCAATCTTATATGAAGCCTGTTTAATGAATTTTTTAATAAACCTTTGCAGGTTCACTAAGCGGTCGTAGCTGATGAGTATAAGTTGTCCCGGCTTAATCCGGGCAATATCACTGATAGATTCTATTTGCATACAATCAAAATTGTATAAGGCCAGTCTTTCGGTCCAGGTCGTATTGATGGCCAGGGCAGGGGCGAGGATAAAACAATTGGTATAGTGATCCTTCCAGTATTTTATCCATGTCATACCTGCAACGGATTTGCCACCACCCATTTCCCAGGCAAGAATTCCGTACCGTTTTTGTAAAATAAGTCCGAGATCATTTTTTTGCATGGGGTTTAATCGTATAACTGGCGCATCTGCTTCGGGGAATAACAAACCGTTATTGGATATTGGAATGAGTTCGAAATTATCCAGGAACGAGTTGATCGTTGCATCTTGCTCCATCTCGTTGAATTCTATGGTCTGCTTGTCGAAATTTCTTTTTTTACGATCATATAGTTTCTTGTACACAGCAAAGCGTTCACCGGTCAATAGCATATCATGCACGGATTTAGTCCATGATTGTTGTTGCAGCGTTTTATGATAGGCTTTTAGTTTAAGCCCGTAATTTGTTTTTACTACTTTCAATATTTCCCTGGGGGGCTTGTCATTCTGCTGTATTAAGATTGATCTCATCCATCTTGCAACACGGGCAGGTGTCAGCATTGAACGTTCCCATTCTTTGTCATCCATGTTTGATGGCTTCACCTGCGTTTTTAATTGTTGCAGTTTTGCCAGTGCCCTTGCATGGTATTTCTCTTTCAGCTTTGGATTTGATTTTATATGCCACAGGTATTTTCGAACATTATATTGTTCATCCAGGCTTCGAATCGATTGCTGTACATTCAACAAATGAATTTTGGGTGCGAGCCGATGGTTTTCTTCATAAATAGGTGCAATGAATTTTGTAAATAATTCCAAGGGATCAAAAGCTTCAAAACTTTCAGGCTGCCAGGTGATGGATATATTACTGATGCCTTTTTTACGAAGGGCTATCAACTTGGTTGCTATAACTGCTTCAAATGAATTGGAAGGTAGCTTAGACTGGAAGATAAAATCAAAATGGTCATTGATCCATTCGATCTTTGACTTATCCTGAAATTCATCTTGTAAAAAAGATTCCGGAACGATGATAGACAGTATGCCACCGAGATTTAAGAGTTCCCAGGATTTTTCAATATAGGCGTACTGGCTGACACCGCGGGTCGTGCGCAAATTGAAGGGTGGATTTCCAATGATCAGATCAAAGGATTGTTCAGGATTATAATACAGAAAATCGCCTTTTTGAATAGTTGCTTCCGGATACAGGTATTTACAGACAGTACAAGCAACATCATCAATTTCATTGCCGAATAGATTTGATTCTTGCGGCAGGTAATTAAAGAAATTTCCGGTACCACAGGTTAGATCAGCAATTTTGAAACGAGCTTCCGGATTCAGGCATTCAATGATCTGTTTACAAAGTAAAGATGGCGTGAAGAACTGTCCCTGTTCAAATTCTTTTTTGGCTTCGCTGAATTCGTAATAGTTGTCAAAATCATTCCTTGATAGCCCATGTAATTTTCCTTTCCCGGTATAAATATTGAATACCTCTTCCGCGGAGATACCACCCATTTCTCCAGTAAGAATGAGGTTGACTATTTTTTTATTATACTGATCACGTTTCGTTACAGGAACATCAATATTCAAATGCTGGTACTTCATGGTCGTAGTGATTTATATATTATTATTGGAAAGGATGATCGTTTCCAACTGGAACAACTGCCAGAATTTTTCAGTTGTGTGTGCTGAGGGGAGACATAGATCAACACGCCGGTTCTTGAAGAATTTTATACTGATATCAGCCTGCAGGAGGTAGGGCTTATTATATTCTATTTCTTCTTTCCATTCATTGTATTGCTGGTTAAAGATTTCAGGCAGCACTGCTGTATCATATACAACGAGTGCAATAGCATGCAGCAGTGCCAGGAAGTTCTGGTCCTCATATGACAGGCTAACAGCCGAACCATATCCGAGTGAGTAGAACATTGGGAAGGTTATCCTATTATTTTTTAATTCAGGTTGCTGACGCGGGAACGTGAAAAGTTTTTGAAACCGTTTTATAACTTGTGATTTACCTGATTCAGATAAGTCGCTTCCTACCTGTTGCACCATACTATTAATTACGACCTCCAGGCTTTCATGTAGTATAACTTCAGCGGGTTTGTGTTCGTCATTGTACGAAATGAAATCAAGGTTGTAGGTAGTTTTGAAATGTGATTCTACCAGCCGGATTATTCTTTCATGTAAGCCTGATAGGATTTGCTGATAACTTTCCAGGATATTGTCCATCTTATCCATTTCGTAGAGGAAATCATCTCTTGTTATTTTATATTCTCTTTGGTGGTCGTCCCACTCGTCTACCGTAAGCTGTAACAGGTGTTGTATAAACTTTACATGCGCTTTATATTGTTCAAAAAGTTTTATGCAGTAGTTTTTATCTCCTTCTGCTATCAATGCAAGTGTATTGACCTTTGCTTCCTCTAGTTTTTTAAATATATCATTCATAGTGATGTGTTTTAATAGTTACTAATTATTTTAGCAAGGCATGCCAAATTTTTTTATTACTGTGTGGTTATCGTTTCCGAAGGTTGTTCATTATCAACCTCTTTATTATTCATAATATAATTCGCTGTGGCCTGCGCCTGTGCAGATGCTTTCAGGATAAGTCGCTTGTCTTCTTTCAATACTTTCAACCAGCCCTGTATATAAGCGGTACTATTAATGATAGTATGTTGTTCAATACCTGCAACAGCACATAAATAAGCTGCTGTTAACTCAGCGGTGAGTTCTTCTTTACTGTATAATTCATTTCCGTAACCGTCCGACTCAACCAGTTCTTTCCGGTTCAGTCTTGTTGCATGACCTGTACTATGTGCCAGTTCATGAAATTTAGTTTTGTAATACGCATGATCCGAATGAAAGCGTTCGACAGCGGGCAGCATGATATAATCCCCTGTCCGATGATAAAATGCTTTATCACCGCCATGCCTGATCTCCGGAGGATGGGGCATCTTATTTATGATCGCATCACAGGCATTGATCTTTTGTGCATGTGAACGAAATGCAGTTTCTACTTTTGGGAAGTCGATACCATGTGTCTGGTCAATATTGAATACCGTATGACATTTAGGTACACGATATACTTTTTTATTCTCTTCGCTATTATCGTTTTCTACAGTAGCCCACCAGATAACAGGATATCCTTTTTCACCCCTTCGGATCGTTCCACCTGCAAGCATTGCCTGTTTATAGGTTATAAAATAAGGTGTACGATACTGGTAGTAGATGGTAGCAAAATTTAAAAAGAAGGCATTGAATCCCTGGTATGATCTTGCCGTGATGATATTTTTTGGAAGACCAAATTCATTCCATCCCTTTTGCCAGACTACCTGTCCTTTTTCGAGTAGTTCAATTACAAGGTTTGTAATACGATGGTAGGTATCTGTACTTGTTCTGGTTGTTTTTTTCATACTTACAATTTTTGGTGTTGAAATTATCCCGGCAGTTTCCACTACCGGGATCTGGGTAATCAGAATGGCAGATCATCAACGGGCTCTGTTATTTCAGCAGCAGCGCCACCACCGGTATTGATTTTACCTTCCGCATCTACTGACATTCCGTTCCCTGTTGTATGAATTTTAATCAGGTCTGCATGAATGTTCAGTGAAGCTTTAGGCTCATCCGCTCCGCTCAGGTAAGCACGGGCGGATAGTTGTCCGGTGATCTCTACCAATGCACCTTTTTTCAACCGTTCGGCAATACCGGTATTGATCCATTAGGAACAGTTATAAAATGTTGTGACCTGTGAGCCTTTCTCATTTCCTTTAGATTTAAAGAAATGATTTTCGGCAATGGTGAATTCTACTACTTTCCTGTCATCGCCAACATTCTTTACGTTAGCGTTTCGTGTAAGTCTTCCAATGACCAGCATAATTGAAGTTTTTAAATTTTGAATTAAAATGTTTTTAGAAAACGTGGGGATGCGTGAGTCAAGCCCCCACAAGCGTGGGCTTGGCTCACGCATCCCCGTTTTTGATCAAATCAACAAGTCTCTTACCTGTAGCAGTCTTGATTTGATTCCCACCCAATGGGATTCAAATCCATTTTTTTGTCCGGCCTGATTGTCTCCACAGGAGACTATCAGGCCGGTTGCAGGGACGATGAACGGAGCGTCGCAACAGGCGATGCCATGAAAAACAAATGCCGGTAACATCATTTTATTTCATGAAGTGGTTTACCTGTAATTGTCGTGTACCAAACATGACGAACCGGATATTGCTGTCCTTCGGAACAGTTGAAATGAGTAAGGGTGCGCTGCAATCGAACTTCTTGTTATAGTCTGCAAACCATAATTTCCACGCCGATTTTGATTTGAATTTGCAGCAACCTTCGAACTCTTCCAATTGCTCAGCCGTAAGAATGATCTCATCATCGAATACCACTTTGTATTTCCAGTCATATCCCTTCCATTTGATATAATTCTCCGCTACTTCTTTTCGTAACAATAGTTGAGGGTCGTTTTCAAAATCACGGGGTTTGATCTCCACCAGTAATGCCTCTCTTGTTTCTTTATGGCGAATTAAGAAATCAGGCGTGAAGCGACGGTGGAATTCCCTGATATAATCAGTTGGCTGCTTTGTTCCCGGATGATAATAAATAGAGACGCGTGCCCGGAGAAATTCAAAGTCTTCGACAATCGAAATTGCATACTTCAATTCGGTCAATGAATCGAAAGCACAACCCCAGTTTATAATTTTATGTGACCTTCTGTATTTGAAAGTTTTCATGGTTTAATTTTTTGATTGAAAAATTACCGGTCTAAATTGACCAGATGATCTGCCGATATTTCTGTTACATACCTGGTATGGCCAGTTTTATCTTCATAGGTCCGGTGTACCAATTTGCCCTGAACTAAAATGTGGCTACCTTTTACAAAAGACTTTTCAGCATATTCACCTACATTTCCCCATGCTGCGATATCATGCCATGCAGTTATTTCTTTTTCTTCACCGGAGAGAGTTTTCACTTTGTCATGTGTTGCTACCCTGATTACTATTTTTTTTGTGTTGGTACGCTGGAATACCCTGAGATCATTGCCGACATAACCAATTAGCTGTACTGTGTTGTTACCTTTCATAACGTTGATTTGCGTGAGTGTTTTGTTTACTCATCGAAGATATTTTTTTGCAGTAGGGTCATTGGTGAATTACATGGGTATCTCCCGGAAGTAAGCGTGTATACACGGATAGGAAAAAGATTGTACATTCATGTAATGGCTGTTACTACGAACATATGCCTGAACTGCGAGGAGCCGATCCGGAAAGGGCGTTCCGATAAAAAATTCTGCAACCCCGGCTGCAAGGATGAATATTACAATGCGATCAAGATCAAAGAAGGGAAAGAAATCAATAAGATCAATGGGATTTTAAAAAATAACCGCCGGGTGTTGCAGGAGTTGTTTGATGAAAAAAAATCAGATAAGAAATTTAAACGGGAATTATTGATCCGTGCAGGGTTTGAATTTGGCTTTATGACGCATGTTGCGGTGACAAAAGTCAAAAATAATGAAATCACCTTCTGTTTTGATTATGGATACCGGGAGATCGAACCACAGGTTTATCAACTCTATCATTCATTCTCAACCGTACAGGTAAAGGATGGATATGAAGTAAAGGTGAATTAATCTAAAATTAATTCATGAAAGGTATGAGAGTAAACTATAAACCTATGATGGCTCCAATCTCTTTAATATTTACAGATGGCAAAAAATCCTGATCTTCATAAACTGCTACCATATCATCGATATTTATAGTGTCCAGATCATCTACATTGGTATTTCCTTTACCCGCCGCCCATGCTCCGGCCCACATCGAGGCAAGGTAATATGCTCCATTTGCAAAGATCTCACCTGTAGAAGCGGCACCGATCTTCTCCCACATTTTTTCTGAAACCTTTGCATTACCTAATCCTTGTCCATCTTTATATTTTGCCACAATATCGACCAACTCTTTTGGCTTAACCAGTGCAAATGTCTTTTTCATCATTTCAACTGTGGCTCCTGCAGCTTCCATTCCATTGGAAATTTTTAAGAGGGTCTTGTATTTCTGCTGTTTCAATTTTTTTACTGCACTGTCCATGATCGGGCCAATAAATTTATTGATCATCTGTGTTTCATAGATAGAATGCACTTCCTTCCCTTTTACAGAACCATCCGGTTGTGGTATGCCATCAAACATATAGGACACATGCAATGGCTGACATGCATCGCCTACATAATGTGCTAGGACCCCTGCAGCAGCAATGAATCTTGTTGCATCACCCTGCTTCGCAAATTCTTCCATGCCATTAAAGATCTGCCAGATCCTGAATGGCAGTATTCCTTTTGATTTATCCATTACTTTAGGATCCAAATAATAGCTCAACCATTCATGAGGAGTTAAGAATTTCATATCCTTATACGTACCGGTGCATCGCTGCATCAGTGTCTTTCCACCGGAATCTTTTTTATCCATATCGGCAAAATGATTGGGGCCCTCTTTACCTCTTTTAAGACCCGCCATCTTCGACTTCCACACAAGATCTGGTACATCTGCGAGCGGGCAGAAACCCTGTTCGTTCTTCATTCTTTTCAAACCGTTATCAATTTCTTTGATGGTTAACTCATCATAACCAAAAGTGATGAGTTCCAAATTATTTTTAACGAGTTTCTTAAGTTTCGTACCGCTTACACTATTACAGGCAAGGTTAGCAATGGAAAAATGACCCAGTTTGCCCCAGGTATAATCGTTATCCAAATTCCAATCACGCACCAAGTCTACTTCCAAAGCACGTAGCACATTACTCAAACAAGTGGCCAGTGCATATGCCCCATTTACATCCTTCCCTTTGTCAATAAACGTATGCTGACCCCATTGCACCGCGATTGGTAAGAATACTTTCGAATTATCTGCAGGGTTACAGGTTTCTAATAACCAGAGCGCACCTGAATCTCCCTGCCGGGTAGCAATGCCATGATTCGGATCATCTCTACGCGGACCTATTAAAAAATCTGAAGCATATTCATATCCGCCCACAGTTTTAAACCGGTAGAATAATGCAGCAATTTCCCCGTCGAGTTTACCCGATACACTGCCGAAGCCTTTTACCTGTGCCCCGATCAGCCGTAATGTAAAGTTCTGTGTACTGAGGTCTGCTAATTTTCCATATTCACCTTCTGCTTTTAAACCGAACACATCCGTCTTCCACATTTTTATATCATCAATCTCAACCAAACCTATATCGGAGTTGATGAATAGATTTTTGCTTCTCCATTCGGGATACACTTTCTCAAATGAAAGATTACCCAGTTGAAGTGAACTTGATTTACCGATAGGAGTGAGAACTCCCTTCATCCGTGTATAAATTATTGTACCTGGTTCTCCGACCACATGTTTATTCGTCAGTGCAAAATATTTATGCCCGTTCGTTACGATACATCCTATTGTTGCTAACCTTTGTACTCCCTGCGATTCTACAATCAACGGAAAGCCACCCCCCACATAGTTTCCAGGAAAAATGATCTCGGATTGGTCAGGTATCGATTCTTTGTAAGAATCTTTAGGAGCAACCAATATGCAGATAGGTACGATCCGTCCATCAGGCATATAGATGGACTTTGGAATCATCTCATTTAAGTTCTCAAACTTTTGTAATTCAGATTCTCTCATCCACTCCGATACAAACACTAAAATACAAGGCCATGAATAATCCCTTACTTCAGAATTGTTTAACGTTTTTTCCGTCCTGTTCGCTTTATTCGCGGTCTTGGTATAATTCACCTGGCCCGGTAAAGGATCCGTTTTCCTTATCCTATACCGGCCGATAGCGGTTGCCACTACATTTCTTTTATTCATCAGGTGAACATGAAACATTTCACGGGCTTCGAGCAGATCTGTTATCGAAAGATCATTGAAGTTTTTGTCAGGTGATAATACCTGGAAATTGTTTAGACGGAACATAAGCAGATGTTATAAGGGATGAGGATCCTAAGTTACAATACAGCATAATGATAAAAAATAACCCTTTGGGGGTATTTTATTGATAGACCAGAACTGCAACTACCTTATTTCCTTAGAGGGTTACAAGACCAATCCAAACAAAGGTGTAAATATTTGAAAGCCAGCAGCTAAAAAATTTAGCTACATAAAACTAAATAATTTAGTAATCTTGCTTTGTATGTATATCAATTGCAAAACCTATTTCAGCTTTAACTACGGAACATTTTCTACCCAAGCATTAGTGGAGACGGCGGTGGACAAGGGTGTGACCGCACTTGCCCTGACGAATATCAATTCGACCTGTGATGTGTGGGAGTTCGTGAAAATATGCAGAGGGCAACAGGTGAAACCCATCGTTGGGGTAGAAGTGCGCAATGGCGATAAGCTGCTGTATATTTTACTTGCTGCCAATAACAAGGGCTATGCATGGATCAATGCATTTCTTTCAAAACATTTACTGGCGAAAATTGATTTTCCGGAAGCTTCGGAGGAGCTACATTTTTTTGAGAATGGTTGGGATGGATTTGTGATCTATCCATTCGGTGCGAAAAAGTTTTCAACTTTACGGTTGAATGAACGTATCGGTATAGCTCCCTGGGAACTTAATAAACTCTTTGGTACGGACTGGCGTGACTTCGAAGAAAAGTTCGTGATAGGGCAACCCGTGACGGTGCAGGATAAAGTGCATCATAATCTTCATCGGTTACTCCGAGCCATTGATAACAATGTTCTCTTATCACAACTACCAAAAGAAACGGAGTGTGATGAACGAGAAATTTTTCTTTCTCCCGCCAAGCTGATGCATCATTTTCAACTTTATCCATTCCTGATCTCTAATACGTACAAGTTGATGGACGCTTGTAAAATAGAGATGGAATTCTATACCGATAAAACGAAGAAGACCTATACCGGTTCGATGGAAGGTGACCGGCAACTGCTGGAAAAATTGGCCCTGGATGGATTACCATCCCGCTATGGTAAGAAAAATAAAGTGGCGATAGAGCGATTGCAAAAAGAACTCAGGATCATTAATGACATGGGATTTAATTTTTATTTCCTGAGCAACTATGATATTGTCCGCTATGCACAATCCAAGGGATTTTATCATGTGGGGCGGGGTAGTGGTGCCAACTCGATCGTCGCCTATTGCCTGGGCATCACGGACGTGGACCCTATTGAATTAAATTTGTTCTTTGAACGTTTCCTGAACCCGGAAAGAACATCCCCTCCAGATTTTGATATTGATTTTTCCTATACGGACCGCGATGAGATCATTGATTATATTTTCAAACGCTATGGCAAGGATCATGTTAGTTTGCTTGGTGCTTACACTACCTACCAGCAGGATGGAATTATCAGAGAACTCGGAAAAGTATTGGGATTGCCGGATGAAGAGATTAAAGAGTTGCAACGAACCAATTTACCGAAGGATGAATTTCAACGATTGATCCTTCAATATGGAAAGATGCTGAAGAATGTTCCGAATAATTGTTCGCTGCATGCCTGTGGTATGCTCATCAGTGAAGAACCATTATACAATTATGTAACACTGTTCCTGCCACCGAAAGGTTTTGCGACACCACAACTGGATATGTTCGGAGCAGAAGATATCGGGTTGAATAAATATGATATACTCAGTCAACGGGGATTGGGTCATATCAAGGAAGCATTGAGCCTCATTAAGCAAAATAAAAATGCCGATATAAATATCCATGACATTAATAAATTTAAAAAAGATCCGCTTGTCGCGAAGGAAATAAGAGAAGCGAATACGATCGGCTGCTTTTACATTGAGTCACCGGCGATGCGGCATTTATTAATGAAGCTGCGTTGTGATGATTATTTAACGCTGGTGGCTGCTTCTTCTATCATTCGTCCCGGAGTTGCTGAATCTGGCATGATGCGGGAATATATTTATCGTTATCACAATCGTGATAAAATTGTTTACCTGCACCCCTTATTCGAAGAACATTTATCTGAAACATTTGGTGTCATGGTATTCCAGGAAGATGTGATCAAGATCGGTCATTATTTCGCAGGCCTTACATTGGGTGAAGCAGATGTGTTACGTCGTGCCATGAGCGGGAAGTACCGGAGCAGTAATCAATTCAGGTTAGTGAAAGAAAAATTTTTCAAAAATTGTAAGGAACTTGGTCATACTGAAGAACTAGCTACTGAAGTATGGCGGCAGATGGAAAGTTTTGCGGGATATAGTTTCAACAAAGCGCACTCTGCCAGCTTTGCGGTGGAAAGTTATATGTCACTCTATCTCAAAACTTATTTTCCGAAAGAATTCATGGTGGCTGTCATCAATAATTTCGGTGGCTTTTATTCGAGGGAACTTTATTTTTTAGAATTATTAAAAACAGGCGGGCATATTCATCCACCCTGTATCAATAAAAGTGATGCGTATACTAACATTCAGGACCAGGAAGTGTATGTGGGATTTATTCATATCAAAGGTTTACGAAAAGAACTGGTCGAACAAATATTGGAAGAAAGAAATAATGCTGTCTTTCTGAATTTGGTCAATTTTATGGAACGGGTTGATGCTGGTCAAAAGCAAGTTGAATTGATGATACAGATCGGGGCGTTTCGTTTTACCAAAAAATCAAAGAAGGAATTACTCTGGGAATTGAATGCATTACAAAAGAAATTACAACCGCAGTTATCGGGCCCTTCATTGTTTAATGAGCCCGTCGTGAACTTTACATTACCCGACCTGTCAGATCATCCACTGGATGACGTTTATGACCAGATCGAAATTTTAGGGTTCCCGTTATGTAATCCATTCGGACTGGTGGATGATGATGCTTCCAACTATACTGCTTCAAAGGACTTACTAAAGTTTGCGAATAAGGTTGTGACCGTATTAATATATTATATTACCAGAAAGCAAGTGCCTACCAAAAATGGGGATACCATGTTCTTCGGCACCTTCATGGATCATAACCTCGACTGGATCGACACCGTTCATTTCCCGGAGTCGGCCAAAAATTATCCCTTGCATAAAAGTGGTTTTTATAAAGCTACCGGGAAGGTCACTTTAGATTTTGGCGTTGTCAGTCTTGAAGTGCGGGAAATGAAAAGTGTAGGTTATAAACTGAGACGTTATGCAGGGCTCTGACAGACATATTGCTCATTTGGATATGGATCATTTTTTTGTCGCTGTTGAACGGCTTCGTGATTCAAGCTTAAAAAGTAAACCTATTTTGATCGGGGGAAGTAATGACCGGGGCATTGTCGCTGCCTGTAGTGATGAAGCAAAGAAATTCGGGATACATCCTGCGATGCCCATGCGTATTGCCTTACGACTCTGCAAATATGCGACGGTGTTGAAAACGGATCATGAAGTGTATAGTCAATACTCGAAATTGATTTATGAAATTATAAAAGACTCCACACCACTCGTGGAGCGATCGAATTTGGATTCTTTTTATGTTGACCTGAGCGGGATGGATAAATTCTTTGGGTGCAAAAAGTTTACGAATGCATTACAAACAAAGGTTCATAAAGAGAGCGGATTATTATCCAACTATGGACTGGCGAGTAATAAAGTGGTGAGTAAGGTGGCGGCTCGTGAAGGTAACGGTCAACTGGCGATCCCTTTTGGAGAAGAGAAACCTTTCTTAGCGCCACTAAGTATCACCAAGATCCCCGGTGTTGGTACTGAAACGGCGATGAAGTTAATTAAGATGGGGGTGGAGACGATCAAAGTGTTGAGTGATATTCCTGTGGAAATGCTGCAAAACTTATTAGGAAAAAGTGGAAATGAGTTATGGAGACGGGCGAATGGTATTGATGAATCACCGGTGATACCTTTCCAGGAGCAAAGTTCTTTTTCTACAGAATTTACCTTTCAACAGGATACGATCGATCTGCAAGTGCTCCATAGTGAATTGACCCGTATGACGGAAAGTATTGGTTTTGTATTGCGTACTCAACATAAGCTGACCGGTTGTGTCACAGTGAAGCTGCGTTATTCCGATGGCGATACGCATACCCTGCAAAAAAAAATTCCATACGCCAATGTTGATCATATTTTAGTAAAGGTTGCCAAAGGATTGTTTCAACAACTTTTTACACGACGAGTGCTGGTACGACTGGTGGGTGTGCGGTTTACGAATTTGATTCCGGGGACTTACCAGATCGATCTGTTCGAGGATAGCCAGGAGATGATAAAGTTGTACCAGGCGATTGATAGTGTGAAGAAAAGATATGGACAAAAATATGTACAACGGGCATCCTGATACTAAACTTGTATAATAAGGTCGCCAAATTTTCCTTCCTTATATAATTTAGAAAATGAGGAATTTGAATTGAAAAAAAAGCCCCTTTTTAGCACTTTTGTTGCCCAGTTTTTGCACCAAGTGCAGAAGGTATTAGTCATCAAATTGTAACGTTTGTTGTATCGGAAAGTAATTCTTACCGTTTCGCATTTACTCAATCTCTCATAAAAAGCTTTAATAACACAGGTAAAATATTCTTTCTCAATTCCGTGTTTAACTGAATCAAAAAGTAAATAAACCTGCAAGTACCACATTTTTCAGACTATAAATTTTTAGAACTACAAGACTCTAATATTAAAAAACCAGAGTCTGTCAGTATTTTGAAAATGAGTTTACTGATAGAACTACAGTATTGAAATGTTTTTCTGATAATTGCGCAAAACGACTTTAATAAGGAAACAGAAAGAAATGAGAGTTGAAAAAGCAATGATGAAACATAAGTTGTCAGACTACGACCGGCAGAAGAATTGAAGCTAAAGGAATTTCTTACTGTCACGGATCAGAAAATACTTCTTAATTGTTCAATTCGCTCCGCTAATAATATTATTTTAAAAGCGAAAAATAAGGCTGTTATTGTCAAAAGCACCAGTCAGCAGGTCTCCCTGTTACCATTAAATACCCCGAAATGGTGGCAAAGATTTATCCTCATTTTCAGCATGATAAGTTGCCGGATTTTGGGAAGGAGAATTTGTGGTTTTTGTAAAATATATCCTCAAATCTGAAATTACTTATTCTTCAGCAAACCCTGCACTCTATCATAGTACAGCCTGACGTATATCATTGAAAATGTGATATATATTTTTGTATTTTACCCATAAGGGTCAAAAATATTATCATGAGTTTTTCTTTTAAACATCCCTATACACCTGAATTCAGTTATCAAAAAAAGGTGGCTTATTTCTGCATGGAGTTTGGTATTCATCAGCCATTAAAAACATATTCAGGAGGTTTGGGTTATTTGGCCGGTTCCCATATGCGTAGTGCATTTGAGCTGCAACAAAATATGGTGGGCATTGGTATTTTATGGAAGTACGGTTATTACGACCAGGTACGGAAGCAAGATCAGGCAATGGATGTATTGTTCCAGGAAAAAGTATATGGTTTTCTTAAAAAAACAGATATAAAATTTACAATCAGGGTTTCTGGTCATGAAGTATTTGTTACTGCGTATTATTTGCCGCCAGAAATATTTCATACAGAACCTGTATTTTTTCTCAGTACTGATGTTCCTGAAAACGATTACTTAGCCAAAACTATTTGTCATAAATTATACGATTCTAATCCTGAAACAAAAATTGCAGCGGCTATATTATTGGGTGATGGCGGTGCTAAGCTGCTTGAAAAATTAAACTGGCTGCCCGATGTGTATCACCTGAATGAATCCCATGCGCTGCCACTTGCATTTCATCTTTACAAAAGATATAAAACTGTGGAAGAAGTGAAAAAGCGTTTAGTGTTTACCAATCACACCCCGGAACCAGGTGGTAATGAAAAAACAAATATTTTATTATTGGAAAAATTGGGGTTCTTCTGTAACATTCCATTGGATGAAGTAAAAAAAATCACTCACATCAAAAACGATATACTTGACCATACACTTACTGCACTTCGTTTTGCAGGCAGGGCAAACGGCGTATCAAAATTACATCATCAAACTTTATGTAAGATGTGGGAAGGGATTGAAGACACCTGTAAAAGCATCTCCATCACCAATGCACAAAGTTTTTCTTATTGGGCAGATGCAGAAATGTATAAGGCATTAGCCCATGATGATGACGAAGCATTATTAAAAAGGAAGAAACAATGTAAGCACCTGTTGTTTGAAGAAGTAGCCGACCAGAATGGTGAGATTTATGATGAAAATATATTGACAATTGTTTTTGCCAAACGCTTTGGCGGGTATAAACGGCCTGAATTGCTCTTCAATAACATGGAACGGTTTCATCAATTAGTAACTGATACCAAAAGACCGATTCAAATTATCTGGGCTGGTAAACCTTATCCAATGGATTACACGGCTATTGCTTTGTTTGATAAAATTGTAAACCTGTGTAAAATCTATACAAACTGTTCTATTCTTGTTGGGTATGAAATGAAATTATCCAAACTGCTGAAACAAGGTGCTGATGTATGGTTGAATGTGCCCCGGCTTGGTCATGAGGCATCCGGCACCAGCGGGATGTCTGCCGCTATGAACGGAGCCGTGAATGTTTCTATTCCCGATGGATGGTTTCCTGAATTTGCTGCACATAAAGAAAATTGTTTTGTTATCAAACCGGCAGATATCAGTTTACCCATACACCTGCAGGATGAAGCAGATGCGAACAGCCTGTATGACTTGTTAGAAAAAGAAGTATTACCTATGTATTACGATAATCCTGTTGGTTGGTTATCCTTAATAAAAAAGGGGATGACGGGTATTGTACCTCAATTTGACAGTAAGCGATTGGCAAAAGAGTACTATGAAAAATTGTATCTCGTAACTGGTAAGGAATACTAAAAATTTAAATCATCATTATGAACATACTTGTGCCAACTGATTTCTCTGAAATAGCCAGTACGGCTGTACGGTATGCAGCCATGCTTGCCATTAAGCTGGATGCAAAAATTATTCTATTTCATGCCGTTCCGCATCATTCGGTTTGGTGGGGTTTAGCCAATGATGAAATGGTACATGATGCTAATCTGAAGCAGACAAGCATAAAAGAAGGACTGATTAAAGAAGGCATGGATGCCGGAAAAATTGAGATGCAGATATTTTACCAGTTCCCTTTGAATAGATGGATAAATGATTTTATCCGAAAAAATAAAATTGATTTTGTAGTAATGGGTACAAAAGGTACTACAGGATTGAAAAAAGTAATGTTGGGAAGTTTTGCATTAGGCATGATAGCACATTTATCAGTTCCCGTAATTGCCGTTCCCCCGGCCAGGAATTTGGAGGGTATAAACAGTATCCTTTATCCAACGGATATGGAAGACACTCTAAAAGAAGTTAAAAGAATTTTACCCTATGCAATCATGTTCGATGCTACTCTGCATATTGTACATATCTCAAAGCCTGATATTTCAGAAAAACTAAAGGCGTACCAAAAGTTGAAAAGTATTGCAGAACGTACAGGATATGAAAAAATAACAACAGATGTGAAAACGGGTACAGACATTGAATCCTTGATTGAAGAAAGCATCAGGGAAAAAAGGGCTGACCTGTTGGTTATGTTTCCAAACGAAAAAGGTTTTTTTAAAAGATTATTTAAAGGCAGTGTTACGGAAGGAATAAGCCATCAAATGACAATACCGTTATTTGCCATCAAAAAAAGATAGACAATGAAACTGCTTGTTCCCACCGATTTTTCAAAAAATGCACAAAAGGCAATTGATTACGCCGTTAATATAGCTACGGAAAAATCAGCAATAATATTACTCCATGCTTACCAGATAATTGATACTGATTCAGCAAGCAGAAAAATTTTATTTGAAGAGTACAACCTGGATATTGCCAGAAAATTGCATGACGAACTGAAGGTTCAAAAGAAGAACATTGCAAGACTTAAACCGGGTATACATGTTTCAGCAGAGCTTTATGACAAGGACATAAAAAGTTCAATCGTTGAAGCCAGTGAGAAATTTGGGGTTGATTTTATAGTAATGGGAACACAGGGGGCATCTGGCTTAAAAAAGGTCTTTATGGGTAGTGTTACTGCAAGGGTAATTGGCAATGCTGCCGTCCCTGTATTGGCAATACCGAGGATGTACAAATGGAGAGTACCTCAAAACATACTCTTTGCCACTAATCGTTTTGAAACCGATGCAAATATCCTCAACGCTATTTTTAAAGTAGTGAATTTATTTAAAGCTCATTTGCATGTTATCGTTTTCACGGACATTGATACAGCAGCTACTGAGGATTATATAAACCATAAAAACAAGCTGGATGAATATAAAATCGAATTAAAAAAGAGAAATAAGGAAATCAAAGTAATCTCCTCTCACCTGAAGGGCAGCGAATTTGAAGACACACTGCAACTGTATATTGATGAACATTCCATAGATATGATAGCAATGGTTACTTACAAACGAAGCCTCCTGCAAAGTATTTTTACCCGTTCAGCTACTAAAAAAATGGCTTATCGTACCAGCATACCGTTACTGGCTATTCCAGCAGCAGAGGATTGATAGATTTATTGTATTTTGTTAAGCAGACTCAAAAAAACAGCAGTCAAACAGATAAATAAAAAGAACAGCAATACCGGCTTCCATAATTTTTTTATTATACTTCTTTCCAGTCCCTTTTCATTTAAAACAGCCTGCACCATAGCTATATTCTGTACAGAAAGGGCATTGCCCACTGCTGCACCGGCTAACTGTGCGGCCAGCAATAAAGGGATATGCAAATGAAATTGTTGCCCTGTCTGATACCATTCCGTACCAAACATCAGGTTAGATACGGTGGCGCTGCCAGCAATAAAACTTCCTAAAAATCCCGTGGCTATAGCCATTATATAAAACAGCGGAGCAGGTATATTATCAGAACTGAGTAGTTCCTTTACATCTAAGTTCTGAGATAATAATTTTGCCAGTATTGCAAGGCAGGCAATGGTTATAAAAGTAGTGGGCAGGGGGGTGGCTGTTTGTTTAAAAATAGTGGCAATAGAAATAGCAGTATTGTTTTTACCAAAAGCATATAATAGCAGTAACCCTGTTATAAAAATTAACCCCGGCTGAAAAAGATGGATGCTTTTCTTTAACCCAACAGCGGGCCATACGATGTTGAATTTAATATCTCCCAACAAAAATTTTCCTGTTACCAATAATAATGCAATAAACAAATAAGGTCTGAATGTTTTGTAGAAATGTAAAAGAGAAGTACGGTTGATGGTTGCGAACGAACTGCCTGTTGTTTTTACAATCAGCAACCAAATTGCTAATCCGGCAACCGGGGCCGCCATGCTGGGAAAATCGGGGCCCAAATTGGAGAAAAAGATAAACGGTATAACAAATGAAACTCCGGCCATAACAGCGATAAAGTAATTCTTCAGTGCATTTGAACCTTTTAGCAGCAAACTATCTGCTTCTAAAAACCGTTTAAATATAATTGGTATCATAACAGCCGGCAACAGCATGAGCATGGCTGCATAGATTGGCATTTGCTGCACCGGTAAATCAGCTAAACCGATTTTTATGGGAGTACCCACAGCGCCAAAAATAACCGGAACTGTATTGGCTAATAAAGGCAATGCTGCGGCCAAATATGCAGGAAACCCTAAACCCAGCAACAGCGGCGCAATAATCATGGCCGGTGTGCCAAAGCCTGAAACCCCTTCGATAAAGCTTCCAAAAAAGAAAGCCAGTAAGATAACAATCACCAGTTTGTTCGTAGAAAATTGTTGCAGTGAATTTTCAAGTTTTTTAATAAAGCCGCCTGCTCGGAGATAATTATGAAAAAGTATTGCCCCAAAAATCAGTAAACCTATTTCTGCCGCTACCAGCAAACCGTGCAAAACAGGTGATATGAATGAATTTATTTGAAAGCCTTCGGAGAAAATTATAACTATTACAGCTACTATTAAACCTGCAACTCCCGACAGCAGCAAGCTTTTCTTTAATACCAGCGTAAAGAATAATAATAGAAATATGGTTATTATCAAAAGATACATGGTGGTAAAGTCATTTCATTGTAACAATATTGCTGCCCCATCTCATTTATCAACCCTCCTTTAGAACTCCAGTTGTTCGCCGCAGGGTGGCATTGTCCTTTAGAATTTTAAAGAATACCAGATAAATCAATTTTTAATAAATCCTATTTTACCTGCTGAAAAAGACACATAAAGTTTTTTGTTGGTTAAGAGAATAACTCCTGTTATTAGAATTAAATAATTTTAATTTTCAAATTACTGTTTGCTATGAATATTTTCACTGAGTTATAAAAATCTAGTTTCTACGGCTTCATTGCTTTTTCTCTGTTTTTTTGTTCATGAGTGTTAAGCTGGTATTACTTTTCGTTACAGTTTGACATATGGTTAGCAAGACTAAAATAAGTTAATACTGTACTTTATAAAACAAGCCGAAATAAAAAACCTGATAATCCTTACCGGCACAATAATTTTCAAATAGGTATAAGGTGAAAATTTAGAATATCCTGCAATAAAACTTACCATAGCAAAGGGGAGCGGAGTGGTAGCAGCAAGTATAATAATTACCCATCCATATTTTAAAAACAATTCGCTGTATTCTTTAAATTTCTTTTGGGTAACTATCCTCCTTGAAATTTTAGCATCCTCAAAATATTTACCTGCTAAAAATGCAATAAACCCACTTAGGGAAGACAAAATACCTAAAATGAGTACAATTAAAACATATTCACCCCAGTCTTTGGATTGATATATCATCATAAAAAATTCAACCGGGAAAATACCGATTGATACTTCGCTGGTAAAAAAGATTAACCCCGCAAGTAAATAATTTCCCGAAAACCTTTGGGCAATATCATTGAAGTATCCGCCTCCATATTTTTTGAGTAATATATTTGCAACCACCACAAGCACCAGCACAAAAAAGGTAAGGAGTATTTTTTGCGAGATATATTTTTTTAAAAGTCGCGGTTTTTCTTTATTGTTTTTATCCTCTTTTATTTGTTTCATTTATTTATATTGTTTGTCATTGCTGTATTGGCTTCCGGGATACTTTCGGTTGCTCTATCAAAGCAGGGTTACCATCTTTTACATAGTAACCCTGCTGGGTCCCAGCTCCCCATTGCAGTTTTTTAGTTTATACCGGGCGGTCTGCTGGCGCGGTTGGTAGCGCAATAGCTGGAACGCCCTTTTGTAAATTTCCTGTGTGGAGATTCCATCATACACTTCGGCTAAAATTTTATTCAATATCAGTATACATAAAGCTTCATCTGCACCTGAGCGTTTCAGCTTACCAGATAAAAACACCATGCGTTTACCGGATTCTTTTGCTACATATATTTTTTTATGCTGTGTAGCTGTCATATTATTTTGTAGCTGATCTTCTTTTTCTGAAAATGGCTTTTTCTATTTCCACTGCAAAAAATACCAGAGATGAAACGATACCTACAATCATAAATTCTTTGAGAGTTAACGCTTCCGTTCTAAAGATGGGTTGCAGAAAAGGAACATACGTTACTGCAAGTTGCAGACCCAGGGTTAATAGTACTGCACCAATAAGCGGCTTATTGGTAAACATCCCCATACTGAAAAACGATTGGCTTTCTGAACGGATAGCCAGTACATGTCCCATCTGGCTTAGGCAAAGTGTATTAAACACCATCGTTTGCCAATGTGAATTACCATCATGTAAGGACCATGCCTGCATACCGAGTGATAAGGCGCCCATCAATAACCCCACCCATATTACATGCACACCCAGGCCTTTTGCAAATATGCTTTCTTTGGGATGACGTGGTGGCCGCTGCATAATATCTTTCTCGGCTTTTTCGCTGGAAAGGGCAAGGCCAGGCAAACCATCCGTTACTAAGTTTATCCATAATATATGTACAGGCAACAGCGGTATGGGAAGCCCCGCTAACGGAGCTAAAAATATCACCCATATTTCACCGGCATTTGAAGTGAGTGTGTATTTAATAAACTTGCGGATATTATCAAAAATTCTTCTGCCTTCCCTTACAGCTTTTGCAATGGTAGCAAAATTATCGTCCAGTAAAATCATGTGTGCAGCTTCTTTTGAAACATCAGTACCCGTAATGCCCATTGCTACACCTATGTCTGCATTTTTTAATGCCGGGGCATCGTTTACGCCATCACCTGTCATGGCAACAAACTGGCCTTTCTCCTGCAGGGCTTTTACTATGTGTAATTTTTGTTCAGGTGACACCCTTGCATACACTCTTATTTTTTCTGCACGGCTTAAAAAGTTTTCCCAATTCAATTGAGCTAATTCTTTACCGCTTATTACTGCGTATGGGTTGTTTTTATCTTCTTTGGTTAGTATGCCAATTTTGGATGCGATGCTACGGGCTGTTTCGGGATGGTCGCCTGTTATCATTACCGGTTGTATGCCTGCCGAATAACAATCGAAGATAGCCTGTGCAGCTTCCATCCGTGGAGGATCCATGATGCCCGTAAGCCCGATGATGGTTAAATTATTTTCTAAATCATTGACAGCAGTTTGTGCTGAAAAATCATCTACCCAACGGTAAGCATGTGCCAATACCCGGTAGCCTTCGGCAGCCATTGCTTCTGTTTGCTGATGTAAATCTTTAACGTAACCATCTTCCAAAAATGAAGAACGCTCCAATAAGGATTCCAATGCCCCTTTTACCAATAACAGATGTTTGTTTTCGTAGCTATGCAGGGTACTCATACATTTGCGAACGGAATCAAACGGAATTTCTGCAACCCGTGGATATTTCTGCTGTAAATCATTTTTATGAAATTCTTTAGCTGCAGCATATTCATATAATGCCAGTTCAGTAGAATCACCCACTGCTTTTCCATCTTCATTTATATTTACATCATTGCTCAACGCCATGTTCAATAATAAAATCTCTTTCACATCATCACATGCTGCATTATTTATAGTCAGCGATTTTTCAACCTGCATTTTATTCTGCGTCAGCGTTCCGGTTTTATCTGTGCAGATATAAGTGACAGAACCCAATGTTTCTACAGCCGGTAATTTGCGGATAAGTGCCTGCCGCCTCACCATCCGTTTTGCGCCGAATGCCAGTGATATGGTAATTACTGCCGGCAATGCTTCGGGTATCGCAGCTACTGCTAAGGAAATAGTGGTCAACAATAAACGTAAAGGCTCTTCACCACGCAGGTAACCTGTTGCAAAAATTACAATGCAAATACCCAACACTACAAAAGATAATTTTTTCCCGAATGCCGTCATTCTTTTTTGCAAAGGAGTGGTAATGTCTTCACCGGCAAGCATCCTTGCAATTTTTCCCATTTCTGTTTCCATTCCGGTTTGCACTACTACGCCTTCTCCACGGCCATTGGTAATAAATGTTCCTTTAAACGCAAGATTTTTCCGGTCGCCGAGTAGCATATCTTCTCCTTCTAATTCGCCTGTATTTTTTTCTACATCGTGTGATTCGCCGGTTAAGGCTGCTTCCTGCATTTTAAGGCTGTGAACTTCTAATAAACGGATATCCGCAGGTACTATTTGCCCGGCTTCCAGCAATACTTTATCTCCCGGCACTAATTCTTTTGCAGAAATAATCCTGATATTTCCATCCCTCAATACAGTAGCATTAGGCGCTGCCATATTACGCAAAGCTTCCACCGCTTTTTCTGCCCGGTATTCCTGCACAAAACCAATAATGGCATTGATGACTACAATTAATAAAATGATAACCGTATCCGTAACATCACCCATGATGCCCGATATAACAGCAGCAGCCATCAATACAATTATCATAAAATCCTGGAACTGTTTCAGGAATTTTAACCACAGTGGTTTTTTCTTTTCACGAACCAATTCATTGGGGCCGTGTGTTACCAGTTTTTCCTCAACATCCACCTGACGTAAACCACCCGGTTTAGCGCCGAGCATTTCCAATAGCTCCTGTTGATTGAGTAAATGCCAGTTCATAATATTCAATTTATTTTTTTATGAATAGGTATATAATGAGTGCTATGTATAAAATAATAATTATGAAAGTATCAATACTGAAATGCCATACCTGCTTTTTCTTTGGTTTAAAGAGCAGGCCAAGGCCAACAACTGCTGTCATAATGATGGTAATAAAAACAGATAACAAATGAGAAGGTGAAATATCTTTAAATAAAGAACCTTCCCTGTAAAAAACATCATCTACCCCCAGGATAAACATATTAAAAACATTGCTGCCCAATAAATTCCCTACTGCAATATCCAATGAACCCATTCGCAATGCAGCTAATGACACTACCAGCTCCGGTAAAGAAGTAGCGGCAGCAATAAACAGCGTACCAAAAAATGAATTGCCCAAACCCGTGTGTGATGCAATATGCTCACCAAAATATGGAAGGAAAACAGCAGCACCTATTACTATCAGTGCATTAATGGCATATCCGCCAATAGCTTTTTTTAGGTCGGCAGAATGGGAGGCAGTGTATTCAATTTTCGTAGGAGGTGATTCTATAAGTGCGGCATGTTCATATTTAAAAATACCCCATACTGCTATTAAATAAATGCCAAAAAGGGCAAAAGTGAAACTGCTTATCCATAATACCGACGGAATTTCATGTGACAGAAAAATGGCCATGCCTGCCACCGTTAATAAAATAATCCCAAAGATGGCTGCCACAATATGGCTTGATTTTACCATTGAGAGAAGCGGTTTTTTTATCCGGGCATCCAACACAGAAAGTATGAGCAGGTTAAACACACAACTTCCAAAAATATCTCCTGCTGCAAGGTCGGGCTCTTTAACTATTGCTACTGCGCTGATACCGGTTATTAACTCAGGCAAGGATGTAACGGATGCCATTAAAATAAGCCCTACCCAGGCTTTGCCCCATCCGGTGAGTTCGGCAATTTTATCGCCATATTTAGCCAGTTTAGTACCACTGTAAACAATAACGGCAGCACAGGCAGCAAAACCCAGGATGTTTATGTATAAATTATGCATTCTTAAACGTATACTATGTTACTGATATGTAGTAATGCCTGATAAATTAGATTGGTATTTGATATTAGTTTTCAAACAATTTAATCAATAGGTTTAGAGCCTCTTTTTCACTTTCATTTTTTCCCCGGTAAGCCGTAGCGATGGCTTTTCCGGTTTGCAAAATGTTGTTGACAATTGCAGGGCTGAATCTTGATTTGTTATCCCGGTAAAATATTTCAAATGATTGAAGGCCGTTTTCTGAAGTACGTTCTGCTTCTTCATAATCAAAAGCAAAATCAATCAGGTTGGCCTGGTCAGTTCCCTACTTATCAGTTGAACCTTCTAAAGGTTTCCAGTTGCTTTGAATGAGTTGTTGCATCGATTCTTCTTCAGCATCAGTTACTTTTCCATCAGCAGCCGCTATATAGTAAAACAGCTTTCCTAATTCAGTGTATAATTCTTCGTAAAACATAAAATGTATTTTTAAGTGAGTGATTTTATTTAATTGCTGTTTTGGTAATACTGCTTAACCCACGCAACAATTTGATTTTCGGTCATGCTATCCGCAGTTTCAACAGCCCTGATTACGGGTGAATGAGTTGTGTCCTTCCAGATTGCTTTTTCTAGCTCTGTTTTCATACCTGCCGGACCA
The DNA here is from genome assembly GCA_022843585.1 of Chitinophagaceae bacterium. Lineage (GTDB taxonomy): Bacteria > Bacteroidota > Bacteroidia > Chitinophagales > Chitinophagaceae > JJ008. Next base: position 1,569,303 of record JALHNJ010000001.1, read on the forward strand.
AACAGAACGAGTTCATCTGCATTTTTTATTTCATTCACTACATCTTTGAGATAAATCCTTATCTCATTAGCCCTCCGGTTATTCTTTCTCTTTTCAAAATTTATAAATTGATTGCCAAACCGGGTAAACCATTTTGTTTCGCCGGGTATCCTTTCCCTGCTTTCTATATTTGAATGAATAGTTTTAACAGTATGATTGTTCCCTTTAAGAAATACAATCACGGCCAGTTTTGTATCTATCCATATTCCTGCCTGCTTTTTCATTTGTACATTTTATAAAAAATAAACCAATATCAGTTCTTAAGCCGCAATGTTGTTTTTGCTCTTTCTTTTTTCAATCTGTTTTTCCAAAGCCCGATGGCCTGAATAGCAGCCTCTTCAAATGTTTTGCATCGGGCCCCGGCCAGTAAATCGTTTCCCGGAATAATTAATCGCATATCAAAAACTTTGCTTTCTTTGTTAGCTGATTTATCAATTTTCAGTACCACTTCGCAACTGATAATATTATCATAAATACGGAATAGCTTTTCGACTTTTTCCTTAATGAAATCTGTCAGCTCTTCTTTTGCTGTAAAATCTCTCGAGTGAATTGTAATATTCATTTTTTCATATTTAAGTATTCGTTTTGCACAGTGCCATCATTTAGATAATTTATGAACTATCTTTTTTGTTTTCAATTTTCCCCAGGGTGTTGGAACATAGTTTTTATTATCCTCTTCCTTACAGGTTAATTCATTATCTGAATCTTTATTATTTGCCCAGCAATCAATATTGTATAAGGTTGTATCGGCAATATTAGTTAAGGCTTCATTGGTTGCAAATGCCTGGTGCGGCGTTACAATCACATTGGGAAAGCACATCAGCTTTTTCAGCATTTCATCCTGTATCCTGTTTTTGGAGTAATCATAAAAGAAAATGCCTTTTTCTTTTTCATAAACATCCAATCCCAGGTAACCAATTTTACCATTTTCCAATGCTTCTATAACTTGCTCTGTATTTATTACTGCTCCTCTTGCAGTATTGATAAGCATTACCCCAGACTTCATTTCATCTAGCATTTCCTTATTGATTAAATATTTGGTAGCCGCATTAAGCGGTGTGTGCAGGGTAATAATATCAGATGACAGGCACAGGGTTTTTAAATCAACATACTCCAGGTTATATTTCTTTGTTAGTTCTTTGTGCTCCACAATATCATGTCCCAATAACCTGCATCCAAAGCCATGCAGGATTTTGGCCATCACAGTTCCTATTCTGCCAGTGCCAACGATACCCACCGTCTTTTGATGTAAATCAAACCCAACAAGATTGCCTAGGGTAAAGTTGTGGTGATGTACCTGCCTGTCGGCCAGTATTAGTTTTCTGTTCAGCGCCAGCATCAGTGATGCTGCATGTTCCGCAATGGCATACGGCGAATACTCGGGCACATTGGCAACTTTTATTCCCAGTCCATTGGCCCTTTTAATATCAGTATTATCATAGCCAACAGCCCGGATAGCAATGTACTTTACGCCTGCTTCATGTAGTTTGTCAACAACGGCTGTTGATAAATCATCCCCTGTAAATACCACTACCGCTTCATGTCCCTGGGCCAACGGCGCTGTTTTCAGGTTTAAGGCTTCTTCCACAAAGGTCAGTTCATGGTTCCTTTTATTTGCCCTTTGCAAATATTGCTTTTCAAATTCTTTTGAACTGTAAATAATTGTTTTCATTAAAAGATAATTTAAGCATCAGTTAATAATTTCTTTTCGGCTTTTGAAATATTTTCTATCCCTTTAATCAGTGCATCGGGAGTAAAGGATATAGAATCAATACCGTTCTCTACCAGAAATTGTGAGAACTCCGGAAAATCACTTGGTGCCTGGCCACACAAACCAATTTTGATACCTGCATTTTTTGCTGCGGCAATGGCCTGTGCTATCATGGTGGTTACTGCTTCATCGTTTTCATCAAACAGATGGCTAACTATTTCTGAATCCCTGTCAAGCCCCAGTGTAAGCTGTGTCAGGTCGTTGGAGCCAATTGAAAAACCATCGAAGAGTTGTGCAAACTTATCTGCCAATATCACATTACTCGGTATCTCAATCATTACATAAACTTCCAACCCGTTTTCACCGCGTTTTAATCCGAATGATTCCATCGTTTGTAAAACTTTTTTTGCTTCCGCTATAGTTCGGCAGAATGGAATCATCACTTTTACATTGGTGAGACCCATTTCATTTCTTACTCTTAAAACCGCTTCACATTCCAATCCAAATCCGGGTAAATAACGCTGGTCGTAATACCGGGATGCACCACGAAAACCAATCATGGGGTTCTCTTCTTTCGGTTCATAATATTGTCCGCCGATCAGTGAAGCATATTCATTGGTTTTAAAATCACTCATCCGCAGAATTACCTGGTTGGGATAAAATGCTGCCGCCACTTTTGCAATGGATTCGGCCAACTGATGAACAAAATATTCCGTTTTACTTTTATAGCCCGTTGTCATTTGAGCAATGGTATTTTTCACCGGGCTTTCCGGCAATTGGTCAAACTGCACCAATGCCATTGGGTGAATAAGGATGCTGTTGTTGATTATAAATTCCATTCTTAATAAGCCAACGCCCTTTCCAGGATAGTGAGAGAGTTCAAAAGCCCTGTCAGGATCTGCCAGTATAAATAATGGCGTAGTAGCTGTTTTCGGAACTTTTGATAAATCATCAGTAAGCACTTCAAACGGCACATTACCTTCCAGCACATTTCCTTCATCGCCTTCCATATTAGCTACTGTAATTATCTGCCCATCCTTAATTACCTGTGTAGCTTTGCCCGTACCTACAATAGCAGCAATGCCTAACTCACGGGCCACAATGGCTGAATGACTGGTACGTCCCCCTTTGTTGGTTACAATGCTTACTGCTTTTCGTAAAAGAGAATTCCAGTCGGGGTTGGTAATGTCTGCAATTAATATATCGCCCTGCTGTAACTTATGTGCATCGCTGAGGGAATGAATGATGCAGGCACGGCCACTGATTATTTTTTTACCCACTGCTTTTCCTTTACAAAGAATTTTGCCTTTTTCTTTCAGCTTATAGGTATAAACTTTGCCATGTTCTTTTTGTGAATGAACGGTTTCGGGCCTTGCCTGGAGAATGTATATTTTATTTGTGATGCCATCTTTACCCCATTCAATATCCATCGCCATTGCATAATGTTTTTCAATTTCATAACTCCACTTTGCTAATTGCAATACTTCACTGTCCGATAAAATCCAGGCGGTACGTTTATATAAGGGAGTTTCAATATTTTTTACGGGCCTTCCTGTTTCACCCTTTTCATCATACACCATTGTATGTTCTTTTTCTCCTTTTTTCCGGCTGATAATGGCATTCTTTCCCTGTGCAAGGGTAGGTTTGAATATCCAGTATTCGTCAGGGGTTACAGCTCCCTGCACCACATTTTCACCAAGGCCCCAGGCTCCGGTCATATAAATTGCATTTTCAAATCCGCTTTCAGGGTCAATAGTAAAAATTACACCGGCACAACCTTCATCCGAACGTACCATGTATTGCACACCTACTGATAAACCCACCTGCATGTGTTCAAATCGATTATCAATCCGGTATTTTATTGCCCGGTCGTTAAATAGAGATACATAACACTTATGTACTGCATTCAATAAATTTTCTGCTCCACGAATATTGAGAAATGAATCATGTTGTCCCGCAAAGCTGGCCGTTGGTAAATCTTCTGCCGTAGCGCTGCTTCGTACTGCCACTGATAAATTGTTTTGATTGCCCGACAATTGACGGTAAGCATTCAGAATTTCCGCCTTCACTTCATCCGGCATCACAGCATTTGTTACCAACGTTCTGCACTGCAAAGCAATTTTCGGAAGAGTGGAAAGCGATTTACTGTCAATCGTATTCAATAATTGTTTAAGGGTTTCTGTCAATTTATTGTGCGATAGGAATGCACGGTAACTTTCCACTGTTATAGCAAAACCTTCTGGCACTTCAATGCCCAGCGGCTGTAGTTTATTAATCATTTCACCAAGCGATGCATTCTTACCACCTACTTCGGGCAGGTGAGTGAGATTGATTTTATTAAAGGGAATGGTATATGTGTTCATTATTTCATCTTTTATGTTTTGAACTATTTTTTCTTTACTCTTCTTCCGGTACAATTAACAAAGGCTTCTTAGTTATATACGCCATGTTTTGTGTAAAGCTTTTTATGAAGAACTTTACTAGAAAACTCTTTTTCCTCCGCACCATTACCATTAAATCATAAGGGAATTTCTTATCCAGCGTCTCCATCGTTTCAATAACAGAAGATGTTTCCAGCAGGTGGAATTTTATTTTGGATTCATTAAAATTCCTTTGCATGGAAAAAGCATAGGTATCAAAATCATTCCTTTCCTTTTCTTTTTCAGATGCTGTTACGTAAACACCTAGAAAATGAAGAACAGATATATCAGCTTTGTACAGCTTTGCAATAGCATCTACCAGTGTTAATGCCTGTTTGTCTGATTTTTGATAATTGGTAGCAAAAACTATTTGCTTGATTTCTTCTAATTCATATTTTGAAGGAACAAGCAACACAGGTAAATCAGATTTTTCTATTATCCGTGCTGCCACAGAGCCAATAATTGTTTTCTTTAAACCGCTGGCTCCTTGAGTACCCATTACTACCAGGTCAATATGGCTATGCTCTGTAAAACCAAGGATATTGTCAATAAGCGGCGAACGGCCAACGATAGTTGAAACCGCTACATCTGTAGCATTACCCATTACTTTCTTTTTAAGCCGTTGCAAACGCTTAACAATATTTGCTTCGTTTTGTCCATTCTGTTGTTCCCTCATTTTTTCTGTGCCTACAAAAGTAGATTCCACTGCTAAATAAGTATGATAGAGGATTACAGTACCCTTTACTTTTGCTGCTATATCAACAGCAAAGCGAAATGCTTTTTCAGCAGTGGGTGAAAAGTCAGTTGGAACTAATATCCGTTTCATATAGCTGCATTTAATTTTAAATTAGTGTGATAATCAAATTTTACTTTCCTGTTTCCCAGGAATAACCAGCAACGGGATTTTTGTATGATAACTCATCCGTTTGGTTTTGCTGGGATGAAAAACCCTGTCCCAAAAACCACGTTGATAAGTAACCATCGCCAGTATATCAATTTCATTTTCATCAATATGTTTTTGCAATGTTTCCTCAAACTCTTTCCCGTAAAGATGTGTTGCAGTCAGGGCTTCTTCTTTATACTGTTCTTTCAGCATTTTTTCATACTGCGGCGTTTTACGGGTATGCTCCAGGAAGGTTTCTGCTTTATCATCATCCTCATCTGTCATTACGGCTACATTCACCTGCGTCATATACAAATCGGCCAGTTCAAATACAAAATCAAGGATGGCAGGTTCTTTTTCAAAATGATTGGTGGACAGTAAAAGTTTCTCTGGCTTCTTCCATTCATAATAAAAAGGAATTACCATTAACGGCACTTTGGTTTTTCCAATTACAGCGGCTGTTTTACTGCCCCACAACTTTTCTTTTATAGCACCTGCGCCTAAAGTGCCCATTACTACTAGGTCAATGCCCAGTTTTTCTGTTGCCTGGAGAACAGCATCTACTAAGGGGGTTACGGCTACAAGGGTATTAACTATTACTCCTTCTGTTTCTTCAATAACCTTTTTAACATCAGCTAATTTATTATGTACATCATCCAACATGCTTTGGTTAAACTCATTGTTTACCCCCATGTAATCGGTATAAACATTCCCGTTCATTTCAAACACATGTAACAAGGTAATTTCCACCGGAAGATATTTGGCTGACTGAACTGCAAAGTCAACCGCATTATTGGCGCAGGTTGAAAAATCGGTTGGTACTAATATTTTTTTCATTTGATTAAATTTTGTTTTTATAATTAATTCCGTTCTTAAATCTTTTTAATCAATGCCTTTAACCGTTCATGCTCTTTTGGGCTAAGCTGGTGAAGCATCAGGTATTCTAAAATGCACATCAGGCTTATTACTCCTTTAAAAATTTCTTCCTGCATTACAGGATAGTTACGGTACGGAAATGCAACCAGCGTTTTAAAACCTTCCGTAACGCTATCATCTGCATTAAAAAAAATCAGGGTTTCTTTCATAAGTTTTTTCACCGGCAGGGTATAGTTTTTTTCAGCGGCTTCATTTATGATGCTCATCCGGTGTATGGTGCCGATAGGTTTTCCACCTTCCATTACCATAAAGTGCTTGGTATGATTATTCATTAAAGTACCCATAACTTCCTGCACGGTGCTCTCCGCCTGCAGACTATGATAATCATTCACCACTACTTCTCCGAAGGTTAAATCACTTACCAGAGTGCGGAGATAAAGCACATATTCTTCTGATTGCACGGCTGCAAAAATCAACAGGCTTATTACTACCAATAATAGGTTGACATAAATAATTGCCGCTACAAAAAATGCTGCTGCAAGGATTTTACCAATTACAATAACAATGCTGGTGGCTTTAAAATAATTCATCTTTAATCCGAGTACAGCTCTCAGAATGCGGCCACCATCTAAAGGAAAAGCTGGTATGATGTTGATAGCAAAAATCCCCAGGTTTACTAAATGGAGTTTATAGAGTAAATCATTTTCATGGATAATATCAAAATGACTTGCAATGTTCCAGATTGGTTCGTGGGATTGTATAAAAGGAAGCAACAAACCAGCTATGGCAAGATTAACAAATGGCCCTGCCAAACTTATGAGCAATTCTTCTTTAAGATTTTTAGGGAAGTTTTCATAAGATGAAACTCCGCCTGTAGGCAATAAGATAATTTCATTGGTATGGATATTGAAATACTTTGCTGTTCGGTAATGAATCGTTTCGTGAAGGACAACACTCAAAAAAACCAGTACTATAAAAATCAGTGACCACACGATATTATTAAGCGTTAAACCGTTAACTGCATTGGCAGCAATCACCCATACAACCAGGATTAAGAATGTCCAGTGTATCTTAATCGTTATTCCCTTTATCGTACCAAGTTTAATACTTCCTTTCATCTTATTGAATTTGCATTACACAATTATTAATAGCCACTTTTAATAAAGGCTGCCACCTGCTGTGGATTGCCTGTAAACAGGCAAAGCTTTATTACTTCCCTGGAGCAACACAATCCCTCCCATATCTTTCAGTAAACCGGCTTCTGTAATTTCAATCCGATTGCCCCTTACCAGAAATTTTTCAAGCTGTTGCATAAATTCTTCTGCCATTTGAAAAAGACCACCTGTCTTATTTGATTTTGGCAACTGCTTTTTTAAATGTTTATCCACCAGTAATAAACCATCTGCACATTTATCAAAAGCCTTTAACACAGTATCAAAATGAGAGATAAGGGAACCTGTTTCTTTAGCAATAATGATTTTTGTTTTAGTAAATTTCGACTGCCAGTAACTCCAGTGACCGGTAATTTCATCTATAAGTGATTCTTTTATTTCAGAACGGAACGGGGATGCATGATATAGTAATGTAAAAAACTGTTTTGAGTAAGGTGTACTATTGCAAAACCCTTCCAACATATTTAGTTTGCCGGTAACAAATACAGGCTTTTCATATTTGCCGTTCAGTAATTCAACTGTATCCGCTGCCTTCTTAAACAAATTACTCACACTGGGTTCGTGATTATTTTCATAGACCTTATGAAGCTTCTTATTGAAATAATCGTATAGAATCACACTTTTTTCATTTAAAACAAAATAAAAGAATTCTGCTTCCTGCTGCATGTTTGCTGCCAGATCAAGTACGGAGACTGACTTGCTTAAAAATACTACCGGCTTTACAGGGAAGCTGAGATAAAATATTTTTTCCTCATCAGGCGTAAGTATTATTGCCAGGCTTTTACGGTGGGTATTAAAATTTAATTTTGGAAATAGTTTTTCCAAACGGGTAAGTATTGTATTGGCACATTCTTCACTATACCGGCTCTTCAGTTTTGCTTTAACCATTTCCATCCCATTGTTCAAAACTGAATGAATGGATTTTTCATCCCACATTGAGGGTTGAAAAGGAATAGCCAACCCTATTGAGGAAAAAACAGTCCTTGTATTCGTTATTTTCTTTTTTGCAATATTTTTTTCCTGCAACACCGCCATTGGTTTATACATCAGTAGTTTTGACTGGCTGATATTTTCCTCAAAAATGGCAGGTGCCATATTGTGAGTTTGAAGTGTTGCAACCATGATTGTATATTTTAAATTGTGGAGAATGAACGTTACTTGTTATGAGCTATAAACAAAGGCGTATCTAATTCCTTCATCAATGTATCGGCCATGCTGGTTTTAAACCAACGGCTCAGTTCACTTCGCCGGTAGGCACCCAATACCACCAGTTCATTTTCTTTATGGTTAAGCAAATGGCCAATTACCTGTTCTTCAACACCGCCTTTAACCACCGTGAAACTTGCCTTTGGGAAATGTCTTTTAATAAACTCCCTCATCAGTTTATTATCCGGTACCCGTGATGTGGCCATAAAGTTGTTTTTCACTGTCAATACTTCAACCGGCAAATCCATAAAACTGCCAAACAGATAGCTGAACATTTTTACCGCATACAAAGCAGATGGGCCTCCATCATACAGTAACACTATTTTGTCAATAGGTTTGAAATTATTGGGCACCACCAACACGGGGCATTGCACATCGCCCAGCAAATCTTTCATAAACCGTGTAGGCGATTCCTGCTTGTATTTGGTGAATGTTTCAAATTCATTAATCACTATCAGGTCAGCAAACATGCTTTCTTTTTTCAGGTCGTTGATGGCAAAACCTTTGTCACGGTGAATAGAAAAATGGATGCCGGCTTTACTGCATGCTTTCTGAAATTGCTGTGCGGCATCATCTCTTTTCTTTTTATCTTTTGCATCCAGTTCTTTCATCTTTTCCTCGTAATTTTTATAAGTTTTCATAACTTTTACCACATTATAACTGCGGTAAATAAATTCGTCGAGAAATACACCTATCAGGTGGGCATTGGCAGTTTGTGTTAACTGTATGGCATAGTCCAGTGTGCTTTTTGACATATAGAATCCATCAAAAACGGCTAAGAACTTTTTCATTATTTATAAGTTTAAGGATGAGTGATAAAAACCGGCATATCCAGTGTTTTTAAAATATTACCCGCTTTGCTTTTCTTAAAGAACTGCGAAATTTTACTTCTGCCATAAGCCCCGAAGGTTACCATACAATCTTTTTGTTTGGAAAGATGGGAGAGTATAGCGGCAGATGGGCTGCCCATCAGTATCTTGAATTCCACATTCGTATAATGATGCTGCAGGTATTCTTTAATATTCCTTTTATGCTTTGTGGCTTCATCTTCATTTTTTGTTACATACAGCAGTGTAACTTTCTTATCCCGGAAATGGGGGAACAAATAAGTGAACTGCCGGATGGCATACATAGAAGAAGAACTTCCGTTGCTGGTAAAAAAAACTTCGTTTATCTCCTGAATGTTTTTGGACATAACCATCACAGCGCATTGTGCATGGGTTAAAACTTCTTCTGCAAACCTGGTAGGCCCTTGCTCATAGTTTAAAGCAAATGATAAATCGTCCGACATTAACAGCATGTCTGCAAAACGGCTTGCTTCAATGGTTTCATCTTCGGGCACACCCCTAGCTCTGGTATAATTTCCACTATGGCCTGATTCAGTACATGCCTGCTTATAAATTTCAATATTATTTTCAATGGTTTCTTTTCTGATTATATCAGTTTCTTTTTCTGAAAGCTGGTAGCCTGCCAAGTGCCCGTATTTACTGAACGGCACATATACTTCTGTCAGATTTTCTAAAAAAATAGCAGTAAGCTCCGCATTGGCCTGTTTGGCAATAAAGGCAGGAAACTGAAGCTGCTCTTTATTGAAATTGGTTGCGTCTATTGCAAGCAGTATTTTCATAACAGAATAATTTGAAGTTTATAAAGTGATTATTTAATAAATAATAACCCTTTCCACATGGTTTATAACCCGTTCTTTACTTTTGGGCAGTCTTATACATAGGATGCCATCCTTATACACAGCACTTAAAAAATCAGCATCAACATTTCCAGGTATAACAATTTCCCTTTTAAAGCAGCAATAGTTAAACTCAAGCTGGTGATACAGTTTACTGCCTGCACCTGTTTCTTTATGCAACACAGCAATGGACAGTACATTTTCATCAATGCTTACCAGAAAATCACCACTCTTTAACCCCGGAGCAGCCACTTCAATAATGAATGCATCCTTTATCTCTGCCACATTAATCAGTGGCTTTATTTCTCCTACATGCGGTTTTTGCAATTCAGCCATCAGTTCATCCAGCGTAAGCGGAGCCGGTACGTACTGCCTGAGATAATCAGATTTTTTTTCGGGACAATTTAGATTTGTGTGTGTCATGGTCTGTCTTTTATGTGTTATAAGATAATTACTCAACCTTCCAATAACAATGATTAGCATTATCAATTATTATGATAATCCTCACTCATACTACAGTTGGTTTGGAGTTTTGATGGGGTATGAAAGACAGGAATAGAGTTATTGTATGGGCCAATAAATCAGCAGGAAATTATTTTGCCGGAATTGCCAGCACCGGAATCTTCGAATGGAACGCCATTTTCTTTGTTACACTTTTTTTCATGAGCCTTTCCCAAAAACTTTTAGGATAGGTTATCATGGCAATAATATCCACTTCATTTTTTTTATCATATTTTTCTATCGTTTCTTCAAACTCACTTCCTTCTAAAAGTTCAGCTTTAAAGGCAACGCAGGGGTAGGCCTTGTTTAAAAAATCCAGGTAATGATTCAGTTGCCTTGTGTTATAGATATAATCTGTGGCTTCAGCTGTATCCGTATCTACAAAAACGGCAACATGTATGCTGGCAGAAAATAAGGTCGCCATTTCAACAATCTTGTTCAGCAGATCTTTGTTTTGTTCAAAGCGGTTGGTGGCAAATAATATACCATCCGGCACTTCAAAAACATACTCATCCGGCACAGCCAGTACGGGTATTTTGGTCCGGCCAATAGTGCCGGCTGCAACGCTTCCCATAAAAATTTCTTTCAGGCCAGTTGCACCTTTAGTACCCATAATAACCAGGTCAATTTGCTGTCCTTCGGCAAAATCGAGAATGGAAGTAATCGTCATCCCATTTGCAATCTCCGTTTCAGTTTTAATACCCGGGCAGGCAACGGCCATATCACTTTGAAATGTTTTCATTTCTTTAATCCTGTTATTTGAGATTTCTTCCAGCAATCTATCATGGAGTGGATAGGGCTGCCTGATGTTGTCAGTAACCGGTTCTATCACATGCAGCAGGTAAACCATTGCCCCGCTTTTTTGAGCTACGGAGGCAGCATACAGTGCTGCCTTCATTGCATTGGCAGAGAAATCGGTGGGAACAAGAATTGAACGTACCATATGGCTTTTATTTAATTATAGTATGAAGGTGGTGTTAAAATGATTTGAAAAGAATGACGAAGGTCATATTAAGCTATGATTTGTGATAGTTCGACTATCATTCTAAATAGCCCTACATTTGTGGATATAATAGCCCGGCCAAAATTTTAAATAAACAACAAGTTAAAAGGGCACAAACCATCTACCACCCATAAAGCAAATAGTGTATGGAAATGCATTTGCAAATCAAAATGAACAACAACCTGTTTCTTAGAGACCCACAGGAAACAGAATTAGGAAAGAAACTTCTTTATCACAGTGTTCTACTTATCCATGATGTGGGTTTTGAAAATTTTTATTTTAAAAAATTGGCTGAAGCTGCTGATACAACTGAGGCCGGTGTTTACCGTTATTTTGAAAATAAACACCGCTTACTTATCTATTTAGTAGCCTGGTATTGGAACTGGTTGGATTATCAGATAAGTTATATCACTAATAACATCCGCAAGCCCGAGCTAAAACTCAAAAAAATTATCCGCTTGCTTGCCTCACCGGTCAAAGATGACCATTCTATCAGTTTTATCAATGAAAGCCTGCTCCACCAGATTGTTGTAGAACAAGGTTTGAAAGCTTACCTGACAAAGCAAGTTACAGAAGACAATAAACAACAGCTGTTCAAACCATATAAAGAACTGTGCGCCCGTATTGGCGGAATAATGCTTGAATGTAGTCCCGAATTTAAATATCCCCGGTCCCTCAGCAGTACACTTATTGAGATGTCCCATCTGCAGAAATATTTTAAGGATAACCTACCTTCACTAACCGATTTCGCCAATAGTAAAGATGAGTCTAACATTGTTGCTTTTTTGGAAGATTTGGTGTTTTGCGGTTTGAAAAAATAAGGGTGATTGTACGATGAATGGTGAAATTCATTATTTCTGTTCCAAAAGAAATTCTTTATCCTTCAGGAATACTTTTGAGTAAATAAAAATTGGTATTTAAATACAACCTGTTTACAGGAATATCTTTTGCATTCTCTTTACCTTTTGCTTTTATTTCTCTATTTATCAGTTCTCCGTCTTCGAAGCTATTCACTTTCTTCATATTATCAAACCTTCATTTCACCAATCCAACGGTTGACTACATGCAATCCGTTTAAAAAAATAAAATAAACTGCAAAGATAGCACTGGCACTAAGGCTCGACGGCGCAGCATAAATACAAGCTCAGCACACAAAACCAGTGCTGTGAGGACGCAGTTATTTCATTTTTTCATTTAAATGTATCGTAATGTCAGTTCTTGTTCAGCGTTGGCTTGTTGGGAGCATTTGGGTTAGTTGCTGATTTGTTTCACCCGTTCTGTTTTTTTTTCATCAAGTTAGGCCATTCATTTACTTCGTCATGTGTGCCTGCTTGGAAGCCATATCAAAGCCATAGCCGAAGTATGGATAGTGTATGAAAAAGTTATTTGATTAATGAACAGACTGTGTATTTATCCGAAGGACATTCAGATCATCCCAGGAAGAAGCGATAGGTATTGCAGAAATCTTATTAAGAAGATTAAAGTGCGTCTCAAGAAGCAACAACACCAGGTTTTTACTGTTGAAGAGTTCTGCCAGTACATGGGATTACAACACGACACTGTTGCCCGGGAGCTACGATAAAACGTAATGCTTACATTCGCAGACGCTATGATGCGGATTTACACTCTCTATACTCAATTATTTTTCTTCTCTTGTTTGTACTGTGTTTGCACTAGATTTAACTAATGGTGTTGGCTATTTGTTGCCCAATCTTTTTACAAACTAGTAATACCCTTACCCATCAATGGTTCATGCAATAGCTTTACAAATTGTATCAAAAAAAATTCCAGTGTAACTGAAAAAAATGAAAGGCTGTATTGTTTAGAAGACCCTAAAGATAATGGCTAAAATTTATTTGGAAAGGGGCAGCAATAAAATTTTGAAAATACTAAAATAATTAGTAAATTAGCTGCAACAAAAATGTTGCGCTATGGCTACGAATGAAATTACCTTACCCGGATACAGAGTATTCGACTATCTATTAGTTCTTAATCCTCACCAAGAACTGAGCAATAAAATTGCAACGATCCGAAAGGATTTTTATACCGAATACCGGTTGCAGGGGACTCCATCGACGAAGGCGAATTTAGCATTGGTAAAGTTTCAGCAACTGGAAATGATGGAGCAAAAAATTTTGCATAAGCTGCATACGATCGCGATGGGCTTTCCCCCTTTCAAAGTGGAAGTTAAAGACTTTGGTAGCTTTCCTTCGCATACGATCTATTTGAATGTTACTTCAAAATTGCCGATACAAAATTTGGTGAAGCTGATCCGGACCGAAGCCAACCGTTTGTTGAAATATGATCCGGACAATACCCCGCACTTTATGCTGGAACCGAATTTCACGATCGGTATGAAACTAAAGCCCTGGCAATATGAAAAAGCCTGGCTGCATTATTCGCATCAGCATTTTACTTCAAGGTTTATAGCTGATGAAATGGTTTTACTGAAGCGTATGGCAGGGGAGCGGAACTGGATGGTGGCGAATAAATTTAAATTTGAAAACTTACCGGTGGCCACCAAGCAGGGTGAATTATTTTAAGTTAACAGCACGGACCGAAATGATTTTTTGATCTTTGAATTTAATTTCAATTTTCTCTTTTTTGAAATTTATTCCATCCAGGTATTCTTTGCCCATGACGGTAACCATAGCAATACTGTCTATGTACTTCAGCGTGGGAGCTGCCGTCATTTCAAATTTATTCTTCGGATGATTTTTCCAGAATTGTTTATCACTGGCCGTAATTTTTTCCTTCGGCACATTGCGCATGTACTTCATATACACCTGTACCGTATCGGCAAAATAAAGTTCCGCTGAATCTGCTTTGTGTTCATTCCGGAAGCGGAACCATTCATTGACCAATTTTATTTCTGTTGGTTCCTGGCTGACAATGGAAAGTATGTATAGAAGAAAGATCACATTACTACAACATTGCCCGCAATAGCGTTTCCACCTTAGCGGCAATAACGGGATCAATTTTATGGTCAGGATCTTTGGACCTGGAAGAAACGATCCATTCATTTTCTTCCCACTTTAATTCAAAGCGATAGTATTCATTATAAAATACCTGGAAAGCATCATCTTTTTCGATCACCCAAACATTGGTAGCGATACCATCAATGGGATGCTGGAACACCTGCCAGAACTTAGCTGTATCTAAATTTATTACATTCACTATATCATTGCGGATGGCTTTGGCATAGGGGATGGACGTATCTTTATTATCACCTTCCACTATTCCTTCCTCCAAACAAAATACATCTTCGTACCCGTTCGAAAAACGAATGCGGTAAGCGAACTGTACTTCGTTACCTTCTTCATTCATGATTGTTGCCAGCATTGGTTTTCCACCTACATGGACGGGAAATTCGATTGCCATATCTTCGTTTTAGAGGGTATAAAATTACTAAAATAATTAGTTTTGTCCAAATGGATTTTGGAAGATTACCGAACGATGAAATAAATAGTGTGGACTTCAGTTTACCTGCTGAACCTGCGCGAAATAATCATGTACTACCGGGAACCCCCGCAACCCAGCCAACAGTATATATTGGTATGCCTAAATGGGGACGGACCGAATGGGTAGGTAAGTTGTACCCTACTGGTACAAAAGCAAAAGAATTTTTGCCTCAATATGTTCAGCATTTCAACAGTGTTGAACTGAATGCCACGCATTATAAATTATATAGTCCTTATACCATCGAGAAATGGGCGGCTGAGGCTAGCGGAAGGAACTTTAAATTTTGCCCTAAATTATTCCAGGGGATCACGCACAGGGGAGCTATTCATAAAAAAAGTTCGATCTTGGAAGAAGCTCTACAAGGCCTGGCTGCATTTGGCGATAATCTTGGACCCGTCTTTATTCAATTGCAGGATACTTTTTCAGACCGGCGCAAAGGTGAATTGTTTGAATTTTTGGAATCACTACCCGCTAATTTCGAATTTTTTATTGAGATGCGGCACCCCCATTACCTTAGCAACAATAAATTTTTTGAGTACCTGCAAACAAAAAAGATAGGAGCAGTCATCACGGATACTGCTGGCCGGAGAGATTGTGCACATCTGCAATTAACCGTTCCGAAAACGATGATTCGTTTTGTTTGTAATGATGGACATCCCAGTGATTACACCCGAATCGATGAATGGGCAGTGAGAATAAAAAGCTGGCTGGACAGAGGAATGAAAGAAATTTATTTCTTTGTACATATATCCGATGAAACAAAAAGCCTGGAAATGGCGAACTATGTCATTGAAAAGGTGAATGAAAAATGCAAGCTCTATATTCCGCCCCTTGTCCTACAATGATCTTAATTCAATTTCATTAACAATGATATTCGTGATCGCCTGGTCAATTTCCGGCTTGGTTTGCCAGTCAAAATTTTCATTCATGAATAATTCAAATGACGTTACACCTACGGGCGAAAATAAATGGACAAGGAATGTATTCTCCATCACTTTGTATCGTTCGATTTCTTCCTTTGTCAAATACTCATAATGAATAATGTCGGCCATATAACTAAAACCCTCATAACCGAATGTGTAATTTAGTTTTCCAACGGCCATATCAATCCAGCATTAATGCAGGTAAGTTAGGATAGCTGACGGGCAAAGTTGGATCTTCTGCTGTACGGAATTGCTTATCTATTGTATAAGCTTCCATCTGATCCGAAGGAAGCTGATATTTTGCAAGCTTAGTAATTTCCTCTTCATTCAAATTTTCGAATAACCATTTCCAGGCAAGATCTTCGGGTAATATAGTTGGCATCCGTTTCTTTACATTATGCACCTGTGACATCAATGAATTGGAAACTGTTGTAACAATGGAAACGGATTCAACATATTCACCAGTATCTGCATCGGTCCAGGGTTGCCAGATGGCTGCCATAAAAAAGATCTCTTTATTTTTTACGCCAACCCTATAAGGGAAGGTTTCTGTTGCTTTTAATGGCTGGCCTTTTTTACCAATTTTATTTTCATGCCGGTAATCATAAAATCCTGTTGACAATACCAAACATCTTCTATGCAAAGTTGCATCCCGGTACATTTTATTGTTGAAAAGTAATTCTTCAGATACTGCATTGAGCGTAGTAAATCGTTCCCGGAACTTATTTACTTGTTCTCTTGTTTCAATAAAAGGAAAACGATTTGCTTCCGGAATAAAGCCCCATTCCATTTCCAACACTTCAATATCTTCTTTTCCTTCTATCCTTTTTATCACGGGAACCTTACCATATACAAAGCCATTGTGCATCGGGTTGTCCAGGAAATCATATTTCGCTACGAGCTTTTCCAAATGCTTTAAGCGGATATATTCATCCCTTGTCACTTTTGTTCCATTATAGTAGCACATCAGTCTTTTTTAGCTTTGAAATAATCATCGATCAATTTTCCTACGCCTTCGGCTTCTTTCTGTCTGCCTTCCGGTATAGAAGTCCAGAAAATATTATTATTGGCATCTTTTGTTCTGGCTATAACGATCGGTGGCCTTGGGCTGCTGAATACCACCCTGAATGCTGTGTATTTTGGCAAACTTAATTCCATTATATCCATGACCACGCCATTCAATTCGAGTTTAAATGGTTTATTGGTTAATAGCATCGTCAAATTTACGCAATTGAATTTTTTAACCAGCCCAATGAAAAAGGTCATGATCTACCTGAGCACAATTTTTATATGTTCCGTATAAGGTGCTAATTCATTGGTGTCCTCAAAGGCCCGGAACTTCCGGATGACATTATATTCCTTATGATACCAGGTCTCCACATAAAAAGCCTCCAGCTGGTATAATACATATCGATATACTTCATCGTCGCGTTCGGTGATATGCACGCCATGTTCCCACAGTGCTACGGCCTGTTCCATTTCATCTGATCCTAAAAATTCCTGGATGGTCATTTTGAAAAGTTACAAAAAAATAATATCGCCCGGCGGAATTGATGTGAACAACATTCGTGCAACAATTCACGCTGCGACAATGGAATCACTTAGCTTTAATGCACTAAAATTTTCTGCGATTATGAAAAAGATTGTGGCCATTCTGCTTTTTGCTATACTTCAGTTTTCTTTCACCTGGTATGATGCAACTTACTTTGCGCTCACGGTGAACTTTTCACAGGACTGGAATACTACTACGCTGATCAGCGCCGATGATAACTGGTCGGGTGTACCCAGTATACAAGGTTTCCGGGGTGACGGTTTAACAGGTGCGACCGGTGCTGACCCGCAAACAATTCTCGGTGGCGATGATGCGGCACCTGTACTGGATGTGAATGCGAACCGCAATGATCCGAATGTATTTGGAACAGGTGGCGTGGCTGAATTCGATGGCATCGCTACACCCTGTGTTGCGTTGTCGGGCTCGGGTACCGCCGATGCACCCTATATAACTTTATATTTAAACACTACTGGTGTTACCAATATACGGGTACAATATAATTTACGTGACCTCGATGGTTCAGCAGACAATGCTGTCCAGGCGGTAGCTTTACAATACCGCACCACTACCACTGGTAATTTCATCAATATACCGGGAGCTTTTGTGGCGGATGCTACTACGCAGAACGCTGCTACATTGGTCACGGCAGTGAATACTATTCTTCCGGTCGCTTGTGAAAACCAGGCCACCTTACAGTTACGCATTATCACTTCCAATGCTACAGGTAATGACGAGTGGGTAGGTATCGATGATATTTTAATTACTCCGAATGCGGCGCCAAGTTCCACTGTTGCTATCACCGGTGGTGGTGCTGTCGCAGAAGCGGGACCAACCGGTTCTTTCACGTTGACCTTTAACCCTGCTACTACCGTTACTACTACGGTTGATTATGATCTCTCGGCGAGCACTGCTACGTTAACTTCCGATTATAGTGTGACCCAGACCGTTGGTACACCGGCGACCCTTTCACCAGCGACCGGCACTATCAGTGTTCCGGCCGGGACTACCACCGTAACCTTCACCATTAATCCAGTCAATGATCTTGTGCAGGAAATTACGGAGACCATTGTGCTTTCTATATTAAACCCGACACAAGGTTATACATTGGGCACCGCGACGGCGAATGCGACGATCGTGGATGATGATCTGGACCCGATCAATTATACCGGCGCCACCTATACACAGGATTTTAATTCACTGACCGCTGCCGGCTCTTCTACAGTTACGCCGGTAGGCTGGCTCTTCGCTGAATCTGCTGCGAATGCAAATACTTCTTATACCGCCGGAACCGGGAGTTCCAATTCCGGTGATACCTATAGTTTTGGTACTGATCCTGACCGTGCCTTTGGCAGCCTTCGTTCAGGTAATTTAGTTTCCACCGTCGGAGCGAAGATCCAAAATAATTCCGGTGCCACGATCAGTTCACTGGCGATCTCCTATAGAGGTGAGCAATGGCGTTTGGGTTCAACAGGTCGTAATGACCGGCTCGATTTTCAATATAGTTTGGATGCGACCAGTCTTACCACCGGGACCTGGATCAATGTGGACGGGCTTGATTTTATCGGGCCATTATCAACCGGTACTGTAGGTGCCATTAATGGAAATATAGCTCCGAACTTTACGAATTTAAATTTTACCCTGAATGGTCTATCCATTCCGGCAGGTGCTATCTTTTATATCCGCTGGCAGGACCAGGATGCTGCGGGATCGGATGATGGATTAGGTGTGGATGATTTTGTGCTGTCGCCGGGTTGTACGCCTCCGACCAACCAGCCGACCGTGCTGAATTTATTACCTGCGCTGACGGCTATTGATGGTTCGTTCACGGCAGCCGTTGCGGGATCCACTCCTGCAGATGGGTATCTCGTATTGATGAGTACCTCCGCAACATTGACGGAAGATCCTCTTAACGGTACCGTGTATGCGCTGGAAGATGTTGTTGGGAATGCAACTGTCGTATCCGTAGGAGCCAGTACCAGTTTTACTGTAACGAATTTAACACCGGCTACTACCTATTATTTCTATGTGTATTCTATATCGACCGGGACCTTATGTTATAACCTGATCAACCCATTGACGGGAAATGTAACAACCAATTCTCCACCGGTTTGTACGCCTCCGACTGTTAATGCATCCGGTTTATCAGCGATCAATATCACGGGTACTTCGATGGAACTTACTTATACCAGGGGTAATGGTGATAATATTTTAATTGTTGCGCGTACCGGCAGTGCGGTTAACGCTAATCCGTTTAATGGTGTAGCGTACCCGGCAGGATCGCAAATCGGTACCGGGAATTTTGTTATTTATAATGGACCGGCTGCGAATTTCGTGTATAGCCCGCTGTTACAAAATACCATGTACTATTTTGCTTTATATGAATTTAGTATTGCGACACCTTGTTATAGCAGTAGTCCGCTGACCGGAAATTTTTCTACCAGTTGCGTGACGCCGGTGAATGTAACGGGCTTTAGTCCCAGTGCGCAGAACGGTGCGATAGCTTTGAGCTGGACGAACCCGACCGTCAGTTGTTTCGATGAAGTTTTGGTGGTGGCTTCCAATGCACCTATTACCAATGATGGTTCTACTTATCCCGGACCCGGTAATACGGTGTATGCCGGACCTGACCAGGTAGTGTATCGCGGTACCGGAACCGGACTAACGGTAACGGGCCTTACCAATGGCACTACCTATTATTTTAAAATATTTACCCGCAATGCCGGGGTTTATTCCAGTGGCGTACAAATAACGGCTTCGCCATTTGATCCTACCAGTGGCTTCCTGTATCTGTATGGAAATTTACATGCGCATTCCAGTTATTCAGATGGGAACCAGGATAATCTTGCTAATACACCCGC
>JALHNJ010000002.1 GCA_022843585.1 Chitinophagaceae bacterium
TGTTAGAAAGGCTCTAAGGCCTATGGGGTTTTACGGTCTTATTCCACCTCTTGTTCTTTCTATATCTGTTCTTTTACTGTTACTAAATTTATTGATTTGTAAACATAGGATGGGTTTTGGCATCATTGCGGGTTAACGAATAATTCCTCATCGGCAAATCCAACTGACGAATAAAGCCGAGCTATAGAATATATTTTCATCTTCATACCTTTACTCAGCATCAGTCCCGGCTTACGTAACACGGAATATCGCCACGTCGCCAAGCCCGAACGTTACCTGCCATTAAAATGACACACCTAGAAACATACGAACAAGTCCTCGACAAAATAAACTGGATAAGCAAAATCGCAATTCGGAAGAATTGGGAAATCAGTCGCCCTTTACAGGTTGACAGCCCTGCAACTATGGAAGATATTCTATTTGTTGAAAATCAAATTGGACAAGCCATTCCTAGTGATTTGAAGAAACTATTTACGTTCGCAAAACACCTCAGCTTTAGCTATCAGTTTGACGAGACCCTTTCTCAAGAGTTCAGACAAAACTTCTCAGGTGAGATTTATTGGAATCTAGATACACTAGCTGAACAATATGCAAATTTCAAAGAATGGGTAAAGGCATCGTTAGACCCAACATTTAACGATTCAGACTCAATAGAAATAACTGAAAAATTATGGCAAAACAAGATACCATTAATTGATGTCCCAAATGGAGACATCATCGTTGTTGGTGATAGTCCATCTGAAGTTCTCTATTTTTCACATGAAGGCGACACGATGCATGGGAAAATGCTTGGAGATAATCTTTGGCAGTTTCTTGACTTTTACTCCCGAATAGGATTTGCTGGCAGTGAAGACTGGCAATTAGAACCATTTTTTGACTATGACAACAATATTATGGTAACTGAAGGAGAAAAGGTTGACCGATTCATTAATCTGCTTGAGAATTAACGGCAGGTAACATTGGGTTTTATGCAAGTTGGGCTTGACCAGCAAGCATCAACAAATTGTAAATCCAAGCTGTGGTTCGGGCTCGACGCATAAATCTCAACATTAGTTCTAAAATTCAACTTTATATTTTCAATCAGCAGCGGTTATCGGCAGACAGAATACTAATTCCCAACCTGCATAAAGCCCTGCCCGTTGCCTGCAATTTATTCACTTTAGAGTTACACAGCCACGTAACTACTTGACGTAAACACCCTCTTTTTTGACGCTTTCATACCTTATTGATTTTGCGCTGAAACGGTACATTTGGATATCACAAAAAATTAAAACTCATGGCACTTATAAATCCTCACATTAACTTCAACGGAAATGCCGAAGAAGCATTTACCTTTTACAAATCAGTATTTGGCGGAGAGTTTGCAAAAATTATTCGTTTCAAAGACCTTGCGAGCCCTGAATTTCCAGTAGCAGAAATAGAAGAAAATAAAATTATGCATATTGCTTTGCCTATCGGTAAAACTAATAGGTTGATGGCAAATGATGTTCCGGAAATTTTGGGAAAAACAAACGAAAATGAGAACAGAAGTAAAATTGTAATAAGTGCAGAAAGTAAAGAAGAGGCAGACAGATTATTCAATGGACTTTCGGTAGGCGGACAAATTGAAATGCCTATTTCTGACAGCCCCTGGGGTTCATATTTTGGAATGTTTAGAGACAAATATGGAATTGAATGGATTGTGGAATTTGACCCAGAATATAACGGAAAATAAAAACTCGAAAGATTAATTTAAACAAATATCAATAGTATGAAAAAGTTACAATTCAAAGTTAGCATCAACGCGCCTGTGAACAAGGTATATGATATTATGCTTGGCACTAACAGTAAATCAACTTATGAGCAATGGACTTCTTTGTTTAACCCAACATCTACCTATGAAGGAAGTTGGGACAAGGGAAATAAAATTCTCTTTATTGGAGTAGATGAGAAAGGAGAAAAGGGAGGTATGGTTTCCAGGATAGCTGAAAACATTCCCAACCGTTTTGTTTCAATTCAACATTATGGTCTTTTAAAAGCTGACAAGGAAATTACAGAAGGACCAGAAGTGCAAAAATGGGCAAACGGATTTGAGAACTATAGCTTCGAAGAAAACAATGGGACTACAACTGTTACTGTTGACTTAGACACCACTGAAGATTTTTTAGATTATATGAACCAGACCTACCCAAAAGCACTGGGCAGGTTGAAAGAACTTTGTGAAAAATAACAATTTCAAGAATATCTTAAAATACAAAAAAATAAACATAGCCTATAACATAACTGCTGCAGCCTGCTTATTGTATTTATTTCGATATTCTATTGGTGTAAGCCCCGTTATCTTTTTAAACAAATCTCTAAAAGCTTTTGTATCGGTATAGCCAACATCATACATCACTTCGTTAATGTTCTTACGACTGCTTTCAAATTGCCGCTTCGCTGCTTCAACTTTTACACGTTGAATATATTCCAAAATTGAATTATTAGTGGCTATCCGAAAGCGACGTTCAAATGTTCTGCGACTGATGGATGCATGACTGGATAACTCATCTATTGTTATTTTTTCGTGGATGTTTTTCTCAATGTACTCTTGTGCCTTTTTAACTTCTGCATCATTATGATCCTTTTGTCCTTTAAACATAGCAAATGCCGCCTGGCTATCACGGTCTATGTCAATAGCAAAATATTTAGACGCTAATATTGCTGTTTGACGATTAGTATATTTTTCTACCAAATGCAATAATAAATTCCAGTAAGAATTAGCACCTCCACTGGAGTAAATTCCTTTTTCTTCTGTAACAATACTTCCATCAGTTACTTCCACTTCCGGAAACATTTCCCGAAATTCATTTTGAAAACCCCAATGTGTTGAACAACTTTTTCCATTTAGCAAACCAGTTGATGCTAGTAAAAAAGCCCCTACACAAAGTGATGCCACCTCTGCTCCGTTATCGTGATGCTGCTGTATCCATGGTATTAAAACTTTATTCTTTTCTATGGCAGCATTCATATCTCCAAACAGAGCCGGAATGATGATCAAATCAGTTTTCTTTACTTCCTTCAATTGCCTGTCTGTATGCACCGAATAAGAACCATTATTTAATTGCACCTCTTTCTTTACGCCTACCAATTCCACATCAAACAATGGCGACTTACCAGCAGAAAGTAAGAACTGGTTTACTGCACTAAAAAGATACTGAGGGTCTGCAATGGCCTGCATTACGGATGACTCCGGAACTAAAATGGATACTCGTTTCATAAAACAAATGTAGGAAAACTTCCTGTCGCAATCAACCCGTTAATATGTCATATACGCCACCCTTGTAAATCAATTATTCAGAACATCTTTGTGAAGCAATCAGAAAAGAACAAACAATTATTGACAAATGAAAATTTCTACAACAACGATAACACAAGATCTGGAAAATACATTTTCCAACTTTTCAAATCTTTTATCAGCTTTTACTAAAGTTCAAATAAATGAAGTTCCATACAAAGGAGGCTGGACAGCCGGACAAGTTGCACAACATATTATTAAAGCTACCGCAGGTATTCCTGATTCGCAAGTAGAAAAAGGCAACCGTGAATTTGATAAGCAAGTAGAAACGATACAACAGGTTTTTCTGAACATGGAAATAAAAATGCTATCGCCGGAATTTATTTTACCAGAAGAAAGATCATACGACCGAAATGAGCTACTAATAGAACTGGAGAAAAATAAAGGTTGGTTGATCAGCATTATTAACTGCAAGCCATTGGATGAATTATGTATGGATTTTGAGTTGCCTGACATGGGCTTTCTTACAAGATATGAATGGATGCAGTTCATCAACTTTCATGTGCAGCGGCACAGCATACAATTACAAAACATTTTATCAACATTAAAAAATAAAACGGTGGCAATTATTAATTCGTACTTAACGTTCAACGGTAATTGCAGGGAAGCAATGACTTTTTATAAAAACTGCCTTGGTGGCGAATTGGTATTACAAACTATTGGCGAATCACCACTGGCTGATAAAATGCCGGCACAAATGAAAAATAGTATTCTGCATGCTACGCTTACCAACGATAAATTAATTCTTATGGGTTCAGATATGGTGGGCAATAACGGGTTGATAAAAGGCAATGCAGTTTCGCTAATGTTAGATTGTAACAGTGAAAAAGAAACACGGAACTTTTATGCAAATCTTACTGAAGACGGAGAAGCCACCCATCCTTTGGAAATTAGCTTTTGGGGGGCTTTGTTTGGCGGCCTAACTGACAAATACGGAAATCACTGGCTACTACATTTCGATAAAAATAAAAAATAGAATAGCTTTAAGGAACATCCAATAAATTTTGTTCTGCTTTTTTGCCATTAATTGGAAAACTTAAAAGTCATTTTAGAGAAGCAACTATTTTATTCGCTTTAATAATAACTATATGCCAACAGATATGAATACTTCTATAAAAACAATAGATGAATACATAGCAAGCTTCCCAAAAGATGTGCAGGCGTTGCTACAAAAAATAAGAGGCATCATAAAAAAAGCTGCTCCAAAGGCTACGGAAACGATCAGCTATGGTATACCAACCTTCGTTCAGGATGGAAATCTTGTTCACTTTGGAGGTTATAAAAATCATATTGGTTTTTATCCTGCTCCCAATGGAATTGAGGCTTTTAAAAAAGAGTTGTCAAAATATGAAGGCTCAAAAGGCACGGTTAAATTTTCCTTAGACAAACCATTACCAGCAGCGTTAATTACCCAGATCGTAAAATACAGGATCGAAAAAAATAAAGAAAAAGCGGCATCAAAAAAACCTGTTTTAAAAAAATCAATCAAAACGGCCAAGCCTACCGATGAACAGTTGGTTAAAGCCTGGATAGAGAAATTAGATGCGGCTACAAAAAAAGAAATAGAAGCCGTTCGAAAAATAATAAAAGCTGCATCCCCTAAGCTAAATGAAAGAATAAAGTGGAATGCCCCAAGCTATTACTACAAAGAGGATGTTGTAACATTTGGTCCTTATAAAAATGGGAAGACCTTGCTTGTATTTCATCACCCATCAATCGTTAAAATAAAATCACCCTTGCTGGAAGGTAATTACAAAGATCGCCGCCTGCTTTATTTAGAAGGTTCAAAGTCAATTGTTACAAATAAAAAAGAATTGATAAGAATAATACAAGAATCAGTAAAATTGATTGATAAAAAATAATTTTAAAAACAACTCATATGCAAAAGATTAAATTCTCTACAACGATCAATGCCCCCAAAGAAAAAGTGTGGGAAATATTATGGAACCTTGATGCTTACCGCAAATGGACAACTGCCTTTGCAGAAGGGTCTGATGCAAAAACTGATAACTGGAAAGAAGGAAGCAAAGTATTGTTTGTTGACCAGAGTGGAAATGGCATGGTAAGTATGGTGGATATAAACAAAACAAACGAATACATGTCTTTCAAACACCTGGGCGTAATAATGGATGGTGTAGAAGACACCAGCAGCGAAAAAGTAAAAGTGTGGAGTGGCTCTACTGAAAATTATTCTTTGCAGGAAGACAATGGAGCAACTACTCTTACTGTTGATTTGGACATACCTGATGAATACAAAGAAATGTTTGAGAAGATGTGGCCGGCTGCGCTTAAAATTGTAAAAGACCTTGCAGAAGGAACAACTAAAATACCTATTACCATTACCGCAGCAATAAATGCACCTGTTGAAAAAGCATGGAATAGCTGGACAGCGCCGGAGCATATTACAAAATGGTGCCAGGCATCTGAAGATTGGCATGCACCCTATGCCGATAATGATGTAAGAGTTGGCGGCACATTTAAAACTACCATGGCAGCTAAAGATGGCAGCTTCAGTTTTGATTTTGGTGGTGAATACACAGAAGTGACAACGAATAGATCCATGAGCTATACAATGGAAGATGGAAGAAAGGCTACCATCCTTTTTGAAGAGAACCATGGCAAAACAACCGTAACGGAAACGTTTGACGCCGAGAATCAGAACTCCTTAGATATGCAAAGAGATGGCTGGCAGGCTATTCTTGATAACTATAAAAAATACACAGAATCGATCTAAGATATTAAAACACCAAGAATGAAAAATAACATTCACCCCTGTATTTGGTATGATGGCAATGCGAAAGTTGCTGCTGAATTTTATTGCTCCCTCTTTCCTAATTCTACCATTACTGCCGATACACCATTGGTAGTAAATTTTGAAATTGGCGGACAAAAATTTATGGGGTTGAATGGTGGTCCAATGTTCAAACCCAATCCATCAATTTCTTTTTTTGTGGTGTGCGAATCAGATGAAGAGATCAATGAGCTATGGAAACAACTTTCGGAAAACGGCAAAGTAATGATGCCACTTGATAAATATGACTGGAGTGAACGATATGGCTTTCTCGAAGATAAATTTGGTCTCTCCTGGCAATTAATGAAGGGAAACTACAGCGATGTAAACCAGAAAATAACTCCTTCCTTTTTATTTACCGGCAATCGCTACGGAAAAGCTGAAGAAGCTGTTAAATTCTATGCTGGTCTGTTTCCGGCTTCTTCCATAACTGGCATCCTATTATATGGTGAAGGGGAAGAACAAGCTGCCGGAAATGTAAAACATGCACAGTTTATATTAGATGACAAAGTTTTTATGGCCATGGATGGACCGGGCAGTCATGAGTTTGGTTTCAATGAGGCCATTTCTTTTGTAATAGAATGTAAAGGCCAGGAAGAAGTAGATTTTTATTGGGACAAATTAACAGGAGATGGCGGACAAGAAAGTATGTGCGGCTGGGTAAAAGATAAATTTGGTGTATCATGGCAAATTATTCCTTCAAAATTGGGTGAGTTGATGGGAAGTGCCGACAGAGAAAAAACAAACAGGGCAATGCAAGCCATGCTTACAATGAAAAAAATAATTATTGCTGATCTGCAAAAAGCATATGATGGCAACTAAAAAAAGTGTTGCTAAAAACAGGAAAGTTTGCGTCAATGGTCATGTATTTTATAAAAGCAGCGATTGCCCCACCTGTCCTGTTTGTGAAGCAGCTAAAAAACCAATTGATGGGTTCTTATCATTACTAGCTGGTCCGGCAAGAAGGGCATTGGAAAATGAGGGAATAAAAACACCTGCGCAGCTTTCTAAAAAAACTGAAGCGGATATCTTAAAATTGCACGGTATGGGACCAGCAACAATACCGGTACTACACAGCGTTTTAAAATCAAATAAGCTCTCTTTTAAAAAATAATTTACGACACTTAAAAATAAAATTATGCCAAGCAAAATATTTGTGAACCTGCCTGTAAAAGATCTAAAAAAATCAATGGATTTCTTTACCCATTTAGGTTTTTCCTTCAACCTGCAGTTTACGGATGAAAAAGCAGCTTGTCTTATTATTAATGATGGAAGTATATATGTCATGCTGCTTACCGAACCCATGTTTCAAACATTTACCAAAAAGCAAATTGCCGATGCTACAAAAACTACGGAAGTGCTGATTGCAATTGATGCTGAAAGCCGGGAAAACGTAGATGAGTTAGTAGCAAAAGCAGTTGAAGCAGGTGGTTCTATTTATACTACTCCTGCCGATCATGGCTGGATGTATCAACACAGTTTTGCTGACCTTGATGGCCATCAATGGGAGATATTGTATATGGATGAAAGCCTGGTTCCGAAATCATGATTCATATCTTTTAAAACTATTGAGTAAAAGTCTAATGAATAACACCCCCATTATAATTGAAAAAATATTAAATGCCCCTGCTGAAACCGTTTGGAAAGCAATAAGTGATAAGGAACAGATGAAGCTGTGGTATTTTGATCTGGCCACTTTTATACCAGAAGTGGGTTTTGAATTTCAATTTTCAGGTACAGGTACTACCGGGGAAGAATATATTCACTTATGTAAAGTGTTAGCAGTTATTCCCGGAAGCAAGCTGGAGTATAGCTGGACCTATAAAAACATGGAAGGATATTCTATAGTAACTTTTGAATTATTTCCCGAAGGTGATACCACAAGACTAAAACTTACGCATATAGGGTTAGAAACATTTCAGGAGAACGGTTCTGATTTTACAAAAGAAAGTTTTATGGGTGGATGGACAGAACTAATTGGTAATTTGCTGCCCAAATTCTTGGCGAAAGCATAATTGTTTATAAAAAAAGAAAAGTGAAAAATAAAATTTTTGGAACTGCGTCGTTGAATACAGATTTAGCTGCATTACTACTACGCCTCATTGTAGGTGCTTTCTTTGTTTATTATGGCTATTTAAAAATTGCTTCCTACAACCAGATATTACCCATGTTTGGTGATATCATTGGGATTGGTTCAGAACTTTCTTTTAATCTGGTAATATTTGCAGAACTGTTTTGCGGCTTTTTTGTATTGGTCGGTTTTGCTACCCGGTTATCTATCATCCCGATTTTCATTACCATGATAGTCGCCTATTTTATTGCGCATGCAAAAGATCCGTTAACAGCGAAACAAATTTCATTGCTATACTTACTTCTGTGCCTGCCTATTTTTGTATTGGGAAGTGGCAAATACTCTGCTGATAGACTACTCTTCAAAAAAACCAATTAGAAAGAACCATGCTTTTAAGACAGATTTTGAACCACAGTGACACAGCGGCACGGTGGTTCACAAAGATTTTGCTCCGTGTATCTTAGTGTCTTTGTGCCTCAGTGGTTCAAAAAAATAGTAGTAATTAGCCGGGCTAAAAATCAAAATCCCTTCGATGCATATTCCAGCGAATTCCAAAACTGATGATCGTAGAATTTATATTCGTCAGCGGTGGCGTTGTTGTTTTTTGTCTTCTGGCAACTGCATTTAACTCTATAAATAGATTTTCCCTTAGCTCATACGATAAAAGAAAATTTGCAAGAAACACATTTGTTTTCCAACCGCTGCCAATATCATATCCATAATCTCCCACTCTGTAAGGAGGTCCATTCGGCAAGAAAATATTAGAACCGAAACTTTGGTTGCTGCTATCTCTGCCCTGTTGATAGTAAATCAATTTAGCTACAGCTAACCATTTTGGTGCAGGTTGGTAACGGGCAATACCAATGAACTCACTAAAGTTGGCCATTAAAGGATGCGCCAATGGTTGATTATAATGAGTGTAGTTAGCAACAGAATCATAATGAGAATAAGCAAACGGACGAACCCTGTTATGCTCCGCCTGCAAATCAAGATTCTTTATTCCGAATGCATCAATGTATTTAGCACCTAACTGAACGCCCCATTTATTGGCCCACCAGCCACGGTTAGCTTTTATTTCTGATAATAAAAATTCATCCAGCATTAACTGGCCATACACCTGTATACGTTTTGGCAAATTGGCTTTGAAATCAAGCCCGATAATAGAGTTATCAAAACTTCCGTTTTGCTGCTCCACAGAACGATAGAAAATTATCGGGTTAAGATAACCGAAATCGAACCGGTCTTTGCGACCAAAAGTCACCCCTTCAAACAAACCGATGTTCAGCCATTTGGTAATATTAATATCTAAGTGATGCATGGCTGCATATTTCTTAGGTATTAATTGCGTAGCAGAAGGCGGTGTTGTGGAATGTAATTCCATAAACAGATTCTGGTAATTGAACTTCCAGATCCTGGTGTTGAGTTTGAGAAAAAGGTTGTTGTTACCAAAATCACTCAGCAACAAACTGCGATGACCGTTACCAATAAAATTTTTATCGTAGCCAAAAGCTACATCAATGTATTTAGTAATGTTGAAGGTGAAGTAACCACGGGCATCAAAATAATCATAGCCAAGTCCTTTAAATGCTTTGTACAATCCCTGTCCAGGCACTGCTTGCCTATCACTCACCCATTGGCGCACATAAGCCGGGTCTCTTTCCTGGTTATCTGTAATGTAAGAGAAGAAACCGATCTTGTTTGCAATACGTCCCCGAACGGAAACACCTCTTGTATTCAGGAAAAGGTTCTCATCACTATTTGATTCTTTGGAGAGTGTATATTGAAAAACGGGATTTACTACCAGGTCAAAATCCTTAACATGCACTTCATATAAATTCGCCGGTGTTTTATAGAAGTTGTTTAGGATGGGTTTTTTAGATATATATTTTGCTCTATCGGCTTCGGGCAGGTATTCCAGGTTATTAAGATATAAACGATCGATATTGTAGGCATCTACTTTTGATAAATTACTGCCATTTTTTAATGCGTAATTAGTAACCGCAGCCACTGCATGTTTGCGGGTAAAGGGTTTGGTTTTGGAAAAATTGAAAAAGGAGTCGGAACGGGCCTTAATTTCCAGCCTTTCCAGCAATATATGGGCTTTATCACCTTGCGGCAGGTAGGTAGATTGTGCAGTACTTGCAAGCGGCAAAAGAATTACGAGCAGTCTTACAAGGGTTTTTTTAAATTGCATACTTCATAGTTAGATTCAGCCAACAAAATATGCAAAATTATCTGATAAAGAATATACTGGTTGTCAACGAAGGCCGCATTATGGCGGCAGATGTGTTAATAAGCGATGGGCGGATTGAAAAAATTGAATCGCAGATCAATGGGATTAATACAAGTTTCGTTGAGATCAATGGCGAAGGAAAATACCTTTTTCCGGGTTGTATTGACGACCAGGTACATTTTCGGGAGCCAGGACTTACCCATAAAGCCACTATTTATACCGAAGCAAAAGCTGCGGTAGCGGGTGGTGTTACCAGTTTTATGGAAATGCCCAATACGGTTCCCAATGCATTAACACAAGAGTTGCTGGAAGACAAATATGCAATTGCAGCTAAAACATCATTAGCCAATTACTCATTCTTTATGGGTACGGGGAATGATAATGCAGATGAGGTTTTAAAAACGAATGATAAAAGAAATGACATCTGTGGTATAAAAATATTTATGGGCAGCAGCACTGGCAATATGTTGGTAGATAATCCCAATACGCTGGATAAAATTTTCAGGGAAAGTGAGGTGTTGATTGCTACTCATTGTGAAGATGAGTCCATCATCAAACAAAATCTGCAAAAAATAAAAGCAACTGGAAGAGAGCTAACAGCTGCCGACCATCCCATTATTAGAAATGATGAAGCCTGTTATGAATCATCGTTATATGCCATCCAGATTGCAAAAAAATATAATACCCGACTTCATATTCTGCATATCAGTACAGAAAGAGAATTGCAACTCTTTACCAATATGTTTCCGTTAAAAGATAAACGTATTACTGCTGAAGTGTGTGTGCATCATTTGCATTTTACCAGCAATGATTATGCACTGCTGGGAAATAAAATAAAATGCAACCCCGCAATAAAAGCCCCGTACAATAAAGAAGCATTATGGAAAGCTTTGCTGGATGATCAGTTGGATGTAATTGCAACTGACCATGCACCACATACATGGGCTGAAAAAGACGAGCCTTACGAAAAAGCACATGCAGGATTACCGTTGGTGCAACATTCACTATCATTAATGCTTCATTATTATAAACTAGGGCATATTACATTGGAGAAAATAGCAGAGAAGATGAGCCATGCAGTGGCAGATTGTTTTCAGATTAAAGACAGAGGTTATATAAGAGAAGGATATTGGGCTGATCTTGTAATTGTAGATTTGAATAGCTCAAACATTGTTTCAAAAGAAAACATATTATATAAATGTGGCTGGAGTCCACTTGAAGGATTTGAATTTCCGGCAACCATCACACATACTTTTGTAAATGGGTATTTAGTTTATGGAAATAGTGTGTGGGATGAATCACAGCAAGGGCAAAGGCTTAAATTTGACAGATAAGTGCAGAACGCAGATATTCGTGATAATGATGATTTATTATGATTTAATCTGCGCTTATCATAAAAATCTTAATCATCTGCGTTCTATCTAACTATGCAAATAGACAAAATTTCATTCAGCGATATTTCTATTTTCCACCCGGAAGAGGAGTTTTCTATTTTTCATAAACTGAATTTTACCAGAACTGTTGGTGGAAGAGAATGGCTGCGAAAATTCTTTAGTGAGCCGCATGATGATTTAAAAAAGATATTAGGCACTCAAAGGGTCATCCGCACTTTTATGGAACATGTAAGGGATTGGCCTACGGATATCAGCAATGGAACGGTGTTGGTTATTGATAAGTTTTTGGATTATGCGTTAGATCCGATCAATGAAAGTCCCGCTTCGTTAAATAACATGACCTATAAGTGGCTGCACAGCGAAGATTATGCAATGGTAAAATATTCGGTTACCCATTTTGCCGATTTCTACCGGGGCATTAAAAAAATAGCTGATTTACTGGAAGGACTTGACCTGCCTCCTAATATTCGTTTATACATCGACCGCATTAATGGATTGTTGAAGGAACCTCCGCTGCAAAAGTTATCTGTATCAGAACCGGCGCAACGTTTTTCTACCGGGCAAAATTTATATTTTGGTTATCATCTTCGTGGACGATATAAAAATGGAACACTGGAGTTGATCGATATTTATAGTCGGTTGGATGCCTGGTACTCGATGGCTGTTGCGGTAAAAACATACAATCTTACATTCCCACAATTTATTGAACAAGATTCGCCGCTGGTCGATGCAAAAGGTTTGTACCATATTTTATTACCAGAGCCGGTAGCTTATGATCTGCAAATGAACCCCGAGCATAATTTTCTTTTTTTAACCGGCGCAAATATGGCCGGCAAAAGCACATTGATAAAAGCACTCGGCTCCGCTGTTTTTTTGGCGCATATTGGAATGGGCGTACCCGCAAAAAACATGAAGCTGACGTTGTTTGACGGGCTGCTCAGCAATATTAATGTAGTGGATAATATTGCCAAAGGCGAAAGCTTTTTCTTTAATGAAGTGCAACGGATAAAGCACACCATTGAAAAAATAAACAATGGCAAAAAATGGCTGGTGCTGATTGATGAATTGTTTAAAGGCACTAATGTACAGGATGCGATGAAATGCTCCTTAACAGTTATTAAAGGGTTAATGAAAATGAAAAATTCTTTGTTCATTCTATCCACCCACCTTTACGAAATTGGTGAAGAATTAAAAACCTATCCCAATATTTCCTTCCGCTATTTTGAAACCAATGTAAAAGATGAGCAACTGGAGTTTAGCTACCAATTAAAAGAAGGCATCAGCAACGATCGCATTGGCTATGTCATCCTTAAAAGGGAGAAAGTGGTGGAGATGCTGGAGAATTTGTAAACCACCTACCCCGGGTTTTGCGTATTTTTATTTCTAATATTTATTTCATGACGAGAGTTGCTTTTATTTGTTTGCTATTATTATTTGTTGAGCCTTCTTTTGCACAACGAAGTATTGATGTATTACATTATAAATACGAGATAGAACTCAATGATAATAATGATACTATCTATGGTAAAGCTTCAATTACTTTACAGTTCATAGAACCTACAAAATGGATTGAGCTTGATTTAAACTTCCTGGGGAAAGATGGGAAAGGAATGATTACAATGCAAGCTAGCGGCCCCGACTTTCAAAAAATTACAATTCAATTAGAATCTGATAAACTTGGATTAAATCTAAATAATCTTTCAAAAAAAGATGATACTGCTACGTATACAATAAATTACAAAGGCATCCCTTCAGATGGTCTCATCATTTCCAAAAACAAATACGGCAACCGAACTTTCTTTTCTGATAACTGGCCGAACAGGGCTCATAACTGGATTCCCTGTGTAGATCATCCATCCGATAAAGCAACCGTTGAATTTATTATTACGGCCCCATCTCATTACCAGGTAATATCAAATGGTTTACAAATCGAAGAAACCAATTTGCCCCATAATAAAAAATTGACGCATTATAGAGAAGATGTGCCGCTACCAACAAAAGTAATGGTGATTGGTGTGGCTGATTTTGCAGTGAATAATGTGGGTGATGTAAACTGTGTGCCGGTAAGCAGTTGGGTGTACCCAGAAAATAAAGAAGCAGGTTTTTATGATTATGCAATAGCTAAAGAAGTATTAGCCTGGTATATAAATTATATCGGCTCGTTTCCTTACAAAAAACTGGCGAATGTGCAATCCAAAACCATGTTTGGCGGCATGGAAAATGCCAGTGCTATTTTCTATTTTGAAAATTCTGTAACAGG
Organism: Chitinophagaceae bacterium; assembly: GCA_022843585.1. GTDB lineage: Bacteria > Bacteroidota > Bacteroidia > Chitinophagales > Chitinophagaceae > JJ008. Next base: position 14,066 of record JALHNJ010000002.1, read on the forward strand.
AAGGCAAAATGAAGAAGCATTGATAGCTCATGAAATAGTGCACCAGTGGTTTGGTAATATGGCTACAGAGAAAAGCTTTGCGCATTTGTGGCTGAGTGAAGGTTTTGCTACTTATCTCACCCATGTTTACCTTGAATCAAAATATGGAACCGATAGTTTGAATAACAGGATGATGGCAGACCGGGAAACTGTTCTTGATTTTGTAAATAGTTCTCAAAAACGGGTAGTTGATTTTACGCCGGATCTAATGCTATTACTAAACGCCAACAGCTATCAAAAAGGTGGCTGGGTATTGCACATGCTTCGCCGGCAATTAGGGGATTCAGTTTTTCATAAAGCAGTGCGTCAATACTATGCTACTTATGCAGGTAAAAATGCTGACACCAAAGACCTGCAATCCATTTTTGAAACCGTTTCCGGAAAAAATCTCAACACCTTTTTTGACCAATGGCTGCATACACCAGAAAATCCCAAACTAAAAATTACCTGGAAATATGAAGCAAAAGAAAAAAGAGTAGCAATTTCTGTGGAGCAATTACAAAGTAAAACATTTGAATTCCCTATAGAAATAGGCCTTGGAGTTGCTGCTGCAAAGCCGCAAATAAAAAAAATGAACATATCTAAAAAGGTGGAGACTTTTTACTTTCCAGTGGCAAGTTCATTTATTTCAATAGCTGTTGATCCTAACACTTCCCTTTTGTTTGAAGGCGCCTTGACGGCTATAAAATAACTATTACACCACTAAAGGAATACCAGTTTGTGGTATTAGAGAATTCACATTTTTCTCTATCTTCAAACCATGCTTGTAAAAACATTTGGCAGTGCTGTATATGGTGTTGAAGCTATTACAATTACTATTGAGGTTAATTGGCTAAGTAGTTCCGGAAAAGATATGATGATTGTTGGGTTGCCCGATAACGCCGTGAAAGAAAGCCTGCAACGCATTGAAAGTACTTTTAAAACCAACAATTTTACGGTACCCCGAACCAAAGTTGTGGTGAACCTGGCGCCTGCTGATATTAAAAAAAGTGGTACCGCATTTGACCTTGCCATAGCACTGGGAATTTTGGGTGCATCCGAACAATTCGAAAACAAAGAGGCATTGAGTCAGTACGTAATTATGGGAGAACTGGCACTGGATGGAGAGATCCGTTCTATTAAAGGTGCATTACCAATTGCCATACAAGCAAGAAAAGAAGGTTTCAAAGGATTAATAGTGCCGAAGATGAATGCCAAAGAAGCCGGTATGGTTAATAATCTGAACGTTTATGGGGTAAGTCATATTAAAGAGGTAATTGATTTTTTTGAAAATGAAGAGAAAGGATTAGAACCTACTGTTGTTAATACAAGAGATGAATTCTTTAATTCGCAATATGATTTTGAAATTGATTTTGCTGATGTAAAAGGACAGGAAAATATAAAACGGGCCCTGGAGATTGCAGCAGCTGGTGGGCATAATGCAATATTAATCGGTCCACCAGGTGCAGGCAAAACTATGCTTGCAAAAAGATTACCAACCATTCTTCCTCCACTCTCATTGCAGGAAGCATTGGAGACAACAAAAATTCATTCCGTAGCTGGCAAGTTGCCGGAAAATTCAACATTGGTTTCTAAACGACCCTTTCGTTCACCACACCACACTATTTCAGATGTCGCACTAGTTGGCGGTGGCGGTATTCCGCAACCAGGAGAAATTTCACTGGCGCATAATGGCGTGTTGTTTTTAGATGAGTTACCCGAATTTAAAAGAACGGTATTAGAAGTAATGCGGCAACCCATGGAAGAAAGAAGAGTAACTATTTCAAGAGCAAAAATTGCGGTTGATTTTCCGGCCAGTTTCATGCTGATGGCCTCTATGAATCCATGCCCATGTGGTTTTTATAATCATCCCGATAGAGAATGTACTTGTCCGCCCGGCACCGTACAAAAGTATTTGAATAAAATTTCCGGCCCACTGCTTGATAGAATTGATTTGCATGTGGAAGTAACACCGGTTGCTTTTAGCGAACTTTCTGCTACCAGGCCGCAGGAAAACTCTGCCAGTATAAGGGACAGAGTAATTAAAGCAAGAGATATACAAGCAGAACGATATAAAGACAACTCTGGTATTTATTGCAATGCGCAAATAAGCAGTAAAATGCTGAAAGAAATCTGTGTCATCAACCAGGTAGGTGCTAATTTATTGAAAGTAGCCATGGAAAAACTAAACCTGTCTGCAAGAGCCTACGACAGAATATTAAAAGTATCAAGAACAATTGCAGATCTCTCCGAAAGTGTGGATATAAAACCAGAACATTTAGCAGAAGCTATACAATACCGCAGTCTCGACAGGGAAGGTTGGGCAGGATAAAATAGCATCAAATAAAATCTGTTAAGTTTGCTGCATAATATTTATCTTTCTTTTATCATGGAGTCTCCTTTTCAATACCTGAATACATACTATGATAAAATTTTTGTGCTCAGCGTAGAAGCTGCTGCTGAACGCAGAGCATTATTTGCTGACCGGTTTAAAGGGCTTGATTACACTTTCTTTTACGGGGCGGATAAAAATAAATTTACCATTGAAGAAATGGTAGCAAAAGGTTTTTTTAGTGAAGAACTCACCCGCAAACATCACCGCTTTAGTAAAACGATGCAGACAGGAGAAATTGCCTGCTCCTGGAGCCATAAGATGATGTATGAAGAAATGATTACTAATAATTATACCCGTATATTAATTTTCGAAGATGATGCAGTACCTGATGAACAAATGCTGAGAGAAATACCTGATGTATTAAATGAAATACCGCCTGATTGCGAGTTATTGATGTGGGGTTGGAATAAAAATGGTAAAAACGGTGTAAAGAGTGATTTGAAAAAATTGGTTTACCATATTCAGCATATTATTGGCAGTTTAAAATGGGATCATAACACCATCAGCAATTTAAATGCAAAGCCATTTTCCACGCATTTGAAAAAAGCCGGGTTTCATGATTATACATACGCCTATGCCATTACACTTGAAGGAGCAAAGAAATTGATGGAAATGCAAACGCCTATTCAATATATTGCCGACAATCTATTGGCACATGCTGCCACTCAAAAAATTGTAAACGCCTATATTGCTTCGCCCGCAATATTTTTACACGATGCTATGCCAGACGGAACAGCAAAAGACTCATTTATCCGATAAACTTTTCTTGCTACCTTTTTAACCCCAGTTTTTTTAAGAAGTTGTTATTCTTGCTGTAATAACATTTGAAACTACGCATTTCGGGATGGCCATTTTCTATTAGCGACTGATGATACAAAGCAAACAATTCTTTCAGTGCTGTATTATCTTCCATAAATACTCTGTCCTGGTGGCGGGAGATTTGATGGGGTAAGTCAATTGAATAACCACTAAAATGAAAAAATAATAATGGCTCATCATTTACATAAAACTGGTTTTCTTTTTTTGAAATCGTTCTCTCATGCAAATTCCAATAAGCCGCATTACATCCAGGGTGTTGCAGCCAGCCCAAAGCCGAAAAAAATATAGGTGCCAGGTTCAGCCATTTTTGATCTACAAACATTCCTTCTTTTAGATTCACATAGCATTGATCGATCATCCGTTCCTTCCACCAATTCAAGAATGAATTTCCCTCTTCATTGTTTTTAACAGCAAAAAAACCACCGTTAAAAACTCCATTCTTCAGCATTTCTCTTTCAAATGGCCGTTTGCCATCCTTTTTAAAGGGAGTTAAGATATGAGGAGTTAGTAAAATACTTTTCTTCTCTAACTCATTTTCGACAAAATGAAGCGAAGAAAACACCAACATATCACTATCTAAAAAAATAACCTTCTCTGCCTTGTATTTTTTAAATGCATGTATTGCAAAAAAAACTTTCAGTGCACAATTCAATTCAAACACATCATACGCTTCGCACATTTGGCTAAATTCGGAGATGTTTAATTCATGTGCTTCCACCAACTCATGTGGAGAACAATAATCGCTGGTAACTCTTCCTGCTAATTTATCTACCAATCCAATAATCAGTTTATAACCCGGATTATGTTGCAATAAAGAATCACCTAATCCTTTTGCTTGCGCCAAATGATTAGCAGAACAGGTTGTAACAATTATAGTATCTGCCATTATGTGTTCTTTTTTGCCAATATTATATTGTTTAAATATAAATCCTTTCGCTTTGGCAGAAGCCAGCTTTTGAATGAAAACCACCCATTGAGTATCGGATTAATCAATGGTGGAATATTTGTTCGGAAAAATTTTGATTTTCCCAATAACGGGAAAGACGGAATAAAATGTTCATTAAAATACAATACCCGCATCTGGTGAATGGCTGTTAAAAAATCTCCCGTCTCATCTACGATCAATAAGGTAAATCCATTTCTCTCTAACATGCTTTTTAACGCAAACTGTGTATAACGGGCAAAGTCAGCTGGCACTTCATGCTCAGGCCATACAAAAGGACAGGTTATTAAAAGTTTACCCTCCCTTTTTATCACTCTTGCCAGCTCTTTTAAAATCTCTTCTACATTAAAAACATGCTCAATTACTTCGCTACTAAAAATGGCATCAAAATACTCGTCGGGAAATGGAATTGTTTTTCCATCATACAAAATATCAATGGATTCATTAGTATGAGAATGACCTTCACCTGCATAATCTACTCCTATATATTCTGTAGCATTCGTAAACAATGACTGATAAGGCTTACTGCCACACCCAAAGTCCATTACTCTGCCCCGGAGCTCCGGCGCAAACTGATTTATTTTTTTATATAATACTGACCTGGTAAAATAGAAAGCATTATTTAATCCGGGATTGAATGATTTTGGAACGTTTTGCTGCATTACTTAAAAATAATACTAAATAGAGACAAGCAATACTCTTGAATTTATGAAGCTAAAACTTTTCGGTAAACATCCAGGTATTTCTTTGCTGTAGTGTGCCAGCTAAATAGTGCTGCATGTTGCTTTATACTTTCAATACGATTATTGGTTTTATAATCATGCAAACTTTTTTCAAAACAGTTTCGCATAGTCTCTGGCTCAAAATCATCAAAGTAGTAAGCAGCATTACCTCCAATTTCTGGCAGACTCATAAATCGGGATAAAAAAACAGGTTTGCCAAAATGCATGGCTTCTAGTGGTGGCACGCCAAATCCTTCTGCAAAAGAAGGAAACATAAATGCTTCGCAGTTTTTGAAATACCAATACTTATTCTGCTCATCTACAGGACCAACCAGTTTCACCCTTTCTTCTACCCCATATCTTTTTGCTTCCTCAATTATTTTGTCTTTATAATCAAAATTATTGAGCCCGGCAACTACCAGCTCATATTCATTGCCTACCAATAATGCCGGAAGCACATGCAGGTTTTTTCGTGGCTGCACAAGACCTAACGAAAATAAAAAAGGCCTGGCTGGTTTATAATCCGGCCTGTCAAAACCGGGAAACTCTGCCACACTACTACCATTATAAATGACAGAACTGGGAGTGAATCCAAAATCAAGATGTTTGGCCGCAAAGTTTAACGCATGTTCCGAAATGCCGATTATATGGCTAGCCTGGTTTACATTTCTCTGCATTAACTTTAATGACCGTTTATTGTATTTTGAGTTTCCTCCTTCTTCTACCAAAAAATTCATATCATGAATGGTATAAACTACTTTGGTTTTTTTATTAAAAGGCCGGTATTGAGAAATGCCGGTTGTAAGATGCCAAACATCATACTGCCCTGTTCCGGTTTGAAAAATTTTGTGCCAACGCTTATGAGGAACATATTTTGGTTTGTCGCCAAATAGACCAAACTTCTCTTTTGGCAAATAATAAGTCAGTTGCTCATCAGCAGCACAGTTCAATAGAAGGTATTCTGCAAGATGGCATGAAAAAGTGTACAAGCCATTGTATGGGTTATGCCGCAGACGATGCAGATCAATCATATACTTTTTCATCTGGTATTCTTCAAATTGAGCCTTGAATTAATTCCTGCAATTTACCCCGAAAGCTGAAATCTTGTCATTTTTTACGAACTTGTACGATGTTTGTAGCCTGATGGACTACAATTTCTCTCTCAATAATTTTTATGAAGATATTACTGCGTTATTTGAAGCCTTATAAATGGTTGGTGGCATTGGTTTTATTATTGGCGGCTATCAATATCGGCTTTTCTCTTGTTGACCCGATTATTTTTGGAAAATTAGTGAATCTGGGAAGTTATCACCAAAAAGTGGAACCCTTAAACTGGAATGAATTTCTGTTTACCCAAAAAGAATATGTGGACAGCACTGTGCAAATGGATAGTGCAGGTGTGGTGAACAAAGTTGAAAAGAATAAAACAATATATGGGGTTGTATGGTTGCTGATCGCTTCTATTTCAGTGGCTATGATAAGCCGCATAGCCAAAGCTTTCCAGGATTATTTTTTAAGTCTAATTACTCAAAAGTTTGGTGCTACTATTTTTACGCAAGGATTGCAACATGCCATGAAGCTTCCCTACCAGGAGTTTGAGGATGCCAGAAGTGGTGAGACACTCAGCATTTTACAAAAAGTAAGAGTTGATACTGAAAAATTCGTTTCATCATTTATCAATATCCTTTTCCCGGTTATTGTTGGGATTGTTTTTGTTGCAGTATATGCCACTACTATCCATTGGAGTCTTCCGTTAGTTTATTTCGGAGGAATATTTTTACTAACCATCATTTCCAACCTGCTCAGTAAAAAAGTAAAAACAATACAGAAAAAAATTGTAGGGCAAACAACTGCACTGGCAGGGGCCACCACCGAATCGCTCCGTAATATTGAATTGGTAAAAAGTCTTGGTCTTACCCAACAAGAAGTAAGCAGGCTAAACAAAAATACTTTTAAAATTTTAGGCTTAGAGTTAACCAAAGTAAAGAGAATACGCAGTATCAGTTTTATACAGGGAACATTCGTTAATACTCTTCGCCAGGTAATTCTTTTTCTGTTAATGCTGTTTATTTACCAGGGCAAAATGGATGCAGGGCAGATTGTAACGATGCAAATTTTCTCCTTTTTTGTATTTGGACCTTTACAGGAAATTGGTAACATTATTCTTACTTACCGGGAAGCACAGGCTTCATTAGAGAATTTTTCAAATTTAATGAAGAAAGCTCCGGAGCCACAGGCAACAAATCCAAAACACCTGGGAGAAATACAAACATTAGAATTTGACCATGTTGCATTTAAACACCAGACTGCAGCACACAAAGCCATCAATGATATTAGTTTTAAAGTAAAAACTGGTGAAACTATCGCCTTCGTAGGGCCATCAGGATCTGGAAAAACAACACTAATGAAATTATTAGTAGGCTTATATCGTCCGCAAGAAGGAAAGATTTTATACAATGGTATTGATGAAAATAGCATTGACTTTGATGCATTGCGCAACCAAATAGGTTTTGTAACACAAGACACACAACTTTTCTCAGGTACTATCAGGGAAAATTTAAGTTTTGTAAATCCTGAAGCAACAGAAGAAGAATTGCTCGAAGTATTAAGAAAAGCATCTGCCTCCAATTTACTGGCAAGAGCCGAAAAAGGGCTTGAAACAATGATTGGTGAAGGGGGGTTGAAATTATCCGGCGGAGAAAAACAGCGTCTGTCGATTGCAAGAGCATTACTTCGCAAACCAAAATTATTATTGTTTGATGAAGCTACCTCTGCTCTGGATTCTTTAACAGAAGAAGAAATTACGGATACTATCCGTGATATTTCGCTGCAAGGCAGCCAGGTTACTATTTTAATTGCACACAGGCTTTCCACCATTATGCATGCCGATAGAATTTATGTACTAGAGAAAGGTGATGTGGTAGAAACGGGCAATCATGAAAAACTGCTGGAAGAAAAAGGTTTGTATTATGCCATGTGGCGTCAGCAGATCGGTGAAAGAAAAAATAAAATTTCAGTTGCATAAGTATGGGACTATTTTCATTTTTAAGACTGGGCTCGGGAAAAATAAAGAATGCTTTAAAAAAAGGCGCCATCATTGTTGATGTTCGTACACCGCAGGAGTATGACAGAGGTCATATTCCGGACGCATTTAATATTCCGGTAGATAGAATTAAAGTGAGTATTGAAAGAATTAAAGCTTCTAAATTACCGGTAATAGTTTGTTGTAACTCCGGTGAACGCAGCGCCACTGCTCTGCAATATTTAAAAGCAGCAGGAATAAAAGAAGCCTATAATGGAGGCAACTGGCAAAATGTGTTAAAGATTATAGAATCTCTATAACACTCAAGGATTCACTTTTATTTTTACTGTTTTTGTAACACTATTAAGTCCATGGTCTTGAAAAGTAATGGACACTGTATAATCACTTACAACCGTAACTGAAGCAGTATGTGTAATGTTATAATTATAACTCAACACCCCGTGAATTTCATACAACTGCTGTTTTACTAATTCCCCATTCGCATCATTTGTAATGCGAATGCTGCCATTGTAGAGGCCGAGGTCATCACTTATTTTCCCGGTTATATTTATTGTATTTCCGTTAGAAAAAATCTGATTGGGTCCGGGAGTATAAATATCTAATACTGGGACAACATTATCTGTTGGCGTTACAACATGTGGACTATCATCATTACCACCACTTGCATCACCCCCTTTTGAACAGGAGTCTCCCACAATTAAGATCATCAAAGCCAGTAAAAATCTGAATCCTTTCATGCCTTAAATCTACGATTCTTTTTTTTCTCCTTTACCACCCCATAAATCAGTAAAGAAATTTGTCTTTTCCAGTTCTTCCATATCACTCAGCTCCCATTCCAGTGCTTTTGTACTCTGAGAGATTTCTAAAAGAGAAATAACAAGTGATGCCAATAAGCTCAACAAGCTTGCCGCAAAAACATAACTCGTAAAACCCGTCCATTCTTTATACACACTGTACATAGTAACTACGCAACATAAAAAACTAAACACACCCAATGCCTGCATCTGCCGAACCATATTAATGCGTATGCGCAGAATTTTAATTTGCTGCAATAGATGTGCTTTCTTATCGCCTTTCATATACTCATCATGCAGCTTACGGATAAGGCTTGCCAATGCAAGATAGCGGTTGGTATAGGCTAACAACAAAAGGCTGATAGCCGGAAATAATAATGCTGGTGTGTTAAAAGTAATTTCCATACTGCAAATGTCTGTATAAAAAAAAGCCCCGCAAAACGGGACCTGAATACTCTAACTAACTACACTGCTCATTTATTACTAAAGTCGAGAGGGATATTCGCTTTAACAGAAAAATTTCTTCCTGTATTAAATACACCTAACCGACCTGTATTCATATTTTCAGCTGCATACTTTAACCGGCTCAGGTGATTTTGGTAGGCCGCGTCTGTAATATTAGTAATGGAAAAATGAAGACTCAACACAGTTTTCTTTTTGCTATTTGTAATATCTCCACCAAATCCTGCATTTAGCAACGTATATCCGTCTGTAGCTGTTTCCGTATCAAATCCGGTAAAGGCATTATTTTGTTTGAATGTTTTATCCGTACTTGCTTTAATATAAACATTACGGAAAGATTTTCCGGCTGTATTAAAATTAGCCCGTAACTCACTGGTTAGCCTTGCTGCTGGTATCAGAGGAAGATTATCTGAACCATCTAATTTTTGATTAAACTTTCCACGTACAAAAGAAACGGTATTTTCAAAATGCAACCAATCTAATGGATGCGGATGTATATCAAGTGATGCTTCAATACCATGAAGAGAAGCATCCAGTTGATTAAATCGAAATGCAGTAAGATCTTCTCCATCCACATTCACTAAAGAGTCGCCACCAAAATTAGATTCTAATTTTCTATAAAAAATGAAGTTGTTGATATTGTTATAGAAAGCACTCACTCCAAAACTGAAATGTTCATAGTCCACATCTATTCCGGCATCAAACTGCAGGCTTGTTTCAGATTTCAAATTTTGGGTGCCATACTCATAACGATTAGACCCTTCATGTGCACCGTTGCTGGCCAGTTCGGCCAATGTAGGAGCCCTGAAACCCCTGGCAATATTTGCCTTTAAGGTAACCGTGTTGGTTGGTTCATAACTAACACCAACACTACCTGAAAAATTAGAAAATGTGCGGTTGAATTTTTCAAACTTAAGATCTGCTCCTTCAAATAATTCTTTTGAATTTACATTGCGGCTATCATAGCGAAAACCTCCGCTTACTGTTGCTTTATTAAATAAGCGTTGGGCATACACAAAAACACCCATATCAAATAAATTATACTCAGGTATTAGTGCTTCTTCGCCTTTATTCAGGTTCTTTTGCCCCATTCCGTTTACACCAATAGTAGTATGCCATTCTTTTAACTCTGGTAATTGCCATTGAACTGCATAATTAATAGTTCTAAGGTCGAAGAACAATTCTTTCTCAGCCGGGTCTTCGGGGTTGCCAAATTCCTGCCGTTGATTATTCTGATAACCGATATTGATTTTTAAACGGCTTTTCTTAATGGCAAAATTGTTATCGAGAATAAATTTATTATGCTGCACCCGTTGTTGAGGTACAAATAAATCTCTTGCATCTAAGTCAGCATTAGTAGCAATTCTTTCGAGTGGAGTACCGGCGAATAAAATGAAATTACCAGTTGCATCATCTCTATCACCTTCTACTAATCCAAGTCGCTGGTCAAACCGGCTGAATATAAAATGACTGTAACCCCAGCTTTTATTGATACCAACGTATCCACCAAAATTTCTTTCGTTGAACCTTGAGTTCAATACTTTGCCGTCATATTTATTTTTATAATCCCCGGCAGATTTATAAGTGCCGTATACATTCCAGTTAAATCCGTTGTTATTAGCGGCAAGATTTGCATTCAATGCCAGCAAGCCATTATTACTTTGATAGTTCGATAAAATATTTCCTTTGAAAGTTCCTTCTGCTACAGGTGTATTGGTAATAAAATTTATAACTCCGGCTATTGCATCACTTCCATAGATTAATGAAGCAGGACCTTTCAACACTTCTACTCTGCCTACACTTAACTCATCAATTTCAACTCCATGCTCATCGCCCCATTGTTGTCCTTCTTGTCTTACTCCTTCATTTATAATTACGACCCTATTATAACCCAATCCACGTATAAAAGGCTTTGAAATAGCTGGTCCGGTTGAAAGTTGTGAAACACCTGGCACCTGCGTCAACGCCTCAATAATATTACTGGAAGTTGATTGTAGTAATGCATTTTTTCGGATAGAAGTTACCGGCACAGGAGTTTTACGAATGCTTGTCGCACCAGATACACCAGTAATTATCACTCCCTGATTTTCTACAACTACTGATGAAAGTTTAAAATCTTTTTCTGTATTCACATTCAATTCAATATGCTCAACTATTGTAGCATAGCCTGCATGAGAAATTTCAATAACATGGTGACCATCCGGAATATTTGTTAGAATATATTTTCCTTTTTCATTGGCTATGGCACCTATCTTATCATCAGTAAGATAAATGGAAGCACCCGCTAAGGGTTCGCCTGTTTTGGCATCTGAAATGGTTCCGGATAAACTAATTTTTAATTCATCACTTTTTATAGCAGCGGATATGTTGACATCTTCATTCTCAATAGACATTGATTGCGCCGAAGCCAGAAAAGGGAGAAGTAAAAAGGGAATAGTACTAAATTTCATTTTAATATTTTTTGACACTACGTTGCAAATGTAAATAAAAATGTATCGTAGTTGCAAAAAAAATTTAAGCCCTTCCAACTAACTTAAAATGTGAAACTACCTTACTTTAAGCATGGCCCGGACTTGTTGTGTAGGTCCATTTTGAAAACGGGCATAATAAACTCCGGTAGGCAATCCGTTGCTCTCAAAAGTAGTGGTGAAAGTACCAGGAGTATACTCCCTGTCGATTGGTGTTTTAATTACCCGGCCAAGCATATCAATTATTTGTATAAGCGTATGGCCGCCTTTTGTTGTAAACTTAATGGTGGTTGATTCTGTAAAAGGATTTGGATAGTTTGAAATTAATTCAACTCCGGATTGATTAGGGTCAGGTGGGTTAGTGGTACTGCAACCAGCAGCACTACAAATATCAAGGCTTTGAAAATTTTGAAATAGAATCGTTTGCAATGTTGTTGAAGAAACACAGAACCAACGTTCTAATATAGAAGCATAGATACTGCGAAAATCATACTGCATGGGAATATTATCATTTACTGTAGCATTAGTTGGTATGGAAGGATTAGTCCCCGTAACACCTGAAGTGACTTTCTTCCCAAAAATGAACATCGGTGCTGCCGCTCCATGATCTGTTCCTGTACTGGAGTTTGATTTGATACGGCGTCCAAACTCTGAAAAAGTTAAGCCGATTACCCGATCCTGTATTCCCAGAAACTGGCAATCATCTACAAATGCTTTAATGGCATTGGATACATTTCCCAAAAGATTAGCATGTGTACCAGTTGATGTATCAGCGGTATTTACCTGCAAAGAGTGGGTGTCGAATCCACCATAACTAACCATGTAGATTCTTGTTTTTAATCCCCCTTTAACCAAACGGGCAACAATTTTTAATTGATCGGCTAATGAATTATTTGTTGGATAGACACTCTGTTGTGTTACCAGGTTCGCAGCATCTTTTATTCTTGTTGCATACAAATTAGTTTGCTTGGCTACAGTTCTTATATAAGAAAGCTCATATCCCATAGGATTGTTGGGTGCAGGATCTGCAATGTTGTTAAGCAGGTTATAAAAACTGGTCGGATTTGTAATACTCATTCCCATACTTACACTTGGTCCTTGCATTGTAAGAGAAGTCAACGATCCGATTTGAATGGCCAACGGATCTGGCATCGTGGTGTTAGGATAGCCTGTCGGAAAATTGGGATATTCTGTATTAAGATATCGACCCGCCCAACCTGAATTAATAACTTGGGTACTTGATGAGCCACTCATCCAAATATCTGTTGCTCTAAAGTGAGAAAAGTTAGGAGAGGGATAACCAACCGACTGTACAATATTTAATTTTCCTTCATTGTATAAAGCCTGCAAACCCGTCATGCTTGGATGAAGCCCCGTATTGGCATAACCAGTCAATCCTAATATTTTATTTTGCTCTATAGCCACATTTGTTCTTGCATTATAATAATTGCTATAGGTAGAAATTGGAATCACCATATTTAATCCATCATTACCACCGTTTAATTGTATTATCACCAGCACATGATCCGTTTCTATTGGAGGAATCATTAAAGCTCTCATCAATGGAGACTCTGCGTTGAAAGCCTTTACAGAATATCCGTCGACAACTGCTGGCAGCAATGCAGCCGCAGGGACCGTATTTTTAATAAAATCTCTTCTTTTCATGGTTGGTTAGTTTACAAGAGATCAGGACAATTGATACTCCGATAAATTCATCAGGTATTGATAAAATGATTTCAGCCGGTTATTTACAATATTAAAATTGGTAGTATTAGCAGGGTCGGCTATATAAGCATTCCATGCATTCGTCCAATAATAATCCTGCGTTTGATTACTAAGTAAAATCTGTTCTTTAATTAATTGTTTAGAAACTGCTGATAATGGAACCCGGTATAAAATTGCTAATGCATCATCAATTAAAATGTTAGGATCTGCCGGGTTGGATAAAGTCTGAGTAAATGCAACTGCATTGATTTGTATTCGTTTTCCATTGCGGGAGTACCCGGTAAGAATCATTGTATCCGTAAACTGGTTTCGCTTCGGCAATGTATCTGAGTTTATCCATAATTCATGAAACTGCGGCTCCTGGTAATAGGCCGCCCAGCCAGATACATCTGGTGGGTCGCCAATATCCTGGTTCATAGTAGTTAGCCAGTTGCGTATATAATTCCACATAGCATATGCATCTGCATACTCTGAAGTACTATTTGGAAATACTACAGCAAACTCACGAAGGCAACTAATCACTGCATCAACAGGACTTTTTATTAAACATCCCTGGTTGAGTACATCAAAAAAATGTTCGCTTTTCAACAGCGCATCCAATACTGGTTTTACTTCATAATTATTGTTACGGAAAATAGTAGCCAGGGGTTCTATAACATTTGTTTCTGCTGCAGCATCTATTTTATAATATACAAACCAGCGGTACAAACAGCGGCAAATATATTTTGATACTTCTTGCTTATTAAAAATCATCGTAATCAAATCATCTGTTTCTAAGGCCCCATTAGCTCCTGTTCTACCTGCAACAACTGTATTATTATAATAAGAAGAAAACTGTTTATTGGTTTCATCATGTCTTGTTGCATCCCAAAAAACGGTGTAGGTAGTACCGTTAATGCGCCAGCCTGTTAACACTTTAGCGGCTGTCTTCACATCATCTTCAGTGAACCCAGCACCGGGGCCCTTACCTAACGTAAACAATTCCTGCAACTCTCTTGAATAGTTTTCATCAGGAGCTGTTTTCGTATTCAAATAACCGTTAAGATAACGGAGCATTCCGGCATCAATCGTTACATTTTTTACTAATTGTTTAAAATTGCCCAATGCACTTTGTCGTAACAAGGCATGATGATGGTATACATAATGAGAATTTCCAATAGTGGTTGTTTCCGTTCCAAAATGATCTGCCCAAAACAAAGTCAATCTTTCCCTGATACTTCTGTCTTGATTGATCATTAAACCAGCCCACCATTTTTTAAAAGAGTTGCGACGCTGGCTATTGAGTGTACCATCATTAGTAGGACTATTAATCCAGGTTGCGCCGGCAGCTACATTCGGATCTGCCGTTCCCGGACTATAATCATTAAGCGGTGGTGCAGGCAACGGAGCTGTAGGAGAAAGTAACTCATCAACCGATTGTTCCATCGTCCGGGTAAGAAAATAATCTAAATCCGATTTGCGGGAGCCAAACATGGTACGCTTAAGAAGATGTTGTACTACATTTTTTGTCCATGGTCCGCTATAGGGATTAAGCCCCGATTGGGTGCGGAAACCGGAGGTTGAATAAGCATCTGTAACCTTTTTCTTCCGGGCCGCAAGAAAGTCACGTCTGTCCATAGCAATTGATTGGGTGAGCCTAAGAAGCTAAAGTTAGATAAAGGTTTAAGGGGTTGCAAGAAAATGATCATGCAAAACTGAAATTAGAGTAATAATACTTTTATCCCTTTTCTAGAATCTGAATTATCACAAACATCTATTATTACAAGTTGGAGTTCCTGTCTAAATTGCTTGCTTAATAAACTTCCTTTAATCGCCCAGCACCCTCACCATTATATTCTTATAAAAAACGGTGCTCTTAGGATCGTGGCCTTGCAAAGCAATAGTGCCACTGGAAAGAAGGCGACCTGCCATGCCAACATCTCTTTTTACATCGTTTGGTTCCGTGTAGTCTGTTATTAATTTATTGTTGACTTTAACTGTGATGCGTTTGCCTTTTACCTTGATGTGCATGGTAAACCATTCCTCATCTTTTGCTGGTGCTTTTTTTACATCCTGAATTGCATATAAACCGGCGGTTCTGCGCCAATCTGTATGCGAATTGTTTACCTGTACTTCATATCCCTTCTTAGGCCATGAGCTTTCCTGGAATATGGTATGAAAATAAATACCGGAGTTAGAACCGAGCATTGTCTTTACATCAATCTTCAATTCAAAATTTTTAAAATTGTGCTGCTGAACCGAACCATCATAATAAAGATGCGCTACGTTTCCATTCACTACTATCATTCCATCTTCCACTTGGAATGTTTGTGGGTTAGTACCAACTTTCCAACCATCCAGACTTTTACCATCAAAAATGGAAATCCATCCCTTCTTACTCTCATTATCAGAACAAAAAGAAAAGCAAATGACAATAATGCTGAATAACAGAATGAGTTTTTTCATATTTATTTTTACTTCGGATGATAAATGAAATTAAGTAAAATAGTGAGCAAGACTAAATAAAAAACCGGAAGCAAATCACTTCCGGTTTTTTATATTCTACATGAATCTTGTTATTGGATATTTTCTATAATGCCTGCAATGCCTTGTCCGCCGCCAACACAAGCCGTAATCATTCCATACTTTTTATTCAGCCTCTTCATATCATGCAAATTTTGAATGGTGAGCTTAGCACCTGTACAACCTAATGGATGTCCTAATGCAATGGCACCACCATTAATATTTACCTTGGATGGATCAAGACCTGCTTCTCGTATTACCGCTAAAGCTTGTGATGCAAATGCTTCATTCAACTCTATCAAATCCACATCAGCCAAATTAAGACCAGTTTGTTTTAAAACTTTTGGAATAGCAGCCACAGGGCCAATTCCCATTATGCGTGGATGCACACCTGCAACTGCACTGCTTACTAACCGTCCAATTGGCTTAAGCCCCAATTCATTCATCATTCTTTCTCCCATAACAATTACAAACGCCGCACCATCTGAAGTTTGAGAAGAATTACCTGCTGTAACAACTCCACCAGCTGCAAATGCAGGTTTCAATTTTGCCAGTGCTTCAATTGAAGTATCTGCTCTTGGACCTTCATCAGTGTCAACAATCGTATTCTTCTTTTGCTTTTTTCCTTTTGCATCTAAATAAATTTCTTCCACATCAATTGGCAAAATACCTGGTTTAAAGTACCCGCTCTTGATAGCATTAATTGCTTTTTGATGTGAGTTGTACGAAAACTCATCCTGGTCTTCCCGACTAACTTTATAATCTTTGGCCACCGCTTCGGCAGTTAATCCCATACTGAGATAGTAATCGGGTTCATCTTTTGCAATTTTATAAGATGGTACCGTTTTCCAACCAGCCGTTGGAACTAAACTCATACTTTCCGTCCCACCAGCAATGATACAATCAGCCATACCCATTCTTATTTTGGCAGTAGCCATAGCAATAGTTTCTAAACCAGATGCACAATAACGATTAACCGTTACACCTGGTACATCAAACCCCAATGCCCGGGCAGAAATGATACGACCAAATTGTAAACCCTGCTCCGCTTCGGGGACAGCATTGCCGACAATAACATCGTCTACCATTTTTCCTTCCAACTGAGGTACAGTTGCCATTAACCCTTTAATTACTTCCACTGCCAAATCATCAGGGCGATAAAAACGAAATCCACCCCGTTTTGCTTTTCCTACTGCTGTTCGGTACCCGGCAATTATATACGCTTCCTGCATCTTAAATAATTTATTGTTATAGTCTATTGTTTATGGTTCATTAAGCCCAATCAGGCTTTTACACATTCGGACTTCAGCAATAAACGCAAAATCCGAAATCGTAAACCAAAGTTAGTTGTTTATGCAACTTTCTATACCAAAATTAATGGATTCAGTTATCCGGAAAAAAAGTTTTTGGTTTCCGTTGCTGATAGGGTTTCTTTGAAAAAAATTTAAACATGAAAAACCTGTTTCTGGCTTTTACAGTTCTGATTTTCTGTGCTTGTGGCGCTTCGAAAGACAAAAAAGCTGCTACGGCAGATGGCGTCTCGCTGGAAAGCAGATTGGCTTCATTTATGACAGCTAATGACAACATGAACATTGAAGAAATGGCAGATTATCTATATCCAAAGCTGTTTACCATTGCACCAAAGGCAGATTTAATAAAAAGCATGCAAGAAACCTTTAATGGTGATGAAATGCAAGTTGAGCTTGACGATGTAAAGGTTGATACACTCTACCCTATTTTTGATTTTGGTGAAGGCAGCTATGCAAAGGTGAAATACTCCATGGTAATGCGGATGAATTTTAAAAATAATTCAGATAGTACTGCCGACAATAAAGAGATGCTTGAAAATATTAAACAATCGATGGCTGCAGAATATGGTGCAGACAATGTAAGCCTCGATGAAAAAGGCATTATAAGCATCAAAGAGAAAAGTGTAATGGTGGCTATTAAAGATGAGTATGCTAAAGAATGGTCTTTTGTAGAACTAAAAGAAGATGACCCCATGACAGAAAAATTGTTCACTAAAGAACTGTTGGCAAAATTGGCCACCTACAATTAATCTATCCCTGAGCTGATGTATAAAATTCTTAGAAATATTCTTTTTCTATTTCCGGCTGAAGGGGTTCACTATTTTGCCATGAATTGTTTGAAGCTTCTTTGCAAACTGGGCTTTAAAAAGCTGATTGCTGCAGGCTATTCGACAAATGATATAAAAACCTCTACTACTTTTTGTGGTTTAGAATTTAAAAATCCTGTAGGACTTGGCGCTGGCTTTGATAAAAATGCAAAATACCTGAACGAATTGGAAGCACTTGGTTTTGGTTTTGTAGAAATAGGAACTGTAACACCGCTGCCGCAAGCTGGTAATGATAAGCCAAGATTATTTCGATTGCCACAAGACAAAGCCCTCATTAACAGGATGGGATTTAATAATGACGGAGTGAGAATGGTGACCCATCGGCTAAAAGAATGGAAAGAAAGAAAAAATAAGTCGCAACTCATTATTGGCGGGAATATTGGTAAAAACAAAATCACACCAAACGAAGAAGCCTGGAAGGATTACGAAATCTGTTTTAAAGAATTACACCCGTACGTCGACTATTTTGTTGTGAATGTTAGCTCTCCCAACACACCGGGATTAAGAGAACTGCAGGAAAAAGAATCGTTGCGAAAAATCTTATCTCATCTGCAAACCATAAATGCCACGCAAAATCAACCCAAACCTCTTTTGTTGAAAATTGCACCCGATCTTACACAAGAGCAAATTGATGATGTAATTGACCTGGGATTGGAAATTAAATTAGACGGCCTCGTAGCAACCAATACCACTATTAGCCGTGATAATCTACAAACCACCCAACACCAACTGCAAACCATTGGTGCCGGCGGTTTGAGTGGGTTGCCTGTAAAACAACGAAGCACTGAAATAGTGAGATACATTTGTACCCAAACAAAAGGGAAAATCCCTGTTATCGCTTCCGGTGGTATTTTTACCGCTGCTGATGCAAAAGAAAAATTAGAAGCTGGTGCGATATTAGTACAGGTATGGACAGGCTTTATTTATGAAGGACCGGGTATAGTAAAAAAGATCAGTAAAACATTAAATGCATAATACCGACACAATACTTTGAGCAGGATTGTATTTAATCTGCAAATTATTACATCAGCACATTTACATTATGGAACATTTATTAACGTCAGAGAGTATTATCAGCTTTTTAATTCTAGTAGTACTGGAAGTGGTGCTTGGAATAGATAATGTGATTTTTGTTAGCATTATCATGAACAGGCTAAAGGATAAGAAACAGCAAACCAAAGCCCGCCGTTATTGGATGGTATTGGGCATTATTATGCGCAGTTTGTTGCTTATGGGACTTGGATGGTTACTGGCACAAAAAGGCAAAGCCGTATTTACCATAGCTGGAAAAGGATTTGACCTGGCAAGTATTGTAATGCTGGCGGGTGGTTTATTTCTGATTTACAAATCAGTAATGGAAATCCACCACAAGCTGGAAGGTGAAGATCCGAATGAATCACTTAAAAGTCAAAAAGCCCTTTCTTTTGGGAGAGCCATTGGACAAATCGTACTTATTGATGCAGTATTTTCATTCGACAGTGTTATTACTGCCGGGGGCACTACCAAGCATGTAGAAATAATGATTGCTGCTGTGGTAATAGCTATGACGATTATGTTTTTGTTCAGCGGAAAAATTTCGGGCTTCATACATAAGCATCCAACCTTAAAGATGCTGGCACTTTCATTTTTAGTAATGATCGGGTTAAGTCTAATTATGGAAGGCTGGGATGCTGATGCTGCACATGAATTAAAATTGAAAAATTATATTTACTTCGGTATGGCATTCTCGTTTATTGTGGAAATGCTCAACATGACAATGATGAGTAAAGCCAAAAAGACAAAAGCTCATGTGGTAAAATTAAATGTGCCGGTACTTGATGATGATAAAAATGAAGGAGATATGGCAAAATAAATCCATAACCCCTTCACACTTTTTAATTCATTCTTTTATAAATTCGTTTGCCATTATCTCCGGTGAAAAGTAATCCGCTTTCACTTACAGAAAAGTTTACATACTGGCTTTCCTTTGTAGCAGGATCTACTAAGTACAGTTGCCTTCCTTTAGTGTACCACTCTCCTTTTGTGGCCTTGCTTTTATCTTCTCCCCTGTAATAACCACCCGGACCACTACTCTGTCCCGGCCAGGTATAAAAGCTACCATCACCGATGAACTGGAGCATTGTTTCATTTGTCATTGATACACCACCACCAGCACCCAGTATTTCCGAGTATTTCCATAAGCCCACTAAAAGAGGGTTCCGATCTTTAGTATTGCCGGATTGCTTTTCTTGTTTAGCGGCTCCTGTATCTTCCTTTTTCATTATCATTTCAATTTCCTTGTTACCCAATTCTGGAAAAGTAATAGATAAGCGTAATTCATTCTTTTCAATGCTTCCTCTATAGTTGTATACGGCTCCTGTTTCATCATCTGTTACAATACCTGTTGTTGATTGTTTTACAACAGTACCTTTTACAGTTGACGATTTTCCGGCTAAAATAAAAGAACCTTTAAGCTCCTTCTTTTCAACAGTAAGTGTAGCTGATATAGGAGTACCGGACAACTCACCGCTAAATTTTCCTTCAAAATCCTTCTCTGGAACAGGCTGACTGTTACACATAGAAAAAAAGAATAAAAACTGAACTAATATGATATTTCGCATTTGATACTTATTTAGAATTACAAAAAATATATAATCAATGAATCTATTACCACCTATAGTTATTGATCATAAAATCAATTCAACTTTCTTACTCTAAACCATACTCTAACCTTATTGGTATTTCCATTCTCCACCACATCAATAAAGAAGGCGTTATCTGCCGCACTAAAATTATCCAACACTGTTGTTCCGGTTGCAGTTATGCTTTGCAGTAAATCGCCGAATGGAATTTCCAGTGTTTTTTCGCCATACATTACCCTAAACGCCTCATCATCTTCCAACTTCACATTTACAAATAATTTTCTGGATCCAACATCGGCAAGATCATTGGAAAACTCAAATTCATAATCAGTTGCATCGCCTGTTAAGCTATAAGCACCGGGATCTGCTGGTCGTTGTGAATTTTTTACTTTTACATTGTTGGCTTTCGGTTTTGTCCAAACATTCCGATAGGTTGATCCTGCCAAATTTGTTTTTACTCTTATTTGTCCGAAAATATCTTCATCATCACTAAATCCATCATTCACCTTGGGTACGGTGAGAGCTAAAAACTTTACTGCCAGTTTTGTATTTCCATTCGGTGGCAACACAGTACATTCTTGTCTATTGTAAGACATGGTTGACCGTAACATCATAGTGGCTCCGTCCTTCAATGATTTAACGGTGAATGCAAGTGGTACCACAGGAGTTGTTGCAGTAATAGCCCCATTTCCCAACAGCATATTCTTAAGTTCATTTATGCTAGGCACTGAAATAATAGCAGCATTTCCCTGTACCCCTTTAAAAATACCCTTGATAGAAAAAGAGGCGATTGTAGCCTGTAGTTTGGATCGTAAACTTCCGGAGATGCTAACAGTAGGGTCAACATTAAAAGCAAAATCAAGAGCCGCATTCATACTCGTTAACGATGAGTCGGATTCAATCTCAATAATACCTAACTGACCATACATTACATTAGAGATTATTCCTGCATCAATTGATAAATTTGATGCAGTCAGAATGCTGTCCAGGTCGGTATCCACTTTCACATCAAATGCTTCCCGCACAAACTTCAGCACTACTTTATTCTTTTTTACTGCAGTATTAAATCCGGCATTTGCTCTTATTTCAAGATTGATAGGTGTAGCATTTACACCGGCACCAGCCTCAATCAATAATTGTTCTGTTTTAAAAAAACTATAGGATTCATACATCCAGCTATCACTACCAAAATCATTTCTTCCAAAACTATTTTTGATATTGTTTACAGCATCGATGACGGTACCCTGAGTAATATTATTACCCTGCAGTGTACGGATAACTGATGTTTGTGCTGCACCGGCTGCCACTAAGGCAATTTTCATATCCCTTCTGCCTGTGAAACCAGTAAAATTTGTATAGCTACCTTCATCCATGGAGGAAATATTGATTACACGACCCGGCCAAATCTCCACACCGTTAGGATCAAGCAGGTTTAATTCATTATATCCCGCCGAAAGTGTGATCGTTTGTGTATTACAAATTGTATTTCCTGATTTTGAATCTGTTTTAGTGCTGGCTGTTTCTTTTGCACCTGTGGTAGACCCGTCATAAGGAAGTACTTCTTTAGTAACACCATTGCTTATCGTTCTTCTGTTGGCCGGAACAGAAGAACCTGCACCAACAATGGCAGGAGTCGTCAACTTGCCCTTAAATCTGGTCTGCTTTGCAAGTACATTACTATTAAGTTTCGCTTTTTTAATAAGTATATTCTGCGAAAAAGCTGCTCCGGCAAAGAACAACATTGTAAACAGTAAGATGATTTTGATTTTCATAAAAAAAGTTTTGATGCTAATGATAATTTTTAAATTTTGATACCATAAAATTGCAGCTCAACCACTGTTATTTCTATACCTGAAATTTGTGAAATACTGTTACAAAAAATACCTGAATACAGGTAGAGTAATTAATGACCAACTAAACCGGGAAGATGTATGTAGAGAAAAACCGGTCTGTTCCATAACAGCACCGGTTATTCAAGCATGAAATAGGTTAAGGCTTCTTATTGCTTTATTATTTTCTTATTTACTACTTCACCGCTGTGCTGGTAATGCAATACATATACACCTTTTGCATAAGCAGTTAAATTCATTGTAGTGCTTTGTGCTGTTACGGTTTGTTGCTGCAACAATTTTCCGCCGGCATTAAATAGTCGTATTGTTCCATTTTGCTTTAAACCGCTGATCGTTACAAAATCAACAACCGGATTTGGAAACACAGCCATGGTTATTAAATGCTGATTGGTTAACCGGATGATAGCTGAATAAGTAAATTGGCCATCTATATCTACCGATTTGAGCCTGTAGAATACAACTGATCTGGTCAGGAAAATATTTGCATCTCTAAAAGTATAGATGGTTCTGCCTGGCGGCACATTTCCAATGCCGGAAAAACTTTGTCCGTCATCACTGCGTTGTAATTCAAAATGAGAAACGTTTACTTCATTGGCAGTACGCCATTGCAGCAACGCATCATTGCTTTGATTACTACCACTAAAAGAAAGAAGGTTTAATGGTAACGGCATACTGAATAAGAATTCATGTGCACCGATATCCGGTGTGGCCGCATTACGGCTGTTACCCAGAAAATCAAACAACACCTCTGCTAAAGCAATTCCTTTATCCGACAGTTTTACCGGCTCAGTTGTATTTGCTGTGTTAATGAGCAGTTGAGCCGCATCCTTATTGAGAAACAGATTTGCAGCGTTTGTATTAACACCAGCCAAACCTTCCTCTGTATTTGCATCCTGTGAAGTGGCTGTTCTCCAGGCTGCTATCGATTGTGAGGAGCCTCCTATTTCTCCTAATGAAGCCGCTGCAGTACTAACAAAGTAATTGTTATTACCTGTGTAACCGCTTACATTCGTTTCTAAGCCTACAGCAAAAGGGGTTCCTGAACCGGCAGCAGCATTATAAAAGATATTATTTTTTGCATCTGCGATAGCCGTTGCAGATTTAAAGAATGCATAACTATTCACAGCAGCATTTCCCTCAGTTAAAACAGTATTGTGATAAACTGTTGCATTCACTGCACCATCACCCATATCTAAACCGGTAACTTTTGTATTTGTTATTGTATTAATGGTAATCATATTATTCCGGATCATTGCCATATTCGCATCATCATTACGGCTGCGTAAAAACAATCCTGTAACTTTTGCCGAAGAAGAAGTGGCGGCATTGGTAAGGCCAAAAATTCTGTTTCGCTCAGTTATTGTATTGTTACCAAGCAATGATATTCCAAACAGCTTCACTCCTACATTATCGGTGGATTGGGCATTGATATTACTGATAATATTATCCCGGGTTACCACCTTACCATTTACACCGCTATTGAGTGTCTCGTAAAAAATTCCATTCCCTTCGCCTACACTGGCTGCACTGAGTATTGTTGCATTGGTAACAATATTACTGATGTTGTTACCTGCAATCACCAGGCTGTCGGTTGTAACAATATCATTGCTAACAGCAATTGCCCGGCTGATGGCATTTCCTGTTGAGGCATTTACCATTCCTGTTATATTATTACTTGTTATCCTTCCCCGCAAACGGTTTACCGCTGTTGCCCCATTTTGTATCCGTATGGCTTGTATACTGATATCTGTGCCTGATGGTATTGTAAAATTGCTAAGCTGGTTTCCATCTACATTAATTAAATGGGAGAGATTGGTTACTGTAGCCCCAAGGTCATATTGCAGCCCCCTGATACTGCCAGCATTACCGGATACCGATAAGTCGCTGATCACATTTCCGTTTAATGTAACATCAGCGGAAGTAGTAGCGGCATTCCCAAAAAAATTCCGGATTACAAACAAATTAACCCCTCCGGTGGCTGTGATATTTCTTACCCTATTGGAATCAATATTAATAACGGGTGAGACATTGGTGATGCTAATCTGAAAAGCATTCGCCGTCATAATTGTCAGATTATTATTTTGAACGACTATATTGTCTGCTGCTGCAGAACCAATTATATTGTTCTTTAAGTTTATACCCGAAACATTACCGATAACCGCAAACAAACTCAGGCCATGAATTCCGGTAGCGGAGAAGTCTGCCAAATGAGTGATATTCACCCCCCCTGTAAAGTTTTTTTCAATCGGGGTGGCACAGTTCACCTATATAACATGCCCCAAATTATTCATGCCACCGCTGCTTGCAATCAGTTGATTTATTACAATAGAATTGTTGGTTTCACTGCCCACCACATTATTGTTATACTCTTGTAGATTTCCTGCTGCTACCTGAATGCCCCTGAATGGATTCATAGTTATAGTGGAAATGTTTCTTGAGCTAAGTTGAATATTGCGTATTACATTTCGTGTAACGGTAGTCGGGTTGTTTAGAATAGTGTTGTTTATCGAAATACCTATAAACATCTGCCGTTGGAATGAATTTAAAAACATTTTACCACCCAATGCATTGGGGGCAGAACCGCCAATATAATTGCTGTCTACAACACAACCTGACCCAGACCCTGCAGCACTACTAAAATTTATACCGGCATAGGTTGCTTCGTTTGTCGTAAGGTTGTTAGTATAGATATTACTATTGTAAATAGAGTTTCCCCTGATAATAGTGTTGTTTACATTTTGGCCTATGGCGATGCCATAGTTCGTCAACGATTCGTCAATAAATGCATTCTCGATACGGTTATTCGTTATCAGTGTACCATTAACACCACCGTTACTGCTGGTATTTAACCGGCTCAAAATAATACCTCCTTTGAGGCCAGTTGCGGCTGATGGCCTTATCCAGTTACTGTCAATAATATTACCAGTAGTTATTTCATTATTTACGGAAACTACTATTGCGGCAGTCCGGGTAAGATTGCCGTTGCATGCCGCTTCAATAATGCATCGCTTAATGGTATTATTGGCAGATGCCCCTTCAATGCGAATGGCATTGGCTATATTTCCAGTGTTTGTGTTCCGAATAGTAAGTGTATTAGCTCCGGTTTGCGACAAGCCATCAATTACTACATTAGCCGTACTGTTCAAAACTATCAATGCATCTGCAATATTACCCTCTATTGTTTGATTGCCCAGCGGCCTTACCAGCACGGTGTAATTATTTGCAGTAAGTATGGCCTGTGCTGTTTCTGTTGTATTCGCCCCAATAAATACCGTTACATTCCCACTGCCGCCGCCAGCATTGATAATATCAAATGCCTGTTTCAATGTTGTCGGATTAGCGTTGAGGGCACCGGTTAACGATACTTGTGCCTTACTACTAAGTGAGAAGGCCACACTGATAATAAAAAGAAAACATATTTTCATAACAGTATTATTTTACCGTATAAAAGTCGGGGCATTGCTAACTGTTTCCTATACCTGAATACACTGATTTAAAAACCACAAAAACTACCTGAATTCAGGTAGCTTCAACCGCAGTAGGTATGCCTATTTTTATTTATTAAATTGCGAACCATGAGTAAGAAACTGATTCAATATCTTTTTTTTCTGCTGTTGCCTTACAGCTTCCCCATAACTAAAACAGCAGCACAAAGTCTTACTACTGATAGTTTGCAAAAAATTATCCGTTCAGGAAATTTGAATGAGAGCAACCTTATTGTTTACCGGCAAATTGCATCTGATTTTGCACAAAAAGGAAACTACGACTCCTCAATACATTATTACCGGCAAGGCTTAGAGAAAAGCCATATTATAAAAAGTGAATATTGGCGGGTGAAATATACACTATGGTTAGCCGGAGTATTTACTGCTTCGACAAAATATGACAGTGCAGAACATTATTTATCAAAAAGCTTTGTCATACTCCAGAAGTTTGAGAACGACAGTTTGCTGGCTCAGTATCACCAAAATATTGGAACACTTTATATGTTTCAAAACAGGAATGAAGAAGCGGCCACTTCTTTAATAAAAGGTATTGAAATCATGGAGAAAATGAAAGACAAAGCTCCTATTATTATTCTGATGCCCGCCTATATGAACCTGAGTGGCATTTTCAAAAATCTAAATCAGCCGGATAAGGCATTGGTGTACGAACGCAAAGCAATGACTATAAAATCGGCATACCAAAACACCGGGAATTATGCCTCGTTGTATTATAATGCAGCCACTACTTACCATTTATTGAATGATACAAAAAACACAAAACTATATCTTGACTCTGCATTGTATTTTAATAAACTTTATCCTAACCCACGGGCATTGCTGAATATTATGGGTGGCTTGGGTACATACTATGAAAAAATCAATAACAATGATTCTGCAATTTATTATCTGCAACAGGCCATTGCCATTAGTAAAGAAAGCGGGGATTTCTATTTCTTTTCAGAACATGCCATTAATGCAGCAAGTGTATATTTCAAACAAAATAAATTAGCACAGGCAAACGCATTATTGACGGAAGCTTTACCTTACGCTGAAAGTTTTAGCGACTTTGGGATGCTTACCGAAATTTACAAGGGCATGAAAGAAATCGCCGTTAAAACGGGAAATTATAAAGATGCTGTCCGATTTGCAGATAGCAGTGCTCAATACAAAGACAGCACAGCAAGTCTTTCTACCAGAAATTCAGTTCTTAGCTTTGAAGCAAAATATCAAAATGAAAAAAAAGAAAAAGAAATTGCAGACCTGACTCTTTCAAACACACAAAAAGAATTGACAGTAGTTAAACGTAATCGTCTTTTATTAATTGGCGGCATTAGTGCTGCAGCACTTGTACTTGTTTTGGCTTCGCTCTACAGAAACAGCCACCAGAAAAGACTCATAGCTGATAAAGACAAGCTATTAAAAGATGAACAAATTAAATTCCTTGAACGACAGCAGCAGGTTGTTTCGCTTCAATCCATGGTAAACGGACAGGAAACCGAACGTTCCCGCATTGCCAAAGACCTGCATGATGGATTGGGTGGTTTGTTCAGTACCATTAAAATGTATTTCAGCACTTTGCAGCATGAGCAGGATGTTTTAAAAAATAACAGCCTGTTTTCAAAAAGCTATGAAATGATTGACACAGCCAGTGAAGAGGTTCGCCGCATTGCACATAATATGATGCCGGAAGTATTAATGAAACTTGGCCTGGTAGCTGCTACACAGGATATGTGCAGCAACATCAGTGCATCGAAACTGCTACAGGTAAAATTGCAATCCTATGGCATGGATGAAAGATTAAACGCATCAACAGAAACCATGCTCTATCGTATTATACAGGAGTTGCTTAACAATATCATTAAACATGCATATGCAACCGAAGCAATTGTACAATTTAACAGGGAAGATAACCGGCTGACAGTGACAGTAGAGGATAATGGTCGTGGATTTAATACACTGGAATCAGATTCAAGAAATCATGCAGGGCTGGAAACAATCAAAAACAGGGTTACCTATCTTAATGGAAACATTTCGATCGATTCCCAACAGGAAGTGGGAACAACTGTAATGATGGAGTTTTTACTGAATACGAATGCCTGAAACTGATACACAAAATATATCTTTAACCTATGATTAACCTGCTGATTATAGACGACCATCCCTTAGTAGCAGGCGGTATTGAGACGATGCTGAAAGGTGAAGAACACCTGCAAATTGCCGGCACCGCTTACTCAGCAAAAGAGGCACTGGAATTTTTACAAGATAACGAGCCTGAAATAATCCTACTTGACATCAGCCTTCCGGATATAGACGGATTGCAACTTTGTGAAAAAATAAGAGAAAAAAACAAGTACAGTAAGATAATAGGGCTTACGTCTGCCAACGATGCATCCATTATAACACAATTGCTTCATCGTGGAGCCAATGGGTATCTGCTAAAAAATATGGATCGGAATGAACTGTTGGAAGCAATTGACAAAGTATTGAGCGGAAAAATTTTTTTAAGTAAATCGGCGAATGAAAAAGTGTTAGAGCAATTCTCTTCACTTTCTACTGCAATTAATGCGGTGCCTGCTTTAACAAGAAGAGAAAAAGAAATCCTTCAATTGCTTGAGCAAGGATTTAATGGACCTCAAATAGCTGAAAAACTATTTCTGAGCCACTTCACCATTGAAACGCACCGAAAAAATTTAATGCAAAAACTAAGTGTTAATTCTACTCAACAATTATTAAAAACAGCCAGAGAAAAAAAGCTACTCTGATCAACTGTACAAGCATAATAAAGTAGCCGCCGCCACTCCTGCTGTCTCTGTCCGTAATCTTGTTTCTCCTAAAGACACCGGAATAAAATCATGTTGCATTGCCAGCTCAATTTCTGTTGGCGTAAAATCTCCTTCGGGACCTATCAGAATTTGGCAATTAGCCAATTGCCCAATTTGTAAATGAGACAGGGCTTGCTTTCTATCATCCATGCAATGAGCTATAAATTTTAAACCACCGGCACATTTCCAAATTGGTAAATCTTCAAATCGGGTTGGTTCATGCAAAATAGGCAACCATGTTTGTTGGCTTTGCAACATAGCACTGATTACAATTCCCTGCATTCTATCTTGTCGAAATTTTTCTTTCTCGGTTCTTTCACAAATCAGCGGAATAATTTCTGAAACACCCAACTCTGTTGCCTTTTCTAAAAACCATTCAAAGCGATTTGTATTTTTTAACAACGAGATTGCAATAGCAACACTTTTCCTAGGTTTCGAAGGCTGAGTTTTGGATTTGACCTCAACAGTACAATGCTTTTTATTGTCATAAATAATTTCACACTTAATCAATGTTCCTTTTCCATCTGTCAGATTAATTAATTCCCCGGTTTCCATTCTTAAAACCTGAACAATGTGTTTTGACGTTTCTTCATTAAGTACGATAGCTTCATTGCCGTCGTACTGATTAATATAGAAAAAAGGAATTGCCATAAAATAAAATGTCCCGTCTGTAGGGACGAGACAAATCTAAAATCTAAAATCGCAAATTTAAAATTTAAAATGGGGTATCTTCATCATCTTCCGGCAAGTCGTTCATTTTACTTCCGGTTTGTACAAATACTCTTGCTCCATCACCGCCAGCATCGGAAACTGGCTTCCATGCACCGCCTGGTAAACCAATGCCATTGTACGGATCATCATCCCAACCTGTAAATTTCTGAATATGCAATAATGCTTTCAACTTAATTGTTTCCAACGAACCGTTACGATGCTTGGCGATCTTTACTTCTGTTAATCCTTTTATGTTCTCTCCTTCTGAATTAGTTGTGATGTCATAATACTCCGGACGGGAAAGGAAGATTACCATATCCGCATCCTGCTCGATTGCTCCAGATTCACGGAGGTCACTCAGTTGCGGTGTCTTGGAGCCATCTTTTGCACCACGAGTTTCTACTGCACGGCTTAACTGTGATAATGCAATGATCGGCACATTCAATTCTTTGGCCAGTGCTTTTAAGTTTCTGGAGATATTACTGATCTCCTGCTCCCTGTTACCATTTTTATTTTCATTAGTACCGCTCATCAACTGCAAATAGTCAATAATAATAAGACCGATATCATGTTTATTTTTTAAGCGGCGGCATTTGGCCCGCAATTCAAAAATATTCAACGCCGGTGTATCATCAATAAATAAGGGAGCTTGAGCCAGCCGTTGTATACCTCTTGCATACAACTGTTTCATTTCATGCTCTTCTAATTTACCCCTGGCAATTTTTTCTAACCATATTTCACTTTCAGCAGAAAGAATACGTTGCACCAACTGGCCAGCACTCATCTCCAATGAAAATAAAGCGACTGGTGTTTGTTTACTAGCACTCATTACTGCATTACGGGCAAGGTTCAATGCAAATGCCGTTTTACCCACGGCAGGCCTTGCGGCCAAAATAATCAAGTCAGTATTTTGCCATCCGTAGGTTACTCTGTCCAATGCTGCAAATCCACTCGGCACACCTGTTACATCTTCATTCTTATGTCGCAGGTCTTCTATCCGCTGTATTGTTTTTACCAATACAGAATCAATGGTATCAAAATTTTTACGGAGGTGATTATTCGTTATTTCAAACAATTTACTTTCTGCATCGTCCAGCAAATCGAATACATCGGTTGAATCTTCGTATGCATCACCTATAATTTCTCCGCTGATGCGAATCAATTCCCGTTGAATAAATTTTTGTAGGATGATTCTAGCATGTGCTTCAATGTTGGCAGCTGATACAACTGCATTGGTCAGTTTGGTTACATAGTATGCCCCACCAATTACTTCCAACTCTTCCTTAAACCGTAATTCTTCTGCTACGGTAAGTATATCTATTGGCTGACTTTTATTAGCCAGACTCTGCATGGATTTAAAAATGCGTTGGTGTGCCTCTACATAAAAACATTCGGGTTTTAAAATTTCCACTACTGTATCAAATGCACTTTTTTCCAGCATGATTGCGCCGAGTACAGCTTCTTCTAAATCTTTAGCCTGGGGTGGTACTTTACCATACACCATGGTACCAAGATCGAGAGAGGACTTTCTTCTTTGCTTACGGTCTTTATTAATATTTGCGAGATCCATTGTTCAGTTACGGCGATAAAAGGTTAAACCATCAGTTTTACACTAATGACTTTGGGGTAGTAATTCCGGCCTTGCTTTAAGAAATCGTTATCTCTCTGTTAGTGGAATGTTTCCGTCAGTCAGGTAGCGAAAATAAGGGCTACCAACCTTCCAACTTTCTTTTTAAAAAACTTTTTCTTTCTGCACCATTTTTTCACCTCAAAAATGGGGTTATCCACACCAGTATTTTTACTCCCGAGTCATCATCAAGTTAATTGAAAATGACGATTAATGGGCTGCGTATTTAGCACAAGGGTGCATAAATTTTTCCTATTGTTTCACAATAAAACGAGTGTTCGTACAATAAAGCCGCCAGTAGTGAGTTTTAAAATAAAAGGAAGGGTATGTTTCACAAGAACCTACCTGCCTTACTGCCAAAATAGCTGCATTCGTTTTTTTATACCATTTAAAAAACTACAACTATGTCAGCAACAAAATCCGGCAGCCAGCCCATTCTCTCACAAATAGAAAATAACACTACTCTATGGGTTGGCCACCTGCTAACCGACCCAATTGACCGCAGCGCAGGGCAAATTTTTAAATGCCCTGCTGAAGGAATTCTGAATAATATACAAGTATACTCCACCGCCGTACATGAACCTGGCGAAGTTGAGCTAACCCTCCATGAATTTGATATACCGAGCAAATCATGGGGGCCCGCCATTGGCGATGCTACTAAATTTTTCCAAAGAGGAGATGATGCCCGTTGGGTTCGCTTTGGATTACAACCAGTATCATTAAAAAAAGATGCGATCTATGGTTTTCGTTTGCAAAGCTCCGCTGCATTAGTCGGTTTTGGTGAAGCTGCCACCGGAAATAAAAAACCGTTTGAATTTGGCTATGAGTGGAATGGTGATACTAATAATCAACAGGGGCAATTCTTTACTTATTTTAGTTTGACGTATAAAGTGGAGTTGTGTGCATAGAAACCCCTGCTAATATTTTTATGGAGTTGATTTCGATTATTCCCTAAGGGGAAACGCAGGTTAGTATGCTATTATTGATACATAGCAAATGAATTTCATCCCTCCCCTTAGGGAATAGGGAATTTAAACTAAAAGAAATATTGCAGGGGTTTAAAAAAGGAAGCATCTAGCTTCCTTTTTATTTATGACGAACAAGGATAATCTAATGTTTCACTACAAACTTGATGCTTGTTTCTTTCAATGTTATTGTTGAACGCAACACTAATAAATACATTCCATCCGGAAGACCCGATACATCAAAACGAACAGTATTAGTTTTTGCAGGCTGCTGTAAAACCAGTGCACCCTGCATATTGTAAATGGCAAGCCGATCGTATTCTTCAGGATTAATATTAGAAACCACCAATTGATTCTGCACCGGGTTAGGATATATAACTAGCTTAGGCGTAATTACAGTCTCATCTTCTGTTTTAAAAGATTCAGCGGTTTCAGTAATAGATTCCGCCATAGGTATTCCATTTACCTCGCAACCATTATTATTACTGTTGTTCCCAAACTTCACTGCAAAGGATCTGAAATATGAGCTGGAATAAGTAGTCGTATCAAAATCACTGGTATTACCAATAGCAATTAGCCTGTCTGTCCGGTCTACTATTCCATCCATTAACCAATGTGACCGAGAGAAAGTCACACTATCAGGCGAAGGAAAGTTGCCATCCATTTCTCCATTCTTTTTCATCCGTAATGCAAATCCTTTTGAATAATACGTATTGCTTCTTTTCTCTCCTACTGCATAAAACTTATCATCATCATTCATCACCAGTTTCACCAGGCTGCTGCTGTCCGTTTCGTATGGCAGTGATTTATTCCAGATAATTTTTCCATTATCAGCATTGATACGACTAATGCGACTTGTCTGCCTGCCGTCCAGATAATACAATGTTACGAGGCTAAAAATATTATTATACTTATCTAGCTGCAAATCGTTTAACTGTGAAGCCGCTGCAGTAAAATGTGTTTTTCTGTACATGACACCGCCACTATTACGGGAAATTTTTAAAAAATAAACTGCTTGTGCCGCTTCTCCAACTGTTTTACCTCCGTAAATCAAAAGGTTGTCATGCTTATCAAACTTAGAAAAAACACTGTATCGTTCAGGATCTGTTTGTATAGTTATAGTGTGAGTATAGTTTCCGTTCTGATGTATTTTTTTCAATTTAATGTTGGGATAAAAGCTATGATGATCTTGCAAAACCAGCACTGTTCCGTTTCTATCGATATGCAAACGGGTAAATGAGGTTTCCGCTAAATCCATCTTCGTCCATTTTGTATTAAGGTTTTTATCCATTTTAATTACAAAGGATGCAGCACTGTATCCAGCTCCTTGCGGATATTGCCCATCGCCTGCGGCATATACATTTCCTGCATTGTCAATTTCAAATGCATTCAGGTTGATAATATTAAAATTATTGGGAAATGAAATATTGCGCTGCCCCCGAACAACAAGGTTGCTGTCTAACTTATAAATTGTAAACTCCGCATTAGTTCCAATGGGAAAGCTTCTCTTTAAAACATACAATATATTATTTTTTCCAACTCTTATCTCTGTACTGGCGGCTATACCATTTACAAAGAAACGGCGTTGCTCATTACCATTAATATGTGACTTGGAAATCTTCCAGTTATATTCATCACCATTCATACTCCAGAGATAGGAAGCAATAAAAGAATTGTTGGTGAACGATTGAATATTTACTGCAGCAGTACCTCCTGTTTCAGGTGTGCTGGCATCCTGGTTTTGATACCATTGAATTTGTGCCGACGAAAAAAATGTCTGCAAAAATAGAAGCAGGAAGAGAACGGGTTTTGGCGTTTTCATCATGTTGGATTTAGGGTGACGGATTCGTTCCAGTTATTGTTAAGATAGTCACAACAACCATGCTGCACTTGGGTTTTAAGGATATTTCCGAAGCAGTTGTACCTGTAGAAGCTGGTACAGTTACTATAAAACAAGTAGAGTTACGAGGCGTTTAAAGCAGATATGAAATGAATTAATTCATGACCATTTCTCTTGCATTTTCCATGGCAGCAGCAGTCGGCTTTTCACCACTGAGCATTTTTGCAATAGCAGTAATTCTTTCTTCCTTACTTAATTGACGAATATTTGTTTTTACCGCATCGTTTACTATTTCCTTGTACACAAAAAAATGAGCATCGGCTTTACCAGCTATTTGTGGTTGATGTGTTATGCAGATAACTTGTCTTTTTGCTGCAAGTTCTTTCATTATTATTCCAACTTGTCTTGCAGCTTCACCAGAAATACCGGTATCAATTTCATCAAATATCATAGTAGGCAAATCGACTGATTGTGCCACTAATGATTTTATACAAAGCATTAACCGGCTAAGTTCACCACCGCTGGCTACTTTTCTTACCGGCTGAAATAGACCGCTTTTATTGGCATCAAATAAAAACTCAATTGCATCGGCACCAAAACTGTTCAATGACACTTCTTTTATTTCTACTTTCAATTTAGCATTAGGCATACCAACTTGCACCAATAGCTTATTCACTTTTTCTTCTAATGGCTTTGCTTGTTTTCTTCTACCTTCAGAAATTTTTGCAGCAGTTTTTTTTGCTTCACTTAATAGTTTTGCAGTTTCTATTTCTTTTTGTTGAATGGCCTCATCAATATTCAACACCGCTTGCAGTTTTTCTTCTAGTTTCTGATAGATGGTTATTAGTTCATTGGTTGAATTAACGCCATGCTTTTTCTGCAATTTATAGCCCAATGATAACCGTTCGTTCAAGTCTTCTATCTTCTTAGGATCATAATTGATATGGTTACTGATGCGATCAACTTCTTCGGCTATATCTTTTAATTCTATTTGAACTACCTGCAAACGTTGTAATAAGCCTGGCAGATCAGTATGATAAGAGGAAAATACGTTTAACTGGTTCAACAAGGTTTTTAATTGTTGTACAATCGGGCTTTCACTTTCTTGTAATTCATTATACACTTTCCCTAATGCTGCTTTTATACCTTCCGCATTACTTAGCATTTTCAATTCGGTATCTATTTCTTCCAGTTCATTGTCCTTAAAAGCCGCCTCTTCCAATTCTTTATATTGAAATGAATTGTAATCGGCTTCTTTATCAAACTGTTGTTTTTGCTCTTTTAATTGCTCCCATTCTTTTTGAGCTTGCTGCCATTTGCGAAAAGTAGTTCGGTACTCATCAATTATTACTACATGACCCGCAAGGGCATCCAACACTTCCCGCTGAAAATCATTTTCCGTTAACTCTAACGTATCAAACTGCTGGTGCAAATCAACCAACAAAGAGCCTAGTTGCTGTAATTGTGAAAGATTAACGGGAGTATCATTAATAAATGCTCTTGATTTTCCAGCCCCGCTTATTTCCCGGCGAACTACCAACTCGTTCTCTCCATCCAAATCATTTTCTTTCAGGAAGCTCTTAATTATTACTCTTCCTTCTGTATTAAATACACCTTCAATAATGCATTTCTTTTCTTTGTTTACTAAGGCAGTTGAGTCTGCCCTCTCTCCCAATATTAGATTCAAGGCTCCGATAATAATGGATTTACCAGCGCCGGTTTCTCCAGTTACAATATTCAGCCGGGTCGGAAAATCAATTTCCAGTTTATCTATAATGGCATAATTCTGTATGGATAGCTTTGAAAGCATTATAGCTGCAAATTAGTTGTAAATAAGAATGCAGTAAAATAAAAAACCCTTTCGCTTAAGCGAAAGGGTTTCCTGAATATAAAACTCGATTATTTTATTTCTACGTTGTTGCTCAATTCTTCATCAACCAAAATACGACCGCAGTTTTCGCAAATCATAACTTTTTTATGTTGTTTGATTTCACTTTGCTTTTGAGGAGGAATAGCATTGAAGCATCCGCCACAAGCATCTCTTTCTACTGGCACTACGGCCAAACCATTGCGATAGCTCTTGCGAATTTTTTCATAGCTGGTTAGTAAACGGCTGTCAACATGAGTTTTTGCTTCTTCTGCAAGCTTATTAAAATGCTTTTCTTCTTTTTCGTTGGCAGCAATGATTTTTTCCAGCTCTCCTTTTTTTGTAGCTAATACACCTTCTTTTGCGGCAATATTCTTTTTTGCCTTTTCCAGCAAAATCCCTTTCTCTGCTATTTCATCGGTAGCATCTTTAATATGCTTTTCCGCCAGCTTCACTTCCAACTGTTGCATTTCAACTTCTTTGTTGATTGCTTCAAACTCACGATTATTTTTAACGTTGTCGCTTTGCTTTTCGTATTTTTTTACTAAAGCTTCGGCTTCCTTAATTGCATTTTTGCGTTGCTCAATAAATTCAGTTACACCATTAATTTCTTCTTCAATACGAGTTTGACGAGAGTGCAAGCCCTGAATCTCATCTTCCAGATCTGCTACTTCCATAGGAAGCTCACCTTTCAGGATATGTATTTCATCAAGTTTGCTTTCAATTTTCTGAAGGGTAACAAGAGAAGTAAGTTTTTCTTCAACCGAAAATTCTTTAATGTGTGCCATTGTAGTATTTGAGTTTTTAAAGGCTCAGCGATAATGCACCGGGTTGGTTTTTATCGCTGTTTTTAGGACGGCAAAGGTAGGGAATTTATTGGCTAAAAGCTCTTGTAGCAGGTTGATTGTGAACTGTTCGCTTTCGTAATGGCCAATATCAGCAATAAGCATCCGGTTATCGGCGTCAAAAAATTCATGGTATTTTATATCAGCAGATATAAAAATATCTGCCCCTGCAGCTAATGCTTTGGAAATCAGGAAACTTCCGGCCCCGCCACAAACAGCCACTTTTCTTACAGGCTTGGCAAGCAAGGCGGTGTGACGGATTACTGGTACTTGAAAAACGGACTTAATATGTTCCAAAAATGCTATTTCAGTCATCGGAATAGCCAATTCCCCTACTATTCCGGCACCAATTCGGGAGTGTGAGTTTGACAAGTTTACCACATCAAAGGCCACTTCCTCATACGGGTGACTTTCCTTCGTAGCCGTCAGAATTTTTCGTTCCAGGTATGCCGGAAAAACGATCTCTATTTTCATCTCGCTTTCTATATGTTGTTCTCCTATCTTTCCCACATAGGGGTTGGCCCCTTCCGCAGCTTTAAAAGTGCCTGTGCCGGGTGTATTAAAACTACATTCGCTGTAGTTGCTAATATGCCCGCCGCCAGCTTCAAAAATTGCTGCCCGAACTTTTTCTGCGCTATCAACCGGAACAAAAGTGAAAAATTTTTTCAATGTGCCATCTTTTGGTGAAAGAATAGCGAGATTTTGTAAGCCAAGCATTGCGGCCATTTTTCCATTTACACCAGCAATTACATTATCAAGATTTGTATGGATCGCATATATAGCTATGTCATTTTTTATAGCAGCTATAACTGTTTTCTCTACGTAATTCTTTCCATTAATTTTTTTTAATCCCCCAAAGATGATTGGATGATGGGCAACAATGAGGTTGCATTTTTTTGCCATTGCTTCCTTCACTACGTCTTCTGTTACATCTAATGAACAAATAATGCCGCTGCATTCCCAACCAGCATCGCCGGTTAAAAGACCTGCGTTGTCGTATTGCTCTTGCAATGAAGGAGGTGCCTGCAACTCCAGGAAGGAAATTATTTCCGCAATTTTCATTAGCTAAAGATAGGATTCAGAACCTATTCTAGGGCGGCAGATAAGTTGCCTCCTTTTTTGTCATTTTACCTATCTTCGAAATGATGACACCGACCACGCCAAACAATACTGCAAACACAGTAATTGCAGATAATTCGTTGAGCAAATACAAAAAGGCAAAAGAAGCTATACAGCAACGCCGCAATTTTCGGAATAATATCCGGAGTGTAGTATTTATGGGTTTAGGAATTCTTTCTGCCGGTTTTGGACTTGAAGGTTTTTTAATTCCCAACGGATTGATTGATGGTGGTGTAACAGGTATTTCATTATTGACAAACCGGGAAACTGGCATTTCCCTATCCATTCTTATTGTGGCGATTAATATTCCATTTCTGTTGTTGGGATGGAAACAAATAGGCAGGGCTTTTAGCATTAGAAGTATTCTTTGTATTGCCATTCTTGCAGTTGTTATAGTATTTGTTCCTTACCCTGTTATTACTAATGATAAAGTATTGATAGCCGTTTTTGGAGGGTTCTTTCTGGGGGCAGGTATTGGTCTTACCATCCGTGGAAGTGCTGTAATAGATGGTACAGAAGTATTAGCCATTTTTCTGAGCCGGAAAAGAAGCATTTCAGTAGGTGACTTTATTATGCTCTTTAATATTGTAATTTTTTCGGTAGCGGCTTATTTGTATTCAGTAGAAATGGCGTTGTATTCTATTCTTACTTACATGGCTGCGGCTAAAACTATAGACTTTATTCTGGAAGGTATTGAGGAGTTTACTGGTGTTACCATTATTTCTCCGCACACAGAAAAAATTGCAGACTTTATTAAAAATAATATGGGCCGTGGGCTTACCATTTATACCGGTAAAAAGGGCTATGGCAAAAGAGGGGAAAGGCTGGACACCGAGATTATTTTTACGGTAGTTACCCGTTTGGAAATAAGCCGCCTGAAGCAAGGAGTAGAGAAAATAGATCCAAACGCCTTCATAGTAATGCAAAGCGTAAACGATACTGTGGGAGGTATGGTGAAAAAAAGACCGCTTAAACATTAGCAAGATTTTTTGCCTTACACATAAAACAAACTTTGCACTTTCCAAATCTTTTGTATCTTAACCTACTTTCCCACCCCTTGCTAAGCTAATGACCAGAAAAATAGAATAACATGCTCCAAAGGACCAAAGGCCGTTTGCTGATTACTTTGCTGGTTGTAACCGGATTAGCTGGAACCTTGAATGAAAATTCCGTTTCCAGGGAAGAACGAAAATATGCCGTATCTATTTTAAAAGATGGCAGAGATGATTTATTAGAAAAAGTAAAAGGCTTATCCGATAAACAGCTAAATTTTAAAGATCCATCTACAAATCAATCCATCAAAGAATGTTTGTTGCAAATAACATGGTCTGAAGAAAGACTTTGGGATAATATAACCGGCATTATGCAACAAACTGCTAATCCTGAAAAAAGATTAGCTATTACGTTGACGGATGAAGAAATAGTGAAAATGACGGAGCAGGGAACTATCGCACCATCTGGTGCCAATACGTTTAAACTGGCTAATGCTCCCTGGAAAGCCACACACAACACTCTCAACACATTTAAGAATATGCGCAATGAGCATATTAAGTACATGAAATCATCTACGGAAGATTTGCGCAACCATGTGGCACTTACACCCGTTGGGTGGATAGATTGTTACCAATATATTTTAATTATGGGTGCTGAAACTAAATGCTATGTGCAGCAAATAGAAAATATTCTGCAGCATCAAAAATTTCCGAAGAAACAATAATTCACTTTCTCTTACTGCGATCAAAATCCAGCTTTCGCTGAAATGATTTTTTCTATCATCAGCAATTTCCCATCCAGTGTTACTCCTTCCATTACCAACCTGATTTTTTTTGTACGGTCATTATTGTAAAATGTAAATGGAATTTTTGGATTAACACTATTGATTAATATAGCAGGCCTCCAATCGAGGGTTATGCGATTATCAGCTTTTGATTTATCACTGTTACTTGCTGTATAGTCGGGAGCATAAAATTCTTTAGTTACAGAAAACCCATTTAGTTTAGTCATATAAGAGCCTGCAGCACTTGTAATATCCACATCCTTTTTGGTATAAATAGCTAATACACCGCCAGCACCGTTACCAAATGTTCCCACAAAACTGCTAAATACCTTTACCATTGCAATTTGGTTGGCGGGTATTGTTGCAATTACACTTGCACTGGTTTCAATTTCATTTAAATATAGTGTCATGGGGATCGGACCTAATGAACTTGCAGAAGGGTTGAATCGGTAATAGATTTTGTAACTGGTTCCATCATCCATTGTTGGCGGGCTAAATGGATCTGGCATTTCAGGATTAATTGTATTCGGCTCCATTATAGTAAGTCCTGACACCCTTGATCTTAAATAGTCAAAAATATTATCCTGAACTATTGGTTCGTCTGTATTAACGAGATCAATTGTTTTTTGCGACATGCCCGAAAACAAGCTACTTGCATACTTTTCTTCCAACTCCTGAATAGGAGATTTCTTTGTAACTGTTAGTGTTACTCCATCCAACATTACACCTGCGGCTTTACGGATCTCATCATAATCATCCGCATATTTTTTATACCCTTGGGCAAATATTTCTGGCTCAAGAAAAAGTTGGTTATCCGGTTTGGGTAATACAAATGATTTTTCAACCGGCTCACTGGTAAATTCAACATCAATAAAATCACTTTTCTTTCCTCGTGTATCGCTAAATAAAAAACGATTGTTTCCATAGAATAACATAGAGTCAAGCAGGAAGGTTCCCTGTTTATCTGTTCGTGTCATTTGCACAGTACGGGTGGAGTCAGGCGTAATCATCAACACAAATAGTTGCTTATCTGCAAAAGGCTTACTGGAACCTCTTATTTTTACTTTGCCTGTTAAGGTGATATAAGCGGGGTCTTTATACTTGCTTGTTGGTGCATTTACTTTCACTAATTCATTCCATTTAAATCTTCTCCATCCGTTGGTCATCATTACGAGATCCATCGCCGTATTTACAGAATCATTATTGTTTGTAAAATACCAGGCCGGGTTGTGTACATATCCTTTTATATCAGAAGTCAACAATAAAGTAGTAAGAATATTCTCTTCTCTAGTTTCGTTTTCATTAAACGCTGCGTCTGTAATTGAAAAGGAAAAATTTCCCTTCACTGTATCTTTCATCAAAACACTAAAACGATTTTTTCCTTTTTCTGAAAAATTAAGGGTGTCTGTAATTAATTCAGCAGACTGAACATATTCTTTATTATTAACGAAACACAATCTTTCTGACAGCGGAAGTCCGTCTTTATTAAAAACCGTAACCTGCATTATGCCAGAGCGAAGATTTTGGGTATTGATCACTCCCTGTAATTCTTTGCTACCTGATTTAAAATTCTGACGAAATACAACATGGTGCTGCAATTGCCCGATCATATAAGCCGGTTCAAAATTTGCATCTCCAGGCTGGTGTTGTATCTCAAAATAACTACCTTGCGGGTGCGGCATAACTGTTAACACAATTCCTTTTGATGTTGAAGCCGGTAATTCATATTTGACACCCACCGGATCATCGCTAAGTACTGCATGATATTTTTCACTGCCAGTAGTTTTCAAATCAAACATTCCCATCCCATCATGATAGCTGGAAAATTCTGCAACAATTTCACTTTTCTCATTCTTAATAAATCCTTTCACTGTTACCGGATAACCGTTTTGATCGGTAGCCTTAAAAGCCACCGTACTATTAAGACCCGCTACAAGATTTCCACCTTCCGGGAAAAAATCAATTCTAATTTTTTTTTCCTGCGGTTTGCTGGCTACCTGGCTATTATTTTTTCCATAAATAAAAACTCGTCTCTTAAAAATAAAGTCAGGTTGCTGATTTAGCATTGTGGCAGTATAGGACTGTAACACATAAAAACCTGTGCTTAATGTATCGGGTAATTCAAGATGGCCGCTGCTGCTGCCTACTAATACCGGCGAAATACTTCGGCGAATAATCTGAGCCGACTCATTAATTAGTTCAGTATATAAAACAGTGCTGATGGTATCTGGCAAATAGTCAGAATATAAATAGGCTTTGAACCAGGCTGTTTCACCAGCTATATAATTTTCCCGGTCTGTATGGAGGTATACTTTTTCAATAGGAGATTTTGCAGACCAGTTATTTAAGATTTCTGCGGGACTTTGTGCATTGCTGCTTGCATAAACAAAAGATAAAGCCAGCAATACTGTAAATTTTCTGCGCATTAGATATGATTAAAAGAATTGATAGAGTTAACTTAAGTTGCTAAGCTACAAAAGCAATATGTTTCCTGCTGCAAAATGATCCTTTTTAACATTCTGGAATACATGAACGGAAAATCTCTGATCAAAATGGTTTGGGAGAAATTATTTTTTCCAATAGCAGCATTTTTCCATCGGCCGTCATTCCTTCTATTACAATTTTAAATTGCTTTGTCCGGTCGCTATTATAAAAGCTAAGTGGAATTATTGGATTTATATCGCTTACAAAAACATCTGGCATCCATTGTAAAGTGATGCGGTTATCTGCTTTGCTTTGCTGTACCGTTTCCACAGTATAATCTGGCGAGTAAAATTCTTTACTCACCGAATATCCTTTATAATAAGCTTCATAAACCGCCGATACATCTGCCACCCGCAAGTCTTCTCCTTTCTTTGTATAAATGGAAAGCACTCCACCCACACCATTTCCCGGAGCACCTACAAAGTGACTATACACTTTTACCAGCGCAATATCACTAGGTCTTAAATTGGCAATAATTGCTGCATCTGTTCTCATTTCGTCTAAGTAAAGTACCATCGGTGCCGGATTCCGTAAACTAGTGGTAGCTCCACCACGGTAATAAAGTACATAATCTGTTTGAAATGGACCTGCGTTACTGATCGTAATACTTGGAACCCTTGATTGTAAGTATTCAAAAATATTTCGCTGGCTTAAGGTCTCAATCGTATTAACCAAATCTAATGTTTGGTCTGACATACCTGTAAACAATCCACTGGTATATTTTTCTTCTACTTCTTCTGTTGGTGTTTTCTTTCTCTTTCCTTTTATAGTTACCCCTTCCAGCATGATACCACTTGCTTTTTGTATTGCATCGTAATCCATAGCTAAAGCAGCTTTGCGAAATCCAACCAGCGAATCATTTATTACAGAGGGGAACTTATTCAATAATGGAAATGAAAATTGTTTTGCCAATGAATCGGCCGACATCTTAACTTCTATATATTGACTTTTCTTTCCCCTGCTATCGCTGAATAAAAGGCGGGTGTTACCCCAAAAAAACATGGAGTCTATCCGAAAAAAACCTTGTGCATCTGTATTTACCAGTTGAAAAGTACTGGTAGAATCAGCATTATAAATTGATATCAGTAAATCTTTTTCTGCAAATGGCTTTTTGGAATCCAAAAGATTGGCTCTTCCGGTAAGTGTTATATATGAAAGGTCTTTGTATTTATTTTCCGTAACCATATTGCTCTTTATTAAATCCTCCCACTTAAACCGGCGCCAGCCATTTGTCATCATCACCAGGTCAATGGCTCTTCGGGCAGAATCATTATTAACTCTAAAATACCACGCAGGATTATGAACGTACCCTTTAATATCTGATGTAAGTAATAAAGAAGAAAAAATATTATTGTCCCTCTCCGGCAAAATATCATATGCCGGATCTGTGATTGATAAAGAGAAATTTCCAACGACTGTATCTTTCATCAGCAGGCTAAAATGATTTTTTCCTTTTGCAGCAAAACTTATAGTATCAGTTACTAATTCTGCTTGCTGAACATATTCTTTGTTATCAATGAAACACAATCTTTCTGCAAGCGGTATACCATCGCTATTAAAAACAGTGAGTTGTATAATTCCGGAGTTTAAATTTTTCGTATTTACGAATCCATTAATTTTTTGTTTGCCTGGCGTTAACTCTTGCCGGAAAACAACACGGTGCTGCATTTGCCCAATGATATATGCTGCCTGAAAAGCAGGGTCTTTTATTGATTGGTGTATTTCAAATTGAAGCTCCCGTTGGTTAGTTACCACTGCCAATGCAATGCCCTTATCTGTTGCATCTGGTAAGTAATATTTAGTCAATGGATGACCATCGAGTAAAAAATAATATTTTTCATTTGCGGCAGGAGTAAATTCAATCATGCCCATGCCATTATGGTAGCTATTGAATGATAAAAGTTGTTGCTTATCATTATATAAACTTCCATTGATAGTGACAGGTAACCCATTTTCGTTAGTAGCTTTAAATGCAACAGCATTTGTTAATCCATTTACCAGGTTACCGCCTTCCGGAAAAAACTCAAGCCGAATTATTCCTGCAACCGGGGTATTGGCCCCTGTCTTATTATTTTTTCCATAAATAAAAACACTACGCTTAAAAACAAAATCTGCCGCATGATTGAGCATTGTTGCCGAATAAGCCCTGATTATATAATTGCCACTCGAAAGAGAATCTGGAAT
The DNA here is from genome assembly GCA_022843585.1 of Chitinophagaceae bacterium. Taxonomy (GTDB): domain Bacteria; phylum Bacteroidota; class Bacteroidia; order Chitinophagales; family Chitinophagaceae; genus JJ008. The sequence continues at coordinate 58,291 of JALHNJ010000002.1, forward strand.
ATCTAACTGGCCACGGGCAGCTCCCCAAAAAACCGGTATAATTTTGCGGTCGAGAATTTTTGAAGACGCATTAACCAGTTCCACATATAAAGTAGTGCTGATCGTATCCGGATAAAAATTGGAAGACAGGTATGCTTTAAACCAAACCGTTTCACCTGCTATATAATTTTCTCTATCTATATGCAGGTACGCCTTTTCAATGGGAGATCTATCTGCCCAATCAGTCAGCAGTTTTTCCGGACCCTGGGCAAAGCCAGATAAACAAAATAAAAGGGAGGCGAGCAGTGTAGCAAAAGCTTTATTCATTCTTTATAATTAATATAAAATATCAGTATCATGAGTCGCTAAACTACAAAAGCTTAGCATTTCGCCGTTTAAATACACTTTTTTTAACGATATGACAATTACTTCTTGTACAACCTGAGAAATATGGCTATTTTGTGTATTATCAAATCCGGTATGAATAAAATAATTACCCTACTTCTGTTTGCTATCACTCTTAGCGGGTGCAAAAAAGCAATTGAAAATATCCAGCAAGATCTTGTTGTAAAAGCCATGACTGATGGTCAATGGAAGGTTACCAGTTTTACACACAATGGAACTAATATTACAACTGACTTTTCTACTTATAGATTCAAGTACTATAGCAATAAAACAGTTGATGCTATCAACAGCGGCACTGTAGAAAAAACAGGCAGTTGGGATGGCAACGCTTCTACTATGACAACCTATGCAAGCTTTACTGCTGCATCATACCCCCTGACTTTAATTAATGGCAGTTGGAAAATTGACAATAATAGCTGGACTTTTGTGGTTGCCACACAAACAGTAGGTGCTGATACAAAAACAATGCGACTCGATAAAGAATAGAGCCCAAACCATATTTCTTCATTACATTTGTCTGTAAATTCGCCCTTGTCTTTAAACTTATGTCTTAAGGTAATGTCTTGATATACAAAGACAAAAACTGATTTCTTAGCAAAGTCCAGATTTTGATTGATGGCAAATGATTTATACTAATTATTTAGCTTATCATGAATAATTTTTACCTAAAGAAAACGTTTTTATAAAAACTACCAAACCTGTTACCGCTTTGAGGTCAGCACTGAACCATATCCTTACAAAACTGATTGTTTTATCCATCGCTATTTTTTTTGGAATTACAACATTATCAGCCCAGGTCCCTTCGGCTAATTTCACTGGAAACCCTACAGCAGGATGCTCTCCCCTAATTGTTACATTTCAGGATCAGTCAACAGGAAATCCAACATCGTGGAGCTGGAATTTTGGAAATGGAAACACTTCCACACTTAGAAATCCAACTGCTACCTACTTTACACCAGGCACTTATACCATTACACTTACTGCTACTAATGCAAATGGTTCAAATACGTTAGTTCGCACTAACTACATCACAGTTTGGGAACCTCCAACAGTAAATTTTTCAGCCAGCAGCGTCTCCGGATGTTTCCCATTAAGGGTTCAATTCACAGATTTGTCAACCCCAGGCATTGGAAATACTAATGTAACATGGGCATGGGATTTTGGAAATGGTGTAACATCATCGTTGCAAAACCCCGAAGCCATTTATGAAACAGCAGGCAACTTTACAGTAACACTTCGAGTAACTAATGATAAAGGATGTATAAGAGTCATTAGCCGTCCTAATTATATAACCGTAACTAATGGTGTAACTGCTGGCTTTACCAACTCACAACCTACGGTTTGCAGTGCTCCGGCAAATATTACTTTTACCAATACTACCACCGGACCGCCTACACTAAGCTATGAATGGGATTTTGGTGATGGTTCTCCTATTTCAACCGCCACAAACCCAACGCATACATTTGCTACAAACGGAAGTTTTGTTGTACGATTAATAGCAAGAAGTACTGCAGGGTGTGTTGATACAATTACAAGTGCCCCATTAGTAATAGGCAATTTTACAACTGCATTTACGGGGCCGGCAAGTATTTGTGTTAATGAGCCGGCAACTTTCACCAATACCTCCACACCAGTACCGGCAGGTTCTTCATGGGATTTTGGCGATGGGGGAACAGGTACAGGGCTTGCGGCAACACATTCCTATTCTCTTCCCGGAACCTATACTGTAAAAGTGTATAGCAATTATACCTCCTGTCTTGATTCTACAACCAATACAATAGTTGTAAATCCCAGACCGGTTGCTGATTTTACTGCACCTGTTACTTCCCGATGCGAACCACCTCTCACTGTAAACTTCCAGGATTTATCAATCGGTGGTGCAACTGGCTGGGAGTGGGACTTTGGTGATGGCGGAACTTCAACTCTTCAAAACCCATCACATACTTATACTACCTATGGAAACTTTACGGTAAGATTGATTGCAACCAATACTTTCGGTTGCCCCGATACAATTATAAGACCTGCTTATATTAATATTCAACGAGCTACCATTAGTATTACTGGTTTACCCGACAGGGGTTGTATTCCTTTTACGATCACTCCAATACCAGTTATTACAGCATTGGATCTAGTAACTTCTTATGAATGGGATTTTGGCGATGGCAGCCCGTTAGATTTTAACCAGTTTCCCACACACACATACCCATTACAAGGAACTTATAATGTACGATTGGTTATTACCACCAGCGGTGGATGCCGGGATACATTAATCATTAATAGCGCAGTAAGAACGGGTTCAAAACCTGTTGCAAATTTTAACGCTGCACCTAACCCGGTTTGCGGACGACAGCCTGTACAGTTTACGGATTTAACTCCGGCTCCAGTGGATGAATGGCTTTGGGATTTTGGCGATGGAAGCACTTCCATTCTGCAAAATCCTATACACAGTTATAATGATACAGGCTATTTTAACATTCGATTAATTGCCACTAACAATGGATGTCCGGATACACTTTTAATACCTAATTACATGCGGGTCTTACCGCCCATTGCCAGGTTTCAGGTAACACCTAATTGTAGCAACCGGTTGGAATTTAGCTATACTGATCAATCATTAATTAACCTATCGCTTCCTCATACCTGGGAATGGAATTTTGGCGATGGTTCTCCTGTTTCAACTTTACAAAACCCTACACACAGTTTCCCGGCATTAGGTGTTTATACTGTTCGATTGATTGTTACGAATGGTGGATGTGCGGATACTACTTTTCAAACTGTTCGCTCTGTTGACGAAAATCCAGACTTTAGTGCAGATCAAACATCTGCATGTAAGATTGCACAAATAAATTTCCAGGCAATCGGTATTAATGCGGCCAATTTAGTATCGTATACATGGGATTTTGGTGATGGCTCTCCACCAGTTACAGTTACAAGCATTAACGTTTCACATACCTATACAACTGCTGGCACTTATACAGTAACACTTACAACAATAGATATTAATGGATGTCAGGATGTAGGAACAAAAGTGAATTATATCCGCATCAACGGGCCTACTGCTGACTTCGATGCTATTAATACTGGCGGTTGCACAGGATTTACTACCACCTTTAATGATTTGTCTGTTACGGATGGTGTAAATGCAATTGTAAATTGGCGTTGGAATTTTGGAGATGGTGTTACCCAAGATTTTACGGCACCACCATTTCAGCATACCTACAATACAACCGGCGTCTATTCTGTACAATTAATTATTACGGATGCTGCGGGTTGTCGTGATAGCATTACAATTTCAAATTTAATTAATGCTACAGACCCGATACCTGATTTTATAACCGCTGATACTCTTTCCTGCCCGGGTGGCATTGTTACTTTTACCAATACTTCAACACCAGCAGGTTTCACAAGTCAGTGGGAATTTGGAGATGGAGGCACTTCAACTGTTACTTCTCCTACTTACTCATATGCTGCAACGGGACTTTATGATGTAAAACTCAGGATTGAAGATCCTTTTGGTTGTGCAGACTCTATTACAAAAGCTGCTTACATCCGTGTTGATGAACCAAACGCCAGTTTTACTGTTAATGATTCAGTAAGCTCCTGTGCTCCATTAGAAGTTCAGTTTACTAACACTTCTACTTTTTACACTTCAGTTGTTTGGGATTTTGGACCTGGAGAGGGCACTTCAACTTTAAATAATCCGGTGCATTTCTATTCAACCCCCGGTACCTATCTGGTTAAACTACTTATTACAAGTCCTGGTGGTTGCCTTGACTCTGCATTTCAAAGAATAGTATTAGATGACACTGCCGGATCAAGAGTTGAATATCTTCCTATTGGGGGATGTAAGCCACTGGATGTAAGTCTCAATATTGTTACTTCTGCAACCATTAGTTCTTATTACTGGGACTTTGGTGATGGCTATACAGAAACAACAACAACACCAACGACCAATCACATATATACATCGTTTGGAAATTTTTTACCAAAAGTAATTATGACAGACCCGTCAGGGTGTATAATTCCGTTGCAAGGACTTGATACTGTCTTTGTAATTGGTGCAAGGGCAAATTTTGGAGTAGACGATAGTTTATTCTGCGACTTCGGTACGGCAAATTTTACCGACTCTACTACTTTTAATGACCCAATTACAGATTTCAACTGGAACTTTGGTGATGGCGGCACTTCCACTCTACAAAACCCTTCTTATACATATGCAGCTCCGGGACTATATACTGTTCAACTGGCTATCCTTACACAAGCTGGTTGTCGTGATACATTAACCAAACCCAATTATATTGCTGTAGTACAACGACCGCTAATTGATATTGGAGGTGATACGGTTGTATGCGTAAATTCTTCACTGCTTCATTCCGGTATTTTCCTTCAACCCGACACTTCAGTAGTAACATGGGAATGGACTTTTCCAAATGGTAATACTTCAACGCTTGAAGACCCTGTTACACAACGATATTTACAAGCAGGCACTTTTACGGTTACCGCTTATGCTACAAACAGTAGTGGATGCCGTGATACAACCACACAAAATATTCTGGTGAATCCTTTGCCAACGGTAACAATGCCTCCTACATTAACCATACAAGCTGGATTTCCTGCTATCATACCAGCAGTATATTCTCCAAATGTTATCACCTGGTCATGGACACCAGTTACCGGTCTTAGCTGTACCAATTGTGCAAACCCCGAAGCAGGCCCAAGTTTTAATACAAACTACCAGGTAATATTTTCTGATGTAAATGGTTGCCGGAATTTTGGCAATATCGTGGTCCAGGTATTATGTCAGCAATCAAACTTGTTCATACCAAATACTTTTTCTCCCAATGCCGATGGAAGTAATGATGTATTCTATCCAAGAGGTGTTGGGTTAGCAAGAACAAAGTTTTTGCGCATTTTTAATCGCTGGGGTGAAGTAGTTTTTGAGAAACAAAATTTTCCGGTTAATGATGCATCACATGGATGGGATGGAACATTTAAAGGCAGAAAAGCACAAGCCGATGTATATGTGTACCAGGCAGAAGTATTTTGTGAAAATGGTGATATAATCAAACTCAATGGAAATATTGCATTGATCCTATAATATGAAAACCGTAGCAGTTATAAAAAATATTTTCTCTTTGCTGGCAATAGGTTGTTGTTCGCAGCTTACTGTGTGTGCCCAAGATATTCATTTTTCACAATTCTTTGAAGCACCACTTTGGAGGAATCCTTCACTCGCCGGAATTTTTACCGGAGATACCAGAGTACAGGCAGTTTACCGGGATCAATGGAATAGTGTAACGAATGCTTACAGAACAGGCTCCTTAAATGCAGAATTTAAAATCCCGGTTGGAAAGAGCAATGATTTTATAACAACAGGCATGCAAATGCTATTTGACAGAGCAGGAACTATCGGCTGGACCTCTGCTCATGTATTGCCCGTATTAAACTATCACAAATCGTTAAGTAGCGAAAACAATCGTTATCTGTCATTGGGTTTTATGGGTGGTTGGGTGCAGCGTCGATTTGACCCATCCAAAGTCACTACTAATAGTCAGTATGGTGGTGGTGGTGTCGGCGAAAATTTTGCCAATACTCAATACAATTATCTTGATGGTAGTGTGGGTATCAGTTACAATTCAAATTTGAATTATAATCCAGATAACAATTTTTTTATTGGGGCCGCCTATCACCATTTCAACCGGCCTAATAATTCTTTTTACCGCAACAACAATATAGAGCTTAATCCCAAACTAGTTTTTTCAGGTGGACTTCGGTTCAGTGTTTCAGAAAATGCATATGTAACAGTGCAGGCTGACCAAACTAAGCAAGGTGGATTTTCTGAAACGGTAGCTGGTGCTATGGGTGGATTAAAATTGGGAGACGATATGGACAATCCTGCTTACACATTACATGCCGGTGCTTTTTTAAGATGGAATGATGCCCTGATACCTGTTATAAAAATTGATTACAATCCCTTCTCCGTAGCAATTAGTTACGATGTAAATATTTCAAAATTGAAACCTTCCAGTTATGGTAGAGGTGGTTTTGAATTATCTGTTTCGTACAGAGCTTTCAGAAAAGACAAAGGTGAATATCTTCTTTGCCCACGATTCTGATTTTATATTCTGCTCTTGCCTGCAAAAGTTTTTTATAGTAAAGAATGAATAACTTCATGATTAAATAGAAAATATCTATATCATGACGTTTACCCAGCTTGAATATGCAATTGCGGTTGACACCTATCGTCATTTTGCTAAAGCTGCTGCTGCCAGCTATGTTACCCAGCCAACATTGAGTATGCAGCTACATAAATTGGAAGAAGAATTGGGTATCCGCATTTTCGACCGGAGTAAACAACCAGTTATACCTACTGCTGTTGGCACAGAAGTAATAGCATATGCAAGAAAAATTATTGAAGAAAGAAACAGCCTGTCTGATTTTTTACAATTAAAAAAAGGTGTGCTGGCAGGCGAACTGAAAGTTGCTATTATTCCTACATTAGCCCCTTACCTTTTACCATTATTTATTCCATCCTTCACAAAAAAATATCCGTTGATAAAACTCATCATCAATGAAATGACAACGGATACAATCATCAGCCGGTTAAGAGAAGGAAGAATAGATACCGGCATTCTTGTTACACCATTGCATGAAGCAGGAATAAAGGAAACTGTTTTGTTCTATGAAGAAATGGTTGCTTATATATCACCAAAAAATGTGGCGTTCAAAAAAACGTACGTATTACCAACCGATATTGACCCGAATAAGTTGTGGTTATTAGAAGAAGGGCATTGTTTCCGAACACAAATAGCAAACCTCTGCCAACTACGTAAAGCCAGTGCCGAAGGAAGTCATTTTGATTACGAAGCCGGAAGCCTTGAAACATTAAGACGGTTGGTGGATCTAAATGATGGCATAACTATTTTACCTGAGCTGGCAATACGGGAGCTTTCTCCAAAACAGAAAAAACTAGTTCGCCAGTTCAAAAAGCCAACCCCCATGCGAGAGGTAAGCATAGTTACTCACCGGGATCATCTAAAGAAGAGAATGATTGATGCATTACACAGAGAAATCATTAATGCCATTCCAGATAAAGTGGTAAAAAATAAAAGCCAGAACATAATTCCAATATAAAATAGTGAACTCTTTTTGAAACAATTTGTTCTTAAACCCAAATCAGATTACTTTAAATTAATACAATTCAGAAATATGAAAATTGAAGTTGGACAAGCTGCCCCGGATTTTACACTTTTTGACACCGAAAAAAAGCAGGTAACATTATCAGAACTAAAAGGCCACCCTATCTTATTGCTATTCTTCCCGCTTGCTTTTACCAGCACTTGCACAGAAGAACTGTGTTCTATAAGAGATAATATTGCCTGGTATAAAAATGTTAAGGCTAAAGTGATTGGCATTTCAGTAGATGCATTACACACATTGGCAAAGTACAAAGAAGACCAGCAATTGAATTTTACGTTACTAAGTGATTTTAATAAAGATGTTTCGAGGTCTTATGACACTATCTATGAAATGTTTGGCTATAATATGAAAGGTGTTTCAAAAAGATCGGCCTTTGTAATTGATCAAGAGGGAATCGTTCAGTATGCTGAAGTACTAGAAAATGCTGGTGATCTCCCCAATTTCTCAAAAATTCAGGATGCTCTTACAGCTCTTCAATAATCTTTCGTTAAAATTTAATATTTAAAGACTATAAGCCTATGATTTACAACAATTTTTAATAAAACGTAATTTTACGTTGCGCACTTAAAATTTTAGGCCTATTTTTCAAATAATAAAAGTAAATTTGTTTCGTTGAGACGAATTCTACACATACTATCCTTTATCCTGTTGATTTCATTGCAATCGCAGGCGCAAACTTCCAGAAACACTCCCGTTTCTGACGGAGGAGATAGAATTATTAAACTATACCCCAATCCCGCAACTAGTTATATCACATTTGATTTACAGAAGAATTATAAGAAAGGTCTCACCATTCATATCTACAACGGTGTGCTTGGAAAAAAAGTTCATGAAGTAAGCAATGTGCCTGAAAAAACTACAGTTAATCTTACAGATTTCAACCGTGGTGTTTATATCTATCAACTGATTGATCCTACCGGCAAAATCATTGAGTCCGGCAAGTTTCAGGTTTCCCGTTAATAATATATTTATCGCTGATTTTTATTGCACCTGTACAATCAGGAATTTAAGATAATGTGTATTCTCCATGCCCAAAATAATGGGATGGTCACTTGACTGTGTTTGAAAAACAACTTGTCTTATTTTTCGCCGGGCATCTTTTGCAGCCATATTAATTATTTGCAAAAACAAATCCGGTTGAACAAGGTTAGTACAAGATGATGTAACCAGAAAACCACCCGGCTTTACCAACTTCATTCCACGCAAATTAATTTCTTTATAGCCGGTGATTGCTTTTTGAATTGTTTCCCTGCTCTTTGTAAATGCAGGGGGGTCCAACATTACAACATCATACTGTCTTCCTTCTTTTCCCCATTGCTTCAATACATCAAATGCGTTAGCTGCTTCAAACTTACATATATCATGTACGTTATTCAATTCTGCATTTTTATTTGCCTGCGCAACTGCATTAGCTGAAATATCAAGTCCCAAAACAGATTTGGCACCGTAATGTGCAGCATGAATTTCAAAAGTTCCAGTATAAGTAAAAGCCCCCAGCACATCTGCACCCTTCACAATATGCTGAATGGCCCTTCTATTATCCTGTTGATCTAAAAAGTAACCTGTCTTTTGCCCATTTTCCACATCCACATAAAATTTTAGCCCATTCTCGTTAATAATGATTTGTGTATCAAAAGGAGCAGATAAAAAACCTTTCTGCTGTGGCAACCCTTCCAGCTCTCTAACCGGCACATCATTACGTTCATAAATTCCTTTCGGGTCAAAAATTTCATTGATGGCTTTTACAATTGCTGGTTTCCACACATCTATTCCCAGCGCCAATGTTTGAATTACAAAGTAATCGTTGAACTTATCAATTATAAGTTGCGGCAGCGAATCTGCTTCACCAAAAACAAGACGACAGTTTTCTGTATACCCTAACTTCTTTCTATACTCCCAGCACTTCCTTAATTGTGTTAAAAAAAATGCCTCATTAATTTCTTCTGACTTGCTTCTTGTAAGCAATCGCACCAGTATTTGCGACTTGGGATTGATATAACCCTTGCCAAAAAATTTTTTATCATGACTAAAAACTTCAGCTATTTCGCCGCCGACCACTTCTCCCTCTATTTTTTCAACTTCATTGCTGAAAATCCAGGGATGTCCATTTTCTACCCGTGGGGTAATTTTTCTTCGTAGGTAAACTTTGTTCATAAAGGGAGTGCAATGTACTATAAATGTGCTACCTAAGCCACAAAGGCCTGTCAGCTTATAGCAGCATCTGTTATATAGCAGCCAATTTGTCCCAAATCCGCCATTGGCAATATTCTTGACAAGCTTACCTTTGCAAACAATTTGTAAAAAATGTCAGAAAAAGATATGCAGCAAGAAGCAATTAACGGAGCAGATTTAAATCCAGAAATGGATATTAATACCGATGAAAATCAAAGCGGTAGTACTCACCTAAATGAACCGGTAGCGGAAGAAAATGAGATGGAAAAACTAAAGGCTGAAATGGAGTTGGAAAAAGACAAATACGTTAGGAAAGTTGCCGAATTTGAAAATTTCAAACGCCGCAATGCCAAGGAAAGAATTGAATTGATACAAACAGCGGGTCGTGATGTAATAACTGATTTATTAGATGTATTAGATGATTGCGACCGGGCTCAAAAACAGTTAGAAAGCAGTGATGACGTAGCTTCTATAAAAGAAGGTGTTTCGCTGGTGTTTAACAAACTGCGCAACAAATTACAATCAAGAGGTGTTAAAGCCATGGAAGCAATTAACCAGGAGTTCAATGCAGATTTACATGAAGCCGTAACAGAAATTCCTGCACCAACAGAGGAGTTGAAAGGAAAAAATGTGGATGAAGTAATGAAAGGTTATTTTTTAAACGATAAGATTATCCGTCACGCAAAAGTTGTGGTAGGGAAATAAATTTTTATGGCTAAAAGAGATTTTTACGAAATACTGGGACTTACCAAAACCGCTTCTGCTGAAGAAATAAAAAAGGCATATCGTAAAGTTGCCATGCAATTTCATCCTGACAGAAACCCTGGTGATAAAGCGGCTGAGGAAAAATTTAAAGAAGCCGCTGAAGCATATGAAGTATTGAGCGATACAGATAAGAAAGCTCAATATGATAGGTACGGCCATGCAGGTGTAAGTGGTAGTGCCCGTGGTGGACATGGTGGTGGTGGCAGTATGAACATGGATGATATCTTCAGTCAATTTGGTGATATTTTCGGCGATGATGTTTTTGGAAATTTCTTTGGTGGTGGTCAAAGAAGTCGTGGTGGTCAGAGAAGTCGTGGTGTGAGAGGCAGTAACCTTCGGGTTAAATTAAAATTGACCTATGAGGAAATTGCGAAGGGAGTAACTAAAAACATCAAAGTTAAAAAGCATGTTGTATGCACTACCTGCTCTGGTAGCGGGGCAAAAGATAAAGGCAGTGTGCAGAATTGTGGTACTTGTGGTGGAAGCGGTCAGGTAAGAAGAGTTCAAAACACTTTCCTGGGACAAATGCAAACAGTTACAACCTGCCCTACTTGTAATGGAGAAGGCTCAACGGTAACAGCAAAATGTACAAGTTGTAAAGGTGAGGGAAGAGTATACGGGGAAGAAACAGTAAGCATTGATATACCTGCTGGCGTTCAGGAAGGAATGCAATTAAACATAAGTGGAAGGGGTAATGCAGGTGAAAGAGGTGGCTCTGCCGGCGATTTAATTATTCTGATAGAAGAAGAACCACATAAGGAATTACATAGAGAAGGCTTGAATGTTGCCTACGAATTACACATCTCATTTACCGATGCTGCTTTTGGCACACAGGTAGAAGTACCAACGATTGACGGAAGAGCAAAAATCAAAATTCCTGCGGGTACACAAAGTGGTAAAATATTCCGCCTCAAAGGAAAAGGTTTTCCAGCAGTAAACTCCTACGAAAAGGGTGACCAGTTGATTCAAGTAAACATCTGGACTCCCCAAACTTTAAGTAGTGATGAAAAAGTAATGTTGGAAAAGCTAAGCAGTTCCCCCAATTTCAAGCCTCACCCTGATAAAAATGAAAGGAATTTTTTTGAGAAGATAAAGGATATGTTTTCTTAAATTTAATCCTGCGTACCTGCACCTTTTTTCTTTTTTACTTTTGAATAAAGCAGTTTTGCCTGCTGCACAAGAGCAATAAATTCTTTCTGCAGTAAGTCATCTGCTGTAGAAGAACTTTCTGCTAGAGTTATAATTTCATTCCATCCAACATTTTTCGTAAATGAAGAAGAACGTAATAGAGAGCCGAACATAGCAACTGCTGCAGAGAAACGAAAACTTTTATCCAACTCAGTCAGAGGTATAAAGTTTAGTTTACATTCATGGTTAAGATTAAACAGGTTGGTGTTATTGGGATGCCGGTACTGCAACTTTATATCTGCAAATTTTCCGGTTTTAATTTCATCAGCTATTGCATCATTACAAGCATTAGTTGGTGTTATTTCAAACAAAGCAAGCATTGAATGACCAGAACCAATTTCACCACCCTCTATTGCAGACATTGTATCCCGCAATGCTCCTACTTTATTATCAAAGCCAACAAGTCTATATTCCTTTACATACTCCGCATTAAACTCCACATTCATATACACATCATCCGCAACCGTGTATAATGTTTGTGTAAATTCTTTTAGCAGCACTTTTTCTGCCTCTTTAAAATTATCGAGATATGCAAAATTTCCATTTCCCTTTTTAGCCAGTGTTTGAATTTTTGAATCTTTATAATTCCCCATGCCAACACCCAGGCAAGTAAGATAAATACCAGATTCCCGATGTTGTGAAATAAGCTCATCTAGTTCAGTCTCTGTTTTCATTCCAACATTAAAATCTCCGTCCGTTGCTAGTATTACCCTGTTATTTCCTCCCTTTATAAAATGATTTTTTGCTACACTATACGCAAGTTTAACACCTGATTCGCCTGGGGTAGTTCCACCGGGTGTCAATTCATCAATAGCTTTTAATATTTTTTCCTTTTCGCCTCCGCTAATAGTATTTAACATCACTCCCGTTACTCCGCCATATACGACTAACGCAACAGAATCTTTATCCCTAAGATTATTTACTAATAAACGGAACGCAGACTTCAATAATGGTAACCGATTGGGCATATCCATTGAGCCGGACACATCTATCAGGAAAACAAGATGGCTTGAGGGGAGTGTATCAAGATCTAATTTCTTTGAAGAAAGATTTATATAATACAGCTGGTTCTGAGGATTCCATGGGCAACCACTTAACGTAGTTTTAATATTGAACAAAGCAGCGTCCTTCGGTTCATTATAATTGAGGTTGAAATAATTCAGCATCTCCTCTATTCGAACTGCATCAGGAGGAACTAAAGAATTCAAAGTAATAAAACGCCGGATATTACTATAAGAAGCTCTGTCAACATTTAATGAGAGGCCTGTACTTGGAAATTTTTTTGCATTTACAAAGTGATTTTCCAATAAGCTGGCATAGGTTTCATCGCCAGAGAACCATCTTTTTTGTTCATCCTTTTCCAGGTCTTTTGTAAGTGAGGATAACTTATCCCGCCGCACATTAGATGATGAAGCAGGAGCCAGTTTCATTTTTACGCTAACATAGTTATCTGCATTCACTACCATCTTCTCTGTTCGATAACCTTCGTAAGAAAAACTGAAAGTGTCTATCTGTTGATGGGAAATGATACCAAAAGTTCCTGCGCTTCCACTTTTAAAAACATAACCGGTTTTATGTTGAAGGATTGTAACATTTTGCAAAACATTACCTGCTTCATCCTTTACTTCTCCCCGCACATAATACTGCTGGGAAAAAAGGGATAAATTCAGAAGAAGAAAGAATAGTATATGACAAGTGGCCTTCAACTGGATATTTTGGCAAGATAAAGTACAAAAAAACCTGTAGACTTCCCCAGATTTATATCAACTGATAAATTTCTTTCAGATTACGGCCAAGGCCATCATAATCAAGCCCATAGCCAACTACAAATTTATTAGGTATATCAAAACCAACATAGTCAATAGTTAATGGGTATTCTGTTGCTTCTGATTTGTGTAATAATGAAGCAATTTTAAGCGACTTCGGCTGCTGGTGCATCAATTTAGGAAGAAAATTGTGAAGGGTTTTCCCTGTATCAACAATATCTTCAACAATTACCACATCTTTTCCGAAAAGATCATCTTCCAGGCCAATTGACGTAACCACATTGCCGGATGATTTCATCCCTTTGTAAGAAGCCAATTTTATAAAACATAGTTCTGCATCTATATTAACATGCTTGAAAAGGTCAGCAGCAAACATAAAAGAGCCGTTTAGTATGGCGATAAACAATGGTCTTTTACCTGCATAGTCCGTATTTATGGCAGTCGCTAACTCTTTAATGCGCTGTTGAATTTGATCTTCCGGAAGATAGGTTTCAAAAGATTTATCATGTACTTTAATAACTGCCATAATAATAATTAAGTCGCTTTAATTAGAAGTCTCTTTGTTTTTTTCCTGCAACAACGAATAATTTTCTTTAACTACAAGTTTAGGTACTGAAGATGATTTTTTTCTAAGACTAAGTTGTACTCCCGGTGCTGGCTTTTCATCAGCCTTTAACCAATTTAATTCCCTAAGGCTTTCTAAACGTATAGCTTGCTTTTGTGCAATAGAGTGGAGCGTTTCACCAGGCAATACTATATGAAATTCATCGTTACCCGTTTTACGTTTGCGTTGAATATAAATTAACTGGTCTTCACTAAGGGCTTCTGCTCTGGGTATTTCGTTAAACTCAAATATTTTAGATAAATCTACATCATACTGCTTTGCTATGGCCAGAAATGATGTTCCTTTTTTTGCATATACCACTTTAGTATCGTTGATTTTAAATTCACCGGCAGGATAATTTTCCTTTGGTGCAGGAATTCTGTTTTCTTCATTTGATAAAGTTTCGTCTATAGACTTAAATCCACCAACACCTTTATATACTGTATCAGATTTAGTTTGTAACTCTACCGTTTCTGCCTCCTGAAGCTTCCCTAATGCAGTCATTGTATAACTATGCAAGTTGTAATCTTCAATTAATTTAATAAGTACCTGGGGATACTTGGGATTAGTGGCATAGCCTGCTTGCTTTAATCCATTGGCCCAGCCTTTATAATCAGTTGGATCCAGCTCAAAAAGAAAAGCATAACGCTTTCCATTTTTCAAAAAATCCGAATGGTCTTTATATGAATGTTCTGGCAATGAGTATTTCCGAAAGCATTCACTTTTTTCATCGTCATCATGCTTTACAGATTCGCCTGTCCAGTTTGATTTACATTTAATTCCAAAATGATTATTTGACGCCAACACCAACTTGCTGTTGCCGGCTCCAGATTCATGAATACCCTGAGCTAAAGTAATGGCTGCAGGTACACCCGTACGCTGCATTTCTGTAATCGCCAATTCTTTGTAGGTGTCAATATATTTCAACACCAGTTCTGCTTTTTGGCCAAAGCATACAGGTGTTGTCAAAATAAAAAAAAGTATAAAAAAAATTCGAATTCTTTGCATTTGCAAATGGAGTTATAATTTTCTAATTAAAAAAAGACCGTCCCGAATGGTTAGTACTACTTTCTCAATATCTGTACGATTTTTTATAAACTCATTAAAAGCCTGGATACCTTTTGCACTCTTTCCCTTTATTTCTTTTTCAAGTACCTGTCCGTGAAAGAAAATATTATCTGCTAAAATAAACCCGTTTTTCCGCAACCGTGGCAAAACAAGGTTAAAATATTCGATATAGGCTGGTTTGTCAGCATCAATAAATACCAAGTCCCACTTTTCTTCCAGTCGGGCTATAATACCTAACGCATTCCCTGTATGGGAAATTATTTGTTTAGAAAAAAACGAACGGTCAAAATAGGCTCTGGATAATGCTGAATCTGCCTCTCTTAATTCAATGGTGTGCAATTCCCCGTCCTCTGTTAATCCTTTCGCAAGGCATAAAGCACTGTAGCCAGTAAAAGTGCCGATTTCAAGAATACGGCGTGGCCGTAACATACAACTCAGCATTTCTAATACTTTTCCTTGCAGATGACCACTCAGCATTTGCGGCTCTGCATGATGGTTCATCGTAAAGTCATTGACTTCTTTTATAAGAATATCTTCCGGTGAAGAATACTCCTCTGCATACTGTTCCGCTGATGGATGTATAAGTTCCAACTAAAAAAATTTCAGCAAAGATAAACTTATACGGCGTGAAGCTGAGTATTTACAGCCGCAGACTTTTTAGAAATAAACCAAAGTCCTAAAAATGTAAAGATTCCATTAATAAGTATCAGTTCATTTCCAATTTTATACCCATTAAAAATAGTATCAGATAAACCTTGCAGACCAAGGTTTACATGCAGCTTCGCCTCATACCAGCCCGGGTTGCTGAGCATATCAAGGCCTAAGGCCATCATAGGCGCAATAATACATACTGGCCATATTAATTTATCGTTGAGTTTTCGTTTAGTTAGTATTCCAAATGCAAATAAGCCAAGCAAAGGACCATAAGTAATGCCGGCAAATTTCAAAATGAAATCAATAATAAGCTTATCATCTATCCATTTAAATAAAAGCACCATCAGAAAAAATACAGCTGCGAAAGTAAAGTGCACCTTAAGTCTTGTTCTTTTTTTATCTTTTTCACTATCTGCTGACTTCTTTATACCCAATATATCTATACAAAAACAGGATGTAAGTGAAGTAATAGCTCCATCCACACTTGGAAACAGTGCAGAGATCAGAGCGATAATAAAAATTATACCAATTACACCACTAAATGTGTCACTGAGGGCAATCGTAGCAAACAAATCATCCGGGGGAACATTAATATTGTTTTGAGCTGCATACAAATAAAGTATGCCGCCAAGTATAAGAAATAACAGATTCACTACCATTAATACAGCAGTGAATGTCATCATGTTCTTTTGAGAATCTTTCAGATTTTTTACACTGATGTTTTTTTGCATCATCTCCTGGTCAAGCCCCGTCATTGCAATGGCAATGAACATACCACCCACAATATGCTTTAAAGCAAATGAACCAGAATTTATATCCCAGTTAAAAATTTGCGTATAGCCTTTATCCGACATCATCGTCCAGGCACCACCCAAATCGGTTCCCAATGCTTTGGTAATTACAATAATACATACTACTAATCCAACTAACATTCCTGTTGTTTGTAATGTATCTGTATAGATAATTGTCTTTACACCTCCTTCAAATGTATATAGCAGAATCAATACTAAAATAACCAGCGTAGTAGTATAAAACGGGATACCCAGTTTATTAAAGATGAAGATTTGCAATACACTTATCACAAGATACAAACGAGCGGTAGCGCCGACTGTTCTTGAAAGAATAAAAAAGAATGCGCCTGCCTTGTGAGCATTTATACCAAATCTCTTTTCAAGATAGGTGTATATACTTGTCAGATTCATTTTATAATACAAAGGCAGTAACACAAAAGCAATAACTATGTAACCCAACAAATACCCTAATACAATTTGGTAGTAAAAGAAATTACCGCCCCCTACTCCACCCGGCACACTTACAAACGTAACGCCTGATAAAGATGTACCAATCATGCCAAACGCTACCAGCATCCAGTTGCTACTCTTATTACCAATGAAAAAAGAGTCATTATTTGAGTTTCTGGAAGTGTACCAGGCCACACCCAGTAATACAACAAAATAACCTATAACAAATGTGAAGAGGATTGCAGGACTCATATTAAATTATTTCTGGTACAGCAGGCTTTGGCAAGCACAACTTAATATAAATGTGAATTATTGAATTTTGAAGATAACCAAAATTGCTATCCCTTTGCTGCAAATTTATAGGAATCATGGCTATACAATCACTTGCTGTTTTCTGCGGCTCTAAGAATGGAAATAATAAATTATTTATACAACATGCTGAGCAACTTGGAAAGCTGATGGCTGAAAATGGAGTAAAACTTATTTATGGCGGCGGCAGTGCAGGGCTGATGGGAAGTATTGCAGATAGTGTTATGAAATACGATGGGAGTGTAACCGGAATTATTCCCCGCCTGCTAATAGAATGGGAGGTACAGCATCGTGGAATTACAGAGTTAATTATTTGCGATGATATGCATATTCGCAAAAGAACCATCTACAGTCTTTGTGAAGCGGCGCTGATTTTGCCCGGAGGTTTTGGCACTTTAGACGAGTTGTTTGAAATTTTGACCTGGAACCAACTCACCATTCATGATAAACAAATATTTATACTAAACTCTGGTGGCTTTTACAATAATTTGCTACAGCATATACAGTACATGCGGCAGGAAAATTTCCTATATGAAGAGGCAGAAAAAAAGATCATCGTATTGGATGATCCTTCAGCATTGAAAAAATATTTTGTTTAGTTATCATTCTTTTTCCCACGGCCGAGATAAAAAATAAAGCCGGTACGAAAAACTGGCAATACTCTTCCGAGTTGGTCACGGTAAGGCGAATATTCGTCATTCAAAGCGTCAATCATTATACTCGTATAGAACTGCGATTCACCAATCATTCTATTGCCATAGCCAGCTCCAACTAAAAGGCTTGATGCTGTATGATTTTCTTTGTACGTAACTGTTCCACCTACTTTCTCTGATAGCTTGATGCTATTAAATTCATATTGCCCACCAAAAAAAATCATGCGAACCGGCCATATTCTAACAAAAGGCCCTCCGCCAATAGCCATATAACGAAGAGAAGCATCAACGTTCTGATACCGCTGTGTAACATAATTGAAATTGGTTGAGATACCTGCATCAATGAATTTATTAATGCTATATCCGATTTCTGGATTTAGTCCAATGATAAACCCGTTTGAAAAGCCCAAGTTGAGGCTTGTCCCTATAAATAAATGGTCTTTTTTCCAACCTCCTTTCTCTTCTTCTTCCTCCTCCTGTGCATATAAATTAGCAACTACAAGCGTAGTCAACATCAACAACAAAATAAGTTTTTTCATAATCAAGGGTATTTAAGTAGTTAAATCAAAAATCTTTCCTGGATTTAAAATATTATTAGGATCGAAAGCTTTTTTTATTTCCCGCATCAACCTGAAATTAGCGTCTCTGAAAACAATATCCATATACGGTTTTTGAATAAGTCCAATTCCATGTTCACCACTAATAGTACCACCTAAGTTCTTCACTATAGTAAATAACTCCCGCAATGCAATTGTCATTGCTTCATTGCCATGGCTGTTGGGTACTCCCTCTTTTCTTATTCGAATATGCAGGTTACCATCGCCGGCATGGCCGTAACAAACCACTTCAAAATCGAATTTCTTTCCCAGGTCTTTTACACCTCTTATTAATGCCGGTAACTCTGCTCTTGGCACCACGGTATCCTCTTCAATAGTGTAACCAATTAGTTTTACAGCCTCAGCTACTCTTCTTCGGAGTTTCCATAATTCTGCTTTCTGCTGTGCATCATCTGCAAAATAAATTTCTCCGATATCATACTGTGTTAAGAGGTTGCTAATTGCTTCCATTTCTCCCATCAGCACATCCATATTATTACCATCTACTTCAATAATAAGATGTGCCGCTGTATCATCTGTAACTTCTATAGCAGAACCAACAAACTTGCTTACAATTTTTAATGAATCAATTTCCATTAATTCCATTGCACTGGGTACAAAGCCAGCTCTGAAAATTGCACTCACTGCTTCACCTGCCTGCTCCAAATTGCGAAATGGAACCAACATTAATACATCATATTCAGGAAGTGGAATTAATCGTAATACAATTTTTGTAACAATCCCTAATGTTCCCTCGCTACCAACCAGTAACTGCGTAAGATTATATCCGGTTGAATTTTTTAATACATTAGAACCTGTCCAGATAATTTCTCCGGTGGGCAAAACAACTTCAAGATTGAGTACATAATCTTTTACCACACCATATTTTACTGCCTTGGGGCCGCCACTATTTTCTGCAATATTGCCCCCAATAAAACAAGAGCCTCTGCTGCTTGGGTCTGGAGGGTAGAATAATTTTTTCTCCTTCACTGCATTTTGCAATACTTCTGTTATAACTCCTGGCTCAGTTGTTACCTGCAGGTTACGTTCATCAATTTCAAGAATAGTATTCATTCTTTCTGTTGATAATAATACACCCCCTAAATGTGGTAAAGCTCCCCCACTTAATCCGGTGCCTGCACCACGAGGGGTAATTGGTATTCTTTCTTTATTACAAATTTTAAGAATAGCACTTATCTCTTCTGCTGTTCGTGGTTTTAAAACTACTTCGGGCAGGTAATGCAAGTTCTCGGTTTCATCATGCGCATAGTTGTTCAGTGATTCTTCATCAACAAAAACAAATTGCTCTCCTACAATTTTTTTAAATGCTTCAACATGTTGGGCAGTAAGTGTGGCAATGGTTGCTGTTTCCATGAACTGTTTTTAGACAATCAATTAAGTCAGCAAAAATCGGGATAATAAAGAATATCTAAAAAAGAAACAGTTAGTAGGCTTTAAAAGACGGACACATGGACTCTCTGCGATTGCCATTATACCTGTCAACAACACCCTGTTTAATTAGTGAAAACTCAAATGCGCCACGGGTATTATTAAAGTTTTTTAATGTAGATATGGTAGCGTCGTATGTAAATGTAAAGGTCATGTCTTTATAACCCAATCCGAGCATAGGAATAGCAGCATCCTTATGCCTGTAATATACTCCGGCTATCAAAATCTTCTCCCCATCCCCAGTCAGGTTATATTGCGCATTTAATCCCCCTACTATTTCATACGATTTGGCTTGCATAGAGAAATATACATTAGGATTTACTATCACCCTGTCGTTGAGCATAAAACTGCCATTCACAAATGCATTATAGCGAACTGCAATGCGGTTGTCTATGCCTGACTCCTCATTAAAAAAAGATTCCCTTGGACGGTTAATGTGCATTGCGGAAACACCTGCGTTCAGGTAAACATCGTTAGTAGGGAAATACGCATAGTTCATCCCCACCTGCATGTCCAGATAGTTAATATTATTAGCATCCAGCTTCGGAGCTACGGTGGTTTGGTGCACATCAAAAAATCTTCCGTTCCACTGGCTTGGGAAAGTAAGATTTGCTGTATTGATATTTTTGTTTGCCCATCCTGTATTGAAACCAAGACTAACAAGACTACCGGCATTTATCATTTGGTGATAAGCTACTGAGCCATAAATTTTAGTGGAAGTAAGTGTTCCGGTTCCTGCAACATCTCTTAATATAACCCCTCCTAATCCTAACCATCCTGTGTTGTCTCTGTTTTGCATTACCTGTACATCACCAAAAGCACTCATAGTTTTGTAAGGAAAGGCTGTAATTGATGCCCACTGATTGCGATAATTCATTCCAAGTCTGTAATCTCCATCCGGAATAAAACCTGTATTAGCAGGATTGGTCAACAATGGCGAATTCATGAATTGAGAAAAATGGAGATCCTGTGCCAGGGCGCAAGGAACAAGAAACATGCTACTAGCAAGCAATACAATTGTATGTTTTATTCTCTTCATCACTTTTCTCCTTTTAACTCTTATCTAATTAACGTTATATCTCCCTTCTTGGTTGTCTTAACACCATCAAAAAATTCCACACTTAATGTGTAGGCGTAAACATCCATTGGCTGAAGAACTCCTTTTACTTTTCCATCCCATCCACGGAAGCGGTCATTGGTTTCAAATACTTTTTGCCCCCACCGGTTCCAGATAATGAATTGCATTCGGGCAATACCAAAACCTCTTACCATTACCACACTATTTATATCCCCACTTTGTGGAGTAAAGGCATTTGGCACATCCACCAGCGGCACAATAACTGCGGTTACAGGTTGGCAGATTGTGCTTTCACAGCCTGCAAGATTATATGCAGTAAGACAAGCATTAAAAGTTCCTGTTGCATTATACTGATGCGAAACTGGTGCTCTTGATGTTGTTATTAAGGAATCTCCGTCTCCAAAAACCCATTTAAACCGAATGGCATCTGCTGAAGAAAGATTGGTAAAAGTTGTTGGTGTATTTTCTTGTGCAGGTACCGGCGAAAAACTAAAATCTGGTATTGGTGCATCAAGTGTTTGTATCGTAAACCGTGCCGTATCGGAACCATTACAGGTATTAGGATTATAAGCAATCAAAACTACATTATACGTACCTACAGCAGTATAAGTATGCGTAGGCTCAAACGATGTTGATGTAGTTCCGTCACCAAAATCCCATAGCCATGTTTCTCCGGCGAGAGAAGTGTTGTTAAACTCAGCAGTATAAGGAATACACCCTATAGCTGGTGTAGTAAAGCTTGCTCTCACATTCTCTGCAACATCTAATTGTATTTCTATAGAATCAGGGTTATTGCAGTAGGTAGTGTCCTTTAAAATCAGTTTAACGGTATAGGTACCGGGGCCTGGGAATGTATGTTGAATAGGCAGCATTCCTCTAACCACTCTTGGACTGCCATCGCCAAAGTCCCAAATGAAAGAAGTATCCCGGAAAGGAGCTGTGATATCAGTAGTGGATAAGTTTGTAAACTCGTAATTGAATCCTGTACAAGGGGGTAATTTTAAATTGCTAAACGCAAGATTAGCTTGCAAATCGCCAACACGGATATTTAAGAACGACGAATCCCTGATATTACATGTTGTTGGATCGATAGCAACAAGCATGACAGGGAATGTACCAACTGCTGTATATGTGTGTGAGGCTGAGGGAACTGTTGTAATAAGATCAGGCGGATTTCCAGGTACATAATTAAAATGCCATTCATAGCTCTGCGCATTGGCAACCGTATCTATGAAATCAACAGTAAGTGGAAGACAACCGGCAGTATCCCTTGGTGCTCCTCCAATGGCTGACTGAACACCAGCTTCTACACCAGCTAAATCCAATTCAATCTTTAGCATGGTGAGATTACAATTAGGCGTATTATTTACAGTACCCCACGCCCCGGTTGTAACGGGATAGGGTAATGCAGGGCCGCTCAATTTACAATTACCACAAATGGCCTGGTAAATTCTTCCCTGGCTATCAAACCTGCTGGTACCACCATCCACATGGTCAACACCTCCTTGTGCTATAGAATTATTTTCGCCAAAAAAACTGCCAAAAAGTTGCTCTGTCGCATCTCTTTTCAATACAAAAAAGTAAAAATCTTTTCCATCTGTGGCACTCTTAAAGGCATCTGGAGTAACCGGCAAGCCTGTTGTTCCGGCACTTCGGAATTGAGTATTGTTAGAAAAAAAGCCGCCCCAACCCGATATATAAACATTCTCACAACGATCCACCAAAAATGCGATGGGCGAAATATTAGGAATTAGTGAATTAGTGCCAAATACGGTTGAGTAAACGTATGCTGAAAGATCGGGCTGAAATTTTACAATAAATTGTTTACCGGTAGCACTTCCATAAGTAGGTGTACCGGGGGTTATCTCCCAATTACCTGTGGTTTGCCCCATTACATAAGGGAACCCTCTATTATCAAACTGAACGCCGAAAATCTGATCTACTCCAGTTGTTCCCACATAGGTTGTCCGGATGATGGAAGTTCCATTATTATTAATGACTGATATAAAACCATCAATTCCTCCATGATTGTTGGGACCTTTTGTGCCTGCTTTGTTTCCAGGAAAATTGGTACTCTCAGTACCACCAGCTACATAAATATTGCCAGCAGGATCCAGAGATAAAACATAGGCTGCATCATTGGCCGAACCTCCCAAATAGCTTGCAAATAATAGAGTGCTTATAGTGGAATTGAATTTTAGCACTACTCCATCCTGGTTACCTCCACCAAAAGTTGGTTGAAAAAAACCAGCAGTTCCCGGAAAGTTGCTTGATTGCGTCGAAGATGCTACATATACATTTCCGGCTCCGTCTAAGATTACTTCGCTTCTTCCATCATCACCATAATTTCGTTGAAGTGATTGTTCACCCCGTGATGTAGATATGTTTACCCCATCATCGCCACTGCCTCCTATTTTTTTAGAACCAATGATTGCAGTTCCGGTAGCATTTAATTTTGTAACCACGATATCATAGCCTGTACCCCCAAGTGTACCGTTAGCAGTTACTGGATAATTACCAGAGTTAGTACGTCCTGCTATTACCAGGTTTCCCTGATTATCTACAATAAGGCTATGAGGCTGCTCATTTCCTGACCCCCCTAAATATGTTGCATAAATTCGGTTGGTTCCGTTAGGATTAAGTTTTATTATTCCCATGTCGCTTCCCTGATTAGGGCCTCCGCCCTGAAATACGGTTTGAAAAGCTCCGGGAGAAACTGGCCAGGTGCCGCCAGTAAAAACAATACCTCCCGCAAACATACTTCCATCCGGACCGTAGGTAGCGGTAAAGCCCCAGTTATCCGCATTACCTCCTGCAAAAGAACAAAAGGTAACGGTGGGGTCTATTACTAATGTTTCAGATGAATTGTAATTATCAACAACGAATCTTACAATATTATCTTTTACTACATACTTACAACGAATCTCTTTTTTGCCATAGATATCTGCCTGGTAAGTATAAGGAGCAGACTCTTTCAACTCTCCCACTGATGTTTCCATTACAAGCTGTTTGTTTTTTACCAGCAACTTATCAGTGCCATCATATTTCATAGCAATTTTTGAAACATCACCACCTGGTCTTACAATTATATCATACTTCAAAAAGTTGTTATCAGTGTAATAGCGTACATCAATATTTGGATAAACATCTTTTAAAGTTATAACCTGGTAAAGCCGGCACTCGCTACCCCACTTTGAAGGGTCATTTCCTATAAAATAATTATTATAGGTAGGCACAGCTTTCTCAGGTATAGTTTTAACGGATGTGCTAGCTCCTATAAAATCAACATGATAAGCATGTGAGCGGAGTGTAATTTTATCATTAGTAGTTACCGCACTGCCATCAGGTTTTTGACCATGCAAAAATGTAGCAAGGCTTGCAAAGTCAACGGGGTTGTGTTGTAAAACAGTAAACCCACTTTCACGAATAAAGAAAGCTCCGTTACTTACATCACCTTTATATTGGACACGGCTATCCCACTGCCCCTTATTTTCTATAAACTCAATATTGTTATAGCTCTGTGCCAGTGAGGCAAAGGCAGGGGTACAAAATGCGGCTAAAATCAGGAATCGTTTCAGGGTCAAATTGTTTTATATTAAAGTAACCAAATTTTATGAGAAATAGATTGAAAACTTGTGTTAAGAATGACTGTCTATAGAATATTTTCCCATTTAAGTAAATACCATGTTCACAATTGGTTAAGTTTCTGATTACGAAATTTTACTCCATAGAACAGCTCCTTTTTGCTGCTGCAGGAAGTTCTTTAGCAGCAAATTTTCTGCCGAAAGCAGGTCAGGATCGTCTTCTAATAACTTGGCAGCCATATTACCTGCTAGTTCAAGTAAAGAACGGTCTTGGACTATGCTCGCCAGTTTAAAGTTTAATGCACCGCTCTGCCTTGTTCCATCAATTTCACCGGGGCCGCGGAGTTCTAAATCCTTTTCTGCAATTACAAAGCCGTTCGTAGTAGAAGTCATAATTTTTATTCTTTCACGGGCATCATTTCCTAATTTAGAACTCGTTAGCAATACACAATAACTTTTGTCTGCCCCCCTGCCTACCCTTCCTCTAAGTTGATGCAACTGTGATAATCCAAATTTTTCTGCACTTTCTATTACCATCACTGTTGCATTCGGCACATTTACTCCCACTTCAATAACGGTTGTTGATACTAAAATCTGCGTATCTCTATCAACAAATCTTTTCATATTTAGTTCTTTCTGATCAGCAGGTTGTTTACCATGCACCATGCTTATCCAATATTTAGGTTCGGGGAAATAACCTTTTACATTTTCATAGCCCCGCATCAGGCTTTCGTAATCTAACTTATCGCTTTCCTCAATCAATGGAAAAACGATATATGTCTGCCTGCCTTTATCGATCTCTGCTTTTATAAAATCCATTACCCTACTCCGCTGCGTTTCATAGCGATGTACAGTTGTTACCGGTTGTCGGCCGGGAGGCATTTCATCAATCACACTATAGTCAAGATCGCCATAAGCTGTCATAGCCAAAGTTCGTGGTATTGGAGTGGCCGTCATTACCAATACATGCGGTGGAATTTCTGCCTTTTGCCATAATCTAGCCCGCTGCGCCACCCCAAACCTGTGCTGCTCATCGATGATTACGATTCCAAGGTTTTTAAATTGCACCACCTCTTCAATTACGGCATGGGTGCCGATTAAGATTTGTGCCGAGCCCTCTGTCAATTCTTGCAAAATTTTTCTTCGTTGCGCCGCTTTCACAGAGCCGGTTAACAAGCGAACGCCGACATCCATTTTTTCTAGTAGAGAATTAATAGTCGCAAAATGCTGCTGTGCTAATATTTCTGTTGGTGCCATCAGGCAGGCCTGGAAGTTATTGTCATTAGCAAGTAGCATGATAAGCACTGCTACAATAGTTTTGCCACTACCCACATCGCCTTGCAGCAGCCGGTTCATTTGGCGGCCCCTGGCGGTATCATTTCTTATTTCTTTAACCACTCTTTTTTGTGCGTTGGTTAATGCAAAGGGAAGATGATTAGTAAAGAAATCGTTGAACAACTCACCTACCTTATCAAATACAACACCTTTAGAAAATCGATGCCGTTGTGATAACAACAAATGCATCCGCAAACGGGCAATAAATAATTCTTCAAACTTCAACCGCTTTACTGCCTCTTCATATTCTGCTGGTGATTGTGGAAAATGAATTTGCCGGTAGGCCGAAAAGCGATTAATAAGTTGTAATGGTTGTAAAACTGATGCCGGAATATTTTCCGGAAGATCTTTTTGCTGTACCTGCATTAATAATACCTGTGTAAGCTTTGCCAGTTGTCTTGCACCAAGTCCTTTTGCTTTCAATTTTTCTGTGGTGGGATAAACCGGTTCTAAAAAATCTTTGGGCTTATTTGTTTCGGGTGATAGTAATTCTAATTCCGGGTGTACAATTTGTGGCTTGCCATTAAAAAAAGTGATACGGCCAAATACCAGGTAAGAACGACCTGTTTCTAATATTTTTTGCACCCAGCTCAATCCCTGGAACCAGGTCAACTCGAGTTCGCCTGTCTTATCTTTTACATAGCCTACCAGCCTTTTCCCTGAACGCTGACCTATAACTTCAAAACTGGTAAGTACAGCCGCCACCTGCACAAATTCTGAATTGCTGTTTATTTCATTAATAAAATTGATTTTAGTTCTATCAATATGCCGATGTGGAAAATGATTAAGCAAGTCGCCGAATGTAAAAATGCTTAATTCCTTTTTCAGCAAATCTCCTTTCTGCGGCCCTACGCCTTTCAAGTATTCAATCGGACTTGATAATATATTGTTGTTGTGAGAGATAAAATCAATTTGAACAAAAATACTAATCCAAAATGGTGGTTACTGCAAATAAAACAACCCGTTTACAAGTAAAATTTACATGCCTGGCTATTCTTACTAAACAACAAATTTGAAAAAACACCACTTAATGTAAGAATATTTCACTTGTGAAAAATACGGTACGCTTAAAGTAAATATCCTGGTTGTAGCGTTAAATTCCACAACCAGTTAAGGCTGAATGTATTTTTAGGGTAAACTCTTAAAAAATAACTTGCAGTTTTTAAAATTCCGTTCTACTTTGTAGTTACAAGAATCCAATACCTGATCCAAAACCGGGTACAATGAATAACCACATCCACCTTATACAAGTTGACTTGTATTTATATGACTACAAGTTTGCATTACTGTCGTTTATTACGGCATTTGTAGTAACGCTTATTACTATTCCCCCACTTATCAGTTTAATAAAAAAGTACAGGCTGTTTGATGTGCCTGATGCCCGCAAAGAACATGCGGCACCAATAGCTACAATGGGTGGTATTGCCATTATTGCCGGAATGATGATGGCTCTTATACTTTGGTTTCCGTTTTCAAACTCAATCGGGCAAATCAGTTTTTTCTTTTCTATTCTTGTCCTTTTCGGACTTGGTATAATGGATGATCTAAAAAATCTTTCTGCCAAATACAAATTCGTTGTGCAGATTGCACTTGCTGTTTTGATTGCTTTATCCGGAATTCGTATCGCATCCTTTGAAGGGTTGTTTGGGATATATGATTTGCATGTTACAGCTCAATACACAGTTACGGTATTGGCAATTGTGGGTATTACCAACGCATTTAATTTAATTGATGGTATTGATGGGCTTGCAGGCGGGCTTGGTTTTATGAGTCTCGTTACGCTTGGTATATTTCTAACCATTAACGGAGATGTAAACACAGCCTTAATTTCATTTGCACTGGCCGGCGGAATACTTGCTTTTCTATATTTTAATTTTAATCCTGCCCGGATCTTTATGGGAGATACCGGCTCACTGGTATTAGGATTTGTTGTAGCAGTTTTATGTATTCGATTAATGCAGGTTAATGGAGTGAACTTAAATCCAGCTATACCACATGCACCAGTATTTGTATTAAGCATTGTACTTATTCCTGTATTTGACACCATCAGGGTATTTGTAGTACGTATATGGAAAGGCAATTCACCTTTTGTGGCAGACAAAACACATATCCATCACTTACTAACTAATCAGGGCTTTAGCCATGCCTTTGCAGCCAAGCTTATTTGCTTTTTACATGGCTTTATTTTGCTCGAAGGTTATTGGCTAAGAGGAATAAAGCCAGCATTTTCTTTTTTATTATTGATTGCATTTATGCTGCTTGTAATTGTATTGCTTCGTAATATCGGGTTTCTATACAAAGATAAAAGTGTTCAGCAATTACCCAGTACTAAAGATTGAGATAGGAAGGACTTAGCAGGTAAGTTTTACTTTCCGATACAGAAAATACCGAACCCTGAAGATTAATTAGCAGCGACTTTAGAGATACAATTGAAAAATAGGAGTCGCTTTTTGTGAGAATTATCTTACTTAACGCAGCTTTACTTTGTCTTATCAATTACAAATTGAAAGTAGCAAAAAGTTATAAATCGAACAACATTTTATTTAGCAATTTATTCAAAATCTCATTCTTACTCACCTTAATACATTCTTACAAAAATCAATAAATGATAAAGTTATCTTGCTCAACTGCCAAAGTAAACTTGGACAGTTGATAAAATTAAAAAATGGATTTAATAATTTAACTGCATTTCCTTATTGAGATTCTTAGGTATAAAATCAGCATTTCCATGAAGTGGGTAAGGGTTTTCAGCAGTATTATTTGTAAAAACTTCCAGTATCCCTTTTTCCCACGTTTCATATTCTTCATGTTTATTCTCTTGCACAAGCCACGCCTCTATCATTAATTCAATAAAATTGCTTTTGCCATGTATATACCCTTCTGTACAGAAAACAAAGTCTGTGTATTTAATTGGATTAGCTTCTTCAAGCATACTATCAAGTGCTTCATTAATTAAATTATCATAGCTTCCCGAGTAATATCCGTGATATGTAGGAGCCATATTCATCAATTCAGCCATTTTTTTCCATTCTTTCTCAACCAAATCTGCTTCTTTTACAAGATTCATTTTTCTTGCTCGATCAACCAGAAATTTAATCCTTATCCAAGAAACGGGATGTGTAGTATTTTCAAGCTCCTTATCACTCAAATAAAAAGCTTCCCTTCCTGACATTCTTAAATACATGGAAAAGGTTTTCAAAAATGCGGAACCACCGATAGTTAAACCAACCAAGTCACAGAATATTTCTTCAATCCAATCATACCATGTTTCAATAATGTTTTTTGCTTTTGCCCGTTCTCTGTGAAATTTAGCGTCGTTTTGCTGAAATGGCTGTAACAGGAGTTCTTCCATTCCATCCTGCATGTAAATTATGTAGTCAATCATTTCCTTCCGGTGAAACTCAAAAAGATAATGTCCGTACTCATGAAAAAATAATGGTAAATGAAGAAGACTTTTCTGAGATGATGCAGGGAGGTAATATATCACAGGAATATCAGTGGATGGGTAAATAGAAAAATTCCCATCAGATACGGCAAATGGAACATCCTTTGACTGCGGGTGTTGATCATGCAGCCATTTCAATAACATGATACTTAAATTATCAGATTTCGAGTATCTGCTTAACGGTGAAATATATTTAGCACTAAGAATTCTGATATTAAGTGTGACTGATTGTGTTCTTTCCATTACTTCGCTTAAAATTGAGTCCACATTCAATGAAAGGTAATGGAGGTTATCTATAACCATTCTTTCCTTTTCTTTCAGAAAACTCAGCACCCATTCGCAATAGCCATTCAATTCCTGAGGAAACGGAGATCCTTGCAAGCAATCTCGAAGTGACTTAATTTCTCTAAGTATATCCCTATTATTGGCAACTAAGATCGTTCTCATCAGATTTCATTTATTATACTTTTGGAATCTATAGAAATCTGCTCTTCTAACAAGACCCGTAATTCCGTAAGCGACTGTATTAGTTCTGCGGCATCTTCTGGACGGCTGTTTTGTATTTTTAATCGTATAGTCGGAATGCTTGATTGAAACAATGATGATTTAAACTTGGTTTTTCTCCCTTTTGCATCAACAAAGCTTTTAGCAAATGTCCTTAATCTTATATCAGTTCCAACCAGGGGCTCTTCGTCTCTTTTTTCAACCTTAACTACAAGATTCTCCAACTGATCTAAAAAAGATAACAGATAATTCTTGGCAGGCTCAATTTTCTCCTCTTCGATTTCTGCTTTAACATTAACTGAAGACAATTTAAAATGTATTAAAAGCAAATTGATAGCATCCAACAGTTTTTGATTTCTATGGAAGCTCTTAATATTTAATCCTTTACTTTCCATAAAATATTATTTTATACGTTTAATTTCCTGAGCTCTTTTTTCAATAAGCTCATCATCGGCTCTTTTCATAGGAAGGGAATGTTTCTGAGCTACCCTAGGATTTGAAAAATTAAACTGGGCTGCATAGAAAATATCAGCAAGCACCTTATAAACATCTGCTTTAGTATATTTATTAACAATGGTAATAGGATCAGCCGTAACCCTGCTACTTAATGTACCATCACCTGTCGTACATAATATTGCTGTATTTGACCTGAAAAAATAAAAAGAACCTTCCAGTACATTGACAGCAACATTATCAGGTGTTACATCCCAAATTCTTACTTCCTTCCTGGTTGTCTTATGATACTCAACAAAATCAAAAGTAGCATCGACAGGAATTATGCCATCCTTTTTTAATTGCTCAAAAGCTTCTTTTACTGCATTAAATTCTTCGCCACAGTCCTTTCCATCCCGTGCAAAAAGATATTTTTTAGTTGAATACTTGCCAATCTGTTTTTTCAATGCGGTAAACATTTTTATCAACTCATCCTTCAGGATGTGTGGATTAATTGTTTCCTTCTTTTCATCTGTTTTTCGTTCAGTATGGCATGGTAAAATGGGGAAAGGCATTCCTGCCTTGTATAACAACCCCGAAAGACAAAAATGAGAAAAATCTTCACTGACGTCAATTACAATCTGCATATCATAATTGAATAAGTCAGGCTGAACGGTGAAAGGTATACAGTTAAGTTTCTGAATGATCCCTAATGTGCTCATTTCGATATAAGAATCCCAGTCCTTCTTTGCTTTTTCATAAGCCGGGTTCTCACGGAATGATTGGGAAGCTTTACCTAACGGTCGATATTTTCTTAATAACTCATGTGAAGTAGCTCTTTTCAGGCTCCATCCTTTCAGCTCAAAATCTATCAATGAATAAGTCGCCGGATTTGCATCATCAAAAACAAAAACCACCATTCCGTTTTCATGATCATTCTTTAAAGAAACGGTGGCTTGCAAATAATTTTGATACGTTGGTAAAACGACTACCTCAAAATCAATTTCATTTCTTGTTAATTTTTTGATATAGGCCATCGTATCATCTGCATACCGTTGCTGGATCTCGGCAGTAATAGTTGCCGGAAAAACAAAATATATTTTCGATCCTGATAAAGTGGGTGGGACGTAATAACATCCATACTTGTCAAGATAAATTTTACGATTTCGATAATGTTCTTTGTAGGCTCTACTGGTTAAATCTGCTGGAGCTGGCACAAGAACATTTTTTCCTACTATAATTCCCGGCAGAGGTATTATCCCGCTTTTTTGATCAGATGGTTCAAAGAAGTTTTTAGCAATTTTGGAAAACCCATTGCCAAAAGGCATTTCCCCAATTACTTTCCAAAAATTACTTTCAAGGTATTTCCTTTTTTCATCGGGACCGATTTTGTCAATGTTTTGCAATTCTCCCTGTAATGCTGAATTGAAAATACGTGGAAAAAGATACTTAGCGGCCACATATACTTGTTTAGCCATTCCTGGAAATGAAACCATAACTACTTTATCATCGGCCTTTACATCATACTGCGGAAATTTTTTCTGATAATATTCAAAGGAATTTGCATACTCTGTGCCCCCTTCTGTGAATGAAGGTGTGTCAGATAATTTTTTGTCAAATCCGTATTTTACAAAGTAGCACTTTGTATATCCTCTCGGGCCTTTATATAATAATGTTCCCTGCTGCTCGTTTTGCCGGTTTGATATCTGGTTAAATAAACCCTGCTCACCGAGATCAAAATACTCCAACACCGATTTTATTGAAAAAAACGAAGTAGTAAGACCTACAGAAAAACCGAGACCTTCTTCCAGTATTACCTCAGATACTTCAAAACGTCTCACTACGGCAATGCCATCAATCTTACGAAAGGCTTTCTTTTCGTATAAAATCCGAGGGCTATCCAATGTCCAATAAGGTTCCTTACATAATAAAAGCAAAGCTCTCTTGTACAAATCAGCTATCAGTTGTTTTGATGCGTTTGCTTTATAGTTTAACACAAGAGTTTCTAAAGCATCTGATGGCGTAATCAACCATTCATTCACTGGTATTGTACGTGTAGGGAGGTTACAGAAAAAAGGAATTAAAATTTCCTGCTTATTATTTTGTGTAAAAGGAACTGCAGGAATCTTATACCGCTTTCCGATCTCCGAGCATACTGACTGAACCTGGCCACTATCCAAGGACTCGCCGTTAAGTAAAATCTTCTTTACTTTAAGGGTAAGATTATTTCCACCCTCGACAATTTTAATACTTGTTTCCATTTGCAATTGTTTTGTGACATAATTCTTCAAACGGGCATTGAGGACATATCTTGTTAGGAAAATCAATTTTTGAAAAAGCATTTTCTACACCTTCTATACCATATTTATGTAGTTTTTCGATAGTCTGAGTATCCTGTATCACACGCATTTTAGCACGAAGTATATGCTCATCGGAAAATTCCAATGGCTCTACCTTATTTTCTTGTAAGTATGCTTTAAAAAGTTTTACTCGGTTGGAGTCTATAGCTCCCGTTTCAATACCCCAAATTGCATACATAAGTAATTGAAGACTTGTATCTTCATTTTCAACACCTCCAGTTTTCCAATCCACCACATAATAATCGCCGGTAGAAGTTTCGTAACCCAAATCCATTTTCCCTTTTATTGAAGCATAGCCCATTAGTTTAAATATGAGCCATTTTTCTAAATCAGAACTTTTTAGCTTCCCACCTCTACGAAATTCTTTGAACTCTTCTGCTTCATAAAAATTAATCAGGTTTGTTTCTATTTTCTCTTTGACCTCGGCTTTAAATTTTTCAGGGTCAACTATTCGGTAATATAATTCCTTGAAAATTTTATCTCCGTTAACAAATTGAATAGTACTGTTGTTACGAGCCTTCTCTGTAAGGACATAAACTGCTTCCAGTTTCTCAAATGCCCAGTTCAATATCATTGAAAGATCATAATTAACCCCACTTTTATATCTTTTAAAATAATTGTCAATAGCATCATGAATTATGGTTCCTATAATCAAGTGCTTCGTAGCAAGATGCGATAAAAAAACAATCCTGTCTTTTCCAAGTATATTTTTTGCAGACCTTTTTTTGCTTGCATAATATTGGTAAAAATATTTTCGAGGGCAGGAATTCAATGATCCTATTCTGGAATGAGACCAGGGAAAAGTAATAACCGTTTTTACTTCTTCAATAGTATTTCCAAATAGGTCTCTTTGCTGCATTATCTAAGAGATTTAAGTTGATTATGCAATGCTTTCCATTCTGTATCAGATAAATTCATTTGATGAACTTCCTGTAAAAATTTAATTGCTTCAGGGTTAGTAACCATGTCCCTTACTTCAGTACTCACTTTACCAGAATTAGCCATTAGAATTTCAGAAGGCGTTTCCAAAACAGTACAAATTTTTTGAATTGTATCCGCAGCGGGAGGTGGTAATCTGTCATTTTCAATCTTACTTATATAAGTAAAATCACACCCTACTGATTTTGCTAAATCACGCTGACTAATATTTTTTGACCTTCTGATTTCTTTTAAAAGAGTTCCAAATGTTGTTTTCATAATATAAATATAGAAATAAATGTTGAGTTGATACTCAACTCCTCATATAATTTTTAAAAATTTTTAATGCATTGAAAATCAATGAAGAAAATCCAAGCTGCCGCCCCTTCCTCCGGGCAGCAGCTTTCCAGGCATTAAAAAAGGCAGCTTTTGCTGCCTTGTAATTCTTACTACTCTTTCGGTTGTAGCTTCCTGATTTTCTTATCCAGTTCTTTGATTCTTCCCCTCATTCGGTCTTCCCGTTCTTTTGCTTTTTCCTCCTGCTCAACTTCAATTCTTACTGTATTGATTCCGGCAGCCTCCGCTTCCTTATATAAGACATAGCCAGTTGCATATTGGGAATTTTTGCTTTCGGACTTACTTGCCATAGCGGCTCTTACTAAATAGGTAGCCTGTTCATTGGTTAATGATAGTAAAGCCGTATAAAATTCCTCGCCAGAACTGGTACTCGTTTCAGCAAATAAAGTTTGGGAAACTCTTTGCCTGGCACTCCAGTCGAGTGATTGAAAAATCAATAGCCTTGTCGCTACTGTATCGGCTTCTGTTTGGTTACTATTAAATGAAATATCCTGAATAGCTCCTTCAAACTGTTTGTGAACTATCACCTGAACTTTTTGCTTGTCAATTTCCTTTGCTCGTTCTTCCCGTTGCAAAATTCCCTGAACTGCTTCCTGCAAAAGTTCCGGCGTTGCTGTTCCTGCTGTGATTGCTTCCTGTACTTTTTTCATAGATAAACCTTTCCTGCTATTGCCATTTAAATGGCGGGTCGGCGGTTCAGGGCTGAACAAAACGGGAAAGAATTCATTGCGGCGTTCTAACAATCCTTTTTGATATTTGCCGCTTTCCAACTTTAACTGATACTCTGCCATTTCATTTTCATAATCCTGCATTGCGCCATTAAACGCTGCTTCATTAAATTCCGGTTCTTCAACTGAATACTCGTCGGTGTAATCTTCCTTGTCCGGCGTTTCAGGAGATTGCAGAATAGTTATTTCATTTACATTATAACGGGTACATTCTCCGGCTTCCTCTGATTCAGCAATTATTCTTTCTATTAATTCATCAGGCTCACCATTAAATAGTAAAGCTGTTGGTTGATGTGTATGTAATGCTAACAGGAAGCCCAATCTTACATGAGCAGTGCATTTATTCTGGTAACAAGTAGCATTACTACAATGCGCTTGCTTTGCCAATTCAGGAAAAAGACTTTTCATTGTAGATGAATTAAACTGGCAACCGTTACAAGCCTCCGCCTCTAGTATTAATTTTTTGTCCTTCGTGTTAAACGGTGCGTCAGTTAAATCATACTTATACTTTCTAAGCAACCAGTGCAAATCTTCCAGTTCAAAATTCTTCTGTTTCCATTTTGTGCAATGCTCTTTGAAAAATTCGGCTTGCCCTTCAACTGATATACTTGCAATTTCTAAAGCCTGTTGTAAATTCACTTTATTGTAATAGAATATTTCATGGTAGGCTTCAATCAGGTTGAGCAATTTCAACCGGACGTAAACGAATTTGTTTGACTTGCCCAAGCGTAAAGCAATTTCATCAATGTTCTTTCCTGTTTCCTGCATCCTTTTTATGGCCTGTGCTTCATCAAGTGGATGCGGGTTTTCTCTTTGCAAGTTTTCTGCTAATTGTATTTCTGTTACCTGTTCATCAGTCAGTTCTTTTATCACTACCGGAACTTCAACCAACTTTGCAAGACGGGCGGCTCTTAACCTTCTCTCTCCCGCAACCAGTTCAAACTTTCCATTGGTTACTTTCCGAACTGTCAGCGGTGAAATGATTCCATGCAGTTTAAGTTCTTCGGCGAAGGCTTCCAAATCTTCCTGTTTAAAATACTTGCGATAATTCAGCGGACTTAATTCAATTAATTCTGTTTTCAGATTTTGATAAACACCATCTTTGATTTCAGGTTGATGGCTCTTAGTATTTTTTTTAGTTTTTATTACGGTTGTCATACTGTTGATTTTTGAAGTAAGAAAATAAGCGGGGACTGCTCCCCGCCTTTTAATTATCAATTAAGGATTAAAGCATTTTCACCTTTGCTTGCAAAATCTTCGCAAAGGGTAAAGGCTTTTTGTGAACGCATCTGACCAGTGCCGCCAAATAATAATGATTTTAATTTTGCTTCATCGTTTTTGAAGTTGCGGACATTCTGAAAATATCCTGTCACGGCGTTGTATGCACCAAACACAGTTCCCTTTGTTGTTTCTTCCTGTTGAGTCGGTGAAGTCATTGCATACTCAAAAACATTATTGCAAACATTGTTGAAAGCAGTTGACAGTTCATCAAATTTTGCTTCTTGCACATTTTTCAAAACTTCCTTGTTTGGAATCATTGCCAACTGAATCAGGCGTTGCAGGTGCTGGTCAGTAATACGAACCTTTGACCATTGGTTAAAAATCTCTTCTAACTGACC
Source organism: Chitinophagaceae bacterium (assembly GCA_022843585.1). Lineage (GTDB taxonomy): Bacteria > Bacteroidota > Bacteroidia > Chitinophagales > Chitinophagaceae > JJ008. Next base: position 94,700 of record JALHNJ010000002.1, read on the forward strand.
GGAAAGATTATTTGATATTCCCATTACCCGATGGGCTTCGCTTAACCTGTCTTTTGCATTGGCAGTATGACGAATTTTAATACTGCCTGAACAATTGCGAAGGGCTGCATTGAGTGTATTATTGCAAACTATTCTGGTCGGCGTAAAGGCAGCGGTAATACTTCCGAATCCATCGTGTGAAGTTGTCAGGAACAAATATTTTTCTATCAGGTCGTTGCTTCCGACTTTGATATAACCTGGCAATTTTGCAGTTATAAAAATCCGTTCTCCTTTGCCCAATGCTCCTGCGGTTTCATACTGGATACCCTCACCCCCTACGATTGAATCAAAGAAACTGAAAGCGTCAATATTCTGTACTACTTCATAATCCTTACCAACTACTCCCAATACAGCATCACTATCGGTTCTTACGGTAGCATAATAGTTAGGAACATCAATCTTCCATTCCATCACTACATCATTATCAATTTCGGGGTCAATGTTTGGATTAGCATCATCACCATAAGTAAAGAGATTTCTTTTCTCTACTTCATAATCGAGGCCGGCAAATTTGAGTGCCTCTGCACTTGTCGGGTAGTCATTTACAATCTGCCCCAATCCATGCCATGCCTTTTCTTTGACTGAAAAGAAACTGGCTTTTCCTGTTTGTTGGTTTACATTTAAGTTATGTGCCATAATAAATTACCCAGCGTTAATTTATATCCCGCAGGCGGTACTGCTGCGGTTTGGTTAAATACTAAAGTTTAAAATGGTAAATCATCAACTGGTTCTGTGATTTCATTGGGCTGCGGAACGGTTGCAACTGCTCCCTGTTTTGGAAATTGGTGAATTTTGATACTGTTAACATGAAAAGTCAACGACCCTTTGGCCTCTCCTTTCATATCATTGTACACATTCACCCCAACACGGCCATCGAGTTCCACCAATGCGCCTTTTTTTAATTGCTCCACCCTCTTTGGATTCACCCAATAGGCACAATTAAAATAAGTAGTGACCTCTGTAGCTTTCTCAGCACCCTTTGCTTTGTAGTAATCATTAACGGCCACTGAAAATTCAACGACCTGTCTTTCGTCTTTGAGTTGTTTAACAACTGCGTCCTTTGTAATTCTTCCGATGATGTTCATTTTGTTTAAGTTTTAAATGATGAATGAAAAAATTTTGTAAAAGAAAAACGGGAAAAAGAAAGCCTTTACACCGTGGTCGTGCGTGGCCGGGACACCAAATCGCAAGCGGAATAAATGAAGGGGCTGTGCGAAGGAATTGTGTTTATGCCGAACGATTTGGTTCGTGCGTTGCAATCCCGAACTTGGCTTTCGCCTTGACCCGTTTGTTTACAAAACATTTCCTCTCCATTAAAGTCTCGTTTATTTACTGTTGACGTATTGAGCGGTGTGAGGTACGAACCCGCTGAATACGCCATATTTATCAAGGCGCAGTTGTCAGGGATTATTTTGCCGCAGGCGAATTAAAAAATAATCCGGGAGTACTGTGCCGGGTCATTGATAGTGTATGAAAAAAGAACAGGAAGATGAAAGGAGCGTCGCAAGTAAAGTTGCTATGAAATACAAATGTTGGTAACAAAAGCCTACTGGCAATTCTGAAATTTATTTTTTGTAATAGAAAAATCTTTTCCAAACATGACAAACTGTACGAGTTTCGTATCAGTAAATCCTTTAAATAATGAAGGTGAACTCCTGTCGAATCGGTTATTCAAATCCTGCATTCTCAATTTGGCAGCGGATGTTCCAATTAGCTTGCGGCACTCACCCAATTGTTTCTCTTCTTTCTGTGATAAGAATATTTCATCATCATAGATCACAATATATTTCCAATCGTATCCTTTCCATTGAATATAATTTTCAGCTACTTCCTTTCGTTGTAACAATTGTGTTTGGTTTTCAAAAGCCCTTGGCTTTACTTCCACCCAAAATGCTTCGTTCGTAATTTTGTGGCGAATGAGAAAGTCTGGTGTGTAACGCTTAATACCCTCACGGATATATTCAGTAGGTATTTTAGTACGAGGGTTATAATGAATAGGTATGTGTGAACGCAGAAATTCATAATCCTGCTGAATAGATATAGCGAATTTTAATTCCAAGAGTGAATCGAATTCGTACCCCCAATAAATTATTTTAATTGCTTTGCGGTATTTGAATGTTTTCATGTTTTAAATTTTAACGGTCAAGATCAACGTAGTAATCAGCAATTATTTCTGTCACATATCTTTTGTGCCCTGCCTTATCATCGTATGTCCTGTATTCAACCCGGCCATCCACCAGTACATGACTGCCTTTGATGAGGTAGTCTTTCAACCTTTCGACCTGTTTTTGCCGCCAGATCTTCACTGTGTGCCAGGTCGTGAGTTTTTGGGGTGGGCCTTCTTTTTGCGGAATGAAAATGTCTGTAGCCATGCGCATTACTGCCATAAGGCTGCCATTTTTGGTTGTTATGATTGTCGGGTCTTTGCCCAGCCAGCCTATCAGTTGCACTTTGTTGAGTGATTTCATCGTGCTTTAGTTTAGGATACGAAGATTGTGCAGCCGGTAAAAATAAAGCGAACATTGACCAATTCATCACGGCTATAAGCGATTAAAATCGATTTTAAACCGAAAGGATTTTGTATCTTTTTGCTATGAAAAAGACCCTCAAACAAAAATTACAGGAAACAGTTCGCCGTTGTGGTTACTGTGGTGAGGTGCTGAAAGGAAACTCGAACAAAAGATTTTGTGATAACAGTTGCCGCAGTGCGGTTAATAATATAAAGTATAAAAAAGATAATAAGATAATTACTCAAATCAACAGATTACTTAAACGCAACAGGGATATAATACGACAGGCTTTAGGGAAAGTAAGCACCGTTATTGTAGCCAGAGAAAAACTGGTTGCCCAGGGGTTTGATTTTGATTTTACCACTCACTGGTATGAGAATGCTAAGGGTGAGCAATATGAATATTGTTATGATTATGGCTACCTTGAATTGAAAGCGGGAAAGGTGCTTTTAGTGAAGGACACTAAACTAAAAAAGAAAAGAAAAAAAATAAACCAGCACTTGGCTGGCTTATTTAATAGGTAGTGAAACTGATTATCTTAATTCATCCAGATGAGTTGATTTTTTGTTCACTCCAGTAGCCTGTCAAATACAGGGTTCATTGAGCCTGCAATTTTTTTCGAAATAGTCTCGCTGACAACCCCTGCACTTACCATTTCGGTTAATTTTCCTGTAAGCAACTGCCTCCAATTTTTCTTATTCAGATAATACATTTCTTTTAACTCACTTAGTTCATTCATCAGATCAGTCCATATTATTTCCTGGCCGGTTTTCAATTCCTGTAAATTTTTAAACAATTCGTCAATTCTTGCATCTGATTTTCGTCTTTCTTCAACCGTAAAATCAGATCTATCATCTGGTATTGCCGTATCGGTAATCTCCTTTGTCATTTTAATCTCCTGATTCAAAAAATGAAGAAGCTTTATATGCCATTTGTTGGTTTCACATTCTGTGGGTACTTCTGCTTTACAAACTTTCAGGTGCTCATCGTATGTGGCCTGAAACTTATTTCTAATATTTTCCAGCAGAACAACTCTTTCATTATTATAAAAATTGGCTGCGTGTTCCTTAATTAAATTAAGTGCATTCTGAACACTTAACCCCTCATTAGAAATTTCATCATAAATTTCTCCTGCCTCGAAATTAATAAAATCCATATACTTTATTTTCGTCTATAACCATGATCGATTACCTGATCAATATATAATAATTTATCCTCGATTTTTTTCCCTTTCAACGCCGGCAATTGCTTTTCAAGGGAGCTTGTGATTAATTTTACTTTTTGTCCTCCTATAATTGTTTCTTTAACAGCAGCAACCAAGTCCGCTGCCAGTTTAATTTTCTCAAATGCCTTCCATTTATAAACTACATCATCTTCAGAAAGGTCAGGTAAATATTTGGCATCCGGACAAACCATACTGTATGCCCAACTTAGAAAGTGAATTGCGTTAAACAACCGCAGGTAGTTTTCGAGTGAATAATATATGTCTGTGGAAAACCCGTGCACTATCGAATGACGGTTCAGTTTATCTACTACCAGACCGGTACGTGTATCGAGATATAGATTATTGGTGAAAAAGTCCTCAATAATTGAAAACCAAAGCTGCATATACTCACGATGGTAACCTGCCAATGCCTGTACCTGGTTTTCATCAAACTTTAATTGATGATCTTTGAAATGATGGTAGTGTTTTCGATAATATTCGAGCTTACGTGCATGATCATCTTTTTTCATTAATTCGAATGCGCCAATCAAATCAGCAGAACGCATTATCTTTTGTTGTTCCTTCCCCTGGTAATTAATCAGGTAATGACGCAATGAACCTTCGATAACGCTTATGAGTAAACTAATTGCCCCTGCATAATCTTGTTGAAGACAAAGAATAACCGACTGATCAATCAAAGGACAGAATGGCTTTAGACTCGGCCTTTCCTTATAGTAACCGTCAATAAAATAAGCGGTATGGCGAAGGTCAAAAAAATAATCCTTGAAAATCTGAAAGACGGTTTCCTGCGTTCCGCTATCTTCTTTCTGCATCCATTCAAATGTGCTGATATTATATCCAACTAAATAAGGGTGTACAAAAGCCCAATTGAATTTTTTAAGGTATTGATTAACTCCAACCACCCATCTAGCCTCATCAAGGTGATCTAACAGAGGTTTTTTCTCTCTTTCAAAAAAGCTTTTAATTATTTCTTTGTCCTGCATGTATAAAGAAAGCTACAACTTTATAGCAATTTCATCTTTAAATGCCTGTTCAAGAATTTTAATCAATTTTTTATCTATGTCAGGCTTTGGCAGTTTTCTCTCTTTAAGTGCCAAGTAAAGCTCATAAATAAAAAAGCCTATCTCTTCCTTTTTCATATCCTGACCATTGAAAAAACGTAAGACTCCTTCTTTTTGTTTTTGAAGATTCTCATCTGCTGTTGCATGGAGTTCTTTTTTATACGTAGTTCTGAAAATGATTGCTTTTATAAGTGCTTCATTAAAAGAAGCCTCCGCACCTAAATAATCCTGGACTTTTATAATCTTAAAATGAGGATAGTCCGCTTCTAAACGAGCAACATTTTCTGTTCCACTTATATTTCCTCCTTCATTCCTAAGAAACTGAATTCCCGCTGCAACGATGGCTACTAAATCTGCTTCGCTCACCTTCATACTTGACGCAAAGATTGAACCTCCCTGAAATGATGGTTTGGGAGTTGCGCTTATACTAAAAAAAACATCGTTTAATAAGCCACGCTCAGTGCTGCTGTTTAATTTATGATAACGTGTTTTAAGATTTCTTGTTAAAGGATAAGCTTGGTTTTCCTTTTTCGTTGCCACTTTCTCAATCCACAATTTTTCCTTGCACCATGGGCAGGTTTTCTCATCCCAATCAGGAATTACCAGCTTTTCAATAAAAACTACTTTATGAAATGCCAATTTCTGACCGATTGTTCCTTTAGATCTGAAAGTCAAATTCTTAATATTCTTATCCCACTTGTTATTATGATCCGGTCTTGCTACACCTATGAAATAGCATATTTGTCCGGCAAATATATCCCTAAGTCTTTTTTGATAATTTCGTAATCTAGAACCGGTTGTCGAGACATCATCAACAACCAAAATAAAGTCATCTTCCTTTTTGGCTTTCAATGCTTCAACCAACTCATTACCATCTTCCATAATGGCAAAGTCCAGGTCTAAAACGGAATAGTCGGGGACTTGCAAGGAAAAACGTTCTTTTAAAAACTCAACAATTTTATCAACCAAGTCTTTTCCATGTTCATGAGGAGGATAAATAATAAGTGATGGTGCTTTTTCAAACGCATCAATTTGTTCTTTAATCCGGTTGGTAAATCGATCTGTCAATAACATTTTAGAAATATCAAGATAAATTCCGTGGTGACGGAATTTATCTTTATTCAAATAATAAGAGTCACGATGTATGTAAATTGTCTCACAACCTTCATAATTCCTGAAAAATTCCTCGGCACTCGTTGTACAACCTTTGCGTATTTCAATTTCAGACTCTTCTGCTTTTAATGGGAAGAAAATCCGGTCGTCAATTTCGAGTACTTTTTCTCCGGCAGGCGGATCTGTATAGCTGTCAAATCGAATGGAATTGTCCACACAAAAGATCTCACCCAGCTCACACAAAAAATCAATATCAGTCGTATTAATAAGTTTATATATAGCGAGGCATTTCAGTTCCCGAGAAAGATCCACTGCTAAGAAGGCTTTGCGGATATTGTTTAGACTCTTCTGTGTTTTAACAGCACTAATCAAGAAAAGAATTTTCTTGGTATTACCATAAGTGAGTGCAATAAGATTATTCTCCGTATCCCGATCCATTTTCTTTTCCCCGTTATAATGACTGGTAAGCATGTTAACATGAAACTCTTCCATCTTTACTTTACTATCATAACGGCATAATAACCTTGAAATATTCAACGCTATTGAGGATATACTCCATGAGTCGGTCAATATTGATCCTGCATCTTTTAAATACGGTATAGTCCAGAAAAAAACAGAGTCCAGCACATGCCTGCTAGTTTGAATATTTCCCACCCTTAAAAATGTATGGGAATATTCCTGACTAGGTGTTCTGAAGACTGTGTTTTCAGGACTACGTAATATTGCTGAAGAATGTAAGACAAAATCTTCCAATTCTTTTTGTTGAAGAAACTGAATAATGTTACTCTTCGATTCAGTAGTAAAAATATCAGTGCTGATATTCGTGTTGACATTCGCAGATAGTTCAATAATATAATCTACAGAATACAAAAGATATAACGGTATATGCGGAAACCGCTTAATTATCATTAGTATCTCTTCAAGAGGTATTTTATGTATCTGAATATCTACAGGTGGTCTTAATATGATAGCATCGACCCCTTGGATCCGAATTTTATATTCGTCATATAAAATAGAAGCCACCCGGTCATATCCAAGTTGCCTTTCAAAAGCAACAAACGCAATCTGAATTGCACCGGCCGAAGACTGGTAATTTAAGGTGGAAAGATGCATGACGGAGTTTAAGAAACAGGGATGAGTATGTTATAAAACGTCCCTTTAATTGATGAAAGGTTTTCTTTATATCCAACTGATTGCAATGGAAATTCGGAATCTATCTTCCCTGTTGCTCCATCAAAATAAACCCATTGATCACCTGTTCTAAGAGAAAGAAACCCTTTTTTATTCTGAAGATTTTTAAGGGCAAGTGTTAAACCAAGACCTGAACCAGGATATAATTTGCTACTTAAATTTTTAGAAATTATACAGTTTAACTTCTGGGTATCAGACAACTTATCCAATTGCTGCTCTGCATATAAGTCAGGACGAGTGGCTTTTAAACGGTTAATTATACCTATACCATTATCAGCAATACTGATTTCATAAAAATGCAAATTCCTCTTTTGCTTTAACTCATTGATATAGGTTTCTAGTTCTGTAAAAGGCTTTGCCTGGTCTAGTAACTTCGCTGTATCTGAAGAAGAATGCCGCTTGATAGAAAATGATCTTACTCCCCTAATTACATTATTGTTTTCGTCATACTTTCCATGCTGATTAGTATTCTCATATAATTCAAAAATCAAGGTAGCGAGATCAATATCTGATTCATGTGTAAATGCAAGTTGATATGAATTGGCACCTGCTGTCTGATAGTCTACTTTTTCCCTTTTAATGTCAAGAAATTTCCGGATAAATTCTTCTTTAGAAGACGCAGATAATGCAAAAGGTTTTGGGTAATTAAAATTTTCTTCGGGCGAATCGAAGGAACAAAAAACAAAAGATTTCCCGGATTCATGATCTTCAATCATTCCGTCATAATCAAATACTATTCTGTCGACTATATCTTTAATGTGAAAATCAAATTTTTGATGACTCACATTATTGATTTCTTGTGCAAGAAATGCAGAAGTGATGCCAATTAAAGAATTACTAAAACGATCACGTAATTCCCCATAATCTAATTTATTATTCCAGTCTGTTATAACCAGTTCCCTCCCAAATGATGCTGTAGTAATCAGTGAAGATATCCATGCATCTTTAAAGAAAGTCATTTTATGATGCCTCGGTAACTTTACAGTTACCTTGGTCACATCTCTACCTAATTTTGATAGATAATCCTCTACATTATGGATGCTGTTATCCTTCTGTATTGCCAGATCAAGTGCTTTAGCTAACATGCCAGATGATTTAATGTCGTAGTGGGGATATTCATGCAAGCTGCTAACCTGCCGTTAGCTTTAAAAATAAGCGTAAATATCGTACCAGACAAGGAGATTTGCAAGTATTATATTAAAAAGGGTTGATAATCAATGTAAAATTGACCCCACTTTGGGATTGATGGAAACTCTAGCCTATAATCCATTCTTAATTGATTACATCCTATGAAATTACGATAAAGCCAGTTCCTTACGAAACTGGCTTATCCTCACCGAATGGCCTTATTGCTGGTGACGGTCTCCACCGGCACTTCCTCTTCGGGCCACTACATTTTCATCCCGTTGCCTTGCTTACGGGTGCGTTTTTTTTTGAGTTCGATGTCGTCACCGCCGTCGTCACCGGGTTTGGCAGACTGCTTTTGCTGCTGCTGTTTGGGGGCGGGAATATCCATCAATTCTTCTTTCTGTTCCTTGCTCACTGGCTTCATGTGGCCGTCATATACATTCAGCGTTCTCTCCTTGGGATTGGCTTCGACAAAACCTTTGACTTCTTCGCCATCTTTCAAAAAAGTAACGGACTGTACATTCCCTTTCATCAATGAATTGTGCAGGGTATTATCTTGCTCAACATCCATCGGCTTCAGGATAAATTCGTTCAGGGTCTTTGTCAGATCAAAGTTGTAGTTGCTGTGAAAGCGTTGCAGGTCAAAATTTCCATTGTCTAATTTTTTTTCAAAATTGAGTTGAACCCATGCGTTATACTCCACCCCTTCTTTATTCACCAAATCCTTATTGACGGCACGGCCTTCGAGTAAATTGAATGCTTCTTTGGTCGTGATCGCATTGCCTTTGTCGAGATAAAAGCGTTGTGATTTTTCGGGATCATCTTTGAGCGTGGCCTGGTAATTATTGAAAAAATACATTTCATTTTCCTTCCCGGCCCTGAAAGAAAGATCCACCTGCATCGAGCGGCCACCGTACTGCATTTCACCGGCCAAGGTGAATTCGGGTTTTTGTTCTTCGATATTTTTTTTCATTTCTTCGTTGAATTCTTTGCCGAATCCCAGGTTCAATAACTTCTTTTCCAGGGCGGCTACATTTTGTTCATTCATAGTTAATTCGTTTTTATTCGTTAATAATAATATGCGTAATTGTTCTCCATAGGGTACACTGTTCAGCAGTTCCTCCACTGAACGGACATGAATCACTTTGAAATTGTCGTACTCACTGATATTGTTATCTGAAAATTCATCGGCTTCATCCTTTGTCTTAAAGAAATACATATCCGGCTTATCGAGAAAATAATTGATCTCATTGTAAGCGATAAAATGATTGCCCTTTTGCATTTCATTTTTTGCAATGGCCAATAGGTCATCTGCTATCACATGTTCCTTATTCAATGCAAATCAGGTAATAAAGATGCTTTTAAAATATGCCCGTTATAAATTTTCAAATTGAAATGACGGCCACCTTTCTTCTCCATGATGCGGATGCCGAGCAACTTTGCATCGGGGATTGTGAACTTGTCGAGTGCGACAACGATGACTGAGTAATTATAGGCTTTCACTTGTTTTTTGTTGCCAGCGATATATAAGGGCGTTAATTCATTTTCCTGGATGGCGGTGCGTTTAGTTTGCTTTTTATCCCTGATGACAAATTGTAATAATTCAATATCATAATCGAGGGGACTGTGATTACAGATTTCCAACTGGTAAAAGATCACTCCATCCTTGATATAAATACCCGTCAGCTTTGCAATGACATTGTACTTCTCCACCTTTAAGAGGCGGCGGGGTTTGTTATCAATAATACTATTCGCATACGTGGCGATACTTGTTTTCTTATTCGGCGGTAAATGAAAACTGAGTTCTGCAGGTGCGGGAGAATAATTCACTGTGAAGGTGTACACATTCCCATCAGCCGTTACCACACTTAAATTGGTTTCTGCAAATTGCCTGGACGCGGCTTTCACCAATAAAATATTATCATTCTCCTTTATGGGTTGTACCAGTATATCCTTTGTTCCTCTATCAACATATTTAATAGGAAAGGGAAAGATGAGCGAAGTGGTTTTGTCGGTGGTGATCGCCAACGGTTGTTGAGCGTTTGCAAAATTTGAAAATGCGAATAAAAATATTATGATCTGTTTCATGGGTTTTGATTTTTATCTTTTAATAATACTTTGTAACCGGTCTTCACCGATACCTTTATGAGCTTTGATCTTTTGGATAGTAAATTCTTTACTGCACCGATACCGGTTGCCGTTGCCTGTGCTTTGAAAGAAGGATCAACGGCAGTCATATCCATCAGTGATAAACTACCCGCCGCTGCCTCCTTGGCGGCATCCCTCGTGATCGTACCGGGAACATAAATTCCAGGCAAGCCATCTACATCATACACTTCTAATTTTACATTGTATATAAATTTGCCGCTGCGGATGGAATTAATTTCAATTTCCAGCCTTTCATTGTTGAGGGAGGCGATACCATTTATATATGTACCGGCTCTAATGAGCTGTCCCTTTATATAAATTTCATCCAGCAACCTGAATTTCACGACCGAACCATTGACCAAAACCTGATCACCATAGATGACCGCTTCGATCGCATTTTGCTCCTCCAATTCCTTTTCTTCGCTGTAGCTGTAGAAACCTTTGACAATCGTATCGCTGCCATTTGTTTTTCTTACAGCATAAACAGCCTCCCTATTTTTTCCTGTTCTTAACTTTACCCTTTCCGGATGTTGTATATCGAGGATCTTATCCAGCGTTCCCTGCAATTGTTTCATTTCAGGGTCTTCTGCGACTGTGGCATAATTTATTTCCGGTAAGTCCTGGTACATTTCAGGTTCATATTTTTTTTGTTCGGGTGCCGGTTGATTCAATTCCTGTTCCAGCAATTTTAATTTCTTTAGCACCTGGTCTTCGGGATTTGAAAGGGATCTTTCGGACGGTGATAGATTCAACCCCTGGTAATATTTATTGCTGGTGGTTAACTCTTCGAGTTCAAAGGGCATCGTATCCTTCTTAAAGTAAGGATCATTGCGCATCCATTCCTCCATCTTTAAACTGTCTCTTGCAGCTTTGTCATAAAACCCCAACTTGTCCAATAATTTATCCTCTTTCAAATTTGCGTTAGGCAGATCGAGGTTCAATCCCTTTGCTATTGCTTCTTCCTTGTTCTCCTTGCTTCCTCCGCCCAATGCCCAGAAAGCCATTGTTAAAAATGGGATGACCAGTACTGGTACTACCACCAAAAATTTTCTCCTTTTCACATTTGTACGCATACTCACTTTGATTTTTGTTGTTGTAAATAAATTTCTTCTACTATTCGTATCGAGTCCTGCATCCCGGGACGGATGGCTTCACCGATACTATCCATATATCTTTTATATGATTGAATCTGATTGTATATATCATCCGGCATTTCGCTTTCCATTATTTCATCACCTGAGCGGTCAAAATGCTTTGGCATTTTCACCTGGTCAATTTTGAATGTTCGTTTTGGTTTTGAAATGATCGCATCCACGAAAAAGTAAATACTGAGAACGGCACTCAGCACACAAAATGAGATAAGGATAGTTTTTAAATTTTGCATCTTGTTCATACGATCAGCAATCTTTGTTTGCATGGTCATCAACCCGGTTGCAATCTTCCCGGCAATTTTGTCCTGCAAGGGGTTTTCTTTTTTCTTTCTCATTGCCTGTTCTCAATATTTATATCTTCATTCGCAATCGTCTTCCAGCGTTCGATCAAAAAACCGTGTGCGTTATTATCGGAACGGGATACATTTCTCAAATAGCCTTCGGTAATTAAAGATCTTGTCACGATCGTGGTTGGCCGGATAATCTTCTGTGTTCCCTGATAGCGGAAATAATATGGATAGTCATTGGTATCAATACTGATACTGTCCGATTGCATCTCCTGGCTGATATTGCCCGAGATCAAATTGGTGTAATAGCCATTCTCTTTTAAATTATCATACTGTTGTTTGGCAGTCGCATCTGCGAGGTACAAGGCCTTGTTGATATTTGCGTTGATCACTTTATCATCCGGATCAAGCGTAAAGAAAAAGTGATGAAACATTTTTACATGATCACGGGCTTCCACGGGAATATTATCCTTGCGGTCTGCGGCATAGGCTTCCAGTGCTTTTCCATTGGCGAGAATGAATATCTTTTGCTGCGACTGTGTAGCGAGTTGGTAGCTTTTGTATGAAATGAAAACCGTCAGCAATAAACAAACTATTATTACTGCTATTGAAAACAAACGCACCTGCTTAAAAGCAGTATCTATATTTTTAGTTGCCCTAAACATCTTTTTTACCTGCTATTTTATCTTTGAAATAACCACCGCTTGCACCACTATCTGCCATGCTGTTGGAAACTTTATTATATGCACCACCCAATGCATCCCTTGACATACTTGCTGTACCAGATGCCGTGTTACGGACAGAGGTACTCATGATGCTGGTCACTTTTTGTAAGAGTGCATTGTTACCACCCGCATGGATGATATAGTTGGCGACACTGGGCACGGTGAAATAACCGATGATACCGATGATCATGAATATTAAATACGCGGTATCGGTGGTGGAGAAAAATGTATCCCCGTTTGAAGCAATTTGCTGGAGATCTTCTTTGAGCATGTTCTCCTGTATCTTTCCCATGATGCCTCCGAAAATATTAGCGACGGGTAACCATAAGAAAATATTCAGGTAGCGAGCGATCCACACCGTTAGTGTATGCTGGAAACCATCGAAGACGGCAATACCAAAGACCAGGGGACCGAGTATAGCGAGTACGATCATATAAAAGGTGCGGATGGTATTGATACAAAGGGCTGCGGCCTCGAAGAGAACCTTTAAAACTTCGGCCATCCATTGTTTGATCTGGTTGCGGAGGTTGTAGCCAAATTTGTCAAAGGCGAACCGAATATTATTGCCGATACTTTTGAGCCAGCCTTCTTTTTTATCGCCGTAATTATATTTATACCATTTCTCCCGGTCACCCCTACCCGATTCTCCGACATACATCTGCCAGTATGCGGTGGTCTTGATGGCATTCTCTTTCATTTGCAGTAATTGGGCTACGGCTTTATCGGAATCCGTCACCATTTGTGCAGTGCCTGTTACGGTGGGCTTCATCAACTGATTGATGAGTTGAATGACGGATGGAAAAATTAAAATCGCAAAGCCTAATACAAAGGGACGAAACAAGGGATAGAAGTCGATGGCTTCCGCTCTCGCAATATGGCCCCATACTTTCGCTGCGATATACCAGGTAGCAGCAAAACCTGCTATCCCTCTTCCTACACCGATCAACCGGTTGCATAATGGCATCATGTCATCATAGAGTTGTTCAAGCACTTCGTGCATAGAACGTATGCGGGTTGTTAGTTGCGCATCTGCCACAATGGGAATCAATAAAAGAATCAAACTCACCCCTATCACTCTTCTCATAATCACTTTATTTTATACCGTGAATCTTCCGCATTAAATCAATATCCATCTTCTCTTTCTCCCGCTGGAAGGAAAGGATCGCTGTACTATTATTAAATTCATTTAGAAAACTGTATTGTTCCAATACATTCTCATACAACGCATCAATCGCTTTGAGTCTTTCATCGTCACTCATCCTTAACTTGCCTGCGGTCAGCACCATGGCTAAGTCCTCCACGAGTTTCAGGCTTTCGGTCAATAAATTTGCATATACTTTACCGAGGTAGTCAATCTCTGTTATTGAAAATTGTTTGTTTGCTTTGAATTCTTTCAATGCCTCTTTGGATTCTTTGACTACCCTGACCTGGATACTAATGATATCAGCAATCTTTTTATATTTCTTTACAGCAGGGCTGACCTGTAACAATCCATCGAGAAATGTTTTGTGTAAGTTGAAATTTCCTTCAGAAATATCTTTGATGGAGTTATACCCTTTCTGTAAAACCTGGTAGCCGGTCTTCATGTGCGATAGCATCAATTTTAACTGTGCGAGTTTCTCGACATTCAGTAATAATTGTTTTGCTTCCTGGGATTGGCCGCATGCAAGGAGTGGTGCGAATAAAATTGCGATCAAAAATTTTTTCATAGCCCATATAATTTTTTAATGTATTCCAAATCGCCTCTTGCAGCGGAACGTTGCAGGGAAATATATTTATTCTGGTTGTTGAAGTCCCTGAGATCAGCGAGCTGTTGTTCCATACTACCGGCGGCGGTATTTATCAGTTCCATCCGCTTTGCATCTGTCATCTGTGTGTTGAAAGCATTTGTCACAAGAAAGAGCTGGTCAATCGCTTTCATACTTTCATTCATCATACCGGTATAGATCTCTGCCATACCGTTGAGCTCATCCGCTGAAAAATTTTTATCCTGCCTGAATGTGGCCCATGCTAATTTATATTCCTTCACCAATGCCAATTGATCTTCGATGACCGATCTGATCCGATGGTAGTAGGTCAGTGCTTCTTTTAATTTTCGTAATTCCTGGAAATACTCCTCGTATTGTTTTCTTTGCTTTTCTACCCAGCCCGTGATCTCCGTCAACTTTGTTTTTGCCATTTGATTCTCTACGGTCTTCTGTGCATTTTGCAAGACAATTGTTTTATTCTGGAGCTTCTGGATCTTCAGGTCCACGGCCACGATCACTTTTTTGATGGCGGCTTTGATGATTTCGGCGATGGGGAATTGCGAATGCAGGTTCAGACTGATGCATGTCACCAGTACCATCACAAATATCTTTTTCATTTTACAAATGAAGAACAGACCTGGTTTATTCTGTTGTGAAAGCGCTATGATTTTTTGTGTAATGGAATACACTTAGTTGATCAGGCTTTTTTGGGGTATTAATAAAAATATTTATATTAGGATACGCTTATCATCCACCAAACCTTATCTGTTTATGAAACAAGTTATAGCTATCACCTGCTATATGCTATTTGCGATAGCATTCAATTCCTGCGGAATTTTTTCAAATAAAAATCTTGCCAAGCGACACCGAAATACTAAGAATGTAGAAATGTTTGGCAACGCTACCGACCCTCAAAGTTTTGTTCAGGTTGATCTGAATTCTTCCATTATCCGCGAGTCCACTTCAGCACCGATAACTTTCAATGTACTCAGCCTGACTGATAAAGGGCAGGAAGCATTCATTCATTCAGCCAATGAAAAATCTTCAGATAGTAAGGAATTGATGGAGTTGCTGACCACTAATTTTATTTTTTCAAAAGAGGCCAAAGCAAGTATTAAAATTATTCCCAAGACCATTAAGAAATCATTGGTATTCACCATTGAACGACTGAAAGTTGATCCCGGCGGTTCAGGTACGACCTTTAATTTAATGGGTGACCGTGTGGCATTCTTAGAATTGAAAGTGCAAATACCTGCCGGCAACAATGCAGTGTTTGATTCCTGGGACCGTTATGTTACCGACCACTACACATTAAATTTGGGTAAAGTAACAGCGGCCCAACAATGGAACGCCTCTCTTAATTTAAGTGCAAAAGGTTCGGGAGAAATGTCTATCACCGGTGCCAATTCCAGTGAAGATTTTGAAAGTGATAAGACAGCGGGCACCACAACACTTGTTAATACAGGGCAACCCGGATCGATGACAAATGCAAATAATTTCGAACTGCTCAACACCGGGAAGGGAACTAAAAATTCCTCTGCTACTTCCAAAGCTGCCGCCGAACTTGGCGGGAGTGGCACGATCGGATTTACCGACAAATACGAAACTTCCCTAGATCTTACTTCCAGGATATTAAAATTATCCGGAAGCCTTTCGACAAAAAAAATCCTATTACGACAAGAAAGCGGACAAGGTCTGGACCTCAGCGGAAACGTGGTAGTTTCTCTTGAATATGCAATCACTTCAGATTGGGCGCCACCTATACAATTCACCAAGATAAAAGAACTGTATAATGCAGGTGTCCCAGTAGCGTCAAATTCTTTAAAAGTATCTTACCTCACTGTAGTGTTTCCCGATATCACAGCAGACATTATGGGACAGGTAGATTATAGTTTTCTTTATCGACAGGTCAATAAGGGTAACCAGCATCTTCCTGAAGCCCGGCAAAAAGTAAAGTTTTGGTATGGAAAGGTGCCTTATAATCAAAACACCATGTTGAATAGGGCAGTAACAACCCTGATAAGGAAAGAAGAAATCCGGCCAAAAGAATATCAAATCAAATTCGGTGCACACATTTTAAAACTTGGCACTAATGAGCTTGCCTTTGAAAGTGTCACCGAAGCAGCTAGTTTTCTCCGTTATATTGGCGATGCCATAAACGCAAGCGTAAATATTGGCACTATTACTATAAACGGCGGGGCAGTCAATTCCGGGAATTATGGCAACTTAAAAATTGTAACACATCAACATTAAAAATAAATTTATGGAAAAAGAAAAAGTATTAGCAGAAATCGAACAGCTATTGAATGAGTTCAAGGAGCGTATCAATAATCGTCTTGCAAATGCAAATGCAGAAGCAACATTTAATAATGCAGAATTTACTGTCAAGATCAAGGAGAAATTGGGGGACAATAATACTCATGAAGTTCTCTATAATTCCAGAACCTTATCGGCTAAATGTACTACCAATGCACAAGGACAGATCGTATGTACCTGACTACTGAATTAGAGGTTGCCGTAAATCAAATTTATTTACGGCAAGCCTCCTTTGTCATAACCAACCTTTATTTTATAGTTAACTCACAACCATTACAATTGCCTTCACAGTAAAAGATCTTGGTATCAGTCATAACGCCTTTTGCGATCTGAATTGCTACCACCTTTAATTTGCAGGCTGCTGTTCCTTCACAATCGCAAGTGGCTTTGGACAGAAAAGCTTTTTCATCTTTTACCAAATAAAAGGAAACACCATACAAACTTTGTTTACTAAATGTTTTACCCGGAGTCATGGTAGCAATGGTTTCCTGTATAGCAGCCAGTTTAAAAAAGTCATCTTTACCTGATTGGTAGGCTATATTATCAACACTATATCCTTTGTAAGTAAACTTACCTGTACAAGCTCCTACACAACTACTTTGCAGGCAACCGAAACCAAGACCATCGGCATAAAATACATTACAGGCAGTACCGACCCCACTACAATAACAACCATAAGTAGCAAAGGGAAGCCCTACAGCCTCAGTTGTAACACCATTGAAAGAAGTAAACCCGAATCCATCCGGTAATTCTACATTTACCTCCAGCTTATCTTTTGTCAAACACAACTTTGTTCCTGCAGGAAGCATAATTCCTGTCTCTCCTACCTTTACCGGGGCATTTGCAATAAATGAAGAATCGCAAAGTTTTGGCCCTTCTTTAATAACTTGCGTAATCGTTTTTTGAACTGCCTGTGGTTCTTTTTTGTTACAGGAATAAAAAGCAAATAAAAGTAAAACAGCACACATACATCTTGACTTCATATTTGTAAATTTTAATGATTAAAGAGATACAAATATGAAGTGTAGGGTTACCCTCTCTGTTGTGAAACGGGAATAAGTTGATTTGAAAAAGAAAATAGTTGATATGCCCAATGTGGGATATCGGACCTATTTAGATATCTAATCGATAAGTCTTTGTTTTACAAGTGTAAAACTACCCGACTTTGTGTTTTAAATATTTTTTAGGTCATAATTTCAATATTTCTTGAAATTGTTTTATACATTTGATGCAATAAGACTCGCCACGCTTCTCGTCAGATCAGCGCACCCGGGCGGGTTTTCGATTTTTTAGACCTATTCTAACCATGCAGTTTGCCAAGCCACCTTTAAGCATCGCCGACCAAATCAACACGCTAAAACAGCGGGGCCTTTCCTTTAAAGATGAGACAAAAGCTGCCCATTATTTGTCAAATATCAGTTACTACCGGCTCAGAGCTTACACCTATCCATTCCAAGACAATACAAAGATCAACCATCCTTTCACAAAGAAAATTTCATTCGAAGAAATTATTGAACTCTA
Organism: Chitinophagaceae bacterium; assembly: GCA_022843585.1. Taxonomy (GTDB): domain Bacteria; phylum Bacteroidota; class Bacteroidia; order Chitinophagales; family Chitinophagaceae; genus JJ008. Next base: position 112,863 of record JALHNJ010000002.1, read on the forward strand.
TGTATTTGACAGAAAGCTTCGCTTGCTAACATTTGATGCGTTAGAAAAAATTGAGATCTCCCTGCGAACGAAAGTTATATACGAATATTCGATCGCTTATGGAAGCCATTGGTATGAAGACCAAACACTTTATCGAAACCCCACCAGATTTAATAAGGATATAAATAAGCTTTACGAAGAAATTGACAGAAGCACAGAGACTTTTATTACCCATTATAAAGGAAAATATACCAACCCCACGAATCCCGCTTGCTGGATGAGTTTAGAGGTTGTCTCTATTGGCCTCCTGAGTAAATTATTTGAGAACCTAAAAAAATCGAATGAAAAAAAGGCCGTTGCGCTTTCATTTGGTTTAAATAATCCAATACTTTTAGAAAGTTGGATGCACTCATTCGCACATTTAAGAAATATATGTGCTCACCATGGTAGATTATGGAACCGAAGGATTACTACGATGCCTCAATTACCCACAAATCCAGTGTACCCCTTTTTGAATAATATCAACTTTCATCAAAATAAACTTTACGGTGTTTTAAGTTGTATTAGTTATATACTTCAAATAATTAATCCTGGCCATACTTTTAATAAACGCTTAAAAGAGTTACTCAAAAGTTGCTCGTATGTAAATTTAAAAGATATGGGATTCCCGAAAAATTGGGAAAATGAGCCACTCTGGCAATAATCTTCTCAGCTTTCACTCAACATTGCGCTTATCGCTTTTTCCAGATCACCGCCGAATTTTTCGGCATACCCCATCAATTTCACTTTTTCAGTTTCTTCGGTCGTATAGGCTATGTACTCCTCCGGTGACACTTCTGTCCTGTACACTTTTGAGATCGTGCCACCCAGCGAAATAAAAACTTCTTTATACTTTTTATTTGGATCGTTTGCTTTATTGATAGATAATGCCAGTGCGACTTCTTTATTATTTAATCCGAGTAGATTTTGAATCTCTATGAACTTATTCTGGAATTTAGATTGATCCATGAGAATCTTACAATCGCTGCTATTAATAATTGCTTCCTTTACTATGGGAGAGTGAATAATATCATCCACTTCCTGTGTTACTACAATTGCCTCCCCGAAAAATTTGCGAACTGTTTTAAAAAGGTATTTCATGTACTCGGCCATGCCTTCCTTTGCGATTGCTTTCCATGCTTCCTCGATCAATATCATTTTACGGATTCCCGGAAGCTTCCGCATCTTAGACACAAAAATTTCCATGATTATTATTGTTACAACAGGAAGTAAAATCGGATGATCCTTGATCTTATCCAGTTCAAAAACAATAAACCTCTCCTGCAGCATCTCCAGGTCTTTGGTCGCATTTAATAAATAATCAAATTCACCTCCTTTATAAAAAGGACGAAGTACATAAAGGAAATTTGACATATCGAAATCCTTTTCCTTGACCTGGTCTTTTTTTAAAGCCTCTACATATTCAGTTTGGAGGAAATCATAAAAAGAATCAAAACACCGGAAGCCCCGCTCCTTTGCATAATAGAGTTGCAAAGCATTGGACAGGGCGACATACTCTGAACGATTAAAAGTTTCGTTGTCCTTTTTCCAAAGGGCCAGCAACAATGTTTTGATGCTTTCTTTCTTTTCTGTATCGAGTGTGTCACCTTCCCCAATGTAAAATGGATTAAAACAGATGGGACTTTTTTCATCATAGGTGAAATAATATCCCTTTACCATCTGGCAAAGTCCTTTATAACTATGACCAACATCCACGAGTACGATATGCGTTCCCTGTTCGTAATAGGAACGTACCATGTGGTTGGTGAAAAAACTTTTTCCGCTACCTGAAGGACCTAAAATAAATTTGTTACGATTGGTGATAATGCCTTTCTGCATGGGTTCATCACTGATGTCTACATACACGGGTTTCCCGGTCAGGCGGTCACCTAATCTTATTCCGCAAGGGGAAATGCTGGAGCGATAATTGGTTTCAAGATTTAAGAAACAACATGCCTGCTCCGCAAAGGTGTCGAAGGTATCATTCATTGGGAAGTCTGCTGCGTTCCCCGGTATGCCTGCCCAGAATATCTGCGGTGCGCCCGACAGCTCCTGCTTCGGTACCGCATCCATCTGGGACAGGGCTGATGATACCAGGTTACGAACTTCCTTCAACTCTTCTTTATCACTCGTCCACACTAAAACATTGAAATGGCTTTTCACAGGTAAACGTTGCTGTGCGATCGCTTCATTGAGAAAATCATTGGTGGCATCTCTTGCCATCGTATTCTCCCGTGAATAGGCACTGAGGCTATGCAAGCGTAAGCGTTTACTTTCTAATTTCTGTATGGTCTTCTGCGGGTCTTCAATAAAGATATATTGATTGTATATATGATTACAGGATAGTAACTGTCCTAACGGCGATGCAAAGCCGATACTGAACCTGGTCTTATCGGTGGAATATTTATCGTAATTAATTCTTGAACCACAGTAAGATGGTAAATCAGCTGCATCCGACAGCGTGAATAACTGACAATGATTGATCCCCACTTTTATTCCATCTTCAAAGGAAATATCATTTACTACGAAGCTTCGTTCATTGGGTTGCAGATTCAAGTAGCGTTCGATCAACCCGCAATATTTTTTATTTCCGCTTAATTCAGAATCTGTCAATCGTTTCAATTCTACAAAGCCGCTGTCATTTAATATCCTTTCAAACTGACCTGCTGCATCCAAAAAGTCCTGTAAGAGTTGTGGCTTTAGTGTTTGCTCGGGAACAATCGAACGACGCAATAAGTTTGAAAACAACGATGATCCCAATTTTCTGCCCGCCGGTTTTTTCGTGAGCATGATATAGCACTGGTGATGGAGGTAAGGCCGTTCATTGAAAAAACGTTCACTGGCTCTAGATAAAAAGCTAACACCTATTGCGCTGAAGTCAGCAGCATGTTTACTTTCGGTGAACCAGTCCTGTTTATGAAATACCGTGTTAGCGGGAAGAATTTTTATTGCTCTTAGTAATGTTTGATGCAGTGCCTCGTATTCCTGGTCGGATAAGGTAAAAAGTTCGGGCAACTGCACTTCGTATACGATGGTGATATCACCTTGCTTTGAGAGTATGCAATCATTCTCGACACCGAAGATGGGTAATATGTCGCTCAAATTCTTGATGCAGCAAAGATTGCTGCGAAGAAGGGCGGGGTGGTTATGAAAAGGGAATTATGAATTGTGAAAGGAAATACTCTCATAAGATGTAAGAAAACCGGAAACGATCATCCCTCGTTACACTGGCACAATCAGTACAAGGAAATAAAGTGAAAGATTTAAAATTCTTTTTATCACGCATTGCTTTGAACATGACGGCAGCCTCCAACGAAAGATAATTGTTATCAAGTACGCCCTTTGAAAGTGCAAGATTCAAACCCGTATTATCAGTCATAGAACTTGAATACAATATTCCTAATTCTTCCCCATAATATTCCTGTAGCGCATGAAAAAAGGCTGTTGTTAAAAGATAACTATTCCCCGCTACCTGTTTTTTTGCAGCTGCGTTTGAAAAGAAGGAATAGAATTGCCTGCATTTCTCCCTATCTTCTTCATTGCACATACCGGAAATAAACTTTACATAATGCGGGTTAAGGTTACCAACGTGCCAACTCTTTTCTTCAGCGTTCTCAAAAAAAGTTAATACAACTGTAGTTATTGGCTTTACTATATTCCATTTGCCAATGGTAAAGTATTTGCAATCACAAACAGAGTTTGTATCAAATAACTCTTTACATGATTCACAGATCGTTGTTAATTGCCCGCTTGCATTGTGTGTAGTAATGGGCACAGCTCCATAAAAAACTGGTTCTCCTGAAAGATTAAATCTTCCTAATCCTATTTTATCTTGTTTTGGATTGTACGATAAATCTGATATCCGGCTAAAAACTTCTCCATTGATGTTTTCCCGGCCACGGAGAATAAAGGTGTCCTGCAAGAGTTGAACCGGAAGTGGTAAGCGACATACCAGTTCAAAACAAAGGGATTTCAATTTCAAAAAGTCAGGATTGTCCAATAGCATTTCTTCCTGAAGCGAATGAATAAAATACATGACATCCTCTAAAGAAGAATTAATGGTCATTCCAGTAATCTTGTCCTGTTCATTTTCAGGACTAAACTCTATTATTTTATATTCTCTCATTCGCACGTTAATGAGTACCCTCTAAGCTACGAAATTACTAATTAATTTAGTTGTTTCAGGCTAAAAATTATTTATTAATTCTTAATTCGCAATTTGCAAATTGCGAATTATATTTGCAATTATGCGAAAACACAGTGGTATGCGGCCGCAGGATATTGTTATCCTGCTTAAAATAATTGCAAAAAAGGATCAGCCCTGGCAATTCAAGGATCTGGCCCAGGAACTACATATCAGCCCTTCTGAGATTTCGGAATCACTGCACCGTAGTTCTATAGGCGGTTTGATCGAGGCGGATACCCGAAAAAAAGTATACCGGCAATCATTAATAGAATTCCTTGAACACGGTCTTCATTATGTTTTCCCTGCATTGCCCGGCAGTATGGTCAACGGAATATACACCGCCCATTCACATCCTATCATGCAAAAAGAATTTGCATCGGACAGTTTGCCGTATGTCTGGCCGGAACCAAGGGGTGCGGTAAGAGGGTTGGCGATTGAGCCATTATATAAAGAACAGGTTGAGGCAGTACGGAAAGATCCAATCTTATATGAAATGCTTGCACTGCTGGATGTGATCCGTGTAGGAAGAGTGCGTGAAGTTAAGTTTGCCATTGAAGAATTAAAACGATTGATATTATGAATAAAAATCACCGTGAAAATATTACCCGCATCCGGGCTGTCTATAATGCATTGGGAAACCTAAAAGATAAAGTTGTCTTTGTTGGTGGTGCTACTGTATCACTCTATGCGCAACGGGAAACCAGTGATATACGGGAAACAAGAGATATAGATATACTAGTTGAAATAGCTTCCCATCCTGAGTACGCTGCACTTGAACAACAATTACGGGACATGGGTTTCAGCAATGATCCTACGGCAAAATTTGTCGGCAGGTATTTACAACATGGCCTTATCGTTGATGTGATGCCAACGGATGAAAGCATATTAGGATTTTCTAACCGCTGGTACAAAGAGGGTTTTAGCACTGCTATTAATTACAAAATTGACCCACAACACCCCGTGAAGATATTTGATACTCCCTATTTCATTGCCTCCAAATTAGAAGCTTTTAAAAATCGTGGAAAAGGTGATGGTCGCCAAAGCAGCGACTTTGAAGATATTGTTTTCATATTGGAAAACAGGGAAAGCGTTTGGAGAGAAATGCAAGCGACAACCCCAGCCCTCAAAGAATACCTGTTAACAGAATTTAAAGGTCTTTCACAAAATCCTTATATCGAAGAATGGGTCGGCAGTCATTCAAGTTTTTTTTCCCCTCCGAGTGCTTACCTCATCCTACAGGATATGCGGGCATTCCTGAAAGATTAGCCATTGTATAACTGATAGCGATCAGTGTATTTAGAAAAATCAATTACCCGCTTACTGTTGTCACTGAAACCGGCGTGTTGTACTGCTGTCATTGGATCGCATACAACAAACCTCCCTTTGCCTGCGAGCTGCCTGTCAAAATCAGTTCCGGGTACCAGGTCTAAAAATGCATTATAAAACTTTTCGCTAATCGTATATAGAGTTGTTCCGGAAAAATCATGTACTGTTTGGTCCGGCATAATATTACCCCATATAATACCTCCGAGATACAAATCAAAATCATCCGGCATCTTTTGCAAATAATATCTCCAAGCTCCTTTCGCAGTAAATTTTAAATCGTCCTCAGCAATGGTGATTTGCTTCAATCCTTCCTGACTGGCAAATCTTACGATCTGTTGATGTGCCTTTAAAATTCCTCTGGCAGGACATTCGGGATCTGCTATTCCCTCCCATATTCTCCTGAAAGGTATTTGCTGAATCCGCAACTCATCCATGAATAAGGCAAACCGATCTTTACGATGTGACAGATGCAGGATATTAAGAGTTATCATTGCCATCATCATGAATCTTAAATAAGTTATCAAAAATAAATTGAGGCTTTATATAGGACATAGTTGCCGTTCCTGTTTCCAATAAAATCCGTTCTGCTTCCAGTACAGAAGAAAGAACAGACTTCTCTGATTGAAGGAAATTAACAATGTAAGTAATGAACAAATCAAAATGCTGTACCCCTTTTTTAAAACCGGCCTTATTTTTCCTTGTTTCAGCGGACAAATATTTAGAATCGACATAATAACCTTGTACCTGCAAATCTTCAATCAAATGCACGGGATTAAATAAGCTGAACACAATAAAATGGGAGAAATACAAATCTTTTAAAAGTGATCCATCAAGCGGGTACCAAAAAAGTGGTATCGTTCCCGACGTATTCTTATCCCCGAAATCAGGATTATATAATAGTTGCCCCATTATAAGACCATTATTCTTTGAGTTCTGTTTTACTAGTTTTTTAGCGGGTTCAATGATATTTTGTGGCAGATTATTTATAAGCCTTTCGTATTTTCTATTAAAAGTCCGGGTAAATAGTGAAGCGGATGGAAACCGCATACCTGCAAATAATAATCCATCGCCTGCGTGGACAAATATAGGTTTCACAAATCCTGATTGACTATAAAGATCCTGGATTTCCTTAAAATAAAAGGAACCTTCAAGGTTTGTTGAATAGTTATTTTTATTTTTTTGTGACTTCACTATTTTAGCAATTGCTTCAACCTGTTTTTTCAATTTATCAGCTATTCGTTGGTCCATGCCGGCATGCGGCTTAATCGTGGACAGCACCTGTTCTTTTGGTTTTTTTTGAATTTTAGTACCAATGAGTGTAAGCGAAAGCTCCAATTTGTTATCCTCTAATTTCTTAGTTTTCAGCTCCGCTATTTCTGTAATTTCATGTTCCAATAAATCATAAAAACTAAAATCCCCATAGCGTAATATGCTAGTTGTCCCATGGTAAATAGTGAGTTTGCCATCCAGGTGCTTATAATTCTGAAGAAAAGCCAGCTCACCCTCCCCTCCGATTCCCGAAACAAAACCTTGAATCCGTTTATGCAAATATTGACTCTCCAATAAATCAAGATTTGCCCTGTAGAAGAAAAATGCAAATGCATCCCCAATCGCTTTACCTATATTGATGACTTGATTGCTCCCTGTTGAATAACTTGTTAAGTTTTTCATTCGACCTGCAAACCATTCTTTTTTATACTTTTTTTTATGCTCAACCAGATAGCGCATCCTTTGAGCTATCCGGTTACGCAGGTTTTGCAGTTTAAATAAAGCGAAGGCCAACCTTTCCTGAAACAAAATTAAATCGTTAGCCAGATCCTTTGTAGACTCTCCTCTTTTCAAAGCTCCCAATACTTTCCAGCAATGGTCGTAAGATTCTTCACAGAATTTAAAAACTTCTTTTATCTCTTTAACCGTTACTTGCATGTTGGAATTAAATTAATATAAAAGGCTGCAACACTGCAGCCTTTTATAAATACAATCAGGTGCGTTTAACCACTTCGCTACACTCCCCAAAAGTGTTGCTTTTATCATTTGTGGGAGCGGAGGGATTCGAACCCCCGAAGACCGAAGTCACCTGAGAGAAGTTTGAGCAACGCTTGTATCAAATTTACGAAATGCCGAATAAATAATTCAGATATCAATCCCTCTTTTAGCTAAATCCGTAAAGTTCTTTCTTGAATAGGATTTGATGACCGGGGGTATTGATCGTTTCGCAAGAGTTTTCATCATGCCGTGCTGACCGTGTTTGCGGCTCATTTTGTAGACCTGCATGAATAAGGCAGTAGCGGCGGTGATTATTATTAATAGACAGAGGAAAGTGTTGACGCCCGCAATATATAAAGTTGCAAATAAAATTAGGAGGGCTAAAAGCCCTCCTCCGAGATACCATATATATTGCGCCTTTAACCCTTTGAATTCGATGGGACGATTGATGCCTTTATTGACCTGGTAAACACTTGTATTCATATTCGTCTTCCCTTTGTTCTTTTTGTGGATCTTGCTTTTTTATTTTTTTCCATTATTTCCTCAAAGCCCGTCTCTGACAAAGGAATGATCGTTGCTTTCAATTCCTTCTCTATCGGATGTCTCTTGACAAATTCGACAGGGTCGAGGCCTGCCTCCCTCGCGAAGCTGTAAGGATCCATTTTCAATTCATCGGGTATCTCCACCACCACTACTTTCTCCGGCCACTCTGTAATCTTCTGATCAATACTAACGAGTTGTTTTGTTTCCGTATTAAATGCAAAGCGATACGAATCACCATTGGGACCGACTTCTAATTTATCCAAATCAATCCTGGACATTAACTGGTAATCTGCTCTCAATTCATGCGCCCTTATATCCACATAAAACATGGTACCTGCAATATCAATTACGGGCAATTTCCCACTCATCCGCTGTTGCAAATCCATTACCGGGTAATTATAATTTGCTTAGTAAATCGCTGGGTGGCTGATTGTAAGATTGCAGTATACAACCCGGGTGGTAAATTTAGATCGATACGGCGGATCAATGTTCCTCCTTCATAAATGATCATTTTCTGTTTGAGGCGTTGGTTACTACTACTGACTACTGAAAAAATATAACGACCTGCTTCGGCATTCTCTAAACGAATATTCAGTTCATTACTAGTAACGGGGTTGGGATATATAGAAAATAGCTGCAAGCCTTGAGCCGTGAGCTGTGAGATGGTTATGATGACACTATAATATATGGTGCCATCCATTTCAACTGCTTTGATGCGGTAATAATTTTTATTATCAAGCTGGGTAGTGGAAAAATCATAGGTTGCGCTTCCACCTGCATTTGAAGATGCCAAAGTTGTTCCGATCTTTTGGAAATTGATCCCATCTGTTGAACGCTCTATTTCATATACCGCAACGTTTGATTCGGTTAAATTGGTCCAGGATATAGTGGCCCTGTTTGCAGCGTCTATATTTCCGTTGACATTGGCAAAACGTACCGGCAAGGTGATGATCTCGCTATCGGAAGTATCGGCCTGCAATACACCCCGCCTAACATATTGCAGTGTACCGCAAGTAAAGTTGTACAAATTGTAAGGTGCTGTCGGGGGAACCGGTGCCCAAAAATTTATATTGCCGGGTGCATCAAAGTATGGATGTGGCCAGGCAAAGTAAGGCAAACTTATATTTGGTGCGGTAAAACGTTCTATTGCTTCGCCGGTGCCCCCATCGATATCCCAGTAGGATACGCCGATCCAGCCGCAATCTAATGTATGCCCATTGACGACATATAACGTGGACAATCCAGCGATACAATCAATATAACTTTCGCCCATTGAGTTATAATAGGAAACTGCTTTGGGGGCGGTAAAGCTATAGTGATCATAATTGTTTCCTGCGGAATCAAGCACAGCACCTATGAGACTTCCATATTGCAGCCCTTCCTTATATACATAGAGCTGATAGTTGGTGACGGCAACAGGTGTGTACGCTCCTGCCCCATTTACTTCGTAGAATGAAAGCATCAACCGATTTTCTCTTTTTGGTGGATTGGGAAAATCATCGACCAATCTTGTTGCGGTATACCTTGCTTTGATGGCGATGTACTGGGCGTTCACGAAGGTGGGGAACAAAAATAAAAGTAAAATAATTTTCATAAGACTTGATTTATAGGTTAAGAATTTAGACTCCGAAGAATGACCGTATAACCGTTGCAACTACAACAAGGAACACACAACTGCCAAACCATGCAGCAGCAACTTTTCCTGTATCGGGATCACCGCTGTTCCATTTACTGTAGACTTTTACTGCGCCGATCAATCCGAGTACGGCACCGACGGCATACATTAAATTGGTTCCGGAGGCGAAATAGGATCTTACTTTTTGGTTGGCTTCGTTGATACCGGCATTACCATCCTGGGATAAAGAAACAAGGCACAAGAAGCAAGACACAAGAATTACACAAATTTTTTTCATTGATTGTTTTATATAGGGTACATAAATTTGGGCGCTCCACCCGATCTATATCCATAGCACACGCTGATCTTCCTCACTGAGATGGATGGAGCATATTGATTCGCTCTTCATTGCGATAAATGCATTGATGGTTTCCCGGAAGGCGGGTTCGTCCCACTGTTTATAGCGTTTTAATTTTAGTTGTAACGCAAGTGTGAGTTCATTTTTATTGAGGCGCCGGTGGAAGACCGCATGTAATTCTTCCATTATATCCTGCATAGTGGGTTGCCATTCTTCTGTCTCTTCCTGCTGCTGGAATGAAAATGTGTTTCTACTATTGAAATCAAAAATGGCTGGCAGCTTTGCTTTGTAGAAAACGATCCAGATGAAACTGTAATACAGGAGATTGGCAATTATAAGAAAGACTATAAAGTTATACCAGGAGAATGCACTCAACATATACTATCGATTTTGATAGTACAAATATGTCAATGTATTCAGCCTGGTAAGTTATGATTGTGCCATGCAGATTTGTGAATAGGAAATATGAAATCAATTCCAACTACCTCCCCTGTCAGAAAAATGATCTTAAAAAGGTGCATAAAATATTCTTCATGCACCATTCTTTCGCCCGGTGTTAATCAATCTTACTTTTCTTAAGAACTTTAATAGTAACACTGGGATTGTTCACCCGGTATAATTTTATTTTTTTGGCAAATCTTCTCCGGATTGCAATATCCCTTGCTGCTACTGCATTCGCCCGTGAAGCGCAATCAGTAATAATGAGACGCCAGCGTTTGAAGATACCGCCACGTTTGACCAACTTCGTTTTAATATCGGGGTACTTTGCATTAACAGAGCTGTTAAGCAGTTCTGCCTTTTTCAAACTACCGAATGCTGCAATGCTTGTATAATATTGTTCCGCCTCTCTTCCGGGGCATGTAAAAAATTGAGCAGAATATTCCTCTACAGTTGAAAATGTAATTGCACGAACATCCAATCCCGGATCACTAACTACTTCACAGGTCAGATCCTGGTGCAACATATTTCCATTCGCATCCTGGGTGGCGGGAAAAGGATTCTGCGGACATTCCACGTGGGTATATCGGGATGCATTTAATTCTGGAATTTCACCCAATGCTCCCAATGCTGATAGAGGAAATAATTTATAAAAAACACGCTCCCGAATATAGGGATCGACCCAGAGTCTAAATCCTTTCTCCCTGGTACCATCGGCAAAATAATTATAGCCATAATTTTGTTTCCTGGCTCCAGGGCCGATTCCTCCTTTCCTGGGATAGGGTAAGGCAAAAGCCTGCCATTGGTGATTGCCATCAATACTTTTTACAGCATCCAGCAGAATTGTAAAGTTTGGTTCATTGGAACGAAAGTAAGTGGACCCATAATAGGGAGAGTTGTATTCTCCGACATAATTTTTTATTAATTGGTTCAACGCCGCCGGATCAAGTAGTGCTAATTTAGCAAGCGTAACAGAGTTTCGTAAAGGACCAAATTTCTCCGTATTTAAAAATCCATTCTCCACTTTCAAATCTTTTAATACAACCGAAGAAACGTCTGTAAAGGTTAAAAGTCGTTTGGTAGTTCCATCCTCCCTGAACACTTCATTCAATTTACCCAGCGTAGCATTCTCGGGATTTACTAAAACATTTAAGAATTCAGCCGTTGCTTCATCTGTGACAAATGCAGTAAGACTAAAAAAAGCTTTTTCCATTTCGGGTTTTGCTTCGGCCGTAATCAGCTCACTGATTTTTTTTGTTGGAGCAACCACCCATTGCAGCCATTCGGGTAAGCGCTCAATTAGTTTATCGTACTTTTCTTTTAGTTTAGCCAACTCTTCAATAAGGAAGCATCCGCCTTCCATGAATTGAATAGGAACACCCGTAAATACTAATCCATAACAACTGAGCCATTTAGTATATTCATCGAGGGGGTTGCCTGTTCCACTCACCATTTTTACTCCAGCTCTTTCGCTTGCCAGAATATATTCCTCGGTTGCTTTATCAATTCCCTTCACCCAATTCCCCATCAACAAGGTCAGGCTGTTATACTTATCGTAAAGCTTTTTAATCTCGTCAACAATGGGATCGATCTTATCTACTTCTTCCTGTGCTTTCGCCACTACTTCAATCGCTTTTTCTACTCCCTCCCTTGCTTTATTCACAGCAGTTTGCTGTAGTTGCAAATTCGCAGAGGCTGCATCTATTGCCAATTCAAAGGTTCGATCAGCAAGTCCATTAACAGCTGCGTTATAATCTTTTTGTAAGCGCTTCAGCTTTTCATTTATCTCCTTTTTTAAATTCTCCGCCGTTTCAGCTGCTTGTTTTGCAGCATTGATACTTGCATTTAATACTCTGATATCTGCCTCTAATCCCCCGATATCTCCAAGCAGTCCACGAACAACCTTATTACAAGGTCCTCTCAGCGGACGAGGCAAGCGGCCGCAACCCTTATCACTTATTTTTTTCCGGAGTTTTCCAATCTTACTATACAAACTTCCTATCCGATCAAGTGCATTGGCAGATATCCGAACACTGGCGCTGGCCAGCTCCGTGGCAATTCTTGTTTGTGTTATAAGGGCATTTTGCTGAACGTCAATTAATGCCGGATACTTAGCCCTGATCTCTTTTGCATTTTCCCATACCTTTTTTGCCTCGTCCAATACTTTTTGTTTTACTTCCAATAAGTCAGCTGCAATCCGCAATCCTTCCCTTGCAGTAACCAAATTTAATTGAGCAGTACCCAAGGACCCGTAATAATCATTTTGTAATTTATAATAAGTTGCCGCCCATTTTGAATACTCTTCCACCAACGCCTGTGATCCCTTTTGTATTCCTGCAACTGACTTCTGCGCCACATACATCGCACCGAGATGAAATCCGGTTTTTGCTTTTAGATTTTCTTTAAATACATCATCATTTAAGATGAGTGTTTTTTTTATAAAATCTGCCGGCGCTGATAAGCGACTGGTCCAGCTAACCGGGTTACCCGCATTATCAAGCGGAACGGGTGTCAGCCCTTCTATATATTTTTCCAATACAAAATGCCGCAATTCTACTTCTCTTTCGGGATCCGTCAATTCAAAGATGTCTCCTGCATATGCATTCACGTATGTATGGGCAAAGATGTCGGAACTGGCATGGACGGAAAATCCGTAGCTGAAGGCAATTGCTTCGGGAGTTTGTGCATTGGACAAAAGGTGTCGTAACCAATTATCTGTTTGCCAGCCGCCTTGTACTCCGGGGTGTGTTGTGGTTTGTCCAACCAAGGGATCAGGAAATACATCGGGGCCCAGACAGCCCATTCTGAATTTATCAGGATGGAGTTTTAATGCATTATAAATTGCATAGGGAACCAGATAGGTCTTCCCATCAATATTCACATGTGCATCATCTGCTACATCATTTAAAATTTGTTGAGCAATCCAAAGATGAGTTTTTAAAGACCAGGCAAAAGATTTTTGCTGAATACTCAATAGGAGCAATAAACTAATCAGGTACTTAAGGGCTATTCCCAGACAAGCTGCATTTTTATACATGGTGGTGGTGGTTAGTTGGTTCAACAACGTTAGACTGTTTAACCGAATTTAACAATACCGCTAAAGTGGTATTTATTTTACTGTTTAATCCGGAGTCTAAAGTTATATACTCCTTTGGGCGTATTTTTCGCTGGCGAGGTTTTCGGACTTGTTAGTTGAATATCTTTGTTTACCCAATCTTTTTTGGACATGACCTGGTGAATAGCCAAAATGATTTTTGAAAGCGGTGGAGAAATTACCGGGATCACTGTAGCCGACCATCAATGCAATTGATAATAAAATCTCGTTGGTTCCCATCAGGAGTTCGTGCGCTTTCTTCATTCGCTGATCTTTGGAAAATTTTCCCACTGTCACTCCATAGCAATATTTAAAGATCATTTGTAATTTTTGTTCGCTTAATCCCAGTTTTCGGGCAAGTATCTCGACACTATAATTGACCGAGAAATCGGCTACAATTATTCTCTTCACTTCTTCTGCTTTTTTTATATCCGCCAAATCAAAGGCTGGCATACTATCCAAGGTATTCAAATGATGAACCATGTGAACCAATAAATCATTTACCTTTCTTTTAAAGAAATCTGCTGCGAGTTCCTCCAGCATTGAATAGGTTAGTATCTCATAAATGGCCTGTTCCATCCCGGGTGTCAGGAATACTACCCGGTCTAACAAATTTGCCGGGTCACCCTTATCTGCATTTTCAAAGTATGTGGCAAGCCGTGGGCAATGTGCAGCATAAGATTTCAATAAATCATTGCTCAAGGCAATTAAAAGTATCTCATAATTGCCGGCAGTATAAAGTTGGGTTGGTGATGTAGTGTTCCCCTCAAAAATAATCTGATACTGGCGCTGTCTCCATTTATAGTGGTTTACCCCCTGCCAAAAAGTAATGAATTTATTTTCAAACTTTATCGGCCATTCACTTTCATCCAGCTTCACCGGTCTCTGTATACGAAATGAATTATACCCGATTGTAAAGTTATCTCCCTGAAAATGCTGTAAAATTATTTTACCGAAACTTCCTGTTGCAGTTGAAGAATGCGCACCCATGAGTTGGTGTAATCCGTCATCTACCACTTCTGTCTTGCTGAAGTTCAGTTCATTTTTATCGGTTTTACTTGTTAATTCATTCATAGGTGTATAGGTTCACAATTCATTTTACCTGATTCAAAACCTTTCAACTCAATCCAGCTTATAGCTTGCAGCCATGTTATTCTGTAAACCCCCAGCGAGATCCGGGATACTGATCGAAGTGCCATTTGGACAATCCAATTGTATCCACTTCCGTTCCCTTGATCTGAAAAAAGATATGGCGATCCTGCAGTATTGGGCGAATACCAATCCTGTCCCACTACATTTCCAACCGGATGTCACAAACGATAATTTGAAAGCGCATTATTCCTCTTTACAAAAGAATGCGGATGCACATTCCTTTATCGGCTTATTGGATGAACAACTGATCTGCCGGATCGATTGTTACCGCCTACAGACCGCTGCATTAGGTCAACATATGTCCTTCCGTTCTCATGACGCAGGTATTCATTTATTCATGGCTCCTCAGAAAGACCCTATTCAAGGATTAAGCTCTGCATTGCTGCAAACATTTATGTTGTACTATTTCAAGTTTCCCGAAGCACAATGTTTATATGCAGAACCCGATATCTATAACCATAAAGCCTGCCAGCTACTCCGCAAATGCGGTTTTGCATTTGTCCAGAATATTATTCTTTCCCATCATGCAGCAAGTCTTTATCTAATGACCAAGCATCAATTTCATCTATTGTATCAA
Source organism: Chitinophagaceae bacterium (assembly GCA_022843585.1). GTDB lineage: Bacteria > Bacteroidota > Bacteroidia > Chitinophagales > Chitinophagaceae > JJ008. The sequence goes on from JALHNJ010000002.1 coordinate 128,156, forward strand.
AAAGGGTAACTATACTTTCGCTTTCTATTTGTTCCAGTAATACAAATTTCGATTCTGACAGTTTAAATCACTATATGAAATGAAGTGTAGTTTATATGAAAAAAATAAAAAAGGATGCCCTATTGAAATAGAAAGTGTTGTGGTAATGTTGAGAGAATTACAAGAAGGTTAAAGAAGAAGATGGCAGTTAACGTAAGATTAAAAGAGCTGAACAACAAATCGGGTCAAGACAATATAAAATAAGACAGCCAAATACTCGACCGGTTTCGTTCAACATCTATTTATTGCATGCCCGTTAATTGCAACGAAATCCTAGTTATTTGTGTGTTGTGTTTATTCTACTATTGTATTAATTAAATTTGTTTCCTTATATATTTCATTTTTTCCAATATTAATTTGTGACAATAACCTTACATCAAATCCACTTATTCTTTGTACAATATGCCATTAATAAAAACTTCACCACCGAGTTCTTTTACATCATAATTTAGCCACCCACTGGATGTTTTTTTCCATGTTTCAATGTGCTTTTGAGTAGTAATAATTGTATCTTTTGTTTTACCGTCCTGGCGAAACATTACTCTTTCCCATCTTTGAGAGGTATGGGCAATTGCACTGTCACCGTATGCCTGAATACTATCCACAATAAACTTGTTATTTAAAGTGGTGTCAATGATAGCCCAATCTCTAAGTGTGTATTCTTTCTGCTTTTCACGGGTTATAATTTCACCACTCTGATCTTTAATCACAAAATCAGGAGGTATTAAGTCCATGTATAAATTAATATTCTTTGTATTTACAGCCTCCACACATTTATCTAATTGACTTTGTATAGCCGTTTTAATTTCTAAATTCGACTGAGTCTTTTTCGCTCTGCATCCGAAAATGCAAATTACAGCAAGGCAAAATAGGGGAAATAATTTCATACTAAGAATTTTATTTGTTGAGCTTTAACAATTCAGATTTAATAAATTCAATAACATCAGGGCAAAAGTTTACATCATTTATATTTATTTCCATAAAGTCTCTTAGTAAATTTGAAGGACTATCAGTATACCCGTTCTTTAGAAAGCGATTATACTTTGCTGAAAATGATTTTTTATCATTTAGAAATTGCTGAAAATATCGAATCGCTAAAAGGGAGGCTACCATGTCATTAATATTATGCATTGGAGCTTTGAAATTTGTTTCAAGCCTCATCCAAAACACTTTTTGTTCAGGTGTTTTCGTGTAGTCACGGTATTTGCTTCCAATTAAAAACGTAATACTATCAAGATCAGAAGGTTTAGTTATATTTTCTTTAATGATCCCTTGTAGAAGATTGTACTCAATAGCAGCCTCTTCAGCACTTCCGAATAAAACAAAAAGCCTTTCTATATATTTTGACAAATAAAAATTTTGCTCAATGCTATCTTTTGCATTTTCATATAAGTAGTATGAAACCAATAGTTCATTAAATTTTCCAAAAGACTCGGTAAAATACCCTGGTCCGGACCCATTCAATAAGGAAACCTTGTTTTCATTCATTAAGGAAGCTTGAACAGCATGACCGGCTTCATGAGAAATTAACATCAAATCAATAAAATATCCCTCATAACTATTTGCATAAAAAATACTGACATCTATAGGATATACGCTTGCTACACCCTGCATTCCCATTCTGTTTTTTCCTCCAACAATGTCAAGCCTTCCATTACGAGGATTAAGCAACTGACGAGCCTGGGAATAGTAATCATTACCTAGTTCCTGAAAACTATTTAAAAGTATTTCTGTTGTTTCCGTTATTGAATACCGCTTCAAATCATTTTTATGTTGTCGTGAATGTTTTTTTGCGAAAGATGAGTTGGCTTCTATTCCTCTAAAGATTGTTTGCAAAGTAGTATCATACAAGGAGAGTTTATCGCAATTCTCCTGTATAAGATTCTTGTATTTTTTTGCAACGGAAAATGCATTCAAACCTTTTATCATTTGAATATACTGATAACCCAGCGGGCTTGCTACTGTTGAATATGCTTTATACAATTTTTGTTCGCCTTCTGCTCTTACACTTTCATCTGGATGATTTTGCCAGGCTTTCATGTCATTAAATAAATCGAAAGTGTCAGTAGCACTATATATTATATCAGTTGCTATTGAGTTAATTAAATTATCATAATACCGGTTGTTTTTAAGATAATTAAAGGATTTTAACAGGTCTGTTTCTGATGGAGATAGTTCATGAATTCTATTATTAATGATGCCGTTTACATAATATGCATATGGTTTCATTGTTGGCAATGCCAACACACTATTCAGCGTTTTGTGCGGCACCGCTCTAATATAATTTCGATACATACTCCGCTGTGTCAGCATTACATCATAAATGGAATCTTCTAAAACTAAAGCACTTTGATTAGTAGTGTTTGTAGCGTACTGCAAAAAAAGATACAAATCCATTTTTCGAAAATCATATTCTAGCTGACTAAGTTCTTGGATTAATTCCTCCAAATTTTGTACTGTCGCCTGTTTATTTAGGTTTCGTTTATAACTTACAATCCTATTGTTAAAATTATTCAGGTATTTTCTAAACTCCGCCTCTGATTTAAAAAAATTCTTTTCAAGATCGTATTTATAAAGGGTTGCCAAACTATCTGGTACTGGTTTGAATATTTGCTGGCTGTAAATTTTAGAAATACAGATTACAAAAAAAGAAAAATGGATCAGTAGGATTTTACTCCTTTGTCTCATTTTTGAAAGTGATGCTATAAATTTTGTTGGTGAAATTCTATTTTCCATTGCTCTGTTTTTAATGGTTAGCCATTTACCTTGGTACATACTTGTTGGTTGAGAAACGCTCAGCCTCAAATTCATAGAAGTTTTTAAAATAATTGGGCGGAGGTTGAATCCCATCTGCAACATAGACAAGCCAAAAGCTTGGAACTTCAGGATAAAAATATTTGAATATGCCTTTTTTGGATTTTTGAGTTGAAGCCCTTTTATTTTGTTTAGGTAACCAAGTACTAAAGATCATGTTCTCTCTATATTGAAATTGATGAACCAGTTCGTGAGAAAATAACTGAAATGGCTCACTAACATCTTTTGCAAATACTAAACAACCACCTAAACTATATGCTTCTGTAAAATCACCGAGTAATCTATTTTGAAGAAGTGTATTTGTTGGATGTGTAAAAATAGTTTCACCTGTTCTGATGGTTTTATCAAAGTCAAACCTGCGACCCTCTTTAAAACCAAAAAGAATAGTAATCAAACTGACAGGAAGAATTCTTACCTGAATTTTTGACTTTTTTTCTAAATTGAAGTCAAGCCTTGTTAAGCCCAAATTTATATGGTAATTGGCAAAAGCAGGTTTTGCAAGTGCAGCATTCTCAGTAACAGACAAGCCTACTGAATGTATAAGTTTAGCGGGCCAGCCATACAAATAGGTCTTTTCCTTATTAATTAAATAGGTAGTTTTTTTACCTGCATAAATGAAGAGACCTCCTACGCTGCCTTTCCAAAGTCCCTGAATAAAAGCTGTATGCAGTTTGGTGCTTTTTGATTTATTAATCATTGAGCCTATACCTGCTGTTAAACCATTGAATCCAACATTATAAACAAACAGGTGTAAATCCTGATTCGGTTGAGGTTTTACATCTTTTGAAAAGAACAATATAGCAATTAATAAAAGCAGCTTTCTATGCATGGTCTGATTTAAAAAACGTTTACAATTTGAAGTATTCATTGATAGTTTCATCAAGCCTTTGTAAAAGCATATTAAAATTTTGTTGAGTAGGTTTTAAATTGACGTATTTGCCAATGATATTGCTCCTTTTATAAAGAAGGAATGTGTTATTGGTATTTGCATCAATTTTAGTGAGGTACACATCTGATTCAACATCAGAAAAAGAAGGCACATAAGTTAAAGCCGTCCTTACAATATTAAGTTCCTTCCCAAGATTTTCCAATTCAGCTTGCCTTGTTTGTTTATTGTAACCATTATTGCTGCCATAAATAAAATAAACTTTCAGAAACTTGTCTCTTTTTATACCTTCTACTTCCAGAAATTTTAACCACTCCTTAATTTCAGCCCAGTTAGGGTTATTGCCAACAAAATAGAGAATGCCATGGTATCTTCCATACTTGCATACAGGACAAGCTCTTGATCCTTTATCAGGACCCCAGGCATGGTATGGTGCAAATGAAATAATATCTTCTCCAGGCTTCTTCCCATTATCAACTACAGAACCGCTTTCTCTGGGGTAATTGGGGATATTAAGACCCAAGAAAATATTTCTCTCGCCAATGGAAAGTTGATCCTTTTCAATTAGTCTTACTACGCCTGTGCCAGCCCTGTTTTCCATTTTAATTCTTTTTTTGGTGGTCATCAGCAGATCATCATCAAAAACAATATCATCAATGTAATACTCTGGAATATTATTGGGTTCCTTCACTGTAAGGTGAATATGGGCTAATTCTGTGCCATCGGGATATGGGCCTGGCCTCACCGTGTAGATTGAATATTTACCATTACTATCAGTTTTTACCCAACCCCTGATATAACCATGTGTTTGCCCTAGATTATTGGGAACCATACTGCGTTTTTCTTCAGGCTTATGGATATATCTGCCCTCCGTATTGGTTTGATAATAATAAACCAGAACATCGGTGGCAGGAGTAATGCCATCAGGAAGATATACTATACCTGTTAATAGGAGCTTTTGGCCTGTCAGCGTCCAGCCTGAGCTAGTATCTATACTATTTATTAGTTTTTCTATTCCACTATATACAAACTCCCGGTTTTCTAATGACCGACCAACAGTGTTTTCGCCAGCCGACCTAAAATTCTTTGAATCTTTATTTTGTGAGGTGCATCTGGTAGTGTTAATAAAAACTAAAAGCAGAGCCGCTGCTAAATACTTCCGATTCATTGAATTACTGTTTTATTCCAACTTACTTATCTTGTCTAAACTAAGTTGATACAAAAAAGTGAATAGATAATTATATTTTGATAAAGTGCTGGTATTTCTACTTGAAACAACCTTTTAAAGAGATGGAAAGAAAGGCCCAATAGTAAAGATATCAAACAGAAATTTGTGAAATGAAATGACAATAGTGTTAAATCGGCAAAATGACAAACAGTAAAATTATTAATTACGTTTAAATAGCTTTTTATTAATTTTTGTAATAAGTTCATCCTTGTAGTTCCTGCTAACAGGCAGAATAACATCTGCTACCTTGATGTCGTATTCATCAATACTATTTATTTTATCAATTGGCACCAGGTATGATTTATGAATTCTGATATAGAAGTCTTTTGGAAGGTACTCTTCTATACCTTTCAATGTGATATAAGTAATAAATTTTTTTGCAGTGGTATGGATCGTAACATAGTTCCCCATAGCTTCAAAATAATTCACGTCTGCAAAATTTATTTTCTCAATTCTCTGGTTGCATTTAACAAAGAAATATTCTGACTTTAGATAAATTTCCTGCTTGCCATTTTTTTTCAATTCGTAAAATTCTCTTGCCTTTACTACTGCCTTAGTAAATCTTTCAAATGTGACTGGCTTTAATAAATAATCCAGCACCTCAAGTTCAAAACTTTTAAGAGCATACTCCGCATAGGCAGAACAAATTATAACTATTGGCGCTTTTTTTAGAGTTTCCAAGAATGTAATCCCGGACATTTTGGGCATTTCTATATCGAGAAATACAATGTCAATATTCTGAGTGGTAAGTATTTCAAGAGCTTCTATAGGGTCCTCGGCTTTGCCAGCCAGTTCCAAAAACCAAGTCTCATTAATATGGTCTTCCAAACCCTTTTGGGCCAGCGGTTCGTCATCAATTATCACTGCTCGTAACTTCATTCCATTTCCAATTGAAGATTAATAATAAAATGATCACTACCAGGTTCAATTGTAAGCTCATGCTTTCCCTTGAATTGTAATTCCAGCCTTCGTTTGATATTGCGTAACCCAATTCCACCTGTTACCGATTGATTGGTGATATTGCCATTGCTCAAAATAGTGTTCTCAACTCTAAATGAAAGTTTTTTTTCTTGAATTTTCATATCAATTAACACAAAGTTGTCTCTATGCTTATCATTACTTATAAACTTAAATGCATTTTCAACAAAACCTATAAATAACAAGGGTGGTAGATATATATCTTCAGTATGGGAAGGATAGTTAAAAGCAACCCGATGCCTTTCACTTTTACGTAGTCGCTGTATATCCACATAGTTCTGTATGTAGTCAATTTCTTTAGCAAGACTTACGGCAGGAACATTGCATTCATATAACTGATAGCGAAGCATCTCAGAAAATTTTGTAATTGTTTCTCGTGCATTTTTATTCTGGCGATCTATTTGAACATATATGGTGTTGATTGCATTGAATAAAAAATGAGGGTTTATCTGTGCGATAAGGTATTTTACTTCGGTTTGAAGTTTTGTGATTTCGATTTTATTTAATTCTATCTGCTGATAAAAATGCTGTTTGGTAAATTTTAATGCAGTTGTACTTCCTAAGTACCAAAAATTGCTGACAAACTGTGTAATAAAATAATAGATCTTATCGCTGCTGCTTCTTATTTCATCACCAGGTTTGATTACAGATTGCATAAATGCATCGTCAGCAAAATAAAGAAGTACTGCAAATAATAAATTATTGAGCAAAAAGACCAGTATATATAGAAACACCTTCTTTTTTTTGTAAATAAATAAAGGTATCAAACCATACAGGTTGATATAAACCATTGCCACCACAAGTAAAAATTTGATAAATAACATGAAGATAAAAATCTTCCACCCATATTTTTCAGGGAGAGCAGGCTGTACCAATATATAACCGCCGATTACACAAAACCAAAAAAGCAAGTGTAAGCGAATTCTTGACCTGGTTAAAAAAAAAATTAGTTTTTCGAATTTTTCGATTTGCATAATTTATGAATAAAGTTAATTTATTATGCTATTGAATGCTTTTAATTTGATAAGATGCTGACTCTACCTGATAAGGTGTTATTGCTGATAATGCAATATCATTATCTGGTTTCTTTAATTATAGTAGAGGCAATCGAAAAATAACTAAATTTTCTACTTCTATTCCCCTTCATGGCATCCGCAAAAAATAAAACCAAAAGAGACAATCCAAACGCCGCTGAAAGATTGATTAAATAACAAGACAACGAGTATAATAAAAATAAGCCCCTGTATGGAATGCAAGGGCTTAGAATATGTTCACAGTTGTCTTTATATATTCTCAATCTTTCAGCAATCACCTCACTTTTTAGGAATCCTGGGCATTCACCATTCCTAATTCAACATTAACTCCCCACTCATCATTCACCCCTCGCCTCCTAAACTCCCCTGGGTTCACCCCCACCACGGTCTTGAAAGCCGCCTGGAAATTCACCCCTTCCGTATACCCCACGAGATCCGCGATAGTAGCGATCGTATAATTAGTAGACAACAACAATTCCTTCGCCTTTTCCATCCGCACCCTTCGCGAGAATTGAAACACCGATTCACCATATGACGCACGGAAAACATTTTTGAGTGTGTGGGAATTGGTGCCGATCTTTTTCGCCAGCGCAGGGATCGAATCATAACAGCGCAGGTCAGCTAAAATTAAATTACGGGCTTGCTCAGCAATTTCCTTAGATGTAGGAACAGAAAAGTTAACCATAGATTTAAAAAAGCTCCCCTCCGCATGTGCCTTACGGGGCAATGGGAAGAGAGCAGGTCACCAACCAAAACTTAAGATGTAAATCAGTTGACCAGGGACGGAATAGATTATTTTTTTAAATTGAATAAAATAAATGTACGGTCACAAATCCCGCATACGCATTAAACTATTTTAAGAAATTCGCTGACCCTTTACTTTACTCAGCATCACTTCACTCATACCGATCCACGACGCTAAGTATTTAGCAGGAATACGCAATAAAAATTCAGGATAATGCTCTTGCAGCCATGCATATTTTTCGGTGGCCTGTTGCATGCGTAATCCAAATAATTGTTTCGCGGTAAGCCGGTAATAATTTTGTAACAACTCTCTGCCGGTCCAGTTGAATTCAGGATAGGTACGATAGATATAATAAAGATCTTCATAGCTGATGCACCAGAGACGGGAATCTTCCAGTGCCTGTATAAATTCATGACTTGCCGTACGGGTATGAAAACTTTCCAGCGAAACAATGAGATCTTGTTCTTTCATGAAGGCGGAACATACCTCTGTATTTCTTTTCAAATAAAAGCTTCGAAGTAATCCCTGTTCGATAAAATATACATGACGGCAGACATGACCTGCCTTCAGTAAAAATTCTTTTTTGTTCAATTCACGCAGTGTCATTACGGAGAACAGGTGATCCTGGAGTGCGGGCGACAGTGGGTGGAACTGTTGTAAAAAATGCAGGACTTGCTCCATGCTTCAAAGTAAATTTCTGGCCATGCCACGCTATCATTCAAGTGGTAATTCCAATTTATCAATCGGGATTTTTAGGAGAATTACGACCGAATGAACAACTGGTTATCCCGTTTGGTAAATCCGGGCCGGATTGGCCGCTCTACTTTACTTAAAATTCATTCAACGCTTTATTGCAATAATCAGGAGCAGCCGAACACCTGTAAGATAGTAGGCAAATTTTAATCAACTAAATTATCAATCATGAAAAAGTATTTATTAGGATTGTTCGCAGTAGTACTGGCCATTGGCTTCAGTGCTTTCATTGCTCCCGCTAAGAAAGCCGCCATGTCCCTGGATAATTATTATTGGTTTTCGATCAGCAGTGGTGAAGGCGATGAATCTGCATTCACCAATGAAAATGCGACCTTTGTTTATTACGGACCAGAAGCTCCCTCATCCGGCTGTTCGGGTACTGGTTATAATTGCATGGTTAGATTTAGCCCGGGTGATGTATTGATCCTGGAAGAAGAGCAAGATGCGGTTTTGGATGATAATGATGGTGCCAATCCAAAAACTCCAACAGTAATTGGAAGAGAAAGAGGTACGCCTTAAAATGCAAGATAAACTAAGAGAGTAGTACCCGCTCTCTTAGTTTATTTTCTATCACTTATTACAAGTAATGAAACTTCCCTGAATTCTTCAACCAGTTCTAAACCCTGTGCTCTCAAAGCAGTTTGTAAAGAAGGCAATGAAATTTCTTTTTTATCTTCATTCCAGGCTATCTGCATATTCACTATTCCTTCATTATCCGTTTCATTCAACACTAGCTTGAATTTATCCATGGCATAAATGACACCACTAACTGTCGAATACAGCAAGGGCAGTCCAACATTTTGTAAGACATAATATAATTTACCTTCCTTCATGATCTTGACGCGCTGCCTCGCCCCTCCCACCATTTCGGTGCTTTTAAAATCTGCCAACTTTTTAAATACAAAACATTTAACGGAACGCTTTTCAATCCTGGTATGCAAATTAAAAAACCGGTCCAGGTCTGTTTGCATAATTTCTAAAGCATTCTCTTTACATCCGGGAGGCAATTGCAAGCCAAAACAATAAGTGTGGTTTTTCGCCCATGCTGGATATTCTTGTTGCACACCGGTAAAATAAAATTCTTCCTTCCTTGAAGATTCAATAAGTATTCTGTCATAGGGAATGAAGCCCCGGAATCCAGCAGCACCTTTATAGGCATACCGGTATAGCTCTAATATAGGGCTGTTTAAAATTTTCACTTCTTTGGCTAATTTTGAGATGCTATCTTTTACTTCTCTTAGAAAACGGGCGCCGCCCATTCCAAATTCAATATGTGGTGTAAACATCGAATAACTCAAGGGAATGACGGGTGCCGGGTTTTCGCCCGTGGATTGTATCCAGCTTAACGGGTTATCAGGATCTATATTTATGATCGCCATTTCATCCAACCGGATCGCTTCGTCTTTCAACAATGCTTTTATATTTTTACTATTGGTCGAACTCGCATAAGCAAGTGCTATGAAGCGTTGCTCTTTGTCGATCCACGCATGAGAAGGCAAACTGGGAGGTTTAAAATACTGTTGGATCAAGGTATCGTTATAAACAAAAGTCATTTGTTTGCCGGCGTTGACCCATTCCCTCGCTTGCTCATTATCTTTAAATTTTTTCCATAGATATTGTACTTCCTGCTGGCTATTAGTGGTGACAACTAAAATTTTCAACTCATCTTTGAATTTATTTTGCAAAGCGTACAACTTTGGTAAGGAAGCGATACAATCCAGGCAATGAACAGCCCAGAAATCCAGCAATAGAATTTTTCCGGCAAAATTTTTTAGATTCCCTTTGTACATTGAATCTCCTTTTTGCAGGTTCAGTGATAATGCAGGTAATGTATCCCCTTTTTGCAGTTCAATAGTTGACTGTGCACGTCCGGTGGTAAAATGCAATAGCATGCCCCAGACAAAAATTGTCCTACCTATTTTTTTCATCATTTGAATTCAAATTAATATCCTGCATTTTGAACCAGGAACGGGTTCCGCTGCAATTCGGAAAACGGGATCGGGAATAAAGAATCATGCGGTTGCCAATTGGGAGCTTTGGTAATTCCCAATACTGCATTTGCTTTTTTTGCCCGGTGGAGATCAAACCAACGCTGTCCCCATTCTGCAAATAATTCTATCCTCCTTTCATGAAAGATCTGATCCAGCAATTGTTGCTTATCAGTCGTAGATAAAATGGGTAGTCCTGCACGTTGGCGCACAAGGTTTATATCACCTAAACCATTACTAATTTTATTTTGCTGTACTCTCGCTTCAGCCCTGATGAGCAACAGGTCAGGAAGGCGAAAGACCATATAGTATTCTGCCGGGTTGTTATTATTATTATCTGACCTTAACTTATACTTATACGGATAATAAAAGGACTGACCACTCACTACTTTAAGTTTCATCCAGGTGTCATTCACTCTTCTTTTATCATTTGCTTCAAATGCATTTAATAAGGAGTTGGTAAGTGCATACTTTGGACGGATAGATGCAGCAGCTGATGGATTAAAAAGCTGGCCTTCTGCCGTATTATAGCCTGGCTGAATTGGGCGTAGCTGCCAGATCGCTTCTTTACTGTTCGCAAGAAATACATTTAAGAGATTGCTTTCTAATATATACTGCGGGGATTCAATCACCATCGATGAATGAAGTTCCGCTTGCGGCCATTGTTCCCTATACAAATAAATCTTCGCCAGTAAAGCAGCAACTACCATCTTGTTAGCTCTGACTCTTTGAGCACTAACATAATTCTCAGCGAGCAGTTCTTTCGCATCAAGCAGGTCCCCGATAAGTATACCAAACAAAGTATCCTTATCTATTCTTGCGAGCTTCGCATTATTGTTATAATCAATGTTGGTCGCATAAGGAACATCGCCGAATAAATTGGCAAGATTGAAATAGAGAAACGAACGTAGAAATTTACATTCTCCCACAAGTTGATTGCGCAAAGAACTACTTAACCCCGTTGAATTGGTTAAACCATCCAGGCAGGCATTCGCCTGGTAAATGATCCGGTAGGATTGTAACCAAAAATTATAATTGTTTCCATTATCCGGCGATATAGCATTTAAATAAAATTCATTGTCGGAGGCATTCACCCCGGTAGGAAATAATTCATCCCCTGTCAGCCCCGTGTAGATAGTTATTAACCCATTTCCTACACTGGGAATAGTTGATAATCCCATCAGTTCTGAATAGATACCGGATATGGCACTCACGGCGTTTGAACTGTCCGCAAAAACAGCATTTGTTACCAATTGGTTATTGGGTAGGTCCACCTCCAATATTTTTTTACAGGAGACCGAAGACAAGAGTGTTACAACCAAAGCTGTTGTGAAAATTAGTTTATAGTTTTTCATTTCTTTAATTAAAAGGTTAATTGAATACCGCCAACAATAGTTTGCAGCGGTGGAAGAGAATAAAAACTCATGGTCTCCGGATCGTTGCCTTTATAAGAGGTGAGGGTAAATAGATTTTGTGCATGTATATAAAAGCGACAGCCTTCCACCTTGAACTTTTTTAAAAATGGAGCGGGTGGGTTATAGGAAATAGAAAGATTCTTCACACGGAGAAAGGAAGCATCACTGAATGCAATATCTGCATTGCGAATTTTTTTTGCAGCTTCCGCTATTGCGCCGCTGTTGGAATGGGTGAGTTTTTGAAAAAAAGATACATCTCCGTGTTGTTGCCACCGGGATAATAAAACAGCGGGCTGATTCCCAAAAGTTCCCGGAATAGATTGATAAACTTGTCCAAGGTAGTTACGTCCTTTTTGTTTGGTGAATTGCAAAAAGAGATCGAACTGAAAACCTTTCCAGCTTATTGAATTCGATAGTCCTCCGGAAAATTCAGGATTCGTATTACCTGACATTATATAATCCCGGAATGCAGTCGGGTTGGATGTGGCGCCATTAACTGAATTAAATTCAAATAAACCGGTAGCAGGATTCACTCCAAGAAAATGAAAAGTATTCAGCACGGATAAAGGTTCGCCAACATTATATTCTCTTGCATAAGAAGAGCTTTCGATACCCGGAAAAGAAACCAGCTTGTTTCTGCCAAAGGAGATATTGAAATTGCTTGACCAGGAGAAATTCTCCCTCCTTATATTGTTTGTTGTTACAGTGATTTCAACTCCGCTATTTTGTACCGTGGCAGGAAAGTTCGCAATAACGCTACTGAATCCTGTTTGAGCAGGTAGATTATAATTGACTAATTGGTTACCGCTCCTGTTACGATACCAGGCAATGGTAGAGAGTACCCTATCCTGCAAGAAACCGAGTTCAACCGCTGCTTCGAATTTATGGGTCGTTGACCAGCTAAAATCAGGGTTGTATAAATTTTGTGGAACATAACCCGTTACTGATTGGTAAGGTGCAAGGCTGATTCCCCATCTGGAATAATATTGATAATTACCAATTGCATCACTGCCGGTCAATCCATAACTCGACCTTAATTTACCATAACTAAGGAATGGGAATAATTTTTGGAAAGAAGGTTCTTCAGAAAAGATCCAACCAATACCTGCGGAGGCAAAATTCCCAAATTGCCTGCCGGGTCCGAATCGACTTGAGCCATCCCGCCGGGCACTAAGGTTAAAAATATATTTCTTCTGATGGATATAATTTATGCGGGTAAATACACCTGCATATTTATACTCGCTGTTAGCATTACTTGCGGTTTTATTTGCAGCTGCCGAAATACTACCCATTAATGCATCGTTGGAATAATTAGTTCCTGTCATGCTGCTGCTTAAATTAATATTAGATTGATAAGTGGCACCGAGTAGTACATGTAGCCTTCCTTTGCCAATGCTAACTTTATAGTCGGCCTGTGGCTCCGCTATGATCGTAAAGAAATCATTCGAGCCGAAACTGGCACTGGAAACTTGCGTAGAATTTGGATTAAAACTGGAACGGGGTAGCCTGGAAATTTCTCGTCCATTTAAATTATTGTAACCCAAACTTATTTTAAAGACCAGGCCTTTGTAAATTTCATAGCTCAGTAACAGTTTGCTGATGAGGTTATAATTTTTACTCAAATAACTTTGCTTTAAATAGCCAAGGGGATTTTGATCCAGCGTTATGCCCTTATAAGTCCAGTTAATTTCGCCATTGTCATCTAACAAGGAGGGATAATTTGGCGGTAATGTAAATGCAGTTAGAATATTAACAGACCCGGGCGTATTATTCTGACTATAGGAAAAATTGGCAGACATCTCTACCTGGAATAACTGGTTAACAGAACGGTGTCTTACATTTAAATTGAATGATCCCCGTTGACTTCCAAATTCACCGGGGAATATATTGGACTCATTACTATAACCAGCTCCCAATAAAAATTGTGTACTGCTGCTGCCACCCGATAAGGATAAATTGATATTCGATGAATTGGCGGAACCTCCAAGAAAATATCTTCGCCAATCGGTGTAACGGTCATTATCAAATATGGTCAGGTCAGGAGCATAACCGGCGGTTCCGGGAGTACCATTTGGAATGACATTATTATTTGCAAATGCTTCCTTCCGCATGGATAAATATTCTTCCGTGGACATCATGCGCATGGAACGGGTGATATGACTGACACCAGTTTGGGCAGACACCATAAATTTTGTTTTACCAGCCTTCCCTTTTTTGGTTGTAATTAGAATAACACCATTGGCAGCACGGGAACCATAAATAGCCGTTGCATCCGCATCACGGAGAACTTCGATACTTTCTATATCTGCAGGGTTGATACTCTGAAATGGGCTCATCCCTGCAGAAGCATTATTATACAATTCACCCTGGCCAGGCGACGCAGCAGAACTATATTGGTTGATATTTTCATTTTGTGGAGCAAAGGGTACTCCATCAATAATGAATAGAGGTTGATCGAATGGATTGATAAAAATGCTTTCGGGGTTTGGGTTGATCGAATTTTGTCCCCTGATCTGTACCATAAAAGATGAACCTGGTATGCCACTCGTTGCTGTCACCAATAGGCCGGGAACCCTTCCTTGTAAAGAGGCAAGCGGATTTTCAGCAGGCATACGACTGATTTCATCCGCAGTTATTTTTGAAACACTACCGGTGTTAAATCTGCGGGTGGTTGTACCATATCCAACGACGAGTGATTCATCCAGCAAACCTATTTTTTGGGTCGTCTTAATGACCATATAGGTTTGGGAATTTACCGGAACTTCGGAAACATTGATTTCAGCGCCACTGATAATTAAAGTTGCGGAGGCGGAAATATTAGAAAAACTAAATTCTCCCTTTTCATTAGTGGTAGCAATTTGCCTGCTTCCTTTTACCTGTATCGTAATACCCGGCAGACCTTCATTATTTTCGTTCACCACTTTTCCTTTCAACTCCAATGTAGGGTTGGATGCAATGGCGACAGTAGCGACAGGTTTGACCACCACAAAATTTTCAGTGGTCGTATAGGTCAGTGGTTGTGCTGCAAAACATAATTCCAATACTTGTGTAATGTTTGCATTTTTCAATTCAATACTCACCGGCCTGGCCAGCGAAATTGCTTCTTTGCTATACACAAACCGAAACTTAGTTTGCTGTTCAACCAGTGCAAAGACGTTTTCCAACTTTGTATCTTTTACCGAGAGGTTAATGCCCTGTGAGAAACCACGGGCAGTTAATTGCATAGAAGCAACAGTTAGCAGGAGGGCCAGCAACTTCATCGCTAATAAGGTTTTTAGTTTTGGTGAAAGGCATGCCTTTCCTTTGCAATACACGGGGTGTTGCATACATTTGTTTTGTTTGGGTTATACAATGATTCAGTCTCGCCGACTTTTAATTTGGGATAACCTGGACAAAATTGAGCGGGTTTCGGTTCCAACGAAACCCGTTTTTCATCCAGGCGATCACCAACTATTTTCTAACCTTGATGGTGTTTCCTTCAACTTCGAAATGTACATGCCCGGTTTGTTCCAGCAGGTACAATAACTTTGATACAGGTACATTCCGGTCGATCCTTGCATTTAAGTGTGCAACTATTTTGTCTTCATAAACGATCTCTGCATCATACCATCTTGCCACCTGCCGCAGGATCATATCGAGTGGGGTATCAGAGAATTTGAATTCATTATTTTTCCAGGCAGCTACCGCTGCTGCATCAGCATTGGTAACCTTAAAGATTCCATCTTTAACCTGTGCCTGTTGACCAGGACGTAAAATATTTTCAGTACTTCCTTTCGTTACTAATACAGAACCTTCTGCTAAAGTGGTGGTGACAAATGGTTCATCTTCGTACGCATTAATATTAAATTGCGTACCCAATGCTTCAACGGTCATATCCCCTACCTCAACTTTGAATGGTTTACCCGCATCTTTCGCTACTTCAAAATAGGTTTCTCCGGTTACCTTTACTTTTCGTTCGTTACCGTTAAATGCCACCGGGTATTGAATAGAGGATTCCGCATTCAGCCACACCTTGGTTCCATCGGGTAATTGTAATTGATAATGTCCTTTGCGGGGTATACGGAGTGTATGATAAACTAATTCGCTTCCTCCTGATTTTCCATCATAAATAATGGTCCCTTCATTTTGCAAAATTCTGGCCTGCCCCGTAATACTGGTATCATTCGCTAACTGATCCAATTGAATAACAGTACCGTTATCGAGTGTGAGTGTGGCTTTATCAGTACCGGGATTGATATCGGTAACTTCTGCAATAATTTCAGGTTTGTCTTTTTGGAATTGCGTCATATATATATATATACTGAGAGCAATGATGACGGAAGCGGCAACTGCATATTGCCAGAAGCGGGTTTTCGTTTTGAAGTGGATTTGGCGTTTGGTCTTTTGAAGATCTTCTTCTACCTGCATATTTTTATACGCCGCAAGTGAAGTTTCTATATTTTTTTCATCAGTCAGTTCCCCGAATAAACGCATATTCGCATCACTGGCATTGATCCAGTTATCCAGTTCTTCCCGTTCCTCTTCGTTCAGTGTGGCGTTGATATGACCCGCTACCAGGTAGGCAGTCCGGTAGGCTTCTTTCAAGGCAGCAGCAGGCATATGTCCGTTCGCTTTTTCCATACCATTAAGGTAACAATTGTTCGGAAACAGAGACGTAAGTTCGTACCCACTGACCAGTTTCCGAATTAAAATAATTAAAGAAATGGAAGAAAAATAAGGGAGAGTACATTAAATTTCTTCCGGAGGAAGATCAATGCCCTGTCCTTATGGTTCCGGGCCGTACGGGGTGTAATATTTAATTCAGCAGCGATCTCTTCCAACTTTTTGTGTTGCAGGTAATATCCTTTAAATACCTGTTGCATTCGGTTGGGGAGTTGATCGATGGCCTCATTAACTTTTCGTAGTGTTTCAACATGAATGACTTCATCAATTTCTGATGCTTCCCATAGTTCGGGTATTTCGAAAATGCCAACCTTACGGGCCGCAGCCGTTTTTTGACGACGTAAATGATCAATGCATTGATTACGGACACTAGTATAGAGAAAGGATTTAATAGCGCCAGGGTTTTTTATGGTGTTATGTTTTTCCCAGAGTTTGATAAAACATTCTTGTACCAGGTCATGGGCTAACTCAGTGTCATTTACATATCGCTGGGCAAAAAAACAAAGTGCAGGATAGTACTTGCGGAAGAAAAAGTCAAAAGCTTTCTCCTCACCTTCTTGAAAGGCTTGTATAATAGTTGCAGGATGTAAAGGACCATTGGGCACTATAGCAAATCTTTAATTCCATTTGTAATGAGTCTATTTAGAAGGGATGGTGCATAAAAAAGCGCAGGTCTCCACTTACCGGCTTGGAGGCCCTCACGAGGCCCTTTGACACAATAAGGGAGCCCACGCCTAAACGTGAGCTCTTGCTTATCATCTTGTGTCAAATAGAAATTCGTGAGGTTTCCAAGACAAGACTCAAAGCGAAAGCTTCAAATTACTTTATGAAGTATTCGCAATATCTATCTTTCTACTTAATAGATATTTTATTTTCTAATCCAAATGTAGTAAAATTTAAAGATTAATGGTACATGTACCTTTGATAAGTTTTGTAAAAATTTATCACTTGCTTCTCTATGGGAGAAGCTACCAAAATAGAAAAATATATAATCGCTAAAGTAAAGGAGAAGCGGGAACAATTTGGCTATACTCAAATTCTCCTTTCTCAAAAGCTAAATATGAGCGACAGTTTTGTAGGTCATGTTGAAACTCCCAAACGAAGAGCAAAATATAACATAAACCATCTCAATGCCCTGGCAAAACTTTTCAAATGTTCTCCTAAAGATTTTATGCCGGAAAAGCCCATATAAGGTATGAGCTCCTTTAAGAAATACAAGCTTTTAATGCAATAGGCATTGGCAAAAAATTGACATCCTTACTCTCTTTCCAAAATTTTCGCAGGACTACTATCTTCATTTTAAATTGCGAGGAGGTTAACATATTAAGGCGGAATATATATCGTGTTTTTTTGATCGTGCAGGTAGACTTTCTAATCTCGAATATCTTTCGTTACTTTTTGCATGGAGAAAATCTTTGAAGATTCAGCAAAGCAATCTATTTTATCCTATTTGATGATATGCCTTCCAAAAAACGTACTTGGTTGAAAAATGAAATAACATTATAAAACAGAACGCCAAGCTAAATTTCGTTATGTTTTTTTTATTATTTCAAATTCAAATTAGGCTCTTTAAAAAACATTGTAATGTATCTATTATCTACAGTATTAATAAGCATTTCTAATCTATCGTCTTCATTGTATTTCATATATAAGATCAAGCTAAAAATTCCAATGCATTTATCTAAGTTATATAGTTTTGTTTCTTCCCCAATTTTACATTTCGCTTCTTTCCAGTTTTCAATTGTCCAAATACAGCCACTTTCAGTATACTTGTCATTTAGTAAATCAAAATAGCCATTGAAATGTATTTCTATCTTTTTAAGTTCTAAATCATAGCAAAATTTGCTTACAGGCTCATCATCAAACGAATATTCTAATTTTTTTTGCATAATATTATTGGTTTATTTGATAGCAATGTGAGCTGCAGGACTTTTATAATGAACAGGATTCAATAAGATATTATAACTATTACCCCCATACTCTAAATGCATATGATTAAATGGTGTTCCTGGTTGAGGTGGGTCTAGTCTGATTCTCATTCCGCCTCTTTCATAGACACTTACAGGCGAACTTGAAGGGCTCATTCTTTTAAATCCGACAGATTCAATATTTCTAATTAATTCTTCTCTTTCTAAATTTCCTACATTTTGAAGCCATTTTTTTACTCCAGTACGTCCTGCCCCAAGCGATGCTCCCGTCTTAGCTTTTTTCAACTTTTGATAAAGTTTATACTCTCTATAACCCCATTTAATCAACTTTCCCCCCCATTGTAAAAATTTTCCACCCAAAAACCAAGATATAGCCTCTATTGCAATTTCTTCTTCTGCTTCCCAAGCTGCATCTTTTATTTTATTATACCTTTCTCTATATCCTATTCCAGCCCACGCCTTATTAAATAAAATAAGTCCATTATCATTAACTCCCTGATCTTTTAAATAATTAGTAACAAAAACTATGTCGTAGTGCTTATTGGCATCTGCAAACCCCCTCCACTTATTAGATTTCCAATTGTTTTTTGGAGTGGCTTTTACTACAACTTCCTGCAATTCTTTTTCTTCAGCTAATTTTCCTGTGGGACAATCTGGACATTCTGGTTCCAATCCGGTCGGGTCATTTAAAGAAATTGGATTATTTAATGCAAATGTGTAAGGTGACCAATCCTCATAATCATCAGCCATTGCATCTATTTGCCAAAACCTTCCTATCTGCGGGTCATATCCTCTGTATGGAGTTTCGTAAAGTTCAAGTCCACTTCCGTCGCTAAATTCTTTACTGCTAAACTCTGTTCCGTCGTTGAACTTTTGCTTATTTTCTGCTGTCCTGTTTAAAGCTTTGGAACTTATTCCACTCATTGTAAGTCCGAAGGGATAATAATGGGTTTCTTCCAATATCGCCCCTCTATCATGGATCACCTGCAGGTTATCAAAGAACACATTGTACTGGCTTTCATTGCTGCAATACACATAAATGTACCCATTTTTAGGAATTGAAATAGCAGGGATTGTACTTAGATTATGTTCTTTATATGCTCCGCTTCCATCTTTATCTTCTTCCACCATATCAAATCCCCCACTCACATATTTAAACTGTTCATCTAAAATGATCCAGTTGATGGACGCCTTAAGTTGATCTGTACTTTGAGCAGGATGGTTACCGATTAATCCTGCCATACTGCTGGGAAATCCAGACTGCCCTGATATCTGGGAACCAGTAATACCATGACCACCCACAATGGAGCTCCCAGCAAATGCATTGATAATATCGGTAACGAGGAGATTATTTGTACTGTTGGTATAATCCCCTCCTTGTTTTTTATGGTAAGATTTTCCGTAGATACTGATATTGTCCCCCGCCATTACTTTTAATGCAATACCCAGCCCTATTTTGTTTTGGGTGGTATTGACAGAAGCGTTTAATTGATAAACCTTGTTACTGTTAGCAGTGACATTACTGTAAGTATTATTGTTATAAGGTGGGTTGCCATTATTATTTTGATAAGTGGGGATATTATTTTGCACTACCACATTCCCTGCATTGATCGTATAAAAATCATCTTCGATTGAAATAGCTGTTCCGCCATTATGGGTTGCATCTTCTAAGGTGGCGGCCGGATAAACATCTTGCTGTTGTTCTTCTGTCAAAACCATTCGTACATTACCCAAATGATCTTTCAGCATATAATCATACTGTAAACTCGCAGCTATAGTACCTGCAGCAGGCTTAAAACGTATACGGCCTTCTTCATGAGGCATGAATTGTAAACGGGCAACATGATTATTTACACTGGCCGGGCCGGCATTATCGACCGTTTCGTACACAAAGCCATTTATATACATGGTAGTGGTATTTAGCCACACACCCAGACCCATCATTTCGACCACCGTCTTGTGCAGTTTGTTTCCGGCTGCATCATAACCGTAATAGATTGTTCTTGATCCATTAGGTCCATGTTGAGCAGTTGGAGCAACTGATATTGTTTGGGGAAGGTTGAGATGATTATATTCAATAGACAGGATTTGTTTGTTCTCATCAACAACCAAATTCCCATTGACATCATAACTATAATCATCACCTGTATTGACTCCATCTTTAAAATCTCCCAGCTTCGCGGTATTACTGCTATTGTCAGTTACTTTCTTCAACTTATTGGATAGGGTATGGTAGGAATATTCAAGCTGATCAATGGGTGTGGAAACGCTACCTACCAATTTCCAGCCATACTGTTTCATGCGTATGATATTACCATTGGCATCATATCCATCAAAGGGATCGGTGCCATTTCCCATTGATATACTATAGTTCATGACATCGGCTCCCCAACTGCCGCCACTATTATGCTGCTCAAAATCCGCCTTTAGCAAACGGTTCGCAGCATCATAACGAAAATCATATTTGCGCCGCACCTGGTCACCTTTACTCTTCCATACCATTCCATTGATATTGCCATTATATTCAACATAGGTAAAATTTCTTCCGGATGCATTGAATACTTTGTTATATCCCAGTTCAAAACCAAAATAGTGCTGGGCAACAGGATTGGTATTATCGGTCAGGTAATCCCGGTTCATACCCAACATCCAGCCCCGGATATTGTATTCATACTTCAACGTTTCAAGTCCGTTACTTCCATTGACAGAATAGGCTGGTGCAAGTTTTTTATTCTTTAATTGTCCTAGTTTGTCATATTCGTTTTGGGCAATTGTTTTGTATGCTGGCATGGAACCGCTGTTCACTAAACTATTGCTGACTTTTTTTTCTGTCTTGACCAGCCGGCCAAGATCATCATAGCTTAATTGCGTCACTACTACTGATGTTTGTGCTCCTGAACCCGTAATTTGTTGTTGATGTACGGTAACCAGCGGCTGTCCTGCCCAGGTATATTGTGTAGTGATGATATCCGTTCCACCGGCATTGTTCGTGGATTTTACCTGTATCACCCTTCCTTTTTCATCGTAGATACTTATGGTATATAAGTAAGTGGAAGTAGTACCAAGAACCTTTACCCGGTTTCCGGTAGTCATACCTATCACATTACTGGTTGCCGAATTTGTCTGAGGGTATGGCCATGCTGTACCAGTTTGGAAATGTGAATCAAAACTATTGTTATAGCCGGCAGCAACCGGGTTGCCATATAGAGATAACCAGGTATAATTGTCATAAAAGCTTTTGGTAAGCTCTTCAATACTATAAGCTCCTGTATTGGGATAAGCAATACTGTACTCTGCTTGTGTAATGTGGTAACCATGGTTATTATAATTTCCGGGATCGGTTAACAACCCCGTTGATACGGGCCGGTTGAAATTATCATAGGTCGTGTACATCCATTTTTGCTGGCTTCTTAACTTAGCATCTTGTGTCATAACAAGTCTGTCCCTGTCATCATAGACCATCCACACCTCACCTGCTCCAGGTACTTTCTTCATGATCAACCGGCCTCTTTTATCATATGCATAGCGGAAACATTGTTCCGAAAGATAACTGCTAAGGTTCCAGTTACTTCCCAAACTCATTAGCCTTACTGCCTCTGGTTGAATCACACATCGCAGGTTGTTTTCATCATCATATATGTAATAAGTACAAAGCCAGCCATCATGATTGCTGCCATACACTCCTTCCATAGCAGCGGTAAGTTGCACCTTTTTTAAAATGACCTTGCCCTCTTTATCTTTAAATTCAATTACAAGCTTATTGTTTTCGTCCTTGGTCTTAAGCTTAATGAGTTGGTCTGCACTATAAACGCCGCTGCTGGAATAGTTTCCAAACCCACCTCCGGTATTGTCAACAGCCCACACCCTAACTGCATCCGTTGTCGTATTGAAATGATAGTTAATTTCTATTCCATTACTGATACTCGCCCAGCCATATCCGGGGGCAATTGTTTTTTTAACCCTGTTAAGTGGAGAAGGTTCAAACTCTGTGGTATTATACGCCCAGTTCAATTGTCCTGTTCCGATATTGGTTTCAAAAGGTTGACCCGCCAGTTGAGCATTATAAAAATTGACTTGCTGCTGAAAGGGACTGGACAACTTTATATTGCCATCATTGGTAGTGGCTGCAAATGGAAGATTTATAATAGCCTCTCTTCCGTAATTATCATAGCGATTCAGGCTCACCATATCAGTAGGTGCAGCACCTGTCTCCATCGAACCATGCTTTACGACGGTCTGTAAGGGCCTTCCTAATCCGTCAACATATTGCGTAACCTGCTTCACATCTTTAACCGGACGGGTCATTAAATTATTAGGGTCAGTCTCTGGTGCAACTGCATCCCAGGTGCGTACATAATTTCTTGTACTACCATCCCAGTTGCTTGGAATACTTTGCTGTGCACTTATATCCTTGTTGACTAAAGCGCCAAGTGCAAACAGGCTATATTGTAAAAATATTTTTTTCATCATAAACAGTTATCTTTAATTGCCGGTAATAGTATTGATAATGGAACTATGTGTAGGGCCTACTGTGGGGCCAAATACACCAAGGATATACCCGTCTTTATCAATGATCACTTTTTGAAAATCCGCAACAATAGGTATGCTGGTATCACCATTCTCAGTAGCATTAAAAAGCCAGTTATAGACAGGCTGTAATCCGGCACCGCTAACGGGGTTCTTGGCAGCGATCAAAAAACTTGCCCCATAACTGCTCTGGCAAAATTGTTTTATTTCCGCATTCGTTCGGGTCTCATTGCCAAAACTATTGGACGGAAAAGCGATGATGACGAGGCTATCGGAATAAGTTTGTTGTATTTGCTGTAGTTCTGCTAACTGGCTCACCCGTTCACTTCCGGTGGCAATATTTACCAGCATTATTTTTTTCCCCTGGTATTGTGATAATGAAACCGAAGTTCCTTCACTGGTAGTAAAACTCAGTGAATGAAAACTGGTTTGCAGTAAAATGGACAGACCTAATAATATCGTATACATGATCTAATTTTTAATTGTTATTGACAAATTTCTACGGTACAAAAGCCAAGGGTCGGATACTCATTAGCCCCACTGGTAGTTCCATCACTAAAGCAATAAGCCGACGTACAGTAATATTGCCACCACACCGGAATATTTCCATTCTCATCGGGATCACCAAACATTCGCACCCTTCTTGTACTAATGATTTTTAACACCCCAGTTTCACAAACACCATTCACACATTTTTTATCAACGCCGGTGCAATTGCCGCTGTTACAATTGGAGGGTGGCGGACAGGCCGTTGGATTATAAACAGAAATCGTTCTGGGATTGCCATAGGTGGAACTACAGGGGTTCATATCCACTTGTGGTTGTGATTGATACCCAGTATTATTGCCATTTTCAAGTATACAGGTAGCTGTTCCGGTATTCTGCCAATCTGCAGTTGTGGGTTGTCCGGTGCAGGGATCAACAGAAGTGCAATTTTCCGTTTGTCCATGATAGTTATAACAGATCTTCTTTAGTATTTTATTATCATGATCTCTTACCAGTATCAAACGGTTGAGCCCGTCATATTCATAAAATGTTTTTCGGCCCCGTGGATCTGTTGCTGATGAAACACCAATTTGAGGCTTGTAAGTATAGGTTGTTACAAATGCATTCGCAAGGCTTCTCAGCTTATTTAACTCCGTTTGTAAGGCAATTTCGCTGCCCGGGTTATCGAGTACTGTTTGTAATATGCCGCTTCCGAGTGCTTGTGCATGAGTCTTACCCACCACCTTCGCTACCGGGTATCTTTTATTATAGCCCCAGAAATAGCTGGTGACAATATCGTTGGTTTTTGATTCTTCCTGCAGGTTAAAGTCGCTGGTATAACTCATAGTTGCAGCCAGCCGATAATTGCTGTTCATAGTAAAATTAGAACCACAAATTGAAGAGGCAGTTACGGAGGTAACTAATGGCTGCGCTTGCAGGAAATAAATATTAACCGGGTTGCCCAGCCGGTAGTTGGTCAGTTGCCCATTTATATAACGACGATTATTACCATTATTATCCTCCCGGTATTGAAGCTTTTCTACCGGTAAACTCTTCATATTGACAAAAAACATTTCCAGGATATTGGAGCTAATGGTCCCTGGTGAAGGAAAACCTCCGCATCCATTGGTGTAGTCCGCCACATATTTAACAGAAGAAAATATTTTATCCCCGGTTGAATTGGTTTCTTCAATAAGTGTTGGATAGGAATGCAACGGGTTATTATAAGTAAATTCCTTGGTAGTGGTTAAATAGTTATTGGATATTTCATCATACTGTTTTACCGTTTGCTCCATCAGCAAGCTTTGCTGTTCGTTGATAAAGTGATCATCATTGAAATATTGAGTATGAATAGCTGCGGGAGTACCCGGCAGACAACCTGCCTGGGAGCTACCGCAGGTTACAGGATCAAAATAAGCATGCCCGGTGGTAGTATTGCAAACAGCCTTCCGGCTATCTTGTTCTTGTCTGGGCTTTAGCTTTCGGTGCAATATATAATTTCCGAGTACTGGTTGATAAGAATTAACAGTTTCCTGCAAAAGCTTATTGGCAGGTCCATAGATCTTTTGCGATTTCAAATTGCCATTACCGAGATCATCATCCACTTCCTGGAAAGAAATAATTTCATATTCATAAACTGTTTTTCCAAGCGGGGTGCCACTAACCAGGTCTTTTTGATACTCCGTCACCTGTTCATATCCTACATGACTACCCTGTACTGATCCCAGGCCGAAAACAGAATTGGCACTGATGGTCATGGTATACCTGGTATCTACAAGCGTATTACAACCACTATAATTTATAAAAGTGGAGTAAGTCTCATAAGTGGGATTTGCCTTAAATAGTCCGCTAGGATTACCATTCTTCAAATACTCAAAACTTCTTACAGTAGCTTTCTGGTTGGTAGAAAAATAATCAGTTATTTCCTGGATACGCAAACCACCGGTAGTAGTATACCCTCCGCTTGTGTTCCATATTTTTCCCTCATGCTCTTCAAAGGTGAATGTTGTGAAACCACCCGTTGGATACACAATTTTTTCGATCATGGTCATGGAAGCCGCTGCTTCATTTGGCTCCCTGTTAGCTCCCTCACCCCTTGGATTTTGAAAAACTTGTAATGAATAATGCGTTTGTGATGCGTCGACCGGGACATTGGGTATCAACGAGGGCGAGCCGGCAAATATGTTTGTCTGGTTATTAAAATAGCCCCAATGATCCAGCGATGAAGTATAACGGGGAGGCATGGTTGCATTTTCATCCTTGTAAGAAATATCATAAGGCGGTTTATTGGGGGCGGTGCTGTTGAGGGAAATTTCCTGGACCGTTTTTAATTTTAATCGCTTATGACCTTGCGTAGCTGATTGATTGGCTCCAAAATAGCCATAGCCCAATTCCATATGCTTTACCAGCACCGGGCTGCCACTACCGTTTTCGTAAAGTTTTATCCTTTTCAGTAATCGTTCTCCGTTGAAATTTTGTGTACCCAGGTCCTGGCGCTGGTTCACTTCTGATTCAAACACGACAGAACCTACAAGCACACCGTT
Organism: Chitinophagaceae bacterium; assembly: GCA_022843585.1. Classification (GTDB taxonomy): domain Bacteria; phylum Bacteroidota; class Bacteroidia; order Chitinophagales; family Chitinophagaceae; genus JJ008. The sequence goes on from JALHNJ010000002.1 coordinate 154,182, forward strand.
TCTTTTTAACTTGGCTTCCTTTAAGTATTTTCTTTTAATCTGGATATTGGGTGGTTGAATATAAGTGGGATCAGAGTCTTGCGTCGAAGTTTCCCAATAAAGTGACCCATCATTGGTTACAAAATAAGCAACAGATTTGTTAGAAAGTGGATTACTGTTGGTGACATGATAATGTTCACTGGTGTAGTATTCAAAGAGAAGTTCTTCTGTACCGTCTGCTGTAACCGCCCGGGTAAGATACCATGCAGAGGTAAAGTCTTGCATACCTTGCATAGTGGGTCCATCTTGATCATCAGTGGGTATAATTTTTGTCTTTTCCAACTCCATGAATTCATACCGCATCCCATCATCATCTACTATTGTAATAATAAAGTCATTGTTAAGTGTACCCGAGGTGATAATTTCTATCAAGTTTTTTTCTTTCTTGAAAATGTTGCCATTGGGTTGAATCAGGAACTTGCCGCTCTTGCCCATGAAATTATAATAATACATGTCCGGCTCAGTTTCCTTCAGCTTATCTCTTATTTCGCCAAAATAGGTTTGCTTGTCAACTTCATTACTTGGAAGAGGCGTTAATAAAGGTGAAGGACCACTCGTGAAATAGGATCCGGAAATATCTGCATTGCCCTGTGCACTGCGGGTAACAACTCCCCCCGCATTTAATGACCAGCCAAGTCCCGTCCAGGTAGCTAGATCCTCAGGCTTGAATCCACTTGAATTATAACTTAATGTAACCGGTAATGAAAGACGGTTTCCCTTGAGTTCTACCAGGGGTACGCTGATGTTTGGTGTGCCTGTAAACAAACTTACCGGTACATTTCCATACTGACCTAATGCCGCAGCTTCCGGCGAAGGCGGGATCACCTGCTTTGCATGAAACTGCATTCGGGCAATTTCAACATTCATGGTTGAATTACCGGGCTGTGCGTTTGAAACATTTACCAAAAAGAAAGCTAAGAATCCCAGGAATAATCTTTGTCTCATCAGATATTTATTTATAAGAAAAACCTTTTTTTAGTTTAAAAGCTATAACCAACTCTGAAAACAATCGGCTGTGTCACCGGCACCTGCCGGTAACTCATAAAATCCCAGAGTAATTTGATATTCGTTTTCTTGAACAATTTCGTTTTCATTGAAATAACTTTACTTACACCGATCAATCCACTTTGCTGCCAGGCAGTAAAATCCTGTAATTGTTCAACCCGGTTAAAAGCACTCCGGTAATTCATTTCATATCCGCCACTGATCCAGAAACTGCCTTTCAATTTATAATCAACAAAACTTCTCAGCCCCACACCTTCCGAAGTAACTTTGATTCGCTGCCAGCCCTGCCCCAATCCCATTTTGATACTGCTGCCTACCCCGATGATACTTTTATCATTTAATTTATAACCAACGGATAAAGCAATATCACTGGTTACCGGGAAAAAATTACTGGCCTTTTGTGTCTGGATATTTGTTCCGTATTCTAATCGTTCCAAAAATGATTTGGTTTTCTGATTATTCGGTTTGAAATCCGGCAACTCATCATTACTGCTGCTGCCGCCAGCTTTCATAATTTTATCTTTTAGCATACTTAGCTGAGCTTGTGCTTCATTTACATTTTGGCGAAACTGTTCCATCCCATTAGGTCCTGCACTTTGTAGTTGTTGTTGGATTAAATTATTGACCTGGGTTCTTGTTTGCAATCCGGCAAGACTTGCCATATTGAGAGGTTCATCTGGATTACCCGGCATGCGGAACAGACTTGCGAGCATACTATTCCTCGCAAAGAAATTTTTCCAAACCTTCGTTTTACTTAACAGTTCTAACGCTTTCTTTTCAATTTTCTTCGGGTCCTTTAATATTTCCTTATACTCTTTAACTTGCGCTGAATAATAATATACTTCCTTATTAATTTTCTTGAGTTGTTTCACCATCCCTAACTTTTCCAGTTGCACCTTCAACTGTTCTTTTCTTTCTTTTATGAATTTTTTGATCTCTTCTGCCTGCTGGAATTTATCCTTCAACGATTCGGTCTTTGCCAGTGCACCAGTAACCTTACCACCAATACCACTTTGCTGTAAAAATTTTAGTGAAGTAGATAGCGAATCTAAGTTGGGGATATATTGTTTGGCCTGGCTGATGATCGCCGGATTTGTCAATTTCGATTTTAACCCGGAATATTTATCTTTAATTTCATCCAGCTTCATCTTCGCCATCAGGGAATCCTTACCACCCAGTAATTTTTTATAAATTTTCTCTTCCTTCCTTTGTAAACTATTCAGCGTTTGCATACTCTTCTCCACCAATTGCTTTTCGAGTTTATCCGCCTTCGCAGAAATTGTTGCCGCTAATTTTTGCGGATCGATCTTATGCAGGATGGTATCTATATTGGTTTGAGAAAATAATATAGGAGAGAAAAACAGCAGTATACAGATCAATACAAGAGGTCGCAATAAAAACGTTCGTTTTGGTTGGGGCATAGAATGCTTAATGACTTATAAAACAACACAGCAGCAATTTTCGCTGCATGTAAAAAATTATTCCTTTAAAAATTAAACATAAACCCAACCCGTAAATAAAACAATACCACTTTGTGGTATAACAAAAAATTCATATTAGGGGTATCTGCTTATTTTAGAATATTCCTTACTGTTACAAGGGGGACAATTTATTTTTTTCAAATCGGGTAAGGCTGCAATTTTGAAAATTTCAAATGCAGTCTGTACTAATTCACATCAAGGTGGAAAAGAAAAAATGAAAGGGGTCACAGTTGTTCCGTATTTCTACGGTCATGGAATGCAATAAATAAAGTGTAGAATGAAAACACACTCAAACAAAAGTTGAGCTGATCTAGGTTGGATTTATTCGAAGATCCAAAAACACTAAGCCATTATATTACCGTATAAGCAATACGGTTCCTTTGCGCATCTTCGATTGAGGATCATTTAATTCCTTATACCTGACCAGGTAGATATATACACCGGTGGGCATGTCGCTGCCATTTAACTTCCCGTTCCAGCCTGTATTTTTATTTTGAGTTGCAAACACAAGCTGACCTGCCCTGTCAAAAACCCTCATGTCAAATTCAGTGATCAGTTCCCCGCCTCCAATTTGAAAAAGATCGTTTCTCCCATTATTGTTTGGCGTAAATCCGGTGGGAATATAAAGTTTGCATGTTCCATTGAATACAGTGATACTATCACTTGCACTTCCGCAATTATTCATTATTTCAACATGATAGATACCCGTTTTATTTGTCGTATAGGTAGGGCTAGTTGAGCCATCTTGCCAGGTATAATTAGTCCCTTGATAATTCGGGTTTAGTTGCAAGGGAACTCCTGGGCAGAGGTATTGATCAGGCCCTAAGGTAAATTGGGGTTTATATCCATTGGTTATAACAATGGTATCTGCTTTCTTGCATCCGTTCAGGTCTACTTGAACCCAATATTTGCCTCCGCCGTTCACCGTAAAATATTGCTGTGTACTATTATCCTGCCAGCGAAACTCGGAGCCCGCATTTTTTGCATCCAGTTGTAAACTTTGCCCAATACATAAAACAGAATCCCTGCCGAGGTCAACAAAAGGCACTGGTTTTGCAATTAAAAGTATAGAATCTCTTTTTATACAACTATTACTGTTGCTGCTTACCTGTACCCAGTGAATTCCCGGAACGGCAGTACTAAGCGTTGGCATCGTACTGCCATCATCCCATAAAAATGAATTAGCATTTCCGGATTGCGGATTTAAAAGCACAGTACTATTCTCACAAAAATTTTGGTCTTGTCCAAGGTCAACTGTTAGACCTCCGATATTAATATTTTTGGTAGCAGTATCATTCCCACAAATGCCATAAGTTATCAGTTTAACAGTATACAAACCTGCGCTGGCATAAGTATGGGTGGCATTCGCCTGGGTGGAACTATTCAGTGAGCCAGATGCCGGATCACCAAAATCCCATAATACAGCATTAATATCGCCGGTCATAACATAGTCGAAATTTATGGGCGAATTAGTACAGAGACCCGTTGAATTAAATGCTAAAGAATCCCTGGTACTAAAATCATTAATGGCATTATTAAGTCCAAACATGCCTTTCCTTGGCAAGCTAAAGCCCACACTCACAAAATTACAGCCGGTACCAGCAATTTCAGGAGAATGGATAACCGATAAATAGGCCTTCTCGTATTGGCTCATGTAAATTTTCTTATCCGGTCCTCTTTGCATGATGCCCAGTTCTGTATGTGTATCATAGCGGTGAAGTTGTATCTTAGAATTGATGATATCCGTCATCGTAGGTAAAGAAAGGTCGTATTGAAAAACACCGGACAAACGCTGCATAGCTGCATCATCCCAATAACTGCTAATTCCCAGGTAAAGTTTGGAAGAATTGGCAGAGAACTCTGCTGAGTAATGCGCTGCGTTGGCATTTCCAAATATTTCAACCCCGTTCGAGAGTTGCCCTGTTTGATTATTAAAATCAAATAATTCTGACCCGGTAGAAAGTTGCTGGGCTATCACTTTTTTCCCATCGGGAGAACTCTTCAAAACGCCGGCCATTACGTAATTGCCATAAGGTATAACACTACCGACATTGCTAATAACGGGAGTCATGTTCACACCGGTATCCGAAGCAAGAAAACTATAAAAAGCATTGGAGCCGATCTTATGCGTAACAATCCAATAGTCCTTTTTATTACAATGACGTATGGCTGTTATCTTTTCCGAAGTGGTGCCTACCAGTTGTATGTTCTTTTTTGTAACGGCTCCATACCCGTTGTTTAATGACATATCAACGATGGAATAACTCAGACCATTCGGCCCGGATTCTTCATCTGCGGTAAAAATATAATACTCTTTTTCATTAGCCGTTTTTGGAACAATAAGGCAGGATTGTGTAGAACTGGCATAACCACCGTATAAGGCAACACCATTCGGCATAATGTCGTGCTTCCGGTCCCAGACCAGGTAACCATCTGAATAAAAAAGTAATTGCCCATTTTTATCAGAAACAGTACTGCCTCCCTCCATTCGCTGATGTTTCCCGCCCGGTATATTAACAGGGCTTCCGGATGAAAAGCTAATACCATTACCACTGGCAAAAAACCAATGGTTATTTTGCGGTTGAGCAGCAACAACCGTGAAAAACAAAACTAGGAAAATTGTATGGGTGGCTTTTTTTTGTATTGCAGTTTTCATTTGACGAATTAAAATTCACACTTATTTGCGGCCGGTCAGTTGCCCTGACTTTTTACAAACCCGGTGCAAATATAATCCGTAAAAGTAATCTTACTTCCTTCTGAACACTAATCCCTTGCACTACTAAAAAGTCTTGTGACTTTACTACTTTACCCACTTCTACAGTATTATACTAATCATGCTATTGTCAATAGAACGCATTCATTCATCTTCCGAAATTTCACTTTCCCTGTTATAGCCCGTCTTTTCTTCCCGCCAGTCGAGCGGTGTCATTCCATAGCGTTTACGGAAAGCCGTAATAAACCCAGCCACTGTTTCATAGCCAGTCTCTAAGGCAATTTCTTTAATTGGTTTCACCGTTGACTCTAACAATAACTTCGCATGTTCCATTCGTTTACTCAGCAACCGGCCGAAGATTCCCAATTTAAAGATCTCCCGGAAACCTTTTTTTAATTTAAAAGAATTGGTTCCTACTCTTGACGATATCTCTTCGATCGAGTAATGTTCGGACAAGTCTTCCGAGAGTAAGGCATCGGCACGATACACGGTAGCGATATCCTCATCACTCAATGTGGTTGGTAATGCGACCCGGGCCGCGGTAAGGTGAATAAAGAATAAATCCCGCAACAAGGTTTGATAATAGAGCGGATGCAATTTCGCATCATAAGGATTATGCAATGCGTCATGTATAACCTTGCTCATTTGTTCCGGCATGGGTAAGGGACCCGGCGTAAATTTGAAGTTATCCATGCCAAATTCTCTGATGAGTTCATTAGGATAATAGGAAACAAAATAATGACAGTCCCTCCCCTTCTTGCCATGAATAAGAAATTGTTCCTCCCTCGTTAATTGATAATGCCCGGCACGCAGCTTCGTTCTTTCACCCGCCATATTCTCTGTGACCAGTTCACCATTGAGTACAGCTTCCAGGCGCAGGCATTGCTCTCTTTCTCTAACACCCGGGCTTTGTCGTCTGAAAAAATTAAAGATGCGAAAAGCAGCATGATACAAAGGTCGCTGCCATTCCTGCAATGTAATGTTGAGGGCATTGCTCGTTGCCACCAGCATGGGCGTTCCCGCCAGGCGGTTTCCCCGGTACTTGCGGGTGCTGACCGACTGGAAGTTGTAGGGAACCCTATCTTCATTGACCCAATCTGGTGGCATAAGTGGTGGCTGCGGTTTAACTCCCGGTAAATGTAAAAAAATGTACGAATTTTCATTTATCAAACGGGATTAAAAATTTGGGTGGTTGATTGGATTGTAAATAGTGTACTTGTTTTTCCTCCCTGAATTCCTTTCCCGTCAGGATTGACCAAAATACCACCAAAGTGGTATTTTTTTCTATTATTTCTAGCCTTACTTTTAGATACCTTATTTAGGAAGGTAGCATAAAACTAGTTTTTGATTTTCACTTTCTTTCCCGATCCCTCCCTCAAAAACAAAATACTATATACGGGCAAAATGTTTTTGAATGCATAATAAAATATTATGCATCTATCTTGAATAAAATAATCAAATGGACGAGAAAATAATTGAAATACTCATTTTCGGAAAATATGACAGAAGCCCCCGGTATACGCAGGACTCTCCAATATATCCCGACGTATGGATGGAATATTTCAAACATATTTCCATGATTGATACCTACCGGGTTGACCTTATTCTGACACCCCATAAAAAATCATCAGCCTCGGAATTGATATCCGAGTTGGCATCTCCCCTGGATGATGCAGGCATTTTAGAACGGTTTGAAATAGCAAGCAATGGCGATACCGTGGTGGCGAAAATGACTTTTGCAGAACTGATTCATTTTGCTTTGCCGCTCACAAACTGGTGGAAAAACTATCTTACTATTGATGGCGAATTTACAGATGATTATCGCTGGTTAGCAAGACTGGTTGGTGCATTTCAACTTACCAGTAAAGATTTCAATCCGACCGAATCTGGGCTTCCTGAAATTTTGGATGTATTGGAAAAGGAAGGCACCAAATTTATTAGACAAAATTTATCCCTCTTTTGGCCTAAAGAAGATAGTCCAAAACTTTGGGCGGTCAGCAAGAACCGCCCCGCAACCCTCTCTATAGAATTATCTGTTCCGGCAACAAAGGCAGATGCAGGTCGCCGTCTTTTTGATATAGATGGGTCCGGGATCACCTGGGCTGTTTTGGATACCGGTATAGATATTACCCATAAAGCATTCCGGGCCATTGACCCTACAACTAAATTACCCTATACAGAACCGTTAGGCCCCTCCGATAGCCGGGTTTCCAATTTCACCCGGATCATTGCGACCTATGAATTTACCCGGTTCAGAAGTTTGATTGCGGGGATTCTTTCGAACCCTGAACAAATGAAGGTTTGGAATAATTTCTCCATGCAACCAACCAGTACGGATAGAGACGCACCCTTAACAACTACGCAGATCAATGATTCGATTAACAATGTGTACCGGGACCTGGAGAAAGGAAGAATGTTGGACTGGTCGGTTATAGCACCACTGTTACGAATTCCCCACAACATTTCAGATTACAGTTGGCCTGCACATAAACATGGGACTCATGTTGCTGGTATTCTTGCAGCCAACCAGGATCCAAAGGAACCGGGAAGAAAATTAATTGGAATGTGTCCAGGTATTCAATTGTATGACATCCGCGTATTGGATGCAAATGGTTTCGGTGATGAATTTAATATTCTGGCGGCTATTCAATTTATCAGGTGGATGAATGCACAGCGGGATGGCATCGTGATCCATGGTATCAACCTGAGTCTGTCCATGAAACATGAAGTAGATAGTTATGCCTGTGGACAGACTCCGGTATGTGACGCCTGTGAGCGGTTAGTTTCAGAAGGAACAGTTGTAGTAACCTGCTCCGGCAATCAGGGACAGTCCATTTTCAAGTCAAAGGAACTGGGAGAGATCGACGGATTCAGGACAGTAAATATTACTGACCCTGGAAATGCGGAAAATGTTATTACAGTCGGATCAACTCACCGTAACCGTCCGCACAGCTATGGCGTTTCTTATTTTTCAAGTAAAGGCCCCACGGGTGATGGAAGAGTGAAGCCAGACCTGGTTGCTCCGGGAGAAAAGATCATGTCAACAGGTTTTAAGAATAAATCTGAACGGATGGATGGTACATCCATGGCAGCCCCGCATGTTTCCGGTGCCGCTGCACTTTTAATGGCTAAGCACAGGGAACTGATCGGCAAACCAAAGAAGATCAAAGAGATCTTGTGCAAGACCGCAACGGACCTCGGAAGAGAAAAATATTTTCAAGGTTGCGGAATGCTGGATGTACTCAGGGCGATACAATCTGTATAGGTTAATTTAAAATAAAATTATGTACTTCAGTCTTGAGATCCTGCAAGCCCATCATGGTGATTGCTTATTGCTGCATTATGGAACCAATGCAAATCCACAGTTGATCGTGATCGATGGTGGACCCAATACTATTTATGATGATTATCTCCGTCCACGATTAAGTCAGATCAGGGAGAACAGGGGATCTAATCCATTACCTATTGCCATGGTAATGGTGAGTCATCTCGATGATGATCATATTAATGGGATAGTCAGTTTGTTTGCAGAACTAAGAGAGGCTGATGAAAATGGAGACCAGCAAGAGTTTACAATAGCCAATCTATGGCTGAACACTTTTGATGATATCCTGGGAAATGTCCAACTCCCTAAGATCTCCGCATTGCCCGCCTCTGCCAGTAGTATTGATGTGGATGCATTAAACCTCGAGGGAATGGAAAACGCAGACAGTGATACAAAAGCAGTAATTGCGGCTACAGGTCAGGGTATTGAAGTCAGGAATGCTGCCCGGCGACTTCGTATTGAACAAAACTTCCCCTTTAAAGCAAAGCAGGGCATGGCAAAGATAGTGCGAGGAGATATTGAAGAGTCCGTAGTTGACATAGATAATAATCTTACCATTACCGTTTTGTGTCCAAGCGAAAAACGCCTGCAATCTCTTCAAAAGAAATGGGATGCTGATCTCACAATATTAAAGCAGAACGGGAAATACAATGCGATACCTTCTTCCGTTGTTGCATGGGATACAGCCGCCTTTAATGTATCGAGCATCGTATGTGTCGTAGCACTCGGTGAGCAACGCATGCTGCTGACGGGTGATGGAAGAACCGATGATACATTAAAAGGTCTGGAAGAAAAAGGACTATTGACGGCAGATGGTACGATTGAATTTGATATTGTAAAGTTGCCTCATCATGGAAGTGCGAGGAATATCAGGGAAAATTTCTTTGAACGTGTCACTGCCAAACATTGGGTGATCTCGGCAGATGGATCGAACGACAATCCAGATACAGCTGTATTGAAATTTATTTCCGACCATGTTACCGAAGGTCATATCTGGATAACGAACCGGGAAGGAGAACACGGATTGAAAACCAAGCTCACAAAATTCCTGAACAATTGTAGTAATGATGTGACGGTACACTTTCCGGAAAATGAAAGTTCCCTGCTAATCAATTTGGATAAAGTGGTTGATTTTTAAATGTAAAGAGAGAATTTATATTCGGATCCTTAAAGGCAAACCACTGCTTTATAACCATCGGTTCTGTGAACTAGCTTCATATCTAGCGTATACCAAGCCATTGGGCTTAGCCTAAAATAATATGGCAGGATATTATTGAAAAATCGAATACTTTGTAGTTCCGTGCTTGAAAGCCCTTTTACCAAAATTATCCATCCAACATTTATAACCGCAATCTTTTAAATATGGCAAAGTGGAAAATCAGGCAATTCTCACAAAAATTGAAAAGGACAATCAAAACCTTTTTCCAAAAAATCATCAGGTTAATTTCATACCTGCGCAGAGGGGCTGCAACACATTTGCGGAATACCAATTCAAAAATAAAAAACGGTATCAAAAATTATGGTCTTGTTCTCCTTACAATCCTCTTTCTTGTTGGCGCAGGTAACTATATTTTTTTAAGATGGTTCAATACAACTATTTATATTCTTCCATTTGAAATTCCACAGGAATTGGAGAGGAGTGGCATTACCGGCCTGGATGCTTCAGAAAGTCTTAATTACCATATACAGGACATCCTTACAACAAGTGAAGCAGAATCCAAAACATTTGAAACATCCTTCACTAGTTCAAAATATCTAAGAAATGTTACTTCGGCCAATTTTACAGATATCTCCGCTAAGGATGTGAAAGTCGAAGTAGGAAATATTTCATTCAATGTTTTGGGAATCAAAGAATCGGTAATCAGGAAGAAAATAAAAGGGAGAATTTTTGTCGACAAAGACAGTACGCTCTATTGTAAGGTTTCTTTTAAAGGGCAAAATTATACAGCCTCTTTAAAAAAAGAACTTCAATTGAATTACCAACTTTCAATCCAATCACTCACTTTCCAAATTGCAAAAAGTATTATAGCCGGTTATCAGCCGGTAAATTATCTTCGGTTTCTTTCAGGATCAGGAGATCACAAAGGCTTCCTGGAATCTGCAACATACTTTATCGATTTTTATGAAGATCCCTCTTTGAAGTTTAGTTTTTATTCCCTTCTTGCGGATTACTATATCAATATCAATAATCCTGACAGCGTAATACGATATGCAGATAAAGCCCTTGAATTCAAGAAAAAAGATTTTGCAATATGCCATATAAAAGGGGTCGCCTTATTAAATAAAAACAATAAAGGGGAAGCAAAGGAATGGCTTTTGCAGAGTGTTGGAGCGAAAAGATCCTTTCCAAATGTTTACATTGATTTGGGTAATGTTCATTTTCAAAATAAGGAATATGATTCTGCTGCCTTTTGTTACCGAAAAGCGAATGACATTTGGAAACAAACAAATAAAAGCAAAACTGATTTTTACCCAAGTCTTATGAATCAGGGTACACTGCATGCTCTTAAAAATAATACCGATTCTGCGAGTTATTATTTCAACCGGATAAATGCTCAATTCCCTGATAGGGATATTTACCTGGGATATTGGCAATGGACGCTGGGAGTTGATTCAACTATGAAAACATGGGAGGATGCCCGGAACAGGGCATGGTTTCTTGTAAAAAAGGATCCGAACTATAAATATGGATTTTTTTACCTGGGAATATACTATGCTAATGTGGCATTGATTAAAAACCTGGACTCTGCAGAATATTACGCAGCAAAGGCTTTAAAGATCGATTCAAATTTTATTGATGGTAAGTTTCTAAAGGCGGAAATTGCAAGCTTAAAAGGAAATTTTATACAAGCCAATTGGCTGTATCAATCTGCATTGAATAACAGGTACAATAAAGATATACTGAATGGATGGATAGAATCATTGATTCAAGAGGGGAATTTTGAACTGGCATTAAATAAGATCTATTTTGGACTACAGAAAAATATATATGACCCAATTTTATTCACGCAGCGCGCAGAGTGCTATTCATATCAAAACAAAGTTCCTGAAGCAAATGCCTATTATGATATTGCTCTTTTACTGAACTCTTCAAATCGAAGAATTCTTTCAAGTTATAGCAGGCATCTGAATCGAAACTCCCGGTTTGCAGAAGCCACAAAGTATGAAACCCTCCTGTTAGAACTTGACCCATATGATTTGGATGCCTTTGAACTAATGACGGAGACTTATCTTCAAAGTAATGATAAATATAAACTGGAAAGTCATCTCAAAAATGCTGGGGAACGATTCAGCAGTTCATCAATTGTTAATCATTCATTAGCCGATCTGTATAATAAGGCAGGGAATTATGACAGTGCAATGAAGTATATAAAGAAGCACCTCATAGAAAATCCCACGGATTGGCAAGCACTTTTTTTTAAATCCAGGTTAAATTTTGGAAATGCCAGATTTGAACTATCGCTGATTGACTTAGATAAAATTATTAAAAACAATGTATTGAACCCGGAAGTTTTTGTACTGAAAGGCCATTGCCATCAAAATCTAAGAAGGTATAAATTAGCGATTGTCAACTATGAAAAAGCATTTAAGCTCAATAACCAGAATTGCCATTTATTGGACGCATGGATTCTTGCACTGAATGCAGTATTGCAAGACTATAGCTTTCGTCAACAGCACAATTATTACCAGGAACAATTAGGAAGGGTAACTTTCCTAAAAAGAAACAATCATTGTGATGACAATGAAAATAAGTGATTACCCAAATAGTTATTCTGGGCGTGATGTAAGGTTTTGAGCTTTTTATTTATGCTTCTTTAACTATGAAACGGCCGCACCACGAATTTCGATTTGTATTTTGTTTCAGCCATCTTTAAAATTACAAATTGTACTACCTTTTACCATATGACACGGATAGAATTTAATAGTCTCGATGAAATGGAGCAGATTGAAGCGGTTTGGAATGGGGGTGTCCGCCTGGCCGAGCGCAAAACCGATACACAGTTGTTTGAATTGTACCAGGTTGATTCCTTTTATGTGGAATTGGGCGGACCGCTTGATTCAACCGGGTACAATCATCTACGGGTGGAAGAAACAACAGAAATCTTAACACCTTATTTGGATCAAATTCAATTGCCCGAATAATGCCTTTTCAGACAGAATATGATCTATCTTCTTTACATACTTTCCGTTTTTAACCAGGAACAAACAGAAATAAAACTGGTCAATGAATTGTTCCGTTTCAGGAATGAACACAAAGCCGATTCCGCTGAGCTTTATTTTGCGGATACGGTGCAGGTGTATATGAAGTACATGCGAAATGTACCGAAGGGAAAGATTACCGCCAGTGATAAACAATTCTGGAAAACTCATCCGAAGAATAAATTTGAAATGACAGCAACTCCTACGCTTACGATAAAAGAGGGCATTTCAATTGTGACTGTTATTGGTAAAGAATATTTAGATGGTATTAGTTTTAAAATGGAAAGGATCGAAATAAAATTTAGGCAACAAAAAATTATTTCCTTTCGTGCATTTAATTTAAAATAATTCTTCCTGCTTTGTTGCCCCAGGTAATTCTCAAAGCTTATCCCAATATCGGAAATGACCGAATCAGGATATGGCACTATGGCAGCCATGTTGAAAAAGCTACAACAAAAGCGCAATGACTTATGCATGGTGCCCCAGAAGCAATAGACAACTCAACTATAGAGGAACTCATCGGGAACCTAAAATTAGAACACGAGAGTTGGATTGCGCTCTATAATAAACGAGCGACCCAAAAATAGACGAGTATACAAGTAAAATGGAGCTGAGGTTCCAAATAAGCATTTGTGATACCGTAATAATTAGTGTTGACAAGTCTGTAATAAGTTTTTGATCTTGACACATACCTTTACGCTGTACTTATTGCTAGCCCATAGCGATAAAAAAGAGAGCTCCTGCAGTTGGGGGCTCTTTTTTTATTCAATTATTATCAATGGAGACCAATTCAATTACAATGACCCGGAAAGAGCTTTATGATCTGGTATGGTCAAATTCACTTGTTGCACTTTGTAAAAAGTATGCGATCTCTGATAACGGGTTACGCAAAATTTGCCAACGAATGCAAATTCCATTGCCCACTAACGGGCTTTGGATGAAGTTGCAGTTTGGGAAGAAGGTGAAGGTTTTTGCTTTCACCGAAAATTATACAGGTGATATTACTGTTAGCTTATCGTTGCGGACTGGCGGGGATGTTGTTAGTGATAATGCATCTTCTCTTTTATTAAATGAAATAAAAAATGATACCCGGTTGGTGCTAACAGTACCTGAGCAACTCAGGTATCCGGACGCATTAATTGTCGCTGCTAAAGAACTGCTGGCAAAAAAAGATTCTTCCATTCACCAGGGAATGGTATCGAGCTCCCGGGACGGCGGACTTGATATAAAGGTCACTCCTAAAAATGTAAAGCGTGCCCTTCTATTCATGGATACGCTGATCAAAGGGATCAAAGGACGTGGCGGCAACATTACTTTAAGAAACCGGTTCACTTATGATTGGGGGATATTCTGGTCAACTAAATTGTGTCAAAAATTGTTTTATCCAAAAGCAAATCGTTTATGATGACAGAAAATGATTACCACGCAGCACAGGAATTTTTAGGTAAAAAATCTCACGGCCTGATGGACCATGAAGATAAACCAATCGCCAAAACAGGTTTTCCGGTTCAGAACTATACAATATATCCAATTCAGGGAAGGATATTTTATGTAGCAGCTCCCAATGTATTCACACATATTATGATGAAGAATGTATTACTGGAGGCCGTAAAAAAATATCCTGAAAGATTCGGCACTGGTGATGCCTACGATGTGGTAGAAGCTATTCGGTTAATAGAACCAAGTTTTGATACTACACAGCGGCATGCACAGTTCCTGCAAAACGAGCAGTTTGGTTTCATAATGGAAAATAATGGTGGTACCATTCAGGATAAAGTTTTACGCATCGATCTTTTCCGTGAGATTAAAGCCAATGCAGGTGGCAAACATGATTTTGTAGGAGGCGTTCTTCATGCCCTCAAACATTTCTCTTATAAAGGAAGCAATATGGCAACCGGGAAAGATATAAATGATATAGCAGACCCTGAGCAAATAATTGGGTTAGCCATCAAAGCCTTCTTTATCCCGGAAGAAACAGAACAAACGGCAAAAGGATTTATCGGGCGTATCTCGTTAGACGAAAACTATTGGTTGAAATTCTCCTTTTATCTTGAACCGGTAAACGCTGTGCATTTTATTAATACCGTTCACAAAGAGAAAAAAAAGAAAGTGGTAGCTGTTCAGGCTGTGTCGGATTGATTAAAAATAAATCTTGTAATTTTGAAGTATGATAAATATTACTAAATCCGAAAAACAAAATGCCAAATTAGGTGATTGGCTTTTTGTACTGACTGCACTCCGATGTGCAGGCGACATTTATTAATCCTTATCATTTGTGCGATAGTGCATGAGACATACATGCACTTACCCAAGATTATACTATGTGTTTTTATATATGTCGGGATACACATAGTGATTGAAACCTTTTTTAGTAACCCAAATAAGAGGCAACGGAAATCGAAATAAAGATTCCCGGGTTTCACCTAAACCTGAGCCGACGCAACAAATGATATTTATCCATCGCTTCGGCGGTGGATTTTTTTTGCTGCTGTTAATCTATCAATTGTTGTAAAGCCTGTACTCCGTCCAATAAAATTTTGGCAACTGATTTATAATCCTCTTCCTTCTTATCTATTTGTTGTAATTCGCTATAAGGAATAAGCATCTTTACTTCAAAGCCGAGTGCAATGGTCAGGTATGTCCGTTCACTATCAAGAAATTTCTCCTGCCAACCCGCAGCAATTCGCCAGTTAAATTCTTTCGGAAAATGTTCATCCATCCATTCTTCTACTTCGTTCCATTTATCACGGGTGTATTCACCTGATTCCTCAAAATTTGCAGCCGTGTGTAAAGGTGTAGTTAAGTCGGAAGGATCTTCATAAACAACCTGACTGACAAAACCATTAAAGTGACAAAACTTAACCTCATAATTTATTTCTAACGGATATTCATTATTCCCGCTCTGAATGCTTTCTTTCTTTGTCCAATTCAGCGCATCAGGTTTATAATAGACCGCATTGCCCTGTCGTTTGGTATTGGCAGGCCAGATATAAAGTGCCAGGTATTTCTTATCTGATTCCGTAATAAAATAAGGCTGGACTTCGTTTGCCCATATAAAATTTACGGCAAACACAGTCCTTCCTTTAAAATCTTTCAATGGATAGGTTGAAATAGATGCTGCATATTCCATCGCCTGGTAAAGTCTTCGCTGGAGCCTTTTGCCTTCCACTGATTGGATATCCTGCTGGAAGGATAGATTGGCGAAAGGTGCTGGTGGAAACCAATGCGAATAATGAGTATCCAATAACTGAATAAAATCATTCACGGGGTAACAATGATAATTATTCGCACGGTGAATTTTCTTAACTCTTAGTAGTATTCTTAACACCTGCTCCCAGCTGAAGGAAACCGGACGGATATTTTCCTTATGGGAGAAACAATCCACTTGGTTAAACAATTGCTGACGACAATCCTCTGCAGACCTTTTTACTTCAATGATGAAAAGAGCATCATTCAAATGAATAACTATATCAGTGATATTTCTTGCATCTTTTGTTTTAGTTGGCTGCAATGTATTAAAGACACTCGTATCCAATTCTCTTGTCGTCATTGCTATCGCATAAACAATTGCCGGTTCTTTGTCAGCTTCAGTAAGTTGCTTTGTATCGACCTGAAGTTGAATAGCAAAAGATGATTCTTCATTGCTTAAATTGAAAAGATCATCGAAATCCGTAGTGGCTTGTTTGGAACCTGAACAATCAATAACATTCCGGATAAATTCAGCAAGAAAAAGGGCATCGCTTTTCAGGCATATCGCCAATGCACGACTAAGGTTATTCTCTACCGGATCACCATATTCGTTTTGTGAATAGAGATGAAAAAGATTCAAATGGTTCATAGCGAAGAAAATGAGTTTCTGTTCACTTTTTAAAATACCAGTTTCTGTTTATGTCTTTACGAATTACTTTGATATGCTTTAGTAAATTCATTTTATTTTCTTTATCCAACTCCCGTAGTAATTTCCTAATCGGAAGTCCATTATTATAATCGCTCAGAAAAATACCTTTTTGAATGAACAATACCATTAGATCTTTAGCCATTACTTCTTTAACAGAAACATTTTTTTCAAAATAATCTCTCACCACCTGATCAATGCGGCCAATTCTATGAATCTTTTTTTCGGAAAACGTAGTGGGCATAGATTTACATTCAGCTTTATTTCATGAATAAATTTAATCAAATGGACAAAGAAATATTTACACGTAAGGAATTATACAACATGGTCTGGTCATCATCGTTTGTTTCTTTATCAAAGAAATACAATATCTCTGACAATGGGTTGCGGAAAATTTGTGTACGAATGAATATTCCTGTACCAAAAGCAGGGCATTGGATGAAGTTGCAGTTTGGGAAGAAGGTGAAGGTCTTTTTGCTATCGGAAGACGAAACTGTGGATCAAACAGTAACATTGCAATTACGAGTACAAGGTAACGATGACAGCACTAACGATCCCATACAAAGGCTAGCGAAAGAAATCCAAGTTGTCATTCCTGAGAGTTTAGTTTCGCCGGATGAATTGGTTGTAGCAGCACAAAAGGTTCTCACTACAAAAGATAAATATATTTATAACGGCACTCTCCGTACTTATCGTGATGTCTTAGACATTAATGTATCACCTGCCGGTGTATCCAGGGCACTACTGCTCTTCGACGTTCTTATTAAAACCCTGCGAAGACGGGGACATGGCATCCTCTTTAAAAATGGAGAAACTTTTGCGGAAGTCAAAGGACAAAACCAGCAAATAAAATTGCGGGAACAAACGAAAAGAGTAAAAGGTGAAGATCGTTATGCAGAATATGTGCCGACCGGAATATTTTATTTTAAAATTGACCGTTACCCGGATAAAGAATTCAAAGATGGCAGCCGGAAGTTAGAAGCAAAGATGGCAGACATTATTGCCTGGATGGAAGTACAAGCAGATAAAGATAATGACCGTGATGAACAATGGAGAATCAAACGGGAGCAAGAAAAGTTGGAAGAAGAACGATTGCTTGCGATTGCGCTTGAACGAGACCGTGAGATGCAGCGATACCGTGATCTGGTTGCTGCTGCTGAAAGGTGGAAGCAGGCGGGGTTGATCCGGGAGTATGTCTCTGCTGTGGGTAGTGCGGATGCTGAATGGGTGGGATGGGCGAGGAAAAAGGCGGATTGGGTGGATCCGGTTGTGGCTGCTGAGGATGGGGTGTTGGGGAGGTATGGAGAAAAGTGCTGATACCAAATCGTAAAGATCATTTTGTAGATTGCAGTTACATGTTTAATAAAAACAACATAGGATGGTTTGCACACCCGCAATTTATGGATCGGGCAAAGGTATTTGAGAAAAAATACCAGATGATCAACTGCATCATGGGAGATGAGCCTGCTTTCAGAAAGCAAAAAGTGAATGGACGTTATGGAGATCATTGTCTTTTTTGCGGTAAAAATTTTCCTGAAGTAAGTTTTAACAATGGGCCTCATCTTCTTTCACGTATGGTTGGCTCAAAACTCTATTCCAATTTTGAATGCGATGATTGTAACACCCGATTCAGTAAGCTAGAAACAGATCTTTCTTCCTATTTAGGACTTGGCCGGTCAATGACTGGATTGCACGGTGAGAGGAAAGTACCAGGGTTTCCAGGAATAGGTATAGAGGCAAAATCTTTTACTTTTAAAGGAAAGAAAATGTCTGTCATTCATAAAGAAGATGCAGAACGAAATATCGAAACCGGAGAGACCAAGTTAAAATATGGCAAACCAAGTTACACCCCGGCCAATGTGTATAGGCTGCTCGTAAAATGGGGACTGGCCATTCTTCCTAATGATGAAGTAAGATTAAATTATAAGAAAACGCTGTTCTTTTTAAGAAATGACAAAGTACTAAAGGGCTCCCATATTAGTGTGTACCGCTATCCTTTGACTGTCACCATGCCTCTTCACGCCTATATCTTTAAAAAGAAAAAGACAAGTGACAAAGTTCCCACTCATGCGGTTTCCTTCAATTTTGATAATTTCATTATTACACTCCCCTTGCTATTGCATAATGATGATATGGATTTTTATGACGGGACTATCGACATGCCCCTTGCCCCACCCTATTTCATTGGGGGTAATGATATGGGTCCGTTGATGGCTACTACTACAATCGAAGATTTAAGTTCTCCTGTTAAATTGAGGAATGAACCCGAAGAAATGACGATGCAATTCAATAAATCCGATCTTGAAAAGGGTTCTATGTATAACCCTCTTACAGGTGAGGAATCATCGGGTTATAATCCGGTAGGTTCAAAGTATATGATTGCAACCGAACATGGAGTTTCTTTCACCAAAGAAGAACTGAAAGAACTGGTTACGGTTATTGAGGAGAAATTTGCTGAATAATTAGTCTGGTTTCTTCGTTTTTCTATTTGTAGAAACACCTATTGGCAAAACGCAATTTTCCTCTTATATTTCTATACTCATAATTTCGCCATTTAAAATAACCATAAATCGAGTAAGCCACCATGTATCTAAGAAGATTACAACTATGGAATTTCAGAAAGTATGGATCAGATACAGCTCTTAACAGGGATGCAGATCTTACTATGCTATTGCAAGGAGGGTTGAATTTACTCGTGGGGGAAAATGATTCCGGAAAAACCAGTATCCTTGATGCAATAAAGATTATCACATTAACTAGAAGTAACGAATATATAAGACTACAACCGGAAGATTTTTATCATGCTCCTGGAACTGGGCAACCTGTCAACCGACTAAAAATCGAATGCATATTTACGGGCTTAAATGATGATGAGGCTAAAAATTTCATTGAATGGCTCTCGGTTCGAGAAGTAAATGGCAAGGCTGAATTTTATCTGCGAATTTTTATCGAAGCTGACCTGAAAGGAGGAGTTGTTATGCCTTATGACCTAAGGGCTGGTAATGATGACGAGGGTATTGTTCTTACTGCTGGCGCGAAGGATTTAATTCGAGCTACATATTTGAAACCATTAAGAGATGCCGAAACAGAGCTTTCTCCGAAAAGAAACTCCCGCTTGTCACAAATTCTCGATAGCCATGATGCATTTAAGAACAAGGTTGATCACCCTCTCATAGCGGTTGTCGCTACCGCCAATACCGCAATAAAAAATTATTTCAGGGGCATCAATGAGGCAGGCGAGGTTGAGGCAGGTCATGCAGGAAAAAATATTACGGATAGCATCAATACTTTTTTAAATGACTTTTTTGGCAGACAAAAGGACTCGGGATTTGAAATTTCTACCCAATCGCTGAAAAACATACTAGAAAAACTAGAGCTGATTCTTGAACGGGGAAACAATGGTTTGGGATCTCATAACTTATTATTTATTGCCGCTGAACTTCTACTATTAACTAGGCGAGAATTTACAGGGCTTCGCTTAGCATTAATTGAAGAGATCGAAGCACATCTTCACCCCCAGGCACAATTGCGGCTGATTGAATACCTTGCTACTGATGCTAAAAACAATAATATACAACTAATCATTACTTCACATAGTCCCACACTCGCTTCAAAGGTATCAGTAGCCAACATCGTACTTTGTAAAGACAACTGGGCTTATTCTTTAGCACCTGAATTTACAGAGTTAAAAATAGGCGACTATGCATTCTTAGAAAGGTTCTTAGATGCAACAAAGGCTAATCTTTTTTTTGCCCAAGGAGTAATTTTAGTAGAAGGCGATGCAGAGAATATTCTTATTCCCTCAATTGCTCGCATCATCGGGAGGGATTTTACAAAATATGGAGTATCCGTCGTAAATATTGGGAATACTGCCTTTAATAGATATTCCAGAATATTTAAAAGAACTGACGGTAAGGCATTAAACATTTCAGTAGCATGCGTTACCGACAACGATATTGATCTCGATGCCGGTTTAACCCCTCAAGAAGTCGAGCAAAACCGCACTGCCAAAGCGGCAAAGTATGATGGTCAGAAGGTGAAGACTTTTGTTTCTCCGATCAAAACGCTAGAATATGATCTTTCGCTTGGCGTGTTACAGCAGGATTTATATCGCTCAGCGCTGTTTGCAAACAAACTAAAAAACAGCGATCAATATGGAGTGACCTTTACAAAGTATAAACAAGTCAAAACAGAGTTGTCACAACAAGTCGACGCATGGCAGCAGGCTGCTATTACAGATGAACAAAAGGCAAGGCACATTCTTGGTTATATTGCTAGCAGAGATCTGAAATCAATCACAGCACAATTCTTCGCATTACTGCTTGAACATAGAAATAGAAAAGAAGACATGAAAGCCATTTTTGTAGCTGACCCTTATTTTGAATATATCATTCAGGCAATCGAATATGTTACCGAACCATTAAATCAGCCCCAAAATGTTCAACCCAATAACGGATGAGGATATTGCCAAAGCGGAAGAATTTCTACTACCCGCTGGTGAACATTTCGATGAACAAAGACGGAATATCATCAAATGTCAAGATTCTGTTGATGTAAATGCTTGCCCCGGAAGTGGGAAGACAACAGTAATGCTTGCGAAGCTTCTGTTACTTTCCTCACAACTACCTATAAAAAGTAATGGCGGAATTTGCGTTCTCACACATACCAATGTCGCCATCGATGAAATAAAGGAAAAACTTGGACTTTCTGATACAGTTTTATTTAAGTATCCTAATCACTTTGGAACCATTCAAAGCTTTGTCAATAAATTCTTAGCAATTCCTGGCTATAGTGTGATGTTCCCTCACAGACGACCTTCCATCATTGATCAAGAATGGTACAACAGCGTTATTGCAAAACGGTATCCATCATGGCATGGAGCAGGTAAAACATGGATTCAACACAAACCAGACCCGGTGCCGCTACTACAGTCCTATAGATTTAATTCCCAGTTTAACAACTTACTAAAAAAAATGAAAGGCGATCCAGTCTTTAATAATAATGGACCCGCCTTACAAAACATTTTTGATTTTAAGATGCGCATACTTCGGGAAGGAATATTAAGTTTTGATGACGCTTACTTACTTGCGGAATTCTATATAACAAAATATCCGAAAATCAAGGAATTGCTAACGAAAAGGTTTCCTCTTGTAATAATTGATGAAATGCAGGACACCGATGAGAATCAATTAGCTTTGCTAAACCTAATTTTCGATCCTGCTTCGACAGTGGTGCAACGAATAGGAGATTACAACCAGGCAATCTATAACAAGGTTACCGAGCAATCAGTTTGGAATATAGGAATCAATACACTTCCTCTTTCAGACAGCCGACGATTTTCCAATGGTATCGCCCAACAGATCGATCGCATTTGTGTTACCCCCAGGAATATGAACGGTAATGCTGCTATCGCAGACATTCCATCAAGAATAATTCTCTTTCCACAACAACGTATCAACGATGTTATCCCGCATTTCGGAAATTTATTGATTGAAGCCAACATTCCCTCCTTGTCAAAAAAACCTGCTAAGGTTGTCGGATGGGTAAAGGAAACAGAAGCGGCTGCTGGTCAAGTAAGAAACTGCATTCAAGCATACTGGGCTAGTTATTCTCTTGTCAACAGGGTCACAAGAAAAGACTTTCCAAACCTAGATGAATACCTAGTAAAACCTGAAGCTGCTATTATTGAAACAAAAGGAACATCCTACTATTGGGATGTAGCTCTCCAGATATTACTAAAATCATTGCGGATTTTGAATGTCCGTCATGATTCCGGCTCTTATTATTCGAAAACGAGTCTCATCTCGAAATTAAAATTACATCCAGCTTTTTTTGAATTATTTCAAGTTGGAATTATACAATGGATTCACCAAATCCACTTAAATCAAAATCCCTTTGTGGCTATTCGTACATTTGTAATTGATCAATTCCTACCGCTATTCAATCTTGTTCCTGATGCTGAGCTCAATGCTTTTTTAAACAATCAAAATCCACCTTCAATTGTTGTAGCGGCAAACCAACAAGATGCTGGTAATATTTTTAAACACAGTTACGGTGGAATTGATCCATGTCATGCTGACAAGCAAGTAGAAATTCCCGTATGTACTATTCATTCAGTTAAAGGAGAAACCCACTCTGCAACACTCTATCTGGAGACGTTTTATTTCGAAGAGGATATAAAGAAAATTCGACGATACCTAAAGATCGGGGCTGGTGCTGGTATACCCACAACTCAAGTACGAATGATTCAAACATTAAAAATGGCATATGTGGCTATGTCAAGACCTATTCACCTTCTTTGCTTAGCAATCAGAAATGATGGTATTACTCAACAGGATATAGATGAATTACAGGCCGTTGGCTGGACAGTAGATGATACGTTATGTCATTAGATCTGTTCACTAGAAAAACTTGGGAATAAGATATATTCTGGAAATCAGCTGACTCCCTCCTATGCTCAAAAAAACTGAAGAGTGCGGTTAGTAGTGCTTATAATCTTAAGGCTATTTCTTGATATACACAGAAAGCTCATCGCTCAACTTAATCTCTGAATACACTTCGTTCAATCTCTTCAGTATTTTGGTACTAGAAACAGGGAAGAAAGTGCTGATTCTATAGGTGTCAGGTTCATTTTGAACAGGCAAAGTCCAGATTTTATAAACGATTCCTTTGTACTTGAAATTAATATTAGTTGCATCATCATTTTTGTATACACCGCTATTATCAATTTCATGAAATATATTTTCAAAATCCTTATGAAGGCATTCATGTCTAAAAACTCCATAAAAATGATCCTTTGTGCTAGGGTAAGGCTTCATACCATGAGCAAAGTGCCGAGTCAGAATATGCATTGCTGATTCATAGTCAAACCTGATTGAAAGACCATTAAGTTTTAGCGGGTAGTATTCACCTTTAATATCTAGTTCAAATATTTTCCTTATAAGTACATATCGGAATTTTGACCAAGCAATTAACTCACTTATATCTTCATCTTTTTCATCGTCCCCTTTTGTCGGATTATTCGCCCACTCACTTTCAAGATCCTTAACCTGAAATTTGGTTTCTTTTTGAGAAGCTGCGCCAAGTGAACCTGGAGCCCAGTTAGCATCCAAATGACCATACCAATTATGGACAAAGAATCGAAAGTTAGCTAGATGAAGCGGTGTCAGTGGAGGTACGCCTGGCATCTCTCCAAAAAACATAAGGTACAATCGCCGGTAGTACATATCCCAGCATTCCGGGAGGTTTGGAAGGTCATCCAATTCGCGTTGCTCACCCATCATCCACAATTCTTCTGTACCCAATGGTTTACCTTCTTTTAATTTTTTATCAATTTCTTGTCGCTTCGCCTCGTTTTCGTCAATCATTTGTTGGGTTATCTCTTTCATGGTCTTTTTGGTTTTGTAGATTCTATTGCTTCTCGCCACGCAAATATCTTGCTGCGGATGCCCCCACCCCTTACTGATGGAGATGCCAACTCAGCACAATAAAGGTCGACTTGCTCACAAGCTTTCTTTATCTTTTCCCATTGATTCCAAATGCGAGGAATACCTCTCCGTGTCTTTCTTGTTAAAAAAATACCCCGGAGTGACTTGTGATTCTGATTAATATACTCTACGATTTGTGGTGTAAAGAAATTTAAATCCAAATTTAGCCCCGTATTGCTAGCTAATTCGAAATCTTCATCCTTGAATCCCTTTGTAAGGAAACGCTTATGATCCTTATTTTCCAATTCAACATTCCTTACTTCATAAATAAGATCTGTTAGACCTATTTTATTTTTAAGACAAAACTCTTCTTTTTCTTGCTTACTTTTATCTATAAGACAATTTTCATTAAATGCATGAGGGAGTATACACCAAAAGAGGCTTTTATCCCTGCTATAAAAATAATCGGGATTATCCCCTTTGCTTACATTCCATATCGGATTAAAAGTCCCAATAAAAAGGAATTTCATTCCTTCCGGTGGCAATAGTATTCTGTGAAATCGATGTATACAAGGCATTATTCAAGGATTAAGCAAATTTTTCATTGGCCTTACTTATGTATGCCAATTCCCGACCGGGAGCATTCAATTCTGCTTGCATTAAATCAAATTGTTTTTCTTCAAACGAAAAAAGTTTTTTTCCCAAGGTGCTCCATTTTAATTTTAGTAAGTCCTCAAGAATTTCTAATGGAGAGTTTAAGAATATATGTCTTGTCGTTCGTTTGAATTTCAATTTATGCAAGCTTATGTGTCGTTCATACTCATTAAGCAGGTGATCAATGCGTTCTTCTATTTCAGCTGGTTTATATTCTTTACTTGCGATGTCCTGCATCCAAACCCGTAAGGCTGTAAACTTTACACTACTATCCGGATCCGCTCTGTATTCAATAATTTGTTGCCAATCTACATTTGCATTTGGAATTGGAAGTTTTTTTAATACTACTTCCAACACCGGAGCAGTTTTGAAATTTGGTAAATCGGTTGTGAAATTGTCTTGCAGGATTGCAGTGGCATTGTCCTTGGCTGCAAATCGGTTAAGAAAAGCTGATGAAACCCGCGTAGCTTCATTTTCGGCTTTATTAACCGATGTGATATATTTCTCAATTATTTTGTGTGCATCTTTTTGATGTTGCTTTTTTGTGAAATTCTTTGGAAGAGGTACTGAAGGAATAGCGTAATAGGACTCATAAATCTGCATTAAGTCGAATTGGTCTATTGGGTTTCCTTTCTTTTTCATTATACCAGACTTTTTGAAAGTGAACTCGATCATTTCCGATAGATTAAAGTCACATAATAATCCATTTGATCTTAAGAAATCAAACTCCTTTAACCTTGCTTCATTCAATTCAGGATCGAGTGCTTGTAAGTCATTAAAAACCTTTACATCATTATAGCTGCAAACATGAATCTGATCAAAAAAGAGTAAATCTCTTTTTAATAAAGCTGGTGCTTCATAGATAAATTCAAAATTTGATGGTCTTAGTCCCAGATTCATAAATAATTATCGTATTCTGACAAAGTTACAATGTTACTCACGTCGGCTAATCTTATATGGTTAGAAATCAATTACCCATATTTTTAGTTCATTTAAACTAATTACTTTAGTGGTTTTGTAGTGCGATGTGCCTCAACTACAAGACATATTTAGCTTTAAATAGGGTACGTTTTCAGCCGATGAACTGGTGAATGCTGCCTTAGATAACGGCATTTCAACGCTGACCCTCACCAATATTTATTCAACTTATGATGCCTGGAACTTTGTAAAGTTTTGTAAAGAAAAAGGGATTAAACCGATTGTCGGTACGGAAAACCCGTAAAGACCGCCAGCAGAGTAGGTCATGCGTGGGGCAGCAATCTTCCGTCAATAGTATCTTTGCTTAATTGTCACCGAAGCATACAAGATAATTTATCATAATTGAAATAAAAAAGCACCCTTGAATACCTATTATCATATCAATAATAACCCTGACTGCATTTGGAAAGCAGGGGATGAAATTTATTTTGGCAACGAATACAATAAATTTTGGCGTTTCTTTTTGGAAAAGGGAGCTTATATCAATTTGAATGGAGAAAAGCGTCCTGCCGACCAGGTTATTAAATATGCACTCAATGCATACGCATATAACGAACCTGTTCCTCCGCAAATGAAAGATTACCGTTTTAATCCTGTCTTTACATTGAAAGAGGCAACAGATTGTTTAGGGCAATCAAGGAGTATCATCCGTGAATTACTATTCGAATCAATTAGAAAAGATTTCTATTCCCACTTGCCCAGCAGGCATAACTGTATCTGGTTAAGCCCCGACGATAATAAATCCCTTCAATTTTGGAAAAAATTAGTGCATGGCACTACTAAAAGAATATTCAGGGTAGCAACAGAAGGAACTATTCACAGGTCAGCAAACAAATGGCTGATCACGGGCACGATACCGCTCAATGAAATAAACTCGCTGGCACATAATTATTGGAAAGGAAGTGACGCTGGTAGTTTGGAAGATGAAATCCTGTTTGTTGGTAAACTAAAAATCATTGAGGAATTAACTGATGTATGAGGATTAGTAGTCATTTTTCATCCATTTTAAGCAGGACATGTTACCCAAGTTAATTCTCATTATATATTCGTCCTCACCAACGTAACGGTTCAACAAACTTTCAGAAAATCCCCAGCCACCGCCTTCTTTCGCTTTTTGTAGGACAGTAACAAGCGGATAAAATGTGTGCTTATACTCGCCAGGTTTATAAAACTTCTCTTCCAATTCCAGCATTTCTTTTGTATCACAAATTATTACGGAACCTTTCCTGTCACTAAATCTTCTTGCGCATTCTAAACGTCCCGTAAAACTGGCTATCTTTTCATTCTTACTGATTCTTCCACATGCACGAAATAATACTGGTCTTGTTGTTGGCAGATAGTTCTTTAAAACGATATCCCATACATCAAAAAAAGCCTTCCTTTTTCCTTCCCCATCAGTAAGAATCCAATTACCAATGAACGTACTGGCTTGCTTAGTTATAACCACATCTTTTTGAAGAATGTCAATCAGGTTTTGAGCTATTTCACTCTTCTGATTTTTTGACAATCTATATTGAAACTTATCACTCATTTTTTTCAGATCGCTTAGTCAATTCCAAGGTCTTTATGCATTTGTTGCCGCTGCTTTCCAAATTCAATACTTTCTAGTGCAGCTTTTCGGCTGTCATCCGGTAAACATTGAATGCAAGTTGGATATTGAATTCCTTTATAAAACATTTTGCATTTTAGACATAATTCCATTTTTTTTATATCAAAGTTAAATGCACATTTTCCACAAGCAGTTATCGTATCTGCAAATGAAAGATATTTGATGTCATCATTTAGGTAAAGCAAAAACGCCTGTTTCTCAATCATTGCAGCGTCCTTAGTTGCGGCTCGTTCTCTTTGCAACCAATACCTAATACTTGAAAGGTTATGTTCATTCTTCCATTTCTTTGAGAAAAAGCACTTATCCCGAACTTTAAGTGCTTCTTTATTTTCAAAATACGTCGAAATGAGTTCCTCAACAGATTTATAAGCTGGCTCCTCAAATTCGTGCTTACATTCTGAGCAACGATATTGTGGGACTTTTCTTACT
The DNA here is from genome assembly GCA_022843585.1 of Chitinophagaceae bacterium. Taxonomy (GTDB): domain Bacteria; phylum Bacteroidota; class Bacteroidia; order Chitinophagales; family Chitinophagaceae; genus JJ008. Next base: position 181,937 of record JALHNJ010000002.1, read on the forward strand.
CTTCTACTAGGATTGCTACTCTTACAATTTGGACACAAAGGAGTCGGTGCATAAACATAATTTTCAATTATGTGATCACTAAATTCAGATCTATCAATTTCCGGATTTGTGTTGATGTAATCGTTAGCATAAGCCCTTCTTATTTCTGTCAGGTATTCAGCATATTTCCTTGGGTGAGAAAGATGCTGCAGTGTTAAAGTCTCTTTGCTATTGCATACCTGGCAACTGTCTTTAATAAATTTAGACCTTCGTTCTTTCCAGTCTCTTGTCTGCCACGATTTTTTTCCTTCTTTAAAATCCTTCCAATACTGTTCCAATGCGGATTCAATTCCAACTTCGCCCTTTGCCAGTTTGTCCCTTAGTTCTATGCGTTCGATATATGTCAACATACAATTCTTGGCTTATTCGTTTTTAAATGTATTGTCTGTAAAGGATTTTAAAACAACCAACTGCACTCCCATCTTCGCATGGTCTAAGGGTGAAATATCAAACCCGAAAAAACAGGGAACGAGGCGGCACACTAATCCAGTTTTGTTTAGTACCACAAAATTTATCTCACGTTCAGCGTCTACACTTTGTACCCAAAACCCATCTACTTTAAATTCTTTGGGCATAACTGAATTTAGTGAAAAAATTCATGGGAACTAACCTTGAATCTTCAATCGAAATAAGCTCTGAGGCCCTTTTTACAACAACCAAGAAATAGCTATATATTAGTAGAAATCTTTCCATAGCTGTTCAAATCATTTTATGGTCCGGAACTTTTATGTTATATTATAATAGACGGATTACTTCAATTGACTTCTGTATAAATTTTTATTATTTCGTTGGGAAAATAACTTGGTAAGTTTATAATTCATCACAAGCAAGTCAATAATAATTTTAAAAGTTAATTCTATTTTTCCTTGGAAATAATCATTTTTTTTTGTATATTATTATATACCCGAAGTTCTTCCGGGTTACTCTGAAAGAACATAAACTTCCCATAAAAACCACCACTACCGGTTGGGGAACGGTAAAATAAATATCCAAACAGTTATACCCATTACTTCAAAATACCTGTAAACATTCAGGTATTAAAAATCAATAATAACATCAATGGGTTACTAAAAAAAACGACTTCAACAGTCGTAACGGGATTTCTATGTCCAGGCCCGATTGGATAAATCAAACGACAATAACTGTATCGCAAAAAACTCGTAACGGTACAGACTATATACTTCGAGAATTTACTATGAAACATTCATCATTTAAAAAATCCTGTATCGTTAAAGTGTGGATACACATCTTATCCATCATCGCAATGCTCATCTGTTTGTTCCTACATCAGCACCATGAAGGTTTAATCATTTATGATATACTAAAGGAAATAACAGATTGCGTCCCTGAGCATGATGTGGATGATGAACCTTAATCGCAAACAGGACTACTATTTACCTTCCTTCTCTTTGTTCTTCTTTTTCAATTGCCGCAGGTTTTCCATTTCCTGCTGTATGATTAGCTGCACATCTACCTTAATCTGTAAATAGTTTTCCTGTACCTGTTGCTCCGAAATTTTTCTGGTCGTTGGAATTTCCCTGTAAGACATTTCTTCTTCTTTCAACTGCTGCACATTATTCTGTATTTGTGAGTGAAAGATTTTCAAGTCAATTTTACAATCCGGATTATCTGCCACTATACCAACAAACTCACCACTGGATAAAGATGCAATTCTTGAAGGTGGTATGGCGGCATCCAGTTGCTTTGATTTACTAATGGAAGTATCAGTACGGTTGATGGAAACACTTTCCCTGTCCTGCATAATCTTACCAAAGCGTTCCGATAATTGCTTTGCTGTTTCACCTGTTACCTGACCGCTGATAACATTACCAACAATATTCATAATAACTTCAGCCTGGTCTTTACCGTAATCTTTCTTTAGCTGGCTGAAATCCTGCACCGCTAAAGTAGTCGCAACTTTATTGGAACGGGCGGTGGCAATTAAACTATCAATGCCATTAAAATATATAGTCGGAAATTCGTCAAAGATTAAGCTGCATTTTTGCTGATCCTTTTTGTTGACCAGTTTAATAAGCCGTGAAATATATAAAGATAGTACGGCTCCATAGATTTGTTGTTTCTGCGGGTTATTTCCCATGCAAACAATTTTGGGTTCATCTGGATTATTAATGTCAAGTGTAAAATCGTTTCCCGACAACACATAATATAATTGTGGCGAAGACAATCTTGCCATCCCGATCTTGGCACTGGCCACTTGTCCTTCCAATTGTTCCATCGCATCATTCTCGTATGCGGAAATAAAGGGATTCACCAATACTTCAATTTCCGGTATTGATTTTAAAACGGGAAACAACTTTTCATAATCTATCTGCATAAGTTCAATCACATGCGGCAGTGTACAATATTTACCATCTTCATATTTCTTCAGGAACCAGATAACGGCTGTCACAAAGTTTATCGGTGATTCTACAAAAAAGTCGCCCTGCTTTTTTATCCACTCCCTATTAAGTCCCATCATTATAGTTCGTGAAGATTCTGTTGCATCCGTAATATCATACATTGTCGAAGGGTCAAGCGGGTTACAACGATGCGTTGTAGTAAGATCGTCGAAATTGATAGTATAATATTTTGGTATTTTTATATACCGATTTTTGTGCTGCTGCAATTGGTTATAAGCAATTCGAGAAAGATCATCATATTTGAAATCATAAACAAACATGCAAAAACCTTTCTGAATATGTTGTTTAATGACGTGTTGTATTACAAACCACGATTTACCCGAACCAGGTGAACCAATAACCAAAAATGAGCGGAAAGGGTTGATGATATTGATCCATGATTTTCTTACTTTGCCTTTCAGATTGTATTGGGCGGGCAGGTTTATTGAATATTCATTTTGCAACAGCCGTTCTTCTTGCGGAAATGTTTCATTGAGCTGATTGAAGATGTCGTTGCTTAATTTTAGCTTGATTAAACGTGACAAAAGATTGCCGCCGGAAAGGATTAAGACAAAGCCAAGTGTCGTTACACTACTGTAAATTATTGCGACTGTTTCAATATCGCTGTAAAGTTTTAGTAATAGTTGACTGCCAAAATATAAAAGTATTCCTATGAGGATATATGCAGCAATGGTTTGCCATCGTATGTTCTCTTTCTTCCTTCCTCTCGAACCCATCAATGAAATGATGAGCATTCCTAACGCAATGAATTTACTCCGGTTAAAGTTGTTGAATAATCCTGATCGCTGAATGTTCTTTAATAAATTGTCGGACAAATTTGCTGTCCAGCCCCAAGCTTCGAATGCCTGGTAAAAATAAAAGTAAAAGTGCAATAGTAAAATGAAGACAGCGGACAATCTTGTAAAATCTAAAATCTTCCTTAACCCCTGTTCATTCTCTCCTGTATGCATAACTTAAATTTTTCGTTGTTTGCGTCTGCGTTTCTTTTTTAATTCATAGGGTAATTGGTTATCGAATGATGATGATCTTCTTGTTAATTCGTCGAATAAATTTTCCTTATTTGATCCGATGGTTAATTCTGCTGATTCTCCAATGCGGGGCGTCGGTGTAATTTGTCCGGGCTGCACTTCTGTTGTTTGCTTTTTATAAACTTCTCTGAGGGCGGCAGCACTATACTCTTTTCCCAATTCACTGCCGTTAAATACTGTTTTGCTATAATGATCAATGTAAGTCACACCATAGAGGAAATTATCAACATTGTTTCGCCACACTATATCAATTTTTAATTGCTGCAAAGCATTTGTAATTCCATTTCGGTCTTTGCTTTTCGCAAGAACACTATCCAATTTATCTTTCAGCTGCTGCCTCAATGATTGCTTTGCCTTCTCATTAACTGTGAACTTTTTTTCCAGCTCTTTCAGTGTTGGCTTATTATAAATACTGCTGGCTTTGATTGGCACTCCAACTTTGTTTCCCTTTTCATCCACCAAACTATATTGCAGTCCTCCTTTCTCAAACATGCGTGTTTGCTCCGCTCCCCTATCGGCGGTGACATTGTATAATTTTAAAATGGCATTGAGTTCTGGCAGCGATGCAAATTTGTACTGGCTGACAACCTGGTTAACGATATTGCTGATTGCTTGTTTGGTTGCAGACTTGCCGTACTGCACTTTCGTGAGATTGACTGGTCTTAATGGCTGATTATAATTTTGCAGCTTGTCACCTGCCTTCACCAACTTAAAGTTTACTTCAATTTCCTTTCTTGTTTTTTCTGATTGCACTCTTCCGAGATTGTGCATAGAGATACGTTTGCCATCTCTTTGTATGTTAGTGCTGACAATATGAATATGCTGGTGGGCGGCATCACTGTGATGATAAACTAAATAAGGTTGCTTGCCGAAGCCTATGCCTTCCATATACGCTTCAGCGATTGCTTCTAATTTTTCATTGCTGTGGCTTTCAGATATATCGAAGTTGAGCGACACATGCAGGCAATTCGTTTCTGCCCTTGTATTGAGATCGGCTAATTGCTGTAGGCGATTGAGTTTTTCATGAAAGTTTAGATTTATTAGGTCTTTAGCATACGACTTCGCTGCGATGAGTTCTGCCTTGCCCTCGTTTACCTTCTTCTCATTATAATTAATCGCTCCTTTAATACTCTTACCGCTTCTTATCCTCACTACCATCTCTCTGTCATTTGATTTATGCGTTGCTGAATATGACTTGTTTGTACTATGAATTTATTTTGCATTGCTTCATTAGTGTTGAGCCATTCTCTGAATTCGGGGATTTGTCTCAACGTATGTAGTTTTTTTACCGCTTGGTTGAAGTTGTTACCAATCGCATTTAATTCCTGTTTCATTGCGATCAGTTCCTCCATGAAACTATCCAGTGATTCGTTCCGGTATTTTATCACTATGGGTTTTTCCAACAAAACATTCCTCACATAGTGACTGACCTGGTTACTGGTAGTGGTTTTAAATTTCGTTTCCAGCTTCTCGTACTCTTTTGGTGTGAAGCGTACTGTCATTTTTCTTGTTCTTCTTTCTTTCGTCATCTGCAATACCTCCCGCAACGAGCTCCGAGTGAAGGGCAAGATGCCCCGTTTGTCCGACAAACGTACATCTTGCTGACTGCGTAAAACGGGCAGTCTGGTTGACCTGTCCAACACATTGTCATTGTTTAGTTTGATTTTTTTGGAAGGTGATGCGGCTGTCTTCAATCAGCTTCTCTACATCCTCGTAATGAAAGAATCGGCGGGATTCGATTTTAATAGAAGGGAGTTTTCCCTGGTTCATCCACTCGTATAAGGTGGGTTTGGAAATCTTGAACATGGCACAGACTTCTGTAGCTTTTAATAAAGGCCGCTGTGCCTTTTTGTCAAGGGCATTGATGAGTGGCACGGTATTACTATGCTCAATGACTACTTGCTCTACAATTGCTTTTAACTTCTGCCAAAACTCTTTTGGTTCCATTGGGAACAACATCTGTACTTCACCCATACTTCACAATTTTCAGTTACACAATACAGTTACTCTGCTCAGAACTTAAAATTACTCAGGCTGCATGTCCTTTACATTATGAAAAGAGTTTGGGAAATTGTGAAAGGGGAAATTGATTTTTTGATGCTGTTAAGACGGGTTAAATGAGTGGGAGCTATGGACGATGAGGATGTGATCATTTCTAATTAACACGCTTATTAAGAAATAATTATTAGCCATAAATTTGTATGATCAACCGACAGTTTTAAGTGAATTTTTAAACCCTACTAATAAATGTCAAATAGAGTTGCTATAATTGTCAGAGGTGTTTATAATTCCGTCCAGGAAGAATTAAATGCAGCATCCTATGGTCAGCACATCAATATGGTAACGCAAAGGGATACCTCTCGAATAATTGAATTCCTTCAAAAACCCTTGTTTGGTAATTGGCAAGCTCATGAAATTATCAATTTGCCCCTCGAATCTATATGTACACGGGAACAAATTCTGCAGTCAATTCCATTAAAAACATCGTTTGTATTCTTCTATTATAATGGTCACGGTAATGCTGATATTAACTCAAATGTTATGATGCAATTCGGTTTGACAGACGACGATCTATTTGTTAGAGAGCTTGAGAATGTCCTAAAAGAAAAAGAAGTATCTAATTACTTGGTCGTTGCCAATTGTTGCCGAGCTTCTTCAACAGAATCGGAGCAAACTAATTTTGACTTTATGGAGTTTCCTCTTGAGAATTTTAGTGGCTATAAATCGGAAAAAGGGTTAAACCTATTTGAAAATGTGAGAGATCAAAAGGTCATTGTTTACACGGCTTTGGAAAATAAAAAAGCTTTTTTTGGCAATACTGGAAATCTTTTTACAGAATCCTTTTTCAGATCAATTTTTAAGTGGCTTGGATCAAGCAATAGAAATGAAGTTCTATTTATTAAAGACCTAATTGATCTTACAAATGTAGAAATGTCAAAGCATGGTGGTCAACAGGCGGAGATAGAAAATTATCAGAAGGGAAACAGTAAAATCCCCGTTTGTATTTTCCCAATTAACAATGAGCAAAAAAAGGACTACAATAGTCCTTCATCTGCGAACGAATAATATTCTTCACTTGTAACAATAACATGATCCATTACATTGATGTCATGCAATTTCGCTGCTTCTTTTAATTTATTAGTCAGCTGCTCATCCGCCCTGCTTGGCCTAATACTTCCGCTGGGATGGTTATGCGCTATTATAATATTACAGGCGTTAGCTAAAATGGCAGCGGCCAATACTACTTTTAAATCTGCTACCACTCCAGTCGAACTTCCTAACCCTATTTCGACTATTCCTAATACCCGGTTAGCCCTGTTCAGGAGTAATACTTTAAACTGCTCAACAAAATCAATTTTATTTTCATCCCAAAGCCCTTTTAATAAATCTGCAATTTCCTTTGATGAATTAACCTTTGGCCTTTCCGATGCTTTGATTTTGGTTCGGTACACCAATTCTATTTGTGCTACATTTTGCCAGGGTTGTTTTGTTACGCTTTCCATAATTTCTTTGTTTAAGTTGAAGAATTAATTATGGTGCGTCTCCCGGCTTTGGGCAATAAAGTCCAAAAGGCAACGGAATAAATGATAGCCTTGTGTATGGCGTTCGTGTTTATGCCGGAAGCTATTGGACGCTTCAGCAGCCCAATCGCCGATCTTTGCGGCAGAATTAAGGCGAATTAAATAAATTGTTCCCTAAATTATTCCTCATGAAAATATACCAGTGCTATTTATGTAACGACCTCCTTGGTGATACTAACAGAAGTATTGAACACATTCTACTCAATTCGATGGGCGGCCGTTTGAAATCAAGCGAGTTGTTATGTAAGGATTGCAACAGCCAACTTGGTCATGATAGTGATGCTGCGTTGTCCAAGCAGTTTGAATTTTTTGCTGCGTATTTACAAGTTAAAAGAGACTCTGGAAAAACCCCGACCATTAAAGGAGGAAAGACAAATGATGGCACAGAGTATCATTTGCTAAAAGGCAGTAAACCTATTCTTGCGAAGCCTGTGTTTAACGTTACCGATTCTGGTAAAGGCATTGAATATTCACTAACTGCACGCAATGAAAAAGAAATGCAAACCATGCTCAATGGTATTAAAAAATCACATCCTTATTTGGACGTCACAGATGCAATGAGTAAAATAAATGTAAAGAAAGCAAGGCTAAAAGAACCGATTCGTTACACCCTAGAATTTGGTGGCGATCTGGCCTTTCAATCAATTCTGAAGACCGCAGTAAATTTTTATATTTACAAAAATGGAAATCACGACTTTGTTAGACATCTATACGAAATGATTAAAGGGAAAGAACAGCTTGATATTGTGAAACATTTCTATCCCCGAAAACCCGTATACAAAAAAGAAGCAAATGAAGTAATCCACTTACTACATCTTTACGGAAACAAGCATGACAAGTTACTATATTGTTTTGTAGAGTTTTTCAGTATGCAGTCATTTCTGGTCATCCTTTCTACAAATTATCCAGGTCCTAATATTTCTCATACTTACGCTTACGATGTTATTACAGGGCTTACACAAAACAAAGTCTGTAAACTGAAGCTTAGGCCTTCTGAAATCTCAACACTTCCTACCGCCTTCTCCAGCTTTCAAGAAGTTACTATAAAGGCAAACAGGGTAATGAAGATTGCATCTAAGATTCACTCAGACCAGGAAATATCCAATATAACTCGACGTGCTGCAAAGGACGTCTTTGAAACTAAATATGCACATGAAAAATTAATGACTCCACAGATGATAGATGAATTTATAGAGCAAGTAACGACTGATTTTGTTGATTTCATGTATGCAGGAATGAAAGATGAAGATGAACCATGAACTAATAATTAAGCTTTCAGCAAATGATTTTGTAAATATTTACTTACAAAATCATCAGCATCTGATTGTTTATCTCCCTGCTTCTCTTTCCAGGCCGTCAATTCACTTCGTTTGAATTTATAAAGTTTCCCTACTTTAAAACAGGGGATCTCACCTGTTGCACATTTTGCATACACTATATGTTTTTCCAACCCGAGAAAATCCACTGCGTCTTTCAGGCTTATGATTTTTTCTTCTGTAGAAGCAAGGTTGGATTGACCCGCTAATATTTCTCTCAGCAATGATTTAATTTCTTTCAACTCATTTTCAATTTTGTATAGTCGCTCATTCATATCGTTTCTTATTTAGCTTCCTTAATTGCAAACATTGGTGTGAAGTTTTGATTGACCTTCACTATCTCACCGGCACCCACACTTACTTTCCCGGCGGCTTTAGCCCTCATTTGGTCGGCGACTTTTGCATACAACTGGGTCGTGGTAACAAATTTGTGATGTAACATTTTACTCACAACATAAATGTCCTCGCCGCTGCTGATCATCCTTGTTGCATAGGTATGCCGGAAATTATGAAAGGTGATATCTTTTGTAATACCTGCCCGCAGACACCAGGCTTTCACTTCATCGAGTGTTTCTCTATAATCAAGTCCGTGAAAAATTTTCTCTTCATCATTTTTTTTCTCACCTAAGATTTCAACAGCCTGCTGACTGATATAATGTTTGAACCTTCTCTTCGGTTTTGGATCAATAAAATCCACGAGCCAACTTTTCAATTTCGTTGAATACTGTAAATCCTTCCACTTCAACACTTCGATGCCGCTAAACCGAAGGCCGGTTAGAATTGAAAACACTGAAGCTTTATAAATAACTTCATTAGCTGGCGGCGTATCCAGCATATCTTCGATCTCAGTATCATCAAGTGCCTCTCTTACTACCTCGACATTTTTTATCCGCTCCACTCTCATTGTATAATTCTCTGGCAGGTATTTATCCATAAAAGCCCTCTCCACTATCGTACACAATTTATCGAAGTACGATGATGCTGAATTCACATCCAGTTTGAATTTCTTTGATTTGAGTGTATAGGTGTTTAATAAATGCTCTTTGAATTTTTGCAGCATGATCTCATCAATATGCCGGAACTTCAAGTTATCACCGGCGTAACGTTTCAGGTACTTCATCACTCTTTCGTAATGGTTCACATCTATATCTTCCCTTGCTTTTTTTCTTATGTACGTTTCCGCATATAAATAAAAATCTAAGTTGAGCATATCCTTATTGTACAACTTATTTTCTTCCAGCATCAACCCCTTCATCCGTTGCAAAAAAATTTTCTCTGCAATTTCTCTATTCAATTCATTTTGCTTTTTCTCCAATGCTGTTGCTGGATCTTCTATCAAGTACAATTTTAAAAACTCCCGCCTGGTAAATATTTTCTTCGCTACATTCCACACTGGTGGGAAGTAATCAATATACAAACTCAATTTCCCGTTCGCTAATTTCTTTTCCCTTAAATGTCCTTTCATATACTTCCATATTTATTGGTTAGATAATTCATTACTTCTGCTTTATTAAACAGTAACCGGTTGCGCACCTTCAATTTTGGAAAGTCCGTGTCCTTTACCATCCGGAACAGCGTTCGCTCACTGAGCGTGGTATAAATTGCCAGTTCTTTTATATTCAGCAATTCCTTATTTACATTCATTGCTTTTATAGTTTCTTCCTGCACCAAAGCTTGTCTTGTCTGAACCTTTGATGCTTCAATTTTGTTTTGCCGCTGCTGCTCTTTTAGAAAATTGCAATTGCATTTATGCGAGCAAAACCTTGTTCTCGTTGTTCTGGCCGTAAAAGCTTGTTTGCAGTATTCACAAACCCGTTTGATACTGATGTTGGAACTCATTGTCTGGTGTTTAGTTTTTGCTAATCCTGTTACTAGTTCCTCCAACTGGTCAAACTGTCCCCAACTGCCTGGCAGTGACAGGGGCTGACATCAACTGTCTATGGCTGCCATGATTTCGCCTTTTCTGATACAGTTTTAATTCCTCACCAAAATATCAGAAAAAGGTACAATCGAGGTACAACAGGTTGGTAAAAACGGTGGAAATTACCGTCAGTTTCCCAACTTTGTTTTTGGAAAAACTCTGTAAATGAGTGAGTTACGTAAAGCGGGGTTAAGTATGGTAGGTGGGCTATTTTCCGATGCAGAAACTCCTTCTGCTTGACCCTCAACACCTACTGCATTTCGGGCAACAAAAGGGCAACACAAACTACTCAAACAAAAGAAAACAAGAACAAAATATTTTCAAAATAAAAAACCGGAATTACCGGCTCGTAATCTCTCCAATTATTTATGCACTTTAACAGCCACGTCTTTTCCGCATGATATAATCGGTAGAAAATTTATCAATATCATCGGTTGTTGCTTGCCGGTTACGCAATAACCATTCATCGATTTCCTCACGTTTAAAATAAAGTTTTTTTCCCTGCGGGCAAAAATGAGGGATTTGTTTTTGGGAAGTTAACTTATAGAGATGAGAGGGACTGATGGTAAGGTACCGGCAAGTTTCTTCAAAATTCAAAACCGGCTTTTGCAGCATACTGAGTGCATCCACTTTGCTGGCAAGCAAAGAAAGACTCCACAAGAAATCAATAATCAGTTGCGCTTCTTCTACAGTCACGGTCACACCATGATCCTTCAATAGTTTTACAACCCTGTCCGGGGGCATTTTTTCCATGTCTCACTTTTTTCAAATCCTGTTCACAAAATGCAATTCAAAAATCAATAGCTTCCACAATGAACGAAATGCACGAGGTTTTTCTGGAAGCGGTTATACGACGGCACATATTTTATATATCCATACTCATTCAATTGCCGTAATACTTTATGATAAGTATTGCCTCCGGCTATTTTACATGAAGCGACTACATCACAACGAAAAAAAGATAGCGGGCCATTCGACCCGCTATCTGTCCATTTTTTCCAGAGCGCCATATACAAACTGATATGGGCCGTGCTGATCCTGGGGTCATCTTCGATGGCGGATAAAAAAGACAACAACTCATTCATCAGGTGATGGTTTGCTTTCTGCGTTTGGATTTTTTGGGTCCGGGTTCGCCTTCCCCAACATCCCCGCCATTATTTTGCTTTTGACTTTGCTTTTTCTCATCCTGCTTCACCGACTGACCGTTTGATTGTTTGATATACAAATCTTCTGGCTTCAACCGCTTACCGGATTCATCATAAATATTCAATGATTTGAAACGTGGAGCAGCCTCAATAGATAATTTCCGTTCCGCTCCCTGCACAGTCATTGTCACTGACTGCCTGTTACCTCTTTGCAGATCTGCCATCAACCGTTCTCTACTGGTCATATCATTCATTTCTTTAATCGAATGTACATTCAATGCTTTCTCCAGATCAAAACCATATTTCTCATTGTAAGGATGGAGTTTAAAATTGCCGTTCTTATCGGTCACTTTGAAATCAATCTGCAGCCAGGCTTTGTATTCTTGCTTTTCTTTATTGGTCAGGCTATCTTTATAAACAGCACGGCCACTCATGAGATTATAACCTTCTTTCAGAGTGATTTTTGGATCATCCTTACCCTGGAAAAAAGTTTGCTTGATTGCATCGGGGTGCTGCTGGTTTTTCAGCATCAGGTTATAGCGATTAAAGAATATGATGTTACCATCTTCGGGTCCTCTGAAATGAAGCGTGGCTGCTGTCTGGTCTTTTCCGAAATCTTTTTGATAACTCAGTGTGAATTCTTTTTCACCGCTGATTAATTTTTCTTTCAGCTGATGATTCAGGTCTTCGCCAAATCCGGTGTACTTCAACTGGTTGACGAGAAAATCATAATTTTCTTGATTCATGGGGGATAGATTTTTAGTTGTTATTAATTGTATGCGTAATTGTTCTCCGTAAGGAATTTGTTGCAGCAGTTCATCCACCGATTCCGCATGGATAACTTTAAAGTTGTCATACTCACTGATATTATTATCCGAAAATTCATCGGCTTCATCCTTTGTCTTGAAGAAATACATATCCGGTTTTTCGAGAAAATAATTGACCTGGTTGAATGCTATATAATGATGACCGTGCTGCATTTCCCTGTTGGCAATGGTCAATAATTCATCGGCTATTACATGTTCCCGGTTCATTTGTTTGATATATTGATATGCTTCCGAAGCGGTCATGGTCTGGTCGCCATTTGCTTCGACCGTAATGGCTATTTCATAGCGTTGCTTCAAATGGCTGTCATCCGGAATAAATTCTTTATACAGTGATTGTGGCCAGTATTTAAACAGGAGCAGTTCAGCAACGGAAGGGTTTGTCTGGTGTAATTGTTTTAATTTCTCCTCAACTGCCTGGCAGAATTCCTGGTCACCTTTTTCTTCCTGCCCGGCTAAATAAGCATTCATCATAGCATCCGCTGTCAGCAGGTCTTTATCCAACATGGAAAACTCAGGGGGTACTGGGACATTGCGGGTCGTCAATTCGTATTCTTTCAAATAAAAATCATCTTTCACGTCCCGTTCAAATCGCAGGAAATATTGCAACAGGTCATGGCCGGCCTGCGAACCCCAGACAATAGAAAATTCTTTCCCTGGGTTATTCAGGTTCATGTACAGTTCACCGGCATGGTCTCCCAATCCCAGTTGATTTAGCTGTTCAGTCAATGCTATGAGATTTTGTCCTGTCATTTTTTAATCACTACAAATGAGTAGGTTGTTTTACAAACAGCAGCAACAATAGCATCTTTACTTGCGACGCTCCTTTTATCGTTCGATTCCATGTTCATCTATTTTATTCGCAAACTTCTTTTAGAAGAAATCCTATTCTTCTGAACAAGTACGGGACGTTCTTTTGATTCCTGCTGAACACTTCTAATTGTATTGGTCTTCTTATTTTGCTGAGAGGGTTTTACCACCGCCGTATCTATTTTCAGCATCCAGTTTGTCTGATGAGCCAGCTCACCTTTCCTATTGCCGGTCATCAGACCATTTAGCTCTCGTCTGAATCTTAGAAAAAAGCGTTCAATTGAATTGGGGTAAAGCTTCCGCTCCAGTAGATTCATTTCACCTTTAAGTATGCGTAAAACCATTCTTTCTTCCTGGTTAGGATTCTTAACAGACTTTCTCATTCCGGTCAAATGATCCAGTTTCAATTGCTGGAAGTAGGAAGTCTTCAATGTCTCCGGAGAAAATAAATTGGCAATATTTTCCTCTTTCATTTTCCATTCCTTCATTTCTTCAATCACACGGTTTCTTTCCTGCTGCATAGCACCTGTTTTAATATAAATCAGCCAAAACCCTTGCTTTCAATAGCTGTCCGTTGTACACTTTCAGATTAAAATGTCGGCCACCATTTTTTTCCATTAATTGAATACCGAGAAACTTGGCATCGGGAATGGTGAATTTGTCCAGTGCCACAACGAGGACCGAAAAGTTATACGCCTTCACTTTTGTTTTGTTACCGGCGATATAAAGTGGCACCAGTTCATTTTCCTGTAAGGCGGTTCGTTTACTTTTCTTTTTATCCACGATATGAAATTTCAGCAAGTCAATATCAAAATCCAATGGACTGTGATTATGAATTTCCAGTTGATAATAGATCACATCATCTTTGATATAAATACCGGAGAGTTTGGTGAACACCCCACCATGTTCGACTTTGACAATTCGTTTAGGCGGGTGATTCAATATTGCATTGGCATAGGATGAAATAGTTGCTTTCTTGTTGGGTGGCAGGTGCATCACCAGTACCGCAGGTTGTGCTGCATAGTTTACCGTGAACTCATATACATTACCATCACCGGTCACCACACTTAAATTCGTTTCTGCAAACTGTTTGCTGGCTGCTTTCACCAACAAAATTCTTTCATCTTCTTTTACGGGTTGTATGATTACATCTTTTGTTCCCCTGTCCACATACTTGATAGGAAAGGGGAAAATTAATGATGTTGTTTTATCAGTCGTAACCGATAAAGGAGTTTGAGCAAAGCAAAGATTGCTTACAAGTAAAAGGAAAATAATTTGTTTCATTAGAATTGATTTTTATTGTTGAGTAATACTTTGTAACCTGCTTTCAGTTGCACCCGTACCAGTTTTGCTTTCTTGCTGACAAGCGATTTGATTGCACCGATACCGGTGGCAGTGGCCTGTGCTTTGAGTGAGGGATCAAGAGAAGTCATATCGGCAAGCGATAATGAATTGTTGAGGGATTCCTTAGCTACGTCACGGTTAATGGTGCCGGGGATGTAAATACCCGGCAACCCATCCATATCATATACATCGAGTTTTACTGTATAGATAGATTTGCCATTACGGATAGAATTGATCTCCACATTCAACCGTTCTCCGTCAAGGGTAGCAATACCAGAAATCAAAATATCTTTCGGCAGCAGTTTGCCATTGATAAAAATATCATTCAGCAAACGAAACTTTACAACTGCACCATTAACGATGGTTTGATTAGTAGCAATAATAGCTTCAATAGCATTATGCTCGGTGGCTTGTAATTCGGTTTCATCACTATAGCTGTAAAATCCTTTTACAATTGTATCAGCACCCGATGTCCGGCGTACAGCATACACCGCATCCTTATGTTTAATAGAACGTTCCTTTACTCTCTGCGGATGCTGGATGTCAAGTATCTTCTCCAGTGTCCCTTCCAGTTGCTTCATTTCAGGATCATCCGTACTACCTGTGCTATTTAGTTGCAGCATTTGTTCCAGCCGGTCTACCTCAGAGGAAAAGTTGTTATCAGTCCGCCGCTGTGTTACACTTTCATCATAAGTAGCGGTTGCGGTTTTACTCATTTCATTTTCTAATAGCTTCAACTTCTGCATGATCTGGTCTTCTGGATTATTACCGGTTGTTGAATAAGGCGAAGTATTCAACCGCTGGTTATATTTACCCGCAGTGATAGTTGTCAGGTCCTGTAATTCGTTGGGATAATAACCGGAGGGTACCGTATCTCTTTTAAAATAGGGGTCGCTGCGCATCCACTCCTCCATCTTCAAACTATCCTTATCGGCTTTATCATAAAAGCCCAGTTTGTCCATTAATTTATCTTCCTTTAACCGGGCATCCGGCAGATCAAGATTTAATCCATTGGACACGACAGCGGATTCTTTTTTTCCTGTTCCGCCACCAAGGGCCCAGAAAGCCATTGTCAAAAATGGTATGACCAGTAACGGTAACACCAGCATCATTTTTCTTCGCTTCACACGCTTGTTCATACGCTTCTATTTTTGTTTTTGTTGTAAATAAATTTCTTCGAGTATCCGCATGGAATCAGCCAGGCCGGGGCGTACCGGTTCACCAATACTGTCCATGAATTGTTTATACTCCTGTATCTGCTGGTAAATATCATCAGGCATCTCATGCTCCATTACTTCATCACCGGACTTATCAAAATGCTGCGGCATTCTAACTTGTTCAATCTTGAACTTTGCTTTCGGTTTGGAAAGAATCGCATCAATAAAAAAATAAATGCTCAGCCCACCGCTTACAATGCAGAATGCAAGAAGCCATATCTTGATATTTTTTGCTTTCATAGTTCCAAAACATTTATTCATCCAGTATGCAAATCCGTTTTGCGTTTTTATAAAAACACTGGCGATCTTTCCAGCTACCTTATCCTGTAAAGGATTTTCAGTTGGTTCTTTCTTTTTTCGTTTCCAAAACATTACTGGCGGTTTTCAATATTAATGTCTGTATTCTCCAATGTCTTCCAGCGTTCGATCAAAAATCCATGTGCATTGTTATCAGACCTTGATACATTGCGTAAATAGCCTTCGGTAACAAGACTTCTTGTTACTATTGTAGTTGGTCGTATTATTCTCTGCACACCCTTATACCGGAAATAGTATGGATAACTGTTGGTATTAATAATGATACTGTCTGCTTGCATTTCCTGGCTGATATTGCCGGAAATTAAATTGGTGTAATAACCATTCTCTTTGAGGTTGTCATACTGTTGCTTCGCAGTACCATCGGCTAAATACAATGCCTTAATGATATTACTGTTGATGACTTTATCATCCGGGTCCATCGTAAAAAAATAATGATGAAACATTTTTACATGGTCTCTTGCTTCTACCGGCACATTATCTTTCCGGTCGGCGGAATAGGCTTCAAGTGCTTTTCCATTGGCCAGAATAAAAATCTTTTGCTGCGACTGTGTGGCTAACTGGTAACTTTTATGAGCGATGAATAACGTCAGTATCAAACAAAGGGTAATTACTCCCAGGGAAAACAAACGCACCTGTTTAAAAGCCGTATCAATATTTTTAGTTGTCCTAAACATCTTTATTCGCTTAATCATTTAATGAAATAGTGCTCATGAACCTTACGGTTTATTCCCCTCAATTTTATCTTTGAAATAACCACCACTTGCACCACTATCTGCCATGCTGTTGGAGATTTTATTATAAGCACCGCCCAAAGCATCCCTGGTCATAGATGCCGAACTTGAAACAGCACTCCTTGTTGACATGCTTGCCATATTGGTAACCTTTTGCAATAGCGTGTTATTACCACCTGCATGAATAATATAGTTGGCCACACTCGGCACGGTGAAATAGCCGATGATGCCGATGATCATAAAAATCAAATAGGCTGTGTCGGTGGTGGAAAAAAATGTATCCCCATTAGAAGCGATTTGCTGCAGATCTTCTTTGAGCATATTCTCCTGTATCTTTCCCATGATGCCACCGAAAATGTTTGCAACAGGTAACCATAAGAAAATATTGAGGTATCGGGCTATCCAAACAGTAAGTGTATGCTGGAAACCATCAAAGACCGCAATACCAAATACGAGTGGCCCAAGTATTGCCAGCACAATCATATAGAAAGTGCGAATGGTATTGATACAAAGAGCCGCCGCTTCAAATAATACTTTTAATACTTCGGACATCCATTGCTTGATCTGGTTGCGCAGGTTATAACCAAACTTGTCAAAAGCAAAACGGATATTGTTGCCAATGCTTTTAAGCCAGCCTTCCTTTTTATCTCCGTAATGATATTTATACCATTTATCCCGGTCGCCCCTTCCAGTCTCCCCTACATACATCTGCCAGTATGCAGTCGTCTTAATTGCTTCTTCTTTCATCCTTAATAATTGTGCAACGGCCGCATCAGAATCCTTGACCATCTGTGCTGTGCCGGTAACAGTAGGCTTCATCAATCCATTGATCATCGCAATAACTGACGGAAAAATTAAAATAGCAAAGCCCAACACAAAGGGACGGAACAGGGGATAAAAATCTATTGCTTCCGCTCTCGCAATATGTCCCCATACTTTAGCAGCGATATACCAGGTAGCTGCAAAGCCCGCAATACCCCGACCTACTCCAATTAGCCTGCTGCACAAAGGCATCATATCATCATAGAGTTGTTCCAGTACTTCGTGCATGGAACGGATACGGGTGGCTATCTGGGCATCGGCAATCATTGGCAGCAACAAACAAATCAAACTCACACAAATCACTCTTCTCATAATCAAATTATTTTAAACCATGAATCTTTCTCATCAAATCAACATCCATCTTTTCTTTTTCCCGTTGCAACGATAAAATCGCTGTACCATTATTAAACTCGTTCAGGAATGTATATTGTTCCATCACCTCCTCATAAATTCCATCAATTGCTTTTAAGCGTTCGTCATCACTCATGCGCAATTTTCCGGCAGTCAATATCATTGCCAGTTCATCCAGTGTCTTTGCACTCTGGCCAAGCAGGTTGGAATAAACCGTACCCATGTATTCAATTTCAGCCACAGTAAATTGTTTACTCCCTTTGAATTCTGACAACGCTGCTTTTCCTTCCTTTACAATTTTGATCTGGAAGCTGATTATGTCAGCCACCTTTGCATATTTCTTTATAGCTGGGCTTACCTTTAATAAGCCATCCAAAAATTCTTTGTGTAAATTGAAATTGCCTTCAGAAATATTTTTGATGGAAGTATATCCTTTATGCAAAATATCATACCCCTTTTTCATATGGCTGAGCATCAATTTTAACTGCGCCAGCTTCTCCACATTCAACATTAGTTGCTTTGCTTCCTGTGATTGTCCAAAACAAATTGTTGAACTAAAAAACAGTAGTATCAAAATCATTTTCATAATCGCATAATTTAAACTCCCCTTTAGGGGTTGGGGGTTAGACCATATAATCTTTTAACGTACTCAATTTCTCCTTTCGCAGCCGCCCGCTGTATAGAGATCATTCTGTTTTGGGTATTGAATTCTTTCAAATCCAAAAAACCCTCTTCCATACTTCTAGCAGCGGCATTGATTATTTCCATTCGTTTGGCATCCGTCATCTGTGTAGCAAAAGCATTGACTACCATAAATAGCTGGTCAATGTTTTTCAGGCTTTCCTGCATCATCCCGCTATAGACTTCCGCCATATAATCCAGTTCATCCGCAGTGAAGTTTCTGTCTTGCCGGAAATTGGCCCAGGCTGATTTGTATTCCTTCACCATCGCTGCCTGGTCTTCGATAATTTCTTTTATCCGGTGATAATAAGTGAGTGCCGTTTTTACTTTGCGCAGCTCATCAAAATAACCGGCATACTGCTTTCGCTGTTTCTCTACCCAGTCACTGATCTCCGTCAGTTTCAGTTTCGACATACTGTTCTCCAATGTCTTTTGTGCATTCTGCAGCCAGATTGTTTTGTTTTGCAGTTTTTGAATTTTCAGATCAACCGCAACGATTATTTTTTTTATTCCTGCTTTGATGATTTCTGCAATCGGAAACTGTGCTTTACTGTTGACAGAGACAGTAAGTAATATGATTACAATTAACTTTTTCATACACTTTATTTTTAAAGGATATAGGTGACCCGGCAGATGCCGGGATCACCTTATATGCCACAACCAAAAATGATTAGTTCACTGTCAACTCGCAGCCGTTGCAGGAACCTTCACAGTAATAAATTTTCTTAGCAGCAACTTCTCCTTTTAATAAGGGCAGAGAAATTGTCTTTAATTTACAAGCCTGTGTTCCTTCACAATCACATGTCGCTTTCGATAAAAACGTCTTTTCATCCTGTACGAGATAAAATGGAATACCCATTACCGAAAACTTGCCATAAGCTTCAAGTGCTGATACATCTTTTGTAAGTACCCGAATCGCATCCTGCACATCGGGTGCATTAAAAAACTCAGCCTTATCAGCCAGGTTAATTACCCGGTCAACACTATACCCTTTATAGGTAAACTTCCCGGTACATGCACCGGTGCAACTGCTTTGCAGACAACCAAAGCCCAGTCCATCGCCATAAAATACATTGCAGGCACTACCCTGTCCGCTGCAATAGCAGGCATAGGTGCCGAAATAAGGCAATGTCCTTTCTGTTGCGTTTAGATCGTTAGATAGAAAGGCAAACCCCTGTGGTAATTCCACCCGCACTTCCAGGTTATCGGTTGTAATACAAATTTTGCTTCCGACAGGAAGTATCATTCCTGTTTCACCAACTTTCACTGGTTTGTCAGCGATAATTTCCTTACCACATTCAACAGGCAGTTCCTGCTTAACTACAGGACTTGTTCTCTCAGTTAGTTGCGGCTCTTTTTTGTTACAACTCACACACAATACCAATCCCACGATAGCACTCATCAAAATTGTTGTACGAAGTCCATTTTGCTTTTTGCTTTTTGTCTTCGTGAATGTTCCACATTTCATACTCACTTGTTTTATTAAATTAAAAAATGGTTTACTTATTTATCGCATCTCTCATATCAGCTGCCATTGCAGCAATCGCTTTTTGCATATCACCATCAAACTTCTCAGCATACTGCATCAGTTTTACTTTTTCTGTTTCTTCTGTTGTATAAGCGAGGTATTCCTCTAGTGATACTTCGGTACGATACACCTTCGACAGCATGCCGCCGAGAGAAATAAAAACTTCCTTATACTTTTTTGTTGGATCATTTGCTTTGTTGATAGAAAGCACCAGCGCCTTTTCTTTTTCAGTAAGTCCAAGCAATTCCTGTATCTGGTCAAACTTGTTTTGATACTTGCTTTGGTCGAGCAATATTTTACAATCGCTATTATTAATAATTGCCTGCTTCACCACAGGAGAAGAAATAATATCTTCTACTTCCTGCGTTACGACAATGGCCTCACCAAAGAATTTCCGTACAGTTTTAAATAAATACTTGATATATTCCGCCATACCTTCTTTTGCAATGGCTTTCCAGGCTTCCTCTATCAATATCATTTTCCGGATACCTTTTAGTTTGCGCATCTTGGAAATAAATACTTCCATGATGATGATGGTAACGACAGGAAATAAAATGGGATGGTCTTTGATATTATCCAGCTCGAATACAATGAAACGCTCTTTGAGCATTTCCAAATCCTTGGTAGCATTTAATAAATAATCAAATTCACCGCCCTTATAGTATGGGCGAAGCACATAGAGAAAATTAGAAACATCAAAGTCTTTCTCCTTTACTTTATCGGTCTTCAACACCTCAACAAAGTCTGTTTGTAAAAATTCATAGAACGTATCAAAACAAGGAAACAGCGAATTATCCTTTTCCAGTTTTTCATAATAAAGCTGCAAGGCATTGGAAAGAGCGACATATTCACTGCGGTTAAACGTCTCGTTGTCTTTCTTCCACAATGCCAGCAGCAGTGTTTTAATACTTTCTTTCTTTTCAGTATCAAGTGTATCGCCTTCTCCAATATAAAATGAATTAAAACGGATGGGGTTCTTCTCGTCATAGGTGAAATAATATCCATTCACCATTTGACAAAGACCTTTATAGCTATGCCCCACATCTACGAGTACAATATGCGTTCCTTGCTCATAATAGGAACGTACCATGTGATTGGTAAAAAAACTCTTACCGCTACCTGATGGACCGAGTATAAACTTATTGCGGTTGGTGACGATGCCTTTCTGCATAGGTTCATCCGATATATCGACATGAACCGGTTTACCGGAAAGGCGATCTCCCAACCGGATGCCGATAGGCGAAACCGAACTTCTGTAATTGGTTTCAAGATTCAGAAAACAACAGGCCTGCTCCGCAAACGTATCAAACACATCATTCATCGGGAAGTCTGCTGCATTCCCCGGTATGCCCGCCCAGAAGATCTGCGGTGCACCCGACAGCTCCTGCTTCGGTACCGCATCCATCTGGGACAGGGCTGATGATACCAGGTTTCTCGTGTCCTTCATCGACTCACGGTTATCCGTCCACACTAACACATTCAAATGGCATTTCACAGGTAAACGCTGTTGGGAGATGGCTTCATTCAAAAATTCATTCGTTGCATCTCTTGAAATTGTATTCTCTCTGGAATAAGCAGACAAACTATGTAGCCGCAATCTTTTACTTTCTAATTTCTGAATGGTCTTTTGGGCATCCTCAATAAAAATGTATTGGTTGTAGATATGATTGCAGGGTAATAGCTGTCCCAGTGGCGATGCAAAGCCAACACTGAACTTTGTTTTATCAGTGGAGTATTTATCGTAATTAATTCTTGACCCACAGTAAGACGGCAGATCAGCAGCATCTGCCAGGGTGAATAGCTGGCAATGGTTGGAGCCCACCTGTATGCCGTCTGCAAACGTGATGTCGTTTAGTATAAAATTGGTTTCATTAGGTTGCAGGTTCAGATAACGTTCCACCAAACCGCAATATGTTTTATTACCACTTAGTTCGGAATCCGTTAATCGTTTCAATGCTAAAAAACCACTATCATTTAATATCCGTTCAAACTGTCCGGCACTATCTAAGAAATCTTGCAATAGCTGCGGCTTCAATGTTTGTTCAGGAACAATCGAACGCCTGAGTAAATTAGAAAACAGGGAGGACCCTGATTTTCGTCCAGCAGGTTTTTTCGTCAGCATGATATAACACTGGTGATCGAGGTAGGGACGTTCATTGAAGAACCGCTCACTCGCCCTCGATAAAAACGAAACACCAATCGCAGAAAAATCAGCTGCATGTTTACTTTCTGTAAACCAGTCCTGCTTGTGAAAAACTGTTCCTGAAGGAAGGATCTTAATGGCCCGGATCAACGACTGATGTAATGTTTCATACTCAGCATCACTTAATGTAAACAGTTCCGGCAACTGCACTTCATATACAATTGTGACATCACCCTGTTTGGATAGGATGCAATCATGCTCGACACCGAAAATGGGAAGTATATCGTCTATTTTCTTTTGCACAGGTTCGTATAAGTTTTTCTTGAATAGATTTTCAATTCGGTTGGAATACTTCTTTTCGCCAGCGTCTTCATCATGCCATGCTCACCATATTTGCGGCTGAGTTTATAGACATGCATGAATAAAACGGTGGCAGCACTGACAATGATGAACAAACAAATAAATGTATTGACACCGCAGATATAGAGAATAGCAAACAGGATCAGCAATGCCAACAACCCGCCACCGAGATACCAGATATATTGCGCCTTCAGTCCTTTAAACTCAATTGGCTTATTGATTCCTTTATTAATAGTATATACACTTGTCGCCATGGTTTTAAGTTTGTTTTCAATAAACCCCTCTCCTTCAGGAGAGGGGTTGGGGTGAGGTTATATTTTCATTCCCTTACTCCTTCTCATCCGCTGAACCGGCTCAACCTCTTTTTCTTTCTTCATAGCAATGACCGGGGCTTCTTTTATTTCTGTTACCAATTCCGGTGCTTCTTTTTGTTGCTGTTCTTGTTGTATTAATTGAGTGGCTTGTATCTTCATACTGATTTCCCTTTCAAGCTTTGAGAGATCCTGTTTCATGGATTTTAATTCTTCTTCTTTCTCAAATGGCTTTTCCATCAGCTGCCGCAGTACAGGTATATTGCTATTTAATTCCTTCAGGTCTTTTTGATATTGCTCTTTGATTTTTCTCACCCGGTCCAGTGCACTGAGAAAGTGACGGGCAGCCAGTTTGGGGTTCTCTACGGAGGGGTGGCCCTGGTTATAAGTATATTTTAATCCACCATCCTTATGCTGTACATAGAAGGCATTGCTGCTGCGGTATGCAAATAATCCCTTTTCTTCGATGCTTTCCTGTTGCTGCCGGATATAGCAATCAAAACCATAAATGGTTCCAATCTTTTCTTCAGTTCGGCGATCAAGTCCCTCTCCTAAAGGAGAGGGATTTAGGGTGAGGCCAGGTTGCCATTGTTTGTATAATTCAATAATGTATTTTCCTATCTGTTCACTATCGATACTATTCAAACCATTTAACTGAATCGGATTTACTTTGACACCTTCCTTATCATAGTGTAATTGCGAACTGTACTGTTGTTCATCTCTAGTCAGCAGTGACAATATATTGGAGACGGAATGATGATCGGCTTCCATTCGTTCCAACCGCAACCTTGATCGGGCGATTTCCTTATAATGAACAGACCGCAGGCTTTCCAGCACAGCAACTTTCTTTTCCAACTTTGATTTTTCCAGCAGTGTTGTATCACCGGAGAGAATAGCAATGTATTCAGAGAAATTCATTCCGCTTTTTTCATCCAGTGCTCCTTCATCAATGCTGCGTACATTGAGTTCACAATTCTTCATTTGTGATATGAAGGTTTGCTTATTCTTCAGCAGGTTGAATTTGTAGTTATCGAGTGACTGTTCCACCGCATAGATATAATTCTTTACTTCATTGCCATAATGTTCTTTCGCAATTAGATTCCCTTGTCTTGCACCCCGGCCATTACGCTGCTCCAGCTCCGATGGTTTCCAGGGAATATCGAGGTGGTGCATGGCAACGACACGTTGCTGCACATTCAAACCGGTTCCGGCTTTCTCGGTGCTGCCGATCAAAATTCTTATCTGTCCATTATTCATTTTGCGGAACAGTTCCGGTTTTTTCAGATCAGTCCAGTCATGGATAAAGGTTATCTCCTGTGCAGGGATAGCATATTCATTCACCAATTTATCTTTCAACGCATCATAGATATTAAACTCACCGGGCTTGGGTGTGCCGATATCCGAGAAGATAATTTGTGTTCCCTTATGTTCTGCTGAATGATGGTGTATCTCATTGATCTTCTTTGCACAGACACTTACTTTATTGCCGGGATGGTCATCATATTTATACGGATCGACCAGGCGCATATCAGCGGCCATCTTCTTCGCATAGTTGGTAGCGATCAGCATCCGTCCTTTATCTTCATCCTCACTCAATGGCCGACGACCGATTAAGGTGGCATCACCTGTTTTTGCAAAAGCCATCAGGTTTTTTATAAATTCCCGTTGCTCATCAGTAGGAGCAATATTGACTAATTCTTCATTTAGTTCGGGTTTATCGAGCCGTATATGTTTCGCTGTTTTATAATCCGTAATCTCGTTATAGAACAATGCGAGTTCCGGTACTTTGATAAAATGCCGGAAACGTTCCTTCGCAATAATTTCATTGGTGACAGAAAATTCAAAGTCGGTGGTCTTCTTTGCAAAGACTGCTGCCCATCCGTCGAAGTTTTCAATATGCTGCCGCTGCATTTCATGTGGCCGGAGATACTTGAACAGTAAATACATTTCTGTCAGACTGTTGGATATTGGGGTGCCTGATAAAAATGTTACACAGAGATCAGACTTGAACTGATCCTGTAATGTTCTTACAGCAAAAAGCATATTGAGTGCTTTCTGGCTGCCTTCCATATTGCCCAGCCCTGCAACACGATTGTGTCTTGTGGTGAAAGTAAGATTCTTGAATTTATGGGATTCATCCACGAACAGATGATCAATGCCCAATTCTTTAAAATTGATTTCAGTATCTTTTTTCTGTTCGATCTTATACAATACTTCTTTAAGGTTAACCTGTAAATTATTTTTTCGTACTTCGAGGCCTTTGAGCATTTTCTTTGAAATGTTTCCGCCCAGTTCTTTCAATGTTTGTAAATCCTGTTCCACATTTTCCAGTTCAGCATCCAGTATTTTCTTTTGTATCTCCGGGGACTGCGGCACTTTACCAAACTGATCATGGGTCAGGATGATACAATCCCAGTTATTATTTTTAATGGCATGAAACAATCGCTGTCTTTTATCAGGTGTAAAATCTGTCGAGCCGGGATATAATAGTTTGGCAGATGGATAGGCTTTGCGATACGTATCGGCGATCTGTGATACGTTGGCTTTTAAAGCAATGATCATCGGCTTGTGTACGATACCGAGTCTTTTCATTTCATGGGCAGCGACTACCATCGTGAGTGTCTTACCGAGGCCCACTTCATGATCTACCAATGCACCCCGGTTTTGAATAATACGCCAGGCAGCATTTTTTTGAGAGTCATACAAATCCGCAATGCCCAAAGCATTTCTGTCGAGTCCGGGAAAACTTAAATGGTTCCCATTGTATTCCCGCAGCACATAACAGTTGAACGTATCATTGTATAATTGTTCAATGGATTGTTTATCGCCTACTGGTAGTTCATTTAGCCATTCCACAAATTTTGTCCGGATGGATTCAATCTTTTGATGGGCTAATTGTGTCGCTTCATTATCAGGTACCCGGATAGTTTTATCACCGATGGATATTTCATAGGTGAAAAACGGGGCCGTGTTCTCCAGCGCATGTTCCATCGTGGTATGACCATACATGGTTTTACCATTGCGGGGAGTTACAGCAAACTCATCATTGATCTTGGCATTGGAGCGTTCAGGTACGACTTTGAAACTATCAATGGAAGAAAGATAGCTGACGGATGTAGCTGTTTCAAACAAATGAACAGCGAACTGCTGGTAATATTCAACCGGCATCCATCGTTCCCCCATATTAAAGTCCAATACTTCAAAGGGGATTTTTTCTGGCTGCACTTTAGTAATGGCTTCCAGGCTTCGTTGTAATTGTATACTATTTTTATCTACTTCCATCGCCTCTTTTGCCTGGCGCAGTTTGTCCACCACGTTCCCGCTTAAATACTGGTCGGCAGTTTCCCATTCTTTTAACAACGGGTTCAGGTATATATAATGCTGTAGTGAAGCGATGGTATCATTGGCTTCACTGCCGGTGGTCCTTGCAATAAAATCAATATCCACCTTGCCTCTTTCATTCAGACAATGTGCCAGAGCTTCAACCGGATCGTCGGTAGCAAATGCTTCTTGCTTTTTGAATATGGGCTGAAAAAAAATATCAGATTGTACATAGCTTTCGCCTTCTTTCCTTTCAAGCGATGACAGTGTAATAAACCCTAACGCATCATCTAAAATATATTTTCGGTTAGTGCTTTGATTGAGCAAGCCGTATTGTGATTGGAATGATTGATAGGCATCATTTAACTCATCCCGTAATGGCTTGTGTTCAACTCCCGCAGCGTTTTCCTTATCAACGAGTATAAAATATAAATCTCTTACTTGCGTGTATTGCCCGTAGAATGCAGCCGTTTTATTATGAAGTGAAAAAGCTTTGAACTCCGCCTGGTCATTTTCTTTATCAAGGTTATGAATGGTTCCGGCTATTCCATGATGAACAACCAGCGTTCCTTCCCGGTAATGGGGCTTCAGCCCGTTAAATATTTCTTGTTTTAACGATAAGCCAAATGCCGCTTCAAAATGCTTTTCCCCTTCAAACCGGAAATCATAGTTGTATTCTCTTAATTCAGTTCCGATCCTTTGCAATGTATTACCCAATGCAGAAGCGTTCATCCATGCATGGGAGATCAGTATCTGATCAAAATTTGAAACCAGTTTATAACTATAAAAAGGACTGTTCTTTGCTTTGGCGGTGATGAGTACGATGCTTTCATGTTCGGGACGTTGGGTGGTACGAACCATCGCTGCGATCCTTGCTGTTTGTTTTTGTATAGTCAGCCCATCTTCTTCACTGAGATAGGCCATGGCCCGGTTGATATTTTGTGCCGGACCTGTATCAAATAATCCAAGCTGGATGCCGTCATTGTCTGGTTTGTCTTCCGGTAGTGGTAAGAAGGTTAGTTCCTTTCCATTGTTGACTCTTTCATTTAAGGGTTGGCTTTGGTACAGCGCATCATTAAATCTTTCCCTGAATCCTTCGCTAATGGTGCCCGCTAATTGCGGGGCGATTAAATTCATATCGCCTTGCTGCCATATGGTTTGCGTGGCATGACCATATTGGTTTTGTCCGGCTTTTATTTCATTGCCACAAATGATTTCAGGATGCTGTACAATATATTCGTTCCAGTGATAGTTACCGAATTCATTTTCCTGTTCAATCGTTTCCAGTAACAATTGTTCATCTCCTGACAATTCATTTTTACTTTCATTTTTCTGAACGATTAATAAATGATTCGGTGCTTCGGTATTACCTGTTTCTTTCATCAGGTTATCCGGCATCACCGATAGCGAAATAAAATCAGCGTTGGCAAAAAGATATTCTCTTGCTTCCCGGTTGGACGGACTGTTTAAAAAAGCATCGGTTGTTATATAAGCCAGGATGCCACCATCGGATAATTTATCCAGCCCCTTGGCAAAAAAGTAATTGTGTATTTTACCGGATATAGCAGGATCAGGAAATTGATGATCATGTACCCGGAAATTGCCGAAGGGAATATTGCTGACCACCAGATCATGTTTACCATTTTCTGTTGAGGGTGTTGCTTCGAGTCCGCTAAGATGCGTTACAGCTGCAACAGGCAAAGCTTTGCAAATTGCCTGCAATACTTTACCCGTCAGCAAATCTTTTTCAACAGCGGTAACCAATTTTAATTCCTTGAAAACAGGCAATGCTTCACTGATAAAGACTCCGGCACCTGAACTTGGTTCATACAAATTAGTTACCCGAATATTTTTTTCAGCCAGTATCTTATATAATGTTTGCGGAACAATAGCCGGTGTATAAAAGGCGGTCAGTACACTGTTCTTCATGGAAGCGATCACTGCTTTATAGTCCGCCTCATTGAATTTTTCTTTTAATAATTCATGCAGTTCCTGCACCCCTTTATATAAACGCAGATCTTCCTTCGTAGCTCCTTGTTGTATCCATTCATCTTTTGTTCCATAAGGATAGAGTATGGCTTTAATACCACCGAAACCACTGTAGCGCTGCAATGTGATTAGTTCATCCGCAGATGGAATGGCATCTTTCAATGCAATTCGTATCGCCGCAATATTATCATTCAGTTTATGTAATGGGTTATAGGGCATACTCACTATTCATTCTTGGTTTATCGAAGGACAGCTTAACAGGTTTTTACCAATAGCCCCTCTCCTTTAGGAGAGGGATTGGGGTGAGGTTAAATATTCATACACCGCACCCATTATGGCGTATCGCAGTGTTCGGTCATCTTCATTCTCAATAGAAAATTGCAACTCATCAAATACTGCATCACACGCACTGGTCAAATTGATGAGTTCAGTTGTCAGCAAACCATTACTTTCCAGTCTTTCAAAGTCTTTCAAAAATTCAGTTTCGAGTATTTCTTTTATATAGTTGAATCGGGATGGCTTCAGCAGCCGGGTCAGTTCATCCATGCATAATTCCTCAATGACTGATGGTGCTTTGCTCTCTGCCAATAATTGATTCATCAATTCATCTACAGAAGCAACACTTTCATGCAGGTAATCCGTCACCCGGTTTTCTTCCTGTAATGTGATTAACAGATCCGGATTATTTTCCCGGATATAGTCGTGCAATTTTCGTATCAGTTTTTCCTGCATAACACAATTAGTTACTGGATATAAATAATAGGTTGAGTATATTTTCGTTCAGCACTTCGCAGCAACAGGCGATAAAGGCCGGGAGGTAATCCGCTCATATCAATTTGCCGCACAAGGTCACCACTGTTATGCTCAATCATTTTTTGTTTTAACTGCTGACCCGACGGAGTTACAATACAGGAGATATAGCGACCTGGAGGAGCATTGGATAACCGAAAACTAAATTCAGTTCCTGCAACTGGATTAGGATACACAAGGAATGTTGACATAGTTGTTGCAGTAACGGGCATGGTTCTTTTCACCAGCATGACCGTACTGTATAAAAGGGCTCCTGTATTTTCGGTTGCTTTTATCCGGTAGTACACCTTCTCACTTGTTTGCGTAGTGACAAAATCATAATCAGCTCTTCCACCTGTATTACCGGTGGGTAATAATGTTCCGATGGATTGAAATGAAATTCCATCCACCGAACTTTCCATCGTGTAATGCAAAATATCAGATTCAGTCATGTTGGACCAGGCAATCGTCACCTTGTCTGCTGCATCAATATCCGCTCTTACATTCGCAAAACGGACGGGCAACACTACCCCGCCACCGGCGGTATCAAATGATAATAATCCTCTTCTTACTAATTGCAAGGGACCGCCGCAGTGATAGTTGTACAGGTTATAAGGGGGGCCGGGAAAGATGGTTTCAGGACTGAAATTGACATTGCCCGGTGTAAAATAATAGGGATGCATGAAGTCATAATACGGCAGGCAGATATTCGGGGCCGGGAATGCTTCAAAGGGCATACCTGTTCCCCCATCCACGTCCCAATAGGAAACGGTGATAAAACCACAATCGAGTTCCTGTCCATTGACAATATAATGGGTCGCTGCATTGGGATCGCAGTCAATATAGTTTATACCGAGTGTATTGTAATAGGATACCGCTTTGGGAGCAGGCCAGGCATAGCCGGGATAATTATTACCGGTGGAATCGAGTACCCCGCCCATGACATTACCATACTGCAAACCCTGCCGGTACACCCAGATATCATAATTGGAGAGGACAACAGGAGTAAAAACATTTTCCGTTCCATTGAATGTGACGGTGTAAAAGGAAAGTACCAGCCGGTTCTCCCGTTTCGGTGGATTCGGTGCATCATCCACCAGTCTTGTTTCGGTATAACGGGCACGTACACCTATATACTGTGAAAAACTAACGCTGCCTGTAAACAGCAGGACAACAATAAAAATAAATTTCATTTTCATACGAATTGATTTTAGTATTAAATAATCTTTTAAATAGCCCTCTCCTTTAGGAGAGGGTTGGGTGAGGTTATACACCAAAGAATGATCGTATCACCGTAGCTACTACCACGAGGAACACGCAGGACCCGAACCAGGCAGCAGCCACCTTTCCGGTATCAGGGTCACCGCTGTTCCATTTCGAATACACTTTGACAGCACCGATAAGACCCAGCACGGCTCCGACGGCATACATTAAATTGGTGCCGGAGGCGAAATAACTCCGCACTTTGTTGTTGGCTTCGTTGATACCGGCATTACCGTCTTGTGCAACGAGTGATACGGAGATAAATAATAAGGGCATTAACAGCCATACTGTTTTTTGAATTTTTACTTTGGATTGCATAACACACATTTTCTTTCTCACGATTGTTTTCATGTATAATAGGGTTGGGATTGCTGGTGCTCCATCACGTCATGTCCAGAGGGCACGGAGATCATCTTCACGCAGACGGATGGAGCATAAGGTTTCGCTTTCAGCAGCGACGAACTGGTTGATCAGGTCCCGGAAACCGGATTCCTGCCAATCAGCATATTTTTTCAGGGGTGCTTGCAGGGCAAACAGGAGTTCATTTTTATTGGTCTTACCATTGAACAAGGGTCGCAGTTCAGCGATGACATGCTGGGCGGTGGTCATGATTTCATCCGGCTGGTCTTCGCCATTCAGCGAGACATTCCGGAAATTTCTGACTCCCGATAATACCGGCAATTTTGCTTTATAAAATACGATCCAGATAAAGAGATAATAAATAGCATTGGCGATGAGCAGGAAGATGCAGTATTGTTGCCAGGAGATTGAAGAGAACATACACTGTGTTTTTTGTTACAGTGCAAATCTCGAAAGGGAATTAGGTATTCATTCTATGCGATGTGAAGCGTTTTATATGCAAAGTGACCAAAATTATCCGAGGCAGTTAATTACCATTTTTTAGCATCGTTTTTATCAATTCTAATTGAGGATTTCTGACTAATATTGGGACCTTGGTCTCTCCAAAATAATATGCGGCATTCAGCCGGTGTTTACCATCGATAGGGACTAGCTCTACGGATGAAATTAAATGCTCACGACCAATTTTACGAAAATGTTCTTCCGTAAATACAAGGATAGTAGGGGGAGTTAGCTTTTCACCCTGCTGCCAATGATGGATAATTGAACTTGTACTGCGGTCTGCTGAATGTTCGAACAAGTGTCTGCTTCGTACCATATCCTGGTAACCGCTTGTCATGCAATTCAGCAATGTTTCTATATTAACGTCTTTAATGATAGACATTCCATCCTTAATCAATGCATCTACGAGCTGAACGCCATTTTCCATATCTATATCACCAACGGACAAATGCCATTTGACCTGTGGGGTAGTAAGACTTCCACTAGTATAAGCTGACATAACTTTAACATGAATTGCATTGCTTTCGGTATTTGCTGCTAGCTGCAGTTTGCACATCGTTAGCATTTTGTCGAAATCTTCAGACATAAAGTAATGGATTATTTTGTCGCTGATTTATTCCAGACATCCATAGCATTTCTGTATTCCTTAACCTCAAACTGAAGTAGTGAAAATAAATAATTGGCGAGTGGTTTGGAAAGGTCTTTACTGTCATCAATGATACCGGTTATATTCGTTTTGAAAACACCCTTTGCTTCAAGTTGTTTATACAAGTCAAGAATGGACCTGAACAAGACACCTTCATTCAATACAATTCCCGCTTTCTGGAAATAAGGGCTATGGCCGACATGATGGGTAAGATTCAATACAACATTTAGCTGACGCAGAAAAGAATGCGGATGATCTTGCTGTTCGAAGTATATTTCTTCGGGCTTAGCTGAAAAATTAAGTGTATAGTTTAGCAGGCAACACCCGAAAAATACAAATGTATCCATGGTGTTCTCTATTGATACTTTATCCTTAAATGTTCTTTCAATATATTGTTCAATATGGGTAGCGACATTAATGGTTGCAAATGTATCTGCGTTTATTTCGAGTATATGTTTCACACGATCATAGCCGGATTTACCAGAAAGATTGTATCGTTCCTTTAAGGTGATATCATCCTTTGTTCCGCTTAATTGAAAAAGGTGGGCCAATTCATGGTAATAGGTAAACTGTGTACAGATCTGGAAGGCCAGGATATTGGCGGGATTATCGAACTTACTGAACGTTTCAGGAAGAAGGCCGGTGATGAAATCTGCAAGCTGGTTGTTGTCATGATAATTTTCAAAACAGGAACGGATTAAACCGACATTGATCTCGATGACAAAATGTTTCTTCCTGATTCCTGCTCCTGCGTTTACTTCAAAGCTGTTGGTAAACAAGAAAACATTGGGCGCAATTGGTTCTTGCTTGGACTGGATATCGAGATTATCACGACAAAACTTATAGTAATTCGTGAGAAACTCTTTATAAACGCTTTCACTAAAATCATAAACGTCTTCCGGTAAAACCACATTTGCAGCAATTGCACCTTTTATTTCGTCTGTATAGTTCATATTTCATTTGGTTTATAGGTCGAACCAGATCACCTCATATCCTTACTGTGCGTCTGCCTTATATTTTTGAAAAAACCAAGCTCCTCCTTAATGGAGTCAGCATAGGCAATGAATTTTTCATCAATCTCCGGCATGTCAAGATAATGCAGGTCAAATGTAAAATTGTCTTCCGATGTTCGGCCTATGGCAACACCAATAATTCTTTTTGCTTCCGGGAACTGAGCTCTTGCAATGACGCAGCGCAGTCCTAATTCCCGTTCCTTATGTTCCCAGTTATCGCCGGTTAAGGGCATAAAAACATAGGTATGCTCCGCCCCATCAAAGGGCTTTATCATCCTTGCTTTTACTTTTGTTTTAGAAGTATTCTCCAGGATCAGGCCCAGTTCCATCCTGTTGATCCGGGGTTCCAGGTTGATCTGCCGGATAGCTCTTTCCATATCACGTCTTTTTTCATGAGATATACCCGGCTTGACATGGTCCATATAAAAGCTTTGGATCATCATGTCCCATACATAACTCACTTCGATATCCGTTTTCCATTGGGTATATTTTTCACACTTGCTATAGTCCTCCCAAAGGTTTTCCCCCACTAGAACAACATCTTCTTCCACGTCGAGTTTAAGTCCCGTCTGAAGATAAAAAGCCAAAAAATCAGTTTCATAAGGAAGCATGATGGTGTGCTTTTCAGAAAACCTTTGCTTCGCCAGTAAGTAATTGGTAAAGTCAGTGACAGTATCCAGTTCTTTTAAAATAGTAGTAGTAGCTTTTTCATCGAATACATTGACATAACCGCTTTCAAAATCTCCCATTGATAACGGGTAGTAATCTTTGCTCCCAAAGGCAATGGCAACCCTGTGTATGATCCTTTTCTCCTTTGGTGGCAACGTGATAATGTGATCTGAGTTCTTAAGCTGAATACTTTCAACAGTATTAATAAATCTTTCTGCGCCGTATATCTGAGAAATAGATTCAGTAATTGCTTTCTTTACCCACCTGTCATAAACAACTACTTCGTCCTCATGCTGCGAAGGTGCAATATCCTTCACTGAAAAAATTATGATCGTGTTATGACAGACAACCAAAAGATCACACAGCTCCTTCCCCTTCTTCCCTATTGGACTCGGGAAACTCCAGAACGGCAAGAAAGACATTGCACATAGATCAGCTACAAATTTCTCTGATGTTGTCATTTTAATAAATTTCAAATTAAAGTAAATCTCCAAATCCTGATTACGATGTATATAACAGGATCTCTGCAAACCGGTATTCGTTTTTTCCGGTGTCCAGGATCGCGATATAAGAATTTGATGGTTCCCGCTGGCAGGTTTCGCTAATATGCTTGCGGAAATACTCGACAAACCCTTCTTCGTGCGGGCCCGTCCAATAGGACAGCATCCAGCTCTTGCCAGAGTCATTGTCATCACCAGCGATCCGGAAATCATGGTTATAGCCATCCCGTTTGAAACGCTTTTTGATGGTGGCTATATTATCCAATATCTGCTTTTTGGTCTTCGATCCGAATTCAAGTAACTGTACGGCCGCATCGAGACCAAATTTTAAGTTCGATTCTTCCAGCGCCCTGACCAGTGTTTTTACAGGTTGAATAGAATAATGCTTCAGCTTTTGGACCGGTTTTTTTGTCACCCCTTCCTCGTATAAATAGTATTTATTGTACTCCTCCATCATCGATTCCAGCAAAATACCAGATAGCTGATCATACCGCTCCTGGATAATATCATCAAAGCGCAGGTTACGTTTCAGGTAATAGCCCAGCAGATCAAGCTCATCCAGCACTTTAAACTTTTTATGTTTGAAGAACTCTTTTCTACGGTGCAGGTATTGTATAAAATAGGCAGGCCCTTCCATATGTTCACAGATGACCCGAAGATCATACAAGCTTACGATCCAGGGAAAAGTCTCCTTCGTAAAAAGGCCGAGTGTATTATCCACCTTCAAATTACAGGAGATGGCGCTGATGCTTTCAATGGTTAGCGAAATGAAAAATGAATTCTGAAACGTTGTTCCGTCAATCGTCACTTTCCTTCCCTGTTTGTCTTCAAAAACAGCCGCCGGGTTACCGGTTAAATACTCCTTAGTACGGGTAGCCTGGTAATGGGAGTCTTTAACAAGATCATCAATATGGTTCTCCAGACGGTCAATATATCCTTTTTTTGCGCGGTCATGTATACGGTGACCCTTAGCTTCAATGAAAAATGAATTGGTTCCGAGAATAACCAATCCGTCCATTTCGCCACCGGGGTATTTAAGATGAGTATAATACTGCCCTCCTTTCAGAACGCCTTTGATATGCTCCATTCCCTTTTCCATCAGGTAGTCGTGCCGGGTTTCCATATACTTTGCCTGCTTTTTTCCATCCTTTATTAGTGCACCAGCGAACAGGCGGTCCAGGGAATAATCGAGCAGGGATAATGAAGGAGCAATGTACTGGTTTTCATGACGGATCAGCGGGCGGTCTTTTAACGGGTGCATAATCTCAGGCTCGGAAAAATCGGCATTGATTTCACCGAACCCGAGAGAAAGCCGGGAGAAAAAGCTGCGTACTGTTTCGACTTCTAGACTTTCTTCCTCCGCGATCAGTTCAGGTGTAAAACTCAAACGGTCACCCATCATCACCATCTGGTAAGTCGCCATGCTTTCAAAAAAATGCATCTCGAGTGCACGATCATCCCAGATGCAGTAAGCATCCAGCATTTCCTGCGGGTAGAATTGCTGTGGTTTTTTCCTGGTCTTTTTATAAGCAAGAATCTCTTTTAGCATTTGCTGAGAACTTTCTTTTAGTTGCGTGATGGACTCCTGCATCCGCTTATTCACAAGGTCGGCAATAGTAATGCAGATACGGATCGCCTCTTTGATGGTAAACCCTAGTTCTTTTTTGAAATAATCATCGTAACGTTCGTACAATTCTTCCAGTAGGTCCCAGTGATGGGATTCAAATGTTTCGTTACGAACGAGGAGCTCCTCACTGGATAAAGCCTGGGCGATATGCTGGATATCCGACACCTTACCGTCCGGTTTGTAAACATGAAACCTGTGATGATGGATCATTGTATACTTCTGGATGATCTCCAGGCACAGCTCATTGATCACATGCAGGTCTTCAGCAACATCATGCGGCCGAGTAAACTCCCTTACACCTAATGTAAAGGGGAATTTCAGGCAGATCAGGGAAAGGTATTCTGCAGCCACAGAAAGCGATCCCGCAACAGGTTTGGCTTCAGGATTAAGTAGGGCCAACTGGTTACGGAACGCAGTATTAGCAATTACATTAAAGGGGCCGTATTGGCGTACTTTACTATGCAGCTCTGTAATATGCTGCTCAATTTCATTTGTTATACGTGCAACGATCTCGTCTATTTTTTCAAACTGTTCCATATGTTTTGGATCAAAATAATGTAAGGGAATAAATCAGACTGTTGAAAAACATTCAGCAAAGAAGAATGCTCAGGCTGATCAGGACTAGTAGCCCCGCGAACCAAATATCGATCGGCAGAGCTGCGACCGCGTCTGGAAAAAGTCACCTATAATTGGACCGAATTGCATAGTTGTAAAGTTACGGGAAAGGCCACATTCCTATTTCTTTTCCTTCAGACCGCCGAATTCTGGTTGTTTTTTCGATATTCGCCCGGTGTCATTCCAACTGTCCTTTTAAAAATGTTCTGAAAATTAGTGCTCTCCGTATATCCCACCGCTTCTGCAATCATCTGCAGCGTATTATTAGTTTTCGTCAGCAGGTCTTTTGCCTGGTCCATTCTCACCTGTAAGTAAAAACTGGCAATGCTTAGTCCATAGATCTTCTTAAATATCCGCTTAAGTGTATATGGTGTGACACTACATTGGCCAGCAAGTGAAGAAAGGGAATAAGCCACTGCAAGGTCAGAAATGATCAACCTTCGGGCTTTTTCTGCAATCTCCTTATCAGTAGGTATACTGTAACCAGGCATCAGCAAACCTCTACACTTCCAAAAGCAAAGGTTTGCCCTAGCCGTATTCCGAATTAGCCAGAAAGTATTTTAACCGGCCTACATATGCACCGGGCCTTCTATACCAAAACCATTGGGCGGGGGGAAAGCAATTTTTTCCAACTCAGCTTTCTCACCCTTTCTTGTATAAATATCAAAAATGCCTCTGTTGCCTTTTCCCTGGAGGTATTTACCTACTTTTCTTTCCAGCCATCCGCTTGCGGTAATGCCGACAAATTTTTTGTAATGAATTCTGTTAGCTAACGGCGATGCACAACTAAAACCCTCTTTAGCATTCCCTGTTAAATTCGCCTGTGGGTGCAATGAATGATAATACTTCCACCAGACTGAAATGCGTAATTCTTCAAACCCGATATCATCCCACATCACTACGGAAGGATAACCGAATATTTCCAAAAATATATGCCCCTTTTCATCTACCGAATCATCCGGTGCAGTTAAGGAAATCAACTTGCGGTTTATTAATTCATTCAATGCAGCGATCAGCAACTTCTTATACGGGTTAATAGTTTGTAGCTGCTGCTTTTGTTTAAGATTCAACCGTGGTGGTTCTTTCCGACCAGATAGGTTGCTTCTGTTGGCTGCGGTTGTGGTATTCAGCAGATTCACGAAATTATTCCAGTTGGTAAACCCGGCTTTCATAGCAACTTGATCAAGTGCACTCAGGTATGAAATGCCCTCCGTTTTCTTGAGGTTTCTAGCTTGCCTTTTAAGAAATGTGGCCGTATGGCCTTGTATTTTAATATCCATCGTTATCCAAAACTCCCGCCGGAAAAATGTCACCCGTCTACCATCTTTCGAAACGAGAAATTGGTTTCGATAGATAATTTATTTGAAGGCGGTGCTGATACAGCTTTGCTAAGACGAGTGGCAGGCTTCCGCGTTAAGCATGGTAAATATAACCATTAAAATGAACACTTAAAAATGAGTTCACGACCCATTCACCGAGATAAACATTAGGATAGCTGTAGCCCAAACCCAGCCCTGCAGTTCCCCATATCACTCTTCACATTAGGGATTCCGTAACCGCTTCCGAAAAAGAATGACTCCCATTTTTATCAATAAGATTAAATTCCATTTCAGTTCTGTACCTTAGAAAAGATTGTCTGGACTCCTGTTGAATCTGATCCCGAAATAATATCAATCAATGGACAACATACTTTATTATCCCTCTATCAATTTGCCCAAAACTCCTTGGGTTACTCAGAGCATTTTATATTGGGATAAGGTCTCTACGATCGTTCCTTATGAATATTTCGAAAATCCGGATTTACTGGACAAAGAGATGAAGGAATTGGTGGCAGCGGGAGCGGTCAATCAGGAGCCGACCATGCATTACGGACCACAGGAGGTTGAAGCTTCCAAAGGGATATTCAAAATGCTCCTGCAAAACAAACACAGTTTTCCTGAATTGCGCACAAGCTTTGGGAATGGAAACCGCTGGAAGATTCACAAAGAAAAATTCAGCGATGAGTTATTCGATCACCTGGTCGCATGGGGATTGGCAATCAAACAGGAGAATGAATACTGGTATTGGGTTGAAGAATCGGTTGCTGCATCGATGATGACGGTACTCGCCACATTGATCGGAGAGAAAACAAAATCCATACCCTCTACTGATGAAATGAGATTCTTACCGGAGGCGGGGCTTTTTCTTCCTGCGAAGTCGGAAAAGGAAAATTTCACCAGCAGGATACTGGATGAAGTGATGCCTTATCCGGAGAAGTTTACGGTCTCCGAACTGGTAGATTTCAAAGACAAATATGCCGGAGAGTTGAAAGATTTCAGAAGACTGGTAGAACGGTGTGTTCTGCAGATAAGAAACTTTGATAAGAAAGAACTTCAAGAAGAAGCATTCGATTCTTATGTAAAAGAAATAACCGAACGCAGGAAAAAACTGGAAGCACGACTTAAAGAAAACAAGCTGGGAAAAATTGGGCGTAGTACAATAAAGACAGCCGTGCTGGAAACCGCCATATCAGTGATAGCAGGGGATATCATAACACCGACGGCTACCATTTTGAATGGAGTTAACGAAGCGCGAAAACAGTTTATGGAAAACCCGATACGCGATGAGGATTTAGCCTACATCGCATTGCTCGAACATAAAAATAAATAGCGCCAAATAACAATTCTCCTCACCGAACAAACAAGCCTTCACCTGTTTTTCTTAGCAAGCCCAGACCATTCAGGGTTTCTAGCAATTGACCAATTTGTTGCTCACGGGCTATCGCTGCAGTCTTCGATGCTTTTTTAAATTTCTTGTTAATAGCGGAAGCTGATAAAGGCTGGACTGTTTGGATAATGATGCGTTGAACAGCCTGCGCTTGTTCGGATAAGTTCTTGGGCCACTCAGTTGCTTGACTTGCCGAAGATGTAGCAGAGGATTCTTCAGCTACCATATTCAATCCACCCTGCTTCACCAGACCTGTTGGATTCTGATATTCCACACGAAGCCATCGTACAAGACCATGCTCCTCTTCAGCCGACCTTTCATGATTTAGTCGAACCAATTTCTCCAGGATTTCAAATTCTGTCAGATTAGTGGGCCATCCATACGCTTCGGCTACTGCATTATCAACTTCATGATGAAGCTGAAGAAGTATGCTGATTAAACCCTCCTCATGAATTTTCAATTCTTCAGAGTCCAACTGCTCACCTTTGGTTACCTTTTCAAGAACATTATACATGTCGGTTAGCGTAAGATGAGGATGGGTAGCCTGCCTTTGTTTCCTGTGATTATCTAGTTTTTCTGATAGCTGACGGATTTTTTCGGTGTGTTCTTTTGTTGGGTTGGGAAAAGGAAAAGTTTGAAAACATTTCGTTGTATTATAAACAGGATCATTTCCTACCCCTAATCTTCCACCAGCAGCCAATGCCCAACACACATGGATTTTACTAGATAGTACTCCTAAATAATAATAATCATCCAGGGCAATGTTGACTAACTTATGATCCGGCAAAATGCTGATGTCTTGAAAAACGAAAAATCGATGTTTCGCCGTTTCAGGAGTTGAGATATATTTTGATAGCCCAGTCAAAGCAGCTCTGAGTCCTTGCCGAGATTCTCCAAACAACCACCATTTTTCTTTCAATCTGGGTCGGTTGTTTTGATCCCTTTCTGGTTTAACATGTGCCAGTAAATGTTGATACACTTCCGGATATTTATCTCTTACTTCAATTTCGCTTAATAGATACATATCAATTAAGTAAACACCACGAGGCTTAGAGGTTAAATCCCTTCCGTTTCGGAAAGGACGGATACGGGCTTCAAGCTCTGGATTTGATCCTAAGCCGAGTTCCTTCGCTTTTTCCTTTGTAACGATAAACCCTTTACCTGCAAGCATCATCCCAAAACTGCTAATGGATTTATTTGCGGCAAGTACGGCCGTCGAAGTAATGTCTGCGCCAACTTTCAAATCGGGATGAATTCTCCCCGTTATTTCATTTAACTGAACATCTGAATAAGCTTCATTATTTTGAAATTCATCAACAACCATATCCAATCGACCGGGCAAATTCTTCTCATCGGCTACTGTTATTGCAATGCGGACATCCGCACCATCGTTACTGTCTACCCAGGGATGATTAGGAATGGCATAGGATATATATATAGGATCCGTTGAATCGAGAAAATTCTGAACAATTCTTCTGTTAAAAGATTGAGTAATACTATTTGTAGTAATCAGACCAAATCGTTCTACTTGTTTTGCCTGTAATAATCTTGCAGAATTATACCACCAATACATTACAAAATCTGCGCTTTCAGGAACAACATCTTTGTAGGCGAGCCGGATTGCTTCTGTATACCCGTCTCCCAAGACTTCCCTCATTCTCTTATTCCCAATAAACGGCGGATTTCCTACTATAAAATCAGCTTCCGGCCAAATAGCTGGTTTCGGATCAATATAATCTACAATGGGAGTACGGGCTGTTTCATCGGGAATTTCCAGA
The DNA here is from genome assembly GCA_022843585.1 of Chitinophagaceae bacterium. Lineage (GTDB taxonomy): Bacteria > Bacteroidota > Bacteroidia > Chitinophagales > Chitinophagaceae > JJ008. Next base: position 222,604 of record JALHNJ010000002.1, read on the forward strand.
CCCGTTACCGGATGTGGTTTGGTAGTATGTCCGTCCCAGCGGGTCATTGCTTCTCCATTTTCATTGACTCTTGGCAGGGTGCTGGTATAACTTAATACAGCATCCTGAAACTGAATATTACCGTATTGCCGCAGGATGGGATCTTCCAGGCGTTTGGCATGTCCGTGGGTCCGGAAATGCCATTGCAGGTAACCGATCCAGAGTACTACATCTGCGATAGCGGCGGCTCTTGGATTGACTTCAAGGCCGAGAAACTGTGCCGGTGTGACGGTATATCCACCGGTCATATCTAGACCTAATTGCCGGGGGAAATGCGCTATATATTCTGCCACTTCACCTTCCAGTCGCTTCAGGTGTTCCAGGGTAACATAGAGGAAATTTCCACTGCCACAGGCCGGGTCCAGTATACGCACCGAACAGAGTCTGCGGTGAAACTTATTGATTTCTTTCAATGCCCCAGCATCATCGCCCTTGGTTTCCAGTATGGCGGATGCCGCACGGGTAGCTTCCCATTCCTCCCGCAAAGGCTCTATGACGGTGGGCATGACAAGCCGTTCTACATAGGCTCTTGGGGTATAGTGGGCACCCAATTTATGCCGTTCACGGGGTTGCAAGGCCCGCTCAAGTAAGGTGCCGAAAATAGCTGGTTCCACTTCACCCCAGTCTGCCTGGGAAGCCAGGATCAATAGATCCGCTTGTGCGGCGGTAATCGGTAAAGCCTCCTGTTCTTTGAACAGAAATCCATTGAACTGGGGGATCAACGAACGAAGGGCCGGATCAAAGCCCCCTTTGTCCATACTGACCCAAAGTGATTGCAGGGCTTGTGGGAGCAGATCCAGTTGCTCCCGGTAATCCTGGAGTAATTTGGTAAAAGATTTTTCTGGTAACAACTGAACATCTTCAGCAAACATGGTAAAGAGACAACGCATGAGAAACCCGGCGACCTTTTCCGGGGCATGTCCGGCCTGCTCCAGCAGGGTAGCCAGTTTTGCCAGCCGCTCTGCCAACTCACGGGTTACTTTAGCGGCCCTTTTGCTGGGGTCCAGTTGCAGGGGATCAGTAAACAGCAATCGTAAACGTTCCCGGATTTCTTCTTTTGCCAGGTCTTCCAGTGAAACCCGGTAATTCAACGGGTCAGGGTACGCCACATAAGTTTTTCCCTGCCGGGCAAAATCGGAATAGAGGTCGATACAGAAACCGACATCCACGACCACCAGGAAGGGAGGCCAGCCGTCAGTCGAAGGGAGAGAACGGGCATAGCGCAACGCCTGTTCTTTTGCTTTTTTCATTTCCCGGTCCCAGTTCCGGGTATCCCGTTTGGCGGTACCGGTCTTGGTTTTAACCTTACCGGCTCCCAGTATTTCTGCTTCGGTTTGTTCAGCTTTATCCGAACCCTGTTTGGCTTCCAGCACAAAACAGTGCTGTTTATACAGGTCAATGTAGTTGGTCACTTTTTTTCCTTCCCCGTCATCAAAATCCACCGGCCGCTCAAAGCTGTAAGATGCTTCATGGACTTTATCGGAAGCCGGCCGGGGTTTTTCAACGCCCAGCAGCTCACAAAGCTCAAGTAGAAACAACTGGTAATTGGCCCTTTCGGAGGCACCGGAACTTTTCCAGCGGGTTATAAATTGTTCAGGAGTCATCTGGACGGAAAGATAAATATTGTTCCTTGTAAACCACGGTTAGCGGTCTGAAAATCATAGCTCCTGAAGAAAGGATTATTGAAAAATTAGCCCAAACGTACTATTTCCCCCATCCCCTATTTTCACTTAATCATAATTAAGTGCCAATGAAAATTATTAATAATTTTACAGGAGTAAATCAACTCTCCTCTTCCGGCAAAGGATGCTTCGGGAAAAAATCATGGATCGAACATTTCAGGACACGGGCGAGGGCATTCAGGTGGGCGATATTATAATGAGCAGGGGTTTGTTCGCTTTCCATTTGGGAGACAAAACTGTCGGAAAAGTTGAGCTGGAAAGAAAGATCCACTTGCGAAAGACCTCTTTCCATACGAAGCTTTTTGACGGCATGGATCACATACCAGTCGAGGGCCGAGATCTTTTTGATGGCCTTCTTGGTTCGCCTGGAGGATGCTTTTGCCGCTTGTTTCATACTTAATCATAACTAAGTTGAAACTATTGCGGCCTTTGTCCAATTAACTATGATTAAGTGACCCCAAAACCTTACCCGGACAGGGTTTCAGGCAATAACATGAGACAATCCCGACTCAATACGAATAATGACCGCCGGAAATTCTGGGAAAGTCTCACTGCTGAAAAAGATGATTTTATTCTCAAAGACGCTTTACGAATGATTGACCCGGTCAGTGCAAAAGTGCTGACCTGGCATTATACAGAAGGGTATAGTTTTCAGGAAATCACCGGATTGCTTCAGCGTTCCATTTCCACGGTTCGCAATTATCATAACCGGGGGATGTTTGAGTTGCAGCAATACTACTGGGCTAAAAACGAGTTACCTGCCAACCTGAGAATAAGTTGAATCGAATTGGGGCAGGGATATATTTTACTCAACTGACCCATTTTCGATATTCTCATTCATATCTTCTATCCGAAGATGAACAGAGGATTCAGGTCCCTCCCAATTACCCCCATTTTCTAAATAAATTTCATAATAATGTATCCACTCAACAATCCAGGGTACGGTGTAACGGTACAATTCTGTCCGTGCATTCCAATTTACATCGCCGTCATAACTCAGGCATAAACTATGATCCGGATACATATGTATTTCCCGGGACGGTTGAATGACAGGGAAAAGGATAGTGCTCTTGGGTTCCTTACCTGCTACACATTCAATTTTTACATGGTAATGGTACTTCCAGTCAGGATCTGCTAGTTTCCCTGTACAGATCAATACATCCCGGTGAATATGACAAGTGAGAAAGCTAAAGTTTTTCTCCAGCATTTTTTGCTGTGTCGTCAACACGCCAATCCTGTTAAAGGGTTTACTTCTTGGTATGAAGCGGCTCGCCATAATGAAAGCGGTGTGGTTGATTTTTAACATCGGTGGTGGCACTTGTCAGCAAACCGCCGGAAGTAGTGTAAATATTACCAGACTTGATCGCATCACTTTTCAGTCGCAACCGTACTAACCTTTCCTGCTCCTGTTCCTCCTGTGTAAGTATATATAGTTTACCATCCGCTGTGGCTTTGATAAAAGGAAGTGACTTAAGGTATTTCATCCAATCGAATGCATGCTGTTTGTAATAAACTCCCTTTCGCCTGCCCTCGTATACATAGTCCAGACGCCCGTCCGGTTTGCGTAATACAGTGAAAAAGTCTGACCCTAGCCCGGCACGTTCAACAATATTATCACCGACTACGATGCCATTTTTTGGAGCATTGGACTGGCAATGGCAGGCAATACTGGTATGTTTGCTTTGGGTGGTAAGTTCAACAATATTTCCCGTACCAAAAGTCCCCCATAGTGTTTCTTTATCATCACCGAAATCAATACCCGTACGGGTACTTATATTTTCTACTCCATCTTCTTCAAAAATTGCCGCAATATCATTTTTGATAAAGTAAGTAAACATACTTGTAGCGGTAAGGGCCTGCCTGGTGGCTTCTGCCTTAGTTACATTTTTGCCTCCGAAATACACAAAAACCGCATCTCCCATTAGCCGCTGAATATGCCCACCGGACCAAAGACATACATGGATGGCTGCCCGCTGAACAGTATTCGTAATATACATCAGGGTATCATTATCATATACGTCATTCAGTTGCGTCGAACCTTTCATATCCATAAAAACGTTAACGATATAATGATACTCCCTTTGATCTGTTCCGAGCAGATAAGCGAAATCACGATGGATACCTAACTGGCCTGTCTCAGCATTGTACGGACTGGCAATGCCCTCCAGTGTAAGCAGGCTTTTCCCGGTAGAGACAGATCCGATTGACGCCTCTTTGTGCATGGATTTCAGCTCTGGTCCGGTATAATTAAAATATTCCCCTTGCCGGCTTTTATTTACTGCGCTGCGTATATCATTTGCATACATACTTAAGATATTCTTCATGGCCTGATAAGTTTAGTAATTGAAAAAATGATAGGTATTAAAATGATGAATTGTGCAATAATGAGGCAGCCAGCAATTTTCAGCAACCTGAACTTGCGGGTCAGCCCTTTTGAGAGATGCCACATCTGTGAGACGGTGTCCTTTGTTCTCCTGCTATCGTCCTGTTGCATAAAAGCCTCTAAAAAATTATCCTGCTCGTATTGAGCGACTGAAGCAAAGAAAATAAGTGATCGTTTTCCCTTCTTCCTTGAAGTATTTACGAACGGATGAATGGCAATGACGGTGAGCGTGCTGGATATCAAACTACAGCCTGCAAATAATATTAGCATGATCCAGAGGTAGGCCGGTTTCTCCAATAGTCCCTGCAATGAAATAAACCCTGCAAAAAGGCCACCGAGCATGAATGTATTCAAGCCTATGTAAAAGGCGCCCTTGTTATTGACAGCATCATAATAATGATCGTAACGATCAATTGCAAAACGGGCATGTTCGTACTTTTCTTGGTTGGTCATTTCCCAGTTTATTATTTTTCACTTATGCCAGATCCTCTATCGGTGCACCAGGTGCATCCCGTTTAACTGCTGCTATACCATTCTCTCTTGCGGTTGAGGTAGTATAGCTTTCACTACGGCCGATAATCTCCCCGTTGACAGCTTTCAGATTAAAAGTGTAATTGTAGGTTCCATCCCGTCGGTCATACCGGCTGTCAAATGGTGCATTTGCTTTAACTGAGGCAATACCGTTCAGGCAGGATTGCTTGGTTGTATAGCCTTCGCCATTCAGGATGATTTCACCATTGGCCGCACGCAGGCGGTAATAGTATTCACTGTTGGCACTACTTTTAAATACCTGGAATTTAGGGTTGTTCATTTTCTTTGTTTTTCTGTTTATGAGTTTATGACAGTACAAAGAAAACACCAGCAGGCGCAGTCTATCTGCGTCTGCTACATTCTTTCAATATTTTTTTTAAAATTTATACAGCTTAGCGGAGAGCTGCAGCTTTTCTGCTATTTCTTTTGCAAGGCGAGCTGGTTTTATCACTTTGACGTCCGGTGATTTGCCGAGTATGTACTCATACACTTCATAAGATAGCATTACTGTAATCGAAATAGTTAGACTTCTGGAAGTTTGCTTTATGACTTTCTGGGTTTTATGGATCGGCAATGAGAGGATGTATGGAGCCTGCTTCTTTGTAAATTGCAGAACAATAGTTTCAACCTTTGCATCCGGGGTAATGATTCCAAACGAATGATTGAAATATTTCGAAGGATCGAAACTTGTCAGTTCATCGAGGGTTTCTTCAGTCACCGTAAATTTTTTCACACGATCAAGTGCATAAGTTCGTATTTGACATATGTCAATTCTGTAGGATAGTAAATACCACCGGTTTTTATACTCTTTGAGCAAAAGAGGCAAGAGGACTCTTTTTGAAATTTTATCCGCCCCATATGGCAAATACTCAATTTCGCATTTAAAGCGGTTATCAATTGCACTCACTATTTCGCCAATAAACTCATTCCCTCTTGGTGTGACAAGGGTATCTGTTTGAATAATGAGTTTTGCATTACTCAATGGTTTCAAAATTTTGCGTGCCTGTACCCCTTCAATAACCTTTTCAATCCCGGAAGTAAAAGCATCAAAGAGTTGATACCCGCTGAATACCTGCAGACATTCTGCATAAAACTGAAGGGCATTGATCTCGTCTTCCTTTAACTTAAAATTCCGGATGGTGAACCCCTCTTCGGTATAGGTAAAAGCCTGCCTGCTTTTATTATATCCAATAGGAGCATTGTAACCTAAACGGGTATCATTCTGCATATCCTTTATATCCTGCTGTATTGTACGAATACTAATTTCTTCCCTCATTTTTGACTCAATTGCCCGTTTAATTTCGGACGTTCTCACCCACTTTTTATTACTAAGCAATTGATCAATAATTTTTATACGGAAGGTCTGGTTCTTTACAATTGGCATACAATACTTTTTTACTTGCACCAGTCTTTTAAAGCTTCGTAGATCATTACCATAGCAAACGTGTCAAGTTCACAATACCGAAGAAGCGCAGCACGGGTCCTTGCACGTTCTTCTTCACTCATTTCGGAAAACTGCATCCTGGCAAATGCGATCATTGCTGCACCTCCATCTGCAATTCCAGTCTCCTCATCTAATAGTAACTCATCCATGACCTCATTGGATCCTTCCACATGGATTGGGGGTAATAGTTTGTACGGGTTGACGATTTTTCCATCCTGCTCAGTTATCCAAATATGGTCTTTGAAATTACGGCTGTTGATTTCCGATCCATAAATTGGTTTTGAGTACTTTTCCTTTAGGAATTCACTGGTCTGTAAAACAGCAGGCAAGACTTGTTTGATGGAATTGGAGCCATTGGTCAGCGGGTTGTAATAATAGCGAAGAACAAGCTCTCTCAGGTCCACCATCGTTCTTTCACCAGCCCATTTATCCGCAGAAGAACTGCTTGAATTGGTAATCGTTTTAATCCAGGCACATAAATCCACGGCATCCTTTTCCTTTGAATCCAATAGCTGTCTGTAGATAACATTTAGAATGGTATTTTCATGCGTCGCATACCGGAAAATAGTACCGTTATCCTGCTCGAGTTCCTTTTTCAAAGCACGAACAAAATCAAAGCTGGGAAACACGCCGGTTGCCGTGCTTATCCATTCACCTTTGTGTTCAATGGTCCCGTCTATGTTTAGGATATGATGTGAGAACTGAAAAGCAATTTGCTCGTAGGGCCTGCGCCCGGCATTAAAAGGAATAGCAACTGCTGTAGTTTCAAAATCAATGAAATGATAGGGAAATTTCCAACCTGCCATAACCTTTCTTAATCCATCTCTGTCAATGTAAGAGGAATTATCTTTATCCCTTATCTTTTCAACCTGCAACCATTGTCGGTCGGACTGGCTAAGCCAGGGATCTGCAGGACCTTTCTTTTTTGTTTTGGGTTCTACATCTTCTCTTGTAAGGTCACCCATAAGGTATTTCCCTTGTTCAAAAAACTCAGGCTTTTTCCGGAAATTCCATAATGAAAGCAAAAGTTCGCCGTTGATCTGTTCCTGGGTCAGCCCTGTTGTTAACCAGCATTCATTGAATCCTGATTTGAATCCTTTGGCAAGTGTATCCGTATCTGGCTTGAACTCACACTTTCCACACACCGCTCCAAGTCCAACGTTGAATTTTTTATCCTCGGAATAGTATTGAGAATAGTCACAGATCAATTGTTCGAAACCTATTTCAACATCATTGATGATGAAATCACAAAGCTCATCCACGTTTTGTTCTGTAAGAATCTTATTTCCCATCTTCGTTAAATCAAAATTCGGCGATGTTTTTACTTTATACCTTCCCCCATCCTGGTATATGAAGAAGGATTGGTTCAGCCCATCGACAGAAGCAGTGGCTGATTTATCTGACAGGATCAGGTGAGCAGTGACGGTAAAATTGGGAAAGCTCTTTTGGATCACGTATTTCTGGAAAGCAACATCATAGAGGTATGGCTCCCACTTTGTCATAATGCCTCCTGTCCTATTTGTAAAAGAATCGCTGGAAGCATCAAAAGATTTTGCTTTGACTTCATGTAAACGAATCCTGTTTCCTTTCTTTTCTAAAATATCAGCCCGAATAAACAAATTGTTGTACAAAAATGCCGCTTCGTATATCACCACATTCTCCTGCTGAAGCAATTCGTTGGTTCGGGCAAGAGCAGTATTATAATCCAGTTCATCAATATCCACCCCACCCGGATAATAACATTTAGCTAGTTCACCTACCTGGAATCCTCCTTCTGCAAGTGCAGCCAGGAATTCATTATCAAATTTATTATCGTAATAAACATTCTTCTTTCCAGTGTAATACAACTTTACTGGACACTCTAATGCAAGCTTGAACCTTGACTTGGTCAGATAGCGGGTTGACATTGGCAGAATTTTAGGAAAAGGCTTGTTTATTAAAGTTCGGCTTTTTATAAACAAAACCCACAGGTAAAGTCATAAGTTTTATTTTTTATCCAGCTATTTTTAGTCCACCAAGTGATACCATTATCAAAAAAGATAGCCCTCTGCCCCGGAGCAAAACAAAGGTTGCTAATTTGACAAGAGGCAACTTTGGACAGTCGACAGGTCATCAGCGGGCACATGAACCGCCTCCCTAATAATTCCCCTCCTTCCCAAACTCCTTCGGTGTATAACCAAAAATCTTTTTGAATTCCCTGGTAAAACTGGAGAGATGTTTATAACCGGCGAGATAGGCAATCGAAGTGATAGATTCTTTTCCTTCGAGTAACAAACGTCTGGCTTCCCGGAGTTTTAAGAACTGGTAAAATTCATAAGGTGTTTGATGAAACAAATGTTTGAAGCCGATTTTTAATTTGAGTTGATTCAGTTGGGTGTGCTGGCAAATAGCTTTCGGGCCGATCCAATCCGGGAAAGCTGCTTCAATAACGGCACGGGCTTTATGTAGTTTCTGTATATCATAGGATTTTAAAGGCAGCGGTAATAATTGTTCACTGCGGAGAATAGCTTCGAGGGCGGAGAGTAAAATTTCACCGGCCTTCCATTTGTTTAAGAAAAACTTACCAGCCAAAGAATATTTATTATGCAGGATGGCGTGCACGGCATCTTTCATTTCTGAAGGACAGGCATGCGGGTAAGGAGAAAGTTCAGCGGGTTCTTCCCGGATGACTTTCCCGAGGAATAATTCCAGCACTTTATAATCCACACCGAGATCTTCCAGGAAAGCGACATCAAAATGAAAATCAAGGGTGCGGTATTCTGTATGGGGTTCAAAGATGGCACGGGTCGAAACAAAGGGCGTAAAGCCCAGGCTGAAATAATATTCCGGCAGTTCAGCTTGCAGAATTTTTTCCCAGGTGCCTTTAATAGAATTCTGAACAGCGATCCGGAGTTCCAATACGGCTACACCTCCTTTTGCTTTTAATACTACCCGTTCCTTGCCGATGGTATAGACCGAGTACCAGATATGAAAACCATCACCGGGTAATAATTGGAACAAAGCCTGGTAACCGGGTTCATTTAACAGGGAAGGAATCGAATGCTGGAGCAGGTGTGGAGCAAGATTCGGGGGGATAATGGTGGACAGGTAAACAGGTCCTTTCTTTTCATCAATGATGTCAATCTTCATGTAGCTATTGCTTTTGTTTTTGCATAATACGTTTACGCTAATTTTTTATACGGCTGGCTAAATTCCTACTACGGCCGGGCTGGTAGTTTGCACCCATCAACTATCACCAAACTAACAACTATGCCAGCCACTCTTTTTTGCAAACCCCTGCCGGGAATGCTTTCCCATGAACTCTTATTTTATTTGAGCAACAAACATCAAAACAACACGATTGCTTTCCGGTCTCTCGATCTGTCGACTGACTTAGATACGATTCATCAGTGGGTCAATCAGCCTTATACCCGCCGCTATTGGCAACTCAATGTTGACACAGATTCCTTGCATACCACCTATCGTACCATGCTGGATAATCCCTTGGCACATTCCTTTATCGGCTTATTCAACAACCAACTGGCTTGTCAAATTGATTGTTATGCCGTAGCAGCGGATGAATTAAAAGAACATGTTGATCCTTCACCTGGCAACTGCGGTTTACATATTTTGATGTGTCCACCAAGAGAATTACAAAAAGGATTAACCGAAAACATGCTCAGGGCTTTTAGTAAATTCTTTTTCTCCTTTGGTGCTGCACAAACATTATATGGTGAACCTGATCACCGCAACACTGCTGCTAATCTTGCAGCTAAACGATCAGGTTTTGAATTTCAAAAAACTATTCAGCTCTCGTATAAAACAGCTAACCTCTATTCCATTACCCGTGCACAATTTTTCAGCTGTCATCCCGAGTGCAACGAGGGATCTTCTATAAATCATTCAATAAACAAATAACTATGACCAATAATCCTACAACTCAACTAAGCCCGGACGGATATTTCACGAGGGCTGCGAAGCAACCGAGTGGAATGGCCGGTAGGGCAAGAATAATTTCATTCGATCTCGCCAGAGGCTTCACCGTTCTCATAATGCCTTCCATTCATGTTTGTATGTTTTACAGCACAATACCTGTACAACAATCATTACTTGGTGACATCCTCGGCTTCATTGCTGAAGGCCCCGGAGCACAATTATTTATGTTGCTCATGGGAGTATTCTTTGCCCTGCAATTGAAACCCTTGTCGACCGCCGCCGGCGGCGGTCGACAAAAAAAATGGTTCAGTCAAATGACTTCGCCAGTATTTAAAAGAGCTTTATTATTATTCATTGCAGCATATGCATTAAATATTTTAAAATTCATTATTCCATTAGGTCTTGGACTACTGCCTGAAAATTTATTAATGGAACTACAACTCAAAAATGATTTCACTTCCGTTACTTTCTTTTTGTTAATCGGTGACATCCTGCATTTCGCAGCCATTGCGTACATTATTCTTTTCATTCTCACACGCACCAGGTATTATCCTTACATCTCTCTGGCACTTGCTATAGCAATACTATTTTTCTCCCCTTATATCTGGGATGTGAAAACGAATATTGCTTTTGTGGATCAACTGCTCAATTTATTCAACGGTCATCCACCACAAACTTTTTTTCCAGTCTTTCCGTGGTTAGTGTATCCATTAATAGGTTTGACATTGGGTTATTTATTAAAGCAGGTAAACAATAATTACTTACTAAAGAAAACAGGTATCTCCGGAATAGGCATTATGATAATTTCTTTTTGTTTTCCCGACACCTCACACCTGACAACTGACTACCTGCCATTCTATCGCACTGAACCAGCCGACACTTTATTTCATGTAGGATTTGTATTAGTATGGTTATCCATTTTTCATTGGCTATCCAAAAAGATTCCACCCAATCATTTATTCAGGCTCATAACCTTTTGCAGCAAAAACATTACATCGATATATATCATTCAATGGATACTCATTTGCTGGTGCATGGCTTTCACTGGTTATTTACAATTGAACATGACTCAAACAATCTGTTGGATGACTGGCATCACCAGCATTACCTTGCTATTGACGCATGCTTTAAAGAAATCAACTCCCGGCTCACGACTCACGACTCACGACTCATCACAAAACTCCGAACTCAAAACCCCGAACTAACTTATGCCTCCCGAAAAAGTATATGACATCATCGGTATTGGTATTGGTCCTTTTAATTTAGGCCTTGCCGCTCTCTGCTATGAATTACCTGAACTGAATTGTTTATTCATTGACCAAAATGAAAACTTTAACTGGCATCCGGGTATGATGCTTCCGTCTGCAAGGTTACAAGTGCCGTGGTATGCTGATTTGGTTTCACTCGCCAGCCCTTGCAGTAAGTTTATTTATATGAACTACCTGCATGAAAAACAGAAGCAATTTCATTTTGGAATAACTGATCCCTCGTTTATTAAACGCAGCAGGTATAATGATTACTGTCGTTGGGTAGGTGAGCAATTACCGTCTTTACAATTCTCCACAACTTGCATCAGCATAGAAAAAGAAAATCAATTCTATCGTGTAAAAACAAACAAAGGTTCTTACTTAACGCAGAAAATAATTTTAGGTACAGGAACGGTGCCATTTATACCAGAGTTTGGTCAGAAAGCCAATGAAAACATTTTTCATTCATGTAATTATTTATTCCGGAAAGAAACTATCCTGCAACGAAACGCCATAACCATTGTTGGAAGCGGTCAAAGTGCAGCGGAGATTTTTTATGATCTGCTGCAGTCTTACAAAGGCAAACTAAACTGGTTCACCAGATCTGCCCGTTTTTATCCGATGGACTATTCTAAATTAACGTTGGAGATGAGTACACCGGACTATATTGATTATTTTTTTTCATTACCTGAGCGAAAGAAACAAACAGTTTTGAAAAATCAGGACGCCCTCTACAAAGGCATTAATCAATGTCTCATCAATGATATTTATGATATGCTGGATGAACTGGATTCACCCAATATTAATTTACAGTGCAACTGTGAATTAAAAAAGATCAGCGATGATTTGACACTTACTTTTCTGCATACGGAGGAGGAAAGAACCTTCCTGCATGAAACCAGCTCCCTTATATTGGCGACTGGATATACAGCCAGTGTTCCCGATTGCATCAAACCTATTCGCCACCACATACAGTTAACCAAAGATGGATTATGTAAAGCCCACCGTAATTATTCCATTGATGATAACAACAGTATTTTTATTCAGAACGGCGAACAACAAACACACGGCTTCAATGCATCTGACCTTAGCCTTGGTCCATACCGTAATGCAGTTATACTAAATACTATTCTCGGATATGAACATTACAAGATTGAAAAGAATATCACTTTTCAAACTTTCGGATTACCCCAATAAATCAAAGAACTTATTTCAACATCTCTACTTCCAGCACCCCCGGCAATTTCTCCAGCAGATCCACCGTCCGGCCAATCCGGTCTTTTTCCACCTGGCAATGAATGATAGCTGTTGCTTCACCATTTCTATACCGGTGCATCTGTAAATTGTCAATCGGGATATGACGGTCCTGGAAAAACATCGCCAGCTTTTTCAATGTCTCCACCGGCTCACTGATATGCAGGGTGAAAGCGCAGGTTTTATGAATGATAACAGGTGTCAGTGGATTCATATATTCTTACTTGCTTCATTTTCAGCTTTGCTCTTGTCTGCACCAATCGCAATTAATTCTTCCAGTATAAACTGCTCATACTTTTTAATAGCATAATAGGTTGCCAGCTGCTTATCATACAAACATCTGGAAGGATCATCTTCCATTCGTTTAAACCAACAGTGATCATTCACAGTACTACCAGCAATCATATATTCATAAAAAGCAAGGTTCTCCCGGCTGAATTTGCTCATGCGTTGCAATTGCCTGCGGTAAAAACTTTCCAGCTCGGCCGGTTCCTGCCGGCCGGTCATGTCTTTGAACATTCCCGCATGATAACAATAGGTGAAATATTCTGCTTCTCCTGTAAATAAAGGTTTGATCTTTTTGAAGAATAAGATTTCATCGGTCTCCGAACCGAATTGATACCCGCTGACATCCCTTGCCAGTTGGGTGATATAGTTAGTGGCAATTTCAAAACAAGATTCCAATTCCTCTTCCCGGCCCAGCCCCTTGGCCCGGCAAAGCTTAATATCGTTGAGCAAATCTTCATAGAAGCTGATGCTTCTAATGAGGAACGAACCCGAAGTTGAAGGAACCTGGATAGTTGCCATATTGCTGATCGTTGGTTAACGGTTTATTTGCTACTAAACCACCTATACTGTTGCTCCAATATCCTGCCTAATTTTTTTTTCAACAATTCTTTATAATAATCGGACACCGGTATCCGCTTGTTTTGTATAACAAGAAAGTATCGTTCTATCCTCCTTACCTTGTCCAGCGAAACAATATGCGAACGGTGTACCCGGACAAAATCATTCTCCGGTAACTCCTGCAACAGTTCCTGCAAACTATGATAGGTAATATATTCCCGGCTTACTGTATGAATCCTTGTTTCCATTCCATACTTTTCAATATGTACAATAGATTCCATGGGAATATTCTCCAGTCTTCCTTTGCTGATAAAGCAAATGGATTCCACCGGTTTATAGATCAGTAATTGTTTATTTCGTAATAATTCCTTTTCCATTTTTTTATCCATTCCATTTACTCCCCCTTTAGGGGGCTGGGGGGCAAAAATGAGGGGAAGCTCTGCTTATACTTCCCCTCTGCAAAAACTAACTGCCCGACTGCTTCCGGGTCTTGCTTATGAGAAAACGATCTTTCATCCTGAGCCATTTTATTAGCAAAAAAAGAGGGAGACCAACAACTTTAGCCTTGCGGCCTCCCGTCTCTTTCTTTAAGTGTATGAGGATGGCTTAGAAAAACCTTCCGTTTGGACACTGGACTTTAAGATCACATGAGAAAACTCATTTCCCTACAACAGCCATACCTTTTCCATTGGCTGCTGCTCCACAATTCAGCCATGCCGCATATTCTTTTACATCCGGTGTATAACCAACCGGGTGATTCAGTAATTGTTCCTCCTGATTCAATACCACATACAGGGGTTGTGTCACCTGTTTAAAATTTTCGGCCTGGAAAGTGGCCCATTTATCGCCCATTGTCTTGATATACTTTTCCGTTCCGTCTTTGGCTACATGGGTAAAACGCTCCGCTGCCGGCAAGTTTTTCCGATCATCCACGTACAATGATACAAGTATGAATTTTTCTTCGATAATAGCTTTGATCTCCGGTTTGGTCCAAACCTGTTCTTCCATTTTGCGACAATTCACACAAGCCCAACCGGTAAAATCAATCAGCATCGGTTTGCCTGTTTGCCTGGAAAGTGCCAGTGCCTTTTCATAATCATTGATCACATCAGGCTCTATGCCTTTGCCCTGTACATTATCTTTTCCATACACACTATATGATAAAGGCGGGGCAAAACCGCTCAATAATTTAAGGTTGGCATACTTGGTTTGCGTAACCCCCGGCACCAGGTAAAGGGCAAAGGCAAAAACAGAAATAGCGATCACTTTCCGTGGCCAGCCATTTTTTTTGGGCGGCACTTTATCAGCATTGTGTAAAGCCACCAGTCTTTCATTTTTATTATCGAATACGCCGAATAAATACAGTACCAGCCCAATGGCAATAACCAGCCATAAACCAATAAAGACCTCCCTTTTTAAAATACCCCAGTGCTCTACCAAATCGGCATTGCTCAGGAATTTGATGGCCAGTGCCAGTTCAACAAAGGCCAGCGATTTCTTTACCGTCTCCATCCAGCCGCCACTTTTAGGCAATGCCTTTAACCATTGGGGAAACATCGCAAATAAGGCAAAGGGCAAAGCCAGGGCTAAACCAAAACCTCCCATACCGGCAGTTAGTTGCCAGGCACCGCCGCTGGAAGACATTGAACCAACCAGCAATGATCCCAGTATGGGACCGGTACAGGAAAAAGATACCGTGGCCAGTGTCAGGGCCATAAAAAAAATGCCGCCGGTACTTTTCAGTCCACTCTTTTTTCCTGCTGTATTTGCCAGGGCTGAAGGAAGCTTTATTTCAAAGAGGCCAAAAAAGGATAAGGCGAAAAAAAGAAAGATGAAAAAGAAAGCCACGTTCACCCAGGCATTCGTTGAAATCGTATTCAATATTTCAGGATTGATATTGCCCAGCAAATGAAAGGGTGTACTGGCAGCGAGGTAGATCAGCACTATAAACAAACCATACAATATTCCATTTCGGATTCCCTGTTGCCTGCTGGCTGATTGATGAGTAAAAAAAGATATGGTGACCGGCAACATCGGGAACACACAGGGTGTAAGCAGGGCTATCAAACCACCCATAAATCCTAATAAGAAAATACTGCCAATACCTTTCTCTCCCTGTTGTTCTTCCCCACAATCATTCACCGGTGCATCCAATTTGATTGAAGATAGCATTAATGAATTGTTTGGTTCCGCAACATCGATTAAGCCAGCCACCTGCATCTTCAACTTTTCGGAGATGGGCAGAAATTCCTTGCCATTCCCTATAAAGGCTTCTATCCTGGCCATACCAACTGATCCATTACCGTTGACTCTTACCCGCTGCGTCCATATCACAGTATTCTTAAATGCTTTCATTTTCTTACCAAAAACCGGATCAACAATATCTATGGGTTTCCCCTTCGTAAACAGCATCTGCAAAGGTTGTACATCGCCTTCTTCAAAATAAACCTGAACCCCGGCAATTTCTTCGGTTGGGTTATCGGCATAAAGCCACCAACCGTCTTGCAGTTTTGCTTCGAGATAAAACGCAAACTCGGTTTCACTGGTCCTTTCAAGCCCAGACACCAATTTGACCGGCTTATCCTGGCATATTCCTATTAGTGAAAACAATATGAACAGTATGGACAAAATAATCCTCATACGGCAGAACCGTTTCATTTCTAAATTTTTAATTGATGCTGATTTCTACTACCTAAATATCAGGTAGTCTTATTCCAATCTTATACTAAACTGCACAGCCTGCGGCGGTGTACATTGTTGCTCATTACAAGCCATATACTCTATACTTCCGCTGATACTAGTTTTTGCTTTTGCTTTCAGCTTGACAGTCTGCACAAAATCCGCATTGCCTTCAAAATATTTGACCGTCACGTCAAACACATCTTCATACTTGCTCACTATCTTACCACTCTCTTTTGTTTTGCCTTCGATGTTTATCAACGGATTTTTATTGAAGCTGATTGTTGTTGGCAATGCACCTCCTTCCTTGCTGGTTTGGCTGTAGATATGCCAGGAGTTTTGCACTGCTGGTGTCAGGTGGATTTCATAAATTTTATCTGAAATCTTCTTTGCAGTGAAACTCCATTTGACCACATCATCCTGAGATCTGCTTACAAGACCAATATTGATCAATAATAATACTATCGCAATCTTTTTCATTCGCCTTATTTTTTAGGGTCTCTGATTACAATCGCCGGCATTTCCTTTTCTCCCTTTTCTAAAATCAAGCCTTGCTTAGCCAGTGCTTTTACAATATCTTCCAAATCGGTCATCATGGCATCAATCTCAACATCAACCTTGAAATCTATTCCCGTTTCATCGATAAAGGGGGGTACTTGCTGATGATACCCTGATATGAGCTGTATAATTCTCTGAATTGATACATTTTTTAAACTATATCCAGCATGACTACCATCCACTACCTCTTTCTCTGATTTACTTTTTAATTTTTCCTTTGCAGCACTACTAACTTTCAATGACCAGTATGGCACTTTGGGGTTTTCTATCCCGGCATCGTAACCAAAATAATTTTTTAAATCTCTTTGCATCACTTCCATCAGATATTTTCTGGTTGCCTTTTCAGGGGGGACTATCAAACTGTAATTAAAAAGGTTTTCCCCACTTTGGAAATCGTACTTGAACAAAGACGGATCCGCAAGTTTTAAAACCGGCAAATGATAAAACGTGCCATATTTATTCCCTATATCAATTCCCTCACCGCAATATGCGTATTCATATAGCCATTCCAGAATTGCACCCGTAACATCGAATCTCCCGGTTCCCTTTCCCAATTCACTATCAATAAAGCCATCGATACGAAAAGGAACATATTGTTTTACAGTTAGTTTAAAAACTGAGAGTAGTGATCTATGTAGAAAATCAGTAGGATTACCTCCGTTACCGTCAATTAATAAAGGTTTAGAATTCGTATACGAATTCATTATACTATCAATCCCTGTAATGCTTCTGTCTAAAAAATCAAAATCCTTATCTCCAAGAAATAAAGCTATGTTTTCGGCGGTGAAATCTGAACTAGCTGTAACAGCCTTAACTATTCCCTTACTATTAATCCAAATAAGACAGGGAACATATTCTATACCCCAGTTGTCAAATAATTTGGATTCGTAGGTTACGGGTAAATTGAGCTGTAATTTATTCTTAAACTTCTCATAAACGACTTCAATACCATCAGCCATCCTGGTATCTCCAATGAGTATAATTTCCAATTTACCTTTAAACTTTGCCTGCAGTTCATTAATCTTTGGAAAACTTGCAAAACAAGAACTACAATTTTTTGAAAAAAAATCCAGCACCACCCATTTTCCAGTAATATCTTTGTTTGAAATTCTTCTTTGAGGATAATATCTTACATTACTTAGTTCAAACTCAGGTATTACCTTCCCTAATTCGGGGTATTGAGACCGGTTTGCATCTTGGGCACCTGAGGCCATGCAAATTGTGAGTCCACCAAACAATGTTACTCCCCATCTTATTTTCCTCATATTCATCAATGTTTTTGCGATTTTTAATTTTAACTGGAGATTCATCTCATTCCTGCAACATTTCTGAAACACAGAAATTAATACCCCGGGTTTTGAGTCATGTTAGGATTATTGAGTATTTCTCTTTCAGGTATTGGTAATAAGGCATCGGTTGATTGCCAGTTTGTCTTAACAGGCCCCAGCACACTATTGGCACGATTCCATCTTTTTAAATCAAACCAGCGATGGCCAACTTCTGTAAACAATTCAACTCTTCTTTCCTTTTCTATTGCCAACAGCAAGGAGGCTTTGTCATTCGCAGTAGTATTGGGTAAGCCAGCCCTGTTACGGATAGCATTCAAGTCTGCCTGTGCGCCAGAAATATTGTTCTGTTGAGCCCGAGCTTCAGAACGGATGAGATATTGCTCGCCTAATCTCAATATAGTAGGATATTCTATTTTTGCCTGGTCACTAATGATCTTATACTTATTCGAATAATAAAACGTTTGACCATTATCGGTAACACTTCCAACCCACTCATTCAGGCGTTGATCTCCCGCTTCAAATGAATTTAATAACTCTTGTGATAAATTGGTGCCTGATAAGAAAAATGATCCAAAAAGAGGATTATAATAAACGCCTTCCAGGGAATTAGTGTAATCCTGTGGTGGATAGAATTGAAAAACTGCTTCCCGGTTATTCGCTTTAACAATACTATCCAGGTCAGCAGTTAAACTATATATTCCAGTATTGGCAATCACTTTTGTTGCCTCATTTTCAGCAGCCACCCAATTTTCCCTGTAGAGATATACTCTAGCCAACATGGCAAAAACAACGGATTTGTTAACCCTAACTCTTTCGCCTGTGATGTATCCCTCGCTAACTAAATCCCTGGCTTTTATTAAATCATCGATAATTAGGGAATATACATTATCAATAGTACCTCTTGGTTCAACGCTGTTCTTCCGGTAATCCGAAGTTGTGATTATGGGAACTTCGCCAAAAAGACTGGTCAAATAAAAGTAACAAAATGCTCTCATGAACCTGGTCTCTCCCTCAAGTTGCAGTTTAAGTTGAGGTGTTATAACGGTGGATCTTTCCAGGCCCTCAAGAATTGTATTTGCATGATTTATTGCAACATAAAGTTCTTTCCAACACATGAGTGTCATGGAATTATTGGGCAATACTTCATTATTAAATAGCTGTTCCTGATCAAAATAAGTT
This sequence comes from Chitinophagaceae bacterium, assembly GCA_022843585.1. Lineage (GTDB taxonomy): Bacteria > Bacteroidota > Bacteroidia > Chitinophagales > Chitinophagaceae > JJ008. The sequence goes on from JALHNJ010000002.1 coordinate 241,650, forward strand.
GAACTATTGGAAAGCTCATCTGACAATAATCCAGACTGCCAGGAAATATAAAATCCTTCATCCCACAGTATGAGATATAACCCCAGTACAGCGCCCGTGGCAGCTGCGTCCGACGAAAAGACTTGTTCTGAGGCCAACTCCCTTGTAGGCGGATCAATATCAACAAATTTCTTGCAACCTGAAAATATCGTAATAAAAATAAAAAGAACAATTATTGATATGTTGTTTGCCCTTCTACTTAGCATGACCTTTTTTTTCCAGACATTTGTTGTGTTTTGGAAAACAACATTCTGCCTGTTATATTTTACTTTCATAAACCTGATTTTTAGAATTTGAAAAAATGGCTATTTGTTTTATAACATTAGCTGAACCCCGGCAGTAATCATCTTTATTGGAGGTAAGTTGCCTCTTGTCTCCGGGTCCAAAAAATTGTAACGGGTTATAGTAAACAGGTTTTGTGCCTGAATGTAGATCCTCAAGTTTTGAATTTTTGCCTTCTTTACTAGACCTGCCGGAAACTGATAAGAAATCGCTAAGTTCTTAAGCCTTGTAAAAGAAGCATTCGTGAAAGCTGCATTGCTGTTGCCATAATTGAAGTATGCACCACTTGCATTTCCTCCTGTTGAAAATTTCTGTATTTCAGTTATATCCCCTGGTTTTTGCCAACGACTCATTACAAAAGCAGGCTGGTTGCTAATTCCACCCGGGGCAATATTCGGGAAAGCATCCTGATATCCCGGTCCGGTTTGTTTTACAAACTGAAAAAGGAAATCTAAGCCGAAGCCTTTATAGCTAATTGTATTCTGAAATCCACCAAATAGGTCTCTCACCCGATTAACTATTTCTTTGTTATCAGCAGGGCTGGAAATGCTTCCGTTATTATCAAAATCAAAAAATTGGTAAAGCCCTTGGTCACTTATTCCATTAAATCTGTACATCTGACCTATAAACAAAGGTTCCCCAACGATATAACTAGTGGCATAACTTGATCCTGCCAGTTTTGGGAATTGCAACAGCTTGTTCCTGGGAATTGTAAGGTTAATGTATGAAGTCCATTTAAAGTCACTCTTTACTAAATTAACTGTATTTAATTCGAATTCAAATCCTTTATTTTCAATCAGAGCGTCAAGATTTGCAGTAATAGAGCTAAATCCGGTTGCAGCAGGTAAGGGATACGCTATCAATTGGTTTGAGGAACGATTTCGGTAATGGTAAACATTAATTCTTATCTGGTCATTTAAGAACCCTAATTCCAATCCATACTCAATTTTTCTTACCGATTCCCATTTATACTCTGGATTGGCCAGTCTTAAAAGGGTAAGTGGAACCCCGTTTGGATAAAATGCTGGCTCAAATCGATATGTGCTCAGATATTGATAGTCGCCGATCTGATCATTTCCAACTGTACCGTAGCTTACTTTTAATTTTCCGAAACTCACATATGGTATATCCGAAAAAAACTTTTCTTTGGAAAATAACCAGGCAGCTCCTACCGCACCAAAATTGCCAAATCTGTTATCCTCGCTAAACCTACTTGAACCATCCCTCCTTCCTGATAAATTGATAAAATACCGGCCCTCATGATTTATTCCAACCCTGGCGAATGTTCCATTGTACCTGTACACAACAGAATTATCAAAAATAAGGTTATAATTTGCAGCCGCCATTGGGTTATTTATCTGTGTATCATCAGTAAATCCTCTTGCCCTGGTGTTATTAGTGCTCGTAACCGTTTCCCTGAAAGTTGTTCCAAGTAAAACATCTAATTTTAATTTACCTAAACCTTTAGAATAAGTCAATTGTGGTTCGGCAATCCATGTCTTTATTTGGTTTCTGGACATTCTTATTTCGCCCAAAGCCGTGGTCGTAGGAGAATAAGATGCTAAAGGAGTGGTTTCCTTGATATCATTTTCAATCAGATTAAATCCCATCCTGTTTTGCACCTGCAGACCGGGCAAGATTTGATAGCTCACAGTTAAATTGGTTAATACACTTGTTGTTCTGCCATCGTATTTTTTCAAAAGAATTGCATACGGATTGGTCCATGTTCCTCCTTGCCAATTCAATTTTCCGTTAGCATCAAATGGGGCTGGAGCATTTGGAGAAAGTGTTAAAGCTTGCCTGGTAAGATCGGTGATAGGTAAAGTACTGTTTTCCCTAACCAGGTTTGTTTTAAATGAAATTTCCAACTTCTTGTTGCCGGATGTATGAGACCCTCCGAGATTTAAAGATCCTTTCTGGTATGGAAAGCTGCCCGGGAAAACGGCTGTTTCCCGTAAGTATCCCCCGCCGGCAAAAAAACGAGTCAGTTCGTTACCTCCAGATACAGACAGATTAGCATTGGTGATATGTGCCGTTCCGCCAATTAATTTATCCTGCCAATCTGTATAACGATTGTTATCCCAAAGCAGAAGATCCGGTGCATTACTGGCAGTCGGTGTGATGTTGTCGTTTACAAAAGCTTCCTTTCGCATTTCGAGGTATTGCTGTGTGTTGAGCAGGTTCACCCGGTTCATTACTTTTCCTGCACCAGTATAAAAATTAACCTCAACTGAAGTACCAGTAGTTCGTCCTTTTTTTGTTGTTATCAATATTACCCCGTTTGCTCCCAGGGAACCATAAATTGCGGTTGCATCGGCATCTTTCAATACTTCAATGCTTTCAATATCCGATGGATTTAATAAATTCAGTGGGTTAGGAAAGATATCACTGGCAGAACGACCGCTAAGATTTTGTGAAGGAAAAGGCGTTCCATCTATAACAAATAGGGGATCATTGCCATCAAATCGTACGCTATTTTGCCCTCTTATCTGAAGATTCCTGAATCCACCTCCCGGCACCCCTGAAACTTGTTCAATATTTAGACCTGCGACCCGACCTTGCAATGCTAGAATCGGGTTATTCACCGGCTGCTTTTCTATTTCTTTTGCCGTTATTTTTGTAATGTTCCCTGTACTTGTTTTCTTATCACTTGTCCAGTAACCGGTGTTAACGGTTACAGATTCCCCTTCCGTTACTTTTGTTTTGGCCCTGATTTCCAAATCTGTTCTGCCATTAATTTTTATTTCTATCGTTTCTATGCTTACTGCAGAGATTACCAGTATTGCATTTTCATCTATATTAGATAAAGTGAAATAGCCCTCAGCATTTGTTGTAGTACCATTCGTAGTTCCTTTTACTATTACAGACGCAACTACCGGCTCTCCATTCTCATTCAATACCTTTCCTCTTACTGTTATAGGTGGAGGCGGCAGATTTAGTTTTTCTGTTTCCGCCATCCTTGCTTTTACAACAATTGTTTTTTCAATGATAGAATAGGTCAATGGTTGATTTTCAAAGCAGCTATTTAGTGCTTCTATCAAATCTGCATTTTTTAGTTCAATGCTAATACGTTCTGCACGTTGTAACATTTCATCTGTGTACAGAAACTTGTAACCTGTTTGTTTCTTGATTTCCTTAAATACTTTATCCAGCGTTGCATTCTTTTCAGAAAGGGTAACCTTCTGGCTGAAACCATTTGCACTGGCAGTAAGGCAGGCCGATAAAATAATAATCGCAGTAATTTTCATTACCCGTAGCGTTTTGGTGAGTCCCGCTGGTGGGCGGGTACAAAGAGCCTTTAAATCCATAACTTTGTTTTAGTTTGGGTTAAACAATAAGCAGTCCTTCAACGGTTTGTTATAATTGGGTTAACCTGAACTACTCAGCCGGGAGGGGCTTCCAACACTTCCCGGTTTTTTATTCTTGTCAACCATAAGAACTAAAAGCTGATGCGCTTTTATAGGGTTTGTTTATTTTATGACGAACACTTTTTTTCCCTCTATCCTGAAATGCACAGTGCCTGTTGCTTCGAGCATTTTAAAAACTTTTGACACTTCGACTTCTCTTCCAATTTCACCACGGAAATGCTGATCCGCTGGTTTGCTTTCATACACTACTTCAACATCATACCAACGTGCTATCTGTCGCATTACCGATTCAATACCTGCACCTTCAAATTGAAATATGCCATTCTTCCAGGCCATCACTTCGTCAAGGTCAACAGCATTAACGATTTTTATATCATTACTAATTCTTGCTTGTTGACCTGGTTTCAATAATTTACTTGCTGTGCTGGATTTTATCTGTACACTTCCTTCTAATAATGTTATTTTAATATCGTCTTCATCATCGTAAGCATTCACGTTGAAATGAGTTCCCAATACTGTTATTTCCATTTCATCTTTAGAAACTTTGAAAGGCATTGTTGAATTATGTGCAACTTCAAAGTAGGCTTCACCTGTTACAGTTACTTTTCTTTCATCACCCACAAATGCAACTGGATAAGTAACTGATGATCCTGCATTCAGCCATACATGAGAACCATCAGATAATTGCATATCAATCACCTTACTTCCTCTTGGATTTCTCAGTGTGTTATACTGCAACTCTTTTATAATTTCACCGCTTGTGGTTTGATAAGCAATTTGTCCATTCGCCAGCTTCACCAATTTTATATTCCCTTGTATGGCTAACTGTCCATTCATAGCACTATCAAGATATACGGTTCTGCCATCCCCCAAAGTGATCATCGCCCTGTTTGTTTCCGGTGCTTTTACATCTTTGGTGGGTTCTGTTTTTACAATCTCATCTTGTTTGTTACTCTTATTAAAGAAAATGAAATAGCTGCCGAGCCCCATGACCAATAATATTGAAGCAGCTACAGCAATACGCTTCCATACAGTTCTCCATATCGGGATAATTTTCTGCTCCTTTACAATCTGCTGAAACATATACTCCCAATCCACCCGCTCCGCCCCCGACCCTGTTTTCAGGTTTGCATAATGCGCATCCATCAGGCTGTACAGTGCTGCATCGTCGGTTTGATTGATCAGCCCATAGAGTTCCTGCAATTCCTCCCGGCTGCAGCTCTTGTCCGCATATCGCTCAAACAGGTATTTTATACGTTCGTCCATGCTGGTAATGATTGTTGGTTTTGATAAGGATACGGTTGCAATTAATTAACCATTCCATAATAAGACGAATGCCGGAATGTGGAATAACCGGGTCCATCAAAAAAAACCAGATTATTTATAACAGCCTGTCCCAGGAATAAAGCCAGAAGATGGTAGCGAGGGTGCCCGAATGCCCTTCCAGGTGCGTCTTTATATGCTTGAGTGTCTCGACTAAAATATTATTGATCCGGCTCTTGGAAAGCCCCGTCAGGTCAGCGATCTGTTCATGGGAATAGTCGTTCTCCCTGCTGAGCCGGTAAATATGTTGTTTCTGGGCAGATAGTGCAGATAAGGCCTGCTCGATTAATTCCTGCGTTTCTTTCTTTTGAATTTCTTCCTGTAAGCCCTCGTCTGTCTTGGAGATATTCGCCCACACCTGGCTGATCAACTTTTGCTCCCGGGCCACTTTACGGATATGATCCAGGGTCTTGTTCCGCACCATCCGGTATAGGTAATTACCGGCATGCTCAATCTCCCCGAAATTGGCCCTGTCCACCCAGAGTTTGGTGAAACATTCCTGCACGATCTCTTCGGCATCGGCAGCGGACTTCAGCATTTCTTCGGCAAAAGTGAAGAGCCGTTTATTGTACCGGTCAAACAAGCGCCGGAAGGCAAGCTGGTTGCCTTCGGCTACCTGCCGCAGCAGGTCATTTTCATTGTATAGAGATTCGTTTTGCAAAAAATAAGTGCTAACCCTGACGCTAAAAGTAAAGAAAAGCTAACATATGTTCAGACGAACATAGCAAAAAAAATGCTGCTTGGGTGTTTATAAAATGAAGATCATCAGGAAACTATAGTAGTTGGTATAGCCATAAACCAATACTATAATAGATAGAAAAAATTACCGATTTCCCTTAATTGTTAAATGACAACGAAATGACAGGACACGTAACTCCCGCAAAGAAATTTGCGGCCTAACCAAAACCTGTTATATGAAATGGCTAATAATCCTGACCTTAATTTTTATCCCGCTGATAAGCCAGGCCCAAAAAGAAAAGATTGATCTTGACCCGGTTACTGTTACCGCATCTCTTACTCAAAACAAAATATCCCAATCAGGGCGTGATATCACTGTCATTAAAGGAGAATCGTTTCAAAACCTCCCGGTGCATTCCCTCGATGAATTACTCCGTTATGTACCTGGGATTGAAGTACAGCAACGGGGACCGCAGGGAACACAGTCTGATATACTGATTCGTGGCGGTACTTTTCAGCAGGTACTCGTTATCATAGATGGTATTCGTTTGAATGACCCGTTGACCGGGCATTTTAATGCGTATATACCGGTGACGCCTTCCGAGATCGACCGCATCGAAGTGATGAAGGGAGCAGCTTCGGCTATCTATGGCAGTGATGCCGTTGGTGGGGTGATCCATATCATTACCAAAACATTTGCGCAGCAGCATCATAAAAATACTTTGTCAGTTTCAGCCACCGCCGGTGAATATGGTTTACTCAATGTCAATGCCGGTGGTTATTATCACAACAATAAATTGTCTCTATCGGGAGGTATGCTGAGTAATAATGCAAAAGGGCAATTACAAAGAGGTATCAATGGATATTTTCATAACAACTCTTTATCAGGTTCATTAAAGTATCAAATAAAGAAATGGCAAGTTGGTTTACAATCTTCCTATGATAAAAGAGATTTTGCTGCACAGAATTTTTATACGGCCTTCACCAGTGATACAGCGACTGAGAAAGTGACGACCTGGTGGAATCATATCAAAGCAGCCTATTCCCATAACAGGGATCAGTTTAGTTTAGATGCAGGTTATAAAAAAGTAACCGATGAATATGATTTCAATAAAGCGGCTGCACCCAACCTGAATAAATCAACCGTCATTCAATCGGTCGCTGTATATACCCGGACAATTACTCCAAGAACAAAATTGACAGTGGGCAGCCAGTTCATCAATCGTTCCATTAAATCTAATGACAGGGGTGATCATGCTGTGAATACGCTTGCAGGATTTGTGATACTTCATCAGCAGTTCGGCAATCATTTTCAGTTCAGTCCTGCAGTACGCTTTGAAAAGGAATTTATCCCGCAACTAAATCTGTCTTACAGGATCAAAAAAATATTGCTTCGTGCCAGTGGAGGGAAAACGATCCGGGATGCTGATTTTACGGAACGTTATAATAACTATGGAAAAGCATTGGTGACTAGTGGTAATATTGGGAACGATGCATTAAATGCTGAAACATCCTGGACATTCGAGACTGGTGCAGATTATTTTGTTGCTGAAAAATTAAAATTTTCAGCCACTTTTTTTGCGAAGTATTATGAAGACCTGATTGATTGGGTGAATACTCCCTATGCGGATATGCCAAGAAAAGACAACCTCTCTCCTATTGGTAATTATTTTCTCGCAACCAATATTTCGGAACTCACCACGACAGGTATCGAAACAAGTGTGCAATATCAATCCAAATCATTCACGGGGAATATTGGTGCAACGGTTTTGAACAGCAGTGCTACCTCATCGCTGTATATTTCTTCCCATGCAAAATGGTTATTGAATTATTCATTGCTGTATCAGTATAAATTTCTCAGGGTATCGGTAAATGGTCTCTATAAAAAAAGACAAGCACAGCATGGTAGTGCATCACTGGCGGCATTAACTGCTGATTATCATATAATGAATGTAAGGCTGGTAGCGACGATAAGACAATTTCATTTATTTATGCAGGCTGATAATCTGCTCGACCGCCATTATGCAGACCGCTTCGGTGTACCGATGCCGGGGAGATGGTTGTCAGGAGGGATACAGTTTCAATTATAGATAACAGGCTTTGCAGCAGGGCCAAATGTTAAAGTCAGAAAAAAAATTTTGACCCAATAGCAGCCGCTCTACATTCGCCGCAGTTCTTACAAAATACTTATCAAGAAAGGTGGAGGGTTATGGCCCGTTGATACCTTGACAACCTGTTCGTCATCCTGAGCGCAAGCGAGGAATCTCTTACAAGGTGCCAATTCCATCCCTGTCATCCCGAGCGTAAGCGAGGGATCTGGGACAGATAAGTCAGATTGTTAGCTGTCAAAAGTCCACATTAAATGGAGAAGCTCATCTGATTTTTCGGATGAGCTTTTTTTTTGTAAACGATTAAACCAACGATATGAACCCAACAACAACATTGATTCATTCGATCCCGGTGGATGAACTCACCGGGGCGATTTCTGTGCCCATTTACCAGACCTCCACCTTTGTACAGGAAGCACCCGGTGTAAATAAAGGCTATGATTATGCAAGGAGCAATAATCCCACCCGGGCGGTGCTGGAAAATATGATTGCCCGGCTCGAAGAAGGGCATAGCGGCTATGCTTTTGCCAGCGGTTTGGCTGCTATTGATGCGGTGGTGAAATTATTAAAGTCGGGTGATGAGATCGTGGCGGTGGATGATATCTATGGCGGGGCGTTCCGGCAGTTCGATAAAATCTGGAAAAAATTCGGGATCAAGGTCACCTATGTTGATACGACTAAAATTATCAATATAGTAAATGCCATAACAGCAAACACAAAGATGATCTGGATTGAATCGCCAACGAATCCAACGTTAAAAGTGACGGACATTAGGGATGTGGCTTCGATCGCACATGCACATGATTGTTTGTTATGTGTAGACAATACGTTGGCTACGCCGGTTTTACAAAAGCCCTTATTACTGGGTGCAGACATTGTCCTACATTCAGCGACCAAATATTTGGGAGGACACAGTGACCTGATCGCAGGGCTCGTGGTGGTGAAAGATCCTTTGCTCGCCGAGCATATCAAATTTATTCAGAATGCCTGCGGTGCTATACTTTCCCCGCATGATAGCTGGCTTGTTATAAGAGGAATGGAAACCCTGCCGCTACGGATGGAGCAGCACGGCCGAAATGCAAAATATATTGCTGATTACCTGGAAGACCACCCTGCGATTGATAAATTATACTATCCTTCGATCGGTGGCGGAATTGTTTCTTTCACCCTGAAAGAAGATACGGAAGAAGCGGCCAAACGCTTTGTCACCAGCACCAAACTCTTCAAGCTGGCAGAGAGCCTCGGCGGGATAAAAAGTCTTTGCTGTCATCCGGCTTCAATGACACATAAATCCATACCGGCAGCACAACGGCAGGCAGCGGGAGTATCCGACAGCCTGGTACGCTTATCTGTTGGGCTGGAATATTTCAATGACCTGATTGCCGATATCGAACAGGCCTTTCCCAAAAAAGAAAAAACCATTTTTCAGCAGCATCAAAAAAATAGTACCGGACAATGAAATGGTTTTCCTTTTTATGGCCGGTTTCGCCTGGCATTGACAAGCAGTATGTGGATGAATATGTGACCCGGAACTATGACCGTTTCCGGCCGGGGGCGGAGATGTTTTACGTCGTCAATAACCGGCCGGTGAATGCGGAAGAGGTCAATGAAGCCCTGCAATACTGGACCGAAGCAACTCTCTACGGCATAACGGCCATGAGTACCAGCAATGCGTGGTTCATCTTTATCACTGGTACATGCGATCACAAAAAAAAGAAAAAACGAAAATGAGCAAGACAAACAAATTAACGATTGGACTCTTTGGGTTTGGGGTGGTGGGTGAAGGGATCTACCAGGTATTGCAGCAAACACCGTCGCTGAATGCCACAATCAAAAAAGTATGTATCAAAGACCCATTGAAGAAAAGGTCCATTCCGGATGAATTACTGACCACCGATCCGATGCTGATATTAAATGACCCGGAGATCAATATCGTGGTGGAACTGATCAATCATGCCAGTGATGCGTATGCGATTGTTACCACGGCCCTGCGGAAAAAGAAAGCGGTCCTCAGTGCCAACAAAGCTATGATCGCTGAACACCTGGGTGAACTGCTGCAATTGCAAAAACTCTATGATGTGCCTTTGTTGTATGAAGCAGCGGTTTGCGGGAGTATTCCTATTATCCGTAACCTCGAAGAATATTACGACAATGATCTTTTACAGGGGGTGTGCGGGATCGTCAATGGTTCGACGAATTACATACTCACGAAACTGATTGATGAAAAGATGGAGTATAAAACAGCTTTGCTCCAGGCACAGGCCAACGGTTTTGCGGAGACGGACCCGACACTGGATGTGAAAGGATTTGATGCGGTGAATAAATTAACTATCCTGTTACTGCATAGTTATGGTATTATCACTTCCCCGTTGAAATTATTACATGCTGGTATTGACCGCATCCATGCGCATGATGCCCTCTTTGCTGCTTCGAAGAACTGGCAGATTAAGTTAACAGCACAGGCAAAAAAATTGTCTGAAAGTAAAGTGGCGGCTTTTGTATTACCGCAGTTTGTAACACAGGAGAGCCAGTTATTTGGGGTACGGAATGAATACAACGGGGTGGTCTTACAAAGCAGTTTTGCCGACAAGCAATTTTTATACGGGAAAGGGGCGGGCCGCTACCCGACTGCTTCCGCCGTACTCAGTGATATATCAGCTTTGCGTTTTGATTACCGCTACGAGTACCGCAAATACCACCGGGCAGTCACCGGAAGCGTACTTTGCAATGATTATTTTCTTTGCCTATATGTGAGCTTCGATGCGATCAGTGATATTGCGTTGCAGGATTTTGAACTCATCGAGGAATTCCGCACCCATCCCGAACGGAGTTATGTGGTGGGGATCATCAGCTACGCAAAATTGCTCCGGTCAACTTGGGTGGCCCTTCCTACTGTCAGCATCATCGTATGCCCCGATGGCGTGATTGAAAACATGGAAGCCCTGAGCCTGAAAAAGAAAAGCCTCGAACTGGCCGGGGTGAAATTCAAAGAACCGGTGAAAGAGGCGATTGATTTAATAGAATGAATATGCTAACGCTGTCAAATCTGCTCCCAAAAGGCCACTGGTGTATATTTTATATTTTCACCAGCCAAAGAACTATTCTCAGCAATTGCATTCCATCATTCAAAATTGAAAGACTTGCCAGCGATTTTTTAATGCTTATTTTCTTTATTAGGAAGTTTGCTGCTATCAGCACCCATTTCCTTTAATGCTTCCTGTATAAACAACTCATATTTTTGAATAGCAACATAAGTAGCCAGTTGCTTATCGAACAAGCAACGGAAAGGATCAACTTCCAGTCGTTTGAACCAACAGTGATCATTCACCGTACTGCCAGCAATCATATATTCATAAAAAGCCAGGTTCTCCCGGCTGAATTTGTTTCGGCGTTGTAACTGCCTGCGGTAAAAAACTTCCAGTTCTGTTCTGCCTTGTTCACTGACCGAGTCTTTGAACATCACTGCATGATAACAATAGGTGAAATATTCTGCTTCGGCTGTAAATAAAGGTTTGATGGTTTTGAAGAATAATATTTCATCGGTTGGCGAACCAAATTGATACCCGCTGACATCCTTCGCCAGTTGGGTGATATAATTGGTGGCCATTTCAAAACAGGATTCCAGTTCTTCCTGCTCGTTCATTCCTTTGCGACGGCAAAGCTTAATATCATTGAGCAAATCTTCATAGAAGCGGATGCTTCTTATGAGGAACGAACCCGAAGTTGAAGGAACCTGGATAGTTGCCATATTGCTGATCGTTGGTTAACGGTTTATTTGCTACTAAACCATCTATACTGCTGTTCCAATATCCTCCCCAATTTATTCTTCAGTAATTCTTTATAATAACCTGACATCGGTATTGACAGGTTATTTACAACAAGATGACATCGTTCAGTCTTTATTACATTACCCAGTGAAACGATATGTGAACGATGAACTCTTGCAAAATCATTCTCCGGTAACTCCTGCAACAGTTCCTGTAAACTGTGATAGGTGATATATTCCCGGCATACTGTGTGAATCCTGGTTTCCATTCCATACTTTTCGATATGCACAATCAACTTCATCGGAATATTCTCCAGTCTTCCTTTGCTGATAAAGCAAATGGATTCCACCGGTTTATAGATCAGTACTTGTTTATTTCGCAATAATTCCTTTTCCATTTTATTATCTATTCCATTTGCTCCCTTTAGGGGCCCGGGGCAAAAATGAGGGGAAGCTCTGCTCTACTTCCCCTCTGCAAAAACTAACTTGCCTGCCGGCAGGCAGGCTGCCTGTCTGCTTCAGGCTATGTGCATGAGAAATCATTCTTCCTCTAACTGACATTCCAGTAAAAATGCTGCGTTAGCCACAATCCGCTTTACATTTTTATTCATCCGGTTAGGTATAATGGTTATACTGTTTCGTAAATTTTTCCGATACGCCTTTCCTACCGGCAATGCTGTTAAACTCGGTAATCCCGGACTGTATTGCTTTCCACCAGGCGGGTCACATAAATTGAGTTTGAACTGGTCAAAGGCAACGATCCTGTGCAATGCGACTATATACGAACGGTGTGTACGGCAAAATAAATAGGGTGGTAAATACTTCTGTACTTCTTCAATTGTATTTAAAACAAAGTACACCTGGCTTTCTGTAACCAATTGCATATAACCCCGCATGGCTTTCACAAAAAGCAGTTCTGAAAATTTTACCTGCTCATATCTTGCATTTTTTCTAACATAAAAGAACTCCTGCATAGTTATCAACCGTTATACTTTGCTTTCAAAATCCTTTCTTTCCATCATTGCTATATAAAGGGCTGTCCCCAATGATCAACATATCAATTGCATAATCTTTTTCCACCAGGTCAAGATCATAGTTTTGAAGCGCTGTGCGCAATGATGCTATATCAGTAATATTGGCGTCGAGCAGCAAGTCAATTCCTTCTGTATATCCGGTGGCATCAATGACCGGCATTTTCCGGCCCTGCAATAAATAATTCAACTGTGACACCAGGAGGGTAATCTTCGTATTTGTCATGGTGATACCATACGGATCAAAATTGCTTTTCGGTTCGCCGCCACCTGAACGTATCTTATCAGATGTTGAGGTTCTTTCCAGTACAAGACATTTTACTGGTCTCTTTTCAACCCGAACCGCATACTGCGGAAAAAACCGCTCCATGTCTGACCGCATGATAGCAAATGCATTGGCAGAAAGGTGTTCCGGTACGATCAGCTCATAAGTCCACGCATTCTCTTTTAACCAGTCTACAAATTTATCACCCGATTCACGGTTAATTATTTTAAGTGAATCTTTGGATTCGATGATGATCCGGGAGTTCGAAAAATACCTGGTCTCATCACTCCATCCGATACGAAACAGGAATTGCAGGTAACCGTTCAGTATCGTTATTTTTTTTACTTTACCATTCTGCTGACGGACAACTTCCAGCCTTGTATTCAACCCTTCTTTAAATCCGGTAAACAGGGACTGAAATTGAACATCCTGCTGTGTATAATCCAGGTTTTGAAATAATACTGCTTTTTCCCTGTCATAGGGTTTGAAATTATCCTTCTTTATTTTCAGGGATGCACTACCCTTCCCCAGCATCATTTTTATTGTATCAGCCGTGATCTGGTTATGTCCGGTAATGGCAATCACTTTTCCTGTGCTATCAATCCAGACATAATGCGGCAGTTCTTTATGCGGAAAATATTTATTCAGGGTTTCATCGGCAAACACGAATGGAAGTGTAATGCGCTTAAACTTTGGAGACCTGTTCAAAAGCCGCTGTACATCAGCCTTTGTCTGGTAGGTAACGGGAAGTATCTGCACCTCCTTACTCATTAGTTGCTGAATTGAATCCATTTTTGGCATCAACGTCACACAAGGGGTACACCAGGTTGCCCAGAAATCTAAGATTAGCATCTTGCCCCTGAAATCCCGGGTGTTTATAGATGCGTATTTTGTATTCACCAGGTTACTGATTAAAAGATCAGGTATCTTTTCTCCTATCCCAATCTCTTTAATACTATTGGTAAGGCTGTTGTTTTGACTCTGGCCATTGTATGCAAGAAATTGGAGCATAACAAGCCAGCACAAATATTTCTTCATGCTTTTTCTATTAGTTGTTGTTAGTTAATTACTGTCTCGGATTTTGTTCTATCCCGCTCCTGTCTATTTCTTCCTGCGGTATAGGATACACATACTTTAAATCATTAGGAGCTAATGTATAGGTCTGACCATTCAATAGTCGGGTTAATGTAACAGCATAATTGGGATCTTTATTCAATCTTCGCAAATCATTCCATCGTCTGCCACGGAAAGCAAGCTCTTTTCTTCTCTCTGTTAAAACCTTGTTCAAGGCTTCGGTTTGATTAGCAGCAGTCATATCAACATAAGTCCCCGTTCTCCACCTGGTTCTCAGCAATGTATTCAGGTCATTCATAGCAGCAGCAACATTATTCTTCCGGGCATTGCATTCGGCCCGGATAAGATAAAGTTCATCAGTAGCAATTCCTGAAAAGAAGGAAGAGCCCGACTGGTTATAACTTCCTTTAAAACTATATCCAACAGTCCTGTTTCTATAGAATAGAACTTTCCTTAAGTCATCGGCGTGGTAAGATTGATACAAGAGTGTATCCACATAGCCGGTTCCAAGAACTATAATTCCGTATGATATTTGGACGGCATGGTAAATCACTTCACTGTTAAACCTCGTAAAGGGAGTATTAGAAGCAGCACTGAGGGTGTTGTAATTAAGCAAGCTGCTATATTTAGTTAATGCTGCATCTGCGTTCTCCAATGCAAGGTCGTAGTTTCCGATAGTGAGATAAACATCTGCCAATAATCCTTCCGCAGCAACCTTTGAAGGCCGGGTTTTGGCGACAACAGTAATTGGCAATAATTCCTTTGCTTCATTCAGGTCTGCCAGTATAAGATCATACACTGCTTGAACAGTCCCCCTTATTGCCGGTTCGTTTACATCAGCTGTTGTTTTAATTGGGATGCCTAAATCCGTAGTGGCTGTTGTCTGATCGTAAGGCTTTCCGAACAGCGAGACTAAATTAAAATGCCCGGATGCCCGCAGAAAAAGAGCACTGCCTTTTATTGCATTCCATTCTGCCGAATTAGAAGAAGTAATTGCAATCTTCTCAAGGGTGCCCAATACTGCATTGGCATAATAAATTTTTTCATACTCATTTCTCCATTCCGGGGATGGCTGGGCTCCATATATATCCGGCTGCCAGGTGTACATATTTCTTTCCGGCTCCTGTGCTGTTTGCCAGTCAGAAAAAAATTTGAAATAGTTATCTGCTCCGATTTCCCCGATGCCCGGCTCTCTCACATTCAACCGGCTATTGTTATCTAACAGGATTTGACAATCTTCCAATGTTCCTGGCACAAATAAAGCTGTATTTGGTTTCTCGTCCAGCCAGTTCTTTTTGCAGGAAGGCAGTAATATTATTGATACTGATAAGAATACTATTAATAGCTGTTTCATATAATAATCTTTTTATACTGATTAAAATGTTGTCCGGATACCCAACGCTATGGTTCTGGGATTTGGGTAATTTGAAATTATCGTTGGATAACTCGACACATCAGGGTCAATGTTATTTTTATTGGCCCGCCAGATTATACCCAGGTTATTCAGGTAACAATAAACCTGCATGGACTTAAATGCTGTTTTCTTAAACAAATTATTATTCAACTGGTAGCTGAGCGAAATATCCTGTAACCGGATATGGTCAGCTTTCTCCACTAAAACTTCGGAGTTGCTATAAACTACATCCCGGTTGTTGGAAAAGGGTACCGAAGGCATGGAAGGGACAGTTGTAAAATTTTCATCCCCCGGTTTTTGCCAGCGTTTTGAATAATCGGCATGGCCTGACCATCCGGCAAAAAGCGAACCGTAATAGATAGACGGCCTTCGGAAATAATATCCTAATTTATACACCATGTTAACGGACAATGCAAGTCCTTTCCAGGTAAAATTATTTCTGAATCCACCAAAGACCGTCGGTACGGCAGAGCCATGATAGATTAAATCTTCCGGCGTAGTGGTACTCAGAATAGCATTATAGTCTTTGCTCACCACGCCGTTAACATAGCCTTGCGGATCGCCGTTAACCGGGTCTAATCCGGCCGATCTCAAACTATACAGTGCGAATAGCGGAAACCCTTCTCTCGGGTGAAGTATGAAACCGTTTGCCCCATAACTGAGAAACTTATCTGCTGTGGATCTGATATCGTAGCTGATAACCTTATCCTTTACCCAACTGAACAAAAGGTTGGCTTCCCACTTAATCCCTTTGTTTATAATCGTTGAATGAAGATTTACATCAACTCCTCTCGTCCTTGTACTGGCAAAATTTCCCCGTATCAGAAGATTGCCGGAGGATGGGGCAATATATTCATCTCCAAATAAATCCTGCCCGGATTTTATATAGTACTCAATGCTTCCGCTGATGATTTTTTTTTTCGATTCAAAGTCTGCCCCCAAATTAATTGTTCTGACCTTTTCCCACCTCAATTCTGCGTTGGGCGGGTTTAACAAGGCTCCGTAAGGAAGACCTGTCTGGCTTGCCGGAAAACCGAAAGCAATGGCGGTCAGGTAGGCAGTAACTGATTTGTCAATATTTCCGTTGTATCCGTAGGTGGCTCTTAGTTTAACAACAGGGAGAAAATTTGACTGATAAAATTGTTCATTGCTCAGGTTCCATAATCCGCCGACTGACCATAATGGCACCCCTTTCTGGTTGGTATTGACTCCGAAAAGATTAGAGGCATCTTTTCTTGCGCTTGCAGAAAACGTGTACTTTTTTTTGAACGAATAAGCCCCGTTAAAAAAAACGGACGTAAACCTGTCGGTAAGTCCCGATAAAGAATTGCCATTGGGTATGGTTGCAAAATTTCCTGTGTTATAGTACAACGGGAAAAAACTAATATAATCTACCTGTGCGGAAGAGGCTAAGTTATCATTATAGCCATAATACCGGCTGCTGTTAGTTTTTGCAAGTGTTTCCCGGGTTTCAAAACCTGCAATTGCATTTACATCATGGTTATTATTCCAGGTCCTGTTAAAGTTAAGTTGGGCCCGCCCGGTGTGAGCATTCAATTCAGTCGAACCCAAATCAAGTACCCCGCCTGTTGGGACATGGCGGGTATAGGTGGTCCCGCTTACTTCTGTAAAACTGTTTACCAGATCCCTCGCAAAATAGGTGTCCTTACTCCGATGATTGCGTGATAAAACACTTTGCTTCTCATACTGGTATTTTATCTCAGCATCCAGCCCTTTTATAATTGAATACTTTGCACCGAGTTGCACTCTGGTATTATTCAGCGTGCTTGAGTTATCGGCCATTTTTATTTCATCAACGGGATTATATTGCCAGTTCAGCATTTGGGATGGAAGACTTGTAATAAAGGAATTTCTGAATGTATTGAAAATGGGAAGTGAATTTCCATTTTCATCCGCCAGTCGGGCGTAGGGGTATAAAGATTTGGTGTTCCCGGATCTGATATTTTCATAGCCCGGATTATTTCTTTGATTATTGCTTTGGACATAATTCAGACCTGCCGTGAAAATTAAAGCCTTTGAAACTCGAAAATTACTGATCGAATTAAAAGTGTACCGCTTATAATAATTCCCCACGTCATTCATTTGGTTATTATCATAGCCGAGTGAGAAATTATAATTAATGCTTTCTCCGCCACCGCTCAGGTTAACTGAATGTTGCTGGTTAACACTTTTCCGGTGTATGTATTTTGTCAGGTCATTTCGAACGTCAATTCCATGCAGTGCATCAATTTGTGCATCCGCTTCTGCAGCACCTATCAACCCGTCTCTTCTTCTGATCAGGATCTCAACAACAGGAGAAAGAACCGGCCGGTTTAAAGAAGCTTCATCAGCCGAATAATATCCCTGGCCGAATAATGTTTTCTCTACGTCAATAAAATCGGAAGTGTTCAGGAAGCTTTGACTGTAAAACAGGTCAGGCTTTTCGCCGAAGGTGATATTGTTATTCAACTCGATCCTTAATGGTTGATTAAACCTCCCTTTTTTTGTAACAATTACGATTACCCCATTCCCGGCCCTTGCCCCCCAGATGGAGGCAGCAGCAGCATCCTTTAATACATTGATACTTTCTATATCGTTTGGATTAATATTATTAATGTCTCCTTCATAAGGAAAATTGTCCACCACAATCAGTGGTTTGTCATTGGCAAAAATGGTGCTGCGGCCCCTGATGCTGATATCATTGGCCTGCCTCCGGTTGGTGTTAAATATCAGGCCGTTGGTGATACCATCCAGCCTGCTTAATATATCCGTACTCACCCTTCTATTCACCAGTTCATTATCAATTTTTACAAAAGAACCGGTGGCTCTTTCTTTGGGCAAATCCTGGTAGCCCGTGCTGACCAGCTGCACCTCCTGCCCTTGTACAATTCTTGTTTTTGTACTGATTGTTGCCAGGTCATTTCTTCCACCCACTTTTATTTCATAGGTCTCAATATTCACACCTGTTATGACAAGGGTCGCATTTTCATCTACTCCTTTCAATGCAAATACACCGTTTACATCCGTGCTGGTCGAGTTTTTTGTTCCTTTCACCGTAACAGTCGCCAGCACGGGTTCACCATTTTCATTGACCACCCGACCTTTAATATCAATGGGTGGAGGCGACAAATTTTCTTCCGCATTTGCCGGATCATCTTTACTTTTTACAGCGATAAAACTTTGGAAAATTTTGTAAGTAAGTGGTTGATCTTTGAAACAGAGATCAAGTACCTTTTGCAGGCTTGCATTCTTTACAGATACACTCACTTTACTGGCATGTTCCAGCACATCAGTCTTGTAAACAAAATCGTAACCAGTTTGCTTCCTGATCTCTGTAAACACTTTCTCTAATGTCGCATCCTTTACGGTAAGCGTTACATTCTGTGAATGTCCATTGGCACTTGCCGCCAGGCAAGCCGATAGTAGTATGACAGCGGTTAACTTCATAATCCGCAACGCCTGCCTGACCGGCAGGCAGGTTTTAGTCAGGCCCACCTTATAGGGGGCATAAAGAGCCTTTAAAAACATAACTTTACGTTTAGTTTGGGTTTTACAATAAGCAGTCCGTCAGAACGATTGTTATAATTGGGTTAACCCAGGCTATTCGCCGGGTAGTGCTAGTAACACTGCCCGGTTTTCATTTGGATTAACCATAAGAACTCTGTTAAGGCCGCACAATGATCTTCTTTCCTTCTACACTGAAATGTGCCCCGGTAAATTCCAGGCCTCTTAATACCTCTGATACATTGGCAGTCCGGGGAACACCTACATTGTATAACTGCACTGGTATATTTCCTTCATAACTCACTTCTACATCATACCATCTTCCGATCTCCCGCATGATTACTTTCAAATCCGTGCGGGTAAATTTGAAATTTCCATTTTTCCAGGCCATCACTTCAGCCATATTCACTGCATCAACTATTTTAATTTCATTACTCACTTGAGCCTGCTGACCCGGCTTCAATAAACCGGATGTTGAACCCCTGATTATTTTTACAGCGCCTTCAAGCAATGTCACTTTCATTATAGGTTCATCCGCATAGGTATTCACATTAAAATGGGTTCCCAACACCTGTATGGCTGTACCCTTGTTGATTTCTTTTACGATGAATGGTCTTTTGACATCAGGTTTCACTTCAAAATAGCATTCACCGGTTATCTCAACTCTTCTGTCAATATTTCCGACGCTGGTAAAATATTTGAGCGTTGATTCAGCATTCATCCAAACCTTTGTTCCATCAGCCAATGTCAGGCTTTGGACAGGACTTCCTTTCGGATTGACAAGTGTATTGTATTCAATTGCATTGTTTGTACCGTTATATACAATCCCGCCATTTTCATTTTTACTAATATTTACATCCCCTTGCATAGCAATTGTCCCGCTCGTAACACTATCCAGCGCAACGGTTGTTCCGTCAGCGAGTGTGATCATTGCTTTGGTAACTTTCGGAGCTTCCACATCTTTTGCAGGAATTGTCGTCTTTACCAGTTCATGTTGCCTGGTGGTCTGGTTAAAGAATAAAAAATAAGTTCCCAGACCAAGTACGATGATGATAGAAGCAGCAACAGCAATACGCCGCCAGGATAATGACCTGACGATGGCGGGTTTTGCGACACTGATCTTTTGCCACAATTTCTCAACCTCCTCCTGCGTCAGCTCTTCCTTTCCCTCCTTCATTTTTTCCCAGTATTGTTGTTCAAGATTTTTAATCAACTGCGTGTGTTCTGTCATGAGTGCCAGTGCTGCCAGCTCAAGCCGTTCAGCTTCGGTGGCATTGCCATCCATATACCGGTCAAATAAAGTGCTGATGCGTTCTGCAGTCATGACAATAAATTCATTAAAAAATAATGTTCCCTTTATATGAGACACGCCGGGAAAGCCCAACTACTGGAAAAAAGAAAATTTATTTTTAACCAAGCCCGTGCAGTACAATAATGGCTATTGCGTATGAGCCATAAGCGGCATCGATTTCGTTCCGCAGGAACCGCAGAGCATCGGAAAGGTGGTTGCTGACTGTTTGGGAATTAACACCCAATCGTTGTGCAATTGCTGCATGGCTCAACCCCTCGTGGCGACTGAGCAAGAATATCTTTTTTTGCTGTGGCGTCAGCTTGTCAACAGCCTGCCGGATGAATTTCCGGACTTCTTCACTGGTAATCCGGTCTTCGCCTTCAAAAGCGACAGCCAAGCCTTGTTCTTTAAGCAGTTCGTGGAGGATCAAAGACTCTTTAGCCTGCCGTTCAAAACTCCGGTGTGCCCGGTTATGGACCGCCCGGAACAGGTAGGGCTTGAACTGTTCAATTCCGGTGAGCTGCTCCCGGTTTTTCCATAGTTCAAGAAAAACATCATGGACAATATCCTCCGCTGTTTCCTTCGAACGGGATAGTTTCAGCAGGTAGGTTTTGAGCATCGGGCCATAGTGCAAAAACAAGATCCGGAAAGCATCGCCGTTGCCTTCGCCTACCTGTCGCAGCAGGTCTGATTCATTGTATGAAGCGTATTGTTGCAGTGTAATGAGAGATTACCCCAAAGGCTAAAGTATGAAAACCTGACAAATGTTAGACGCTTTAATAAAAGTAGTTGCTGCGTGGCAGTTGTATAAATAAAAGAAACACAGGGTACCATAGATGACAGTAGGGATGCAATCCGGTGAAATAGCAAATCACTAAAAAAAGTAAATTTGCGTTCGCTGTTCTTTTACTTGTTTTCCAGTAATGGCTATGCCTGAAATTACAAATCTTTAGTACCTTTTCCCTATGACAATGGAGCAATTTAAAATGGCGGACGAGATGGAACAGACCGAAGCACTCTGGGAGAAAGGTGTGCATATTGCCGAAAGGGAGGATGACATCCACCGCTTTATTTTATACCAGCTCGATGCTTTTTATGTTGAAGCATGGTATCATAAGGAATACAATGTGCTGCGTAAATTCAATGTCTTTGATGATACAACTCAACTGAAACCCTACCTAGACCAGCTAAAGATCGATGTCCGCTGAATTCTGATCAGAGAAATCCTCAAAATTATTTCAATCAATTGGCGACACCCGGATTAATTAATTTTAGACAATGAAACACCTCAAAAAAAAATTTGTCCTGCATTTCCAGTTCAATGAAAAGCAACAGAAGGAAATGAATCAAATTCCGGATGCTAGAGAAGAATTTCGACAGTTACCTGATTCGGAAAAAGAGGAGATGAACGCATTTCTATTTACGGAAGAAGGTGAGATATTCCAGGCGTTCCGCTACCGGGCAAACGGCAAGACGATCATGATTCCTGAACCCAACCCGGTCGTTATCTATTTTGATTCCGCAAGAAACTATTCCCAGCAACTCAAAAAATACAGGGAGAAAGTATTTGAGAACGCAAGATCCTTTGAAGAAAACTTTGTAGGGGTCAACGGTGATTTTTACTGGTATTTTTCAATGGCAAGTTCCTATGCTATTTTTTTATTTACGGCGCTGGAAGCTTTTGTCAACAAATCCATACCTCCTGATTTTGAATACCGCAGAGAAATACAGGATAAGAGAGTGGAGCTATTTAACCGGGCCCAGGTACAGCGTGAAATACAATTCCTGGAAAAAGTGAAATCAGTCTTGCCCCAGGTCAAGGGAAAAAATTTCGTGTCAGAATTTACGCACAAGTTCGAGTATATAAAAAAGCTCAAAGAATTTCGGGATGAAGTGGCGCACACCAAATCCTACGAAGGGGGACCTACAGCCAACTCCTACGAAAATTTGTATGTAATGAGCCTTGAGTTTGAATACGAGAAAACATTGCTCTTTATGCGGGATTTCATTAATTATTATGAGCCGGGCCTGATCGAGGAGTGCAACTGCGGAAGGGAGGACTGAAACTGCATTCTCAAGAGTTCTCAATCAATTTCCAAAAGCCGAAGACTCTGCTGGCTTAAACGCTTGATATCTTCAATGGATTCCTTGATAAGTGCAAGAGGTTTGCTGAAGCCATATTTTGTAACAACAAGCTCGTTTGTGTTTATGTCAACCTTCATTGCTGTATGCGTATTTGTGGTATACTCAATGAATCCATGTAACCTGTCAACTTCTAAAGTGCCCTTTTCTTTGTCGTGAAAATTCTCAAACTTGTGGATCAGGTCATCAACATTTATTTTTCCATCGATCGGAATAATAAGTTCGTCCATCCTGTTCGGGAAAATATCATCAAATTCAGTGGGAAGATTATTCATGGCGACAAGGGGGTGAAGTTCGCGGCGGATTACAGCCAGGGAAGGATCATTACCATGCTGATCAACGCTCAGGTAAAACCGGAAATACTCGCATTCCACCCGGCCTCCTTCGCGGCTGCTGTCATAATTGATTTCAACATCTCTGAGTCCGAATATTTTCTTTGTACTGTCAACGATTTCAGCGATCTCATTTCTGGAATCTTCCACAAATAAATCCTGGACGAACCGGCGGGTCGTCTGATTAACGAACTTCGGAACACTCCAGCCTTTACCTTTCGGTAATGAACGTTTGAGCTCGCTCTCCGATATTTTACGGAGGTGTATATCCCCCAGCCTGAATGTAAGTGAAGGAAGACTGTCATCTATGGGCTCATCCTCGATCTCCCGGATTGCAAATTCGTTTTTCGCGGCAATCTTGGCATAAGGAGTTTGACGGGAAAATTTTTCCTTTTGTTCGCGGATGAACTTTGGTATGGCGTGGCTTAAATAATTCTGAAGCGAATTGCTGGTGATGAACTGGTCCTTTATGATCGCACCGGGAGCGTCTCCCGCCAATGCTTTTATAAGATGATACGTCCATACCCCATGCTGAATTACGGAGCTTGATGAAGATTTTTCTCCTGGTGAGCAGGATAAGTACATCGCATCATATTGACCTGTTTTTACAAATTCATCAAATTCTTTCTGGTCCATGTCTGATATCACATCTCTTCCGTCTTTCAGTTGGTCAGTAAGAACGGTAGAACAGCAATCCATAAAGACCAGTGAACGCTGGCACCCGGATTTTTCTAGTGGATCAAATAATATATCTTTTAGTGAAACAGTTGTACCAGTCAGATTATAGGGATGCGAATCCCAGCAAGTTAACCGGTTATGTCCATCCTGGAAGAAACCGTGTCCCGCATAGTAAAATATAAATTCATCTTCCTTGGTTAATTGCTGGATCTGGTAAGGCAGGTCGTTCTCCAGTGTGTTCTGAACAGCATCATTGTCTATCCAGTAAATGATGTCATCCTCCATATAATCAAAATGCTCAATCAGCATTTCCTTAAATGCTTTTGCATCATTACCGGCATATTGGACAGATGGTATCTGAGGCTTGTTTCTATAGTCCTCGATAGCAATGATAACGGCCAGGCGTCTGGATGGAGGTGGTTGTGTTTCCATAAAAAGAGTGTAAAGGTCAGATTTTGATGCTGATAATCAATATCTAATATTTTTAGTTTAATATAGCTAAATTATTTAGTAATGTTGTAGCGACATGTACCTCAACTGCAAGACATATTTCAGCTTTAAATACGGCACTTTTTCGACCCGGGAACTCGTGGAAATGGCTGTGGAGAAAGGCGTGACGGCGTTGGCACTGACCAATATTAATGCGACCTGCGATGTGTGGCCCTTCGTGAAGATCTGCCGGGAGCAGAAAGTAAAACCGATCGTCGGGGTTGAAATCCGAAACGGTGACAGGTTGTTGTATATCCTGATCGCCGCCAATAATAAAGGCTATGCCTGGATCAATCAATTTCTCTCTGAACACCTGATGGCAAAGAAAGATTTTCCGCAAGCATCGGAAGAGCTTCAATTTTTCGAGAATGGCTGGGACGGGTTTGTGATCTATCCTGTCGGCGCAAAACAATTAAAGAATTTACGGAGCAATGAACGGATCGGTGTAAAGCCCCCGGAGCTGACGAAATTATTCGGTACGGACTGGCGGAATTATGAAGAGAAATTCGTGATCCGTCAACCCGTCACAGTGCAGAATAAAAAATATCATTCACTGCATCGCTTGCTTAGGGCAATCGACAAAAATGTTTTGTTATCCCAGTTGCCCAAAGAAACGCAGTGTGCGGAAGATGAAATTTTTCCGGAACCCCTGCACCTGATGAACCAGTTCCGGCAATACCCGTTCATGATCGCCAACACGTACAAACTGATGGACGCCTGCAGGATTGAGATGGAATTTCACAAGGACAAAACCAAAAAAAACTATACAGGAAGTTTGGAGGGTGACAGGATATTACTCGAGAAACTCGCGATGGATGGTATGCCGCAGCGATATGGGAAAAGGAATAAAGTTGCATTGGAACGATTGCAGAAAGAACTGAAGATCATCGGTGACATGGGATTTAATTTTTATTTCCTGAGTAACTATGATTTAGTGCGGCATGCACAGTCAAGAGGATTCCCGCATGTGGGGCGTGGTAGCGGTGCTAATTCGATTGTCGCTTATTGTATGGGCATTACCGATGTAGATCCTATTGAACTGAATTTATATTTTGAACGGTTCCTGAATCCGGAACGAACCTCACCGCCCGACTTCGATATTGATTTTTCCCATCATGACCGGGATGAAGTGATGGATTATGTGTTCAAGCGCTACGGCCCCGCCCATGTAAGCCTGGTCGGCAACTTTACCACTTACAAGTATGATTCGATCATAAGAGAACTGGGTAAAGTGTTCGGGCTCCCGGATGCAGAGATCAAAGAACTGCAACGTTCGCATACACCCCGCGATCAAAATCAAAAACTCATCATGCAGTACGGAAGGTTGATGAAGAACTTTCCCAATAACTGTTCTGTTCATGCCTGCGGGATGTTTGTTTCCGAAGAACCGGTCACGGATCACTTCGCCCTTTTCCTGCCGCCCAAAGGAATGCCGACCGCGCAACTCGATATGTATGCGGCGGAAGAAATCGGGTTGAATAAATATGATATACTGAGTCAAAGAGGGTTGAGTCATATCCGGGAATCACTCCAGCTGATCAAAAAGAACAAAGGCATCGACATCAATATCCATGATACCAACAAATTCAAGAAGGATCCCAATGTCAATTTGCAAATTAAAAATGCGAACAGTATCGGTTGTTTTTATATCGAGTCGCCGGCAATGCGGCATTTATTAATGAAATTAAAATGCGATGATTATTTAACACTGGTGGCAGCATCATCTATTATACGACCAGGCGTGGCTGAATCGGGCATGATGCGGGAGTATATTAATCGTTATCACAACCGTGATAAAATCCAATACCTGCACCCCATTTTTGAGGAACATTTATCGGAAACATTTGGTGTGATGGTGTTCCAGGAAGATGTGATCAAGATCGCACATTTCTTTGCGGGGCTCTCGCTGGGTGATGCAGATGTACTTCGCAGGGCGATGAACTCGGCCAAATATATTGAGAACAGCAGTTTCGATATTATTCAAAATAAATACTTCGAAGGATGTAAAGCGAAAGGACATTCCAGGGAACTCGCAGAAGAGGTCTGGCGGCAGATGAAAAGTTTCGCAGGGTATAGTTTCTGCAAGGCGCACTCGGCCAGCTTCGCGGTGGAAAGTTATATGTCGCTCTACCTGAAAACTTATTACCCGAAAGAATTCATGGTGGCCGTGATCAATAATTTCGGCGGGTTTTATTCTACGGAATTGTATTTCATTGAACTCTACAAAGCAGGCGGGCACATACAAGCACCCTGCATCAATCACAGTGATGAGTACACGAATATCACCGGCGATGAAGTGTATGTTGGGCTGATCCATATCAAAAGTTTACGGTCCGAACTCCGGGATGGGATACTGGATGAACGACAGCGAAACGGATCGTTCCTGCATGTACAGGATTTCATTGAAAGGGTACACTGTGGGATCGAGCAACTGACCTTACTCATTAAGGTGGGGTGCTTCCGCTTTACCGGGAAAACAAAGAAGCAACTGCTCTGGGAAGCACATAGCCTGCTGAAGAAGCATCAACTCCAATTGCAACATACTAATGCCTTATTCCATGAACCTGCTCTTCAATTTAAACTGCCTGATCTGTCCGATCATCCGCTGGATGATATTTATTATCAACTACAGCACCTGGGGTTTCCGCTATGCAATCCGTTTGATTTAGCGGATGATGACCCGGCAAACTATGTTGCTGCGAAAGAGCTGATCAATCATGCGAATAAGTATGTAACCGTGCTGGTGTATTTTATCACGCATAAGCATGTGCCAACGAAGAATGGGGAACAAATGTATTTCGGGACTTTTCTTGATAGCCATTTAGATTGGGTGGATACGGTGCATTTTCCTGAGTCGGCTAAACGATACCCGCTCGACAAATCGGGATTCTTTAAAGCAACAGGTAAAGTAACGCTGGACTTCGGCGTGGTCAGTCTGGAAGTGAGTAAAATGGAAACCGTGAGCTATAAGACAAGACAGTATGCTGACCTATGACAGACATATCGCGCACCTGGATATGGATCAGTTTTTCATATCGGTCGAAAGGCTTCGTAATTCGAGGCTTAATAATAAACCTATACTAATTGGTGGTAGTAATGACCGCGGTATTGTCGCCGCCTGCAGCGAGGAAGCACAAAAATTCGGTATTCATGTGGCGATGCCGATGCGGATTGCGCAACGCTTATGCAAACATGCAACGATTGTCAGGGCCGACTTTGAAGAATACAGCAAGCAATCCAAGCTCATTACAGAGATAATTAAGGAGGCTGTACCTCTTGTAGAGAAATCAAGTATAGATGAGTTCTATGTTGATCTCACCGGTATGGATAAATTCTTTGGATGTGTAAAGTTTACAAAGGAACTTAAAAATAAAATCTATCAGCATAGCGGGCTTGTATCGAGCTACGGCCTCGCCAGTAATAAAGTAGTGAGTAAGGTGGCAGCGAACCAGGTCACACCCAACGGGCAGTTGGAGATTCCTTTCGGCAATGAGAAGTTATTTCTTGCACCGCTGAGTGTGGTGAAGTTGCCCGGCGTCGGTAAGGAAACGGCATTTAAGCTAATTGATATGGGCGTGGAAACCATTTCATCGCTGAGTGATATTCCTCCGGAAATGTTATGTGATGTGGTGGGTAAATCAGGTAATGAGTTATGGAGAAGGGCCAATGGTATTGATGAATCGCCGGTCGTGCCGTTCCAGGAACAAAAATCAATTGCTACGGAATTTACTTTTCAGCAGGATACGATCGATATGAATATCCTTCTAGCGCAACTGGCCGCCATGACACAGACACTTGCATTTCAACTGCGGCAGCAGAATAAAGTAACGGGCTGCGTGGTATTGAAGCTTCGTTACTCCGATGGCGATACGCATACGGTTCAGCGGTCCATTGCTTATTGCAATACGGATCATGTATTACTAAATGTCGCAAAAGAATTATTCCGGAAATTATTTACACGTAGATTGCTGGTGAGATTACTCGGGATACGGTTCACAAATCTTATCCCCGGCACTTACCAGATCGACCTGTTCCAGGACTCCCAGGAAACGATCAAACTCTACCAGGCAATTGACAGTATAAAAAAACAGTTCGGAGAAACACTACTGGGAAGAAGCATAGCTCTTCCTATCAGGCGACAGTCAGGATATAAAAAGACATAGCAAACCGAACAAATGTAGCGTGGCCACAATTTTGAGTAACTTTCAATGTTAAACGTCACCACGATGGAAAGAATTCACTTACTATACAAAAAAATAAAAGACGACATTGAAGCAGAGATCAACTCACTTGATGAGCTCTATATAGCCAATACCGATACAAAAGAGTTCTTAAACTACTTGTGTGCTCATCGAATTATCACACCAGTTGAAAGGGACAATTCACTAGACATGCGTTCTGAATTTAAATCGCGAACCGATACGGACTTACCAAATGATTATAAAGCCTTTCAGAATTTGATAGCCAAGAAGAAAGTGCCTAAAATTGAAATTCTTTATATCGATATTCCTCTGAAACTATCTCCGAATAATAAAGTTCTATGCGAGTACGTCACATTTATAGATGAAGACAAATCAGTCAAATTGTTTGAAGATCGTATCATAATTAAAATGATAATAAGCAAACATTCTCAACAAAAAAACCCTGACGAAGTTGAGAAGGAAACAGAGAAGAAAAAAAGACAGGCATTCGAATGGATTAATCTTGCTCAACAAACAATTGCGATGCTGAATAGTCACTTAACCACAGATATAGAAGCTCAGATTGAAAAAATCAAATCATCTGTCCTGCTAAACCAGAAAAGGAAAGATGAAATCATTAAAAAGATAAATATTCCCCTTAAAAGAAAGGAGGATGAAGTAATCAAACGAATAAATCTTGATAAATCTCCTCTCATTAGTCGTATCCTACCATCAGCTAAACAGAAAGAAGATTATGTCCTCGATAGACAAAAGCTGCTGGACATCATTAGTGTAATTGACAACCAGGGACGCCAGTTTGAAAAAACACCGATGAGCTATAAAAGGTTAAATGAGGAGGATTTGCGAAATATTTTACTGGTAAATCTCAATGCCATATTTGAAGGAAAGGCAGTTGGCGAAGCTTTTTCCAATGTGGGTAAAACTGATATTACATTGAATATCGACAAAGGAAATATTTTGATTATAGAATGTAAGGTGTGGTCAGGTCCCCAAAATCATTTAGCGGCCATCTCACAACTAATATCTTATCTTACATGGCGTCAAAATTTCGGTATTGTTATTAGTTTTTGCCGGATTAAAGATTTATCAGCCGTAATAAAAAACTTACCCGAAGAAATAAAATCTCATCCGACATATAGTAAACAAGGTGCTACTACAGATCCAACCCACTTTTCAACTTTTCACCAATCACCCGCAGACAAAGAAAGGAATATAGAAATCCATCATGTATTCTACAATCTTTATACAGCAGATAAACAAAAAAAGGTACCTACTCAGGAATGAATACCCAGCTACCGCACAAATTCAGTTCAATTTTCCATGATAAACCCATTCTCAGAAATACTAAATGATCTCTCTTCAAAAAGTGATTTCATGATTAACCAGACTTTGTCTACAACCGAAATAATATGATTGGAATTCGAATTGATCATATGCAATACTCCTGTAAAAACAATACTCTTGATTTTAGCAGCAGGATAACCTCTTTTCTGTAGTAAACCTCCCCCGGCAATTTCATAACGCCTGGTAATGGTTTCACCGATTTTATTATGGTTGTGAAGGTCGTCATGAAATAGTTTGGTATAGTCAGTAAAAGGCTTCCGGCTTTCATCTGGCAGAATTATAGATGTGCTGTATATATTCGTTGTACCATCTACGGTTGTTCTGTTGTCAACATATTCGAAGGCAACGCCTGATATTTCAGGGCGACGTATAGTGATTGAGCTCGAAATCTGAATAGTAGCGATTTCAAATTGTCGTTCCTCTAGATCCTGAGCTGCCTCACCTATTTCCCTTAGTTCAACAATACCTATATTCTTATATTTAGCGAATTCGGCACCATCTTTTGTAAAACCGTTCTTTGAAACAATTACACCTTTTTCTATACCGGCATCTGCAATTATTTCAGCCACCTTCATTACTATGTCCTTATCAATTTTATCCTTCCAATACTTACATTCAATTGCAGTCCGATAAGAATGGATTCCATCAGAATGACTGGTTAGTATATCTATTTGATGATTGACTCCTGATTTACCTTGAACCCTGCAGCTGCTTCCGTAACCCAATACCTTAACGCCCGACCTACTGCCTAAATTTTCGTAAATGTATTTTGTAATGGATTCGTAGGTTTTCCAGTCAAGGTCAGTCTTTAAAGGCATAAAACATAGTGTTAAAGGTTGGCTTCTGGCTATTTTCCAGCTAGAAATTTAAAAATGTTATTGATATTGATTCCAAACCCTGCAATGTTAGGTTCCAAGATTATTGCATTGTTTAGAATTTTCCCAACGCCTGATTTCAACTCTTTTTTAATTTTAAAGTCCTTTATCTCCTTTTTCTCTTGTATATCCTTAAATATCTTTTGTAAAAGTTTTATAACGTCTTGAGGCGTTTTACAAACTTTACCAATTTCAATAAAGATTATATTGTCTTTCGGGGGCTTTTCGTTTCGTATTTCCTTGTTATTTCTTTCTAAAAAATATGTTGGATGAATTGTTGTTATCATTAGTGCCGGTAACAAATCTTTCGGATCTATTCCATTAACCGATTCCCACGATAATAACTCTGAATAGAAATGGCTTTCGCCAACTCCTTGAATTACGACAGCATCATTTTTTGAAGCGAACTCAGCAATCTTATCAAAGCTATTTCGCAATGTATTCCCAATTGGTTCGTCCCAATTATAATAATCTAAAATGTACAAGTAATAGCTTCTTGAAACATTTTCAGGTATTTCTGCAATTGAATGAATTTTTAGACCCATGCTAATCTTTTATGGTAAATTTTAAAATAACTCTATCTGCCCTCCCCCATTGTCTCCATTTGCAGCTACAGCAATATTCATATCTCCTCCCGGCACATCCAGTAGCGGCAAATCTGCATAGAAATGCGGTTGCAAAGGATCAGTTGAATTTAAAAAGTCTTTCTTGAGTGTATAATAACTCATATCCTGATATGGAATTTGCCATTGCGCAAGTGCCGTAATTTCTTTTTCATTCATCGGCTTGAATAGCCAGTCAAAGGCCAGGTCATCGGTCAGCATGGTAGGCATCCGCTTCTTACTATTGTGTATCTGCTCCATCACTTCATTGGCCGCAGGAGTAACAATTGCACAACTCTCCACATATTCACCTGTATCGGCGTCTTCGAATGGATTCCAGATACCTGCCATCCAGAAATATTCACGGCCATTGAGCATTACCCGGTAAGGATATTTCTCTGCTGTCTTGCGGGGTTCACCGGTTCGCTTATTTAAAGGGAAAATATGGCGCCAATCATAAAAGCCGGTGGACAGGATAATACATCGCCGTTCCAGTGCAGCTCTTCTATACACTTTATTTTTAAAGAGCAGTTCTTCCGATACGGCATTGAGAAAATCATACTTGACGAATTTTCCACGGGCATCGGTGAACCCGCGCCGGAAATTATTGAGCTGTTCTCTGGTTTCAATAAAGGGCCAGGCAAGGGGATCGGGAATGAAACCCCATTCCATCGTTACGATTTCAAAATCTTGCTTGCCGGGGATGGGCTTCAGAACGACAGTAGGGCCAAAATCAAAACCTACTTCCACATCACGATTGAGGAATTTATAATTGGCCACCAGCTTTTCGAGATTCTTTAGCCGGATGTATTCATCGCGTGTAACTTTTTGCCCGTTATAATAACACATGGTTTATTCTTTATCGAGTAAATATCCTTCAATTAATTTTCCCACTCCTTCTGCTTCTTTTTGTCTTCCTTCCGGGATGGATGTCCAGAAAAAGGGTCGTTCCATTCCTTTGGCCCTGGCGACCACGATCGGCTCCCGCTCACTGCTGAAATTTACATGAAATGCAACATAGCCCGGAAGGTTTAGCCGCTCGCAGGAAAGTGTAACACTATGCGAGACAAACTCGAATTTCTGATCGTTCTGTTTGAATAGTTCAGGCATCGCGGTGCAAAATTAGTTCACTGAAACGGGCAACCAGTGGTAATGCCCTGGTGTTGCCGAGTGCAAAATCCAGCGGTGAGAGACTAAAACCAAAAAGGCCGGGCACCAGCCTGCACACATAACCTTCCTCGTCGAGAACCTCAAAATTGACCTCCCGTTCCGTTTCCACGGTTCTAATCTGGAATTCATCAAAAACCACCCTGCTTTGCATGGGCTAATTTACTAAAAATATTGGCATTTTGATTAGAGATGTAGTAAATTCGTAATGCTTGAATTTTTCAATTAAACTTATTAACAAAGGAAAATCGCATGTTTGGAGAGATTTTTAAGATACTTTCTGATGAACCGGAAAAGATAGAAAAGGCCGTATTACGGGCTATTAAGCTTGCTCTTACCATGTTGATCGCTGTACAGATTTATAAATGGGTTTTCGGACCTTTTATCATTTTCCCATTAGACAGCTACGATGACTGGACTGATTTTTTTCTTAGTGGTAAAGTTTTCATTTGTCTCCTGTTTTATTTTATAAGTGACTACTTGATCACACCATTGATTCATCTGTTAGCTTATGGCATCGCCATTCTCCTCACAAGGTTCAATGCCAATCCAACTACGGACGACTTTAGGCTTTTACTAAAAACATTAAGAGTTGTAAATTATCAAGAAGCTAATGAAATCCCACAACCAGGCCGAAACATTGATCTTTTATATAAATTGTCGCAGGCTTTTGCAAACGAAGACGCACGAAATGAAATAGATTCATTGAAAGACACCTACATAGGCAATGTCCTCAATCTGTATTCTCTATTTTGTCTGGTTTATTTTACGCTTTTTAGCTCCGAACTCAGGACACCAGCTTTGAATATTATTATCATAACAGTACTCGTTTTGGTCTTAATAATATATGCGGTGCTGCATGGCATATTGGATTACATGTCAAAGCATCATCAGGAAATTATTACTGGCCTTTCTTTTATTAAAACAAATGCTGTAATAATGTCGATATTGGGTTCCTACGCAATATTCCCTGCGTGGGGTACTAAAGAAAACAGGCTTCACCGGGTGAAATTCTTTATCATTAATAACAAAGAATATGCAATTATCCCAGGTCTTAATGGAAGGAGAATACGCCCAGGAGAAATTGAAAAATTTATAGACAGAAGATCCAAAGAAGGGCGCATATTTCTACTGGTTATCGAAAAGGGTTTGATAGCTAACAGCCAGGAATTACTCTTGAAGTATTTTGATAGTTTATTATTAATTGAATTTAGTGACGAAAAGAATCTGAGAGACCAGCTTAAAAACACATTAGAAAGTTTATTGCCAAGGTAAATTTCCCCATATCACCAGAATTAACTTTGTACATTATGCTTTTCGATCTGTCTAAATCATGGATTGCCATCGATTGCCCAAATTGTGGATATAGTCTCGATATTCAGGTAAGAGATGTCAAGCTTGAAGAAACAGTTATTTGCAATAATTGTAAAACCAACATTCATCTGCAAGATGCAGATGCCAGTGCACACAATTCTGTTAGAGATATTAATAAAGGTATGAGCGACTTAGACGACCTCTTAAAATCATTTTAATTATGTACTACAGCCACAATCTTCGAAGTAATTTACAAGAATGGAGGAACCGATTATATAAATCCACCTACGAAAATATTAATAACAATTATCGCTTTTTTATTTCACGACTTGAAGAAACAGCGATAATTCAGGCAATTCTTCAGAATGCCCTCGACAATAATCCACTAAGTGATGAAGAGCTACAAACTTTTTATGATACATTAACGGACGGCGGCGATATGGGATATCGTGACGAGGCTGATCAAGCTGCTTTTCTTTACCGCTTGCATAAAAAATTCAAGGCAGAGAACAGCGAAGGTAAAGCTCTGGCATTTACATTAGGCAGTGGACGGGAATTCAGCGATCAACTTGATAATTTTCTGGATATCTATGTCCAACCGATTTGTACATACATACACGAGCAATTGGAAGAAAGCAATTCAACGCTTTTTCTCATTGAAAAGTATAAAAGAAGAATTGAGTGGTTTTACAGAACCGATTTAAAAACTAAATATGAGAACGCGGCTTCCAACTACGAAAAGATATTTGAAGATGATCTGCGGCTATTTTTATTCGACCAGGGCATAGATTATCCCTTTTCTACACCATCATCAGCATCAGGCAGAGCAGATATTGTAGGACTAATAGATACAAAAAACCCATTAGTCCTGGAAATAAAAATCTATGACACAACTAAAGGATACCGAAAAAATAGAATATCGGAAGGGTTCGCTCAAACCGTTAAATACGCTAATGATTATAATAAAAATGTTGGCTACCTGGTAGTTTTCAATCTCGATGATATACAAATAGAGATAGAATCTGGCGATGCAGATAACAATTTTCCTAACCGCATTGTTTTTAACAACAAAGTCTTCTACATTGTCATAATCAATCTTTACAATGATGCAACTGCCAGTAAAGCAGGTTCGTTAAAATATGAAATCATCACAAAAGAAGATTTAATAGCGGTGACGTCGCAATAATTGTTGCTCGTTTCCTTTAAAGTAAATGTTGCAATGTCAAATGATGGAAAATATTTAGAAAGGCTAGTACAAATAATTGAGCAATCTATTTTACCAGACTCGATTGTTGAGCATGATGTATGGCTACCCATACTTAACTCTCCTTCAGGGGAGAAAGCACAATGCGATATTGTTATTCGCACTGGAACAGAATCCAGGCAAACGGTAACAATAGTAGAAGTGCAGGATAGGAACAAACCTGTCGAAATAAACGATTTCAGGGGTTGGCTCACTAAAATGACCGCAGTTGGAGCGCAGCATTTATACTGCGTATCAAGAAAAGATTTTCCCAAAAGTGTCAAGGAGCAGGCTACTCTAGGTGGCCATACCGTAAAATTGATTACAATCAGAGATCTCGATTCAGAATCCATACCGATCAATTTTTTCGAACTAACCTCTGTCTTTCATGATATTGATATTCCAGGCGTAAAATTGAAACAAGTAATTATTGATCCGAATGAATGTGCCGCACTTGGACTAAATTTTGATCAGGTGAAAGTAAGAATCGATAATTTAAAATCAAACGATAGACTATTTTCAAACGACCGGATTGAACTAAAAGCCTTGTCTACTTTTTGTATTGAAAATACCCCAACAGACAAAGGCAATTATGGTACAAACCATCTTCGCCTCGGTTTTGACAGGTTCAAACCATTATTTCTTTATTTCAATGGGACATTCGTTAACATTCAGGTAATACTTGAATACTCATGGACTTTTAAAGAAGTTAGAATGATGCCTACTGTTCTTTCGTACGATCAAAATGAACACGGGGCCCTGGCATGGGTACTTGAACTTTTTTATCACGCTCCGAGAGGTCCGCTTTGGTGCAAGATGCCGGTGATAAAAAACAAAGACGGAACCTATGGATTGAGTGGGGTCTTACTAGAAATGCCTCAGGACACTGAGCTATTATTTAAATTAGAAAACATTAAGAAACCATATGTCCCATAGAGGCTATCAGAATTATGAAAGGCGTTTTCTATAAAAGTGAAATGTTTGGAAAATGAATCTTGATAAGAATGCTAAAGACTTGGCCGTATCATATTTCATACAACGTGCTTACATAATCCTCCACCGCAATTACCGCTTCTCGCGGTTCGAAATCGACATCATCGCCACCAAAGACGAAACCCTTCATTTTATCGAAGTGAAATCACTCAGCAATGATGCCGTAACAAATCCTGAAGTGAATGTACCATCAAAGAAATTTTAATCACTGAAAAAAGCCGGCAGTCATTTCCTGTCACAGCAACCAACATACAAGCATGTGCAATTTGACGTGCTTTCTATTATAATGAAAAAAGACAAAGACCCTGAATTTCTTTTGATCGAAGACGTTTTATCTGACCGGCTTTCCGGAACTCCACCGGTGTCATACCCACCGCCTTCTTAAATTCAGTTCCTGCAGTCCTGCATCGGTGTACTGGTCCAAGAAGAAAATATCCGGGCCCTTGCTTGACCGGATTGATCTGCATGTGGAAGTTGATCCGATACTTTCCGATGAGATGTTTGATTGTAAACCGGGTGAAACTTCCGCTGCTATCCGTGAGCGGGTGATCAGGGCTACCGGGATACAAAGTCAACGATACCATAAATATGCTGGTATCTATAACAATTCCCAGATTCCGGACGAGGCCATTGACAGCATCTGTAAACTGGATGAGATCGAGAACCGCTTCTTCTTAAAAAGTATCGACTCCCATCAGCTATCTGTACGTTCCTATGCCAGGATCAAGAAAGTGGCCCGCACGATAGCCGATTTGGATGGCAAGGAAAAAATTGAACTCAGTCATATTGCGGAAGCCATTCATTACCGCTGCCTGGATAAACCTGCCGTCATTGCACATAAGAGTAAGAAGGCTAACCGGAAAATTTGATGGATGGATGAATGGGTATTAATCATATTCCACGAAGCTCGGCTGCTGGCTGCAAAGGCGGACAAGGAGTTCGGCATAAACACAAAGCCAGCAGCACGATGCCAGCATTTATTCCGCATCCTCCTTGCGCTGATGCATCCGGCAGCCGGGGAAGGTTCCATAATTAATTTTTTAAACTATTAAAACATTGAGTTATGGAAAGCGTATTGCAACAAGACTGGAAAAAAGTAGCCGAGGTGGAACTGATCTACAAATCAAAAGTAAAAGCTTCTGAAAGACCGTTGATTGGAACGTCAAAGGATGCGGCGAGTTTATTGATGGAGTTATGGAATGAAGACAAGATTGATTTTGTTGAGCAATTCAAAATTTTATTACTGAACCGGGCTAACCGGGTATTAGGTATTGTGGAGATTTCAAGTGGGGGTGTCACGGGTACGGTAGCTGATCCCAAATTGATTTTTGCCGCTGCCATCAAAGCAAATGCCTGCGGGATCATTATTTCACACAACCATCCGAGTTCGAGTCTCAAACCGAGCAGGGCCGATGAACAACTGACGCAGAAAATAAAACAGGCCGGTCAGTTCCTTGACATTACACTACTCGATCATGTAATTGTAACCAGTGAAGGGTATTATTCATTCGCTGATGAAGGGCTGCTATAAGCCCTTTTTTTTATACCCCACTATAAAACCGGTATGACAACAGCCACTATAAATTGCAACAGCTTCCACCCCGTACTTCCGGCCTGTTTGCTATGCAGCCTCTGGCCAAACAGGGCCGTAACAACGTGGCTACATAAAACTGCATTGTGTAGTTCAATTCGTCCCGGCTGATGATTCTTTTTATTACGGCAGCCATGCAGCCGGGACGAAATCAACTACCAGCTACTGCGAGGCTTCATTTCACTATCTGCTACAATGCAAAAAAAAGTTGAAGCAATTTTTTTAAAACATTGTTTAGCAAGTCAGGGCTAAAATGATTTCAGCTTCTCATTCATTTCTGTAAGTCCTGCCTTTTGTAATAACTGTCCACCGATATCACCTAACTCCTGTAATGTTTCTTTCGAAACGGTATCCAGCACACTGATGGATTTATCTTCACTTTCTTTTCCATTCAGTCCCCGTTCAATCACTTTGTTCAGCAACAATAGATTCTTTCTGGAAATCTTCAGGCTGATTTTCACTTCATCGTTCATGCCGGGGATGCTCAGTACTGTGTCATAGACTTTTGCCACGTCATTTTTTGCAAGCATAATTTCTATTTTTCTGGTTCACGAAATCATTTTCACCGGTCAAAATTAAATCGCTGTTCCGGATTCATCCCCTACCAAATTGACAGGGGATATAAAAGCACGAAAAGGAGTTAATACTTTTACAGCGTGTTTGCATTGTGTGGGGTTGAAAATAGTGTGTATGAATATTGCAGCGGCGAAGAAGATTGACCTGGTGGAGTACCTGGCTTCCAAAGGTTATAAACCGGCCAAAATAAAAAGGGCTGACTACTGGTATTGCTCCCCGCTCCGGGAGGAAAAGACCGCTTCCTTTAAAGTGAACCGGCAGCAAAATGTCTGGTACGATCACGGGCTCGGTAAAGGCGGTAATTTTATTGACTTTGGAATTTTATTTCACCATTGCACGGTAAAAGAGCTGCTGGAAAAACTAAACAGCAATTTTTCTTTTCACCAGCAACGGCTTATTCCTCAGCCGGGATTGCCTGAAGAATCCCTGATAAAAATCAATGCCGAAAAAAATCTCAGCTCCCTTTCTTTACTCAGGTATGTAAGACAGCGAAGGATAGCGGAGAGTATTGCCAGGAAATATTGCCGTGAAGTTATCTTTTCACTGCATGATAAAAAATATACTGCGATAGGATTTAAGAACGATGAAGGGGGCTATGAACTGCGCAATCAATGGTTCAAAGGGAGCAGTTCACCGAAGGCTATTACGAGTATTGAAAACCATTCAAAAGAGCTTGAAGTTTTTGAAGGCTTTTTTAATTTTTTATCCCACCAGACTATCCACCAGCATCAAACAGTTTCACCAACGAATATTATAGTGTTGAACTCCACTTCTTTTTTTGAAAGGAGCAGGGCGGTGATGGAGGCGCACGAAACGATCCGGTTATTTCTTGACCGGGATAAGACCGGGCAAAAATGCACGGCGGAGGCTTTAGGCTGGAGCAACAAATACAAAGATGAAAGCAATTTATATAAGGGCTACAATGATTTGAATGAATGGCAGCAACAAATAGGCAAATCGATAAAGAAGACATTAAAGCCGACATAACAAGGAGGCTTAATGCTCATCTTACAGCATGGTAAAATGTACGTTTGTCGGACAAACGAAATTTTACCCTTTCACTCCGGAGTCGTTTCGGGGAATTGAAAAAGATAATGTGAGGATATGAAACGTGAAAAAATAAACCTATCAAGGAAAGTAACCGTTCGTTTCAAACCGGACGAATACAATAAAGTGAATATTTCCTTTAAAGCCACTACCAAGAAAAAGCTAAGCGAATACATCCGTTATGTGTTGCTGGAAAAACCGGTTACAGTTTATACAAGAGATCAATCTGTTGATCAATTAATGTCTGAATTAGTGTTGTTGCGAAATGAATTATCTGCCATCGGCAGCAACTTTAATCAGCTCGTAAAAAGATTGCACACAGCAAGCCATTTCCAGGAAATAAAAGCACTCGCTTTACAGGCCGAAAACGATAAAGAAAAATTCTTGAATAAGGCAAATGAAATCAATTTAAAAATTGGTGAAATGTCGGGCAAATGGTTGCAAGAATAAATACAGGAAAAAGTATCAGCAAAGCACTTAATTATAACGAGAAAAAAGTGCAGCAAGGCCAGGCAGAAATTTTGTCAGCAAATAACTTTTTAAAAGATGCTGTCAAGATGAATTTTTATGAAAAGCTGACAACTTTTGAAAAACTTACTTCCCTTAATGAAAGAACAACTACGAATACATTGCATGTGTCGCTGAATTTCGATCCTTCGGAGAATCTTGACAACGAAAAGATGATTGCAATAGCCACTAGTTATATGAATCGAATTGGTTTTGGCGACCAACCCTGTTTGGTCTACCGCCATTTTGATACGGGACATCCACATATACATATCGTCAGTACCAATATCCAACGGGATGGGAATCGTATCTCTATGCACAACATGGGGCGTAACCAATCTGAGGTTGCGAGAAAGGAAATCGAAATAGAGTTTGGACTGGTGAAAGCCGAAAGTAAACAATTGACAGATGCATTGAAGCTATCGCCAGTCAATGCACAAAAAATCAATCAGGGGAAGCGTTCGACTAAAGCAGCTATTTCAAATATTCTTGGCATTGTCATACCGCAATACAAATACAGTTCGCTGCCTGAATTGAATGCAGTGCTTAAACTATACAATGTTACAGCCGACAGGTGTGGCGAAGATTCGCATACTTATAAACACAATGGCTTATTGTTCCGGGTGCTGGATGAAAAGGGAAATAAAATTGGAACGCCTATTAAAGCAAGCCTGTTTTATATGAAGCCCACCCTTAAAAATCTGGAGCAACGTTTTGATGACAATGAGCTGCTGAAACAACCATTGGCCAAACGGTTGCGGACAGTAATTGATTTTGTCTTGTTGAAAAAATCAGGTTTGAGCCTTGAGCAGCTGATAAATGAATTGAATAAGGAAAAGATAAGCGTGGTACTCCGGCAAAATAAAGAAGGTACGATCTATGGAATTACCTATGTGGATCACAAGACCAAATGCGTGTTCAATGGAAGTGATCTCGGCAAATCATACAGTGCGAAGATGATGCTTGAAAGGGTAAGTGCGAATAGTCCGGTGGTCGCTCCCTCATTGGCGGATGAAAAGAAAAAGTCGCTGTCATCCGAAAATTCATCCGGGGATGCGACTATTCTTTCTCCGCAGCCTTCCTACGCTGATAGTGGGGCAACAGCAATACTGGAGGTGGTAACAGGAACGGCAAGCGGGCCAGATTATATTCCCTTTCAGCTACGAAAAAAGAAACGAAAAAAAAGACAGCAGTTAAAACGATAAACACATGAGTACCGGTGAAAACGAACAAGGGCTAAGAAAGATAACGGACATGACAAGGCTGATGAGTATAGTATTACTCGGCTTACATTTTTATTACTATTGTTACCAGGCTTTTGAAGGTTGGGAACTTACAGCTGATTTATCCGACCGGCTGTTAACCAATATTCAAAACACTGGTTTATTCAGCTCGTTCAATACTGCAAAATTGATAGCATTGGCCTTATTGATTATATCACTATTAGGAGCAAAAGGTAAAAAAGATGAACACATCAATCATCGGATTGCTTTTGCCTACATCATTACAGGATTGCTCATATATTTCTTGAGCTATTTCAGCTTGCATTTTCCGGCAGCACCTGAAACCCGTGCAATTACTTATATGCTTATAACAGCAACAGGTTATATACTCGTATTAACCGGCGGTAATCTAATATCAAGAGTCATCCGGCAAAAACTCAATAACAAGGACATATTCAATAAAGAAAATGAAACCTTCCCGCAGGAAGAACGATTGCTGCAAAATGAGTATTCTATTAACCTGCCTGCACAATATCAATTGAAAGGAAAAATTCGTAATAGTTGGATCAATATTATCAATCCCTTTCGTTCCCTGTTAGTGCTGGGTTCACCCGGTGCTGGTAAATCCTATTTTGTGATCCGTCATGTGATCACACAGCATATCAAAAAAGGGTTCTCGATGTTTGTGTATGACTTTAAGTTTGATGATTTGTCAGTCATTACCTACAACCATTATTTAAAATGCCGTCACCACTACCCTGTTCCTCCCTCCTTTTATGTGATCAATTTTGAAGACCTGTCCAGAACCCATCGCTGCAATCCCCTGGATAAAGAAAACATGCTGGATATTACGGACGCTTCAGAATCGGCCCGCACCATTTTAATGGGATTGAACCGGGAATGGATCAAACGCCAGGGCGATTTTTTTGTGGAGTCGCCAATTAATTTTTTGACTGCCATTATCTGGTTTCTTCGCCGCTATAATGATGGGGAGTTTTGTACCCTTCCACATGTGATTGAATTGATGCAGGTTGACTATGATAAGTTATTTACAATCCTGAAAACCGAAAAAGAAATCGAAGCATTGATCAATCCATTTGTATCGGCGTACATGAATGATGTGATGGAACAACTCGAAGGACAAATAGCAGCAGCTAAAGTGGCGATGGCCCGCTTGTCATCACCGCAGCTTTATTATGTGTTATCGGGTAATGATTTTACACTGGATATTAATAACCCGGATGAACCGAAAATTGTTTGCATGGGAAATAATCCGCAGAAGATCCAGGTTTATGGTGCAGTGCTATCGTTGTATATATCCCGGCTAATAAAAATGGTGAATAAAAAAGGGAAGATGAAAAGCAGTCTGGTCTTCGATGAATTCCCAACTGTTTATCTCAACAACATGGATAGCCTGATTGCAACAGCAAGAAGTAATAAAGTAGCCACTACGTTAGGCGTGCAGGACTTCAGCCAGTTAAAAAAAGATTATGGCAAAGACCAGGCAGATGTTATCATGAATATCACTGGTAATATTATTTCGGGGCAAGTCACTGGTGAAACGGCCAAACAATTATCGGAACGGGTCGGAAAAATTATGCAGGACCGAACAAGTTTATCTATCAACCGGAATGATACTTCCATCAGTAAATCAAAACAGCTTGATTCAGCGGTTCCCCCATCCAAAATATCAACATTAAGTTCAGGAGAATTTGTAGGCATGGTAGCAGATGACCCGGATAATAAAATTGATTTGAAAATATTTCATAGTTCTATCATAAACAATCATGAGGCTCTTAAAAAAGAGCAACAGAGTTATAAACCAGTACCGGTTGTCCGACAAGTGACTCCTTCCATTGTTCAGGTAAATTATGAACAGATCAAACAGGAGGTGGAGGATTTGGTAAACGCAGAGATGGAGCGGATATTAAATGATCCTGGGATGGAAGGAACAGTTCTAAAAAAGAGCTAATTATTGCTAAATCACTGGCAACCAGTATTCTCCAAAGTCCGCCTGTTGATTAGTGGTGTTCAATAATGTCGGCTCAAGTGGTTATCTTTCAAATTATTAGATTAAAATTGCGAGAAAATCTAATAACAATAGACTACTTTTACTAAAATACTTAGTATTGAATGCTTCGTTAAAATATGGTTTAGAACAACTTGAAATGATTGACAGCAATGGTCTATCAACAGGTTTAGTTGAAGTAAAAAAGCTCGATAGTCTCGATTTGACAAAGCTCTCTGTTGATGAAATTATTGCTATTGAAAACGCACTGACATATGGCGTTCAGTATGTCTATTTTCGTAGATTTAAAGACCGTGCCTCTATTCCACAAGTTTATATATACGATTACACCTCTGCTCCAATCAATAGTGACGATCTAATTACACTCCATCAGCGGTTATATAGTTCGGGACATGTCCCAATGTTTTTTGTTTTTACAAACCAGGATGTCAGGATTTTTAATTGTTACGAAAAACCTGCAAAAGGAAATCGTTTAATTTATAAACCCCTTACAATTCTTAGGCTGGCCAGTCAGGTTTCTAACCTATTTAATGAGCAAGATTCTAAACTTGCAGAAGCATTTAGAGCTTTTTCAGGCCGTTCTTTTGATAACGGATCTTTTTGGGAAAGCTCTCCATTTAGCAAAGATTTTCAGTTTGCTAATAGTGCTTATGAAAAACTATTAACCGAGCTGAAACAATCCTTAAATGATATTATTGAAAAAAAGATATTGCCTGCTGCAATTGCTAGGAAAATCATGGTTATATCTATTCTTATCAAATATCTAGAAGAAAGAACTGATGAACATCAAAATTCAGTATTCCCTAAAGCAGGTCAAGAAAGAACTTCCGTAATAAACGGTAAACGAAAAAAAGTAAAATTCGACAAAGACTTCTTTGACCAGTTTGCAAAAGGAGCCGAGTGTTTTACTGATGTATTAAAAAAGAGGGGAGCAGGTTTAAAATTATTAAAATATTTAGCTACTCACTTTAATGGAGGTATTTTTAAGCTAAGCGAAAAAGAAAAAGCTTCCCTTGAAAAAACTGATTTAACTCGCTTTGGACTTTTTTTAGAAGGAAATTTAGAGGGGGTTCAATATGTTTTTTGGCGACTTTATTCATTCAATGATCTCCCAGTTGAACTAATTAGCAATATCTACGAAGAATTTTTGGAAAAAAGTCCGGGAGTTGTTTATACTCCGCCTTACCTGGTAAATTTCTTGTTAGATGAAACAATGCCCCTTAAAGAAGATAGAATTGATTATAAAGTATTAGATCCCGCATGCGGTTCGGGAGTTTTTCTTGTAGGGGCATATAGAAGACTTATTTATAGATGGCGAAAAATTAATGGGTGGAAACGACCAAAACTTACTCTTTTAAAAAAGATTCTTAAGGAAAATATTTATGGCGCTGATAAAGATGCTGAAGCGGTAAACCTTACAGTTTTCAGTTTAAGTCTTGCGTTATGTGATGAATTGACACCTCTGGAGATTTGGGAAAATCTTCAATTTGATGATTTGACAGAAGAAAATATTTTTGCCCAAGATTTTTTTGAATTAATTCTTAATCATAAATTCTCAAAAGGGTATTTTGACCTTGTTATTGGCAACCCTCCCTTCGAAGCTAAATTAACTCCTTCTGCAATTATCATTGAATCCCAAAAGCAAAAGGAAAGAGCAAATTCAATTGTACGAAAAAATAATACAGGAAACGCAATTAAGCTACCTGACAATCAAATATCTCTTTTGTTTCTTGAGCAGTCGATAGCTTTATGCA
Organism: Chitinophagaceae bacterium; assembly: GCA_022843585.1. Taxonomy (GTDB): domain Bacteria; phylum Bacteroidota; class Bacteroidia; order Chitinophagales; family Chitinophagaceae; genus JJ008. The sequence continues at coordinate 285,901 of JALHNJ010000002.1, forward strand.
AACCCGGGCAGCTTGTTTGTTTAATACAACCTTCTGGTCCGTTTCTTTATAACAACACCTCTTTTCAATTCAGAAAATATTTGATGGAAAGGTTCAATATTCCACAAATTATAGATTTCACTCACATAAGCAGGGTATTGTTTGGGAAAAATGGGGATGTTGCCACAGCCGCAATATTTATTAGAAATGAAAAAGCAACTAGCAAAGGTTTGTTACACTTAACTATTAGAAGAAGCAAACCCAATAAAGAGAAAATTTATTTTGAGCTCGATAGTTATGACTTTCATTATGTTCCTAAGAAACTTGCAATTGACGATCCTTTAATTTGGAAATCAAATCTGCTTACAGGTAGCAGAAGTCATCAAATAATATCAAGATTATCTAGTTTAAAAACTATTGGTAAGTTTCTCAAAGAGCAAAAAGACAATGGGTGGGTTGTAAGCGAAGGATTTACTGCAGCTACAAAAAAAGATCTTGCAACATTGAAAAAATTAAATGACCGTAAAAAACTCTCTGCTGAAAATAAAACTGAATACATTACTTTTCTGAAAAAATTATCAGCACCACATATAACAGGAAACCGGTTTTTGCCTACTAATGCGTTTCTTGAAAAGGGCATTACAAATTCCAAGATTGTTCCAACATTAGATTTAAAATATTTCCACAGCAAAGGTGATCCTAAAATTTATGAACCTCCACATCTATTAATCAAAGAAATCGCCGGAGATAATGTAATTCCTATAGAATTTCGTAATGATTACCTGTCATTCAGAAATGAGATAATCGGCATTCATGCTCCGAAAAAACGAATATCTGATCTCAAGAACTTTTTTCAGCAGTTTCAAGAGCATCAACAACTATTTCTTTTCTATTTGGCTGGCGCAAGCGGTAGATACATGGTTAATAAAGCAACAGCTTTATTAAAGGATGATATTATGAATCTACCTTATCCTGGGCAAGATGAAATAAACTCATTGGAACTTGATGACAATGAAAAAATCGTGGTAGAAGATGTTTTAAATCATCTAATAGAATTTAGAAGAAACGGGGAAAAATCTACAATTGCAATGCAAGATGCAAATAGCGCAGACTTAGAGGCGTTTGCATCTACTTTTTGTAATGTTTTAAACACTGTGTATTCAACTTTAAAAACACATACGCCTTTCGAAACAAGTTCTTATATATGCTTTCCTTTTTATTTTAAAGACAAACCAGAAATAAAATTTGAGAACACTGAAACTGCTGAAGAGCAAATTGATAAACTTGTGAAAAAGGTGGCCGGCGTAAGCTTACGGCTAACTCGTGTAGTGAGACTTTATGAAGGAAATGTAATATATATTATTAAGCCTAAAAAACTCAGATACTGGCTTCGTTCAGTTGCTTTACGAGATGCTGATGAAACTTTTTCTGATCTAAGAAAACAAGGATTTTAATGCTTTCAGATTCACTAATACATAAAAGTAGTGGTTTAATATCCTCAGGTATTGAGCATGAGGAATCGTTGAAAGCAGTGATCCTATTCTTAAGAAATCACTGCAAAATATTTGCAACATTGAATAAGGGAGCGACAGATTTGAACGAAAAGGGATTAAGTCAAAAGCTTTGCATTCTTTTAAATAGAAAAGCAAAGAGCTATCCTTTTTTCTTTCATCCCGAATTTATGGAAGATGTGAAAAGCGGTGTTAGCCCTCAAATAGATATTGGTACTATTTCACAAGATGAAAAGATTGAGATTTCTGACCGAGAATATAATGAAGAAGACAGTTTCTTTTCTTTGGAGGCAAAAAGACTTCCTACTCCCGGTACAAACAGAGAAAAAGAATATGTAACCGGCCATAACACCGTTTGTGGTGCAATGGAAAGGTTTAAGAAAGGAGTACATGGCTCACGTTTAAAATATGCAGCTATTATCGGATATGTTCAAGCCAAAACTTTTGAACATTGGTTTCTGGAAATCAATACCTGGATAGCGGAATTAGCATCTAATAAAGATCAACCTCTTTGGACAACTAATGATTCAATTAAAAAAATACCTAATGGTAATGATGACTTTTTAATTGAGTTATCTTCCGAAAACTCAAGGCATCTTGATGGAATTGAAAAAGATAGAATAAGAATTTTTCACTTTTGGATAAACTTGGAAGAAAAAGAATAAAAAAACATCGTTTCAAAGTTTATAGTTTTATCCTATTGGCCGCTTCTTGCTTTTTATGGTCGATCACTTTTGCATACACTTCGGTTGTCTTCATGTGCTTATGACCTAATAACTTAGACACAGTATAAATATCAGTGCCCAATGTGATTTGCAAGGTGGCATAGGTATGACGGGCACAATGAAAAGTTATGTGTTTAATAATACCGGCCTTCGATATCCACTCTCTCAGTTTCTGATTATGCCAGGCACTATATTGCAAACCATCAAACACTTTATCTGCAGGTGATTTTCTTTCGCCTAATAGTTGAAATGCTTGTTCGGAAATAGGAAGTGTTTCAGCACCTTTAGTTTTCTTCTGCCGGAAGCGAATATAATAGCCTGATATATCTGACTGCTGGACTTCAGACCAAACCAATTTTTCTATATCTGACCAGCGAAGACCCGTGAGGGTTGAAAAGAGAAAAGCTGTTTTTAACAGTGGAAGTTCGCATTCTTCTTTTGCAACAGCCTGCAACTCTTCAAGCGTTAAGAATTCTCTATTAGGATCATCAGGTTTTATTCCTTGTACCTGATCAGCTGGATTGTTTTGGAGAATGCCATCTTTGACCGCCTCTTTTAAAGCAGCCAACACTTTGCTGAAATAAGATGACTGGGAATTTTGAGAAAGTCCTTTTTTACTCCTGTTTTTAACCTCGTTTTGCAAATAATCCTTGAAGCCCTCCAGCCATTGCTTGTCAATTTCCTTAAATGTTATGCCACGGGGCGCAAATTTTTTTAAGTGCTTTAGGGCACTATCCCAGTTTCCCCAATTGCCAAGGCTATTTTTTCGCTTCCTTGTTTGTTGTTCAAAATAAATTAAAAAGCTTCCTTTAACTTTTTCAGTATCTCTAAAACCAAATTCATCATTCTTAATTTCTATAAGCCGTTTTGCACGGATCGCTTCTGCCATTGCCAGATTTTTCCTATTGTCGTCCTTTTGCTGCTTAGTCAGTTTACCGGATTCGGATTCCGGAGTAAGGTATAAATTCAAATACTCATACTCTCTTTTACCGCTATTATAATAATCCAGGTAAAGACTTATTTTATTTCCTTTCACTCTTTGTCTTAATGTTACATTCATAATTAAGTCAGTTTGAAAAGTTCATTAATTGCTGTTCGAGGTATCCGGGTATTACGACCGACTTTACCGGCTTTTATTTGACCATTATCGATAAGTCGATAAATAGTCCAGCGGCTTGCATTAATTAACTGGCAGACTTCTCCGATGGTGAGAAATTCCTTTTGAGATAGAGCCGGGTCGTAAATCGCCTTTTCTATTTCAGATTCAATAGCGACTTCCATCTTTTCACACCTCTTTCTTTTCTTGTAAGCTTTCTTAGCACAGTTATCGGAGCAGAACTGGGTAACAGTAGTCTTTGCAGTGAATCGTTCACCGCAAAACTGACAAGTCTTTTGAAGTCTGATATGACTGCTCATTGTTGCCTGTTGTAGCTGGTTGTTGCAGAATGTAGCTTGATGTAGCTGTATGTAGCATCATCTCGCTTTGTTGCCCGAACTTGTTGCCCGTCTCATATGGGCAACAACTGGGCAACAAATATATGCAAATAAGGAGGGTTGGGCAACAAAAAAGAGGAAGAATAATTTGTTAAAACAAAGAAAAACAATCAGTTAACAAACAAAAGAAAACAAGTTACTTTCCGATACAGAATTTTGAAAAAATGTAATCTAACTGATCATCATTAGTTATTTCACCGGTTATTTCACCGAGATAATGCAAGCATCGACGGATATCCAATGCAAGTAAATCGCCAGATAGATTATCATTTAATCCATTTTTTATATCCATTAAAGATTTTTCCACTTCTTTTAATGCATGGTAATGACGGGCATTTGTAACTATTGTGCTTTCCGTATTTATCTGGCCTTGTAATACGGTATCTACCATTCGTTCTTTCAACACTTCTGTATGCAGATTTTTCTTTGCAGATATAAATACAGTGTTATAATTGGCAAATTTCTCCCGTGATTTTTCTTCGCCAACTTCATCAATTTTATTAGCAACCAGAAGGTATTGAAGCTGCTTATTGTCAAGTTCAGATTTGAGGCTTTCTATAGCTGACTTAGGTTCCGCCGCATCAAAAAGATATAAAACAAGATCTGCCTGGTTCATCTTTTCAAAACTTCTTTCTATACCTGCACTTTCAATACTATCAGTGGAATGCTGACGGATACCTGCTGTATCAATTAAACGGAAAAGTATTCCATCTATATTAATTATTTCTTCAATTGTATCTCTTGTGGTGCCGGCAATATCGCTAACGATAGCTCTATTCTCATTCAACAAACTATTTAGTAAAGTAGATTTTCCCGCATTGGGTTTTCCAATAATGGCTACACTTACTCCATTCTTAATCACATTCCCCAATTGAAAAGAGTCTGTCAATTGCTTTGTAGATTTGGTGAGTTCATCAATCAATTCATAAAACTTTTTTCTATCTGCAAACTCCACATCCTCTTGCGAGAAATCTAACTCTAATTCTATTAATGCAGAAAACGTAATTAGTCGGTCCCGTAAGACTTTTAGATTATCTGAAAACCCACCCCGCATAGTGTGTAGTGCTGATTTTTGGGATGCGGCCGTATTAGAAGCGATCAGATCGGCCACTGCCTCTGCCTGTGCAAGATCAAGTTTACCATTTAAAAAGGCCCGTTGTGTAAATTCTCCCGGCTTAGCCAGCCTTGCTCCTTGTCTTATACAAGCATCTATAATTTGCTGTTGAATATAGGGAGAACCATGACAACCAATTTCTATCACATCTTCTCCTGTATATGATTTCGGTGTTTTAAAAATGGATACCACCGCCTCATCCAGCAGCTTGTCATTTTCTTTTAAATACCCTACATGAATAGTATGTGATGTTTGCTGCGATAAATCTTTTCCAGAAAATAAATTATTCGCAATAGACAACGCCATTTTTCCACTCAACCGTATTACGCCAATAGCTCCCACACCCGGCGGCGTAGCCAATGCTACAATGGTATCATCCCAACCTGAAAGAGAATTCAACATGTTTCAAAAATAAATCAATTACGGTGTTTCGCAGGCGAATTGTATGTGCGGCATTATTTACAAACTAAATCGCAAAAAAAATCCTCTCCTTTGCAGAAGAGGATTTATAAAATTCTATTACTTAAAATTATTCGCTTTGTACCTGGAAGGTGATGGGCTGCTTACGGAAAGCTTTTACCTGGCGACCATTTTGTACAGCAGGAGTCCATTTAGGTCCTTTTTTAATTACCCTTACGGCTTCTTGCTCCATGCCATACCCATGGTTAGTCAATGCTTTTACATCACTAATGTTTCCTTCTTTATCCACTACAAATTGAACCACTGTTGTGTAAGTACCTTCTGGAGCTCCGTTATCGGTTGCAACTTGTCCGTTTGCATTTTGCTCCAAAAAGCGTCTCCATTTAGCATCTCCACCAGGGAAAGAAGCTTCGATCTCAACTTTGTCAAAGATCTTATTTTCATCTTCAACTGGTTTCTCTTCTACAATTTGCTTACCCTCGTCGATTACTGTTGGAGCTACGATACCTTCATCTTTAATACCTTCCTGATTTACCACATCAATTTTTGCTTCTTTTAATTCTTCTTGTGGTGGTGGTGGTTTTTCCACTTCTTCATCCTTCTTAATTACAGGAGGTGTGAACTGTTTCATTTCCACTTTTGGTGGCTCCTGTTTTGGCGGAGGTGGAGGCGGAGGCGGAGGTGGTTCTTTTTTCTCCTCCTGCTTCACATCCTGAATGGTCATTTCGTTCATCTTAACTTTTTTGTCTTCTTTCCCCTTCATAGCACTTGACAATAAAGAACCTCCTAATGCTAAAACAGCAATAGAGGCAGTAATAACAAGTGCCCGGGTAATACGGCGATTGTACGTCTTGCGTAAATCGTATGCACCGTAATCTTTGTTCCTGCCTTCGAAGACCAGGTCAAGAACATCTGCGGATAAAATTTTGTTGGCTTCCATGACTTAAGCGTTTTTAATTAGATGCTGTCTTTGTTTATATTCCATAAACATGACTTTTATTTTATACCGGCGCTAGCCTCAGTCCTTTGAATCAGTTCATATTCCTGATCCAATAACTTTACCATAGCATAGGTTCTTACCTGATTGATGGTCATCTCATCCAGTATATCAACGGTATTTTTATATGTAGCATCTTTTGAAGGTTTAATAATAACCACAAAATCCTTGTCGGCACAATTACTAATCGGTTTTCCTTTCGCTTTTGCTTCAGCCTCGCATGCAGGATCCGGGGCAGATGCATAACGATCCATTACCTCTTTCTTTTTATTGATGATAATATCACGGATGCCTTTGAAGGTTGTTTGTTTAAAGTTGTTGCCTTCTGCATCAACTTTTAATTGCCCCTCATAGTAATAAACCTGGTTGCCTTTACCCAACATAACAGTAAGAACACCTGATTCTTTAACTTCAGTTTCTTCTTTCTTGTCTTTAATATCTTTAGGCATATTAAGGTCCAGCGTAGTAGGTGTACTCATAGTTGCTGTGAAAACGAAAAACGTAATTAACAGAAACCCAAGATCCACCATCGGAGTCATATCTACACGAGTAGAAAGTTTTTTGGCTTTCTTAACCCCCGGGCCTTTTTTGTGGCCGCCATCGCCACCGGTATCTATACTTGCCATAAAAAATGGTTTAAGTTTTTAAAAAATTAATTGGCTGGGTTTTTAAGTGATTTATCCAGAGCCGATCCCGCAGGAATATCATCCAGAGCTGTTACCAGATTATACTTATACTCCTCATTTCTTTTTAACGAAGCAATTACAGCTTCAAAAGCAGGGTATTTAGAATTACCGTCCCCTTTAATAAGGTAGTTTAATTTTTGCCCGGCAAAGGCCTTTTTGGCTTCCTGTATCCACCATACCAATTGGTTAGTGGCAGAGTCCAGCACTGGAATACCTGGCTGCTTAAGAGAACCTTGCTCTTTTGCATCGGTAGCCAGTAATTGTTTTAGACCACCAAAAGGCACACCCACCATTACTGTTTTTCTGAAATTGCTCATTTCAGCTGGCGAAAGCCCTAAATTTTGGCTTGTATTAATTCCACTAATTATCTCATCAAACTTACTTTGATCCTTTTCAGAAAGAAGTGAAAAGTAAACCTTGTCGGTAGAGTCGATAGAAATCAATACAGAGTTATTATCAGGTAATTTCTGCGATAAAACAGACCCCGGAGTTTTAATTTCAACGGGTTCTGGGGGTTTGAATTTGGTAGCCATAATGAAAAAGGAAAGGATCAGAAAGGCTATGTCCACAAAGGGGGTCATATCCGTATCCGTACTTTTCTTTTGAATTTTAGCATGTCCCATTTTTTTCTACTTTTTAATTAGATGAATTCATTACAAAATTCCATACCCAATTACGGGTATTTACTGTATTATTTATACAGTGAAGCAAAGCTTTGAGTAAGCGTAAAGCCAGACTCATCAATGCCGTAAGTAATAGAATCTATCTTAGTAGTGAAAACGTTATACATAATCAAGGCTAAAGCTGAAGTACCGATACCCAAAGCCGTATTATAAAGGGCCTCAGAGATACCTACCGCAAGGTCGCCTGCTGCACCAGCACCACCGTCTTCACCTAATGCGGCAAATGACCTGATCATACCTAATACCGTACCTAACAAGGCTACAAGTGTACCTACAGATGTAATAGTAGAGAGGAATACCAGGTTTTTCTGCAACATAGGTAATTCAAGAGCTGTAGCTTCTTCTACTTCTTTTTGAATAGAAACCACTTTTTGTTCTGTATTTAAACCGCCTTCGTTAATCATTTCTTTGTAACGACGAAGACCTGCTTTCATTACATTACCCACAGAACCACGTTGTTTGTCACACTCAGAAAGTGCAGCATCAACATTGCGATTAGCAAGGTGGTATTGTACTTTCCTGATAAAATCAGAGATAGAACCATTACCCAATGCCTTACGAATAGTGAGGAAACGCTCAATAGAAAACACTACAACAATCAAAAACATTCCAATCAATAATGGAACGATGATACCACCCTCATAAATTGCATGAAGGGCATCTTTTGGTTTGTGGTGCTTAGGCCAAAAACCGCCATCAGAAGAAGGTTCTTCAAAACCTGATGGTGCACCTAAAATAAAACGCCAAAACGCATACCCTGCCACAATACAAAATACCGGAGCAATCCATGAAATAATGTTACTGCTCTTTTTCGGTTGAACTGATGTCGCCTTAACTGATGCTGTTGCAGTTGGTTTAATCTCTGCCATGTTCGTAATTTTTAATTTTTAAAATGTTAGATACTAATCCGTCTTTTTTAAGAGTCACAATGCTAAGAAAAAATCATTAAAATAGACTTTTTCCTTCCAATTTTTAAATAGGAAGGGTCAAGTTAAGGATTTTTTCAAACGGAACAACTCCCTGATAAATAATTTGATAAGAATTTCATGCAAATTCTACAGAATTGAATTGCAATCAATATTAGGCCTTTTTTTTATTCGTATCGCAAAGCCTCTATGGGATTAAGTTTTCCAGCCTTAATTGCAGGATACAGGCCCGCCAGCAACCCTACCAGGGTGCAAATAATAATTCCATACAAAACCCAGTTCCACGGAACCACAAAACCAGTTCCTAACACAATGGAGAAAAGATTGCCTACCAGGATACCAAGAGCTATTCCAAATATGGCACCTGCAACACTTATTATCATAGCCTCTAGTAAAAATTGCCGGCTCACCATTTCTCTTTTGCCACCTATGGCTTTTATTAAACCTACTTCTCTTGTTCGTTCAGAAACAGATACCAGCATTATATTCATTAAGCCAATAGCAGCTCCAATTAATGTAATTAGTCCAATTACTGTTGCAGAAACTGTAAGAAAGCGAAGACTGTTCATTGCTTTTGCTGCAATACTATCACTACGATCTAAAATAAAATTATTGTCTTCCGTAGTATTAAGCTTCCGAACAGACCTGAATGTACCCTCGGCCTCTCCCATTGCCTCGTTTACTTTTAAAAGGTCGCCTGACATTACAGCTATTACAAAAGAAAAGTTGGAAGGAAAATTTCTATCTACATTATTATAAGTAGTGATGATAATGTTATCACGGCTAAACCCAAATGTGGAACCACGGCTTTCTAAAACACCAATTACTCGATAAGGAATATTATTTAAACGAATAACTGTGTTAATTGATTTATCTAACCCCTCTCTAAATAATTTTTTTGCTACATCATACCCAAGCACACAAACATTATGACCCGTTTCTACATCAAGATGATTTAGATTTCGACCATATTGTAATGAGAAACCATTGAGTAATAAATAATTTTCATCGCCCCCAAATACGGTTACGTTGGGACTTGTTTTTCTATTTTGATATAAAGCTGTGTTAGCTCTGCCACCAAATATGGACACACTTTTTATTGATGGGAAATTGTAGCGACTGATAAATTGCTCTGCCTCATCTTTAGTAATATTTTTCCCCAGGCTTGATTTTTTTTCTTTTCGGGATGCTTTTTTGGAAACTTCAATCTCCCTGCTATTGCCGCCAAAACGAAGACTTCTTTCTTTGAACCGGATAGTAAAAGCATTTGCTCCCATGGTAGAAAAGCTCTCCGTTAACTTTTGATTCATTGCTTTAATAGCGGTGATAATGCCTACTAAAGCCATAATGCCAAATGCTATAATAGAAACAGTAAGTCCCGTCCGCAATTTATTGCTGCGGATAGTTCGGAAAGCAAGGAGAAAAACATCACGGAACTTCATACCTGTAGCCGAAATTAAGGAAAGTTGTTTCGATGCTACCAGATTGGTAGAAATCAGAAATAAAGCCAGCTAAGTAAAAGGTTGGGGAAAATGCCTAATAGTATAATCAGCGCAGCTAACAGAACCAGCGTCCATTTAAAAGATTTAGACACTTCCATTGGCTGCTTTTCTCCCTCTTTAAAATACATGGCCTGAATAACTCTGAAGTAGTAATAAACACTAACTGCTGCCATTAGTACAGCCACTATAACAAGCCATAGATGTTTGCCTGTACCTAATGCCGCTTTCAACATATAGAATTTAGAAAGAAATCCTGCTGTTAATGGAATACCTGCCAACGATAAAAGGAATACAGTGGTTGTAGCGGCTAGCAAAGGTTGGTGCTTTGCAAACCCATTAAAGCCATCAAACGTATAATCACTCATTTTTATCAGTACTGCAAAAATTCCAATTGTAGCAAGACTATAAGCGGCTACATACAGCATCAGGCCTTCTTTAGCTTCAGCATTCATTGCATATAAGGAAAGCATCATAAATCCGGCTTGCGCAATGCTGGAGTAGGCCAACATTCTTTTTACACTTTGCTGGAATACAGCGGTAATATTTCCAACGAATAATGTTAATGCGGTTATAATTGCTACCAGCAATTTCCATCGCAAATGCAATAAACCAAATGCATCATCAAACAAACGTATGAAAGCAATAAATACAGCTGCCTTTACGATGGTGGCCATAAAGGATGTAAAAACAGTTGGGGCACCATCATAAACATCTGGTGTCCAGAAATGAAAGGGTGCAGCAGATACTTTAAATGACATAGAGAAGAAGAGCAGGAGCATACCTGCTATCAATAAAGCAGAAGGTGTTTCTCCGGCAATATTACTAATACCCACGGAATAGAAGGAACCTTGTGCGCCGTAGATGAGTGCAATACCCATCAGCATTAACCCTGTAGAAAAAGTACCTAATAAAAAATATTTTAATGCTGCTTCGTTACTTTTCAGATTTCGCTTATCGCTTCCAGTTAAAATGTACAATGGAATGGAAATAATTTCAATGCCCAGGAATAGAATTAATAACGACTTGAATGATGACACCAACATAACACCACACAGAATAAAAAAGATCAGTGCCAGGTAATCGGCAAAGTACACCCCTACTTTCGCCATATCTTTTGCGGAGAGTAAAACATAAAGTAAGGTAGAGAAAATAGCAATTGTATTGAACAATAACGCAAAACGGTCAAAAGCAATCATGTCACGGGTGTTGACATTAAAAAATTCAACCCCGTTCATTTCCAGAATATTTATTATCAGCAATATCAGCAAACCGCCAATGGCAATATTGCGAACGGTACTTCTTTTGTTCAACAGAAAACTGCTGAACATCATAACTACCCCTAATACAGCCGATATGATTAATGCATTCATGTCTTGAGTTCTTATTTCTTTTTGAACAGTTCAGATAAATCCGTCTGCTCAGTTATGGTCTGCGATATTCCGTCAGTAATATTTAGTATTGCTTGTGGATACACGCCTATCCAGAAAATCAACGCTACAATTATTCCGAGTGCCAGTTTCTCATTCAATTTTAAATCTTGTGCTGCTTCTGTTACTTCATTAGTAACCCCATAAAATATTTTTCGAATCATATTTAAGGTATAGACAGCTGCTAATATTATTCCCAAGCCGGCAAATACGGTGAACCATAAATAATATTGCGATTTTGCATTGAGCAATCCATTGAACATTAAAAACTCACCGGCAAATGCATTGGTCAATGGTAATGCAATATTGGCTAATGCAATTATTACAAAGAAGATAGCCATCACTGGTGCTTTTTGTGCCAACCCTCCTAATTCAGACATTTTACGGGTACCAAAACGTTTTTCAATTATTTCTACAATGATCCACAACCCAATAATATTGATTCCGTGATTGAACATCTGTATCATCACTCCTTGTGTACCACTTTTATTTTCTGCGAAAATTGCGGCACACATTAAACCAATATGTGCAATAGAAGAATAGGCTACTAATCGCTTAATATCATCCTGGCGAATTGCAATCAATGATGCATATATAATACCTGTTATTGCTAACGACATTGTTACATCGCCCCATGAATAAGATGCTATTGGCAGAACTGGCAATAGCCAACGTAACAATCCCAGCAATCCCATTTTAACCATTATACCGCTTAGCACCATTGTTGTTGCGGTCGGAGATTGCTCATATGCATCTGGTTGCCAGGTATGGAAAGGGAATATAGGCATTTTAATAGCAAAGGCTATAAAGAATAACCAGAATATCCATGACTCGGTTTTACCCGTTAACTCAAGATTATAAAAGTCTTGTATAGCAAAAGAGTCATTAGGAGTTTGTGATTGAAGGTATAAAATACCAATCAGCATTAATACAGAACCCAAAAAAGTATAGATGAAAAACTTGAAAGTAACCCGGATCCTTTTTTCTCCACCCCATTGTGAGCAGATAAAATAAACAGGAATTAATGCCAACTCCCAGAAGAAATAAAAAAGTAAGGCATCCATTGCAACAAACACACCCATCAAACCAGCCTGTGCTAATAACATCAATGCAAAAAAGTTCTTCGCATTTTTATATTGACTGTTCCAGGTCCCGATGAAAATCAAAGGATAAGCAATGCCGGTCAACAGGCAAAGTAATTGTCCCATTCCATCCAACTTCACAGAAAAACTGGCACCCAGTGCCGGCATCCAATCGCATTGATGTGCCAGGTATTTATTTTCTTTTAACACTGTTACCGCCAATACAGAAACAACAACAGTAAGTAAGGAAGAAAACAACGCCCAGGAACGGGCTGCCTTATCATTCTTAATAAAGAAAGAAGCCAGACCAGTAAGCAATGGAATCAATATCAGTAAAACAGGAATCATACTATCGTTTCAAAAAAAATTGTAATACAAAAATCAGCACCATACTTCCCACCATCAGTAAAATATAATTGGCAACCTGGCCACTTTGCAATAAACGGAATTTACTACTGGTATAACTAACCGCTCTGCCAACTCCATTTACAATACCATCTACCACTTTGCTTTCAAATATGGAATTGAAAAAGCCGCCCAGTTTGTGCAACGGATTCACAATTACTTTGTCATACAGTTCATCCACATACCATTTGTTCTCCAGCACTTTTCCAAATCCTTTCTCTTCTGTACGCTGATAGTTTTTAAATTTAAACCAGGCGAAAGCTATCATACCAAGAACAAGTACTGTTGACAACCCCATCAACATATATTCTGTGGAATGAGAAACATGGCCTTCGCTATGATTTGTAATTACTGGTGATAAAAATTCTCCGAGCTTATCTCCTCCGTGCATAAACACTTCTGGGATGCCTACAAAACCACCAATGATAGATAGTACTGCTAATATTACCAATGGAATAGTCATTGGTGCAGGACTTTCATGCAAATGATGTTGTTGCTCATGTGTTCCCCTGAACTTTCCAGTGAAAGTGATGAACAACAAACGGAACATATAAAATGCAGTAAGCAATGCAGTAAATAATGCAATGCCATACAGCACTGGGTTTTTTGCAAATGCACTTAACAGTATCGCATCTTTAGAAAAGAATCCACTAAATGGTGGAATACCTGCGATTGCTATACATCCAATCAGGAATGTGATAAAAGTGATCTTTAAATTCTTACTCAATCCACCCATGTTTCTAATATCCTGTTCTCCTCCCATCGCATGTATCACACTGCCGCTACCCAAGAACATGAGGGCTTTGAAAAAGGCATGGGTCATTACATGAAATACAGCAGCCGTGTATGCACCGCAACCCAACGCCAGGAACATAAATCCTAACTGGCTGACTGTAGAATAGGCCAATACTTTTTTAATGTCATTTTGCTTCAATGCAATTGTTGCTGCAAATAAAGCTGTGGCTAAACCAACATAGGCTATAATATCCATTGTGAATGGAGCCAATGAATAAAGAAGATTGCTACGGGCAATCATATAAATACCAGCCGTAACCATCGTTGCAGCATGTATCAATGCAGAAACTGGTGTTGGACCCGCCATGGCATCCGGCAGCCAGGTATATAAAGGTATCTGTGCACTTTTACCAGTAGCACCTACAAATAGTAATAATGTAATAACCGAAATGTCAGTTGCATTTAGCTTCGCCAGGTTAGCCGCAATGAATACTTCGCTGTAGGTAACTGTTCCCAATTTTTGTATCAGCCAGAAAATAGCGATCAGAAAAGCAAGATCACCAATTCGGTTCATGATGAATGCCTTGTTGGCAGCTTTGTTGTATTCCGTTTTCTTAAACCAATATCCAATCAATAAATAAGAGCAAAGCCCCACACCTTCCCAACCGATGAACATGATAACGAAGTTTGCTCCCATCACAAGCAACAACATGGAAAAGATGAAGAGATTGAGGTAAGCGAAATATCTTCCAAAGTGTTCTGTCTTTTCTTCATGCATGTACGAAGTGGAATATACATGGATCAAAAAACCAACTCCCGTTATTATCAAGAGGAATAAAGATGATAGCTGGTCAATTTTAAAGGCAAATGGAATTTTTAAATCACCAACTGAGATGAAATCAAAATAATGAACTTCATGTGTGTTGCCACCTTTTACCTGTAAGAACACCCAAATGCTAATGGCAAAAGATGCCAGCACCACTCCACTACCAATTACACCAATAACTGATTTGGACAAATGCTTTCTTCCTAAACCATTAATAAGAAATCCTATTAATGGCAAAAGGGGAATCAGGTAAACTATTTGTAAAGCGTTCTGCATAACTATCTTCTAAACAGCATCAATGTTTTAAACGATTCAAAAAATTCACATCTACAGAATGTATATTTCTATACATCATTACAATTATTGCCAGCCCCACAGTTACCTCGGCCGCTGCTACCACCATGATAAAAAATACAAATAGCTGTCCGTCTGTTCCAACAGTTGTCGCTGCATCTGTAGCCAATGCTTTCATATGATGCATTTTTGAAAATGCTACCAACAATAAATTCACAGCATTTAACATTAACTCAATGCACATGAAAATAATGATCGCATTACGACGGGTCAATACACCTACAATGCCAATGGCAAATAAGGCGATAGACAGAAATATGTAATAATTAATCGGCATAAACCAAGTTTTGAGTTTTGAGTTCAGAGTTCGGAGCAGAGTCTTTTAACTCGCAGCTCATAACTCTACACTCGTAACTTTTCTTATTCTTTCTTTCCAATTACCACCGCACCTACCATGGCACTCAAAAACAAAATACTGCTTATCTCAAACGGCACTACATATGTAGTGAATAATTCCTTTCCTAAGTTTTTGATCAACCCGATGTTTCCACCATTCGTCATTGCCAGCTGTTGCTTCATATCCGTATCTTTCAACGCAGCCACCAATACCAGCAATAAACAACCACCCGCAATTGCGCCGGCCATTCGCAACCAACGATTTTTTTGTGGCTCCGTTTCTTTATTCAAGTTCATCAGCATTATTACAAAAAGAAATAATACCATTATGGCACCGGCATAAACAATAACATTTACGATGGCGAGAAACTGTGCATTTAATAATATATAATGACCGGAAATAGCAAAGAAAGTAACGATTAACCAAAGTACACTGTACACAGGGTTCTTGTTGGTAATCACCATCAAGGCACTAAAAAGTGCTACCACTGAAAGAAACCAAAAAAGTATTGTCGTAATGTTCATTCCCTTAAGCCGTTAATCGTTCTTAGTTTTTTGCTGGTTTATCTCCCAATGCTGCTTCATACGCTTCTTTATTCTCTATTGGGTGAGGTATCAGTAAATCATCTTTCTTATATATAAACCCTTTTCTTCCATAATTGGCCGGTGCAAAAGTTTGTGATAAATAAATCGCATCTTTCGGACAAGCCTCTTCACACAATCCACAAAAAATACAACGCAGCATATTGATCTCATACTTCGCTGCATATTTTTCTTCTCTATACAAATGCTCCTCACCCGGTAATCTTTCCGCACCTTCCATCGTAATCGCTTCGGCAGGACAAGCCACTGCACACAAACCACAGGCCGTACAATTTTCTCTTCCCTCTGCATCTCTGTTCAACACATGCAATCCACGAAACACTTTGGAAAAAGTTCTTGTTTGCTCCGGGTAATTGATTGTCGCCTTCTTTTTAAATAAGTGACTGATCGTAATACCCATGCCTTTAACAATATTCCAGAGATAAATACTCTCCAGAAAAGTCATTGGTTTACGATCTACTTCTTTTGCTCTTTGTGTTAACATACTTTATAAAAGTTCGCAAATATATTGTTATCAGTCCGAATGTCGGAAGACCGAAAGACGGAAAGAATATTTCTTTATAATCGACAAATCTTTCAGACTTCCAGACTTTTGGTCTTTCGGACTTCAGACTATTTATTCAACAACAACATCACCGCCGCTGATATAATCATATTTATCAACGCCAGCGGTATTAATTTTTTCCAACCCAAATTCATTAATTGGTCGTAACGGAAACGGGGAATCGTCCACCGAATCCATAAAAACACAAATAACATGAATGAGATTTTTGCCATTATCACAGCAAAGCTTATCGCAGTCATCCAGAAAGAACTTAATCCCCACGATGCTTCATTTACAAATGGAATATCATAACCACCAAAGAATAATGTCACCATCACTGCACTGCTGATAAACATATTGATATATTCTGCAAACAGGTAAAAGCCCAGCTTCATAGAAGAATATTCCTGGTGATAACCAAAGTTCAATTCGTTTTCCGCTTCTGGCAAATCGAATGGAGTACGGTTACATTCTGCCAATGCACATACAAAAAAAATGATAAAGCCCAATGGTTGATAAATGATATGCCAGCCATTCTGTACCTGGTTTGCAACAATCTCACTCATTTTTAAAGAGCCTGTCATAAATAATACAGCAATCAGGCAAAGACCCATTGGCAACTCATACGATACCATTTGAGAGGCACCCCGAATGGCCGCCATCAATGAAAACTTATTGTTAGATGCCCAGCCGCCGATCATAATTCCATATACACCCACACTCACAATACTGAAAACTAATAAAATGCCCATATCCACATCAGCCACCTGTATTGGTATTACATTTCCACCCTGTGTTACAAAGGGTGCAGCCCATGGAATAACTGTGCTGGTCAGCAATGCCGTTATCATCGCCAATGCCGGACCAAGAATAAATAAAAACTTATTCGACGCTAATGGGATAATCTCTTCTTTGAAAAATAATTTGCCGCCATCTGCTAAAGGTTGAAAAATACCAAATGGACCTGCCCTGTTTGGTCCACGCCGGTCTTGCAGCCATGCCGCAACTTTCCTTTCTGCTAATGTGGTGTACATAGCAATAAAGAATGACAAGCCGATAATGCCGCCAATCAGCAGTGCTTTTTCTAAAATAAACCACCAGTCTATAACTAATAACGTCATGTTCATCTATAATTATTGGTCAATAGTCAATGGTGAGTGGTCAATCAGAGACCGCCATTGACCATTCACTATTCACTTTTTTCAAATGTTTTACTCGTTGCGGGCCCCGGTAGTGATGCTATTTCCACACTATTAACATCACTGATGCTATGAATATCCATCAGCAATTTCGGTTCTCTACCGCCCATTACTTCTGCTATTGTTTCTTTTGGTTTTTGCAAACCAACATAATGTCCTTGCGAAATAACTGAATGCCTGCTGATGCTTGTTGGCCCTTCAATTACCCAATCATTGGCTTTCTTTTTATCAAAACGACAAGTATTGCAGATCCAACCAGGTTTGCCATCATAGCTTTGCACTTCACCCCATTCATCTTTACGAGATGTTACCCGCAACACATCATCTCCCCGTTGCCAAAGAGTTACCTTACCGCAACATTTTTCATTTTCACAATCACGGTGTGCATCTACAGGTTTTGTAAACCATACCCTGTTTTTAAACCGGAAAGTTTTATCTGTCAATGCTCCAACAGGGCAAACATCGATCATGTTGCCGCTGAAGTCATTATCAATTGCTTTTGAAATGTAAGTGGAGATTTCTGCATGATCGCCTCTTTCCAATATGCCATGCACCCTGTTATCTGTTAACTGGTCAGCAACATAAGTGCAACGATAACAAAGAATACATCTTGTCATGTGCAATTGTATGTAAGGACCTATATCTTCTTTCTCAAATGTTCTTCTCTTGAATTCGTAACGGGTGCCTTCTTTACCATGCTCGTAACCTAAATCCTGCAGGTGACATTCGCCAGCCTGATCGCAAATCGGACAATCCAACGGATGATTCAATAACAAAAATTCCACCACCCCTGCTCTTGCATCCTGCACTCTTTCGCTGGTAATATTTTTTACGATCATACCATCCATTACATTAGTACGGCATGATGCAACGAGTTTCGGCATTGGTCTTGGATCGGCAGTAGAACCAGCGGCCACTTCCACTAAACAAGTACGGCATTTACCACCGCTACCTTTTAGCTTACTGTAAAAGCACATAGCAGGCGGGGTTACATCACCTCCAATCTGCCTTGCGGCAGTTAAAATAGATGTACCCGGAGCCACTTCGATAGTAATGTTATCGATAGTGACCTTGAAATTTGCAGGTGGTTCTTTTTTTACTTCGTCAGCCATATTAAAAATTCATTCTTTCTTTTTTATGCCGTTGTTGGAATATGAATCGGATCTGCATAATGCATCAATCCATAATTCCTTCTTTGTGCTTCATCCGCATTGGTGATATGCCATTCAAACTCATCCCTGAAATGCCGTATCGCTGCTGCTACCGGCCATGCCGCCGCATCACCTAATGGACAAATCGTATTCCCTTCAATCTTTCTTTGTATATCCCAGAGCAAATCAATATCACTCATCTTTCCTTTTCCGTTCTCAATGTTCAGCAAAATCTTTTCCATCCAGCCTGTTCCTTCACGGCAAGGAGAACATTGTCCGCAACTTTCATGGCGATAAAATCTTGCCAAAGTGTATGTGTGTTTTACTACACACTGTGTATCATCCAACACAATGAATCCACCAGAACCCATCATTGAGCCTGTTGCAAATCCACCATCCGCTAAACTCTCATAGGTCATCATTCTTTTTTCTCCCTTGGCTGTGGTCAATAGCAAGTTGGCGGGTAAAATAGGAACAGATGAACCACCTGGAATACAAGCTTTCAACTTTCGTCCGTTAGCAATACCACCACAATATTCATCACTGTAAATAAATTCTTCAACACTGATAGTCATATCAATTTCATACACACCCTGCTTTTTGATATTACCACAAGCACTTATCAATTTCGTACCGGTTGATTTACCAATACCAATTTTTGCATATTCTTCCCCACCTTCATTGATGATGGGAACAACAGCAGCAATTGTTTCTACATTGTTTACCACCGTCGGGCAGTCCCACAAACCTTTTACCGCAGGGAAAGGAGGTTTAATTCTTGGATTACCTCTTTTACCTTCTAAGCTTTCAAGCAAAGCTGTTTCTTCTCCGCATATATAGGCACCAGCCCCACGCTGCACATAAATCTCACAATCAAAACCGCTGCCTAAAATATTCTTTCCCAGGAAACCATTGTTCTTTGCTTCCTGTATTGCTTGCTCTAAAATATCAACGATCCATGCATATTCGCCACGGATATAGATGTATGCTCTGTTAGATCCTAATGCATAAGATGAAGTGATCATTCCTTCGATCAACAAATGCGGAATGAACTCCATTAAATAACGATCCTTAAAAGTTCCGGGTTCAGACTCATCAGCATTCACTACTAAGTAACGAGGCACTCCTTCAGGTTTAGCAAGAAAACTCCATTTCATGCCTGTAGGAAAACCTGCACCACCACGACCACGGAGTCCGCTTTTCTTTACTTCTTCCGTCACAGCATCAGGACTCATTGTTTTCAATGCCTTCTCCACACTACGATAACCACCTTCACGGCGGTACACATCATAGAGTCTGATGTTTTCAATGTGAGCTTTGTCTAATAATAATTTTCTTCCCATTGACCTGAATCCTCAAAAGAGTATTTAATTATTAATTACTAATTATTAATTCTTCCTTACCCTCTCACAGCTTGCCTCGCAAACAACAACCACCTCTTCCCTTTCTTCACCCAAACTTCTAATACTTTCAGGTGATAAATAACTGTATTTCCACCATTCAATGAAACTTCGTAATCACCAACAAATCTTGCATTCGCCACATTTCCACTTATCACTATCTGTAAGCTATCTTCTTTTATACTTTTATAACTCGTATAACCTGTTTCCAGATTCTTGATCATTTCTGCTTTTGTTTCTACCCAGCCGTTGCTATGTCCATAACTCAACGCCTTATCAGTTTGCTGGTTAATAGAAACCGTATTCTTCTTTACCAGCATCTGGTGAAATTCTTTTATAGTTGTTGTCAGTTTTGCTTCATCTGTTTGCGCAACAACTATCAGACTTGTAAAGAACAATGCTATGGTAAGCAGAAGCCTCAAAGCATCAATTTTTTATGGCCACTGCCTCGTTTCTGCACTCATTAATTATCGCATCCACTTTTTCTTTCGTCAGATGCTCCCGGTAATATTTTCCCATCTGCATCATTGGGGCATAACCACAAGCACCCAAACACTCTACAGTCTTCAAGGTAAATAATCCATCTGCACTTGTTTCGCCGGGTTTAATTCCGAGTTTGTCGTAAATGTATTTTACTATATCATCACTGCCGTTCAGCATACAAGGTCCGGTTTGGCAAACTTCAAACATGTATTTACCAACTGGTTTTAAATTATACATGCTATAGAAAGTGGCTACTTCATACACTTCAATAGGAGCCAACTTTAATAAAGATGCCACATAGTCCATTGTTTCTGTACTAAGCCAGCCACCAAATTCCTGTTGTGCCAAATGCAGTACCGGAAGAACAGCACTCTTCTGCTTTCCATCTGGATAAAAACTAATTATCCGTTGAACTTCCTGTAATGACTTTTCTGAAAACTGAACACTCATTTTTTATTCTTTATGCGTCTAATTCTCCTGCAATTAAGTTTAATGAACTCATTGTCATGATCGCATCACTCAACATGGCACCTTTCGTTAATTCTTCGTAAGCCTGGTAATAAATAAAACAAGGTCTGCGGAAATGTAACCGATAGGGCGAACGACCACCATCACTAATTAAATAAAACCCTAACTCACCATTTCCACCTTCTACAGATTGATATACTTCACCGGCAGGTATATCTGTTTCTCCCATGATGATCTTAAAATGATAGATCAATGCTTCCATCTTTGTATATACATCTGCCTTCTCCGGCAAATAATATTCCGGTACATCTGCATGATAAATATCTGCATCTGTTCCTTTAAACTCCTGCACTTTTTGATAAGCCTGTTCAATAATGCTCAGGCTTTGCCACATTTCTTGCTCCCGAACCAACCAGCGGTCATAATTATCGCCAGTTGTTCCAACAGGTATATTAAATTGAAAATCTTCGTAACTACTATAAGGAGAATGAACTCTTACATCATAATCCACTCCGGCAGCCCTCAGGTTAGGACCAGTAAATCCATAGTTCAATGCCCTGTCTGCACTAATAGCTCCAGTGCCTTTTGTTCTGTCCATGAAAATCCGGTTACGTTGAAAAAGATTCTCAAACTCTTTCAACACTTTTGGATATTCTGCTAAGAATTTTTCTATTTTTTCAAAAGCAATATTGTTGAAGTTTCTTTCAAAACCACCAATACGGCCCATATTCGTTGTTAATCTTGCACCGCAAACTTCTTCATAAATTTCATAGATCAATTCACGGTATTGCATCACATATAAGAAGCCAGTGTATGCGCCTGCATCCACACCAACAATAGAATTACAAATCAAATGGTCGGAAATTCTCGACAATTCCATGATAATGACACGGAGATAGTCAACCCTCTTCGGCGTTTTTACACCCAACAATTTTTCACAAGTCAGGTGCCAGCCCATATTGTTGATGGGAGATGAACAATAGTTCAACCTATCGGTCAATGTAGTGATTTGTGCCAGCGGTCTTCTCTCAGCAATTTTTTCAAATGCCCGATGAATGTACCCGATGGTTTGTTCGGTAGATACAATTCTTTCCCCGTCCAGTTCAAGGATATTCTGCATCACACCATGTGTAGCAGGATGGGTTGGCCCCAGGTTCAGCGTAGTGGTTGTTTTCTCAATCGAGCCTTCCGGTAATTTGATATGTTGTTCTGACATTGCTGTCTTATAAATTATTTTTATTTACCAAACTGCACTGCTACTATCATCGTCTGTTGCGTCGCACACTTGTACTTTTTGTTCGCTATTCAACAATTACACAATTGGCCTTCCTGTTTCATCAGGTTTATCCGCTTCGGCAGTTACAGAATTTCGATTATCTTCTTCTCTTGTGTCTGTTCCATATCCTGTTTCTCCGCCTCTTCCAAACATCTCATCATCCTTATCAATCCTTGTCTGATCTTCCAATGGAAATTCTTTTCTCATCGGAAAATAATCCATCTCATCCACATTCAATATTCTTTTCAACTTTGGGTGACCAACGAAATTCACTCCGTAAAAATCATAGGTTTCTCTTTCCATCCAGTTAGCCGCAGAAAATAGTCCGGTGGCTGTATAAATATCCGGTTGATTAATATCTGCGAACACTTTGAAACGAATACGGATATTATCTTCCAGGTTATGTAAATGATAAACAACAGCGATCTCCCTCCTTTTATTTGCCGGATAATGAACACCACATAAATCGGTCATAAAACGAAACTTTAACACCTCGTCATCATAAAGAAAATTCAACACTTTCAAGTTGAGTTCTTTGGGTGCTTCAAATGTGAGCATACCATAAGGCTCTTCAAAATTGGAAACTTGCTCTCCAAATTTTCCAGTTAGTTTTTGTTTTACTATTTCGTTGGTCAAGGCCATCTTTAGCTCCGAGTCCCGAGTTATAAGCTGCGGGACATTTATAATTTGATTGTTGCTTTAAGAACTCGTAGCTCATAGCTCATAGCTCATAGTTCATAGCTTTCTATTATTGTATTCCGTAACTATCCATTAACGCTTTATAATGCTCTCCATTTCTTCTTCTCAAACTTTCCCTCCCTACCAGATCCTGTATTCTCATCACCCCATCAATTATCGCTTCTGGTCTTGGCGGGCAACCGGGTACATAAACATCCACAGGTATAACCTGGTCAATTCCTTGTAATACACTGTAAGTATCAAAAATTCCACCGCTGCTGGCGCAAGCACCTACAGCAATCACCCAACGAGGTTCTGCCATTTGCAGGTATACTTGTTTTACAACTGGGCCCATTTTTTTGGCTATTGTCCCCATCACCATCAACAGATCACACTGTCGGGGAGAAAAGCCCACTCTTTCTGATCCAAATCTTGCCAAATCGTAATGAGACCCCATGGTAGCCATGAATTCAATACCGCAGCAGGAAGTTGCAAAAGGTAAAGGCCATATGGAATTCTTTCTTGCCAAACCGATCACATCATTCAACTTGGTGGCGAAGAAGCCTTCGCCCATGCTGCCTTCCGGCATATCCACCATGCTGATGTCGCTTTCCAGCGGTTTTTTTATTAAGTTATATGATACAGGACGAGCCATAGAATTAATTTGAAAATTGAAGGATTTGGAAATTTGGAAATGCCATACTTATAAACAGTTTTACCTCTTTAAAGTTTCATTTTCAAATTGTTTAATATCCAAATCATCACATTTTTAATCTTCCCACTTCAAAGCACCTTTTTTCAATATATATGTAAATCCACAAAGGAAAAAGCCCACGAACATCAATACGGCCCAAAAACCATCCCAGCCTAAATCTTTAAAGTTAACGGCGTAAGGATAAAAGAAAATCACCTCTACATCAAACAACACGAATAAAATAGCAGTAAGGAAGTATTTAATTGCCATTGGCTGACGGGCATCTCCATGGCTTTCAATACCACTGGCAAAATTCTGAAGTTTATCAGAAGTCTTTCTTTTGGGACCCAGCAAATGGGTAACAAAGGTTAAAAAAACCACCAGTCCAACAGCAAATGCTACCTGTAATGCTACGGGCAAATAGGAGCTGGCTTCCGAACTGTTTATATTGGTTTGAAGAAAATAAATCATAGGTTTTTCTCTATCGGCAAAAATAAGGTGGTGGGTTCAAAATACCTTAACTAAAATAACCTTAAAATGACTATAGACTCTCCTTGAAGCTAATACATTTTTAGCCGTGCAAAAGCTGAAACATATAGAGACTATTTATTTTACATGCTCTCCACTGTCCTTGTTACTTATATTAACAAAATGAAAAATCCCCTGCCAAAAGGCAAAGGATTTTTCTTGTAAAAGAAGAAAACCGAGTTTTATGCTTTGGAATACATAGTTTTTATAGTTGGCACCTTAGCCACAGGTTTGGTCTGTGTATTTGTAGGCTTTGCTGATGTGGCACCAGGCTTACTGCCGCTGGCAGTTTGCTTAGGCGCAGGCATTTTCCTTATTTGTTCCATATAGCTATTAATTGCATCCGCATTTGCAGGATCCACTTCAAGCCATTTGGCAAAATACTCAAGTGATTTTTCCTTGTCTTTAGCTATGTTATAAGAGTATTGCGCTAAAAACCTTATAGAACTCAAATATTGCTTTCTATATTTCACCGTATCTGCCTTTGTAAAGTCAAACATTTTTAAAGCATCTGGTGCAGTCCACGCAACTTTTATTGAATCTCTTGTAGCTTCTGTTTTTAATGTGTCAGTAGCCATTGTGATACTTGCATTATAAGCCCATTCATACCCATATATCTGGTCAGGATACATTTCAATCATTTTTAATGCTGTCTCCCTTGTTTTCTCATAATTAGGAGTAAAATAATGTGCTAAAGCCATATCAAAATAATCGTTAATGATCGGCTTAGGTTTTGTAGCAATTAGCTTTTCTATTACTATAGCCTCTTCTGCTCTCCATTTCTTTTCCTTAAAATCTGCTGCAGCCTTTTTAAGAAAATCAATTTTATCAGCTACTGTAGTATCCAACTCAACACCTTGTATATAGTTATTAAGTATCTCTTCTTTAGTACCACCCGTTTTTGACAATACTTCAGCTCTCAACTTATGGTCATAAGAGATGTAATCATCCGGATTCTTTTTTACAAAAAACAAATCACTATATTTTTTTGCAGCAGTAAAATCTCCTTTTTGAAAATTTGCGTCCGCTAACAATCTATACACTTTAGGTTTTGTTTTTTCGCCCAACGCTGCTATTACACTTTCTCCTTTAGTAATAGCACAAGGGAAATCTTTACGAACCCAGCAAAGCTGTGCATACAAAAACTCGTCCTGAATATCTTTGTCGGGCTTACTATTGATGTATTTATTTAACTGTACTTCTGCCTCTTCATTTTTTTGACGTAAGAAGTAGTAATAAAACAATTCATAATAACCAGCAGTAAACTGAGGATCTCTTGTTACAGACTCATTCAGGTATTCCAGGATAAGCTCATGGTTTTTTTGCGATTCAAACAACTGCGCTAATCGTAAACTTGCCGGAGCAAATTTTGGATCTATTTCCAAGGCTTTTTTGTAACTTTTAAAAGCATCGCCACCACCTTCTCCGGGTCTGGCTTTACGATAGGCGTTACCCAGCTCTAAAAATACTTCCGCACTTTTTTCACCTTTATCAGCTGCAGCTTGCAATTTATCTATCGCATATTGAAAATCGCCATTCTTAGCATCTACATTGGCACGGCCAATAGCTGTAAGAATAACCGGGTCATCACCTTTTTTAGTTTTTGTCATAGTAAGAGCTGTCTCAAACTTCTGACGAGCATCTGCAGGCCTATTTTCCAACAAGTCTACATGTCCCATTCCCACTAATATTAGCGGTGCATTTGATGTTGTTTGTAAGGCTTTTGAATATAGCTGTCCGGCAGCAGCCCTACGGGAACTGGCAATTTCATCCATTTCCAAAATAGACTGACCTAACCAATATGTAGCTTCAATACTATTTGGATTAACAGCTAATAATTTTTCGAACACTGACTTGGCACTGTTGTACCTTTTTGCATACAAGTGGCTTTTACCTTCTTGTATGGTCTGTGCTTTTACCCCCGTTATCATTACCAATCCCGAGGCTAAAAATGTGAATACGGTTTTCTTCATTTTCTTCTTCTTTTAATTGTTGTAAATATAAATACTTTGTCTACTCGTTCAGCTTCACCGGCCTGATGCCTAATTTTTTTTGTGCTGGCGCCAGGTAAGCCCTTCTGAAAATCAATTGTCCAACCTCCCCACTCATAAAATTTGCGAACCCTGTTCCTAATCCTCTGTAATTCTCTTTTAGTATGTAATTCAAATCCCGTACCATAGGATACCGCTTTATGTAAATGTTTGCCTGGTAAGCTTTAACATATGAGTCCGGGATGTCTGTACTTTCTATTGCTCCTACTCTTACTTTCTTCAAAAAACTTAGTTGCGATGTGTCTTCCGGGTTTCCAATCCAACCTACTCCTATAAAGCCAATCACCCCTGGATTTTTAGAAACATAGTCTATAACACCTTCACTGCTGCGGGCCGCCATTGCTTCTTTTGTAAGTGAATCGCCCTGCAACACTGAATCGATGATAAAACGTACGGTACTGGTTGCTTTTACACCATCAAATACGGGTATTAAATTTTTGGTAAAAGTTCCAGTTAGAATCTCTTTAATGTCTTTCATTGTAAACAATGAGTCCTTCTCGGCAGGATGTAGGATAATAGCTATTCCATCTCTCGCTACTGTCATACTCCGTAATGAAACCTTCATAGAGTCTGCTAAGAATTCTTTTTCTTCTTCTGTATGACGACGGGTTACAATTACCATCCGCACACTATCTGTCAGCAAATCTTTTAAACAATCTGCTTCGGGTTTGTACGCAACAATAATTTTTGTACCGGGAAAATTTGATTCATACACCTGTACCTGTTCGTCAATAACTGTTTTAAAAGTTTCATCTGCACTTATATAAATAGTTCCTCTGTAAGGTGTATCAGCCAGGTGCTCTTCTTGTTCTTTGTATGACTTACAGGATGACAATAAAATTATCAATAACAAAAAGACAGCAATATTTTTACCAGACGTACGGAACACAATCATTTAAAATAATTTTTCTTATATCCCCTGTAAATTCTCCAGGCACCATACAATAAACAAAAGCTGCCAAAAATAATATCAATATTATCCGGGGGAAATTTTTCATTCAACTCAATTTTTCCCAACTTTTTCCGGAATAAAAAAAACAGTCCTAATAACAAAATCAATATACCCATGCCATAATCCATCAGCGACTTCATGGACGCTACCTGCTTTCGTTTCTTATTTTCGTATTCTTCAAACATGAGTACATTTTTGGGAACGGGAAATTATTAAAAAATTAGGCTTCTCTTCAATAAATATTGTCAATGGCTGCTTGTTTATTTATTTCTAATTCATCTCTAACCTGATTCTAACCAACCGCTGTTTACTTGTAATATAACTACTAAACAGATGCTTTAAGCTTCTAAATCCATAAACAACTGTTAGTAGAATAGTTAGCAACTTCCTGTGGTTCTGCCTGTAAGGAAACGGTTAAGTTGCCCGCCATGATTATATTTGCCAAATGAAAGTTTTAATGGTTTGCCTTGGAAATATCTGCCGGAGTCCTTTGGCGGAAGGCATTTTACAGGATAAGGCCATAAAAGCTGGATTATCGTGGAGTGTAGAAAGTGCCGGCACTAACGGCTATCATACTGGCGAAGCCCCCCATCGGCTATCTCAAAAGGTTGCAAAACTTAATGGAATTGATATTAGTCAGCAGCGATCGGTAAAGTTTACGGCCAATGATTTTGAGGTGTACGACAAGATTTATGTTATGGCAGCAGATATATTGGAAGATGTTAAGAAAATAGCCGGTAATAAATTCGATCCATCTAAAATTGATTACCTGATGAACGAATTAGTTCCCGGACAATATCTGGATGTTCCGGACCCATGGTATGGAGCCGAGCCGGGATATCATGAAGTGTATGAGCTAATTGATAAAGCTTGTGCAGCAGTCATCGAAAAATACACAATACCCAATTCTCAATATTCAATTCTCAAGTAAAAGCTGATATGGCAAAACCATCACTACCGCAAGGTACAAGAGACTTTGGACCAGATGTTGTAAGAAAAAGAAGCTACATTCTTAATACAATCAAAAGCGTATTTGAGTTGTATGGTTTTCAACCGTTGGAAACACCGGCGATGGAAAACATAGAAACGCTGATGGGTAAATATGGTGATGAAGGTGATAAATTGATTTTTAAAATTTTAAATAACGGACTGGACAATCCCGGAAAAGAAAAACAAATAAGAGAAGATTTTGAAAAAGTGCTGGCTGGAAAAAGTGTAAATGGAATTACTGAAAGAGCTTTAAAGTACGATCTCACTATTCCTTTTGCCCGCTATGTTGCAATGAATCATAATACGTTGACCTTTCCGTTTAAACGCTACCAGATACAACCGGTTTGGAGAGCCGACAGACCACAAAAAGGACGGTACCGTGAATTTTATCAATGTGATGCGGATGTAGTAGGAAGCAACTCTTTGTTAAATGAAATTGAATTAGTTTCTATTTATAACGAAGTATTTATAAAACTTGGGCTTGCTGACTACGAACTACGAATAAATCACAGGCAAATATTATCAGCACTGGCAGAAACATGTGGCGGCCTTGATAAGATGATGGATATTACCATTGCCATTGATAAACTGGATAAAATTGGCCTGGAAAAAGTAAAAGAAGAATTGATCAATCGGGGGCTCTCGGCTGAACAAACAAGTATTATCGAAAAATATTTAAGTATTGCCGGAAGTAATGAAGAAGTTTTATCGAGACTCTCTTTAGTAATTGGGCATACGGATACAGGTAGAAAAGGAATTGAAGAAATCAAACAAATCGTAGATCAAACCTCAAAAGCAGATGTTGTAATTGACCCTACCCTTGCAAGAGGTTTAAATTATTACACGGGTATCATATTCGAAGCAAAGGCTCCAAAGGAGGTGAAGATGGGAAGTATTGGTGGAGGAGGCCGCTATGATGATTTGACTGGGCTTTTTGGTGTGGCCGGGATTCCGGGTGTGGGCATTTCTTTTGGTGTAGACAGGATTTACGATGTAATGGAAGAGTTGAAATTATTTCCTGACGAAGTATCTATCAGCACACAGGTTTTGTTTTTTAATTTGGGAGTAGCTGAGAGTAAAGTTGCTTTTGGATTAATGCAGCAACTGCGTAACCATACTATTCGCTGCGAACTGTACCATGAAACTGCCAAGTTTGACAAACAATTTAAATATGCCGAAAAGAAGAATATTCCCTTTGTGATTATTATAGGTGAAAAAGAAATGGCTGCAAAAAAAGCAGTAGTTAAAGATATTCGGAACGGCAAGCAAAAGGAAGTTTCGTTTGAAGAATTAATTCGTTTAGTCTTCTAACTAAAGAAGAGGCAGCCTGATAATATCAGGCTGCCTCTTCTAGAATTTTTATACTTATTTAAAGGGGATTCTGTTGTACTACGCCCAAAGTATATTCTATCTCCAGTCTTGGAATTAAGAACTGCCAGTTAAGCGTACCTGCAGGCTCATTTATTATTTGAGCTACCGTATTATTATGATTTCCACCAGCTCTGTTTAAAGGCTCGTTCAACCTTTTTAAGTCATAAAAACGGAAGCCTTCTGCCCATAACTCCACTCTACGCTGAATCATAATTTCATTTATCAAAGCTTGTCCGCTATTAGTTGAAAGAACATAGTTAGGATCTCTTTGCTTAGCCAGAGTAAATAATGCCTGACGTGCAGCTACATCTTGTCCGCCTTGTCTTGCTAATGCCTCCGCTTCTATCAAATACATTTCAGCGGCACGCATAAACACTAAATCCCCATTACTGTTACCTGGATTGTCCAACATAAACTTCCTGGTCATATATGGAAACCTTGTTCCTCCTGAAACAACTGGAAAAGATGCATTTGTTCCAGTTGGATCCCACAATTGCTTTCTGATATCGGTTGCACTTATTTGATCATATAAGGGAGAAAAAATTGCTTTAGGATTTCCTCTTGTATTAGTAGAAGAAAAATTTCCTAAATATGCATAGAAGGAATAGAAAAAAGTATTATGATCATCTCTATGATCAATACCCCAAATCCATTCTGGGTTAGTAGTGTTAGAGAAACCTTGCAGGTATTGTGCGTTGCTCATCAAGGTAAAACCCTGGCGAGCCAACGCTGCCGTTGAAGCAGCCAGAGGCCAGTTTTGCTGGGTCAATGCAATTCTTGCTTTAATACCTCTTGCTACGTTTACATTAAGATGAGATTTAGCAGGTCTTGCAATACCATCTAACAATGTAATTGCCTGGTCAATATCACTATTAATTTGGTTATAGGTCTCAGCAACAGTACTTCTGGGTAAAGAACCAGTTTGTGGAGCTAGAACTAGTGACATACCTAACCCATCGTTTGCCTTTGTTTTATCAAAACGTTCGCCAAACAATTGTACCATCTGAAAATAACTCCAGGCTCTATAAGCATATGCCTGACCCTTAATCAATTTCTTGTCGGCCTCAGGTCCCTCGGCTCTATCAATATTCGCAATAATTGCATTGGCATTTCCAATAATTGTGTAATAAAACCCGTAGCTAAAGCGGTTGATTGTACTGGCATCATTACGATGACCCAACCACCTGTATTCAGTAACGAACCAGCCATTAGCCTGAGCAGGCATTACAAAATCTTCTGCCAGCAAATCCATATAAATCATATTACCGCTATGACCACCCAATGCCTGAGTTCCGTACCATTGCGTATACATGGTTCTATGTATGCCATTAATGGCAGCAAATGCATTTTTGGTAGTAGCGAAAATATTCTCCGGTGTTTGCGTACTCGGAGGATCAAGTTGCAAGTAATCCTTGCTGCAACCGATTCCCAATAGCGCCACTAAGAAAAGTGCAACTATTTTATTTATAATATTTTTTTTCATCTGAAAAATTTTTAAAAATTTCTAATAATACTTTTTCTAAAATCATCTGCTAATACAGAAATGTTTTTACTTTTCAATTACTTAGAAGTTAAAACTTAAACCTGCATTAATCACCCTTGCTGCATCATACGTATCTCCAGTTTGTCCGGAAAAATTACCGTTTACATTCATCCCTTTTCTTTTAGTAAAGAAACGTACATTTTCAGCACTAATAAACAATCTTGCTGCAGTAGCACCTATTTTAGATAAAACTCTTGCTGGTATTTGGTATGCCACATTAATATTGTTTAAACTAAGATAAGTGGCACTGGTAAGAAATCTTGTTGACACAGCACCATATTGTGCAGTCCTTGTATTATCCAATCTTGGAACATTGGTAATATCACCTGGCTTCTGCCAACGCTTCATAATATCCGTGTGGTAAGTTTGACCTGCAGTAGCAGTTGACATGAGGCTTCCGTAAACTCCATCATAAACATAACCACCAATTTGGTAAGTAAATACAAATCCTAACTCAAAGTTTTTATAAGATATAGTATTAACTAAACTTCCAAACCAATCTGGTAAAGAGCTTTTTCCGATATAAGACTGTCTGGCATTGTTATGATCAATTGTAACAGTGTCAAAACCACCTTTACCGTTATCTTTCAATCTTGAATTGGCCGGGTTATAAGTTATAGCACCTAAATATAGTGCCTGACCATCTGCTGGGTCAACTCCGTAATAAGTTCTGGTATAAAAATCGTATACAGATTTACCAACTTCTCTTCTAAATGGCACACTTGTTAAAACCGGAGTTACCTCAGGCATTTTTGTTAACTTATTTTGGTAGGATGTCCCGTTGAAGGTCACCGTCCAGTTAAAGTCTTTTTTCCGTATTACATTTCCTGTTAATTGTATCTCAACGCCTTTATTCGTCATGGAGCCGATATTTTGAGATATTGAATATGCGCCACCAGTTGTACCTCCATTTTGTAATGGCTGCGGTACATTAAAAATTAATCCAGAACTATTTCTGATAAAATATTCTATTGTACCTGATAGGCGACCTTTAAAAAAGGCGAAATCTAAACCTAAATCAAATGGCTTTTGTGTTTCCCAAGTAAGTTGAGGACTGCCAAGAGAAGTCAGAATTACCCCCGGCCTGGTATCATCATCGAAACCGATGCTATAACCGGGCTGGTAAGGGTAATTACCAGTTTCTGCGTTACCGGTATAACCGTAGGAAGCACGGAGTTTCAACATGTCAATCCATGAAACATTGAAAAATTTTTCTTCATCAATTTTCCATGCTGCACCGATTGACCAGAAATTTTCCCACCTAATGTCCCTAGGGAATCTTGAATTTCCGTCTCTTCTGATTGAAGCAGAAAGAAGGTATTTATTAGCAAAATCATAGTTAACTCTGGAGAAATAACCCTCGGTTCTGTTTTCTGTAACAGAAGATGTTAAAGAGTTGATTGTGATAAAGTTTGAGTACACATAAATATCATCAAAACTTTGTCCTATTCTCATACCGCCCAATCCTGTAGTAAGATTATTGTAATTCTCATGCCCCAATAACACATCCAATGTATGATAACCAAATTTCTTATTAAAATTTATAAGCTGATTGAACGTATGACTTGTTTCACGGCTTTGACCTCTGCTATAACGGCCAGAAGGAAAACCATCACCCACTAATGGATTTTCATAGCTCTCCGTTTCAATGTTCGTTACATCCAGGCTAATATTTGTAGTGAATTTTAACCATGGTGTAAATGTTATCTCCCCATAAGTACGGGCAGAAAGTGCATCTCTCAAACTGTTGTCTCTGTTCATAAGATGCTCTGCAATTGAGTGACGACCGCTATTAAAAGGCCGGGTATAACCATTATCATTACCATAGTCAAACCTTGGTTTTCCTAAAGCATCTAACACTATTGCACCAGTTCCGGGTTGGTGAAGATATACCGGGTAAATTGGAGCTGCATAACGGGCAAAGTAAAAAGGATTTACAATACCCCCTGTAGCTGCGTTATTAAATTTAGAACGGTTAGCTGCAATATTGAACCCTGTTTTAAACCAGGATGTGGGAGTAACATTACCATTGATTCTTCCGCTAAATCTGGAGAAATCAGAACGTAAACCCCACCCGCCTTCTTTCAAATAATTGAAGGAGGCAGAAAAATCAGATTTCTCTGAGCCAGAACCAAATAAAACTCCATACTCGTTTCTTGTTCCAGTACGGGAAGCCTGATCCAGCCAGTTTAAATCATCTCCATACAATAAACTTGCAGCAGGATTCAAAGATCCAGTAGGAAGAACTATTTCGGTATTTCCTACAGTATAAGGGTTATATTTTCCCAGTACCTGAAAAATATCTTGATACTGACCGCCTAAATATATTTGATTACCGCCAGCATTTCTTGGTAATGTTCCTGTAGCAATCTGACTAGCAGTTGCAATTGGAATATTTGATGGCCCATAAACTAATCCATTACGATAAGATTCCCAAGCCAACGGATAATATTCATTGGCAGAAGTAGTGGAGTATCTTTCTATGGCAGGATTTGAAAAACCTGTTTGAACTTTAAACTGTAAAGACTGCCTTCCTTTTTTTGCTTTTCTGGTAGTTATCATAACCACACCATTTGCTCCTCTTGAGCCGTATAATGCAGTAGTTGAGGCATCTTTTAAAACAGTGATCGTTTCAATATCATCAGGATTGATGTTAGAAAACCCACCATCATAAATTGCTCCATCAACCACATATAGCGGCCCGCTACCTAATGAATAGGATCCAATTCCTCTTATGATGATACCGGGGCTAGAACCCGGAGCACCACTTGGAGTAGTTGTCTGTATACCGGGTGCTGCACCAACTAATGCATTCAACGCATTACTGATTGGTCTATTTTCTAGTTGCTTTGCAGAAACCTGAGCTGCAGATCCAGTAAATGAAGATCTTTTAATATTGCTTCCGTAAGCTGTTACTATAACTTCATCCATGCTTTTTTCCTGCATGCGGAGTGTAACTGGATAAGTAGAAGCTGAAGTAATTGTCACCTCCTGTGTGGCCATGTCAATACCCGAAAACACAAGAATTTTTCCATTGGCCGGAACAGTAAGTGAATAAACACCCTCATTGTTAGTAATAGTTCCGGCAGTAGTGCCTTTTACCGTAACAGAAATATTGATAAGCGGTAATCCCTTATCATCTGTTACTTTACCTGTAATAACACGCTGCGCCAGCAGTTGTAACGACAGGAATAATACCCCGAGAAGGAGTAAAAATGATTTTCTCATAAGTGAAACTGTTTTGATTGTAAATTAAAAAAAGCCTTACCAATTAAATTAATGCTGCATCGCAAACAAAAACCAGCGTATTATTTCCGGTGTATAATATTTGGGAACCAGCGTAAACTGTAGTCAGTCCAAAAAGACAACAGTTTGTTAATTTTTGCTGCACGAAAATAAGGAAGAAGTAACTATATGGTCAAAAAATATATGTATGGTAATTAGTTGTTATAACAGGACTTATTTATAATAAAGGTCCTCGCAAACGATTGATTTGGTTGATTTTGGTTAAAATGGGCTATTCCGTCGGATTTGGTGCCTTCCATATTTACATCCCCCACAACTATCTGAACGCCGGTCACCCTTCCTTCTGTATTCCGTTTGAACGTAGCTGTACCACCAAAGGCAACAATATCAAACACATCGGTCTGTGTTTTACGAAGTTCCGTATTACCCATTGCAGAGGTGGCAGATAATACTCCATTTTCAAGTACAACTGTTATTTCAGTAACAGGACTGCCTTCGGGAAAACTGTATTTGCCGGTATAATGACTTAAAGAATCTGTTTGAGCCATTGCAGCATTAAAAGCAACAAATCCGATTACAAAAAGAAAAATTTTTTTCATGGTTGATTATGTTTTTAAGTAATAATAAACTTACGAATTGTTTTATGCCTGTTCAAAAATAATTGTTGCTCCTTGTCCTACGCCGACACACATTGTGGCAAGCCCATATTTAGATTCTGTTCTGCGCATTTCATGAAGCAATGTGGTGGAGATTCTTATTCCACTGCAACCAAGCGGATGGCCGATTGCAATGGCACCGCCATTTACATTCACTTTTGCTGCATCAAGTTGCAATTCCTTTATACAGGCGATTGATTGTGATGCAAAGGCTTCATTTAATTCTACGAGATCAATATCTTTTATAGATAAGCCGGCTCTTTGTAATGCTTTGTTTGTTGCCGGCACCGGACCAATTCCCATTATGGCAGGGTCAACCCCCGCCACGGCCATTGATCTTATTTTCGCCAGCGGTGTTAATTCATATTTCTGCAATGCTGCTTCACTAACTAACAACATTGCAGCAGCACCATCATTGATACCAGATGAATTACCCGCAGTGACTGTTCCATCTTTGATAAACGCAGGTTTTAAAGATGACAATTTTTCCAATGAAGTTTCTCTTGGATGCTCATCATTTACTACCCAGTTGATAAGGCCTTTATTATTCATTTCTACAGCAGCTATTTCATCTGTCCATTTATCAGCCGCTTTGGCAGCGAAATATTTTTGTTGAGAATCTAACGCAAATTCGTCTTGTTCAGCTCTGCTGATCTTCCATTGTGCTGCTACATTCTCAGCCGTCTCTCCCATTGTATAGGGATGATATAATGCCGATAAATTTTTATTGACGAAACGCCAGCCCATTGTTGTGTCAAACATTTCTTGTGATCGGCTAAATGCATCAGTGCTTTTTGCTACAACAAATGGAGCTCTTGTCATACTTTCTACACCGGCAGCAATTACTATTTCTGCATCGCCACACATTATTTGTCTTGCGCCATCCATAATAGCCTGCAAACCTGAGGCGCAAAGCCTGTTAACAGTATTACCTGCAACTGTTACCGGCAACCCAGCCAACAAAGCTGCCATTCTTGCTACGTTTCTATTATCCTCGCCGGCCTGGTTAGCAGCACCAGCAATTACATCTTCTATTGCATTAACATTAACAGAAGTATTGCGTTGCAACAATGCTTTAATAATATAAGCCAATAAATCGTCTGGCCGAATAGTACTCAAAGCACCACTATACTTGCCTATAGGCGTTCTTACCGCATCAACTATGTAAACTGTATTCATAATATATTAATAGTAGCTGCAAGATAATTGATTCGTTATTGCCTTTACAGGGGCAGCTGTTTATTATCTTTGCCGCATGGCAAAAAATACCATCCGGAATATACGAACGCTTAACCTGGAAGAATTAGAAACCTATTTTGAAGAAATGGGGGAGAAAAAATTCCGGGCAAAGCAGGTGTATGAATGGCTTTGGCTGAAACCGGTTCAACATTTTGATGGTATGACGAATATCTCAAAAGCTATTCGCCAGAAATTGGCCACTGATTTTACTTTGCCAGGACTAACCGTTGATACAGTACAACATTCTGAAGACGGAACTATCAAAACCCGGTTTAAAACGCATGACGGACATTTTGTAGAAGGTGTTTTAATTCCCACCACTTCCCGTTTTACGGTTTGTGTGTCTTCGCAAATTGGCTGTTCACTGAGTTGTAAGTTTTGCGCTACCGGTTATATGGACAGAAAAAGAAATTTGGAGTTTGATGAGATATACGATCAGGTGGCTATTATTAATGAACAATGTGAAAAAGAGAATGGGAAAAAATTGAGCAATATTGTTTTTATGGGAATGGGTGAGCCTTTGCTGAACTATAAAAATGTATTGAAGGCAATTGAAAGAATTACATCTCCACACGGAATGGGTATGAGTCCACGTCGCATTACGGTATCTACAGCCGGTGTTGCAAAAGGCATTCGCCAATTGGGTGATGATAAAGTAAAATTCAAATTGGCTTTATCGCTGCATGCAGCTAATGATGCGAAGCGACATGAGATAATGCCTATTAATGACACCAACAATATTCAATCGCTGATTGATGCGCTGAACTATTTTTATAAGCAAACAGAAAATGAAATAACTTTTGAATACATTTTATTCAAAGATTTTAATGACTCGTTGAAAGATGCAGATGAGTTGATCAAACTATACCGCCAGGTTCCTGCGGATCTTATTAATATTATAGAATACAACCCAATTGATTTAGCAAAGTTTCAAAAGCCGCAAGAAGAAAAAGTACAAGCTTTTATGGATTATCTTGGCAAACACCGGGTGAATGCCCGTCTTCGCAGAAGCCGAGGAAAAGATATTGATGCAGCTTGTGGACAGTTGGCAAATAAGAATTAGCCGCCCAACCCTCCTAAGGAGGGCTTTAACCTCCGATTATTTAAACTTCACTTGACTTAGCAGAGATATGGTCTCACCATTTAAGAGTTTATCCTTTCCATAATGATATTTGCAAAAGGTGAATAGAACCTGCCTGTCGGCAGACAGGTTAACAAACTATGAAGTGTGCGACGTCTCGCCTCAGGCGAGAACGATCATAGTAGTAACCTGCCTGCCGGCAGGCAGGTGCAGCTTGTTAAATAATTTTTTCATGCAACGCCTATAATGAATCCGCTTATAATCGATTTCAGCCCTTTACGAAGAAATTCATACTTCGGTTAAACCTAAACAACAATTATAGGTCTGTAGTACGTTAAAAAATTATAACAAATGCTGCCGTAGGTTAAGGTGAATATGCAGCGTCTAAAAACAAAAAATGATAACCATGAAGAAATTAATCTTATCCGCCTTGATCGTGTCAATGGCAATTGGTGTACAAGCACAGGAAATCAAAGAAAGAAAATCAGAAAGACCTCAACGTCATGAAAAACATCCCGGTAAAAAAGGACATCATGATGCAATGAAGCAATTGAATCTTACAGAAGATCAAAAAGCAAAGTTCAAAACGCAGAATGAAAACTTGCGAATGCAAATGAGTGAGTTAAAAAAGAATGATGGTATTACCGTTAAAGAATCGAAAGAGAAGATGGCGGCTATCCGCAAAGATCATAAAGAAAAAACGCAAGCTATTCTTACTACAGAACAGAAAGCGCAGTTAGAAAAATCTAGAACTGAAGGCAAAGCTAAATTTGAAGCGATGTCAAAAGAAAGGAATGCTAAAATGAAAGCCAATCTTGGATTAACTGATGAGCAGTCTGCAAATATGCAAAAGAATAGAACTGAAATGTCTACTAAAATGAAAGCATTGCGTGAAGACAAATCTTTAAGTGACGGACAACGTAAGGAAAAAGTAAAAGAGTTGATGAAGCAGCAAAAAGAAAATATGAAATCAATTCTTACGGAAGAGCAGTTGCAGAAAATGAAAGAAGGTAAAGGACAACGTTTTGATAGAAAAGGGAAAAAGACAACTATATAAAAGTATTGCAGAAGAGAACCAGCCCGTTTCGATTACATCGAGACGGGTTTTTATTTTCAAGGTTACACTGTTTTAGAAATGGACAACCTCAAAAACTTCACTAAAATTTGATTTCTTATATTTGCGCCTCACTACTGTTGTAAAACAGCAAACTACTACACATGAAAAAGAAAGCCAGTCATTTCGACAAGTTTAAGCCGAAGAAGAGTAACGCCGCAATCAAAGAACAATTCAAGCAGGAAAAAAGAAAATTCAAGAAAGAAAAAGAGGAGTTTTTTGAGAAAAGGAAGGCGGAAACAAGAGCTCAGCAATCTGGACTGAGAAGTAGAGGTGCAGTTGTAAGTACAACTCCTACACCAATAACGCATACTCGTCCGCAACCCACAACGCAAATGCCGCTGAATAAATATATTGCCCATGCAGGAATTTGTGGCCGCCGAGAAGCTGCCGAAATGGTAAAAAAAGGATTGGTGAAAGTAAATGGCAAAGTTGTTATAGAACCTGGACATAAAGTATTGCCAACGGATGATATTATTGTAAATAACAAGAAAACATTTCTGGCAAAGAACCTGGTTTATATTCTGCTCAACAAACCAAAAGATTATATTACTACTACTGATGATCCACAAAACAGAAAAACTGTTTTAGATATTATCGGGAAAGCCACTACAGAAAGAGTGTATCCCGTTGGAAGACTTGATAGAAATACCTCTGGTGTTTTATTGCTTACCAATGATGGTGAATTGGCGCAAAAATTAACACACCCAAGTAACGAGATAAAAAAGGTTTATCATGTTACGCTAGATAAAGAATTAACAAAAAAAGATTTTGACAAAATATTAAGTGGTGTAAAATTAGAAGATGGTCCTGCCAGTGTGGATGTATTGGCCTATGCTGACATGAAAGACAAAACACAGGTAGGTGTAGAAATTCATAGTGGACGCAATCGTATTGTTCGCAGAATATTTGAAAGTCTTGGATATGATGTAAAAGGACTTGATAGAGTAATTTTTGCTGGATTGACGAAGAAAAATATTGAAAGAGGTAAGTTTCGTTTTTTGAGTGAGAAGGAAGTGAGGGATTTGAAGCATTTTGGAAAAGGTAAATAGACCGGTGATTACATTGATTTATATGATTAACACTGATTATTAGATGAAACTTTCGGAATTGATAATTTTTGAGAATGATGATTTTGTTGCGTTGAATAAACCATCTGGCTTATTATCTATTCCCGACAGAGAAGGAGAAGAAGTTTCATTGAAGAGTTTATTACAGGAAAAATATTCGCAAATTTTTACGGTACACCGGCTTGACAGAGATACAAGTGGCTTAATTGTCTTTGCAAAGAATGAAGCCACTCACAAACATCTTTCACAACAATTTGAGGGACGATTAACAAAGAAAATTTATGCAGGGCTGGTTCTTGGTTCGCCGGCGGAAACAAAAGGAAGTATAAATCTGCCACTCGCAGAAAATATGGTGCAGCGGGGTGTTATGATCGTAAACCGTCGTGGCAAGGAATCATTAACTGATTATGAGGTGATGGAAGATTTTGGATTGTATTCTTGGATGCGGTTCCAAATTCATACGGGACGAACACACCAGATACGGGTGCATATGAAAGAGATCGATCATCCTATAGTTTGTGATGAAGTGTATGGCGATGGTAAACCAGTTTTACTTTCTTCTTTGAAAAAGAAAAAATTTAAATTGGGTAAAGATGTGTTGGAAGAACGACCGTTGATGTCACGACTTGCTTTACATGCTTATCAACTAACTTTTACTACACTACAAGGTGATCAAAAAGAATTGACTGCTGAATTCCCGAAAGATCTAAAAGCAACAATACAGCAATTGCAGAAATGGGTGAAGAAGAAATAGTTTTTCAAGCAAACCTGCCTGTCGGCAGACAGGGCCACAAAGGAGCAACGACGTAAAGAAATACAGAAGGCAATTATGGTTTTCTAACTCTTATCTAACGCCTGCAAAATATCATTCAGTATATCTTCAGGATGTTCTAATCCAACGGAAATGCGGATCAAACCCGGTGTAATTCCAACTGCATTTCTTTCTTCTTCAGTTAATTTAGAATGGGTGGTAGATGCAGGATGAGAAGCAATGCTCCTGCTATCTCCAAGATTATTTGTCATGGATAACATTTGCAACGCAT
The DNA here is from genome assembly GCA_022843585.1 of Chitinophagaceae bacterium. GTDB lineage: Bacteria > Bacteroidota > Bacteroidia > Chitinophagales > Chitinophagaceae > JJ008. The sequence goes on from JALHNJ010000002.1 coordinate 326,483, forward strand.
TCAAAAATTTTCTTCCGCTTTCAACACCTCCTTTCAATTCAAAAGTTACAATTCCCCCGCCATTGCTCATTTGCTTTTTTGCAATTGCATATTGCGGATGCGTTTCCAGGAAAGGATATTTTACACTATTTATTTGCGGATGCGATTGCAATGAGGTGGCTAATTTTAATGCTGTATCTGCATGCCTATCCATCCGAACAAATAATGTTTCCAAACTTTTCGTCAATACCCATGCATTAAAAGGGCTCATGGAGGGACCGGTATTACGAATGAACAAAAACAATTGTTTAATTAATTCTTTTCTGCCAACTACTACTCCACCTAATACTCTTCCTTGTCCGTCAATAAATTTTGTTGCGGAATGTAAAACCAGATCAGCACCGTATTGAATAGGTTGTTGTACCGCTGGAGTAGCAAAGCAATTATCAACTACCAATAAAATATTATGCTGCTTGCAAATCTTTGAAACAACTTCAATATCAATAATATCTAAACCCGGATTGCTTGGTGTTTCAACATATAGTATTTTAGTGTTGGGCTTTATCAACCCTTCAATACTATCAGGTTTATTCATATCAAAGTAAGAAGATTCAATCCCCCACTTTGGTAAATATTTGGTGAGTATCGTATGTGTAGAACCAAATACTGCTGATGCAGAAATGATATGATCTCCTTTGCTTAAGAATGTCATAAAGGTTCCGAAAATTGCAGCCATGCCTGTTGCAGTTGCAATGCCATCTTCTGCTCCTTCTAATGCGGCAATTTTATTTATGAATTCATCGACTGTTGGGTTAGAAAACCTTGAATAAATATTTACATCCAATTCATCATCAGCAAATGCATCTGCCATGTCTTCTGCAGATTCGTAGGTGAAACTACTGGTAAGAAATAAAGGAGTTGAATGTTCTTTTTGGCTTGTCTTTTCTGTTTGAAGACGAATTGCTTTTGTTTCGGGCCGCTGTGACATTATTTTAAGTTAATTGGACAGCAAAGATACAATGCCGCCACTATGAAACTGTAAAGAAAATCAATGACTAACATACGTTTGCGTAACTTCACGACAAAAAAAAATTGAAATAAATCACATTAAAAATATTCTCTCCTTAATTATTTTATTGCTTCTTCCTTAGATCAAGATTGTGAAAATAGAATAGCCTTACTATATGATTATTCCTGTACCGGTTACCTACCGCTAATTGTTGAAACAGGTTCATATACCCAAATTGCAAATTATCATGTGTATTGATATGGTAGTTAAACCCAAGGAAAAAACGATTTTGATCAAAATAATTATTGATGATCTGCTTTCCAAAATTTACATGTACTTCATCATTTACCACAAAAGAAAGTGTGTTAGGTTGAAATCTTTTTTTACTCAATGGAAACTGAGCAAAAAAATTATATCTGATTTTAAAATTGAAATTATATCCCTCTGCCAGCTCATCATCATTTAAAATTTTTTGGCGAAACCGCTGTTCAAACCGAAACCATTGCATCATCCGGAGTTTGGGAAATTTTGTGTGCCATTGTAGCTGTTGCCAGGGCCGATGTTCAGGTTGCGAAATATTTTTATGATTTTCCGCAGGGAAATGATTGATATAGGCATATCCCGCAGTAAGCTTTGCCTCATCAGTTAAATAATACGTCAACCCCAACCGAACAATTGCCTGCGAAAAATTAGTAAAGAAATCTTCCTTCGTTCTTAAATGTGCATCAGCCCATATTCCCCATTTGCTACTGAACCGGGTCTGGTTAAAATATCCCGCCCATACCTGGTTTATATTGGTAATTTGTTTTATTTGTGCTGAAGCAGTGGAAGGCAAGAGTATAATTATCGATATACTAATCAAAAATTTTCTTATAGAAAAAAAACAAGTAAACATGCAGTATTATCTTTCTTTTAAAATAATCAATATTTGTTGTGAGTCTGAAGTAACTACTAACCGGACGGTTTCAAAATGAATATGCTTTACAATTAACGTAACAGGGAATTTCTGCCAGGAGAGTATTTTAAACTCTCCTTCAGTAGTTGTTAACGATTCTTCTTTGGATTTTTCAATATATACCTGGGTAAAACTTACTGGCTTATTATCCTTCTTATTGATCACTACTCCTTGTATAATGAGCGGAAGCATTACTTCGTTTATTTCCGGATAGGATAAAATCATACACTACTATTTACAGATCAAAAAAATGACACCCTGGTCGGATTCGAACCGACGTATAAGGATTTGCAGCCCTCCACCTGTCCTCTCGGTCACAGGGTTGATTTTTTAAAATAGGCATCCCGGGGAACCGGGACGCCGTTACTCTAACGATTGCTTGTTATATGAAAAAAGCTATGTTAAGTGGTTAGTATCAATATCATTTTAGAAAGAATAGCGCAATGTTATTCCGTATGTTCTTTGATCACCTAATACACCAGCATAATGCCCGGCGTTTCCACCTGCTGGCAATAATTGTTCGTAATAATCTTTATCTAATAAATTTCGCCCACACACAAATGCGGAAAGACCATTAGCTGCTCTAAAGCCAAATCTTCCATTCAACAATGCATAACCATCAATATTTAAAAAGGCTGAGGGAGACGGGCTAGAAGAAAAAGAAGAACGATAATAACCATCTGCAGCGATAAACAGCTTACCAGCTTTACCTAAAAAAGCAGCGGGGGTAGTAAACTCTCCTCCTAACGATCCAGCCCATTTGGATATGCCGGGTAAATCACCACCTGAAACATCTTTGAAAGCTTTTTGTACTCCATTTTCCGTCAACCCTGTTTCTTCAAGAGGTAATGGTGCATTAGTAAATTTTACATACTTGCCATCCGTATAAGCTAAGGCTCCATAAAATGAGAAATGATTATTAAGTTTAAAGTTCGCATCCACTTCAAGACCTTTTACTCTTACTTCTTCGGCATTGGCTATGTAGCCCCGGTTAACCCCTAACTCAGCAGATTGAACATTGGTTTGGTAATTCTTAATATCAGAATTATGATAAACTATATTAAGAGTAAAGTTATCCGTAGGATTTGTTTTAATACCTACTTCAAAATGGGCCAGGTCTTCAGGTTTAATAACAGCCAGATCAAGAGCAGGCTGACCATTTACAGTTGGCAAACCAGCCACATTAACACCTACGGGTTTAAAACTGGTAGAGTATGTTGCAAAAGCATTAAGGCGTTTATTAACCCTGTATGCTACGGTGAGCTGATAGGTAAGATTATTTTCATCAGCATCAGCCACATAAGCCTGGCTTGTATAAACGCCATTTTTAAACCCTTGCAAAGTTGTTTTTTGGGCGGTTGTTCCATTGTAAGTGGCTGTATCTAAACCACCTCTTGCAACCCGGTTGTAGCTAACATCTTTTTTGTCATAATTAAAACGGATACCCGGTAATATGTGTAAGCCTTCTGTAACTTCCCAATCCACATTAGCAAATGCGGCTGCACTTTGTGATTTAATTGAAGCTTTTGTATAAATTCCAAATCCTTCAAAAAGACCTGGCGTTTGCCAAAGGTTACTGGTAGAGCTTTGAGAAAAACGCCATTGAGCATTACCTGATTCTTCCGTACCATCTATTTTTACTTCCTGGTCTATATAGAAAAGACCAACAACACCCGTCAACTTAGAAGAAAATTCACCTGCATATCGAATTTCTTGTGACCAGTTTTTATGTTTAGCAGGGTTTTGTGATTTGGCCAAAGCTTGTAACCCTGTGAAATCTCTGTCATTGGACGGACGCCAATTCCAGTAGCGCCAAGCTGTAGTTGCAGTAAGTGTACCTTGTCCAATTTTAGTATCGAAATTTAAAGATGCGCCTCCTAAATCATTTCCAGAATTCCATGGTGTATCATGATCAATAACTCTATCGAATGCATTCTGACTGGGTAATTGATAATTTAAGTCGGCGATGATGGCGCCAAATTGACGATAAGCCGGACGCTTTGTTACAACGACACCTGCAACCACCTGCGCATAACCATCAGGTTTTTGGCGGGAATCATCTACTGATAACATGAGTGATGTATTATCTGATGGTTTGTATAACAACTGACCCCGAAAGCCTATGTTGTTAATATCATTAACAGACTTTGTTGTTCTTACATTTTCAACCAGACCATTACGTTGCGTACCGGAAAAAGAAAGCCTTGCAGCAAATTTTTTACTTAATGTACCAGTTATAGAACTTTTCGCTTGTACATATCCGTAATTACCATAACTCACTTCAAAATTTGCACCGGGTTTAAAACTTGGTTTTCGGGTGGTGATATTAATTGCACCTGAAGTAGTATTCTTACCAAATAATGTTCCCTGCGGGCCACGCAACACTTCAATACGTTCAATGTCTATAAAATCTAAAGTGGCAGCAGCAGGACGGGCATAGTAAACACCATCTACATAAAAACCAACACCGGGATCAAGGCCATCATTAGTAAGACCGAATGGAGAACCTAAACCACGGATATTGATCCCCGTATTACGAGGATTAGAAGTATATAATTGCAGCGAAGGAACAAATTCCTTCACCCGGTTAACATTGAACGCACCGGCATCTTCTACCTGAGCACCACTAATAACTGAAATGGGAATGGGAACATCCTGCAACACTTCTCTGCGCCTTCTCGAAGTAATGACAACAGTATCTCTTTGAAAAAGCGATTCAAGCTGAACTATTATATTATTGTTATTCAAATTTCTTACAATAAACTCACGTTGGCCAAACCCTGCTGAAGAAACTATTAATGTAAAGGGAAAAGGTTGATTAACGATGAAGGAAAAACGACCTATAGAGTCAGTAACCGTGCCTGTAGATGTATTTTTAACTTTTACACTGGCAAACGGAACAGGTTCATTATTATCATTGACAACACGGCCGGTAAACTGAGCTGAAACAATCAGCGGCAATAAAAATGTGACAAAAAGAGTAAAATGCTTCATGTTCTTGGTTTGATTTAGATTAAATAATTATTAGTCTATTATTTTAGTAGACTAAATAATTAAAAAAAGCAACATTTCACAGGCAACAACATCGTTGAGTAGTATCAAAAAAACCTGGCAGTATATTTAATTTCTGACTGAGCATTATAAATACCTATTAGGCAAAAATAAGTGTGGTTTATTACTCTACCAAATTTATAGACTAATAATTAAAACTATATTGCTTTAATAATTATACGGAGACTCCATATGATTACCATTAATCCTACACATATAAGCATTGCTCGCAAGGGCAACTTTCCTGCAAGTTTGGCTGCTATTGGGGCAGCAATTGCTCCTCCTATCATTAAACCCGCAATTATTTGCCAATGTGTAATGCCAATGAACATAAAAAATGACATAGCACTTGCAAACGTTACAAAAAACTCACTCAAACTTACACTGCCAATAACATACTGGGGGCTTCTCCCTTTTGCAATTAGAGTACTTGTTACTAAAGGACCCCAACCGCCACCACCAAAACTATCCAGAAAACCTCCTGCACCGGCCAACCAACCTGCCCGTTTTACTTTTTTTATCTTTTTGCCTTTCTTATATGCCTGGTACAAAATCCGCACACCCAGTATCAAACAATAAACTCCTAATACCGGTTTTATAAAACCTGCATATTTTTCTCCGGCCCATACCAAGGCACCAGCACCGGCAATTGCTCCCAGCACTCCGGGTATCACTAATACTTTGAAAAGCTTTTTATTTACGTTACCGAATTTATAATGACTATAACCACTGGCCGCACTGCTAAAAATTTCAGCGGTATGTACGCTGCCGCTTATTGCTGCGGGACTAACTCCCATACTCATTAATAAACTTGTACTGGTAACACCATAGCCCATTCCAACCGCACCATCAACCAATTGTGCGATAAATCCTGCTACAATAAAAAGATAAAAAGAAATGTCAATATTTGACTGAACTGATTGAACAAGCGAAGCAAGGCTGGCATAACCAACATATTCCAAAACAAAAAAACCAATAATCATTAATGCAAAAAGAACTAATGAAACAGTTGCAATCCGCTTCCATTTTCTTTCATTACGAATATTGCCATGAATCTCTTCAGGTAAACCTATATTTTCAGTTTCACTGGCAGTATCCACAATTACTTCAGCATCAGCAATCGGATTCTCCGTTGACAATGCTTTATTAATTACCGAGAGCCCATTTAATTCTTTACCTGGATAAATCATAGTAATTATTGTATCAATACTGCAGCAACGGTAGCATTACTTGTTTCATCAATCAAAATGGCATTACCATTTACATTTAATTTTTGGAATGAATCATATACAATTGGAGAAGCCGTCTTAATGGTAGCTTTTACTACTTCATTCAGTTTTACATTTCCCTCTATGGGTTGTTGTTGCAAACTGTTTACGTCTAGTTTATAATCAATTTGTTTCACTACTGCTCTTACCAAGCGACTATTGTGTTGCAGGTAATATTTATTTCCCGGCACCAGCGGCTTATCGTCTAACCAGCAAAGCAATACTTCCAGTTCATTACTCACCTGTGGTTGATTATCAATTTTAGCTATCGCATCGCCCCTGCTTATATCAATATCATCTGCTAGTTGAACTACTGCACTTTGCGGAGCGAATACTACATCAACTTCCTCCCCACCTACTTCTAATTTGCTGATTGTCGTCTCAATTCCAGTTGGCAATACAGTTACCTTATCTCCCTTTTTATAAATACCACTAATTACTTTACCTGCGTAGCCACGGTAATCATGTAAGTCATCAGTTTGCGGACGAATAACTAACTGCACCTGGAAACGGGCATCCGTTAAATTAATATCATTATCAATTTCTACTTCTTCCAGCAATTCAAGTAACGGCTTACCAGTGTACCAATCAATCGCTGCTGATCGATCAACGATATTATCTCCATTCAATGCGCTGATCGGAATATAGGTCACATCATTCAGCCCTAATTGTTTGGCTACTCCTGCATAATCAATTACAATGTTATTATACACATCATTCGAATACTCCACCAGATCCATTTTATTAATGGCTACCACTACATGTGGAATTTTCAATAAGGATGCAATAATAGAATGACGACGGGTTTGTTCCACTACGCCTTGTCTGGCATCAACCAGTATAATAATAAGATTGGCATTTGATGCTCCCGTAATCATATTCCTGGTGTACTGCACATGTCCCGGCGCATCAGCAATAATGAATTTTCTCTTTGGCGTTGTGAAATATCTATATGCAACATCAATTGTAATACCTTGTTCCCTCTCGGCTCTTAATCCATCGGTCAACAAAGCAAGATCAACAGAACCATCCGTCCTGTTTTTGGTTGATTTTTCCAATGCCTCTAACTGATCAATCAAAATATTTTTGCTGTCATATAATAAACGACCGATCAATGTGCTTTTTCCATCATCAACACTACCTGCAGTTATAAATCTTAGTAAATCCATTATGTTATTTTTAGTCCGAAAGTCCGGTAGACCGGAAGTCGGAAAGTAATATTCGAATACCTAATTATGCTTTACAAATGCAGAATTTCCTTTCGGACATTCTGACTTACCGTCTTTCCGACTTCTCTTAAAAATATCCATTCTTCTTCCTGTCTTCCATCGCTGCTTCAGTAACCCGATCATCAATTCTTGTTTCTCCTCGTTCACTTATTTTAGTAGAAATTATTTCGTTAATCACTTCATCCAATGTAGAAGCGGTTGATTCCACAGCGGCTGTACAAGTCATATCCCCGACGGTTCGATATCGAACTTTCTTTGTAGTGATCACATCTTCCGCTCCCGGTTGCACATATTCACTCATAGCCACTAATTGCCCTTCATGCTCTATCACTTCTCTTTCATGCGAAAAATAAATAGATGGCAAGCCAATATTTTCTTTACGTATATAATTCCAAATATCAAGTTCTGTCCAGTTACTGATGGGGAACACTCTTACATTTTCACCCTTATGAATTCGCCCATTATAAATAGTCCATAATTCCGGACGTTGCAATTTGGGATTCCATTGTCCAAATTCATCCCGCACCGAAAAAATTCTTTCTTTGGCCCTTGCTTTTTCTTCGTCTCTTCTTGCACCACCAATGCAGCAATCAAATTTGAATTCTTCAATGGTATCCAGCAACGTATAAGTTTGTAACCAATTCCGGCTCGGAAATTTTCCTTTAGGTTCGGTCAGGCTTCTTTGCTTAATGGTGTCTACCACTTTTCTTACCGTCAAGGTTGCCTTTACTTCGTTTGCTAATTGATCCCGAAATGCCAATGCCTCAGGAAAATTATGTCCGGTATCAATATGTACTAAGGGAAAAGGAATTTTTCCCGGTGCAAAAGCTTTTTTTGCCAGATGAACCAGGGTAATGGAATCTTTACCACCACTAAACAATAAAGCAGGACGTTCAAACTGTGCCGCAACTTCCCGGAATATATAAATACTCTCTGCTTCCAGCTCCTCCAGATAGTTTAAATGATAGTTACTCATAATAATATTTTATTATTAGTCTACTTTTACAGTAGACTGGTTGCTCAAAAAAATTTAACCTGTTACTTTCGTCACAGTTTCATGCAAACCACATTCCTTTTGTGAGGTCTCCCACCACCAGCGGCCTGCTCTGACATCTTCCTCCGGTTCAATGGCTCTGGTACATGGTGCACATCCAATACTTATAAAACCTTTATCGTGTAAATGATTGTACGGCACATTATGTTGTTTGATGTACTCCATCATATCATAATAACTCCATCGTATAAGTGGATTAAATTTATATAACTGTTTTTCATCCGACCATTCTATCATTGGCATTTGTTCTCTGTTGCCCGATTGCTCAGCTCTTAATCCTGTTATCCAAACCTTGGCTCCTTTTAATGCCCGGTTCAACGGTTTTACTTTTCGGATAAAACAACACTCTTTCCGGTTGTCTACCGACTCATAAAAGCTATTTATTCCCTTCACATTTACAAACTGTTCTACATCCGTTGCTTCGGGAAAAAAAACTTCGATGCCTTTCTTATAGCGGGCAATTGTTCTGTCGAGTAATTCATATGTTTCGTTAAATAACCTACCTGTATCTATTGTAAAAATTTTAACCGGAAGGTTATTCTTAAAAATAATATCTGTGAGTATCTGGTCTTCTTGCCCTAGTGAAGAAGAAAATACAACTCCTTCTGAAAACAACCTGGTAACTAACCCAATAGCTTCCGGAACAGTGCTCCCTTCAATTGCTTGTATTTGCTCAGGACTCAGCATTATAAATTTGGCTGTGGTGTATAACGCAAGTATGGTTTTACAACTTTAACTCCTTTTGGAAATTTCTTGATGGCATCTTCTGTAGAAACTGCCGGTACTACAATTACATCTTCACCCGATTTCCAATCGGCGGGTGTTGCTACGCTATATCCAGCTGTTAATTGTAAAGAGTCAACAACTCGTAACACTTCATAAAAATTTCTCCCTGTTGATGCGGGATAAATGATCATCAGCTTCACCAACTTATCGGGCCCTATCACAAAAAGCGAACGAACCGTTGCAGTAGCAGAAGCATTTGGATGGATCATGTCATATAGAGTTGCCACATTCCTATCTGCATCAGCAATTATTGGAAATCCTACTGTGCAATTCTGTGTTTCATTAATGTCTTTTCTCCAGTCAAAATGTTTGTCCAACGGATCAATACTTACCGCCAATACTTTTACATTCCGTTTTGCAAATTCTTCCTGTAATAGAGCAGTTTTACCAAGTTCCGTAGTACAAACAGGGGTGAAGTCGGCAGGATGTGAAAATAAAATAGCCCATCCATCGCCTATAAAATCATAGAAATTAATTTCTCCTTCCGTTGTTTGAGCCGTAAAATTTGGCGCAGTATCCCCAAGTCGTAAAGACATAGTATATAATTTTAGTAGACTGCAAAAATAGGGGTAAAAAAATAGCCTACCAAGACGATAGACTATTTTATGATGTTTTACGCAAACGACTGTTCGCTTACTTATGAATCAGACGATTAGGTCTTTAAGCGTTCTGTTTTCAACAATATTCAGAGTAGCATCTCTTACTTCCAGCATCATATCATGCAAGCCACAATGTTTTTCATCGCAGTTCTTACATCGCTCATAAAAGTAGAGGCTTACGCAGGGCAGCATGGCTATCGGTCCATTAATAAGCCTGATCACTGTTGCCATTTTTACTTTTTCAGGGCTTTTATTAAGAAAATATCCTCCCCCCTTTCCTTTTTTGCTATCAAGGATACCGGCTTTCTTTAATTCCAGCAAAATATTTTCCAAAAACTTCAACGGAATTTTTTTCTTCTTAGCAATTTCAGAAATAAGTACAGGCCCCTGGTTATATTTAATAGCCAAGTAAGCAAGTGCCTTAAATGCGTATTGAGATTTTTTTGAAAGCATAGTTGAAGCCTAAATTAGAAAATATCTAAATTATAATTGATTGGTGAGTTCTTTTTCAGCATGGCTGATACGCCACAATATTTTTCCAGCGACAAATCAATTGCCTTTTTTACTTTATCCTCGTTTACTTTTGACGTTTTTATTTTATACGTAATTAGTATTTGCTTAAACACTTTAGGATTCTCTTCAGTTTGCTCAGCCTCTGTTTCAATAGAGAAATCAGAAAAAGCTACTTTCATTTTTGCAAGTATATCCACCACATCTATACCAGAGCAGCCAGCAAGACCTGCTAACAACAATGCTTTGGGGCCAAACCCGTTCTCCCGGCTCCCATCCAGTTTTATGGTACTATGCTCATGCAGACTTTCAAATTCATGATCTTTTTTCCAGGTAGTAATTGTTTTCATATTATACTAGTTCATGTTTTTTATTCTGTGATATATTTTCCAATGTCCAGTCGATCCGATGCTCAAAATTATTCTTTCTCTCGGTGCAATTACTTTTTCCGCAAATTCGGCAAGAGAAAGGTAAACAACCGTCGGAATGAACGAATAATTCAAGCGACTCGCCAAATTCCTTCCTGATTAATACAGCTAATACATCTATCTCCTTGTGACCTTCATGAATGTTAAGATACCATGGTACTGTAAGGTGGCAATCCACATGCAATACATTCCCATATTTAATTACCCGAAGGTTATGTAAATCAACCCAATTCTCCTTACGGTTTGCATTTAATAAAGTTACCATTCTTGTAAGCAACTTTGTATCTGCTTCATCCATAATACCAGCAATAGAATGTCTCAAAATTTTATAGCCAGTGTACATTATAAAAATGGCGAAAAGAATTGCAATTAAACTATCAATCCATTTGTACCCGGTATAATAAAGCAGAATAAGGCCGATTATAATACCAACCGTTGACCATGTATCACTTTGCAAATGCTTACCACTTGCCGTTAATGCTAATGATCCATTCATCTTTCCTATACGAAGACAAAAAAAACCCATTATAAAATTTACAATTGCTGTTGCAGCAACCAGCCAAATTCCATAATCAATTTTTTGAAGTTCAACAGGATTGATAAGATTCTGTAAAGCTTTATATAAAATAATAGCCCCGGCACTTCCGATCAATGTGCCTTCAATTGCTGCGGAAAGAAACTCGGCTTTGCCATGTCCATAAGGATGGTCCATATCCCGTGGCTTGGCAGCTACGAATAAACTAAATAAACCAATAAACCCTGCGGCTACATTTACAATGCTCTCTAATGCATCGGTAAGAATGGAAACTGAATACGTTGAATAGTAAGCAACGAATTTTACTACCAGCAATAGTACAGAAACTACAGCTACCCATTTTTGAACAGTAAGATTTTGCTGTGCTTTACCCAAAAGTTAATCTCCCATGTTTTCTTTTGCATATTTTACCCATTCCTTACGGGCAAAGATTAAAAATGCCGGTGGTGCGTTTGAAAATTGATACTCACTTTCATACTTTCCCATTGTTCGTTGCATTTCTGCTAGTTCATCTTTTAATTGCGTAGTTCCTTCAAGATTAGCATTATCCTCTGTAATATTAAATGTCATACCCTCTGCAAATGCAATCCACCTTATACCATTAAGCATATAGTTTTTCCCATTCTCTCGTAATACAAGTGTCAAAGCAGAAGGTGAAACATCACTACGGCAAGCCTTTGTATACTGAAACTTAATTTCAGCATACCCGTTATTATCCAAATCCGTAATAGTAGTGCCGGGAATAAAATCACAAAGCAAGTCAAAAGAGCAGGATCGCTGATCGTCGGTAGATGTTCTAATAGCTCTGTATTTACCTTCTTTCAATAAATAGTGTGTTGTATATACAAATCCCGACTCAGCTTCTTCATCAAATTCTTTTGGTTGCACATCTTTTTTTACTTCATGAGATAACACAAAAATATTCTCTCCCAAACTATCTGTCCATTTCCATGCTTCATTTAAAGTTCCATATACGGTAATTTCAGCAGGCAACTCCTGCCTGCTGATTTTTTGGGGTTTCAAAAAATCAACGTTGGAAACAACACTTCCTGAACTTTTCCCAGCTTGGGAATCCTTATTAGTAGAAGAGTTGCAACTGAAAAACACAATGGTTAATACGAATAAATAAACTTTCATAAAACCTTACTTTTTTGATTCCCGAATGTAATAAAATAAACCAACTTAATTAGTTACAGAATTAATTTACAGCGTATTGAAAATTTATTTTGTTTTCTTGGATCCAAGAAAATTTCGGATAGCTCTGAAAATTTTTGAATAAAACTCTTTATTAAAAAGTTGTGAGTCATGCATAGCTTTATAAATGAGAAAAAAGGCGATAGGAAGTAGTATAAAGGTTGCGAGCCACATGCCAGCAAAAGGGCTCATACTATCTTCCTTGGCAAATTTTTCGCCAGTAGTGCTAGAGAAATAAAATAACATAAAGAAGATAATAGAGAAAATTAATGGAGTACCCAATCCACCTTTTCGGATGATGGAACCCAACGGTGCACCAATTAAAAACAAAACCAGGCAAGCCAATGAAAGAGAAATTTTTCGATGCCACTCAATCTGGTGCTTACGCAGGTTTCTTTCTTTCTCCCACATAATATTTTTTAGCGACTCGGCACTAATGCGGACTGAAGAAGCAACACTTTGCACCGATTGACTTACTTGTGATTTTGCAGAATCCGGCAATAGCAAGTCAAAACTTTTTACCTTCTTTGCCTTGAATGTATCAGGTATTTTTTTCTTATCCCAAACAGAATCGATAATCCCTGTAAACCTTAGTTGGCGGAACATATCTGTTACGTTCTGGTTTTCAATTTTTCTGTTGTCTTTTTTTAATGAATCAATTGCTTTTTCCAATTGACGCATACTAAACATTTTTTCATTGTTCCTGTTCACACTATCTGCAGTCCGATTATTAAATCCCAGGGAGCTTAAATCAAATCGCTTTTTGTATTCCTTAAATCCTATTCGTATAAACTCAGAATTCCTTTCATAGGTATTTCCTTTTTCCTCATATCTCCATCCGTCTTTCAGGTTGAATTCCATAAAACGTTTATCTTCTGTAATCCGCATAATTCCGCTTTTGGCAATGATGAAATTGTCTTGTAACGGATTGCCCTGCTCATATACTATCACATCTCTTATTACACTATCATTTGCTTCTTTTGTACCAATCTTAATGGAGAAGCCGCTTATCTTATCATAGAAAACACCTTCTTTTAAATCAAAAGCTGGTTTTGCATACACAATATCCGACAGCAATGTTCGCTGTTTGAGGTTAGCTACGGGTATTACATAATTAGCAAAAATAAAAGCCACTCCTGACAGAATTAACGCCACAAAAAATAGTGGCCGCATAAAACGTAGCAACGAAATACCTGCTGATTTAATGGCCACCAATTCAAACGTTTCACCAAGATTGCCAAACGTCATTAAAGAAGAAAGCAGAATGGCAAGCGGTAATGCAAGCGGAACTAATGTAGCGCTGAGGTACCAGATAAATTCAAGTATCAAGCCAGTACTTAGTCCTTTGCTCACAAAATCATCAATATACAACCAGAAAAACTGCATTATTAATACCAGCAACGTAATAAAAAACGTAGCGATAAAAGGACCAATAAAGGCCTTAACAATGAGCTTATCTAATTTTTTGAACACTTATCTTTAATGTATGAGTGGCGCAAAAATAAGGCTTTCAGAAAAGGAGATGGAACTGGTTACTAATGCGGAGGTTATTTTAACAAAGAATGCCATAATTGAGAAAGCAAAAACATTGCTGACTATATTGCAAACTGCAGCCGAAGAAGTCATCAAGACCTATTCTCATTTATTTCCGGCAGCAACTCTTTTACCCCACCCCAAAATTTCAAGAGGCGAAAATTACAGGGGTCTTCCATATCTTATTTTGGATTACCCCCGTTGTTTTGATAAAGAAAATATTCTGGCTATCCGTACTATGTTTTGGTGGGGAAATTATTTCAGCATCACCCTTCATCTTTCCGGCAAATACAAGGAGCAATATCAACAAAAAATAATTGCTGCATTTGATGCTATTGCTGCCAGCGGATTGTTTGTGGGCATCCATGAAAATCAATGGGAGCACCATTTTGAAAAAGATAATTATGCAGCGGTCAACGATTTTTCAGCAACAGAATTTGGCGAACTCATCCAACAACAAGAATTTTTGAAATTGGCAAAAAAAATCCCACTTACGCAGTGGGATGATGCTAAAAATATAATACTTGTAGCGTATGGCAATCTTGTAAAGCTATTAAAAGGTTAATTACCCAGCCTATGAAAAAGCTCTTTTACCTGGTAATCCCATAAACGGCTTTGGTCTTTAATTTCTTTTTTCTCAGCAAAATCTTTGATGATAAGAATAGTCTGGTTGGTAATTTCAGACTTATCAATCCGAAACTCAAAGTATTCTTCTTTAGGAGCAGTTTGCCAATGAAAGCGGATAAATTTATCTTGTTCGCTTTCCAGCTTATCAGCCTTCTCAAAAGTGCCGTTCCAGCCAAAATAAAAGACATTGTCTCTTTCATCTACTTTATCTGCAAACCATTCTCCTAATCCGGCAGGAGTGGAAAGAAATTCATATAATATTGAGGGAGAGCAGCGAACCGGGAACTCCAGGGTATATAATTGTTTACTCATTCTTCTTGCGCCTCAAGCTTGGCGATTGTTGCAATAATAGAGAAATAATGCTTGCCACAAAATATTTTATAGGTTATTTTTCCCCCTTTTTAGTAGAAGATTTCCATTTGAAAAATAATTAGCTACTTTAAACGTTAAGAATAAACCAAAATAATATTTGGCTAATACACTTAAATCCAATAAATTGCCTTGACGTTCAATATGTTGAACAACCTATGACATTGTGGTGGGTATTTTTTGAGTAATAAGATTGGCTATTCTTATAATTCTTGAACCCTTAAAATGCACCATTAAAAAACCAACCTATGAGTATGAGACAACTGAAGATCTCGAAATCCATTACGAATCGAGAATCTCAAAGCCTTGAAAAGTATCTGCAAGAAATTGGCAAGGTCGAACTTATTTCTCCTGAGGAAGAAGTAAAATTAGCTACCCGCATTAAGGAGGGAGATCAACAAGCATTGGATCGCTTAACCAAAGCAAATCTTCGTTTTGTGGTATCCGTTGCCAAGCAATATCAAAACCAGGGATTGTCGCTCCCGGACCTTATCAATGAGGGTAATCTTGGATTGATAAAAGCCGCCCAGCGGTTTGATGAAACCCGTGGATTTAAATTCATTTCCTACGCCGTTTGGTGGATCCGCCAGAGTATTTTACAATCCCTGGCAGAACAATCCCGTATTGTTCGCTTACCCCTCAATAAAGTCGGACTTACCAATCGCATCCAAAAAGCTTATTCGTTGCTGGAACAGCAATTTGAAAGAGAGCCTTCTGCCGAAGAATTGGCCGAATTGCTGGAAATGGATATTGAAGAAGTAAAAGCTACCATTGGCATTAATGCCCGCCATGTAAGTATGGATAGCCCCATGTCTGAAGGCGAAGAAAATACTTTACTTGATGTATTAGAGAACCATAATGCCGATAAAACAGATGGTGAACTTGACCACAAAGAGTCATTAAAAACTGAGATCGATCGTTCGCTTAAAACATTAACGGAGCGTCAAAAGGAGGTGATTTGCTTCTTCTTCGGCATTGGTGTTGACCACCCGATGAGTCTGGAAGATATTGGTGAACGTTTTAGCCTGACCAGAGAAAGAGTAAGGCAGATCAAAGACAAAGCCATCACCAAATTAAAGGCGTCAAACCGCTGTAAACTGTTGAGAACTTACCTCGGAAATTGATTTAAAAACTAAAAAGATTATACTGACATAAAACTTTACATTTCTATCTTTGCAATTCTTTAAAAAGTGAACATTTGATGTTCACTTTTTCATTTACAGGATAGTGAAAAATACTCGGAATCATGTTTAACAGTTTACAGGAAAAATTAGAAAGTGCCTTTAAGAACCTCAAAGGCCAGGGAAGAATTACCGAACTTAATATTGCAACAACCGTAAAAGAGATTCGTCGTGCATTGGTAGATGCGGATGTGAATTATAAAATTGCCAAAGAATTTACCGACAAAGTTAAGGACAAAGCAATGGGTGAAAAAGTTATCAATGCCATTTCTCCAGGCCAGTTGATGACTAAAATTGTAAAAGATGAACTCGCAGAATTGATGGGCGGGCAAGAAGCCGTATTTAATGCCAAAGGGAATCCTGCTATTATATTAATTGCTGGCTTACAGGGTAGTGGTAAAACAACTTTTAGTGGTAAGCTGGCGCATTTTCTAAAAACAAAAAAAGGCCTCTCTCCTATGTTGGTGGCAGCAGATATTTATCGTCCCGCTGCGATGGAGCAATTAAGAGTATTGGGAGAACAGATAGGTGTAGATGTACATATCGAACTGGAAAATAAAGATGCTGTTTCTATTGCACAGAATGCAGTAAAAGAAGCCAGAAGTAAGAACAAGAATGTACTCATCATAGATACAGCTGGTCGTTTAGCAGTAGATGAAGTGATGATGAAAGAAGTAGCCGATGTAAAAGCTGCGGTTAACCCACAAGAGATCTTGTTTGTGGTGGATAGCATGACGGGGCAAGATGCAGTGAATACTGCGAAAGCTTTTAACGACCGTCTTGATTTTACCGGTGTGGTACTTACCAAATTGGATGGTGATACAAGAGGTGGTGCCGCCATCTCTATCAAATACACGGTTGATAAACCTATCAAGTTTACCAGTGCTGGTGAGAAGATGGATACATTGGATGTGTTTTATCCGGATAGGATGGCACAACGTATCCTCGGCATGGGTGATATTACCTCTTTAGTAGAAAAAGCACAGGAACAATTTGATGAAGAAGCTACCAAAAAGCTGGAAGCCAAAATTCGCAAGAATAAATTCGACTTTGCTGATTTCAAAACCCAGTTAGAAGCCATCAAAAAGATGGGTAATATGAAAGATATGCTGGGCATGATACCGGGACTGGGCAGCAAAATAAAAGATGTTGATATCAACGATGATTCTTTCAAAGGCATTGAAGCCATGATCAACTCCATGACACCTGCTGAAAGAGCCGACCCGGATCTGATCGACGGCAACCGCAAAAAACGCATTGCCAAAGGCAGTGGAAAGGACATCCAGGAAGTAAACAACTTTATGAAGCAGTTTGAGCAAATGCGGAGCATGATGAAGAATATGAACAAAATGGGTGCTTTGGGGAGAATGATGCCGGGGATGAAGAAGTAGTTCGGAGTCGTTAGTCGGGAGTTTGGAGGCGGTTTACTATAGCAATAATATTACTGCTTATTTCTGGAAAATGGGAGAAAATACCGCTGAAATGCGACTCTACTCCAGACTCCCGACTAAAGACTTCTGACTCCAATACTTTATCTTTTTATTTCCCCATTTCAGCCCTATATTTGCCGTCCGGTTTTTACCGGAACTAACAATTATTGTTTAACGCTGTTAAATTTCTATTTATGTCAGCAAAAATCCGTCTTCAGAGACACGGGTCAAAAAAGAGACCCTTTTACTTCATCGTTATTGCCGATTCACGGGCACCCCGTGATGGTAAATTCATCCAAAAATTAGGTACTTACAATCCGTTGACTGTTCCTGCTACTATTCAGCTGGATCGTCAAAAGGCATTAGAGTGGTTGAACAAAGGTGCTACGCCAACTGATACTGTTCGCAGGATCCTCAGTTTTAAAGGTGTATTGTACCTGAAACATCTGCTTCGTGGTGTAGGTCTTGGTTTGTTTGATGATGCTACTGCAATGGAGAAATTCACTGCATGGAGTGCAGAACATGAAGCACAAATTAAAAAACGCCAGGATGATGCTTACCGCAACAAAAGAGCAAGACGTCCGATGCCAGGTCGCAGACCTGAACGGACAGAAGGCAACGGCGGTGGCGAAGGATAAATTATCCACCCTGAAAGTTCATGAATCCCGGTTTTATAGCCGGGATTTTTTTTGATACGGATAACACAGACCTTGCTGACCGCAAGCAGTTTAACACGGATTATATTTGCACTAATGGCTGAATATTTTAAAATTGGGAAACTAGTTGCTGTACATGGATTACAAGGTGAATTGCTGCTCAAACATGAGCTGGGAAAGAAAACCTCATTGAAAGGTTTACAAGCAATCTTTATTGAAGAAAAGAAAAACTCATTTCTTCCCTGGTTCATCGAGTCCACAAAAATTAAAACCGAAGAAGAGATTTATATCAAGTTCGAAGGGATTACTACAAGAGAAGCTGCCATAAAACTTACACAAAAAGAAATATGGGTTCCCGAAACTGATTTTAAAAAATTTGCTGCTAAATCTGCCCCTGCAAGTTTATTGGGCTACACCATCATCAACAAAGAAGAGCCACTCGGCAAAATTTTAGAATTGATAGAACAGCCGCATCAACTACTTTGCCGCTTAGAGATTAAAGGAAAAGAGGTATTGATACCATTGCATGAGCAAACATTACAAAAAGTAAATCATAAGAAAAAAGAAGTGTTGGTGGAGTTGCCGGATGGATTGTTGGAGATTTATCTTACTTAGGCCCTTTAATAAAATCAGCCAATAATTTCATTCTATAATAAATATTGCTGAGCATCAGCGAAACATTATTCTTCACTTTTACAACACTATTACCGTTCATCTTCTTAATATTTTTTAATTCCTCGATCTTCTCATCTATTTTTTCTATCAGCTTTTCTGCATTCCAGCCAATGTATTTTTTATTACGATCGTCAAATACATGATAAGGTTCAATGCTGCCCGGTTTTAATTTATTGAATTTGAAATTACTTTCCACTCCTTTTTTGATTGTTTCATTGCTTAGCATATCAATCATCACATCAGCAGAAACTTCATTCAAAAAAGCGTTGTGAAAAATATTGAGGTTATTACGCAACTCACGGATCAGCTGCTTTTTCAACACATCGTTTGTCTTTCCTTCTTTATTTAAAAAAGCAAGCAAGTCCTTCAGCGGGCTAATACCCGTCTTTAGCCATTCCAAATTCATAATCAAATATAAGTTGCAAGACCGAGAGTAGGAAAGACCGAAAGTCAGAAAGAAAATCGCTGATAGTAAGAATCGTCTTCCGGACTTTCCGTCTTTCGGACTTAAGATTAACTTTGAAAGATGTCCGATCAAAAAAGACATATTGCTCATTTAGATCTCGACTCCTTTTTTGTTTCTGTTGAAATAAGAAATAATCCTTCCTTGAAAGGTAAGCCTGTTTTGGTTGGAGGATATGAACGGGGCGTAGTGGCAGCTTGCAGTTATGAAGCCCGAAAATTTGGTATTCATTCTGCTATGCCGATGAAAAAAGCAATGCAGCTTTGCCCGCATGCAATCGTTACCAGCAGCAGCCGTGGCGATTACAGCAAGTATTCAAGATGGGTTACAGAAATCATTGCATCAAAAGTACCGTTGTTTGAAAAAGCAAGTATTGATGAATTTTATATTGACCTCACCGGCATGGATAAGTTTTTTGGTATAAGTCAATATGCAAAAGATTTACGGGCACTGGTAACCAGCGAAACAGGTTTACCAATTTCCTGTGGCTTAGCTTCAGCAAGATTCATTGCTAAAATGGCTACGAATGAAGCAAAACCAAATGGCTTTTTAGAAATACCACATGGAAAAGAAAAAGATTTTCTCTGGCCTTTAGGCATCGAAAAAATAAATGGTGTTGGCAAGCAAACAGAACAGCATTTAAAAAGCTATGGCATTTACACTATTGAAGATATTGCCCAAACCCCAATCGAACATTTAGAAAAAATTGCAGGGAAATGGGGCGAAAGTCTGTGGCACAAAGCACATGGCGTTGGCAGTGCAGAAATAACCACTGACTGGGAACAAAAAAGCATGAGCCATGAAAATACTTTTGATACGGATTATACCGATATTGAATTTCTGCATAAAGAATTAGTAAGACTCACCGAAAAAACCGCTTACTCATTACGGGAAGATGAAAAACTAACGGGCTGTGTTACGGTGAAAATTCGTTACTCTGATTTTGAAACTACTTCAAGACAAGAGACAGTTGACTATACTGCACTCGATGATGTGCTGATTGCAAAAGTGAAAGACCTGTTTAATAAATCATACCAGAAGAAAAGACCTGTTCGCTTATTAGGAGTTCGTTTCAGCCAGTTCATTCCAATGACAATGCAGATGAGTTTGTTTGAAAATAATATTGAGAAACTGCAATTGTACAAAGCGGTGGATGAAATTAAAGACCGGTTTGGGAGTAAGCTGGTAACAAAAGCTGTTACTTCTCAATTAAAAGAAACTACCAATGAGTTTACTACAAGGCATAATAAGAAGAAAAAAGCGGAATAAACTCACGGATTTGTATTTCTGGTTTTAGAATTGAAACGGCTTACCAGAATAGTTGGGAGGCTTCGCAAATGCCCAGCTGTGTTAATGTCGTACAAGTGAGTGACACAAGGTACGATGCTAGTAGCAATGCAGTTGGTCAATAAAATTATCCTTCAAACAATAAAAAAACTTTGCCGTATAAGCACTAAAAACTCCAAACCAAAAACCACAAACTCCCTTATCTTCGTCATCCCTAAAATCTATTTATTATGTCACAAGTTTGGAAAGATTACCAGGAAAAAAATAAAGAACGTTTTCTAAATGAAATGCTGGACTTGCTCCGCATTCCATCTGTAAGTGCAAAAACCGAACATAAAGCTGATATGCTTACCTGTGCTGAAGCAGTAAAGAAAAGTTTGCTGGAAGCTGGTTGCGATAAAGCTGAAGTGATGGCAACCGATGGACACCCTGCTGTATATGGCGAAAAAATAATTGACGCATCAAAGCCAACCGTATTAGTATATGGTCACTATGATGTGCAGCCTGCAGAACCGTTGGAACTGTGGACAAATCCTCCATTTGAGCCGACAATCATAGACGGAAAAATTTTTGCAAGGGGAAGTGCAGATGACAAAGGCCAGTTTTATATGCATGTAAAAGCATTAGAAATATTGGCGAAGACAAACAGCATGACCACCAACATTAAATTCCTGATTGAAGGTGAAGAAGAAGTAGGTTCTCCAAATTTGGGAAAATTTGTTGCAGCCAATAAAAAATTATTAAAAGCAGATGTGATTTTGATCAGCGATAGTTCTATGCTGAGTTTTGAAAATCCATCCCTCGATACGGGTGTTCGTGGATTAAGTTATATCCAAGTAGAAGTAACCGGTGCAAATAGAGATTTGCATAGCGGAACTTATGGCGGTGCCGTTGCAAACCCCATTACTATTTTAGCACAAATGATAGCCAGCTGCCATGATGAAAATAACCATATCACAATTCCAGGATTTTATGATGATGTAGTGGTGGCAGGACCCGAAGAAAGAGCTTTGATAAACAAAGCTCCTTATGATGAGAAAGAATATATGGATGAATTAGGTGTAAAGGAATTGTGGGGAGAAAAAGGATACAGTACGTATGAAAGAACAGGCATTCGCCCAACGATTGAAGTAAATGGCATTTGGGGTGGCTATACAGGTGAAGGTGCAAAAACTGTATTACCATCCAAAGCATTTGCAAAAATTTCTGCAAGGTTGGTTCCTAATCAATCATCGGAAAAAATAACAGAGAAGCTGCTGACGTATTTTAAATCTATTGCACCGAAGTCGGTAGAAGTAAAAGCAGAACTGCATCATGGTGGTGAGCCATATATGACTCCGATTGACAGCAAAGGATACAAAGCAGCATCCAAAGCAGTGGAAACAACTTTTGGTAAAGCTCCGATTCCGGTTCGTGGTGGCGGTAGTATTCCTATCTGTTCTATTCTGGAAAAAGAATTAGGTATCAAAATTATTTTCATGGGCTTTGGGTTGGATAACGACAACCTGCATAGCCCGAATGAGAAGTATAATATTGAAAACTATTATAAGGGCATAGAGACGATTCCTTATTTCCATAAGTTTTTTTCGGAAGGATAAGAAAAGGGAACCGTAGCGATGCGGAGAATTCGTTTGGATCAGGCCTCACTCGAATTGAGTGAGGTTTTTTAATTTTTGACAATGTAAAGAATTCTTTACATTTGAAATAAAACAATACACAATGGGAAAGTTTCTACTACCGTATAAGTTTAAATACTGGGGTGCATTTATGCTTCCTTTCGGCTTCATGGGCTGGTATGCTGGCCAAATGAGTAATGTAATTCCTTGGTTGAGCTTTATGAATTGGGGGGTACCGTTAACTCCAATTTTCCTTGGTATTTGCTTTTTCTCTTGTTTACTAGGCTTACTCTTTTTAATTTTTTCAAAAGAAAAAATTGAAGATGAATATGTGCAAAAACTAAGGTTGGAAAGTTTTCAGTTGGCGGCCTTGGTGCAAATTGGTTATCTTGTTTACTCTTTTATTAAGCTTATTATTATTACAAAGTATGTAAGAGATGAGAAAGAATATTTTGTATTCATGTTTCTTAAAGTTCTTCTGGCTTTTTGGCTTGTTTATATAATTAGATTTAATTTTATACTTCTCAGAAACAAGCTTAAAGTTTCAAATGAAAAATAAAGTAAGAGAGCTTCGTACAAAAAACAATATCACACAAACTGAACTAGCTAATGAGTTAGCTGTCTCCCGGCAAACTATCTTTGCTATTGAAACTGCAATGTATGTTCCTTCCACTGTATTAGCACTAAAAATAGCCCGTAAGTTTAAAATAAAAGTGGAAGAGATTTTTGAACTGGAAAAGAAAGACTAATGATTGATAAAGAAAAACTCCGTCTCGATAAATACCTATGGGCTATTCGTTTGTTTAAAACAAGAAGCCTTGCTACTACTGCCTGCAATGGTGGTAAAGTAAAGTATGAGGAAGAACAAGCCAAACCAGGTAAGAATGTTCATTTAGGAGATGTATATGATGTAAGGACCGAAGGAAAAAAATGGAGAATAAAAGTTATTGGGCTTTTGCACAGCCGGGTTAAATATGAAGAAGCGATAAAATACTACCTTGACATTACACCTGAAGAAGAATTGGAACGATTGAAATACCAGGCAGCCAGTTTTCATACGGGTAAACGACCAAGCAAAATTGGCCGCCCTACTAAAAAAGAAAGAAGAGATTTGGATGAATTTTTAGAGTAGAAAGCTTCAGCAATATGTTTAAAAGCAGCATATTCATAAACAGATTTGCCTTTATTATTGATTTGAAAAGAATACAAAAAATATTATCCCTGTTTATTGTAAGCGTAGCATTAGCAGCTTGTTCAAAAAACAGATCGTCTGATAAAGACCGGGAGTTGCCTGGTATAATTATTACAAATCCTATAAACAACGAGGTTTTTTCAAATGGACAAACAGTAAC
Source organism: Chitinophagaceae bacterium (assembly GCA_022843585.1). Taxonomy (GTDB): domain Bacteria; phylum Bacteroidota; class Bacteroidia; order Chitinophagales; family Chitinophagaceae; genus JJ008. The sequence continues at coordinate 350,269 of JALHNJ010000002.1, forward strand.
AATTACTGCCAATTTAAGTGATAACAAAATCATCAGCGAAGTGCATGTTCATATCTCTAACAATACTACCAACCAGTTGCTGATAGATATTCATCGCAGTCCTGCGTCATCCAATTATGCATTAAGCGAATCTTTTGTTGCACAAAGCGGTATCCAATACAAAGTGCAAATAATAGCAAAAGATAATTCTGCCAACGAAAACAGGGCCTCTGTTATTATCACTGTAAATTAAAAAAGGGCTTCCTGAGAACAGGCCGCCCTACTTAATAAAAACTACCAAACCACGAGAGTCTTTAGTTTTTTTACAATACTTTTTATTGTTGTGGTGCTATAGTAAGCACTGGTATATTTGATTCCCGGTATAAGTGTTTTCCAAACCATTTTCCAAGCCACCCCCTTCGCATTGATTCTTTGCCGGAATTTACTACTATCAAATCTGCAGCAACATCGTTTGCGTAGGCCAATGTATCAGTATGTTCATTCCTATTAATTTCTGATGTGCAATGCACCCGTACATTGGTATAGTCCCGCAATAACTGGTATGATTTTGTTATGCATCGTGTATTAATTCTTTCTTCAGATTTTGAATTTGTTTTTTGCCCCATTAAGTGTACAATACCATTGAACTTACGGGCAAGAAAAGTTGCCATCGTTAATTTTTTTATGGGTATAAAATCATTTACAGGCACCACTATATTATGCAAATGAGTCACATCAAACCGGCGGGTGACTGTAAGTACCGGGCATTGTGTTTGCTGCGATAATTTACTGATGTTTATTTGCTGTACTAATGCACCGGCAAATTTGCGATGATATTTTGGAATAAGTACAAGGTCAATGTGTTTACCAATAATCACTTCTTTCATTACGGTTTGCCAGCTTCCCGGCAGTATTTCTGATGTCATCAATAACCCATCGTTCAGTTGCAGCTTGTATTCGTCTTCTAATTTTTCCAATCTCTTACTACTGTCTTCGGTAGAAAAGTTAAACAGGGAACCTGAAACTGTGCCATCATATAAAAAAGGTATTACCGTCATTGGTGTTTGTACATAAAGCAAATGCAAATCGCAATTAAACTCATTCGCAATCTGCAAAGCCTTATTCATCAACAATGAAGTATTTCTGTTGAAATTTACAGGAACTAATATGCGGTTGAAAATTTTTGTCATTACCGGTATCCTTGCAATTATATTGGCACAAGTTATTACCCTGCTTTTAGAGAAGGGTTAAGCTACGGTTAGAATTAAATTAAAATGTAAACGGCAGAAGTGCCTGTTGTTTATATACTATTTTTTCAGCGTTGGCAATGTCACAATAAAACTGGTTCCATTTGCTATATCAGATTGAACAGTTAGCTGGCCCTTATGAAGATTGATAATACGTCGGGTAAGCGTTAGCCCAAGCCCGGTACCTGGTTTGCCCTCCGCATTGTTGCTCCGATAAAACGGTTCGAATAAATTGCTTACTTCATCCGCAGGTATAAAATCACTTTTATTGAGAAATATTAGTTGGGTTTCGTTTCCTAAAAATACAAGACGTATTTCAACAGTATTATCAGGAGAATATTTACAGCCGTTCTCCATAATATTTCTAATTGCGCTATGCAATAGATGTGAGTTACCAAACACCTGGCATTCATTTTCATTTTCTGGTAATTCAGGAAAATCTAACCCTATTTTAAACCCAGGATTCTGTTTCAATGTTTCGGTATGTGCTTTAATCAAAATTTCATCAATTCTTACCTTATCTAACGAAATAGCACCATGGGTTCCAGCTTTTGCAATTTCTAATAAGTTTCTTGTAAGGTGATGCAGTCCCTTAACATCTTCCAATACAGAACCAAGCACTTTGCGATAGTCATCATCACTACGGTCGTGTAAAAGTGCAACTTCTATCTGGCTAGAAACTGATGTTAATGGAGTAGATAACTCATGTGATGCGTTAGATATAAAACGTCGTTGTATCGCAAACGACTCTTCCAAACGGTTTAGCAAATCATTGAAAGTATTATTTAACATAGCCAATTCATCTTTTCGTTTTCCCACAAATAAACGATGCGATAAATTTTGAGATGTAATCAACTGCACATCATGAATTGTCTCCTTGATTGGCTTCACAATACTGCGGGAAAATAAATACCCAGCCAGTAATGCAAACAAAACTGCACCCGGAACAAAAAGCAGAAAAATACGTTTAAGGTCGGAGATATATTCTTTGCCCGAAACATTTTCTGCCGCTACTACTACAATAAAATTTTGTTCTGCTGACGGGTAATAGTAAATACAAACATCTTTTTGTTCGTAAACAAAAAAGCTTTGCTCATTATCTTTCGCTTCCTCGAACCAGGAGTCCGGTGCAATTATTTGCGAAGTGCTATCATCATGATATTCATACAGTATCTTCTTATCCTCACTATAAATATTTACGTTCTTATTAAACAGAGCCGGTGGAGATGTTGAATCCAGCGACTTTAATAAATTGGTAGTATCGTTTTTAAAAACGGTGTATAGATACCCTGTTCTTGCAGCCCGGGTTTTTAATCGCTGGCGAAAATCGTTTTCAACATTTTGTTTACTTAATGTGAAAATAAGAAAAGACATGACCAGCAAAATACCTGTAACGATAAAGGTAAACAGCAGGTTGATTTTATAAGTAAGCTTCATCAGCTTATATCTTTTAGTACATAGCCCATTCCCACTTGTGTATGGATCAACGGCTCGTCAAATCCCTTGTCAATCTTTTTACGAAGATAATTTACATATACATCTATCACATTAGTTCGTGTATCAAAATCAATATCCCAAACCTGCAATGCAATATCTGCACGGGACACTACCCTGTTTTTGTTGCGCAAAAAATATTCCAATAGCTGAAATTCTTTTGCAGTTAATGAAATAGCCTGCCCATTCCTGGTTACTTGCTTACTATCCAGGTTCATTACCAGGTCACCTGCCTGCAAAAGAGTGCCCGTGGCAACTGTTGTATGAATTCTTTTTAATAAGGCTCTGATGCGAACTAACAGTTCCCGAAAATCAAATGGCTTAATTATATAATCGTCTGCACCAGCATCAAACCCTTCAATTTTATCTTCTACTGCATTCATAGCAGTTAACATTACTATTGGCAGAGCTTCATTTGCAGAACGAATGGCTTTGCAGAGTTCATAACCATTCATCCCCGGAAGATTAATATCCATGATCACTAATTCAAAAGACCGGCTTTTAAATATTTTCCAGCCGATACTGCCATCGTAAGCCACTTCTGCTTCAAAACCATTTTCGGTAAGTCCCTGCTTTAATGAGTCTGCAATTTTCTTTTCGTCTTCAACAATTAAAATATGAATGTCCTGCATCTGGTAAATTTAAATAGATAAATGCAATAGTAAAGGCTATATCCTGAGTAATTTATCACCGTCCTTACATTGAATTTGATACAAATCCGTCCGACGATCTGTCCATGTTTGTACGCTGCCAAACTCACGGTTTCTTTTCAGCAAATTCATATCCAGCTCCTGCACAATTGCCGTTTCTACATTGGCGGGTGCTTCTGCAGCTAATCCTTCCCTGTGAAATTCGATATCGCTTGGTGTAAGAATAGCCGACTGTGCATAATGAATATCGAGGTTTTCTACTTTTGGCAAATTTCCTACAGCTCCAGTTATTACAACATATACCTGATTTTCTATTGCTCTTGCCTGTGCACAATAGCGAACCCGTAAATAGGATCTTCGAACATCTGTATTAAAGGGAACAAAAATAATGTTGGCGCCTTTGCTGGCAGCGACCCTGCTTAACTCAGGAAACTCAATATCATAACATATTTGAATAGCTACTTTACCGCAATCTGTATTAAATACTTTCATTTCACTACCGGCCTTTACTCCCCACCATTTTTTTTCATGTGGTGTAATATGAATCTTATATTGTTTTGCGTAAGTACCATCTCTTTTGAAGAGGTAAGAAACATTATACAAATCACCTTCCTCTACAACAAAATGTGAGCCCCCAATAATATTAACGTTGTAGCGAATAGCTAATCTTGTAAACATATCAATATATTGTGTGGTGAATTGATCCAGTTCTCTTACGGCATCTGCAGGTTTTTTGTGTGGTAAAAAAGTAAGCAGCTGCATCGTAAGCATTTCAGGAAATACAATAAAATCTGACCGGTAATCAGAAGCAACATCTACAAAATATTCACAGTTATCTGCAAATTCCTGGAAATTGTTAATCATCCGCATTTCATATTGGATACAACTTATTCTTACATACGGGTCTTGCTTTTCTCTTTTTTGTTTTTTATCTACATACAATAAATTAGTCCATTCCATAAAAGTGCCATAGCCACATGATTCTTTATCGTTGGGCAAATAATCAGGCAATAATCTTTTTAATACAAACCCGTTGGATAAATGAGCAGTAAGTACTTCATCATATATTTTCTTATCTACTACTTGCTGTACATATTCATGCACACTCATTTTTTTTGCGTGCCGGTGAAAACTGGGAATTCGTCCACCAATTAAAATATTTTTCAAATTTAATTCTCTTACTAAATTTTTCCGGGCTTCATACAGGCGGCGAGCTAATTTCATTAATCGAAAATCCGGGTGTACCATTATTTCCATTCCATACAATGTATCGCCTTCCACATCATGATTGGTAATAAAACCCCGGTTGGTTAATTCATTCCAGCTGGCCGAATCGGAATACTCTCCTTTGGTAATAATTAAACTGCAACAGGAAGCTACTAGTTTATCATTATACTCAATACAAAATTGTCCTTCAGGAAAAATGGAAAGTATACTATCGAATTGCTCTTTACTCCACGGCTTCATTCCAGGAAAACAATCCAATTGAAGATTGCATATTGCTTCATAATCTTCTGCTACTATATTTCTGCTCTTTATTTTTTTTTGCTTTGCTTTTGCTACAACTGCCATAATTTACTTTTATGCTAATCAACGAAGTAACGTACTGCCAATTGGAGGAGCATTAAGGCGGTATTAGAAGCGAATTAGTCTTTTTAATACTGCTAGTAAGTCTTTTGACTAGTTACTGGTTCTTATTCCTGACCTTATCTTTGCAACATGCACATTGATATTCTTACTGTATTACCAGAACTGCTCGAAAGCCCATTTGCACATAGCATTATGAAAAGGGCACAGGAGAAAGGATTATTGACCGTAAAAGTTCACCAGCTGCGTAAATGGGCCATCAACGAATATGGGATGGTGGATGATTACCAGTTCGGCGGTGGCGCTGGTATGTTGATGATGTGTGAGCCGCTAGCGAAAGCAATAGAAGAGTTATCAAAAGACAGAAAGTTTGACGAAATAATTTTTCTAACTCCCGATGGTGAATTATTTAACCAAAAAGCGGCAAACAGTTTATCGCTAAAAGAAAATCTTCTATTGATTTGTGGTCACTACAAAGGCATTGATGAAAGAATAAGGGAACATTTTGTAACAAAAGAAATTTCAATTGGCGATTATGTATTAAGTGGTGGCGAATTACCCGCCGCTATTTTGGTGGATGCAATCGGTCGCCTATTGCCCGGAGTATTAAATGATGAAACATCAGCTCTTACCGATTCATTCCAGGATAATTTATTAGCACCTCCTGTGTATACCCGGCCTGTAGAATTCCGTGGCTGGAGAGTGCCCGATATATTAATGAGTGGCGATCATAAAAAAATTGAAGAATGGCGACACGAGCAATCCATTTTACGGACAAAAGAAAGAAGACCGGGATTATTGGATGAGTAATTATACCAGAGATATTGTAGTCTATAGCCGTCCATCAGCGAAAACGTTTACAAGAACACAAATTATGTGTAACATATATTGATTTACAGACGTTTATCGTTAAACCATGACAACAATCAGGTACAAATTAGCCGGAATGCCTTAATTTTACGCCGCCAAGACCACCTATATTTCTGGTACAGACTATAGTTTTCAGCGGCGATTTACCTGGTATAGAACAATTTAAGCGAATTACATGAAGGCACTGACAACTCTTACTGATCCTGTATATAAGGAACCCGAAAGTTTTAGCTGGTACGAACGTTTTTGGTTGAAATACATAAATGATAAACGGGATCTTCCGTTCATACATCTGCTTACGGCTATCCATCTGCTTGTAATTCCGGTGGCAATAATATTATATACTCCTTTATTACAGGGTGGGTATTGGTGGCTTTTATACATCCCCTATTTCTATGTTTCGCAAATGTATTTCAAAGGACGATTTGGATTGATGTTACATTGTATCAGTCACCGCAAATTGTTTAAAAAAGAATATACCTGGCTTTATCATTATACTATCTGGTTTGTGTGTCCATTCTTCGGTCATACTCCCGAAACATATTTTGTACACCATATGGCCATGCACCATGTAGAAAACAACCAGGAAGATGATGCAAGTAGTACCATGAAGTACAGAAGAGACAGCCTTCCGGACTTTTTGAAATATGTAGGACGATTTTTGGTGATGGGCTTTGTAGATACTTTTATGTACCTCTTCAACCGCAAGAGAAAGAAGTTGTATATGCGCCTTACTTACGGAGAATTAACTTTTTATGCGTTTTGCGTAGCGATGTGTTTCGTAAATCTGCAAGCTACACTCTGGATATTCATCATTCCGTTTGTATTTGCACGGATAGTGATGATGCTGGGCAACTGGGCGCAACATTCTTTTATTGATAAGAATAATACCGAAGATAATTTTACCAGTGCTATTAATTGCATTAACACTCCTTACAACAAAATGTGCTGGAACGATGGCTACCATACGGTACATCATCTTCGTCCGGGCATGCATTATACAGAAATACCAGGTGAATTTTTAAAAATGAAAAGTGAATTTGCTGAAAAGAAATCATTAATATTCGACGGTATTCATTACCTCCATATTTTTATTTGGTTAATGACGAAGAACTATAATAAACTAGCCGACAACCTGGTGAATATTGACAATACTTTTTCAAGCAAGGAAGAAGCAATTGCTTTGATGAAGGAACGGGTTAAAAAAATAGACACTGCTGCATAAAAGAAAAGGGCTTCAATCGAAGCCCTTTTCTTTTAAACTATGTTTACTCTTTCTTCACTCCTATCACTGGTAATGTCTTTTCATGAATTAGTTGATTTAACTTTCCTACATCATCTGTCATTATTTTCTTTAGCCTGATAAGTTGTACGTCAATTAAACCAGCGAGTTCCGCATATGCTTCTTTGGCTTGTTTAGATGGAGCCGATTGGCCAGCAGAAGCTGCACCATACAATCCTGCTAATTTATCATCTAACCTTATCGGAAAGTTCAGTACATCCTGTCCGCTTTTTGCTTTGGTTTGGTGTAATGCTTCTTCTACGGCTGTCATTTGTTTATTGATCGTATCAATCTGTGTCTTTATTTCTTTTGGCATGTCTTTTCCGGCTCTTCCACTAAAATCACTCATCTGTTGGCGCACTTCCCTGATACTTTTAATCCCTTTCATAACTTCAGAAAATTTATCCCGCACAGCAATTAAAAAATCAAATTGCTGCTGGTGTTCGGCAGTGGTGATCTTATAATTTGGATCAGCCAATATTGTAAATGGCACTTCAGCAGAATCTTTACCCACTTTTAGTTTAGCAAAATATTCTCCGGGTGCAACTTTCGGTCCACCTACAAAACCATTCCATAAAATAAGACCGTCAACTCTTTCTGCCACAGGATAATTCATATCCCATACAAACTGGTTCATTCCTTTATTTACATCTATCTTATTATCTTTTGAAGTAGTAGAAAATGTTTTGATCGTTTTTTTGTTCTTATCCATCACTTCTATAACCACTTTCGCAGAATCTGTTGCCTCTTTTAAAAAGTAATTGATGACCGTACCATTGGGTGGATTAGCTCCGGCGTTGCGTACTGCTCCACCGCCGCCACCAAATCTTCTTCCCCCACCTTGCATACGATAAGCAGGGTTAACATCAAATACATGAAGATTCTTATCAACAATTGCTCCGCTTAGCTGCTGCACTACAGTTAAGTCGTCCAGAATATAAATACTGCGGCCTTGTGTACCAATGATCAGATCATTGTTTTTAATAGTGAGGTCTGTAATAGGCACTATTGGTAAATTTAACTGAAAGCTTTTCCAGTTGCTACCACCATCATACGAAATGTACATTCCATATTCTGTACCTGCATATAATAGATCTGCTCTTTTTCTATCGGCTCTTACTGCCCTTGTAAAATGCAATGATGGAATTCCGTTGGTGATCTTCTTCCATGTTTTACCATAGTCTTCTGTTTTGTAAATGTAGGGAGCAAAATCATCCAGCTTATATCTTGTACCGGCAAAATAAGCTGTCCCTTTTTTAAAAGGATCTGGCTCTACACAATTCCACATTATTTGGGGCGGACAATCCTTTGGTGTTACATTCTCCCAATTTTTGCCGCCGTCTTTACTTACATGTATCAAACCATCATCACTACCAGCCCAAAGCAAATCTTTCTCTACCCATGATTCGGTAGTGGTAAAAATGGTACAATAATATTCAACACTTGTATTGTCTTTAGTGATCGGCCCACCACTTGATGCTTGCTTGGTTCTATCATTTGTAGTAAGATCGGGACTAATTTTTTCCCAACTCTTTCCTTCATCTTCTGTTACGAATAAATGATTTCCGGCAGCATACAATCGTTTAGGATTATGTGGTGAAAAGAATATCGGATAATTCCATTGAAAACGATACTTAGCCGCTTCTGCACCTGCACCCATATTATCAACCGGCCATACATTTATTAAACGACTTTCTCCTGTTCTATGATCCAGTCGTTGCAACATACCCATATAATTTCCTCCATAAGTAATGTCTGGATTGTTGGGGTCTGCCACTACATAACCACTTTCACTTCCCGCTGCTACTTCCATATCTGTAGCGGTTATTGCAGCACCATATGTACGGCTTCGAATACGAAATGCTGTATTGTCCTGTTGGCCTGATAATATTCTATACGGGAAAGCATTATCTGTACTTACTCTATATACCTGTGCTGTAGGCTGATTTAAATAGGTGCTCCAGTTTGTGCCTGCATCAAACGAAACTTGTGCACCACCATCATCTGCTACAACCATTCTATTGCCATCTTCGGGATCGATCCACAAATCATGATGATCACCATGTGGTGTATTTATACTGCGAAATGTTCTTCCTCCATCAGTACTCACCATAAAGTTTACATTGGGGCAGTACACTTTATTTTCATTTTGAGGGTCTACATATACTTTGGTATAATACCATGCCCGCTGACGGATATTATTATCACTACTCATTAAGGTCCATGTTTCTCCTGCATCCGGACTCATATACAAGCCGCCGTCTTTATTTTCTACAATACAAAATATTTTATCTGTATTGGATGGTGCTACTGCAACACCAACAATTCCCCAGGTGCCTTTAGGCAACCCCTTTTTGGTGGAGATATTTGTCCATGTTTCCCCACCGTCAGTGCTTTTGTACATGCCACTTCCATCTCCACCACTTTCTAAACTATGTGGTGTTCTTATTACTCTCCACATACCAGCATAAAAAACATTGGGATTGCCGGGTTCCATCACTAAATCACTACAACCTGTTTGATTGTTGATGTATAAAGTTTTCTTCCATGTTTTTCCACCATCGGTTGTTTTAAATACACCTCTTTCTTCATTAGGTCCAAATAAGTGGCCTACTACTGCTACCCATGCTATATCAGGATTTTTTGGATGCACTATCACACGGATAATATGGCGCCCATCTTTCAAACCAATATTCTTCCAGCTCTTTCCGCCATCATCGCTTCTCCACATACCACCCAATCCTTCACTTACATTTCCCCGCATGGTATTTTCACCTTCCCCAACATATATTACTGTTTCATCGCCTGGAGCAACAGCTACTGCACCAATGGAGCTGCCGAAAAATTTATCAGAGATATTCATCCAGTTGTTACCAGCATCGGTAGTTTTCCAAACCCCACCGCCGGTGGCACCAAAATAAAATGTGTTTTTATTTTTATAACTACCGGCAACCGCAGCACTGCGGCCACCCCGAAAAGGACCAATCAAACGATATTTCTGGCTTTTTAATAATTCATCTTCTTTCGTTGCAGAAGTAGTAACAGGAGTTGTTACAGGTTTTGTTTTTTGTGCAAAAATGTTTGTTGCAAGACCTGTTGTAATTAACAGTAAAATTAATTTTTTCATGTGTCATTTTTGTTTTAGCTATTTGCCACATGTAATTCGTCATAAAAAAAATTCATTACTGTAAGAATTTAATGAATACTTTTTTTATTCCTCATTTCATACAATAGCAATTAGGATGATGAATATACGAATTGTAAGCCGCAAAAAACAATAGCTACCCCTTAAAGGATAGCTATTGCATACATATATTTTTTTACTATTAGAAGCCTTTTTTTTCTCCCGTAGGTATCAGCCCTTCTTTCTTTAATCCGTCAATTACTTGTTTATCATACTTTTTCAATATCTGCTGATTGGTTTGTTCTTTCTTTTTAAGTTCCGCCTGCAACACAGGAACTCTTTGCACCTGCATATTAGATGGGGCGGCTTCCTGTCCACTTACGCCACTGTACAATTCTGTTATCTCCTCCCGTAACTTTTTTTCATCGGCAAAAATTGATTTTTGCTTGGTAGCCAAACATTCAGCTCTTAATTTTTCCAACTCATCATTATATGCCACCATTGTTCTTTTCAAGGTGGAGTCCTTTACTTTGCTAAGATTGTCCTTTATCAATTTTTGTTTTGCATTAATGGTATCTACAACATCCGCTAATTGTTCATGCATTTTATACACTTCCATCGCTGTTTTATGTTGCAGCTTTCTGTCTTCCAACGTAAAATTTTTATCCGTTGCATCATGTACCAGTTTCACTTTTGATGTATAAGTTGAATCCCCAACTTTCAATTGAATGATGTAATCACCAGGCAAAACCATAGGTGCAAGGAAAGCACCAAAATCAATTTTAGTTCCCCCAGAGGCAACTTTGGGCGGCTTCATACTCAAATTCCATTGCACCATATTAACACCTTTACGTTTGCTACCCGGTATTGATTGAATTAATTTTCCAGCTGTATCGTATACATCCACCTTTACATCGCCGCTGCTAACTCTATCCTTCAAATAATATTTTATTGGCGGAATTGATGGCGGATTAGGTGCTACCCATCCACCAGTGCTTGGAAATCCACTGTTGCCAAATTGGCCCATGGTTAATGTGATAGGTGCTGTAGGAAACAACACCACTTCTTTTTCTGCGGTTTCCTTTGTCATACTTCTGATAGGAGAAATATCGTCAACGATTAAAATTCCACGGCCATGTGTTGCCACAATTAAATCATGTGTGCGGGGATGAATTTGAATATCTCTCGCCAATACATAATCCGGAATTTTATTTTTCATCCGGAACCAATTTTTTCCGCCATCTAAAGTGGCAAACAACCCCATTTCTGTTCCAAAGAAAAGTAAGTCTTTGTTTATCGGGTCTTCCTTTATTTTATGTGCAAAGCCGGTAAACTCGGTGCTATTCATCAATGTCCATGTTTTACCCATATCTGTTGATTTACCAAGATATGGTTTATGATCTCCATACATATGATTATCAAAAGTGGCATACACTACTTTCTTATCAAATCTGGATGGTTCAATACTGCTGATCCATGTTTGTGCAGGGATGCCAGCTTTGGCATAGTTACCAGCAACATTTGTCCATGTTTTACCTCCGTCCAATGTGTATTGCAAATTGCCATCATCGGTTCCCGCCCAAATCATTTTTTCATCTAACGGTGATTCAGCAATTGTAAAAATGGTACAGTGATTTTCTGCCGATGTGTTATCTGCACTTAAGCCACCACTATTTTCCTGGTCTTGTTTCTTTTTATCGTTGGTAGTTAAATCAGGTGAGATGCGGGTCCAGTTTCTTCCCTGGTCGGTGGATTTATAAAGGTATTGACTTCCCATATATAAATTCTTTTTATTGGCAACCCCTAATACAATAGGTGTATTCCAGTTCCAACGCAATTTCTCTTCGTTAAGAGCTTGTTGTGGTTTTATATTTACTGCTTTAGTTGCTGTAAGATTAATACGGTTAATATTTCCTCCTTGCGATTCTGCATAAGCAATGTTTGGATCGCTGGGATCTGGCTGCACCCAAAAACCATCACCCCCATTAATTGCTTTCCACATGCCATTGCTTACACCGCCTGCTGCTGCTGATGGGCCAACCCAGCTCCCATTATCTTGTAATCCACCATAAATATTATACGGTTTCTTATCATCTACGGCAGCATGATAAAACTGGCCAACCGGTAATGATTGAACAAAACTCCAGGTAGCCCCTTTATCTAAACTGATATACACACCACCATCAGTACCTAAATACAATTGATTGGTATTATTGGGATTGATCCATAAAGCATGATGATCGCTATGCACCCATCCACCTTCATTACTGGCATCTGCAAATGAATAACCACCATCGCTTGAATAAGAAAATGATAATGCAGGGCGATAAACTCTTTTAGGATCTTTTGGATCGATAACTATAGTGGCAAAATAAAACGGTCTTGATACCACATTAAAAGTGGCACTTTGTTTTTTCCAATTCTCGCCCCCATCAGCAGAAATAAATAAGCCTGTTTCGTTAGATTCAACAATGGCTACTAAATTTTGTGGTGCACTTGGTGCTACTGCAAATGCAATACGTCCAAATGGTTTTGCAGGTAATCCATTCGTTAATTCTTTCCATGTTTTTCCCCCATCTGTACTCTTCCACATTCCGCTTCCTTTACCGCCCGAGTTAAATGAATATGGCAATCTTCTGAATTCCCAATTTGATGCATACACCGTGTCGGGATGCATAGGGTCGATAGCTACATCAGCACAACCAGTATTTTCATCATGGTATAAAATTTTTTCAAATGTTTTACCAGCGTCAGTTGATTTATACAATCCTCTCTCCTTACTGCTACTCCACAACGGACCAGGAACAGCGACATAAATAATATTAGTATTGTTGGGGTTGATTACAATCTTGGCGATATGTTCCGATTTTTCAAGACCAATTTTTGTCCAGTTATCTCCGCCATCAGTTGATTTATACATTCCATCGCCAATAGAAACAGAGTTGCGCATATTACTCTCCCCTGTTCCTGCAAAAATCACTTTCGGATTTTTTGGATCAATAGCGATAGCACCTATGCTCTGGCAATATTTATCAAAAATTGGTTTGAATGATGCACCGGCATTGGTAGTTTTCCAGATACCGCCTCCGGCAGTTCCCACATAAATAGTTCTACCATCCTGTGCCACCCCTTCAATAGCAGTGATGCGGCCACTCATAGTGCCGGGGCCAAGCCACCGGGCTTCCATCATTCCAAATGTGCTGCTGTTAATAGTTGTTTGTGCAAAAGATGCAATCGCAGATACTCCGAATAGTAATAAGAAAGCAAGTCTGATTCTCATAATAAGCAATTTAATAATGAAAAGTAATAACAAACCCCGACTTTTCAATCGGGGTTCGGAAAATAACTATTGTGGGAACTTAGTTTTTAAAAATAGCTTCATCAACAGTTCCGTTGATGGTTAATTTAGTAACATTCAGCTCACCAAATGGAAGCGTCATCGATTTAGACATCACTATTCCTTCCGGCAATTTTTCGTAATTACTAAAGTTGGTGATCGTTTCAACTTCCTGTCCGTTTGCTTTTGTTTTTGTAACACTTCTTATCACATAATTAGTCTTTGTATCAATAAACATGGTTTCAGGAGTGCCCCCTTTCTTATTCACTTTAAGTTTATAGCACTCTGTGCCATCCACATCTTCTTTACCAAGCAATTCAACTGTATGTCCTTTTGCAGCATAATCTATTAAGGAACCTTGTGCATCTAACTGGTCTTGAGATTCAGCAAGGTCTTCGGCTGTCATAGCTTCAGGAGCTGTTTGTCCCTGGAAAGGCATAAAATTCCAACCCGCAGTTGGCGTAACAATCATAAATCCTGTCATTCCCATTACAGAAATTTCTTGTTTAGATCCTTTTCCATGAAGAACAGTTTGAGTAATAGCCACTTCTGCACCTTGCACTTGCATAGTACCTTCCATTTTTATTGAGCTAACTTTTCTCCAGGCATCCGCACCACCTATTGCATTTATATGCATATTAATTACTTCATCAGCTGTTTGTGCTTTTACCATAAAAGCTGCTCCCAGTAATACAAGAGAAAATAGTATTCGTTTCATTTGTTTAGTTTTTAATTTATAGTGCAAAATTAGATAGCAAATGTAAAGTTTGGCCACATCAAATGAGTATTTTTAGCGTAAACTAACAAAATAACAAGATGAACGGAGATTTTTCAATAACCGGGCAACTCGTAGATGTGCACCAACAGACGGTGTACCCAGCCGAAGTGGTTGTACAGAATGGTAAAATAACTTCAATTAGCAAGATTCCTGACTCCCAGCTCTTGACTCATGACTATATTCTTCCCGGTTTTATTGATAGCCATGTACATATAGAAAGCTCTATGCTGGTTCCTTCTGAATTTGCAAGACTGGCAGTTGTTCATGGTACTGTAGCCACCATCAGCGACCCACATGAAATTGCCAATGTATGTGGTATAGAGGGTGTTGAGTTTATGATTGGAAATGGAAAGACCGTACCCTTTAAATTCAACTTTGGTGCACCGAGCTGTGTGCCTGCTACAATTTTTGAAACAGCAGGAGCTTATTTAGATTCAACTGCTGTAGAAAAGTTATTACAACGGAATGAAATAAAATACCTGAGTGAGATGATGAATTTTCCGGGTGTTTTATTTAAAGATGAAGAAGTAATGAAAAAGATAGCCGCTGCCCATCGGCTTGGCAAACCTGTTGATGGCCATGCCCCGGGATTGAGAGGTGAAAAAGCAAAGCAATATATTGACGCCGGCATTTATACCGACCATGAATGTTTTACCGCTGAAGAAGCATTGGATAAATTAAACTACGGAATGAAAATTCTGATCCGGGAAGGAAGCGCCGCCAAAAATTTTGAGGCCTTAATTGATTTGTTACATGAGTATCCCGACATGATAATGTTTTGCAGCGATGATAAACACCCGGATAGTTTAGTGCTGGGTCACATCAACCAATTATGCGCAAGAGCAGTTGCAAAAGGAATTGATGTTTTTAAAATTTTAAAAGCGGCATGTGTAAATCCTGTTCATCATTACAAATTAGAGGTTGGATTATTAAGAGAAGGTGATGCAGCAGATTTTATTGTAGTAAAAGATTTGAAAAACTTTGACGTAATAAAAACATTTATCAACGGCGAGTTGGTGGCGGAAGATGGAAAATCAAATATTAAAACAACAAAATCGGGAATAGTCAATAATTTTTCCTGCATAAAAAAAGTAGTTGAAGATTTTGTGGTAAAATGGAAAGGAGAAAAGGAAATAGATGTAATAGAAGCATTAGATGGTCAGCTTATCACCAACAAACTCTCTTTTGAACCTAAAATAGAGAATGACAAAATTGTAAGTGATGTTGAAAAGGATATTTTGAAAATAGTTGTTGTAAACCGTTACAACAATGCCCCGGTTGCCAAAGCCTTTATTAAAAATTTTGGATTGAAGAAAGGTGCAATGGCTTCTTCAGTTGCACATGACAGCCATAATATCGTTGCAGTAGGTGTTGATGACGAAAGCATTTGTAAAGCCATAAATCTGGTAATTGAAAAAGAAGGTGGTGTAAGTGCGGTTAGCAACAACAAAGCAATGATCGTAGCATTACCTGTTGCCGGATTAATGAGCAATGAAGATGGTTATACAGTAGCGGCAGATTATACAGCAATTGATAAAATGACGAAAGAAGAGTTAGGGTCTACACTCGGCTCTCCTTTTATGACACTTTCTTTTATGGCTTTATTAGTGATACCCCATTTAAAACTCAGTGATAAAGGATTGTTTGATGGAGATAGCTTCACATTCGTTCAGTAACTTTCTATCCACCAATTAATTTTCAGACTTTCACAATCCCTTAATAAGTAAACAAGGCTATTTCTGCATCTAATACGTAACTAAGGTACAGAGCCGTCGGGGTTGATAAGTGAAGATAGAACAGGGCCTGGCCGATTAAATGCCCTTGTTATGAAAAAACATCTACACATCTCCGCCAAATTGGATGAACCAGCATTTGTACAAAATTTGGTTGAACGATTGGCCTATCGCCGGTATGAGCTTGGCTATGGTAATGTAAAAGTACCTGCTGGATATAAAGCCATCGAAACATCTTCCACAGAAACCTATGTAAGCGGCACTTTGGCTATTGAAATTACTGGTGAAGAAATAATCAATATGCCCTTTATCACCAACTTTCTTTTTACTTGTGTTAAAGGAAATACTGAGCCGTACCAGCTTATCTGGAGCAGCTCCTTAAATTAAATAGCCCTTTTTATAAATCTACACCCTTTTTCACCCTCCGTTTCCGGTCATTCACCGAGTTCTACCGGCAAAGCACCCATTCCCTCTTGCCCTTTTTCAATCCAGCCCTTAGTTTTGGTTAAAATTAGAGTAAGATGAGAAACGATTTTAGAAACTCAAGAGACGAAGGCCGAAACAGTTGGAATGATGGCTTAGACTTCGATGGTAATAAGGGTCATATATGGACAGGTGTTTTCATTTTGGCAATTGGTGTTGCTGCTTTAATTAAAGTTACCAATCCGGATTTACCCCGATGGCTTTTTAGCTGGAAGACATTTCTAATTGCACTCGGCCTTTTTATTGGTATTAAACATAGTTTCAAAGGAGGTACCTGGGCAATAATGATGTTGATCGGAGCCGCTTTCTTAGTTTCTGATATTTATCCAGATATTTCCATCCGCCGTTATATATGGCCCGGCATTTTAATACTGATTGGTATTGCTCTCATTTTAAAACCTAAACGCAGCTTCCAGAGTTGTTACACTGAAGGAGCAAAAAAAAAAGAAGCTAATTCGGGAATAGAAGATGCTACTATTATTGAAGAAACATACGAAGGCCAGAGAGATGTGCCCGAAGACTTTGTAGATAGTACTTCTTTTTTTGGCGGTGCTAAAAAGAATATCATTTCCAAAAATTTTAAAGGCGGCGACATTGTAAATGTTTTCGGCGGTACTGAACTTGATCTTAGCCGTGCAGATTTCAATGGCACAGCTACGATTGATCTTACCACTATTTTTGGCGGCACCAAATTAGTGGTTCCATCTAACTGGACAGTAAAGTCGGAAGCCGTTACCATTTTTGGCGGTATGGAAGACAAAAGAAATGTGCAGGCATTAAGTGATTCTGCACAAAAGATATTGATCTTAAAAGGCACTGTGATATTTGGTGGTATTGAAATAAAAAGTTTTTAACCTGATACAACGTAGCAATACGTAAATGTTGTAATCTACAATCAAAACCAACAACCATGAACTGGTATCTTGCAAAAATGGTCTTTCGCATAATTTGTGGAGATGGTAACCATACTGCACAATTTGACGAACAACTTCGCCTTGTTTCTGCCGGCAGTCTTGAAGAAGCTTTTCATAAAGCTCAATTAATGGGTGGGAAAGAAGATGAAATGTTCTTCAATAACAATCAGCAATTAGTGCAGTGGCAGTTTATAAGTGTAAGCGAATTATACCAATTAAATGAACTAATTGATGGCGCTGAGGTGTACTCAAGAATTGAAGAAAAAGAAAATGCGGATAGCTACCTTCACATAGTTCATAAAAAAGCAGAGCAAATAAGGTTTGGCACGCACATCAATTTACTGAATCTTGCATAAGCAGCATGACCAACTCACCGCTTTCTATATTAAAATTCCGCATCATTTTCATCCTGGTATGGTTGGTGCTATTAGTTGATAACGCAATGGTGATCCATTTTTTTGGAATGCCCTGGACAGCCGCCATTATCGACAGTGCTGTTGGCAATACATTATTGTTATTGGCCAGCCTTTTAGTAATGAATACACTACGGTTCTATTTACCCAGGGGCACTCAGTACATCAATATTTTCTCTATCTGTCTTTTTCTTACCATTCTATGGTTAATACTTACAAAACTTTTTTTGCGACTGACACTAAGTGATTATGAAGGCTATAGCAACCTGTTGCAGCATTCTTTATCCATCCGTTTTAGCATAGCATTCTTACTGCTGGGCTGTATAACATTGATAAGCATTTTATGGTATAACCAGCAAGAGCAAAAAGAAAAAGACGAACGAAAAACAGATGCGGAAAAATTAGCAAAAGAGGCAGAGTTATTTAAACTTCGCCAGCAATTACAGCCGCATTTTTTGTTCAATAGTTTAAATTCAATTAACGCATTAATTGGCAGCCGACCAGTAGAAGCAAGAAAAATGGTACAGCAGCTGTCGGATTTTTTAAGAGGCACCATCCGCAAAGAAGAAACACAATGGGTAACCTTCCAGGAAGAATTGCAATACCTGCAACTCTATCTTGATATTGAAAAAGTTCGCTTTGGCAACCGGTTGGCTACTGTTATTGAAATGGATACAAGCACTGAGCAATTAAAAATTCCTACGTTACTATTACAACCTATTGTAGAAAATGCAATAAAGTTTGGTCTGTATGACACAACGGGTGAAACAATCATCCGGTTATATGCTACTAAAGAAGATGAAAATCTAATAATAAGAGTAGAAAATCCATTTGATCCGGAAACATCCTCTCCCAAACAAGGAATAGGATTTGGCCTTAAGTCTGTACAAAGAAGATTGTATCTGTTATTTGCCAGAACAGACCTGTTAGTTACAAACGCAAAAGAAAATATCTTTACAACCATCGTAAAAGTTCCGCAAGGATTAATATCATGAGCAAAGTAATTATTATTGATGACGAGCCATTGGCAAGAAGTATTGTAGTTGAATACCTGCAAAACCATCCGGATCTTGAAGTAGTGCAACAGTGCGGTGATGGCTTTGAAGGTTTAAAAGCTATACAACAGTACCAGCCCGATTTAATTTTTCTAGACATTCAAATGCCGAAGATTACCGGCTTTGAAATGCTCGAATTAATTGAACAACCACCGGGGGTTATTTTCACTACAGCGTTTGATGAATATGCTATTAAAGCATTTGAATCGCATGCTGTAGATTATTTATTAAAGCCGTTTAACCAGGAACGTTTTGATAAAGCAATATCAAGGTGGAGTGAGCAAAAAGCAGCTATTGCTGAAAAATCAACACAAAGTGTAGTAGAATCTGCTGCTACATCCCCCGCACAGCGGCATCGCATTGTAGTAAGAAATGGTAGCAAGATCAAGATCATTTCTGTTACCGATGTATTTTATTTAGAAGCGGCAGATGATTATGTAAAAATTCATACACAGGAAGGTTACTTCTTAAAAAATAAAACGATGACGCATTTTGAGCAGTCGTTAGATGAGCAGTTGTTTGTTCGTTCGCATCGTTCATACATTGTAAATGTGCAACAGATAACAAGAATTGATCCTTATGAAAAGGATAGTCATGTAGCTATACTTCGTTCAGGCGCAAAAGTGCCGGTTAGCAGAAGCGGATATGGAAGATTAAAGGAAGTGCTGGGTTTATGATCATTCGTAATGCACTTCAAAAACATAACTTAACCAGGAAGTATTCATGTACAAACCTTTCCTATACCATGGCTTGTAGGTAGGCGAATAAAATAATGCAGTACGGGGATATTGCGGAGAAGTGTATTGATAACATTTGGCCTCTGTAGCATAATACCGGAATGAATCAACCAACACAAATCCTTTCTGCATAAACTCATTCAGCAACTGATCACTTAAATCCTTCTTATGAACTGTTTGTGCTATGCGCCAAGTGGCTTGTGGTTCTGATGAAAAATAAATGGTAGAAAAAGGCATCACAAATTCTTTACCAGCTGAATCCATAACCATTCCCCTGTTCAGACTGGTGTACTCTCCTTTCTTTGTATAGAAAAAAATGGTAGCTCTTTCTTTCATAAACAACTGAATACAGGAAATATCTTCACATCGGGACAACTGCATCAGATCCTCGCTACTTAATGTGCTGCGGATTGACCCTGCAGGAGCATTACCCGCATCTTCCTGCATTACTTTATCCAGGTCGGCAGCATCTACTGCTCTTTTATTGGACTTACTTCCACAGGAAGAAAAAAGCATTATTAAAATACTGACATTGATTAAAATGATTTTCGTATTCATAATTTTTATTGCTTTATGCGATAAAATTTATACTCCACGGTGTCATATATGCTATTGTCGCTCAATATTAAGTTATCATACTTACTTACCGTAGAGTTATAAGGTGTAACAGACCTGATGTAATAGTTCAATAGCGTATCACCATTTTCCCGAAAGCCATAGAGCCTAGGAAAATAATTAATATTGCGACTCGTGGAAGATACTATTGAAAAATCTCCTTTCACTTTTATTGTATCATTAGCAGAAAATTGTACCTGCATATATTCAAGTGAGCCATCTCTTTTCAACCTGAATTGTACATATCCATTTGCTGATTTACTGGCCCATGTGCCAAGCATTTCTTCCCCTTCCCTCACTACATCTTTACAAGTAACTTTTTCTACCTTCTTGTCTATACATGTACGAAGAAATAAAAACAAAGCGACCACAACAGCTAATATGAAAATATAATACAACCGCATTAACAACTTAACATTTTAGTGTGCCCTTCTTCTCTTAATAATTCCCCCGGATGCTTCTTTTATTGTGCTGGCAAATACAAAAGCTTTGGGATCTACATTATGTACAAGATTGTTTAGTTTTCTCAATTCAAGGCGGGTAATGACAGTGAAAATAATATCAACATCTGCACTTACTTCAAAATTGCCGGGCAAAAATCCTCGTTCGCCTTTATATACTGTGATTCCCCTGCCTAAATTATTTACCAATTCATATTTGATCGCTTCACTTTCTGCAGATATGATTGTAACCCCTGTGTAAGCCTGCAATCCTTCTACCACATAATCGATCGTTCGTGTTGCAGCAAAATAAGTAAGGATGGAATACAATGCTGTTTCTATTCCAAACTTCAAAGCTGCAATAGTGAATATGAGAATATTGATTCCTAAAATAATTTCTGTAATAGTGAAGGAAGTTTTCTTTAATGTATATAATGCCAAAACTTCTATCCCATCTAATGCCGCACCTGCCCGCATAACTAAACCGATGCCGATACCAAGAAATACACCTCCGAAAATAGAGATCAATAATTTATCATCGGTTAGCGGATAGCCCGGTATTAAAAACAAACATAGTCCGAGCAATACCACACTGGCAAATGTTTTGATCGCAAAACTTTTGCCAACAGAAAAATAACTGATAATGACCAGTGGAAGGTTAAATACTACTATTACAACAGCCAAATTAAAATGATATAGTTCATGGGTAAGCAATGATAAGCCTGTGATACCACCATCAAAAAAATGATTGGGTACCAAAAATTCTTTCAATGCAAAGCTTGCAATTACAACACCGAAAACGATAAAACATACATCTTGCAGATTTTCCGAAAAGCTCGGTTTATGAGAGTGGCTGGCTGAAGCTCTGATTGCAGATTTTATTTCCAGCAAGGTCTTTTTCTTTTGAGGGTCATGCTCCATTTTAGCTGTATCTGTAAAATAACTGTGAGCAGATAAAAAATCTGCTTGCTTTAATTGCCACTCTTCTTTATTTTTTACGAAGCCGGTTTTTTTAAATTCCGCCAACATTTTATCGGTGTTGGCTTTGTATTGATCAGTACCAAGATAATACAGATCGGCATCGCATAAATATTTGGCAAGCTCTGTTGTGGGTGATTGTGGCAGCCGGGTTGCCATGATCATTTCGCAGATCGCATTAATTTCATTTTCGCCATAGCCAAATTGTGGAAGATATTTTTTTGCCAATTTGCAGGAGAGTTCTTCATGCCTATCATGATTTTCCAGGAAACCTGCATCATGAAACAACGCTGCTGTTTTAAGTAACAGCAAATCTTGCTCTCCAATTTGTTCTGCCTTAGCCAGATGTTCTGCTGCTACAATTACGCTTTTTGTATGTGCAGCATTATGATAGGTAAGCCATGCCGGTAATTCTTTCTCCAGCTTATTAATAAGAAATAAATAGGCTTCTTCGTATTGCATTTACTTGGCTTTCAGTTGAAGTAATTAATCAAGTACTTCATAAATCATTATCGGGTTTGATTTATTTTTTACATTCACCTGTCCTACCTGCCGACAGTTAAATGATTCTTTTACTTTCTCGTAGGATGTTTCGCTGATAATTATTTGCCCGGGTGATGCCGCAGACTGCAATCGTTGTGCAGTATTTACTGCATCCCCAATCACCGTATAATCTAAGCGGCGCAAACTGGCGGAGCCAATATTTCCTGAGATCATTTCACCACTGTTTACACCAATTGAAACCTGCGGTGTAAATGCAACATGCTCATTTAACGAAGGGAGGTTGGCTATTTTTGTTCTTACTGCAAGAGATGCATCTATTGCTCTGTCCAAATGATAGTCGCCACGGAATACCGCCATAATAGCATCGCCTATAAATTTATCTACATAACCACCCTGCGCAATTATCTCTTTCACCATTACATCAAAATAACTGTTCAGCAATTTTACCACCAAATCAGGTGATTCGTTTTCGCTGATCGAAGTAAAACTACAGATATCGAAAAAAGCAACAGAAGCTTCTACTGTTTCATTGGCAATTAATGAAGATTCAAATTCCCGGCCGCCCATAAAGTTCAACACGGTTTCATCCACATACATTTTAAGGATATTATTTTCTTTAATGGCTTTCATGGTTTCCCGCAGCTGGTTTACATGCTTGATGGTTTTATCCATCGTAAGTTCCAGGTCTTCAAAATTTACCGGTTTAGTTATGAAGTCGTATGCACCACGGTTCATTGCAGTGCGGATATTGTCCATATCACCATAGGCAGAAACAATAACAGATTTTAGCAGCCCGTTTTGCTCATTCAGTTTGGTAAGCAAAGTGAGCCCATCCATTTCCGGCATATTGATATCACTCAATACTACATCCACATCCTGGTGCTGCTCCAACTGTTCTAAAGCTTTTACACCATTGATGGCAAACACAAATTCGTATTCTTGTGCTCTGATCTTTTGCCGGAATTTTTGTTTGATCAGCACCTCCAAATCAGTTTCATCATCAACCACTAAGATCTTTGCCATCAGTTTATGGTTTTTAATTTTTCTTTTAATGCGGTGAAGTCAACTGGCTTGGTCAAAAAATCATCTGCCCCTAATTGCTTAGCGGTATTATAATTTTCTGCATCGCCGTACGCAGTTATCATCATTACTACGGGTGGCGGCTTATGGTATTTCTTTTTGATTTGATCCAGCAGATCAAGCCCACTCATGCCGGGCATATTAATGTCTGATAAGATCAACACAGCTTCCTGCTCATGCTGATTAAGATAAGTAAGAGCCTCTTCGCCGGAGAAGGCAAAGTCAAATCTTAATTCTCCGTTTTTAATTTCTTTACGGAATCGTTGTTCAAAAAGAGTTTGAACATCTTTTTCGTCATCAACTACAAGAACTTTCATTTATTGGTGGTTTATGGGTGGTTGATAGGTGAAAATATTGATTTATACTGGCAAAATAATAGTGAATTGGGCAAATTCTCCTTCTTCAGTTTCAACTTTCAGCTCTCCTCCATGCCCTTTAGTAATAATATCATAACTCATGCTTAAGCCAAGTCCCGTTCCCTCGCCAGTTGGCTTGGTAGTAAAGAAAGGTTGGAAAATTTTATCAATTGCTTTAGTCGGAATACCATTACCGTTATCCCGCACAATGATCTTTACTGTATTTCCTTCTTTTTGAGTAGTAGCTGATACTACAGGATTATAATTTTCTCCCATCTCTTTTTTCTTTTGCATAACAGCATAAAAGGAGTTGGTAAAAAGGTTAAGGAAAACCCGGCCTATCTCCTGAGATTTAATATTGATTAAGCCCAGGCTACTATCAAACGAAGTAGTAGTCTGCGCATTAAACGATTTATCCTTTGCCCGCATACCATGAAAACTGAGGCGAAGGCATTCGTCCAATAGATTATTAATATCGGTTGCTTCTTTTTGTCCGCTACCGCTACGACTATGTTGCAACATACCCTTTACAATAGAGTCGGCCCGTTTGCCATGAAAAGTAATTTTCTCACTATTCGCTTTAATATCATCAGCCATTGCAATGGCATCTGCTGTTTTACCTGCTTTTAACTCTTCCTTCAATTCATCGATCAACTCTTTATTTACTTCAGAAAAATTATTAACGAAGTTCAACGGGTTTTGAATTTCATGAGCTATACCAGCAGTGAGTTCACCGAGGCTGGCCATTTTTTCTGATTGAATGAGTTGTGTTTGGGTAGATTTTAAATTAACAAGGGTTTCTTCCAATACTTTATTGGCTTTTTGCTTTTGCCGGTTGTTTCGGTACAAAATGATAGCTACAAATGAAAACAAGGTAAGTCCGCCTAACAACAAACCGGTGCGAATTTTATTTTGATAGTCCACTTGTGCTGCTTCAATATCTCTTCTTCGTTGCTCTTCTTCAAATGTCAGCATTTGAATTTGCTGATTGGTACGTATGCTGTTAACACTATCGTTGGCAGCGGAATATACTTTCCAGTATTTCACGGT
>JALHNJ010000003.1 GCA_022843585.1 Chitinophagaceae bacterium
TGTTAGAAAGGCTCTAAGGCCTATGGGGTTTTACGGTCTTATTCCACCTCTTGTTCTTTCTATATCTGTTCTTTTACTGTTACTAAATTTATTGATTTGTAAACATAGGATGGGTTTTGCGTCAGCGGGGGGCGACGAACATATCCTCATCTTAGTGCTACTATCAGCTGCATATCCGGCTGACCGAACACGGATGAGCAATAGAATATATTTTCAACTTTTGTACCTTTAATCGGCTTCAGTTCCGGGCTTGACGTTTTCCAAATGCCCCGCCGAACGCAAAGCCCTGCTCGTTGTAGGCAAGCTTAAAGCAGCATCCGTTTTCAAAATAATAATCCTTGCAGACCATTATTGAGACAGTTATAAGCAGACAATGAACAGACTAAAAATTATACTTCTTTTAGTTCTCGTATTCTTCTTGACGATTAGTTTAGCTGTTTACAATGAGAACAGTTATAGGATTCTTGTTCGCTTTTTCTTTAACTTTTTTCAGGGTGACAAAATAAAGTTCGTAGGTAAAAACTTCCATTTATTTGCAAGCCCATATTTTGTTGTTGCATTTGGACTGTTCTCGGTTGTATTTACATTGCTTTTGTATGGACAAAGTAAGAAAAGCGGATTTATTTATTCGGCTTTAGCAATCATTCTTTTTTTCATTACGACAATGGCGACAACTTATCTTGACAGTACATCTAAAATCATTGAATGCACTGCTTGCCAAGACGGAGTAAGAAGTTTGCACTACAATGCAGTTAATTATGACTTTCATTTTATCACAAGTTTGGTAGTGGGACTATTGCCTTTACTTTGGACTTCTATTAAAATGCACATCACAAAAAGGCGACACAGAAAGCCTGCCTACAACATTGGTATTGCTGCAAGTGGGGCATGACGTTGAAACTTTGGCTGTTTGCATCGCTGTACTTTTGTTCCAGCAGACGAATATCTATGTGGCTTTTTGTTGTTAACTTCAACTTTAGTTTTTCAATTGGGCAGCGGTTCCGGGCTGGACGTTATAAAATATCCCACCTGCAGCAATACCTGCCCGTTATGGGCAAGTTTGTATTCTATCTAAAAGCAATCAAAAAAATGTAACAGAACCAATTTCACAAAAATCAGTAAAACGCCTCCAATAGTTTTAACCAATAAATACTTGCACAATGATAAAAACTATATTGCTTGTATGCTCCCTGCTCATTAGTACTGTGATGATTGCACAGGTACCCGGTGACCCCGATGTGGAGATAAAGACACAAACACATTCACTAAGGATTTACCAGGGCTGGAAAGACATTTTTAAAAATACAGAAAAGGCTGTCTCACTGATCAGTTCTGAAAATTCAGGCCGTGTACCTTCTCAGATATTCAGGGAATGCTCAGGTTACTGGTTAAGAACACCCAGTACTATGAGCAGTATCAATATCAGGTTCGATGAAACTGAATCATATACTTTAGATAAGGGTAAACAGGACTTTATTGACCAAGCCATCAGCCGGAGTGGATTGACAAAAGATAAAATAAAAATCACCGAGGAACAAGTCACTCTGGCAAATGGAACCACGGGTCAACTTCTATTTTGTGTATGCCCCGATTCGAAAGGCATGATCAGTGGAAATTATTTTGATTGCGAACTCTCTTTTCCATCAGCAAGTAAGAAAGGTGCTGTAATAACCTATACCATTTTTATAGAAGGAGTTCCTAACCTGGCACCTGTTGAAACCTCTATTTGGAAGAATTATTTTAAAAAGGTATTAGTATCAATTAAGCCTCTTTAAATAGAGAGCATATTGCCTGCCCGGCGTCTCCGCCCTACCCGTAAACGTTCCGGCCCAAGTCCCAGTTGTCCTGAGTCTTTCAATCAATAAACAAAATAAAAATTTTAGGGTAGTTGTATTTAGTCTGCGACTAAGCATTGGCTTTGCAAAAGCCATTAGCACAAAACATTTCCCCTTCTTCACGCCTCGGTTGGTCTTTTCTTCCACCAACCGAATTAAGTAAGTAAGTTCTCTACATTATTCAATATATTTTACTCTCCACCGTCTCCAGTAAATATATCAACAGGCAGGGGATAATTGCTAATTAACTAACGTCGGCTAATTATTATTTTCAGGAATGGAGATATATAAACTTGAAAAGCTGCGGCTTGATTATGAAGTAGGATTTAAAGAAGCAGTTTTTGCTGAGTTGATTTCACCGGGTAAAGTACTTCCCATCTCTGGTAGTTGGGGCTATTCAGAAGACAGGCCCATTGTAATAGAGAAAGATCATGCTGCCGTTAACCCGTTTCTTCCGTTTGATTATGTAGGTTTCCAGCACTGGATCGCCCAAAAAAGGGTAGAGCAGGAATTGATCATATACCGGCAACGGGGAAGTGATCCAATAAAAGTAAAATGCTATCTCAAAGAATCAAAACTTATTAAAAAGAAGAATAGAATTTTCGAATACCTGGTATTCGCTTTCTTTGCACGCCATAAAAAATTTGATATCGTTTACCGGTATAATCCAGAATACTGGTTCGATATAACAAGTATTCACAGCAATCCCTCAATTTTCTGCGTAACTAACACATAGTCACCCGCTGCAAGAGGCATCTGCTTTGTTGCAAAGGCAATCTGCTCCGCTGCAAGAGCAATCTGTGCTGCTGCAATTACAGGCAGCGCTGTTGCAATGGCAGTCTGCTGCCCTGCATGAGACATCTGCACTTCTGCAAGAACAATCTGCTCCTCTGCAAGAGATATTTACCCGGCTGCAAAGACCATCTGCACTGTTGCAATGGCAGCCTGCGCTGCTGCAATGACAGGCTGCCGTCCTGCAAACGACAACTGTACTCCTACAAAGAGTTTCTGTCTTTAAAAAATCACTAACTACGGCTTGGCAATAGCATCCATTCTTTGATCCTATTTGCCCATTCAATCAGCTAAGGCAGGGTTCTTTTATATCAACTCAAAAAGAATGGCAACAAAAAGCTTTTTTTAAAATCCCCAGTTGTAAGTAGTGTTCAATAAATAAAGAAAGTTGAAAGGTTGTCCGTAGTCTGCGACTACTGACTGAAAAATCTCAAAATATTTCTGCTATAACTTTACCAAGTTCTACAAATTTGCTAGATCCTTCCAGGGCGAAGTCTCAGCCAGCAGTATTTTTAAAGTATAAAGAATATATTCGCCGGACTCGCCGTTAGTTCTGCGAAACTTCTAGTATCCAGCAATATTCCATTGCCTGGGGCGATAAACACAGCATTACGTCTTACCAAAAGCAACTAAGTTTGCACTCCATCTAATACTTCCGCTGTGGTAGGTGTTCGGCAAAAGTATCACGCCTCGGTTGGTGTTTTCTTCCACCAACCGAATAATATAAGTACATCAAACTCTTTAATATATTTACAACTCAGTGGGTGGTGAAAATACAACCACCAGCCTTGGCGTAAAAGTCCTCAATCATGATACATGAACAGAAAATAGAAATTGGGTTAAATAAAAAGAAGTTTAGAAACGGATTCATTACATGCACCTGTCTTGCAATTTTAGGCCTAATATTATTTTCTTCAACAAACAACCAGATTGTAAAATATGGGGCAGTATTTATTTCAGTCCTTTTCTTGAGCTGTGGATCATTTTTTTTCATAAGAAAGCTTGCTGATAAAAATCCGGGAATTTTGGTTGATGACAAAGGAATACAAGACAATTCAAGTGTAATTTCTATAGGATTTATAAACTGGAATGACGTTAAAAAATTTACAAAGAGAACAGCCATTAAACAGGATTTTTTAGTAGTTGAAGTCAATAATCCTGAGTATTACATTGAAAAACAAGCAAACTTCATAATGAAGAAAGGTATGAGGCACAACTTTAAGCACTATGGCTCACCTCTTATGATTTCATCTAATTTTCTTAATTGCACTTTGGATGAATTAGTTATTATACTTGAGAAAAGATTATTAAGCCGTCAAGAAAATACAACGGACTAGTTCCCCCTTGTTGTCTGTAGTGTTAAATAAATAAAAAAAGATGAAAGTTGTGATATAGTGCTGATTATACTTTTACCGCATCAGCAAGAATACAGGAAACAGTACCATTATAGGCATATCTTTGTTTACTGATGGCAAATAAAGATGGGAAGAAATTTCCTGCAGCCATAAATATAATTCTCTAACCTTAAATTTAATTGTATGCCAAAAAAGAACGCTGAACCCAGGAAGAATAAGCCTACAAAAAAGAAAAGCTCAGCACAGAAGAAAGCGAATCCAAAGAAAAAATTACGCTAAGACGAAATGCAAAGAGCCCGGTTAACAGCCGGGTTTCTATCGCCTTTGACGATAAAACAGGGTAGAAGGTGTTCTCAAAAGCAACTAAGTTTGCACTCCATCTAATACTTCTGCTATGAGAAAAATAGTATTACTGATACTAAGCATATCACTTACGTTGACAAGTAATTCACTGGCTGCACAAGAATGCGGCACCCGGCAGTTAGATCCCAAAATTGCAGGCTTCTTAAAAATGATAAACTACAAGGATCTCAGTTTGGAAGAGCTGCGCAGTTTACCTATTGAACAATTGAAATATGCAGGGCCACCTGCCATACCATATCCAAAAGAAGATATGGTTCGAATAAAAATTACCAAAGACAGTATCCCGGTTTTAGTATTTAATCCATTGCATAAGGATAGTTTGCCCATCATCATCAATTATCATGGAGGAGGTTTTATTGCACCATTGATTCCATCTTTGGAACATTCTTTATGGCTGGATGCACAAACCTACGGTGCCATTGTGTTTGCAGTAGATTATAGAGTAGCACCGGAACATCCATTTCCTGCCGCAGTAGATGATAGTTACAATGCGTTTAAATGGATCGCAGAATATGGCGATGAGTTAGGTGGAGATACAAGCCGCATAACAATCATGGGCAATAGTGCAGGAGCCAACCTGGTAGCAGTGATAGCACAAAAAGCAAAAAAAGAAAACCTTTCGCACAAAATAAAACTACAGGTAATGAACGGACTTCCTGCAGATCTTAGTCCGCAGCATATGGAAACATCTGTTTCTTATCAGCAAAATGCAGTCGGATTTTTTCAAACAAAAGCCGCCTGCTATTTCGCCGTAGAAAAATATGCACCCGGCCAGTATAAAAATCCGGAAGTATCGCCCATACTAACCAAAGATGTAAAAGGCTTGCCACCAGCTGTAATTATTAATGCAGAATTCGATCCGCTCAGGGAGGATGGTATTTTATATGCCAATAAACTACGGCAGGCAGGAGTAAGAGTTTGGGAGAAATGTTTTGCCGGCCAGATACACTGTTTAATAGGTTTGCTACCCGATGATGTGGAGCAAAAGCAATACGAATCATTTATAAAAATGGCTATGAAAGAAGTGTTCTTGCACTAAATCCCTTTCGTCAATATTCTATATAAATAGCTGAAAGAATAAAACAATATACCCTTCTCACGGGATATATAAGGCGTTAACAAGTTGTTCCTTTATTCAAAATTTAGAACATGAAAAAGCTATTCTTACTCCTGGTTGTTACCGGTGCTATTATTTCAACTAATGCACAAGCTGTTATAAAGAAGGAATTAAAAAAAGGTATCACCCTCAAAATGCCCCGCACTGCCGATAGTGAAATGCCCGGCACAAGGGGAGCAGCAGTGGTCTGGCATCCGGTTCAAAAAAAATATTACGCTTCTATGGCGGGTAATATAGCTTACCCGATGGGTGTTTTTGATGCAACAGGTAAACTTCTTTCGGCTGAAACATTGAATACCGATGCAGACACAAGAGGGCTTTGGTACAATACACAGAAAAAAGAAATACAGGGCAATGAGTATAACGATTATGGCTGGTTTAGCTATACACTTGATGCGAAAGGAATACCCGTTAAGGTCACTACTTTTTTAGAAGGAAAAAATCAGCCCGATGTTAATTCAGTAGGAGCATACAATCCCGCTAAGCAACAGGTTTTATTTCTGTTTGGGGATGAAGTGCTTTTTTATTCCTTAGATGGAATAGAAACCGGTACTCCGCTAACAATAAATTGGGGCATTGCAAAAAACGCAAAAGAGCCGGCAGATGAAGAT
The DNA here is from genome assembly GCA_022843585.1 of Chitinophagaceae bacterium. GTDB lineage: Bacteria > Bacteroidota > Bacteroidia > Chitinophagales > Chitinophagaceae > JJ008. Next base: position 6,074 of record JALHNJ010000003.1, read on the forward strand.
GAAACCCGAACTGCACAAGACTATAATTACACAACAGTTGTTTACACTGGTATAAAAGGAGCAGAGCTTGGCTTTATTAATACCTACGATGGCCAGATCGAGTTATATAATATTGTGGATGGCTACTTAACCAGGAAACTGACGTTACCATCGGATGCTTCACTGAATGGCACATTCAATTTTTCTTATACTAATGGTATGTTCTGGTTATTTAACATGGAAGAAAGAACCTGGACAGCGTATAAATAAACCATTTTGAATATTAATTGATTGGCGAAATCATCACAAATATTTTTTGATGATTCCGCCAGTTTGATTAATTATAACTTTTCTCTTACTTCAAAACTCACCGCACCAACCTCTTTATCTTTTTTATTGTATATCCTCACAATCACCCGTCCGGGTTTGGTTACTTTTACTCCAAACTGGCCATCACCTTTAGGAACAACAGTTCCTTGCGAGATGGTTAGTCGCAGGTCGTCGGGTTTTACTTTATCTACCACAACACTTAAAGGATTTTCGATTGTTGTAAATAAGGTATAAGGAGTGCTTGTTGTTACAGTAACCCCTTCATGTTCTACCTGGAATGTTACAGGTTGTTTACGAAATGCTTTTACAGGTCTTCCGTTTTGCATGGCAGAAGTCCATTCTCCGGAAAGTTTTAGTATTCTTATCACTTCTTGTTCCATGCCATAACCAAGTTTTGTTAACGGCTTAAATTCAGAAAGCTTTCCGTCTTTAGCAACTACAAATTGTACAATCACTGTATAAACTCCAATGGGTGCACCATTTTCAGTTGCCACACTGCCATTCGCATTATTCATCATAAATTGACGCCATGCATCTACGCCGCCGGGATAAGACGCTTCAACCTCTACTTTTTCAAAAATCTTCCCATCTAGATTAATGGTATCGGATACCTCTTGCGAAAAACCAGGGGAGGAGAAGAGTATTGTAAAAAATAAAAACAAAAGGATGGATGATTTCATAAGTCCGTTTTCAGCAAGATATTCATTTTTTAAATCCAGAACATATCCTGCTCCAATGGCATGATAAGCTGCTTGTCTGACAGCAATGAAGCCCCTAATTTCACTAATTGACAGAACCGGTACGATGGTTCTTTACCCGGCACGGTTATTCGTCAGTTTTCTTGCTTGCAACAATAAGTCATAGCTTTATATTACTCTTAAAAAAAACTAACATGGAAATTGAAGTATTTACTCTCGCTGATTTTGCTCAAGACAATAATTCAAAACTTACCATCGTAGGCACATTTGATGCAATACAGGCAAGACAATTTCCGGTGGCTCATCCAGCCTGTTCCATAGCTTGTCGTTTACGATTTGGTGCCAAAGAAGCAGGTGAACATGATTTTAGATTGCGTTTAATAGATGCAGAAGGTAAAGAGCTGATTCAACCAGTAGAAGGAAACATTAGCATTGGAACTCCACCAAACGGCCAGTTCTCCTCCGTTAATATTGTTATCAACTTTAATCAACTAAAATTTGAAAAACCTGGCCGTTATTCTTTTGAATTATATATAGATGGTGACTGGACATCAGGCTTGCCTTTATTTTTAAATCAAGTCAATTAAGCAATAATTCGATTTACACTAAAAAAGGGCAATTACTTCATTATATTTTTAATTGTAATTTTTCTCACATTTACTCTTGGGTGAGAGGCAAAATACTCGTACATTTGCATCTCAAATCTGAACATATCAGCATGCATGCTGCGGATGACTGAATTCAACACTTCTTCTAACGATTCTTAGTGTTTTTCTCCCGGTTTTTTGTTCGGAAAAATATAGTGTCATTAATTAAACCCATAATATCATGAAAATTGATTTGACGCCATCTATTGTCCAGATGGAACCAGAAGTTTTAAATAACCTGGTTAGAGAAGTAAAGGAAACATTGGCAACCGACATTGAAATGCCAAAAGCAAAGCAACAACTGTTTACTTATGCGCAGCTGTGGAATATTCGTAGAAATTCGAGTACTGCACGGGGTCGCTATAGCAGATAAACTTACATAGTTATCCGTTTCCAATTAACTGCAACGCCAATCACCCGCAAGGGATGGATTGGCGTTGCCTTTTGAAGCCTGGTCACACAGCAAAAAGTGCCTGGCAAATTTTTTGCCCCGCAATTTCTCCAATCCTATACTTTTGTGCCGTAAATAATTTTCTGCCAAACCCATTAACCCAGGAATGACAAACTCATACCACGACCTTGTAAAGCAAACTTTTAATTTTCCCCAGGAAGGCATTGTAGTAGAAGATGGAAATCTTTACTTTAATAATCTTGATCTGAGAGCCCTTATCGCCAAATATGGAACTCCTATGAAGCTAACCTATCTGCCCAAAATTGGTATGCAGATAAAAAAGGCAAAAACCATGTTTGCCAATGCTTTTAAAAAGCATAAGTATGAAGGCAAATATTATTACTGCTACTGTACCAAAAGTTCTCATTTTAGTTTTGTTGTTGAAGAGGCTTTAAAAAGTGAGATTCACCTCGAAACATCGTATGCTTATGATATTGAGATCATCAAAAAGCTTTATGCCAAAAAGAAGATCAACAAAGATATTCACATCATCTGCAATGGATTTAAACAAAAAGGCTATACCCGCCGCATTGCAAACCTGTTGAACACCGGTTTTAGTAATGTGGTTCCTGTATTGGATAATAAAGATGAGCTGAAAGATTATGCTACTTCTGTAAAGGTTCCCTTTAAACTCGGTATTCGGGTGGCAGCCGAAGAAGAACCCAATTTCCCTTTCTATACTTCAAGATTAGGAATTCGGGCAAAAGATATACTGGAGTTTTATGTAGATAGAATTGAAGGATATGAAAGCAAGTTTCAGTTAAAAATGCTTCATATCTTTTTAAATAAAGGTATTAAGGATGATATTTATTATTGGAGTGAGCTGAACAAAGTAATCAACCTGTATTGCCAGTTAAAGAAAATTTGTCCGGAACTGGATTCAATTAATATTGGTGGAGGATTTCCTATTAAACACTCTTTGGGGTTCGATTACGATTACCAGTTCATGATCAATGAAATTGTACGAAATATCAAAACGGCTTGTAAAAAAGCTAAAGTGCCAATGCCCCACATCTTTACGGAGTTCGGCAGCTTTACCGTAGGAGAGAGCATGGCTCACATTTACAGTGTAATTGCAGAAAAAGTGCAGAACGACAGGGAAACATGGTACATGATCGATTCATCTTTTATCACTACGTTGCCAGACACCTGGGGAATTGGTGAAAAATTCCTGATGCTACCGGTAAATAAATGGGATCAGGATTATCAACGGGTAGTTTTAGGCGGCATCACTTGTGACAGCCATGACTACTACGACTCCGAGGAGCATATTAATGAAGTGTTTCTTCCAAAAACAAATGGAGACCCCGATCCATTGTATGTGGGCTTCTTTCATACCGGTGCTTACCAGGACCAGATCAGTGGTTATGGAGGAATAAAGCATTGTCTTATACCATCGCCTAAACATGTAATAGTTGGCTATGATAAAAACGGCAAGCTGGTGGATTGGGTGTATGCCAAAGAACAAACTGCACAAAGTATGTTGAAGATATTAGGCTACAAATAAAGCATTACAAATTTTCATTAATGATGAGCCCTTTTGCTTAGCAAAAGGGCTCCTTTGTTTTCAGTAAGTATCGAACAATTTTATAAATTATCTGCTGGAGCGACTGTATCTTTTCCATTCACTGTATTCTCTCTTGCTATAATTAACTCGGCTCAGCGATCCTCTGTCGAGGTAAAATCGGTTATCATAGCCTTTCCAATACATAAAGCCATTAGGGCTGCGATGAAAATACAAACCATTCGAATGACGGTTCATTGTAAAACCGGGAGTTGGGCTGATGATCAAAGAAACATGAGAGTTGTAACGGGGAGCCGGTGTGTTGTAACGTGGGGGTGGTGGAGGTGGGGTGTACCTTCTTTCTTCTCTTTCATAATCATCGTTGCGATCTTTTGTTGCATATACCCTGCTGGGCTTACAACTGGCAAAAATTAATACAGCCGACAATGCTGTAAGTGTTGTTAAGATAAATGTTCTTTTCATGTGTCTTGTTTTAGGGTTTAATTTATTAATCGGTTGTCATGAACATTCTTTAGCAACGGGTTTGGGTTTATAAATTCTACTTTTCTCTTGTTCGCTTATTCCTTACTTCGCCGGGTTTAGCATTTTTTGCAACCGGTACAGGCTCAGTTACTATCGGAGAAGTCTTTGTTTCTTTAGTTTCCTTTAATGCAATGCTGCTCACTGTATCTTTTTTTGCGGGAAAAGTCTTTACAAAATTATCAAGCACTGCCGATTGATTGCTGGTGTCTTTGCCGGTAATAATATCTGTAGTTACCCAACCTTCTCCTTGTTTATCGGTATCAAAAGCATCCAGCTCCAAAAAGCGAATTGCAAGGGCCTGTGTATCTTTTATTTCAGGTATCCGGGGAGCAAACAGTTTACTGGTATATTCTTTACTGGAGGCGCAACTTGCAGCGAGTCCTACAATCAACATAAGGACCACCGCTTGTAATATTCTTGCTGTTTGCATGATTTGAGGTTTTATTTTTATGTAAATAAACCAACGCATTTATGTTCCAATTCATTTGCCATAAAATCATAAAATCTTTTAGCATGAAACAATTTCTGATAGTCTTAACAATGTTTGCTTCTGGAAATTCTGCTACTGCTCAAACTTCTGAGGACTCTGTAAAAGCAGTTATCAATAAAATGTTCCTGGCAATGAAGGAAGGGAATGGAGCTAGTCTTAAAAGTACTTTTTCGGACAGCTTGGTTTTTCAAGCAATTTCAAAAAATAAAGAAGGACAGGATGTGGTAAAGAATGTAGACCCTGCTGGTTTCATCAATTTCGTTAGTAACGAAACACCCGGTAATGCAGATGAAAGAATAACTTTTGATATGGTGAAAGTTGATGGAGCACTTGCTATAGCCTGGACACCTTATAGTTTCTATTATAAAGGCGCCTTCACTCATTGCGGTGTCAACTCTTTTCAATTGGTGCGATTGAACGGAGAATGGAAAATTCAATATTTAATTGATACAAGAAGAAAAGTAGGATGTGTGGTAAGTCAATAGTAAAAGGTGAATGGTCAATTGCAAATCAAAAGCCTGCTAACTATTTTCTTTTTTCATTAAGTAAATCTCAATCCCCTCTCTGGAGGGGTAGCAGTATATTATTATAAAGAAATATTTGGAGGGAGGGTGTTTAAAAAAAGAAACCCCTCGTAGAAACGAAGGGTGTAAACCAAAACCAACTGCTTATGAGAAAGTTTAAAATTCTTATTTTTATTTCACTACAATTTCTGTAGCTGATGCTTTGACTACTTCTTTCTTCGGAAGGTTTAATGTCAACACACCATTGATGTAAGATGCTTCTATATTCGTTGCATCTATTTTTTCATCTAATGTGAAAGATCTCTTAAAAGAACGATAGTGATACTCATTACGGATTTGCTTGTGAGTTTCTTCTTTTACCTCATTAGTTTTTTCAACAGCTACCGTTAATATATTCTGGTCAAGGTTGATTTTAAAATCCGCTTTTTCAAATCCGGGAGCAACAACATCTAACTGGTACGCCTTATCTGTTTCTTTGACGTTAACCGGAACAAAACCTTTTCTCTCAGGTTGGTTAAATTCTTTTTGCAGAAAAACGGGTACTTCAGAAAATAAATCATTCACTAGGTTGTTGAATGTTCCTTCAAAAGGCTTACGGTTGAATTTTACGTTTGTCATGATTATTTAATTTTAATTTTTTGAATGTTTGGTATAGGTGTTTCAAATGCCGTACCACCGGCTTTTTTACTGTCAATACCTGTGTAAACAGGAAAGGTTAGAAGACAAAATTTCCGAAATGAGGAAATTCTGCTGTCAAAATTTCTTGTAGTCTTCAATCAACAGGCCACAACAAACATTTTATGTATTTTTGCATTCAATTAAAAAAACACAAAAATGTATCCAGAAGAAATAGTAATACCCATGAAAGAAGAGTTAACCGACAACGGTTTTACTGAACTCTTATCTCCAACTGATGTTGAGTCGCAATTATCAAAAGAAGGAACAACATTGGTAATGATAAACTCCGTATGCGGATGTTCTGCAGGTACTGCCAGACCCGGAGTGTTATTAGCCGCAGCTAATGCAGCTAAAAAACCTGATTTTTTGACCACCAGTTTTGCAGGGTTTGATGTGGATGCAATTAAAGCATTGCGCCAGCACCTGATGCCTTACCCACCATCTTCACCAGCAATTGCATTATTTAAAAATGGCCAGTTGGTTCATTTTATTGAAAGACATCAAATTGAAGGACGTTCTGCACAAATGATTGCACAAAACCTGATCGGTGCATTTGAGCAGTATTGTAATTAACTAGTTACGAGTTTTGACTTACGAGTTTCGAGCCTTTCCATCAGGAAAGGCTTTATTGTAATCGAGATGTAAATAAAACAGTCTCTTTCTGATTAAAACAGTAGGGTTTGATCATTTACGCCGAACTCCGAACTCCAAACTAAGAACTGGTAATTTTCTTTAGTATATTCGTACCTTCTAAATCAACCAACTACAATTCAATGTATCCCAATCTTTATTACGCATTTAAAGACCTTTTTGGTGTTGAATGGAAATTTCTTCGCTTCGTAAACTCCTTTGGTTTTTTTGTTGCAATAGCTTTCATTGTGTGTGCAATCGTATTGGCAAATGAACTCCGGCGCAAAAGCAAGCAAGGTTTGTTTCAACCTACAGAAATGAATGTTATGGTGGGGCAACCTGCTACCTGGCTTGATTTAGCACTAAACTTTTTACTTGGCTTTTTATTGGGATATAAAATTGTTGCCCTGTTCATTATGGACAGTTCGGCGACCGAAGATCCCCAGGCATTTATATTTTCTACCTTGGGTAGTTGGCCGGCAGGTATTTTACTGGGCCTTTTGTTTGCCGGTTTAAAATGGTATGACAAAAACAAACAAAAATTAGCTAAACCGGAAAAAAGAATAGTTCGCATCTGGCCTCACGACAGAGTGGGAGAGATTACGATCATTGCCCTGGTGTTTGGATTATTGGGGGCTAAATTGTTTGATATATTCGAGAACTGGTCAGATTTCGTTCAACACCCTTCCGATTACCTTCTTTCACCAAAGGGCCTCACCTTTTATGGTGGTCTGATCTGTGCTGCTTTAGCAGTCTGGTGGTATGCTAAAAAACATAAAATCGGTTTCTGGCACCTGAATGATGCAATGGCCCCAACTATGATGCTGGCCTATTCTTTAGGAAGAATTGGATGTCAGGTTTCAGGTGATGGGGACTGGGGTATTGAAAACACCAGCCCAAAACCATTTAGCTGGATGCCCGACTGGATGTGGTCTTATAAATATCCGCATAATGTAAATGAATCAGGGGTTAAAATACCCGGCTGTGTAGATGATAAGTTTTGTAATGAACTCCCTGTTGGCGTGTATCCAACTGCTTTTTATGAAATAGTGGCCTGTTTCTTATTGTTTTTGCTTTTGTGGTCACTCAGAAAAAGGCTTAAAGTTGCAGGTACTTTATTTGCCTTGTATTTAATGCTGAACGGTATGGAAAGGTTCTTTATTGAAAAAATAAGGGTCAATACCAGAATCAACCTGTTTGGGTTTCAGCCAACCCAGGCAGAAGTTATTTCAACCTTACTTTTCCTTGCGGGAGTAGCCGTTTGGATTTTTAGGACCAGACAGGCTAAAACGCAAAAACCAGCATCTGTCGGGTAGTTAACTAACTTCTCCGTTTACACCTTTTTTGCAACCATTGTGGGTTGTTTTCCCAGCGAAACCGTTTGCGCATAAGGTGTTAATAATTTACCTCTCAAATCATTATGAGATACGGGCATTATTTGCTACTTTTGCAGATAGTCTTGGACGGTCAAATACATACTTCTGCAATTAACTATCCATTTGCAACAACTTGCAAACAAAGACTGTCATCTATTCGTTGATATTTAAATTTTTTAGTTATGCGGCAGCTCAAAATTGCTACCCAGATCACCAACAGGGATTCTCAAGCAGTTGAAAAGTATTTACAAGAGATTTCGAAAATTTCGATGATAACGCCTGAGGAGGAAACTACTCTTGCGCAGCGCATCAAAATGTTCACGAGGAATCCGGTAGATTCTCAACGGGCTTTGGATAAACTGGTGCAGGCGAATCTTCGCTTCGTGGTATCTGTTGCAAAGCAATACCAACATCAGGGCTTGTCACTAAGTGACCTTATTAACGAGGGCAACCTCGGCTTAATTAAAGCGGCACAACGCTTCGATGAAACCAAAGGTTTCAAATTCATTTCTTATGCTGTGTGGTGGATTCGCCAATCTATACTACAGGCATTGGCAGAGCAGGGCAGACTAGTCCGCTTGCCACAAAACAAAATTGGCACCTACAACAAGGCTAATAAAGCTTACATGGCTTTTGAACAAGAACATGAGAGAGAGCCATCAACAGAAGAGTTAGCAGAATTACTGGAGATGAGTGAAACAGAGATCAACAACATTTTCCAAAGTAACACCCGTCATACTTCCCTTGATGCACCAGTGCATGAAGCCGAAGATGTAGCCATGGGAGATCTGCTGGAAGGTGGTGATGATACCGATGATGATGTAATGAAAGATTCTTTGAGAAATGAGATCCGTCGTGTATTGAAATCATTATCTCCAAGAGAAGCTGAAATCGTTAATGCTTATTTCGGATTAGATGGTGAAAATGGAGTAACCATTGAACAAATCGGGCAAAAATATGATCTCACCAAAGAACGTATTCGCCAGATCAAAGAAAGAGCAATTAAACGCTTACAAAAAGCCCGTTACAGCAGTGCTTTAAAAGCATATCTGGGCTAATTAAATTTATTTTGATGGGTTTTTAATAAATAACTCCGGTCTTACTGACTGGAGTTATTTTTTTGATTACTGATGAACCTTTTTATACAACAATGGTTAAATTTGTTTAGCTATGAAAATACTTTCGTTATTTCTTATTGTATTTACCCTTTCTGCTTGTGAAAGAGTAGTCGAATTTGAACTAAATGATGTTACTCCAAAGTTAGTTGTAGAAGCTACCATTGAAAATAACGAAGTTCCTGTTGTATATCTTTCAAAAAGTCAGGCTTATTTTTCTACAATAGATTTAAATGCATTAGCCAACAGTTTTGTAAGAAATGCCGAAGTGTATATATCGAATGGTACAACAACTCATAAACTAATCGAGTACACATTACCTGTAGGGCCGGGTCTTAATTTTTACTATTATTCCAATGACCCTGCAAATCCTGCCACTGCTTTTGTGGGTGAATTAAACAAATCCTATTCATTGAGAATTGTTGCCGAAGGAAAAGAATACAGCGCTACAACAACAATTCCCGATACCACCCGCCGCATTGATTCTTTTTATTGGAAGCCGGCGCCTGCGGGTAATCCACCAGAAAAGGTTTCGGTGATGATAAAAGCAACCGACAAGCCAGGATTTGGAGATTATGTTCGCTATTTCACTAAAAGAAACAGTGAATTGTTTTATCCAGGATTTAATTCCGTCTTTGATGACCAGGTTATTGACGGAGCTACTTATGAGGTGCAAGTAGAACGGGGCATCCCAAGAAACGGATCTACACCTGAAGGGTATTCTTTTTTTGATAAAGGCGATACGGTTACGCTTAAGTTAAGCAATATTGATAAAGCTACCTACGACTTTTGGCGTACAATGGAATTTACTTACGCAAGTGTGGGCAATCCCTTTTCTTCTCCAACTAAAGTAATCAGCAATATTATCGGTGGTGCTTTGGGTTATTTTGGCGGTTATGCCACTCAATATCGAACTATTATTATACCACAGTAAGTTTATTCTTCAGACATTGTTCACATTGGATTATGTCGTCGCATAGGTGACCGAATGATTGCTGATTAAGCATTAATTTTGTTCGATTACTTATTTTACAACTTACACATGGATATAATTGAAAAAGTTAAATGCCTGATCATTGGTTCAGGACCTGCGGGATACACCGCTGCAATTTATGCTGCCAGAGCAGGACTAAATCCGGTTTTGTACCAGGGTATTCAACCAGGTGGACAATTAACCATTACAACAGAGGTTGAAAACTATCCCGGCTATCCCGAAGGAATACAGGGGCCGGATATGATGGTAAATTTTGAAAAACAAGCAGCCCGTATGGGTACGGATATACGTTTTGGATTGGCTACAAAAGTAGACTTTACTGGCCCTGTACATAAAGTGCAGATCGATGAAGAGAAATGGATAGAATCAGATTCGGTAATAATTTCTACCGGAGCTTCTGCAAAATGGCTGGGGTTGGAAAGCGAACAACGATTGAATGGCTATGGTGTAAGTGCCTGTGCTGTTTGTGATGGCTTTTTCTTTAAAGGAAAAGAAGTGGCGATTGTAGGTGCTGGTGATACGGCTGCGGAAGAAGCTTTGTATTTATCCAAAATTTGTTCTCAAGTGCATATGATAGTTAGAAAAGGAGAGATGAGAGCCAGTAAAGTAATGCAGGAAAGAGTATTGAAAGCAGCAAATATTAAAATATATTGGCATAGCGAAACGGATGAAGTGCTGGGTGATATAAAAGTAGAAGCCGTTAGAATAAAGAATAATCAGACTGGCGAAAATCAAGATGTTGCTGTAAGTGCTTTTTTTGTTGCAATTGGTCACCAGCCTAATTCTGATATTTTTAAAGGATGGTTGGATATGGATGAAGCTGGATATTTAATAACAACTCCCGGTAGTTCGAAAACAAATGTGGAAGGTGTATTTGCTTCCGGCGATGTGCAGGATAAAATATACAGGCAAGCTGTTACCGCCGCAGGAAGTGGGTGTATGGCTGCATTAGATGCTGAAAGATATTTAGGAGCAAAAGAACATTAATGGCAGGCTTACTTACAATATCGGTTAATAATCTCCGCTTTTATGCCTACCATGGTTTATTTGCGGAAGAAAAGAATATCGGAACCGAGTTTGAAGTGAATCTTTCTGTTGTATTCTCGCCGGATACTGTTGTTGTAAATGATATTGAAGCAACTATAAATTATGTTGCGTTATACGATTTACTAAAAGCTGAAATGCAAAAACCCCGGGAATTGCTGGAAACTTTTTTAATGGAAGTGACGGAGCATATTCACCTCGCTTTTCCGCAAATAAAAAAAGTGGAGATTGCGGCTACTAAATTGAATCCTCCGATTGCAAAGTTTGTTGGTACGGTGGGGGTGAAGTATGAGAAAGAATTTTAAATTGAAAATGCAATAAACAGAATGAGAAAGCTATTACTTGTTTTTCTTATAGGATTATCCTTCAGCTTGCATGGACAATCATATCCATATTTAGAAACAGTATTAGCTAAGGAGCTTCCTGCTGCATCAAATCTAAGTGGTAGGTGGGTTTTTTATGCTGATAAAGCGGATATTACAAAGATTGAAAAGCCTTTGTTTAAATCAGTATTTCCCAATTATGATTTTTTTCAAGTTATACTAACGAACTATTTGGGGTATCATGTTAACCCTGGTACTTGTCTGATACTCTTTGATAGTTCAAAAGCTAAAATACTACTTGTTGAACCGCTATGGTATGGAGATGTAAGCGAAAAATTTGTCAAACTTTTTCTTAATCATAAATTCGGCAGCAAAGATTCTTTGTTGATTTTTTTAAAAGAGGTAAATGAATTAATGCAAATCGGTTCGGGGTATAAATTTTTAAATACTGGGTTTTCAGATAAAATAGTTACCTATGATTTAGGATATTTTAAAGCAGACTCTTATACAACCGGAGGTAATGGAACAAGTTCAACATTAAACTATAATAAAGATGGAGTATGGAGAAATATCAAAATAGAAGTAAAAGATTTTAAAATCGTTCGCTATAGCTCAATTAATCCGAAGACAAACGATGTAAAAAAAATTGAATAAAGCTATAGTTTTATAAATGTTATAGTTGGTAAATTGACTTGCTAAATAATTTTATTCTTCCACTTTCCACTTCGCATATACAAAAGCGATGGTACAAACAGGCTAAGCCAGTAAAGCCATTCACTCATCCAACCAAATTTAATTGGTAGAAAGAAGTATTCTGAAACGAGATACACATAGATACAATAAAGTATGATGGCAAAAAGTTCAATGTAAAAGGTAATTCTTGTGTTGCCGGTTCCTGTTACGGCACTTAACATGACGATTGAAAAAGACATTAGTATCATTCCTGCAGTGATGACCCGTAATACAGGAAGTGCAGCAATTATAAATTCATCTCCCTGTCCAAAAATAGAGAGGAACATAACGGGGAATAGATTAAGCAGAATACAGGATACAATAGCTACTCCGGTACTCAGCGTAATTATTTTCTTTAATAAACCCGGCACCTGTTCTTGTTTTCCTTGTCCAATAACATTACTCACCATGGCATTAGTAGTGGCAGCAAATGCCCAGGTAACACATCCAAAAATGCCAAAGATGTTGCGCATAACATTGGAAACTTTTAATGCCATTTCACCATGGTGCTCGGTCAATAAAAAGAAAAATTGCCAGCTGATGATACTGATAGCATGCTGAAACATTAGCGGGGCCGACATGGAAAAGATGAGGGCATTGTTTTCTTTGCTCCATTTCAATCGCCGAAACAAATTGAACCGTTTGCTGATCCCTTTCCAGCGGATGACAAGAAAGATGACAAACATGCCAACAAACTCTGCAATTACCGAAGCAATGGCTGCACCATTAAAACCGAGCTCGGGGAAGCCAAGCATTCCAAATATCAATAAGTAATCAAGTCCAACATTAGTTAGAGTTTCTGCTAATGTACCTGCTACCAAATAGCGGCTTTGATTGGTGCCTACGAGCAGTGCATTACGAAGCTGAAAGACATATAAAAATGGTAAACCCCATATTCTTATCTGAAGGAACTCTATTGCTTTTTTATGTACAACAGGGTCGTGGAGGATTAGGCTGAATAAATAAGGTGTGATTGTATAAGTGATGATAATGCCTGCTGCGGATATTATTACGCCAATCAAAACACCCTGCGTAAAAATGTTGCCGATCTCGTCAGGCCGGTTTTCACCTGCTCTGCGGGCAATAAGAGCTTGTAGGCCATTATTCAGTCCATAACCAATAGCAGCAAAAATGAGGTAATAAACACCTGTGATGCCAGCAACGGCGAGGGCATGACTGTCATTTTCATAATGACCCAGAAAAATATTATTGGTAATAAAATTTAGCTGGGGTATAAAAATGGCAAGACTGATAGGTAAAGCGATCTTCAGGATCTGCTTATTAGTAATCTGTACCTGTAAATCGTTATGTGGAGATGTTGTTGCCATTAATAAAAGTCGGCAAACCTACGATATTTAAATTTTGGCTAATATTGCACGCAATTAAAAAAGATACGTTGAAGCAATTATTTGAGATCACTGAAGAAGGAAAGGATAGTGTACAACCGATTCTCTCAATGGAGATAGGGGAAAAGCATTGCTGTTTTTCCATTACCGACTTTGCTTCGCAGGAGTTAAAGAAACTGGCCTACTACAATGCAGACGAAATTAATGATGATTTTCTTAATGAATTATTTTCTGCCCATCCGGAACTGACATATGCTTATTACAAGACTTTGGTTTGTTTTGATTATCCCCAAAGTTTTTTAGTTCCCTCCAAAAATTTCAGGCATGAAGACGGGGCTTTTTTAATGAGTATTATAGCAGGAATACCCGCAGCAGCATCTGTTATTTCGGAAGCAATTAACGAATGGCAGGTGAATAATTTATATGTTGTTCCGCAAAAAATGCATGACAGGATAAGCAAAACATTTCTGACCGGAAAGTACTGGCATCGCAATACCGTGAGTATAAAAAACAATACAGCGACAACAGAAGGTGGCAACTTGATGGTTAATTTCCGTAACGAAGATTTTACAGTGCTTACATCTGCCAACGGAAAATTATTATTAGCACAAACTTACTCGTATTCAACTCCCGCCGATGTAATATACTATTTGTTGAAAATTTGCCAACAGTTTGGTTTGAACCAACAGCAGGTGAATATAAGTTTATCCGGTTTGATTGAACAAGAATCAGCTTTATATCGGGAGTTACACCAGTATTTTATGAATGTCATATTTAGAAAAGCAGCCTGGAAAGCACCGGTAACAAATGAGATCCCTGCACATTTTTTTACATCACTTAATGACCTGGCAAAATGCGCATCATAGGAGGTGAACATGGTGGTCGCAAATTCAACCCGCCAACTAATATGCCGCATACAAGGCCGACAACCGACATTGCAAAAGAAGGTTTGTTTAATGTACTGCAACATAATCTTGATTTTGAAGAACTGAAAACATTGGATTTGTTTGGCGGCACCGGCAGCATCAGTTATGAGCTGGCTTCAAGAGGTGTAGAAAACTTAACCATTGTAGAGAAAGACCCTGCGATGTATGAATTCATCAAAAAAACTGCCATCACACTTCGTATTGAAGGATTAAAAGCTGTAAAGATGGATGTATTTAAATTCATTGATCAATGTGCCGAAAAGTTTGATTTTATTTTTGCAGGCCCGCCTTATGCACTCACCACTATTGATGATCTACCTAAAAAGATTTTTGAAAAGCAATTGCTAAATAAAGGTGGTTGGTTTGTATTAGAACATACACCAAGAAATGATTACAATACTTTTCCCTTTTACAAATCAGAAAGAAACTACGGCACTACCATTTTTTCTACTTTTGTTGAGAACAGGGAATTATGACCAAAAAAGAACTTCGCAAAATCTACCGTGAGAAAAGAAATGCACTTACTGCTGCTGAACGTTCCCGACTGGATGATTTATTGCTGATACAATTACAAACCGTCCATATTCCTTTTATTAATATTCTGTTTAGTTATTGGCCCATAGAAGCCAACCATGAACCGGATACACATTTGTTTACCGACTATATCGAATTCAGAAACCCGGAATTGATAATAGCCTATCCAAAATCCAACTTTATAACAAATGAAATGACAGCAATTGCTGTTAATGAAGAAACAGAGTTTATTAAAAACAATAATGGCATTTATGAACCTTCAGACGGATCTACAGTAAATGTCGAAGAAATCGATATGGTTTTAGTACCACTCTTAACAGTAGATAAAAAGGGGTACCGTGTTGGGTATGGCAAAGGTTTCTACGATAAGTTTCTGGCTGGTTGTAAAAGAGAATGTATTAAAATTGGGTTTACCTATTTTGAGCCCATTGAAGAGATAAGCGATACGGACGAATTTGACGTACCTTTAGACCTTTGTATAACGCCTCAAAACGTTTATGTTTTCTAACTTTTTTCTAAAATCATTCCGCATACTCTTATTGCCATTCGCCTTGCTCTATTGGCTGATCATCAGTGTCCGAAACATTTTATATGACAAAGGAATTTTCCAATCAGCCAGTTTTGGGTTACCCCTTATTTGTGTAGGCAATCTTTCTGTTGGAGGAACAGGTAAGTCGCCCATGATCGAATACCTGATAGTAAAATTAAAAGACAAGTTCAATGTGGCCACTCTCAGCAGGGGCTATAAAAGGAAAACAAGAGGCTACGCCCTGGCAAATAAAAACACAACGGCGTTGGATATTGGAGATGAGCCGATGCAATTTCATTTGAAATTTCCTGATGTTCCGGTAGCGGTAGGAGAAGAAAGAATTGTTGCGATACCACAGCTTTTACATGACAGGCCCGGTACAGAGGCAGTTTTGCTGGATGATGCATTTCAACACCGTACCATAAAAGCAGGATTGAATATTCTACTAACCGATTACAACAATTTATTTACAAGAGATTTTTATTTGCCTACTGGTGATTTACGAGACAATAAAAGCTCCTATAAAAGGGCAGAGATAATTATTGTAACAAAATGCAAGGCTGATTTGTCAGAAGGTGAAAAGAAAAAAATCGTAGAAGAAATAATGCCATTGGAACATCAGCACATTTTTTTTACAACAATTGACTATGGTGCTCCTTACCATATAAAAAGCAAGAAAACAATTCTGCTTAACGAGCAACGGGAAGTTTTACTGGTATCGGGCATTGCCAATCCAAGACCACTAAAGAAAATGTTGGAAAGCCAAAGTAAAGTATATTACATGATGCAATATGCAGACCATCATATTTTTAGTATTGATGATCTAAATGACATAAAAAAGAAATTAGAAACAATGGAGGGGAAAAATAAAATTATCCTCACTACAGAAAAAGATGCAGTCCGGCTTTTAAAATTTGAAACTGAAATAAGTGATCTGCCTTTATATATTCTGCCAGTCCGGCATCACTTTTTATTTAATGAAGGCGGAAAGTTTGACTCCTTAGTCGAAAATTTTATTACAAATTTTACAAAAAGCATTAAACCATAATATGGGAAGAAAGAATTCAAAAAAAAGAAAAGAAGAAAAAAGAAAACCACAATCAGGGCATAACAAAGTGCTGAAAGGTACTTTAGACATAACCCGGTCAGGAATGGGTTTCGTAACGATAGAAGGTATGGAGGTTGATATATTGATCCGTCCTGCGGACTTTAATACTGCCTTACATGGAGATACCGTAAGAGTAGCAGTTAAGGAAGTAAAAAGCGGTAATCGCCGTATGCAGGGATTTGTAAGAGAAGTATTAAACCGTAAACGAACAGAATTTATCGGTCAACTGCAAATTAATAAAGGCTTTGCGTTTTTTGTTGCAGAAACAGATAAACCAATGCCAGATTTTTATATTCCACAGGAAAGTATAAATGGGGCTACTGAAAATGATAGAGTAGTAGTAAAGTTGGTGCAATGGGATACCGATGGTAAAAGACCAGTTGGTGAAGTAGTTTCTGTATTGAATGCAGAGAATAGCAATGATGCTGCCATGAAAGAGATTTTACTGGAGGCAGGATTCGCATTACAATTCTCTGATGAAGCATTGGAAGTAGCTGCCAGAATACCCGATACAATTTCAACAGAAGAAATTAAAAAGAGAAAAGACATCCGGGACGTTTTCACAATAACTATTGATCCGGTAGATGCAAAAGATTTTGACGATGCCATTTCATTCCGAAAACTGAAAAATGGCAATTATGAAATAGGAGTGCATATTGCCGATGTAAGTCATTATGTAGAGCCGGATAATGAGTTGGATAAAGAAGCGTATCAACGGGCTACTTCAGTTTATTTGCCGGATAGAGTAAACCCAATGTTGCCGGAACATATCTCCAATTTTCTTTGCTCTTTGCGGCCAAAGGAAGACAAACTTACTTTCTCTGCTATTTTTCAATTAACACCAAAGGCAGAAGTAAAACAATACTGGTTGGGTAAAACAGTCATTCATTCCGATCATCGATTTACATACGAAGAAGTGCAGGAAACAATTGAGAAGAAAGCCGGATTGTACGCTGAGGAAGTTTTAATACTAAATGATATTGCACAGCGTTTTCGCAAGAAACGATTTAATAACGGGGCTATCAATTTTTCCTCACAGGAAGTCCGTTTTAAATTAGATGAGAAAGGCGATCCGATTGGCATTATGATCAAGGAAAGCAAGGAAGCCCATCAATTAATTGAAGAGTTTATGTTGCTGGCTAACCGTACTGTTGCTGAAAATATTTCTAAGATAAAAGTGAACGGTAAACCGTTACCTTTCCCTTATCGTACACATGATGACCCGGATGAAGCTAAATTGTTGCCATTTGCAGCATTTGCTAAAAAGTTCGGCCATACATTCGATACATCATCACCCGATGCAATTGCAAAATCTTTTAATCAGTTACTAAAAGATGTACATGGTAAGCCGGAGCAGCATGTGCTGGAGCAATTAGGCATCCGCACCATGGCGAAAGCAAAATATACCATTGAGAATGTTGGTCATTATGGACTGGGTTTTGAACATTACTGCCACTTTACTTCTCCAATAAGGCGATACCCCGATGTGCAGGTGCATCGCATATTAGAACAAGTATTAAATAATAAGCTCAACCCCGACAAAAAGTTAGAAGAAAAATGTAAACACACCAGCGAAAGAGAAAGAGCGGCCATGGAAGCAGAAAGAGCTTCCAATAAATACAAGCAGGTGCAATACATGAAAAATTACCTCGGAGAAGAATTTGAAGGTATAATAAGTGGGGTAGCCAGTTTTGGTTTCTGGGTAGAGACCGTAGAGCATAAATGCGAGGGACTAGTGAGTGTAAATAGTTTGCTGGAGTATGATGAATTTCGCCATGTAGAAACTGATTATTGTTTAGTGGGTCAACGCAGCGGTAAAAAATTCAGGATGGGAGATAAGGTGATGATAAAAGTGGTGGCCGCTAATCTAACGAAGAGGCAATTGGATTATGAGTGGGTAGTGACGGGTGAGCTAAAAGAAGAAGAATCAGTAATACCAATGAAAAAAGCTAGCCGAAAAAATCCTAAATAATCTTAAAACAAAGTATAACTAACTTAATCCTTGTGTATTGTTTGTGCCTTTGTGGTTTAAATATTTTTTATGCAGTCATTTGAATTACTATCTCAAAAATTTGCTATCCATTTTGATAAACGGCATTTCCCTGCTGAACCTGCTACGCTGTATGATCCCAATGAATATTTCTTAAAGATTGGCGGTAAAAGAATTCGTCCGGTGCTGTGCCTGATGGGTAATGAACTTTTTGAAGAAATAAAAGAAGATGCCTGGCATGTAGGAACAGCTATCGAACTTTTTCACAATTTTACACTGATCCATGATGATATAATGGATAAAGCACCACTTCGCCGTGGAATGGAAACAGTGCATACCAAGTTTGGAGAAAATACAGCGATACTTGCCGGTGATGTGATGCTGGTGGCAGCATATGAAGAGTTGAATAAGATCAGTGTAGAATATATTCAATCCATTCTTCGCTTATTCAATACTACTGCCAAGGAAGTTTGCGAAGGACAGCAAATGGATATGGATTTTGAAAGCATGGATACAGTAAGCCTTGATGCTTATCTTAAAATGATTGAATTAAAAACTTCTGTGGCATTAGCTGCCAGTTTACAAACCGGGGCTATACTCGGTGGAGCAGGAGAGAGAAACCAACACTTGTTGTATGATTTTGGAAAAAAACTTGGTATCGCATTTCAGGTACAGGATGATTATTTAGATGCCTTTGGTGATCCTAAAAAATTCGGTAAGCAGGTGGGTGGCGATATATTGTCGAATAAAAAAACATTCCTGTTGTTACATGCGTTGGAAACCGCTTCTCCGGCACAAAAAAAAGAGTTGCAGCAACTACTTGCTAACAACTCCGCTGATAAAATCGAAAAAGTATTAACGATCTACCGTGATTGTAAGGTGGACGAATGGGCTCTTACATTGAAGAACAAATATCTTGATGAAGCAATGGCACATCTTGATGACATTGCTGTTTTATCCAAAAGAAAACAGCCCCTAAAAGATCTTGCACAATTCCTGGTGAAAAGGGAACATTAAGTTACCGGTAGCTTGCTGCCAGATCAAAGCCATTGGTCAAACAGATACCAATAATTACAAGATCAATAAGTACACTAAAGAAGAGTATTGGTATTGTAATCTTAGTGGGTAACGCTGCCAGGTTTGCAACAAGGCAAATCGTCATAGCGCCTATTGCAAAAGGCCAGAATATAAAATTATTGCCCGTAAACAGAATCATAGCCACGGTTACTATTGTAAAAACACAGCCATGACCAGCTATTGACACGGCTGTCCACCCAAAGCGATTTTCCTCTTGTTGATCAGCCCAATTTATAAACTGTTTCCATAGTGAAGTGCTGCTGTTTTGTTTGGCCACTGTTGGCGCATAAACATGTTTGAAAGTTGTTTCCATATATTTTCTTTTTTGCTGACACAAAATTGTAGTATCAGCGGTCAGCAAAAAATGATGCGTGTTTATAGTTTGAATGATTAAAATCAGGCCTTTTATGCTCCTTGATTAAAAGGCAGCAGTAAAAATCATTCTCCAATCATTTTTTTTCCTATTTTAACCTCTTCAAAACCAACTGATATGGCAAATCAACTCTTTAGAAAAAAATCGATCTCGCATATTTTAAAAGAAGCCGAAGCAGGGCAAGGCGATGGACATTCATTAGGACTAAAAAAAGTATTGGGTGTTCGTGACCTTACATTCTTTGGTGTTGCAGCCGTTATTGGAGCCGGTATATTTAGTGGAATTGGTTCTGCGGCATCCAACGGTGGGCCTGGTGTTGTGTTTCTATACATATTCACTGCTATTGCCTGCGGATTTGCTGCGTTATGTTATGCAGAGTTTGCATCAACTGTTCCGGTATCGGGAAGTGCCTATACTTATTCTTATGTCGCCTTCGGCGAAATATTTGCCTGGATCATTGGTTGGGATCTGTTGATGGAATATGCAATTGGTAATATTGCGGTGGCTATTTCATGGAGTGATTATTTTACCAACCTGATGACCAAAGCCGGAATGCATATTCCTGATTGGATGACGATGGATTATATGACGGCTAAAGCATCTGCTACACAAGAAGCAGTTTCTGCCTGGGCGAATGCTCCTACTATTGGTGGATTTCGTATTGTTATGGATATACCGGCATTAATGATCGTTGCTTTAATTACATATATCGTATTCCGGGGTATTAAAGAATCAAGATCTGCAAGCAACCTGATGGTAATTCTAAAACTTGCAGTAATATTCTTTGTAATTGTATTAGGGGCATTCTATATCAATCCGGATAACTGGACGCCATTTAGCCCGGAAGGTTTTGGTGGTATAATGAAGGGAGTTTCGGCAGTATTCTTTGCATATATCGGGTTTGATGCTATTTCTACCACCGCAGAGGAGTGTAAAAATCCACAACGGGATCTGCCAAAAGCAATGATCAACTCACTTATCATTTGCACGGTAGTATATGTATTGCTTGCATTAGTGCTTACAGGTATGGTGCATTATACCAAATTAAATGTAGGTGATCCTTTGGCAATGGTATTTGATGAAAAAGGATTGAAATTTATTTCCGGTGTTGTTGCTATTAGTGCAATCGTTGCTACAGCCAGTGTATTGCTGGTATTCCAGATGGGGCAACCGAGGATATGGATGAGTATGAGCCGTGATGGATTGTTACCTAAGATATTTTCAAGAATTCATCCTAAATACGGAACACCCTCTTTCTCAACCATACTTACAGGTATTGTAGTAGCTATACCAGCATTGTTCCTAAACCTTGGCGAAGTATTATCGCTAACTAGTATCGGAACCCTGTTTGCATTTGTAATGGTATGCGGAGGTATTCTTGTTTTACAACAGCGGAAGGACAGACCGGAGAGTAAATTCAAAGTACCGTATGCCAATGCACAATTTATTTATCCAATATTATTGGTTGCAGCAATTGTACTGATTGTTACGAATGTGCCTACGCATTTTACAGAAGATATATGGACAGGCGAAACATGGCCGATGGCAGCTTTCTGGCTAATAGCACTTATCATGGGTTATTTATCGTTCACTAAAAAACTTTCTTTAATTCCCGTTTTGGGTATGATAAGTTGTTTTTACCTGATGGCACAGGAAACGCATAAAGTTTGGATGCGGTTTATGATCTGGCTGGCAATTGGTCTTGCTATTTATTTTCTGTACAGCTATACCCATAGCAAACTGGCCAAGCAAAAAACAGACAATTAATATAATTCACCCGATTAAATGTCGCCCTGGAGTAATCCGGAGCGGCATTCTTATTTTTGCAATATGAAGTACCAGTTAGGAGATATTGTGTTGATCCTGCACTCCAACGAAGAAGGAACGATAGTTGATTTTATTAATGATAAAATGCTGATGGTAGATGTGAAGGGAGTATCATTTCCTGTGTACATGGATCAGATCGATTTTCCTTATTTCAAACGATTTTCGGAGAAGAAACTTTTTCCCGTTAAAAAGGAAAAAAAATATGTGGATGATGTGCAGAAAGAAAAATCTTCAAGAGAAAAAAGAGTGATCGATGGTGTATGGCTTACTTTTTTACCGGTAATGGATATAGATGAGTTTGGAGATACCGTAGTGGAAGAATTGAAACTGCATTTGATCAACCGGACAGAAACTCCTTACAACTTTATTTACAAGCTTCACTTTTTTGGTAAGCCTGATTTTGAACTAAAGAATACGGTGCAGCCCTTCGAGGATTTTTATTTGCATGATGTGGATTTTGCAGATCTGAATGACAGTCCATCTTTTGAGTTTGATTTCTCTTTATTGAAACTGGAGAAAAATAAAGCCGAGCATTTCGAAGCTTCGGTAAAATTGAAACCCAAACAACTTTTTGCAAAGATCGAAGAACTGAAACAAAAGAACCAGGCTACCTTTTCTCAATTGCTTTTTGAAACATATCCCGATAAATTGTATGAAGACAGGTTAGAGATGGGACGATTAGCGGCTGCAGGTTATAAAATTTATGAAGCTTCCAAAGCCCGGCAGCATTTAGAACCTGCCCGAAGTGTTGTTGACCTACACATAGAAAAACTAAGCGACGATTGGAAACATCTAAGCAATTACGAAATACTAACCTTGCAACTAAAAACGTTTGAAAAATATTATCAGCTTTCCCTGGCGCATCATCAACCTATACTTACAATAATACATGGAGTAGGGGAAGGGGTGTTGCGAAATGAAATACATGATAAACTACGTTTAAAGAAAGAAGTAAAATCATTTGTGAATCAGTATCATCCTAATTATGGATATGGGGCGACGGAGATTTATTTTCAGTATTGACTCCTGCATAATGCCCAGTAGAATTACCGAACGATGAAGTGAGTGACACAACAGACGATCCTAGTAGCAATTCAGCCCACCCAATAAAAATAATTACCTTCGCATGGCTACAAGCCAGGCTATCGCTTCTTATTTATTTAGGAGGAGGAAAGTCCGGACAGCACAGAGCAATGCACCGGTGAAGAGCCGGCTTCCCGACGAAAGTCAGGAAAGAGATAGTGCCACAGAAAATAACTGCCTTCGGGTAAGGGTGAAAATGTGAGGTAAGAGCTCACAGCTTTTGATGGTAACATCATTGGCGGGTAAACCTTGCATGCTGAAATGCCACATATAGGTTCGCTTGAGAACGGCTCGTTCAAGAACCAGGGTAGGCAGCTTGAGTCCAATGTGTAAATGTTGGAACAGATAAATGATAGTCCACGACAGAATCCGGCTTATCGGCTTGTAGCTTTTTTAAAAACTTCTTATATGCGAATAATAATTGCTTTATTGATGCTAAGCTTTTTAATGCTGAATTGTAAAGACAAGTCAGCGGATAAAAATGAAAAGCGTGTTGATATAGTCGCCACTGATAGTACAGTAAGTAACCTAGGCAAAGATTCGGTACTTCTTGCAATGACAAAAGAAGTATTTGCTGCATTTAAGCAGAAAGATCATTCAACACTTTCCACCTTTATTCACCCGGTGGAAGGGGTAAGATTTTCACCGTATGGATTTATTGATACGAGTAGTGATAAAGTAGTTAGTGCAGAATGGATAAAAGAACAGGGTGATGGTAAAAAGCAAGCCAAATTTGTTTGGGGCACTGAAGATGGAAGCGGAGAACGTATCGACCGGACATTCGATGCGTATATAAAAGATTTTGTTTACGATGTAGATTTTATTCAGCCAGAGAAAATTAAAGTCAATGAATTTATAGGAGCTGGAAATTCACAAAACAACTTATTACTTATATATAAGGACAGCGATTTTGTAGAAAGTCATTTCTCAGGGTTCGATAAGAAATACGAAGGAATGGATTGGCGTAGTCTCCGGCTAGTTTTTAAAATGATAAATAACAAGTATTATTTAATAGGTGTGGTGCATGATGAATGGACTACCTGATAGAAAGGTTTATCAGGTAACCGGCTATTTCCATCAACCAGGCAATTCCCAGATGCACTAACAATCCTCCCCAAATAGAACGGGTGTGGTAAATAATGATACCAAGTAATAATCCGCCAAAATAGGAGCTGATACATTCTCCCAATGGTTTTCCAAAGTGAATGGCACAATAAAAACAAGCCATGGGCAATATGGCATCTTTACCAGCCCACTTAACAAATGCCAGAACTAAAAAGCCACGAAAGTAAAGTTCGATAGTAAAAAAATCACTGCCGTAAGAAAGTTCAAATAATAATTTGTGCCACCACTGCATTCCTTCAGCCTGGTTCAGCGATTCTATTGTTTGTAATTTGGGATACATGGCCTGAAAATCTGGTTGCGATGCCGCAAGAGCAATCAACGGAACCATGATCAGTAACATAAGCCAATATGGTTTCCAGTTTATATTCTTTAAGGTAGTTCCATAGAATGGTTGGTCTTTGTCAAATATCTTCCAGACAAATAATAAAATACTTGCTGTAGTTATTAATAGCAATGGCCAATAAACAATATAGTTCCAGTAGTTATTCCAGTTTATATCATGGGAGAAGTTAATGGTTGGCAGGAAGGCCATTTTAAAAGCGAAGATGGCTGGTGCCAACAAGAGGAGAAAAAGAAATTGCCGGTTATATTTTTTCCGGTCTGCTAAATAATATAATAACCAGGGCAGGCCAAATGCAGCGAGTAAGATACTATAGCGACAAAAAAGTTTAATCCAGAAAGAATTTTCTTTACTGATAGTTTTATCCAGCCCCAAATAATAGTTCAGAAATATAAAAAAGCACATAAAAACAGAAGCTGTAGCCAGAACCAACTTGTCAGTTTCGTAAAAGTACCTTCTTATATAATGAGTGATTTCCTTCATTTAAAAGCTGAAAGTAAAAATTTTTAACCGGTCGTTAAACTTTCTTTATGTGTTAAGTTCCTATGTAGCGTAAAATGAATTTTAAACCAAAAAGTATAGCCATGAAATATTTTAAAAAATTATCGAGCTAATTTATACAGATAGCGAAGATAATTTTTGAGAATATACCATGTGGCAAATTCCTAACACTAAAATTAAGCACATGAAAACTTTATCACTCAACCGGATCACAATCGCTGCTATAGCGATTCTATTTTCCACCATTATTTTTTCTTGTAAAAAGGAAAGCAGTTTTGATAATAATCAAACTGAAATTACCGAAGAAGAAGCTATTGCTTTGTCTGATGAAAGCACCCAGACCGAAGCAAGCTTTGATGATGTTGAAGATGTAAGTATGCTTACTGCCGAGGAAGAAGGCGAAGCAAGTGAAGCTACTACCGGATCTGTTACTGGTTCTGCCGGCACCAGCACTATCAGACCTTATCTTGTAACCTTTGCAGAACTTCGTTTACGTATTGGCTCCTGCGCCACAGTAACAGTTGTTCCAAACAACAACACATATCCAAAAACTGTTACTATTGATTTTGGAGATGGTTGCCTGGGTGCTGATGGTAAGTTCCGTAAAGGTGCCATTGTTATTCATCTTACCGGCCCCATCCGTCGATCTGGTTCTGTAATGACTATTTCGCTTCGCAATTTTTTCCTGAACAGAGCTCATATTGAAGGAACTAAGGTGTTAAGTAATCTTAGTGAAAATGGCAACATCAAATTTACCGTGCAGGTCGTAGGCGGTGCTGTTACATTTCCCAATGGAAGAGGATATCAATACCAAACATTAAAGTATGTAAAACAAATAGAAGGTGGCAATACCCGTCCATTAAGAGATGATGTATATAGCATTGAGGGCAGATCAAAAACAGAATTTAATGGAGGAAAGATTGTCACTTTTAATGCCGAAACACCGCTAATAAAAAAGTTTGCCTGCCCATGGATCAGCGATGGGGTATTAAAAATGACGGTCAATAATTTTGTAGTGTTTGCAAACTATGCTCCAACGTCAAGTGGAGAATGCGACAATAAAGTTTTACTTATCTGGAATAATGGAAATAATCAACGACTAATAAGTTTACCTTAAACCTGTGAAGCTGGTCATTCTAAAAAATGTCCTCTTGCATTTGCAAGAGGACATTTTGTTTTATATAAGCAACTAGTCCAGATAAAGTGTAGCTAAATTCTAATTTGGCAGCAATCTATTCAATATGATACTCAACCAGCGTTAACACTTGTTGTAGCTTGATTGAACGCTGACCCATTGGAGATTTTTCATGAATGTATTTTACTACGCCAAGTCCGGGTTTAAAATAAACTCTGTCTCTGCGATAGTCACGGGCATTTTTTTCAAAGAAGATACAATCGCTGTAAGTATCACCGGAAACCATATAATCGCCTTGTAGCTTAATAGAACGACCCATTGCAGCAGCGTCCTGGAAATTGGCCAGGTAGCGGATAGAGTCGCCGGCAAAAAGGCTGTAATCTTTTCTTACATCCTTAATTCCCTGTGTAAATAATCTGTCACCGATTTCAAATAAAGAAGAATCATTGGCATATAATAATTCTGGTATACCAGCGTACATATTACTCTGCCACCAAATAAGCCCGTCGGTTAATGAAGTAAACTTTGCAGTATAACGAAGTGTATCAAATTTTACGCTTTGAAATACCCCGTCAGCAAACATCGAATCTTTATACACCCAATAGTTTTTATTGCTTAAAGGGATCAGTCCGCAATTGCTTTGGGAATATTGCACCGCTACTACTGAATCAGTAGAATAGGAGCGGTTAGCCGGGTTATCCGTCTGGGGTTTACAAAGTTCTGCTACAGGAATGTTCATGGGGGGTAACTCATTTACAAAGTTGTTCTCCTTTCTGCAGGCAGTAAATAATAAAGCAATGGCTGATAATAGTGTAAAAGTTTGTTTCAAAGGTTTTGATTTAATTTTCAACGGGACGACAAAATAGAAACCGTATTTGATAATACATAGCAATTGAACGTATATTTTCTAAGTATTTTTATAAAGAGTCAGTAATATTACGAATACCATTCAGCACTATTTTATCTCATTTAATTTTAGAACAATATTCCGCAAAGCATTGATATAGAAATAATTAATCTTATTTAAAAATGAAAAAGCCGGGATCAATCATTCCCGGCTCGTTTACTTAAAATGGTTTCTCCCTATTTAAATATCGAATTAAAAAACTGCTTCATATCCTTCCAGGAAGCTGAATCCGCAGCTGCATCATACTTGATCGGAATTTTAAATTTCTCGCCCATTGCAGTAGCATTGGGGTTGGTAAATGCATGCGAAGCCCCAGCATATTCCTTGAAAGTGTACTTAGCTCCAATAGAATCCATTTGCTTTTTAAACTGGTCGGCTTCTGCTTGTGGTACAAATGGATCTGCACCGCCATGACAAACTAAAACTTGAGATTTCAATAAATTTTTATCCGCAGGTACCACATTCAGGTTTCCATGAAACGAAACAACTCCAGCCAGATCATTACCCAACTTTGCCATATTTAATACCATTGCACCGCCAAAGCAATATCCAATGGCAGCTACTTTAGTCGCATCAACCTGGCTATAGGTTTTTAGTTTTGTAACTGCGGCATCAAAACGAGACTTAGCCATCTGCGGATCCATATAAAATGGAGTGGCTAATTTACCGGCTGAATCAGGATTGTCGGCTTGTTTCCCATCACCATACATATCCAATGCCATAGCGATATAGCCCAGCTTTGCCAATTCTCTTGCCCGCATCTTAGCATAATCATTCATACCCCACCATTCATGCACTACTAATACAGCAGGTCTTGCGCCTTCTACATTTTCATCATACACCACATAACCATTCATTGTAATGCTGTCGCCTGTGTAAGTAATATTTTCTTCTTTTAATTTAGGCTCTTTCATTTCTGTGTTTTTATCATCATTCTTACAAGAAGTAAATGAGATAGCTGCAACGAAAGTAGCAGCAGCGTAAAGACGAATTTTTTTCATGTGATTATTTTTAAAGAGTAATTTTTTGTTCTCGGCGTTCGGTTCTTTGTGCATCGTCACTTGCGCCTGCCTGCCGGCAGGCAGGTCGCACACTTGTACTTTCTGTTCATTGCGCAACCAATACATAACCTTAAAGTTCAAATAAATATTTGAAAAAACTACCGAACAGATTTTACATCTACCACTTCAATCTCAAAAACAAGAATACTGTTCGGCGGAATCTTTGCGGCCCTTGTTCTTATACTGTAAGCAAGGTCAGAAGGGATCACAATTTTTATTTTACCACCCACTTTACAAAGCGGCACCGCCAGTTGCCAGGCTTTTATTAAACGTTGCAAGGGAAAAGTGGCCGGCTTTTCTTTAGTCTGGTCAAATACTGTTCCATTACTAAATAAGTATCCTTTGTAATGAGCAACCACCGTATCACTTACTAAAACCTGTTTACCAGTTCCTTCTTTCATCATGGTATAATAAACGCCTTCTATGTTTTGCTTAACGTCTGTTTTGCCAGTTGCAATTGCATCAGTAATCAATTTCATGTCAACTTGCCGTTGTCGTACGCTATCTAAATGGCCGAAATAATTAATAACCGGCAGCGTAGGGCTTCCCTCTTTCATATATCTCCAGGAGCCGTTGCTCCGTTGGCACCATACTTCACCAACAGTAATATCACCTGTGCTTTTTTTATGTTTAGATACAAATGTTGTTGGAGTTTCCAGCTTATTTCTCATAAAGGGATTTCGCCGGCTACCAATCAACTTCCATTTATTTTCTTCCGGAAGAAAAATATAAGCAGCGTAAATGCAAATATTATCCGCACTATCTGATGCCATTGCCACCATTAGTTTATACGTTTTATCAGTTTCCCATTGATAGTCGAAGTTGAAACTACCATAACTAAGACCTTTAACTCCTTGCCCCGTTGCAACTATTCTGCTTAACTCATGCATTTGAAAAGAAACACCTTTCTTGTTTTTATGTGCATATAAGTAAACAGATCCAAGATTGGTACTAATACCAGCTCTGAAACGCTTTGGATTATTTAGGTTGGTAATTTTTATCTCTGCCATAAATTGAACAGCTTTTACACTATCCGGCAGGTTATAATTAATAGTTGAATCTGTAACTGTTGCATTTGCACATGTTGCAATCAACAACATAAGTGAAAAAATAAAACGATATATCATTAGAAATTATTTAGCATAAATCTACAATTGACGAATGAATTTGGCAAAATGAGTTATTTAACAAAGAAAGTTTCAACAAAAGAGTTTTTATCACTCTACAAAGACTACCTTCCAGACTAACATCGTTATGTTTATCACTCCCCGGTTCTTTTAATGCTTATAATACTTTTGTTTTTTGTGTGCCACTGGTACCTGGCGATTTTTTCACAAACTTTTCTCCAACACCGTTACGCATCTCATGCTGCTTTCAGTATGACTAAATTTTGGGAACGTTTCTTCTATCTGCTTGCTTACATCGGTCAGGGATCTTCCTATGTAAGTCCAAGAGTATATGCTATCATGCACCGCATGCACCATGCATATACTGATACGGAAAAAGACCCGCATTCTCCCAAGTATGATGATAATCTCTGGATAATGATGTGGCGCAGCCGCAACTTTACTTCCGGTGTATTTAATAATAAAATAGAAATTGAAGACCGATTCTTAAAGAATCTTCCGGATTGGCCTACACTCGACAAAATTGCCCATAATTGGATATCGAGAGTAGCCTGGATCGCTTTCTATATTACTTTCTATATCCTCTTTGCACCATCTGCATGGTGGTATTTGCTGATTCCAATTCATATTGTAATGCTGCCATTACATGGTGCAGTTATTAATTGGTTTGCACATAAATATGGCACCGTTAATTTTAAATTGAATAATACTTCCAAAAATTTATATCCAATGGACCTGTTTTTAATGGGAGAGGCCTATCATAATAACCATCACAAAACACCTTCTGCCATCAATTTTGGTAAACGTTGGTATGAGTTTGATCCTACCTATCCAATCATCAGGTTTTTGAGTTTGGTTAAAATTATTAAGGTAAATAAGATCAATAAGAACAGTAATGTGGAATTAGAATAGAACATCAAACAAATATTTCATCAAATGCCACAAAAATCTCTTTGTGGCATTTGTATTTATAGGCTTACTTATTTTCCAGTTTTCTCAAATCAATAATTATCCATAGAACTACAAAACTGAGTAATGCTGCAAAAAAGCACCATACAGAAATTACAAAGCCCCTATAGAAACTAATAGCAAAAAAATAAGAGGCGAGAAACACCACTCCCAACCATTTCATTTTTTTTATGGATGATAGAAAGGGGGTAAGAATAGTGGCAGCAATATATAAAAAACTAAATCCAACTATCATACTTTTTACTATTGCAGGAATAGCAAATTCATAATGAAGATGGTCACGGGGAGTAAGCGAAGGTGAGCCGGGACAATTAAAACAAAACGGGGTAACCACCTGCACAGGATAAGCAAAAAGGATAACACTAACACCAATTGCCACGGCTGCCCCGATCCATACAAATTTTTTTATTTTTTCCTTTCGTTCTTTATTCTTCTCCAGCAGCCAAATGGTAAAAGGAATCCAGAATGGCCAAACTGCCATAGCAAATGCCAGAAAAATATAGGTGAGTATAGATTGCCAGCCTGCCATGTCTGCATTTTTCAAGGACAGCCATAGTAATCCCTCTGTTAATTGCTGAATTGCAAAAAGTAATGGGATAGAAGCAAATGTTCGTTGCGGAGTCGTTTTTGATTTTGCTACAGCAATTATTCCAACCACACCCAATACGGCACTAGCTCCAAAACTTGCAGTAGCGGAAAAACACATTTGATTGGTTTTAGTTAAGAGAGTAAGATAGGATTTGTTATCAGGAAAGAAAGATAATTTTACTGGAAGAGGCGGTCAATGTAAATAAACGGATAAATACTGTTTGGCTTATGAGCAACTTTTAATAAAAAATAATTGCAGATGAGACTCCGACTTTTTCCTCCATTAAACTATAGTATTCTCTTCCTTTTAGAAAGTATGGCACAATAATTAAAGTTATTAAGATGAAAAAAAAACCGGAAACGGTATTCTTAACTCTAATAATTAAATTATGCTATTAAAAACGGGGCTAGCCCTTGCAACAATTATTTTTCTTGCTACATCTTGTGGAGAAAGTTCCACAAAAACAGATACTGCCGATTCACTTACGGTTGATAGAATGTCTGCTATTGATCCTGTTCCGGTAACTACAACTGTTGTTGTACCGGATGTTATACAGACAACCTTTAAAACAAAATATCCAACTGTTACCAATGAAACCTGGAGCAGTTATGAACCTGTGGATGCATTTGAGTGGGATTGGACCGGTTGGCCTACAATAGATTCATCAGATTATATGGTACGGTTTAATCAAGATGGTGCAGAATATTGGGCCTGGTACAATGATGAGGAATGGATAGGAACAGTTTCTCCTGTTACGGATTTTGCAGGATTGCCGACAGCAGTTAACAAAGCTATTCAATCAACGTTTGCGGGTTACACAATTGTTTCTGTTGATAAAGAAAATGATAAAAACAGAACCGCTTACGAAATTGATCTTGAAAAAGGGAGCGATAAAGCAAAAGTTTTAATAGCAGAAAATGGCAGCGTACTTAAAAAGAAAACTAACATTGATGGCGAAAAAATTAAAGAAAAGATGAATCCGAAAGACAGCTTATAAACATGTCGGTGAAAATATTGAAACAACAAATTGTAAAATTGCAATTGTAATTTTAAAAGTCGTTCCAAAAAAATAATATCCCCCAAGCCTATCTAGCGGTAGCCTTGGGGGATATTTATTCTTACCAGATCCTAAAAGGTATTATCAAGGGTAAGTTTATCAGATTCCACAATTTTTTGCTTGCAAAATATTAAGTGTTAACAAATCCCCGTCTTGAGTAATAGTTTCTACTCTTTGTACCACTGCTACCTTACCAAAGTGGTTTTTTCCCAGCAGGTTTAGTTCCCCCTTTTTTGCTTGATAAACGGATTTGTTTTTTAACGTAATTGCGAACTGCTGCCCTTTGTATTGATTTCTCCCTGCCAGGAGCAACAATATTCGGATTATTAACTACTGGACTTTTTTCTTCAACCGGCGGCAGGTTATCCTCAGTTGGCAATTCCACCAATTTATTGAGTAGCTTTTTTGTTTTCTCATTTGCCTTTTTTTTGGTAACTGTTTCATTTGTATGAGGAGCGGTTTTTCGAGTTTTGCTTGCTGCTTTCTTTTTCGTAATCACCTTACTATCCGCCGGCCTTGATTTTTTGGCAACCACTTTCTTTTTTGTAACCAGTTTTTTTGTAGCAGTTTTTTTGGGAGCTACTTTCTTTTTAGCAGGAGTTTTTTTTGTCGCTTTCTTTTTTGTTACAGTTTTAGTTGGCATATTATGGTTTTAATGAGTAAATAAATCGAACTGATTATATTTTTCAAGAACCATACCAGAGAGAAAATAAATGCCCGTCGGGGAATTGCTTGTAATATTTATTATTTCAAATAGTAACGCAGCGTGGGATGTAGTTTGAAAGAGTATTTGGGACATTCCGCCAAACTTGTTAGCTTTATAGTAAGCCTTCACCCTATTTATCCTCTTTAGTTCGTTCCCGTTACTTCTAAACCTTAACTATTAAACTAACAGGAATGCCAAATTATTATTACAAAGATGCCGCAGGGCAGGAGCAAGGCCCATTGCCAATCGAAGAATTAAAAGCACTTAATCTTTCGCCAGACACATTAGTTAGGGACGAGTTACAATCGGAATGGAAAACAGCGGAGCAAGTAGATGAACTAAAAAGTTTTTTAGCTATTTCTACCACAACCGAAACAATAGTAACTGAACCTGTAATAGCAACAACAGTTACGGCTGCATCAGTAGCTCCCATAGCTGCAAAAGCAACTGCTGTAAAAAGTACTGCATGGTTATCCTGGGTATTATCTCTTTTAGTGCTTGGCGGTGTAGGATATTTTATTTACCAGGATATAGAAAAAAATAAGGGCAATAGTAATGCCGTTGATTCCTTATCCATGACAACCAGCTCCACCGACTCTGCTAATGCAGAGCCATTAACAACCGCTGATACGAATGCTTCTGATACAACTGTTGCAGATGTTAATATGGCCGATACTACTACCACAACGGTTACTACTGCAAACGCAGATCCCACTACAACCACTAACCAAACTACCAATACAAAAGACAAACAATTGCTGGCAAAGCAAAAAGCTGAAGATGAAAAGAAAAAACAGCAGTTAACTGCTAAGCAAAAGGCCGATGAGGTGAAAAAACAACAAATAGCAGCACAAGCTTTGGCCGCAAAGCAATTGCAAATGCGGAATAGCTGGTCAAAGTATATTACGCTTGGCTCTCTTAATTACCAACCTAAAGGGGATGATGGAATGACGGCCTTTGATGTTCCAGTTTATAATGGAACTGATGTGCCTTTAAATAAGGTTACTGTTAGAATTGATTATTATAAAAAGGAAAAGAAAGATAAAATCGTAGGCAGCGAAACAATTACTCTTTATAATATACCTGCCAGATCAGGCTTAAATGGTAAAGCACCGGAAAATAAGAAATCCAGGAAAGCCGTTGCTACAATTACAAGTATTACAAGCAGGCAATTAAATTTTTGCTATCCGCAGGGGAGTGGTAATAATGGTGACCCGTATTTCTGTAATTGATTTTCATAAACCTATAAATAAAGAAACCTTCCTTAATCGGAAGGTTTCTTTATTTATAAACTGTTTGCGAATAGTAGATATGAAAAAAGCCTGTGGAAACAGGCTTAAGTCTCAAATTGAATTTGAATTTAAATTGATTAACGATGTAAATTAAGTGTTACTTGTTATGATCAATAAAATAAATAATTGATTGATGACAAGATTATAAAGTAATAAGTAGTTTCACATACAGCAAGTAGTTGTTCATCTACATCTCAATCGTTTGCATAACATACTGAATAAAAAAAGGGGCTTCTTTCGAAGACCCTTTTTCGTTTCACGGCTGAAACTGATTAAAAAGCGAGTTATTGAACAACCAATTTTGTTGTGCTGGAAACTTTATTCGTTTCGCTATATACTTTAATATAATAAGTTCCGGCACTTATTAATGCAGGCAGTCTGAATTCTGCTATTTGCCTGCTAGCGTTAATATTTATTTGTTGTGTACTCACTAATCTTCCTGAAAGATCAAGCAATTGAACCTGATATTTACCAGCCGGTTGCTTAGTAAAAGATAATTTCACCAACCCATCTGTAACAGGATTAGGAAATACTGCTATACCGTTGCCCGCTCCTTGTTCATCTGTAACTTCTTGCTTAGCAACAACAGTTTCTTCAACTATAGGTTGGGGTTTGGCTTGTTCCACCATTTCTTTCTTATCCTTTTTCTTTTTATCAAAAGCAAGGTTTCCATTAGCAAGATCAGAGGCATTGAATACGCTGCCACTACCAGAAACTTTCTCTGCTTCTAATGTAGTTAGATCAAAACGATAATACCCCTCTGTAGATTGGGAACTGCAAACGATTACTTTACTTCCTTCTTCTACCATTGCACCGTTCGTTCCGAAACCTTGTGGCAAACCCTTAATAGAGCCAAGAAATTTTGCTACTTTAGTTTCAATACTGATTTGATAAACCCGGCGATTTGCAGTAATGAGGTATAGATTCTTTGATGCGTCTGCAATCATATCTCCACCGTAACATACCTGGTTATGTACAGAAAACTTTCCATTTGCTTCATCATCCGTTAAAGAACCAAGATCAGTAATAACAGGATTTTTTCCTGTGGTAAAACGAATCAAACTCTTTGCATCGTTGGTTAATGCATAACCCTGGCCATCAGAAGCGATTACCATACGGGTAATTTGTTTGTCTACACCACCTTTACCGGCAGAACCAAATGCTTCATCCTCGAAGTAATAAACTTTTGGTGTTGATGATTTTAGATCAATATAGCGAAGCTGGTTAATGTTCATCGGGGTATAATAAAGTCGTTCATGCTTTTTATCATAAGCCATTGCTGCTGAGTTGGTGGCAAATGGTTTGTCCGACTGAATGGGTTGTGCAAAATAAACAACCCGTGTTACTCTTACACCATTGGCTTTATCCAACTCCTGGTCAAGATTTACTACTTTTTTTGCTGGAGCAGAAGTAGTAATAGTAGTTGTAGCAGATTTAGCTGTTACATCTTTCTTTACAATAGGCTTTCCGGTACGGGCATTCACCGCTTCAATTTCCTGGGTACTGTTGAAAATTGATTTTACTTCATCACCAGTAGTTACGTCTACTAACCGGACTTCTTTCCAGCCGTTATGGCCTTTTTGTTGCCCGGTGATTGCATAACCCGTGGTTTTTTTGTCGGCTTTTTGTGCATAAGAAATAGTAATGAGAGATGTCATTACTAAAAGGAGTAGAAATCTCTGTTTCATGGCAATTGTTTTTTGTTTCAATCAAATTACGACAAGTTTCGTTGATTGATTTGTTTTATTGATAAGGGCCGGTTATTTTGGGATGAGCGGAGGTAGTTTTGTTTTTTTGACTAACGGAGATTTTTGCTTCCTATCTATTTTACAGCATTGAACTTCAGGATGGAATTGGGAGAATTATTCATTCTGGTATATTCTGCGAAATAATTTTAAATTTACTTATTGGCTTTCTTCAACTTCCTGTATGGGTATGCTTAAACTGAAACATCTTACTATTAGTTGCATTGTTCTCTTATTCAGCATTAATGTGTATTCTATTACCATTTATGAAATAAGTTATGAATTTAAAGGGAACGCCGATTTTCCAAAATATACCGCCATGCTGGTTAGGTATGGTAACGGCACCGGGTTTATGCGGGTTAAATACTTTAATAAGACTTATACAGAAACTTACATTGTAAACATGGAGTTTGAGGAAGCAGAAAGTCGATCTAAGATCGATGGCAAATTGCATTTAACATTACAGTTCAAAGGCAAAAGTCCATCGTACATCGTTAACTCTACAAAGAAGAAAACCAACGAAGCTTATAATCCCGATGTATTATGGTTTAAAAAACTTCCTTCCGAACAAAATTTTGTTCCCTGGGGAGTTACTTCGCAAAATACCGACGGCAGTTTTGAACAGGGTAAGATTCTATCTATAAAATTGATGAACACATCCGACCTGACAAAAGCTTATGTAAAATCTTATTTTTTAGAGAACGAACCATTTTATGCTAATCTTTTTAAGCCAACTACCAGTGACAATAAAGTAGGAACGGTCGGTAATCCTGTACCAGCACCTTCGTCTTCAACACCTGCCTCTACTGCCACATCCATACATTTTATTGTAGTGGCAAATACTGAAGATGCCCGCATTGGAACCAGTGTAGTAAAAGATGTTACCAACTTGTATAGTCAAATAAAAGATGTTGCTACTTTTTTAAAACTGCCGCTCCGTTATACAGAAGTAAAAGGGAGCAAATTTGGAAAAGCCAATGTTGAAGCAGCAATAAATAATCTAAAACCAGGCTCAAATGATATTGTAATTTTTTATTACTCCGGCCACGGCTATAGTAATGAAGACAATCCTGCTCAACCATATCCTCAATTTGATTTGCGACAAAGCCGTTTTGATGATATAAAAGTGGCTACTTTAAATGCTTCTGATGTTTTTAATAGGATAAAAGCTAAAAAAGCAAGGCTTAATCTCATCATAACAGATTGCTGTAATTCCAACCTGGGCCTTTTAAAACCAGAGGGAAAAAACTTTGCACAAACTGCCAAATCATTATTAACCTGGGATCAGTCTTATTGTTATGATCTTTTTATGAAATCGAAAGGTTCTATTCTTGCTACTGCTGCAAAAAAAGGGCAATACGCTTATGGGAATACTGATCTTGGGGGATATTTTACCTCTAACCTTGTTACTTCTTTAGAGAAATACCTGAGTAAATTTCAAACAACATCACCTACATGGGAAGAAATTATAGCGGAGGCCCAGGTCTCAACAGTAAATCTTAGCTTAACTAATTTGTGTACCGCTGCTACCACTTGCCGTCAAGATCCTGTGTATGTAGTTGACATAAAATAATATTATTTCAAATAGCTGCAAATAAAGACCGCCTCAATTAAGAGGCGGCTTTTTTTGTAAAACAGTAACAACTGATAAACTATTTTTTGGTAGAATCTTTAGGCATGTTAAGTTGTATTTCACTTGGTTGAGTTACACTTGTTGCCATCATCAATTTCGCCATCTCTGCTGGGTCAACAAATGTCCAGTGTTCAACAGCTTTACTCTCAGCATTAAACTTTGAAACCTCAAGAGCTGTTGTATTATAGGCATCGCCTTTTTTCATCCCCATTTGGTCGACTTTCATTGTGCCCGTAAAACGCATCCAACACATCACATAATCATCATCTGCCAATTCCTTTATTACTTCGCTTTTCATATTATCAGCATACTGACTATATTTTGTAATTTCAGCTTTTACATTTTCAAATCCTTTTGCAGGCCCGCCTTCGGCAGCATGGTCAATAACATTCTCAGCCAAATAGTCGCTCAAATTACTCATATCACCAGATTCAATAGCCTTACTAATCCCATGCATAGCATCCAGATTCTTTTGGGCTTTTTCAGAAATTCCATCTTTTTTATTACTCGTGCAAGAAATAAAAAAACAGCTGATGATTACAAAAAATAAAAATTTTACCCCTACCATATGACAAACAGATTTAGAGCTTCAAGAGAAAATGTAAACTAAATAAAGGGGGAATTAAATCACACTGACCGGCACTATGATTTCAAAGGGATAAAATATAGAAATTAAGATAAAGAATCTCTACAATATTTCCTGAAATTTTATTGTGTTTTTGATGAACCCGAAGGTTTTTCATAAATAAACCTAACCATTGCATTTTTTTGTTCGTCAGATGTCAGATACAGCTGGTATCTTTTGTCTCCGGCAGTTACAATCATCAGCGCAGTATTGGGAGGTATTGAGCCCAGGTTTTCACCCACCATAATCAATTCTTGTTCAGTACGTTTAAGGTCAATTTTCAAAGTAATTGAGACCGGCTTCGTAGTCAATCTTTTATTTGAAACAGATGGCATATTATTTACATATACTGAAATGGTGTCGCCATCAATTGTACCATTATCATAAAAATCAATTTTGATGGTGCCGGTATCTACCTTTATTTCTTTAACCAACTCTGCCTTTCGTTTGGTAAGTGAGGGTGGTAGTTTAACATCTGGCTTAAAAGTAGACCTGTCAAACCTTGTAAGCACAATTGTACCGGGGTCACAAGCGGTTTTCCCATCTGATGCTTTACCAGTCCAGGAGCCTCTCAACTGTTCTTCAGAAACTACATTACCGCCACCTTTATGATAAGTTAGTTTGTAATTTTTAATACACGGTACACATTCTTCTTTGATCTTAAAAGTTATAATACCATTTTCCTGAATGGAGATCTGGTTACTATCTTTCTTATGTGTACCCTCAAAATTTTCTCTTACGTAATTAAGTGAGTCCGAAAAGTGATAGGCCGTTCCGGTAATTTTAGTTCCTGCAACCTGTATTTGCAATTCAATATTATAAACAGGAAAACATCCACCTGGTGCCATTACCAATTTGCCTTTCCAGATGCCATTAATATCCTGGGCACTTGATGTTGTGCAAAGGAGAATCAAACAATAAAAAATTAATGACCGGAGCATATTAAAAGGGAAAATAAACGAAAATGTGGAAGTGAACGTTAAAAATATTGCCTGACGGCAGTCAGCTTACAGAAACGGTAATTAGCGAATGGGAATATGATGTAGAATTCAACCTTAACTATTGTTTCTGGTATTTAAAACGAACTACCGCATTTTTTTGTTGGGTAGACGTAATACGTACATCAAAACGTTGCCCGCCTGCTTCTACGATCATTAAAGAAGTATTGGGAGGGATTCGGCCGAGGTTTTCAGCTACCATTACTAATTCATGCTCATCATTTTCTTCATCCATTTTCAACTTAACAATCAAAGGAGAAGCAGTAAGCATTTTTGATGATAGCACCAGCTTATTATCGAGATACACAGAAATGGTATCGCCATCTATTTCTCCATTATCGTACAATTTTACCGTTACATCAGGACTGTTTACAATCAATGTTTTTACAAGCTCATTGGTCCTATTTTTTAAAACCAATGGCTTAGGTAATGTTACAGGTGGATTATTTTTTACAACCGGGGGAGTAGTAATTTTAACGGTATCAATTTTCCCTGTTGGGGGGGGTGTATTTGTTACGGGTGGATTTGTTTTTGTTACTGGTTTTTTTATTACAGGTGCTGGTTTTGGGGAAGCAGTTTTCTTTTCGGGAGTAGTGGTAGGTGCTGTCTTCTTAACAGGAGCTTTATTAACGATAACAGGTGTTGTCTTTATTTTTCCCCTTAAAAAAGGCTCAATATAAAAATCAGATGTTGTTACTCTTCTAAGATACACTTTACCACCACCACAATTATCTCCTTTCTTATTTACAAATCCATCATTTTCAAATTTGCTGGTAAATGTTCCTTCCAGAAATTCTTCTTTGCCAGACCGTTCATATTTAAACACACATTTCATGATGCAGGCCTGGGAGCCACCGGACATACGAAGTTCCACCGTTTTTATTTCCCGGATCAATGCGTTCTGACCCGATTTATTAAAATTACCAATCAAGGTGGCTTTACCGTAAAATACGGTACTGAGATAAGAGTAAGAAACACCAGTTACTGAACTACCTGTTTGCTTTACCTGTAATTCAAATTTATATTGCTCAAAACCGTCTGTAACAAAGTACCCACGCCATATACCCGTAAGATTTTGAGCAAACGAAGCTGATTGGGTAAATGAGGTCAGTAAGATCAATAACAGTAAATACCTGGAAGTAGTCCGTTTCATCACAAATCAAAACTAATAAATAAGCCCTTAAATACCCGTTTATCCGGTCAATAGTTTGTTAATTTTAAGGCTAAACTTCGCTAAATTTGCACTCCATTTAAAACAGGATTTACTTCATGATAAATATTACACTACCGGACGGCGCTGTGAGGCAATATGAAAAGGGAGTTTCTGCACTTGATATTGCTAAATCAATTTCAGAGGGATTAGCCAGAAAGGTACTGGCCGCTAATATCAACGGGCAGGTTTGGGATGCTACCCGCCTGATACAAGAAGATTCAACGTTGCAATTACTTACATGGAATGATCTTGATGGTAAGAAAACCTTCTGGCATTCATCTGCCCACCTCATGGCTGAAGCAGTAGAGCAATTATTTCCAGGCGTAAAATTTTGGGTGGGACCAGCTACAGAAAGTCCACAGGGTTTTTATTATGATATGGACTTGGGTGATAAAAAAATGAATGAAGATGATTTAGCGGCTTTGGAGAAAAAAATGAATGAATTGGCAAAACAAAACAATTCATTCATCCGAAAAGAAATCACCAAGCCAGAAGCAATTCAATATTTTGCTCAAAAAGAAGATGAATATAAATTGGATCTGCTTAGCGGTTTAAGCGATGGAGAAATTACTTTCTATACACAAGGAAATTTTACTGACCTGTGTCGTGGCCCACATATTCCTGCTACCGGATTAATAAAGGCTGTAAAACTTACTAATATCGCTGGTGCGTATTGGAAGGGAGATGAAAAGAATAAACAACTTACAAGGTTATATGGAGTAACATTTCCTTCTCAAAAAGAATTGGAAGAACATCTTGCCCTATTAGAAGAAGCAAAGAAAAGAGACCATAGAAAATTGGGAAAAGAGTTAGGCATTTACACCATGGATGATGATGTAGGACAGGGTTTGATCATGTGGATGCCAAATGGCACAGTGATTATAGAAGAGTTGGAAAAGCTAGCAAAAGAAACAGAATCTGAAGCTGGTTATAAAAGAGTAGTAACGCCGCATATTGCGAAAGAGAGTATGTATATCACCAGTGGTCACCTTCCATATTATGCGGATAGTATGTATCCTCCTATGGAACTGGATGGAGAAAAATATTACCTGAAATCAATGAACTGTCCGCATCATCATAAAATATTTGCGGCAGAACCAAAAAGCTACCGTGACCTCCCTTATCGTATTGCAGAATACGGAACAGTATATCGCTATGAACAAAGTGGTGAGCTTTTTGGCTTGATGAGAGTTCGTTGCCTGCATATGAATGATGCGCATATCTATTGTACCAAAGAACAGTTCAATGATGAGTTCCGTGCAGTGAACGATATGTACCTGAAGTATTTCAAAATATTTGGAATTGATAAATATGTTATGAGGCTTTCTTTACACTCACCCGAAAAATTGGGGGTGAAATATGTAAACGAACCGGAGTTGTGGAAGGAAACCGAAGCTATGGTAAGAAACGTACTCACAGAATCAAATATCCCTTATGTGGAAGTGCAGGATGAAGCTGCTTTCTATGGCCCCAAAATTGACGTACAGATATTCAGTGCTATTGGCAGAGAATTTACACTGGCCACAAACCAGGTTGATTTTTCGCAGGGAAGAAGCTTTAAATTAGAGTACACAGATCAATCGAATAAACCAGAAACCCCATTGATCATTCACCGGGCGCCATTAGGTACCCACGAACGTTTTATTGGGTTTTTGCTGGAGCAGTATGCAGGTAAATTACCATTATGGCTTTCGCCAGTGCAGGTAAAAGTGTTACCCATTAGCGATAAGTTTTTGGATTATGCAAAATCTGTTTCGCAGCAATTGAAAAAAGCAGATATTCGTAGCGAAGTAGATGACAGGAATGAAAAAATTGGGAAGAAGATACGGGATACGGAGTTAATGAGAGTTCCCTATATGCTGGTAGTAGGTGAGAAGGAAATGAATGAAAATAAAGTAGCTGTAAGAAGGCAAGGAAAAGGAGATGTGGGAGTAAAAGCAGTAACAGATTTCATTTTAGAAGCTGTGGAAGAAATTAAAAACCGGAGCGGAGAATAAAATGTATTTTAGTAACCTCAAATCCTGAGTGAGGAATTAATAATTTAAAAAAAGCATGCCTGCAGCAGGAAGCAGGATTCATTTAAAAAAAGTAAATGGCAGTACCACAAAAACCCGGAGGCGGGTTCAACAGGCCGGCAGGCGGGGGAGGTTACAAACCCGGAGGCGGCGGATTTAACAAAGGCGGTTTCAACAGGGGTAGATTTGCTCCCCGCAAAGAAGCAGAGCATCGTATCAACAATTTCATCAGAGTGCCACAAGTTCGTTTGGTTGGCGAAAATGTAGAAGTAGGTATTTATGATACCGCTGTTGCATTAAAGATGGCTCAAGACCAGGAGTTGGATCTGGTAGAAATTTCTCCAACAGTTGATCCTCCTGTATGTAAGATCATTGATTACAACAAATTCCTTTACGATAAGAAGAAAAAGGAAAAGGAGATGAAAGCAAAGAGCAAAGTCTCCGAGGTAAAAGAAATTCGTTTTACTCCCAATACAGACGATCATGATTTTGATTTCAAAGCAAAACATGCCGTTGAGTTTTTAAAAGATGGTAATAAAGTAAAAGCATACGTACAGTTCAAAGGCCGTGCAATTCAATTCCAGGACAGAGGTCAATTACTATTGCTTAAGTTTGCTGAACGTTTAGCAGAAGCAGGAATATTAGAAAGTATGCCGAAGATGGAAGGAAGAAGAATGTTGGCAATGTTTGCGCCAAAGGGCAAAAAGAAAGCTTAATTGCTCTAATCAAAAAATAATAAAAAACCGTTTTGAATTTTCAAAACGGTTTTTTTATTGATATAATTGATGTTTATAATTTGTTTTTCATCTTAAATATAAGATTCCACAGTTTACAAATAGTAGCCATTGCTTTCCGTATCTTGAGCCAAATAATTTAATAATTAAATAACTGTTTATGAATTCAACTTTTAAAAGTTGGGCATTTGTTGCAATTTCATCACTTATCTCTATTGCAGCATCTGCACAACCAACCCGACCAGATACCACAAGAAATCCCTTAGCAGGTGGTGGGCCGGGAAGCGGAAGGCCAAGTTCTGGACCCCGTCCGTACAAAGAGATCATTACTGATAAAGCTATAACAGACAACGGTCTTTTTAAAGTGCATATGGTAGATGATAAATATTTTTTTGAAATCCCCAACGAAATGCTTGGCAGAGACATTCTTATAGTGTCGCGACTTTCAAAAGCACCTGCGGATGGAGACGCATACGCAGGAGATCCGATCAATCAAAAAACTGTACGCTTTGAAAAAGGTCCCAAAAACAAAATTTTTCTTAAACTAATATCCTTCCAGGAAATTGGAAGAGATAGTACTGAAGGAATGTACAAAAATGTATTGAACAGCAACTTCCAGGCAATTGCATCTGCATTT
This sequence comes from Chitinophagaceae bacterium, assembly GCA_022843585.1. Taxonomy (GTDB): domain Bacteria; phylum Bacteroidota; class Bacteroidia; order Chitinophagales; family Chitinophagaceae; genus JJ008. Next base: position 49,334 of record JALHNJ010000003.1, read on the forward strand.
GATATAAAGGCATTTTCAAAGGATTCATCGGCATCTGTAATTGAAATGACAGATTATATCAATGGTGATAATGATATTTTCTTTTTTAGTGCTAATTCCAAACGTAGTCTTGGTCTTACCGGATCTGCACAAACGGATAAATCTTATATAGTAGGATTAAAGTCTTTCCCTAATAACATTGAAATTAAAACCGTAAAGTCATATACAAGCATTCCTCCTGCCAGTGGTGGAACAACAGGAATGGCCGGAACAACAGGCCGTCCCGTGACGTTAGAATTAAATACCTCTTTAGTTGTTTTACCAAAAGTTCCGATGCAACAACGATACTTCGATGACAGGGTTGGGTATTTCACAACTCAAAACATCACGGATTACGATCGAAATCCACAAGGAGTAGACAGGTATAGGTTTATTGCCCGCTACCGTTTAGAACCAAAAGATGAAGACATTGAAAAATATAAAAGAGGTGAACTGGTAGAACCTAAAAAGCAGATTGTTTATTATATTGATCCTACCACACCCAAAAAATGGATTCCTTACCTGATTGCTGGTGTTAACGATTGGCAAGTGGCGTTTGAAAAGGCCGGTTTTAAAAATGCTATCATTGGTAAAATGGCACCAACCTATGAGCAAGACAGTACTTTTAGTTTAGACGATGCTCGTCATAGTGCCATTGTTTATAAGCCATCAGATATACCTAATGCTAGTGGGCCAAATATTCATGATCCCCGCAGTGGAGAAATAATTGAAAGCCATGTAAACTGGTATCACAATGTTATGAGTCTATTACGCAACTGGTATATGGTGCAAGCTGCAGCTGTTGATCCTGCTGCAAGAAAGATGGAATTTGATGATAAGTTGATGGGAGAATTGATTCGTTTTGTGAGTAGTCATGAAATTGGCCACACTCTGGGTCTTCGTCACAATTTTGGTTCTTCATCAACCACCCCTGTAGAAAAATTGAGAGATAAAGCATGGGTTGAAGCTAACGGACACACCGCATCAATAATGGACTATGCCCGTTTCAACTATGTGGCACAACCGGAAGACAATATATCTCAAATCGGATTGTTCCCGCGGATAGGTGATTATGATAAATGGGCAATAGAATGGGGCTATCGTTGGTTTCCTGAAGCAAAATCTGCAGATGCAGAAGTTTCGATTCTTAATAAATGGACGATAGAAAAACTTGAAAGCAACAAACGTCTTTGGTGGGGTGATGGTGAAGGCAATCGTGGAGATCCTCGTAGTCAAACAGAAGACATTGGAGATAATTCAATGAAAGCAAGTAGCTATGGTATTAAAAACTTGCAAAGAATCATTACTAATCTTCCGGAATGGACAAAACAGCCACACAAAGACTTTGGTGGATTAGCCGAAATGTACACACAGGTTACCAGTCAATTTGGTCGTTATATAGGTCATGTTTCAAGTAATGTTGGCGGAATTCAGCGTACACCAAAAAGAGTGGAGCAGAGCGGTTCTGTATTTGAATTCACTCCAAAGGCAACACAAAAAGAGGCTGTTGCATGGATTCAATCAAATGTGTTTGCTACACCAACTTGGATTATACAAAAAAAAGTTACAGGATTAACTGGCCTGACCCCACTTAGTACTATTGGTGCTATCCAGGACAGGGCATTAATTGGATTAGTTAATGTAAATACAATCAACAACCTGATTCGTTTTGAAGCAGAAGATGCTGCTAATGCTTATACAGCTACAGAACTGTTGAGTGATGTTCGCAAATCAGTTTTTTCAGAATTAGTTAACCGCAAACCAATAGATATTTATCGCCGTCAATTACAAAAATCGTTGGCTGAAAAATTGATTAGTCTTGTAAAACCAGCTGAACCCCAAACCGTTAGTGCTGGAGGAACCACTTTTACAATTACTACTGGTTTCTCAAAAACAGGAGATGGTATCTCAATCGTTAAAGCTCAGTTGAAAGCATTGGCTGCTGAGATAAAAACTGCAGCTGCTGCTTATCCAGATCTGGCTTCAAAAAATCACTTGCTTGACCTTCAGGACAGGATAAAAATGGCAATTGAGCCCAATAAATAATCAGGTAATTATGTACTTCAGCAAAATGGGCTATCTTTTTGATAGCCTATTTAGTTTCAAATAACTGATTTTCAGCACTCAGTGTATTGAAATCTATAGTTTAGGAAGCATTTCAACAGCAAAAATTTAAATCAGGTTATTTTTACCAGATACTTTTTTACTTGCCTTGTTCGGCCTACCTTTGCACTCCGAAAAAACCTTTCTTTGTTAAAGGAAAAAACGGAAGTTCTTACACATCCCGCTTGATGTGGGAAACCATTTCCTGAAGAGGTTCGAAAAGGATCCCCCTGTGGGGAACGCCTCAAGGGTATAATATTTAATACTTGGTATAATGCCTAAAGTAAAAACAAACTCCAGCGCCAAAAAACGCTTTAAAGTAACTGGTACTGGAAAAATCATGCACCAGAAAGCTTTCAAACGTCACATCCTGACAAAGAAATCAAAAAAACGTAAACGTAACATGAGAATGGACGGAACTGTTGCAAAATCACATGTGGATTTTGTAAAACGTCTTCTTCGCCTGAAATAAGCCAACGCTTTATTTCTAGTAAACTAATTTAAAAACTCATGTCAGTTCGTACGTTGTACATCTGACTTCAAACTTAACAACATGCCTCGTTCAAAAAATGCAGTAGCTTCTAAGGCCCGCCGCAAAAAAATATTAAAACAAGCAAAAGGTTTTTATGGCAAACGTAAAAACGTATTGACCGTTGCCAAAAACGTAGTAGAAAAAGGTATGACCTATATGTTCGTAGGTCGTAAACTGAAGAAAAGAGAATATCGTACACTGTGGATTGCCCGTATTAATGCGGCTGTCCGTGCAGAAGGTATGACTTACTCTGAGTTCATCAATAAATTAAACAAGAAAGGAATTGAACTTGATCGTAAAGTATTAGCGGATTTGGCGATGAACAATCCTGAGACTTTTAAGAGCTTGGTTGATTCTGTAAAATAATTATCCCTCTGAGCAATAAAAAAGTCCCGCCAAAAGCGGGACTTTTTTATTTTATAACAAACAAAATTCAGAAACGATCCGATCATCTATAGCTGAATGTGTGTGTGTTAAAAATTATTTGTTCCCTAATATAACTACCAATGCATAAATAACGCCCGGTAACCAGAACAATAAAGTAAGCAATAAGCTAATCCAGAACTTGCTATTGATTTCACCCTGGTGCAGGTAAACAGCCAGTGGTGGTAACAAAATAGCTAAAATTACCAACAGCAAAGTATTTGTTTCAGCAGCATTGCCAGCTTTTTTGCTTGCTTTAAATGCTTTGATTTCTTCCTTAACTTCTTTAGCCTTTTCTCTTTTCTCTTTTTTGGACAAACTTTTAAAAGCATCGGTTGCAGCTTTTACTGTCGCCGGATCTGGTTCAGTAGAAACAGATAAAGCCGGAACAACTATAGCGGCAGATAATTGGGTAATTGGAGCAATAGCGATAAAAAATGCAAATAGCAGGAGTAGAGTCTTTCTCATTTTAGTTCGTTTAAATTTTAAAATTAATAGTGCACAATTAAAATGCCGGAAAAATTAAAATAGCCCGTTATCCACAGGCTATTACTAATAATATATCTAAATGAGTAAATTCTTTACATAATATCCATAGCTTTTACAAAAGCTGTGGTTTGAAAGGGAAGAATTAGTGTAAGCCATTCCCAATGAGTAACAATTGCAAAAAGTAAGGCCGCAGTTGAAGCAAAAAATACTAACCACCAAAGTCCTTTATATTTTTTTGTTTGTTCCATCTTCAAGGTTTTTAAGTAAGTGGTGCAAAAATAAGGCGACTGGCTTAAATCAAAAAATGAGATTTAGACTTTCTTTGTTTGTTTTAATGACAATGGTATAGCCAATAATGCCCCCGTTAAAGCAATAATCCATTTGGCAATAACAACAATATGATAATTTGAAAAATCTTTGCTATTAATTACCGGGTTTTTAATCCAGTTGAATAAATATATATTTTCAACAACATCACATGCAAAAGCAATTGTCTGTAAGGCTGCTAATCCAAAAAGAATCTTGCGTAACAGTTTGCTTTTAGATATTTCACGGGCAATCATACATAGTGCTGCAATCCCAGGATAAACACCCACCATAAAAGCAAAATCAAACGCAAGATGATACCGGAGAATATTTTTAACCGGATTATCCAAACCGGCAAGAATTGCTGAAACTTTCTCCTGGGAATATGTGACCTCCAGCCCAATTATGGTAAAAATATCCCCATTAAACAGAAAATCAGATTCCATCGATTTCATGCAAAAAGCAGAACCAACAAAAAGCCCCAGTGAGAAAATAAATAATTTTTGCCAGTGAATTGTGCGGATAATCATACAAATAATAGGATTTTTATACTTTCTGATAAATAAATGTACGAACCTAGCTTGTTTTTTTTATTTTCGTTTGCAACGTGTCACTAATACACAAATCTTGCCTCTAAACCACTGAATTAACGATTGAAATGAAGCTCCAGTTTTATTTACGTTTCCATACCAAATATGGCCAAAGCTTGTGGATTACAGGGAATGTTGAAGAACTGGGTAACAACGACCCCTCCCAAGCCATTCTAATGGAGTATCTCAACGATGAATTTTGGTATTGTGGAGTAGAAATAAAACGGAAGGGAATTCAAAAAACCGGAGTTTCTTATAAGTACATATTAAAGAATGAAGATGGCGAATTGCTCTATGAATGGGGCACTGATCGTCACATAAGTGCTTTTAATAAAGACCAGCAAGAAGTGCAGTTAGTTGATACATGGAACCATGCGGGTGAATATGAAAATGTGTTCTTCTCCGCTGCATTTAATAAAGTCCTTCTTTCTTCACATCACACAAAAACTAAAATAACTACTGAGAAAAACTTCACCCATGTATTTCGTGTAAAAGCTCCCTTGCTTAAAAAGAATGAGGTGGTTTGTATTTCAGGAAGTGGCGAAAGTTTTGCTGATTGGGCCGTTGAAAAACCTGTTTTACTGGGAAAGGAGGGTGTTTGGTGGACTGCAAAACTGAATTTACATGAAGCTGGATTTCCCGTTGCATACAAATATGGAGTTTATAATACCAAAGAGAAAAGCTTTGTAAGATATGAAGATGGCAATAACAGGCTTTTATATGGAGATGCGGCCAAAAAGAAAATTACAATTCTGCATGATGGCTTTGTGCACTTGCCCAATAATACCTGGAAAGGTGCAGGCGTAGCAATTCCTGTTTTTAGCCTGCGAAGCAACAACAGTTTTGGTGTAGGAGAGTTTGGCGATATTAAATTGCTAGTTGACTGGGCCAAAATAGCTGGTCTAAAGCTGATACAATTACTGCCGATCAATGATACAATGGCCAATTTTGATTGGACTGACTCTTATCCCTATTCGGCTATCTCCGCATTTGCATTACACCCTTTATACATTAACCTTGAAAAAATAGCCGGTAAAGAGTATGCCCCTATGCTTCGTTCGCTAAAAACAAAGCAAAAACAATTAAATGAACTAACCATCGTCGATTATGAACAGGTAATGAAGTTTAAAATGCCTGTATTAAGAGAGCTTTATGAGATAATAGGCGAAAATTGTTTTGAATCAGACGATTACAAACAATTTTTTATTGAAAATAAGTATTGGTTGGAGTCGTATGCCGCCTTTTCCTTCTTCAGAGATAAATACAGTTGTTCCAATTTTGATACCTGGAAAACTCATGCTATTTACAAAAAATCAGAGATTGATAAACTATGTGCCGCAGGTTCTTCTGTCTTTAAGAATATCGGCTTTTATTATTTCATCCAATATCATTTGCATCTTCAATTAAAAGAAGCGGCTGACTATGCGCATAAAAAAGGGGTGGTTTTAAAAGGAGATATTCCAATTGGAATTTCCCGATATAGTGTTGATGCCTGGGTAGCCCCGAAAATGTACAATATGTGTTGGCAGGCAGGTGCACCCCCTGATGATTTTACTGCTGTGGGGCAAAACTGGGGTTTCCCAACCTATAATTGGAAGAAAATGCAGGAAGATGGGTTTGCCTGGTGGAAACAGCGTTTTGAGCAAATGAGTAATTATTTCGATGCTTTCCGTATAGATCATATACTTGGGTTCTTCCGTATTTGGAGTATACCTGCCAATGCAGTGCAAGGAATTATGGGACGATTTGTTCCCTGCCTTCCTGTACATATCAATGAGTTTGGTGAAAACGGAATTTGGTTCGATTATCAGCGTTATTGCAGACCATTTATTACCGAAGAAGTATTAGAGGAAATTTTTGGAGATAAAGCTGGGTACATAAAAACGAAATTTGTTGTTGCCAATGAATTGGGAGGTTATGATTTGGCAGAAGAATTTGAAACACAAAAGTTGGTTGAAAAATATTTTACTTCCCTTGATGAAACTGAAGAGAACGAGCAATTAAAATTGGGGTTGTATGATTTAATATCAAACGTAATCTTTTTCGAAGAAAGTGGTTCACAGGGACAGGAATTTCATTTCCGTATTTCGATGGAAAAAACAACTTCCTTCCGGCACCTCATTCCACATGTGCAGGAAAAATTGAGGAGCCTCTACATAAATTATTTTTATCGGCGCCAGGATGATTTCTGGTATAAAGAAGCATTACATAAACTGCCTCAATTAAAATCTGCCACCAATATGCTTGTTTGCGGTGAGGATTTAGGAATGGTTCCACATTGTGTGCCTGATGTAATGCAGCAACTGGGCATACTGAGTTTGGAAATCCAACGTATGCCTAAAGACCCAAATAAAGAATTTTTCATACCCAACGATGCCCCTTATATGTCTGTCATTACTCCATCCACACATGATATGAGTACTATAAGAGGTTGGTGGGAAGAAAACAGAGAACGCACAAAACATTTCTACAACAATGTACTTGAACAATGGGGAGATGCGCCGGAATATTGTGAGCCATGGATAAACCGTGCTGTTGTTTTACAACATTTATATTCACCAGCTATGTGGAGTATATTCCAATTGCAGGATATTATGGGAATGAGTGATACACTTCGCCGGGAAAATCCTAATGATGAACGAATTAATAATCCTGCAAATCCGAAACACTATTGGCAATACCGGATGCATATTTTATTAGAAGATTTGATCAAGCAAAAGGAATTCAATGAAGAATTGAACGGTTATGTTATTAATAGCGGAAGAGGATAATAGTTATCTTTGACCGCATGAAACTTCACTACTGGTCGCATAATTTAAAATTTCGTCATCCATTTACTATTTCCAGGGGCACCAAAACACATCAGCCTACATTCATTGTAGAATTAGATCATTTTGGTATAAAAGGTTATGGCGAAGCACCTGCGATTTCTTACTACCATATCCCGGTAGAAAAAATGATTGCCGATATTGAAGCAAAAAAAACACTCATTGAGAAATTTGCCTTTACAGATCCCGAACGTTACTGGCATTACCTGCATCATTTAATACCCAATAATTCATTTTTAGTTTGCGCTTTAGATATTGCTGCCTGGGATATTTATGGAAAAATGAAAAAGAAAAAATTGTATGAACTCTGGGGAGGCGATATAAGTACAAATCCAATTTGTGATTACACCATTGGTATCGATAGCATAGAAAAAATGGTAGCGAAGATGAAAGAAAAACCCTGGCCCATTTATAAAATAAAAGTAGGCACCGCAGACGATATTGGAATTGTAAAAGCCTTGCGGGAAAATACAAATGCCACACTTAGAGTAGATGCAAATGCAGGATGGGATGTGGAAACTGCTTTGAAATTAATTCCGCAGCTAGAAGAATTAGGAGTGGAGCTGGTAGAACAACCGCTTGCTAAGGATGATTGGGAAGGAATGAAAATATTATACGCAGCATCTTCTTTACCGTTATATGCTGATGAATCTTGTGTAGCAGAAAAAGATGTAGAGAAATGCCACAACTATTTCCATGGCATTAATATCAAGCTAACAAAATGTAGTGGTATTACTCCGGCTCGCAGAATGATTGATAAAGCAAAAGAACTCAACATGAAAATAATGGTCGGATGTATGAATGAATCAACTGTGGGTTCTGCTGCCATTGCTCACTTGCTTCCATTCATCGACCATGTTGATATGGATGGGCCTTTATTATTAGAGGAAGATCTTGCAACTGGTATTGCATATAATTTTGGAAAGATTATCTATAGCGATGCGTCTGGGTTGGGTATTAATTATACAGGATTGTATAGCAAGTAACTTCAATACGGTCTTAACAGGGTTAGTATTCATGAAAATGATGAAGAAATCCCTTATCATCTCATTTCCAAGCTATTCCTTTGCAGCATCTTGCAAACTCTTTTAAAAAAATATAACTCACCTATACCATTCCTAGAGATATAGCGTTATAGGTGAGTTAGTCCAAATCCTTGTAAAATCCAATCCAGTACTTGTGAAACCAGTAACGACCTTACTATTCATTGTATGCCTTCTTATTGGCTATACACCCAGTTATTCTCAAGAGCAAGATAAATCTGCCTCCATAGCCCTTTTTACCGGTGCTATGAATTACCAGGGTGATTTAAATCCCAGCAGTTTCAAGTTTTCACATTCCGGTCTTACCATTGGACTTATTTACCGCAAACCGCTCAATCGTTGGTTTACTCTCAGAGGAGGAATAACAGTTGGTAAAATAATGGCGGCAGACAAATGGAACAGAGATTATCTACAAATGCGTAATCTTTCTTTCACAACAACTTTACAAGAAATACATACCGGGCTCGAAGTAAATGTGCTGGATATTTCAACCAATCGTTTTACCCCGTATCTCTATGGAGGAGTTGCTGTTTTTCATTTTAATCCCTGGACAAATGATAATAATGGAACAAAAACATACCTGAAGCCATTAAGCACAGAAGGGCAGGGCTTATCGGCCTATCCGGAAAGAAAGACTTATCAGCTCACACAATTTTCCTTATCATTTGGAGCAGGTCTGAAGTTTGCAATTTCGGATGCTATACAAATCGGTGTAGAACTAAACCAGCGTAAAACATTTACTGATTATTTAGATGATGTAAGCTCCAGCTTTGTTGATGTGGATATACTGCGACAGGAGCGGGGTGATAAGGCAGTAGAATTAGCCTATCGGGCAGATGAAATTCCAAACGGGCAGCTACAATATCCTAATCATGGTGACCAGCGGGGCACGCCGTCTGAAATGGATTGGTATTATTTCTTTGGATTTACATCAGAAATAAAACTACATGCAATTGGAGGCTTATTCGGCAACAGAACCAATAAAAAAGGAGTTAACAGCCAGCGTTGCCCCAGAAATGTGAGCTATTAAATCTAATCTCTATAACTTGTCCACAGCCGTGTAGTATTTTTACTAACAAAAACCATATTGCGGCCTTAAATTTGCAATAGCGTTTCGAACTCGTTATTGTATGAAAAATATCCTCTTTATTTTTATTGCTATTCTTTCATTTACTGTTTCATCTGCACAGCGTTTGCATGTTGGTGTATTTGGCGGAGCTTCCGCATATAATGGTGACCTGACAGATAAGATCTTTCCAAAGAAAGTAACAAACGGTGCTCTTGGCATTACCGTCAACTATGAGTTACAAGATCAGATTATGCTGCGTGCAGGTCTTACTTATTCCGTTGTGGGTGGAGCGGATCGGTTTAGTGATAAAGAAGATATCCGTTTGCGCAATCTATCTTTTGAAACCTCCATTTTTGAATTTAGTGCAGTGGGTGAATATTATTTGCTGAATTTATATGACAGAAAATATTCTCCATATGCATTTGCGGGTCTTGCAGTTTTTAAATATAACCCGTATGCTTACTACGGCAACCAACAAAAAGTTTTTTTACGTCCGTTGAGTACAGAAGGACAGGGCTTAAGTAACTACCCGGATAGAAAAGAATACAGCTTAACACAATTTGCAATTCCTTTTGGAGGAGGTATAAAATTCGCTGTTACTGAAAATCTAAGAATTGGTTTGGAAGGTGGCATCCGAAAACTATTTACTGATTATCTTGATGATGCCAGTAAGAACTATATTGATCCTGCCGATTTACTAGCCGCTAAAGGTCAAATGGCTGTTGATATTTCTTATCGTAGCGATGAGGTTGGCGGCAGTTTGGCTTATCCCGATAAAACCTCACAAAGAGGTAATCCAAAAAGCAAAGACATGTATTATTTTGCTGGTCTTCATCTTACCTACAAATTAGGTGGTAGTGGAGGAGGTTTTGGTAGTGGCGGTCGCAAAAATAGAATGGGTTGCCCTACAAATGTATACTGATAATACTCCCGTATTTTCAACAATTACTCTCCTGCTGTGTTGTACCTTTGCAAACCCAATGTACAAGGCTCTGAGCTTGTCGAAGAGTTGATGTATAAGGTTTTTATAAAAGCATGGCCTGGAAAAATCAACAACAATTTATAGACGCATTAAACGATGCCGGTGAGTTACTTCGTATCAAATCGTATGTAGATCCCAAACTGGAAATTGCAGAAATAACTGATCGTATCAGTAAATCAGGAAACGGAGGTAAGGCGTTACTGTTTGAAAATACCGGATATGATTTTCCGGTGTTGATGAATGCATACGGAAGCGAAAAAAGAATGTGTATGGCATTAGGTGTCGATCACCTCGATGATGTAGCAAAGGAAATAGAATCGCTTTTTCATCTTTTATCTTCTCCCAAGGAAAATATTATTGATAAATTAAAACTGTTGCCAAAACTTGGACAGTTTGCCAGTTGGATGCCCAAAGTAAAAAAGGGAAGAGGAGAGTGCCAGGAAGTGGTGATGGGAAACCCTGATATAAAAAAACTACCGGTTATTACCTGTTGGCCGAAAGATGGGGGGCCGTTTGTTACGTTGCCAATTATTCATACCAAAGATCCGAATTCAAATTCCCGAAACGTAGGTATGTATCGTATGCAGGTGTTTGGCCCTACACTTACTGGCATGCATTGGCACAAGCATAAAGTTTCTGCTAAACATTTTAATGAATATAAAAAGCTGAATAAAAGAATGCCGGTGGCTGTTGCACTCGGTGGTGATCCCGTATATGCCTATTCTGCCACAGCACCTTTACCAGAGAATGTTGATGAATACATGCTAGCCGGATTTTTGCGAAAGAAAAAAGTAGAGTTGGTAAAATGTATTTCTCAACCAGATGTGGAAGTACCTGCTGATGCAGATTTTATTATTGAAGGTTATGTCGATCCCAACGATGAATTAATTTGGGAAGGCCCGTTTGGGGATCATACCGGCTATTATTCCTTACCTGATTTTTATCCCCGTTTTCATATTACTGCCATCACTCACAAGAAGAATGCGGTGTATCCAGCTACTATTGTTGGTATACCACCACAGGAAGATGCATGGCTGGGGAAAGCAACAGAAAGAATTTTTTTGGCGCCCATCAAGATGACGATGGTGCCGGAAATACTAGATATGGATATGCCAATAGAAGGAGTGTTTCATAACCTTGTTATTACTAAAATAAAAAAAGAATATGCAGGGCAGGGCCAAAAAGTAATGAATGCTATGTGGGGTGCCGGGCAAATGATGTTCAATAAAATATTAGTGATGGCTGACGAAGGAGTAAGCATCCAGGATTATGAAGCACTGGCAAAATATGTTTTTAAAAATTTGAATCCTGCTACTGATATCGCATTTGCTAGTGGTCCAATGGATGTGTTAGATCATAGCTGTAGTAAGCTGGGATTTGGAGGTAAGATGTGTATTGACGGTACAGCGAAGTATGAAGAAGAGAAAGATGAAAATGCTCATTATACAATGCTAAATGTTCAAATATCAGGTGAGTTACTTAAAAGTAAATTTTCTGAAATAGCTGTAGTAAATGTTTCGTTGCTTAAAAAAGAAATTCCCTGTTTGATAATTTCAGTAGAAAAGAATCGGGTAGGGCATATAAAAGAATTACACGAACAAATTTGCGCACTTCCGGAGTTAGAAGGAGTAAAGATGATCTTATATGTAGAGCATACTGTTGATGCGAATGATCTAACTACGGCTTTATGGCGTTTTTGCAATAACCTCGATCCTAAAAGAGACTATCACCTCTCTAAACGTCCGATACCGAACTCCGAACTCCGAATTCTGAACTTGTATTCCGCCTGTATGGGTTTCGACGGCACAAGAAAAACAAAAGAACATGACAATTTTCAGCGGGACTGGCCGAATATTATTGTAGCAGATGATGAAACAATACGATCCGTAGATGAAAAATGGAGCCAGTTAAATATTGGTGCATTTATTCCATCTCCTTCGCTTAAATTTAAAGGACAGATGTACGGCGAAGAAGCTGTGGTAAAATAAAATGGCACAAACAACATTTAATATTTTAATGACTGGTGGCGGTGCTCCCGGTGCTGCTGGCATTATTAAATGTTTACAGCAGGAAAAATCGTTTGTTCTTCATGTTGCAGATGCAAATCCTGATGCTATAGGAAAACATCTGGTGGATAATTTTTATGAAATTCCGGTAGCCACAGCACCATTGTTTGCTGAAACAGTTTTATCACTTTGTAAGCAAAAGAAAATTGATATTGTTCTTCCGCTTGTAACAAAAGAACTCTTACCGTTTGCAAATCATAAAGACGAATTTGAAAAAGCAGGAATAAAATTATTGGTATCTTCTGCTACTTCGTTAGAGATAGCCAATAACAAAAGTCGACTCTATCAATTTTTACAATGGCGTGGAATAGCGGTACCAGATTTTAGGGTTGTAGAAACCGTCGACCAATTTACCGCTGCCTTACAAGAATTAGGCTTTCCAGATAAGCCAATTTGTTTTAAACCCTCTGTATCGAATGGAAGCCGTGGCTTTAGAATCGTAACAAACCAGGTTAATGAATTAGATCTTTTATTAAATTACAAACCTGCTAATACATATATCAGTTATACAGACGCTATACGCATACTTTCTTCCGGTAAATTTCCGGAATTATTAGTATCGGAATATTTGCCCGGCACAGAATATTCTGTTGATTGCCTTGCCAATAATGGTGAAGCCATGTTGATCGTTCCCCGCAGCAGAAAAAAAATGATCAATGGTATTAGTACAGAAGGAGAATTTATAAATGATGAAAATATAATTGCTTATTGCAAACAGATCGTCAGTGAATTACAATTGCATGGCAACATCGGCATACAGGTAAAGCAATCAGCTACAGGACAATTTTTGATTCTCGAAATTAATCCACGGGTGCAAGGCACTATTTCTTCGGCATTAGGTGCTGGTGTTAATCTTCCTGCATTGGCTATTAAACAAGAACTTGGTTTGCCAATTTCTTCTCAAGAACTAGTGGTGAAATGGGGGACAGGTTTTTCCAGGCATTGGCAGGACATATATTATTAAGTGAGTATCATAAAAATAAATTTACTGCCACATAGTCACTCCGCCAACTTTGGATTAGTCTTTGTCAAACATTCTTCAGCTTTAAATACCGCTGGTGCAACCGAATACTATTGCCCGGCCTCTTTTCATTAATTTGAGTAAAATTCTTGTACATGAAACGACTAAGTGCAGGTTTACTGATGAGCCTCGTGGCCATTACCGCAGTAGCCCAACAAAATAAAGATAATAATACCTTGCTCTGGAAAATATCAGGCAATGGAATTGACAAGGCATCTTATCTCTTTGGCACCATTCATATGCTGTGCAAAGAAGATGCATTTCTCAGCAACAACTTAGTTTCTGCCATTGAAAAAGCGGATAGGGTGTACCTGGAACTGGACATGGACAATCTCTTTGAGATGTTTGGTGCCATGACAAAAATGAAGATGAATAATGATACAACCCTGGCCGATTTGCTTACAGCAGAAGAGTATAAAAGGGTAAAAGAACATTTTGAAAGTAAAAAGACTATGCTGCCATTTTCCATGCTGGAGACTTACAAACCGCTGCTTGCATCATCCTTATTAATGGAAGGCGGTATTGGGTGCGATGAGCAAGTTGCTATGGAGCAACTCATAATGGAAGAAGCCAAAAAAAATGGCAAACGCATTGAAGGATTAGAAACGATGGCTTACCAGATGAGTGTGTTCGACAGTATTCCTTATAAAATGCAGGCACAGGAGCTTTTGAAAAGTATCAGTATTGGCGATAAGGATACAGATGGTGATAAGGAATTCTCAGAACTGATGAAGGCCTACAAAGACCAGGATTTAGAAAAGCTGGGCGATATGATCACTAAAAGCGATGCCGGTATGATGCAGTACCAGGATGTGCTACTCAATAACCGCAACCGCAATTGGGTGGAGAAATTAAAAATATTGTTGAAAGAAAAATCACTGGTGGTTGCAGTAGGGGCGGGGCATCTTCCCGGCGAAACAGGTGTAATTAATTTGCTAAGAAAAGCAGGTTATAAGGTAACACCGGTAGAAAATAAATCAAATAAAGTAACGGAGATATAAACCATTTTTAAGTCTAGCTGTTATTCCCTTGATGAAATTTAATGTATTCCCTTTACTTTTTCTTTTAGCCTGTGTAACAGTATTGCCTTCTTTTCAGCCGTTGGCAGAAACCGGTATAAAAGTAACCGTCACTAATTTACGAAGCAATAAAGGTCATGTTTTAATCAGTCTCTTTAAAGATGGTATTGGCTATCCCGACCAACCTGAAAAAGCTTTTAAAAGGGTAAAACTTACCATCGCCAATAAAAATGCTTCTACGTTATTTGAAGGATTACCAGCTGGTACATATGCCATTGCCATTTTACATGATGAAAATGACGATACTAAAATGAATACAAACATGCTTGGACTCCCAAAAGAAGGCTATGGCTTTTCCAACAATGTAATGGGTGCATTTGGCCCCCCCCCGTATAGTAGAGCCAGTTTTAAATTTACAGCCAACACTTTAGTGACGACTCAAATAAAAACCCGATACTAAAAATATTCACCTGATCATTCTGAATCTGCTTACTTCAGCTGCCACAACAGGCAAAATATTTTCACACCCTGATTTTTTTTTCTACATTTAAGGAGTACAAAACTCCCGATGAGAAAACTACTTTATTTCTCTGTAGTAATTTTTTGTTTTGCAGCAAAAATCCATGCTGCAGGTTCTCCATCATATAAGTTTACTGTGGCTCCCAGTGCTGTCTTCGATAAAATATGGATTGATTATGACATTACTGAAAATGATACAAAGGGTTTAAAAATACACTTAAAGTTTACTGCTTATGGCATGAAGGAGATGGATGCTTTTGTAGCCGTTTACTTTGAATATAATGATGAGCTGGGTGGCTTTGTAAAAGATAAAAATAAAAAAATGTACAGCACAGCTGGTGATGTAGCATTGTATAATGCTATTAAGCCAGCGTATGATCCTGCAGTGTATAGCGACTTGCAATTATTCATGCCCTACAATGAGCTGGATCTTGAACCGGGTGAGTATGATCTTACCATGGATATAAAAGTAATTTATAAAGCAGGTGGCATTATATCTCCATTAACCAAACACAACTTTGAATACACAAAACCTGGAAGTCCAACCATAAATACAGATACCTGGGTAAATGCCATATTTGAAAATCTATGGGTGGATTATGATGTAACTGAAAACGGACAAAATGGAATGCGGGTGCATGTTAAATGCAAACTGGTAGAATTAAAAGATGTTGATTGCTACCTGGCTCTTTATTTTGAAAAGAAGAGCGGCGAAAAGATAATCGGTACAAAGGCAGAATTCAGAAGTAAAAGCGGACAACTTGCTGCATATAAAACATTAAAACCAGCCTATACTGAAGCGGTATATAAAGACTTACAGTTATTTATTCCCTATTCAGAATTTAATTTGAGTAAAGGCAGACACGACCTTAAATTGAGTGCAGATATTATTTACAAAAATGGAGATTTAATAAAACACCTGAAAACACATGACTTCTGGTTTGAAAAATAACTTAAGTAAAGACAAATAAAAAAGCCCCGGAAAAATTTTGGGGGCTTTTTTATTATAGAAGAAAACTTAATCTTTAGAATTGTTCTAACACAGAGAACATAAAATCACCTTCGATCTTTGCATTCTCATCGCTATCACTTCCATGTATAGCATTTTCACCAACAGAAGCTGCATATAATTTGCGGATAGTGCCTTCATCTGCTTTTGCAGGATCAGTTGCACCGATTAGTTTGCGGAAATCTTCTACAGCATTATCTTTTTCAAGAATTGCAGCAATGATCGGGCCTTCGCACATAAAAGAAACCAGCTCACCAAAGAATGGTCTTTCTTTATGAATAGCATAAAACTCAGCAGCCTTTTCCGGAGTCAGCTTAGTCATTTTAAGCGCCTTGATATTATATCCTTCCTGTAAAATACGGTCAAGTATAGCACCACCATGCCCGTTTTTAAAAGCATCGGGTTTGATCATTGTGAATGTACGATTACTCATAGTTACGTTGTTTATTTTTTCGGCTGCAAAAGTAAGGGAAAGTAGGGAGTTGGGAGTCATTAGTCGGAAGTTTTATAACGAATGAGACGCTTCAGACTAATGACTCAAGACTCTGGACTGATTTCCATACCTTCGCACCCGTTTTATGAAACCCATACAAGATTTTTTTCCCTTACTGAGCCAGCCTAAAAATGTGGTGATAACTACGCACCAGAAACCCGATGCCGATGCTATGGGTTCATCGTTGGCGTTAAAACACCTGCTAGTCCAATTGGGACACAGCGTTACGGTTGTTTCGCCTACCAACTGGGCGGGATGGGTTGATTGGATGCCCGGCACCAAAGAGGTGATGAACTATGAGCAAGACAAACTAAAAGGGGATGAGGTTTTGGAAAAAGCCGAGTGGTTATTCTGCCTCGACTTTAATATTTTTCATCGCACCAAATCGATGACGGATAAACTAAAGGCACTCACCTGTACTAAAATTTTAATTGATCATCATCAGGAACCAGATGCAGCTTCTTTTGATTATGGAGTAAGTGATACATCCAAAAGTTCTACCTGCGAAATGATTTATGATTTTATTATTAAATCTGGCAATACCGATAAAATCAACAAAGAAATAAGTCAGTGTATTTATGCGGGAGTGGTAGCGGACACTGGTTCTTTTCGATTTTCCTCAACCCATGCTGGTGTGCATACATTGGTGGCCGATTTAAAATCAAAAGGCCTGGAACATGGTTATGTGCATGAAAAATTATTTGATAATTTTTTAGAAAACCGGCTCCGCTTTACGGGACATGTATTGCTAAACAGGATGCAGGTTTTTTATGAATATAACACGGCACTGATAGCAATACCCAAAAGTGACTTAATAAAGTATAATATTAAAACGGGTGATACAGAAGGGCTGGTGAACTTTCCACAATCTATACAAGGAATAAAATTAGTAGCACTGGTAATAGACCGGGATGAGGAAAGAAAATGGAGTTTTCGCAGCAAAGGTGAGTTTGACTGTAATACATTTGCCCGAAAGTATTTTGAAGGTGGGGGGCATTACAATGCATCAGGTGGAAGAAGCAGTGGTTCTCTTGATGAAACAGTACAACGATTTAAAGAAGCAATAAAAGAAAATGCAAATCTCTTACAATAATTAAAATCAATTTATGAACACAATGAAGAATCTGGTATTATTTTTTATGGCAGCGCTGGTAATGGCGAGCTGCGGTAAAAGTTCGTATAAAAAATCTCCGGGCGGTATGCCCTATCAGGTATTTGCCGGAAAAGACACACAAAGTATTCGGGAAGGTGATTTTGTAAAGGTTCACTTTACACAAAAAATTAAGGACAGCGTTTACTTTACTACAGAAGGTAGTTTGCCAATTTATCTGCCTGTAGGTGGAAACGGAGCTCCCGTGCAGCCTTATGATATCTCTGAAATCTGGACAAAATTGAAAGTGGGTGATAGCGTTATCACTACACAGATGATGGATACTTTTATAAAAAGGTCGCCGGATAGGATACCTCCGCAGTTTAAAAAAGGCGACAGGATAATGACCTATGTTAGAATTATTGCTGCGTTTAAAAACGACTCGCTGACGAGAATTGATGATGAAAAAAGTAAAAAAGAATGGGCTCTTACCGAAACAAAAACAATTGAAAAATACCTTGCTGATAAAAAGATCACTGCTACAAAAACACCTTCAGGTGCTTATGTAGAAATTGTTCAGCCGGGTACAGGTAACATGGTTGATTCAGGAAAATATGTAACCGTAAACTATACGGGTACAAGTTGGTCGGGCAAAAAAATTGACAGCAATGTTGATACAGCCTTTCACCATGTAGAGCCATACACTTTTCAAGCCGGAGTTGGAAGAATGATAAAAGGATTTGACGAGGCCATGATGTTTATGAATAAAGGAGCAAAAATTAGAGTGTATATTCCTTCTTTGCTTGCGTATGGTGCTAACCCAAGTTCGCCTAATCTTAAACCATACGAAAACCTGATTTTTGACATAGAGCTATTGAATATACAAGATAAGGAGCCGGCACAGCCAGCTATGCCACCACCTCCACCCCGAACTAATCCAGGTGGTCAGTAAGTAAAATAATTTACGTTGTATTAAATAAATACGCATTTTTGCACCTGTCCCGGTTAATGGGACAGGTTTTTTTTGGCTCCGTTTTTAGTCCATAATCTATCTCAAGCCTCCGAACCCCCGTATAGAAGAAAACAAACCTGTAAAATGGTTTAAACACCAGTACCTATCCGTAGTTTGTGGATGTATACTGAACCGTGTACATTAAAACTGTACAGCTGAAGAGGAATAACAATTGTTGTTCCTTTTTCTATTTTAGGCTTTCATATAAACTTGTAAAAGTTCAATGGCTTCAACCGCCTCTTTCACATCATGCACCCGCAGAATAGAGGCCCCATTTAATAGACCAATGGTATTTAAAATAGTGGTGCCGTTTAATGCATCATCGGCGGTTGTTCCCAATGTTTTATAGATGGATGATTTGCGGGATATGCCCAGCAGTATAGGAGCTTTCAACATAGAAAAAACAGAAAGATTTTTAAGCAACTCAAAATTATGAGCAATCGTTTTACCGAAGCCGAAGCCAGGGTCAACAATAATATCTGCAATTCCAGCTTGGTGTAATGCTTGTTTTTTTGCAATCAAAAAATCAAGTACCTCACTTGTTACATTTTTATACTGCGGTTGCTGCTGCATTACTTGCGGTGTACCTTGCATGTGCATTAACACATAGGGGACTTTTAGCTTTACGACGGTGGAAATTAAATTTTCATCCATATTTCCTGCACTAATATCATTTACAATATTTGCACCAGCAGCTACAGCTTCATCGGCCACTTTACTATAATATGTATCAATTGATATAAAAGCTTCCGGGAAATTTTTAGCAATTGCCTCAATGGGTTTTACCACTCTTGCCAGTTCTTCATCTACACTTATCTTTTCACTCCCTGGCCTTGTACTTTGTCCGCCAATATCAAGAAAAGTGGCTCCCTGTTTCAACATTTCTTCAGCTTGAAGCAGAATTTGGTCTATTCCAGTAAACCTGCTGCCGCCGTAAAAAGAATCAGGTGTGGCATTGATAATACCCATTACAACAGGTTTATCAATTACCAGCAACCTTCCTTTACAATTGAGTGTAAACATTAGTCTTTG
This sequence comes from Chitinophagaceae bacterium, assembly GCA_022843585.1. Classification (GTDB taxonomy): domain Bacteria; phylum Bacteroidota; class Bacteroidia; order Chitinophagales; family Chitinophagaceae; genus JJ008. The sequence goes on from JALHNJ010000003.1 coordinate 68,978, forward strand.
TTCGTTATTTTTGAAGCCTGCCTGCCGGACAGGCAGGCTAAGATAGGTGAGAGGGGAGTATAAAATAGAAATTGAGTAAAATTTCTCCCATTCACCACTCACTATTCACCATTCACTATATGACAACAACAAATCAACAATACGACAAAGCAATAGCGTCCTGCAAAGAAATTTTTGTGAAGAAGGCTAAAGATTATGGCACCGCATGGCGGGTACTTCGTACCATTTCCATCGTCGACCAAATCTTTATAAAAGCACAACGCATCAGAACCATCCAGGAAAAAGGAGAGCAAAAAGTATCTGATGGCATTGCTTCAGAATTTAAAGGCATCATCAACTATGCAGCAATTGGATTAATACAATTAGATCTGCCTGCAGATGCGCCGGAGGAAATGGATATTAATGAGGTATCAGTATTATTTGATAAATATATACAAACCGCTAAAACCCTGATGATGGATAAAAACCATGATTACGGGGAAGCATGGCGTAGCATGAGCCAGGAAAGTTTTGTTGACCTGATCTTAATGAAATTGCAACGCATCCGTCAAATATTAAATAATGATGGCAAAACAATTATGAGTGAAGGTGTGGATGCCAACTATCATGATATTATTAATTATGCAGTATTTGCATTAATACTTATGTAAGCTTCAAAACATAAAATTGAAAACCAAACATTTAACATATTGTTTTGCAATCATAGCCTTGATACATATTGATATATCAACTTTTGCTTGTACTTGCATTGGTAAAGATAAACAGACAACAGAAACTGAATTGAGCCATGTTGATATTGCCGTTAAAGGTAGTGTAATCAGCATAACAAGCTATAATTACTATGACACAGTCAGTTATTCTCTTTCAGGCAAAAAGCTTGACCCAAAAGATGCTCATTATCTAATTCGTAAATACAAAATATACACTTTGGTAATTGACAAAAAATTTAAAGCTACAAAAGGTCTCTCCGACACAGTAAGGGTTATAACGGCATACGATAGTGGCGCCTGTGGTTATGAATTTGAAATTGACAAATCTTATATTGTTTACGGGGATGTTTGGAAAGAGAAAAAAATCATTGTTAAAGAAAAGAAGCGGAAGAGCCAACGCCGAGTTGTTGAGGTTGTAATAAAAGATATGTTTTATACAGACATTTGCAACTTGACTCAAGAGTCAAACATAAAAGAGCTGGAAAATCTAAAGCGGCTTACCGAATAACTTTACTTCGGAAATTGACATACTTGAAATGAAAATTGATAATATCAAAAATAACACATGAAAGCAGCAGTAACAATCGCAAGAATCGTTGTAGGAGTACTTTTTATTTTCTCCGGCTTAGTAAAAGCTAATGATCCCTTGGGATTAAGTTACAAAATGCAGGAGTTTTTTGATCTGTGGGGAATGTCGCAATTCAACTCATCAACATTATTGATGTCGGTTTTAATGAATGCTTTTGAGATCATTGCAGGGTTTGCATTATTGTTAGGCTGGAGAATAAAATTATTTAGCTGGTTACTATTGTTGCTCATCATCTTCTTTACATTTCTTACCGGTTACGCTTTTCTATCCGGACAATTTAAAAATTGTGGTTGCTTTGGTGATTGTTTGCCGATTACGCCAAAAACATCTTTCCTTAAAGATTTAATATTACTGGCCTTAATTAGTTTCCTTTTCTGGCAACGGAATAAAATAAAACCTTTGTTTTCCAATAGGACAAACACAATCGCAATGCTCGGGATTACCATATTGAGTTTTGGCATGCAATGGTACACACTTACCTATTTACCTTTTACCGACTGTCTTCCGTTTAAAAAAGGGAATAATATTGGGGAGAAGATGAAAATACCAGTAGGTGCAGTGCCCGATAGTTTTGCGATTGTATTTGTATATGAGAAAGGAGGTAAGGAGTTTGAATTTTCTGCACTTGATTTACCGGCAAATCTGGATACTTATAAATTTGTTAGCCGGAAGGACAAACTGATTCGTAAAGGAAATGCAGAACCACCTATTAAAGGATTTGCATTATCAGGTGTTACAGATATTGATTCTACACAGATAGTGTTGGATAATCCATATGCACTTTTATTATTCTGCGAAGATTTTTCTGTGCCGGTTTCTACATGGGAGAAAAATTTTGCTGCTTTATATGCAGAAGCGAAAACAAAAAATATTCCTGCTTATTTAGTTACCACACAGCCTGCAAAAGCTGTGGAGCAAATAAAAGGTACATCTTTTGCCGGCATGCAAGTTTTTAAATGCGATTATACAGCAATACGTACCGCTGCCCGTACCAATCCTGCAATTCTTTTATTGCAAAAAGGTACCATTATAAATAAAGAAAGTAATAAAAGAATGGGGAATGTGCTGGATGCTGTTAAAAAATTACCGGCACAACAAGCAATAGTACCTGCTCCGCAAGAACCATTACCTTCAGATACTACCATCAATAATTAATTATGCTGAAATACATCACCAAGAAAATCCTCTACGGCTTATTAGTGCTGATAGGAGTGGTGGTGTTAGTTTTTTTCCTGTTCCAGGGATTTGGCGATCCTTCCCGATTAGTAATGGGGCAATCTGGCGATTCAACAACACAAGCTAATATTCGTAAAGAATTATACCTCGACCAGCCAAAATGGAAACAGTTTGTACTTTACCTGAATGATGTGTCACCAGTTTGTTTTCATAGCCAGGAAGAAATTGACAATAAAAAGTTGAAAGGTTTTTTTATTGGTGGTGAAAAGAAATTAGGATTCAAAGTTCCATATCTCCGCAAATCCTATCAATCTAAAAGAGATGTGTGGAGCATCTTAATGCAGGCCTTACCCGGCACATTAATGCTGGCTGTTGCTGCCATGTTCATTGCCATATTGATTGGTATTCCGTTGGGAGTAATGGCTGCCGTCAAACAAAATACATGGCTGGATACGACTGCAATATTTTCCAGCATTGTAGGCATATCAGCCCCATCTTTTTTTATGGGCATCATCATGGTATATGTGTTTGGTTTTGTATTAAGCGATTGGACAGGTTTACAAATCGCAGGCAGTTGGTTTGTTATTGCAGAAGATGGCACCAGAAAATTAACCATGCAAAATTTAATTCTTCCGGCAATTACATTGGGTATAAGACCGCTGGCCATCATTACACAGTTAACAAGAAGTGCTATGCTCGATGTACTCGACCAGGATTATATCCGCACAGCGTATGCAAAAGGATTAAGCAAACGACAGGTTATCTGGAAACATGGATTACGAAATGCATTAAATCCTGTTATAACTGCCATCACCGGCTGGTTTGCAGAGTTATTAGCCGGGGCTTTTTTTGTGGAATATATTTTTGGCTGGCAGGGAATTGGAAAAGTAACGGTAGATGCATTGGAAAAATTAGATTACCCGGTAGTGATGGGTTCTGTACTTATAGCAGCTACTTTTTTCATTCTGATAAATATTCTTGCTGATATATTGTATGGAGTGGTAGATCCGAGAGTAAGAGTAGAATAAGTTCCTTGTTTGTAGTTTATAGGTGTAGAAATTCTGCTATGGTTTATAGTATGTGGAATTGGTAGAACCATTCTTTAAACTATCGCAATCCTTCTTTCCGGGAATTATTTTCTTAGCAGAGTCTATTTTTTGGTTTTCTATCTGAGGTTTTGGAATTGTATCTATTTGTATCATTTCAATTTCTCCAGCTATTTCAAAAGATGCTGTATCTATTTCTTCAATAATAACTGGCGAAATAAATCCTTTTGTCATAAATAGTTCTTTTGCTTTGGATTTCTCAGTTTCAATTTCTGTCAAAGTAATTCCAACAACAGTATACTCATTCTTTTCTTGTTTCTCAGGAACTGCAATTTTTCCAAGAACTTGCTCTTTACAACCAGTAAGAAAGCTCCCAAATAATACAACAACCATTGCAAGAATTTTTTTCCAAAGAGGTATATTACCAGCTAATACTGCTGGCAGGATATTGTCGCTATTAGTAAGTTGAATGTTTTTAAATCTTCCGCAAGTTTTCTGTCCATGATTTGAGAGAAAGTAATTTTTTACTTCAACATCACTTAATGCAGTAAAATCAATAACAGTTTTGGAGCAAACATTACAAAAGGCACCTTGTTCTCGGGGCGACATATCAGTCCAGTTCTCATGACAAGGTTCAGGAATAGTGATTAGCAGCATATTCTTTTTTAGTGAGATGCTGCAGCGTTAAATTTTCCACAATGAGTTATTGAATGATCACTTCCCCAATCACTTTCTGCTTCATTGCCTCATTTACTCTTTGCTTAATTTTTTCTTTTTGGTAGATCAATTCATTCTTTAGCGGCCCAACAGAAGTAGTGATGATTAATTTATCCCCGATGATCTGGAGTTTATCGGTATAACGGGCTACAGTCTTGCCCATAATGTCTTCCCATATATCTTCTATCTGCAATGCCTGTATGCCGCCTTTGATCCGGCTGCCTTCCAGAAAATGTTTCATTGCATCACCAAGAGAATATTCGCCCATGTTGTAAAGATAAAAGAGTTTGTGGTTTTTAGTTTGTCGTTTATTCTTGTCTTAACATAATTCGATACAGTACTGATTAATAAACTTTGTATTAAAGGATAATTAAATAAAGATCACCCTTCGTCAAGCTCAGGGCTTTATAATTCAATCATCTGATGCCTCACCGATAAATCATCCAAATGCTGTTTCAATCTTTGTTCATTCGTATCAGTAATAAATACCTGCCCTTCATTTTCAATACATACTTTACGCAACAGGTTGCTAATGCGACTTTCATCTAATTTCTCAAATACATCATCCAGCAACAGGAGAGGAGCAAAACCTTTCGCTTTTTGCAACACTTCCATTTCCGCCAATTTCAATGCAAATAATAAACTCTTTCGCTGTCCTTGCGAAGCAATGCCTTTAAAATCCTGGTTGTCTAATTGAATATCCAGATCATCACGGTGTGTGCCGGAAGATGTTCGTTGTATCAAAAAATCTTTGTTTCGGGTAACTTGTAATAACTCAGGGAAAGTTGCTTGCAAGAGTTCACTTTCGTAGAAAAGGTTTATTTCCTCGGGATGTCCTGCAATATCATTATATAAGTGTTTGGCTATAGGCAGAAAGGAAACCAGGAATTCTTTTCTTTTATTAAAAATTATTTCTCCAGGTTTTATTAATTGTTCGTCTATTATATCAAGCAGCTCGGTATTTCGTTTACCTGTTTCTGCAAAATTTTTTAATAATGAATTGCGATACTGCAAGGTTTTGGTGTAGATAATTAATTGTTGCAGGTACTCTTCATCCAGTTGCGATAATAATGAATCCAGGAACTTTCTACGTTCTTCACTGCCGCCGGTGATCAATTCTGCGTCATCCGGTGCAATGATTACGCAAGGGTAGCGGCCAATATGTTGCGAAAATTTATCATATGGCTGGTCATTTATTAAAAATTCTTTTCGCCCGGTTTCCCGGAGAATACAAACTGCTTTTTCCGGTTTGTCCTTCAGAACAAGATTTCCTTCCAGTCTAAAACCGTCATTGCCTTTTCGCACATTATTTCCATCCACCCGGGTAAAATAGCTCTTGGTAAAACACAAATAATGAATAGCATCCAGCAAATTGGTTTTGCCAACCCCATTATTGCCGCAAATACCAACGATGCGTTCTGTAAAATCGAAGGAACGGTTGCTGTAATTTTTAAACTGTAGCAGCGATATATGCTGAAGACGAAGCATAAGTGCAAGATAAGTTCAAAGTTTTAAGTTCTCCGTATTCCACCCTGTCCTGATAACGGTAAATTTCAAGCAGTTAGAGCCTAAAAATGTAGAACTTAGAACTCAAAACTTCCCAACTTTCCCTTATTTTTGCGACCTAAATTTCAACGCCGGTGGCTGCAAAATTTTCAAAAGAGACTTATTTATACTGGTACGAGTTGATGCAACTTATCCGCCAGTTTGAATTGATGGCTGAAGAGAAGTACAAAATGGATGGTAAGATCCGTGGCTTCTTTCATGCCTATATCGGGCAAGAAGCTATTGCGGCAGGATGTATGACGGCCACCCGTCCGGAAGACATGATGATCACTGCCTACCGTGACCATGGATTAGCCATTGCAAAAGGTGTTTCGGTAAACAGTTGTATGGCTGAATTGTATGGTAAAGCAACAGGTTGTGCAAAAGGAAAAGGTGGCAGTATGCATTTCTTTGGTAAAGATGTTGGATTTTTTGGCGGTCATGGAATTGTAGGTGCACAAATTGGTACTGGTGCCGGTCTTGCTTTTGCAGAACAATACCGTGGTACTGACAACGTGGTGCTTTGTTATTTTGGTGATGGTGCTTCAAGACAAGGTATGTTACATGAAACATTTAACCTCGCAATGCTATGGAAGCTACCTGTAATTTTTATCTGTGAGAATAACAACTATGCAATGGGTACTTCTGTAAGTCGTACTTCCAACGTAGTTGATATTTATAAACTGGCTGATGCATATGAAATGCCGGCTGATGTTATTGATGGTATGAGTGCAGAAGCAGTGCATGAAGGTGTGGGCCGTGCTGTAAAAAGAGCAAGAGAAAAAGGCGGGCCAACATTGCTCGAGATAAAAACATACCGCTATAAAGGTCACTCAATTAGTGATCCACAGAAATACAGAACAAAAGAAGAGGTTGACGAATACAAAGCAAAAGACCCTATCCAGATGGTATTAAAAACTATTTTGGATAACAAATTCGCCACACAGGAAGAGATTGATGCAATCAATAAAAGAGTAGATGATATTGTGGATGAATCAGTAAAGTTTGCAGAAGAAAGCCCCTGGCCGGATGATGATGAAGTATTGAAAGATGTATATGTAGATAAGAACTATCCGTTTATTGTTGATTAAGCCCCCAACTCCTAAAAGGGAGTATGGGAAATACTATTTAAGCAAAAGTTTATCAATAAATATTTCTAATTAGAAACAAAGAACATGGCAGACAAGAAAAATGTGGATGAATCCCTGAATGACGAAATGGTAATTGCGAAAGCAAAAGACTTCTGGGGCAAACACGGAAAAAAGCTAACCATAGTAAGTTTAGCTGTTATCGTTTTAATAGGTGGTTGGTATGGTTACCAGAACTTTATTAAAAAACCAAAGGAAACAAAAGCAGTTGATGTATTGTTCAAAGCTGAAGAATACTTCCGTATGGACTCTATCAACAAAGCATTAAATGGCGATGGTCAGAATTTTGGTTTCTTAAAAGTAATGGATAAGTACAGCGGTACAGAAGCTGCTAATCTGGCAAGCTACTATGCTGGTAGTTGCTATATCAAATTGAATGATAATAACAATGCTATAAAGTACCTGAAAAAATTCAGTACTGATTCAAAGCCTGTACAGGCAAGAGCTTATAAGTTATTAGGAGATGCGTATGCTGATTTAGGAAAAAACTCAGATGCTTTAAGCTACTATAAAAAAGCAGGCCGTCATTTTGAAAAAGATGAAACCAATTCTGCAGAATATCTTTTTGCAGCTGCTTACCTGGCTGATAGAGTTATCAAAGATTCAAAAGAAGCAATCGCTTTATATAAAGAAGTAAAAGAAAAATTTCCTAGAACGCAGCAAGCAGCTGATGCTGATAATTATCTTGCTCAACTGGGGGTATATACAACCAACTAATTATGGCTGACGTAAGTAACAGCAACCTGTTAGATATTAATACGGGCATTCTTAAAAAGGATGCCTGTGTTGTTTTAGTGAAAACTGAATGGAATGCCGCTATTGTTGATCAACTGGAACGGGGGTGTATTGCTGTGCTCGAAAAATATAAGACAGCAAAAATTATTATTCTGGAAGTACCCGGCGCAGTTGAAATTCCATTTGCTATTAAAAGCTATTGGGATAATGCGGGAAAGAAAAATAAGCCTGACGCTTTTATAGCATTAGGTTGTGTAGTTCGTGGCGATACACCACATTTTGATTATGTATGTAAAGCAGTTACTGATGGGGTTGTTCAGTTAAATCTCAGCTTACCGGTACCAACTATCTTTGGTGTATTGACGGTAGATAATGATCAACAAGCCAAAGAAAGAATAGGAGGCAAGCATGGACATAAAGGAGAAGAAGCTGCGATAACTGCAATTAAGATGATTGGATTGGTAAACTCATTTAAGAAATAGCAACCTTGAACGTACAGATTTTTATACCCTGTTTTGTTGATCAGCTTTATCCTGACACTGCTTTTAATATGATTAAAGTGCTGGAGAAATGTGGTTGTACCGTTTCGTATAATCCATCACAAACCTGTTGCGGACAGCCCGCATTCAATGCAGGTTTTTGGGACGAAGCAAAATCTGTTTGCTCAAAATTCATCAAAGACTTTAGTGGAAGCGATATTATTGTAACCCCTAGTGCAAGTTGCGCTGGTTTTGTTCGTAATTACTACACGAAACTTTTCGAAAATTCATCTGTTCATAACGGCGTTAAAGATTTAAGTAAACGCATTTTTGAATTTTCTGAATTTCTGATTGAAATTTTAAAAGTAGATGATGTAGGAGCAAGTCTGAAAGGCAAAGCCACTTACCATGATAGTTGCGCAGCACTCAGGGAATGTAAAATAAAGGAAGAACCCCGTAAACTTTTATCGAAAGTAAAAGGATTGGAAATCGCAGAGATGAATGATGTTGAAACCTGTTGTGGTTTTGGTGGCACTTTCGCAGTAAAGTTTGAGGCTATTTCAATTGGTATGGGCGAACAAAAAGTTGAGAATGCTTTAGCCACCGGGGCAGAATATCTTATCTCAACCGACCATTCTTGCTTAATGCACTTGCAAGGATATATAAAACACAAAGGATACCAATTGCAAACCATGCATTTGGCTGATGTGTTGGCGAGTGGTTGGTAATTACAAAACAGGTTTCCATAGTACAACAAGTAAAACAAAACCGGTGCTCCGAAGAACACCGGTAGATATTCTCTTCAATGAGATACTTTGTTCCGGATTATTTTTTCATTGGTATTGGATTTCATCAACGGGGTTCAGTTCAATTACGAGATAATTTTATAGCCGGATTGCATCAATTTATTACTTAGGTAATACTACATGGTCAATTACATGTATCACCCCATTGCTCTGGTAAACATCTTTAATCGTTATTTCAGCCATTCCACCATTTTCATCTTTCAAAAAAAGTTTTCCATCTTTTTTCATTACCCAAAGCTTACCACCTGCTACGGTTGTTAGTTCAGCGGTTCCTTTTCCTTCTTTCATTTTCTCTTTCAGTACACCAGCATCTAATTTTCCAGCTACAACATGGTAAGTAAGAATATTGGTCAATTTTGCTTTGTTCTCCGGCTTTACTAATGTTTCAACTGTACCGGCCGGCAACATGCTAAAAGCAGCGTTCGTTGGCGCAAACACAGTAAAGGGGCCTGCACTCATTAATGTTTCAACAAGGCCAGCGGCTTTTACAGCAGCAACCAATGTTGTGTGATCTTTAGAATTAATTGCATTCTCCACTATATTTTTAGAAGGATACATGGCTGCTCCACCAACCTCAACTGTTTTTTCTGCCATTTGCGCATAAGATGCATTGAATACAAATGCTGCTGCAAGCAGCAAACCGATTGATTTAATTGATTTCATAACAAAGAAATTGTGTTTTTAAATAAGTTATTGTTTACAAAAAGGATAGAATATGCTGCGCAGCATTGGAAACAGATACGGGGGTTTTTACTGCCCGGATTTTGCTTTAGGAAGAATATACTGGTTTACCCTTAGTTTTAAAACTGTTTCCACCTCAGCATGTAGTAATCTCACTATGTTAGAATACCTTATGGCTCTACAAGCAATGTAAATGAACAAACTAAACTTTGGAGATTACTATTATTATCCTTGAAAACTCTTTAAATCACACATTCCATTATGGTGACTTTATTTAACCAAAATGGCAATACCCCTCTTTCAGTAAAGGATTAAAGCAATCGAACATTAATTAAAACCTGGTGAAAATGAAGAGTTCAAAAAAAGTACTGGATACAAAAAATAATATCCACGTTAAGAAAAGGATAGACACAACAGACATTGTTTTTTTTTGTAATGATCTTGATAACGAATCATCAAAGTTTTGGGAACTTGATATTGCAAAAACCAAGCTGAGTAAAATACTTAATTCTTCATTGGATGTAATTTGTGCAGTAGATGCAAAAGGCCACTTTTTATATGTAAGTGCGGCCTGCGAATCTGTTTGGGGATATCGGGCCGACGAACTTATTGGCAAACCACTAATGGATTTTGTTTACCCGGAAGACCATGAAAAGACAAAGGCCGAAGCTGCCAGAGTAATGGAAGGCAATAACAGGAGACACTTTGAAAACCGCTATGTTCGAAAAGACGGTTCATTAGTGCCCATTACCTGGTCGGCAAGATGGGATGAAAAAGATAAGATCAGGTACGGTGTTGCCAGAGATGCATCAGAAAAGAAAAGAGGGGAGACCATTCTTCTTGAATCAGAAAATATAAATAAAAGTCTTTTTACAAATAGCCCATTTCCTATTTATATATGGGATATTGAAACATTGCAATTGATTGATTGTAATGAAGAAGCTTTGCTTAAATATAATTACTCAAGGGAAGAGTTTTTGAAACTGAGCATAAATGACCTGAGTACTGCAAAAGACTTTAAACTAATAGATAAACAGATAAAAGTTGAAGGGAATGGAGGAATTCATAAAAGAGCATGGCAACATAAAAGAAAGAATGGCGAACTCATGTATATTGATGTTTGCGGTCATTTGATCAACTACAATGGCCGGGAAGCATTTCTGGTGATGGCAAATGATGTAACAAAACGAATTGAAGCAGAGGAGCTGAAAGAATTTGATAAAATAAATACAGATGCGCTGATAAACAGTACGGAAGATTTGATCTGGAGTGTAAATTTTGACTTTAAACTCATTGTAGCTAATAATGCTTTTATACAGCGGATAGAAGACATGACCGGTATCACACTTATGGCAGGCGATGATTTGTTGATGACCAAAATATTCCACGAAGAGCAGCTTGACTTTTGGAGAAAATGTTATAGCAAAGCCCTCCTTGGTGAACCATTAAAAAAAGAAGTTTACAGCAAGGCTACTAAAAATTGGGCTGCGTCCTGGGCAGATATAAGTTTTAATCCCATCTATAAAGATCAGACAGTGGTGGGAGTTGCTTGCTATTCTAAAGACATTACAAAAAGAAAAATAGCCGAAGATCAACTACGAAAAAGTGAAGCAAGATTGATAGAAGCACAGGGAGTAGCAAAAATTGGAAGCTGGGAAACTGATTTGTTAACATTGGAGGTTATATGGTCAGAGGAAACCTACAGGATCTTTGAAGTCAATCCTGATTTATTTCAATCATCACATCCGGATTTTGTAAATTATGTTCATCCAGACGATAGGGAAAAAGTGGATGTGGCATTTGCAGATTCATTCCAGTGTAACTCTGTTAATATAATCGAACATCGCATTATAACACCGGGAGGCCTTGAAAAGGTAGTGGAAGAATGCTGGCGAATTTTTTGTGATGAAAGTGGGCAACCGGTCAGGGCAATGGGTACTTGCCGGGATATTACTGAAAGAAAAAAATCAGAAGAAGTTATTAGGAAGACTTATGAAGAGAAAAATGCTGTGTTGGAAAGAATTGATGACGGATTTTTTGCCGTAGATAAAGACTCTTTAGTAACCTATTGGAATAAAAGTGCAGAAAATCTGCTGGAGGTGAAAAGAGAAGATATGCTTGGCAAAAACTTGCATGAAATGTTTGCCACGGATGGCCCTAATGTTTTTTATCACAATTATCAAAAAGCTCTCACAGAAAATACAACAGTGCATTTCGAAGAATTTTCACAGAGAGCTAAGAAGTGGTTTGCGGTAAGTGCTTATGCTTCCGATGATGGTTTGTCTGTATATTTCAAAGATGTGACAGAACGAAAAAATGCAGAAGAAAAAATAAGAGAAAGTGAGTTCCGCTACCGGTCTCTTATCGAACAAGCCACCGATGCGATTTGTATTGCCGACACATCGATGCAGATCATAGATATCAATTTTTCTGGCTGCCAGATGCTTGGATATTCCAAGGAAGAGTTCTTACAGCTTTCGATGGTTGATCTTTTTTCCCCGGAAGATCTTCAAAAAAACCCTTTTAAGATTGATGAATTACAATCCGGCAAAATTATCCGTACCGAAAGAAGATTAATGAAAAAAGACGGAACACTCATTGAAGTAGAAATGAGTTCCAAAATACTGGAAGATGGAAGAATCATTGTATTCGGCCATGATATAGCTGATCGCAAAAAAGCAGAGGAAAGCAATAGGTTTAAAGCAGAATTGTTAAACACTATTGGCCAGGCAACCATCGCATCGGATGTAGATGGAAAAATAAATTTCTGGAACAAAGCAGCTGAAGAAATTTACGGCTGGACGGAAGCCGAAGCTATAGGCAGAAAAATTATTGAGCTAACACCTGCAAAACATACTAAGGAACAGGCTACCGATATCATGAACAAATTGTCAAAAGGCCATTCCTGGTCGGGTGAGTTTATGGTAAAGCGAAAAAATGGCCAGGTCTTTCCGGCTTTTGTTACCAACAGTCCAATCTATGATAAGAATAATAAATTAATCGGAATCATTGGTGTGTCGTCGGATATCACAGAAAGGAAACTTTCTGAGCAAAAATTAAAAGATAGCAACGAACGCTTCAACCTGGTCAGCAAAGCCACCAATGACATGGTATGGGATTGGAATATCCTGACTGGGGAAGTTCATCGCAATAGGGAAGGCTGGAGTAAGATATTGGGAGAATGTGACGATGAAATTGAAAATGGGAAAATAGATGATTGGGATAGCAGGATTCATCCTGACGACGCAGAAAAAGTAAAACTGGCTATCCGGGAAATAAAAGAAGCGAAAAAAGATTTTTTTGAAGTTGAATGCCGGATGCAGAAATGTGACGGTACTTATGCTTATATCCATGACAGGGGGAATATTATACGGGATGAGAATGGTAATGCAGTAAGAATCCTTGGAGCTACACAGGATATTACCGAAAGGAAAGAAGCAGCACTACAGGTTGCCAAAAGCGAATTACGATTCAAATCTCTTGTACAAAATAGTTCTGATCTTATAAGTATACTCGATGATACTGCCTATTATATTTACAGCAGCCCGGCAGTTAAAAAAATATTAGGCTATGAGGCTGAATTCATGATAGGAAAAAATGCCTTCTCATTCATACATCCTGATGATATCATAAAAATTAAAGAACTTTTCGGCAACAGGAATACTACCAGTTATATGGAACTGACTCCATACCGCTATAGAAATGCACAGGGAGAATGGAGATGGCTGGAAAGCAAGATTATGGATATGAGGAATAGCCCGGAAGTACAGGGCTTTGTATTCAATTCCCGAGACGTAACGGAAAAGAAGATTGCAGAAGAAGAAATCAAAAAACTATCCATCATCGCCAAAGAAACGGTAAATGCAGTGATCATAACTGATCCCAATGAAAAAATTCTTTGGGTGAACGAGGCTTTTACCAGGATCACTGAATTTGAACCAGCTGAAGTGATGGGTAAACGACCCGGTGATTTTCTGCAAGGTGATGAAACCAACCAGGCTGTTGTTCGCTTTATGCGGCAGAAGATCAAAAATGTTGAGCCTTTTGAATGTGATATACTTAATTATTCAAAATCCGGAAGGAAATACTGGCTGCGTATACAATGCCAGCCCCAGTATGATGAAGCCGGTAAGCTCAAGTATTTTTTTGCAATAGAGACGGATATAACGAAGGAGAAAGAAGCAGAACAAATATTGAAAGCTTCGGAAGAGCGGTATCGTTATTTGTTTGATAACAATCCTTCGGGTATTATGATCTGGAACCCGGACGATCTTCGCATTCTTGAGGTAAATGAAAATTGCCAAAAAATGTATGGCTATGATCGAAAGGAATTTCTCAAAATGAATCTGCTTGATCTGCGACTTCCTGAAGAACATGATAAGATAAAAGAATTGGCCCGGCAACTTCAATCCGATGATACGCTTAAGCCGGTAGGGCTTTGGAAACATATTGACAGTACCGGTAAACAAATGTATATGCACATCGCATCACATCAGATATATTACCAGGGACGAAAAGTTATTATGGCCATTTCTAATAATGTAACTGAAAAAATACTGCTGGAGGAAGAGGTCGAAAATCAAAAAACAATAAAGCAAAAGGAAATTACTGAGGCAGTGATATCTGCACAGGAACAAGAGCGGCAAGAAATTGGAAGAGAATTGCATGATAATATCAACCAGATATTAGCCAGTTCCCGTTTGTACCTGAGTATGCTTGATAAAGGATCAGAAAAAAATACATCCTTTTGGGAAGAAACCGATAACCTCATAAATACAGCGATCAACGAGATAAGAAGCTTATCACATTCAATGATACCGCCTTCCTTAAATGAATCGGAACTGATGGAAGCATTAAGTCACCTGATAGAAAAAACAAGCAGACCCGGGGGCATTGCATTCAACCTGGTATCAGAAAACTTTGATGAGAGTAATATCACAGATAAACACAAACTGACAATTTACAGAATCGTTCAGGAGCAGTTTAATAATATTTTGAAATATGCCCGTGCCAAAAATGTAATTGTTGAATTGAATCAGGATAACGAAAAGATTATATTAAGCATCAAGGATGACGGTGTAGGTTTTGATACCGAAAATAAATCAAAAGGGGTAGGGTTAATGAATATTAAAACAAGGGCATCTTTATTTAATGGAGAAATGGCTATTGTTTCATCACCAGGAAACGGTTGCGAATTAAAGGTAGTTTTCAACTAAAAAGAATTATTACTGACGGGGTTTTGATACAAAATCTATTACATTCATTATTTTGTGTTCAAAATTTTGAATGTATGGCATACTGGCTGGCAAAATCCGAACCCACTACTTATAGCTGGGATGACTTTGTAAAAGAAAAGCAAACCTGTTGGAGTGGTGTTAGAAACTATGCAGCCCGTCTTCATCTCCGTGCCATGAAAAAAGGTGACGAGGTATTGTTTTATCATAGTAATGAAGGAACCAACATTGTTGGTATTGCTAAAGTGATAAAAGAAGCGTACCAGGATCCTACAACTACTGACGAACGTTGGGTGGCGGTGGATTTGAAGCCCATACGAAAAATCAAAACTCCCGTTACATTAGAAACAATAAAAAAAGATAACCGGCTAGCCAATATGGCCCTGGTTAGATTAGGCCGTTTATCGGTGCAGCCAGTTACGAAGGAGGAATGGACCGTAGTGATGGAATTAGCAGGCGAGTAGAAAGAGTCATTATTCTTAAGTCGGGAGTTTCTAAATTCACCATCTCATTTAACAAATCAGGAAGGGTTACTTTTTTATGTGTTGTGGTATCAATATCTGATTCTCACATTTTTCAAATAAAAAGTATAGCCATGAACAAACTATTCATCGGGCTGCTCATTGTAGCGGCCGGAGCAGGAATCTTTTATTTTTTCAATCAAAGAACTTGCAACAAACCCCCACAAGATTCAATTAGTAAAGATTTACTTATTGGTAAATGGAAAGCAATAGCTGAACAAACCGCCGGGGATTCCGCACAACCTATTTATCAGTATGAGTTTCAGCAAGCAGGAACCGTTCTTCTTTCACTCCAGGATTCTGCAATTGCAGACACTTTGCATTATGAATGGATCAACCCCAATCAATTAGTATGGAAAGAAAACATTGCTGATTCAACCGGAAAAACTTACTCAGTTGTACTCCTAACTAAAGACAGTCTGCAGCTACAATCTAAAGACAGCATTACCGCTTTGTTTATTAAAGCGAAGTAATTATTGGCCGGGAAGTAACGCCATGAATTATTTCCCTGCTAATTTAATTGTGTAAAAAGAAAGTTTCTGAATCTATAGTTCTTAACAAAAAGTATAACCATGAAAATTATAATCGCTGCTCTGGCAGTTATGCTGCTATTTATTGCCTGTGTCAATAAGGAACATGCTAAGGAGATGAAGTTAGAAGAGACACCTGTACTTGAAAAATCTGCAGACTATAAAGCCGAACAGGAAGAATTTATTTCTGATACGGTCGGAATTAATTCCGATAAACCACCAGGCGATATGAAGAAACAACGGCAAACTCAACCAACACAAAACACAGATTGGGATAAAAAAATTATTAAAACTGCTTCTTTAAATTTTGAAGTAAAAGATTACAATACTTACTATTCAACCTTTAGAGAAAAAGTGAAAAGTCTTGGAGGATATGTTGCGCAGGAAGAACAAACTCAATCTGATTATAAAATCGAAAATACTATTTCAATCAAAGTACCAGTTGACCAATTTGATAATGCCGTAATTCTTCTAACCAATAACGTAGAGAAAATAAATGAAAGAAAAATTACGTCCCAGGATGTAACCACTGAAGTAGTAGATACAAAATCCCGGATAGAAGCGAAGAAACAAGTTCGCCACCGCTATTTGAATTTATTGAGCCAGGCGAAGAATATGGAAGAAATACTTAATGTACAATCCGAGATAAATGATATACAGGAACAAATCGAATCTGCTGCTACACGGGTTGAATATCTTGGTCATTCTTCATCTTATAGTACCATTAATCTTACCTACTACCAGGTATTAAATTCATCTGCTAAAGATGATAACAGTCCTTCATTCGGAGCAAAAATTTCTAATTCATTTAAAAATGGATGGGACTTTGTTTGCGACTTATTTGTAGGACTTGTATCTGTTTGGCCATTATATATACTTGGGTTCGGTCTCCTTTTGGTGTACAAAAAATTTAAACTTGCTAAACCAAAACAAGCCGGATAAAATATTCTGGTCTAAATTTGAGAATGGCTAAACAACATCTAGTTGTATTAAGTGGCGCAGGTATAAGTGCCGAAAGTGGGTTACGAACATTTCGGGATACTGATGGTTTGTGGGAAGGATATAATGTAGTAGATGTAGCCACACCTGGAGCATGGAAAAAAAATCCTGAACTGGTGCTGAAATTTTACAATGAAAGAAGAAAGAATGTGGCAGAGGCCGTTCCTAATGCAGCACATTTCGGGCTGGCAGAATTAGAAAAACATTTTGATATTACCATCATCACCCAAAATATTGATGATTTGCATGAAAGAGCCGGCTCCACCAATGTGCTGCACCTGCACGGCGAAATATTTAAAATGCGCAGCGAATGGGATGAAACAATGGTTTCAGCAATAAGAGGTGATATAAATCTTGGTGATACAGCAAGTGACGGCGCACAACTTCGTCCTTATATAGTTTGGTTTGAAGAGCCAGTACCAAAAATGGAAGAAGCTGTTCCTATCGTATATGCGGCAGATATTTTTGTAGTAATAGGAACTTCGCTGGTTGTATATCCAGCAGCCGGATTACTTAACTATGTAGCTTTTGATACACCAAAATACATCATTGATAAAAAGATACCTTACACATCACCAATGAAAAACTTAACGGTAATAGAAAAACCAGCAACAGAAGGAGTGGCGGAGTTAAAAAAGCTTCTACTTGGTTAATGCAGGTATTCCATTATAACTAAAATCTTTTTTCATCAAACCGTACACCTTGTTGTTCTAATTCTTTTAAAACCGGTTCATATATTTCTCTACTGGTTGGTATATGCAAACCAGTTAATTTGATCGTACCATTCAAAATCAACTTTGCGGCAATACCCAATGGCAAACCAACTGTTTTCGCCATGGCAGTCCGCAAATGATTTTCTCCCTTTACCACCAGCGAACTCTTGACTCCCGACTCTTTACTCCCCACCAGGTACTCTATCTCATGCAACATCACAATCATATCTTTATCATAAGGTCGCAAACTTAGTTTTCGTTCCACCGCAAATTGTAAAATATCAGCAGGACTACACAAGCCTTTATTTACTAACGTTTCCTTGTCATCCAACCCAAGAAAAAACAATTGCTTGAGAGTTAGATTTGCTTCATGCATTTTTTGTGCTACAAAAGCAGCCGCTTTATTTTTCACATCATCCACAGCAATTTCTTCAATATTACCATTTTCATCTGCCGCCATAAATGCTTCCGGAATATCTTCACCATCCGCTTTCGCTTCTTGTTCTGCTTCTACTAATTTCATCAAATTTTCCATCATGCTTTTGGTTTCAGCAAAACGTTCATTCAATTTTTCTTCCAGCCATTCACCAAATCCATTCTTATCCATATGCTCTTTAAAAACCTGGTACAACGTTTTTCCATCCGTATCATACTGCGGCGATTCATCCGTTAGCTTTAGGTCAATAATATTTTTCCATCCATACATAAAATCAGCATGACGCAATGTAGTCCGGATAAATGTTTTTGTATCTTCTAATCCATACAGTGAAGTATAGCTTAATGAGTCACGGTTTGCATACCAACTTAACAAACCAATTTCAGGTATCTCCACTAAATGTTCACCAGTAAATAGTTCTTTATAAGGAATTTTCTTTTCTTCTCCATCTTCTCTGTAATGTGCACCGGCTTTACCCGCCATGATGATATTGCGGGGGTTCCAACTGATTTTATAATGCCACGGATTATCATCACTCTCCGGTGCCACCAATCCACCACAATGAGATTTAAAGGAAGTTATAACTCCATCCTGCTGATGTATCTCATCAATAATTCTCATTGCACTCATATGGTCAATGCCGGGGTCAAGTCCCATCTCGCAGAGGAAAAGAAGTTTATTGCCTGCAATTTCAGCTTCCAATTTTTTTATATCATCATCCACATAGGAGGCTGTCAATAAATTTCGATGATACTTTACACAATCTCTTGCCACTTCAATGTGCAGTGTGGGCGGCAGCAATGAAATAACTATATCGGCCTGGCGAATATATTTTTCTCTTTCTGTTGCATCGAGAATATCAAAAGAAACAGCCGTTGCTTTTTGCGAATGAGCCGTTTTGGATTGTGCCAATTCAAGATTCGCATCAACTACCGTCACCTTCCAATTCTCCGTAACTGCGTTATCCAATAAATAATCAATTAAAACAGTAGCCGATTTTCCTGCCCCAAATAAAAGTATCATCTTCATAAAAAAACTATTGTGAGAAGCAGGGAAATTAGTACGAAAAACTCAATAAAACCTGAAAAAATACGGGTGTAAATACTTAAGTGCAAAAAGAGCAAGCACTTGTTTTAAAGGAGTAAAATAAAAAAATTAAAAAGCTGCGGTATTACTGCTTATATCTTTCGATTCGATTTTTGCGATCTTATAATTAATTTTTACACCCCGCTTGCTTTTTTTTACCGGAACTGTTTCCTTTTCGCCGGCATGCACCGATTGAAAATAAATATTCTCTGTCTTTATAATAATTCCTTCGGGGTTCAGGTAATCTACTGTTACTGTTACTTTATCCAATAAATAGCTTGAATTATTTTGCAAAGTCACTTCCAGGTTACGAATCCCTCCAAAAGATCCAACAGCATAATCATTAGCCTGTATAGTTAGTTTGGAAGATATGTTTTCAGCAGTTACCGGCTTTGCCCTTGTGTTTTCGGTTGCTGGTGAATTATTTTTTTCAGATTTCTCTATGGATTGTATTGTAGCTAAATTATCGTCTGGCTGCTTAGGTGTATTTTTCTTTTTGGATGATTCTTTTGTTTTTTCACTCGCCATACTCAATTGAGCATCATCAGGAGTAAACTGTTTTTCTTCTGTTTTTACGGGTAAGATAGCTGCCACTTCTGTTGGTTCTTCTTGTATAGGTTCGCTTGAGGGAGAAGGAACAGATTGCTGAATAGTTTGTGGTAAAAGAATTTCGTTTTTATTATCCGTGTTCCTGAAAAACAAGGCAACTCCTGCGCCTGTCAATAACAGGCATACATAAATTACCGGTTGCCTGTATTTTTTGAGTAGCTCAAAAGAAATGCTTTTTTTTGACCGCATTTTTTGTTCCAGGTTCTTAACATACATTTCTTTTATTTCATCTAAGGGCCGGGAGTATTTTATATGGGTTTCAGAAGAAGCAATTTCATTTTTGGGTGTCTCAAAATCAGCAATACCGCTATATTTCTGAATGTCAGTTAAAGCTGCATCTTGCAGCACTTCATTCTTTTTTTCATTTACAGGTTTAATTCCCGTAGGCAGCTCTACAAAAACCAGTTTTTTATCAACCAATATATCAGCAATTATTTCAACCGTTTTGGAATCATCCGGAGGCAATTGCTGCTTACTATTGTCTGCCAATGGTTTACTATCATCAGCTAACAGTGCTTTTAATTCAGAGATTTCATTAGGATGACGCCAATTCATACTCTGGCATTCAACCCATATAAGATCGGTTGACTGAAGCCCCATTTGCTGCAGAGCTTCCAAACTAAAAGGACCAGTTTCCTTATTATTACGAAGGAGAATATAGGTGTTCATTTACCAGATTAAGATGACTTCTCACTAACGAAAAATTTGTGCCGTTATCTGCAAAAGGGTTGTTATAAATTAAGCGTAGCAGCAAGAGAAATTATCCCCAATAAATTGAAAAAAAAGGGTGAAAAAACAATTACATTTATCAGGTTTTCAGGTGTAGAAAAGGTAGATTTGCGAACCTTGAAAAAGCCTCTTTTGAAAAGGCATTTTCTTGATCAATTCGTTTAAAAAGTAAGAAGGAAAAATCACCAATGGAAGACAATTTAGAGCCGCAAGAAACACAGGATAGTAACCGCATTATCCCCGTTAATATTGAGGAGCAAATGAAGACGGCCTACATTGATTATTCAATGTCGGTAATTGTGGGCCGTGCCTTACCCGATGTAAGAGATGGTTTTAAACCGGTACACCGCCGTGTTTTATTTGCCATGAACGAGTTAGGCTTAAATCATAATAAGCCCTATAAAAAGTCTGCAAGAATAGTGGGAGAGGTGTTAGGTAAGTATCACCCCCATGGAGATTCATCTGTATATTTTGCCATGGCCCGTTTGGCGCAGGATTGGAATATGCGTTATACGCTGGTTGACGGACAAGGTAACTTCGGTAACCAGGATGGAGATGATCCGGCTGCCATGCGTTACACAGAGGTTCGCTTGGCCAAGCTCGGCGAACATATGCTGGATGATATTGAAAAAGATACCGTCGATTTTCAATTGAATTTTGACGATTCTGAAAAAGAACCGTCCATACTTCCAACCCGCATTCCACAACTATTGATCAACGGATCCAGTGGGATTGCTGTGGGTATGGCAACGAATATGATGCCTCACAATCTTACAGAATCAATTGATGGTTGTGTTGCTTTTATCGACAATAAAGAAATTACTATAGATGAATTGATGCAGCATGTAAAAGCCCCTGATTTTCCAACAGGTGGCGTTATCTATGGTATGGAAGGAGTGAAGGCCGGAATGCATTACGGTCGTGGTCGTGTAGTTGTCAGAGGCAAACTAACAGTTGAAACAAAAGCCAGTGGCCGGGATCAGATCATCATCACCGAAGTGCCTTACCAGGTAAACCGGGATACATTAGTTAACCGGATTGGTGAGTTGGTGAATGAAAAAGTGATTGAAGGAATTTCACATGTAAACAACGAATCGAATAACAAAGAAGGCACCCGTTTGGTGATCGATTTAAAGCGGGATGCTATTGCAAATGTAATTATAAACCAGCTTTATAAACTCACTGACCTTCAGACTTCTTACGGTATAAATAATGTCGCCATTGTAAAGGGAAGGCCGAAGACATTGAATCTGAAAGACCTTATCAGCGAGTTCGTAGAGTTTCGTCATGAAGTAGTGGTTCGCCGTACCAAATTTGAACTGCGGGAAGCTGAAAAAAGAGCCCATCTTCTGAGAGGCTACCTGATTGCACTGGACCATTTAGATGAGGTTATACGTATGATCCGTTCATCCTCTACTCCGGAAGTTGCCAAAGAAAATTTGATCAATGCCGGCTGGGGATTAGATGAAATACAGGCCAAAGCCATACTTGAGCTTCGCTTACAGCGATTGACAGGTATGGAAAGAGAGAAGATCAAAGCAGAGTATGATGAATTAATGAAATTGATCGCCCATTTAAATGAAATACTTAACAACGAAGGATTGCGGTTCGAGATCATTAAAAATGAATTGCTGGAGATAAAAGAAAAATATGGCGATGCAAGAAAAACAGAGATCACTTATCTGGATGATGAGGTTAAGATAAAAGATCTGATCAAAGAGGAAGATGTTGTTATCACTATTTCTCATTTAGGATATATTAAACGTACACCTGCTGATGAATACAGAGCACAGCGAAGAGGCGGCAGGGGAGTGATTGGTGGCAAAACGAGGGACGAAGATTATATCGAACATCTTTTTGTTGCCTCTACTCACCACACCATGCTTTTCTTTACAGAAAAAGGAAGAGTGTACTGGATGAATGTGTATGAAATTCCGGAAGGTGAAAAAACAGGTAAAGGAAGAGCTATTCAAAACCTGATACAGCTTCCTCCTGATGATAAAGTAAGAGCTATCATTGATGTGCAGGATCTGAAAGATGAAGAATTTGTAAAATCACATAGTATTGTATTGTGTACTAAGAAAGGTATTATTAAAAAAACTGATCTGACCGACTTCAGCCGACCTCGTCAAACTGGTGTAAATGCCATTAATATTGTGGAAGGAGATGAGTTGCTGGAAGCAAGAATGACCGATGGTAAATCAGAGATCATGATGGCAGTTAAGAGTGGCAGAGCGATTCGCTTCTCCGAAGAAAAAGTAAGAGCAACAGGTCGTGGCGCTATTGGTGTAGCGGGTATAGAAGTAGAAAATGATAATGATGAAGTAGTAGGCATGATTTGTGTAAATCCAGAAACTGATGCGTCTAAGACAGTGTTGGTAGTAAGTGAAAAAGGATATGGTAAAAGAACAGCCGTTGATGAATATCGTTATACAAACCGTGGTGGAAAAGGAGTGAAAACAATTAGTGTAACAGAAAAAACAGGTTCTTTAGTTGGGTTATTGGCTGTTTCCGAAACACAGGATATTATGATCACTTGTAAGAGCGGCGTTACAATACGGATGCCGGTTAGTGGAATCAGTGAGCAGGGAAGAGCCACACAGGGAGTAAAGCTGATAAGACTGGATGAAGGCGATGAAATTGCAGCAATTACCCAGTTGGATGACCAGGAACAGCCTGTTAATGGTGACACAACAATTGTTACAGATCCACCAACCAATGGCGATAACGCAACTTCTGCGGATGAAACTACATCTACAGGGGGCGTAACAGAATAAGTTTCTATTATTAATTAATATATGCTAAAAATGAAAAAAGGTTTCTTGCTACTCATTATGGGCTTATCAGCTTTTATGGTAAAAGCACAAAAGCATGAGGACATAAAAAATAAATTGCTGCTTAATATGTATAAGCAGGCAAAAGAAGATCTGGATAAAGCTATGACCAATGCAAAATTCACGGCAAAGGCAGAAGCATACATGTTAAAAACTACTATTTATGCCGGACTGGCCACACAAGATGGTACCAAGAATACTCCTGCCGGCGATCAGTTAGCAGCAGAAGCGGAAGCTGCATTTAAAAAATACAGGGAAATGGATCCGGAAATGAGTCTTGTTTCTGATCCTATTTATCAAAACGGTCCAATCAATCTTTACTCCGGTTATTACTCTGCCGGATATAATGACTACTCTGCAAAAGATTGGAAAGCCGCTTACGAAAAATTTAAAAAAGCCGTTGAATTATCTGATATACTTATTAATAAAAAAGTATTGACTGCAGCTCTTGATACCAATGTGTTGATATTAGCTGGCGTTACAGCAGAAAGCAGTGATAATAAAGAAGAAGCAGTAAAGCATTACCAACGTTTGGCCGACAATAATATTAAAGGTGAGGGTTTTGAAAGTGTGTACCGCTTCTTAGTAAGCTATTATTTTAGCAAAAAAGATTATACCGCATTTGAAAAGTATAAAGCACTGGGTAAACAATTGTATCCGGAGAGTGAATACTTTGACTATGACAAAGTTGATTTTGCTGTTGGCCTGGTAGAAAGCTTTGATGGAAAATTAAAAGCACTGGATGAAGTATTGGCTACTGATCCGAATAATTACAAAGCCAATCAAATTGCAGGGGAAATAATATATGACACGTTAAACTCCCGTTCAGAAAATCCTGTGTTACCGGCAAACGCTGAGGAATTAGAAAAAAGAATGGTTACGGCCTTTAATAAAGCGGCGGCGGCAAAACCTGAATCTGAAGTTGCTTATCTTTTTCTCGGCGACCATTTCATTAATAAAGCGGTAAAAGTAAATGATGCCAGGGAAGCACATGCAGAAGACACAAAGAAGAGAACTAAGCCAGGCACTATGGCTTCTAAAGAAGATGTAGCTAAACGGGAGGCACTTGACAAACAATATGGCGAAACATTAGAACAGGCAAGAGAGCCTTACGAAAAAGCTTGTGCAATATTTGCTGCCCGTCCTGATATTGATAGCAGAACAAAACAACAGTATAAAAAAGCCGCCAGCTACCTGGCTGATATTTTTGCATTCAAAAAAGTACAGTCAAAAGGAAAACCAGCCGACCTTGCAAAATATACAGCAGAAGAGAAGAAGTGGGCAGACAGATATGACTCTATTAAATAATTGGTTCTTAAGGAAAGCTACTTAACTGTAGCTTTTCTTTGGGATCAACTATTTAACATAATATATATTATAAGACAAAATCTGTTATATTTGTGGGAATCGGGTATTGGATAGGCATATTGCCAACTGTAACTTGCATTACATACTTTAAACATATTACTATGCTTAAGAAATATTTTCTTCTAATTATAGCATCAGGATTAATAATTACTTCTTGTGGTGATGCAGAAAATAAAGTTGATAAAGACAACTCAGTAGATTCTGCAACTGTCAGTGACAAAAAAATTCCGGATACAAATTCTGCACCCTCAGGAACAACCCGTGGATTAGATATTGGAACAGAGCCGGATGATATTCTAATGAATATCGACAATCATCTTGTTTCCAAAGCCACTTTTACAAGTGCCGGTGCTGCCGGTGGCATTACCAATGGTTCTGTTACGGTTGAAAATACTTTACCCGATGCCACCATTCAAAAAGCATTTGTTGAAGTAAGTATTTTGCTGGCTGATGGTAAAGAATACAGAACTGATTATTATACCGTACAGAATATAGAACCCGGTGGAAAGAAAACCGTAAAGATCCCTAACACCACCCGTGGTAATTCCATAGTTTGCCATATCGTTAAATTGAAAAGCATGGAACTAACGAAAGGCGAAATGATATTAGTTGGCAGCCGTTATGTTCCTAATTAATGGATTTACGGGAAACCATACTTGCAGAACATTCCAAAGCGAATTGTGTCAACATTGTAAACTGGATTGGTAACAACCAGCTTCGCTTTAATCAACTTTTAGAACTGTTCCTGGATGATAATGACCCCATTGTTATTCAAAGGGCTGGCTGGCCTTTAAGTTATGCGGTGGAAGCCCACCCTTCTTTTATACAGAAACATTTTTCCCGGCTATTAAAAAATCTGCACAAACCTAAACTTCAAAATGCAGTAAAGCGAAACACACTGCGTCTCTTACAAAATGTTACTATTCCTGAAAAATTTCATGGTGAAATAATGAACACCTGTTTTAATTATATTATTTCTCACACGGAAAAACCAGCCATCAAAGCCTTTTCATTGGCCGTATTACAACAACTGCTAAGCAATATCCTGATATTCTACCCGAGATAAAAACGATCATTCAAGATAAATGGGATAATGAATCGGCTGCTTTCAAATCAAGAGCCCGGAAAATTTTGAAAGAGAAATAAGTAATTTTTAATGCGTTTTAATATATCCCATTAGATTATAAATAAATAGACAGGCAAATACCACAGCGAATGATATAAATAAGGTATTCATTGCTATCTCTCCGATCTTAAATATTGCTTTTTTAGGAATTTCATACATTGGGTAATAAGCAAATTGTGTAAACACTTTTCCTATCCAGTAAGCGGCTATCAATCCTGTTATTGCAATAGCCAATGCAGATTGATTCTTTAGATCCGATGCTAACAATATTGATATTAGCCCAAATGAAAAATTAAGTCCTTGTATATATCGTCCATATGTTTTTGCGATCTCCAGGTTCAGTGGTTTCAATTTTTTAATATCATTATACCAATCAAAAACAACATGGCGTATGTATGGATATATAATGGCCGTAAATATCTGACCGATACCACCTGCTATAATTAGCCAATCAGGAATGATGAGTTTCATGCTTTTCAGTTTTATTAAACTCCTTAAATATCAAACGTAAGTTCTGATCGTACGTAATATAATTATACAACCAGTTACTGAAAACGAAGAACCTGTTCTTCACACCCAGTATCAACATCAGGTGTAAGCCCATCCAGATCATCCACGCAAAAAAACCGCCGAAATGTAATTTTGGTTTCGGCACATCAACCACCGCAAGATTTCTTCCTACAGTTGCCATAGCACCTTTATCATTATATACAAACTCATATTGCTGACTCAGATCTCCTTTTCGCTCAATTAATTTTAAGTTGCCGGCGATAAGATCTGCCTGCTGCATAGCTACAGGTGCTACCTGTGGATGCCCGTTCGGAAATTTCTCCGTTTCCATATAAGCAATATCACCGATAGCATATATATTATCATACCCATGTACCTGGCAACGTTGGTTAATTTTTATCCTGTTACCCCGGGCAATTAAAGATTGATCAATACCAGCAGGCACATTCCCTTTAATACCGGCTGCCCAAATTACAGTGGCTGCAGTAAGTGTATTGCCATCACTTAATGTTACGGTATTACCATCATATTCTTTTACCAATGTATTGGTCATCACCTTCACTCCTAACCGTTCCAAATATTTCTGCGATTTGGCAGACGATTTTTCACTCATGGTTGATAAGGTCTTGGCTGTACCTTCTAACAAATAAATATTCATCTGTGAAAAATCAAGCTCCGGATAATCTTTCGGTAATACATATTTTTTCATTTCCGCCAATGCACCGGATAGCTCCACTCCTGTTGGCCCACCACCTACAATTACAAAATTCATCCGTCGTTGCAGCTCCGCTTTATCGGTAACTGTTAATGCGTTTTCAAAATTTTGAAGCAGCCGGTAGCGAAGTTGTAAAGCCTCCACCGTGGATTTCATCGGAAAAGCATTTTCTGCCATTTGTGTGTTACCGAAGAAATTGGTGTCAGCACCGGTGGCTATTACCAATACATCATAACTTATTTCTTCAGTGTCTGTAATAATTTTATTCTCCGCTGCTACCACTTGTTGCAGCTCCGCTAACCGTATTCTTACATTATTTGTTTTGTGAAATACTTTCCGCAATGGAAAGGAAATATTACTGGCATCTAAGCCTGCAGTGGCCACCTGGTAAAATAAAGGTTGAAACTGGTGGTAATTAAACTTGTCAACTAACACTACTTCAAATCCGGCCTTATTATTTAATCTACGGGCTAATTTTAGTCCCCCAAAACCAGCACCTACTATTACTACTTTCATACAATACTTTTTGACAGCACAAATTTACACTATTTTCAATAATTATTGAAAATTTAGGAAAATAAAATAGCAGGAAGTTTGGCTATGTTTTGAAACAGAATTTAATACAGCATCCTCACCTTAATTGTCGCCTTCACCTCTCGCAATAAGCCCAATGCCTGTGCAGACAATTGCTTATCTACATCCAGCACCACGTAGCCGATTGCTTCGTTGGTTTTCAGATATTGCCCCAGTATATTGATCTTGAATTTAGAAAGCTGTGTATTTATTTCGGATAATACCCCCGGAACATTATTGTGGATATGCAAAATACGATGACTTCCCTCCTGCGGCGGCAATGCCAGTGCAGGTACGGTATGCGAACCGAAAGTGATGCCTTTTTCTAAATAGTTGAACAACTTCACACTTACATCTTCACCAATATTTTGTTGTGCTTCTTCGGTAGAGCCTCCTATATGCGGTGTAAGAATAACATTGGGCAGATCCTGCAACGGCGTTTGAAAACGATCGCCATTTTTCTCGGGCTCCCACGGAAATACATCAATAGCGGCACCGCCAATTGCTTCGTTAAGAATGGCGGTGCGTAGTGCATCAAGGTCCACCACTTCTCCCCTTGCGTAGTTTATTAATATCGCTCCTTTCTTAAAATATTTAAGATTGGTTTTATTGATCAGGTTTTTTGTTTGTGATGTTTCGGGTACATGCAAGGTCACCACATCCGATTTGCTCAACACTTCCTTCAATGTTTTTCCATCGCTGGCATTACCTAACGGCAATTTTGTTTCTGTATCATAAAACAACACTTTCATGCCTAATGCTTCTGCCAGCACACTTACCTGGCTGCCGATATTGCCATAACCGATAATGCCCAATGTTTTTCCCCGCAATTCATAACTGCCTTTGGCATCTTTCATCCAGATGCCTTCATGTGCAGCTTTATTTTTATCAGGTATTCGGCGGATGAGCATAATCGCTAATCCAATTACCAATTCTGCTACCGATCTTGTATTAGAATACGGCGCATTAAAAACCACTACGCCATTTTTTGTAGCTGCTTTCAGGTCCACCTGGTTCACACCAATACAAAAACAACCGATGGCCTGTAATTTTTTTGCTGCATCCAAAATGTTTTTGGTGATCTGTGTTTTGGAACGGATGCCCAGAATATGTACATCTTTTATTTCTTCTATCAACTGTTCTTCGGTGAGAGCTTTCGAAATTTTTTCTGTCTGCACATATCCATGCCGTTGAAAATTCTTTACGGCGATATCACTTATGTTTTCGAGAAAAAGTATTTTGATCTTCTCTTTCGGATAACTCGTCTTGTCTGCTTTTGCCATATTACAAATATACTATCTCAATAAAGTAGTTGATTGCAACACCGTAATAATGCTATTAACATTTGGCACAGTTATGGGGAAAACTAAACGCCTCACTCCCGGATTCAGCCTTTTATTTTGCCACAATTCAAAAACCTATTGCTTGAAAACCTTTTTTGTATTTATACTAACGACTGTTTTTCTTTCTGCCTGTAATAATTCTTCCAAAAAAGCGGACGTTTCAGAAGATTCATTGCAATATTATCCTCCCACTCCGGAAGCATTGAGTAAAGATGAATTCAGAAATTACTTTCGCCAGCTCAGCAGTTTCTTTGATACTACTTTATTAGATAAAGGATTTAACGGCGGTATCCTTATCGCCAAAAACGGTTCTGTTATTTATGAAAAATATGCAGGCTATGCCAACCTTCGCAAAAAAGATTCCATTACGGCCAATACGTCCATGCATATTGCCTCTACTACTAAAACATTTACCGGTATTGCTATACTGCGATTGATACAGGAACAAAAATTATCGCTGAATGATAGCATCAATAAATTCTTTCCCGGATTTCCGTATGCTGGTATCACGGTGAAGATGTTGTTGAATCATCGTAGTGGCCTGCCTAATTATTTATACTTTATGAGTAATAATAAATGGGGCATGGATGAAAAAGGAAAATGGAATAAACAATTTGCCCGCAATGAAGATGTGGTACAAATGATGATGGAGAAAAGACCTGACCCAACCGGCCGTGCAGATGGACGTTTTAATTATTGCAATACCAATTATGTATTGCTGGCGATGATCGTTGAAAAAATTACCGGGCAAACTTTTCCGGCCTATATGCAGGAGAAATATTTTGGACCGCTGCAGATGACGAACACTTATGTATTTACCTTAAAGGATACCTTAACCGCCACTCCATCTTATACGGCCAATGGTACTTATTGGGATTTTGATTTCCTGGATGCTACCTATGGCGATAAAAATATTTATTCTACTCCGCAGGATCTGTTGAAGTGGGACCAGGCTCTCTACACCGACCAGGTTCTTGCTCCTTCCCTGCTCGATTCTGCATTTACACCGTATAGCCACGAAAAACCATCCATACATAATTATGGTTTGGGTTGGCGCATGCAAAATTTACCCAATGGCAAAAACATCGTTTATCATTTTGGCAAATGGCATGGCAACAATGCGGCCTTTACCCGGTTGATGGATGAAAAGGCCACCATTATTATTCTCGGTAATAAATTTACCCGCAGCATTTATTATGCGGCACATGGTGCCTATGATGTTTTTGGTGCGTATGGGCAAGAAAATGAAAGTGATGCAGATGAGATCGATAGTTTGAAAACGAAGTTGCTGGCTCCTAAGGAAAAGAAGAGTAAGAAATAAATTATAGGGCTACATCAACCCGTTGATTTTCTATAGCTGCTTTTCTTGGATGAATACTTCCTATATCATAAATTTATAGGTAGCGGGCAACCATAAAGATTTCATCCCATTTCGTAACTGACCAAAACCAACATGAGAAAGTATTATTTTCAAACTGCCAGTATCTTTTTACTTATTCTCTCCGTTATTGCTTTTTCCGATAATTTGATTACTGATGTGGGACAGAAAAGTAATAGCGACCCGAAGTTTATAATCCACGGACTGCTAATGTTTGCCTGGTTTATCATTTTTGTGGTGCAAACAAATTTTATACGCAAGGGAAATTACAAAGCTCATATGAAATGGGGTATCGCAGGTATGTTAGTTGCCATCGGTGTTTTTCTAAGCACCGTAGTTGTTTTTATTACGGCATTTAAAGGTTGGGCTGCAATGCCTTTTTTTGTAAAAGCAAACCGCTTTTTTATGTTGAGTTTTGCCGTTTTAGTATTGCTTGGCTATCTAAACAGACAAAACGGAACCAAACATAAACGGTTTATTTATTTGGCATCCTTATTAATATTAGAACCCATATTAAGCAGAGTTACGGGAAATCTGAATATTGATAATTTAGAAGTATTTATTGTTATTGTTTGGAATGGACTGTTTATTTCCTTATTTGTGTATGACTGGCTTACGTTGAAAAAAATACATAAAATTAGCTGGATGGGGTTTGTGTGGTTTTATATTGTTTGGGCAATATCAGTGTTGACTTAAGTCGATTTAAAAATGGTTGTTATTTTAAATCGACTACCTCCCAAATAGTTTCAGGAGTTTTTATCAAGTGTATTTGTATCTCTTTATATTTTTTTTCTCCTTTAACAGTTAAATTAAAAATTGCTTCACCAGATTCTTGGCCATTTGAATTCATTACTTGTACAGAGCCTGTTGGAATAAGGCCGAATCCTTTTACATTTCCAACTTCATTTAATATTTCAGAGTTGGTAGATAGATATATAGTTGCTGCTTCGTAAGCATCGCTGGTCTTAATAAAAAAAATGGCCAAGGGGGAGACAACTAACCCTATCATAAAAAAACCAATGGCGATTTTTGTCCATAGCGTCTTTTTCCCGTTCTCCTTTCTCTTTCTCAATATCACAAATAGATAAGTTATCAATGCAATTAAGAGTGCTAACCAACCTAAGACATCGCTGTCCCAAAAGAAATAAATATTAAGCTTACGACACAAATAGCTATACATTAAAAGTATAATTCCAATTATAAGCGATGTACGGGAGATTTTAGCCATGAGTTATTAGGTTGGCCGCTAAGATAGAAGAATTTGATAAAGAGATTTTGGGGATGTCCTTTCAGTGTCAAAATGGAAATAGTAGGAAATCTACAAAATGCCGAGTTGCGAACAGAATGTAAGAGTGCGACCTGCCTGCCTGCCGGCAGACGCAACTGGGCTGATAGTAGTACTAAGTCGGGCCCATAATTGCCTTTAAAACCCCTGATTTTCACCCCAATTTCCTGCCTCAAAATTTGGTGGCCTTCCCCTATCTTTGCCGCCCGGCGAAAAAGCCGTTTTTTCTATTAAATTTTGATTAAGAATCAACTCTTATGGACAAATTGATTTACGCAATCCCGGCTATGGGAATTATTGGTTTGCTTTATACCTGGATCAAATTTAGATGGGTAGCAAAACAAGATGCTGGTACCGACCGCATGAAAGAGATCAGCAAATACATTGCTGAAGGTGCGATGGCCTTTTTGAAAGCTGAATGGAAAGTATTAGGCTACTTTGTGGTGATCGTTGGTATTCTGCTGGCTGTAATGGCGCAGGCGAATCCTCACTCCCACTGGTCAATCGCTATCGCATTTGTAATTGGCGCTGTGCTTAGTGCAGTGGCTGGCTATATAGGTATGAGAGCGGCTACGAAAGCCAATGTTCGTACAGCACAAGCGGCCCGTACCAGTTTAAAGAAAGCATTGAATGTATCATTTACCGGCGGTGCGGTGATGGGTGTTGGTGTGGCAGGTTTGGCGGTGCTTGGTTTGGGTGGTTTATACATTGTATTAAAACAAATGTTTGCACCGGATGCTGCGATTGGTGATGCAGAAATGCTGAAAACAATTGAAGTATTGACTGGTTTTTCGTTGGGTGCAGAATCGATAGCCTTGTTTGCCCGTGTAGGCGGTGGTATCTATACCAAAGCTGCTGACGTTGGTGCTGACCTGGTTGGTAAAGTGGAAGCAGGTATCCCGGAAGATGATCCCCGTAACCCGGCGACTATTGCGGATAATGTTGGTGATAATGTAGGTGATGTGGCAGGTATGGGTGCTGACTTGTTCGGTTCTTATGTGGCGACGGTACTTGCTACCATTGTATTGGGACAACAAACTACTGTTTTTGCAGGTGTAGATATTTTGAATGGCTTCTCTCCTGTTGTTCTTCCAATGCTGATCGCTGGTGTTGGTATTTTATTTTCTATTGTTGGTACGTTGTTCGTTCGCATCAGCGAAACGGCGGGTATCAATACACATACGGTACAAAAGGCATTGAACATGGGTAACTGGGGTTCAATGATCCTTACTGCTATTGCTGCTGCCGGATTAGTGTACTGGCTGCTGCCGGAAGCTATGGAACTGCGTGGTGTAATATTTACCAAATGGGGTGTGCTGGGTGCTATTGGTGTTGGTTTGGTAGTGGGTGCTTTAATGAGCATCATTACTGAATACTATACAGCGATGGGCAAACGTCCGGTGAAATCTATCATCCGTCAATCATCAACAGGTCATGCTACCAATGTAATTGGTGGTTTAGCAATAGGAATGGAATCTACCTTTTTACCGATATTAGTTTTGGCTGGTGGTATCTGGGGTTCATATGAGTGTGCCGGATTATACGGTGTAGCCATTGCTGCTGCCGGTATGATGGCAACTACTGCAATGCAATTAGCCATTGATGCTTTCGGCCCTATTGCAGATAATGCAGGTGGTATTGCGGAGATGAGTGAACTGCCAAGTGATGTAAGAGAAAAAACAGACGTATTGGATGCGGTTGGTAATACAACTGCTGCTTCAGGAAAAGGATTTGCGATTGCTTCTGCTGCATTGACAGCGTTGGCATTGTTTGCTGCCTTTGTTGGTGTGGCTGGTATTACAGGTATTGATATTTATAAAGCGAATGTGC
Source organism: Chitinophagaceae bacterium (assembly GCA_022843585.1). Taxonomy (GTDB): domain Bacteria; phylum Bacteroidota; class Bacteroidia; order Chitinophagales; family Chitinophagaceae; genus JJ008. Next base: position 102,429 of record JALHNJ010000003.1, read on the forward strand.
TGGCCTGCTTATTTGTAGGTGCGATGGTTCCGTTCATCTTCTCAGCCTTATGTATCCGTGCAGTGGGTGAAGCGGCTATGGCAATGGTAGAAGAAGTTCGCCGACAGTTCCGCACTATTCCGGGTATTATGGAAGGAACAGGTAAACCTGAATATGATAAGTGCGTTGCTATTTCTACTCAGGCATCTATTAAGAAGATGATGTTGCCGGGTGCTATTGCTATCATCTCTCCATTGATCATTGGTTTTATGCCGGGTCTTGGTGCAGAAGCATTGGGTGGATTTTTAGCTGGTGCTACGGTGAGTGGTGTATTGATGGGAATGTTCCAGAACAATGCTGGTGGTGCCTGGGATAACGCCAAGAAATCATTTGAAAAAGGTGTTGAGATAAATGGTGAGATGTTCTATAAAAAATCTGAACCACATAAAGCATCTGTAACAGGTGATACAGTAGGTGATCCATTTAAAGACACGTCTGGCCCATCGATGAATATCTTAATTAAATTGATGTCGATTGTATCATTAGTAATTGCACCGAGTCTGGCGCAGATCGCTGCGAAGAAAAGTGCAAAAGTAGAAGTAAAACAACATAAAATTGAAATAAAGGCTGAACCTGTGGCTGCTTTAAACAAAGCGAATACTGTTCAGTACAAATAAAGATCTTAATCAGAACCATTACAGAAAGTCCCGCTGTTTCTACAGTGGGGCTTTTTTTTGCGGATGGTTTAATGTGGAATTATTAAGTGATGCTTACACACAAGCATCTCTCAGCATTTTCATATACACCAATCCTTTTTCTCTTGAGAAATTGATATTGCGTTCGGGAATGTTTTCGGGTGATGAATAATTTTTCAATGCTTTGTCGATACTTTCTTCCCGCAACAAATGCAGCATAGGGTAAATCGAGCGGTTGGTATAGTTAGCCGCATCTGTTGCTACGGAGCCGGCAAATAAATAGTCTGGATGAAAACTGGCGAGTTGATAGATTCCTTCGTAACCGTTTTTCTTTAATAGTGTTTCTGCTTTTTCAACAAGATCGAGGTAGTCATTAAAATCGCTGAAGGAATTATCCAGAATAAGAAAACTTGTTTCGATGGTTTCATTATTATCTAACCGTTGTACCTCCAGCATTAAAGATGTGAGGCATTCCTTTAAGTTGCTGCTGTTTTCTACCTGGAAGTGAATGGCTTGTTGTTTTACCACCCGGGCAGCAAAGGGACAGAAATTACAACCAACCACCACATCGTTGATCCATTTTTTTGTTTGTTCAATTGCTTGTTCGGGGGTTGGCATTTATTATAATAATTATAGTTGTAAAAATAGAAGTATCAATTTAATAAATAGCGGCTGTAACCTTTTTAGCCCTGCCCCGTCTCAACCGTTAATGACTGTTAAAAAAAATTAAATACTGTTAGGATTTGCTCGTCTTACGAAAAAGGTCGTATATTCGGGCTATAAATCGGAAAACTATGTCAGCACCTAAATTGATTAAACCTACAGAAAGTGAGTTAGAGATATTACAGATCCTTTGGACAAGGGGTTTGGCTACTGTACGGGAAGTGCATGAAGAACTGGCTAAAACAAAAGAGGCCGGTTATACCACTACCCTTAAGCTGATGCAGATCATGAATGAGAAGGGAATTGTGAAGAGAGACGATTCAATGCGTACCCATGTGTACCAGGCAGCCGTGAACAAAGAAAAAACACAAAAGCATATTTTAGGTAAGATGATCGATAGTTTGTTTGGTGGCTCTCCAACCCAACTTGTTATTCAAGCTTTGGGTGATGATAACCATAAGGCAAGCCGTGAGGAACTGGATAAAATTCAGCAATTACTCGACAGTCTTAAAAAATAATAAACTATGACCAGCGGCCAGGCTAATTTTTTTCAATCCCTGGGTTGGGCTGTACTAAACAGCCTTTGGCAACTAGCATTACTCTGGGTAGTTTACCAGGTTATTACTGCTATGTTCAAAACCTCAAGGGCATCTACCAAAAGTTTATTGGCATCTTCTTTATTAATGACCGGCTTTGCCTGGTTTGTTTATACATTTATCAGCGTTTATTCAAGCAATGCAGTGAATGAGGGCTCTTTATCATCAGTACTTATTAATACCAACGAAAATCCTGCCTTAGGCGGTTGGTTAAAACAAATTCTTCCGATAGCATCTGCCTTATATCTTATACTATTGGTGATACCCTTATTAGGCTTCATCCGGAATTATCGCTATGTACAGATCATCCGCAAACATGGCTTAACCAAGATAAATGTTGAATGGAGAATGTTTATTACCAGAATTGCCGGCCAGATGAGCATCAAGAAAAAAGTAAACATCTGGGTTTCAGAACTGGTTTCTTCTCCTGTAACGATCGGATTTTTAAAACCTGTCATACTAGTTCCATTAGCAGCAATCAATCATCTTACGCCTCCGCAACTGGAAGCGGTATTGTTGCATGAGCTTTCACATATCAAACGGTCCGATTACTTTATCAACCTTATCATTAATTTGATACAGGCAGTATTATATTTCAATCCGTTTGTAAAAGCCTTTGTAAGAATTGTAGAAAGAGAAAGAGAAAAGAGTTGTGATGAAATGGTATTGCAGTTTCAATACGAATCGCATGAGTATGCCTCTGCCCTGCTTACCCTGGAAAGAACAAGTCATATTAATAAGCCATTAGCTATTGCCGCTTCCGGCAAAAAAAATGATCTGTTGAACCGTGTTGAATCAATACTGGGTGTGGAGAAAAAACAATTATTTTCTTTTCAACGGGTGGCGGGTTTATTTACCGGTTTGTTGATCGTATTTCTATTGAATGCGATTCTGATTATAAGCAAACAACCTTCCGGCAATAAGGTAAACTCTATTGGAGATGTATCTTCTTCTTTCAACTTCTTTGATGGGTACGATAAAGCTGATTATGTTCCGACTACTGAAGAGTTGAAAGCCGCTGAACCAGTAGTTAATCATTGGGTTGCTACTACATCAAACCGGAAAGAACAGGAAGAAGAAATCTCTCCTGTTGCTGAGCCTTTGCCGATGCTGGCCCCAAATACTTATGCGAATTCTTCTTACAGACAAGCAGGAATAGAGATTGTGGAAGAAGTACCGGCGTTAAAAAAATACCAGGAAGAGCAGGTGCAGGTAGCTTTGGAGGCTTCAAAAAAAGTATTGGAAAGTGCTCAATGGAAATATGTAGAGAAAACAATGGCTGAGGTATTTACAGCAAGCGAAAAGGAAAAATTAAAAGCTACGTACGAAAAGGAGATCAATAATATCGATTGGAAAGAATGGGAAAACAATCTTCGCCTCGCTTATGATAAGGTAGATTGGGAAAATGTAAATGCACAGCTTGCCAATGCAGTGCAGCAGGTTAGAATTGATAGTATTCAATCAGTTTACCGTCAAGCCCTTTCGCAACTTCAAAAAATAGAAAGCACTCTTATTGAGAACGATGTAAAAAGTATTCCTGATACGGATGTTTCTTTAAAACGTATTGAGCAAGGAAGAAAAGATGCGTTAAGGGCTTTAAATGATGTAAAAGCTATCAGGGCTAAGAAAATTGTTCGCCTGTAATTCCTTTAACTTTCTTATTGTCTCTTTGCCTCTTCATCCCTTTTGGGTACAAATAATGAATGCCGAACCTAAGTCCGGCATTCAATAATTATTTTCTTCGTCTCTTTACATTAATAACATCTTGGACATGCCTGGCTGTACTTGTTTCCTAATAAGAAACCGAATACAATTTCATGGGTGCCCCTGCTAAAATCATTTAGTTGAGAGTTTGCATTGGTTCGGTCAAATGCATAGCTAACATTAAATGTATTTTTTACATTCAATCCTATCATACCTGCATAGCCATCCTGGTAGCGATAACTACCACCCAGCCAAAACAGATCCTGGTATTGCAATTTCACATTTGCTTCTGGTTGAAATTCCCTGATAGAACTCCCTTTAATGTATTTAACCATTAATGAAGGGATCATATTGATATCTTCTGATAACAAAAAGCGTACACCGGCCGTCATAAAAATATGCGGAACAAATTTTCCCTGCTGTAGTATAGAAGGATTGTCGTCTACAAAACTGAGTGTTTGCGGTATTACCTGTTGTACAGAAAATCCTGCAAAATAGTCACGGGAATATAACCAAAGTCCTACACCTAAGTTTGGTCTTGTCTTAGTTAGCTCTCCGGTAAAGGCAGAGCCTAATGCAGGATCGAATGGATCACCATTACCATCAAAGCTATGTTTGCTTCTGTCGATACTTACTTTAGTAATACCCGCTGAAAATCCTCCGGAGAGATTGGTTGTTGCATTCAACCCGAGATGATAGGCATAAGTAGCACTGGCTGTAAGAAAACGGAAACTACCCGTTTGATCATTTATTATTTGCAATCCAACACCATGGTGAGGTTCAGCAGCTGTATAATTTCTCCAATAGGCTTGTCCTCTTGGATTTTGCCCCGGCACTTCAAATGAAGTAGCAGAAGTGGCATAATCATCCCCTTTTCCTAACGGTGCATGAACAGTTAAATAAACTGTTTTAGGTGCTCCATTAATGCCAACCCACTGATCTCTTACTGCCATTTTTAAATCCGTATAATTTTCAATACCGGTAAGTGCAGGGTTAATAATATATGGGTTGATGACATACTGTGTATAATGCGGACGTTGTTGCCCTATCGCCAATACACCGGAACAAATCATCGCTGCTGTAATAAAAATCTTTTTCACTGTTTGCTTTTTTTGGCTCAATACTGTTGTTTATCGTATAACATCTACATAACCGGATAACTTACCACGGCCATTTTTAGGATCAATTACATAGTAATAAGTACCCACCGGCACATCTTTTCCGTTTACTTTTCCATCCCATGCAGTGCCGTAACCAACCGAGCGGAACACTAACTGCCCATAGCGATTGTATAAATCCACAGTACAACCTGGATAGCTTTCCAGATAAGCTATTACCCATGTATCATGTACCCCATCGCCATTTGGACTGAAAATATTTGGTATTAATGGATTCTTCAACACTTTTACAAATACATCATCACTGTCTGTACAGCCTTTATCAGAGGTTACTGTAAGTATATACGTTTGATCTGTGGCAGGTGAGGCAATTGGGAATTGTATTGTTGGATCATTTAACCCTAGTGCTGGCGTCCATAAATAAGTAACAGTTAAACCAATATTTGCAGCTGGTGTTAACATTACCTGTCCACCTTCTAATACCACTTTATCAGGTCCAGCATTTAAAACAGGATCAGGATAAACTTCAATGGGTTGTTCCAGGAAGTTACTGCAACCATTAGTACCGGTATACGAATAGCGAATAACATGTGTACCCACTCCTGCTACGGCAGGATTAAACAAACCAGTTGGTGATACACCGTTACCACTAAATACAGCAGGACCACCCGGCAATGCATTTACTATTTGTGCCTGTGTTATCTGAAATGCCGGTACATCGGAACAAATTCCGGGAACCGGTGCAAAAGCAAGTGTAGGTGTGGCCAGCAAAGTAACATCTCTCTCAAAAGAGCTAATGCAGTTGTCGCCTGTATATGCCACATACCTGATGCGGAATGTTCTGGTTGCCGGAGTTCCAAACTCTGCGTAAGTGTTAGTATATAATTTACCGGCAACAGGTGTTGCATCTGTTGTTTTAGCTGTAGGATCATTCAGGTAATCCCAGAATATTTCCAGTTTTGTTATAGTTCCAAATGCAGTTGTTGCAGCATCTTTTATTGTGATAGATTGATTAGAGCAAACAGAACCTACATTTTCAATAGTAAAGTTGGAAACAGGCAAATCGTTCACCGTAAATGTTTTTGACGTAGTGTCTCTGCAACCGGTATTGCTGATTACAATTTGCCGTACCGTATAAGGTCCTGCTACGGTAAAGTGATGTGTTGGATTTCTTACAGTAGAAGTATTAGGATTAGCCCCATTAGAGTTTGGATCGCCAAAGTCCCAATCCCACCCTGTAACAGTTCCGGGGTTGACAGTGCCCAAGTCTGTAAACTGTGCATTTACGTCGGCAACACAAGCCAGCGGAGGAGTAAAATCAGCCGTAGGATTTACATTAACCACTATTGATTTTGAAACCTCGACACTTTCGCAACCTTTATCAGTGGTAACAATAAGTTTGATATCGTATGTACCAGCAACTGTATAAATATGTGTTGGGTTCTGGTCTGTTGATGTATTGGGGTTTGACGATGAAGCATTCGGGTCGCCAAAATTCCAGGCCCATGATACGATATTACCAGCACCGGGTACAGATAAATCGTTAAATGATATTACCCTGTTTTCGCAAATAATTGCTGAAGGTGCAAAGTTTGCGATAGGCAACGGATTTATGGTGGTAGTAACAGAACCAGTTTGCGGTTGACTACAAGCACTAACACCTCCCTCTTGCACACTTAGCAATTGATACGTAAATGTTCCGGCCACATTGGTAGGCACCGGCACATTAACAGTATTAGAAGGTGCTGTAGTAGTAGCTGTATAGAACGGTGTTGGATCTCCAACAATTCTATACCGGAATTGATAGGGCGATGTACCACCTGCCCCGGTAAATGTTATATTATGAGTTGCTGCATTCAGGCAAACATCAGCTGAGCCAATGATTGTAGCTGTTGGTAATTGTTTTACAGTAACGGCTGCGGTTAAAGAAGCCGGAGTAAAAGTTCGTAAACAACTATTGGTACTGCTTTCCTGAACATCCACTAATTCATAAGTGAATGTGCCAGTAGCAGCTGTTGGAACCGCAACAGTAACTGAGTTGCCAACGGTTGTAACAATCGTTTGAATTGGTCCGCCATTAATTCGATAATGGAAGGTGTATGGTGCCACTCCATTGGAACCTGTAAACGTAATAGATGGAGAAGGAGCATTAACACAAACCTCTGTAGCACCTGTAATGGTAGCACTTGGTAATGGCCTTACCAATACATCAACAAATCCTGCTTGCGCCTGGCTACAGGCAGCTGTGCTTCCTTCCTGCACATTTACTAAAGCATACCTGAAAGTACCAGCAACAGTAGTTGGTACATTTATAGTTCTTGAGTTTCCGGATACGGTTGTTACCGGTGCCTGAACAACAGGCCCCGAACCATTATCAATAGAATAAGTGAAAGTATAGGGTGCTGTACCGCCAGCACCGGTAAATGTAATAGTTGGCTCTGTACCATTTTGGCAAACAGTGGCCGCACCAATTACGTTAGCAGTTGGTAATGTTCTTACATTAACTGTTCTGGTAGCAGAATTATTTACAGTGGCACAACCTGCTGCGGAAGTAACATTCAATGTTACAGTAAAAGGGCCTGCAGTAGTATAAGTATGTGTTGGATTTTGCAAATTACTGATCGGACTTCCATCTCCAAAATCCCATCTCCATTGTGTAACTGAATTTCCCGGAGCACTACTCCCATCTGTAAAGTTTACTATTGAACCCAGGCAAACATCTAATGGAGCTGTAAAAGCCGCTTGTGGTTCTGCATAAACTGTATTAAGTGTTTGAGTTGTAGTATCAGTGCAACCTGTGTTGGTCGTTACAATAAGACCAACTGTAAACGGTCCGGGTGTTGTATATGTATGTAAAGGATTTTGTGTGTTTGCTGTTCCGGCATCACCAAAAGTCCATGCCCAGGTAGTAATTGTATTTCCTGCACCCGGAGTGGAGCCATCATTAAATTGAGCGGCTCCAACTGGTAAGCAGGCAACAGGCAAAGCAAAATCAGCCGTTGGTTTTGGATTTACCAAAACTTGCGTTGTATGAGGTTCACTTACGCAACCAGATAAAGAAGTAACAACTAATGAAGCTGTATAAGTTCCGGCTGTTGCATATGTATGTGAAGGGTTTTGAACAGTAGAAGTATTACCATCTCCAAAAGCCCATGCAAATGTTCCACCAGGAATTGGAGTGGATAAATCTGTAAAGCTTACCGGGCTGCTTGCACAATAAGGTCCTGCAGTACTAAAATCTGCAACAGGAGGATTGTCTATTACCACAATTTTGCGGGCTGTATCTGCTACGCAGCCTATATCATTAGTGTAAGTAAACTTCACTTCGTAAGACCCAGGTGCGGCATATGAATGTGTAGGATTAGTTGTTGTTACTATTGGCGAACCATCTGCAAAATTCCAGTACTTTTCGGTTATTGGTCTTACTGTGTTATTATTCTCTGTAAAAAGAACAGGACTATTTACACAACCTGATGTAGTAAAATTAAAGTTGGCACCCGGCTTATCAAATACCTGCAAATCAAATTCAATTTCCTGCACACCGCCACAGCCATCTGGAGTAGGGTTAGTGGCTGTAAGTTTAATCGGGTAAGTTCCTGATACCGTTATTGTGTAAGGAGTTGGTATGCGATATTGATACAAAGTTTTACCGGCAACGACAATTGGACCCGTATAAAAAATGCCTGGATTGGGCATAGAAAAATTTCCCAACGTACCTAAATCCCATTCTATGCTTGTAGGCTGGTATGGGAAGGTCATGGTGAAATAAAATGGCACATCTTTACAGGCAGCAGGAAAATTAATAGTTGCTGCAGGATTTTGTACTGATATGTATTGATAAATATCTTTAATATTAGTACCGGCATTGTAACCGTATGATTCAAAATCGCCAAATCCATATGCTATAGCATTAAAACCGGAGTCTGATAATATTGTGTGTTGTCCCCCACCTACCGGATACTTTACATAGGAATAGTTGGGGTCTTGCGGATGTGTGATAAATGAACCTAAGGGAAGTGGGGCACCATCCAATCTAAATGAGCTTAATCCAGTTCCTCCGTTAGGAACAATAGCATTAAAAAAATGTTGGGCGATGGAAAAGTTTGGAGTAGCATTCCACAACACCTTATTTATATTTTGCTCTACCGAGCTTAAATACATTACTTCCGGGTCACCAGGACCGTTATTTCCACAGCCTGTATTTCCTTGTGTAGAGGTGAAATATTGCGCAACAAGGATTGGGTTATTTCCTTCAATTCGCATTGGAGCAGAAGTAAGCGGTAAGTCGTAATAAAAACCATTTTGTAGCGGCACGGCTATAGGCGCACCATTAACAGTTACTACAGTTGCAGGGTCTGAGACACATACCCTGTAAAAATTGTTTGTCATGCCACCACTTCCAGAAGCGGTTAAATATTTTTTACCCCAGGCAGATTTTGGAAACGCCTGAACCATATAGTTGTCTGATGAACTGGTAGTACCATTACAGGTAATACTAATACGGCCACTACCAGAAAATACTCCAATACGTTTACAACCCTCACCAGTATTAATTGACCTTATAGTAGAACCTGTTAAATCAGATCCGCTATTACCACTGTAAGTTCCCATAACATTATAAACCTGTCCTTGTGTTAATGTAACAGTAAAAGGAACTCCGGCGGGATGTCCGATCGCAGCTGCACTGGGAGTTATTTCAACCGTTGTTGAACCAGCGTCAGCAGCAACAACATAAAACCAACAATTTGAGTTTGCACTGTTAGACAAATTTGTATAATTAACAGAATAATATTCCTTGCCCAATGTAGCGGTTGGGAATAATATAGTAGCACCTGAAACACTTGCATTGTAAATATGCGCATACGCAACAATTGGCTTATCACTCGTAATATGTATCCCTTTATTTTCCGGAAAATTAGAGGCGCCAGTTAGCCGGGCATCTTGTGCACCGGTTTTCGGAATTGGGTTCGATGTTACCACTGAGTTAGCAGGCACATTATAGCTTTGAAAATAACCTGATGAAGGGATAGAAACATTCACAATAGCAGCCTGATCAGCGGCAAAATACAATACCATTTGCTGAGCATTGCCCCCATTCATTATTTGATGATAACCATAGGCTACCCAAAAATCTTTTCCTTTATTAGAAAAGTCTTGAGCATAAGAGGTACTACCACAAAGCATGGCTAGTACAAGGGTACTTAGTAGGTAAAATTTTCTCATTGGGTCCAAAGTCCTGAATCGTGAAGAAAGAGTTGCTAATCTACAAAATAGAAAGTTAAAATACTAGGGATTTACCAGCTATCTGGATAAATAGTTACCAGTAAACATGAGTCGTATTTATACGGCAATGAAGGAGTTATGAGTTTTTTTTGATAAGCTAAATCGCCAAATCTATTTTCTACCTACCTTTTAAATACAAATATTTTATTATTCGATTATTTATATTAAACAAATACATCAATAAGCATCATTTCATATTGATAATCATTAACTAAAATTAAAATTAATAAACTTATTTATGAAATGGATATTTTTGAATAATAACTATATTTCACGTACCATAATTCAAATTTTTATATCAAGATAATTTTGTTAAAATATTGATATACACTTTATAAAATTTTATAATCAAACTAATATAATTAGTTTTAAAATATTTATTTTTAATCTCTATATTTCTAAATAAATTAGTATAAAAATATGAAATTATTATGGGCATTATATCCCAGTCAACTCAAAAACATTCCAACATAAATAATGACAGAAAATTGATTTTTGCCCTACCCTGCACATTACCGCAATGGGGTTTTTACTATTAACTCGGGGCTACTAAAAGGGTTGGTTAAGGCTTTTGTGGATAACTGATAGTTGCCGGGATTGGGCAGAAACCGGCATTGCGGATTCCTTTCCCCTATTTTGCATAAAAAACAACACCATGAAAGCCCGGTCCTTTTATCTTTTTTGTTTGATTATTTCGGGGCTTTATCTACCCTCCTGCAAATCCTTTAAGCAACCCGATTTTAAACGAATGGATAATATTAGCCTTGATAAGCTCGGAGTAAAAGAATCTACCCTATCCCTCGATCTTTATTATTTCAACCCCAATAACTCAAACCTTAAACTAAAAGAAGTGCAAGGCGATGCCTGGCTGGATGGCAACTTTCTGGGCAGGTTTTCTATGGACAGTTTGATACATATTCCGGCAAAAGACTCCTTCTATTTGCCCGTTAAATTAAAATTGGAAATGGGTAAACTGCTTAAAAATTCATTTGCAGCTTTCCTGAGTAACGAGGTAATGCTGAAAGTAAAAGGAATTGCAAAAGTGGGAAAGGGGTTTGTGTATATTAACTATCCTATCAATTACGAGGGTAAACAGAATTTTGCAGCTTTATTGAAATAAGAAAGCCTCCGGTAAAGAGGGTTGTAATTTATTGTTGTGGCGGCGGAGGCGTTTTTGGTTTTGGGTGACCACCTCCATCTTCAGGCTTTTTACAGCTTTTGGGTAGTCTTTTATACATATCCTCCGTTGCGGGAATATCATCTGCATCATAACCGGCATTAGCAATGGCTGTCTTTATTTGTTCAATATCTGTACGGTCTGTATGATATTTAACCTTAGTCTCACCTTTTCTGAAGTTTACGTTTATCTCAGTTACTCCGTCATACCGCTTCAGATAGGCTTCAATTCTTTCTTTACAGCTTTGGCAGAGTGCAGTAGGCGTTTTTATTGTTGCTTGTACCAATGCCTTTGTTTGCGAAAACCCGGCAATTGATACTCCCAGTACAGCTATAACAGAAAATAAAATCTTTTTTATCATCGTTTTTATTTGAGTCTAAAATTAAGAATTGTCCTTCCAGTTAGCCGGATCATCTCTCCATTTTAACAAAATATCTTGCTGGTCACCTGAAACTATTCCTTTTTGAATAGCCGATTCTATCAAATCAGCATAAGTGGTAAGCGAATAGTAAGTCAATGAAGCAGTATTGAAAGCTTGCGTTGCAGCGGCAAAGCCATAGGTAAAAATGGATACCATGCCAACTACTTCCAATCCTTGTTCTTTCAAAACATCCACCACCTGCAAGCTGCTTTTACCAGTAGAAACAAGGTCTTCGATCACCACCACCTTCTGCCCTTTTTCATAATACCCCTCTATCTGGTTGCCCAATCCATGTTCTTTAGGTTTTGGACGAACATAGATATATGGCAGTTTTAATTGATCTGCAGCCATTGCACCCCAGGCTATGCCAGCTGTAGCTACTCCCGCAAGTATTTCTGCTTCCGGAAATTTTTCAAACACGACGTTGCACATTTCAGACTTGATATAATCCCTGATAAAAGGAAACGATAATACTTTTCTATTATCACAATAAATGGGGCTTTTCCACCCACTGGCCCAGGTAAAAGGCTGATCTGGATTTAATTTAACAGCGTTTACTTGTAACAATTTTTCGGCTACTGCTTTTGAGTCGGTCATAGATGTAAAGGTAAAAAAAAGCGGCGAGCTGTGAGCTAAGAGTTGCGAGACTTTAATTCGTAACTTTCAAATGTATTTAGAGAGTTTACAATTATAATATTGAACTACATAATATGTACATCAAAATTTACTTTGACAATAAGCCCCTCTATTTGTGCGATACAATTGATGGAGAAATTGAACCGTATGTACATCATGATGATGCCATTTTTATTGATGAACTGGATAGTCATACAGTGAAATCAATGATACATGAAATGCAATTGGAAAAAGTTCATGCAGGTGTTTTTTACCACCCGGATCTAAAGGAATTACAAAAAGCCTTTTATAAAAAGTTTACTATTATTCAGGCAGCAGGTGGTATTGTAGAAAATGAAAAGAAAGAAATACTCCTGATCTTCAGAAGAGGAAAATGGGATTTACCTAAAGGAAAATTAGACAAAGGAGAAAGCCTTGAAGCATGTGCGGTACGGGAAGTAGAGGAAGAAACCGGGCTATCTGAAGTAAAGCTTATTGCTCCATTAATTATTACTTATCACACCTATCATGAGGGAACAAAATTTGTTCTTAAAGAATCGCATTGGTACACAATGAAAGTAAAAGGCAAGCAACAGTTAGTTCCGCAAACAGATGAAGGAATCCATGAAATTAAATGGGTAAGTCTTAAAGAAGCTCAATCCTATTTCCCTGAAAGCTTCCCATCAATAATTGATGTTATAACCGAATACACAAAATAGGTTTTACAACGACCTTGGTTTGCTAAAATCTCTTTTTTCAATTATTGCAACCGTCAGGCGGCTTACGCAAACCATTTTATCATTTTCATTGTAGATTTTTATATCCCACACATGGGTGCTTCTGCCGAGGTGCAATGGTTTTGCAATACCTGTTACAAATCCTGCTGTTGCGCTATGAATATGATTAGCATTTATTTCAAGTCCTACACATTGATATGAAGCATGATCGATGACCATTGCAGAAGCTACACTTCCAATTGTTTCTGCCAATACACAGGAAGCTCCACCATGGAGTAGCCCATACGGTTGTATGGTACGATGATCCACCGGCATTTTTGCTTTCAGAAAATTATTTCCCAACTCTACCCATTCAATACCGATATATTCACCCATGGTGCCTTTTCCAAACTGGTTGAAGTCGCTCAGCAAAAGTTCTTTGTTAAACCAAATTGACATAATAATTATTTTTCCAAAGATTTTGAAACAACTTCGGGTAAGAATAAAGCTGCATCACCTCCATTACGAATAATATCCCGAACAATGGTAGAAGCAACGGAAGTGTATTTAGGTTCCCCAGTAAGGAATACGGTTTCTATATTTTTATCCAGTGTACGGTTAGCATCAGCAATTGTTTTTTCATATTCAAAATCGCTGACGTAGCGAATACCCCGCAAAATAAATTGTGCTCCGATTTTTTTACAATATTCAATCGTTAATCCTTCATACACGGCACCTTCTACCCTGTCCTCATCTTTATAAATATCTTTAATCCATTGCAACCGCTGATCAGGAGAAAACATGGGTGCTTTGGCAGCATTTAAACCAATACCTACTACTATTTTATCAAACAATGGTAATGCCCTGTTGATAATATCTACATGACCGAGTGTTAGCGGATCAAAGGTTCCTGGAAATAAGCAGATACGAGCCATAACAAATACGAAGTTAAAAGTTAGAAGTACGATAGAGTTTGAAAGTACGCAACGTAATTCTTAGTTCGTACTTATTAAATTAGTTTTTACCAGATAATAAATAAAGCACTGCCATCCTAACCGCTACTCCGTTTTCAACCTGTTGTAAAATAATAGATTGCTTACTGTCTGCTACATCACTATCCAGTTCTACGCCCCTGTTAATGGGCCCGGGGTGCATGATAACGATTTCTTTGTGCAAACTATCAAGCAAATTTCTGTTAATACCGTAAGCCAAACTATATTCTCTGAGGGAGGAAAATAATACCTGGTTCTGTCTTTCTAACTGTATGCGTAAAACATTCGCTACATCGCACCACTCTAATGTTTCTTTCAGATTATAATTTACATTTACACCTAAGGCCTCTCCAATATATTTAGGAATTAAAGTAGGCGGGCCGCAAACGGTTACATCAGCTCCCATTTTTTTCAACAGATAAATATTACTTTGTGCCACCCGGCTATGCATTATATCGCCAACGATGGCTACTTTTCTGCCTGCTAATGCGCCTGTTTTTTCCTGTATCGAAAAAGCATCCAATAATCCTTGTGTAGGGTGTTCATTAATTCCATCGCCTGCATTTATGATTGCAGCAGGAATATGTTGTGCTAAAAAATGCGGAGCACCACTTGCACTGTGCCGCATTACTACCATGTCCACTTTCATGGATAAGATATTATTGACGGTGTCCAGTAATGTTTCTCCTTTTGCAGCAGAAGATGAGGAAGAAGCAAAATTGATCGTATCAGCACTTAATCTTTTTTCTGCCAACTCAAAAGAAAATCGGGTACGGGTAGAGTTTTCGTAAAAAAGATTTACGATTGTAACATCTCTAAGCGATGGCACTTTCTTAACTGGTCTTTGTAAAACTTCTTTGAATTGAGCTGCTGTTGATAGAATTAATGAAATATCTTCTTTGGTAAGGTTCTTAATGCCCAGCAGATGACGAGTGGATAGTTGCATTAAAAAGCGAAATTAGAGGATTTAGTCACAGGTTGTATAGTTTACCAATAAAATCTTTACTTGCTGATAAGCACTACTTCTTTGTTTACTAGCTTTACTTTATCTGCTTTATTTGTTTGTACTGTTAAACCCACATAATCAGCCTGTATGGGAAACTGCCGATGCTCTTTCCTGTCTACCAACACACATAATTCCACCTTGGCCGGCCTGCCATAATCAAGGAGTACATCCAGGGCCGCTTTAATAGTACGGCCTGTAAACAACACATCGTCTATCAATACCACCGTTTTATTTTCAATGGCAAAGGGAAGATGCATAGTATCGGGGGTGAGTATTTCATTTCGAATATCATCCCGGTAGAAAGTAATATCCAGTTGGCCGTATTGAACTGTTTCTGATGCATGAAGCTGTTGTAAAGCCACTATCATATCATTACCAACTACAACCCCCCCCTGCTGAATACCCACAAAAACAACTTCAGCTAAGGTGGGATGAGCCTCATTTATTTTACTAACCAATACAGTAATTGCTTCGGTTAATTGAGTGCTGGTTAATATTGTTTTCAAGTATAATTATTTTATGCTTGTACAAATATATCATAAAACACAAAGGCCGGAAAATTCCGGCCTTTGAAAGAAAATTAACTCTACTATTATTTAGCTTTTTTACCGCCAAACAAATAAAAGACACCTACTTGTAGTCCGCGGTTTTTAAGATCACTATCCGCATCTTCGCCAATACTTGTAAGACCAAGGTTGTAGCGGGCACCAACACCAAAATTAGAGCTTACTTTGTAACCAGCACCTAATCCCCATGCGAATTCAATACCTTTAACCTCATCGCTAAAATCTACAGTTGAACCACCTTCTGGCTTTATATCAGCCTTTAAATTAAAGCCAACTTGTGGGCCAGTTTCAAGGAAAAAACCTTTTGAAACATAAAACTGAGCCATTACAGGTAAATTGAGGTAATTAAAATTCCAGTTAATTTCAGAGTTAGCAATTTCTTGCTTTGAACCTTGAATAGAAAATAAGAGTTCAGGTTGAATTTTAAATTTCTCTGACACGGAAATATTAACCAATGGACCAGCATGGATACCAAATTTGGAATTTAATCCTTCGCCTTCTGCGTCATCGCCACCAAAGGTGTAAAAATTACCACCAGCTTTGACACCAAATTGAATTTGTGCATTAACTGTAACCGCTGAGCATACAATAACAAACAATAAAAAAAACTTTTTCATAAAATGAGTTTAGGTTTTAAATAATTCAAATCGGCTGCAAAATTAAGGCAGCAATTTTACAATGCAAAGCGTTAATTAGTTAAGGATAACAAAAAAAAGCAATTATGCACAGGCAGGGAAAACTTAAACAGGTATTTATAACAAGTAATTACACGATTATACATAAGTTTAGAAAATTACTTTCTATAAATAGGTAACTGTAACATGTAAGCGGAAAAATATTTTATTGCTTCTTATAGCAAAATAAAATCAATATGCAGCGTATCAGAATACACTGCTTATATAAAAAACTGCCGGGATCATTTGTCCCGGCAAGTATCTTTTAGTCAATTAACTTACTATTTTTTTACCAGCAGATAGATTTAATACCTGGACAGATTTAATGCTTTTACAATCACTCTTACACTTACCAAAATATAATTATAGAATAATAAAAAAAGCCGGATTACTCCGGCTTTTCATTTAAAAGTAATTGCTGACTAAATTATTTTTTCGAAAACATATAAATCAAATTTACCTGCCAATACCTGTTTTTAAATTCAGGACTTGTAGCATCATAAATATTCTGCAGACCCATATTATAACGAACACCAAAGCCTAATCCGGAATTCATTACATAACCAGTGCCCAATGCCACACCCATATCAGTTCCATCAAAACTATCCTTAATATCTGTTTCTGTAGTAGATGAACCTGTTTTTGTTTTGATCTTTCCAGATGTCAGAAATCCAAAATAAGGCCCTGCTTCTCCATAAAATCCACTAGCCTTGTATTTCAACATCAAAGGAATGTTAACGTAGTTTAGGTTGTAATTCGTTTCTGTATTTGTGTTAGGTCTAAATTCCATACCCTGATTGGCTGAATACATAATTTCAGGCTGAAATACAAAATTTGTACTTAAAGGAATACCTGCTATAACTCCCACATTAAATCCTGTATTTGATTTTTTTCCGGGAATATCAGCATCATCACCACCCAAGGTTGAATTGTTTAAGCCTGCTTTAATTCCAAAAGTTACCTGGGCATTAACTAGAACAGAAGATAGGACTACGGTAAAAACTAAAATGATTTTTTTCATAAAATTTGTAATTGATTTACACAGGGTTGCCAAATACGGTGCCACGATGGTTCATAGGCACTTAAGACACTTTCTAACTTTTTATTATTATTTTTCTGTGTTATTATTGGTAATATTCTCCCCAGTTCCCTTTTTGGGATTTTTCATACACCATATCCCGACTAATTTGTCACAATAAATAGCTGAAGTGTATGGCCCAAAAAATGCCGGAGTAAATAACCCCGGCAATTTTAGATGAATTCAATTTGTTTTATTATTTCTCTTGCATAAACGGATAGCCATAATCCGTTGGTGGGTTAAATGTTTCTTTAATGGTTCTTGCACTTAACCAGCGATACAAATTCAAAATCGAACCTGCTTTATCGTTAGTACCACTTGCCCTTGCTCCACCAAATGGTTGCTGGCCTACTACCGCACCTGTGGGTTTATCGTTGATATAAAAATTCCCAGCAGCGTTTCGTAATTTATTTACAGCTAATTCTACAGCAGCTCTGTCTGTAGAAATAATAGAACCAGTTAATGCGTAAGGAGAAGTTGTATCAACCAACTCCAGTGTTTTTTCAAAACTATTAGCCGGATAAATATACACCGTCAATACCGGCCCAAAGATCTCTTCACACATTGTAACATACTTCGGGTTCTTGGCTTCTATCACTGTAGGCTGTACAAACCAACCCTCTTTGCTATCACATTTTCCACCTACCCATATTTCTGCCTTCGGGTCTTTCTTAGCGTTATCAATATATCGTTTAATGTTATTGAAACTTTTTTCATCAATTACCGCATTCACAAAATTAGTAAAATCTTCTACCGTACCCATTTTGAAACTCTTCACTCCTGCTATCACTTTTTTCTTTACTTCTTCTGCAATATTAGATGGAATATATGCTCTTGAAGCAGCAGAACATTTTTGTCCCTGGAACTCGAATGCACCACGCAATAACGCAGTAGCTACCACATCCGGGTCGGCACTCTTATGTGCAACCACAAAATCTTTACCACCTGTCTCTCCTACTATTCTTGGATAAGATTTGTAATTCGACATATTCTTACCAATCGTTTCCCACATATTATTGAACACACCTGTTGAACCTGTAAAATGTACTCCTGCAAAATCTTTATGGTTGAAACACACTTTACCGATTGTTGGTCCATCTACATAAATTAAATTGATAACACCATCCGGTAAGCCAGCTTCTTTTAAGATACGCATTGTCATTTGTGCCGAATACACTTGTGTGTTAGCTGGTTTCCAAACTACCACATTACCACACATAGCTGCAGATGTTGGCAAGTTGCCACCAATCGCAGTAAAATTGAAAGGAGTTATCGCTAAAACAAATCCTTCCAGCGGACGATACTCCATTCTATTGTGCATACCCGGGCTGCTGATCGGTTGCTGCTTGTATATCTCTGATAAAAAATGAACGTTAAATCGTAAGAAATCGATCAATTCACAAGCTGCATCTATTTCTGCCTGGTAAGCATTCTTACTTTGTCCCAGCATCGTTGTACCGTTCATGTACGGACGATACTTCGTTGCCATCAGATCAGCAGCTTTTAAAAATATACCAGCCCGGTTTTCCCAACTCATGTTAGCCCATCTTTCTTTTGCGGCGAGTGCTGCTTCTATTGCCTGGTGTACATGCTTTTCTTCACCTGCATGAAAATATCCGAGTGTATGTTTAGTTTCATGCGGTGGATGCATAGAAACTTTTTTACCTGTTCTAACTTCTTTACTACCGATATACATGGGCACATCAACCTCCTGCTTTTTTAATTCAGCAAGTACTTCTTTCAATCTTTTCTTTTCAGGGGAACCAGGGCCATAACTTAATACTGGTTCATTAACTGGCATGGGATAAGAAAAAGTTCCGATACTCATGATTGTATTTTTAAGTAACTATAATTTTTTCCTGCACTGATGAAATTGTGTTTATAAGCCTTTGCGTCTTTTCATTCAATTAACTTTCTGTATCTTTCTCCGACATAAGGTACGCCTTAATAAATCCATCCAACTCGCCATCCATCACAGGCCCTACATTACCTACCTCAAAATCAGTACGATGGTCTTTGATCATTTTATACGGATGAAAAACATAGGAACGTATCTGGCTGCCCCACTCTATCTTTTTCTTCTTCGCATTGGTAGCATCTTTCAATGCATTGCGTTTTTGTAACTCTTGTTCATATAAACGGCTTTTCAGCATTTGCATGGCCAACTCTCTATTACCTAACTGACTTCTATCCTGCTGACAAACCACTACGATACCAGTTGGAATATGCGTTAACTGTACTTTCGTTTCTACTTTGTTTACGTTCTGTCCACCGGCACCACCACTTCGTGAGGTTTCCATTTTTACATCCGCCGGATTTATTTCAATATTGATGGTATCATCTACCAACGGGTATGCATACACACTTACAAAAGATGTATGTCGTCTTGCATTGCTATCAAATGGAGATATACGAACCAGGCGATGTACGCCACTTTCAGCTTTTAAAAAGCCATAGGCAAATGGTCCGTCAAATTGCAGCGTACAGGTTTTTATACCAGCACCATCGCCCCATTGCCAATCCAGTTCAGTTACTTTCCAGCCCTGCTTTTCGCCGTACATTCTGTACATACGGGCCAGCATTTCTGCCCAGTCCTGGCTTTCAGTTCCACCGGCACCTGAGTTTATTTGTAATACACCGTTCAGTTCATCTTCGGGTTCATTGAGGGTTGCTTTAAATTCTGCATCGTCCAAAACATTCAATGCTTTATCATAAGCTTCTTTTGTTTCTTCTTCAGTAGCATCGCCACCCTTCCAGAATTCGAAGAGCACAGCAAAATCCTCTACCGACGTTTCAGCCGTCTCATAGAGTTTCACCCAATACTCATTTACCTTGGTGTTTTTAAGAATTTCGGTAGCCCTTTTGTTGTCGTCCCAAAAACCGGGACTTAACGAAAGCTGCTTGTCTTCTTCAATTTTATATCGTCGGTTTTCGACGTCAAAGAAACCTCCTTACCCCGGCAATGCGGGACCGCATATCATTCAATTTTTCGATTGTCATGCGGCAAAGGTAGGCGATTTGAGGATTTGGAAATGAGTTGATTTGAAGATGATATCTTACCCGGCTGTATTACTGTTCTGTGTGATGCTGAAGGGTTCTAGTCTGTGAAATTTACCCTGAGCTAGTAAAGGGTAACTCACTTCATCCTTCAATAATTCTAATTAGATATTCCGGCATTTCCTTTCCTATTTTAAAGTAACTTCAATGCGAGTTGTAGAGAAAAAAAAACTAACAGCGGAATAAAAGTTATAAATAGTAAGCCAATGCACTCCAGTTTAATGTGGTTAAAATTATTGTTAGCGGTTTTTGTTTCTTGTTTATATGGCATTGCTTTTGGCAAAGAACCGCCCGGCACTGAAATAAGAGTTCAATACAAATCATTTCCCGTTAATCCCAAAAACTATAATCATTTTTTAAGAGGAAATAAGCCCGATTCAGCCGTGCTTGTTTTCAAGCAGCCCAAAACCATAGCTTTCAAAGAATCGTTGTCTGGTATTACAGATTTATATACTAATAATAATTATTTTTTTCAGTCTGATAATTTTATTCTTACCAACTCTACTTTAACCATACTGTTAAAAAAACAGTTGGGCATTAATTCAAATCTTCCTGATTCAGTCAAAAGAAAAAAGCAAAAAGAAGATTATGATGCTGATACTCTTTTAAACAGGCAGATCATTGCCAAGACAGTTGAGTTGGGGCATGCAGCCTTCTTCAGGTGTTATTATAAAAACTCATCTGGAAAAATTTACAAATACCAGGATATTTCGGGTAAGGGGAAATTAGTCAGGGAGTGCCTTTTGACTGATGTATTCAGCCAGGGTATTGAAATACAAAATTTTTATGAATCAGGTGCCACCAGCATCCGTACCCAATATGTAGTAAGATTGAGAGACGGTCTTGAAACAAAAAAATTTGACAGCGCCTGGTATGACCTCAATCCCAAATTAGTGAAGACTGGGAGGGAAGATATTTACTACGTCAACCAGAACTTACGATTGTCAAGATTTTATGATAACAATATTCTAAAAGACACTACTTACAAAGAGTTTTACAGTAACGGCCAAACTAAAAATATTTATTCTACAAAAGCAGGTCTACTGAACGGAAAATCTCAAACATTTGGTAAAGATGGTAAACTGCAACGGGAATTGATATATGAAAAAGGGAGAGTGACGGATACGACTACGAATAAAGGAGGATTTGATAATTATAAAAAAGCGTTTCTTGTTGGTATTGATAAATTTCAATCGAAAGGTGACCCTAAAGCATCTAGCATAAGAAATTATTGGCGGGATATTGATGGTGCTGTAAATGATGTCAAGTTACTATCGTCCACATTAACCAATGATAAAAGATTCAATCCTGAAAATATTTATCGAGTAACCGATGATGATGCTACAAAAACTAAAATGCTGGCTGCTTTTAATAAGTTTTCATCAGAATTGAAAAAAGGAGATGTGGTGTTCATTCATTTCTCAGGTCATGGAAATTTAGCGATTAAAATGCCAGACTCACTGAAGAAATATGAAGGGCTCTTAATTCCCTGCCGGGATGCAAATTACCCAACTGATTCTGCCGTTTCAAAAGGAAATAATATTTACCAATTTGAATTGGAGAACTTTCTCAATGACATAAAGAAAAAGGTGGGTAGAACAGGACAGTTGATTGTTTCTTTAGATGTTAGCCATTCCGGGGAATTGTTAACCTATGGGGACAGAGATACGACTTCCGCCAGCAATAACAGCATTTCGATGCGGGGAGAAAGTAATAATATGCTTTTAAATCTGGTACAGGACGAAACTGCACCGGTGGTTATTTATACAGGAACAAATCAAAACGAATTCGGACAGGAAATGCGGGATGAGAATAGTATGTCTTACGGAGCTTATTCTTTAGCATTAGCTAAATCATTTTCCAACCCAAGTATTTTAAATACGGCTGAATTACACGAAGAGGTAATTTCTTTTTTGAAAAGAAATGGGAAACGTCAAACCCCGGGTTACCTCGCCAGTGAAACACAGTTTTTATTTGAAGAGAGTGAAACTTCGGGTGGCCAACAACTTGCAGTACTACCAACCTTAACACAATCAGGCAATTCATTTCTGCTGTCGGTTGGTATTTCTGAATACAAAGAAAAAAATAAAACTGAATTAAGTTTTATAAACTGCGCTTCTGATGCCCGGACTTATGCCAGCTTTTTTGAAAACCAGTTTGAACAGATCTCTAATACTAAGAATAAGAAAAAACTTTTCTCCACCTTGCTGATCAATAAGGATGCGACAAAAGACAGTATCCTGTCTGCGATTAATTATGCTATTTCCAATACAAAACCGGAGGATTATTTTATATTCAATTTTTCAGGTTATTGTAAACCACTCCGGGATAGTGCCGGCAAACAGGTTACCTATTTTGTACCGTATGGATTAAGGGCACTGAATGATTCACTGGAAATAATGCAAAAGGGTATTCCCTTAAACCAATTAAAGGATCTGTTTCAACTAATCCCCGCCAACAACCAGCTTTTTATAACCGAGGCTGGTTCCACCAATGATTTTCAAAAAGAATTTATCCAGGCATTGATTGAAACCAGTCCATCCATTGCTTCTTTGTCAAATAAGAACAGAATTTTTATTGTTCCCAAAGGAAGCGGACTTGATAAATTTTCCTGCAACAATATCAACAAAGACCATGGGCCTATTAATTATTTCGTTACCTCCTTACCGGATGAGCTGAACATTTTTGGTTTATTTGAAGGCGGCCTCTATAAAGACGCAGTGAAATTTGCATTGAATAAAACGGAGGTGGATTGCGATTATTTCCGTACTGAATATTTTGATATTTTCTTTGAAAGAGAGTTTATCAGCAGCTTGCGTTATTTATTACCCGATGAGGTAATGCAGAGCCGGGGATTAAAAGTGCAGGAAAAAGATAAAGCCGCTATCGCTTCTACCATTTCAAACCGGTATGCACTGGTAGTAGGGACTGATATTTATGCAGGCAAACCCGAGTGGAATGACCTGAATAATCCTGTACTGGATGCAAAGGATATTGCAAAAGAACTACAGACTGGTTTTGGTTTCAATGTTATTACATTATACGATAAACCAGCAGATAGTATTTATGAAAATATAATTCGCCTCTCAAAGATTTTGCAGCCGAATGACCAACTATTGATTTATGTGGCGGGTCATGGCGACTTTGATGAACGATTATTTGATGACGGATTTATTGTTTGTGCGGATTCGAAACCCACTAAAATCGATGCTTACCGCAATAGCTATATTCAGTATTCCAAGCTTTCGAGAATGATCAATAAACTGCCTGCCCAGCAGGTTATTATGATCCTGGATGTATGTTTTGGCGGCACATTTGATGAAAGAGTGGTACGCAACCAGGCGAGGTCGAAAAATGATATGTATGATAACCTAAGTGCGGAGAATTATTTTGCCGAAAAGCTAAAGAAGAAAACAAGGCTCTACCTGACATCGGGAGGCAAAAAAGAAGTGCCGGATGGCTACAAAGGGAAGCACTCCCCTTTTGCCCAGCGGTTGATTCAATGTCTACAAACCCGGGGAGCAGCGGATAAGATATTAACCTCCACTAACTTTTTTGAGTTTGTAAAAAAACTTCCTTCAGGCCCATTATTAGGAAGTTTTGGTGATGATGAACCGGGAAGTGAATTTATTATTCTGGCAAAATGAGTAGAGCGGACGAAAATTAAAGTTATCAATTTTGGCTAACGCAAATACTTAATCATTCACCTATAATCACCGGGTTAAAACCCAGAGCAATTAAATACACAACAATGTCAACCTTGAATTATATTCAAGGTTGACATTGAAAAATATATATAAGAAGAAAATTATTTTCCTGCTACCAGTTCTTTTTGCAGAGTAGCAAGTTCATCCCATTTACCTGCAGCAGCCAGTTTAGCTTGCTTCGGCCATGATGTTGGATTATGCATAGCAAATTTTGTTCCTGCTGCTTCCAAAATTGCTTTCAATTTTTTTGCAGATAGTTTAGATAGCTCTTTAAATGTTACAATATTTTCTGCTGCTAATAACTCATTGATCTTTTTACCAATGCCTTCAATTTTAGTAAGGTCGTCTGCAATGGTTACTGTAGGTTCAGCTTTTTTTACAGGAGCTTTTTTTGCTTTCACTTCCTTCGGTTCAACAACTGGTACTGTTATTACACAATTCTCTACTGCAAATTCATGTGCAAACGCAAATGTTGCTGCTTTGTCATCATTTACCCATCTGCCATCACTCAGCAAATAGCGATATTGATATGTTTTGCCTGCTTCCAGGCTGGCAATTGCTTTTAAAGAACCATCCTTTTGTTTTTTCAAACTAATACCGTTGGCCTGGTCCCAATTGTTGAACTCGCCAAGTAATAAACCTTCTGTTGCATCTGCAACCACATCCGCTGAAAGCGTAAATGTTACTTTTGTCGCCATAATAAATTTGTTGTTTTACAATAAAAAGAAAGGCAAGAAATCGTGGATTTTCGGCAAAAATAGCCGGAAATGATTATATGATATCGTTAATACAATAGTTAAAAGAAGGTAACCCTTTTAATTGTTACTGGTTTTCAACAACTGTGTATAAATAGTGAGTCATTCATTACATGCCCATCCGTGTTACCACTGTACAAAAGTGCGACCTGCCTGCCGGCAGGCAGGCGCAACAGACGATGCTAGTAGCAAAGCAGCCTGGTAAATAACCCTCCCGCCGTTCATCCTTTCTTTAAGTGAAATGGTAGATAGTATGGCTAATTTAATTGCAAGTAATAAAAATTGAAAATGAAAAATATACTCCTTTTTTTATGCTGCATCATATCACTAAATATGTATGGGCAGGAAGAATTTGATGGCCATACATGGGAAGCTCCCTACCATTTGCCCACACCAAAAGATTGGGGCATTGAACGATTTCAGATCCCCATTGGTTTTGCGCCTCAAATTTTATATAAAGGAGTTGAAGATATTCGCTTTACTCCCGGTTGGGCGAAAGTTAAAAGTGAAGAATATTGGTCGTATGCTTTTTTGTGGTATTTAGATGGTAAAATAAAAATGGATGAGAATACAATAGAGAGCCATTTAAAAAATTATTATACAGGGTTGTTTAACATTAATACAGACAGTGCAAAGAAAGCATCGGTGGAAATAATTCCGGTTACAACTACTTTTAAAAAAGTAACAACAAGCAACGGTGATTTAAAAACTTATACCGGCACTATTGAAATGATGGATTATTTGCAACTGAAACCAATAACATTGAATTGTATTGTGCATCTTAGTAACTGCACAGAGAATAATAAGAGCTTTATTTTCTACGAACTATCACCACAACCTTTTACGCATACTGTCTGGAAAAATCTTAAACAGCTTTGGTCAGACTTTAGGTGTGTAAAATAATTTTAGCAGCCGTTAAAACTTTTTCTTCTTAGGATTCATTCTTGTGTCATACATATTCAGTACAATCACTTTCTTTCCTTTCACCTTATAGTATAGCCTGTTGTGTTTGGTAATAAATACAGAACGAACATCTTTTATTACTGTAGAAGAAATGCCGGTTAAAGGTTGCTTTGACAATTGTGCAATTCGAAGATCAATTTTATGAAGAAAGCTGGAAGCTACTTTGTATGACCATTCTTTTTCAAGATAAGCCAGCAGTCTGACCAGCTTATTTGTAAAGCGTTTCTTGAATATTATTTGGTACGCCATTTATCAGTAGCCTTGTTGAATTCAATCAAAGAGATGGCATCTTTTTCATTTGGCTCATTGGCAAGTTGCTCCAGTTCCTTTAATTGTTTTGCAGAAAGATTATCAATCACATCAACATCTTTAGCTGTTTTGTAAAAGGCTATGTCTTCTTTTACCATCGACAAAAGGTCCTCATCATTTGTTTCATCAATGAGTTTAGTAAGTTCCTTTTTCAATTTATCAATAGCCATAGAGAAAAGTTTACTCTAATTTACTTCTTTTAAATAAAATAAGGCAAAAAGACTTTTATGAATGAATGTAAAATTTTAGCGCATAAGAAACAAAAAAGGCGGCCTTTTACGGCCACCTTTACTTAATGCTACTAACATATTTTAATTTGCTAAATCAAAACGATCGGCGTTCATTACTTTGTTCCAGGCTGCAATAAAATCATGCACAAATTTTTGCTGCGCATCTGCACATGCATAAACTTCTGCAATTGCTCGCAGCTCGGTGTTAGAACCAAAGATTAGATCTACTCTTGTACCAATCCACTTAATGCCACCTTTTGTACGATCGCTGCCTACAAATACATCATCCGATTCGGAAGCTGCTTTCCAGGTGGTACCTAAATCCAATAAGTTCACAAAGAAATCATTGGTGAGTGATTCAGGACGAGAAGTGAATACACCGTTTTGCGATTGATCGAAATTGGTATTTAATACCCGCATACCTGCAACCAGTACCGACATTTCAGGTGCAGTTAAATTCAACAATTGTGCTTTATCGATCAGCAACTCTTCTGCCGATACGGTATATTTTGTTTTTACATAATTGCGGAAACCATCTGCCTGTGGCTCTAATACAGCGAATGATTCTACATCGGTTTGTTCCTGCGTAGCATCTGTACGCCCTGCTGTGAATGGAACAGTAACAGTATGGCCTGCATTGCTTGCGGCTTTTTCTATTCCTGCATTACCAGCTAATACAATTAAGTCCGCAATAGAAACTTGTTTGCCACCAGTCTGTGCTTTATTAAATTCAGTTTGAATATTCTCCAATACTCTCAACACTTTTGCTAACTGCGGAGGATTGTTTACTCTCCAATCTTTCTGTGGTGCTAAACGAATGCGGCCACCATTTGCACCACCTCTTTTATCAGAGCCACGGAAAGTAGATGCAGATGCCCATGCAGTGGAAACTAATTCAGACACTGATAATCCCGATGCAAGTATTGCAGACTTGAGTGCCGCAACATCATTATCATCTATCAACTGATAGGATAGTACCGGAACAGGGTCTTGCCAGATCAAAACTTCAGCAGGAACTTCTGGTCCTAAATAACGAGCCCTTGGTCCCATATCTCTATGTGTTAATTTGAACCAGGCTCTTGCAAACGCATCATTAAATTCGGTTGGGTTTTCTAAAAACCTTCTTGATATTTTTTCGTATTCGGGATCAAAACGTAATGACAAATCCGTAGTGAGCATAAAAGGCTGATGCTTTTTTGTTGCATCATGTGCATCAGGTACTAAACCAGCACCTGCATCGCCTTTTGGTTTCCATTGGTGTGCACCGGCAGGACTTTTTGTTAACTCCCACTCGTAACCAAATAAATTCTCAAAAAAGTTATTGCTCCATTGTGTGGGTGTGGTTGTCCATGCACCTTCTAATCCGCTGGTGATAGTAGCAGCACCATTACCGGTACCAAAACTATTTTTCCAACCCATGCTTTGTTCTTCAATGCCTGCTGCTGCTGGTTCTTTACCTACATACTTGGTAGGATCAGCAGCGCCATGTGTTTTACCTAATGTATGTCCACCTGCTATTAACGCAACAGTTTCTTCATCGTTCATTGCCATGCGGCCAAAAGTTTCCCGAATATCATGCGCCGCTAAAACCGGGTCAGGATTTCCGTTAGGTCCTTCCGGATTTACATAGATCAATCCCATTTGCACGGCTGCTAATGGGTTTTCTAATTCCCTGTTTCCTGAATAACGATTCTTATCTCCTAGCCATTCTTGTTCAGCTCCCCAATACACATCTTCCTGTGGTTCCCATACATCTTCTCTTCCACCGGCGAAACCAAAGGTTTTAAATCCGGCAGATTCCAATGCACAGTTACCGGCCAGTATCATTAAATCAGCCCAGGAAATATTTTTACCATACTTCTGTTTGATGGGCCATAATAATAAACGGGCCTTATCCAAATTCGCATTATCGGGCCAACTATTGAGTGGTGCGAAACGTTGTGTGCCTGCACCTGCCCCACCTCTGCCATCTGCAATACGATAAGTACCTGCACTATGCCAGGCCATACGGATGAATAAACCAGCATAGCTACCATAGTCGGCCGGCCACCAATCCTGCGATGTATGCATCAACTCCAGAATATCCTTTTTAACTGCGCCGAGGTCAAGACTTTTAAATGCTTCGGCATAATTGAATTCTTCTCCCATCGGATTCGATAAGGAAGAATGTTGGCGAAGGATATTTAGTTTTAATTGGTTGGGCCACCAATCCCGGTTGCGGGGGCCGCTACCTGCTGCTTGTTTTAATGCTCCTCCATGAAAAGGGCATTTGCTAATATCTGCTTTTGGTATGCGATCACCATCACCTTCATTATTAACTGCACTGAGTGGTGGGGTTTCTTCTTTTTTTGTATCCATTATTGAGTGGTTTTATATTTTAAAAATTAGTAACGAAAGTATCGATGATTTGCCGAAATGATTATCTATTTAAGTTATTTAATGATAGACAGAAACTATGAGGCTTTCTATTGCTTTACTTGTGTTTCCGGTTTTTCTACTCCAACAACTTCTTCAAAGTAAAACAGTTTTGCATTAACCAACTATGACCCTCCTCATTTCAACACAAAAAAAATGTAGTAGAAATTTTATGCGATTGCCGACAGGTAAGAGAAACTCTGTGTTTGTTTTCCATTTTTCTTTAACAGTGTTTTGCTCTTTTAATGTTGTGTTCTATTTTTTTAAATTGAATGGTCAATTTTGTTCTGTAATGCTCCTCTCCCTTTATGTAGCTTTTGATTGTTGGTTTGCAGGTGATCTATACGATGTGGGAGAAGTGGAACCCATTGTTTTAAATGGATATCCTGGCATATTTGATAGGAAAACGGGTTGGATAGGGTGAATTTTGACCGAAATAATTGACGAATCTGTTAAAACAGTTTGCTAATCTTTTTCCGAAAGTTACCAATATTTTACAGCAAGTAACCTTCCATATAAAGTAAGTAACCAATATTTTGAGGTAATTAACCTTCCATTTAATGCATATTGCCAAACTTTTTTAGTAAATTACCTTTCCTTTGAGGTGAGTGACCTTTCTGCTGAGGTAAGTGACCTTCCATTTAAGGTAAGTTGCTTTCCCGATAAGGTAAGAGAGCAATCCGGTAAGGTAAGCGAACAACCCGGTAAGGTAAGAAGGCTTCCTGAAGCTGTTTTTGGCCATTTTTGCGAACCCATTTATCAAACTAGCCGTAATAAACCTTAAAAATCAATAGTATATGCTTACACTGACTGTAACTGAACTGCTGCGGGCCCGGGGTGTGGATAACCCCGCCAAGTACTTAGTGCAACATGGCATGAAATACCACCAGGCGAACCGGCTACTGAGCGGAAAGCTGGGAAGCATGACCTACCCGATGCTGGAACAATTGTGCCTGATCTGTGAATGCACCCCGGATGAATTGTTTGCCTGGGTGAAGGATGAGAAAACCACCGTGGCGGATAACCACCCTTTGTATAAGTTGAAACCGAAAGCACCTGTGGCTAACCCGGTGGAACGGATAAAGAAGTTGCCGGTGAATAAACTGGAGAAACTGAAAAAAATACTGGATGAATTAGAGAAGGAATGATAAATAAGGTTTTACTGCGAGTGACGCAAAACCATACTCAATGTTTTTTGACAATCGGCTGGAAGAAAAACTGCCCATCAGCGGCTGCTTTTCATTTTAATTATACCAACTATATGTTCTTTTTGTCGTGTCAACTGGATTGTCAATGCGATCAAAAGTTATACGTCCCTTAAAAATTTCTTCTGCCTTATGCTTTACTTTTTCTCTTAGTCGAGCATATGCAGGACATGGATTTTCCCAAATCTGTTCTATCACTGCATTAATTAAATTTTCTTTGTCCGGCAGGCATGTATACTTTGGTAAGTTAGTGAGCATTGTGTCTAATAGTTTTGCACTCCTATCATTTTGTTGTACGACCAATGCCTCGATGAAATCTTCAGGGGCAGCCCTATCCGCATTATATCCAGTAAATCCATGAGGTCTATTTCCTGAAAATTTATAGAACTGCCTGCGATGATAAAGCTGTAAGACATCAAGGTAAGCGGTGTCGGGAAATTCTTTCATAAGCCGGAAAGAAACATCACTTAACTCCCAAACTTGTTTCATCAATTTGTCTTTTATAAGTTGTATATCTTCTTTCTTGTGGAATTTGGCAAGTCCGTATAGTGCATATTCAATTTCATAGAAAGACAATTCATAACCTTCATACTGGTCTAATCGCCTTGGTCTTGTTGCCATATCCTTTATGTATGTGTAATATTTTTCTTGAGCTTCTATACTTGTAAGGATGTTATAGGCAGAACTTAAATAATTATGTTTCGTCAAAACTGTTTCAATGGTCTTGTCTTTTGCTTGAGATGTTTCCCAACGGGTTCTACCTATTAAACAATCCGAAACAGTTTCAAACTTAATTCCAAATTCTCCATTGTCTGTAGCTACAATTGCTGTATCGGCAAGATGCTTCATTACAATGTCAAATGGGTTAAACGAATTTCTTTCAAGCATTTCCCAAAGTGCTGTTGCTCTTAATATCGGAATTTCAGACTTAGCCAATCGAACTAATTCATCATCAGTTATGCTTTTAATATCAGAACTGTCATGATATGTAACAATACCTTCTGAAACAATTCTAAAAAGGAAGGGTTGAAGAGATTTCCTAAAATCCTTTATTGCATAGGACTTGTCTTGCTCGTTTTTACACGAAAAAATAAAAACTATTAAAGTCGTAAGCAGAAAATGTTTTAGCCTAATCATAAAGAATCAATAGTTAGATACGATTGGAAGGAAGTTTCCATAAATAGCAGCTAAGAAGTAAATTTATGATATAAGACGTAAGTTTCAAAAGAACAGTGAGTGCCACAAAACAAACACAACGCCTTATGACACCCGGCTGAGAAGAAGAGAATGTTTACTTTTACTATTATATATTTCCGATTTACCTCTAAATACCTTGCACCAATGAAAAAATGCTTTGGATTTTTTATTCTTCTTTTAAGTGTATCTGCCTCGGCGCAAAAGGATACGGCTACCTACTCTTCTATATTTGAGAAGATCAACCACTCCGTTACAAATTACAAACTGGATACATCTGCGGTACCGAATGATAAGGTAACGAATAAAATAATTGAACTGCGCCAATTAAAAGGTGGCTTTAATATTAATGAAGCGATTGATTATAAATTGGAGGAGGATAAACAAAAAGCTGAGATGCCTGCTGCTGCGTTTGCGAAGTTTGCTGCCTTTATGCAAACAGGTGATGGAAAAAAATGGCTGGACAATGCGGTGATATGGATATACCGGCAACGGTTTACCTATAAAGAATTAAAAAAACTGGTGAAGTTTTATAAAACGAGTGCCGGGCAAAAGATGTCGGCGGATTTTCCAATCATTATGATGCAATCGCTGGCGGCGGCGGAAATGATAAAGGGGGTGTATGAAAAACAGCAAATAAAGAAGTAGAAACTGATATCGGCTAAAAGATTTATGTAGATTTCTATTTCAGGGAACGTTAGGGACTTGCGTTTGTGGCGGTATTCAGGGAACCGAAGGCTAGCCCATGCACTAAACTTAAAAAAAATTACTGTCGATCAGATTTTATTCATCAGCCTCCATGACGCAAAACCAACTGTTGGGTGCAGTTGCCGGGTATTCAGCCTTATGGGTACAAGAATTAATACTCAACAATATTAAGTTTTATTGATTTCACAGCTTTGATAAACTCACCATTCATAATGCTATCAAGATCTCTTCCAATAAAAGCGATTCTAATAGTCGGCTTCCCTGGAGGAGTAGAAACACTATCAATATATAATCCTGAATATCCGTTGCCTACGTCTAAAGGTTGATAGATTTTTGCTTTATAACCGGAAACTTGTTCATACCATATTTTGTATTTCACATTTGAACCGTGGAAGTAATCTGTAGCACCCTCTCCAATTGAATAGTCAATAAACTCCTTCGGCCCAATTTGTATCTTACCTTGATTAGTACCCCTTAAGTCTCTACGAAGATTCCCCTCGTTAAGGTTTTTCCAGGTAGAGGGTGCCATAATTACACCAAAATCAAGGTAGAGGTGCTTGATATAGGCAGTGCGACCAAAATATCGATTCTCTTTAGATTTTTTCTGTATGCAGGAGAAAGAAAAATAACAAGAAAAGAAAACAAATAGGATTCGTGTCATATCAAAGTATTGCACTCAACGTATGTATTTACGCTATAAGGCGCTACCCAAATATAGCAAACAATATTTTTAAGTAATTCGTAAACGTTAGTGGCTGATACTCGGCTGGGAAGAAGTTCGCTGTGTTTTTTAAGTAGCTTGGGACTTAGTGAGAAAATTTCTCAAATTCTTCTGGATGCCATATCTCAAACCAATTAATGGATCCCACACAATTTACTTCAACTGCCTCATTTGCATGATGCACATATTTATCAGGTACCCAAGAAAATAGTATTCTACTCTCCTTAGTTCTTGTGATATAAAACCAAGTGTCAATTGGTGGAATGTCATAACCGTCAACAAGTCCTAATGATTGAACTTCGGAAGCTCCGTCAATAACTGTGCAATCAATTTGTGAAACAAAAATTTTGCCTGAATACTTTTTGTCTTTATTAATTTCTGTTACAAATTTTCTTTTGAAGCATAATTGGTCTACAAATAAATTGTCAACAATACTTTCTTTGTCTGTTGGGTCAACTGCCCATTTTGTTAAAGTGCAAGATTTGATATCTGGTTCGATTTCAAATCCAAAACCTTCAACCTTAAAACTGAATAAACTTTCGTCATTATAAAGTGGGTTATAACTTCTAAAAACCTTTGCATTGTCTTTACTACCGTCTCTAACTTGCAAGTCGCAATATGCCTGTGTCAAGTTAAGATTGTCTGTGAAAATATGTTTGTCAATACTTAGCATAGTAGTAGCTCTGTAGAAATGGTGATGCCCAACATCTGGGCTTGGCAATCTGGCCAATACATTCTGACACTCGGTTGAGAAAAAGAAATGACATGCTAAGCAGCGTTTTTTTTCAGTACACGGTGAAAATCATTATTGCCAAACCAATCTGAATTAAGATTCTCTGGTAGAGAAAGAGCCCAATTGGCAAATTGTTTTGCCTTTTCCAGATTTCTATTTTCAAATATAATTGTCATTGCCCATGCAAATCGTAAGTCAGTTGTTGCGATAGAAACACCAAATCTTTTTGTCCAGTAGTCGTGAAACTTATTCATTTCAGAAACTTCAAATTTGTCAAGGAAATTCGGTGTCGAGGTAAACCTTTCTATTACAGGAAAAGCTTTATATTTAATCGTGTGCACTATTTTTGCTAGTGTCCCGAGATTTGTCGCTTCATCATAAGCATATTCCCATTTTTCACCTCTTGCATAAGGTATAAAGCTGAATTTAAATTCATATTGATTGGTTATGAGCTTAGCCAAGTCTTTTTTTCCATCATAATCTTTGTCAATTAGCTTAGGGTGAATTGCAAAGCCTGCTGAACAACTGCCTCCCCACCTGCTCGGGTCAATATAGACCGCAATTAAATAATCGTCTGTCTCTTGTTTGTATTCAAAGCCCGTCCCCTTAAACCCATGAAGCCGCATTTCTTGTCCAAAAGGTTTTGCTATTTGCTTTTTAAATTCTGCTGTTGTTATCATAGTGTATCTATAGAGTGTTGCATAACAAGTAAATTTATGATATAAGACGTAAGTTTCAAAAGAACGACGAGTGCCACAAATCTACACGCAATGCCGTCTGACACTCGGATGGAAAGAAAGTTCATAATCTGTTCTGTACATTACAATTTGTGTTTTTCCCATGCAAGAACTTTTACCCCTTCCGAATAATGTATAAAGTTGGGTTGAGTGTTCTTTATATTTATATCGCCAATTTGATAGTTCAAACTTAGCTTTTTTAATTTAACCTCTTTTAATTCCCATTCTTTATGATGAATGTCGTATCTCCACAAATCATTTTTTTTATCAAGATACAGGCAATACCTTTCTGTCAACCAAACGTCTAAATTTGATTTCTTTGAAAGTGTTTGTTTTATTTCGAATTCCGTGTCAAATGCAAAGCCCTTAACTGCGTTTTTGGAATTGAATTTGTTACCTGTTCGTTTCATAATTGCTTTTTCATAAGGCAGTCCCGACAAGATTTTTGCAATAAAAGCTGATAAATGCTTTTCAGCTTCAATATTCAAGAAATAGACTCCCTTTTTGTTGTCATTGTCAATATATGTCCTAAGATTAATTTCGTGAAAGTCAGAAATGAACTTAAGAGAAGGTAGTTTTTTAGGTCGAATATTTTGCATTGTAAACGCAACTAATGAAATATAATATTTGTCATAATAGCTATCAAGATGAAATGGTGCAGGAACATACTTTCGCAATGTGTCAAACGGAATTTCCCAATGTAGAAAAAGAGCATTATTCCATTCTTGGTAGTATTTCCATGGGCCGATGGGAAGTTCAAAAGGCCGGTGTGAAATTTCAGAGAGTATAGAGGAAATATCTGTCATTATCGGCTCGTTGTTATTGTCTGTCCACTAAATAATTCAGTTCTGTTACCCCGCAGGCAAATTGCCGGGTAGTTACCAGGTTTAATTTTATTTTTTCTTTGATGTCTGCAAATAATGGAATGCCTTGCCCAAGAATAATTGGATTGACAAAGAGCCAGTAGCCATCAATTAAGTTTTGCTGTATGAGTGCATGGGTTGCGGTGGGGCTACCAAAAAGCAGGATGTCCTCCCCTTCTTCTTGTTTTATTTTATTTATACTTTCAGTAAGATCGTCGTTAATAATTGTTGTGTTAGCCAGGCTTTCATCTTTCATTGTTTTTGATAAAACAACTTTATGCACTTTGCTATACCACTTTGAGTGGTTAATGTCGTGTTGGGTAGGATTGGGCTTGTCTGCTGCGGTGGGCCAGTAACTTTCCATCATCTGGTAAGTTACTCTTCCATATAATGCAGTATCTCCCTGGCCTATCCGCTTTTCGACATGATCAAAAATTTCATCATTAATTTTTATCCAGTCCATTTCTCCGTTGGGCCCTGCTACAAAACCATCTAATGATATGTGCATGAAGGAGATTATTTTTCGCATGGGGTTTTAGTTTTTTTGGTGTGGATGGGTTGTTAGTGTTGATTTATATCAGAACGAGACAATATAAAAGTTGAAATATATTAGTCGGCCAGCATATTAGAAGACCTTATGTTCCATACTGGGTTTTTAGAGTGCTCCGCCTTGCGGCCAGTTTTTCCAATGCGTATTAATAATTTCTTTTGTTTTATAAAGTGTTTTGTCGCCGGTTACAATTACATCTGCAAGTTGTTGGAAAGTTTCCCTTTCACTTGGTTTTTCTCCCATGGCCAGATCAGGGTGATGCCAATAATTAAGCGTCATAAATTCTGGTAAGTCAAGCGGTATTTTCGTAGAAATCTCTTGTCTTGTAAGCCAAAACAAATTTGATTGCTCTGGTATAAGCCCCCGCAAAAATTCCCAAGGAGTAATTTTATTTTCAAATTCCAATTCAATGCCTTTTCCCAAATAATATTCTTTATCAAATTGAATGGGTATTATCGCATCTCTGACCAATATACTAGTTGCTTCGCCATTTAGATAGGGTACATAGTTGGTCTCATCATATAAAAATGTATCAACGCCATTGTCCGATGCAAAAAAGTTAAAGTTGCTATTGTCGTTCTTTGCTGTCAAGCAATTGCCAAAAACATTTGCAATTGTTGTAATTCCATCAATATTATATTCATGATTATTGTAAGCCAAGACTTCTAATAAAATAGCCCATCTTTTTTCATCTCTAAATATGGTTAGCTTTTGGTCGGCGTGATAATAATACCCATTGTCGAGCATAGGGAATACATAGTTTTCAGCTTCTAAGTCCAACTGACGTAAGATTTCTAGTTTATCAATCATGGCAAATGTCTGTTAACGTTGCGTGTAACAATTAAATATACGAAGCTTCTGAATTTTTAAACGACCTCCCCAAACCCCTCGCAAGGAGGGGCTTTAGACTCCGAATATTTGATTATTTTTTATTGAGTGTAAGTTTTAGAAGATCGATTGGATTGTATTTGTTCATCCGTGTTACTAAAGTACAAGTGTGCGACGCAAGGGACGATGATAGTAGCAATGCAGCTTGGAAAATAAATACAAGATCCCTCCTTCGTCGGGATGACAATCCTTCGACAAGCTCAGGACTTAAAACTTAAAATTCCACGTCACTGCTGGTAGTATGGGAAACAATGATACTTGCCGGGTTTCTATTTTTAAATCGCCGGTGGCGGGGCTGCCGTTCTGATCGAAATAAATGAAATAGGGATTGAGGCGGCTGTACACATTGTAAATACTAAATACCCAATAACTGCTGACCCGTTTTGGTTTTTTGGGTGTGGGTGTAAGCGTAGCCGATAGATCTAAGCGATGGTAAGCCTTCATGCGGTATTGATTGAGCTTGCTGTACTCCTGTGTCAACACTCCATTAATAATATAAAAACGTTCGGGCAAGGTGATGGCATTGCCGGTGCCATATACAAACACGGCCCCGAACTTCCATTTTTTATTGGCTTCGTAATTAGTAACGATAGAAATATCATGACGGCGATCGTACTTGGTGGGAAATTTTTCACCATCATTTAGCTGCGGGAATTTTCTCCAAGTCCATGATAAGGTGTACCCTACCCAACCGGTGAATTGTCCTTTTGTTTTATTGACCAATAACTCAGCACCATAAGCCCAGCCTTTGCCAAATACAAATTCATCTTCGGGATCGGCAAGGGATGGTGTGTAGCCTTCTTTATAATCTACCTGGTTCTGCATGTCTTTATAATACACTTCCAGCGAGGTTTCATATTTGTTATCATCAAAATTTTTAAATATGCCTGCTGCATAGAGCCAGCTTATTTGTGGCTTTACCAAATAAGTACTCGGCACCCACAGATCGGTTGGCAATGTATTGCCGGAGTTGCTTACCAGATGTATGTACTGGTAGTTGCGGGTTACGGCAGCTTTTAAAGATGTTTCATCGTTCAATGCATAGCGCAGTGTAATGCGTGGTTCCAACCCACCATAGGTTTTTACGGGTTCAAAACTTTTGTACGAAGTGCTGTCGAGTTTATTTCCATCAGCATCTTTTATATATTTTTTATACGGGCCAATTTGTGTGAAGGTGCTGTAGCGAAGTCCGTAGTTTATTTTCCACTTCTCTCCTATTTCCCAATCATCCTGCAAATACACGGCAGTTTCTGCTGCAAATTTGTTGCCTTCATTATTGGGAGTAAACACCAGCGAATCCTGCCGGCCTGATACTACATTGGGAATGAATTTGTGATAGGTTACCAATCCGCCAAACTTTAGTTTGTGATTGGGCAATGGATAATAATCAAAATCGGTTTTAAAAGTTCCGTCTTTTATACCGGAAGAAAGACCTATTTCAAAATTTTCCTGTGCGGCAGAAAATTTGAATTTATAATCGTTGTACACTAAAGTTGTGTTGGAAAAAAGACGACGGTTGAATACATGATTCCAGCGAACGGTGGCGGTAGAATTTCCCCAGGGTATATTGGTTCTGAATGTTCGTTTGGCACTGGCAAAATCAAATACATCTCTGCCGAAATAGCCGCTGATGTACAAACGGTCTTTTTCAGAAAAACGGTAATTGACTTTTGCATTTACATCGTAGAAATAATACCCGGAGCCGTAGGCATCGCTGCTCTTTTTAATAAATGGTTTGGCCAACGCATCTACATAAGTGCGGCGGGCAGATAAAATGAAAGAGGCTTTATCTTTTTTTATAGGGCCTTGTACAGAAAAGCGGGAAGCAATAACACCAATGCCACCTTCTGCCTGAAATTTATTGATGTTACCATCCTTCATGGTTACATCAACTACAGAAGATAATCGTCCGCCATATTGAGCAGGCATACCACCTTTTATCAACGATACATTTTTAATAGCATCCGAATTAAAAACGGAGAAGAAACCAAACAAGTGACCGGGATTGTACACTACTGCATCGTCCAAAATGATAAGATTTTGATCGGGCCCGCCACCACGAACAAAGAACCCAGCATTTCCTTCTCCCGCATTACGAACACCGGGTAATAGTTGTAAGGCTTTCAGCAGATCAATTTCTCCCATGAAAGCAGGAATATTTTTTACCTGGCTCATGGTGAGTTCGATCCGTCCCATCTGTGCATTCTTTACATTGGCATCCCTTCGTTTGCTGTACACTACTACTTCACCAATAGCATCGGCCCTGGATAACAGATCGAAATTGAAGGACTGGTTATCTTTTAATTCTACAGAAATTGTTTTACCGAGATAGCTTATGTGCGACACAGCAATGGTATAAGTGCCTTCATCCAACGTAATAGAATAAAAACCGTATTGGTTGCTGGTTACTCCTTTTGATTGTCCGTTGACAGCAATGGTGGCACCCATGATGGATTCGCCGGAGAGACTGTCTTTTACATAACCATTTATAGTGAATCGGGCTGCCTTATCGGCATTCTGCGAAAAAACGATGTTGGTGAGCAAAATAAGGATGACTACACTGGTTATCTTACGCATGAGGGAATAACAATCTTAAAGTTTTTTAGTTGTATCTGTTGCTACGAAATTTATATTGGTTTTTATTTCTGCACAATCTTCTTTAGTTCCGTATGGGTTGGTGGATTTTTCTTCCGGACTTAACCAATTGCCGGGAGGGCCATCTTCTCCAAACGCAGTGCTGCACTCTTGCCAGTATAATTTTGCCAAATCATATCGGGCAGTGCTTAATAAAGTAAAGAGTTCGTTGGATAACAAATTGAACGATGCTCTTTTTTCGGTTAGTGATGGATCCGCAATGATGGAAGCGATCTCTGCTTTAGCATTTTGATAAGGCTGTAATGCCGTTTGATAAATAAGTGTATCCACGTTCAATTCATCAATTTTAAAACTATCCAATGCCATTTGTAATGCCAAAGTGGATTGATTGATGGCAACAGTGTCAGCTTTTACAAAAGCAGCTGTAGTTTCATAATATTTCTCCAGCACTTGTTGCAGAGATTGATTGAAAGCTGTGCTGTGTTTGCTAACGGCCAGTGGCAATGGTTTTGGTTCGTTATCCTTTGAACCGTTATTGCCCGGAAAAACATAATACCTCACCAGTCCTACCAATAATAAGAGAATGGCAAAAAGCATGGTGAGTCCATTTACGCCTTTTGTTCTCTGTACAAATACCCTGATAATTCCAAGAATGATGATAAGGGCGGGTAAAATGATGCCGAGGATGTCTATTACCTTTTTCATCGAAGGGTTAAAATTTCGCTCAAAGATAACCATGGAATCGAGGATTGAAACGGTTTTGAAGGATTTAGCATTTTGTTATTGGGCAAATAAAATAACCACGGCGGCACTGAGAAACAGCGTTACACGGAGCATCTCTGTGAATCTTTATGTACCGTATGTCTATTTGGTTTAAAAGTTCAAATTATCGGCAACTCTTGAATGGCCATTTTGGACTAAATTTGCGCCTCATTTAACTATTATGCTGGCAGGACTACAAAATGTGACATTCGAATTTGGTGCAAGGGCAATTGTTGAAGAAGCCACCTGGCATATTCAGCCCGGTGAACGCATTGGCCTTATTGGGTATAACGGAACCGGAAAATCAACTCTGTTGAAACTTTTGGTGGGTGAATACCAGCCATCTGCCGGTACGGTGGAAAGAAGCCGCACTACTTCTGTTGGTTACCTGCACCAGGATCTGCTGAGTTTTGATACCAACGATTCTATTTTGCAAGTGGCTTTATCTGCTTTTGAAAAAATATTGCAGTTAGAAAAGGAAATTGAAATACTTGGTATAGAACTGGAGAAAACAGGCGATGAAAAAACATTGCATGAGTATAGTGATAAGCTTCATGAATTGGAAACACTCGGCGGTTACAATATCCATCACCAAACTGAAGAAGTATTACAGGGATTGGGCTTTGCCAATGCTGATCTAAACAGACCCTACAAAGAATTTAGTGGTGGATGGAGAATGAGAGTGTTGCTGGCAAAAATGATCTTACAGCAACCGGATCTTTTATTGATGGATGAACCGACGAACCACTTAGATCTTCCTTCTATCGAATGGCTGGAGAAATATTTGCTGCATTACCAGGGTTCTGTGGTGATTGTAAGTCACGATAAATATTTCCTGAACCGGATGGTTACTAAAATTGTGGAGGTGTACCAACAGCAGTTGCATATCTACAATGGTAATTATGACTATTACGAAAAGGAAAAAGCGATTCGGGTAGAAATGCAGCAGAAGGCGTACGAAAATCAGCAGGATTATATTCGCCAGAATGAACGATTGGTAGAACGCTTTAGAGCCAAAGCCAGTAAGGCTGCTATGGCGCAAAGCATTATGAAGAAACTGGATAAGCTGGAACGGATTGAAGATGCTGAAATTGAACGACCGAATATCCGCATCAACTTTAGAGTAGATAAAACGCCGGGTAAAGTGTTGGTGGAATTAAATAATGTATCAAAAGCGTTTGGCGATAATGTAATTATTGAAAATTCGTCTATAGAAATTGACCGTGGGGATAAAATTGCATTGATTGGTGCAAACGGAAAAGGAAAGTCTACCTTGTTAAGAATAATTGCCGGTGTAGAAAGTTTTAGTGTAGGCGAACGTAAATGGGGACATAATGTAGAAGAGAGTTTCTATGCACAGCACCAGTTGGAAGCGTTGAATGTGAACAATACCATCTTGGATGAAATGAAAGAATGTGGCAGCCAGATGAATGAGTTGGAGCTTCGTGGATTGTTGGGTTGTTTTTTATTTAGTGGAGATGATAGCGATAAGAAAATTAAAATATTAAGTGGCGGTGAAAAAGCAAGAGTGGCACTGGCAAAAGTAATAGTGAGCAAAGCGAATTTTTTAATGCTGGATGAACCTACGAATCACTTAGATATGCATAGCTGCGATTTGCTGATCGATGCATTGACAAAATATGAAGGCAGTATTATCCTTGTAAGTCACGACCGTTATTTTGTTTCTAAAACAGCGAATAAAATTTGGGAGATCGTTGATCATGAGATCAAAGAATTTAAAGGTGGGTATGAAGAATGGGTAGCCTGGAAAGAAAGAATGGCGAAGCAGGAAGCGGACAGGAAGAAGGCTGAGTCTGGAGCCGGGAGCCGGGAGTCGGGAGGAAAGAATCAGAAGTCTGGCAAGTCGAATGATTCAACTAAAGCAGTTGAACAAGCTAAGTCTGCACCTGTAGTTGCAAAGCCGGTTGTGAATATGGCCATAGATAAGGATGCAAAAAAAGAATTGCAGAAAGTGCAGAAACAGTTTCAGCAATTGGAAGAACAAATCGCCAAGTTGAATGCTACAAAAACTGAATTAGAAGCATCATTGATTGATCCAGGAGTATATTCAGACAGAGCAAAATTTATTGAAGCTGAAAAGGCTTTAAAAAAAGTAGCTGATGAGTTAGCTGGCTTAAACACAGATTACGAAAAAGTATTTGAGCGAATGATGGAGTTGGAGAATAAATAATTTTCATATTATTCATCGCAATACAAAATACATTAACCACAGCGGCACGGAGGACACAGTGATTCACAGTGTTTTATCTTTTTTCTTTCATTCCCCCTGTGGTTAAAATTTTCAAAAAGTACAAAGCCGGTATTGCCCTATATAGTTGGTTTAAAATATTTCTGTACTTTTCGCTCCATTAAACCAACAACCATGAAGTCCAGGTTACTACTACTGACTGTGCTGGCATTTGCCACTGCACTACTCGCCTTCAGTATTAAAAATTCTTCCAACCAAAAAGTTTATCTCGCCACAAGTCCCGATTACAAACGATTAAAAACAATTGGCTGCAGTCCTGATTGGGATGAGTTAAAAGAATGGTTAGAGGAAACAGATATTCCACCAATGCCCGGTGCAGGTAATTACAAATGGAAAATCAGTACAACTAATGACAGTGCCCAATTTTATTTTAACCAGGGCATTAATATGTATTACAGTTTCCACATCATTGAAGCGATGGCTTCTTTTAAAAAAGCTGCAAAGTTTGACCCGAATTGTGCCATGCTGTATTGGGCACAGGCATTGGCTTATGGGCCAAACATAAATGATCTGGGTTATGCCGCATCGCCGGAAGCATTGGCAGCAACCGCAAAAGCAAAACAATTGGCCAGTACCGCAAGCGATATGGAGAAAGCAATGATCGATGCGATGGCTGTTCGTTATACCGCAGATTCTGCTGATGCCAACCGTGCCAGTTTAAATAAATTATACACGGAGATGATGATGCATTGCTATGAAAAATTTAATACCCATGCTGATGCAGAAGCATTATACGCTGATGCAATGATGCTGGAACATCCCTGGGATCTATGGCTGATTGATGGCACTCCCAGACCATGGACACCATTGATCCGTGAAGTGTTGGAAAAACTATTAGCAAAAACTCCCAATCATCCCGGTGCTAATCATTATTATATACATGTTATGGAGCCGTCGCCATATGCTGCCAAGGCTTTACCAAGTGCTGATAGATTAGGAAAACTAACACCGGGTCTTTCGCATACCGTTCATATGCCTTCTCATATTTACCTGCGTACGGGGCAATATGCAAAAGGTGTTACTGTAAATGAAAATGCAGTGAACAGTTACAAAAAATATATTCCGTTGTATGAACCGGTAACGGGCAATGCATTTCTTTATATCATTCATAACCTGCATATGCAAACAAATAATTCGATGCTGGCAGGACGTTCAGCTTATTCAGTATGGGCAGCCAATGAAACGGCAAAAAGTATTCCGGCTGATTATTTATCCATACCCGGTGCATTGGGCAGTTATTTACAATATGTGTATATGACCCCGGTACTTGTTCATGTTCGTTTTGGCAATTGGAATGAATTGCTCAAAATGCAGCAACCCGATAAGTCACATGTATATGGAAATATTCTTTATCATTTTGGAAAAGGAATGGCATTGACACAGCAAACTGATTTAGCTGAAGCAAAGAATGAATTGCAGCAACTGCAGGATTTAATGAAGGATAGTACTTTGCTTATTCCCCTCTCTCCTTTCTCCGCAGCTATTGAAGGAGCTGTCATTGCTGAAAACATTTTATCAGGATCAATTGCACTAAAAGAAAAAAGATATGATGAAGCAATTGACTTGTTTCAATTAGCTGTGGATACAGAAGAAAAAATGGTGTACAATGAACCGAGGGACTGGATGCTGAACCCTAAACAATATTTAGCTAATGCGTTTATAAAGGCCGGTAGGCTAACCAATGCAAAAAATATTCTGTTTAAAGACCTACAAAACAATAATGAAAATGGCTGGGCTTTGTTTGGTTTATGGCAGGTGGCCACTTCGGAGAAAAAAACTGGAGAAGCAAGTAAATTATTGTTGCGTTTTAAAAAAGCATTTGAAAAGAGTGAAGTAAAACTATACGGCCCGGTTTTCTGAGAACGTTGGCACTACATAAATGATGCCGCAAACGAATAATTAGAAATCCTTTTTCCTTCTTAAAACTCTATATTCGTTTGTTCTCAATTCACACTAATAAAAAATAAAAATCATGAAACTCAAACTTCCCCGCATTCTGCTAATGGTTTGTGCCATAGCTCTGCTTGGCGCCACCAGTACTGGCTGTAAAAAGAAACAAAGTGATGCAGACATTAAAGCAGCTGTTGAAACGGCTTTGAAAGCTGAACCAATGTCTACAGTAACAATGGTTGATGTAAAAGATGGTGTTGCCACTCTCTCCGGAGAATGTAAGGATGATATGTGCAAGGCATCTTG
This sequence comes from Chitinophagaceae bacterium, assembly GCA_022843585.1. GTDB lineage: Bacteria > Bacteroidota > Bacteroidia > Chitinophagales > Chitinophagaceae > JJ008. The sequence continues at coordinate 146,569 of JALHNJ010000003.1, forward strand.
CGAAAAAACAGCAGCCGCTGTTAAAGGTGTAAAATCTGTTGTCAACAATCTGACTGTTGTTGCACCCCCTCCGCCACCAGTTATAGCTGCCGATGACCCTTTAACCAGTGCCGTAAACGATGCGTTGAAAGCTTTCTCGGGTGTAAGTGCTACAGTAAAAGATGGCATTATATCCGTGACAGGTAAAATTGCAAAAGCCGATCGTCAAAAATTAATGATGGCATTGCAGGCATTAAAACCTAAAAAAGTAGATGTAGCTGGTTTAACTAACAACTAAAATTAAACGGAGGAAAAAAAACATGGTATTACAAGATAAATATAAAGAAATCATAGATGCTGCTACCGCTGCAGGCACACAAGACCTTCTTGTTAGAGAACAAGATGGTGTGTTGTATATAGATGGATCTGCAAACGGCACTACCAAGCAGCAATTGTGGGATCTATATGAAAAAATTGATCCCGACTATGCTTCTGGTGACCTGGTGATGAACATCAACAGTGTTAGTGGTGTACAGGAAGGTGCAAAATTGAAAATTACAACTAACAGTTCTAACCTTAACATTCGTAAAGGGCCAGGTACTACTCATGAAATAATTGGCAAAGCTGCCCGTCATGAAATAGTTTCGTTGGTTAGAAAAGAAAATGACCAATGGTGGGTTATTAAAACGGATGATGGAGAAGAAGGATACAGCTATACGCAGTATTTAACACCTGTTGAAGGATAAGATTCTGTAATTATAAAAAAAATGCACTCAATTGAGTGCATTTTTTTTATAATTCTATTGGTAAAACTACAAAGCCATTCCTTTAATAAAATCACTTACGAGGTAGCTGATCAATTTACCACTGGTAGCATCAGTTCTCCCATCGGATAACCTGGTAGCCCCTTCGCAGATATGCAGGTAGGCTGGTTTGCTATCTGCTGCCGCAAAAGAAATGTATTGCCTTGCATGCATAGGCGAAATACCTACCGGAGTCATAGCACTGCTCAATGTATTTTGAATGGAGTCGAGATCGAGATCGATACCAGTCAGCGTATCTTCTGTAAATCCTGTGGCATGAGATACAGCTTGCATAAATGTTCTTTTCTCATGTACAAAAATATCTTCAAAGGTGATGCAGTCAATAAACGGATTGTTCACCATATCGATCCACACATTTTGCGGTAAGTAGTTTTCATGTAACCCTACCACACAATATTTTTGTAAGTAACCATCTTCTTCTGCATATCGGAATGCATTACCACTATGCCTTCCTTCCAGCGGCCGATAATCAGCATGTGCATCTAAGTTGATGCAATTAATTTGTGCCAACGGAAGTACACCTGCTTTATGCCAGCCTTTTGCTGCACCTTTTATTAAGGGATACGAATTATTATGGCCGCCACCAATTACAATTGGAATTTTTTTGGCCTCTGTTATAATCTTTGTTAAATGTTCTACTTCATCATCAATAGCAATTACAGCATGACGATAGGCTTCAATCTTCTCTTCTTCGCCTCTGGCTGTTGTATCGATAAGGTATTGCATATCGCCAAAATCAAAATGGCCGACGAGCAATATCTCGCCACCATCAAAAAAATCATTGCTTTGGATGTTCAGTAAACTTTGTAAAAAAGGAATCCATAAAGTATCAGCACCGCCTATGCCATGATTTCCTTTGGCACCCAAATCTTCCGGCACACCAAACAATACATATTTAGCAGATGAAGCTGCAATAGACTTTTCTATATCCACTGAATTATTTAGCACATGCAGTCTTTCACCCAGTTTCGTTTCAAACCGGCGGATTTTGGTTAGTGATAGTACATCCTGCTTACTATACATTTTCAAATGCCGCATTACAGCTGATTTTACTTCGATATGTGCTTGTTTTGTTTCTACGTTTTCCATCTGATATGTTTTATAAAATTTTTCAGTTAGGCAAAAAATGATTTACACCCCAATCTTATCATTCACCACTTTTAGAATTGCTGCTTCTAAAGCTAAAGTTTTATTCTCAATCTCCCTTCCTTTGGCAATAATTTCGTCCACAAAACCCTTATCCTCATAGCCGGCCGCATTGATCCGCACATTCATAAAAGCCCCCATCACGGCACTACGGGCACATAAAGCTCCCACCCCGGCATCCGACACTGAATTGGGATTGCCGGTTTCGGCCATTGTCTTTATCACATCCATACTGCTATAGGCTGCCTGCATTATTTTAAAAGGTATTTCAATCGCAAATTTTGTTGCTTCCTGAATGGCTTTTTTTCTTATTGCTTTCTCTTCGTCGGTTGATTTGGGTAAGCCCAAAGCTGTTATAATTAAATTAAATGCTTTTGTATCTGCATCTACCAGTTTCACTAATTCATTTTTATACTTCTCACCAACCTCTGCCCATGCACCAAACTCTTCCCAACGGTCGTCCCATCCTTTTTTATGCGAAGAAAGATTAGCTACCATTGTTGCTAGCGATACTCCTAATGCACCAACATAAGCTGAAATTGAACCACCACCCGGTGCAGGGCTTTCACTGGCCGTTTCATCCGCAAAATCTGTCAATGTCATACTCACCAATTTGCTGTCGGCTTTGTTGTAGAGCATGTATTCAATAATCCTTTCTTCCGGTTTAAATGGTCCGAGTTCATCCAGCCCCATTGACTTCACCGCAATCTTTATCAATTCTTTTTCTGATACACCTGTAGAACGTTTTTGTTTTTTTAAGAAATATCTACCTGCTTCCAATAACGAATTCAATGGAACCAGACCAACTAACTCACTCCCGGTTACTCTAATTCCTCTTGCATCAGCTTTTTTACAAACCTCATCAAATGCAATATGAACCGGTGTTACATTTATATTAGTGAGATTCATGGAGATTTGTGCTACTCCATATTCTTCAATAAACCAACCAATAGCTTTTACTGATTTCAATGTGCCGGGTTGAACAACATCTTCACCCTGTTCATTCTTTATTTTTCTTCCAGCTTCCCGTACATCAAATGCAATAGCATTGGCTCTTCTTGTTGAAGTTGTATTGAGATTGATATTATATGCTACTAAAAAATCTCTTGCACCAATCACCGTTCCACCTCTTTTTGCATCAAATGCTGCCGGACCAAAATCGGGTTTCCATTCCGGTAATTTTATTTTTTTAAAAAAGCCTTCGTATTCGCCGGCTCTAATCACTGATAAATTATTTCTTGCTGTGTTGGGTTGTGCAGCTTCATATAAATAAACGGGCAAGGCTAATTCCTCTCCCACTCTTTTTGCTAATTGCTGCGCATACTTCGCTGTTTCTTCCATGCTGATATTGGCAATTGGAATTAGCGGACAAACATCTGTAGCACCCATTCTTGGATGTTCGCCTTTGTGTTTGCTCATATCAATCAATTCACCAGCTTTTTTAATAGCTAAAAATGCTGCTTCAATTACTGCTTCTGGATGACCCACGAAAGTCACCACGGTTCTGTTCGTTGCTTTTCCGGGATCTACGTTCAATAATCGAACACCTTCTACCGTTTCTATCTGGTCAGTTATTTGTTGGATGATAGTTAAATCATTACCCTCGCTAAAATTGGGAACACATTCAATTATGGGCTGCATATCGCTGAAATTTGGATACTAAGATATTGTTTGTAAATATAAATGCTACATAAAACTAACTACACGAATCAACACAAAGCAGAGTGAACAAGCCGTTAAAATTAATAGCCGGCTATATCAGCTTTTAACCGGCATCCCTGTTTTCAGCTATTTTTTTACCTTTGGCCCCTTCAAAAGAACCTTAACCAATCATGAATAAAATTCAGTCATACCAGGATGGTAGTAATCCACAGGTGCGGCAATTAGCAGCTATCCTGTTTGCAGATATGACTGGATACACTGCTATGATGCAGGAAGATGAATACAAGGCAAAAACGCTCCGCAACCGGCAGAAACTGGCTCTTGAAAATTTTATCCCCTCGTATAATGGTAAGATCATACAGTATTTTGGGGATGGCACCCTGAGTCTTTTTGACAGTGCTATTGATGCTGTAAAAGCCGCCGTTGAAATTCAACAAGAATTGCAGAAAGAGCCTAAGGTGCAATTAAGAATAGGAATTCATGCTGGCGAAGTAGTGTTGGATAAAGATGGAATTTATGGAGACTGTGTAAATCTGGCCTCCCGAATTGAATCGTTAGCGGTACCCGGATCGGTTTTTATTTCTGATAAAGTATATGATGAGGTAAAGAATCAGAAAGATATAAAGACAGTATCACTCGGAAAGTTTGCGCTAAAAAATGTGAAACGCCAGGTGGATGTATATGCTGTTGCCAGTGAAAAACTGGTTATACCTACTGCCGTGCAAATGGATGCTAAAACAGGCTCTGAAAAAACCATCGCTGTTCTTCCCTTTGTGAATATGAGTAATGACCCTGAAAATGAATATTTCAGTGATGGCATTTCCGAAGAAATATTAAATGCTCTGGCAAAAGTGGATGGTATCCGGGTAACATCAAGAACATCATCTTTTGCATTCAAAGGAAGACAGGAAGATGTAAGACAGATCGGGATAAAACTAGGTGTATCGGCCGTGCTGGAGGGAAGTGTAAGAAAATTTGGTAAAAGAGTAAGGATTACGGCCCAACTTATCAATACAGCGGATGGTTATCATATCTGGTCAGAAGTGTTTGATAGTAGCCTGGAAGATATTTTCGAGATACAAGATGAAATATCGCTGAAAATATTAAACCGGTTGAAAGAAAATTTCGCACCGGTGAGAAATCATGACCCAATTATTAAACCGGCAACCGGAAATATTGATGCTTATAATTTGTATTTGAAAGGTCTTTATCACTGGAACAAATCAAAACCGGAAGAAATAAAAATTGCCATCAATGATTTTAATGAGGCCATTCAACTAGATCCGCAGTTTGCCGATCCTTATTGTGCCTTATCTTACTGTTATTCGTATATGGGTTCGGCAGGTTTAATGGAACCGACTGAAGCCTTTGCCCGGGCCAAAGATCATACGCTGAAAGCTATTAGTATAGATTCCAATCATGCTAATGCACATCTTTCGCTGGCAGCAATTTCTTTTTTTCACCATTGGGATTTTGATGGAACAGCAGTGTCTTTACAAAAAGCAATGGACCTAAACCTCAATTCTTCTCTTATCAACCAGATACATGGTTGGTTGCTGATTGCAAAAGGAGAATTTACAAAAGCCATTGAAAAAATGGAGCAGGCATTGTTGCTTGATCCTCTCTCACTACCGCTTATTACCAATCTCGCAGATGCCTATTCATTTGCCGGTAGGTTTGAAGATGCATTGCTGCAATATGATAAGGTGATTGAGCTGGATCCTACATTTCGAAGAGCTTTTGAAGGAAAAGGAATGCTATACCTTGCTATGGGTGACTATGAAAAGGCGATACATTTCAGTGAAATATATCACCGGCTTGTAGGTGATCCACAAAAAGGCCTCAGCACTCTTGGGCATGCCTATGCTGCGGGTGGATACACCGACAAAACCATGGCCATCATTGAAACATTAAATGCACGGCAAAAAAAAGAACCCGGCATTCCATTGCATATGGATTTAGCATTTATCTATGCCGGGCTTAAAGATTATGACAACGCTTTTTACCACCTGAATAAAACCTATGAAAGCCGGGTAGGTATTGCCTGTCTTGGAATGATCTTCTGTGTCCGCTATCCAATGATGAATGAATTAAGAGCTGACCAACGATTTAAAAGCCTGACGGAAAGAATGGATTTATAACTTGATTTTTTGTTTTATACCAATAAAAAATCACCCTAACGATTTATATACCGGGTCCATTACTTTTTTAGATGGTAGTACAAACTCTCTTGGATGCTTAAGGAAATAACGCCCCAGTATTCTAAAGAAACGGGGATATTGCGCAAAGCGAATCCCTCTTGATTTGACTGCTACCAAAAATGCCAGGGAAAAGCTTACCAGGAAGTTTAATAAACCTATACACAACACTCCGCCTAAAACAGCGAGTAAAAAATAAGGCGGGATATTTTCAATGCCCATACCATAAACACCAATAGCACTATTGCCAGCAGATACGGTGATATGACGAATATCGAAAGGAAGGCCGAGTATTTTGCCAAGTATGCCGGCAAAGCCCAGGAAAAATCCCAATGAAATATTGCCCATCAAGGCACCAAAATTTCTTTCAATCCAACCCGCCAACTTATTTAATCGTTTAGGTGAAATGGAAAATTTTAATGCAGGATGTTCTTTTAAACGGTCTTTGATTTGACCGTAGCGAATTTTATTTTGCCAATACCCCGCAATAATGCCACTGGCAAATAAAAAGAACCCGGTAAAGCAGGCATACAATAATGAAAGGCTTCTCCAGGGATGCTGATCAACCAGCATTTTCATAGCCGCATCTCCTTCGGCAATTTTTTGATGGAACAACATATCATACCCCATCGCCATTAAAAAAGTGATGGGAAAAACAATAATCAAATTACCAAAGAAAGAGGCGATCTGGCTCCGGGAAACTTTAGCAATGGTTACCGCCAGGTTATCCAAATCTGGTTCAGTATGTTTTTTTGTATCGAGAGAACTGGCAACAGCACTTGCCGTAAATGCCGGTTGTTTAGTAGCAAGCGTAGAGCCGGTATTCTCGATCAGGATAAATCCAATACTATAGTTCACACTTAACAAAAATCCTTGTGGAAATGGTGCTAATTTTAATTTTCCCAACAGGCTTTTAAAAATCACTACAAAACAAATTATCAATCCTCCCCACATAGCACTCCAAATCATTCGATTATAATCCTTGCGGGTGCTGGTAATATACATATTGCCCTTGGAGCCTTTATGCTCTGCTATCTGGTAAGCGAGGTAGCCAACACCCTGCGATAAAAATTCACGGATACTGTTTTTTCTTTTCTCATTTCGTAATAATAAGCGAAATACATCCACAAAGCGACCGGTATCAAATTTATTATCTGCATCCAGCACATCCAGCACCAGCTGCATTCTTTCCAACCGGTTAGTTAATATCAATAATAAATAAGTTTGTTGAATACTGGCTCCTTTTTCAGAATGACTTTCCCTTATATGATCTATCAGTTCATAACAATCATCAATAATATTTTTCAGTTGGAATGCTACTACTGCGAGTTCATTTCCGCTGGCATTGTCCATCAGTTGCTTCTCTACTTCATGCACTTTATAGTTTTGCAACACAAACGAAGTGTCTTTATACTGTTCATCGCCTGGTAAATAACTTAATACTTCCTTTTCAAGCCCTAACTGTGCCACCTGGAAGGAAAGAATTTTTAATGCCTGTATCAATTCCTTTTTTAATGAATTGTGCCGGGGACTGAAACTAAAACCAATAGATTCAAAAAAATCCACCCAGGCTTGCCGGGGAATTGTCTCTACCCAGATATAATCGCTTTTTTTAAAAAAAACATTATTAATAACATAGAGAAAATCATTCTCATCCTGCAAGGTAGGTAGCAATTTGTGCTTAATACGATTGGATAATTCCTGCCAAAATCCTCTTGCCAGTGGAATACCACTTTCTGTGATGGCAGCGGTAAGGTCGGTGCTGAGTAATTGAGCAATTAAAGCATGTTGCGTATTTGACAACACCACTTTGTGTTGTCTTATCTGTTCCGTTACATGCAGGAGATTCTTTTCCGCATTCTTTTTGATCTTGCCGGGCGCAGGTCTTATTTCGGAAAAAAGGGCAACCAGATATTCCAACCCCTTTTTTCGATCATGAGCTGGCAGTATGACATTGTCTTCAATTAATTGCTCAAAAAAGCCGGGTTTCTTCTTCTTTAATCTCAATATCGCCATTGCTCCGAAAATACAACAAGTATCCCGTTTACATGATTTGGAGCTATTATTTTATAGATAAATTGAAAAGGAAGCAGAACTAACCCGGCATTTTTACTACTGTTCCACCTCTTTTTGTTCCATCGCTACAGTTGCAAGTATAACTATAAGAATCGCCTGCCATTGAAACTATTACATAATTCAATGAGCTACTATTTCTTTTTTTAAGCGACTTGCTATTTGTCCAGGTTTGTGTTAATTGATATTCACAAGGAGATAACCATTTAATTTTATTTTTTATGACAATACCGTCTTTTTCATTTTTCTCGGTTTGGTGTTTTGTAGTTCTTTTAATTATCCAGATAGTATTTGTACTGGAATCACGGTAAGCAAACTCACCCGTTTTAAATTCACTGCATCCAGCAGAACTGCTTTGCGAGAAAGAAATTACGGTGTAAAGATTTATTAGTACAACCAAAACAAAATATTTCATAGCCTGTACGTTTATAGAAACTCTCCGTTAATCATTACTTTATCAATACAATTTGATCCAAATGCATAAGGCAAGTATGCTAATGAGGAGATTGGTTTTGTAAAAATCAAATTTGCTTTTTTACCAATAGTTATACTTCCTACCTCATCCTGTAACTCCATTGCATATGCTCCGTTAATAGTTGCTGCATTAATAGCTTCCTCCGGAAGCATCTTCATTTGAATACAACTCATAGAAATTACCATGTTCATATTACCGGATGGTGACGAACCGGGATTATAATCTGATGCTAATGCAATAGCACAACCCGTATCAATTAATTGCCTGGCAGGTTGATAAGGCATTCGTAAAAAGAAAGCAGCAGTTGGCAATAATGTGCCAATTGTATTTGAATCAGCTAATGATTTAGTGGCATCCTCATCCATTGTTTCTAAATGGTCAACACTAATTGCTCCGAGCTTCACTCCCACTTGTGTACCGCCGGACAAATTCAATTGATTTGCATGAATTTTTGGTTTTAATCCAACCCCCATACCGGCTTTACAAATAGTTTCTGTTTCCGCTGGAGAAAAGAAACCGTTTTCACAAAACACATCAATATAATCTGCCAGTTTTTCTTTGGCAATTACCGGCAGCATTTCGTTAATTATTACATCAATGTATCCCTGATGATTTTCCTTATAAGTTATCGGATATGTATGTGCCCCCAAAAAAGTGGCTTTAATACACAATTTTGATTTTTCTTTCAATCTTTTAATAACCCGCAACATTTTTAATTCGCCTTCCACAGTTAGCCCATAACCGCTTTTAATTTCAATAGCACCGGTTCCCAATTTGCTTACTTCTTCTAATCGCTTCCATGCCGAAATAAAAAGTTCATCTTCGGTAGCCGCATTTAATTTATTGGCTGAGTTTAAGATACCTCCACCTTTTGCAGCAATATCAGCATAACTCAAGCCTTTTATTTTATCTACAAATTCTTCTTCCCTGCTGGCAGCAAAAACAAGATGGGTATGCGAATCGCACCAGGCAGGAAGAATGAACTGTCCTCCTGCATCAATTATAATAGCAGATTTCTCACTTGTTTTACTTCGCTCTTCCATCTTACCATAACCAGCAATAATGCCATCTTCGATTCGCAAATACGCATCTTCAATATATGGCAATTGTGCAAGTTCTTTCCCCCGAAGTAATTGGTTTTTGAGCCGTGTACCCACCAAGAGTTTTATATTAATTATGTCAGTCGTCATTCGTCCAGTCTATTTTTATTTTTCTACGTACCAGCTCTTTTAATGGCTTTCCGCTTTCGTCTGTTTCACTTACTGCTACAAAGAAAAGATACAGAGGCCTGGCATTATCCTTCAGTTTAATTTCTTTTTTTTCGTCGATGAGATAAACCTGCTTGATTGATTTAGTAGCAACCAATCGGCCATTACCCAACAACACAATTTTTTTGTTGAACCGATGCCAGTCGATGGAGGGATCATAAAACCAATACGACCAGCCATTTTTACTTATCAGCAATTCTTTTTCATCGTTAAATTTTTCCTCAGCCATTGTCATATTTGGCAAATCCGCAAAACCAGGAATTGCATCCAGTTCCCCAAGTTTATAAATTGAATCTGAAAAGGAAGCATAACAGTAAACTCCTGTCACATTTTCCAGCAGCACCTGTACTTTAAAAGTCTTTGGACTTAGCGTAGCCTGGCTTTCATATTCACTCAAAGCCATTGATTTATCCTGACCTATTCGTATGATAATTTGTTTGTCTTGCGGGTAGGCAAACAATGGGTAAAACAGTAAAAAGCACGATAAAAATCTGAATTGCTTTTTCATAAACTTTGAGTATATGGCAATTTAAAGCATAAAGAGCAAAAGCCCCAAACTGAACTCTTCCTTTAAAATAAACCAGAAAATCGGACAAATACTTGTAGGAGACAAGTAAGAATACCAGTTATTAATGGTAGTTGCTAAAAAACTATCGATACGCTTGAGATGGCCGGGTAACAAGAGTAATTTTATTTGCGGAAATCCACCAGGTTCCTAAATAAAAACCACCATGAAAAATTTTACACTGTTAAGCATTGTACTATTATTGTCAGCCTCTTGTCTCGTAGCCCAAGTTGAGGGCCCGTTAAACGCAAGCATATCCGACAATGTAACATTCAGCGGATCTTCGCAAGCCTGGTCAAATACAGATAATGCTTTAAAGAGCGATGATAACTATAGCAGTTTCGGCAATATAAGTGGCGGCATTGGCAGCTATACGCAATACCTAAGAGTGGAAAAATTTGGTTTTAATATTCCTGAAGGTGCCACAATAAAGGGTATTAAAGTTGATATTGAAAGATCTGATCCTAACCAAGCCAGCGCTGATTTTAGTATTCGTATTATCAAGGAAGGAATTATAACTGGTACAGATAAATCAACAGGTCTTCCTTATCCCACAACTGATGGTTATCAAACATACGGAGGTCCTACAGACCTATGGGGAGAGACATGGGGATTTAAAAATATTAATGGGGGAAATTTTGGGGTTGCGATCTCGTCACAGAGAAATACTGCAACTGGAACAACAGCTGGCCAAGTTGATGATATTCAGGTTACGGTTTATTGGGGTTTTGTTACTCTACCTGTTAATCTAGTTTCATTTACTGCCATAAAAAACAATAATAAAGTAAGCATTAACTGGAATACTTCTTCCGAAGTAAACATGGACCATTTCGAAGTTGAACGTTCATCTGATGGAAACCTTTTTTATTCATTAACAAGTGTTCCCTGTCTGAATAGATCGGCTGCTGCTTACTCTTTTATTGATGAGCATCCGGTTGCTGGTACATCGTATTACCGTTTAAAAATGCAGGAGCTGTCAGGTGAAAAGAATTACTCCAAAACAATTCCTATACAATTTGCGAAATACACAATGATGCAACTCTCCCCATCTCCGTGGACAAGAGGAACTAATTTACTTATCAGCAATCCGGCGAAAGAGCTGTTAACCATCCAATTTTATGATATCGCAGGTCAGATTATTGGGAAAACATCAACCTCAACCACAGTTGTAGTTATGCCGGTATTGACGAGTACAAAAGGAGTTATTTATTACAGGGTATCAGGAACAAACAATCAACTAATAGGCAACGGCTCATTATTAGTGAATTAAGAAAGATTTTTTTTCATCAACCAGTCTGTTTGCAAATCATTACCCAGAAGAAAATCATGACTGGCAAATTTTTCAAATCCAAACTTGTTGTAAAAAGCTATAGCTCTGTGATTTTTTTCCCAAACCCCTAACCACATTATTTCTTTTTTTGCCTCCACTGCTATGTCTATACATTTTTGGAGCAATGCTTTTCCCACTCCTTTTCCAATGGCTGATTGAAGAGCATATATTCTTGCCAGTTCTACAGATAATTTACCGGCAAATTCAGGACGGTTTTCTCCGTCCCGCATTCTTACATAACCAACCGGTACTCCATTCTCTACAGCCAATAAAAAAATATTTCCGGCAGAACCAACTTCTTTAATTAATTCCTCTCGGGTAAATTGTTCGTTCATAAACTTATCCATGTCTTCCTTTGTATTATGTTCAACAAAGGTTTCATAAAAAGTCTGCCGACTCATATCGGCAATCAGTTCTGCATCGGCAATAGTAGCGTATCGTATTTCAATTGACATACTGCAAGGTATCAAATTAAAAAAAGCTTCCTAAAACTGGAAGCTTCTCATTTTTATAGGAGAATTTATAAATTTTCAATCACCATTGCAGAGGCGCCACCTCCGCCATTGCAAATACCAGCGGCTCCATACTTTGCATTATTAGCTTTAAGCACATTGATCAATGTAACAATAATTCTTGCTCCACTGCAACCAAGCGGATGGCCTAATGAAACTGCACCCCCATGTACATTTACTTTCGATGCGTCTAATTTCATACGTTTACTATTTTCAATACCTACTACAGCAAATGCTTCGTTTAATTCCCAATAGCTAATGTCTTCCATTTTTAGCCCTGCTTTCGCAACCGCTTTTGGTACTGCTATCGCAGGACTTGTAGTAAACCATTCTGGTGCTTGTTCAGCATCCGCAAACGACCTAATTTTTGCGATAGGTGTTAATCTTAGTTCTTCTGCTTTTTCTTTACTCATTAAAACTAATGCCGCAGCACCATCATTCATGGTTGATGCATTGGCAGCAGTTACTGTTCCATCTTTTATAAATGCTGGATTAAGCGTTGCAATTTTATCAAACTTTACATTGAACGGTTCTTCGTCTTTAGCAAAAACAATTGGATCACCTTTGCGTTGAGGAATTTCAACTGGTACGATTTCATTTTCAAATTTTCCTGCTTCCCAGGCAGCCTGTGAACGTTTATAACTTTCAATGGCAAAATGGTCCTGATCTTCTCTGCTGATTCTGCATTCCTTTGCACACAATTCAGCAGCATTGCCCATTGCTTTTCCATCGTATACATCTGTCAATCCATCTTTTGCCAGGCCATCTATTAATGATACGTTGCCATATTTATTTCCCCATCTTGTACTATCAGAGTAAAAAGGAACATTGCTCATACTTTCCATACCCCCTGCTATTACAATATCTGCATCCCCAAGCATAATACTTTGTGCAGCCTGCGCAACGGCTTTCATACCACTGGCGCAGACTTTATTTACTGTTGTACAATTAACTTCATTTGGCAGGCCTGCAAATTTTGCGGCTTGCCTCGCCGGAGCTTGTCCCAGGTTAGCTTGTATCACACAACCCATCAATACATCCTGCACTTGATCTGCTGTAATACCTGCTTTTGCCAATGCACCTTTTATAGCTATAGCACCTAACTGTGTGGCCGATAATCCTTTTAAAGAACCACCAAAACTTCCCATGGGAGTACGAACAGCCGAGATAATATATACTTCCTTCATATAGATGTAATTATTTGGCCGCAAAGATAACGATTGTTAGTTTCCGAATATTTACCATATTATGGAACCAGCAGCTTAGCCAAAGATCATAATTCGTGTAGTAACCAGTAAATTATTCTGTATGTAATATATTCTTCCATTAGCATAATTTTACTTCTACCAACGATTAAACCATTTAACATGAAAATCACTATTTGTTTTTCACTGGTGCTATCCCTTCTATTTTCTACCTATTCGAATGGACAGCCACTATCCAAAGCCGATACCGAACTATTTGGAAAAATCGATAAGCTTTTGGCTACTGTTTATAAATCTAATGAAACAGGTGCTACAGCATTAATATCACGAAAAGGTACAGTGATTTATAAGAAAGCATTGGGCATGGCCAACCTGGAATTAAATGTTCCGATGCAAATTGACCATGTTTTTCGCATCGGTTCTATCAGCAAACAATTTACTGCTGTTGCCATATTGCAATTATTAGAAAAAGGCAAACTAGACCTGCAGGACGATATAAAAAAGTTCATTCCCGACTATCCAACACATGGATATACTATTACTGTTGAGCAATTACTCAATCACACATCGGGTATAAAAAGCTATACCAGCATGAATGAATGGGATGACCAGGTACGCCGAAAAGATTTTACTCCCGCTGCCCTTATTGACTATTTCAAAAATCAGCCAATGGACTTTGCTCCGGGTAGTAAATGGGATTATAATAATTCTGGTTACGTATTATTAGGATATATTATCGAGAAGGTCTCCGGGAAAAATTACCCTGATTATATCGTAGAGAATATCTTTAAGCCACTGGGAATGACAAATTCTTATTATGGCGATCATATTCCCCTTATTAAAAACCGGGTTTCTGGTTATGAACCGGCAAAAGACGGTGTAACTAACACAGATTTCTTAAGTATGACACAGCCTTATGCTGCAGGTTCTCTTCTTTCTACTGTTGAAGATCTTTTTAAATGGCACCAGGCTGTACATTCTTACAAACTCGTAAAGAAAGAAATACTCGATAAAGCATTTGTTTCTTCTAAACTTGTAAATGGAAAATCAACTAACTATGGATATGGATGGTTTATGGGCAATCTGCAAGGCAGTGCTACTATTGAACACGGTGGTGGTATAAATGGCTCACTCACCAATGCTATTTATTTACCCAAAGAAGATGTATTTGTAACAGTATTTTCTAATTGCACCTGCAAGCCTCCTTCAGAGGTATCAACTAAAATAGCAGGTCTGCTTATTAATAAACCATTTGGTGAACATAAAGAAATTACATTAACCGGTGTTGACCTGAATAAATATACCGGAGTATATGAAAATGAAAATGGCGAACAAAGAATTATCCGTAATGATAGTAACAAATTAACTTCTCAACGGGGCGGTGGAACACTATATAAAATAAAGCCCTATGCTAAGAATAAATACTTCTTTGAAAATAGCATGTCGTTGCTGGAATTTACAGAAGATGCCAATGGTATAATTACTGGTCATAAATTTTCAGCCGGTACAGAGCCAGAAACCTATTGGAAGAAGACAAATAAATCAATTGCAGCACCAAAAGAAATACAGGTTAACGAAAAGATATTGAATTCCTACGTTGGCGAATATGAGTTGCAGCCTAAATTTATTATTACTATAACCAATGAAGGCAATAGATTATTTGCGCAAGCAACCGGACAAGAAATATTTGAATTATTTGCCACTACCGAAACAGAATGGTTTTTAAAAGTGATAGATGCAAAAGTTGAATTTGTAAAAGACGAAACAGGTAAAGTTTTAAAACTCATATTGTACCAGGGCGGACAAAAAATGGATGGCAAAAAAATAAAATAGTACTAACACTAAATGAACCTAAATGCTCAAAAAAAGAGTACTCAATTATAGATAGGTCAAGAAAATTATCGGATAATCGTCACAAGCCCCTTAATAGTTGGTCTTTTATTCTTAAAAGTGATCAGATAAACGTAAGAGCCGGAGGGTTGTTCTATTCCATCAACTTTCCCATCCCAATCTACCCTGCCACTTTCCATGTGATAAACAATTTGACCTTGCCGGTTGTAAACAGACACCGTTGCATTTAGCGTAGGGTCGAGATAAGGAATTTGCCAGCGGTCGTTCTTACCATCACTATTAGGGGTAAAAGCTGTAGGTACAAAAATTCCGGCCACTACTTTTACCATCACATCATCTTCATTAGTACAGCCATATGCTGAAACAGCTTCGAGAGTATACTGTACATCAAACAACGGCTTTGCTGATGGAGTTAAGGAAGAAGGATTGACTAAATACTGTATTGGCGACCAGGTATAGGATGGAGTTTCGCCGGTAACATTCCCATTTAATATAGTACTATCACCAGCTATAATTGTTCTGTCGGCTCCCGCATTTACCATTGGTTTGGGGCGAACATTAATGATAATAATATTGGAGGATATACGGCAATCAGGTAATGATGCATTCCCACTTTCTGCAACAGTCAGTCGATACCAAAAATTACCGGTGGCAGTTGGTTGTCGTAAATAAGTAAGGTTGTTAGCACCTAGAATGTCTGTCCACACTTTTCCCGAGTCACTGGTTACCTGCCATTGATAAACAGGTGCTATAAAACCGGGTGAAACTATAGCATCAAAAGTATAATTCAATTGCTGATCGCTGCACATATTCACCGTATCACTATTCCCATTACCTAAAATGGAAGAGGTGATGGCAGGGCCGCAAGGACGAAAAGTAATATCATCCAAACCAATATCATTTCCTATTCCGCCGGGAGCATTATTCCTGAGTCGTAATACAATGGTTGGATTGCCTGCAGTTGTAGTAAAGAAAAAGCCATATTGCTTCCATGCAGGGATTGCTGTGGCAGGAATACCACCCGTATTAAATTGATTTAAAATAACACCAGCCGGAGTTTCAATTGTAAAAGTAAGATCAGGTTCTATTCCTGTAGTAGAAATTAATACATTCATTATCCATGCTGCAAACTCATACGTAGTATTGGGACAAAGACCTGTAACTGTTGTAACAAAAAAATCGCCGGGAGTGTATGAGGCATTAACCAGCATAAATGAACCACCTCCTGTATGATCAGATGAAACAGTATGCCATGCATTTCCAAAACAACCTGAAGTAGAATTAGTGATGGTATAAAATCCATCGTTGGGACAACTGTTATTTACATAGCTATAAGCACTGGGAGGAGTAAAATTTATATCAGGAGCATTAGCCGTTCCGAATGTAATATTTACTACCGGATCGCCCAAACTGCCTGTACACAACTGTGCTTGTGCGAAAAGGGAAAGCAGTAATGAAAAAGATGATAAAAATATTCGACTGGCAAGCACGGCTTTTGTTGACACTTATTCCCGGTTATTTAATTGCATGCTAAATTATTGTATTGTTTTTTCATTTACTAATCAATCTGCTATTATTAACAGGCTTACAATAAAATAAATCGATATATAAGTTTTACCATCATTTCTTATATTCGAATACACAACTACAAAGCATGAAACCGAATCAAACGTCCCTTTTTGTTATAGCAATTTGTTTACTTCCGTTGGTTAGTATAGGTCAAATACCAAAAAGAACTATCCGCCCCGGCGATATTTACAAAATGCAAAGTACTGGAGATGCACAAATTTCACCAGATGGTAAATGGATTGCCTATACCCTAACGTCCATCGACTCCGCAAAGGACAAACGCAATACAGATATCTGGATGATGAATTGGGAAGGAACAGAATCAGTTCAATTAACAAATAGTCCCGAAGGTGAAAGCAGTCCTAAATGGAGTCCAGATGGAAAATATATTTCGTTTACTGCATCCCGCGGCGGAGGTAGCCAAGTGCATATTTTAAACAGGCTTGGTGGCGAAGCCATTAAACTTACAGAAATAAAAGGTGATTTGAATGATTATGCATGGTCACCTGATGGAAAGAAATTACTATTAACAATACGGGACTTTGAAGATACTGCCGGTAAAAAAGGAAATAAGCCTTATGTAATAGACAGATATAAATTCAAACAGGATGTAAGCGGCTATCAATACGACAAACGTAAAACACATCTTTATTTATTTGATGTTGCGACTAAAAAAACTGATACTCTTACAAAAGGTAACTATAATGAAAGTGGAGCACAATGGAGTCCTGATGGTTCTGCCATAACTTTTGTAAGTAATCGAACAGAAGACCCTGATAAAAATAGCAACACCGACATTTTTATTATTCCTGCAAAAGCAGGTTCAGCGGCAAAACAATTGACTAGCTGGAAAGGAAGTGATGGCTCTCCGCAATGGAGCCCCGATGGAAAAACAATTGCTTATTTACGCAGTACATCAGATGCTGATTATATAATGTACGATCAGGCGATCTTAGCTACCATTCCTGCAGCCGGTGGCGAAGCAATTTTATTAACTAAATCACTCGACAGACCTGTATCAACTCCTCGTTGGAATAAAGAAGGAACTGCCATCGCTGCATTAGTTACTGATGACTGCGAACGTTACGTTGCATCTTTTAATGCCAGCAATGGGAAAATGAATAAGATAGCCGGAGGTGCCCGATCTTTTAATTCATTAGAACGTCATCCCAATGGCAGTTGGGTAGCATCCATGACAGAACCAACACTTCCTTCAGAATTTTATGCAATTGAAAATAGCAACACAAGAAGGTTAACCAAAATTCAGGACGATTTTGTAGCAAACTTATCATTAGCAACTGTTGAAAAATTTACATCGAAAAGTAAAGATGGCGCCACCGTTTCCAATATTTTATACTTGCCACCCAATAGAACGGTATCAGAAAAATTACCTGTGATATTCTTTATACATGGCGGCCCGGTGGGCCAGGATGATTTTGGTTTTGATCTCACAAGGCAAATGCTTGCTGCAAGTGGCTATGCTGTAGTTGCCGTCAATTATCGAGGAAGCAATGGCAGAGGTTTAGATTTTTGCAAAGCTATTTATGCCGACTGGGGCAATAAAGAAGTATTAGACATACAAGGCGCTGCCGATCATTTAATAAGTAAAGGAATTGTAGATGGCAATAAAATGGGCATTGGTGGATGGAGTTATGGTGGAATACTGACTGATTATACTATTGCAAAAGACACTCGATTTAAGGCCGCGGTAAGTGGCGCAGGAAGTGCTTTACAATTGTCATTGTATGGCGTTGATCAGTATATTTTACAACTCGACAATGAATTAGGCCAACCATGGAAAGACAAGAACTATGAGAAATACCTGAAGCTCTCCTACCCCTTTTTAAATGCTGATAAAATCAAAACACCAACTCTCTTTATGACGGGTGAAAAAGATTTTAATGTACCGGCAGTTGGCAGCGAACAAATGTACCAGGCACTACGTTCCATCGGCACACCTACAGAACTGATTATTTATCCCGGCCAATTTCATGGTATAACAGTACCGGCTTTTCAAAAAGATCGATTTGAAAGATATCTGCAATGGTTCGATAAATATTTAAAACTAAAAAGCTTTTAAATAAAAACCGTAACTTAAAATAAAAAAGTGGCCAGATCACATCATCGCAAAAAGCACAAAGCGCATCTTCGCCAGTTTAAAACTTCGAATGATACAGGGAAAATCTCCTCTTCTTCCAAGATAAAAACAACCGGCCTATTCTCCCTACTAGGCGCCGCAACTGGTTTTGCTATCAGTTATTTTGCTACGGGTTTTAATATTATTTGGGCTTCAATAAGTGTAATAGGAGGAGGAATTGCCGGCTATTATATTGGTAGAACAATCGATAACGATAAATAATATTACATTATTTCGTATAACAAAAAGGTAACCCTTATCGCTTCAAAAGTTTTTATAATTGTATTATAAGAAAGTACGATACTTTTTTTTCTTTTACATAGTGAACATCTTGTTTGTTAAAAGGATACTTGCCTAAATCGCTTACTTCGAGCTATTTAGCTATCGCATATCTGCTTCTTTAACATTCAAGAATTCTTTGGCATCCTTTCTGTCTAGTGTGTACTGTAGTTTATTTATTCATCCTAAAATCTACAGTTATGAAAAAGACATTTACTTTATTGACAATCGTTACTTCTATTGCAGTTTTATTCGCCGCTTGTAAAAGCGGAACAAGTACAGCACCTGTTTCTCATGAAGACACAGTGGGCTTTGCAGCATTTCAGCAGATGAAACTTCAACAAGAGCAAGAAGCAGCTGCAGCACTATATGCAAAATCAATGGCGGCAAATAATACAGCAGCAAAGAAAAGTGCTTCTAAAAGTGGTAGCATGAGTTCATCATCAACTAACAATGCAGAGGTAGCAAAAAAGAAAGGTATGAGTAAGTCTGCTAAATATGCTATCATAGGCGGTACAGGCGGTGCAGTATTAGGTGCAGTTATTAATAAGCGTAACCGTGTAGCAGGTGGGGTTATTGGTGGTGTATTAGGCGGCGGTCTTGGTTATGGTATCGGTCGTAAACAAGATAAAAAAGATGGTCGTTTCTAAAATCGAATCCCTTTGATTAATATCTGGAGTCTTGTATTACAAGGCTCCTTTTTTATGTCCATATTACCCTGATTGCTTATCTTTCTAAAAATACCCGCATGATAAAGCAAGTCATTCTTTTTGCTACAGTACTATTTTCAATATCTCTTTCTGCACAAAAAGAAAAAGCAACAGATGTTTTCTGGAATAGCATCAATAAGCATTGTGGAAAGTCGTACGAAGGAGTAATTGTTGAAGCCCCTGCTAACGATGATTTTCGTGGAAAAAAATTAGTGATGCATGTACGGGCCTGCGATAGCAATAAAATTCGTATCCCTTTTTTTGTAGGCGAGGATAAATCGAGAACATGGGTACTAACTAAAAATACAGATCGTATTTTATTAAAGCATGACCATCGGCATAGTGATGGCAAATCAGATTCCATCACCATGTATGGAGGCTATACCAACAGTACAGGTTTGCCCGGTTTACAGGTTTTTACAGCCGACCAGGAAACAGCTAATCTCATTCCGGCAGCTTCTTCTAATGTTTGGTGGATTACAATTGATGATACTTCATTTACATACAACCTGCGTCGCATTGGCACCGCAAGAGTTTTTACTGTAAAGTTCGATTTAACAAAACCCATTGACACACCTGATGCTCCATGGGGTTGGAAAGATTGATTTCGATAATTTTTTATCATGAATTACCAGGTTTACACACCTACGCAGGAACTTCAACCCTTTATTAAATGTTTTTGGACATTGGATGATGAAGGTAATGATGAACCCGTTCGCCAGCGGGTAGTTCCTGATGGATGTATGGAATTGATCTTTCATTATGGTGATCAATACAAGCAATATTTTGAAGACGCCAGTTTCCTTATTCAACCAAAGTGCTTTGTGTATGGGCAAATAACAAACTATTTAGAAATTGAGCCCACAGGAGTAACTGGAATTGTTGCAGCAAGGTTTAATCCAGAAGGTCTTTCTCCCTTTATTTTAATGCCTGTAAGTGAACTAGAAAACAAAGCTGTGGAATTAAAAGATATTTTTGGGGAGAATGGAATTCAGTTGGAAAAAGAAGTCTTATTTGCAAAAGATAATGCAGAACGAATAAAGCTAATAGAATCATTCTTGCTGGGGCTTCTCAGTGATCCCAAAATCGTACAGACGATAACTAAAACATGTGTAGAAGCTATTCTCAAATCACAAGGTCAGTTAAGTGTAATTGACTTAGCCGATAAAATGAATGTGAACCGTAGAAATTTAGAAAGAAAATTTACATCCGCCATTGGCATGAGCCCAAAACAACTTTCAAGAGTTGTACGATTGCAGGCTGCTATTAAAATGATGGAAGAAAATAGTTTTAGCAATCTAACCTCGCTGGCGTACGAAAATGGCTATTACGACCAGGCGCATTTCATCAAAGATTTTAAGGAATTCACCGGCATTAGCCCCCGACAGTTTTTTACGGGCAATATGAAACTGGCTGCATTATTTGCTACCTCCGAGTAGGTATGTCGCATTTTTACAATTCCAACACACAGGGTAACCCTATTTTGCAGTCATAAAATATACAACAGATATGAAACCCATGCAACAACCAATTGTATTACTCGCTATTGTAATTGCAGCCTGTACATTATCGTGCAACAATTCAAGCGATAAAAAAACTGAACGCAAAGGCAGCACTACAACGGAAACTACTACTACTGCAAATGATCTGGTATTTGATAAAATGCTCGGAACCTGGCAAAGTGAAGATGGCAAGAGTTTTGAAAGATGGACAAAGAATGATAAAGGCGGCTACAATTCAGCTGCATATAGTTTAAAAGGAGCAGATACTTCCTGGAATGAGCAGGCAAATATTTATTTAGAAAACAGCAACTGGGTTTTCGAAAATACAGTCAATGGTCAAAATGATGGGAAGCCGGTAAAATTTGTCTCCTCTATTCTCGAAGCGAATAGTGTTCAATTTAGCAACCCTGCACATGATTTTCCTACGGATATTAATTATACCATTGCTGATGCCAATACATTGAATGCTTTTATAGTTGGGCCAAATAAGAATGGAGGAAAGGACACCATTCCGTTTAATTATAAAAAAATGAATTAGTTCTTTTCAGCGCATAATAACAGAACATAACAGTAAGACTGAGGCCGGCAATTTATTTGTGGTACTTCCTGTCTCAAAAACTCTATGTTGAAAAAGTTATCTTTACCGCCATGAGTTACTATACTACAGTGGCGCCGGTTACTATCACTTGTCATAAACGTCTTACACCTTACCTGGAACAAGAAGTAAAAGACCTTGGTTTTGCTATTGAAGATTCTTTTATTACCGGAGTCCGGATAAAAGCATCTATCAATGATTGTATTAAGCTGAACCTGAATCTTCGCTGCGCCAGCCAGGTATTATATAGTTTGAAAAAATTTGAGGCCCGCAACGCCGATGATGTTTACAATAATGCAATTGGTTTTCCGTGGGAAAATGTATTACCTGATGATGGTTATTTTTCTATTACCAGCAATGTCCACAATGATACGATCAATAACAGCATGTTTGCTAACCTCCGGGTAAAAGATGGCATTATAGACCGGCTGCGTGACATTCGGGGCAATCGTCCATCAACAGGTGCAGAATTAAAAGGTGCTGTCATTCATTTATTCTGGAAGAATGAAGATGCTGAACTTTTCATTGATACAACAGGTGATTCGTTAGCCCGTCATGGCTATCGGAAAATCCCAGGACTTGCACCTATGCTTGAATCATTAGCCGCAGCTACTATATATGCTACCCGTTGGGACAGAAAATCGCCATTTGTAAATCCTATGTGTGGCTCCGGAACAGTTGCTATTGAAGCAGCCATGATCGCCACCAACAGGAGACCGGGTTTATTCAGAACCAATTATGCTTTTATGCATTTGCAGGGCTATGAGGAAACTATCTATCTGCAAGAAGATGCTTTATTGGAAGAACAGATCATCGAAGTACCAGGCCTGAAAATAATTGCGACTGATTATGATAAGAGGGCTGTTGAAAATGCAAAGAAGAATGCGATAGCTGCCGGCGTTTTAAATTTAATTGAATTTGCTGTTTGTGATTTTGCTAAAACAGAAGTGCCTGAAGATGTGCCAGGAGTTTTTTATGTCAACCCTGAATACGGTGAACGTTTAGGAGATATAAAAGAATTGGAAGAAACCTATGCCCGCATTGGAGATTTCATGAAACAAAAATGCAAAGGCTACTTCGGATATATATTTACAGGAAATATGGACTTAGCTAAAAAGATTGGACTGAAAGCTAATCGAAGAATTGAATTTTATACCAGCACTATTGATTGCCGTTTACTGGAATATGAATTATATAGTGGTAGCAAAACAAAAACAGTTGAAATAAATTCCTAACTATAAATAATACATTACAGCACTATGGAAATCTCTGCTCTTCAAAAAATAGTCCGGGATAGGTATTTTGAAAACGACTCTAAACGTGGCATCTATCACACTGCTTTATGGTTTCATGAAGAAGTGGGAGAGCTATCATCAGCCATTGCCAGCGGCAACATTGAAAATGCCAAAGAGGAGTTTGCTGATGTGCTGATGTGGTTATTAACGATGGCTAATATCATGAATATAGACATGGAAGAAATCATTACTATCTACCTGAATAATCCGGGCAAACTTCCTGCTAAGTAAGTAGTTACCTCTATATTCTCTTTAAACAAAGAAGTTCAGTACATTTGTACAAATTAAGGACTCATGAATCTGTTTGTAGCTGGTCTCCCCTATGATCTCGATGATGCTGAATTAGAAGAAATTTTCGAGAAGTTTGGAAAAGTTGTTTCTGCAAAAGTTGCTATGGACAAAGAAACAGGCAAAAGCCGTGGTTTTGGTTTTGTAGAAATGGAAAATGATGCCGAAGGCAAAGAAGCAATTGAACACCTCAACGATATATCTCTCGGCAAAAAACCATTGGTAGTAAAACAAGCTGAAGACAGACCAGGTGGTGGTTCTTCTGGCGGCGGTGGAAACCGTGGCGGAGGAGGTGGTTACCGTGGTGGTAGCGGCGGAGGCGGCGGCTATCGTGGTGGAGGTAACAGCGGTGGTGGCGGTGGCTACAATAGAGATCGTAATCGTTATTAATTTCTTGACATAATATTTTAATAAGCTATCAGGTAACTCTGCATAGCTTTATTTGTTTATGCCTTACCAAAAGCTTATTCAGCAATTACAAACGGAAACCTATGTTGCACTAAAAGGCTCCCCTATTCATGGTATTGGTGTATTTGCGATAAAGCCTATTCCAAAAGGAACCCGCAATATATTTTCCAAAGGAATGGGAGAATGGATCAAAGTTCCTATTAGCGAAGTAGAGACTTTACCAGAACATTCACGGTCATTAATTGAAACCTATTGCCTGTTTGATGAAGAAAATTATTTTGTCCCGGAATATGGATTTAAAATGATCGATCCTGTTATTTATCTTAATCATTCTTCCTCTCCCAACATCATTTCAATTAACGATGGTGAAGAATTTGAAGCTATTGTAGATATACTACCAGGCCAGGAATTACTTATTAACTATAGTTCTATTGTTGAGGGCATGGAAGGATACAATGATTTTGTTTAAGGAAATCTGTCCCTAGTTACCCCATTTCTTAACAATAATTATTTATAATCCGGCAATTTCATTTTGTTTAAAATTCGTTTAAGTATAAAGGACCTAAAACAAGGTATTTCTAATCATTCATTATTTTCTGGATTAATTTTTGCTAAATATTATTCAGGCAGCTAAGTGCCTACTTTTCACAATCACATTGATTTTTTAATTCCATCAGACCCTTATCTAAAAGGTCGTAAAAATTATTTGTTAACCTTAATCAGCAATTAATGAAACCTAATCAACAACTAAATTTATTTGCCCTGGCACTAGCTGCCGGGATGCTTTTTTTATTGACGGCTTGTCAACAAGAAACTTTATCCTCAAATGAAAATCCGGAAATTGCAGACAATAATCCGGTTTTGTTAGTTATAGATGAAGAAAGTATTGACAATGGAAATGAACCCAATCGCTTTTCTGATGTACAAGTAAATGACCAGCTTGCAGAAGTAGGTGTAAGAAAAGTTTTAAAATATTTTCAGGATAATATTGGCCGTACAATAGACCTTCATACCGGGCAGGTAGGTGATGAAGGATGGCATGCTCTCAAAACAATTCCTACAACATGGATTAATGCAGGGCCAACTGCAATTGGTGCCAGAAATTTTTTACAAGCCGGTCCTGGTTTAGGATCTGGAACACCAGATGATGACAAAGAAATATTGCTGGATAAGATTCCGGATATTACTCCATTAAGAGCCACAGGTCTTACCATGCTAAAAGGTAAAACTGTGCTGGCTGTTGTATATGATGGCGAAGTAAGTATAAATTATTCTCCATTGCAAGGCAATTTGATGGGCGCAAATCTTGGAGTAGTAGCATTCGATGTGCTTCAGGTAACTGAACGTACCGATGCATCTACATCTTCGCTCCCTAGTGTAACTATACGAATAAGAGATGCAAGCATATTGTCAACAAGAGCTTTGCAACTTTTTCAAAATGCTCCCATTCCACAATCATCATCAGAACCATTTGATATTAAACCACCATCAAATGCTCCAGCCGCAACATTGATAACAGCACAATAAATTCAGTCATTTTAAAATAATCTAATCGATATTTTTTTATATAAAAAGCCGCTGTTAATTTCTAACAGCGGCTTTACTAAGTAATCTATATCTTTTAGTAAGATGAGCTAAAACTTCTTCTTCTCTCTCCTCTAAAACCATTAGCATTCTGGCTGTTGCCATTCCTGTTTCCGCTGCGATTGCCGTTTCCGTTTCCATTACTGTTTGGTCGCTTCTGAAATGAAGGACGCTGTGATGGACGCTGTACTTGCTGCACATTATTTGTTAGCACATACGGATGCTCTTCAACAACCGGTATAGTTTTGCTTATGACTTTTTGAATATCCTTCAAGTATGCTTTTTCTTCATGATCGCAAAATGAAATGGCGATACCGCTTGCTCCTGCTCTGCCGGTACGGCCAATACGGTGTACATAGGTTTCAGGAATATTAGGCAAGTCATAATTTACTACATGGGTCAACTCATCAATATCAATACCACGGGCGGCTATATCTGTTGCAACCAACACTCTTGTTTGACGGGTTTTGAAATTATGCAACGCAGATTGTCTGGCATTTTGCGATTTGTTACCATGTATTGCTTCTGCTCTTATGTTAGAACGATTTAATTCTTTGGCAACTTTATCAGCACCATGTTTTGTTCTGGCAAATACCAACACGGTTTTAATATCAGCATCAGCTAAAATATCTTTCAACAATGCATTCTTATTTTGCTTGTCTACAAAATAAACACACTGCTGTATCATTTCCGCAGTAGAAGAAACAGGTGTTACTGCAACTTTTACCGGGTTCGTTAATAATACATTGGCCAGTTGTTGAATTTCCGGTGGCATGGTAGCAGAGAAAAACAAGGTCTGTCTTTTCGACGGTAACTTTGCGATTACTCTTTTTACATCATGCACAAAACCCATATCCAGCATTCTATCGGCTTCATCGAGTACGAAGAAGTTAATATCACGCAAAGAAATATGGCCCTGATTCATCAGGTCTAATAAACGACCGGGAGTAGCCACTAAAATATCTATACCACGGCGCAATGCATTTACCTGGCTAAATTGATTTACACCACCAAAGATCACCAGATGTTTTAGATCGAGGTATTTTCCATAAGCGTTGAAGCTTTCTTCAATTTGAATAGCCAACTCACGGGTAGGTGTTAATATCAACGCTTTGATATTGCGTCTTCCTTTTGGTGTTTGTTGTTGTTGCTGGTGCATCAGTTGCAAAATAGGAATTGCAAATGCTGCGGTTTTACCAGTGCCTGTTTGGGCACAGCCCAGCAGGTCTTTTTGTTCTAAAATAGCAGGAATTGCTTGCTGCTGAATAGGTGTAGGCGTAGTGTAGCCTTCATGGACTAATGCCTTGAGCACAGGCTCAATGAGCTGTAAATTGTTAAATGACAATTGAATAAAATATTAATTTAAAAATGTGGTAAGGCTATCAATTCCGAATCTGATACTTTACCTGCCTTACGTTAAGCCATCACGGCATTTGAGTAGTACGGAGACATACAAACTGAGTGAGAAATAACATACAAGGGTGCAAATATAGGTTATAAAAGGGAGAAAGCAGGATTTAATTTATCTATACTAAACCACTGAGGCACTAAGAACAGTGAGGTTAACAGAGTTGACTCCGTGTTTCTTTGTGTACATTGTGTTTCTGTGGTTTAATTATTGTTGGCTATAAAGAATCACACAACTATAAGGCTCTACCTTGAAGCTTTCAGTCATCTTCATTTCTCCATCAGTAAATTTATTATTGAAAACAATAGCCTTATAGTTTTTAGGTACTTCATGAGTGTTTGCTTTACTGTTACCATTAAAGAAGATCATAACATCACTCCATGTGTCACCAACTTGCATTGCTTGAATTAAATAATTGACTGCTTTATCATCTAATATATTGGAGAAGAAAAGAATATTGTTTTCAATTTCCTTCGCATTCGTCATTCTAAAAGCCGGATGCTCTTTTCTCAACTTTATTAATGCTTTGGTATAATCAAACACTTCTTTATTTTTCGTTTTCAAATCCCAATTAATAGCATTGATACTATCCGGTGAGTTATATGAATTTTCTACTTCATTCTTACTGCGCAGAAATTCCGTTCCTGCATGTAAAAAAGAAATGCCTTGTGAGGTAAGTACAATAGACAACGCCAGCTTGTGCATATTGGTTCTCTCCTCTTCTGTTGCATCTGGTGCAGAAATTTTCAGTTTATCCCACATTATATGGTTATCGTGACATTCTGCATACGTTACAGTTTGAAACGGTTCCTTTGAATACGGTGCTTTTGAATAGTTTACTTTACTATAATCAATCTGCGGATGTTGCACCGAAGCAACGATGCCAAATTTGATACTTTCTTCCATTCCTGACTTACCACTCGCAAAGCCTTTGTCCTTATGGTCGAACACAGATCCTTTAATGCCATCCCGTATATCGTCACTAAAAACTGCAATGCGGTCGAGTTTATGTGCATTAGCTTTTACTGCCCGTAATGAATCCGGCAATGGAGATGCGCCTGCAGTCCATCCTTCACCATAAATAAGTATATCCGTTTTTATCTTATGCAGTTCTCTTGAAATAAGGTTCATTGTTTCTATATCATGTACTCCCATCAGATCAACCCGAAAACCATCTACATGATATTCCTCCACCCAATACTTCATCGATTCCAGCATAAATTTTCTGAACATCGGTCTTTCACTGGCTGTTTCATTACCACAAGCTGTAGCATCCGAGAATTTACCATCTTTTGTTTGCCGGTAATAATAACCCGGCACCAATTGATTGAAATTGGAAGCCTCTGTCAAAGCTGTATGGTTATACACCACATCCATTACCACCCGCAATCCATTTTCATGAAATGTTTTTACAAGTTGTTTGAATTCTTTAATTCTTGTTACCCCATCATAAGGATTGGTGGAATATGAGCCTTCCGGCACATTGTAGTTCAGCGGATCATAACCCCAGTTGCATTTGCCATCGGGTTTTGTTTCATCTATTGAATTAAAATCATAGAAAGGCAGTAAGTGTACATGGGTAATGCCCAGTTCTTTTATATGGTCGAGCCCGGTAGCGAGTCCGGCTGCATTTTTTGTTCCTCTTTCTGTCAGTCCTAAAAATTTTCCTTTATTCTTTATACCTGATGTAGGTGAAATGCTTGCATCTCTTACATGCAGTTCATAGATAATTGCATCAGTTTTATTCTTAAACGCCGGGCTTTTATCTTTCTCCCATCCTGATGGATTGGTTTCTTTCAGATCAACCACCATTGCTCTTTTGCCATTTACACCTACTGCTTTTGCATAAGGGTCTGGTACTTCTTTCGATTCTTTCCCATTGATAATAGTGCTAAACGCATAGAACAACCCTTTTCTATCGCCTGTCAACTCTGTTACCCATGTACCGTTCTTATCTTTTTTCATAGAGTACAACTCGATAAAAAGATTATGATCTGCATTGCTATAAAGTTTTAAATACACTTCATCTGCGGTTGGCGCCCAAATTCGAAATGCAGATTTTTCTATTGAATAAGTAAGTCCTAAATCATTACCTGTATAGACAGGATAGTTTTTAAAATCGGGAGCTTGTGTTTTCCCTGAAAACAACTGAGTTAAAAACCCAAAAAATAGCATGGCTTTCTTCATCATTTAAAAATTACCAAAATTATAAAGCAGAAACCCATTTTACAATCTCCTTCATTGCAACCAAAGTATCAGGACAATATTTTTCGATAAATAAATCATCTACGGTTTCTGTAACTGCTGCATCAATAGCTTTTCTCCCATCAAAATTTACATAGGATATCCGCAGTGTATAAACAGAAGGCGGGCAACCAAATTCAGAGCCTGGCAATGTTGCTACACCGGCACTTTCCAATAATTTATCACACATTGTTTCCGAATCAAAAATATCATGCTGCAAAAATTTATTCCGGAAATTGCTGAAATCTGGAAACAGGTAGAAACCACCATGTGGTGCTGCATTATTAATACCGGCTTCATTTAAAATACGATTGCAATATTGTCCAAGATGCAATAAAATTTTTCTTGCCCTTTCTAAATAAAAATCCATTTCGGGATGTGGTTCAAAAGCAGTAACTGCAGCATATTGTATGGGTGCAGACGTAGAGGTAAATGTTTCGCTGGCAGCCACTGATAGTGCATCTGCCAGCCAACTTAAAGATTTTGGAAATGCCAGGGCTCCCAATCGCCAACCTCCTGCACCGCACCATTTGCTTAGTCCACCACTTATAATTGTTCCTTCAGGATAGTGTGTACAAATACTGTGATGGTCTCCTTTATGATCCAGCATTCCATAAATTTCATCTGACACCAACACTACTTTATACTTTCTTGCTACTGCTGCCAACTCAATTAATTCTTCATTTTTATAAGTGTACCCTGTAGGATTTGAAGGATAATTTAAAATCAATAATCTCGGCTTCTTAGGATCATGCCGGCAAATTTTATCTAACTCAGCAGGAGTAAGTCTCCAAAAATTTTCTTTTTTTGTCGCTATCCAATGAATATTGCGGCCAATAATTTTTGCCTGCGGCGCATAAGAAACCCAACTCGGCGTAGGAATAATTAACTCTCCATAATAACATAACTGCAGCAGAAATAATAATTCCTTTGAGCCGGGTCCGATAACAATATTTTCAACTAAATATTTCTTTCCCCAATGACGATAATAAAAACTACTGATGGCTTCCCGCAATGCCGGCAAACCCTTTACTGGCAAATAATC
This sequence comes from Chitinophagaceae bacterium, assembly GCA_022843585.1. Taxonomy (GTDB): domain Bacteria; phylum Bacteroidota; class Bacteroidia; order Chitinophagales; family Chitinophagaceae; genus JJ008. The sequence continues at coordinate 176,721 of JALHNJ010000003.1, forward strand.
TTTTTCTCTTGCATTATTGATTAATCCCTGTACTACAATGTCAGGAACAGGAAAAGGTGATTGCCCCAAGCCCAACTTGTACACTTTCTTTCCTTCCGAAATAAGCTGATTGGAGTATTCATTGATCCGTAATGTAGCAGAGTGCTTTAATCCTCTTACATTCAAATTGAGATGCACCTCATGGTAAAAATCATCTGTTGCCATAGTTAGATAGAATTATACGTTGATAACAAACTGAAAATTACCACAAATAAATTAGCCCTGTAGTGATTAAATAAAAAAATACAGATTAAAGGTTTTAAAATCATTTCATTAAAATAAAATTATAATAGGATTAAAATAATGCTTTCAGAGCCTACACAAACTGCATACACCGGTCTCGAGTTCTATATTTACATACGCTATTCTGTTTCGGCTCATAGCCCACACTAACGATTTTTTCAATCACTTAAAACTATTTGCCATGGATCAGCTAATTCAAAATAATAAAGAAAGTAAGCAGGTTTATCACTCTTACTCACTCAACAACTATCGGCAAATTCCACAGCTCAGCATTCTTTCTGAAGAACAGTTGGAAGCTATTGATGTGGTAGGTCATGTACTTCCGTTTAAAACGAACAATTATGTAATTGAGGAATTGATTAACTGGGATAATGTACCTAACGATCCCATGTTTACACTTACATTCCCCAGGAAAGAAATGCTAAGCAACCAGCATTATGAAGAAATGAAAGCCGTATTGAAAAACAACGGCTCAAAAAACGAAATAAAAGAAGCGGCGAATAGAATCCGGCTACAGCTTAACCCACACCCCGCCGGGCAAGAGCATAATGTTCCATCGCTTGGAAATCATAAGCTATCTGGTATGCAACATAAATACCGGGAAACGGTATTGTTTTTTCCAAGCCAGGGACAAACCTGTCATGCCTATTGTACATTTTGTTTTCGCTGGCCACAATTTGTGGGCATGGATGAAATGAAATTTGCGATGAAGGAAACAGATTTGCTTGTAAAATACCTTGAAGAACATAGGGAAGTAACAGATGTGCTATTTACAGGTGGCGACCCAATGGTGATGAAAGCAAAAATTTTACGTACATACATTGAGCCGCTGCTTGACGATAAATTACACAACGTTCAAACCATACGTATTGGCACTAAATCACTTTCCTATTGGCCCTATAAATTTTTAACGGATGATGATGCAGGAGAAATCCTCGAATTATTTGAAAAAGTAGTAAAGAGTGGTCGCAACCTCGCCATCATGGCGCATTTCAATCACCCGGTTGAGTTAGGTACAGATGCTGTAAAAAAAGCAATTAAATTAATAAGAGGTACCGGCGCACAAATAAGAACACAATCACCCGTATTAAAAAACATAAACGACGATCCGGCAATTTGGGCAGAAATGTGGCGAAAGCAGGTAAATCAAAATTGCATACCCTATTATATGTTTGCAGTAAGAGATACCGGTGCACAAGATTTTTTTGGAGTACCACTTGTACGGGCTCAACAAATATTTCAACAGGCTTACCAAATGGTAAGTGGTGTATGCCGAACTGTGAGAGGACCAAGCATGAGTTGCACACCAGGTAAAGTACAAATACTAGGTACTGCCGAAATAATGGGTAAAAAAGTTATTGTAATGCGAATGATACAAGGTCGAAATCCTGATTGGGTAGCCCGCCCCTTTTTTGCGGAGTATGATGATAAAGCGATTTGGATTGACCAATTGAAACCTGCATTCGGCGAAGAAAAATTCTTTTTTGAAGATGAGCTGGATAAAATTCTTCATAAAGATGCAATGCCGGAATTAGCGGTGAACTAATATTTCATTTTTTCATAAAGAGGTAGGTTGAAAACCGTTTACTCAGGTAAGCGGTTTTTTTGGTTACATACCTCAATTATATTTACATTTATAGAAATCTTTAAAACCAAAACAACCGGCTCGCCATATGGGAACTCTCCAGGTTAAGAAACAATCAAAAAAATATGATGCAGTAATAGTAGGCTCTGGTGCCGGTGGCGGTATGGCCGCGTATATACTGGCCAATGCAGGATTAAAAGTTTGTATCGTAGAAGCTGGCTTCTATTATGACCCCGATAAAAATATTACACAATTAAAAAATCCATGGGATTCTCCCCGTAGAGGTGCAAGTACTAAGCTTCGGCCCTTTGGAGATTTTGATGCCTGCTATGGTGGCTGGTCATTAGAAGGTGAACCATTTACCAAAGAAAGTGGTACCGACTGGAGTTGGTGGCGGGCACGAATGTTGGGAGGGAGAACCAATCACTGGGGAAGAATATCATTACGCTTCGGCCCCAAAGATTTTAAAAGAAAAAGTATTGATGGATTGGGTGATGACTGGCCAATCGGATATGAAGATGTAAAACCCTTTTACGATAGAGTAGATAAACTCATTGGTATTTTTGGCACCAATGAAGGTTTGGAAAATGATCCTGATGGTTTTTTCTTAAAACCACCCAAACCAAGATTGCATGAACTGTTTATAAAAAATGCTGCCGTACAGGCAGGAGTAAAAGTTATTCCTTCCCGCCTTTCTATTCTTACGGAAAAATTGAATGACGAAAGAGGCAAATGCTTTTTTTGTGGCCAGTGTAATCGTAACTGTAGTATGGCTAAGGCCGACTTCTCTTCTCCCAATGTATTAATTAAACCAGCTCTGAAAACAGGCAACCTCGATATTATTGCGAATGCAATGGCAAGAGAAGTGTTGACCAATAAAGATGGATTAGCAACCGGTGTTTCTTATATCAGTAAAGATGATATGATGGAATATCAAGTAGAAGGTAAAGTGGTGATTGTAGCAGCCAGTGCTTGTGAAAGTGCAAGATTATTGCTCAATTCAAAATCTGACCGCCATCCAAATGGATTAGCAAATAGTAGCAATGTGGTAGGTAAATATTTGCATGATTCTACAGGTGCTGCATTGGGTGGCATATTGCCGCAATTATTCGACAGGAAGCGATACAATGAAGACGGGGTTGGAGGTATGCATATCTATTCTCCCTGGTGGTTAGATAATAAAAAATTAAATTTCCCAAGAGGCTATCATATTGAATATTGGGGTGGCATGAGCCAACCCTCCTATGGCTTTAGCTGGGGAATTGAAAACCTGAATGGAAAATATGTAGTGAATGGAAAACAGAAAGAAGGCGGAGGTTACGGTGCTTCATTAAAAGAAGATTATCGTTATTTCTATGGTTGTGGCGTGGGTATGGCGGGCCGTGGTGAAGCCATTCCACTGGAAAGTAATTATTGCGAAATTGATTCGAATACCGTTGATAAGTTTGGTATCCCCGTTTTAAAGTTTAATGTAAAATGGAGTGAGCATGAAATAAACCAGGCCAAACACATGAAAGAAACCTTTAAAGAAGTAATGCATAATATGGGTGCAGTTATTACCTGGGGCGGAGATGACAATGAAAAAAATCAATGGGGCTTAGCTAAGCCAGGAGAAATAATTCATGAAGCTGGTACCGTAAGAATGGGTAATGACGCCAAAAAATCGGCCTTAAATAAATGGAGCCAGGCACATGATTGTAAAAACCTGTTTTGTGTAGATGGTGGCCAGTTCGTATCGCAGGCTGATAAAAATATTACCTGGACGATACTTGCGTTAAGTATGAGGGCCAGTGAATACATTATTGATGAAATGAAAAAACAAAATTTATAACTAGCTGATAGCTCGTAGCTAAAAGCTCATAGCATTTTTATATGGACAGACGTAAATCACTCAGGCTAATTGTTACCGGCGCAGTGGCAACTCCCCTTGCTATTGCCAGTTGTAAAACAGACGATAAAAAAACAACCGGCACCAATGGCGAAGAAGCAAAATTCAATCTCGATCGTAATCCAGATGAGTTAAAGTATGAGAAAGAAGTTCTTGCCAAAGAAAAGTTCTTCACTGAACATGAAATAGCAACCATAACCATTTTAGCCGATATCATCATTCCAAAAGATGAAGTAAGCGGTAGTGCCAGCGAAGCAAAAGTGCCCGAGTTTATTGAATTTATTGTAAAAGATATGCCCAATCACCAGGTGCCAATGCGGGGCGGGTTGCGTTGGTTAGATATGCATTGCCTGAAGAAGTATGAAAAAACATTTAAAGATTGTAGCCAGCAGCAGCAAATGGAACTGGTAGATATTATTGCTTATCCCGGCAGGGTTAAAGACAAACCCCAATTAAAACAAGGAGCTGCCTTTTTTAGCTTGATGCGTAATCTTACTGCTACAGGCTTCTACACCTCTGAAATTGGGGTAAAAGATATTGGCTATGCGGGCAACAAACCCAATGAATGGAACGGTGTGCCAGCTAATGTATTACAACAATACAAATTGGCCTATACAGAAAAAGAATTGAAAGAATGTATAGGATTTGATAGTAAATAAAGTTTCAGTGCAGGTAAATGTTTCTTAACTTTCTTATCCCGCAACCATTAAACATAAACCTTATGCACCAAAAATCATTGTTTGTACTGCTGCTATTAACAATGCAGCTTTTTTCTGTAGCGCAGAATTATGTAACCTTACATGATCAATGTAACTATTCCGGCAGACAATACACTCTGGAACCTGGCAACTACAAAGCTTATCAAATGAAAATTGGTAATGATAAGCTCAATTCTTTCCAGATACCATCTGGCTTTAAAATAACCTTGTATGAGCATGACGATTTTAAAGGCAAGTCAAAAACTTTTTATGCCAGTGAAAATTGTCTTAGTACTGACTGGCGTAATGCCGCCTCTTCCATCGTTGTAGAAGGGCCTTATGGTTATCAGCAACCCGGAAGTGGTGGTTATGGAAATGAGTACATCACTTTTTTTGCAGATTGTTATTCCAAAGGTTATTCGCAAAGTTTACGCCCCGGCACTTATACAGGCAGCCAGCTCGGCGCATTAAAATATGCTATATCCTCATTTGTTATTACAGGTAATCTCCGCCTCAGGGTTTATTTGAATAATGAAAATGCAGCCGGTGCATCTGCAGCATTTGAAACCAGTCAGAGCTGCTTTAGCAAGACCTACAATGACAAAATAGGCTCATTGGTTATAGAATACAAATCAACAACACCAACCTACCCCACTAACCCAGGTAGTGGAAATTACAATAGTAATTCCTATGCTACCCTTTACTCCGATTGCAACTACAATGGGAATGCAATCCGGCTAATGCCAGGTACATACCAGGGTAATCAATTAGGACTGATGAGATACAATATTTCGTCTATCAATTTGGGAAGCAATCTTAGAGCCAGGGTGTACCTCGACAATGAATATGCATCAGGTTCCTCCTATCCTATAAATGCCGATATAAGTTGCATGAATAGCAATCTGCGTAATCGTATCGGCTCCGTTATCATAGAGGAAAAATGGGGTAATAACCCCGGCTATACACAGCCCGGTGCTGGTAGCGGAGATGTGGTAATCATATACACAGATGCTAATTATAAGGGACAAGCAGCATCATTGTTACCGGGCACTTATCGTACGATGGCAGAAGCGGGAGGCTTTCCCAATAAATCATTAAGTTCATTACAATTACCCGCCGGATTCAGAGTTGTACTGTATGAAAATGAAAATTTTGGAGGGAAAAGTTATACCATTACGGAATCAAAAACAGGGTTTAGTATATCCGGATGGAACGACCGAACCTCTTCTATAGCTGTTTACCGGAATTGAACTAGTTATTAACAAGTGTTTAAAACTCATTTTTCATAGGGAAAATCAGTTTTTTGTATAAGAAAGTACCCTATATTTGATTTGGTAATACTTATACCCATTAACATTCTAAATTAAAAACAACATGGCAACAAAGAAAAAAGCAGCCAAAAAAGCGGCTAAGAAAGCGGCTCCAAAAAAAGCAGCTAAGAAAGTAGTAAAGAAAGCAGCTCCAAAAAAAGCAGCTAAGAAAGCGGCTCCAAAAAAAGCAGCTAAGAAAAAATCAACCCGTAAGCCTAATGCAGCATTCATGAAAGCACTTACTCCTAGTGCAGATTTAGCAGCAGTAGTTGGTAGCAAACCATTAGCTCGTACAGAAGCAGTTAAAAAAATATGGCAGCATATCAAAGCAAACAAATTGCAAGATGCTAAAAATCGCCGTATGATTAACAACGATGCTAAATTAAAAGTGGTATTTGGTGGTAAAGCTCAGGTATCAATGTTTGATGTAGCAAAAGTTTTATCTAAACATTTGAAATAAGCTAAGGCTTTCTTATACCTTAAAGGGCATCGTAATGATGCCCTTTTTTATTATAGCACTATTGTGTTGGTCAATTAGATATTTTCTTAGTAGTTTTTCTTTATAAAAAAAATTGTTCGCTGTCTATGTAATAGAAATGTTATTTTATTTCAACAGAAAAAAGCGATTGGGAGTGTTTATTAAGTAAAATCAAAAAGGCATACTAATTGCTTTTCAATACTTATGACAAAAGTGGTAACAGCGATGATCATCGATGATGATGAAGATATGGGTCTATTACTTACATCCCTGCTCGAAACCAGGAAAATATATTGCTTAGCAGTACAAACGTTACCCGAAGCAAGAGATTACCTTGAAAATCTAAAGCCCACCGTTATTTTTCTTGACAATAGTTTTCCGGAGGGACTAGGTGTAAATTTTATACGAGTCATAAAATCGACGGATAAGGATATTAAAATCATCATGCTTACCGGTGATATTTCTCCATGGATTGAGCAAAAAGCTTGTGATGAGGGTGTAGATTATTTTCTACGAAAACCAGTTAATGCAAAAGAAATAAACGACGTACTTGATGAAATGAATTTTATCCGTAACTGAAATAATAAAGTTTGTATCTGGCAGTTAAACAGATAAACAAAGCGAAGTATTTATTAATTTCATCCATGTATGGATGTATTACTAATCACTCTCCTAATAGTTGCTATTATTATAATAATTATAGTCCGACTATTTAACCAATCAAAGAAACCGGTTTTCATTGCTCCTATTTCTGAAACATATAAGCAGTTACTGGCGCAGTATGTTGTTTTTTACCAACAATTGAACGACGATAAAAAAAAGGAATTTGAAAACAGAGTACAAAATTTTTTAAGCTACATAAAAATTACAGGGGTAAAAACTAATGTTGATGATTTAGACAAAGTATTGATAGCTGCAAGTGCCATAATTCCTATTTTTAATTTTCCCGATTGGGAATATGTGCAACTAAATGAAGTCCTGCTCTACCCCGATACATTTAATCATGAGTTTGAACAAGAAGGTAACAACCGCAGCCTATTGGGGATGGTAGGTAGTGGTGTTATGAACGGTATTATGATTTTATCGCAGCATGAATTGAAACAGGACTTTCTCAATAAAACAGGAAAAGACAATGTAGCCATCCATGAGTTTGTACACCTGGTTGATAAAACGGATGGAACAATAGATGGTGTGCCTGCTTTCATAATGGAGCAGCATTATATACAGCCATGGCTTCAGCTGATGCATCAGAAAATAAAATTGATGAAAAAAGAAAAATCAGATATTGATATCTATGGTGCTACGAATGAAGCCGAATTTTTTGCAGTGGTATCAGAATATTTTTTTGAACGACCTAAACTTTTAAAAGATAAACATCCAGATTTATATATATTGTTGGAAAAGATTTTTAGAAAAACTTAGTAATTTTTGTACAAAATTGTGTAAAAATGAGAAAAAAATTACCCATACAATTATTCAAAATAATTAATACGGGTAATTGAATTAAACTGATATGTAATAAATAGAACCTAGCCCAACCCTTTCAGCCATTTCACCAGGTCGTCTTTTACCTGACCGGTTTTTTGCTGAATCTTACCCCATACTTCGTCCTCTTTTCCCTCCTCGTATTTAAGATCATCGTCAGTAAGATCAGCATATTTCTGCTTAAGCTTTCCTTTCCATTCATTCCATTTACCTTTTATTTCCATCTTGTCCATAAATAATTTTTTTAGAATTAATAATTAATTATCGCCGGATAAAAAGACAAAACTATGCCAGAAGTTTTTGGGCTCTAACCAATGTAAAATCAATAACGGCCTGAAATTTGGTTTTTCAACTGTGTACTAAAACATACATATCATGGCAAATAACACGGACGACAAAAAGAAAAATATTGATACGGACAAAGCCCTTGCACCAGATCCGGAAACATTGCATACTACAGATCCCCAAGATAAAATGAAAGGGCCTTTATCATCCGTAGTGCAAAGCGTAAAAGAAACAGTAGAAGATAACGATGCGGAATCGAAGGAAGAAGCAGATAAGAAAAAGGATAGAAACATCTAACCTGAGTCTAAAAGCCGGGTTTTATTGAGAGGGACAGAAAATGCTGCCTACTTCATAGTTTCATCCATGGGAGATTCCCCTTCCATGTCCTTACTTTTAGGGTAATCATTGTTTAATTGTTTTTCAAGGTTTTGTTGATCCTTTCTATTACGCCATACAAGAAAAACAATTAGTGCAAAAGCACCAATACCAAGAAGTATTAAAACCAACCAGTTCATATAACAGGTTTATTATAAAGTTAGTTCTGTTTTAAAAGAATGCCGGGGTGCTATACGCATAGCACCCCAGCATAATGTTATCATTATTTCTAAAACAATTTCTCCCCAAAAAAACTAATGAGTTTTTCATCACTCATCTTATTAGAAGTAGACTCTTCGGTCTTTAAATTTTTAAACTGTGGTGTGGCTGCCAGGTAATGTATAAATTGTTCCTGCACCTGCCCGGTTCCGGTTACATGCAGAAAAGTGGCATTTTGAAGATGTGTGGCAATCTCTTTAAAATATTTTGCCTGCTGAGTTCGCTTTTCGTTATTCTCATTTTTTTCACTACTGTTGTGTGCAACAGACCCGCCTGCTGTATGAGCTACAATTACCACTGCACCAGCTTCTGTGTTTTCCTTGGTTACTATGGTGGCATTTTCTGTATCCATCCATACTCCAAACTGTTTTTGTTGAATCATATTAATATAAATTAGTTAGCAAGGTAGTTCAATAACCGAGCCCCGAATATGATATCTGTCAGTTAGTGAAATGACAAAGCTCCAAACGATGCAATCAATTCCAAACAGCACCTCCACAACTTATTTTATAAACAAGAGTACGATGGTAAGAATAAACCCCGCAATAGCATAATAAATGCCCTTTTTAAAGATGCTGGTCTTTGGCAAAAACATCCAGAAAGAGGAGAGCACAAAGAATAATAATGACAATCCAAAAAAAATATTCAGGTAATACAGCGGGTGGGTAGTGTTAGCCTTGTGCAAATGTGTTAGTTTTTCCATTACAATAGGTAACGCCTTCACGGTATACTTAGCATCGCCGGTAATTTTATTATAATACCCCTTGGCAAAGAATATCGTATCCCCGTTTTCTGTTATTGCCTTAAGGTCACGCAACTTAATCGCTTTACCCACTTCGTCTATTGGCAGATTCACCTCTAGTTTCTTTTCTGTTATTTTATCATATTTCAAAAAATCAGTATTACGAAAAATAAGTACCACACCACTGATCGCATACACAGCCATAATGCCGGCCAGGAAAAACCCAAGGTATCGATGCCAAATTCTCATTTGGTTGCTCATAGTTGCTTTGCTAGCCATTAATTGATTTTTTAAGATGGGCAAAGAGAATGTTTACACAATCAAATAGGTATCGCAAAACGGAGAGAATATTTATATAATCGGGAAAATCCACACAACGGAACAGATGATTCTGGCTGGCAATTAAAAACTACTTTTGCTGCTTATTTATTACCAGTATGACATTTGACGAACTGAATTTAAACACCCCTCTACTCAATGCACTGAATGAGTTAGGATACATCACTCCCACTCCTATTCAGCACCGGGTTTTCTCCACCGTAATGTCCGGAAGGGATGTTTGTGGCATTGCACAAACCGGAACCGGCAAAACATTAGCCTATTTACTCCCCTGCCTGCGTCAATGGAAATTTAGCAAGGATAAAGCTCCGCAAATACTCATTCTTGTACCAACTAGGGAACTGGTAACACAAATTGTTGACACCGTTAAAGCATTAACACCATATATGAGTGTAATCGCAATGGGTGTGTATGGTGGTGTAAATATCAATACACAGCAAATTGAAGTGATGAAGGGAGTAGATGTATTGGTAGCAACACCCGGCCGTTTTTACGACCTGGCCATGAATGGTGCTTTTAAAACAAAAGCAATTAAAAAACTGGTAATTGATGAAGTAGATGAAATGCTCAACCTTGGATTTCGTACCCAAATAAAAAACATACTGGATTATCTGCCACCAAAAAGGCAAAACCTTTTATTCTCCGCCACCATGACGGAAGATGTAGAAGCCCTCATAGATACTTATTTTAATGATCCTGTTCGGGTAGAAGCTGCACCTACCGGTACACCGTTGGAAAATATTTCGCAACTGGGTTACCAGCTTCCAAACTTTAATACCAAAGTAAACCTGTTGGAATTATTACTGGCCGAAAATAAAACCATGACCAAAGTATTGGTGTTCGCTGCCACAAAACAATTAGCCGACCAGTTGTATGAAAAGTTAGAAGCTACATTTTCCGGCACGGTTGGAGTAATACATTCCAATAAAGAACAGAACTATCGTTTTAATACTGTCAAACAATTTAAAGAGGGAAATTTCCGGCTTATCATAGCAACAGATATTGTAGCAAGGGGAATTGATGTGGCAGAAGTAAGCCATGTCATCAATTTTGATGTGCCGGAAGTACCTGAAAATTATATCCACCGTATTGGCCGTACTGGCAGAGCTGATAAAAAAGGTATTGCGATCACCTTCATTACTGAAAAAGAAAAACCTTCGTTGGCTGCTATTGAAACTTTGATGAAATACGAAATACCGGTTGCTGATTTACCGTCTGATCTTACTATTTCTAATGAGCTAACGGAAGATGAAAAGCCAAAAATATTTATGAAGACCGATGCTATAAAACCAAAGAAGAAAGAAGAAGCAGGTCCGGCCTTTCATGAAAAATCAGCAAAGAATAGTAAAGTAAATGTAATCGTGAGGCATAAAGACAGGATGATGCAGAAATACGGCAAGCCGATTAAAAGAGGTGCGAAAAAGAAAAAGTAATATTACTTCAGAGTTCTTGCTTCAGGGTTTTTAGTTTGTCGTGATGATGCAGGTTTACTCAACTATCGTTACACCCTGGAATTTATACAACCATGTTACCATCAAAAGATCCATTGCACGGCAAAACATTAGAAGCAATCGTAACCGAATTGCAGGAGTATTATGGCTGGGAAGAACTGGCCCGGAAAATAAATATCAATTGCTTTAAAAGTAATCCCAGTGTAAAGTCAAGCCTCAGCTTTTTACGAAAAACAGATTGGGCAAGAAAAAAAGTAGAAAGTCTTTATTTGTATATGTTGCGGAAAATAAAAAGTTTGTAGTTTATCGTGATGATAGGAAATTTCATTTAATAAAGTTATCATACAAACAATTCACCGTTTTCTTTATCACTGTATTAAATCCATCTGAGTACGATGGATGACAGCCATTGGAAATAACAACAATTCCAAATTTCTCTTCAGGATGAAAGAACATAGCACTAAAGAGACCATAGGCTGAACCGGTATGCCCTTTCATCGTTTTTCCGGCAATCAATTTTTCGGTGGTCATGATTGCCAGCCCATACCCTTCTTTATCGGATAGTTTTGTTTGCATTTGTTTAGCACTGGTTTTTGATATTACTCTTTTGCCTTTATACTTACCCTGGTTCATATGCATCATCATATAGGCAGCAAGATCGGGGGCAGAAATTTTCATACCACCGGTGGGAGAAAATATAGGCGTACTATAGCCCATGGTGTAATTCCTTATTTCTTCGCTGCGGGGAGCATAGGCCGCAGGTGCTGCAATAAATTTTTTCAACGAATCATTGTATTCATAAATCGTTGCGAAACGGGTTTTATCTAAAGAGTCCACACAATAGCCGCCATATAATTGCAAAGGGTCCAGAATATGCTGTTTTACATATTGGTCAAACCGTTTGCCGGATATTTTTTCAATAATGGTGCCTACCATATTATAATTAAGATTACAGTATTGGTAGCCGGTGCCGGGTTCGTAATCATTATAGCATTTGGCCCAGTCTTTATTTTTATCCGGGTTGATGGCATCGAGGGTGAAATACCCCTGGCGGTCGTTGATAGAGCTGCGGTGCGACATCACCATTCTAAGTGTGATAACCGTTTCAGGAAATTTGGGGTTCCTTATTTTAAAGCCAACGAGTGTACTGATATCATCCTCTAATGAAATTTTCTTTGCTTCCATTAATTGCATAATGGAAGTAGCAGAAAATGATTTGGAGATTGAAGCGATACGAAACAGATCATTATTACTTAGCGGAGTGTTCGTTTCTATATTCTTGCTGCCGAATGAATGAGTATAGATTATTTTATTATTTTTCACTACCGCTACGGAAAGCCCGGCAACTGCTGATTGCTGCATGATGTTGTTGATGCAGTCTTCCGCTTTAGCTGGTTGAGCATTACTTTTCCATAAGAAGCCAAATAAAAAGATGAAAATCATTATAGCTTTTAAGAATCGTAATCGAATCATTGTGCAAGAATTTATATCTAAATATAAGCAAAGAGGCTTGCAGTAAAAATCTTTCAGAAGTCTATCATACAGAACAAACCAAATCAATTAAAATTAATCAACAACTTTCTTCAAATTGAAATCCTTCCCCTATTTTTTCTCATCAATTTGTTCTTATCTTAACCCATTAAACCATCCAACTATGCAGTGGCAAAAAAAGATCACCGTCATCACCGGCGCCAGCTCCGGTATCGGAAAAGCAACGCTTGAATTATTAAGAGCCGAAGGAAGTATTGTTTACAATCTCGACAAGCAGCTACCCACTGCAGCTGATCCTTATTTTATACCTTGCGATGCAGGCAACAAAATCGAAATCACCAATACCATCCGCTCTATATATGAAAAAGAAAAAGGTATTGATTTTGTTTTTGCCAATGCAGGAATGCACTTGTTTGCTACACTGGAAGAAACAAGCGATGCACAATTAGAAACTTTGGTAGCTACGAACCTGCTAGGCCCATTTTATTTATTACAAGCTGTAATACCTATTATGAAGCAGCAACAAAAAGGAAGTATTGTACTCATGGGTTCCGACCAGGCATTCGTTGGCAAAGGCAGCAGTGCGGTATATGGCATGACCAAAGGAGCCATCAGCCAACTAACAAAAAGCACAGCTATTGATTACGCTCCGTTTAATATCCGGGTTAATTGTATTTGCCCCGGCACAATTCAATCTCCCTTGCTGGACAGAGCCGTGCAACAGTTTGTAGCAAAAAGTGGAGAAGCTACCGAAGCAGTGTATACTGCTCTCGGCAAAGCACAGCCCATTGGCAGAATAGGCCAGCCGGAAGAAATTGCAAAAGCCGTTCGGTTTTTATTGTCAGATGATAGTTCCTTTACTACCGGAAGTCTTTTTGCGGCAGATGGTGGATATACCTGTCAATAATAATGTGTTCACCAACTATTGAGTTATTCTTTTTTATATAACACCCATGCATCATTAACAGTGGGTTTTTTCCTTGCATGTAAAAACTGGTTAATGTCCCAGAGAATTTTCGATGAAAAGGCAACGGGTTTATATCCCAGGCTATCCATCATCAAAAGATTAGGCTTGATTTCATTAAAGGTGGTAGCGATATAAGTGCCGCTTGTTGTTAAGTAGCGGAGCGAATCAGGAGTAGAAATTTTTTTCAGGTGTAGATTCTTAACACCTTTCTGATAAAAGACCATTGGTACAGCACTCATCGTTTCAAGTGGTGTGCGGTAAAGACAATAAATCTCAACCGTTTTATGTTTAAATCTTTCCTTCAGGCTGCGGCCAAAATCAACCGTCTGTGCATAAGGAATAAAAGTGAATAGTAACAGCAATAAAGTATTCACCACAATGGTGATCAGCAAGGCTATTCTTATTAAACGGGCTATCCATTTTTTACAAGTTGTATAATAATGAATCAGTGCGGGCAGACTCCACCCCACTATTAATGGTAAAGCACTGAAAACAGGATAAAGAAAACGTTCTTCTTTATGACCGATGATGCTGTGCCCGATGATGAAGAGCAGTACCGTAATAAAAACAGGGTGGCTAATTTTTTTAAACAATGTTTTTAAGCTGAAAAATAAGAGAAGAAGACTGAATGGTGGTGCTGTCATAACAGCTACAAGTAGTCCTATATATTTTAGAAAACTGGAAGTGCCGTATTCGGCTGCTTTGCCCTGTAAAATATTGGTCTGAAAATACCGGGCTGGTGTAAGTACCCATTCCCCATAAAAACCGTAGTCCAAATATAGGTTGATTAAAAAAGCAACAAGAAACCCGGCGGTGAGAGGGAGCAGTCGCTTATATTTTTTTTCAACCAACAGCAGCCACAATCCAAAACCGGCAATGGCAAACCCAATCTGGAATCGAAAATAAAAAGACAGGCACAACAGGAACCCCACAAAAAATAAAAAAATACCCGAAGGATTATTATTTCGTTTAGCATCATATAAGGCGATGGCAGCAAAAAAGAAAAGGCCGGAAAGCATTTCAGAACTGTACAAGGTTCGGGTGTAGGGCAATATCCAGGAAAAATTCAGGATCAGTAAAACAGTATATAAAATTTTTAATGGCTCTTTTTTAAAATAATGAAAGGCAATAAGATTAAAAATGCAAAACATCAGTAACCCCATAATAACCCGCAAAATAGTAAGCTGCAGGTAAGGGTCTTCAATACCTGCCAGCATACAAATTTTATAATAAGCAGAAAATAAATATACCTGTAAGGTGGGCCGTATCTTGCTTTCAAGTTCAAAGGCATAATGAGCAGCATTTTCATTACCTAGCTGGTAAGAAGAAAATTCAACAATAGAAAAATGCTGGTCAAAATTGGAAAAGCCAATGGCCTGGATGGAGGTGATAATTTGTATAACAATGCCCAGCAGCAAAATCATCTGCAGCCTGCGGTCTGTTTGAACTAGTTTTTTTGTGTCAGCAAACATAGAAATGATGTAAAATATGTATAAAAAGCAAGTAGTACGAAAGATGGATTTCCCCGGCCTTTACAAACTTACACTTGCAGAGTAGTCCGTGTTTTTTTGGGGTGAGGATGCAGGCCACCAAAGGTGGAAGTAATTTTTTAGTACCGGATTATAGCGCAATACTACGCTACGGCTGGGCGACGGAGCAATATTTGAAAACGGATAACCCGTAACTACAGCTAATTAAAGTTACAAAACATAATGACAATTCCTATAGCCGGGCCTTGATCCATCATCCGTCATCTTACCTTACAAATTGATACAACCCTTGGCAGTGCTGAGCGGCATACAGTGTCAGGCTCCTTAATATTATCATATGGGAATTGCGTATGTTAAAAAACACAGCAATCAATCTCCTGGTCAATAAAATTGAGTATCTTTAAGCCACATGAACAGGTTTTCAAAATATACAATTTCAATGTTTCCAGGGGCAGTCATCACCGACCTCACGGATGCTTATACCTGTTCCTTTACAGAGTTCATGCCTTTCTGTAATCATCTTTTTTATTTTTCCAGTTTCAAAGACTTTAAGCAGCTAAACCCGGGTTCTTAATAAAGACCGGGAAGAATGTTTGTCTGCTGCGGTACCGCAGGCGGGTTGATGGTTTGTGTATGTACTCATGCATCCTATGAACTGTCACCTTCCTGTTTTACCGGAGCTGTGTTAACCGGGTTACCATTGCTGGTAAACCTGTTTTTTTAATTTATTCAATTCACTTGCATGAACAATAATAATGTTTCTATAAGTGGAATGCTTGCAGTAGCACTC
This sequence comes from Chitinophagaceae bacterium, assembly GCA_022843585.1. Classification (GTDB taxonomy): domain Bacteria; phylum Bacteroidota; class Bacteroidia; order Chitinophagales; family Chitinophagaceae; genus JJ008. Next base: position 192,596 of record JALHNJ010000003.1, read on the forward strand.
CTGTTGATAAATGCCGTAGTACTGGAAACCGCCGTTGTAAAAAATACAGACTGGTATAAAGCACTCTGGGTAACACTGCCTTTATTGGCCATTGCCATATACCGTTCTAAAAAGAGAAAAATGCCGGAAGAAAAAACTCCAGCTGACACTTTATTAATTCTTAAAAAATAAAAAATGTATACTTCAAAACAACCGGTCTTACTTAGCAAGCAAGACCATTCTACAATATTGTATTACCTGCGCAATCAGTCGGTGCACAATGCAGCAGACCGTCAATCGGCCAATGCCCTGCAGCAGGAATTAAAAAGAGCCAGGTTAATGGAAGAGAAACAATTGCCTCCCGGCATGGTGCGGCTGGGCAGTCGCTTAAAAGTGAGGGACGTAGAAACCAATGCCCTGTTGGAATTAACGATCGTTACTCCCGATGAGGCTAATTGGAAAGAAAAGAAAATATCTGTGCTATCACCATTAGGCACAGCACTTATTGGGTTTTGCGTGGGTGTCACCGTCAACTGGATGATGCCGGCCGGCGAAAAATTATTTTTAATTGAAGAAGTAAATAATGAATGAAAAACCAAACTTCATAATTGTGCTGGGTAGTTTACTCAGCACAATTATTATGGATGGATGTACGATGTTATCTGCTGAAAAATCTTTCCCTTCTCTTCTTCCTCCAGTCATGAATGTTCAGCCACACACTCAGTAATGCCGTAAGCAGAAAGATGCTCATGGTAACGGTATCTACTAATTGTTTACTGAAATCCTTACCGGTAAGATGCAGCAGCAGGAAATGGATATACGAATCAGACCGGTCATTATAACCTAATGAATCTCTTACCTGCCAGTGCCAATCGGTGCAGGCACAATAGCCCCATCCATACCAGATGCCCAACACAAACCAGGAGAAAGCTGTCAACAGTATTGTTAATAAATGTAGCTTCCTTGTTTTAGTAAAAGCCCAGCCTACTATATTGAATAGTGTAAAGGCGGTATGAAAAACAAAGAAGAAGATATTGAGGAACTCATTCCACATATTTATAAAAATAATGCCGTGCTTCTATCTGCCCATTTGTTTTATTTTTTAATGCCATTCACATATTCTGTTACAGTTTTATTGCCGTTTGCATCATAGCTAATCCAGGTTCCATTACCATTTTTTAATGTGCCCTTTTCCCGTTCCTTGCCATTTTTGTCAAAGGAGGAAATAATTTCCCATCGCAAACCTCCCGGCTTTTCTGTTTCGCTAAATTTATAAACACCCTCTTGTGCTAATTGGCCATTATCATGGTACCACTGCGCTTTACCGTCGCGGCAGTGGTTGAAATAATTGCAACGATAAATTATTCTTCCATTTAAATTATATTCTAAATACACACCGCTGCCATTCGACAACATTCGGTTTCCGTTTTCATCAAAAAAATCCTCACGGGATATTAGCGTTCCGTTACTGTATTTATCGGTGCCCAAAAGTTTACCGTTAGGGTGATAGAAACTTACAGTACCATCAATCTTAGTTTTAATATAGGTACCTGCTTGCCTTAATTTACTATTGGTAAAATAGAGTTCATATTTACCATGCAATTTCTCATCATCATCATAGCTAAAAATTCCATCCAACTCTCCTCCGGCCAAATAAAAATGCCATTCGCCAACACGTTTGCCCTTATATTCTGTGCCGATCGACTGCAGTCTTCCATTGTTATAGTAGTTCAATTTTTCTTTGCCGTTTAACTGCCCGGGAGTTTTAGCCTTTTTATCTTCTGTAGCGTTGATATTATTGTTCTTCAACCAGTCGATGGAATTTTTAGAGCCCATCGATGCCGCTTTTCGGTAGTACTCAATGGCCTTGGTCCGGTTACCGATTCTTAAAAACATTTCAGCCATACTGTCAAAACCATTCGCATACTTGGAATCTATAGTAACCGCTTTATTCAACAACTCCATGGCCCGCCTGAAATTACCTTGTTCAAAATAGCAATAGGCAAGTGTATTGTTGTAATCCGGTTTATCCCCGTGTTTATTGGCAGCCCGGTTTAAATATTTGAGAGCCTCTGCAATATTTTTAGTGGTTCCCTCTCCTGCATATAAAAACCGGCCAGTCATATAGGCGCCATCCGGGTTTTCCTTGTCGGCTGCTTTCTTGTACCAGGTAAATGCTTCTTTCAAATCATTTTTTATACCTAGGTCAAGACTGTACATTTCTCCCAGCGCCACCATACTGGTTGTATTTCCTTTCTCTGCTGCTTTCTTAAATAGCAGCAACGCTTCATTAGGATTTTTGCTGGTGCCGATACCTTGCAGATGCAAAACACCCAGCAGGTAGGTAGCAAACACATTGCTATTATCCGATTCCATCTTTATAATCTTGAAACCCTCAGGAATATTCTTTGGAGTACCTATACCATCCAGGTACATAGCCCCAACCATATACTTAGAAAATTCCTCCCCTTTAGCTGCGGCCTTTTTATACCATTGGAACGCCTCCACTTCATTTTTTTGCACACCAACGCCAACCATGTACTTGTCTGCCACCAGCCTCATCATTTCTACATCTCCATTTTGGGCACTTTCTAAAGCAGTTCTAAAAGCTTTTTTCTCATTGTACATTCCGTCTTCTTCATCCAACGACCACCATTTATCAGGGTCAAACTGTCCCTCTTCCCTATTATACTCTTTCTCTAAGTCTTCTTCATAAGCCTTGCCCAACACATTCATTCCTCCGCCGCTTTTTTCCGGGGTTATTTTAAACCATTTTCCGTCTTTTTTAACGATCGCAAGTTTTTCATACGAAAAGGTTCCCGCCTTATCAAACTGATAATCATGGATAAGTTTTCCCTGCTTATCAATGTATCCCCATTTTCCACTTTTTCTTACCGCGGCATACCCGTAGGAGATGCGCCTTACTTCTGTAAACTGGGGTGCAATTACAACCTTACCCGATTCTTCTTCTTTAAATCCCCATTTACCCTGTTCATTTTTAAAAGCAGTAAGCAAGGCTTCTTGCGCCGATAGTTGGTAGCCAAGAAACATGCACAGGCAATAAAGTAGTATTCTTTGTAGCATGCAAAAACTGGTTTTGGTTTAAGTTTCGTTTATCACAACCTGAGCAGTTGTAAACCATAACACTTTAAAAATACTACGGAAAAATATTTTTTGAAATATTTGTTGAACTATTTATTACCCCCCTTAGATGTTGCGTACCCCTAATTACTCGTTCAATGTGGCGGTTACTATCTTATAAGACGGATACTGAGTTATAACGCTTAATTTGTATGCAATTCAACAATAAAAACACCCGGCCATGTCATTATTTGGAACTAAAAAAAACGAAGCATCCATACAAACAAAAACTTGGACGGTGATGGGCATTGTACTATTCTGCCTGTTAGTTACCGGCATTTTTATTTCTACGTTCCAGATATCCTTATTACTGATGGCAGGTATTGTGCTGGCAGTGTACCTGCGGATGATCGCCGATAAAATAAAAAAATGGACCGGCTGGAAAGATATGTTGTGTTATGGTTTGTCCATCCTCATCACATTAGCAATACTAACAGGGCTTGGGTGGATGATCGGTGCTAAAGTGCAAAGCCAGGCAAAAGAAATGGTAGAAAAATTGCCAGAGATGAAACAGCGAATTGGTGTTGCTGTTGATGGATCACCATTTGTAAAAAAATTGGTTGGAAAATATACAGCCGGCTGGAGCCAGGGAGAAAAAAAAGATAGTGCTGCTGCAAAACCAACTAACCAGGCAAGTGCCGATACGGCAAAAAATAATCAGCAAAATAATAGCGCCGATTCAACAAAGCAGAATGAACAGCAAAACACAACTGCACAACCGGAAGCACCGCCATCATCCGGCAGTGGTGGAATTTCTTCCATCTTACAAAAATTATTTTCCTCTACGTTCGGTTTGTTGGGAGATCTGTATGCCATCTTTTTTCTTGGCATCTTCCTCGCCGCAGCACCACGGGAATATGTAAATGGTATGGTAAGTCTGTTACCTGCATCCGCAAGGGATAAAGGAAGAAAGACCATGGAAAAAATGGGGCTCAACCTCAAAAAATGGTTTAAAGGAACGGTGTATAGTGTGCTTATCACTTTTGCACTTACTGCAATTGGTTTATTAATTATCGGGGTCGATCTCTGGCTTATACTCGCCATCATTGCAGGGTTATTAACTTTCATTCCCAACTTCGGGCCTATCATAGCATTGATACCCGCTGTAATGGTTGGTTTTTTGCAAAGCCCCCAGGTAGCATTATGGATCTTTATTTTATACTTCTTTGTACAACTGGTGGAAAGTAATATCATCACACCCGCCATACAAAAAAGAATGCTCGATACTCCTGCTGCCTTGCTACTTTTCTTTCAAATGATAATGGGAGCATTAAGTGGTGGCTGGGGAGTGGTATTAGCCACACCGATACTTGTTGTACTGATGACTATCGTTAAAGAATTATACACGGGAAAGAAAGAAGAAACAGTAACGGAGGAAAAGAGTAAAGAGGGAGAGAAATAATTTGTTAGCCAGCTTTCTGTTCTCTGGGCAGCGGCTGTTGCGTCGCACTCTTGTACGTTCAGTTCGCTACTCGGCTATAAATACATTTGAATAATTTACTGTACTTCAACACTCAGAGTCATGTCATACTGACGAAGGAGCCATCTCAAACTTTTAACCAATTCTTATTTAGTTGAAACTGTTGCGGAGTTAATTTTCCGATGCAGATGAGCTTTTACTTTTATCCCATCTCCCCCTTGATCTTTTCTTCTAAGTTCTTAAATTCCTCATACTGTTTTTTAGGATCTCTGGGAAGTCTTGTGTTTTCTATACTTCTGTTGTGTCTTGTAATAGCATCAAACATAACTGCGGCATTTCTGATCAATGCGATATGATACTCACTTGCAGTATCAGAAAGCAAACAAACTATTTCACCCTGTTCATCGGTAACAACTCCTTTTTTAATTTCCCATTGCATAAATTAAATTTTTAGGTTGTAGAAAGGGTTGCCAACCTTCGGAAGGTTGGCAACCCTTTTTATACAACTCCTTTTTTTATTTCCCTTGCATAAATAAATTTTTAGATCGGGTACGTCGCATAGCCGTGGTTTTGAAAGATGGCATAGTCAAGTCCATCCTGCACACCTGCATTTCTTGCAGCGGCAGCAAGATAAGTATTGTGCTTACTCATTTCATTTCGTAGAAATAACCGCCTCTCTTCTTCACTGCTTAACTGGTTGTAAGCATCCATTTGCTGTATTTCCTGCAAACGGGTTTGCACGGCAAAATAAGTTTGTCCCAGTGCAATTACTTCTTTGGTTGGGTCTGCATTTTGAACTACTAAATAACAGGCATATCGGCTAAGCTTTACACTTTCTACTTCCCGCTTAGCAGTTTTACCCAATTCTATCATTTCGAGGATATCCTCGAAATGATGTGCTGTTTTTTGATTACTGTTTGCACAAGCCTCTTTTGCCCTTTCTATTACAGGCAAAAAGTGCCTGTACTCTGAATATTCCAACACCCTGGATAAATCTCTGGCACTCCAGTATTCATTACCGCTTTCGTCTTGCCTTTTTATACTCTCAAAAACTGACAAGTTATTTTTTCCTATTTGCTTTGCCATTGTATTATTTTTTGTTTCAACCAATAATGTCCTTCACTCATACATCTATCTCCGGTGTAATGCACTTAGCTCCTGCTGCAACGCAAAAATAAATGATACTCACTGGCCGTATCAGCAAGCAAACAAATTATTTCACCCTGTTCATCTGTAACTACTCCTTTTTTAATTTCCCATTGCATAAAGTAAATTTTTAAATTGGGTACAACCCGGTGGATATAGCATTTTATTTTATGGACATGAATTAAGGCGATGATTGGTTGCAACTATACCCCTGTAACTTTTCCTGGCAGTAAGTAGCGATATTAAACCATTTACTATGGCAATTCAATTACCATTCCTTCGGCCGCCAATTCATATTTGAACAAATAATTATTTCTTTTCTGCAGATCTTCAAATAAATTATTCAGGTCTGTATCAGAATTGGAAGGATCATGATGAGCCAGTAGTAAATGTTTTACAGCAGCCAGTTCTGCAAATTTTGCCACATCGTCCATACTGCTATGACCCCAACCCATACGATACGGGTATTGCTGTGCCGAATATTGTGCATCGTGTAATAGCAGATCGGCATCCTGCGCCAGCTCCATGCCGGATATCCATCTCTTATCTGCCGGAAATTCTTTTGCTCCCAACATCGGTTCATGATCGGGCATATATGTAAAAACGGAATGTTTTCCCTTGATCCTGTAACCAACGGTAGGACCCGGATGAATAACATAGCGGGATTCAATTTGAAAAGGTCCTATATCAAAAGAGCTGTCCCCTATTTCATGCAGGGTAAGTTTGCAAGGAAGATCCCGGAGCAGTACGGGAAAAAGTGGAGGCGAAAGATAACGGCTGAGCCGGGTACGTAAACTAATATTGCTCACAGGCCCCCAGATATGAATATCGAGTGTGGGGTCAAAGAAAGGATTAAAAAATCCCAGTCCCTGTATATGATCAAGGTGCAGATGAGTGAGCAAAATATCAACTCGTTTGACAGCCGTAGTCTGCAGCAAATTGAATTTTTGCATACCTGATCCACCATCAAGCACCAGTATGCAATCATCTTCCACTGCTACTGCGCAGGATGTATTGCCTCCATAATAAACCGTATCGGGACCGGTAGTGGGAATGGAACCACGAACGCCCCGTATCATTATTTTCATATGTCTTTTGCTTCCCAAAAAATTGCCACTGCACCCACAAAATTGCCTGCCCTCCCGATGATCGGGTATGAGGTTACAGAGATCTTTTCCGTATTCCCCTTCATGCTTTCTATCCAGAAAGATTTGTGATAAGGATACTGGTCTTTCAATGTTCTAACCAGCGGCAGGTTTTCAGGTGGCATCACATTGCCATCTTCGTCTTTTGGTTTAAAGATCGTTCCCCAGGTTTCCACTTTCATTTCACCTGTTTCTTCAAAACGGGTACCCAATAAGTTTTCGGCTGGTTCATTGTAGAAAATAAGATTTCCTACAGTATCGGTAATGAATACCGGCATGGAAAGACAATCGGCCAGTTGTCTGCTTAATATGATCTCGATGGGATAAGCCATAACAAAACAATCTTTCTTAAATGTAAGAAAATTGGGAGAGAAAAGAAATTATTTGAACGAAGGCTATCCCCTCAATCAGAAGGCAGCAAAACTGCTTTGATACAGTTATCCTTTTTTTTGTCAAACACTTCGTAGGCTGTTGCACCTTCTTGTAAGGAAAATTGATGGGTAATGATATCTTCAATGGCATAACGTTGAGCTACTTCTTCCCGCAATAATTTTTCCGCATAATAATGGGCGGGGCAACGGCCGCTTTTGTAAATAAGATTTTTATCATACGCTTCGCCGGGAGAAAAAGAGAAATGTTGCGCTGTATGCACACCCACTGATGATATGGTTCCGCCGGGACGGATACAATCAATAGCCAGTTTCAATGATGCAGCACTGCCTACTACTTCCATTACCCCATCAGCACCACGGCCATGTGTGTTGTTAAGAATTTCTTCTTTAACATCCATAAGCGATGGGTTCAATGGAATAGCACCGAATTGTTTCGCCATGGCTAATCGTTCGGGTATAAGGTCAATAGCAAATACTATTTCAGCGCCAAGATGTTTTGCGGCGATGATGGTCATCAGTCCTACCGGCCCACACCCTATTACTGCATACACATTGTTGGGTTTTATCCCGGCATTGTCGGCACAGAAATAACCGGTGGAAAAAACATCACCCAATAACAATCCTTTCTTTTCATCCAGGTCATTACTTAATGGCAGTAGTGTACTATCCGCCATCGGCACACGGATATAGCCTGCCTGTGCTCCATGAAGGCCATGACCCTTCTCCACCCATCCAAACAAATTTCCTTTTTCGCAGCGGCAGGTGAGACCGGTGAGACAGTAAAAGCATTCGCCGCAGGAAGTAGTAAATGGGCTGAGCACTCTTGCTCCTTTTTTAAATTTCTTTACATCCCGGCCTGCTTCTTCTACAATGCCGGTAAACTCATGTCCCATCACTGTTCCATGATCAAGGCCCGTTTCCCGGCCATGATATACATGGAGGTCGGAACCACAAATGCCCGACATCGTTATTTTCACAATAGCATCTGATGGATGTAGCAAACCAGGATCAGTAACAGTACTGTAGTTAATAATTTCTTTTCCGCCAAAGGTTAGAGCCTGCATGCTGTGAAGGTATTTACTAAAATTCTAATTAACTTCCTATCCTAAAATGAATTCAACATGAATAAGTCAGAAGAAATTATAAAGCAATTTACCGAAGGTAATTTGTCGGAAGAAGAAGCTATTTCATCATTACCGCCCGGTTGTAAATTTGAAAAGTATTATGAAAGAGAATGGCGGATAGTTCCTGAACGTGGCGCTGTACAGTTTGAAAGAGTTTGTGGAAGAGTATATGATTGTGATGATTCCGGTAATAATAATACATCCTGCGGCGATTGGCAAGAACTTTAAACTGCTTTCTATTATACTCACTTGTGCAATACCCAAACTGTTGGTGGATATACTTCTGCAAGCTCAGTAAACCAACCGAGGCATGTTGCCTTTAGCTGATAACCCGCCAAAGAGAAACGCTTTCTAGAAACAAGCAGCAACCATTGATCAGGCGGCTACTCTTTGTAAAATAACTTTACAGGGGATGTCGGAAGTTACTTTTATATGATGGTCGCTATGCAAAGGGATAGCAAAATAGTCGCCGGGAACTAATTTATTAACAGTGCCATCCACCACTATCTCGCAAGTGCCTTCTATAATTAAAAATCGTTCATGCTCATCCTTATGTACTTCCTGTGGTGCCATTTCCTTTAACCATACAATAGCCGTTATTGCTTTTTCAGTATAACCGATGATCCTTGCAAATACATCATCAGTACCCGGTGATACCATATCTTCTCTTTGTAACCACGCAGCAAATTCAGTAGCAGTGGATTTTTCATGCAGCAGCGGCGGTGCAGTAACCGGCTCTCCATTTTTTATCCGTTCTTCATAATTGATAGTAGCCAATAAAAACGGCCGTATAATAGGGTCGGGTGCAACAGCATTTTCCATAGCAATAGCTTCCAGTATTTCGCTGATCGCATTTATTTCGGATTGCAAAACAGGATCAGCTGCTGCCCTTTCTTCTACTTCTTTCATTTCGGCAGGGCTGACAGTACCTAATACATACTGCTCCAAAATACCCGATTCTATATATTCTTTCACTGTCATTATTCTACTATCTGCTGTTTTAGCTTGTTTAACGTTAAATGAATCCCAGTTTTTACTTCGGCCACTGTTGCTTGCAGGGCTGTTGCCGCTGCTGCATAGCTTAACCCCTTATAATATACCAGGTCAAAAGCTGTTTCCTGACTTGCTAAATTAGATGGCGCATTATATACGGGATTATTGCCCGTTGAGTTTGCCTGTTGTTGCGATTGCAGGGCAGCCAAAGCTGTTTGCCTTGTTATATTGATAAGCCAGCTAAAAAAGGAGCTGTTAGCAGGATCGAAAGTTGCCACCTGTCTCCATGCATTTATAAAACTGTCTTGTAATATCTTTTCTGCAAGTGCTTTTTCATTCACCATTCTGTTGATGATACCTCCAAGTGCAGGAGCATATTTGTCGTACACTACAGCAAGCGACTCCTGCTTACCTTCTTGAAGAGAAGCAGCCAGTTGCAGATCTGCGGCAGCATTAGCAGAATGAAGTGTCATTATTAAAGGTTATAGTTTTTTTGTAGGGTATAGCGGGTAAAAACTAAGCCTGCTTATTAAGTTAATTTATTCTGGCAATGTTTTTTTATCAGTTGATAAAAGTACTGCTTTTTAGATTCATAAAGGTTCTATAAAGCAATAAACAATTTACCCCGTGGTTGATATTTATATTTTCACCAACCACAAAGCCATAGCGAGAATTAAACTATTCTATTTCACTTGCTTTATTCAGTTGGTGGAGGAAAACACCAATCGAGGCGTGAAGTCAATTCTATATTCTTTTTAAATATGCCCTTACATCTTGCCTTAAAACTTCCTCTATTACTTTCCTGTTTACAGGAAACTTTTTATCATTTGAACCATACTGGTACCAATAAATGGTTTGCTTAAGTAAAAAAATATTTGAAGGAAGAGGATTAACTTCTATCCATTTTGATTCTCCATTTACCCCATTTTGGATTTGAGTAAAACGCTGGTTTGGGGTTTTTAAAAAATCTCTATCACTTACATTTAATTCAGCTTTATGGCTACGTTCATAAACAAACCCGTAGCTTTTATCTCCCGATCTAAAGGCAACAGTCGCAACTAAAGGAATTGTATCATTTATCTTAAAAAGCTCTCCAACATTAATTTGATGATAGGAAACTCCATTTTTTTTCAGCTCATCTATTATTACAGGAACAATATCACTAATTCGTAGCCAATTTGTACTGCCATAGTTAACTTGAAAATCATAATAGTTTGTGTTGTCAATTTCTTGAGCATTGGATTTTGAAGAAATCAATATTAAAACCAGCAAGACTAAAAAATACTTTTTCATTTTAATGTAATTATTAACCAATGTCATTATTATGCCATGGTTGTGGAAAAAAACACCAACTGAGGCGTGTTACTTTTTTCTGCACACCTGCCAAAGCGGAAAATATCGGGCTTTTCACAAGTCATCTAAAGCCTGTTTTTTTATTGCTTCGCTGTTTATTTTATCAAAGTAAATTAACTTAATAAAACAACGAGTTACATCATCGTTCTCAATCGACAACTGGATTACCCCCTTTCCTGTTTCGAAAGTGGTAATATATTTACATCTTCCAAGTCTAACATAACTCATTTTAGTAGCATCAGTGTTTGGTGTGGATGATTGAAATTCCTCTATACTTTTTGAAGGAGTACCATATTTTTCTGTTAGCAATTCTTTTAAATTAAAGTAATTAGATGAAAGGGACGACCAATTGTCACAGTCAGGAAACATCACAGCTATTTTACTAACTAAATCCTTTTGTTTAAGTGTGGATACCCCAACCGTACAATTTTTATATCCTGCAAAGTCACCCTCCAAAATTGAAACGCCGTCTGTTGTACTTATGTGTCTAAACCCACTGCTTTTCATTTTGGAAACATATTCGGCAAGTGTTCCATTAATTGGTACTCCCTTAAATGTTAGGTGTTTCGATGAGTCTGTACTTTGTCCAAAGCAGGTCATTACAGTAAATATGAAACACAGTGTGACAACTATTTTTTTCATATAGAAATGCATTTACAAGAGAGGTTAATTAAATTGATTTTCCATTGAGTGAAAATACATACACTATTCATCACAAAACCTTTTATCCTTTATTTCATCCGCATCATACCTTTCGTTGATTATTGTATTGATTTTAAAAATAAATCTGAATACGTTTTTAAATTAGTTTTTTTAATTTCAGGCTCAAAGTCAAGCAATACAGAAGATTTGATCACAATAGCAATACCCATAGGAAGTGACACCTTTGTTTCAATTTTTTTGTCCTTTTTTTCGGGTTCTTCTAAAATGGATTCTCCTACGGCGTCATAATTTCTTGAATCAGCAACAATTCCCACAAAAGAAAATCTTTTACCAAAATGAGTATTGCCCCTCTTATCAGTATAAGAAACAGGATTATAAATAAATACTGGTGATCCACTCGATCCAGGGAATATGGGGATATCAATAAGGAATCGCCTTTTATTATTGTAATTTAGATAAATTGGAGTAGCAGTTACACCTCTTCTAAGAATTGGAATGTTATTTACAGAATCTGAAAACCCTTTAGGATAACCTACCATTATAATCTCTTCTAAGGCTAAGAATTGTTTTTCAACTGAAAGTGTAGGTATATACTCCTCTGTCAAACTAATAGTAAAAGGATTCTTTCCTGTTCTATTATTAATCACATCCTTTATTGGTTGTAAAAAAAGAATGGCTAAATCTTCAGTTGGATGTTTAAGCCATAATTTTTCGAAATTTTTTAATTCAATACTAACAATATCCCCATAGATAGGCGTTTTATCATAGCCTGTATTATTAAACTTTAAAATCCCTCTAGTACAATTTTCAATTACATGTTTATTGGTGACTAAACATGGTATATTAATAGAATCAATAGAAAACGAAAAGACTAAGGCTGTACCTGTTGTGGATATTTTATATTTTTTCCCGTTTACTTGTCCTTCTTTAAACGCCTGAATTTTTACTGTAGTATTAAAAAACTGTTCACTAATTTCAATTTTTAAAGAATCCTTTGTCTGGCTAAAAGAAAAAGTAAAAGTAAAAAATGAGAATATTAATATAGCTGACTTTTTATTGGTTTGTAGTATCAATAGTTTCATCATTAGTATGGGTTTCAGTTGTAGTTTCTTCACTGGTTTTTTTTTCTTGAGGCGGCTTTCGCAAAGTTTCTAATAAAAACTTTGAAGCAATTTTAATATTAATATCAATCTCTTCCTTTCGAGACTCCATTTTCTCTTCATTGTATAATATTCCTTTTAAAAGAAATAAATTTTTTAAAGCATCGAGATATTTTTTTTCATTAATATTTTCTTTCGAAAGATAAAAAATAGAATCTTTGTTAATATTTTTTATTAACCTTACATCAGAAAAGCTACTATCAATAATAACATTTTCAGATGCAGGACTTTCTTCCAAAATCTTTTTAGTTTGTGTTTTATTGTCTATTCCTCTAAAAAATATAATTACTATTCCCCCAATTAAGAAAAATACACCCGGAGAAGTATTTTCTAAAACAATACTCCAATCTCTCCATACCCCTTTAATAGTTCCAGTTTTAACTTTACTCAAGCCCTTAGTTAAAAGTCTATATCCCCAGAAGATGACTAATAATCCAAAGCCAAGTTTTATAATATTGTAAATAAGTATGTTATTGTCAATCATTTGAAAGTACTTTATCTAGTTTAAAATCTAAATGAAAAATATTCTTTTATGAAAAGCTATGAATAATATTTCAAAACACCACCCCATTTATAGAAGCTCTCCCTTTACCAATCTTCCCATTTTCTATAATTGCTTTCATTTAGAAAATCCACAATATAGTCTGCCGTTTTTTCGGTATCCCATCTAATTAAAGAATTGGGTATGCGGAGAGTAAAATAACCTTTCAGAAAGGAGTGATAGGTACGTTTCAGGTCGGTCAAAGCTTGGTTTGCATTAAAATTATGATGCTGTCCATCAACCTCAATATTCACTTTTGCCTCTGGCACAGCTATATCAATTGTTTTAAAGCCATCAAATTTTTCTAACTGGGCTGGAACACCTCTTTTACGTAAAGCAAAATATAATTCAATGGTTTCTTCAGTAGTTTCAACTTCTCTTAACCAATCCTGATGGTTTCTGCACAAAGGAACACCGAAATTTTCAAGAGAATAATTAAAGACATCCCATTCAAGAGAATATTTACATTCAATACATTTTCGGCGCATAGTTTGGCTTTCGGTTAAATAAAAAATTAGTTCGCCGCTCCTTCCACAATCCTAATTTCCTTCTCCGTCAACTCATACAACTCATAAACCATCTTGTCAATTTCATTATCAGTTTCGTTTATTTCTTTTTGTATTCCGTTGGCAATAGCTTTTTGCTCTTCAAAATATTTCATCCATTCGGCTTCTTCATGCAGACTTAGTTTTATTTTTTGCTTAGAAAGTTCTTTTAAAAAATCTTTAAAGAGTAGCGAAGGCCAATCTTCTAATTTTTTTGTCAGCTTAAGGTTATCGTATTTGCCAGTTAAAAACTTTTGTGTTTGCTCGCAAATTCGAACTAAATTCATTCCTTTATCAAGCATAATGTCTGCTTTTTCAATAAATGGCAATTGTTGGTTATTGTCAATAATCTTTATTGGAATTTTCTTGCAATTTTCAATAAGTATTTTTTGAAAAAGCTTTTTCTCCAAATCAAGAAATTTAAAACTGTGATAAAAATTAATAAGACTCGAATTTAATAAAGTCAAAATATATTTTACAGATAAAGTATTTTTTGGAATTATTCCGAAACCATGGTGAGTATAATAGAATGGCTGATTGGCATATGAAGCATATATTCTAGGCGGATTTCCCGAAATAATTTGTCGAACTATAATTCGTTCATTTAAAAAGAATCTTTCTTCTCTAGGCCTGCCTAACCAAGCTCCATATTTTAAAAACTCTTTGATTTGAGATGAAGTATAATATCTAGTAATATTTTCTCCTGATATCAATGGTTTATATTCATCATTTAATTTAGTGTCAGAGTGAAATACTCTATTGTTTATATCTTCCTCACTGTGTCCTTTATATTTATCATAAGGTGTAATGCCCAAAGAAAATTCTGCACAAGTTAAAAGCTCAACTGAATTATTTTCAACTTTACCTAATAAGGAATAAATATCAAAAGAAGAATATAAATTAAAGTTTAAATCACTTGAGTTTCGCCAATCATTTTTATTCGCAACAGTTTTAATATTTAAGTCAATAAAATTAATCCTCACATCATTTGGATATTTTATTACACTAACTTCAGTAGAATTAGAATCTTTTTGAATTCTAATGATTATAGTTTCAACCTTTGCATCCTCAAAAACTGTGTCTGGTAATTTGACAATCTCTAGTATCGAGTCTAAAATAAGATGTCTAAGCTTTTTGTATGAACTATTTAATAATATTGAATTGGGAATGATGTATGAGAGCATTCCCTTACTTTTCACAATGGCAAATCCTTTTTCTACAAATGATGAGTATAAGTTGATTCGATTTTCAGATGTATTATATGTTGAGTATATATATTCCCCAATTTCTTTCTTAAGATTTTTTACATCAACATAAGGAGGATTTCCTACCACAACATCAAAGCCGCCATTTTTAAATACTGCCTTAAACTCATTTTGCCAGCTAAAAGCTTTGTTTCCCGCAATTTTTGTGTCATCTATTAAACTATTGCCACACTTAATATTGCTACTAAGATCGTTCAGCTTTCTCCCTTTTTTCGCAGTACGGAGCCAAAGACTAAGCTTGGCAATTTCTATTGCTTCTTCATTTATATCTACACCAAATAGATTGTTTTCCAAAATGGTAGTTTCCACCTCTGTTAACACCATTGCATCACCAAAGAGAGTAGCTTTTAATTCATCAACATAATGGTGTTCTGCAATCAAAAACTCCAACGCCTGGTTTAAAAAGGCACCACTACCACAGGCAGGGTCGCAAATGGTTATTTGAAATAGCCAGTTACGGTAATCGTCCAATCTTTTTAATAGTGTTCCTCTTGCATCCTTTCTCTTACGATAAGCAAATTCCTCATCAGTAATTTTTAGTTCCTCTTTTTTTTGCCTGCAGAGTTCTCCTACAGTATTTTCTACTATATACTTTGTTATATAGCGGGGTGTGTAGAAAACCCCATCCTTTTTTCTTTTCGTCTTTGTCTTTTCAATTACAGCTCCTTCAAGTTCAGCTTGTACCTCTTCAATTTCTGTAAGGCTATGTTCAAAAATATGTCCCAGTATGTTTACATCAACTTCACTTTCAAAATCATAATTGCTTAAAGTAGTAGTGCCGTTGTAAAGAATATCATCGTCAATTTTTATATTATCTAGTATTTCATCTGCCGCAAATAATCCACCATTATAGGCAAATATTTCATGATGCTTCCCATCATGCCCGGTATTTAAATAACCAAAGTATTTTTTAAATCGGTCAAATAAGGGAACATAATTATCAAGCTCTTTTAGTTTTTCCCAATCTGTCAATATCACTCTTACACTATTGGGCGGCACAAGTAGCCTATCTTCTGCAAAAAGAACAAATAGAAAACGGTCAAGTAGCTTTTGTGTCTTTTTAAATATTTCTAGTTTATTGTATTGTGGGTTTAATGCCACTATATTATTAAACAACACTCTTTTAAACTGAGAGTAATCGGCATATAGTTTATTGGTTATTCCTTTTTCCTCATCTAGAGAGTTTCTTTTTATTAAGTAGGGTATATTCTTAAATATATGTTGCTGTTCTAAACAAATAACCAGCGTTACAAATTCTTCTTTTGTTATTTTAAAAAGGTCAAACTCTATAAACTCAATGGAGTCATTAATGTAAAACCGCAGTTTTTGAAAGTTGGAAGTAATTACATAAATACATTCAGGGTGCTTATGCTTATAACCAAAGGCTTGTTTTTCTACTTTGCCAAGGTCAGTAGTATTAGTATCTTTTAACTCAAGCACACCTGCCACTTTTCCGTTTACTAATATTGCGCCGTCGCTTTTTGTAGTATCGGCATCAGTTTTCTTTTCAAGCCTGAAATTAAAGTTGGGATTGGGGTAAACCGTATAGCCAAGTATTTTTACAAAAAGGTCATCCACAAAGCCAGCCTGGTATTCTTCCTCTTTAGCATTGCGAATATTTTCCTGAACCTCTGGATTATGAAAATGAGTTTTAAACTGTTCCCATTTTTTTTCAAGGTTCTCTTTATTAAGGTCGTTGGTATATTTCTTAAGTACCGATTTCTGGAAAAGGGACATGGTGGTTGTATATTCTCCGAAAATAGGAAAAGATTTCCGGTGTATTTATTAGGCTGGTTTCAGGCACTTTCAATGATTTGTATCTAAAAAATAGTAGCCTTAAAATCTACTTTTCAGGTAGAAAGAAAAAAATACCACTAATGAGGTATATCAAATCCTTTAAATTCTAAAGGTTTCCTCTTATAAGTACTACTAACGTGGGATTTTTTGTAGTTACTTCCATTTTTACCTTCACTTTTCATGAGGGCACAATCTGTCATATCAACAGTTTTATCACTTCCGGTTCACGAACAGGCAATTACAATAGCATCTCGTTATTGCAAGGAAACAGAAACAAGCAAAACAGCAGAAGTTTGCCATCTCGGCTCAGCAGATTGCTTGCTCGGCTTGCCAGATTGTCCTCTCAGCTCAGCAGATTACCTTCTCGGCTCGTCAGAAAGCCTTCTCGGCTCAGCAGATTGCTTGCTCAGCTCAGCAGAAAGCCATCTCGGCTCAGCAGATTGCTTGCTCGGCTCAGCAGATTGCTTGCTCGGCTCGTCAGAAAGCCATCTCGGCTCAGCAGATTGCCTTCTCGGCTCGTCAGAAAGCCATCTCAGCTCAGCAGATTGGGCAACTACCTCGGCAGAAAATTATACTACCACAAAAAAATCTGCCACTACAATTAAAAATAGAAGCAAGGTTGGCACAGGCTCAGCAACAGTGTCGCCTTTTCAAATATCTCGGCAACAGTTTTTTTTATTAACCGCTTAAGCCGCTATCTCTTTTCCAAAAAGAAAAGGACGGCACAAAGCACAAACCTTATCAATTATGACAGATGAACAAAACGCCGTCTACAGCATGTTTACTGTTGTAGATGCAGTACTCGATGCTAATTCAGTAGCAGTAGCCACAGTTCCTGCACTCGTTACCGCACAAACAAATCTTAAAGCAAAAATTGATGCCATCAGTAACACATCCGAGCAACAGCAAACAGTCACCTCGGGTATCACTCCCGACAAAAATTTTACAAGAGATGCATTACGCAACACCACTGTTATTAATGCAGGTCTCTTGTATGCCTATGCAGTATCAGTAAATGATATTATTCTGCAATCACTTTCCAAAGTCACCATGTCAGATTTAAAATCATTAAAAGATGATGATCTGTCCGAAAGAGCACAAACCATCCACGACAATGCAAACACTCACATTGCAGCATTACCACCTTTCGGTATCACTGCTGCCACACTCACCAGCTATCAAACATTAATAGATAGCTACACCGCAAAAGCACCGGCACCAAGAGCCAAACAAAGTCAGCAGGTAGCCTTAACAGAACAATTAAAAACGCTTATCAAAGAAACAAGAACACTTTGCAGAACCACATTGGATACATTAATGCTTAATTTTAAATTAAGCGATGTAGAGTTTTACAATACGTACAAAGCAGCAAGAGAAATTATAGACCAGGGCAACATACCCACACAAGCTGCCGGCGTTATCACAAGCAGTAGTTCTGGCGATGAGTTAAGTGATGTATTAGTAGAAGTGATCGGGCAAACATATACTGCCACTTCAGACGGCGATGGAGAATACAGTGTAAAAATTCCCATACCCGGCACATACAGTATCAAATTTTCAAAACCCGATTACATACCCCAAACAATACCCGGCATAGTTATCACACTCGGGCAAACAACAAACCTCGATGTAGAATTGGTATTAGCACCTGCATAAGTAATCAATCCGTATAGCACAAATACAAAATAAAGAGCCGCCCTTCGGGCGGCTCTTATAATTAAAACCAGAACCAATCAACCACTTCCAGCACCTTGTTCCGCCACACTATAAAAAAACTAAATCCTTTAAACACTTTCAGGCGGAACACAGTGCCTTCATGTTCTTCGCATAACACGCAGCGGAGTCTTGCACCTTGCTTCAATCATCACAAAACAAAAAATAACAGGACGGGGATAAAACAGAAAAGGGGGCGAGGGATGGCAAAGCCTGCGGAGCAATGGCGTTTGCCTTGATTTTTTTGTTTCTTTTTGCATCAAGGCAAAAAGAAAAGCAAGAAAAGTTTTATTCAAACTATAAAAGCAAAACATTTGCATTTGCCTCAATCTTTTTGCATCAACGCAAAAAGAAAATTAAGAAAGATCATAAAAAAAACTCCGGCAATTATTGCCGGAGCTTTATAGTAACTAATCCCTTCATCAAGCTCAGGGTATATTAAGCATACTCTTCCTTCGCTGTTTTACTATACTCATCAATCAACTTCCGTTGCAGATCAAAAGGCACTGCTTCATACGCCACAAAGTTCATGGTAAATCTTGCACGGCCTTGTGTAATGGATCGCAGGGAGGATGAGTAACCATCCATTTCGGCCAAGGGTACCCGGGCCAGTATTTTTTGAAAATGGCCTTCGCTATCTATACCTTCTACTATGGCACGGCGGCTTTGCAGGTCGCCCATTACAGCACCGGTAAGATCATCGGGACATAGCACTTCTACATGATAGATAGGTTCCAGTATTTGCGGGTCGGCCTGCTGAAAGGCAGTGCGAAATGCCTGGAGGCCTGCTATTTTAAATGATATATCGTTACTATCAACCGGGTGCATTTTACCATCGTACACCGATACCCGTATATCCCGTGCATAGGAACCGGTGAGTGGGCCGTTGTGCATTTTTTCCATAACGCCTTTTAAGATAGAAGGCAGAAACCTTGCATCTATAGCACCACCTACAATGCAATTATAAAAAACGAGTTTGCCGCCCCAATCAAGATCATGTGTATCCCGCCCCCGCACATTGAACTCCGTGGGCTCGGGCATACCATCATACCAGGGTTCTATACGCATATATACTTCGCCAAACTGCCCGGCACCTCCACTTTGTTTTTTGTGGCGGTAACTGGCATCGGCCATTTTGCGGATGGTTTCCCGGTAGGCAATTTTGGGTTTACTGAATTTTACATCCAGCTTGTGCTGGTGTTCTATTTTCCATTTGGCTACGGCGAGATGCATATCGCCCTGGCAATGGATGAGTGTTTGTTTTAACTCGGAAGATACTTCAACCAGCAGTGTAGGATCTTCTTCCCGCAACTGGTGCAGGGCTTGTGATAGTTTTTCCTCCTCTCCTTTTTTAAGTGTTTCAATGGCCACCGTCATGTTGGGCGATGGAAATTCTATGGGTGGCAATTCGTAATTTTTTCCTTTTGTGTGCAGGGTATTGTTTACATGGGTGTTCTTTAGTTTTAGCGTTGCACCAATATCGCCTGCTACGAGTTCATTGGTGGCGGTTCGTTTATTTCCTTCTACTAAAAATAACTGGGTGATCTTTTCGGTAACGCCGGTGGTCTCATTCTCGAGTTCCATACCACTTTTTACCGTGCCGCTATATACTTTAAAGAAGGATAACTCTCCTACATGCGGTTCGGAAATAGTTTTATAAATAAAAATACATGCGGGGCCATTGGCATCGCAGGTGAGTGTGTCGCCTTTTTTTGTTTTTTGCGGCGGCATTTCATTGGCACTGGGGCATACATTATCTATAAAGCCCATGAGGCGGCCGCTGCCCATATTGCGTTCGGCAGAGAGACAGAAAAGCGGAAACAGATCATGATTGATCATTGCTTTTTTGAGGCCGTTCTTCATTTCATCTTCTGTGAGTTCGCCTTGGTCGAAATATTTTTCCATGAGGCTTTCATCGTTGCTGGCAATGGCTTCTATTAATTCTTTGTGGAGCTCATCTGCTTTTGCTTTTTCATCATCCGGTATGGCCAGCTTTTCTGGCTTGCCGCCGGTGTTGTTGAATTTATACATGGTCATGCGCAGCACATCAATGATCTCATGAAAGCCGGCACCTGTTTGCCGTGGGTATTGTACTACCACTACATTATTTCCGAAATGTGCTTTGGCATCCCGTACTGTTTTATCGAAGTCGGCTTTATCATCATCGAGTTTATTTACGGCGAATATCATCGGCGTTTTAAACTTGTCGGTGTATTCCCAAATGATATCGGTGCCTACTTCTACTCCCATCATGGCATTGAGCAGCATTACGCCGGTATCGGCTACTTTTAATGCGGAGATCACTTCGCCAACAAAATCATCATAGCCGGGAGTATCAATGATATTTATTTTATAGCCTCTCCATTTGGTGTGGAGGAGCTTGCTAAAAATAGAATTACCACGGTCTTGTTCAAGTTCGTGGTAATCTCCTGTGGTGTTTCGCTCTGCGATGGAACCCCTGCGGGTGATGAGTCCGGCTTCGAACAACATGCACTCCGCTAAGGTGGTCTTACCGGAGCCGGCATGGCCCAGCAAGACAATATTTTTGACGTGTGAGGTATCAAATTCAGGCATGGCAATCTGGTTTAGAGATGAGTAATGCTTTGAATTCAATGGGGTTGAAAACAGTTCTTAGTTCCTAGTTCGGAGTTCAGAGTTCGGAGTTTGGAGTTCGTTGACTTCAAACTTAGAACCTTGAACTTAGAACTTTTATGTTCTGCTTAGAAAGTTGCTGAATTCTGCACGGAGATCCTGCAAGGTTTGTTGAAGGGCCTGGTACTCATCATGCAATCTTTCATGACGTATCAAACTATCTTCATTCACTTTTCCATTAAAAGCTACCCGTTCAAATTCCATTTTGCGTTCATGGGCTTTGATAGATTGCTTAAGGTCGTGAATGTTGATTAGCTGGATGTGAAACTGGTTGTGTAAATGCTCTACGTCTTGTAGTTGTTCTTTGGAGAGTTGACGACCGGCTACCTGCTGTAGCTTTGTTTCGTCGGTGGTGAATTCTTCCCGATGAAGGCGAAGCTGCTCTCTCCAGGTGTTGCACTCTGAAGTTAGCTGTGAGATGTCTACCTGAACCATGTCGTTTAAGTTTTGTGTTTGCAAAAGGCAAACAGGTTAAAAAATAAAAGAGGCTTTTATTTTTCGGTAAGGTGACGGATTATGCTCAGGAGGTTCGGTTAAGGAACGTTAGTAAAGTAAGCCCAAATTTTAAAAAATCAAAGCATTTGTGGAAGGTATTTATAAAAAAGAAATGCACAAGTAAGTTGAGAGTTGAGAGTTTGGAGTTTGGAGCCTGCCTGTCGGCAGACAGGTTCGGAGTTGGCCTGCCGGCGGAAGGGTTACTTGCTTACGCAATTACTACTTGATTGAATTATTAAATATGAACGACTTGAAGCCCCTCCTTGGAGGCAACCGAGGTACGAAGGTTGGGAACGAAGTTCGGGGGAGGTTACAGATTGAATACATGGCTCGCAAAGACGCAAAGGCGCAAAGAATACAATGCTATTTTACGGCTGTGGCGTCTTTGCGTCTTTGCGAGAAACAGCCTTTTTTTCAATAACTTGCCCGCCCGAATGATCTCGCAAAATACGATACAACAGATACTGGGCCGCCTGGATATATTGGATGTGGTGGGCAGTTTTGTAAAGCTGAAAAAAAGAGGCAGTAATTACCTGGGCCTCTGCCCTTTTCATAATGAAAAGACTCCTTCGTTTACGGTTTCCCCAAGCAAGGAACTATACAAATGTTTTGGTTGCGGGAAGGCCGGCAATACCATCAGCTTCATCATGGAGCATGAAAAGTACAGCTATGTGGATGCACTGAAATGGCTGGCCGGCCGATATGGCATTGAGATCGAAGAAACATTTCAGAACGATGAGCAGCGGCAGCAAATGCAGGTGGCGGAAAGTTTGTACATCGTGAATGCTTTTGCGCAGCAATTTTTTTCTAAAGCATTGTTTGAAACAGAAGAAGGACAGGATATTGGTTTAAGCTATTTGAAAGAAAGAGGATTTAGGGAAGAGATCATTAAGAAGTTTCAAATCGGTTATTCTCCCGAACAAAGAGATGCTTTTACCAAAGAAGCATTGGCGAAACAATATACTGCTGAGATATTAATTAAATCTGGTTTGGTAGCTAACCGCAACGACCAGTTGATGGATAATTACCGTGGCCGGATCATTTTCCCGGTACACAATCATAGTGGCAAAGTGCTGGGCTTTGGTGCAAGAATTTTAAAGAGCAACGACAAAGCACCGAAGTATATCAATACACCGGAGAATGAAATTTACATTAAGAGTAAAATTCTCTATGGCTCTTACCAGGCAAGACAGGCTATTGATAAAGCGGATGAATGTTTATTAGTAGAAGGTTATACCGATGTGGTATCATTACATCAAGCTGGTATTGAAAATGTGGTGGCGAGTGGCGGTACATCATTAACGCCGGATCAATTACGTTTGGTAAAAAAATATACCAACAATCTTACTATTATTTATGATGGTGATGCCGCTGGTATAAAAGCAGCCTTGCGGGGACTGGACCTTGCATTGGAAGAAGGGCTAAATGTAAAACTGGTATTGATACCGGATAAAGAAGACCCGGATAGTTATGTAAACAAAGTTGGTGTATCTGCTTTCCGGGATTTTGTGCAGGCGAATAAAAAAGATTTTATTCTTTTTCAATTAGAAGTGGCATTGAAAGATGCGGGAAATGATTCGGTTAAGAAATCGGAAGTGGTGAATAAGATGGCGGAAACCATTTCCAAGATCAACAAAGTAGAAGATTTTACCAAGCAGCAGGATTATATCAAGCAATGTTCTGAGATATTACGGATCGAAGAAGGTGGTTTACATGCATTGGTTAATAAATTTATCCGTGACCGGATTGCTACACAGGAAAGAAAAGATTCTTTTAATGATGCAAAGCAAATAGAAGAAAATGCAAAGCAGGCTGAAGAAACCAATTATGATGATGCTACGTTTAACCTATTGTTTAAAGATGAGTTGCAGGAACGGGAAGTAGCAAGAATTTTACTGGAGTACGGTATTAAAAAATATGATGACGATAAACTGGTCGGCAATTATATTTTGGAAGAAATGGTGGATGAAAGTTTGATCGATAATAAAGATGTGATACGATTGATCGCAGCTTTTAAAGAACTGTTACAAAATAGTCCGGCTACTGCTACGAGAAGTTATTTTATTCATCACCCCGATACCAAGCTGAGTGCTTTGGCTGTTTCGCTACTCAACTTCCCCTATGAAGAAAGTGACCATTGGAAAAAAGAATACAGCCAGTCAGACGGCTACCAGAAAAAACTTTTTGAGCAACCGTACGAAGACTTCATTAAAACACTGGCCCGGGATAATGGCGACCATTTGATGAGCTTCCTGAAAATGGGGGAAGATAAAACCAATATGGAAGTAGAATCAGCCGTGAATTATTTGAAGCTGCGTAAAATAAAACGGATGCTGCTGGAAAACCAGTTAGATATGGAAAAGCAGCACACTGCGGATGAGTACAATATGCTGCACCAGACACATGAGCATTTAAAACAAATGGAAATGGAGTTGACGAAGAAGATGGGTGCAGTGATTATCCGGTAGTGATCAATTTAGTTCCCTCGTAAATTTCTGAAAGTGGGATAGATAGTTGAAGAACTTTTATTTCCAGTGTATCTTCTGCCCTTTTGTATTCTTCTAATTCCCAGTGACCGGTTTCGTTAATTCTAAAAGCATATGCTTTTACTGCTTCTGAATCCACCAATATATACTCTTTCAATGTTGGGATATCCCGGTACAGATCAAACTTACCACCCATGTCGTAGTTGCGGGTTGATGAGGATAGCACCTCTACAATTACGGTTGGATTTATTGCATTCAACTCATCGTTATCTTTTGTAAGAATATCTCCGCAAATAATTGAAATATCGGGATAGGTAAAAAGTGAGTTTTCCGGGATGTATATTCTTTGATCGCTGTTAAAAGGGTTGCAAGATTTCCCTTCTAACCTTTTCCGTAAGCCAAAATACAAATTACCTGTAGCTATATTATGAGCAAGCTTTGCACCGGACATGGCAAATACTTCACCCTGGTAATATTCATGCTTATCTTCAGCGTTTCTTTCAAACTCTAAGTATTCTTCAATTGTAAGTTTCTTCATCCCGTATACAGGGATTGGCTCTCTCAATTCATTCATACTTAAATTTACTTCTTTATTTTATTTCTGCCAACAACATATCACTGTACGATAGTTCCATTAAATCTTCTTCTTTAATTCCAAATTCATTGAGATAAAAATTGCACTGCTCATTTAATTGCTGCTGCGATAAATCAGCCAATACATTTCCTGCTTCAATTTCTACAAATTCACCTAAGCCAGGCACTTCATCAATATGAAATTTTACATTGGCAATATAATAGATCTCTCTTCGCTTTTGTACAACTACTTTTATACCAATTGATTTTTGCAAGGCTTCTTTCAATCCTTTGGCATCTTCTACTTTTACTAAATTGAAATGTGAGTTCTTTGGACCGGCCTGGTTTGTTCGTTCGTAGAAGATGAGGTTGTTTTCAATATTTCCTTCCCGGAGTTTTAAACGTCCGTGTTGCACATTGAAGTAAGTATCTGTTTGTTCATCTACACCTTTAAAGTCTGCGTTGTTGTCGAGTAAATATTTTCTGATTAAAGATGCATCGTTGCATCGGGCTTTTATTTCTACGTTGAGTAATGACATATGTTTAAAATAAAAAAGGTTTGTTGCTAGCAACAAACCTAAATACTTTTTGGGGTAATACCGGCCTTAATCAGCTAATGGAGCAGCTTCCCTTTTCCTTGTATGCGGAACATCTTCGCCCCGAACTGTTTCGCCTTTCTCAAATCGCATGGCACTCCACACATGATCCAGTTCTACCCGGTTGATACTTTCGTATCCTTCATCGGTAAGGCGGTTCCAGCTACGGTCACGATTCAAATCCGTAACAATTTTGGAGGTGGATTTTGGATAAGCTACCCAGAATTTTGAACCATCTTTCAACGACGGCATAACATCCTTCAAAATACCATTCAATTGGTTTTCGCTTACGGCAAATACCAATGCAAAATCAATCTTCCGTGTTTTTAATAACGGAGTCATGTTTTTACAAAATGACAATTTGTTGAATTGCTTTTCGATGGAAGAGGGCAAACCCTGAATTAAGAGATTCTTTTCGTCTGCCAGTTCTAACTTTTCAAAAACAGTTTGTGACATACTTATGAAACTAATTTAAAAGGTTCTTGTCAGCTTTGGTTCGTGATATACTGACAAAGTTCTCAAAAGCGGGGATGGCAAAGGTAAACAAAATATGGGGTAGTTGAAACCTTTCTTAAACAAAAATCCCGTCCAGCTTGTATTTGAACGGGATTTTATTCATTTCAATCAATATTTTACTTGCCTACCGGCTTATAATAGGTCATCGCCTCCGGCATATATTTATTGAGTTGATCAATTCTGCGGCCTTCTGCAGGGTGAGTACTCATAAATTCTGGTGGTTTTTGTCCATTACTCAATTTTTCCATTCTTTCCCAAAGCCCAATTGCTTCCTGTGGATTATAGCCCGCCATTGCTGTCCATATTAATCCATAACGGTCAGCCTCTAACTCATGCTTGCGGGAGAAAGGAAGTATAACCGCTACATTCGAACCAACACCATAAGCTCCCAGAAATAAATTTTGTGTTTCAGCAGGTTTGTTAGCTACCGCAACAGACAATGCAACACCGCCGAGCTGCTGTAACAAGCCCTGGCTCATGCGTTGATTACCGTGCTGCAATAATGCATGCGATACTTCATGTCCCATAACTGCTGCTAATGCTGCTTCATTTTGTGTAACAGGAAGAATACCGGTATAAATAACAATTTTTCCACCCGGCATACACCATGCGTTAACGGCTGCATCATTCACCAAATTATATTCCCATTTAAAACCTGCTAATTTATCTGTCAATCCTTTATCTGCATAATAGGTTTCTACAGCTCTTGTTATTCGTTGTCCTACTCGGCGTACCATTTCTGCGTCCCTGTTACCACTTGCTGCAACCACTTTATTGGTTGAAAGAAAATTCTGGTATTCTTGTGTTGCCATTGTTTGCAATTCTCCTTCTGGCAATAATGTAAGCTGATTTTTACCTGTCAGTGCATTTTTTGAACAGGCTACGAGGAAAGCTGCCAAAATAAAAACCGAGGTGATTTTCTGTATCATTGTAGTAATTTTTTATGTAGATGCCAATCATTGTACCAAAGTTGGATGAGCCAACAATTTTCTATTTGTAAGGTACAATTTTCCAGTGTAAGTTAATCCTGCCGGCCGGATGACTCCCGGCGTCGTTGCCTGCGACGATCACGGCCTTTCAAAATAGGTACTTTGCTTTCGTTTCCTTTAAGCAATCGGCCAATATTTTTTTGATGTGTCAACAATACCATTAATGCTACTGCAATAGCAAATGTGCGGTAAATAGGATTTTCAACATTAAATATCACTAATATAAAAAATGGGAAAGCAATACTTGCTAATATAGAACTTAGTGATACAAATCGGGTAAGATATAGTACTACTGTGAAAATTGCTACACAGCTAAGAGCTGTCCAGGGAGAAATTCCTAATACCAATCCAAACAAAGTTGCAATGCCCTTACCACCCCGAAAATCAGCCCATATAGGAAATATATGTCCAACAACTGCTGCAAGCCCCAACCCAGTTTGAAGGTTTTGAAGATTTACTTCACTATCTGCATATTCTGGTAATAGTAATGCCAGTTTTACGGCAACAATTCCTTTAAGCATATCCACTACCATTACTAATGTTCCCCATTTGGGGCCGAGTACCCGGTAAGTATTAGTGGCTCCGGCATTTCCACTTCCATAGTCACGGATGTCTATGTCGAAGAATTGCTTGCTAACCCAAACAGATGTTGGGATGCTACCAATCAAATAAGCCAAGAGAATTAATAAAAGTTCATTCATAGTTCGCTGCTAACCGGATTGCAAAAATAAGCAAAATTGAGAAGTATAACCTTAATTTAATAAGCCAATAATAATGCCTTAATGACTGAACCTTAAGCTGATCCAGTTGTTATATAGCAATTTTTTATTTAATGTGAGAGAAAGTTCGGTAGCCCTGCTTACAATAACAAATTCGTCTTCCTCCAGCAAGCCACTTAGTAATAATATGCCGCCAACGGACAGTCTATTTTTCAAAGCTGAAAAATTATCCAGGATTACATTGCGATTAATATTTGCAAGAATAATATCGAACTGCTCCGCTCCTGTTACCACATCTATTTTTTCTACCTGAATTTTTTTGGCCTTATTCCTTTCAATATTTTCTTTGGTGTTTAAGATGCTCCACTCATCATTGTCAACTGCATAAACTGTTGCAGCACCCAATTTCTCTGCTAATATTGCCAGCACCCCGGTGCCTGTACCAAAATCAAAAACAATTTTATTATTAAAATTAATTTCTCTCATCTGCCGGATCATCATAAATGTGGTAGCATGATGCCCCGTACCAAAACTCATTTTCGGAGTGATCACAATTTCATGCTCCACGCCTCTTGCTTCTTCATGAAAATCGGCACGGATAGAAACAAAATCATCTACCAACACTGGTTGGAAGTTGGATTCCCAAACGGCGTTCCAATTTGTTTCTTCAATGGTTGATTGAATGAAAGAAACATTGTTGCGGGTTGCAATTTCTTTCACTGCCACTTCATCAAAATCGCTGGTGGGAATAAATGCTTTCAGATTTTTATCCGCCTCTTCAAATCCTTCGAAGCCGATCATGGTTAATTCAGCAATTATTAAATCGGATTGTTCAACCTCAATATTTTTAAATTCTATTTGTATGTATTGGCTCATAGTGAAAACTAAAAACCCTGATTGCTCAGGGTTTTATTTTATTATTTAATTGCCTTGTGGCGGTCCTTGTTGCTGACCATCCGGTTTCGGCATTAATATCTTTCTCGACAGTTTGAATTTACCAGATTTAGGATCGGTACCAATCAATTTCACTTTCATAACATCACCTTCATGCACTAATCCTTCCAGTGTTTCCAAACGCTTCCAGCTTACTTCGCTAATGTGAACCAACCCTTGTTTACCCGGCATAAACTCTACAAATGCACCGAAAGGCATGATGGATTTTACTACCGCCTCATACACATCACCAACAGAAGGCACTGCTGTAATTCCCTTGATCCAGGAAACCGCTTTATCAACACCTTCTTTCTTTGTACCAAAGATGCTGATCTCACCCATATTATTTTTCTCTTCCAGGTTAACGGTTGTACCAGTTTCTCTTTGTATTTCCTGTATTACTTTACCACCTGGCCCGATCACGGCACCGATGAATTCTTTATCAATAAACAATTTCACCATTCTGGGTGCATGAGGCTTCACATCTTCTCTTGCTGCAGGTATAGTATCATACATCGCATCCAAAATATGTAAACGACCTTCTTTAGCTTGTGATAATGCTTTACGCATTACATCCATGCTAAGACCATCCACCTTAATATCCATTTGCACTCCGCAAATACCATCACGGGTACCGGTAACTTTAAAGTCCATATCTCCCAGGTGATCTTCATCGCCTAGTATATCTGTTAATACAGCAAACTGATCGCCTTTGCTGATTAACCCCATTGCTACCCCAGATACATGTTTTGGAATTGCTATACCGGCATCCATCAATGCTAATGAACCGGCACAAACTGTTGCCATAGATGATGAACCATTTGACTCAAGAATATCACTTACTACACGAACGGTATATGGAAAATCACCACCTGGCATCATTTTTTTCAATGACCGCATAGCCAGGTTACCATGACCCACTTCACGACGACCAACACCTCTCATCATCTTCACCTCACCTGTTGAAAAAGGAGGAAAATTATAGTGTAAATAGAACTTTGAATAATCAGAAACCGCTGCACTTTCCAACAAAGTAGCATCTAAGGGAGTTCCCAAAGTAACTGTTGTAAGTGATTGTGTTTCACCTCTTGTAAATAAAGCAGCTCCGTGTGGAGAAGGTAAAACATCCACTTCCATATTCAAGGGACGAACTTCATCTAGTTTACGGCCATCCAAACGAACCTTATCGTTCAAGATCATATCCCGAACCACATCATACTGCAGGTCGGCATAATAAGTCTTAGCCCATTTTTTTACATCATCAGGCAAGCTTCCACCTTCTTCTTTGATATAAGTTTTTCTCAAATGCTCCATCAATTCTTCCTGAATGGCAGCAAATTTGTCTGAACGATCATGTTTTGCCAAAGCCCCTTTTGCAACCTCATACACTTTTGTTTTTGCAAAAGCATTTACATTCTCCCTCAACTCTTCGTTATGTAACGGCTTGGCGTATTCCCTTTTGGTGGTAATGCCTTTCAATGCTCTTAACTCTTCCTGTGCTTTTACCTGCACACGAATAGCTTCATGACCAATTTCAATGGCTTTGATCAGGTCTTCTTCCTGGCACTCGTTACCCTCACCTTCTACCATCATGATGTTCTTGTTGGTAGCCGCAATGATAAATTCAAAATCTGCATTCGCTAATTCACTGCGGAATGGATTGATAACATATTCGCCATTGATGCGGGCAACCCGTACTTCAGAAATTATTTCCTGAATGGGAATATCCGAAACAGCTAATGCAGCAGATGCGGCCAGGCAAGCCAGTGCATCAGGCATTACTTCCGGGTCGCTACTGATCAGAGAAACCAATACCTGTACTTCACACAGGTAATCCTCCGGGAATAACGGACGAAGAGCTCTGTCTATCAAACGGCTCGTTAATATTTCATAATCGTTTAGTCTCGCTTCTCTTTTAAAGAACGAACCGGGAATACGACCTGCAGAAGCAAATTTTTCCTGGTAATCCACTGATAATGGGAAAAAGCTTTGACCTTCTTTCGGCTCTTTGTTGGCAACAACTGTTGCAAGAATAACACAATTGCCCTGCCGAACAGTTACGGAACCATCGGCCTGGCGGGCCAAACGGCCTGTTTCAATGATCACCTCACGGTCACCACTTATTGTAAATTTTGATTGTAATGGTTGTGAAAGCATACGTTTAAAAGTTTGAAGTTTAGGGTTCGATGTTTGAAGTCAAAAGCACCCAAACTATTTGAGATAAATTTTATTTACCCTGCTGTCTCGCCTCAGGCGAGACTACTATCTTCTTCTGTTGCGTCGCACTCTTGTACGTTCTGTCCATTACTGAGCATTTGCGAAGAGTACTTGAACACCGAAAAGTCTGTAGTCCAAAAACAGTTATTCCCAACATCAGGAAGAAGTTGGGAATAGCTTATAATGAAATTCAATTGTTGATTAAACTTCGGAATATAATGACTCTCCCAAAACTCCCCTTTAGGGGTTGGGGGTTTTATTTTCTAATTCCTAATTTCTCAATCAACTGGCGATAACCAGTCAGGTTGTTCTTTTGCAAGTAGTTCAGCAAACTTTTACGTTCACCAACTAATTTCATCAAACCACGGTGTGTAGAGAAATCTTTTTTGTTTTGTTGTAAATGTGTACTGATCTGGCTGATTCTTTCAGTCAACAGGGCAATCTGACCCTCAGTAGAACCGGTATTAGTTGCAGACCCGGCGTAGGCAGTTAAAACTGTAGCTTTTTTTTCTTTAGTTAAAGGCATCTTTAATTTTTTTTAGAATTTCATCTTTTTTATTCATCCACTTATTGCGGCGGCAAAGGTAAGGTATAAATCTTAAAATTGGCAAGTCTACTTTAACAATATTCTCGAAAATCTATCCCCCACTAATTGCTTGCTTTGTGGCACGAAATCAATTGATTAAACAAAACAAACAGTATGAAAACAAAAACAATCCTGCTCTCCGCATTCGCTTTGGTATCTATTTCAGCAACGGCTCAAAAAGGCTCCTGGTATTTGGGAGGAAATGCGGGGGTATCCAGTACGCAAAGTAAGAGAGAAGCCGGTAACACCACCACTAAAGAAGGAAAAGGTACTTCCTGGTCATTTTCGCCTGAAATCGGCACTTTTTTAACTGAACATCTTCAAGTAGGTCTCGGCTTAACTTTAACGGGTTCTAAATTTGACGACCAAGACACACCAACACCGGGCATTAACAGAAACAATAGCTATGGAGCTACGCTGTACAGCCGTTATTTTTTTGGCAAAGAAGCTTTCAAACCTTTTGTGGGAGTTAACATATCTGCAGCACCCGGTAAAAGCAAATACGAAGAAGGGAATTTTTCATCTGAATCGAAAACATTCAATTTTGGCGCAAATATTAACGCCGGATTCGGGTATGCCATTAGCAAAAGATTTACAACAATAGGATCCTTTGGCTTTTTGGGATACAGCCACAATACATCTGAACAGGTTGGCTCCAATGTAAAGAACAAATCATCTTCATTTGGATTAGATGCAGGAACACTTGGAAGCCGGTTCAATATTGGATTTTATTACACTATTTGCCAGAAGTAATTCAATTAGGTTAAGAAATAAATCCGTTTCGATTTAAATCGGGACGGATTTTTATTTTGGTAGTAATATTGCAACCCAATGGATTTATCACAAGACACTAAAAACATACTTGGTCTTAAACTACCAACCGATCCACGTTGGGTTAGTCTAGCAGAAATATCACTGGAAGATATATTAACCGACCATGCTTATTGCGAACAGAAAGCAGCCCTTACCTGCATTTCACTCATTCAACGATATAGCGACAGGGAAAAAATGGTGATTGAACTCTCTCCGATTGTTACTGAAGAATGGGGGCATTTCAGATTAGTGCTTGCTGAATTACATAAACGGGGATTGAAACTCGGCAAGCAACGAAAAGATGAATATGTAAATGCATTATTGGCTTTTCAAAAAAAAGGCGGACACATTAACGACCGTTTTTTAGATCAGATGCTAAGCATGGCATTAATAGAAGCCCGGAGTTGTGAACGTTTTAAACGATTAAGTGAGGGATTGAATGACCCATACATGCAAAAATTCTATCGACGCTTTATGGAAAGTGAAGCAGGACATTATACGTTGTTTATTGATCTGTCTGAAACTTATGTTGGCAAAGAAAAAGTAAGGAAACGCTGGGAAGAATGGTTGCAATATGAAGCGGAGATAATTCAACAACTTACTGTGAGGGGAGATAGGATACATTAAGGCCTCCCTGCCCTCCGAAGGAGGGTTCTTAGTCTCCGATTGTAGAATGGCTCTTATTGTTCACTCAACTCACTATAACTAATTCAAGAACTAATCCTTTTTCTTTAGCTTTTCATCCATTTCGTTTGGGCCATACAGCCGACCAAAGAATACATCAAGACCAAACTTTCTTCTGATATATTCGGCAAATACAATTCCCGCTACCCCTCCTATAACAATTGATACAATAGATAAATCCTTAGTAATTCCAAAACCAATTGCTACGCAGATAATAAACGGGCATAAGAAAGCTTGCAACCAAAAAATGATAGTCACTAACCACATAGGCTACGTTTTTAAAAAATAATCCAACTCTGCTTGTAAATTAAGAAAAGGAAATTTTTGTTGCAGCTCTTTTGTTTTCTCAAAATGTGAAAGCAAAAATTGCTGGTGTGCTTTTGTTTGCGGCTGAA
The DNA here is from genome assembly GCA_022843585.1 of Chitinophagaceae bacterium. Taxonomy (GTDB): domain Bacteria; phylum Bacteroidota; class Bacteroidia; order Chitinophagales; family Chitinophagaceae; genus JJ008. Next base: position 225,627 of record JALHNJ010000003.1, read on the forward strand.
AGGCTTTATGTTTTCTTGCAATAACAATTTTCTTCACCTCCTTCATTAGTTGTCTTGATTCATCGTCAATACAAAATTCAGCAAACTTGTCCAGCACAAATTCTGTAGCCGGGTAATTAGGATGCACCATGTCAATATCATAAAAGCGATAGTCCCTCAATACATCAATCACTAATTCATACGCCGGAAAATAAAATGCTGATTCAAACTTGCTGACGATATGATGAACTGATTCGATCAATCTTGCTTTGCTTCGATTGTTCTCCACCACCCCATCCCGTATATGTCTTACCGGGCTTATTGTAAATAAAAAATTCAATTTTGGGTTAAATGCTTTCAATTGCTTCAAACAATCTTCCAGCATTGCTTTTATATTGTCTATCTCCAGCATTTCTTTTGTAAACCAATTGGCAGGTGCTCTATGACAGTTAGCCACTGTATTTCCCGAAGTTTCAGATGCTGTATCAGCAATTTGAGATAGTTGGTAGGTGTATGAAGAACCTAAGGTTATAATTAACCAATCTGCATCTTTCAAAAACTCATGAGCTTTCTGTTGAGATTGATTAATATTCGCAACTGCATCATCTGCATTTATATTTGAAAACCTGGAATGATGCTGCCAGCTATTCCATACCTCATTCAATTGAAATAGATCTGCTTTTGTGTATTGTTTGTTCTGGATATAGGAAAGAAGACTTTTGCAAACACTATCCGGTCCAAATAAAATACCATTAGGGTTTTGAAGAACCGGGTATTTTAATTCTTGTAATGCATTGCCAATATGCTCCGTAAAACAAGAACCAATTAATAAAATATTGCTTTTGTAATTGATCGGCTCCGGTAATTTTTTAATATCAATGTTTACCATCAACTCCATAATCAGCTATATAAAAAGTTTACCTGCCAGAGCCAGGCTTTTATTTAATGCCTCTTCATTTAAATCAGTAATTAAATTTCGTTCCTTAAAATAAGGTATCATCAATTCTGTATCCATATTACCTACCAGTTCATCATCTGCCATGGGGCAACCACCAATTCCTTTTAAGGCTCCATCAAATCTTTTGCAGCCTGCCTTTACGGCTGCTGATAATTTTTCTTTCCAGTTTTCAGGCGTTGAATGTAAATGAACACCGATTTCTGTTCCGGGTAATGATTCAACTAAAAAGCTGGTCATGTCATACACTTGCTCCGGAGTTGCTACACCCACTGTATCAGCTAAAGAAATAATTCCAATATCCATTGCTACTAACTGATTCACCCATTCAAAAACAATTTCTTCATCATACGCATCGCCATAAGGATTGCCAAATCCCATTGACATATAAACCACTAATTGTTTTCCTGTTTTTATACAAAGATTTTGTATCTCCTCCACCCTATTTAGTGATTCGCTGATGGATGAATTAGTATTTCGTTGCTGAAAAGTTTCAGATACAGAGAAAGGAAACCCGAGATAAGTTATTTCATCAAAAATACTGGCTTCTTCCGCACCCCGCATGTTAGCTACTATAGCAAGAAGCTTTGTACTCCCGGCTCCTAACTCAAGACTCCTGACTACTTCACTTGTATCTGCCATTTGCGGAATTGCCTTAGGCGAAACAAAACTTCCGAAATCGATTGTATCAAATCCAACTTTCAACAAAGAATTAATGTATTCGATTTTCTTTTCCGTAGGAATAAATGCTTTCCAGCCCTGCATAGCATCACGGGGACATTCGATGAGTTTTATATGTTGTTGATCCTGGTTCATTGATTTTCAAAGCAAATTTAGGGTGGTCTTTCCTTTGTTGCGTAAGCAATAAATAAGTTCGAAAAAGTCATTTTGCAAATTCTGCAACTCCGGGTTATGCTACCGCAAAATTCAATTAGTAATACGGGACACACAAAATTAAGTTTGGGTTGCTATTTCATAGAAAAGAATAACAATCAATCAAACTAAAAATTATGAAAAAGACTCATAACTCCTCTTGCTACATATTAATTTGCCTGGGTATGGTTTTTGGTCTTTGCTCCTGCTGGCCGGGGGGTGCCATTACCAATCCATATATTATAGCGGAATCAAGGCAAAAAGAAAACTTCTATTATGTCCCTTCTACACCCAATACTCCGTTACATTCCAAAAAGAATGATATAAACTTCTCTATTTTGTCAGCATCTCATTCAAAATATTCGGGTGCTGATTTACAGGCATCCTATATGCCCGGAAAGCATGTGGGAATTATGGCCAGTTATTCGTTTGCCAATGACTTTGCAAAATACAATCGATTTGAGTTGGGCTCCGGTTTTGTAACAGCGCTATCTGACAACTGGCATTTTGAGACCTATGCAGGATTTGGAAAAGGGAAAATTTCTAATAACCACTCTACGGGCACCTCCAATATAAATCTCACACACTTTTTTATTCAACCGGCTGTTGCTTTAAGTACGGAGAACAAAAACATTCAATTTGCCATTGTATCAAAGTTTGCCGGCGTCAACTTCACTGTAAAAGACACTTTATTTAATACGGACCGTGAGCCTTTCAGTACCAGCCAGATAAAAAGTTTGTATGACCAGCCATTTCATATTATGTGGGAACCCGGTTTTGTATTTCGGGCTGGTTGGAAAAATTTTCAATTTCATACCGGGTATTCCTTTTCCGCTGATCTATCAAATCCAAACCTGCATAAAGCAAATGGTAATTTTTCTTTAGGTATTTCATTGCGAATTAACACGCAGAAAAATAATTAAGCATTTCATTATTCGTTTTGCCGGCAATTTAAAATATCTATAATCTTAAAATTAAACAGCATGAAAAAAGAAGTCACCACTCTAACTCGTTTGATAATATTACCAGCCATTTTATTAATTAGCAGTTGTAAAAAGAACGCTACACCAATGGCAAGTATCCAGGTAAAAGATGCCATAACCAGTTCGATGGTAAACGGGGCTGTTGTGGGTCTCCACCGCTGTACAATTTTTGAGGCTTTATGCGGACTTATTGCTTACAGATCCAATACCACTGGCAATGACGGCAGTTGCAGCTTCAATCAGCAAGATTATGATCAAACAAAATCAATAACAGTTAGCAAAAATGGCTATTGGTCAGTATTTGAACCAAAAACTCGTTTTATTAATTTTTATCCTGATGGGTGGCTACGGCTTCGGATAATAAAAGGTTCCAATTATCCAACCAGTTCAGTATTGAAGCTGGTTGTTAATTATGTTCCTGATCATAAATCTAATGCCTTGTTGGTAAATACTGCTGCAGACAGCACAATTTTATTACGTTGTTACGGAGGAGCATCCAACAGGATTGACTGGTTTGTAGAAACAACAACACCATTTACCCAACATAACAATGGTTCTTTTCTACAAAACATAACCAGACAAGATACAGTGACCGCTATTCTTAATTATTAAAGCAAATACGGTGAATAAAAAACTTATCCCCGCTGCTTCATCGCTTCATACAAAATAATACCTGTGGCTACTGAAACATTTAAACTTTCAAAATCCCCTACCATGGGGATTTTTATTTTCTCATCACATATTTTCATTAATGCAGGATATATACCATTGTCTTCGCTACCCATCACAATTGCACAGGGTTCTTTAAAATCAACGTCAGCAATATTTTTTGCTGCTTTCATTTCAGTCGCAAATACTTTAATGCCATTCAGGTGTAATTCATCCACTGCTTTCATTAAACTGTTTACACGGCATACAGCAATCTGCTCCAATGCTCCGGCAGATGTAAGTATTGCATCTTCATTCAATGCCCCCACTCCTTTTTCAGGAATAATGATTGCATGTACTCCGGTACAATAAGCTGTACGGGCAATGCCACCAATGTTTCTGATATCCGTAATACCATCGAGAATTAAGAATAAAGGAGCTTCACCGCTTTCTGTTACCAGCGAAATCACATCCTGAAGGTTCTGGTATTGCACTTTGGCAATTTGAGCCACGCAGCCTTCATGGTCGGTAATATTGAACCCATTCAATTTTGCAACGGGTACATAGTTAATCGGAACTCCATTCTGCGAAGCCAGTTTTTTTATTTCACTGATGTCTTCTCCCTGGGCTCTTGCATCAAGGTATATTCTGTCTAATTGTTGTCCGGATTGTAATGCTTTAATTATGGCATTACGGCCGATTACAAGTGTGTTCTTTTTGGGTCTTTGTTGTTGTCTGAAATTTCTCACTTATCAAATTTAATGGTTTGCTATCGAAGCGTAAGAGACAGGAACAATAAACCCTGAATGATTTTTTCAACCATTCAGGGTCTTTCTTAAGCCCCTCCTTCGGAGGGGTTTGGGGAGGCTGTTTTTATTTCAATCCAAATGCCTTCTTCACCTTAGTTACATAATCTAATTTCTCCCAGGTAAACAATTGTACTTTCTTAGTTACTTTCTTTCCATCAGGAGAAACAAATGTTTTTTCTACTACTGCTGGAGTACGGCCCATATGTCCATAGGCTGCAGTTTCGCTGTAAATTGGATTGCGTAATTTCAACCGCTGTTCAATAAAGTAAGGACGCATATCAAATACACTTTCAACAATTTTGCTTATTTGGCCATCCGTTAATTCAACTTTAGCAGTGCCGTAGGTATTTACGTTGATGCTGGTAGGTTGTGCTACACCAATAGCATAAGAAACTTGTACCAATATCTCATCTGCTACACCCGCTGCTACAAGATTCTTAGCGATATGTCTTGTTGCATAAGCTGCAGAACGATCCACTTTAGAAGGGTCTTTACCGCTAAAAGCTCCACCACCATGTGCTCCTTTTCCACCATACGTATCAACAATAATTTTGCGACCGGTCAATCCTGTATCACCATGTGGTCCGCCTATAACAAACTTACCAGTTGGGTTAACATGGTATTTAATATCCGTGTTAAAAAGCTTCGCATATTTTTTATATTTCGCTTTTATTCTTGGTATCAAAATATTGATCACATCACTTTTAATTTTAGCCAGCATTTTTGCTTCGCTGTCAAAATCATCATGCTGTGTAGAGATTACAATCGCATCAATACGAACTGGCTGGTTATTATCATCATATTCCAATGTTACCTGGCTCTTTGCATCAGGACGCAGATAAGGCATTTTTGAATTCTTTTCTCTGCGAATAGCAGCTAATTCGATCAACAGGTTATGTGCAAGATCCAATGCCAAAGGCATATAATGTTCTGTTTCATTGGTGGCATAACCAAACATCATTCCCTGGTCGCCGGCTCCTTGTTCTTCTTTTTTCTTTTTGTCGACACCCTGGTTAATATCAGCAGACTGTTCATGTATTGCAGATAACACACCACAACTGCTTGCTTCAAACATATATTCACTCTTCGTGTACCCAATCTTACGGATAACACCACGAGCAATCTCCTGCACATCTAAATATGCCTTAGATTTTACTTCACCTGCTAATACTACCTGACCTGTAGTTACTAATGTTTCGCAAGCCACTTTTGACTGTGCATCAAAAGCAAGAAAATTATCGATTAGGGCATCAGAAATTTGATCAGCTACTTTATCCGGGTGTCCTTCGCTTACAGATTCTGATGTAAATAAATACGGCATGTTTTAAATTTTGAGGTGCAAAGATAAGGGGCAATGTATAATGAAAAAAGCCCACCCTTCTTAATTGGTGGACTTTTAAACATATCTTGATAACTAAATCTTTAATTCTAAAGTTTTGAATAGATAAGGCGAAGCTTCATTTTTTGAGTGGGATGATTTCCGCCTCCTAATCTTATTCTTCCTTTTATAGCTGCCGGATTTACTGACACAGTGGTAAGCACATTACTTCCCGGAGGTATACCAAACTGAAGAGGATATCTAAATGCAGGGAAGAGTCGTAAATCGTACACCGGTAAAGTACCGGTCAACACATGTTGCACATATCTTGAAATATTAAAACGCCAAATCCTTATTCTATTTCCTAATGGATCGGTTCCAATAACAGGTACTACGCCAAACTGCGACAGGTTAAATGCCCCATTGTTAGGATCGAATGTAAAATCGTAAGGAACTGTTCTGAATTTTATTGGATCTGTAATGGTTGGGTCTATTGCATCAATAAACAGGAAATCCGGGGAACGAAAGGTACTGTCGCTTATATCATAAATCTGCTCCATCACCAATTCTGCACGATGTATTACCCTATTATTAATAGCTCCTAAACCTGGGAATTTAACCGTGGTAAAAAATCCAGGAGTGTTTTGCAAATAAACGATCTGGTCTTGTGCTGCCCCATTATTCAGTGAAGCTTCGGCCGGGGTACCTGCATAGTTACGTATTGCATAATTAGCACTTGCAGATAATGAACCGAAAGTAAAATAAGCAACCGTTGTATCTATATTAGGTAATGAATTTGCATATTTATAATAGATCGCCAATTTAGTGTTAGGCCCCGGAAGGTTAAAGCCCATTAAAGCATTTCCACCTGCAACTGATTTTATGGCAAATCCTTTAACCTTGCTATTAAATACGGAATCATTAGCGTAGGCACCTGTGATAGTTGAATCGTACATCAATAGTCTTTGTCCAAAACTATCATTAAGCCTGATTCGAAGCTGGTTCGCTGTTGTATCACCTCCAAATGCTTTAACCGAGTCTTTTAGCATTGCCGGAGTAAAGGTTCGGGAACCAAGAGGGGGTCCAAGAAATGTTGTTAGATTATTTCTGCGCAACAGAAAAACAGAATCATACCTGAAACCTGAATTGGCAGGCGATTGATCCAGTTCCTGAACAGTGACAGTTTGAGGTGCAAGTGTATCACCATATGTTTCTACATAATCAAGTATCAATACCACAGAGTCAATAAACAAACTATCAGGATGTGGTTTATTTCTAAATGCGTATGGAAAGTTAGATGGCTTTAGCTGTAAGAAAATTTGTGCTTCACTGGCCCCAAAGAATGGATCGTTCGTTATTTTTCCAAGAAAAAATTCATCAAAAAAGCCAGTAATATTATTGCCGATTCTTGTTGAATCATTAACAATTGAAAATGTGTCATTATAAGTCTGCACATCTATCAATGTGTCAAATGTAGTAATATTATCAACCGGCGGAATTAACCCTCCGCCCAAATCTGTAGATTCATTTATCTTTTTGCAAGCGGAAAATACAATAGCAATCGTTGTTACGATTGCTATAAAAGAAAGTGCAAGATGTCTGTTCTTCACAAAGTAAATTTATATCGGGTTAGTGATTTTTTATTTGCTCGCAAGGTCGCTATACAGTTGTAAATAGTCTGTTAAATCTCCTTCGGGGTTAAAGAGCAATGTTTTCTTACCTCTTACCTTAGAGAATTCATCTGTTAGCTTCTTTTCAATTTTTTCAGCTCCAAAAGTTATTGCATCAGCAAAAGTGGCACCGCCCCGCAACATCGCTGTATTATTTGCATCCTTATAAACTTCCAAATCCTTTTCTTTTAACGAAGCATGAATAAGTGCTTTTTTTACGAAATCACTACCCAACTTTTCTTTAAATGTGTTTTGCCCAACAGTATAAACAACTTTGCTATGTGCAAATACAGGCTCTTTCTTATATACTGTTTTTAAGTAAAAAGGAACCAATCCTGTCATCCAGCCGCTGCAATGAATAATATCCGGAGGCCAGCCAAATTTCTTTACGGTTTCTAATGCCCCTTTACAAAAGAAGACAGTTCGAAGACCATTATCACTATACCACTTATCTTCTTCGTCGTTAAACACAAATTTGCGTTTAAACAAATCTTCATTGTCTAAAAAGTAAACCTGCAATCTTGCACTTGGCAAAGAAGCCACCTTGATCTGCAATGGCATATCTTCATTATCAACCGATACATTGATACCAGATAACCGGACTACCTCATGCAGGCGATGGCGACGTTCGTTTATAATACCAAAACGGGGCATTATACAGCGAACCTCCAGGTTATTATCGTTGGCTTTAATGGCCAGCTTGTTCACAATCTCAGAAAATTCCGTCAGCTCCAGGTAGGGCGACATCTCGTTAGCTATAAATAAAATTCTTTTCTTTGCTGACATGGGCATCTGTTTAATTTAGCTCCCTTTTGTAAAAGGTGGCAAAGGTAATTAATTTATAGCTAAATAGTTAAGTTTACATTAAACAGAGCATCCATTACATCGTATATGATTTTATTTAAAAAGACAGCTGACCTCGATAAATGGCTTGATGCTCAACGAAAAAAAGCCAATATCATTGGATTTGTACCCACGATGGGGGCATTACATCCGGGTCATCTTTCGTTGATAGCAGCCGCAAAAAAATGCAATGACCTGGTTGTTTCCAGCATTTTTGTTAACCCAACTCAATTCAACAATCCGAGGGATTTTGAGAAATATCCCATTACTATCGAAAAAGATATTGAGATGTTGGAGCAGGCAGGTTGTGATATACTATTTCTTCCTTCTGTTCATGAAATATATCCGGATGGTTTTTCCACCACGAAAAATTATGATTTAGGATTTGTAGAAACCATATTAGATGGAAAGTTTAGACCCGGCCATTTTCAGGGTGTATGCATGGTAGTACATCACCTCTTAGATATTGTAAGCCCCGATAATCTTTACCTGGGCCAAAAAGATTACCAACAATGCATAATTATAAAAAAACTCATCCGCATAATTGGTAAGTCCACTATCAACATTCAAATTTGTCCTACCCTACGAGAGACCGATGGACTAGCCATGAGCAGTCGTAATATGCGACTGAATGCCAAAGAAAGAGAAACGGCTGTTACTATTTATCATTCCCTCCTCTTTATAAAAAACAATATTTCGAAAGGTGATGTAACTGCCATTAAAAACAAGGCTAAAGAAATACTGGACAATGCAGGTTTTAAAACTGATTATGTTGAGATAGCAGATGCTACCGATCTTACTTTAGTGAATGAGTGGGACGGACAGCAAAAAATAGTTGTGCTGGTGGCTGCTTTCCTGAATGAGATTCGATTGATCGATAACATGGTTCTTAATTAATAGTAATATTTTACAACAGAATTTGACAATCCACCACATCGTTATACTTTCGGCCCTGCATGAATAAAAAAGTACGCACCATACTCCAATATTTTTTCTTCCTGGGACTCGGCATTTTCTTTGGCTGGCTTTCATTGAAGAGTTTGAACAAGGAAAATATGGCGCAGATTAAAACTGCTTTTGCTAATGCCAGGCATTGGTTGATAATACCAGTACTTGTAATTTTATTGCTGAGCCATTTTGTGAGAGCCTTACGCTGGAGATTATTAATTGAGCCCCTTGGCTACAGCACTTCAAAAGCCAATGCATTTTTTGCAGTAATGATTGGATATCTTGTAAACCAGGGTGTACCACGACTTGGTGAAGTAGTTAAGTGTACAGTTCTTTCCCGCTACGAAAAAATTCCGGCCGAAAAATTAATCGGTACAATCATTCTCGAAAGACTGATTGATGCGATGACCTTGTTAGTTATTTTCGGTATAACTTTAATTATTCAGCCAGAACTGTACTCCCGCATTATTGATACGTTTTTTAATTCGTCGCAGGAAAAAGAAGGAAAAAAAGTTTCCACCTTACTCATCAGTGCCATTCTTTTAGGAATAGTTGTAATACTACTGGTCTTGTGGATGTTTATAAAAAAGAAATCATTCAGTGATTTATCGGCCATTGCAAAAAAAATATGGAAAAGTGTTTTACAAGGTGTGGGCAGCATCCGACATTTAAAAAAAAGAAAGCTGTTTATTTTTTTCACTATCGCTTTATGGGCACTTTATCTTTCCGGCGGTTATATTGGATTTATGGCCTTCCAGGATACCAGTCATTATGGAATTAAGGAAGCTTTTACTGTATTATCAGCAGGAAGTGTGGGTATGATTGCATCTCCCGGTGGACTGGGTGCTTATGCCTACCTGATAGAAAAAACAATGGAGCTATATGGTCTTAACACCACCATTGCTATTGCATTTGGATGGATATTGTGGCTGGCAACAACTGCTGTAATAGTATTTGGAGGTTTGATTAGCTTTGTAGCAATGCCTTATTACAATAAACAAAAAATAAGTGAAAAGAGCTGACATTATACCACAGAAGATTTTCACTGCACCGGAGTTATTGAAACGAATCTTGCAATGGAAAGTATTAGACAAGAAAATTGTATTCACTAATGGTGTATTTGATATTATTCACCAGGGACATATATATTCATTAAGCGAAGCTGCTAAAGAAGCTGACTACCTAATTGTAGGATTAAACACAGATGCTTCGGTAAAAAGATTAAAAGGTGAAAGCCGCCCTATAAATAATGAAGGGGCAAGATCATTGGTGATGGCATCTCTGCTAATGGTAGATGCAGTTGTATTATTTGATGAAGATACCCCGCTTGCGTTAATCAACTTTATCATGCCTGATGTACTGGTAAAGGGCGGCGATTATACCATTGAACAAATAGCTGGCGCAAAAGAAGTACTCGCTGCTGGTGGCAGAGTGGTCATCAACCCAATACTGGATGGATTTTCCACAACCGGAATAATTGAACAGGCTCGCAAAGGCTGATGGTTTCCCTTAAAACTTAATATCAAATTCTACTGCTTCTCAATAATTTTATCCTGAATAGAATATCATATGGCACAAAATACTACTAAAAGAAAAACAATTGCCCGGGACATAAGCTGGCTCTCTTTTAACGCAAGAGTACTTCAGGAAGCAGCAGACAATAGTGTCCCGTTGAGAGAGCGGATACGATTTCTTGGCATCTTCTCTAATAATATGGATGAGTTTTTCCGGGTTCGTGTAGCTACACTGCGTCGTATGATACAGTTTGGGTCAAAAGCCAATATGCATCTGGAAAATGACCCGCAGCAGATTATTGATGAGATACAAATGACGGTATTAAATCACCAGGGAGAATTTAATCGTATATGGGAAGAGGTGCTGCAGCAATTGAATGAGCAAAAAATATTTCTCCGCACTGAAAAAGAATTAAACACTGAACAACAAAATTTTGTCCGCAATCACTTTGAAGAAGAAGTAAGTTCTGATGTAATTCCATTAATGATTGAAAACATCCCCATTTTCCCAATGCTGCGGGATAAATCGATCTACCTGGCTGTAGTAATGTGGAAGAAAGAGAATGCATTGAAAAAGAAATATGCATTAATAGAAGTGCCGAGCAGAAGCTTGGGGAGGTTTACACTACTACCCTCACCTAAACCAGATGAAAGTCATATTATTTTATTGGAAGATATTATCCGATTTAATTTGCCTGACATATTTTCTTACTTCGGGTACGACCAATATCAATCACATGTTTTTAAAGTGACCCGTGATGCAGAAATAGATATAGATCAGGATGTTTCTACCAACATCATTCAAAAAATTGAAAAAGGAATTAAGAACCGCCGCAAGGGTAAACCTGTACGCTTTGTTTATGACAGAGAAATGGATCCGGGATTGTTAGAATATTTAGTGCGCCGTTTAAATCTTTCTAAAAGAGATAATTTGATACCGGGTGGTAGAATACACAATTTCCGCCACTTTATGGATTTTCCTGACCAGGTATTTAAAGAGAAAAGGTTACGCAAAAAACCGTTTGATCATCCGCTACTCACGGTTCGTCGTGTTACAGATGTTATTTTAGAAAAAGATGTGATGCTTCATTTTCCATACCATTCTTTTTTACCATTAATAGATCTTATTCGGGAGGCTGCATTTGACCCGGATGTAACAACTATAAAAATCACTTGTTACAGACTGGCGCAAAATTCAAAAATCATCAATGCATTGATCAACGCCGTTCGTAATGGAAAAGAAGTGGTGGTGATGCTGGAGTTAAGGGCACGGTTTGAAGAAGAAGCTAATATAGAATGGAAGAACAGGCTGGAAGAAGAAGGTGCCAAGGTATTGATTGAAATACCAAACATGAAAGTGCATTCGAAAATATGTGTAATTAAAAAAAGAACGAAAGACAACAACTTCTTGCTGTATGGATTTGTAAGCACCGGCAATTTGAATGAAAAGACATCTAAAGTATATGCTGATCATTGCCTGCTTACAGCCAATCAAAAAATTATGGCAGATGCAAATCGCATCTTCAGCTTTTTGGAACAACCCAAAACAGGTATGCATTTTCTGCGGGATTGTAAAGTGATTATCCCCAGTCCGATGTTTGTAAAAAGAGAAATGCTCAAACTCATTGATGAAGAAATAAAGCAAGCCCGTAAGAAAAAGCCAGCCGCCATTACTTTAAAAATGAATTCCCTGAGCGATGAAGAGATGATACAAAAATTATATGAGGCGGCCCGTGCAGGAGTTGAAATTAAACTAATCATTCGTGGTGTTTATTGCATGTTATCAGAAAATAAAAAATTTGAAAAGCCAATCAAGGCCATTAGTATTGTTGATGAATATCTTGAGCATGCAAGAGTGTGGGTATTTCATAACAGAGGTAAAGAGAAAGTTTATATATCTTCGGCAGACTGGATGCGAAGAAATTTAGAACATCGGGTAGAAGCAACTTGTCCTATATGGCATGAGGAATTGAAGCAAGAATTGAAAGACATTCTTGATATACAATTGCAGGACAATGTAAAAGCAAGGTGGCTGGATAATGAACTAAGTAATGAATATGTTCGCACCACCAAAAAGAAAATAAGATCGCAGGTAGAAACCTATAACTACCTGTTCAAAAAAACACAGACAAACCGTGAGACTGGCAGCAATTGATATTGGAAGTAACGCAGCAAGATTATTAATAACTGATGTAATTACCGGGCCGCAAGGAGTTCCTGAATTTATTAAAACTGTTCTGGTCAGAGTACCACTACGTCTCGGCTTTGATGTTTTCGATAAAGGTGAAATTTCTGCAGGTAAAACAGAAAAGATCATCAAGACCATAAAATCTTACAAGCTGCTATTGGATGTGTATGAAGTAAAGCATTTAAAAGCTTGCGCTACCTCTGCCATGCGGGATGCAATGAACGCAGCCGACATCATTAAAAAAGTAAAAGCAGAAACTGGTATCGAAATAAAAGTGATAAGCGGACAAGAAGAAGCTTCTTTTATTTATGAAAACCATGTTGCAGAAGCAATGACTGCTGATGAATCCTATTTATATGTAGATGTTGGTGGCGGAAGTACGGATATTACTTTTTTTAGCGATGGCAAATTGATTTTTAAGGAATCTTTCAATATTGGCACTATACGTCTACTAAAAAACCAGGTTGCAGAGGCTGCATGGGATGAGTTGAAGGAATACATTCGTACAAAAACAAAAGGCTATCACCATGTAACTGCAATTGGCTCCGGTGGTAATATCAATAAAATATTCTCTCTTTCTAAACGCAAGGAAGGAAAGCCTTTGTCGCTTGATTTACTCAGAGACTACTATAAAGAATTTAGCAACCTATCGATGGAGCAAAGGATAAGTTTGCACAAATTAAGAGAGGACAGGGCTGATGTGATTGTTCCTGCTTTGCTTATTTATATAAACATAATGCGATGGGCAGATGCTGAAGAAATTTATGTTCCAAAAATTGGCTTGGCAGATGGATTAATACAACACCTCTACGAAGAAGTAAGGCTGAAAGATCTTGAAGTTTGATTTTGAATACATTTATACTCTAAATTTTCCGCATGTCAGTTAATAAAGAAGTAAAGAAAGTAACGACCAATACATTGCTAAAAATGAAAGCTGCTGGCGAAAAGATCAGCATGTTGACGGCATACGATTTTTCCTTTGCAAAAATTATTGATGGAGCAGGGATTGATGTGATACTAGTGGGAGATTCAGCATCTAATGTTATGGCCGGGCATGAAACAACTTTGCCAATAACTTTAGACCAAATGATTTATCATGCCTCTTCAGTTATTCGTGGCATTGACCGTTGTTTGGTAGTAGTTGATTTACCTTTTGGCTCCTATCAGTCTAATTCCGACATTGCTCTTGCATCTGCCATTCGCATTATGAAAGAAACAGGCGGACACTCCATCAAATTAGAAGGTGGTGAAGAAGTACTTGATTCGATTAAAAAAATTGTTTCGGCCGGCATCCCGGTAATGGGACATTTAGGATTAACTCCACAATCAATTTATAAATTCGGCACTTACACTGTAAGGGCTAAAGAAGAAGAGGAAGCGAATAAGTTAAGAAGAGATGCCAGGCTGTTGGAGGAGGCTGGTTGCTTCGCCATTGTGCTCGAAAAAATTCCGGCAATACTGGCTAAAGAAGTATCTGAAAGTTTATCTATTCCAACTATCGGAATTGGTGCTGGCGGCCATTGCGATGGACAAGTTTTAGTAATGCATGATATGCTGGGTATAATCACGGAGTTCAAACCCCGCTTTCTTCGTCAATATCTTAATATTCATGAGCAGGCTACAAAAGCAGTGCAGCAATATATCAGTGATGTAAAATCAAAAGATTTTCCGAACGATAGTGAGCAGTACTGACATGTTACGGTAAACTTCAGCGTACTACCTACACATAAGAGTTTTCTTTACAACCACTCCCCTATTTTTGCGATAAAATTGATGCATGCAATTCCGAAAGGGTTTATTATTACTCGTCTCTTATTATCTAATTACAGATCTCTATTCACAACAAACGGATGTGGAAATGGAGAATGTAATTATTACCGCTAATCAATCCGCACAGCAACAAAAAGAAAGTGGAAGAAATGTAATTAGCATAAAAGGTGAACTGTTTAAATCACTACCTGTCAATTCTATTGATGAATTGCTTCGCTATTTACCTGGCATTGAAGTGCAAATGCGGGGACCGCAAGGGTCACAGAGCGATATTGTAATTCGTGGAGGAACATTTCAACAAGTATTGATAATTATTGATGGTGTAAAATTGAACGATCCGTTAACAGGGCACTTCAATAGTTATTCTCCTATTCATCCATCAGAAATAGAAAGAATTGAAATTTTAAAAGGGAGTGCTTCTGCAATTTATGGCTCTGAGGCAGTAGGTGGGGTTATTAATATAATCACTAAAACTTTTGCTAATAAAGTTGAAAAAAGAAAAAATCAATTTATGGGCAGATTAGTTGGTGGCGAATACCAACTCTTTAATGCTGACGCAGCTTTTAGTTATACAAAAGACAAAACGACTTTTTCCGGAGGATTTGCATCCAACAATGCAAATGGTCCACAACTGCGGGGCACGGATGGATTTTTTCATCTCACAACTGCTAATATTGCATTATCACAACAATTAAAAAAAGATTGGACACTCAATTTTAGAACCGCTGTTGATTTTAGAAAATTTAATGCGCAAAACTTCTACACTACTTTTGCCAGTGATACCGCTAATGAAAAAGTAAATACCTGGTGGAATCATTTGAACCTTATAAAAAAAACTACAAAAGGCAGTTTGGTTTTTGATGTAGCCTATAAAAAATTGAGAGATCAGTATTGGTTCAGACCAGCTACTATTCCCAATGACAATAAAAGCAATCTCTTTACTTCGCAATTATATTATTCCGGAATTATTACAACTCAACACAGCTTCACGACAGGGTTGCAAGCACATAGAAAAGCAATCAAATCAAACGACAGGGGAAACCATACGTTGTGGCATGGAGCTATGTATGGAATATTTCGTCACAAATTTCGAAATGAATTCTATATAAATGAAAGTGTACGATTAGATTGGGATGAAAGCTATGGCGTAGTATTAGTACCGCAGGTAAATGCAGCCTGGTCATCTTCAAAATTTACTGTAAGAGCTTCAGCAGGTAAATCGTTCAGGGATGCAGATTTTACAGAACGATATAACAACTATGGTAAAGCTCTTGTAACTGGTGGTAGCATCGGCAATCCTGATTTAAAGGCAGAACAATCATGGAATGTTGAAGCCGGTGTTGATTATAATGCAGGAAATGGTTTTAAAATTGCCAGCACTATTTTTTATCGTGACCATAATGATCTAATTGATTGGACTCCTACTCCATATGCAGAAATGCCAAGAAAAGAAAATCTTAGTCCCGCTGGAAACTATGCCTTAGCCAAAAATGTAGAAACTGTAAAAACAACCGGTGTTGAAATTGATCTGATGTACAATAAAAAAATCAATGCTAATTCAGAATTATTTGTCACTGCTGGATTTACTTGGCTACGATCAAAAAATGATGCTCCGGTTCCATCATTTTATATTTCATCTCATGCAAAATATTTACTGAATTTCGCTGCGGCCTATCGCTTTCAAGCTTTCAGTATTTCCGTAAGTGGTGTTTATAAAGAACGGACGGCACAAAAAGCAAATCCTATCAATGCAGAAATTACTCCCTCTTACTTTGTGTTTAATACAAAAGTTGCTTGGCAGTTCTTAAAAAAAAGTGGGAAACTATTTATACAGGCAGATAATTTATTTGATAAGAAATATAGTGATCTTCTGGGCAGCAAAATGCCGGGCCGATGGTTATCAGCCGGAATTGAGGTAGCTTTGCAACCCTAAATACTACGAAATGGATTTTTTGAAAGCATTAAAAATTGAAACATTAAATAAAGGTGTAAGCACCGGAACACATTGGTTAGAATCTGTAGGCGAAACAATTGATTCCTTCTCTCCTGTTGATGGGAAAAAGATAGGCTCTGTAATTTCAGCCGATAAAGCAAGCTATGAAGCAGTAATCAAAAAAGCTGAAGAAGCTTTTATCACTTGGCGTTTAATGCCTTCGCCAAAAAGAGGTGAAATTGTACGGCAGGTTGGTGATGCATTAAGACAATATAAAGAACCATTAGGCAAACTTGTATCATATGAAATGGGCAAAAGTTTACAAGAAGGTTATGGTGAGGTGCAGGAAATGATAGACATCTGTGATTTTGCTGTTGGTCTTTCCAGACAATTACATGGATTGACGATGCATAGTGAACGGCCGGGGCATAGAATGTATGAGCAATATCATCCGCTTGGAATCGTAGGAATTATTTCTGCTTTTAATTTTCCCGTAGCAGTTTGGAGTTGGAACACCATGCTTGCATGGGTTTGTGGTGATGTGTGCATCTGGAAGCCTTCAGAAAAAACTCCATTGTGTGGTATAGCTTGTCAAAATATAATTACTGAAGTATTTAAAAAGAATAATGTACCAGAAGGTGTTTGTGGTTTAGTAATTGGTGGTCGTGAAGTTGGCGAGTGGATGAGTGCCGATGCAAGAGTTCCATTATTATCTGCTACCGGTTCCACAAGAATGGGTAAAGCAGTTGGCGCTACTGTAGGTGCAAGATTAGGAAGAGCATTATTAGAACTAGGTGGAAACAATGCCATCATTATTTCAAAAGATGCCGACCTGGATATTGCAGTACTCGGTGCTTTATTTGGTGCGGTTGGTACAGCCGGTCAGCGTTGCACTACTACAAGAAGATTGATTATTCATGAAAGCATTTATGAATCAATAAAAGATAAATTGGTTGCTGCATATAAACAGCTTCGCATTGGCGATCCGCTGGATCAAAACAATCATGTGGGACCATTGATCGATAAAGATGCAGTAGCGATGTATTTAAAAGCCATTGAACAATGTAAAACCGAAGGTGGCAACTTTGTTGTAGAAGGTGGCGAATTAACAGGAAAAGGATATGAAAGTGGCTGTTATGTAAAACCTTGTGTGGCAGAAGCACAGCCTGGATATAAAATTGTACAACACGAAACTTTTGCACCAATACTTTATTTGTTGAAGTATAAAACCATTGATGAAGCAATTGCTATACAAAATGAAGTGCCGCAAGGATTATCTTCTTCTATTATGACTTTAAACCTTAGAGAAGCGGAACAATTTCTTTCTCATGCCGGTAGTGATTGTGGTATTGCCAACGTTAACATTGGTACTTCTGGTGCAGAAATTGGCGGTGCTTTTGGTGGCGAAAAAGAAACTGGAGGTGGCCGTGAAAGCGGAAGCGATGCATGGAAAGTATATATGCGCAGACAGACGAATACCATCAATTACAGCACATCCCTTCCATTGGCGCAAGGTATAAAGTTTGATATATAATTGATAAAGCTGGCTTAAAGCGTTAATATACAACACCTTTAAAGGGCTTTGGTTTTCGCCGAAGCCCTTTATTTATGCGGTCTTTTGCTTTGATTTATGAGAAATATTTGCAACTTTTACACCCCCAATCCACCAAATCAACAACTTAACCCATGAAAAAAAATGGCCTTCTCTCCCTAATAATAATATGCTGCAGTATAATCTCTCAGGCACAACTCAGAATTGCTCTTGCCGGTGGTGGCCATCAATCAAGTGTGATTGAAACAAACGATCTGCCAAATTGGAACGATATAAAGGATAGTTATAAAGGGAGAACCGGGCTGCATCTGGGCTTTATTGCAGATTTACAATTCGGAATGAATTCCAAATTTTACTTTCAGCCGGGTGTGCTTTATCATCATAAAGGAAGAAAATTTGATCAGCGATTTGATCCTTCCACAAGCACCATCATAAGCCAAAAAAACACCCAGTATGTAAATTATATAGATGTTCCTTTAAACATAGTTCGGAAGTTTGGTACTAAAACGAAATTCTTGATTGGTGCTGGTCCTTATGCATCCTTCTTTTTTAATGGCCAGGAAACTTCGCAAACTATCACACAAACCGGCGTGTCGCAATCAGAGGAGAATAACGATCTGCCTGTTGGAAAAAAACCGGGGCAATACGAAGTATTAAATTTTGGTGTTAATGGTTTGATTGGTGTTGAGTTTGGCCGTGTGTTTCTTACCGCTAATTATAGCCGTAGTTTAAATGATTTCTATACAGCAATAGACTACAATGGAACTTTTAAACATCAGGTTACTGGTATCACATTAGGTGTTTTTCTTGGCAAACCAGTTGCTATTGAAAAAATAAAAGATAAAGACAGAGATGGTATTCCTGATGATCAGGATAGCTGCAAAACAGAGCCAGGTCCTGCAATTACAAATGGATGTCCCGATACAGATGCGGATGGTATAGCCGATCATAAGGACGAATGCCCCACAGAATCTGGAACATTAGCAACTAATGGCTGTCCGGATAAAGATGTTGATGGGGTGGCTGATAAAGATGATAAGTGTCCTGACATTAAAGGGCCGCAATCCAATAACGGTTGCCCTATTCCAGATAAAGATTCAGACGGTGTAGCAGATGATGTTGATAAATGTCCGGATGTGGCTGGAGTTGCACTATACGGCGGCTGCCCTGTTCCAGATACTGATAACGATGGTGTAGATGATCATAATGACAGATGCCCAACAGTGGCAGGCTTGGCAAAATATAACGGCTGCCCGATTCCCGACACAGATAGAGATGGTGTGAATGATGAAGAAGATAAATGTCCAAAAGAAAAAGGGACAAAAGAAAATAGTGGGTGCCCGGAAGTCAAAAAGGAAATTGTAGATAAAGTAAATTTTGCTGCTCAACGGATACAGTTTGAACATGCAAAAGCTGATTTATTACCAGGATCTTTAAAGGTTTTGGATGATGTAGCTAAGATTTTGCTGGAAAACCCATTATTAAATGTTTTAATTGAAGGACACACCAGTAATGATGGAGTTTATGCCGCCAATATGATTTTGTCGGAAAAAAGAGCCGAAAGAGTAAAATCTTATCTTGAATCAAAGGGAATTGAGGCAAGCAGGCTTACCACTAAAGGTTATGGTCCTGATCAACCACTTACTACTGGTAAAACGGCTGCAGAAAAATCACAAAATCGCCGGGTTGAATTGAAGCTAAGCAACTAAGCTTGTTAATCAAGCGTCAAAAATGCGATAAAGCCCTATAATCGGGGCTTTATTTATGTAAAAATGTATGAATGGTAATCATTATTTTTAACAGCTTTACCAATTTTGAAGATTATAAAATAAGACAAATGAATAGTTTAATGAAGCGTCTCTCTTTGTTTACGATTGGCAGTTTATTATTTGCCCTTGCTTTTGCCCAAACCTCTCAACCTGATGAAGTGCCAAAGGGTTGGCATTTATTGGATAAACAAGCGAACGGCTACTATGGAATCAGTATAGATAAGGCTTACGATTTTGTACAATCAAAAAAACTGAAAAGTAAAACGGTTATTGTTGCGGTTATCGACTCGGGTATTGACACCCTGCATGAAGATTTAAAAACTGTATTGTGGAAAAATCCCAAGGAAATCCCGGGCAATGGTATCGATGATGATAAGAATGGTTATGTAGATGACATATATGGCTGGAATTTTTTAGGCGGCCGTGATGGAAGAAGTGTGGAGCAAGATTCATATGAAGCTGCAAGAGTATATCATAAATATAAAAGTAAATATGATGACAAAACAATTACGGTTGCAAATCTTTCGAAGGAAGAAGTCAATGAATACCAGATGTGGAAAAGGGCAGAAAAGGAAATTGTTGGCAACAGTAAGTCAAGCGGATTGGAATTTATGTTTTTGAAAAGAGCATATACTAATTGTCTTAAAAGCGATAGTATACTTCGCAAGGCCATGGGTAAAGAGAAATTTACCGGAATAGAATTAGGAGAATTCACTACTACAGACGCTGATGTTAAAAAAGCAAAGAATGCCTTATATGGCCTTATGTCAGGTAATGATGCATTAGAAGCAACAAACCAGGAATTTTTAGAGGGCTTTGGTGATTATGTAAATGGAGAAGAGAAGAAGGCAACGGCGGCAAGTACTCCTCCAAAAACTTATAGGGCGGATATTGTAAAAGATAATTATGACGATTTTAATGATAAGTTTTATGGCAATCCCGATGTGATGGTTAACAACAAATCTGCATTGCATGGCACCCATGTCTCTGGTATTATTGCAGCATCCAGAACAAATAATGTTGGAATGAAAGGTGTAGCTGATAACGTAAAAATTATGACCTTAAGGGCTGTGCCGGATGGAGATGAACATGATAAAGACATTGCCTTAGCTATTCGTTATGCAGTCGATAACGGTGCACAGGTTATCAATATGAGTTTTGGCAAAAGCTTTTCGCCAGAAAAAAAATGGGTAGATGAAGCTGTAAAATATGCTGATAGCAAAGGTGTATTATTAGTTCATGCCGCAGGTAATGATGCAAAAAATCTTGATACGTCCTACAATTATCCATCCCCTGTTTTTGACGCTAATAATGAAAGAGCTGCCAATTGGATAACTGTTGGTGCCAGTGGTGACCCTAAAGCAGGAGGACTGACAGCAAGTTTTTCTAATTATGGAAAAAAGGAGGTGGACGTTTTTGCTCCTGGTGTTCGTATTTACTCCACTGTTCCTGGTGGCAATACATATCAAAATTTACAAGGCACTAGCATGGCATCTCCGGTTGTAGCAGGAGTTGCTGCATTTATATTGGAGTACTATCCCAACCTTAGCCCTGCTCAGGTTAAGATGGTTATTGAAAAATCATCTCAAAATCCGGGGGTAAAAGTAAAAAATCCTGAAACGGGTGATGATGTTGACCTAAGTGAATTAAGCAAAGCAGGAGGTGTTATCAATGCATATGAAGCAATAAAATTGGCTTCTACGCTTAAAGGCGAAAGAAAACCAGCTCCTGTCAAACCAACAACAACAGTAAAGCCCAAAATAAAAGGATAAAACATTTCTAAAGTAAACCCCGGATATAAACTCTGGGGTTTACTTTACTATTCCTTTTTAAAAGTGTTAGAAAAGTTGAGTATTTTGCAAACCAAATCATTAATGAAATCTAAACTGTCCATCATGAGATATATAAATTTGTGTATAGCTATCGCCACTTCAATTGTATTAGCAAGTTGTGGCTCATCTGATAGTGAAACTCAAACAACGCCCCCTGCAACATTAAATGGTAGTACAACTCCAGATACTACAAGCACCAGCAATACTACAACACCAGGTACTATACCTGCTCCAACTATTGCAACAACTCCGGGAACTCTTTCCACACAATCTGCCGCCACTACCAATTCTGGCATTAATCCTCCGCATGGTCAGCCAGGGCATCGTTGCGATATTGCTGAAGGAGCTCCTTTAAACGGCAAGCCTGCGGCTCCTGCTGTTACAACACCTACTGTAAGTAGTTCACCGGCTACTATTTCTCAGCCAGTTGTTACACAAAATACACCGGCTATAAATAGTAGTAAAACTGCCGCAGGCATAAACCCTGCGCATGGACAACCTGGCCATAGATGTGATATTGCTGTTGGCGCTTCACTTGATAGCAAACCCATTCAAGCTTCTATTCAACAACCTGCTACTACCACAAACCCAACACCAGCTACTTCGGTTTTGCCTTATACTCCTACAACTACACAACCCGCCGCAGCATCAGTTGCAAAAGGAATGAATCCAGCACATGGTCAGCCGGGGCATCGTTGCGATATATCTGTAGGTGCACCTTTGGATAGCAAACCAATTACCCCAGTTGTAACAACTGAAGCAAATAAGCCGAAACAATAATAAAAATGTCCCGACCAGATATTAGCCGGGTTCCTGAATGGTATCATCGTTATATCAATCAGGTATCTGAAACTGATTTAGCTGAAGCTATTCGAAATCAAACGAGTGATTTTATTTCGTTTCTGGCATCACTACCTGCTGATAAAATAGATTATCGGTATGCAGAAGACAAATGGACTATTAAAGAAGTATTGCAGCATATTATTGATGCTGAAAGAATATTTGCTTACCGGGCACTTTGCTTTGCAAGAAAAGACACTACCCCCCTACCCGGCTTTGATGAAAACAGTTATGCGGAAAATTCTAAAGCTTCAGGTAGAGATTGGAATGAAATGCTGGAAGAATTTAAAGCAGTTCGTCAATCAACAGCTATACTTTTTAAAAGTTTTGATAGCGATCAATTAGAAACAAACGGGATTGCCAGTGGCAAAACTGTATATGTTTTAGGAATAGGATTTATTATTGTTGGCCATATCAACCATCATATAGCAGTAATAAAAGAAAAATACTTATAGATAAATCGATACTAAATAAAAATGCCCGGAATTGCCGGGCATTTTTATTTATGGTTAAAAGGAAATTAAAAGGCCTTTTTAGCTGGCTCTTCTGTCTTACCTTTTACAAGATTCTGTTGACCAATCATATCATTCATCACTTTTACAGCCTGGTCAAGATAAATATCTTTTTGCAAGCCTTTTAACCATTGATTAAATCGGTCTTGCTTGGCTTTGTCCTCTGCCCAACGATTTGTTTCAGCAGGTAAAGCCGCAACATTTATTTCTCCTTTCAATTTTAATAATGTCTCTAACTGCTTGATTGTAGAACGCAATTTGGCTTGTTCTGCTTTATATTTATCAATTTGCAAAGAATATTCTTTATCGTTCTGTTGAGAAAGCCACTCTGTACTTTCTTTGATCAATTTAAAAGTAGGGTCATTTTCGAGACGCTGATCGCTGAATTTTTTAATTGTTTCCAGGTTATAACCAGGATTCCAACTAGCGTAGGGAGATTTTCCAATTTCATCCCAGCTCAATGCATCTTCGTTATCCTTTTCTCTTACTTTCAGGTATTCCAAATTATCTGGCAACACAATGTCAGAGCTAACACCTTTTAATTGAGTAGAACCTCCATTGATTCTATAGAATTTTTGCAGCGTAAGTTTTACTGTTCCTAATTCTGCATTAGACATAGAGAATCCTGTTTTAGGATCAAGACCAATATTACGTTGCACCGTTCCTTTGCCATAAGTAGATGTGCTTCCGATTACAACGCCACGGCCATAATCTTGAATTGCTGCTGCAAAAATTTCAGATGCAGAAGCACTAAACTCATTTACCATTACGGCAAGCGGACCAGAATACAAAACTGTTTTGTCTTTATCTTTTAATACACTGGCATTGTCTTCCCTGTCTTTTACCTGCACTATTGGGCCCTCATCTATAAAAAGACCTGCCATTTGTACCACATCGTATAAAGAACCACCGCCATTATTACGAAGGTCAATAACTATTCCATCTACTTTTTCTTCTTTCAGTTTAATTACTTCTTTCTGAACATCAATGTAACTGCGGTTTCCATTTGGTCTGTCAAAATCTGCATAGAATTCTGGAAGGAATATGTAACCGATTTTAGACCCGCCTTCTTGCACAATAGCACTACGGGCAAATGTTTCGTCCTGAACAATTTCGTCACGGATCAATGAAACTACTTTAATAGTGCCATCTTGTTTCTTCAATGTAAGTTTTACTTCTGTTCCTTTTTTTCCACGAATCAATTTCACTGCATCTGTTACAACAAATCCTGTCAATTCAACGGGCTCTTCTTTTCCCTGTGCCACTTTCATCACATAATCTCCAGCTTGTATCTCGCCAGACTTCCAGGCCGGGCTGCCTGATAATACACTGCTGATCTTAATGTTTCCATCATCATATTGTAATGAAGCACCAATACCATAAAATCGACCACTCATTTCCTCATCAAAATATCTTTTGTCTACCGGGGGAAAAAATTCTGAGTGGGGGTCCATAGTAGTTGTAATAGAATTGACAAACACATTGAACTTGTCATCATCAGAAAATTTAAAGCGATACCGTTCAAAAGTTCTATCCATTGCCCTTTTCACTTTTTCTCTTGCCTCTTTTTCTAATTCAGCATCTGTTTTAACTACAAAGCCTTCTTTGCCTTTATTCTTTTCACGAACATCCATCAAATCAGTGTAGCGTTCCAACGTCATAAACTTCATTTTCTTTCTCCACCTTTCTTTTCTTTCGGCATCGGTTTTCAAAAACTCAAACTTGTCTGTATCAAAACTTACATTTTCATCGCTTGTAAAATCAAATGGTTTAGAAAGTAAATTGTTATAGATAACAGCGGACTCTTCCATTCTGGTATTAAAGACTTTTCCCGCTGCCATAAAAAATTCTACCGGAGCACCTTTAATCTCATCATCAATTAATGTCTCGTACTTTTTTAGTTTATCGAGATCGCTTTGCAAAAACATACTCTTATCTCCATCAAGATCTTTCATATATTTTTTGAAAACTTTTTGTGAGAACGCATCATCAATTTTTTGAGGGCTATAATGCGCCTGCGAAAAAATTTCGCCGATCAAGCGGAGAATTTGCTCATATTTTGTTGGGGGAGTAGAATTATTCTTCGGGCCTGTTCCCATCGTCTTAAATGCAAGGAATGAAGCCGCTACTACCATCAGTATAACAATAGGGAGTCTTTTCATATTCATGAGGTATTTAATTGTGGAGGACATACTCAAAATTAACGTAAAAAGGGTGCTTTTCTTGCCTTTATAGCCTTTTAACAATGGTTTTTGATGAGTGGCAGAAATAAAAAAAGCTTCTCAATATGAGAAGCTTTTAAAACCGGGTAATCGAGGGGGCTCGAACCCCCGACCCTTAGAACCACAATCTAATGCTCTAACCAACTGAGCTACGACTACCATTTTAGGAATGCAAAAATAAAGAAATTCACTCCTCATTCCAAAACCAGATTTTGATTCCGGCTCTCCTTTCAGTTTCTTTGCACTCTTTTTTACACTTATGAACTATTGGTTACTTCTAATTCCTGTTATTTCTGCATTTATTGGTTGGGTTACCAATTGGGTAGCCATTAAAATGCTATTTCATCCCCGGGAACCGAAAAAAATATTGGGTATCACCTTTCATGGCATCTTTCCAAAACGACAGCAAAAATTTGCTGAACAGCTTGGAAAGCTGGTCAGTGCTGAATTTCTTTCGTTTGACGATATTGAACAAAAAATAAGCAATCCCGACAATCTTCAGAAAATAATGCCGCTTATTGAGGAGCATATCGATGATTTTCTGCGAAACAGGTTGAAGGATGAAATGCCGGTGATTAGCATGTTTATTGGCGATAAAACGATAACCAATCTAAAGAGCATGTTTATGAAAGAGATTGAATCTCTTTTGCCTATAGTAATGAAAAAATATGCTGCCAACTTAAAAGAGGAACTAGATCTTGAGCAAATTGTTACCCAAAAAGTGGCCGCCTTTTCGTCTGATAAATTGGAGGAAGTTTTATATCAGATTATGTCAAAGGAGTTTCGCTTCGTAGAGATCATCGGAGCTGTCATTGGCTTTATAATTGGGAGCTTACAGGTATTGCTTACACTTTTTACAAGTTAAATTTATACACACAGGTTGATAAACTGAACTTTATCCTTTCACCTTTGTCATACTGCCACTTATCAAGTTGTCATAAAATAGTCAGCAAGTTCTGGACTCAATGCCCGTCTAACTATCAAATTCCGAAAATGAGAAATATAATATTCGTTTTAGCTTCATTATTAACCAGTTACATTGTCGCTGCACAACCTCCAGGAGGTGGAACAAGACCTGCAGGAAGTCGTCCAAATATGACAGGCAACTTTTATGGTAAGCTAGTGGAGGCTAAATCGCTAAAACCTATAGAATATGCATCGGTTCAATTATTACAGAACAGGTTAGATACGGCCACTAAAAAGAGAAAAGATGTAGTGGTTGGCGGTATGCTTACCAAAGCAAACGGTGAATTTTTACTTGAAAACGTTCCTGTCTTTGGCCAGTTTAAGCTTGTTGTATCAGTAGTTGGTTTTAAGTCGTACGAACAAACTGTATCCTTTGATATAAAACCTGGCGGTGGTGGAGCAGATATGGGTGCCCTGGATAAAGATCTTGGTAATATTAAAATTGACATCGAAGAAAAAGTATTGGATAATGTTACCCTTACTTCTACAAAACCAGGCTTGCAATTAGGTATCGATCGGAAAATTTTCAATGTAGATAAGAACCTGGTATCAGCAGGTGGTACAGCAGTGGATATCATGAGAAATGTACCATCTCTTAATGTAGATATTGATGGAAATGTATCGTTGCGTAACAACAGCCCTCAAATTTTTGTGGATGGCAGACCTACTACTATGGAGTTAGATCAAATTCCTTCTGATGCCATTGAAAGTGTGGAAATCATTACTAATCCATCTGCAAAATTCGATGCATCGGGTGGTACAGCTGGTATTTTAAATATCATCCTAAAGAAAAACCGCAAAGTTGGTTATAACGGAAGCTTAAGAACAAATATAGACACCCGTGCAAGAGTTGGTTTTGGTGGGGATATAAATGTTAGACAGAGCAAGGTCAACTTCTTCATTAGTGGAAATTTTAACCAGCGCAGATCTATAAGTGATGGAACCACAGAACGTTTATCATTAATAGATAACCCGGATAATATTTTATACCAAACAGATCGTTCAATAATGAATGGGAATATGATGTTTGGCCGTGCCGGTATGGATTATTTTATTACCAATCGTTCTACCCTTTCTGCAAGTATTAACTTAGGAAAAGGTCGCTTTTCACCAACTACAGAAAGTAACCTGTTAATAGATACTTTGTACAGCCCGATTGTTTCCTCATTGACAAAAAGATTTTCTAACTCTAGCCGTGAGTTCAACAATATGGGTACTTCGTTGAGTTTTAAACATAATTTTCCTAAAGCCGGCAGAGAGTTTACTGCTGACATAAACTTTAATAAAAGAACAGGTCCGAATGACAATGAAGTGATAACAGAATATTATCAGCCTGATCTTAAGACAATTGATTATACATCCAGACAAAGACAATTGGGTGATGGCAACAGCAAAAGTGTGATTATTCAAAGTGATTTTGTAAATCCCTTGAGCGAAAATTCGAAAATAGAAATGGGTGTAAGAGCCGCTTTTAATAACAACAATAGCACCAATGCTTTCTATCTTTTTGATCCGGGCACAGGCGATTTGGTATTGCAACCAGCATCACAAGTTGATTATGTTAGTACAGATCGTGTATTAGCAGCTTATACAACCTTTAGCAATAAAATTAAAAACTTTAGTTACCAATTAGGTTTAAGAGCTGAAAGTTCTAATTACAAAGGAGAACTTACTAAAACAAATGAGAACTTTGATATCGATTTTCCTATTAGCTTTTTCCCAAGTGTTTTTGTAAATCAGAAATTGGGAGAAACCCAGGAGCTACAATTAAATTACTCCAGAAGAATAAACAGACCAAATTTCTGGCAGCTAACTCCATTTACAGATTCATCTGACTTTTTAAATCTTAGCAAAGGAAACCCTGGCCTTAGCCCTGAATTCACTAATTCCTTTGAATTGTCATATCAAAAAACATTCAAGAATAGAGATAACTTTTTAATCTCTGCCTACTATAAAAACACAACTAATTTAATCACCCGTTTCCAGGAAGTGCAGGTAGAACCAATTACAGGCAAAGACCAGGTTATTAATACCTATATCAATGCAAACTCCAGTTATGTTACTGGCCTCGAAGTAATACTAAGAAACAACCTCACTAAATGGTGGGAACTGACTTCAAATTTCAATTTATTTACTTCAAAAATTGATATCGATAATGCCAATGTGCCAGAGCAAGATCAATTTGCAAGCTGGTTTACTAAGATCAACAACAGTTTCAAAATAACTAAACAATTAAGTTTCCAAATTTCCGGAAGCTACCAGTCTAAATCTATCTTACCGCCGGGTGGAAGTGGCG
Organism: Chitinophagaceae bacterium; assembly: GCA_022843585.1. Classification (GTDB taxonomy): domain Bacteria; phylum Bacteroidota; class Bacteroidia; order Chitinophagales; family Chitinophagaceae; genus JJ008. Next base: position 254,047 of record JALHNJ010000003.1, read on the forward strand.
GTGGAGGCGGTGGCCGTGGTGGTGGCGGTGGAATGTTTGGGCAGAGTTCGTCTGCGCAAGGGTATGTTCGTCCCGTATATTTTGTTGATGCGGGTATGCGTTATACATTCATGAAAGATAACAGAGCTTCTTTATCAATTAATATGAATGACATTTTCAGAACAAGAGTATCAGATGTTCATTCAGAGTCACCTTTCTTTATCCAGGATGTTTTCCGCCGTCGTGACCCTCAGGTTGCAAGACTTAACTTCAGCTGGCGTTTTGGAAAATTTGATGCGAACTTATTTAAACGTAAGAGCAATAAAGGCGATGGTGGAGATGGTGGAGAGAATATGAATATGGGGCAATAATTCCAAACTTATAACAATAGAAAGGCTCAGTTAAATACTGGGCCTTTTTTATTGGCTGCTATTGTATATTTGAACCTTATGAAAGCTGCTTTACGATTCGCTATAATTGGGTGTGGTAAAATTGCAGCAAGACATGCTGCTGAAATCATCAAGCAAGGTCAGCTGGTGGCTGTTTGTGATATTATTAAAGAAAAGGCCGATGAATTGGCATCTGAAGTTTCTTGTACCCCCTACTATTCTATTGAAGATCTGTTTTCCAAAGAAAATAATATAGATGTAGTTTCCATTTGTACTCCAAACGGATTACATGCAGAACATACCATGCTGTCGTTAAAAGCTGGCAGTAATGTCCTTTGCGAAAAGCCTTTGTGCATTACAGCTGCAGATGGAAATAAAATGATTGCAACAGCAAAAGAGTATAATAAAAAATTATTTGTTGTAAAATCAACCCGGTATAACCCTTCGTTGGCAGCTTTGAAAAAAATCATGGATAAAAACACACTAGGAAAACTCTATAGTTTTCAGCTCAATTGTTTTTGGAACAGGCCCGCACAGTACTATGCCAATTCATGGAAAGGAAGTTTAGCGTTAGATGGTGGAAGCCTTTTTACACAATTCAGCCACTATGTAGACGCCTTGCTTTGGTTGCTGGGTGATGTTGAAAATATTAGTGGTTTCCGAAAAAACATAGCGCATAAAAGCATAATAGAGTTTGAAGATACCGGCGTTGTAGCTCTAGAAATGAAAAATGGAATGACAGGTGGCATCAACTGGTCGTTGAATACGTTTAAAAAAAACATGGAAGTATCACTTACCATAATTGCAGAAAAAGGGAGTATTAAAATTGGTGGTCAGTATATGAATGAGATAGAATACCAGTTCATTGACAATGCAACTCTTGAAGTTGAAAGAGATGGGAGTGCTAATGATTATGGCTTTTATAAAGGATCCATGAGCAACCATGACAAAGTATATGAAAACCTGGTAAAAGCCCTGCAAGACGACAATCACCCTTTTACACATGCCGCAGACGGACTTAAAACCGTGGAAACCATTGAAAGAATTTACAATTCCGTTTCTTTGTCGTGAATTGTACTTATCAAGTGAAAAAAATCTACTTTACTGTAACGAACGATCTGATTTATGACCAACGGATGCACCGCATCTGCACGTCATTAGCAGAAAATGGCTATGCGGTAACTTTGGTAGGAAGAAAATTAGGAACTTCTCTCCCATTAACTGATAAAAAGTTTAAACAGAAAAGACTTCGCTGCTTCTTTGACAAGGGAAAACTGTTTTACTTAGAATATAATCTACGGCTTTTTGCTTATCTGTTATTTCAGAAAATGAATGTCATTTGCGCTATTGATCTGGATACAATTATTCCTTGCTATACTATTTCAAGGCTAAAAAGAGTTCCCAGGGTGTATGATGCTCATGAATTGTTTACGGAGCTAAAAGAAGTAATTACAAGACCTGCTATACAGAAAGCCTGGTTGCGGGTTGAAAGAAAATTGGTACCAAAATTTAAAAACGGATATACGGTTAGTGAGGGAATTTCAAAAGAATTTCAACAACGGTATGGCGTAAATTATGAAACCATCCGTAATATGCCTTTATTAAAAGAATTAAATACAATTCCACAAAAACAAAAATTCATCTTATACCAGGGAGCTGTTAATGAAGCCAGAGGATTTGAGTTTCTAATTCCTGCTATGAAAATGGTAGACTGCCGTTTAGTAATATGTGGAGATGGTAATTTTATGGCGCAACTGAAAGAATTAATAAAAGAAAATAATCTTGGCTACAAGGTTGAACTAAAGGGCATGTTAGCTCCTGATGAATTACTGTCAATTTCTCAACAGGCTTATATTGGAATTGCAGTCGCAGAAAATGAAGGAATGAATCAATACTTAGCTTTACCCAATAAATTTTTTGATTACTTGCATGCCGGGCTACCACAGATAACAATGAAATTTCCTGAGTATCTAAAAATAAATCAGCAATACAACGTAGCATTGCTTATTAATGACTTGCACCCTCAAACAATTGCCCAGGCATTGAACAATTTGCTGAGTGATGATGTTTTACATAAACAAATGCAAAACAATTGCTTAAAGGCCAGAAAAGAACTGAACTGGCAAAACGAAGAAAAAAAACTTTTATCCTTTTACCAATCTTTAATTAACGCCTGAAACGGAAATTACATATCGTTTGCTTGGATGTACCTTGGCCTGCGGATTATGGCGGTGCTATCGACATGATGAACCGCATTATGATGTTGAAAAAACTAGGCATTGGCATTCATCTGCACTATTTCAGCTATAATGAAAGAGGCATGCCAAATGAGCTAAATCAATTTTGCGAAACTATTCATGTATATGAAAGGAAAACTGGTGCAAAAGGCTTGTCAGCAAAACTACCCTACATCGTTTCTTCCCGTATCAGTGAAGAGCTGATTAATAATTTGAACAAAGATGATCATCCTGTTTTATTAGAAGGTTTACATTGCACGGGTATCTTGCCCCATATTGATCTTACAAAAAGAAAAGTGGTGGCTCGTATGCACAACGATGAGAGTATATATTACTTTGAGTTGTCAAAATCAGCATCAACATTTCTTAAAAGAATATTTTTTTTACATGAAAGCCGTTTATTAAAAAAATACATACAGCAGTTACCGGACGATTGTCGTTATGCCTGTATATCTGAAGGGGATACTTTGCAACTGAAAAAGCAATATCATTTAAATCAAGTAGATTTTTTGCCTGCATTTCCATCCTGGCAAACTGTAACAAGTGAGGAAGGTATAGGTAATTTTTGTTTGTATCATGGAAACCTGTCTGTACCTGAAAATGAAAAGGCAGCTATTTGGCTTTTGGAAAATGTTTTTTTTAAAATAAGAAAGCCGTTTGTAATTGCAGGTAAAAACCCATCAAAGCGATTACAGAAAATAGCTGAGCTTTCCCAGCACACTTGTTTAGCGAAAGATCCATCGGAAGCTGAAATGAATGATCTAATAAGGAAAGCACATATTAATGTGCTACCATCTTTTAATAAAAATGTTACAGGTGTCCGTTTAAAACTCCTTCATGCTTTATATCAGGGAAGACATTGCCTGGTAAACGATGCAATGGTAAAAGGAAGCGGCCTGGAAGAAGCCTGCCATACCGGTACAACTGCTACTGCATTTGCTTCCATCATCATGCAGTTATATAATCAACCCTTTACGGATAATGAGATTTTGCTTCGAAAAAAATTACTGGAGCAAACTTATAATAACGAAAAGAACACTCTGCTTCTTATTCAATGGTTATACTAGCATTATCAATCACACGACCTCTTTCTGTACGTATCATGCGGGCAGGAAATTTTTGAACAACTATGTAATCATGCGAGGCCATAACGATGGTTGTATTATAATCTTTACAAATACTAACGAGTAAACTCATAATCTCGTCTGAAGTTTCAGGATCGAGATTACCTGTAGGTTCATCAGCCAATATTAATTTTGGAGAATTTAATAAAGCTCTTGCAATGTCTATACGCTGCTGCTCGCCACCACTTAATTCAAAAGGCATTTTAAATCCTTTTGCTTTCAAACCTACTTTGTCCAGCACATCCATAATTTTTTCATCCATTAGTTTCACATCTGTCCAGCCGGTTGCTTTTAATACAAACTTCAGGTTGTCGTTTACATTTCTATCAGTCAGTAATTGAAAATCCTGAAAAACCACACCCAGATTACGACGGAGATACGGAACTTTTTTCCAATCAAGGTCACGAAGATTAAATCCGGCCACGGTAGCCTGCCCTTCTTTTAATTCTAATTCGCCGTATAATGTTTTCAGCAAGCTAGATTTACCAGTTCCGGTTTTACCTACCAGGTACACAAACTCACCTTTGTTCACAGTCAGATTAACATCCTGTAAAACAAGATTGTTGCCCTGATATATATTTACGTTGTGTAATTCTATTATTGATTCTGCCATTATAAAAAGCTTTGTTGCAAAATAAAGGAAAGTCGCTTAAAAAACTATTTCTTTTGTTGTAAGGTTAATCACCAACTCCTGCTTCTCACTCTTCTCTACCCTACCAATAACCTGTGCATCCACACCAAAACTTTTGGAGACGTTGATAATTGAATCAGCATCTTTTTCATTCGTATAAATCTCCAGCCTTGTACCCATATTAAATACCTGGTACATTTCTTTGTCGTCGGATTTACTGGCTTCCTGTATCAGTTTGAAAATTATAGGCGGCTCAAAAAGATTGTCTTTTACTATCCGCACATTATCCGGAACATATTTCAGGCATTTTGTTTGCCCACCACCGCTGCAATGTATTACTCCGTTAATTGCATCAAAATTCTTTTCCAGTAACTGTTTCATTACAGGAGCAAATGTTCGGGTTGGGCTTAACAACAGCTGCCCGATGGTAGTCGTTCTATCTCCATCATTAATTTCATCCGTCATTCTATGAGGGCCTATATACACTACCGATTCATCCAATCCATTATCATAGCTTTCCGGAAATCTTGCTCCATATGTTTTATGCAACACATCATGTCTAGCACTTGTTAATCCATTACTTGCTAATCCACTATTATAAGATGTTTCATAGTCAGCTTGTCCAAAACCAGCCAATCCAACAATTATATCTCCAGCTTTTATTTTTTCATTAGTGATCACTTTTGATTTTGGCCATCTTGCAGCCATGGTTCCGTTTACGGCAATGGTGCGAACCACATCTCCCACATCAGCTGTCTCTCCACCCATATAAGTAATGTTGATACCGAATGTTTTCATGGCATCAAAAAACTCCTGTGAACCATTGATGATTGCTTCCAATACATTAGCCGGGATTACATTTTTATTTCGGTCAATCGTTGAAGAAAAAAGTAGTTGGTCATAGATTCCTGTACAAAGCAAATCATCGAGGTTCATTACAATAGCATCCTGAGCTATGCCTTTCCATACTGATAAGTCACCAGTTTCTTTCCAGTATAAATAAGCAAGGATACTTTTTGTACCAGCCCCGTCGGCATGCATAATGTTCACCCAGTTATCGTCACCACAAAGAGCATCCGGGTATATTTTGCAAAACGCCTTTTCATAAAGCCCTTTGTCGAGCTTTTTAGTAGCGGCATGTACTTCTTCTTTTTGTGCAGAAACTCCCCGTTTTGAATAAAGACTCATAATGAAATTTGTGCCGCAAAACTAACTATTCCCGATTAAAGACTTGCAACTCCATGGCAGTTAATAATTATCTTCGCTTATTTTATATGCAGGTACATTATAATATTGAAGAATTACCGGATTTCAGGAATGCAGTTATCACCATCGGCACCTTTGATGGGGTTCATATGGGGCATAGACAGGTGCTTGACCGGTTAAAAACCGAGGCTACCGCCAATAATGGCGAGTCGGTTGTTATCACATTTCATCCGCATCCAAGAAAAGTAATTTCTTCTACCATTCTAGGCATCCGACTTATAAATACGCTGGATGAAAAAATAGAATTGCTCCGACAGCTGCATATTGATCATCTCGTCATTGTTCCTTTTACAGATGCTTTTGCCAATCAGCCGGCTGAAGAGTATATTAAAAAATTCCTGGTCGATAAATTTCATCCGCATACGATCATCATTGGGTACGATCACCGTTTTGGTCGTGACCGCTTAGGTGATTATCGTTTGCTCGAAAAGAAAGCAGGAGACTTTAATTATCAACTCAAAGAAATTCCGAAACATATACTGGAAAACATTTCTATCAGTTCCACCAATATCAGAGAAGCAATTTTGCATAATGATATTGCTACTGCGCATACATTATTAGGCTACGATTTCTTTTTCTCAGGAATAGTAATCCATGGCGATAAACTTGGTAGAAAACTAGGCTATCCTACAGCTAACCTGAGAATAGAAGATGAAGAAAAAATTACTCCGGGAAATGGAATATATGCTGTATATGCTCAACCCGAAAGTACAACTGACCGGCTAAAAGCTATGATGAGCATAGGTTTCCGGCCAACCGTGGATGGAAAGAAAAGAGTGATTGAAATAAATATCTTTGATTTTGACAAAGAAATTTATGGTCAAAAGCTAATAGTGTTTGTAAAGAAATATTTACGGGAAGAAATAAAATTTGAGGGCCTGGATGCTTTAGTTAAACAAATAGATCAGGATAAAATCGATAGCCTTCAGGTGTTATAAAAAAAGGCAGTAGTTACAACTACTGCCTTTACTAAGAAAATAATTACGTTAGTATTTTATTTTAAACTCCAGCGCAGAGGCGTCTTCAAAAAAGTCCTCCAGGTCTGCTGAAATGGTTACTTTCTTTTTATCCTCAGATAGTTTTACGGATTTTCCTTCCGCTTTTGTAGCGGGGCGGGGCAAGTTGATCACATAATTCACTTTTGTATTCAATCCCATTGCACCGGCTTCTTTTAATCCTTCTAAATATTTATCATTTGCCGCATTGGCATACTTTTCTTTATTTACTTTTTTGGTTAGCTCACCATTTGAAAATTCCAGGGTGTAATAATCATCAACAGAAGTTTGTTCTGGCATTGCGGCTGCATCAGCGCCTGGTAATGCACCCATTTGGGTTTTCATGGTAGAAGCCAGAATTTTTCCTGAAAGTTGATTTAATGTTCCGATCTCTGAAGGATTTGAAAAAGGAAAATTCAATTTAGTAATAAACTTTTCGTCCTTTAAATTAAGGGTAATATTGGCGGTTCCTTTACGAACCATTTCCTTTTCTTCTGAACTAAGACCCGGAATACTATCAGCTTCTTTACCTAAAGCAAAAGTAGAGTCAATTTTTTGGTCTCCGGCTTCGCCCATTTTATCTGCACCACCCATTTGCTTTGCCATACTAATCAAGGCACTCATATCATTGGTATTGGATACAGTACCACTCCCATCATCATTCAATGTAATTTCCTGGGTTGAGTCGTAACAACCGGCTAGCAATATTGCTGTAAAAAGGAGTGCCGGTAAGAATAGTTTTTTCATTATGATTGTTTGATGGCCAAAAAGATGATAGCCTGTTTTAAAAAGTTGCACAAAGAAAAGGGATTTAGGCGGATTGTTACCCAACTATTAGGCCATCATTTTCACTACCATTTCTTTTAACAAAGAAGCATCTTCTGTACCCGTACTGCCAATACCAATGCTTTTAAGATTGTAAGTATGCAGCAGAATTAAAGCTTTTTCTACTCCGGGATAGGTATATAAACGGGCAGCCTTTGTATAATCTTTCATGAAATAAGGATTCACTCCAATGCTTGCTGCAATGGACTTTTCATCACCCCCACCTGCGCCAAAAATCATAAATACTTTGCTAAAAAAACTATAGAGAGAGGGTAATACCAATTGAATAGGTGCCGCTTTTGGGTTAGCCTCGAAATATTGAATAATTTGTATGCTTCTGGCCAAATCTTTTGATGCTAATGCAGCTTGTAATTCAAATACATTGTAGTCTTTACTTACACCAATGTATTGTTCAATATCATCTTCTGTAATAGTTGTTCTCTTACCGAGATTTACAGACAACTTATCAATTTCATTTTCTATTCTTGAAAGGTCATTTCCGATATGATCAACAAGTAAAGCCAGCCCTTTTTGCGTAATGGTAAATCCTTTTTGTTGCAACAGCCCTTGTGTCCACTCGGGCAACTGGCTATCATACATTTTTTTTGTGCTAAGTAGAACTCCATTTTCTTTTACAAGCTTTGCAAATTTCTTACGGGCATCTAACTTCTTTTCTTTATATGAAATAACTAATACGGTTGAAGCCAGTGGATTTTCAACATATGATTCCAGTTTTTCAATCTCCCGCATCTGTTGTGCTTCTTTTAAAAGCACTACCTGTCGTTCCGCAAACATTGGATAACGCCTGCAAGCATTTACCACATCTGCCCAGTTGGAATCTTTCCCATAAAATACAGAAAGGTTAAAAGAAGATTCACTTTCGCTTAAAATATGCTGTTCGGCATAGTTTGTAACCTTATCAATATGATAATCCTCTTCTCCTTCTAACCAATAAATTGGCTTGAAGGTTCCTTTTTTCCAATCGGCTATTATCTTTTCCACACTCATAAAATGCTAAGATACAGGCTTTCAGAACAAGCCAGCCTTTAAAATAACACCTGTTCATAAATTCTTGAGTCTATTCTGGCACGGTTTTCGAAATTTTGTGCCACGAACGGAATTTTAAACCGGATTTAGCAAAAGGAGATGCAACTAGCTACCACCTTATTAAATCCAAATTCCAACAAAATTTAAAATCTAAAAAATAATCGTTATGACAGACACTAATTATCCTACGGCGAGTGCCCCCCAGAACAATAAGCCGGCGAAAAACAACAACACTAAAAACCTAATGATAGGTTTATTAGCAGCTGGCCTTTTGGGAACCTGGGGTTATCTTCTTTGGGACAAAAACAAAGCAGGCGAAGAATTGAAAAAAGAACAAACAAACTCTATCTCTTATATGTCTCAGCGTGACTCTATCCGAGCAATGTACGATGAGGCTGAAATCAGATTGGACTCAATTACTGGTGCTAACAATTCCTTACAAGGAGAAAAAAGTGCCTTACAAAAAGATATCGATGCCCGCAAAGCGGAAATTCGCAAAATCCTGAATGATAAAAATGCAACGCAAGCCCAATTGGCTAAAGCAAGAACAATGATTGCTCAATTGAATGACCAGATTGGAAGTCTTGAAGCAGAAGTTACCAGACTTACTGGTGAAAACCAGGAGCTAAATGTTGCTAATACAACATTAACACAGGAAAAAGCTGATTTAGAAACAAATCTTATTACCACAAAAACAGAAAAAGAAGATTTGGAAAAAACTGTTGACGTAGCTTCTACTTTCAGTGCTTCAAATATCCAGATTACTCCAATTAACGAAAAGAAAAGTGGTAAGGAAAAAAGTACTACCAGTGCCAAGAAAGTTGATAAGTTGGTGGTGTCTTTCGATGTAGAAAATCGTATTGCAAAATCTGGTCCTGCAGACATGTACCTGATTGTTACTGCACCGGATGGCAAAGTAATATCTGAAAACGGCAATGTTTTAAACACCCGTGCAGATGGCGATAAAAGCTTTACAGCAAAAATTCCGGTAAATTATGAGCAAGGAACCCGTAAACCAATACAGTTTCCTATTCAGCAAAATGATTTTAATACCGGGAATTATAAAATTGAAATTTATCATAATGGCTTCAAAATCGGTGAAGGCGTAAGAAGTCTTAAAAAAGGTGGTTTATTCGGTTAAAAGCAGTTAACTCCTGCAAGAAAGTCGTTCCCGTTTCTCATTCGGGAGCGGCTTTTTTATTTATACCCTGATAGGAATTATACTATAGTATTGAGCTGTCTAAACTTAAACACATCTTTTACACATAATGCTTTATAGTGAGTAGAATAGTGCAAAACTGCTGCGCATTACAGTAATTTTATCCATGTAAATATTTACCCAATGCAGCTATATTGTTTCACCCGAATTTTCATTCTTATTTTTGTATTCATTACTACTGCAACGGCACTATCTGCACAGAATAGCATTAAGTCTAAAATAAATAGCAATACCTATACAGGAATTGAAGTAGGATCGAAAGGGATAAAAATGAGTGTAATTGAAATAGGGAAAAATGCGCAAAGCAGCGGCGCCTTTTATATTATAAAAGACACTTCCATTAACAGCGATTTCATTTCATTTTCAAGACCAACTTTTACGGCAACATTGAATGGCTTTTACGACTTATATACAACAGCCACTAAAGAGTATAAGATTCCGCCCAAGCGGGTGTTTACAGTTATAAGCAGCGGTGTAAAAATGCAAGCTGAAAAAGAAGAAAAAACTGCATTAATAAATGAGCTCATTGATTCATTTAGGGTAAGAATAAAAGAACCCGGACGTAAAGTAGAGGTAGTGGATGTAAGGAAAGAAGCAATGCTGTCACATCTTGGCATTGTTCCCGAATCAAGACGCTACACTACCTTTTTAGTTGATATTGGAAGTGGTAATACAAAAGGCGGATTCTTTCCCGATGAAACAAAAAACAATTTCAAACTATTTCAATTGAACTGGGGTACTAAAAGCACTAACAATGAAGCAGAGAAAAAATCAGCCGATGATAAGAGTCTTGCCAATTACCATAAGCAACTTAACAGGGTTTTATGGAGTGCAGAAAATACGGAGATCGCCTATGCAGTTAATGAAAGTGGTGCTTATCCATTAAGTGACAATATTGCCATTAGCGGAGGTATTGCCTGGGCAGTAGCCACACTTATTTATCCGGAGCTTATTGAAAACCCCGTTGTATCTGTAAACTATAGCGAAGTGGAAAAATTTACAGAACAGCTATACAAAAACTTTAATTCTCTTTCTCCGGCATCGTTGAGCAAAAATGTAAACAATCCGGAAGAAAAAAGCCTGATAATAAAAGAAGCCGGCACTGTACATAAGGTGTTCGACCAAAAATCTTTAATGGCGGGTGCAGGTCTCTTGCTAAAAATTATGCGTCAATTTGAATCAGCTTTTGAAACCAAACAATTTTTTCTTGTAAAAAATGGCCAGGTAGGATGGGTTTCTGCTTATGTTGATGCTTCCATTTCAAAATAACCTTAGCCTGCGTTTTCCACAATGTGGACTCTTTTTTGTCAGCTGCATTTATCAAATACTTAGATTGAGGGGATGAAAGATATTAAAACCTTACTATTAGTATTACTTTCTACTGGCCTTGTGGGTACATGGGTGTACCATCTTTATGATAAAACCCAATACAGCAGCCGGATAAAAGAAGTCTATATTAAAGATTCTACTGCCGTTGCTCAAGGTATACAGGATTCACTACAAAAAATTTACTCCGCCACTATTAACATATTGGATACACGGCTCGATTCTACCCGAACAACTGCCGATTCCTTAAAGAACCAGTTGGGTTCTAAACTAAATGAGATATATACACTAAAGAATGAGATTGATGGCATCTTGAAAAAAAGGGGTGCATCATCTGCTGACCTATTGCTTGCCAGAGAAAAAATAGCGGCGTTACAACAAATGGTTGATGAATTGAAAGGTCAGAAAGATTCTATGGAACAAGAGAAACAACGGTTGAGTGATGTAATGCTACAACTATCAGGAGAAATAGTAGGTTTACAGCAAAACATGAAAAAACTGGATGAAGAAAATAAAAGCCTTATAGAAAAAGTAAACCTTGCCTCTGTATTTGTAGCATCGGAAATAAAATTTTCGCCGGTTACCGTTAAGAATGATAAAGAGCAGGAAACGAATCTTGCCAAAAAAACCAGCAAGCTGGTAATTTCATTTGCAGTTCAGAATAATGTGAATGAGTATAAAAATGCCGATGTGTATGTAATGATCATACAACCCAATGGCAAACTCTTGAAAAATGACGATGTATGGGAAGCCAGTTCTATGATGTCGCTACACAACGGCAGTAAAATGAATTTTACAAGAAAAGTAAGATTTGAATACCTGAAAGGAGAAGCAAAACGGTTGATATTCTCATTGAATGCGCCAGCATATGAAAAAGGTAATTATACCTTACAAATTTATCACAATGGATATATGATTGGACAGGTTACAAAAACATTGATTTAGTATTACTATTTTTCTTTTATCAGTGAGCCCATCCTTCGGCTGAAGGCAGCACTAAATTCTCTATGATTTATCCATCTATACTTCAAACATTTTTCATCGGCAACAAGTCCCTGGATATATTTGTACCAGATCCAGTTTCATTATTAGCGGCTTACAAAAAAGAAACCAAAGAGGCTACCTCATTGTATTGGACAAAGGTTTGGCCAGCCGCCATTGGACTTTGTACGTTCTTAGCAAACAATCTTCACTATATTCAAAATAAAAAAGTACTAGAGCTGGCCGCAGGTGCCGGACTACCGGGTATTTTTTGTGCCGCATATGCACAAGCGGTTTGCATCAGCGATATAGAAGCAGAAGCTGTTGCATTGATAGAGCAATCGATCAAACATCATCAATTAAAAAATACGAAGAGCTATATTATTGACTGGAACCGCCTGGCACCAATTCCATCACCAGAAATAGTATTGTTGAGTGATATTAACTACAATCCAGCTCAATTTGAAGAACTGCTGGTGGCTATCAATTATCTTCTTTCAAAAAAATGCACTATAATATTAAGCACACCACAGCGACTAATGGCTAAGGATTTTATTAACGAATTGCTGGTATTTTGCAAAGAGCAAAAAGAGATTGAAGTGGGATTGGGAAATACAAGGGTGAACATCAATGTGATTGTATTGAGCAATTAAATCTATACCCATTCAAAAAAATAAGGTCCCGGATTACTCCGGGACCTGTATACTTAAAACCCAAGTCAGTGATTATTAAAGGTTGAATCCATAGCTCATATAGTATAAGCCTCCAACTGCAGGGCTACCATAACCTGTGCGGTAATAGTTGTTACCGAGATTAGTTCCGCCTACACGGAAAGTACTCTTAGTTCCTGCAGGCTTATAAGTAACCTGTGCGTCAACAGAGGCAAAATATGGAAGAGTTCCTGTTACAAATGTTCCCTCGTAGAAGTTATTATCCTGCCATCTCATTACTATATTAAAACCAATATTCTTGCATACGTTATCATTACGTACACCAATGTTGTACCTGTATTTAGGTGCATTGAAGAAAGTAATATCACCAGGTGCCACATCTCTTAATACATCAGAGAATAAGTTACCATACAGCATAAAGTTTTGTATCACCTTATACTCAATACCTATACCCCAACCGGTTGATTTAACCGTTTGAGTAGAATTTTGAGTATAAGAAAGACTATTACTGCTAAAGTTAGAATATGTTTCAAATTGAAACCCAGTTGTAGCTCCCTGTACAACAGCCTGGTTTACCAGGAAGTTATCATATTTGCTATAATAGAAATAAGCATCCACTAATAATTTTTTACCAATAATTCCTTTATAACCTATTTCATATGATTTAACCGTTTCAGGAACTACGTCGTTATAAGTTGCTCTCACCAATCTGCTTGAATCAGCAAGAGTACCGGCACGATAAGCCAATACGCTGGCAGCAGTGTAACCAGGTTTGGTAGAATTTAGTTTGTATAAATTCTGAAATTCAGGTAATAACCCAATTAAGAAAGTGCTTCCGCCACCTATTCGTAAGTTTATATACTGATTTTGATTGGATGGGAAACGATAAGAGGTCTGATAAGACAACCTGATATTATTATCTCTTGCTACTTTAATTACGGCAGCAAGCCTTGGAGTAAATTTTCCTTCAAAATTAGTTTGCTTGTCAAAGCGACCTGACGCCATTAAAGTCAGCACATCATTTAGCAATTTCTTTTTGATTTGGATATAACCCCCAATTTCATTAATCTTGATAGAACCTGCAGTATCGGCAAATATAGTACCCTGAGAATTCATTGCCCATTGTTTCCATTGTGCGCCGGCAATCACCTCAAGTTTATCAGAAAAACGGAGTGCATCAGATAAATTCAGCTGACCTTCGGCTGCCCACAAATCAGATTTATCTAAAAATTTAGAACCGCCGGGTTTATTTACAGGAGTATTTTTTATTTGATTTGCTATTGCATTAAACTGAGCTGTACCGGGCATAATTCTATTAGCATCTAGTTGTGCACGGATATTGTTGTGAATAGTAATATCACTTTGCATTGGAACTAGTCCTTGTCCCATGGCACGTCTTGTTTCAGAAAAAGTTGCTGCATAAGTACCGAACCAGGTAGCACTAGGAGTAGCTGCTTCATTTAAAAAAGCACCAACTGCATCGCCAATATAAGAGTCCCCAGCATTTTCCTGAGTGGTGTAACCTCGAAGCATCCAATTATTGGCTTTGAATTCTAACTTATGTTGCGCCATTTTAAAACCACGGAGTGAATAGCGGTTAGCACCTGTGTACACTGTAGTACCTGTACCAAAATAAGAATTCCAGGATGCTTCTATTTTATCTGTTATTTTCCAATGTAATGCACCAGTTACTTTTGCATTAATAGTATTATAATCAACCAAATCTCTTTCGTTATACCCGGTTCTTGAAACGCTGGTATTTCTGTAATAGCCATTCTTTAATCCATTATAAGCCGGAAACATTTGATCAATCGAAGGTTTTAATGCCGGATTATTAATAGCACCCAACACCTGGGCACCAAAAGGAGCAAATGTATAGAAGCCGTCTCTTTGTGCATTGGTAGGGTAAACAGGATTGCCGATGGCATTGTAATAAATATTTAAAAGATTTACTACGTCAATTTGATTACCGGTGTTTGCTAAAATACCCCGTCTTGTTTGATCCTGAAAAAAGTAAGAAAATGCATCTAAGCTAAAGCTGGTTTCATCTCCGTACTGGTTAATACCATTAAAATTTGGATCGTTAGTACGGTTACCGCCAACAACAGAGCTTAAAATACCAAGTTGTTGTTTGTTTCGATAATCATCAGCTTGCCAATCATTACCTTTTGTTAACTCACCCGTTATTTTAAAAGCCCACTTATCGTTAATAGCTTTTGCATAACGCATTGACCAGTTATAATAAGGCGCTGCAGATCTTTGCTTACCATCTACATGCATGATACCTTGCTTAATATTATAGCTTAATCCCTGATACTTGAATGGGTTTTTGCTGGAGATTAACACCGTCCCGTTCATACCACCAGAACCATAAAGTGCGGAAGAAGCCCCTGATAGAATTTCAATATTGTCCACATCCTGCTCTGTAAGACCAACAATGCTGCTAACAGCAAAGTTTAAGCCGGGTGCCTGGTTATCCATACCATCTACCAACTGATTTAAACGGGTGTTACCACTACTTACAAAACCACGGGTAGTTACTGTGCGGAAAGTAAGACTTGCGGTATGTACATCAACACCTTTTAAGTTGGCCAATCCTTCGTAATAAGTGGCAGCCGGATTGCTACGGATAGCACTACTGCTCAATCTTTCAACGGTAACAGGCGACTCAATAATACGCTGCGGTGCTCTTGTTGCTGCAATTACAACTTCTTGCCCTAAAGCATTATTAACTTTAAAATCAACACTTATAGCTTTAGAAGCATCAGAAACAGTAAGCTCCTGGTCCAAATAACCAATAGAAGTAAAGACAAGAGTTACAGGAAGTTTTGAAACTTTCAAACTGAATGCTCCATTGGGATCCGTATAGGTCCCTTGCTCAGTTCCTTTAATACGCACAGATACTGATGGAACACTCTCTTTCGAAGATTCGTTGCGAACAGTACCAGAAACAGTAACTGTCTGAGCATTAGCAGCAATCGAAAACAAGACAGCCATCAGCCAGGCAGCTAAATAGCGGTAGCTTTTTCTCATAAATAGGAAATTTTGGTTTGCAATTTGACGGAAAAATAAGCATTGTATAGTTTATCTAAAAATTTAATTTTTAAGGGGAAAGGATAAATTGTTGAAATCTTGGGGCAGCCGTAATTGGTTGGTTTTTTACCCCTCGCTACTTTCGATTATGACCCAATTTTCTTTCCCAAATCAAACTACATTTTACAGCGGTAAAGTTCGTGATGTCTATTCAATCGGCAATCAATTATTGGTAATGGTGGCATCCAATCGCATTTCTGCGTTTGACGTTATTCTACCCCGCCCAATACCCTACAAAGGCCAGGTTTTAAACCAGATTGCTGCTTATATGATGGAGGCAACCAAAGATATTTGTCCTAATTGGTTGCTAACCGTTCCGGCACCGCAGGTTTCGATAGGAAAAAGATGTGTGCCTTTTAAGATTGAAATGGTGGTAAGAAGCAACCTTACCGGGCATGCCTGGCGCACCTACGCAACTGGTAAAAGAGAACTTTGTGGTGCCGCTATGCCTGAAGAAATGAAGGAAAATGACTTTTTCCCCACTCCCATTATCACACCAAGCACCAAAGCAGAACATGGACATGATGAAGATATAAGTCCGGCAGAAATAATAAAACAAGGTTTAGCAACGGAAACTGATTGGCAAACATTGAGCAGCTATGCCTTGCAATTATTTAACCGGGGAAAAGAAATTGCGGCCAAACAAGGCCTTATTCTTGTAGATACAAAATATGAGTTTGGAAAAATTAATGATACTATTTACCTGATGGATGAAATTCATACTCCGGACAGCTCCAGGTATTTTTATGCCGATGGTTTTGAGGAAAGACAGGAAAAAAGTGAACGTCAAAAACAATTAAGCAAAGAATTTGTGAGAGAATGGCTTATCGCTAATGATTTTATGGGCAAAGAAGGTCAAACGATTCCCACAATGAGTGATGAATGGATCGATACTATTTCAAAAAGATATATCGAGCTATATGAAAGAGTTATTGGAAAAAAATTTCAGCCAGTTGATATAAGTGATGAAGAGACATATGAACTCATTATAAAATCCCTTTCTACTTTATAAAGAATAAAAAAGTGCAGCTTGTATTTTTAAAATACAAGCTGCACTGATATTGAATCTATTTACTTGCTACTTTTAACAGTAGTTGCCTTTTTAAATACTCTTGGAGTTGCGGCGGCTGTACCTTTTCCATAAATTGGACAATAGTAATCCAAAGCATCCTGAGCTTCCTGGTAAGACAACCAATAATCTGTTATCGTTCCTGTAAACACAACCCGATTAGTATAGTTGTATAAATCTCTTGTGCCCTGGGCACTGAAATTTCCATACACAATACTTCCTTCAAATGGCTTATAGCTTCCATAAGCTCTAACAACAGCGAAACCATTGTACGTTTCAATTACATAGTAGTTACAGTAACTGTCGCTATATACAACTTCACCCTGCTCTTTTGAGAGCCAATAGTTTTCGTTGTTGGCAGGAATGCTATTGTCACGATAACAGCTGCTTAAAAAAATGGTTGCTGTTAATAAAACAGCAGAAAGTGTAAATATTTTTTTCATGGCGTTTGATTTTATTTTTTAAAAAAATTGTTGCCGCAAACTATAATTACAAGACTGTGCCAATTTTTTAAAAGCAAAAAAGAGGTTTGTTAAAATCAACTGAAAGCAGGATATTCACAGCAGCACAAAACAAGAAAACATGAAGCTGTCGGTAATAGCCATCCTATTCACAACCCTTATCCAGCCTGCTTTTACGCAAACGTATTATTTAATAGCAGGCACATATAATTCTCCAAAAAGCGAAGGTGTATACGTTTACAATTTTAACAGTGTGGATGGCTCTGTTAAAAAAATTAACCAGGTTAAAACGTCTAATCCATCGTATGTGGCTATATCTCCCGATGAAAAATTTGTGTACGCAGTAGAAGAAACCGGCAACAACAATGTAGGTGGAAACATAGCTGCTTTTTCATTGAATAAACAAACAGGAGAATTAACACTAATTAACCAGCAACCATCCGGCGGCGATCATCCCTGCTATGTGGAAGTAGATAAATCAGGCAAATGGGTTTTTGCAGGCAATTATACCAGTGGAAGTGTAACTGTATTACCTGTTTTAGAAAATGGTGGATTGGGGGTCGCTACTTCAACAGTACAACATACAGGTAGTGGTGTAAATAAGGATCGACAAAAAAGCCCACATGTACACTGCACTGTTATATCTGCAGATAACAAATGGCTGTTTGTGCCAGACTTAGGAATAGATAAAGTAATGATCTATTCGTTTAACGCCACAACCGGAAAACTGACTTCTGCTAAAGAGCCTTATGCTGAATCTGCCCCCGGTGCCGGGCCAAGACATTTTACATTTCACCCCGGTAACAAGTTTGCTTACCTCATTGAAGAACTTAGCGGAACTGTTGTAAGCTTTGGTTATAAAAAAGGCAAGTTGAAAGAACTACAACGAATTAGTAGTATGCCGGCTGGCGATACTAGTTTTGCCGGCAGTGCAGATATTCATGTGTCATCCGATGGGAAGTTTTTATATGCCAGCAATCGCAGTAACTCAAACAGCATTGCCATTTATAGTATTGATAAAAAGAAAGGCACACTAACTCTTATTGGACACGAATCAGTATTAGGTAAAACGCCCCGCAATTTTAATTTTGATCCAACGGAGAAATTTCTATTTGTTGCTAATCAGAATAGTGATGAAATTGTAATTTTTAAAAGAGACACAGCAACAGGCTTATTAACAGATACCGGCAACCGTATTTCTTTAGGCAAACCGGTTTGTATAAAATGGGTCACCGCTGAATAGCAAAAAAATTAGTTATTTCCCGGAAGTGTAAAAGAAAAAATGCTGCCCTTCCCTATTTTACTTTCTACAAACATACGTCCGCCATTTTTGGCCAGAAATTCTTTGCAGAGCATTAATCCGAGCCCGGTACCGGATTCATTGGCGGTGCCTTTGGTTGTAAAATAATTACTTTCATTGATCTTCTGCATTACATCCTCACTCATACCCGTACCAGTATCTTGCACAAACACTTCTACAAAAGAATCGGTTTCGTTTGCACCGAGAAATACATATCCATTCTCCGGGGTGAATTTAATTGCATTGGAAAGCAAATTTCTAAGCACCAGGTTTACCATATCTCTATCTGCATATATGTAAACAGGCTCACTTGCTTTATTTTCAAGGAATACTTTTTTAGTATCTGCCTGTAATCGTAATAATTGCATTACTTCTCTTATCAACTCAGATACATTAATTAATTGCGGCTTTAACGAATCTGCCTGCATCTGGCTTTTGGCCCATTGAAGCAGGTTTTCCATAAGCCCTGTGGTATAATTTAAGTCTGTAACTACATCAGGTATCATTACTTTTATTTCATCACCTGGCAAATCATACTCCTGCATATTTCTAAATAAATTACGCAGGGCATACATTGGCGTCTTCAAATCATGAGCAATAACAGAAAAAAGTTTGTTCTTTAAAGTATCTAATTCCTTTAATTCAATAGTTTGCTTTTCTAACTGAATTGCTTTTTTCTCAATTTCCAATTTCTGATCCTCTATTTCCTTTTTGCTATTTTCCAGTTCTCTATTTCTATTTAAAAGCATGAACTGGAAGCCATTGTTTTCCGTTTTAAAAAGATACAGGCTTAAAAAAATAAATGTCGCTGCCAGCAGGTGATTAAAAAAATAAAACCCTGGATTCAGGTCAATCAGTCTCAAATCATAGTTATGCCAAACAACAAAAACGGTTAGATATAAAGCAATAGAAAAACCAAAAGATACAATTGCATTGATAATTTTTTTAAGGAGAAATATGGCTAATACACCATATACAATAAAAAAAAGTTCAATTCCAATATCAATATTTGTTGTATAAGCTAATGCCGTTACCAAAGGGTAAAAAATAAAATAAACCATTTTGGCCTGCTCATATCTCTTGTAATAGGTTCCCAACAAAGCAATGCCACTGATCACCGCAGGGGAAAAAGCAACTATCCAGGCTAAGGCTGGTAATTTGTCGTTATTAAATAATCCGGCAACGGGAATTACAATTCCATTCATAATTCCCACGGAATTGAGAATATTGAAAATGGCTAATTTTCTTTTTTCATAATCATCTAATTCAGGAGTAACGCCGATATGACGTATAAACAAGTAGAGTCCTACTATCGGTTGCAGTATTGTATTCATGGTACGAAAAAGATTGGTTCGGATGGGTTTTCGTAGCATACGGACAAAAAATACCGGTTAATAACTTTCAGCTACCGGTAATTAGGTAAAGAAAATACGATATCTGCTGTTGTATGGATTTAACTAAACGATTCCTGAGGAACGATATTGTATATAATAGATTATTGACAACTAAGTAATCTTAATTATCAAATAATTGCAACACATATTGAAAAATAAAAAATGTGTTTGGCACAAGCTATTTCTATTTTCTACTGGTATTTGGCTTTAGTACTTTAGATTTATTAAAGACATTTCTTCCTTTGTCAATTCCCGAACGTAACTCTTTTTGCTTCTCTAACGGAAGCTCAATAAAGTTCAGGCAATCATCACTGCATGTGCCTTTCATTTTTTCTTTGCATTCATCGCATTGAATAAATAATAAATGACATGCATCGTTTACACAGTTTACATGTGTATCGGCAGGCTTGCCACATTGGTGGCATTGGGCAATAATATCTGGAGTAATCCGCTCTCCCAACCTTTCATCAAAAACGAAATTTTTTCCAATGAATTTACTATCTAATCCATTTTCCTTTACCTGGCGGGCATAGTTAATAATGCCTCCTTCTAAATGAAATACATTTTTAAATCCCTGGTGCAGCATATAAGCTGATGCTTTTTCACAACGAATGCCACCGGTGCAATACATGATGATGTTTTTGTCCTTATCCGCTTTCATCATTTCCACCGCCATGGGCAATTGTTCCCGGAATGTATCACTGGGTATTTCCAATGCATTTTCAAAATGGCCAACCTCGTATTCATAATGATTGCGCATATCAATTACAACAGTGCCATCCTGTTGCATCAGTTCATTCATTTGCGTAGCATTTACATAACGACCTTTGTTTTGCATATCGAAAGCAGGATCATCAATTCCATCAGCCACTATTTTTTTCCGCACTTTTACATCCAATACAAAAAAAGATTTTCCATCATCATCCACTGCGATGTTCAAACGAATTCCATTGAGCGGTTTAATAGCATACAGATAAGCTCTTAATGTTTCTAGGCTTGCCGTTGGAACACTAATCTGCGCATTAATTCCTTCCTGCGCCACGTAGATTCGGCCCAACACTCCTATTTCTTTTAAATCCTTGTACAAGGTATTTCGGAAAACTTCGGGGTCTTCAATTTTAAAATAGCAATAAAATGAAATGGTAGTGCGGGGAGTTGAGTCGTTGAGGATTTTCTCCTTTAACTCCTTGCGGGAGATGCGATTGTGTAATTGTGCCATGAGTTTAAATTTTATCCCGATAATTATCGGAACCCAATTGCAGGTTGGGCAAAATTTTTAAAGCAGGGCAAAGATAAGCCAGCAGGATAAAAGAGAAAAGGAGGAAAATTTAGGAGTCATTTGCCTTTATGAAGCTCATGATGTTTAGGATTATCATTTAAGTATTCGCAAATGCTGATACTTCGACTTGCTCAGTGGAATTACCGGACGATGAATAGCGATTAATTTCTCCACTTCCACTGGAAGTAAAGAAATTAAAAGACCTGCGGTCGCAACTAGGCTGATAGTAGCAATGCAGCTGATGACATAAAAAATTAAGGCCAATCATTTCCTCTTCTACCGCTATTACGACTCAGGCCAAGTTTAAATCCGGTTTGCCAGGCTCTTCCATTTTGAAAGGATTGCACAAAATCAATCCGGAATTGTTTGAAGATATTATCGAAGCCAACAAAATATTCGTAATAATATTTATTGCTGTTGATATAGAAACCATTTACACCGGCTACGAGGTAAAGGTTCAATTTTTTTAACCCTGGAATTTTATTGGTAAGAAATCCATTGAAATTATGTTCCAGGTGTGCCAGTGTATAAAACTTATCAATGTTGCTATATTGGTAAATTGGCAGCAACTGAAAACTGTTGACATACTCCGTAGCAAAAGTTGACAAATTACCATTGAAATGAAAATAGTCAGGCAGTTCTACATTATTAGTATTGATAAAACCGCCCATTCCTAATTTGTAACGTAACCGCCCTTGCAAACGAAGGTTTACATTATCAGTAACATTAAAATTCCATTTGCTGAAATCTGCATCGCTACCAAATAAGCCTTTAACCGATTTAATATACTGTGCCGATAATATTGGATATTTTGAGCCGATGCTGATCTTTCGATCGGGTAATTCTATATAGCGATTACCGGGTTGCCAGCTTGCACCGATTAATATAACCATCGATTGATGTCTCTTTAGATTTTCGTTGACAATTTCGTTGGGATAGTTGGGAGTGTATTCTCTGTCAGGTTTATCCCGCCAGGTATAATCAGTGATGTTATCCAAAGGCTTTCTATCCTGGAATTGAAAACCCGTATTGATGGTAAATCCACCACCGACAGCCTGCTTGTAACTACCCCGCATGTAAACTGCCTCATAGGTTTTCATTCGGTTTTCTTCGCTTAACAAAGAAGAAATAGAATTACCCCTTTGACCAACCGGACTATTATTACTGAATTGAAACACTCTGCTACCACCGGAAAGGCTTACCGAAGAAGCATATTGTTTTCCAAATGTATAAGTAGTTGTAAGATGGGCATTGAAATGTTTGTTTCCAAATCCATACCGTAAATTCGGCGATAAAGAAATTGCTCTGCGGCTCAGCAAATTGCTATCCAATCTTTTTGTCCAGGTAACATCAGGATTAATGACCCAACCTTCTGCCGGATTAAAACTTACTAATTCTGTTAATGGGCGGAAGCTGAAAGTGGTTCTGTTCTTCTGGCTTGATACAGATTGTTCAAAAAACAACGCCATCAAAGGATTTATTTTATTTCTTTTTTTATCCAATGAATCGAGATAACGGGGATCTTTTCTTACCTGCTCCAGGCTATCTTTCTTACTATAATCTGATATTTCATCCGCCATCAACGGTACAGGTCTTGTTAGTTCCCAATAGTCAACACTTTTTTTATTGGCACTATCCGTATATTTTAAAATGGTGCTGGTAAATGTTTTTTTAGTGAACTCCGGTTCTGCATTGTAGTTGGAATAGATATTTATAAAACTTCCATAGGCATCAAAGCCTAATATTTTAATAGTGGGATAAATTACCTGGCTCGACATGTACCAAACATCTTTTGATAATGGCCGGTACAACTGATCGATGCGGAGTGAATCGGCCAGTTCCATTTGAGAAGTCTTCGTCAATAAAAGTTGGACTGAATGAATACGCCAATCTTCATCCACAATATTTATATAACCGCTGAATAAGGGCTCATATTTTCGTTTAGGAGTTACTTTTATACGGTTGATCTCTTTTCCATCTTCTGTAAAACTTCCTTCGAATTTATACCTGTAATAATTCAATGCATTATTAGAAATAGGAGAAATAAAACCTCTTGGATTGAGATTATTCCCTATGAAAACATTGTTGTCATAAAAAGAATAAATTCTCGGTGCACTTAATCCAAATCCATCCCTTTGCCCACTTACTTTGGATGAGACTACTTCAACCTTTTCTTTATTGGGCTTATCCACAGCATAATTAGAAACCGTTTCTGACAAGTACAGCATTTTTTGTTTGCTGGTATCGCCATCTTCAAAATCTACTTTTCGTCCCAGTATTTTTTTAGGATAATTCCTGATCCGCATCTGGCCTTTTGTATATACTTCAGCCGTAAACTTATTATACTGATTTTGATGATACTCTCTTTTGTCAATTGCATTCCGGATGATCTGGTAGGCAAGATCTTCGCCGTTTTTCAGAATTACTTCTCCGAGAGTCATTTCTTGCAGACCAAGTATAAAATCCAACGTTATATCTGTATTGGCAACCGTAATTGATTTTTCTTGTCGGCTATAACCAACATACTGGCACACCAACGTATAAGTTCCCGGGGATAGACTGATTAAATACTTGCCTTCGTTGTTTGCATTCGTTCCTTTGTTGCTTTCTTTTACAAACACGGAAGCATATGGCAAAATTTTCCCTTCTTTGTCAGTAACAACACCTTTTATTTTTTGGGCAGAGGAAAGCAACGAACAAAACAGACCGATTAAGGCGAAGAATAACGTCTTCATAATTGTGTGGTAGTGCCAAAATGGGATTAAATCAATTTGGCAATCAACAAGGTAAGTTAAAAAAAGAGAAGAATGGGTGAGTTAAGTCTATTTTGAAAGTTTTAACGTCCATCTTTTGAAGAACGAAGGAAACTTCCGCTCATTGCGGCAAATCCAGCAACTACGCCGCCTATAAATGCAGTGAATAATATTAAGAATAAAGCATTACCGCCTAATGGAAGCACCGCAGCAATTTTCGTAGCCATTATTCCCTGGTTTTGGATATTGATCCATGCTGAAAGCCCCGCCCAGAGTGCAAATACCCCAAGAATGCCAGCCAAAAATGCTTTGCCGGCTTTTTGATGAATTATTACCGCTACCAATAATGAGGTAATGGCAATTCCCCACCAGGGTAAAAACAAACCACTGATAAATGCAAGTAATGCAGTAAGAATGGTGGCTACTAAAAATTTCATATGTATTATTATTTCAGATTCGTTATCTAATCAGTTGTCGTGTGTTGGGTGTAAGCTGTCGGTTTTGCTTACTGCCCATTGTCTATTCTCTATTTCCCATTACCAAATTTCATTGTCCATTTCACATTCTTATCTGTCCTGTCCCCTTCCCGCATAAACCAAAGTTTGTTGTACTTACCTGCTACCCAATTATCCAAATAGTCATCATAATATTTGCTGCCAGGATTGCCGCTTTGTCCGCCTGGATAAACACCGTAGGCTTCTGTTGGCGTACTCATTTGTACTACCATACGCCAGCTTGGTCCGTGACTATGTGTAATGGCATTTACAATATTTCCGTTTCCACCAACAGGTAACCCTTTTCTTGCAAAGGCAGGTAAAGCATCTTTTAATAGATGGTAAACGGTTGGATTCTTAAATTTTGTCCACTCTAATTTTCCTTCTGCTTCAGCTTTGGCTAAATCAACTGATGCTTTTTTTAATGCAACTGTTACAACATCAAACAAAGTTTCTTTTTGTGTAGTGTTAATATCATCAATAAATTTCAAAGCAGTATCTCTTTTTAAAAGCTCCATGGTAGTTTGCTCATCCGGAAAAGGTGATCCGGGATTGGTTCTTGACAACTCATCTTTCCAGATACCAATTTCTAAACTATCCCACCAACATTGATAAATCGTTTGTCCTTTGGAATCAGGCGAAGCCATCAGATCCCAATTCTTAACAACATCAAGATATTTTTTCTCAGTAGCATTCAGTTCACTTTCTTTTACATATCCCGTTAAAATACTTCTCGCATCTTCTGCCAGTGTATTGAAATAATTATTCTGCAGTTTCATCATATCATCCGGAGTGATACCACTCATGGCGGCCAACTTATTGGTGATAGTAATACCTCTTGGTGTAATATAACTTCCGGGAATAAAATAAGGATAGGTAGAATCAACAGGCCGCTGGTTAGCACTTTGTAAAAAACCTTCTACCGGATTTTTGCTGTGCGGATTTTCTGCCTGCGGAATAAATCCCTGCCACATATAGCTGCTGTCTTCTCCCGGCATTACATACAAACCCTGCCTGTTCCATCTTGCCGGAAATTTTCCTTGCTGCCAAATGGCGATATCGCCTGTTTTAGAAGCGAAGACAAAATTCTGACCAGGACAATCAAATGTTTTTATAGCATCCGCATACTCATCATAATTTTTTGCCCGGTTGAGTTTATAAAAAGTTACTCCATCATTACTTGGATCATGTGCTGCCCAACGAACAGCTAAATTCTTTTTATTAGAAAAATCATTAGAAAAACTTTCATCAAACATCACAGGTCCGAAGACAGTGTAAGCGACAGTGTCAAGCACATCTGCTCCACCTTTAACTTTAATTGTTTCAACTTTACGGGTTGTTTTTTCCCATTTGCCATTGAACCAGTATTCCTGTTTTGTATTGTCTTTGAATTTTATCTCGTAGTAATCTTTAACATCCCGTTGTGCATTGGTAACTCCCCAGGCGATGCTGTCATTAAACCCGATTATTACAAAAGGACTACCGGGCAATGAAACGCCATATGAATTAGTAGTGGGAGTTTGCAATTGCATTTCGTACCAGATAGATGGCAGCGATAGTTCAAGATGCGGATCGTTTGCCAGAATAGGAACACCACTTTGGGTTTTGCTACCGGCTACTACCCAGTTATTACTGCCATTGTTAATATCAGGTTTTGAAATTTCATTTGCTGCGATCGTTTCTTTGTTGCCGAAATAAAGTGAATCAGCCGATGCAGGTTGCACCGGAACAACACCCGGCTTTTCAAACACCGTACCTTTTGGAACAATTGGAGCCAGTGAATCATGCACCTGCGGATACATCGCTTTTAACTCGTCAGGAATAAATATTGATTTGGCATTGGTGTTGGATAAATCGTTCTCCGTTCCGCCAGATAGCATTTTCGCCATCATTTTTAATAATAAAGCAGTGCGAAAATTGGTCCACTCAGCCGGTTTAAAATTGAGCAACTTATATTCAACCGGCAGTTCAGCTTCTTTTAATGATTTGATATAAGAGTTAACACCATTTGTATAAGCATCAAACATTTTTTTTGTTGCCTGGTCTTTGTCCATTTCTTTCATGGCGTTTTCGGCAGCATACACCATTCCTAATCTCCGTTGCTCTTTATCAAAATTGATTGCTTTGGGTCCGGCAATTTCGCTGGCTTGTCCTGCAGCGGCTTTTGTTTGCAGATCCATTTGGAACAAACGAAACTTTGCATGCAGGTAACCCTGTATGAAATAAAGGTCTTCATCATTTTCTGCAAATACATGCGGAACTAATCGTTCATCAAAATACACATTGGCATTTCCTTTTAAATCGGGAAAATTAAGTTCCGTATCAAAGCCTTCAGCAGTGGGTTCGGCATTTTGCCAAAAACCATGTTGGGGACTTACAAATTTTCCGACCGGCGGAATAGTACCCCATTGTTTATTAAGGGCAAAAACTAATCCGGCAGTAACAATAGTTGAGATAGCAAATGGAACGATACGCATAGGCAAATAATGATGGCGAAAGATAAGAATAAAAGGAATACCTGCTTACCCCCTATCCATGGGCATACCAGGAAAGGAAGATTGATAAGATTTTTTCATAATTTCAACATCACTAAAACAAACGACTATGGTAATATTAATTGTAATAGGTGTTCTGGTGCTGATCATTTTCTGGGTAATAAGTTTATACAATACCCTTGTACGATTGCGCAACAGAAGAGAAAATGCCTTTGCTGATATAGATGTACAATTACGGCAGCGACATGACCTGATTCCGCAGTTGGTAGAAACAGTAAAAGGCTATGCGGCTCATGAAAAAGACCTGTTGCTAAAAATTACCGAAGCAAGAACTGCGGCGATGAGTGCCACTACTATCGATGGTAAGATTGCTGCTGAACAACAATTAAGCGGTGCTTTGCAAGGATTAAAAGTGCAGGTAGAAGCGTACCCCGATCTAAAAGCCAATCAAAACTTTTTGCAATTGCAGGAAGAGTTGAGTGATATTGAAAATAAACTGGCTGCAGCAAGACGTTTCTTCAATGCGGCTACTACAGAGTACAACACATCCGTTGAAGCATTTCCCGGTAATTTGATCGCCAAAAACTTTGGATTTAAAAGAGAGATCATGTTTGATTTGGGTACAGA
This sequence comes from Chitinophagaceae bacterium, assembly GCA_022843585.1. Lineage (GTDB taxonomy): Bacteria > Bacteroidota > Bacteroidia > Chitinophagales > Chitinophagaceae > JJ008. The sequence continues at coordinate 281,702 of JALHNJ010000003.1, forward strand.
TACCCGCAAACAAATGGAAGAGCCACCGAAAATTCAATTTTAACCCCCAACCCCTAAAGGGGAGTTAAGAAATATGCAATATATCGGTCTAGATAAACAAATTCGAAAGAACAATTTCAATTCTATTCTTTTATTAATAGCATTCCCGGCATTGCTGCTGGGAATGATCTATGCCATTACATGGGCTATTGTTGAAAAACAAAATTCTGAATCAGGAGCTTATTCATCAAATATTGATACAAATACTACTTTCCTCCAAATGGCGCCGTTTGTACTCGGTGGTGTTGGTGTTTGGTTTTTAATAGCCTGGGCAGGCAATGCCGCTTTTATACGAATGGCTACCGGCAGTAAGACCTTGGAAAGAATGGAGAATAAACGGGTCTACAATCTCGTAGAGAATCTTTGTATCTCACAAGGCATGCAAATGCCAAAGCTGTATATTATTGAAGATGATTCATTAAATGCATTTGCCAGTGGTATCAATCAAAGAACTTATTCTGTTTCTTTATCAAGAGGCATCATCAATAAATTAGATGATGAAGAACTGGAAGGAGTAATTGCACATGAACTAACTCATATTAAAAACAGGGATGTTCGCTTACTGATAGTCTCTATTATTTTCGTAGGCATTTTTGCTTTTTTAGCAGAAGTCGCTTTCCGAAGTCTTCGCCATATTGGTAGTGGCAGAAAAAGTAAGGACAGTAAAGGCAGTGGAGGAATTATATTGATTGCTATTGTTGTTACGGCAGTCGCTTATTTTATCTCATTATTACTTCGATTTGGTATAAGCAGAAAAAGAGAATATCTCGCCGATGCCGGTGCTGCTGAAATGACGAAGAAACCTTATGCTCTTGCCAATGCTCTCCGAAAAATCTCCGGCGACCCGTTAATTGAAGCAGTAGAAAGCAGAGATGTTGCACAACTATTTATAGATAATCCCAAACCATCTACTCACAAATCTGCATCCTGGGATAATATGTTTGCTACACATCCGGCGATTGAGAAAAGGATTGAGTTGTTGGAGCAGTTTGTGTAATTTAATTTATGAATTAGCAATATAGCCGGCAATGAAAAAATTCCTTTTTTATACCTCATTGTTTTGCTCGGCTCTTGTTTGTGTTTTCTTGTGCACAAAAGTTTCTTTAAGTGGCTACAGAAATGATTTTTACTTTTTTATAGCCGTACTTCTTTTAAACCTTATTTGCTTTTGGATACTTCGTAAAATTGAAAGAACAAAACGAAAATCATATATAAATTTATTTTTATCGACATTTCAAATTATTGGTCTGTGCATTTTTCTAATGGTAGATACTTTACAAGTTGACAAGGTCTATAAACCAATTAACAACAAGTATAATTTATATTCTTCGCTTAGTGGTTGGCACAAACGAACATATTTCAAGAGACACAGGGGAGAACTTTGTAATGATGGTGAGCTATGGCAGACAAAAATTCCCTATTACTTTCCACTAATCGAAATTGAAACAAAACGAGATAAATGTCATAAAGTCGGGAGCGACTCAACCTACAATTGGTTATATAAACATATTCCTGAGTAACCCAAAACTATTACCACACTACGACTCCTTCCCCCCCAACATCGGCACAAAAGAAAAATAATCAAACACTTCTTCTTTCAGCGAACCGTTTTCCAATTTTGTAATCCGCATCATTTGCTGCATATCACCTGCACCTAATGGTATCACCATCATACCGCCGGGTTTAAGCTGCTGAATTAATTTTTGTGGAATTTCTGGAGCTGCAGCAGTAATAATTACTCTGTCGAACGGACCATAGGTAGGCAAGCCTTCAAATCCATCGCCATAAAAGAATTTAATAGACAGGTATTTTTTTAAGAAAGCAAAACTCTTATTGGATTCAAATAATTTTTTTTGTCGTTCAATGGTGTAAACCTGTGCACCCATTTCTGCCAGCACCACAGCCTGGTAGGCACTGCCGGTTCCTATTTCCAATACTTTCATGAACGGTTTTAGTTCCAGCAATTGCGATTGATAAGCTACTGTATAAGGTTGCGAAATGGTTTGCCCTTCGCCAATGGGAAATGCTTTGTCTTCATAAGCCTTTTCATCAAATGCAGAATCTAAAAAAAAATGACGGGGAACAGCCAGGATAGCATCCAGCACTCTTTCATCGGTGATGCCTTTTCCCTGGACGGTTTGCAGTAGTTTTTTTCGAAGGCCTTTGTGGCGGTAGGTGTCGTCAGTTGGTCTCATAAGTTGGAGTGCAATATAGGCTAAGAGAATAAAAGAGAAAAGGAGAGAAAGTGTTTAATTCAAAAATCTATTTTTCTCCTTTAAGTTATGTAAACACCAAATGGGTATCTATTCCTTTCTCATCGAATTTTATTCTTTCTCTCCTTTAACCTTCGAGCTTCATATCAAAAATGATTTGCTTTATCTTTTCATCCAATTCATTGTTCTTTGCTTCATACTCAGCCGCACTATCCAATTTAGTATTTACACTAAAATAAAATTTGATCTTTGGTTCTGTGCCACTTGGTCTTGCAGAAATGCTGCTACCATCTTCTAATATAAACTGCAACACATTTGACTTTGGTAATTCAATCGGCCACTCCTCCCCTGTTTGCGGATTAATTCCTTTCTGCAATTCATAGTCCAGTAGTTTCACCACCGCACAATCATTAATATTCTTTAGTGGATTATTCCGATAGCTTTCCATCATCGCTGCGATCTGTTGCTGTCCATCCATTCCTTTTTTAGTTATTGAAATAAGATGTTCCTTATAAAAACCATACTGCACGTACAGATCGATCATCTTTTCATAGAGGCTGCGGCCTTTATCTTTTTCATAGGCCGCCATTTCGCAAAGCAAGGCCACCGCACTAATGCCATCTTTGTCACGGATCTTATCACCGATCATTAATCCAAAACTTTCTTCTCCGCCAATAATATAATTTTCTTTTCCTTCTTTCTGGCGAATCAATTCGGCGATCCATTTAAAACCAGTCAGTACACGGTAACATCCCACTCCGTTCCCTTTTGCAATCGCATCGATCATTGGGGTAGTAACAATGGTTGTCACCACCATATCATTCGGCTGTGCAATACCTTTTGTTTTACGGGCTTCCATCAAATAATTAAAAGCAAGAACGGCTGTTTGGTTGCCATTCATTAGCACCCATTTGCCATTGCTGTCTTTTACACCAATTGCCAGGCGGTCAGCATCCGGATCGGTTCCGCTTAAAATATCTGCATCTAATTTTTCTGCTAATTTCAAACCCAAACTCATCGCTTCGCTTTCCTCAGGGTTAGGATACACAACCGTTGAAAAATTTCCATCAGGCTCACTTTGCTCTTCTACAATATGTACGTTTTCAAAACCAAATTTTTTCAACACTTGCGGTAGCAACGTAATTCCCGTTCCATGTATAGAAGTATAAACGATCTTCAGGTCTTTCTGTTTAGCAATCACTTCCGGATATATACTCAGCCCTTTTACCATCTCCATATAAATTTCATCCAGCTCTTTTCCTATCGAAATAATATTAGCTTCCCCACCACTCCACTTCACATCATCTACCGATGCAATTTTATCAACTTCCAGAATCACATTCTTATCATGTGGCGGCACTAATTGTGAGCCATCATCCCAATACGCTTTATAACCATTGTACTCTTTCGGATTGTGTGAAGCTGTTAACACCACTCCACCCTGGCATTTTAAATGGCGGATAGCAAAGGACAATTCCGGTGTTGGCCGCAATGCTTCAAACAAATACACTTTTACTCCGTTTGCTGAAAATACATTGGCGGTAGTTTCTGCAAAGAAGCGGCTGTTGTTGCGGCAGTCATATGCAATGGCCACACTCACACCATCAGGAAAGCATTGTTTTAGATAGTTGGCATACCCTTGCGTAGCCATACCCACAGTGTATTTATTCATGCGGTTCGTACCTACTCCCATTAATCCACGAAGCCCGCCTGTTCCAAATTCAAGATTTTTATAAAAAGCATCTGCCAGTTCTTCCGGATTTTGCTCTTGCAGTTTTTTGATCTCGTCTTTTGTCGCAGCATCAAAACTTCCATTTATCCACGCATCAACTTTCGCTTGTATTACAGCATCCATAGTTTAATAGTATTTAAGCTTGAAAGTTATTGAATTTTACCTTTTTCAAACTAAAAAGGAGAAGGAAACGTAAATTTGTTTTTTATGAGGTCAACGTCATTACTACTATCATCTTCCCTTGCGTCGCACTCTTGTACGTCCCGATCTCTACTCTGCATTTTAACAATATTCCTGTTTTTTTCTACAAATCTTAAAGCACAAACTGATTCATTAAATAAAATAGGTTTAGATAGTTTTATAACTGTTGGAGAAATAGGAATAAAAAGACCTTATAGAGACATACATGTGGATTTAGGTAAACCCAACAAAAAGAGAATCTGGCTGGTAGCCGGTGCCAATGTAATTGGCTACGGCGGTACTATGATTGCACTTTCATCCGCCTGGTACAGTCAATACGAACGATCAGGCTTTCATACATTCAATGATTGGCCGGAATGGAAACAAGTAGATAAAGTGGGCCATGTTTACAGTGCTTATATTGAAAGCCGGGCCAGTATGGAAATGTGGCGATGGACCGGCATCGACAGAAAAAAAAGGATCTGGATCGGGGGTATGAGTGGTGCAGTTTATCAAACTGCTATTGAAGTACTCGATGGTTTTAGTGAAGGTTGGGGCTGGAGTTGGGGAGATTTTGGTGCCAATATTTTAGGAAGTGGTGCATTAGTAGCACAAGAACTTGCCTGGGATGAGCAACGCATTAAACTAAAATTTTCTTTTCATCGCAAAACCTATAACGACCCTGAGTTAAATCAACGAAGCAATAAATTATTTGGGAATAGCAGCGCAGAAAGATTACTAAAAGATTATAATGGGCAAACCTACTGGGCCAGCATCAACCTGAAGCCCTTCTTTAAAAACTCCAACCTGCCGGATTGGTTATCGGTATCCGTTGGCTATGGTGCAGAAGGAGTATTTGGCGGCACAGAGAATATTGGTAAAGATGATAATGGAAATATCATATTCGACCGACCCGATATTAAACGTTATCGTCAATGGTATTTATCTCCCGATATCGACCTTACTAAAATAAAAACCAACAAAAAAGGATTGAAGTTTTTGTTCACCGTATTGAGTGCCTTTAAATTTCCTGCTCCTGCTCTGGAATTATCGAATGGCAAGCTGAAAGTAAATGCCATTTCTTTCTGATTCCTTACCCTAACATTGCTTAAATTAGCAGCTGTAATCCATTACTATGCAGCTTGTACAACAAATATTGTTTATCCTTATCAGTGGTATTTCTATCTGGTTTTTTACTAAAAAAGTAAAAGAGATAAGCCGTAATATAAAATTGGGCCGTGATGAAGATATCAGCGATAATAAACCGCAGCGATGGAAAAATTTATTGCTGCTGGCTTTCGGTCAAAAGAAGATGTTTCGGAATCCTTTGGTTGCCATATTGCACTTCTTTGTGTATGCCGGTTTCGTTATCATCAACATAGAAGTATTAGAAATTGTGCTGGATGGTATTTTTGGTACCCACCGAATGTTTGCTCCGGTGTTGGGAAGCTTTTATAGTTTTTTGATCAATAGCTTTGAAATATTAGCACTGCTGGTACTGGTATCAGTTATAATTTTTCTTGTTCGAAGAAATATCATCAAACTAAAACGGTTTATCAGCAACGACCTTGATGGATGGCCAAGAAGTGATGCGAACTACATCCTATTTATAGAAATTATTCTCATGTCGCTGTTTCTGTTGTTGAATGCCAGTGACACATTACTACAGGCAAGAGGTGTTGAACATTATGCGGCGCATCCTACCGGCAACTTTGTTATTTCGCATTATTTACAACCTTTATTAAATGGTATAAGTAACAGCGGTCTGGAGATGATTGAGCGAACAAGCTGGTGGCTGCACATTGTTGGCATTTTTGCTTTCCTTAATTATTTACCTTATTCCAAACATTTGCATATTGTATTGGCTTTTCCTAATGCCTGGTACGCCAAACTGCAGCCAATGGGTGAAATGGACAATATGAAGTCCATACAAAATGAAGTACTGTATTCAATGCAAACTGAACTTGCTCCTACCGGCGAACAAGCAACCACTCCACAAAAATTTGGTGCAAAAGATATAACCGATCTTAGTTGGAAGAGCCTGATGGATGCTTATAGTTGTACCGAATGTGGAAGATGCTCTGCTGCCTGCCCGGCTAACCAAACGGGTAAATTGCTTTCTCCAAGAAAGATAATGATGGATACCCGTGACAGAGCAGAAGAAATGGGTAAGAATATTAATAAGAATGGTGAGTTTAAAGACGATGGTAAATCATTACTGCATGATTACATCACGGTGGAAGAACTTCGTGCCTGCACCACCTGTAATGCCTGTGTGCAGGAATGCCCCGTTAGCATCAACCCGCTGGATATTATTTTAGAGCTGCGCCGATATTTAGTGATGGAGGAAAGCAATAGTCCGCAGGAATGGGCCGTTATGTTTAGTAACGTGGAGAATAATTTCGCTCCGTGGAAGTTTAGCCCGGATGAAAGAGATAAATGGGCAGAGGAAATGAAGTAGTGAATAGATATTAATAAGTGCCCTTGCTTTTTTCAAATACTTAATGGGTATTTACGTTTTAAAGTAATTATGAATAAGTTTTTTCTTATCACCTTAGCTGCGTTACTGATTACAGTAAGCACTATTGCACAAAGACCTTTTGAATTGGGTGCTGAATATTTAAGGCCTATTGGCAAAGGTTATAATAGTGCCAAAGCGGCAATAAGAGGTGAATCATTTAATAACAAAGGCAGTTATAGTGCCGGCATTACCTATCAGCTTGCTTCTAAAAAAGCATATTCCGTTTCGAGTGGCTTTGGCCTTTATCTGGGTTATCGTTATGCATTTGGAAAGAATTATATCAATGGTAATAATATGTTTGCTGGTGCAAGAATCTTATTCTCTCTGGAAAATTTTGAAGGCCAGACAAACCGCAACAGTTTATTTATTACACCCTGGGCAGAAGTTGGGTATCATCTAATATTTGCCAAACGTTTTTATGCTGCTCCGAGTATCGGTTATGGATATACCAAGAAAATGAGCAAGGATTATAATTCGTTGAATGAGGATGATGGTGGTCGTATTATTCCTTCTTTGTCGGCTGGTTATCGCATCAAAAGATAAAGGCTAATCCTTATCGTCTTTCTGTGAAATTTTATCGAAGCCTTCTTCTATTTTTTCCATCTGTTCTTCTATTTTCTCGGTCATTTCTTCCGGGTGTTCCATTTTATATGCTGAATCTTTTTTCTTCACCATTCTCCAAATCTGTATCAATGCCGTTATTGCAAATATGCTTCCGATAACCCAGTTGAGAACATGTTGATTATTATTGATCTTATCTGCAATAAGCCGACCTCCATAAATAAAGATCAGGTTGCCGGCAAATGTTCCTAATCCTATTCCAATGATATAAGTGTTATAATGATCTGACCGGGGCAATAATATTTTCTTAGTGAATAAAACAGTACTCCATCCAAACCAGAACGGGATCTGAACAGGATTTAATGCACTCATAGTAAAACCCAGTAAGAATTTAGGCAGGTTGCTGCTCAATATCACATTATCGTTCTGGGATGGATGCAAGGCTGCGTAAAAACTGGCCGCAGCCAGTGCTGCAACAATTATTAATGTAACCCACTCTAATGCTTTTAAAATCTTCTCCTGTTTCCGTATCCAATCCATTGCAACCAGCGACAGGCGGACGTAAATAATTTCTGCTAACAGAGAACCCATTGAAAACAACAGAGCTGCCGTAACACCATCAGAAATCGATATCTGCATAGCGGCGATATTCAGTGTTCCCAACGGTAATGAACCGATAAAACTGACCAACATGCCGGTAAGAAAAATTTTTAGCAGGGGGTGCATGCAACGAAAATACGAAGTAAGAACGAAGAAAATTGTTTGCTGATCAGGTAACGACAACGAGTTTCTCCAGTTTTTTTATATCTGGCAAGGTGATCTTCTTTCTTGTAATTTTTACCAGGCCTTCTTCTTCCAGTTGGTTGATAAATGTAGTTACCGTTTGCCGGGCACTTCCTATCAACTTGGAAATATCATCATGCGTAAGGAAATTTTCCATGGAATAAGAAACAGCAGACGCATTACAGCCGTCCATCATTGCCAGGTTATAAAAAAATGCAAGCAATCTTGACCGAACATCTTTGTTCAGCATATTTACCAAACGAAACTCCGCCCGGCGAAGCTTCTCACCCATTTGCTTGGTATATTTTATGGCCAGCGAAGGTTTTTTAGTCAGCAGCTTTTCAAAATCTTCTATATTAAAGGCACATAGGCTTACATTACCTTTGTATGCCCGGGCAAATTCTCCATTCATGTTATTACGTTCCAGGGCAAACTGGCCAAATATTTCTCCTTCTTTTATAATCTCCTTTATTATTTCATTTCCATTTTCATCGATGTAGCCAATCTTTATATAGCCATCCTTAACGAAGTAAAGTTTGTTAAGATGGTGGGAGTCGAAATAAATATAATCTCCCTTCTTTGCAACTATAAAATGATGTGATACATTCAATGCTTCATACTCTTCATCACTCATCTCACACCAGAGATCGTAATTACGAAGCACCATCATTTTTTCATCAGCAGGCATAGTAGAAATTGAAGATGTAAGTTCGTAAAATCCTAATCATATTTCTCCAGCATTTTAAAATGCCGGCTGGATTGACGAAGAAAATCATATCCTTTTTTAAACGACCAGTAAGGTGTGCCGTTTTTGTGATTGTAACGGCTTATTTTAAACAGCACTTTCCAGTGATGGAGAATAACACCATATGCTTTCCAGATACTCATATCACAATCGTAAATATGGTTGGGTTCTGCACCACAACCATTAAACTCCAAAATCTGAAAGTTCTTTCCTTGCTTTAGATCTTCAATAGAAGTTGTTTTAATATCATACCGGCCGTAGTAAAATTTATCGGTATAGTGGCTAAGTTCATCAAATACTTTATGCAGGTTTTCGTCAATTTCCATGTGCAGGTTGGTAAAATGAGCTCCCCTGTTGTGATTACCGGCATAGGATAAATAAAAAATTTCCCCGGCTGGTATCACCCGGTCAAACCGGTGACCATGGCGATGCTCCATTTCTTCCATTCTGAATTTTGCCCTGGGGTGTTCGGCTACCAATTCTTTCAATGTAGATTGGCCGTTTCCTTTTACCTGTAATAATTCTTTATCGATAAATCCGCTTACAACCCCTTTTTTCTCCCAGGGAAACCGATAATAAAATACACTCACTTCAACAGGCAGTTCTATTAAATCTTGCACGATGTATTCAACCGGAATACGTTCATGATATTTTATTAGTTGGTCTTCATTATCAATTTTGCGAAATAAAATACCTTTCATACCAATATCCGGCTTAACAATAAAAGGAAATTTAAAGCCGGCTTCTTCAATTTTCTTCTTTACTTCTGTAAAGTCCCAATCATGCAGTATATAAGTAGTCCGGGGATAAGTATGCGGGGGCAATTGATCATACATCTCTTTTTTACCCTCCCCTTCAAAACCGCCAAAAGTAAGTGTTGGGTTTGATGAACTAAAATACCAAAAGGAGCGGCTTCGAAGACAATACCATAACCAAACGGGACTAATTGGTAAATACAGGACATAAAAATTCCATAGTTCCCAATTGGTCAATTTTTGAAAAAATTTCTTCATATTCATGCAGCGGATAAACAAAAATAGGTTTCCTGTAAAGAAAGTAATGGTTTTACATATTTTTTTTACTTTCTATAACCAATAAACTTTTTGCCATGAAAAAATATTATACGTTGATCTTTATTCTTGTTTTGTTTTTTCGGGCAGAAGGCACCGTTTATACACCTATAACTGCGCCTTCAACTGGAGTCGTATCAATCGAACCTATTACTGCAACAGTATATATCACAACTGCCAAAACAAAAGACATTGAAAAATTATTAGGTAGAAAGCTAAAGCTTAAAGAAAAAATTGCTCTTAAAGTTTTTCAATGGAAATATAAGAAGGGATTACGGGTAAAAAATACCGAAAAGTCAGATAAAAAAGGAAAAGCAGCTTTGATTTTAGGTATTATAGGAATCTCAGCACTACTTATTCCTTACCTTTCTATTGTAGCTCTCCCCTGCGCCATATTAGCTATTATATTCGGCAACCAGGCAAAAAAACAAAATCCCAATAACGGACAGGCAAAAGCAGGTGTTATACTTGGATGGGTTACAGTGGGACTTTTCGCACTTGCTCTAATTGTGGTTTTAGCTATTCTCTCTAGTTGGAGCTGGCTTTAATATTGGCAGCCTTCTTACATAGTAAGACCTAAAATTCAGTAATATTGTTGTTGAATTACTTTATACTATATGCAAGTACCTACTGTTGCTGATAAAATGGCCAATGGACTAAGCCCGGAAATATTATTTTGGGTAGGCTGTGCTGGTAGCTTTGACCAACGGGCACAAAAAATAACCAAAGCATTTGTAACAATCCTTGATAAAGTTGGAATAAACTATGCAATTCTAGGTAAAGAAGAAATGTGTACCGGTGATCCTGTTCGAAGAGCCGGAAATGAATTCATGTTCCAGATGATGGCTTACCAGAATATTCAAATCCTGAATAATTATGGGATCAAAAAAATTGTAACCGCTTGTCCGCATTGTTTCAATACAATCAAGAATGAATATCCTGAGTTGGGTGGTAATTATGAAGTCATTCATCACACTACATTTTTACAACAGCTGATTGATGAAGGAAAAATAAAACTGAAAGAAGGCGGTTCTTTCAAAGGCAAAAAAATTACCTACCACGACAGTTGTTATCTCGGTCGCTCCAATAACATTTATGAAGCTCCACGCAAAGTGTTAGAAGCATTGGATGCAGAATTAATTGAAATGAAACGCTGCAAAAGCAATGGTCTTTGCTGTGGTGCTGGTGGTGCACAAATGTTTAAAGAAGAAGAAAAAGGAATTACCCGGGTAAATATTGAACGAAGTCATGAAGCGATAAACACCGGTGCGAATGTTATCGCAGCTGCATGTCCTTTTTGTAATACGATGATGACAGATGGAGTTAAACTGGCAGAAAAAGAAGATTCAGTGCAAGTATTAGATGTGGCGGAATTGATTGCGCAATCACTGGCATAAGGCTGCATCTGACAATAATCTTTCTTCAACTTCAAATGCTTCCCTCAACTTACCTTTTGGTACAGGTATAATTATTTCGCCCCGCTTCTTTGCAGATGCGTTGGTGCATTGATATGCTATTTCAATAATATTTATTATACCTTCTTCCCTGATATTAATTTGGGTAAGGTAATGGCGTCCGCTGCTGAAATATTGCTGATTAGCACCTATACAAACTAACTCCGGGGTTATTTTTACTTCGGGTATTTTTTTATAGGCTGTTGAAAAAAGCAAATACATCATATAATATATAATACCTTTTTGTTTCCGTTCAGAACGGACAAAAGCGTTCCATTCTTGTTTTGAGTATGTCCAATGGGCAAGTATCATGCTGCTAGGTTTTGTAGAAATGAATTTAATTGGTTGTAATTTAGCGGCATGAACCTAGATTTTATATACCTGCTGGACGGTAGTTTTCATCCCGAATCAAGAGTGTGGGTGTACCAAAGCAGCCGTTTATTTAGCCTTAGCGAAGCTTTTGATATTGAAGACTTACTGAAAGAATTTACAGCGCACTGGAAGAGCCATGGTACCCCGGTAAAAGGAGCTGGTTATTTATTCTTTGGGCAGTTCATCATATTAATGGCAGATGAAAAAGCTACGGGAGTTAGCGGATGCAGTACGGATAGTTCGGTGCGTCTTATAAAAGATGTTGAGCAACGTTTTGCTGTTAATATGTTCGACAGAACTACGCTAACATTTGTGGTTAAAGATAAAATTGAGTTATTTCCCCTCTCCCAATTGCAATATGCTGTTGATAATGGGTTTATTAAAGCCGATACCTTATATTTTAATAACCTGGTTCAAACGAAAGAAGAATTGGAAACCCAATGGATTATTCCGGTAAAGGATAGTTGGCTGTCAAAGAGAGTTTCCTTTGCAAAATCAACAAGCCAGTAATTTGATTAATACCAGGGCACCAGCCTTTTCATCTCCGAATTATCTGGTGACGTATACACCATACTAATTTCAAACCCGTTTCTTGTTTGTCCACCTGTTTTTAATTTAGAAGTAGTATAGTCAAAACTAAACCCGGTTTGAAAGCCTTCCAATTGATAGCCGATATACGGTATCACCGCATCTTTTAACCGATACCACGCACCAAGACTTATTATATTCTTCTTTTGATCGCCTAACTGAATGCCATATGCAGAACCTAATGTTGTTTCATTGGTGCTACCCTGCTGCTGGTAATTGAGTGAGAAATAAAATATACCACTGTATCCAACATCTATATTTCCACCTGCAACGGCGGTATATCTTTTGGGCAATTGAAATTGAGGATCGTTATATACATCTTTTTTCTTTAAAAGATTATATACACTAATCCCTGCAAAGAAAGATTTGTCGGGCAATGAAGCATGGTAAGCCGCTCCCGTACTCATATCAAAATAGTTTCTATTGCCACCCGGGAGTTCTTCTCCTATTGGTAAAGAAACATCAAAGCCTCCGCTGGTTAATTGGTTTTCAAAACTTAGCTTATTAAAATTGATTCTTCTCTCACTATATACTCCTTGCAAACCCAAGCCGATCGTATGGACATTATCAGGATCAAGAGAAAGATTATAAGCCGTACTAAAACTGATAGAATTAAATTGTACCGCACCTTCAAGCGTTTTATCACTAAGGGCAGCAATACCAAAGCCTAACTTATTTCCCGGTGCCAGTTTATCTCTCAATGGACTTACATCTACCGACAATGAAGTAGTACTGTATGGCGAGCCGCCGTTTCCCCATTGCGAACGATAATTACCGGCAACTCTAAATGAACCTTCGGTATAACCGGTAAATGCCGGATTTATCAATAGCGGTGAAGAATAGAATTGAGAAAAATGTGGCGATTGTGCTTGTGACAATCCCATCCAACATAGTAAGATTATAGTTATCCTGAGTTTCATTACCATCATTTTAGCGTATAAGAACTGTTTTACCACTTGCTTTTATAATAGTGCCATCCTGGCTTTTCCCTAAGAATACCCAGGTATAAGTTTCTGTTGGCTGTGGTATATTTTTATAATTACCATCCCAGCCCTCTCCCACATTTTGTGTTTGATACATTAGCTGCCCCCATCGGTTATATACTCTGAAATAATCAATTGAAAAAGCACTTACACCTAACGGCCTTAATTTATCATTCGCATTATTACTGTTTGGAGTAAATGCTTTAGGAACATAAATATCAGCCTTATCAAAAGCCTGTACTAATACTGTATCTGTAACAAGACAGCCCGCCGCAATTCTTATTCTCACCAAATATTCTCTATCTGCAGAAGTAGTTACAACCGGATTTTGAATGGTTGAATTATTAAGTGCAGTTGCCGGTTGCCAAACATATTGCACGCCAATATTTCTGGCCGATAATGTAAAAGCTGTATTTTTTAATACTCTTACATTGTCATATCTTATTCCGGGTGTCGCAGGAATTACCGTTATCAATTTTTTAATAGTATCTGCTAATTGCACACAGGCCGTAGGAGTAGCAATTAGCTCTACAGTGTAAGAACCAGGCTGAGTATAAACATGTGTTGGTGCAAAAAGTGAAGAAGTGCTATTATCACCAAAATTCCAACTCCAGTTTACTGTACCACTGCTTCCCGTTGTGCTTGTATTATTGAAAATGGTTATCTCATTTTGACATAACGCTGAAAAATCAAAAGCTGTTATTGGTTTTTGAATTACCTGAATATTAGCCGTGTTTGAAGCCATCGCTTTACATCCATTAGCAGCATTGATCTCCACACTATAAATTCCTTGTGTAGTTACGGTAATGACATCTGTTGTAGCACCATTTATAGGAGCTCCATTTAATAACCATTGGTAAGAAACACCTCCTGATACGGTAAGTATTTGAGATGAACCGATACAAATTGTGGCATTACCGGGACTGATTGATCCTGTTGGTAGCGAATTAACCGTCAGTATTAGGGTAGCTGTTGAATCACAATTATTAGAACCTGTAAGTATAACATTATAACTACCAGAGGCAGTATAACTATTACCATTCCAGCTAAATGGTAATTGATTAGCACAAATGCTGATAGAAGTAGTGCTTGTTGCCACCGGTTTTATTGCAAGATTCAATGTGGCAATGGAGTCGCAACCATTAGAACCCGGGATAGTAACATTGTAACTACCTGCCGCAGTATAATTATTGCCATTCCAGCTATATGGCAATTGATTGGTACAGACTTCAATATTGGTTGAGCTGGTTTGTATATTTTTTATTTCCAAATTCAAGGTGGCTATGGAATCACAACCGTTAGAACCATTTAATGTAACATTATAAATTCCCGATGTTGAATAGTTATTCCCATTCCATATATAAGGGGCCTGGTTTGCACAGATACTTGCATTAGTGATACTCGTCAATACAGGGTTTACCGTAAGGTTCAAGGAAGCAATCGAATCGCAGCCATTTGAACCTGCCAGCGTAATATTGTAAATACCTGTTGCAGTATAATTATTGCCATTCCATAGATACGGCAATTGATTTTCGCATCGGCTGATATTTGTTATACTGGTTAATACAGGAGTTACACCAAGGTTTAAAGTAGCAATGGAATCACAGCCTGCCTGACTTACCAGTGTTACATTAAATGATCCTGCCGTATTATAGCTATTACCATTCCAACTATAGGGCAATTGATTTGCGCATACATTAACATTGGTAGTGCTGGTTAACACGGTGCCTATAGAAAGATTTAACGTAGCAATGGAGTCGCAGCCATTTGAGCCGACCAATGTAACAGTATAGATTCCTGCCAAATTATAATTATTACCATTCCAATTATAAGGAAGTTGATTATTGCAAATACTTACATTAGTGGTACTTGTTTGCACAGCATTTACAACAAGGTTGAGGGTAGCTATGGAATCGCAGCCATTGGCCCCAATTAGGGTAACGTTGTAGTTTCCTGCACCATTATAAATATTACCATTCCAGTTATACGGAAGTTGATTGGAACAAACAGCCACATTAGTAATGCTTGATGATATTGAATTAATTGAAAAGTTGAGGGTAGCAATGGAATCGCAGCCGTTGGAGCCTAGTAATGTAACATTATAAGTGCCTGCCGTGTTATATGCATTCCCATTCCAGTTATACGGCAATTGATTGGAGCAAGTACTGGCATTAGTTGTACTAGTTAATACCGGATTAATGGCAAGATTTAAAGTAGCAATTGAATCACAACCAGATTGGCTTACCAATGTTACATTGAAGGTGCCTGCTGTATTGTAATTATTTCCATTCCAAGGATACGGAAGTTGATTAGTACAAACAGCCACATTGGTGGTACTCGTCAATATTGCACTTACCGTAAGATTTAAGGTAGCTATCGAATCGCAGCCATTGCTCCCCATTAAAGTAACACTATAAATACCCCCAGCATTATAGTTATTTCCATTCCAGCTATAAGGTAATTGGTTAGTGCAAATATTTATGTTAGTAGTACTGGTTGCAGCTACGTTAACCGAAAGATTTAAAGTAGCGACTGAATCGCATCCATTAGAACCAGTTAGTGTAACAACATATGTGCCTGCCGAATTATAACTATTCCCATTCCAGTTATACGGCAATTGGTTAGTACAGGTACTTATATTGGTGGTACTTGAGGATGTTTGATTGATTAAAAGATTTAAGGTGGCAATGGAATCGCAGCCATTTGAACCTAACAAGGTGATATTATATGTTCCAGCAATATTATAATTATTCCCATTCCATATATAGGGAAGTTGGTTGGTACAAACACTTGCATTGGTGGTGCTTGTTAATATCGGATTTACCGAAAGATTCAAAGTTGCAATTGAATCACAACCCGATTGACTCACTAATATGACATTAAATGTTCCAGCCGCATTATAATTATTTCCATTCCATATAAAGGGAAGTTGGTTGGTACACACACTTGCATTGGTGGTACTCGTCAAGACTGTATTAACCGTAAGATTTAAAGTAGCAATCGAATCGCAGCCATTTGTTCCGGGCAGTGTAACGTTATAAGTCCCCCCGGCATTATAATTATTTCCATTCCAGCTATAGGGAAGCTGATTGGTGCAAATACTGATATTAGTAGTACTGGTTGAAACCGGATTAACGGATAAATTTAACGTTGCTATCGAATCGCAATTATTAGAACCCGTTAGTGTAACAAAATAACTACCTCCGGCATTATAACTATTCCCATTCCAGCTATAGGGCAATAGATTTGAACAAACAGCTACATTGGTTATACTTGATGACGTTGGATTAATAGCAAGGTTAAGTGTGGCTATCGAGTCACATCCGTTTGAACCAATTAAAGTAACATTATATGTTCCGGCGGAACTATAATTGTTTCCGTTCCATACATACGGAAGTTGATTGGTACATACGGAGAGATTTGTAGTACTGGTTAAAGGTGGCGAAACTGTCAAATTAAGTGTTGCAATAGAATCGCAGCCTGCCTGTGTAGTCAACGTCACATTGTAAGTACCGGCGGTGTTATAATTATTTCCATTCCAGCTAAATGGAAGTTGATTAGAGCAAATAGCAATATTAGTTGTGCTAGTAGGTGTTGGGGTTAAAGTTATTATTGACGTGTTAGACAGAGTTGAACTACAGCCATTAACAGATGCACTCACCTGGTACGTACCAGCAATAGTAGCATTATAAGTTGAAGATGTAACTCCATTAATAAGATTATTATCTCTTGTCCATTGATAAGTATCACCACCGGTCGCAGTTAACAATTGTGAGTTACCCTGACAAATTGTTGCTGAAGCAGGGCTTAAAGTTGGTGTTGGAGGTTCGGCTGGTGTTGTAAAAGAAATTACTGTCCAATTACTACAGAAGGTATAAGAATTTATGTCGAAGTTAGGGATCGTAGCTCCACGTACATGAATATAATAGGTAGTGGATGGAAGTAAACCACCTACTGATCCACCTATGGATGTTGTAGATATTCTAGCAGGCAAAGGTGGTGGGCTAGAAGACAAGGTTACTGCATATTGGAATATTTTAACCGGACTTCCATAATCCCTCCAACTAAAAGAAACTTGATTGGGACAAACAGATGTTGTTGCCAACTCCGAAACACCACCGTAATAAACAGATACAGGATTAGAGTAAACAGTATCACAATCTGGCTTTCTGGATTCTACTATATAAGTGCCTGAATAACTTGCTGTCATTGCAAAATTTAAACTTTGATTTCCTCCACCACCACCAATTGGTACATAGTAGGATGCTGGTCCCATCCATTCATAGTCTTGTTCGTTCTGGGTTTCTGGTATGCCCACATTTACATTTGCACCCTCACAGTAAACACCATTACCCCCAAGTGAGGGTGCTATGGATGCAGAACCAAGAACAACTGTTTGAGAAAAAATTTCACATAGTCCTGTTATAGATTTTACGTAATATGTACCTGCTGTAGTTGCGGTATAGGTAGAACCAGATTGTCCGGGTATTAGTATCCCATCTTTGTACCAGCTATATCCGGTTCCGCCTGAAACTGTTAACTCAATAGAATTGACACCAAAACAAAAACGACCCGATGCCGGTGTAATAGAAAGATTACCAGAACAGGGATTGAAATTCCATAAATCATTCAGTGAAAAATACTGGCTGATATATTTCCCTAGCCCACTTCCACCAAACATCCAAAGCTTTCCTTCACTTGTTTTGTAACTCATACTACTGTTTCTTCCTCCCGGGTTATTTGTTACACTTGGAACAGTAGCTGTTCCATAAATACCTGGGTTAGAACCTGGCTCTCCCTTTACCCATGTCCATACATTCAAAAACCGATTGTACTTCCATACATCGTTAAGCGCATCGCCACCCCCAAATAAATAAAACTCATCGCTGTTTGATACCCATGCAGACATATTAGACCTTCCGCCAGGTGTGTTTTCTACAGAGGGTACCCCCATATAGCCAAAAACGGGAGTAATATTATTTAAGTCGCTTCCATTAACCCATGTCCAAATATCTGTGGATGGCTCATACTTCCAGAGATCACTTAAATAACCCTCAGCATTCTCCTGAAAAGCTTTACCATAACCTCCAAATAGCCATAAATTGCCATCACTGTCTAAAAATCCTGCAGAAGCATTCCTGCCACCGGGTTGAGTGTTTACAGTTCCAGCTCCGATGACACCATAAACTCCGGCATTATCAATTGTTTTACTTCCCTTAATAAATGTCCATTGTGTTGTTGAAGGGTTGAATTTCCAAAGATCGTTAAGATACCCACTTCCACCGCTTTCACCATATCCATAGCCTCCAAATAGCCATAGCATCCCGTTGCTATCTGTCCATGTTATGGCATCATATCTTGAGCCAGGCTTGTTTGTTGCAGATGCTACCCCTATAGTACCATAGCTTCCTAGATTATTAAGAGTATTATCTCCTTTTATCCATGTCCATTGAGAAGTGGCAGGATCAAATCTCCATAGATCATTTAAATAACCTGCTGTAGCTGTAGTTGAATAACCATTACCACCAAAAAGCCAAAGTCGGCCATTGTTATCTTTCCAGGTCATACATGCAAATCTGCCCCCAGGCCTGTTAGAGACTGCTGGTACATTAACAACGCCATAATTACCGGTTAAATCAGCAAGACTATCACCTGCAGTCCATGTCCATTGATTAGTACCCGGCTGATATCTCCACATATCTGACAAATACCCCTGCTGGTTGATGCCACCCACTCCATTTCCACCAAATAACCAAAAGTCTCCTGCTGCATCCATCCATGTTCCTGCACTATAACGGTTACCCGGATAATTCGCAGCATTAGTTGTATTAATTGTTCCATACACACTACTCCCTATTCTGGAAAAATCTCTTATCCAAGTCCAGTTACTGGAGGAGATAGTAAATCTCCACAACTCATTATTGGTATAGCCCCCAAAAAGCCATAGGTTTCCAGTAGACTGAAACCAAAAATGGCAACTTGACCTGCCGCCCGGTTTATTCGCCGCAGCCGGTACTCCCATTGTACCAAAAACTGTAGTGCCACCAGGTGTATTATCCCCTTTAATCCATACCCACTGGTTAGCGGCAATATTATATCTCCACAAATCATTTAATCTGCCTACACCTGATGCGCCATAACCATCACCCCCAAATAACCAAAAATTACCTGATCCATCAATTTGAGAACTTACTGACTCTCTTGCTCCAGGATTATTGGTGGCAGCACCCGTCCCCATTGTCCCGTACACCCCTGCATTGTTGATAGTATTAGGCCCTTTCATCCAAGTCCACTGAGTAGTTGCAATATTATAGCGCCATAAATCACTCAACCTGCCATTGGTATTGGTTGCGGGGCGACCATACCCGCCGAATAACCAAATATTATTGCTGGCATCAATAGACATAGCTGCAAACTCACGGCCACCCGGTTTATTTGTGGCTGAAGCTGTGCCCTGTGTTCCATAGACACCCAAAAAAAGACCAGACTTATCACCCTTCAACCATGTCCATTGATTAGTAGTAGTATTATATCGCCATAAATCATTAAGTAAACCGATGCCGCTTTCATTATAGCCATACCCACCAAAAAGATAAAAATTTCCACTATTATCTTTACATGCCATAGTTCCTTCCCTTGAGCCCGGTTTATTTGCAGGACTGGGGGTTCCCATTGTACCATATACCCCGGATACATAAGGTGTGTTATTTCCACTCATCCATGTCCATTGATTTGATGTAGGATTATATCGCCACAAATCATTCAGTCTATCTGAATAAGAATAACCCTGAGCATAACCATCACCTCCAAAAATCCAGATATTTCCCACTGCATCTACCCAGCCACTACCATTACTTCTTGCACCGGGATAGTTGGTAGCTGAAGGCACTGTAATAGTTCCATATACACCAGAAGTATTGGTACTTTTACTACCCGAAACCCAAGTCCACATATTAGTTACTGGCGAGTATTTCCACAAATCATTTAGCCTTCCTTGTGTACTTTCACCATAACCTTGGCCGCCAAATAACCAAAAATTACCTGATGCGTCTGTTAGGTAGATTGCTGCACTTCTTTGCCCTGGTCTATTATTACTATTAGCAACATTTTGCGTTCCATAAATCCCGAAGTTTGTATTACTTATTCCTTCATCCCCTTTCATCCAAACCCATTGGTCATTCTGTGAACGAACTGCCTTTGTATATAACAAAAAAATTGTAAGCAAGACAAATATTTTTTTCATTTCTGTAGTTTTGGTTTGCTTAATCACTTCACTAATACCCATGCTGCCCATTTATAAGGTTCGTTTCTATACTTATTTCTCATTAAATTTTGTGCTGTGTAAAATGCAGTAGCAATGGCTTTTCCTTCAAACATATTTTTATAAAACAACTGCATAAACTCTGCTGTTTCTATATCCGGCACTTTCCATAGACTCATTACCAAATGTTGCACACCCGCCATTTTAAATGAACGTTGTAAACCATATACACCTTCGCTTCCTTTAATATCTCCTAATGCTGTTTCGCAGGCACTCAGCACCACCAAACTTGTATTGGGAAGATAAAGATTAGATACTTCATAGGCTGTCAGGATGCCATCATCTGTACCTGTTGTTTTTTTTCCCTTCCATGCATCATTAGCGCCGGCAAACAGCAGACCTGAGCGAAATAATGAATTACCTGATTGCTGAAACACCTTTCCGCCTGTTGAACTATCAACAGGTTCACCTGGCTTCTTTTTCTCAGGATCATCGAAGAAAAAACCATGGGTGGCTATGTGTAATATTTTTGGTGATTGCTTTCCGGTTAAGTTTTTAACGACATTCTCTTTCGCTGCAAGTCCTTGCACCACTGTGGGTGAAAATTTCTTAAGCCGCCCTGTCTTTGCAATTCCAATTACCTCTTTGGATGTGCCAGGTAAATAGTCGAACCCACTTCTCTTTGCAACACTACCTTTTTCATTATTTGGTTGTACACCTGTAGTATCGGTTACATACTGAATACCTCCGAATAAATATATTTTATCATTCACTTTTACATAACTGGAGTTTTGATCGGCAACAGCTGCAGTAGTTGACAGTTGTACCAATTGATATTTGTCGCTCAGGACTGTTGACTTGTCAACCGGCAATGCTGCAAATGCTATGCGATGTAATAAACCTGCCGGAGCAAAATAAATTGTTGTTATCCCTTTCAAATCATTTTC
Organism: Chitinophagaceae bacterium; assembly: GCA_022843585.1. Lineage (GTDB taxonomy): Bacteria > Bacteroidota > Bacteroidia > Chitinophagales > Chitinophagaceae > JJ008. Next base: position 303,151 of record JALHNJ010000003.1, read on the forward strand.
CAGCGGTTTCCAGATTGTGTTATACGACAATTGAGATAAGGAACTGTCTTTTCCAACTTTTAGTCCCCTTGTATAAAATGAATTAATACTTTGTCCGCCTTCAGCAGTTTTTGTAAGCAGATTTTCTAACTGTTTTTTTTCAAACAGCATTACAGAAATTGGCTCGGCCATATCCTTTTTTAAAATGAGTGCTGCATAATAAGTACTATCTGTGTGGCGGCGTCCGTCAAAATAATTGAATTCAATAAATTCTATAGTAGCTTCGGAAGACTGTAGCTTTTGTTGTATTGCTTTCCAGCCAGCAGTCACATCCTGTGTTTTTTTGAATGCTTCAGAATTGCGTACCAAATCCTTTTCCAGTAAAGATGCTTTTTCTGTTATATCCTTTAAATGCTCCTTTGGAACATCTTCTACTTTGGAGCTAATTGCCGCTATTTGTTTTTTTAAATCTAACCAGGTATCATACTTTTTCGAGATTGCTGTATCACCGCTGTTATAAATAATTTGATGTAACTGTTTAGCAGAAGAAAGTATCTGGTTTCTTCGCAAAAGAGAAATTAAATATGGCTGACCTTTATTACCGCTACTTAACTTGTCAAAATAAAAAGAATAGTATTCACCTTCTGCCCCGGCTATATTATCCAGGTATAATTGTTTTTCATCTTCAGAAGTAAAAGAGAACATCCGGGCTGCTTGTGCATTTTGTGCTTCAAATGCTTTTACATACAATTCATTTGCCTGTGCAATTTTATTATCCGCCCAATATACTTTTGCAAGACTTAATGTGTTGCTTGTATAAAATGGGTGCTCTTCACCAAGATTTTTTTCCCATAAATTTCTTGCTTGCAATAGAAATTGTTCAGCCTTATCGTATTTACCAGTAACAAAATATAGGGAACCAAGACTGTTATTATTGATAGCTATATCAGCTTCAGCCGATGCACCAATTCCTTCAAATAGTTTTCCTGCTTCACTTGCAAGAGATTCTGCTTCATCAAATTTTCCCATTTCTCTATATAGCTGTGCAATATCACTGCAACTTTGTGCATAGTAATAACCATTGGGAGCTATTTTTTGTCTTATATCTTTTGCTTCGAGATAAAGTGGTTCCGCCTTATCATATTGCTTCATAAAATAATAGAGGTCGGCAAGAATAGTACAACTAAGTGCATAGTCATCATGCTGCTTTGTAAATACTTCCTCTCTTACTTTTCTTGCCTCAATATACAATGGCTCTGCCTGCTGGAATTTTCCCATGTCCCGATAAATATTGGCAAGATTTACACAGCTTATAGCATAGGTAGCCTTCGGAATTCCTTTTACCCTTCCTCGTATTTCTTTAGCTTCCAGTGCAAGCGGTTCGGCTTTATCATATTGACCTAAATTCCAGTATATAGCCGCCAGGTTATTACAACTTTGCGCATAAGCACCATGTTCCTTTGTAAATAATTGTTCCCGGATAGCCCTTGCCTCCAAATGTTGTGCTTCTGCCTTTTCAAATTCACCACTATCGTTATACAAAATTCCTAATGCATTACAACTACCGGCATACTCTCTGCTTTTCTTTGTGTGGAGTTTTTCCCAAATCTCTTTTGCTTCTATATAAAATGCTTCTGCTCTATTGTACTGACGGAGCAGATAATAAATCTGTCCGAGAAGATTTGCATTTGCTGCATAAGTGTCGTTAGACAAACCTAGCTTTTGCCTGATCACTTCTCTTGCTTCGAGATATATAGGTTCCGCATTATTATACTGACTTTTATTAAAGTAAATAAGATTGGCAAGATTGCTGAGGATTTGAATATAAGAGTCGGAGTAAACAGAATCTTTTGGAATAAGCTGTTTAGAAAGCGTATAATATTTAATGGCACTGTCTGTATTCTTTTGCACTCTAAACGTATCAGCATTGTCCCGGTAATGTTGCCATGACTGAGCCTCAACTTCCGGGAGAAATGAAAATAAAGCCAATACAACATATAACAATCTAATGACCATACAATGCATCTGAATTTAAAGACAATCTAATCACCACAATGTGTTTGCTAATAACCCTTAACAGGTCTTCCTAAAATTGGAGTGTTTTCAGAGATGGGATGGGTAAGTTCTCCTTGTCCATTCGGTTGCACTTTTGTTTCAAAAGGAGATATGCTTTGAAGATAGTAAGAAGAAATGAAGAAGAATAATTTTTGACTACCTGTTTATTAAAAATACCCAGAAGTAGGTATTTTAAAACCACTACCTTGCTACTTTAGTTTGGGAAGCACCACCGGTTTTTTCTTCGGGGTCTTTGTCAAGTTATAAGCCAAACTCAACCTGAAATTTCGGGTTTGTGTGATGCTATAGCTTTCTAAATTGAAATTGGTGCCATAGGTAAATATCCTGCGCTGCTGGTTTACAAAGGGGTCAATTACATTTACCGTAACCACCATTTTCTTATTGAAGAATTTTTTCTGCAATCCCATATTCATACTGGTATTCCATCGGGCAAATCCCTGGGGGTTACCAAACCGGTTTACATTGAAACCGCCTGTAACATTCCATTTGTCAGTAGGTGCAAAACTTGAATTAATATTTGAAGTAAAAGAACCTCCATTGCGAAACTTACGAACTGATATATCAAAAGCACTGTATTTACTGTATGTATAACTGGCACTAACATTCACTTTTAGTTTTTTGGTGATAGTGACACCATTCCAGCTACTTACTTCATATTCCTTACGGCCGCTGATATTCTCCCAGGTAACCTGTGTTTTTCCTTCAGGTAACAATGTTCGTACCTGGCTAAAAATATCCTGTACACTGTTATACCCAACCCCAATGTTTACATAGTATTTTGGCTTAGTTCTTCCGGCTATGAAATCAAAATTATGTGCAGTGGATGCCTCCAGTTTTTCGTTACCGAAACGAACATTGTAAGGGTCAGAAAAATCGATGGTAGGATTTAATTCGCCAATGCCGGGTCTTCGGATGCTTCTACGATAGGCGAATGTCAGGTTTAATTTGTCTTTCCAGGTCTTATTGATGTTGGCAAATGGAAGCCAGGTAAAATAATCGTTCTTAACATCACGGCTTTCTTTCAACAATTCAAACCAGATATCTGTTTTTTCTACTGAAGTTCCGGCGGTGAAACTGAAATCTTTGCCCAGTATCTGCTTTACGGATGCCCGTAGATTACTGACTGTTTGATGAAACCAGAAATCATTACTCAATAATTCCAGTTTCTCCATAGTGCCTTCCGGCTTCTTTTTGTAGGTGGCATTTACAATAACATGATTGTTGTTTCGGTTAAGTGCTGTACCTAATGACAAAAATGTTTTTTTGTTATCCAGCATTTTATCATAATTAACCCGAATACTATAGTTATTGATCTTTGTATTATTTAATTGCTGCTGCATTGAGTCAATACCATTGGGTGTAAAATCCGGATTGAAAAACTGCTGGTAAAAAAGCCGGTCATTTTGATTAGAGGAAAAACTATACCCGGTGATTATTCGCAAGGTTTCACCCAGTTTTCTTTTCCAGGTATAACTTAAATTAAGATTGGGACTGTAATTATCACCCTCACTTTGTACCTGCCGCCTGCTCAACCTCCATAACTCATCAAAGCGATTAATGTTTTGATATTCCGTGTTGTTACTGTTATCATAACTGTTCTGGTTATAATTTACAACCAGGTTTAACGAGTTCGCTTTATTAATGTCGTAATCGATGTTGGCCCTGAAGTTGGGCCGAATATTTTTATTAGTGTAGTTATTAGTAGTATTAAAAAAGTTTGAAGAATCCGTATAAATATTATTGCGGATTGAATAGCCATTTCCTTCAAACTCATTATAACCGCCACCTGCATTAATATTTATTGCCAGGCCTTGTTTGCGATAAGTAAAACTTCCATTCATTGTTGCCTCACCTCTTGTTCCAGCCGTAACAGAAACCCTTCCGCTTATTCCTACTTTGCCCTTCTTCGTAACAATATTAATTACACCGCCTTGCTCATTGGCATATTGTGGCGGCGGGTTTGTCATCACTTCGATTTTATCAATAGAACTTCCGGGCATTGATTCTAATAGATCCTGCAATTGCTGAAGATTTAATTCAACAGGTTTATCATCAATCAAAATTTTCGGTTCCTTTCCACGTACCGTTATTTTCCCATCGGGGTCTTTACCTACCAGTGGTACATTCGTCAACAGGTCGCTGGCAGTACTACCTGCAGCAATTGCTGATTCACCTGCATTAAACGTAATATTCCCTTCCTTCGATTCTATCAGTGGCTTTTCAGCATAAATAATTACCGCTTCTAAATTATCAGTTGAACGGGGCATTAATATAACATCCGAGAGATTAAAATCAAATCGTTCCATCCGAAAATAAATGCTATCAATAGTGAGTGGTTGCAGGCCTACATAACTAATACTTAATTTATAATACCCAAAATCGACATTTTGAAAACTGAATTCTCCCGTCTTATCTGTTGAAATTGATCTAACCTTCAGCGAATCCGCAAAAGAAATTAACTGAACCGTGGCTCCTTCCAATGCTTTTTTCTTTTCATCCATCACATTCCCCGTCAGTAAACCGGATGCAGCTTTCTCCTGTGCAACGGCAGAAATAAATAATAACAGGGCTGTTAAGGTGGAAGTGACTTTTTTAAGCATTGGCATTTAGACGCCCAAAGATAGTTTTAACCTGCTCTGGTTTTAAAAGTTTTGGAAAAATGGTAAACACAAACAGTTGTTGGTCAAGCCTCCATATTTCGCTGACATACTGTCATAATCTTGGAGATTTTAGGTATATTTGTCCTCCAAATTTTAAAGAAGAATGCTTGATTACGTGTCGGATAAGATACAGGACGAAGGAAGACAGGGTGAAGCTTTTTCATCCCTTTCTAACGACTCACAACTATTTAAGAAACGATTTTACATCGAGAGCTATGGCTGTGCCATGAACTTTGCGGATAGTGAGGTGGTGGCATCCATCTTAAATAAAGAGGGCTTTGGTGCAACCCGCAACCTTGAAGAAGCTGATCTTATTTTTATTAATACTTGTTCAATCAGGGAAAAAGCGGAGCTAACCGTTCGAAAACGACTTACTGAATTTAGGTTACTGAAGAGAGCCAAAAAGGGAATGCTTATTGGCTTGCTCGGATGTATGGCAGAACGGTTGAAATCAAAATTATTAGAAGAAGAAAAGCTGGTTGATATTGTTGTTGGTCCCGATGCTTATCGCTCATTACCTGCTTTGGTAATGGAAGCCGAAAGCGGACAAAAAGCAGTGAATGTTTTATTAAGCCGTGATGAAACATATGCTGATATTTCTCCGGTAAGATTAAATAGTAATGGCGTAAGTGCTTTTGTAAGTATTATGCGTGGCTGCAATAATATGTGTTCTTTCTGCGTGGTACCACTTACAAGAGGAAGAGAAAGAAGCCGCAGTGCAGAAAGTATTATTGCTGAATGTGCAGATTTATTTCAAAAGGGATACAAAGAAGTAACATTGCTTGGGCAAAATGTTGACAGCTATTATTATTTTGACGAGCAAAAAGATTCGTCGATAACTTTTGCCATGCTTTTAGAAAAAGTAGCATTGATATCGCCGCTGCTTAGAGTTCGTTTCTCTACCTCGCATCCAAAAGATATTACAGACGAAGTGCTGCATACAATTGCAAAGCATGAAAATATCTGTAACCACATACACCTTCCAGTTCAAAGTGGTTCTTCAAGAGTGTTACAGTTAATGAACCGCACCTATACCAGAGAATGGTATATGGCAAAAGTGGACAGGATCAAACAAATAATTCCCGACTGTGGAATTACAGCAGATATAATTACAGGTTTTTGCACCGAAGAAGAGCAAGACCATCAAGACACATTAAGCATAATGGAATATGCAAAATATGATTATGGCTATATGTATTTCTACTCTGAAAGACCGGGCACTTTAGCACAACGCAGATATGCAGATGATGTGCCATTGGAAGTAAAGAAAAGAAGATTGCATGAAGTAGTGCAGATGCAAAACAAGCTATCGCTGGAAAGCAATCTGAAGGATATGGGTAAAACATTTAAAATTTTAATAGAAGGCGACAGCAAAAAAAGTGATACAGATTGGGTGGGAAGAAGTTCTCACGGTAAAGTGTTTGTTTTTCCTAAAGAAAATTATGAATTAAGTAAAGGAGATTATGTACTGGTAAAAGCAACACATTGTACCCAGGGAACATTATTAGGATCTATTGTCAACAATAAATTATAATGGATATTCAAGCAATAAAAAATCGATTTGCTATTATCGGCAACTCCCCCGCCCTTAATTATGCACTGCAGGTAGCGGCGCAGGTTTCTAATACCGATCTTACAGTTTTAATTAACGGACAAAGCGGTGTAGGGAAAGAAGTATTTTCGCATATCATTCATTCACTTTCTGCCCGCAAGCACAATCCGTTTATTGCTGTTAATTGCGGTGCTATACCAGAAGGAACTATTGACTCTGAATTATTCGGTCACGAAAAAGGATCATTTACCGGAGCAGCGGATGCAAGAAAAGGATATTTTGAAACTGTAAATGGTGGAACAATTTTCTTAGATGAAATTGGTGAGTTGCCACTGGGTACACAGGCACGACTATTGAGAGTTTTGGAAACCGGCGAATACATAAGAGTTGGTTCATCTAAAGTGCAAAAAACAGATGTGCGGGTAATCGCAGCAACTAATAAAGATTTATTAGAATTAGTGCAGTCGGGAAAATTCAGAGAGGATTTATATTATCGTTTAAGTACCGTTCCTATCCGGGTCCCCTCGTTACACGACAGGCCGGAAGATATTCATATCCTTTTCCGAAAATTTGCAGCCGATTTTGCTACAAAATATAAGACTGGCTCTGTACAGTTAGATGATGAAGCAAAACAACTGTTAATAAGCTATCCCTGGCCCGGTAATGTGCGGGAATTAAAGAATATTGCAGAGCAAATTTCGGTGTTGAGTACCGATAAGAATATTAATGCAAAACAACTGAGCAAGTTTTTGCAACCGTATTCAGAAAACAGGATGCCAATACTGGCCTCTGCCAATGGAAACAGTCATGAGTTTGCGAATGAAAGAGAAATTCTGTACAAGTTGTTTTTTGATATGAAGAAGGATGTTACAGAATTAAAACGAATGTTCCTTGATGTGTTACAAAATCCGGGCATGGTATCGCAAAACCAGGCTTTTATCAATGAACTGAAAGAATTAAAAAACAATGAAATTGTTCAGCAGGTTCCTTTGTCTATCAGTTCTCATCAACCTATACAAACAACACAGCCAGTTATTATGCGGGATGATATTCATGACCATGTGGAAGTTGAAGAGAGTCTGAATATTGTGGATAAAGAAAAAGAGCTTATCATTAAAGCATTAAAAAAACATAAAAGCAAGAGAAAAGATGCGGCACTTGATTTAGGCATCAGCGAACGAACTTTGTACAGAAAACTTAAAGAATACGACATTGAAGAATAGTTTAAATCGAAACCACTTTATGCAAACCAGGAGCAAGAAAGGAGTTCCCTTCCTTGTAGTCATTGCTTTTGCCGCTTTCTTTTTGTTGATGGGTAGCTGTAATATTTATAAGTTTAATGAAGCCACTATTCCAGTAGATATAAAGACCGTTAAAGTACATTATATAGAAAATAAGGCCCGTTACATCAATCCGCAAATGAGCCCAAAGCTCACTGATAAACTTCGACAAAAAATTATAGGCCAAACTAGATTATCGCAAACCAATAGCGATACGGCCGATTGGGACGTTAGCGGATATATTACAGATTATAGTTTCAGCACATCGGCTATTTCCGGACAGCAAGTGGTGAACAACCGGCTTACCATTGCTGTTCATATTATTCTTATTGACCGAAAAAAAGATGAGAAAAAAGAACATGATGTATCCCGCAGTTTTGAATTTAAAGGAAATCAAACTTTTCAACAAGCAGAAAATGCTTTGTCAGACGAAATAATAAGAACCCTTACCGATGAAATTTTCAACCGCCTCTTTTCTAACTGGTAAGTAAACTTTATCTTGAATTTATGAATGGTCAGATCAATCAATTAGTAAAGTCGTTGCTGCAAAAAGATTCGTTGGAGCATTGTAGCCTGGAGGAATTACAAACCTTTGCAGATCGTCATCCGTATTTTGGCGCTGCACAATTATTGTTGACAAAAAAATTAAAGACAGAAGACTCTGCCCAATACAATGATCAGTTACAAAAAACTTTTCTTTTCTTTCATAACCCACTTTGGGTAGAGCAATTATTGAGCGATACAGGACATGCAGAAATCATTCTCGCAAAAAAAACAGCAGTGCCTGAAATTGATGAAGCAATACAAGAACCTGCTGTAACCATTACAGATAGCAAAGTACCAGTGAGTGAGCCTATTTTAGAAATTGAAAAAAAGATTGCACCAAATCAAGCTGTAGAAAAGATAGAAACTATAATTGAAGAAACAACAGATGTGGTAAGCCTGGCCGAACAAAATGCGGAAGAACCAGAAATGAAAATCCCGCAACTGAAAATGGAGCCATTCGATCCAACCAAAACCGAACTTACATTTGAACCGTTCCATACGGTTGACTATTTTGCTTCCCAGGGTATCAAATTTAAAGAGGAGGAGAAACCGCTTGATAAATTTGGACTTCAGTTAAAAAGCTTTACATCCTGGCTTAAAACAATGAAAAAGTTGCCGGTAAGCGAAATTGCGGCTGTGGTGGATGGCATTAGTGAGAAAAAAGTTGAAAAACTGGCTGAACACTCTTTGCAACAACGGGAAATTGTAACTGAAGCCATGGCAGAAGTGTGGGAAAAACAGGGTAACAACGCCAAAGCCATTGAGATATACAGTAAATTAAGTTTGCTTGAACCCTCTAAAAGTCCTTATTTTGCAGCGAAAATTGAACATTTAAAGTAAAAGAATAGACATGATTACGATATTTATTGTGCTAATTGTTTTGGCTTCAGCGATCCTTGGATTGATAGTGTTGGTACAGAACCCAAAAGGAGGCGGATTGGCTGGCAATATCGCTGGTTTCAGCAACCAGTTTATGGGTGTAAAGCAAACAACTGATGTATTGGAAAAAGGTACCTGGATATTTGCAGGTGTTATTGGTCTTTTATGCCTGTTTTCAGTAATGTTTATTTCTAAATCAGCAACCGCTACTTCTGGAAAAGCCAGTGATGCAACGGAAGCACCGGTTCCTGCCACCAGCCAACCGACTAACACAGCTCCTGTTTTACCGACAACACCAACAACCACACCTGTAGGTCAATAAAACTTACACAACATATTTTACACCCCGACCAAAACAGTCGGGGTTTTTTATTTAATTTCATTAACAACTATGAAGAAAAAAATAATTATCAGCGTACTACTTATCCTCTTGATGATTGGTGGTTTTGTGGCTTATAAAATTATCGGTCCATCCGTTACAGCACCCGAAGGAAAATATTTTTATATAAAAACAGGTGATGGTTTAGAAACGGTAAAACAGAATCTAGCTAACCAAACAATAATCAACAGTGCCGCCTGGTTTAATCGGGTAGCCGGTTGGTTGAAATATAAAAATGTAAAGCCCGGACGATATGAAATAAAAGACGGAACAAGCCTGCTAAAATTAGTACAGATGCTGAGAAGCGGCAACCAGTCGCCCGTAAAAATGGTCATTACCAAAGAAAGAACCAACGAACTTTTTTCGGGAAAAATGGGAAAGAAGTTTGATGTGGAAATCGATTCATTGCAGATGATTAATTTTCTCAACAACAGTGATTCATTGAAAAAATATGGCGTAAATAGTAATACAGCGTTGTCTATAGTAATGCCCTACACTTACTCTATTACCTGGAACAGCACTCCTGATAAAATCTTTCAACAATTCTATACAGCTTATCAAAAATTCTGGAATGAGGAAAGAAAAGTAAAAGCTGACAGTCTTCGTCTCACCCAGCTTGAAGTAATATCGCTTGCATCAATCGTAGAAGAAGAAACGAATAAGAAAGCAGATAAGTTCAATATTGCCAGCACTTATTTGAACAGGGTTCGAATTGGCATGAAATTACAAGCTGACCCAACGGTAAAATTTTCGATGAAGAATTTTGCATTAAAAAGAGTTACCGGCGTTCATCTAAAAACGGATTCTCCGTATAATACTTATATGTATGCCGGGATTCCTCCCGGACCAATTTGCACTCCTTCCATTGAATCAATCGACGCAGTATTGAATGCACCCAAAACAGATTACTTGTACTTTGTAGCCAGTCATAAATTTGATGGCAGCAGCGTATTTACTACCAACTACAACGATCACCTAAAAGTCGCCAGATTGTATCAACAAGAGTTAACAAGAAGAATGGACTCATCAAAAAAAGCTAATGCTATAAAATAAATGTCATTCTTTGAGAAAATAGGAAACCGAATTGTTGATGCAACCCCTGCAAAACAAATTATTGACAAAAGCAAGATCATTTCGCTTCCAGGCTTTAGAGGTATTCCATTATATGATGTAGTAAAGTTTTTCTTTGCCCAGGTAAAAACTGTAGGCATGACGGAAAGATCATCAGCGATAGCCTATAACTTCTTTATGGCCATTCCACCTGCTATCATTTTTTTATTTACATTAGTTCCTTTCTTTCCCATCTCAAAAGAGTTTGAAAATAGCTTATACAGCCTTATCCGTGATGTAATTCCGGGACAAAAGAACAACTCCCCTGTTATTGAGTTCTTACAGGATTTTATTAATAAACCCAGAAACGGGTTGTTGTCGCTGGGTTTTATTCTCTCGCTATTTTTCTCCTCCAATGCTATGATGGGCATTATGCGATCGTTCGATAAAAATTATATGGGGTTTAGGAAAAGAAAGGGTCTTCAGAAAAGACTAGTGGCGTTGAAGATTACCCTTGTATTGTTCGTACTCGTTTGTGCATCCATATTACTGTTAATCGGGCAAGGCCAGGTATTAAAATTTATTGGTATAGAAAGTCCAACCGTAAGAACCATTATTGTAAATGCCCGTTGGGTGGTCATCGTTCTTCTTTTTTTTGCATCTATTTCTTACATCTACCGACATGCACCGGCTATTGATAAAAAATGGAGATTGATTAATCCGGGTTCCATACTGGCCAGTTTTTTGATGTTATTGATGACATTGGTCTTTTCATGGTGGGTAAGTCGCTTTGGGAACTACAACGAGATCTATGGCTCGATAGGAACGGTATTAATTTTACTCGTATTAATTTTTATTAATTCGTTGGTTTTATTAATTGGCTTTGAGTTGAATGTGAGCATTTCCTCACTAAAAAAGATAGCAGACGAACGGAAAGATATCCCCGTAGACGGTGACAACAAGTCCGCTTAATTTCCGAAATTTGGTTACTTCTAAAAATATACAATTATGAAAAAAATACTCTTTGCAGCAGTGCCCGTTCTGGCGATTGCTTTGCTGTCGCTAAATTCTATTAGCGATCCATTATCGATCGGAGCTTCTATTCCCAATGCTGATACAAAAATGAAAGACATTAGCGGAAAAGAAGTTTCTTTTAAAGATGCTATGAAGAAAAACGGATTGTTGGTAATGTTTAGTTGCAACACTTGTCCGGTGGTGCATAAATACGAATCAAGAACGGTAGAAATTTGTAAAAAAGCGTTGGACAATAATATCGGGGTGATCTTATTGAACCCCAATGAAGCTTACCGTGAAAAAGGTGACTCATACACAGATATGCAGGATTATGCAAAAAAACTGGGCTATAACTGGAACTATGTAATTGATAATAATTCCACCATGGCTGATGCTTTTGGTGCCACCAGAACACCCGAAATTTTCTTGTTCAGCAGTGATGGCAAACTAGCTTATCATGGAGCAATTGATGATAATGCGAACAGTGCTGATGATGCAGTTTCCTACATGAAGCCCGCCATCGAAAATCTGAAAGATGGCAAGAAAATAGAACCTGAAAAAACAAAATCTGTAGGCTGTACCATTAAACGTAAAGCGCAGTAACCACACAAAATATTCCCCATAAAAGCCTGTACAAAAAAAGTACAGGCTTTTTTATGGAAACTTTATGGAATTTTTTTATGTACGCATCAAAGCTTTACGAAACCCGATTTTGTTACCAAAAACACAGCTTATGTTATCCCGGCAAACAATCAATCGTATCATCATCCTTGGCTTTATGACCTTAGTTGGCTTTGGCCTTGCAAAAGCTATTTACCATCAAAGCGTAATGGGAATTATCCTGGCACTAACAAGCCTTGGCGCTGGAATTTATTTCTTATATATTCTGGTAAAAGCCCGGGAAGAAATGGAAGCAGAAGAAGCTTAATCTTTTTTCAGTATAGCCTTGATTTCCAGTTTTAGCGTTTCATGGGAGATTTGTTCTTCAAAAAAATTCCGGTAGCCTGTTTTATTATTTATAAATAAGGTTGCCGGAATTGCTCCCGACCATTTGGCATCTATCTTCGGACAGAAATAATCGGCATTGGTTTCATCCAACCAAACTACGGGTGCATCAAATTTCCTTTTCTTAACGAAAGAAGATATTCCATCTGGAAAAGCATCTTTAAAATCAAGACTTACCAGTAATATGGTAAGACTGTCTTTGCGGTTATCCTTTACTTCCTCCAAAAAATATGGAATCTCTTCAATGCAGGGCATACACCAGGTAGCCCAGAAATTAATAATGAGCGGCGTTTTGCTTTCAACAATTATTTTTTCCAGATCAGCAATCTTTACACTCTTTATCTCTTGAGAGAAACAGATTGTCATTGTAAACAGAAAACTAAATGCCAATAAAGATATTTTGATCATCATAAACCACAAACTTTAAACTGTGAACTATTCTCCTCTCCCATTATTCTCCCATTCTTTAAACAGCTCGTTATAACGGACGGCATCTAAGCTCTGCTGGTTGTACTGCCCGGCATTGTTCTTTTGGCGAAAAGCCTCGTACAACGTAACTGCACAAGCCACACTTATATTCAGCGATTGAATGATACCTACTTGCGGTATAATAAAATTTCCATCTGCCATTGCTCTTATCTCATCACTTACGCCGCTATGTTCGTTACCAAACACCAACGCAATACTCTTTGTAAAATCAATACTGTGTAAACTTACAGCATCGCTGCTGAGATGAGTAGTTAAAATGGTTGAATAGTGTTTTCGTAGTGCCGCAAAACATTCCTCTGCATTTTCAAAGGGATGAACGGTCAGCCATTTGGCTGCGCTGGATGAACTTTTAGCTCCCCATTTTTTATGTCTCGGGATTTTTGTATTCAGGATATAAATGTCTTGCACCCCCACTGCATCGCAGGTACGCATCACCGCAGATATATTATGGGGATCAAAAACATTTTCCATAACGATGGCAATATCACCTTGTCGCTTATTTAGTACGCCTGTAAGTTTATCCTGTCTTTCGGGGGTCATTGAAATTGAAGTTGTTAGCTTATAATAACCGGCAAATTAAGTATATTTATAATTGATGATTTTAAATACACAAACTTTATGAAATATTCTCCTATTCAGAACTATATCAACGGAAAATTTGTTGCTCCATCCACTTTAAAAACAATGGATGTAATTTCTCCATTGGATGGCAATTTATTATCAACAGTGCCCATGTCAGCAGCAAAAGATATAGACGATGCTGTTAAATCAGCCAAAGCCGCCTTCGCTGCATGGAGTAAAACTCCTATCAAAGAAAGAGTGCAGGTTTTCTTTCGTTATAAAACCTTATTGGAAAGAGATCTAAAACAACTCGCCGAATTATGCAGCGAAGAGAATGGAAAAACTTACGGTGAGTCAGTAGCTGAAATAGAAAAATGTATTGAACTAACCGAATTTGCTACTTCTCTCCCACAATTAGTAACCGGCGAAATATTAGAAGTAAGCAAAGGAGTTGAATGTAGAACAGAACATGTGCCGCTGGGAGTCGTCGCCTCTATCGTTCCATTCAATTTTCCGGCCATGGTTCCCAACTGGACGATACCCAATGCCATTGCTCTTGGCAATTGTATGATCATTAAACCATCGGAAAAAGTACCCTTATGTTGCGGCAAACTTGCTGAGTTATTAAAAGAAGCTGGCTTACCCGATGGCGTTTTCAATATTGTACATGGTGATGTAGAGATTGTAGAAGCTATCTGCGACCATCCCGGTATTGAAGCTGTTTCGTTTGTGGGCTCAACTAAAGTGGCCAAAATAGTTTATCACAGGGCAACACAAAATTATAAAAGAGCATTAGCATTAGGTGGTGCAAAAAATCATTTAATGGTATTGCCCGATGCAATTCCGGGAATGACAGCTCAAAATGTAGCAGCATCTATGAGTGGTTGTGCCGGGCAGCGTTGCATGGCCGCCTCCGCTATGATTGGTGTAGGCAATGTTGACAGCATCATCGACAAAATTTGTGAAGAAGCAAGAAAAATTATTCCCGGAGAAAATCTCGGTGCAGTCATCAGCAAAGAAAGTAAAGACCGCATTGAACAATATATCAGCGAAGCTGAAAGAGACGGTGCAAAAATTTTAGTGGATGGCCGGAACACAAAAGTTAAAGGAAAAGAAAATGGTACATATGTTGGTCCAACGGTTATTGATTATGTAACACCGCAAATGAGTGTGGCGAAAGAAGAAATATTCGGCCCTGTTATTTCAATCATGCGAACCAACACCGTTGATGAAGCATTAGCAATAGAAAATGCAAACCCTTATGGTAATGCAGCATCTGTTTTCACTCAAAATGGCGGCATGGCCCGTTATATCATCGACCGTGCAAGTGCCGGTATGATTGGTGTGAATGTGGGTGTACCAGTACCAAGAGAACCGTTCTCCTTCGGCGGCTGGAATGAAAGTAAGTTTGGTGTAGGTGATATAACGGGAAAAAGTTCTATTGAGTTTTGGACAAAGTTGAAGAAAAGCACCACGAAGTGGAATGCTGAGGCGGGGGTGAATTGGATGAGTTAGTCTTATATTTTAAAGGCCGGTTATGTCCAAAATTCACTTAAGAAGTATGTGTTGAATGTAACCGGAGTCTGGAGTGAAAAAATTTACTCCAGATATCGATAATGTAATGGATTAATAAGAAACTACAATCAATCATGAAAAATAAATTTCTTATCGCCGTTCTGTTACTAGCAGCCGGCGAATGTTACAACCAATCACCCGTAGATGTTGTAGAATCAACATTGAAAGTGAATATACTTGGCGAGGAAATTTTTTATTTGGGATTTGCTGCTGGCGATAAACTAATTTTCTCTTTTGAGGAAGCCAATGGAAAAGAACTGAAAGAAATAGAAATTACTGAAATGCCTTCCACATCAAAATTCATTGCTTACAAAACGGCAATGATAAAAAACAAACAAATCAATGTTCAAAAAACAGGTATTTATAAGTTCAGGTTTACCAATTCGGCTGGTATAAGTGCCAAAACGTGTAAATATAAAATACAACGTATTCCCGCCAGTGCAGCAACACAAGTTTTCAATACCACCGTTTTTACCCATGTTGTAAATGATACTACCTACACCACAGAAGATGATGCGGAATTAACAAGGACAGATACTGTATTCAGTAATTTCCAGGACAGAACAGTGAAAGTAGGCCCGGCTTCTGCTGCCGGTGCAAATAAAACTACCTTTAATTTTCTACTAAATGAAAATGTGATTGCCTGGAGTTATTATATTCATGTGAACCAGGCTGGCCAAAAACCTTTTGATGAAGCCAACAAGCAAATTAGTATTGAGTCAAAATCCATTATTAATAAATTTCCGAACTACAATGTACTTGGCGCAATTGCAATAGGCAAACCAGTGTTGATAAACAAAATGCAGGAAGGTGAAGACATTGCTTACTGGATAATGGAAGGGGAAAATGAGTCATTGTTTAAAAGCGGTGGACAATTTCGCTTTATCAAAAAAGGAAAAGCGGTCAATGATTATTCCCGCATGGAACCCCGCAAAGGAAGTTTATACTTCTGTTTTTCGAATGACAATCCAAAGGATGCAGTTACAGTAACAGTTAAAATAACAACAGTACAGGTAAATGAAGCCATGGAAATAAAACCGACAAAAAGAATGATCATTAAGCCAAGAACAGAAATGTATTTAAAAAATTGAAATATTTATGCAAACAAGAATAATTTCAGAAGAGGAAGAAGTAATTCAACACAATCTTGATTACACCCTCTTCTCCTGGAGCAAACAAAAAGGCATTGCTCCCATCGCTGTAAAACATGCCGAAGGTGTTTACCTCTACGACTACGATGGCAAACGCTATATTGATTTTTCATCAGGATTGATGAATGTAAATATTGGTCATGGCAACCAACGGATAACGGATGCAGTGGTGAAGCAAATGCAGAAAGTATCGTATGTAACACCCAGTTGTGTAACAAAAGTGAGAGGTGAATTAGGAAAGAAGCTGGCAGCAATTTGTCCCGGTGATTTGAATAAAGCCTTCTTCACCTTATGCGGTGCTACATCAATTGAAAATGGAATAAAGCTGGCGAGATTATACACAGGTCGTCATAAAATTTTAACCCGCTATCAATCCTATCATGGTGCATCAATTGGTGCCATGAGTGCAAGTGGCGACCCTCGTCGTATTCCGGTGGATGCACAACAAGCACCCAACTTTGTGCATTTCGATTTGCCTTATCTATACCGCTGGGAATATGGCGAAGAAAATTTATTGAAGGAATCCATTGCTTCATTAGAAAGAATGATTGCGTATGAAGGAGCTGGAAATATTGCAGCTATTTTATTAGAAGGTGAATCTGGTTCATCTGGCTGTTTGCAATATCCTGTTGGCTATTTAAAAGCTGTTAGAGAAATCTGTAACAAGCATGGCATTTTATTAATAATGGACGAAGTGATGAGTGGTTTTGGAAGAACCGGAAAATGGTTTGGTTTTGAAAATCATGGTATCATTCCTGATATGATTGCGATGGCAAAAGGATTAACCTGTGGTTATCTTCCGTTTGGTTGTTTGATGGTCAGTGATAAGATCGCTTCGAAATATGATGAGGCAATGTTACCCCTGGGTCTCACCTACTCTGCACACCCTGTAAGTTGCGCTGCTGCATTGGAGACACTAAAAGTTTATGAAGACGAAGGCTTGATCGAGAATTGTGTAGCAATGAGCAGGTATGTAAACGAAGAAGTTGAAAAATTAAAACAAAAACATCCCAGTATTGGTGATTTTAGAAATACAGGTTTATTAGGTTGTATTGAATTAGTGAAGAATAAAAATACCAAAGAACCAATGGCTCCTTTCAACGCCAAGCCGGATGAAATGGCGGTAATGAATAAAGTGGCGGCGAAGATCAAAGATTTGGGTATGTACACTTTTGTAAGATGGAGTTATATTTTTATTGCACCACCATTGTGTGTAACAAAAGAACAGATTGATGAAGGATTGAAGATTATTAGTGAAGCGATTTTGATTGCGGACGGAAATATAAATTAATTGATTTGCCAATTTGGAAATTTGGAGATGACTTATTTTGAATTTCATCATCAAATCTCCAAATCAACTAATTTCCAAATCATAAATGAACGATAGCCAAAACATACACGACAGCACTCTCATCAACGAAGACCTCGCTCCTGTCCCACCATCTAAACGAACATGGGGCACCTGGAACTATGCCGCTCTATGGATTAGCATGAGTCTTTGTATTCCAACTTATACCATGGCCAGCTCCATGATAAATAATGGAATGAGTTGGTGGCAGGCGGTACTGACAATTTTTATTGGTAATGCCATTGTATTAGTTCCCATGTTATTGAATGGTCATGCAGGGGCGAAATATGGAATACCATTTCCCGTTTTTGCAAGAGCAAGTTTTGGAACTAAGGGAGCAAACATTCCGGCGATGTTGCGGGCAATTGTTGCTTGTGGTTGGTTCGGCATACAAACATGGATTGGCGGTGAATCACTCTATCATTTAATACGAGCATGGAATCCATCACTGGCAGAAATTGATACATCCTCACTTTTTCCACAAGCCTTACCAATGGTATGCTTCGGCATTTTTTGGTTGCTGAATATGTTCATTATTTATAAAGGAGTAGAAAGCATCAGAAAGCTGTTGGTGTTTAAAGCTATCTTTTTACCAATCGCAGCCATTGCTTTATTCTGTTGGGCAGTTATCGCAGCAAAAGGTTTGGGTCCGATACTAAGAGAGCCGTCTAAATTTACTGACAGTGCTTCTTTCTTTAAATTTTTCTTTCCTGCATTAACAGCAGTCGTTGGTTTTTGGGCAACCTTATCATTGAACATTCCTGATTTCACTCGTTATTCCAAAAGCCAGAAAGCACATATCAAAGGACAGGCAATCGGCCTCCCTCCTTCCATGACATTATTTGCATTTGTTGGTGTTGTAGTCACATCTGCATCAGCAATCATTTATGGAAGTCCTGAATGGGATCCGGTAAAATTGGCAAGTCATTTTGAAAGCAAGGTTATGGTGACATTTGCCATGATAGGAATTATCATTTCAACATTAGCTACAAATATTGCTGCCAACATCGTTAGTCCTGCTAATGACTTTTCCAACTTATCACCAACAAAAATAAATTTCAAGACCGGCGGATATATCACCGGCATAATTGGCGTCTTAATTTTCCCCTGGAAATTAATGTCTGATCCGAATGGCTACATCTTTACATGGCTCATTGCTTATTCAAGTTTGCTCGGCCCCATCGGTGGCATTATGATTGTTGATTATTATTTTATCCGTAAAAAAGAATTAGCAGTAAATGAGTTGTACCAGCACAATGGCCGCTATAAATTTTCCAATGGCTTTAATCCGATTGCAATTATTGCATTGCTGGCTGGAATTCTACCAAACGTTCCCGGCTTTCTGCTGAATATAAAAATTGTAGGTGCCGATGCAGTTCCAACATGGATAAATGAATTATATCATTATGCTTGGTTTGTTGGTTTTTTTGTAAGTGGCTTTGTGTATTGGATATTAACAAAGAAAGACCGCTGATTGATTTGATAAAATGATTTTAATTACCAGTTATGAGTATTCTTATAAAAAACGGAAGAGTTGTTACAGCTACTGATGATTATGTTGCTGACATACTTATTGAAGGTGAGGTGGTAAAAGCTATTGGCAAAAACTTAGCTGTCAAAGCAGATAAAGAAATTGACGCTTCCGGCAAATTGATTTTTCCCGGCGGTATCGACCCGCATGTTCATCTCGACATGCCCTTCATGGGTACTTACAGCAGCGATAATTATGAGACAGGAACAAGAGCAGCCCTTTTCGGTGGTACCACGATGGTCATTGATTTCATTTTACAAAAGCAAGGCAACTCCCTTCGTTCTGCTTTAGAAGAATGGAAAGGAAGAAGCGATAATAATTGCGTAGGTGATTATAGTTTCCACATGGCCGTTACTGATTTTAATGACGATACCAAAAAAGAAATCCGGGAAATGATAGAGAAAGAAGGTATCACTTCTTTTAAAACATTTATGGCTTATAAGGGAGCATTAATGATTGATGACCGGCAGATGATTGGGCTAATGGAAGAAGTAAAAAAACATGGTGGCTTAATTAATGTACATGCTACGAATGGCGATATGATTGATTACTTAATTGCCAAACACCGGGGCGAAGGAAAGCTATCTCCGCTGTATCATTATCTCTCCCAACCAGAGGTAACCGAAGCTGAAGCTTCTGAACGTTTTGTTGATATGAGTAACTATACCGGTTGTCCCGGTTATATCGTTCACCTTACCTGCGAAGGTGCCTTGAATGCTGTTCGTAATGCAACGAGGAGAAATCAAAAAGTATTTGTAGAAACCTGTATTCAATATCTGCTTCTTGATGCTTCGCTGTATGAAAAAGAAGATGGCGCTAAATGGGTAATGAGTCCGCCGTTAAGAGAAAAGAAAGACCAGGCAACATTATGGGCAGGCATAAATCAGGGTTTGGTACAAGTTGTGGCCACCGACCACTGCCCTTTTATGTTGGAGCAGAAGCTAATGGGTAAAGACGATTTTTCAAAAATTCCTAACGGTCATCCGGCTATAGAAAACAGAATGGAATTATTATACAGCGAAGGAGTTAACAAAGGGAAAATTACGTTGAACAAATATGTAGAAGTAGCCTGTACCAATCCTGCAAAGATCTTCGGCATGTTTCCACAAAAGGGAACCATTGCAGTGGGCAGCGATGCAGATATCGTCATTTTCGATCCGGCTGAAAAATATACCTTATCTGCAAAAACTCATCACATGAATGTTGATTATAGCGGCTATGAAGGATGGGAACTAACAGGGAAAGTAAAAACTGTATTACTAAGAGGGCAAGTAGCGATTGAAAATAATAATTGTGCAATAGAGAAAGGTTTTGGTAAATTCATAAAGAGAAATAAAGTATCTCAGGTAATTTAGAATCATGAGTGATGAATTATGAATGAAGGGAAAGACAATATCATTGTAAAAAAATCATACGATTTTGCATTATCAATAATTAGCTTATACAAGCAACTTATTGAAAAGAGGGAATATGTGCTATCAAAGCAAATCCTGAGAAGCGGAACTTCCATTGGTGCAAATATTCACGAAGCGGTTTCAGGCGAATCTAAAAAAGACTTTATTCATAAATTAGGAATAGCAGTAAAAGAAGCAAGAGAAACCTCTTACTGGCTCAATCTTTTGAAAGACAGTCATTACATAACAATCACTGAGTTTGCCGGATTAAATGAAAATTGCAATGAGCTTATCAAAATATTAAACAGCATTATTTTAACAACCAAACAAAGATATTTTGCAAATTCATAGATCATAATTCCAAATTCATAATTAATAACATGCCAAGAATCATTAAATCAGGTCTCATTCAAATGTCCTTACCCAAAACAGAAGGCGAAGGAACGATTGCAGAAATCAAAGAAGCAATGGTGCAAAAACATATTCCGCTGATTGAAGAAGCAGGAAAGAAAGGTGTGCAGATATTATGCTTCCAGGAAATATTCAATACACCTTACTTCTGCCCCGGACAAGATAAAGCATGGTACGAAAGTGCTGAAACTGTTCCTGGCCCTACGATTGAACGGATGCAGGAATATGCAAAGAAATATAATATGGTGATGATTGTTCCGGTGTACGAAAAAGAACAGGCTGGTGTTTTATATAACACCGCCGCTGTCATTGATGCTGACGGAACATATCTCGGCAAGTATAGAAAAAATCATATCCCACACACATCAGGCTTTTGGGAAAAGTTTTTCTTCAAACCCGGCAACTTAGGTTACCCGGTTTTTCAAACAAAGTATGCAAAGGTGGGTGTGTACATCTGCTACGACCGTCATTTTCCGGATGGGGCGAGATGTTTGGGATTGAATGGTGCAGAGATAGTATATAATCCTTCTGCAACAGTTGCTGGTCTTTCTCAATATTTATGGAAGCTGGAACAACCTGCACATGCTGCTGCCAATGGTTATTTTATGGGTTGTATCAATCGGGTAGGCGAAGAAAAACCCTGGAACCTCGGCAAGTTTTATGGCAGCTCCTATTTCGTTGACCCGAGAGGACAAATTTTTGCACAGGCGTCAGAAGATAATGATGAACTCTTGATTGCAGATTTTGATTTGGATATGATAGAACAGGTAAGAAGTGTATGGCAGTTTTTCAGGGATAGAAGACCAGAGACTTATGGGAAGCTTACTGAATTATGATGAATATTGAATGATAAATGCTAAATGGTTTTCATTCAACATTCAAAACTAAACATTCAACATAATGATCAAGAACAACAGGTTATCAGATGAGCAATATGCTGAAAACTTTAACGACATTCATCCGCCGTATGAAAACATAACAGCGGCAAAAGTGGATGCCAATCGTTGTTTGTTTTGTTATGATGCTCCTTGCATGAAGAGTTGCCCTACCAGTATTGATGTTCCAAAATTCATTAAACAGATTGCAACAGAGAATATTAGAGGTTCTGCTCATACAATTTTCACTTCTAATATTATGGGGGCTGGTTGCAGCAAAGTTTGCCCCGTAGAAAAATTATGTGAAGGTGCTTGTGTATATAATTTGCTGGAAGAAGAACCGATACCTATTGCAAAATTGCAACGCTATTCCACAGAAAAAGCCATGCAAAATCAATGGCAACTATTTCAACGCAAACAGTCAATAGGCAAAAAAGTGGCTATTGTCGGTGCTGGCCCTGCCGGATTAAGTTGTGCTCACTCTTTATCCAAAGAAGGAATTGATGTAACGATCTATGAAAAGGAAAGCAAAGGCGGTGGGTTAATGACCTATGGTATTGCTGCCTACAAAGTCACACCTCAGTTTTGCGAAGATGAAGTCAATTATATTTTATCCATCGGAGGAATAGAAATAAAATACAACCAGGAATTAGGGAAAAATATATCGTTAGTTGATTTACAAAAAAACTATGATGCTGTTTATCTCGGCCTGGGTGTTGGTGTAGCAAGACAATTAGATATTCCCGGAGAAGATTTAGTTGGTGTGGTTGATGCAATCAATTTTATTTATAACATAAGGGATAAAGGTTATGCAGAAGTTCCCGTTGGTGATAAAGTAGCAGTGATTGGAATGGGAATGACAGCCATTGATGCGGCTACGCAAGCAAAACGATTAGGCGCAAAAGAAGTTACCATGTTGTACAGACGAACCGAAGAAGAAATGCCTTGCACCAAGCATGAACTAGATATAGCCATGCTTGATGGTTGTGAAATTATCTGGCTGGCTGCGCCGAAAGAAGTAAAAGGCGTTGATGGAAAAGTAACAGCATTAATTTGCACTAAAATGCAATTAGGCGAACCCGATGCCAGTGGCCGCCGCTCCCCGGTTGATACAGGAGAAACATTTTCATTGGAAGTGGATATGGTAATTAAAGCAGCAGGACAAGTCCCGTTTGAAGAATTGATTTCTGGTAATGGAATTAAGAATAGTAAAGGGAAGATTGTGATTGACGAAAAGTGTGCAACGAATATTGCTGGTGTGTTTGCCGGTGGCGATGCAGTGAATGGTGGTAAAGAAGTGGTGGATGCAGTGCAGGCAGGGAAAGATGGAGCGAAGGCTATAATGGCTTATTTGAATATTGCTTGAAATGTATTTGCTGATTAGCAAACAGAACCCTGAAGTGTGCGACGCAACGAAGTTCATCCGTGATAATGTAGCTGGTAACATAAAATAAAATCTTATGGCAGATATTAGTTCAAATTTCCTCGGTATAAAATCACCCAATCCATTTTGGTTGGCCAGTGCCCCTCCTACTGATAAAAAATATAATGTACTCCGTGCATTCGAAGCAGGTTGGGGCGGTGTGGTTTGGAAAACATTGGGCAGCCAGGTGAAAAATGTTTCCTCAAGATATTCCGCCGTTGATTTTGGCGGACAACGGGTAATGGGTTTTAATAATATTGAATTGATAAGCGACAGACCACTCGATATAAATTTGAAAGAGATTGCAGAGTGTGTAAAATTATTTCCCGACCGGGCCATGATTGTTTCGCTGATGGCAGATAACGATAAAAAAAGTTGGCATGAAATAATAAAAAAAGTAGAAGACACCGGTGCACATGGATTGGAATTAAATTTTGGATGCCCGCATGGAATGACAGAAAGAGGAATGGGTGCCGCCGTTGGCCAAGACCCGGAGATTGCCTGCATGGTAGTAGAATGGGTAATGGAAGCAGCTACACTTCCGGTAATTACGAAGCTCACACCAAATGTACATTCCGTTGTACCAACAGGTCGTTCGGTAGTAAAAGCAGGAACGAATGCTTTATCATTGATCAACACCATACAATCAGTAACCGGAATTGATTTGGATACATTGGTTCCTAATCCTTATGTAGCTGGTAAATCTGTATTCGGTGGTTATTGCGGCCCCGCGGTAAAACCAATCGCCTTAAAATTTTTAACTACGATTGCACAAGATGAGTTGACAAAAAAAGTTCCTGTCTCCGGCATCGGCGGCATCAGCACCTGGAAAGATGCCGTGGAATTTATGTTGCTCGGTGCAAGCAATGTGCAAGTTTGTACCGCTGCAATGAAGCATGGTTTCCGCATTGTAGAAGATATGTGCGAAGGTTTAAATAACTGGATGGATGAAAAAGGATTTAAAACACTGGATGATTTCATTGGTAAATCTGTTGATACCATCACTCATTGGGAAGACCTCGACATTAACTATCATCATATCGCCAAAATAAACCAGGATAAATGTATTCACTGCGGCCTTTGTTACATTGCCTGTGAAGACACATCGCATCAATCTATCAATCTGGAATATGGAAAGCCTTATAACAAATACACCATTAAAGAAGAAGAATGTGTGGGCTGCAATCTTTGCCAATTAGTTTGCCCGGTTGATGATTGCATTACCATGGAAGAACATCGGGTGGCTCCTGAATATATTAATTGGATTGAATGGCAGAAAAGAGGTTTGCCGTTGAATGATCATTAGTAATTATTATTATCCTTTTATGAAAGCTTTTTTAACAGTTTCGATTCTATTTTTATTTAACATAATTACACTTGCACAAAATTCAATAGGGAAAATTGATAGCACCAAATTGAATTTAGTTTTTCGAGATTCGACTATTTCAGAATTAAAAAATTCTATTGCCAGAATAAAAACTGACAAGTCTACCACTATTGGCAATCTTTGGATAAAAGGCGAAATAAGTGGATTACTAAGTCCTCATGTAAATTACTACCAATTAGAGATGTCATTAATTACTCCTCTTAAACTCGATAACAAAGATTATTGGGGAGAAAGTCGCTCTAAACTTGAGATACTTTCGGCTGATGATAAAATAATTTTTAAACGATTAAAAGATAATGAAGGAAGAATAAAGAAATTTTATTACAATAAGTCTTTGGTTACAAAATTTATAAATAACTACGAAGTTTTATATAATACTAAAATAGAAATTGACTTTAATAAAATAGAATTTTACGATAATGAAAGTTTTGGAGTCGCATGTTCTATGAGCGAATTAACCAGCCAAGGTGAAGTAATGATGGAGTTGGTAAAAAAGAAACAGCTTCAGCAACTTTTGGATTGGGTAAAAGCCATTCCCGCTTTGACAAAAGCCTATGGAGTATTAGGTATTTACATTCTCACTAAAAGAGGTATAGTATTAAAAAAGGAAGAAAAAAGAATTTTTGATTTAGCAAAAAAGGAGACTATAAAAATTAATACTTGTGAGGGATGCATTTATGGAACACAAGTACCTCTTAATATTTTACTGTCAGAAAAAAACTTAAAAGAGATGTACAATTCACTAAAATAAAGAAACTGCTTGTGCTTTTTCCAAAAAATTTCATTTCTCGGCCGAGTCTCTTGAAAGAGACTCGGCGTAAAACCGAAAGCCACTAACTTTATCAATGCTTCCCCTAAACGATAACAAATGGAAAGAACTCCCCGGCGGCTACCGCATTCCCTTTGACGCTTCCGTTCCATTAAAAAAATTAGAGCAGGCAACAATCGTCCATGAAATCGAAATCATCTTTACAGAACTCTGGAATGAACTACATCATCAGGGTGATGTGGATTTAGCTTCGTATTACGCTGTTCCGCATATCATCAGAATAGCGAAAGAAAAAAGATTCTTTAACTGGAATGTTTTTGGTTTAGTTGCCACCATAGAAATTGAACGCCACAATAACAATCCCCAACTACCAGAAGAATATGAAGCAGCCTATCTCCATTCCATTAAAAAAGAATTACCAGAACTTATTAAAGAAATATTGCATGATAAATGGGACTCAGATCTAGCATCCACAGCCTTGGCTGCTTTAGCCGTTTCAAAAGGGCATATCGAAGTGGCTGCCGCTATTTTAAAAATGGATGATAAAGATTTGGTAAAAGAATTCTTAGAGAATTCCTAACTAAGATTTTTGAGCCATGGAGAAACAAAAGGCTGGAAGCAAATTCTCCCATCCCCAGCATGAGCAGTGAGTCCTGTAGCATATTAATCATGCTATAACGAGTAATCATTACCCGATTGTGTAATTGCAGCACATTTTTTTATTCCTGATTTTTGTACCAGATAATTCTCATTCTCTGCCCGGTCTTACATTTATGAGAGATGTACTTAGTAAAAATAATACGGAATTTTAAAATATTTTTCTGAACTTATATACTGAAACCAAAAACCTTAACTACTATGAAACAAAATAGAATTATCACCAGCATCCTGGCAATTCTTTTTTTTCAATTGGCAACCGCACAAGCACCCAGTGCCGGGCGATACTATATTCGCTTAGCCAATGGCCAGGCATTAGAAGCAGAAAGTAGCACCTATAAAAATGATGGTGGCAAAGTGCAAATCTGGAAGCAACGTTTTACATTAAACCAGATTTGGGATATATCCAGTGCAGGTGATGGTAAGTTTTATATTAAAAATGTAGGGGCCGGGAAAAATTTAGATGCTCATGCCGGAGCTGTAAATACCAACGGTTGTAAAGTTCAACTTTGGCAAGTGTTGCCTGCCAACATGAATCAAAAATGGATTTTTCAAAGAGTAAGTGCAAACCGCTATACTATACGGAATGCAGCCAGTGCAACTAATAAAGTATTGGATGTAACAGGTGCCGCTATTGGTTCCGGCGGCACTCCTATTCAATTATGGGATGGGGCCAATTCAGCAAACCAGGTCTGGACATTGGAGCTTTCTCATGATAAATCCGTTATATCTCCCAATGTAGTTGACTTGAGGGGTAACTCTACCCCTTACAAAAATCAAACACTTCCAAGTGGTGAACGGGGCGGTTGTACTTATTTCGGTTCTTTATCTGCGCTAGAAGCGGCTTATAAAAAAAGAGGCTTTGGAGAACTTGATCTGTCCGAAGAATTTATGGCCATCACTTCAAAAATGTTTGGCCTGCATCCTTATTGGTCAGATATAAAAGATGCCAATGTAAGAGAAAATCAATTTGCCGGTACACAGGGTGGCGGAAGTGTTGCACTGCTTGCGCAAGGGATGAGGATTCCAAAGGAAACTGCTGTAGGTTATGGGCTTTACACAATTAGTGAACATTGGGCAGTTACCGACCAACTCTTTACTAATAATAATAATTTTTCTGTATGGAACCGGTTTCCACAAATTGCAACTACAACTTATTATGGTGTGTCGGCTTACGAAAATATTCCAACCATTACAGCCGAAAACTTAGAACGGGTACTTTCGCTGGGTCATGAAATTAAAATTTGTATCGACAATGGTGCACATTGCATCATGCTTGCCGGATTTGATAAAACCAATCCCGCCGAAAAAAAGTTTATTATAAAAGATAATTACGGCCCTGTTGGCGAGGCATGCAACTCCAACATTCAATATTTACCCTACTCAGCAATAAGCAGATTGATTTCAGCCGAATATATTACAGATGTACGCCAACCAGCTACCTGGAAAGAAGTTAATGTAGTAGGTCGCTGGGATTTGAATTATGCGGGATGGACAGGTATTCTGGAATTCTATCGGTTGCCCGGATCAATGCAGTTTGTTTTATCCGGCAATGAAGCCAAAAGCAGGAATGGCGGGGTTATAACTGACAGACGCCTGGGGACTTTTTATGACCATACCGGAAAAGTGCACCGGGTAAATGGCAAAGTGAATAACATTGGAGGAACTATTGAAATTGAATTTTATATTGATGGCAACAAACCCAATTTGCGATGGGATGAAATGTCGGGCCGCAGATTCACCTACCGCTTAAGTGCTGATGGCAATTCTATGTCGGGCACACATAAAGATTTAGATGGTCGTATTTATAACGGCTCTGCAAGAAGGATAAACACCAATACACCTGCTTCTCCGGCTGAAAGAGTTGAAACCGTTACATTAAACAATATCACATCTGAACTTTGCCCCACAACTTTGGTGGCAGGCGACAGGGATTTTAATGGCGGACCTGTAATTAATGCTACCATACTGTTGGAAAAAACACCAGATGAAAAAGGTATTGATGCAGTTATTTCTTACACAGCAGCAGAAACTGGCGGCGACAATACTACTGCTTCAGGAATGTTCAGGCAAAGAGTATATACTGCTGCACCCGGCATCCGTATAGCAAGTATTGAAGCAGGTTTTTTTCAATCCAAAGTAGTTAATTTCATGGGCCGTGGTGCCGGGTCAGAATTCGGAATTTGCAACGAAGGCCGTGTGGAAACCCCTCCTGTTTCAGGTAGCTCAGTAAGAGAAATTGTTGTAGTCGGCGATACTGGCGGTAATGATGTAAGTGCCGGTGGTGGTTGCCGCTGCGACACGAAAATAAAGAGTATAAAATTTAATCCCATCAGGATAAGAGTTGCCAATAGATGATGATCTGTTGCAACTTAAGTCAGCATACCTGATTGAAGATGGAAGTAATCATTGGAAAAATGAAAAAAAGTAGCTTCGATGATTCCGAATGCATCATATAAATGAACAAAGAAATCAGCGCATACAACAACTCACAATCAACAGCTGATAAAAAAATCTGCAACCTGCTGGCCAAAGAAATCAGTGCTCATTTGCCGGAAGCAGAAAATAAAATCTGGCATGCACATCCTGTTTGGTTTTTGGATGGCAACCCGATAGTTGGCTATAGCAAACTAAAAGCCGGCATTCGATTGATGTTTTGGAGTGGTGCAAGTTTTGATGAAGAAACATTGCAACCAGGTACAGGAAAATTTAAAGATGCATCCATCACTTATACTTCCATAGAAGAGATCAAGACAAAAGACTTAAAACGTTGGATAAAAAAATCCAGCAATATTCAATGGGATTATAAAAACGTAGTAAAGCGGAAAGGTGTGCTGAAAAGATTGAAATAAAAAAAGCAGCCCCGCTCCCACAGACTGCTGCAGAACCTCCATTTCACATTACAATCATTTCAGTTATCTTTAAGCGGACAATCAAACCACGGATGTACCACAAAACCAAAGAAAAGGTTCACGGACTGCTTCACCCCGAAATTGTAGGAGATAAACATTGGGATAAGATCATCAATGTATTTATCATCACACTTATTATACTAAATGTGGCGGCAGTAATATTGGAAACGGTACCGAGCCTGAGTGATGAGCCCCATGAACAACGTTTCTTTTACTATTTCGACCTTATTTCTGTTATCATCTTTACCATTGAATATATATTGAGGGCCTGGAGCTGTAACCACGAAGCAAAATATAAACACAGTATTAAAGGTCGACTAAAATATATGCTCTCTCCGGGTGCATTAATTGATCTGCTGGCCATACTTCCTTTTTACCTGCATAGATTTATCGGACTTGACCTTAGAATTTTAAGGATGCTGCGGCTGATGCGTTTTTTCAGGCTTTTCAGGCTTACAGCTTATATGAAATCGGCACATCTTATTGTCAATATATTCAAACAAAGAAAAAACGAACTACTGCTTAGTCTTGTTCTCGTTCTTTTTTTAGTCATTCTGTCTTCGTCAGCAATTTATTTTGCAGAGCATAACCACCCGGAGAATAAACATAAATTTACCAGCATACCAGCCACCATATGGTGGTCTGTTGTTACACTTACCACTACAGGCTATGGCGACATGTACCCAATGACAAATCTTGGGAAATCATTGGCCGGTATAATTATGCTTACCGGTGTTGCCTTCTTTGCATTGCCTGCAGGTATTATTACCGCCGGCTTCCTGGAAGAATTTAGAAAAAGTAAAAAACCACGCCATACAAAATGTCCGCAATGCGGTCATGATATTGATTCAGGCGATAACTCCCACGACCACTAATTACACTAAATTGCGAGTTGAACTGGTCGCATAGTGGCTGCTTGGCTCTATTTTTGTCTTTTCGTTTAGTGTTATTTTAAGCCCTTTTATATGAAAAAATTCTTCAAAATTTTCGGCATCACCCTGCTTATACTTTTAGCATTGGCTTTTATCATTCCGGTGGTATTTAAAAAACAGATACAGGCATTTGTAAAAAAAGAGATCAATAAAAGCCTGGATGCCACGGTTGATTTTTCTGACGTAAAACTTTCCCTCTTCCGTCATTTCCCTAAAATGGGAATTGTAATAAAAGATCTGGTAATAATTGGTAAAGATGAGTTTGCAGGGGACACCTTAATTGTCGCTAAAAGCATAGATGGTTCTGCTGGTTTATTTAGCGTTCTAAAAGGAAAGGATATTAAGGTCTCTGATATTATTATCGAATCACCCCGCATACATGCACGGGTAACCGAAGAAGGAAGAATGAACTGGGATATTGCTAAAGCAAGTAGCGACACCAGTAGCAGTACAGACACATCAGCATCTGCTTTTAAAATGACATTGAAAAGTTATGAGATCAATAATGGCTATCTTCTTTATAATGATGAAAAAGCAAATACCTATTTAGAATTGGAAGGACTTGACCATGAAGGCAGCGGCGATCTTACGGCTGATGTGTTTACGCTGGCTACCAATACCAAAGCAACATCTGCCAGCTTAACACAAGATGGTATTCCTTATCTGTTGAATACAGTTACCGATATAGAAACAGATATAAAAATCGATAATAAAACACAGACCTACACTTTTAAAACGGAAGATATAGTGCTGAACAATTTAAAACTATCCGCTGATGGTTTTATACAAATGGAGAACGACAGCACTTTTAATATGGATATTAAATTCCAATCGCCTTCTAACGATTTCAAGGATATTTTATCCATGATACCTGACATGTACACACAGGAATTTGACAAGATCAAAACAAGTGGTAAAGCTACTTTTAATGGTTTTGTAAAGGGCAAGATGACACCACAACAAACACCGGCTTATGATGTGAACCTTGAAGTAAAAGATGGCTCTTTTCAATATCCTGATCTGCCAAAGCCGGTAAAAAATATTAAACTGTCATTAAGAGCTTTAAATCCGGATGGCAATCCTGACAATGCAGTGATTGATATTCCTTACGGACATTTTGAAATGGATAACGAGCCATTTGATTTTCGGTTTATCTATTCAAAACCGGTTACTGCACAATTGATTGATGTAGCTGCAAAAGGCAAATTGGATCTGTCGCAACTTTCTAAATTTATTAAGCTTGAAACTGGCACAAAACTTTCCGGTATGTTATGGGCTGATGCTTTTGCAAAAGGCCCGATGAAAGCATTGCAAAATCAATCCGGTGCTTTTACAGCAGGTGGATTTTTCGATATTAAAAATCTCTTCTATTCAGCCAGCAGCTTTCCTCAACCTATTAAAAATGGCAATATAAAAGCTACGCTGCAAAATAGCGGCGGCATTGCTGATAATACAACTATCAATGTTTCATCCGGACATATAGAAGTTGGCAACGATCCGGTTGACTTCACCTTACAATTAAGCAATCCTGTTTCTGCTATTAATTTTGCTGGCACAGCAAAAGGACGTTTTACATTAGATAATATAAAACAGTTTACGTCATTAGAACCAGGTACAGCCATTAGTGGTGTATTAAATGCAGATATGGGATTTGCAGGCAATAAAAAAGCTATTGACGAAAAGCAATATGATAAAATAACATTGACCGGAACAGCTGGTCTTACCAATGTAAAGTATAAATCCAATGAATATCCTGGCGGTGTAAATATTGCCGGCACACAACTTTCGTTCAATCAGCAAAATGTTACGCTTAGTAATCTAAAAGGTAATTATCTCAATACAAACTTTACTGCCAATGGTGTTTTAAATAACCTGATTGGTTATGCCATGCAGGGACAAACATTGTCTGGCAACTTAAATGTAAATGCAGATAAATTGAATTTAAACGATTGGATGGGAACACCGGCTACTAATGCACCAGCGGTTACTGAAGCTACGACAACGGTTAGCAGCAGTTCAGGAAAACCGTTCTTAGTGCCTGCTGCTGTTAATTTCACCATTAAAGCTAACGCTGACAATGTAAAATATGATAAGGTTGATTATAGAAATGTAAACGGCACTATGGTAATGAACGATGAAAAAATTACCCTGCAAAATGTAAAAACCGATGCCCTCGATGGGACATTATTATTGAATGGCTCCTACTCTACCAAATTAGATAAGAACAAACCAGATATTGGTTTGACCTACGATATAAAGAATATCGATGTGCAAAAAATTTTCCAATCCTTCAATTCTATACAATCGTTGATGCCGATTGGAAAATTTTTGGCCGGAAAACTTACTTCGCAAATGTCTTTCACAGGTAAATTAAATGGTTCTATGATGCCTGTAATGAGTAGCCTTACTGGTAATGGCAATCTGTTTTTACTGGAAGGTTTGTTAGCAAAATTTGCTCCTCTTGAAAAATTGGCCGCCGTATTACAAATTGACCGGCTAAAATCAATCAGCTTAAAAGAAGTAAAGCAATTCTTTGAATTTGCGAATGGTAAAGTAATGGTTAAGCCCTTTAATGTAAGTATTGAAGGAATTGATATGCAGATAGGCGGCTTTCATGGTTTCGACCAATCTATTGACTATGCCATTCAAATGAAATTACCCCGCAGTTTAATGGGTACAAAAGGAAATAGTTTTGTCAACAACCTTGCAGCACAGGCAAATAATAAAGGTATTCCAATTAAGTTAGGAGAAACCGTGAACCTTAGTGTAAAAATGACGGGCAGTATCAGCAATCCTTCCATTGGAATTAATTTGAAAGAAATTGCTGGTGATGCGATCGAAGACCTAAAAGACCAGGCAAAAGATTTTGCGCAAGCAAAATTAGATAGTGCTAAAGCAAAAGTAAAAGACTCATTAGAAGCTGTAAAAAAACAGGTGACTGATAAATTAAAAGATAAATTGAAGGATAAGATATTTGGTAAGGACACAGCAACAGCTCCTGTCAACAACCCGCAAGACACTTCTAAGAAAAAAGATGAATCAACAATTAAGAAAACTTTGAAAGGTATTTTGAACAGGAATAAAAAACCAGCTACAGATACCACTAAGCAATAAAGTAAAAGGGTAATCATTTTAAAATGATTACCCTTTTAAAGTCGGGGCAATAAGACAAATTTCGAACAATTTTTTTACAGATTTGAACAAATTAAATTATAGTTTACAACATAAAATAAAGA